>NZ_LFJC01000003.1:4102144-4147144 GCF_002776695.1 Bradyrhizobium nitroreducens
GGGAACACGATGGTCTGCAGGCGGCGGTTGCCGGAGATCGATCGGGGTCGGCCCGACACGGCCAACGCCGCGCACGCCAAACGACCGGAATCGATCCGGTCCGGCAGGCAAGAAGAAAGGCTACGTTAAGCCGCGGTCGCCGGCGGCAGGGCCAGCACGGAATAGATCGCATGGGCATCGCGCGAGGCGCGGAGTTTTTTCGCGATGTCCTGATCGCGCAGGAGGCGGGCGATGCGGGCGAGCGCCTTGAGATGATCGGCGCCGGCACCTTCGGGGGCGAGCAGCAGGAAGACCAGATCGACGGGCTGGCCGTCCATGGCCTCGAAATCGATCGGACGATCGAGGCGTGCGAACAGGCCGAAGATCTTTTCCAGCTTGGGCAGCTTGCCGTGCGGAATGGCAACGCCATAGCCGACCGCGGTGGTGCCGAGCTTCTCACGCTGCAGCAGCACTTCGAACACGGAACGCTCGTTCTGCCCAGTCAGCTCGGCGGCCTTGGCCGCGAGCTCCTGCAAGGCCTGCTTCTTGCTGTTGACCTTCAATGCCGGGAGAATCGCCTCGGGCGCGACCAGATCGGTAATCGGCATGGAGCTTTCCGAGGTGAATTAGACCGTCAGGTTCCGAAATGGCCGGCTTGGAGAGAAACCACGCCGGGCCGGCGCGAGAAGGTGAAGCAGGAGGGGGACTTAGCCCCGATCCTGATGTGGGGCGCTTCTACTCCAACGCAATCCCGGTGCCAACTGCCGCGTGCGGCTTTGCCCGGTCATTGTTAAGCCCTGGGGATCATACGGGGCTCCGGTTTCTGCCTCAACCGCCCGCCTTGCCGTCCGGTTTCGCACCAGGCGGGTCGATCCAGCCGACATTGCCATCAGCCCGGCGGTAAATGATGTTCACCCGGCCGCTGGAGCCATGCTGGAATACCAGGCAGGGTGCCCCGCTGAGGTCGAGTTCCATGACGGCCTCGCTGACCGACAGCGGCTTCAGGGAGGTGGTCGATTCGGCGATGATGACGGGGCTGTAGCCGGTGACCTCCTCCTCGTCCTCGCCCTCACCCGGCGCCTCCAGCACGTAAGCCGTGGCGTCCAGGGCGGCGAGCGCGGCGGAGGCGACATGGGCCTTGCGGGCCGACCGGTCCTTGAGGCGGCTCTTGTAGCGCTTGAGGCGCTTCTCGATCATCACGAGAGCCTGGTCGGCGCTGGCATAGGCGTCCGGCGCGTTCGAATCGGCTTCCAGCGTGATGCCGGAATCCAGATGCAGCGCGCAGTCGGTGCGGAAGCCGAAGCCGTCCTTGCTGAGCGTGATGTGGCCGGAATAATTACCGTCGAAATATTTGCGCAGGACCTCTTCAGT
The DNA here is from genome assembly GCF_002776695.1 of Bradyrhizobium nitroreducens. Lineage (GTDB taxonomy): Bacteria > Pseudomonadota > Alphaproteobacteria > Rhizobiales > Xanthobacteraceae > Bradyrhizobium > Bradyrhizobium nitroreducens. The sequence continues at coordinate 4,103,495 of NZ_LFJC01000003.1, forward strand.
CCGGTCGGTCACGCGGCCGCGCAGGGCCTCGCCGACACTGACGCTCTTGCCCGAAATCCGAAGAGTCATGTGATGCCTCGCTTGGTTTGCTTGCCAAGATTGGATCGGTCGCGAATGGAGGAGAGTAGCGCGATTTCGCGCCAGCGCAATCAGGCCGGTTCGGTGTTGCGGGAACGATCGGACAAAGCGGTGGAGAGGACGTTACCAAGAGCGCTCTGCTTGTCGCGGCGGCGTTGCACCGAGGACGGAATGCGCATGGCTTCGCGGTACTTCGCGACCGTGCGGCGGGCAATATCAATGCCCGAGGCGCGCAAGCGTTCCACGATGGTGTCGTCGGACAGGATCGCCGCGGGCTCCTCCGAATCGATCAGCTGCTTGATGTGGTGACGCACGGCTTCCGCGGAATGTGCCTCGCCGCCGTCGGCCGAGGCGATCGAGGCCGTGAAGAAATATTTCAATTCGAACGTGCCGCGATTGGTCGCCATGTATTTGTTGGCGGTGACGCGCGACACCGTGGATTCGTGCATCTGGATGGCGTCGGCCACGGCCTTCAGATTGAGCGGCCGCAGATGCGCCACGCCATGGGTGAAGAAGCCGTCCTGCTGGCGCACGATCTCGGTCGCGACCTTCAGGATGGTGCGGGCGCGCTGGTCGAGCGCGCGCACCAGCCAGGTCGCGTTCTGCAGCGCGTCGGTGAAGTAGGACTTGTCGCCGTCCTTGCCGATCTTCTTCGACAGCTCGGAATAATAGGTCTGGTTGACCAGCACGCGCGGCAAGGTGTCGCTGTTGAGCTCGACATGCCATCCGCCGTCCGGACCCGGGCGGACATAGACGTCCGGCACCATGGTCTGCAGACGCGCCGAGCCGAACTTCATGCCGGGCTTGGGATTGAGGCGGCGGATCTCGCCGATCATGTCGGCGATGTCCTCGTCGTCGACACCGCAGAGCTTTCGAAGTGCCACGATGTCGCGCTTGGCGAGGAGATCGAGATGCTCGACCAGGGCCTGCATCGCGGGATCGTAGCGGTCGAGCTCGCGGAGCTGGATCGCGAGGCACTCGCTCAAATTGCGCGCGCAGACGCCGGGCGGATCGAATTTTTGCAGCACGGCAAGGACGCCCTCGACGTCGGCTTGCGATGCGCCAAGACGCTCGGCGGCCTGGCCGAGGTCGGCCGGCAGATAGCCGGCCTCGTCGACGAGGTCGATCAGGTACTGGCCGATCATGCGCTCCGCCGCACCCGTGAAAGCGACGGACAGCTGCTCGGCGAGATGGTCCGACAATGTTGTCTCGGCCGCGACAAAAGCTTCGAGATTGTAGTCTTCGTCACCCGATGCGCCGCCGCCCCATTCCGTATAGGTGGTCGGCGCGGCGTCCTGGGCATTGCGCGCCGCCGCCTCGGCGGGCTCCTCGGAGAAGACGTTGTCCAGGCCCGTATCCAGGGTCTGCTCGATCTCGGCGCGGGTGCCGAGATCCTTGCTCATCCATTCTTCCTGGCCCGGCTCGAACGCCTCGCCCGGACCGCCGCCCGGCTCGTCGCTGTGGCCGCCGCCGAAATCGTCGCTATCGCTGTACTGGCCAGCCTCGGCCGGGGCCTCGCCCGCGGGGGCCTCGTCGTTGGCCCGCTCCAGCAGCGGGTTCCGCTCGAGCTCCTCCTCCACGAAGGTCGTGAGATCGAGATTGGACAATTGCAGCAGCTTGATCGCCTGCATCAGCTGCGGCGTCATGACCAGCGACTGCGATTGCCGGAACTCTAATCTCTGCGTAAGCGCCATGAAGCAAGAACCGTTCCCAAAAATTTGGTCCGATTTTTGCTTATCCTAGTCCGGGCCCGATGTACACGTCTTGACGAAACGCAAAAACGGGCTAGAGGCGGAATTCCTCGCCAAGGTAAAGGCGGCGCACGTCCGGATCGGCGACGATCTCATCCGGACTCCCCTCGGTCAGGATCTCCCCGGCATAGACGATATAGGCGCGATCGGTGAGACCGAGCGTCTCGCGCACATTGTGGTCGGTGATGAGCACGCCGATGCCGCGATTGGTGAGATGGCGGACGAGGTCCTGGATGTCGCCGACCGCGATCGGGTCGATGCCGGCGAAGGGCTCGTCCAGCAGCATGTAGTTCGGCCGGGTCGCCAGCGCACGTGCGATCTCGACGCGGCGACGCTCGCCGCCTGACAGCGCGATCGACGGCGATTTGCGCAGGCGGGTGATGTTGAACTCGTCGAGCAGGGAATCGAGCTGCTCCTCGCGCTTCTTGCGCGAGGGCTCCACCACTTCGAGCACGGCGCGGATGTTCTGCTCGACAGTGAGGCCGCGGAAGATCGAGGCCTCCTGCGGCAGATAGCCGATGCCGAGCCGCGCGCGCTGGTACATCGGCAGCTTGGTGACGTCGTGGCCGTCGAGCTCGATCGCGCCGCGGTCGGCCTTGATCAGGCCGGTGATCATGTAGAACACGGTGGTCTTGCCGGCGCCGTTCGGGCCGAGCAGGCCGACCGCTTCGCCGCGGCGCACATAGATGCTGACACCGCGCACCACCTGGCGGCTGCCATAGGCCTTTTCCACGCTATGCACAGCCAGGAAGCCCGGCCGCTTCAGGAGCTGAGGCCCGCCGTCGCCATTCGACCTGGCGGCGTTCCTCAAAGGGTGGACGGCCTGCGGACGCGGCTCGGTCTGATAGTCGCCTTGATAGTCACCCTGGAACTGGCCGGACGCCGGCATCGCCTGGTCGCGCGCCATCGGCGTCGCGTCCCTGATCGGGCTGGCCACCAGCCCACCGACGCTGTCACCGAGCGCGGTGATGTCCTGACGCGCAAATCCTGGCCGGCCGCGCTTGGCGGGGCGCCGACGGAACATGCTGAAAAGATCGACCATCCCCGCCTTCTAGCCTTTCGCGACGATCCCGCGCGAATTCGCGCGGTCTGCCGCACCGGCCTTTCGATGAGCCGACGCAGCATGAGTGAAGGGATGTCTCATGCCCAGTGAAACACGCCCGAAAAGCGGCGGTCCCCGCTTCGAAAGCCCTGCGCGCTAGATACAGTCTCGCCGGCCAAGCTTCAACCTCGGTTCGGGAGCTCTTTATCCAAGCTTTTGATTTTACTTCGGTTTACTTGCGCCGGGCAGCTGCAGAGGCGGCGCGCCGCCAGGCTTGCCCGAACCGCAATCATTGCCGGCACCCTGCGGCAGCAGGACCTGAACCCGGCCGCTGTCCGATTCCACGCGCGACACACCGGTCGTCATGTCGACCTTCAGCCGGTCGCCCCGCATCACGTTCTTGCATTGCGTCAGGACCACCGGGCCCGAGCCGCCGAGCATGGTGATGAGATTGGTCTTGGTGTCGAACACGGCGGTCTCGCCGGTCACAACCTGGTCCTTCTGGGTGACCACGACGTTGCCGTGCGCCTCCAGCCGCTTGATCGAGGAGCTGCCGCCGGGGCCCGGCTGCGCCGACTGCATCGGCGCGCCCTTGGTCGCCTCCTTTGTCCCCTTGGCCGCAGGCTGGGGCGTGGCCGGCTTGTCACCGCCACCCGATTCGTAGAACACCACCAGCGTCTTCGAGGTCATGGTGGTGTCGCCCTGGATGACCTTCACATTGCCGGAGAAGGTCGCCTCCTTCTTCTTGTCGTGCATCTCGAGCGCGGCGGCCTCGATCTGGATCGGCTGGTCGCGGTTCTGCGAGAAGCCCTGCATCGCGTTGGGAACGCTTGCCGAGCTCTGTGCGCGCGCTGCGCCGGATGCAAGCAGCACAAGGCCGGCGACGAGCGCGAGCTTGCCGACGACAGTGTCCCGCGGAAAAGACTTCATCATGAAAATCACTTTGAATTGGCAGACTTGTTCTGAGGCGTACGCGTCTTCACGGGCGGCGCAGGCTCGACCGGCGCAGGCTGTGCGGCCGGCTCGTCCAGCTTGTCCAGATGCATCACAACATTGCCTTCGAAACGGATGACGTTGCCGCCTTCGGTGATGCGCAGGCGGTCCGCGGTCAGCGTGCCGTTGGTCAGCTTGACGTCGACACGCTCGTCCGAGGACACCGTGCCCTTGTTCATGTCGACGAAGGCGGAGTTCAGCCGCGCCTCATAACCGGTGGAGGTGCGCAGGAAGATGTCCTTGTGCAGATCGAGCTGCTGCTGCTTGTTGTCGAAGCGGCCAGTGCGGGCATCGAGGAACAGGGTCGATTGATCCTCCATGAGCACCTTGGCGCGCAAATCATTGAGATCGACATGATCGGGATCGGTGATGTCCTGCGTCGCGGTCTTGGCCCAGAGCTCGTAGGGCCGCTGATCCGGCGTGAAGCCGGACAGATGCGGCGATTCCATCGTGATCTTGGTGCCCGACACCACCATGTTCTCGACGGTGAGCGGCAGCTCCGGCATCCTGAACTTGTTGAAGAACGCGATGTAGATGATCACGGCCATGGCCACGACCACCGTCGCCGGAACCGAGACCCGCAGAATCCGCACCAGGCGGCTGTGGCGCGCCGCGCTGGCAAACTTCGCCGCAAGCGCGGCGTCGTAGGTGGGACTGTGGGCCGAATTCACCAGGGCTCCTGAGGTGTCGCTCGCCAGGCCGGGTTGAGGGGCGATCCATTGTACCCGTCATGCCCCCGATTTGCAGCCTCGGACAAACAAGCCTCGGACAAACAAGCCTTGGACAAATAAGCCTTGGGCATACCGGGCCTGGACAGGCCGCACGAAAGTGTCCGAAACGGGGCGCAGCCCAAAGTCTAACCGGCGGGCCAGGGCTCAGGAATGCGCGAAAATGTCCTCTTCCTCCCAGCCCTGGAGGTCGAGCAGGGCCCGGGTCGGCAGGAAGTCGAAACAGGCTTTTGCCAGCTGGGTGCGGCCCTCCCGGACCAGCATGGCATCCAACCGTTCGCGCAAGGCATGCAGATGCAGCACGTCGGATGCGGCATAAGCGAGCTGTGGCTCGGTCAGGCTGTCGGAACCCCAGTCGCTGGATTGCTGCTGCTTGGACAGGTCGACATTGAGCACCTCGCGCACGAGGTCTTTCAGGCCATGGCGGTCGGTGTAGGTGCGGGTCAGGCGGGAGGCAATCTTGGTGCAATAAATCGGCCCGGTCATGACGCCGAAGGTCTGGTACAGCACCGCGACGTCGAACCGCGCGAAGTGGAAGATCTTGGTGATGGCGGGATTGGCCAGCAGCGCCTTCAGGTTCGGCGCGTCGGTGTGGCCCTTGGGGATCTGCACCACGTCGGCGCTGCCGTCGCCGGGCGAGAGCTGCACCACGCAGAGCCGGTCGCGGTGCGGGTTCAGCCCCATGGTCTCGGTGTCGATCGCCACCGCTCCGGTGTAGCGGGACAGGTCGGGCAGGTCGCCGCGGTGCAGGCGTACGGTCATGGCGCTTCAAAACCTCGGGTCGAATCGGTTGCGTCGGCACGATAACTAATTCGGATTGCCCGCGATGTAGCCATTGCCGGCGGGCCGCGCAAGCACGGGGTTCGGTCAGATCGCCGCCAGCATGATGCAGATCATCGCCGCGACCGTGATGCGGCTCGGGCCGTCGCGGAAAGCGTAGAGAATCGGATCGTCGGGCATCTCGCGGCGATGCGCCATCATCAGGGCGCGGCCGAACCAGTAGAGCAGCAGCGGGGTGAGCAGCCACAGCATCCAGGGCCGGCTGTACAGCGGCATCACCGCGGTCGAGGAGACGTAGAGCGAGAACACGGTCACCGCGTTCATCGCGCTCGCGGCCGCCATCGCGGCGATGATTTGCAGATCGGTGATCCTGTAGTCGCGGTTGGAGGGATCGGCGAGCCCTGCGCTCTCGCGCATGCTGAGCTCGCTGAAGCGCTTGATCAGTGCCAGCGAGGTGAACACGAACAGCGAGAAGATCAGCAGCCATTCCGACAGCACCACGCCGACGCCGACCGCACCGGCGACGATACGGAGCGTGTAGAGGCCGGCGAGGGTGACGATGTCGACCAGCATCTTGCGCTTGAGCACGAGCGAATAGGCGATCGTGGTGGCGAGATAGGCGCCGAGCACGCCGAGGAACAGCGGCGAGATGCAAAGGCCGGCGATGACCGCGAACAGCCACAGCGCGGGGATCGCCGACAGCGCCGAGGAGATCGGCAAGTCGCCGGCCGCGAGCGCGCGATGGCGCTTGGTCGGATGCTGCCGGTCGGCGGCGAGATCGAGCAGATCGTTCATCAGATAGGCGCCCGACGCACAGGCCGAAAACGCCAGGAACGCCAGCAGCGCGGAGCCGAGCGAGGCAAAGTTGAGCTGATGCGCGGTGATCACGGGCACGAACACCAGCGTGTTCTTGGCGTATTGATAGACGCGCAGCGCCTTGGCCCAGGTCCTGAAGCTCGCACGCTTGCTGCCGCGCGTGCCGATACGCGCGATGAAGGCGCGATCGAAGGGAAGGTCGCCCTCGGCGAGATCGGCCGGCGCAACCACGCCGTCGAAGCCGAGATGCGCGGCGATGCCTGCGGCATGACGGGCGAGGCGGTCGGCGACCAGATAGATCTTCTCGCCCCGCGCCCGCGCCGCCAGTGCTTGGTTCAGCACCTCGGAATCGTAGGGCAGATGGGCGTAGTCGATCTCGGCCTTCGCCAGGATGCTGGTGAGCGCCGCCATGCCCGCTCGTCCACCCGCGCCAAAGCGCGCCAGCATCCGGCCGGGGCTGGAGAACAGCGCCTCCATCAGCAATTCGGATCGCAGCAGGCCGCCTTCGAGATCGACGAGAAGCGTCCGCGCCGACGCCCCCGTCGGTGCGGGGGCGCTAGGCTCGTACTGTCGGGCAGGCTGCTCCATCCGAAAACGCTCTTAACTGACGCAAATGACCGGCATCCGGCCGGGGAGCAGGGACATGGATGGCCGCGAGCCTAGGGGGCATTCGCTAAGGGCGGCTTAATCGGGCGGAGGGCCGCGCAAGCCCGCGCGGTCAAGCGCGCTGGATTTTAGCAAGAACTCCATTCTTATCAGAGTGATAAAAGAGGTACGGCCCTGCTCTCACGGCGACTTCTTCTGCGCCGGCGCGGCCGGCCTGGCGGGCGCCGCCTGGGGCTGCGGTTGCGCCGATGCGGCGTCGGGCGTGGCGATGGCGATCGCGAACAGGCGCCATTGCCCGGCGACGATCTGAAAGGTGAGATCGAATTTGATCTGCTGCGGCTGGGTCGGAAAATAGCCCGCAAGCCGCAGCATGCCCTGCGGGTCGAGCGCGGGCGCGTCGGTGAATTGCGGTGCCAGCAATGCAACGCCGTAGAGGTCGAAATTGCGACGCCGCAAATCGAGAAAATTGAGCCCGAGATCGGCGGCGGTGTTGCGCGCCTGGAAATCGGGCGCGGCGAGGTCGCGCAGCACGGTATAATTGCCGGTGCGGTTGGCATCGTTGAGCGTGAGCAGTGTCGAGCGGATCAAATAGAGCGCCTGCTCCAGCGAGACGGGCAGCGACGGCGGCGCGGGAGCCGCGGCCGGCGCTTGCGTCTTCTGTTGAGCCCAGGTGCCGTCGCTTCCGCTCAGCAGCAGCGCCAGTGCCAACGCGGCGCGCACGATCAGTTGCATGGGATTGCCAAAGCCCGCATCACCAGCCGACGCGCATTCCGACGCGGCCCCCTAATCCGCCGCCATTGGTGCCGTAGGTCAGGCCGCCGCTTGCCTGCACGTTCTCGCTGACGCGTAGCGCCGCGCTCATGGAGAGCGCATTGGTGTTCTGGAAGGTACCCCAGTTCATGCTCATCGCGATCTTCTCGGACGGCATCAGCCAGGGCGAGCCGGACATCGCAAAGGCCATGGCGACGCCGTTGATGGCCTTGCCGGTCCTGCCGTCGATTTCGTTGAGGCGGGCATTGATGCCGGCGAGCTGGCTGTTGATGTTTGCGATGTCGCCGGAGCCAGCAAGCCCGAGCGCACTGAGCGAGGTCGCGGCGAGATTGCCGGCCGCATCCGTCGTGACCAGCTGCACCGGTCCGGATTGCGCAGCCGTGCTCGCGGCCGAGGTGAGGCCCGTCATCGTGTAGGTGTTGCTCGCGGTGCCGAACACTTGCTGGTTCGCGCGCGTCGCGGTGGCGCCATTGCCGATCGCGGTCGCGTTCGCGAAGGTCGCCGAGGCACCGTTGCCGAAGGCCGAGGAATTCGCGCCGGTGGCGTTGGAGCCGTTGCCCACCGCGGTGTTCGCGACACCGTTTCCGCTCGCATTGGCGCCGTTTCCGACCGCAATGTTGAAGCTGCCGGTGCCGCTGGCATTGGATTGCGCCCCGTTCGCGATATTCCTCGAATTGGCGCCGTTGGCATTCGCGAGATAGCCGGTCGCCGCGTTGGAGCTGTTGGCGCCAAATGCGATGGCGGCGTTGCCGGTGGCGACGTTGTTGCTTCCGGATCCGCTCGCGTTGGTATTCAGGCCGGTCGCGATATTGAAGCTGTTGTCGCCGGTCGCGTTGGAGTTGGGGCCGGTCGCGATGTTGCCGCTGCCGTTGCCGAAGGCGTTGGCGTTGCTCCCCGTCGCGGTGTTGGCGCTGGCGTCGCCGTAAGCCTTGGCGGTGAACCCGCTCGCAAGATTTCTGCTGTTGTTGCCGGAGGCATTGGAACTGCGCCCGGTCGCGACGTTCCTGCTGTTGTCTCCGTTGGCGAGGGCCGTCAGCCCCGACGCAAGATTACCGCTGTTGTTGCCGCTGGCATTGGCTCCAGCGCCAGCCGCGATATTGTTGCTGTTGTCACCGCTGGCTTGCGCGTTGTTTCCGGACGCCATGTTCTTGCTGCCATCACCGCTGGCGATGGCTCCCACCCCGGTCGCGCTGTTGAAGCTGTTGTTGCCGCTGGCGTTGGCATTGTTTCCCGTCGCTCCATTGGAGCTGCTATCGCCGCTGGCGTTAGCGCCGGCCCCGATCGCGGAGTTATTGCTGCCCGTACCCACCGCGGAAGCGGAGGGCCCGCAGGCAAAATTGCCCCCTGAGCCGGCAGCCGTGGCGCCTTGCTCAGACGCGGCACCATCCACGCACACGAACTGAGCCCGGGCGTCCGGACCGCCGGCGCAGGCCGTGATCACGGCAATGAGCGTTGTTGCCAGACAAGCGGTGACTCGCTTCCGCGGTGAAATCATCATGTCGGTTCCCCCGTCTCCCAAACCCGCAACCGGCAAGAAGAAGAATGAAGACCGCCGTCACTTCCAGTCCCAGCCCGTCACCACGCCAATGCATTTGACGCCTTCGCGACAAAGCACGCGGCCCAGGGTTTTGGGAAGACGCATGATGCGCAAAGGCCTGCGCGGCATCGCGTCCTCCCATGTTCATGGGGGCCCGCCCGATGCCGGCTTCTCAGTCAGCGCACTCCTTTTCGCGAGGAGGGGACCGTCGGCGGAGGGCCCGGATGTTGCATGGAACCCACAGCGGCGCTCGAACTGCCCGATTCGGCCGAGCCAACGGCGCGCGCCCCGTGGAATTCATGCTGGTCCACCCTATCTGCCAGTTTCCCTCCCCTCACCCTGAATCAGGTGCCCATGACCGAACAGACGCTCGCCGCGCCGATCGACGACCCATCGGAACGCCAGCGCGGCTTCTCGCGCTACCAGGTGCTCCTCATCGCGCTGCTCGCGTTCACGCAGTTCACGATCATCCTCGACTTCATCATCATGTCGCCGCTCGGCGCCATCCTGATGCCCGCGCTCAACATCACGGCTGCGCAATTCGGCGTCGCCGTGTCGGCCTACGCGTTTAGCGCCGGATTGTCGGGCATCCTCGCCGCCGGCTTCGCCGACCGCTTCGATCGCAAGCGGCTCCTGCTGTTCTTCTATGTCGGCTTCACGCTCGGCACGATGCTGTGCGCCGCCGCGCCGAACTACCATGTGCTGCTGATGGGCCGGATCGTGACCGGCTTGTTCGGCGGCGTGATCGGCTCGGTCGTGCTCGCCATCGTCACCGATCTGTTCCCGCTCAACATGCGCGGCCGCGTGATGGGATTCATCCAGACCGCGTTCGCGGCGAGTCAGGTGCTCGGCATTCCCGCCGGACTGTTTCTCGCCAATCACTGGAGCTGGCATATCTGCTTCATCGCGATCGTCATCGTGTCGATCGTCGCGATCGCCGTCATCGCCTTCGCCATGGAGCCGGTCGATGCGCATCTGAAGCTGAAGCAGGACAGAAACCCGTTCCACCATCTGATCGCGACCGTTGCACAGCCGCGCTACACCCTGGCGTTCGCCGTCACGACGCTGCTGGCGACGGGCGGATACATGCTGATGCCGTTCTCCAGCGCCTTCACCGTGAACAATCTCGGCATCGACATGGCGCATCTGCCGACGATCTATCTCGTCTCCGGCCTGTTCAGCATCGTCACGGGGCCCCTGGTCGGCCGGGCCAGCGATGCCTTCGGCAAATACCCGACCTTCGTGTTCGGCTGCGTGATGACCGTGATCATGGTGCTGATCTACACCCATCTCGGCCACGTCACGCTCGCGACCGCGATCACCGTCAACGTGCTGATGTTCGTCGGCATCTTCTCGCGCATGATCCCGTCGCAGGCGCTGATATCGGCGATCCCCGACCCCAGTCAGCGCGGCTCGTTCAGCGCAGTCAGCGCCTCGCTGCAGCAGCTCTCCGGCGGGCTCGGCTCGGTGCTGGCGGCTGCGATCGTCGCGCAGGGACCGGACGGCTCGCTGCTCCATTTCGAGCAGATCGGCTACGTCGTGGTCACCACGACGCTCGTCACGCTGATCGCGATGTATTTCGTGCAGAAGGAGGTGGCGGACCGGGCGGGGAAGAGCGTGGTGTGAGGCACGAGCGTCCGGTTCGGCGCGACGGAAGCACCGCCTGCTACGCGCGCCCACCGGCCAGCATTTCAAGCTGCTCGTGAAGCTGGGCAGGGAAATACGGCTTGGGGATGAACTGCGCTCCGGGCGGGATGTCGGCGGCGGCCGGGCTGACCTGTCCTGACGTAATCAGAAGCAGCACGGGTGGCCACCGGTGTCTGATCACCTCCGCAAGCCGAAGACCATCCATCGATCCGGGCATCTGAATATCGGTGAAGACGACGGTGATTTCAGGCACGGACTCCAGGAGCTTGACGGCCTCGTCCGCGTCCGCAGCCTCCAGCACGTCGAAGCCCATCTGCCGCACCATGTCAGTCGCGTTCATGCGGATGAGGAGGTCGTCTTCGACGATCAGGATCACGTCCCTATGCTTACTGAGATTGGACACATATGCTCCAGCATAACCGAGCACAAGTTTTGAATGGGCGCTTCGTTCCGCCGAACATCTTGCGAAGAATTGCGTTGGTCGGAACAGGGCTTCAGGGTTGACCATGGCAATTGACATCAAGGCGGACGTGGATGCCGTCCAGCAGATTGGGGCAGTTCCCAAGATCCTGGATCTGGCGGCACGCATCACTGGCATGGGCTTCGTTGCCATCGCTCGCGTGACGTCGGATCACTGGGTTTGCTGCGCCGTGCGGGACAGCATTGCCTTCGGCCTCGAGCCAGGCGGAGAGCTGCGTGTCGAGACGACCATCTGCAACGAGATCCGGCAGCACGGCAACACCGTGGTCATCAACGACGTGCAGACCGACGGCGCCTTCCGCGATCACCCGACCCCGGCGATGTATGGATTTCGCAGTTATATCTCCGCTCCCATCATCCTGATCGACGGGTCTGTGTGGGGAACGCTGTGCGCCATCGACCCTACTCCCCGGCAACTTCGCAAGCCTGAAATACTCACCACGTTTCAGCTGCTGGCCGAGCTGATCGCCGCACAGCTCGAACTCAATCAGCGTCTGGAACGAAGCCAGACCGATCTTCACGCCAGCCAGGCCGATCTTGTCGACGAACGCAAGACAGCCGAGCTTCGCGAACAGTTCATCGGCGTCTTGGGACACGATCTGCGCAACCCACTGGCCGCCGTCGATGCGGGCATGCGCATCCTGCTGAAGAATCTCGATACCGGGCGCGCACCCGAAATCGCGCTCGGCGTTCAGAACGCCGTTCATCGCATGGCCGGCATCGTCGAAAACATCATGGACTTCGCGCGAGGCCGCCTCGGTGGAGGCCTGACGATCAGGCGGGACGCGAAGCAGCCGTTGACGCCGGTGCTGGAGCAGATCATCGCCGAGTTCAGGACTGCCTGGCCAAGCGTAAGCATCAATTCAACGATCCGGATCGCCGAGCCCATCAACTGCGATCGCGGCAAGATGGGGCAGCTGTTCTCGAACCTGCTCGGGAATGCGGTCGCGTATGGTGACCGGGGAAGGCCGATCCGGGTTTCTGCCAAGACCTTGGACGGAACGTTCGATCTGACGGTGTCCAACGAAGGGCCGCCCATATCAGAAAAGGCGCTCGCGAATCTCTTCAAACCATACACGCGCGGCGACCGGCCGAGCCAGCAGGGACTAGGCCTTGGTCTCTACATCGCATCGCAGATCGCCCAGGCCCATGGCGGCAAATTGAGTGCAGTGTCGACGCCGAACGAAACGACATTCTCTTTCGAGATGCCGGTCTAGGCGGGCCGCCGCAACAATTTGATAGGGCTCATCTATCTGGAATTGCTTGGTATCCAGAAACAAATGGTGCCCAGGAAAGGACTCGAACCTTCACGGCCGTTAAGCCACTGGCACCTGAAGCCAGCGCGTCTACCAATTCCACCACCTGGGCATGCCGTTTGGGGCACGGACGCGGTTACTACGGTTCGGTGACGCCGTTGTCAATTCATGCTTCGAGCCCGGTTCGGGATGCCGATTGCGCATCGCAAACCGGCCCGATACAAGCCTGACAAGACGCACTCTTTTCCGCAGGATATGGCTCCCATGGCATCGAATCTGGAAACTCTCGTCACGGTTTTCGGCGGATCGGGGTTTTTGGGCCGGAATGTCGTCCGGGCTCTGTGCAAGCGCGATTACCGGGTCCGGGTTGCGGTGCGGCGGCCGGAACTCGCCGGATACCTCCAGCCCTCCGGCCGGGTCGGCCAGGTCCACACCGTGCAGGCGAATCTGCGCTATCCGGCCTCGGTCGAGGCGGCGCTGCGTGATTCGCATGTCGTGATCAATCTGGTCGGGATCCTCGCCGAGGGCGGCGAGCAGACCTTCGACGCCGTCCAGGCCAGAGGGGCCGAGACCGTCGCCAAGGCCGCCGCCGCGGCAGGTAGCCGCCTGGTGCATGTCTCGGCGATCGGCGCCGATGCCGAATCACCCTCCCGCTATGCCAGGGCCAAGGCGGCCGGCGAGGCCGCGGTCTTGGCCGCGGTGCCCTCGGCCACGATCTTCCGCCCCTCCGTGGTGTTCGGCCCCGAGGACCAGTTCACCAACCGCTTTGCCGCGCTGGCCCGGATGTCGCCGGTGCTGCCGCTGATCGGCGGCGAGACCAAGATGCAGCCGGTCTATGTCGGCGACGTCGCCACCGCGATCGCGGATGCCGTCGACGGCAAGACCAAGGCGGGCGCCGCTTACGAGCTCGGCGGGCCGGAAGTGCTGACCATGCGCGAGATCATCGAGGCTATCCTCGCCATCACCGACCGCGAGCGCATGCTGATCCCGCTGTCGTTCGGCCTCGCCCGCTTCAAGGCCGCCTTCCTGCAATTCGCACCGGGCGCGTTCAAGCTGACGCCGGACCAGGTCACGCTGCTCGAGCGCGACAATGTCGTGTCTGATACGGCCAAGGCGGCCGGGCTGACGCTGGAAGGGCTCGGCATATCAGCCGATTCGCTGGAAGCGATCGCCCCGCAATATCTCTGGCGTTTCCGCGCCGCCGGTCAATTCCAGCGCATGGGCGTGTGAAGCACCGCTCTCTCCACCGTCATGGCCGGGCTTGACCCGGCCATCCACGCACATCCGCATTTTCAGCAGGACGTGGATGCCCGGGTCAAGCCCGGGCATGACGAGTTTGGGACAAGCCGGGCCAGACAGCAGACCGCCGCGGCGGCAGCCTCAGAACTTCAGCTTCTTGAACACCGCTTCCGGCAGCGCCTTGATGATCAGCATCACGAGGCGCCATTTGCCGCTGACATAGACGACGTCCGTCTTGTTCTCGACGGCGGCAAGGATGGCATCGCCGACCACCGGCGCTTCGACCGTGAGCGGGCCGATCAGCTTCATGCCTTCGGTCATCTTGGTGCGGACGAAACCGGGCTTCACGGTGACGACATGGACGCCACCGCGACTGGCACGGGCGCGCAGGCCCGACAGGAAGGCGGAGAAGCCGGCTTTCGCCGAGCCGTAGACATAGTTCGAGGCGCGGCCGCGATCGCCGGCGACGGAGGACACGCCGACGATCGTGCCGCTGCCGCGGGTCAAGAACTTCTCCGCAAACAGACCGAGGATCAATGACGGACCTTCGTAGTTGGAGCGCATGATCGTGGTGGCGTGAGCGAGATCGTTCTCGGCGTTCTCCTGTGTGCCCAGCAGGCCGACGATCGAGATGACGACATCGGGCAGCACGGGAAGGCCGGCGACGAACCGATCGAACGCGGCGGTGTCGAGCACATCGAATTGATGGAGGCCGACCTCGACATCGTAGCGCGCGCGAAGATCGGCGGCGTCAAGCTGCAGCGCCGCGACGTCGCGGCCTGCGAGCCCGACATCGTATCCACGCTTGGCAAAGGCGCGCGCGGCGGCGCGACCGATATCGGAGGAGCCACCGAGCACCAGGACGGATTTGCGTGACGTCACGGCCTAGACCTCATCAAGCAGACGCTGTGAAAGTTTCGAACGTATGTTGCCGGCGGGATCGAGCGATTTGCGGATCGCGTTGAAGCGCTGCAAGGCAGGATAGCCCGCCGCGAAGGTCGCGCGCGACTGGCGTGCATCTTTCGCCAGATACAGCCGTCCACCGGCGGCAACGACCAGACGATCGATCTCGTCGAGAAAATTCAGGATGTCGCCCTTGACGGGGAAATCCAACGCCAGCGTGTAGCCGGGCAGCGGGAACGACAGGATGCCGTCGCCCTGGCCGAGCTTCTTGAGCACGGCGAGGAAGGAGGCATCGCCGCGCCGCGCCACGCGATCGAGGATATCGCCGAGCACGGCACGGGCGTTCGCTTCCGGAATCACGCATTGATGCTGCAGGAAGCCGCGCTTGCCGTAGATGCGATTCCAGTCACCGATGCTGTCGAGCGGAAAGAAATACGGATAGAGCGAGACCACGTGGCTGCCGCCGGCGCGCCGCGCGCCCATGCGGTAGTAGAGCTCGTTGAAGGCACGGACGCTGGTGCGGTTCAGCGCCATCGAGGGCAGGTCGACCGGCACGCTGAGGCCGGAACTCCTGCCGACCGGAAATGCGTCGACGCCTTCCGCCAGCTCGTCCCTGCCCGCGTGCTCGCCCAGATAGATCAGCGAACGACCGAGATCGCGCCCTCGTGCCACGCAGTCGATCCAGGCCACCGAATAGGTCGCGTCGTTGCTCGCCTCGAGTGCGCGCATCGCGGCATCGAGATCGGACGCGGAGATCACCCGCTCGCGGATCCACCCCGTCTCGACCCGCCGCAGCCGCATCGTCGCTTCGAGGATGATGCCGGTCAGGCCCATGCCGCCGACGGTCGCAAAGAAGGCGTCGGAATTCTGCTCGCGCGAGGCCTCGATGACATCGCCCTGCCCGGTGCGCAGCAGGAGGCTGTCGACGTAGCGGCCGAAGCCGCCCTCGCAATGATGGTTCTTGCCGTGGACGTCGGCCGCGATGGCGCCGCCGACCGAGACGAACCGCGTGCCGGGCACGACGAAAGGCAGGAAGCCGCGCGGCCCAAAGGTGTCGATCAGGTCCGACAGGAGAACACCGGCCTCGAGGCGGACGCGGCCGGTGGCCGGATCGAACGACCGGACCCGGTCGAAGCCGGTCATCGCGACGGTCCTGACGGCGCCGATCGCGGCATCGCCATAGGCGCGGCCGCTGCCGCGCGCGACGGTGCCGGCCGAGACGGCGTCGCCGACCGCCGCGAACGAGCGCGGCCGCAGCACATCGCTATCGACGACCGGGAAACGCCCCCAGCCGCTGACGAGGGTCATGGTTTCGGCTCCGCCCGCGGGCCACCCCGCTCCGGACACTGCCTACCGGTCAAAAGCTGATATTAGGTTGAAGACGCGGCGGAACGTAGCCCGGATGGAGCGCAGCGTAATCCGGGAATCGTGCCACAAACAATGTCGGCCCCGGATTGCGCTGCGCTCCATCCGGGCTACTGGCTACAGACCTTAAATCTCAATGCCCGAGCGCCAGCGCGATCAGGCCGAGCGTGCCGACGATGACACGCCACCACGCGAACACCACGAAACCGTGCCGGGTGACGTATTCCAGGAACGTCTTGACCACGATGATCGCCGTGATGAACGACACCACGAAGCCGATGGCGACGATGTTCATGTGATCCATCGTCATCTCGGCGCGGTTCTTGTAGAAATCGTAGGCGAACGCGCCGATCATGGTGGGGATGGCGAGGAAGAAGGAAAACTCCGCCGCCGCGCGCTTGTCGGCGCCGAGGAACATCGCGGCGACGATGCTGGCCCCTGAACGCGACACGCCCGGGATCATCGCCACGCATTGCGCGATGCCGATATAGAGATACATCAGCAGCGGGAACCTGGTGGCATCGTGCTCGCGCGGCTTGAGATCGAGCTTGTCGACCCAGAGCAGGATGGCGC
This sequence comes from Bradyrhizobium nitroreducens, assembly GCF_002776695.1. Lineage (GTDB taxonomy): Bacteria > Pseudomonadota > Alphaproteobacteria > Rhizobiales > Xanthobacteraceae > Bradyrhizobium > Bradyrhizobium nitroreducens. The sequence continues at coordinate 4,120,060 of NZ_LFJC01000003.1, forward strand.
CGCCGACGATCAGCGTGAAGCAGACGACCCAGGGATTGAACAGCAGGGTCTTGATGTACTTGCCGGCGACGAGGCCGACGATGACCGCAGGCAAGAAAGCCACCAGCACGCCGATGACGAAGCGCCGCGCATAGGCATCGCCCGTGAAGAAGCCGATGACGACATCCCAGAGCTTCCTGAAATACAGCCCGACGATCGCAAGGATCGCACCCAGCTGGATCAGAACCGTAAACGAATCCCAGAAGGCGCCTTCGCCGAGGTGGAAGAAGCGCTCCGCGAGCAGCAAATGGCCGGTCGAGGATACGGGAAGGAACTCGGTCACACCCTCGATGATGCCGAGGATCACTGCCCGTATTGCGTCTGACATATTTACGGTCCATTTCGGCTGGAAAAGCGGGGCTCTTCTCGCCTATTCGCCCCCATGCCGCAATCGTAAAATGCGAAATCACGCACTTGCTTCGCGGTTTTGAAGGACTAGTGTGGCGCCGCACAAACATTGATGGATTCTTAAGCACCATCAAATAGTCAAAGGCTTCATGTTTACGCTGTTTCATCATCCGTTCTGTCCGCATTCGCGATTCATCCGCCTGATCGCGGGCGAATACGGGCTCGACCTCAAGCTGGTCGAAGAACGCAGCTGGGAACGGCGCGAGGCATTTCTGCTGCTCAACGCAGCCGGCACGACGCCGGTGTTGCTGGACGACGAGCAGCCGCCGATCCCGGGCGCGGCGATCATCGCCGAATATGTCGACGAGGCCTATGGCGCCGAGATGGGACCCAAGCGCCTGATGCCGGAGACGGTCGCCGAGCGCGTCGAGGTGCGCCGGCTGATGGCCTGGTTCAACGAGAAATTCTTCGAGGAGGTCTCGCACCCACTCGTCACCGAGCGCATCTACAAGCGCTTCATGAGCGAGGAGAATGGCGGCGGACCGCCTTCGGCCGACGTGATGCGCGCGGCCAAGGCCAATGTGCGCTATCATCTGGCCTATATCGGCTGGCTGGCGCAGACGCGTAACTTCCTCGCCGGCGACCGGCTCACTTACGCGGATCTCGCCGCCGCGGCGCATCTCTCGGCGATCGACTATCTGGGCGACGTGCCATGGAGCGAGGACGACGCGGCAAAGGCGTGGTACGCGCGGGTGAAATCCCGTCCGTCGTTCCGTCCGCTGCTGAGCGAATGGCTGGCCGGCGTGCCGGCGTCGCGGACTTACGTGGACCTGGATTTCTGAGCTCCGATCCGGCTGAACTGAAAGCGCAGCTCGAACGCGAGGCGCGCGCGCTCGGCTTCGACTGCATCGGCGTCACCGCACCCGGCACGATCGAGGCGGCCGGAAAGCACTTCCTCGAGTTCATTGCCTCCGGCGGCCATGGCGACATGGACTGGCTCGCGAACCAGCCGGAGCGACGTGTCGATCCGCGCGGGCTGTGGGCCGACGTGCGCTCGGTGATCATGCTCGGCGTCAATTACGGTCCCGACCAGGATCCGCTGGCGGTCCTGCAGCAGCGCACACGCGCGGCGATCTCGGTCTATGCGCAGGGCGACGACTATCACGACCTGATCAAGAAGCGGCTGAAGGCACTGGCGCGCTGGCTGGTCGCGACCGCGCCGTCGGACGTGAAAGTATTCGTCGACACCGCGGCGGTGATGGAGAAGCCGCTGGCGCAGACCGCGGGCCTCGGCTGGCAGGGCAAGCACACCAATCTCGTCTCGCGCGAGTTCGGCTCGTGGCTGTTCCTCGGTGCGATCTACACCACGCTCGAGCTGCCGCGTGACGACGCGGAGATCGACCATTGCGGCTCGTGCCAGGCCTGCCTCGACATCTGCCCGACATCGGCGTTTCCCGCGCCCTACAAGCTCGATGCGCGGCGCTGCATCTCGTATCTGACCATCGAGAACAAGGGACCGATCCCGCGCGAATTCCGCAAGGCCATCGGCAACCGCATCTATGGCTGCGACGATTGCCTCGCCGCCTGCCCCTGGAACAAATTCGCGCAAGAAGGACGCGAGGTGAAGCTTGCCGCGCGTGACGAATTGCGCGCGCCTGAGCTTGCGGCACTCGCAAGGCTCGACGACGGCGCGTTTCGTGCGCTGTTCACGAAGTCCCCGGTCAAGCGCATCGGCCGCGACCGCTTCCTGCGCAACGTGCTGATTGCGATCGGCAACTCGGGTGAGATCGCGCTGGCGGACGAGGCCCGGCGACGGCTGGATGATGCGAGCCCGCTGGTGCGCGGCGCCGCAGTGTGGGCGCTGGGGCAGTTGACGTCCCGCGAAGAGTTTGCGGCGATGAAGTCTGCCGCGGCGAGCAGCGAGCACGACGACCACGTGCGCGAGGAGTGGCAGGCCGCTTCCTGACTTGATTTCCCCGCGCGTTTCTTCAATCTCGCGCGCATGACAACAGACATGCCTTTCTTCACCCGCGAGGGCGATACATTCCATCCGACGGAAGTGGCGAACGGTCCGTGGGACCCGAAATCGCTGCACGGACGCGTCATCGTCGGCCTGCTCGGCTTTGCCATCGAGGAGCGCCATTCCGGCCCCGAATTCGTGCCGGCGCGGCTCACCGTCGACATGTTTCGGCTGCCGACCATCGACAAGCCGATCGAGGTGACGACGCGCCTGGTGCGCGACGGTCTGCGCATTCGCGTGGTGGAAGCGGAGTTCGTCTCCGGCGGCGTCAGCATGGCGCGCGCCTCGTGCCAATTGCTGCGCAAAACGCAAAATCCCGATGGCAATGTCTGGTCGCCGCCGAACTGGGAGGTGCCGAAGCCGGCCGATATTGCAAAGCCGACCGATCCCAGGCTCGGCATGAACGGCAAATGGACGACGCGGCCAATCGTCGGCCATATGGGCTCGCTCGGACCGCGACGCCTCTGGATGAGCGAGGTCCGCGAGCTCGTTGCGGGCGTTGCGATGACACCGTTCGTCCATGTCGCCGTGGGCGCCGATTTCGCCAGCCCGTTTGCGAACGCCGGCGACAAGGGCCTCGGCTACATCAACAGCGACGTGACGATCTATCTGCACCGCCTGCCGGTGACGAAGTGGATCGGCTTCGACGTGGTAAACCATCAGGCGACCGAGGGCGTCGCGATCGGTGAGTGCTGGCTCTACGACGAAGCGGGCCCGATCGGCACCGCGACGGTTGCCGCGCTGGCGCAGCGCAAGCCGATGGCCAATCCGTCGAAGCGATAGGAGCGCTCCCCTCGTCATTCCGGGGCGCGACGAAGTCGCGAGCCAGGAATCCATCGGGCGGCAGAGTTTGCTGATGAATGGATCCCGGGTTCGCGCCAAGTGGCGCGCCCCGGAATGACGAGAGGAGAGACCTACGCCAGATGCCGCTGCATCTCCGGTCGCACCTTCAGCGCGGCGCCCTGCTTGGCGACGATCTTGGCGATCCGTTCCGGCGCGAATTTCAGGTCGACGAATGCCGGCGCGGTGTTGGCGACCTCGTGATAGCTCGCGATCTTGCCTTCCTTCAGCGTCATGATCGCGACACCCTCAAACATCGCCCGCGCCCCGTTCGCTTCCGGCAGGGTTGATTTGTAGCTGAACGTGTAGCGCGCGTAGAGCGTGGTGCCGTCAGACACGGGATCATGCATGTCCCAGCGGAAGTCGGTCGCCGTGCGATAGAACCAGTCGTCGATCATTTCGGCGATCTTCGCGCGGCCTGCGAAGGCGCCGTAGAAGACGTCGTGATAGACGCCGTCTTCGGTGAACAGCTCGGCAAACGCACGGCCATTGCGCTGCTCGACGGCATCGCAGAACGCGCGCAGCATGGCGGTCGTGGTCATTGGCGTTGCTCCCAATTGTTGTGCCCTCTCCCCTTGTGGGAGAGGGCAGCTCCGCTGGTCGACGCGCATTCACTTGGGTGAGGGGTCGCTTCCGCGAATCGAGCTCGTGGAAAGAACCCCTCATCCGGCGCTGCGCGCCACCTTCCCCCACAAGGGGGGAAGGAAGAAGTCACCCGATCTCGGCGACCGCGGCAAGAATGCGCGCGATGTCCTGCGGGCGGGAGAGGCGGTGGTCGCCATCCTGGATCATGGTCAGCACCACGTCGTCAGCCGGCAGGCGATGCGTCAGCGCGAAGGCGTGCTGCCAGGGCACGTCGGGATCCTGCGCGCCCTGCAGGATGCAGACCGGGCAACCGAGATCGATGGCGCTGCCGAGCACGAGGTGATTGCGCCCCTCCTCGATCAGGTTCCGCGTGATCGGATAGGGCGAACCGTCGCCGTAGTCCGACGGCCGCAGCCAGAAGCCTTTGCTCTCGATCTCCTTCTTCACCGCGGGCGGAAACTTCTTCCACATCAGCTCTTCGGTGAAGTCGGGCGCCGGCGCGATCAGCACGAGGCCAGCCAGCGACCCCTTGCTGGATCGCTTCTTGATCTCGCGCGCGAGCAGCAGCGCCATCCAGCCGCCCATGGATGAGCCGATCAGGACCTGCGGACCGTCGCAGAAGCGTTCGAATACCGCGACGCTATCCTCGAGCCAGCTGCCGATGGTGCCGTCAGCGAAATCACCGCCGGATTCGCCGTGGCCGGAATAGTCGAACCGGACCATGGCGCGGCCATGATCCCGGGCCCAGCCATCCAGCGCCACGGCCTTGCCGCCCTGCATGTCCGACTTGAATCCGCCCAGCCAGACCAGGCCGGGCCCCTTCCCGGCACGGTGGCGCACCGCGATCCTGCGTGCGGACGGGCCCTCGCCCAATTCGATGAAGTCGAGCACGGCATCGGCAATTGCATCGGTCATGGAACGTTTACTCTGGCTTTGCAGTTTGAGCTGTCAGGGGCGCCTCCAGCGAGGCGACCGGACGTGTGTCATTGGCCCTTTGGGACGCTTGCGGAACAGAAGCAAGGTGTCTATGTCGATCAGCGTGCCCAGGCGTGACCAAAATGCCTCGCATTTGAGGGTTTTTCACTTGCCGCACGAGCGACTTGCTTGCCGGCAACCGCATCTTCCTTCAAGATAGCCGCTTCTTTCACAACCTTGGAGAACCACCCATTCGCCGTCCCAATAAAGCCCCGCCCGTTGCCAGCAAAGACGGGCCGCGCATCAATGATGATATTCGCAACGCGCAGATCCAGCTGATCGATCAGACCGGTGACAACAAAGGCACGGTCGAGACCGTCGTCGCCATCCGCATGGCCCAGGAAGCTGGCATGGATCTGGTCGAGATTTCGCCGAATACCAGCCCTCCCGTCTGCAAGATCATGGACTACGGGAAGTATAAGTATTCCGCCCAGAAAAAAGCTGCCGAAGCCCGCAAGCGGCAGAAGATCGTCGAGATCAAGGAGATCAAGCTCCGCCCGATGATCGACGACCACGATTACGACGTGAAGATGCGCGCAATGCAGCGGTTTTTCGAAGAAGGCGACAAGGTCAAGATCACGCTGCGATACCGCGGCCGCGAAATGGCGCACCAGGAGATCGGCACCAAGCTGCTGGACAAGATCAAGACCGACGTGGCCGAGCTCGCCAAGGTCGAGCAGGACGCGCGCTTCGAGGGCCGTCAGGTCGTCATGGTGCTGGCGCCGCGCTGACGGCAGCCGTTTGAGACTTGGAATTCAACGGCCCGTCCGGATCTCCGGCGGGCCGTTTTGTTTTTTGGGCGAGGCGCAAACCGCGGGCGCTGCACCCTCCCAGGCGGGGGACGGGGCGCACCACCTTCCCGGCGACTACGTCCGCGTCGCCTGCCAGGTACCGCTGCACTGGTCGCCGGAAATGACGCCCTTCCAGGAGCCGGTGCCGTTCGCGCCGGCAAGCCGGCCGCCGCCGCTGGCATGGGAGGCGCCGACCGAGACCTGGACGGCGACGGCGCCGCCGCGATTGACCCTGCCGGAGACCCGGCCTCCGCCGGCGGAGGAGACCCGGCTGCCGGTGACGGTGAAGGGGACGCTGTAGCCGGAGCTGCAATTGCCCCGTGTGGTGGCGAAGGTGACGTTCCAGATGCCGTCATAGCCGGCGCCGCGGGCGTCGGCCGTCGATGGCAGCACGGCCGTGGCGAGCACGGCGAGCAGCGCCAGATGGCGCGGGCGAGCAAAATCGGTCAGAGACGAAAGCGATTGGGGGAAATGAGCCATTTTGGTCCTGCTCCAGGCGACAAACTTGGACATGAAGGTAGCAATTCCGAATAGTCGGCGGCCAGGTTCCACCGGTTCATCGTTGCCAATTCGCCCGTTTCCTGTCATAAGCCCGGCCTTCATCGCCCGGCTGATTAAGGGCTGCCGTGGCGGTGTTTCGTGCGGGCTTTGCGCTTGTTCGCAAAAACCTGAGCACAATCAACGCTCTAACGAGCATTTTTGACGGCCAGCCGCCTTCGCGGGCGGAGTTCTGTGGCCATTAGGAGAGCCAAATGCCCAAGCTGAAGACCAAATCGGGCGCCAAAAAGCGCTTCAAGGTGACTGCCACCGGCAAAGTGATGTTCGCCCATCGCGGCAAGCGTCACGGCATGATCAAGCGGACGAAGAAGCAGATCCGTCAGCTGCGCGGCACCGCCGTGCTGTTCAAGACCGACGGCGACAACGTCAAGAAGTACTTCTTGCCGAACGCCTGATCGCGTCCAGCGATCGTCCAAGATCATTGCCAGCTCCGCCGCGTCTGTCGCGGCGATCCGAAAACAAGTCATCTCTGAAGGATATTCGTCATGGCACGCGTCAAACGCGGTGTGACCGCCCACGCCAAGCACAAGAAAGTCTACAAGGCCGCCAAGGGCTTCTACGGCCGCCGCAAGAACACCATCCGCGCCGCCAAGCCGGCCGTGGAGAAGGCCCAGCAATACGCCTTCCGCGACCGCAAGCGTAAGAAGCGGACGTTCCGCGCGCTCTGGATCCAGCGCATCAACGCTGCCGTCCGTCCGTTCGGACTGACCTACAGCAAATTCATCGACGGCATGGCCAAGTCTGGGATCACCGTGGACCGCAAGGTGCTGTCGGATCTCGCGATCAGCGAGCCTGCGGCGTTCCAGGCGATCGCCGAGAAGGCCAAAGCCGCCCTTGCGGCGTAATACGGCGAAGGCCGCTCTGGCGGCCCGAGGCTCGCGCTAGCGGGCCCTCTGGCCCGCAGCCTTCAGTGCGCGTTGCGAGGTGCGCTGGGCGACCTCCGCCCGGCAAAAAGCTGCAAACGAGAGATACATGGTGCCGGACTTGTTCCGGTACTTCTGATCGCAGGCGCGCATTTCGCGTTTGTATGCCTGCTGCTGCGCCGTGTTGAGACCCGGCAGGAAGTCCGCCTCGCACTTCTTTTCGACGGCGGCGCCGAGCTGGACGTCCCCGCTCGCCGTCAATTGGCAATCCTGAAACACCTTCATCGCGCTTTCGCAGCTCTTCTGCTTGGTGATGGTGTCGACGACCTCATCCAGCGTCATGGATGTCTCCATGCAGACCATGGCGCGCGCAGGGGTGCCTGCGACCGACAGGACGCCCGCCAGAACGGCAAGAAGAACGGCAGCACAGGATCTGGAAAGCATCGCGAAAGTCTCCTCGTACCGTCGTTGGTCCCGGGCCCCCGCGTGAGGTTCAACCCAGCCGTTCCAGGCCGAACATGACCGGCTTTTCGCTTGACGTTACCGCCTTCCGGCGGCGACAACCCAGCCGAATTTGGAGCCAAGGATTTGACAGTGTCCGACCTCGCAACGCTCGAAACATCCATCCTCGACCAGATCGCCGCCGCCGGCGACGAAGCCGCGCTCGAAGCCGTGCGGGTCGCAGCGCTCGGCAAGAAGGGCTCGATCTCGGCGCTGCTCGCCACGCTCGGCAAGATGTCGCCCGACGAGCGCAAGACGCAGGGTGCGGCGATCAACCAGGCCAAGGACAAGGTCACCGAGGCGCTCGCCGCAAGGCGCGACGTGCTGAAATCGGCCGCGCTCGATGCCCGGCTTGCATCCGAGACCGTCGACGTCACGCTGCCGCTGCGCGAGGCGCCGACCGAAGCCGGCCGCATCCATCCGCTGAGCCAGGTCTGGGACGAGCTGACCACGATCTTCGCCGACATGGGATTCTCGGTCGCCGAAGGCCCGGATATCGAGACCGACGATTACAACTTCACCAAGCTGAATTTTCCGGAAGGCCATCCGGCGCGCGAGATGCACGACACGTTCTTCTTCCATCCGAAGGAAGACGGCTCGCGCATGCTGCTGCGAACCCACACCTCGCCGGTGCAGGTGCGCACCATGCTGAGCCAGAAGCCGCCGATCCGCGTGATCTGCCCGGGCCGGACCTACCGCATCGATTCGGACGCGACCCACACGCCGCAATTCCACCAGGTCGAGGGCCTCGTCATCGACAAGACCTCGCATCTCGGCCACCTCAAATGGATCCTGCACGAGTTCTGCAAGGCATTCTTCGAGGTCGACCACATCAACATGCGCTTCCGCCCGTCGTTCTTCCCGTTCACCGAGCCGTCGCTGGAAGTCGACATCCAGTGCCGCCGCGACAAGGGCGAGATCCGCTTCGGCGAGGGTGAGGACTGGCTGGAGATTCTCGGCTGCGGCATGGTGCATCCAAACGTGCTGCGCGCCTGCGGCATCGATCCCGACGAGTACCAGGGCTTTGCCTGGGGCATGGGCATCGACCGCATCGCCATGCTGAAATACGGCATTGCCGATCTGCGCCAGCTGTTCGACAGCGACGTCCGCTGGCTGAGCCACTACGGCTTCAAGCCGCTCGAAGTGCCAACGCTTGCCGGAGGGCTGAGCTCGTGATGGGCCTGCTCGGATATACGCCAGCAACAGCTCTCTCCGTTCCCATTGCGGAGACAGCCCTCTCCCTGACCCTCCCCCGCAAGCGGGGGAGGGAACGGATAGAGCGAGCGCGTGGCGTTTGCCTCATGGGCACGTATTCTCTGACCGCGCGACAGGTCGGACTCCCTCCCCCGCTTGCGGGGGAGGGCTGGGGTGAGGGTTTCTCCGCGATGGGGCTGCCAATGGTCGATCCTGATCATCCGGACTGGGAAGTATCGGCTCGCCTACGTGCAAATGCCCGCGTGCTCCGACGCAACTCAACCGACGCCGAGCGGATTCTCTGGTCGGAGCTACGCGGCGGCCGGTTGAACGGCGCGACCTTCCGGCGCCAGGTGCCAATTGAAAATTATATCGCCGACTTCGTCTGCCACATGGCGAAGCTCGTCATAGAGCTCGATGGCGGCCAGCACTTCTCTGACGAAGGTGAGCGCGCAGATGCTCATCGCTCCACTGTCATCGAAGCTCGAGGCTTCAAAGTGCTTCGCTTCAGCAATCTCGACGTCATGACCAATCGTGGCGGCGTTCTCGAGACAATCGCGACCACCGTCGCGGAGAGAGCCCCCACCCCAGCCCTCCCCCGCAAGCGGGAGAGGGAGCAGACCGTCTCCGTGGAGAAGAAGCAGCCATGAAATTCACCCTCTCCTGGCTGAAGGACCATCTCGAGACCGACGAGCCGCTGGACAAGCTCGCCGAGAAGCTCACCATGATCGGGCTCGAGGTCGAGAACATCGAGGACAAGGCGAAGGCGCTGAAGCCGTTCACCATTGCGAAGGTGATCTCGGCCGAGCAGCATCCGAATGCGGATCGCCTGCGCGTCTGCATGGTCGACACCGGCGACGGCGGTGCGCCGGTGCAGGTCGTGTGCGGCGCACCGAATGCGCGTGCGGGTCTCGTCAGCGTGTTCTCGCCGCCCGGCACCTACATTCCCGGCAAGGACATCACGCTTGGTGTGGGCACCATCCGCGGCGTCGAGAGCCGCGGCATGCTGTGTTCGGCGGCCGAGCTGCAGATCTCCAACGACCATGACGGCATCATGGAATTGCCCACGGATGCGCCGATCGGCGCTGCTTACGCCGAATGGGCCGGGCTCGGCGATCCCGTGGTCGAGATCAATCTGACGCCGAACCGGCAGGATTGCACCGGCGTGCACGGCATCGCGCGCGACCTCGCCGCCGCCGACATGGGCAAGTTCAAGGACCCCGTCATCAAGCCGATCAAGGGCGAATTCCCCTGCCCCGTGAAGGTCACGGTCGAGGACGCCAATTTGTGTCCAGGCTTCGCGCTTCGGCTCGTGCGCGGTGTGAAGAACGGGCCGTCGCCGGAATGGCTCCAGAAGCGGCTGACCGCGATCGGCCTGCGCCCAATCAACGCGCTGGTCGACATCACCAACTTCATGACCTACGACCGCGCGCGGCCGCTGCACGTGTTCGACGCCAGGAAGGTGAAGGGCAATCTCGTGGTGCGCCGCGCCCGCGACGGCGAGACGCTGCTTGCGCTCGACGGCCGCACCTACAATCTCGATCCCGCGACTTGCGTGATCGCGGACGAGCACGGCGTCGAATCGCTCGCCGGCATCATGGGCGGCGAAGCGTCGGGCTGCGACGAGAACACCACCGACGTGCTGATCGAATCGGCGCTGTGGAACGAGATCAACATCGCCCAGACCGGCCGCAAGCTCGGCATCAATTCGGACGCGCGCTACCGCTTCGAGCGCGGCGTCGATCCAGCCTTCATGGTGCCCGGTCTGGAACTGGCGACGAAACTCGTGATGGAGATGTGCGGCGGCACGCCGTCCGAGAATGTCGTGGTCGGCAAGTCCTTCGGCGACGACCGCGTGATCGAATTCCCGATCACCGAGGTCAGGCGCCTCTCCGGCATCGAGGTGCCGCAGCCGGAGATGAAGCGCATCCTGACGCATCTCGGCTTCATGATGGCGGGCCCGGGCCCGGTCGTGAAGGTCGCGGTGCCCTCGTGGCGCTCCGACGTGCACGGCAAGGCCGACATCGTCGAGGAGATCGTCCGCATCTTCGGCGTCGACAAGGTGCCGATGACGCCGTTCGAGCGCGGCGAGGATGCGCGTAAGCCGGTGCTGACGCAGCTGCAGCTGCGCACGCGCCGCGCCCGGCGCGCGCTGGCAAGCCGCGGCATCATCGAGGCCGTGACCTGGTCGTTCATCACGAAAGCTGCGGCCGAATTGTTCGGAGGCGGCCAGCGCGAGCTAGAAGTGGCCAACCCGATCGCATCTGATCTCTCCGACATGCGTCCGACGTTGCTCGCGGGCCTGATCGGGGCAGCTCAAGCCAACGCCAATCGCGGCGTGAACGATGTCGCGCTGTTCGAGGTCGGTCAGATCTTCAAGGGAGACCGTCCGCAGGACCAGTTCCTGGCGGCGAGCGGTGTTCGCCGCGGCTTTGCGTCGTCGGAAGGTCTCGGACGGCACTGGACCGGCTCGGCGCAGGCCGATGTGTTCGACGCCAAGGCCGATGCGCTGGCGGTGCTGGCAGCAAGCGGCGCGCCGATGCAGGCCCTGCAGATCGTCGCTGGCGGCCCGAAATGGCTGCATCCCGGCCGCTCCGGCACGATCCAGATCGGGCCGCAAAACGTGCTCGGCTATTTCGGCGAAGTGCATCCGCGCGCGCTGGAGGCTCTCGGCGCCGACGGTCCGCTTGTCGTGTTCGAGGTGATCCTCGACCGTATCCCAGAGGCCAAGAAGAAGCCGACCCGCGCAAAACCCGTGATCGAGCTGTCGGCATTCCAGCCCGTGTCGCGCGACTTCGCCTTCATCGTCGACCGCGGCGTAAAGGCCGCCGACATCGTCCGCGCCGCCCAGGGTGTCGACAAGAAGCTGATTGCCGGCGTAAACGTCTTCGACGTCTACGAGGGCAAGGGCATCGACGACGGCAAGAAGTCGATCGCGGTCGCGGTCACGCTCCAGCCGCGCGAGAAGACGCTGACCGACCAGGAAATCGACGGTGTCGCGGCGAAGATCGTCGCCGAGGTCACGAAGAAGACCGGCGGCGTCCTGCGCGGATGACCTTCGCGGATTTCCTTCCGAAGGACGTCAGCCTCACCATTGCGATGGCGCTCTGCGCCGTCGCTTTCGTTTCGGGCACCGCCCGCGGCTTCTCCGGCTTCGGCTCGGCGCTGATCTTCATGCCGCTCGCGAGCAGCATTGCCGCGCCACGGCTGGTCGCGGCGCTCCTTCTCGTCATCGATTTCGTCGCGGCGGCGCCGCTGCTGCCGGACGCGTGGCGGAAGGCTGACCGCAAGGCGACCGCCGTGATCGTGCTGGGCGCGCTGGTCGGCGTGCCCGTCGGCACCTATTTCCTCAGCGTGCTGGAGCCCGTCACCACGCGCTGGATCATCTCCGGCTTCGTCGCCGCGCTGCTGCTTCTGCTGCTGTCGGGCTGGCGCTATCGCGGCAAGGATCACGCCTGGCTCTCGGTCGGCATCGGCGGCCTCTCCGGCTTCTGCAGCGGCCTTGCGCAGACCGGCGGCCCGCCGATCGTCGGCTATTGGCTGGGACGCCCGATCGCGCCGATCGTGGCGCGCGCCAATATATTGCTGTTCTTCGGCGCGTCGGATCTGTTCTCGATGATCAGTTACGCGTCCACGGGACTGATCTCGCGCGAGTCACTCTTGCTCTCGCTGATCGTCGGGCCGGTCTATGCGATCGGCGTCGCCTTCGGCGCCTCGCTGTTCGGACGTACCAGCGAAAAGGTGTTTCGCGGCATCTGCTATGCGCTGATTGCGATAGCGGTGATCGCCGGGCTGCCGGTGCTGGACGGAATTTTGCGGTGACTCTCTCTACGGGTCGTCCCTGCGTTCGCAGGGACGACAGTTGGTGGCGAGCTTAGTTGGGCCTACTGCCGCGGCACGCGCCGCTTCTTCATCGACTGCGTCGGCACGTCGGGCTCGTCTTTCAGCGCGCCGATCTTGCGCAAGGCCGCGTCCGCGGCGCGCTCGCCGCTTTCCCAGGCGCCGTCGACCGTGCCCCACAGCGTCTCATGGGTTGCTTCGCCGGCGAGGAACAGATTGCCGATCGGTTCGGTCAGGATCTTTCGTGAAAGCTGGCCGCCGGGAGAAGCCGCCGACATCGCGCCCATCACGTAAGGTGACGCATTCCAGCGCGTCGCGCTGGTCTTCTGCACGGCGGACGCGGCTTCGCTGCCGAACAGCTTTGTGATCCATTCCTGCGCGAAGGCCGCCATCGCCTTCTCGCCCTGCTCGGAAAGATCGCGGCCGAACGCACCGCCGACGTCGATCGAGCAGAGCGAGGAGCCGCCGATATTGGCGAACATCAGCGCCGTGCGGGTCGAATTGCTCTGCTCGATGAGGATATCGTCGCGCGACAGGCCGAGCGGATTTCCCGGCAGTTGCAGCGCGATGCGGTCGTAGCTGCCGAGGCCGAGTTTCGACGCCGCGTCCAAGGTGCGTTTGGGAATATCGGGCGTGAACTTGATCATGCCCGATGTCAGCACGTTGGTGGAGACCGTGACGATGACGGCGCGCGCGGCGATCTTGCCGGCTTGCGTCTCGACGCTGACGTCGCGGTTGCTCCAGGCGATCCGGCTCGCCGCCGTCGACAGCGCCACCGGCGCCTGCTCGCCGAGCTTCGTGATCAGCGTGCCCAGGCCCTGACGGCAGGCAATGGCCGCGTTGCGGTCCTGCGCGCGCCCCTTGTCGATCGCGGAGAGATCCTTCAAGTCCTTGCCGGCAAAGCCCGCGCCGAGCATGAACTCGGCGGCGCCCGCCCAGTCGCCGAGATCCTTGGGCAGCACGGAGGCGCAGGAGGTATCCAGCTTGGCCCGCGAGGCCTCGTCGATGGCGCGATTGGCGCGCACCAGCGCCGCCAAAAACTGCTCGGTCTCGCCCGCGCGCGCGTTGCGACGGCCGATGCGCATCTTCTGGCCCGTGGGGGCCGGCAGCACATCCAGCCCGACACTGCGCGCAAGCCGGATCATCGGATTGGTGTCGGGATTGTGCATCCAGCGCGCGCCACGCTCGAACGGCACCTCGAAGGTGGTGCTGTCGGTGATACAGCGGCCGCCGATCTGGGCTCCCGCTTCCACCACGATGACCTTGCGGCCCGTTGCCATGATGCGCCGGGCTGCGGCAATACCGGCAGCCCCCGCACCGATCACGACGATGTCAGCCTCGCGCGGCAGGGGCGCGGCGCCTGCGCGCAGGACCGGCAGCGCGGCAACAGCCGCCGACGCGACAAGGAAACCGCGGCGCGTGATTGTCATGTCATGGTTTCCGAGGACTTGCGGCTGACGGGAACACTCGGCGAACCTTGCCGTATCTGATGTTGCACGGCAACCATCATGGTGAATCAATCGTGCTTGACCTCACGGACTGATGAACCGAATCGCAAGACGTTTCGACCATGATAGAGAAGGGAAAAAGACGGCCGGAAAAGGCCGTGGGGGGAGCTTGAAATGGGGACGGTCCTAGATTCAGTCGGCAAGCTGATTGCCGCGTACCTCTCCAAGGAGGTGCCGGGCTACGAGCCGTTCACGCCGAGCGACCCGGAACATCTGCGCGGCGTCATCGAACCCGGCGACGTGCTGCTGGTCGAGGGCAACAACCGCATCTCCGGCATCATCAAATATCTGACGCAGTCGACCTGGTCGCATGCCGCGCTCTATGTCGGGCCGGTCGAGGGCGCCGAGGAGCCCGACGGCGAGCCGCATGTGCTGATCGAGGCCAATATCGGCGAGGGCGTCACCTCGGCGCCGCTGTCGAAATATTTCCCGTACCACACCCGCCTCTGCCGCCCGGTCGGGCTGTCCTATGAGGATCGCACCACGGTCTGCCGCTATGCGATCAACCGCATCGGCTTCGGCTACGATACCAAGAACATCGTCGACCTCATGCGTTACCTGTTCCCACTGCCGATACCGCAGCGTTGGCGGCGGCGCATGATCGCAATCGGCTCGGGCGACCCGACCAAGATCATCTGCTCGGCGCTGATCGCGCAGGCCTTCGATGCGGTGCGCTATCCGATCCTGCCGAAGATCACCAAGGCCGGCAGCCGCGCCGCCCGCCGCGAGATCCTGCACATCCGCGATTCCTCGCTCTACATGCCCCGCGACTTCGACATCTCGCCCTATTTCGAAGTCGTCAAACCCACCATCGTGCACGGGTTCGACTACACAGCCTTGCACTGGGCCGACAAGCAGAAGCCGCTCGAGGAGGTAGCGGGCTCGTTCGGTGTGTTTCCAGAAACGTTCATGGCGCCGCCGCTCGTTCCTGAAGCGGTTGACCAAGAAGCGCCGGATGAGATTCCGGCTGAGCAAGTGAGTGCGCAGCCTGCGGTGGGCGGATGCGTCCCCGCACACGTCCCGCTGCTGAAGAAGCTCGCAATGTACCGCCCGAGGCGGCGTGGTCGCGCGCGCGAGAAAGCGGCGTAGCCCCGCTATCGTCGCTTGCGAAAGCAGGGACGACGGCAGTGAGCATGGCGAGATCTCGCCTCCACAGCCGTCTTGCGAGCGCAGCGAAGCAATCCAGAATCCCTCCGCGGAGGCCGTCTGGATTGCTTCGTCGCATCAGCGCAAAATTGCTACGCAATCTTGTCGCGACCTTCTCGCAATGGCTGCGGAATATTGCCCTACCGCTCCGCCCGTCCGATCACCGCCATCAGCTCCGCGATCTTCGCGCGCTGATCGGCCTTGTCGCCGCTCGCGATCGCGTGCTCGACGCAATGGGCGACGTGGTCCTTCAGGATTTCCTCCTCGACCCGACGCAGCGCGGCACGCACCGCCGAGATCTGCGTCACGATGTCGATGCAGTAGCGGTCTTCCTCTACCATTTTCGAGAGGCCGCGAACCTGACCTTCGATCCGGCCGAGCCGTTTTCCGACAGATGCCTTGATGTCCTTGCGCATGAGGTCTATATACCCCTACCGGGTACGGGTAGCAAGACCACGGACAGGGGCCGGAGCAGGGAAATGAACAACAACGAGCACGAGCATCGTCACGACGCGGAAACGCAGTCCGGATGCGGCTGTTCCTCGAAAGCTGCACCGCCGGCGGCGAAGCCTGCGGGCTCCTCGTGCTGCGGCGGCCACGGCGATCATTCCGGCCATGGCCATCATCACACCCATGACCACGGTGACGCCTTGACCAAGGTCAAGGACCCGGTCTGCGGGATGACGGTCGATCCCGCGACCTCGAAGCATCGCTTTGAACATCAGGGCGAGACTTTCCATTTCTGCTCGGCCGGCTGCCGCACCAAGTTCGCCGCCGATCCCGCCAAATATCTCGCCAAGGAGAAGGCACCTGAGCCCGAGATGCCGGCGGGCACGATCTACACCTGTCCGATGCATCCGGAGATCCGCCAGGTCGGACCCGGCAGCTGCCCGATCTGCGGCATGGCGCTGGAGCCCGAGGTGGCGAGCCTGGAGACCGGGCCCAATCCGGAGCTCGCCGACATGACGCGGCGATTCTGGATCGGCGGCGCGCTGGCGCTGCCGGCGGTGGTGCTGGAGATGGGCGGCCACCTCGCCGGCCCGCACAACTGGATCGACCCGACGCTGTCGAACTGGATCCAGCTCGTCTTCGCGACGCCCGTGGTGCTGTGGGCCGGCTGGCCGTTCTTCGTTCGCGGCTGGCAGTCGCTGCTGACGCGCAATCTCAACATGTTCACGCTGATCGCGATGGGCACCGGGGTTGCCTATGTCTACAGCCTCGCCGGCACGCTCATGCCGCAGGCCTTCCCTGATACGTTCCGCGGCCATGAAGGCGCGGTCGCGGTCTATTTCGAGGCGGCGGCCGTCATCACCGTGTTGGTCCTGCTCGGCCAAGTGCTGGAGCTGCGGGCTCGCGACGCGACCTCTGGCGCGATCAAGGCGCTGCTGCAGCTGGCCCCGAAGACCGCGCGCCGCGTTGACGACACCGGCAGCGAGCATGAGGTCGAGATCGACACGCTTCATGCCGGCGATCGCTTGCGCGTTCGCCCCGGCGAGAAGGTGCCGGTCGACGGCATCATCCTGGAGGGGCGTTCCTCGCTCGACGAATCCCTCGTCACGGGCGAATCCATGCCTGTCACCAAGGAAGCCGGCGCAAAGGTCATCGCGGGTACGCTGAACCAGTCGGGCAGCTTCATCATGCGCGCCGACAAGGTCGGACGCGAGACGCTGCTGTCGCAGATCGTGCAAATGGTCGCTGATGCGCAGCGCTCGCGCGCGCCGATCCAGCGTCTGGCCGATCAGGTCGCGGGCTGGTTCGTGCCGACCGTCATCGTCGTTGCCCTCGCCGCCTTCGCTGCCTGGGCCTGGTTCGGCCCGGAGCCGCGGCTGGCCTTCGGTCTCGTCGCCGCCGTCAGCGTGCTGATCATCGCCTGCCCGTGCGCGCTGGGTCTCGCGACCCCGATGTCGATCATGGTCGGCGTCGGCCGCGGCGCGCAAGCGGGCGTGCTGATCAAGAACGCCGAGGCGCTGGAGCGGATGGAGAAGATCGACACGCTGGTGGTCGACAAGACGGGCACGTTGACCGAAGGCAAGCCCAAGGTGGTCGCGATCGTGCCCGCATCCGGTTTTGCGGAAGACGACATCCTCCGGCTTGCGGCCAGTGTCGAACGCGCCAGCGAGCATCCCCTGGCCGACGCCATCGTGCGCGCCGCCAAGGAGAAGCAGCTCGCTCTCGGCCAGGTCGAGCATTTCGACTCGCCGACCGGCAAGGGCGCGACCGGCAAGGCCGAGGGCAAGACGATCGTGCTCGGCAATGCCAAATATCTGACCTCGATCGGCATCGACACCACGGCGCTCGACGCTGAAGCCGAACGGCTGCGTGGCGACGGCGCCACTGTGATCAACATGGCCGTCGACGGCCTCCTCGCCGGCCTGTTCGCGATCGCCGATCCGGTCAAGGCCTCGACCCCGGAGGCGCTGAAGGCGTTAGCTGCCGAAGGCATCAAGGTGATCATGCTGACCGGCGATAACCGCACCACGGCTGAGGCCGTGGCGCGCCGGCTCGGCATCGCCGATGTCGAGGCCGAGGTGCTGCCGGATCAGAAGAGCGCGGTGGTGACCAAGCTGCAAAAGGCCGGCCGCATCGTCGCGATGGCCGGCGACGGCGTCAACGATGCGCCGGCGCTGGCCGCCGCCGAAGTCGGCATCGCCATGGGCACCGGCACCGATGTCGCAATGGAGAGCGCCGGCGTGACCTTGCTCAAGGGCGATCTCATCGGCATCGTCCGCGCGCGAAAGCTGTCGCAGGCGACCATGAGCAACATCCGCCAGAACCTGTTCTTCGCCTTCATCTACAACGCCGCCGGCATTCCGATCGCGGCCGGCATCCTCTATCCCACATTCGGCGTGCTGCTCTCGCCGATCATCGCGGCGGCGGCGATGGCGCTGTCCTCGGTGAGCGTGGTCGGGAATGCCTTGCGGCTGCGGGCGACGCAGCTGTGAGGGAGGCCAAATCCGTGTAAAACAGCCATTCGGCGATATGGGCGGAGAGGACCCGATGCAGCGAATTACGATCACGATCGAGGACGATCTCCTGGCGGAGATCGACGCGGCGGCGGAAGCACGCGGCTACCAGAACCGCTCCGAGATCATCCGCGACCTCGCCCGCGCCGGGCTTCAGCAGTCCACCGAGGACACCGCGCAGACCGGGCAATGCGTCGCCGGCCTCGTCTATGTCTACGACCACGCCGCGCGCGATCTGTCGAAACGACTGGTGCAGGAATTCCACGGCCACCACGATCTCGCGCTGGCGACCCTGCACGTCCACCTCGACGACGACAATTGCATGGAGATGACGGCGCTGCGCGGCTCGGCCGACGAGGTCAAGCATTTCGCCGACCACATCATCGCAGAGCGCGGCGTGCGCTACGGGCGCGTGGTGATGATCCCGACGGGGGACGGCAAGCCGGCGAAGGCGCGGAAGCACGGGCACCGGCACGGGTAGGCTACTCTAGGCGCGCGTAGCGGATCTTACCCTCCCCTGGAGGGCAGGGCTATCGCATGTGACCGATAAGGCTGAGAAGGAATTCGTCTTCCCAGCCTGCTCGTTTGACCTTCTGTCGCATGGAGATGCGGGCGGGGTGGGCTCGAATGAGATTGATTGCAGCTCGCCGCAAGATCGCGAAGTTCTCGGGGCCGTTGTTTTTTCTGGTTCGGCAAGCGTCTTCGCCAAAGACGACATCGAGCACCCAGTGCAACTGATTCTCGATGCTCCAATGGCCTCGGACGACCTGCAACAATCGTCTTGCGGGCAGGTATTTGGACAACAAGTAATATCGCACGGACGGCTTGCCGGCGGGTTTGCCATGCAGTCGTCGGCGCGAAGTGATGCGAGCCACGGCCGCCACTCCGGGAAAGCGGTTTGTCGTACCCAGACTGATGTTGCGCATGACGGTGGCGCGCCGGGATTCGCATCGATCGTGCGTGCTCGGCTCGCGTCGTTGAGCCACGCTGCGCTTGCCCGAGCGGGCAAAGCAGCGCTCGACCTCCGCGAACAGTTTGCTTTGATTTTCCTTGAGAGCCAGCACGTAGTGGGCGCCACGCTCGAGCACCTTCTTGGCGAAGGGACGATTGCAATGCAGGGCGTCGGCAGTGACGATGCAGCCTTCGAGCGAAAGCATTTGCAGCACATCCAGGGCACCTTGGGCCTCGTTGCGGCCTGGCGCCTTGCATGCAGCCAGGGCCATGCGGGCTTCGGTCGCAAAGACATTGACCATGTGCAGTGGCGTGGCGCTGCGACCGCGTTCGTAGGCTCCTCGAACAGCTTTGCCATCGACTGCCACCACGCCGGTGAGCTTGATCCCGTTGGCCTCTGCGAATGCTGCCATAAAGCTTCGGAAGGCTTGTTCGAAAGCCCCCGGATCGAGCGCGTTGAAGACCCGGCTGAACGTATCGTGACTGGGGATTCCGTGCTCCAACCGAAGGAATTGCCGCAACAGCTTTTCCTTGGACGACGCGAACACCTCCATATCCGTCGCGCCCTGTCCTCCGCACAACACCGTTGCCAGCGCGATGACGATGAGATCCAGCAGGTCGTGCAGTGCGTTGGGTGCACGCGGATCGGGCAACGTACTGAAGATACTGCGAATCTTGCGCATAGGACCCCCACGCCGAATCGGGAGTCCTCTTCAGAATCCATATCGCTGGACCGCGCAATACCACCCTCAAAACCACATGCGATTCCCCTGCCCTGGAGGGGGAGGGTCGCTGTGCATGCAGCGAAGCGAAATGCGCAGCGGGGTGGGGTGATCTCTCCACGCGAAACACTGCCCGAGTGGAGAGATCACCCCACCCCGCTCGCGCTACGCGCGATCGACCCTCCCCCTCCAGGGGAGGGTAAGAGAGCCTCAATCAAACAAGCTCGGCGTGTGGTTCACCAGCGCGCCTTCGATCTCCAGCATCTTCAGCTTGGTCACCACGCCGCCGTTCGCGGAAAAGCCGCCGGGCTTGTTGCCGGCCCCGAGCACGCGGTGGCAGGGCACGACGATCGGGCACGGGTTGCGGCCGAGCGCCTGGCCGACATCGCGCGACAGCTGGACGCCGCCGAGCTGCTTGGCGATGTCGCCGTAGGTGATGGTCTTGCCCGGCGGAATCGCGCGGGCGATCGCGTAGACGCCGCGGTTGAACTCGGGCACGCCGTCGAGATCGAGCTCGATATCGGTGAGGTCATCAGGCTCGCCCGCGAGCAGCTTTGTCATGCGGTCAATCGCGTGCTGCACCTCAGGGGTGGGTTCGGCCTCGGTGGCCTCGGTGTGGCGCTGGCTGATGCGGGTGCGGATTTTCTCTTCGCCACCCATCGGCAATTGCGTGCCGTTGATGCCGCGCGGCCCCCAGGCGATGCCGCAAAGGCCGATCCTGGTGTCGAACAGGGCAAAATGCTGGTCGGTCATAGCGTGTTTCCCGCTTGCGTCCTTGTCGCATGCCCCCAATGTGATCTCGGCCGCAATCTAGGCTTGGAAATAGTTGCGATCCACCCGGTTTCCGGGAATCTTGCACAGGAGTTCCGCCTCCCCCTTATTGCGAGCCTTGAATGCAAAGCCTCCACGTCAACGGTTACGACATGCCCTATCTCGACGTGGGCGAAGACCGGGGCCGGCCGCCGCTGGTCTGCGTGCACGGCTCCCTCAACGACTTCCGTGTCTGGGGCTGCGTGCTCGGCCCGCTGTCGCAGCGGCATCGGGTGGTCGCCGTCAGCCTTCGGCACTTCTTTCCGGAGAGATGGGACGGGGTCGGCAACACCTATTCGATTGCGCAGCACGTCCAGGACGTCATCGCCTTCATCGACAAGCTCGACCTCGGCCCCGTCGACCTGATGGGCCATTCCCGCGGCGGGCACGTCTGTTTTCGCGTCGCGCAAGCGCGCCCCGATCTGCTGCGCCGGCTGGTCCTGGCCGAGCCCGGCGGCGAGCTCGATGCCAGCCTCGATCCCGATTATGTCGGCGGCCCCTCGCCGCTCTTGGCGCGCTTCACCGCCTCGGCCGAGAAGATCGCGGCCGGCGACGTCGAGGGCGGGCTCGCCGTCTTCGTCGACACGCTGGAAGGCGCCGGCACCTGGCCGCGGCTGCCGGCGATGGTGAAGCAGAACCTGCGCGACAACGCCATGACGCTGATCGGCCAGGTCCGCGATAACCGTCCGCCGTTCTCGAAGGCGGATGCGGAGGCGATCAAGATGCCGACGCTGTTCATCCTGGGCGCGCGGACCAAGGGCCTCTTGCCGAAGGTGCTGCATGCGCTCGCTGCGCATGTGCCCTACTCGAAGACCGCTGTGATCCCGAACGCGACGCATCCGATGTTCGAGCAGGCGCCGCAGAAATACTCCGAAGTCGTCCTGGATTTTCTGGCGAGCTGACCAATGCAAAGCTTTCGCGTCAACGGTTACGACATGGCCTATCTCGAAGTCGGAGAGGGCCATCCGCTGGTCTGCGTGCACGGCACGCTCGGCGATTTCCGCACCTGGTATGCGGTGCTCGGTCCTCTGTCGAAGAGCCATCGCGTGATCTCGGTCAGCCTGCGGCATTTCTTTCCCGAGCATTGGGACGCCGTCGGCGACGACTACAAGATGGCGCAGCACGTCTCGGATGTGATCGCCTTTCTCGAACAGATCCAGCCCGCGCCCGTCGACCTGATGGGTCATTCGCGCGGCGGCCACATCGCCTTTCGCGTGGCGCAGGCGCGGCCCGAGCTGTTGCGGAAACTGGTGCTGGCCGAACCCGGCGGCGATCTCGACGCATCCCTGCCGGTGCCCGAAGGCACCCCCGCGCATCCGCCGCTCGCCGCGCGCACGGCGCGCTCGGTCGAGATGATCCGCGCCGGCGACCTCGAAGGCGCGCTGCAGAATTTCTACGAGGGCATCGAGGGCGACGGCTCCTGGCGGCGCGTGCCCGCGGCGGCCAAGCAGCAACTGCGCGACAACGCGCTGACCTTCCTCGGCCAGATCAACGAGCAGCGCAGGCCTTACACGCTCAGCGACGCGCAGGCGATCCGGACGCCGACGCTGCTGATCGGCGGCGGAGCCACCACGGGCAGCCTGTCGGTGATGTGGCGCGTGCTCGCCGAGCATATCGCGGGAGCCAAGACGGCGGTGATCCCGAATGCCGGCCACTGGATGTTCGAGCAGGACCCGCTTGAGTTCGGCGAGGTGGTGCACAGGTTCCTGGCGAAGTAGCCACCCTCTGGTGGTGCTGGGGGCTGAACCAATTTTCGCGAAAACAACCCCATGCACAGTAGAAAGGCCCAGCGAAATCATTGACTTACCGGACCTGAAAAGGCCTCTCGCTCCACCCTCGGATACCGCTTGACGCGGCCTGCATCCGAAGCGTAGCGTCGAATACGGAATTCCGTATTCCCATTTATCTCTTCGGAGCTGCCGGCGTGATCCCTCTCGACCCGCTTCCGAATCTGATCGACCAGGTCTATGCGCGAATCCTGGAAGCGATCTCCGACCGCACGCTCCAGCCCGGGCAGCGCATCCGGCAGAACGAACTCGCCGACAGGCTCGGCGTCTCGCGCCAGCCGGTGTCGCACGCGCTGCATCTGTTGCACCGGCAGGGTCTCGTCGCCGAGAGCGGCAAGCGCGGCTTCGAGGTCACCCAGCTCGATCCCGCACGCATCCGCCAGCTCTACGAGGTGCGCGGCGCGATCGATGCGCTGGCCGCACGGCTTGCCGCGGAGCGCGCCGCAAGCGACGCCGCAGGACGCGCGCGGCTCGACGCGGCGCTGACCGCCGGCGGCCACATCGACCGCACGACCACGCTGGCCGAGCTCATCGCGCTCGATGTCGATTTCCACCGCGCGATCTATCAGCTCGCCGGCAATCCCGCGATCGAGGAGACCATTGCGCCGCAATGGCCGCATATGCGGCGCTCGATGGCGACGGTGCTGTCGGAGCTCGACTACCGCAGCAGCGCCTGGGCCGAGCATGCCGATATCGCCGCGCACATTCTTGCTGGCAACGCGAAGGCCGCCGAACGCACTGCATTGGCGCACGCGCAGACGGCGGGACGGATGACAGAGGAGAGATTGAGGGCGACGGAGGCGGCGGCGTAACGCGCCGTCATTCCGGGGCGCGCCACTTCGCGCGAGCCCGGAATCCATCGTGCGACAGAGACTGCGGAGAAATGGATTCCGGGCTCGATGCTGCGCATCGCCCCGGAATGACAACAAAAATCAAACAGGAGGACGACCCATGAAACTGTCCCAGGAGCAATTGGAGTTCTTCCACCGCGAGGGCTGGCTGTTCCTGCCCGAGCTGTTCACCCTGGAGGAGGTCGACCTGCTCGCGCGCGAGGCGGTCGGCATCTACGACGCCAACCGGCCGGAGGTCTGGCGCGAGAAGAGCGGCGCGCCGCGCACGGCCTTTGCCGCGCATCTCTACAACGAGGCGTTCGGCATCCTCGGCGCACATCCGCGCATGATCGACCCGGTCGAGCAGGTGTTCGGCGAGCCGGTCTACATGCACCAGTTCAAGATCAACGCGAAATCGGCCTTCACCGGCGACGTCTGGCAGTGGCACCAGGATTACGGCACCTGGAAGCGCGACGACGGCATGCCGGAGCCGCGGGCGATGAACATCGCGATCTTCCTCGACGAGGTGATGCCGATCAACGGCCCCCTGATGCTGGTGCCGCGCAGCCAGAACGCGGGCGATCTCGAAGCCTCGCACGACCTCGCCACCACATCCTATCCGCTATGGACCTTGGACGAGGCCACCGTGACGCGCCTCGTCGCGCAGGGCGGCCTCGTCGCGCCGACCGGCAAGCCCGGCGGCATGCTGATGTTCCACGGCAATCTGGTGCACGGCTCGAGCGGTAACATCACGCCCTACCCGCGCAAGATCGTATATCTGACGCTGAACGCGGTCTCGAACTACATTCGCAACCCCACGCGGCCGGAGTACATCGCCCACCGCGACTTTGCGCCGATCAAGACCGTGGACGACGACGCGCTGCTGCGGCTTGCGCGTGCGCCAAGGCAGGCGGCGGAGTAAACAGGTCTCGTGCCCCGGACGCAGCGCAGCGTCTCTTCGACGATGCGCTGCAGAGCCGGGACCCACGTCCCACGGATAGCTTTTCTTTGGGTCCCGGCTCTGCGGAGCAGCACTACGTGCTGCACCGCGTCCGGGACACAATCATGACCAGGACATTCCACCATGAACCTCTTCCGCCTCCTCCAGGCCCGTGCGGCCGCCGGCAGACCGGTCCGTGTCGCATTGATCGGCGCCGGCAAATTCGGCTCGATGTTCCTGGCGCAGGTGCCGCACACGCCGGGGCTGGAGGTGCCCATCATCGTCGACATCGACCGCGAGCGCGCGCGCGAGGCGTGCCGCACGGTCGGCTGGAGCGCCGAGCACATCGCCGCGACGGTCTTCACCGATGACGGCGCGCGCGCCATTGCCGGCGGCGCGATGGACGTGGTGGTGGAGGCGACCGGGAATCCCGCCGTGGGGATCAGGCACGCGCGCGCCGCAATCGCCGCGGGCAAGCATATCGTGATGGTGAATGTCGAAGCCGACGTGCTGGCAGGACCGCTGCTCGCCGAGGAAGCGCGCAAAGCCGGCGTGGTCTATTCGCTGGCCTATGGCGACCAGCCGGCGCTGACCGCCGAGATGGTCGACTGGGCGCGCGCAACGGGATTCCGCGTCGTCGCGGCCGGCAAGGGCACGAAATATCTGCCGGCCTATCACGACGTGACGCCCGACGGCGTCTGGCAGCATTACGGCCTGACCGCGGGCGAAGCCCAGTCGGCCGGCATGAATCCGCAGATGTTCAACTCGTTTCTCGACGGCACCAAATCGGCGATCGAAATGGCCGCGATCGCCAATGCCTGCGCGCTCGACGTGCCCGCGGACGGCCTGCTGTTCCCGCCTTGCGGCGTCGACGATCTGCCGCACATCATGCGGCCGCGTTCGCATGGGGGCGTGCTGGAGCGGCCGGGCGTGGTCGAGGTGGTGTCCTCGCTCGAACGCGACGGACGGCCCGTATTCCGCGACCTGCGCTGGGGTGTATATGTCGTGCTGGAGGCGCCGAACGATTACGCCGCCGACTGCTTCAGACAATACGGCCTGAAGACCGACGGCAGCGGACGCTATGCTGCGATGTACAAGCCCTACCATCTGATCGGGCTGGAGCTGAACATCTCGGTGCTGTCGGCCGCACTGCGGGGCGAACCCACCGGCCAGGCCGGCGGCTTCCGCGGCGACGTCGCGGCGGTCGCCAAGCGCAATCTGCGCGCGGGCGAGATGCTGGACGGCGAAGGCGGCTACACGGTGTGGGGCAAGCTGGTACCGGCCGCCGCGAGCCTGAAGGCCGGCGCGCTGCCGATTGGCCTCGCTCACCGCGTGAAGCTGAAGCATGACGTCGTGCACGGCGCGGTGGTGCGCTGGAGCGACGTCGAGTTCGACGCCGGCAATGAGACGGTGAAGACGCGGAAAGCCATGGAGGCTACGTTCGCAGCGCAGCATTGAACGAGCGGCGATAGCGCAACCAAAGTGCGCTTGATTTGCCATCTCCCTTTGGTCCATCCTTCCCCCCGATCCGGGAACACAGAATTTCGGACGCCAAGAAAAGTCGGCCACCGGCGAAGACAAAGCGACGACAAGATCGCGATCCCTCGTCGAGGACTGGACATGACAGGGAGGGAATACATGGAACGTCGTAAATTCCTGACGGCGGGCGGGCTGGGCCTCGCCGCGAGTGCCGTTGCCGCCCCGGCCGTTGCACAATCGATGCCCGAGGTGAAATGGCGGTTGGCTGCAAGCTGGCCGAAATCACTCGATACGCTCTATGGCGGCTGCGAATATTTCTGCAAGCGCGTTGCCGAGATCACCGACAATCGTTTCCAGATCCAGCCCTTTGCTGCCGGGGAGCTCGTGCCGGGCCTGCAGGTGCTCGACGCCGTCGCCAACGGCACCGTCGAGATGGGCAACACCGCGCTCTATTACTATTGGGGCAAGAACCCGGCATTCACGTTCGGCACCTCGCTCCCGTTCGGTCTCAACACGCGCCAGCACATTTCCTGGCTGTTGTGGAACGGCGGTCAGGACATGATCAACGACCTCCTGAAGGAGTATAATGCCGTCGGCGTTCCCACAGGCTCGACCGGAGCGCAGATGGGTGGCTGGTTCCGCAAGGAAATCAAGACCGTTGACGATCTCAAGGGCCTGAAATTCCGCGTCGGCGGTTTCGCCGGCACCATCATCGCAAAACTCGGCGGGGTGCCTCAGCAGATCGCCGCCGGCGACATTTATCCTGCGCTGGAGAAGGGCACGATCGACGCGGCCGAATGGGTCGGGCCGTATGACGACGAGAAGCTCGGCTTCGTGAAAGTGGCAAAGTATTACTACTATCCCGGCTGGTGGGAAGGCACCGGCCAAGGCCACAACATCATGAACCTCGACAAGTGGAACGCGCTGCCTAAGCACTATCAGGCGGCCATCAGCGCGGCGTCGCTGGACACCTTCACCTGGGTCACGGGCAAGTACGATTCGGTTAACCCGCCTGCCCTGAAGCGCCTGCTGTCGGTCGGCGCGATCCTCAAGCCTTTCCCCCAAGAGGTGCTCGAGGCCTGTTACGGCGCGGCCAACGAGATCTACGCCGATCTCGCCAAGAGCAATCCGCATTTCGGCAAGATGTATGCGAGCCTGACGGCCTACCGCGCCGACTCGCTGGCCTGGATGCAGGTCGCCGAGCTCAGCTTCGACAGCTTCATGATGCGGATGCGGACAAGGACGTAGCTGCAACGCGCTGCGCAATGCAGAACGACGAAAGCCCCGGAGATGTCTCCGGGGCTTTTGCTTGAGCCAGAAGCTCGTGCCCCGGACGCAGCGCAGCGTCCCTTCGACGGTGCGCTGCAGAGCCGGGGCCCATGCCGCTCCGAATCC
>NZ_LFJC01000003.1:4152144-4391970 GCF_002776695.1 Bradyrhizobium nitroreducens
AAACCATCTGGTGGAGCCAGACGGGATCGAACCGACGACCTCATGCTTGCAAAGCACGCGCTCTCCCAGCTGAGCTATGGCCCCGTAACCAGAAGACGAATGCTCACTCGATGAAAGTGGTGGGCCTGGGAAGACTTGAACTTCCGACCTCACGCTTATCAAGCGCGCGCTCTAACCAACTGAGCTACAAGCCCCTAACGCTTATCCTGTTAAGGACCGGGGATTCTGCATGCTTGCAGCCCCAGCGCGTGTTCGTCCGCGAAGAAAGAGAAACGAAGACGGCGAAATCCCGCCAATGCAGCTCAACGATCTGGCGATCTGTTGGCCACTGATGTTTCTAAAACAGCTCGATAGAAGCAAGCTTCTGAAGAGCCATCCTTAGAAAGGAGGTGATCCAGCCGCAGGTTCCCCTACGGCTACCTTGTTACGACTTCACCCCAGTCGCTGACCCTACCGTGGCCGGCTGCCTCCCTTGCGGGTTAGCGCACCGTCTTCAGGTAAAACCAACTCCCATGGTGTGACGGGCGGTGTGTACAAGGCCCGGGAACGTATTCACCGTGGCGTGCTGATCCACGATTACTAGCGATTCCAACTTCATGGGCTCGAGTTGCAGAGCCCAATCCGAACTGAGACGGCTTTTTGAGATTTGCGAAGGGTCGCCCCTTAGCATCCCATTGTCACCGCCATTGTAGCACGTGTGTAGCCCAGCCCGTAAGGGCCATGAGGACTTGACGTCATCCCCACCTTCCTCGCGGCTTATCACCGGCAGTCTCCTTAGAGTGCTCAACTAAATGGTAGCAACTAAGGACGGGGGTTGCGCTCGTTGCGGGACTTAACCCAACATCTCACGACACGAGCTGACGACAGCCATGCAGCACCTGTGCTCCAGGCTCCGAAGAGAAGGTCACATCTCTGCGACCGGTCCTGGACATGTCAAGGGCTGGTAAGGTTCTGCGCGTTGCGTCGAATTAAACCACATGCTCCACCGCTTGTGCGGGCCCCCGTCAATTCCTTTGAGTTTTAATCTTGCGACCGTACTCCCCAGGCGGAATGCTTAAAGCGTTAGCTGCGCCACTAGTGAGTAAACCCACTAACGGCTGGCATTCATCGTTTACGGCGTGGACTACCAGGGTATCTAATCCTGTTTGCTCCCCACGCTTTCGTGCCTCAGCGTCAGTATCGGGCCAGTGAGCCGCCTTCGCCACTGGTGTTCTTGCGAATATCTACGAATTTCACCTCTACACTCGCAGTTCCACTCACCTCTCCCGAACTCAAGATCTTCAGTATCAAAGGCAGTTCTGGAGTTGAGCTCCAGGATTTCACCCCTGACTTAAAGACCCGCCTACGCACCCTTTACGCCCAGTGATTCCGAGCAACGCTAGCCCCCTTCGTATTACCGCGGCTGCTGGCACGAAGTTAGCCGGGGCTTATTCTTGCGGTACCGTCATTATCTTCCCGCACAAAAGAGCTTTACAACCCTAGGGCCTTCATCACTCACGCGGCATGGCTGGATCAGGGTTGCCCCCATTGTCCAATATTCCCCACTGCTGCCTCCCGTAGGAGTTTGGGCCGTGTCTCAGTCCCAATGTGGCTGATCATCCTCTCAGACCAGCTACTGATCGTCGCCTTGGTAGGCCATTACCCTACCAACTAGCTAATCAGACGCGGGCCGATCTTTCGGCGATAAATCTTTCCCCGTAAGGGCTTATCCGGTATTAGCACAAGTTTCCCTGTGTTGTTCCGAACCAAAAGGTACGTTCCCACGCGTTACTCACCCGTCTGCCGCTGACGTATTGCTACGCCCGCTCGACTTGCATGTGTTAAGCCTGCCGCCAGCGTTCGCTCTGAGCCAGGATCAAACTCTCAAGTTGGACTTGAACTTTGAACCGGCTGATCACAACGTTTGACGAGGTCCCACCATTATCGACCGAAGTCGATGTGCTGCCCGCGATTCACATCGCTGGCAACGATGGTGTTTCCTTTAAAACGTGTACCGCCGAAGTCTTTCGTCCGGTCCCGAACCCGAAAGACCGAAGCCTTTCAAGAGCGAGACCCGCAAGGACTCCGCCGTCCACGTTTCTCTTTCTTCATCTTCACTTGTCAAACAGCCCGGGACCGATGAGGCCCCAACCTTCCAGAGAGGAAGGGTTCCGACACCCTTACCGACGATGGATGAACTCCAACCGACTGGTGTCGGCTGTTGTGTTCACTCAACAAGGTGAGGAGCATCAGTGGCGCGTTCGCTCGCCTTGGTCAGTGACCCGGCGGCGCCGCGCTCAGTGGTTGGGGTTATAGGCCCCACCTTCCGGGCTGTCAACGCCAATCGTCAACAAATCGTCGCACAGTGGATCGTCGAAAAAATTCAAGCGATTCCAATCAATTAGCGACCCATGGAATGCGATGGCCGCCCCCGCGCGGCAAAAAATCTGAAAAAAAGTTTGCTCACTGGCGGGCTCCCGAGGGGGCTTCAGGGCCCCTCCGGAGCCCCCCTCCCGGCGCCCTTCCAGGCCCCCACCACCGGCCCGGGCGGGCGGGGACCTTCCCCGACCCGACCGCTCTGGGCCGACGGGCCCTTCTGTGCCCGAGGGGGCTTACGCCCGCTCGGGCCGGGCCCCGCCCGTAGTCAGACGGGGCCAGTTAAGGCCGCCCGTTCAGGAAACTTTTTCCATGACAGGCGCCGTACTTGAGCCACAATCCCGCGGCGTTCTGATAAGAGACAAGCTTGAATCGCGGGATGCCAGTGGGGGCTGCCGGCGGTTTTCATGGGGTCAGAGGAAGGCGATCTTGCAGATGACGCGGCCTTCCCCGGACATTCGAGAGACATCGAGAGCGCTTTTTCCGTCCAGCTGTTCGTAATTTCGGCCGGTCCCCGTCGGGGGCCTCCTGAGCGCGGACGCCTGTGCGGCTTGCCTTTTTCCGGCGATGCCCCTTCAAGAGGGCGACGAGGACAAGGTTCGGACCGGGCTTCTTGGGTCGTTGATTGGGGGACTTGAGTGAACCACAGGACGTCACGCGGCGCTTACGGGCGTGAGACCGGGATCATCGATCTCGGCCACGAGCCGCCGCTGTCCGTCGACGGTTCCGAGGCCGCCGTGATCGACCGCCGCCGCGTTTCGGTGCAGTGGTTCAGCGGGACAATCTTGACCGGACTCTGCGGCGCAGCCCTGATCGGCGGCGCCGTTTTCGCATCGCTCGACGGCGAAATGACCTTCGCCAAGGTGCCGGAGCGGGTCGAGGGCGCGCTGCGCGGTGCATTCGGCGCCGCCGATCGCGCCGCCACGCTGCACAAGAGCGACCGCCTGCCGCCGCCGAGCGAATCCACGGCATCCCGCAACATCGTGCGCGTCTCCACCGTCGCCCGCGTCGGCAACCGCGACGTGATGCGGGTGCGTCCCTTCGTGCGGATCGCCGGCAATCTGTCCATGACGACGAGCGATCTGTCGGCGAAGATTCCGCCGTTCAACGCCCAGCGCCTGCTCACCGATGTCGGCTCCGATCCGAAGACGGCAGCGGAAGACCCGAACAATCCGGAAGCGGTCGAGCCCGACGCGGAAGTCTCCTTCGTCACCAAGGACCTGTCGTCGGTGCTGCCGAAGGCCAAGATCTCCGCCGTGGTGGCGCTCGACGACATCCTGATGCGGGTGCGCGACGCCGCCAATTGGCGCGGCAATGGCGGGGTGCGCTACGCCTCGCTCGCCAATGCCGCCGCCGACATTTCCGGCGCGACCGGCCCCTCCGACATCAGAACCGCCTACGCTCCCGAGGCCTCGCCCTCCGATCCCTATGCCGGCTTCGAGACGCGCGTGGTGCCGGAAAACGTGACGCTGCTGCCCAAGACCAAGGAGCAGATCACCGGCGGCAATCCCAACGGCGAACGCGTCCATCTGGTCAAGAAGGGCGACAGCGTCGCTTCGGTGCTGCGCGATCTCGGCGCGAACGCCGAGGAGATCAAGGCGATCACCGCGACGCTCGGGCCCCGCGGCCGCGACGGCGGCCTGAAGGAAGGCGAGAAGCTCCGCATCCTGATGGCGCCCGCGAATCCCGGCGCCCGCCTCCAGCCCTACCGCGTCGTCGTCGCCAACGAGACCATGGTCGAGGCGATCGCGGCGCTGTCCGATCTCGGCAAATACGTCGCGGTCGACGTCTCCAGCATGAACACCGTCGCCGACGCTGCGGCCAACGCGAGCAGCGATGACGATGACGACGATGACGGCTCCGGCGTGCGGCTGTACCAGAGCATCTACGAGACCGCGATGCGCAACAAGGTGCCGATGCCGGTCATCGAGGACATGATCAAGATCTACTCCTACGACGTCGATTTCCAGCGCAAGGTGCAGCCGGGCGATTCCTTCGACGTGTTCTATGCCGGCGAAGACGAGGGCGTGACGTCGAGCGAAAAGAACGACGTGCTGTTCGCCTCCCTCACCGTCGGCGGCGAGACCAAGAAATACTACCGTTACCAGAGCCCCGACGATGGCGTCGTCGACTACTATGACGAGACCGGCAAGAGCGCGAAGAAGTTCCTGGTCAGGAAGCCCGTCAACAACGCCATCATGCGCTCGGGCTTCGGCGGTCGCCGCCATCCGATCCTCGGTTATGTGAAGATGCACACCGGCGTCGACTGGGCCACCGCCTACGGCACGCCGATCTTCGCCTCCGGCAACGGCGTGATCGAGAAGGCCGGCCCCGAAGGCGGCTACGGCAAGTACATCCGCATCAAGCATTCCAACGGGTACGAGACCGCCTACGGCCACATGTCGGCTTTCGCCAAGGGCATGGAGGCGGGCAAGAAGGTGCGTCAGGGCCAGGTGATCGGCTTCGTCGGCTCGACCGGCCAGTCGACCGGCCCCCACGTCCACTACGAGATCCTGGTCAACGGCCGCTTCGTCGATCCGATGCGCGTAAAGCTGCCGCGCGGCCGGTCGCTCGAAGGCCCGATGCTCGCAAGCTTCGAGAAGGAGCGCGACCGGCTCGAGGGCATGATGAGCGGCCGCGGCGGCGCCATCGCCCGTATGTCGGACGCGACCGGCGGCCCATTGCAGGTCAGCAACCGCTGATAGCAACCGGCCGAGACCGGCCGGACATCGTCAAACACAATCCGAATTCTTCGTTGTTCGCGTGAGGCTGCTTGCCAGCGTCACAACGTGAAGTTTCGTTTGCCAAAGCGGCCCGAGGAGCGAATACTTTCCAAAAAACGGGAGGTCTCGCCATGAAGAACAGGCTCGCCTGCACAGCCTTCGTCGCTGCGCTTTTGGCTACCACGACCGCATTTGCCGACAATTGGGAGGTGACGAAGCTCGTTCCCGGCTCGGCCTTCCATGGCGTGCACGGGCTCGGTGTCGACAAGGCCGGCCATCTGTTCGCCGGCAGCGTCGCCGGCGCTGCGCTCTACGAGGTCGACATCACAGGCGGTACCGCCAAGGTTGCAATTCCCTCGCCTGTGGGCATGGCCGACGACATCGCGTTCGCGCCTGACGGCACCATGGCCTGGACCGGATTTCTGACCGGCGACCTCTATTCGCGCAAGGGCGAGGGCCCGATCAAGAAGCTCGCGAGCGGCCTTCCCGGAATCAACTCGCTCGCCTTCCGCAAGGACGGCCGGCTCTACGCCACCACCGTTTTCCTCGGCGACACGCTCTATGAAATCGACGTCGAGGGCGTGAAGCCGCCGCGCCAGATCATGGAGAAGATGGGCGGCCTCAACGGCTTCGAGTTCGGTCCCGACGACAAGCTCTATGGCCCGCTCTGGTTCAAGGGACAGGTCGCCAAGGTCGACGTCGACAAGGCCGAGCTGACCGTCGTCGCCGACGGCTTCAAGATCCCAGCCGCGGTGAACTTCGATTCCAAGGGCAATTTGTGGGTGGTCGACACCGCGCTCGGTCAGCTCGTCCGGGTCGATCCCAAATCGGGCACCAAGACCGTGGTCGCGCAACTGAAGCCGTCGCTGGACAATCTCGCGATCGACGACAAGGACCGCATCTACGTCTCCAACATGGCCGACAACGGCATCCAGGAGGTCGATCCCGCGACCGGCCAGGCCAGGCAGGTCATCGTCGGCAAGCTCGCGCTACCGGGCGGCATCGGCGTCACCTCGGAGAACGGCAAGGATACGATCCACATCGCCGACGTGTTCGCCTATCGTACGGTGGACGGCGCGACCGGCGAGGTCACCGAGAAGGCCCGCATGCACGCCGCTGGCACCACGCTCGAATATCCGATGAGCGCGACGGCGCGGGACAACGACGTGGTGCTGTCGAGCTGGTTCACCGGCACCGTGCAGGTGATCGACGCCAAGACCGGCGCAACGCGCGACATGCTGCACGGCTTCAAGGCGCCGCACGATGCGATCGTGCTCGCGGACGGCAGCATCCTGGTGGCGGAGCTCGGCACCAAGTCGCTGGTCAAGGTGAGCGGCGAGCACGGCAAGGACCGCACCACGCTGATTGGCGGCCTCGAGGGCCCGGTCGGGCTGGTCCGTGGCAAGGCCGACGAAGTCTACGTCACCGAGGCTTTTGCGGGCACCGTGTCCCGGATCGACAGCAACGGCGAAAAGACCGTGGTCGCCAAGGAGCTGAAAATGCCGGAAGGCATCGCGCGCGGCAGCGACGGCACCCTGATCGTGGCGGAAGTCGGCGCCAAGCGTCTGATCGCGATCGCGCCGGAGGATGGCAAGGTGACGGAAATCGTGGCCAATCTTTCGATCGGCCTCGAGGGCGCGCCTGGCGGATTGCCGACCAACATTCCGACCGGCGTCGGGATCGGGGCGAGCGGAGCGATCTACTTCTCGTCGGACGTGGAGAATGCGATCTACAAGGTGGTGAAGAAGTAGCGGCGTACTGCAAAACTGACCGCGACGGATCGGCGCGCAGCTTCCAGTCGGATGCTGACCGTTTGACCTCTCCCGCGCAGGGTGGTTGTCGACATGTTGGAACGACATCGGGGCGGGACGTCACCCTCGCCAAACCTCAGCTGTCACGGTGCATTGCAGCAAGGCAGCCGCTGGTAGAGACTGACGAGCTAGCGCTCGCTCGTATCGCTCGCCGCCAGCATTGCGTGATGAAAGCCTCCTTTGAATCAAAAGCTTAAGTTGCGATGTGGCGCAACCGCAACGCGCCCATAACTTTTTTGCGCGCGATTGGATTCAACTCTCCTTTAGATTGTCAACAATCTCCGCGCGTGTTTCGATGTGCCCATAATTTGCAGCGGCGGGGGCGGCTGTGCGTATTCGTACATTTCTTAGAGTCATTGTTGTTGCGATTGGCTTGGGTGGGTGCGGTTGGGGAGGAGCGTTGAATCCTCCACGCCTTGTGTCGAGCGGTGAGACGGATACGTCGATCCAGCTCTTTATCCAGGCGTCAATCCTCATGCTGCAGGCGTACGGATTTTCGACCGTACCTTACGAGGACATTCAATTTCGTTCAGAGCGGGCGGGCTTTCAAACGCTGCCTTTCGTCATGCCCACCAGCGGGCGGATCACGCCGCATCTCATCAACGGCATGGCCGCGCCAAGAGCCGACTATCTGACATATGTGCAGACCTTGGGCACAAAGCCCCTGGTCAAGTACTACATCCGAACGGGGCTTCGAGCTGCCCAACTCGTCTGCCGAAATCATCTGATGAGGCTCGACGAGGGCAACCAGTACTTGGAGTTCATCAAGAAGGAAATCGGTGTTGGCGCCTCATTCACCAGCGCGGTGCTGGCGCTGGTGAATGCGAACGCCACGCTGACAAAATCATTCCTGATCGCCACGACGGGCGTGAACGATGGGCTCAATGCCTTTGAAGAATACCGATATCTGTCGATCGACCGCGACGTGGCCCGAACGCTGGTGGAGACCGCGCAGAACAAATACGCGGAATTCTTTCTGAACCAGGTGGATCAGTCCAACTTCGATAACAACGTCGCCGTTGGGGGATACACATTTTCCGATGCACTGAACGCGGTCAGCACAATCGAATATCAGTGTACGCGTGAAGGCATCCGTTACCTACTGAACCGATCGATCAACAACACCCCGACGAATATGGAGATTGATGCCGCCACCGGGACGGTCATGTTCAAGTCGGCCAGGGACACGACGAATGGAACGGGCCTTGGCTCCGCAGCTCTGATCTCCAACTCAAAGACCCAGCTGCAGCCGCTCGATCCGGCTGGGACAGATCCGAGCGCGATGTTCGATAACAGACTCAACAGCTTCGAAAAGCAACTCTCATCCGAAATGATTGCCGGTTGGCAAGCCAAGGTCTGCGCGTCGCTCCACGACGGCAAGCTCGGAGGACCGGGGTCGTCAACCCGGGTCGCAATCATGACTTTCCTGGGCAAGACCGGTCAATCTGGCGCGCTTTCGCCGAAGGACATCACGCGATTGAGGATTGCCCAAGCGAGGAAGTGTTGACGTGTAAGAGGAGGAGCTAGTGGCCGAGATTGATCGACCGACATTCGCCGCGGAATGTATCGAACAGGGAAATAGATTTGGCGCCTGGGCCCACTATCTCGTCGCCGTCGCCAAGCTTCGGTCCGGAATCGACGATGCCGTCAAAGACACTAAGTTTGGACCATTCGGACTGACACAAGAGCAATGGAACGGGCTCCTCAAGGGCGAACTCGGTCTCGAGGCAGAAGACGTCAAGATTTGGCAGATGCAATGCCTGCTGGTCGCGTCATGGACTCACGACATTCATCGGGGTCTCGTCACTACAAACGGACGGAATCCGACATCGGAAGAGATATATGGCAAGCAGTTCCCCGGAGACGACGTGGCCGGCCTCAACCAGGCCCTGACCGATACCCGCGCGTTGATGCCGAGCGGCCAGGCCGTTGCTGCCGGCACGCCGGTCGATCCAAAAACTCCAACTTAGGAAGGCAAACCCTCAGCCCACAAAAAGCCGCCCCGGCGAGGCGGACCTCTCCGGGGCGGGTTGTCGTTTCAGGCTTCGAACGGCCGCGTTCAGTTCAGCTTCCGCTTCGCCGCCGGCGCCTCGAACTGGGCGATCTCGGCGGTCTGCGGCGCCTTGCCGTTGAAAGTCAGCACGTTGCCTTCGGACGAGATCGCAACGTTGTCGCCGTCCTTGACGTCGCCGGCCAGGATCATCTCGGCGAGCGGATCCTGGAGGTGGCGCTGGATCACGCGCTTCAGCGGCCTTGCGCCGTAGGCTGGGTCCCAGCCCTTGGCAGCCAACCAGTCGCGAGCCGCGGCATCGAGCGTCAGCACGATCTTGCGATCGGTCAGGAGCTTCTGCAGCCGGGTGAACTGGATCTCGACGATCCGGCCCATCTCGCTCTTCTGCAAGCGGTGGAACAGGATGATCTCGTCGACGCGGTTGAGGAATTCGGGCCGGAAATGCCCGCGCACCATTCCCATCACCTGTTCGCGCACG
Organism: Bradyrhizobium nitroreducens; assembly: GCF_002776695.1. Lineage (GTDB taxonomy): Bacteria > Pseudomonadota > Alphaproteobacteria > Rhizobiales > Xanthobacteraceae > Bradyrhizobium > Bradyrhizobium nitroreducens. The sequence continues at coordinate 4,161,523 of NZ_LFJC01000003.1, forward strand.
GCCGAGGTGTCCTCGCCCTCCGGCTGGTTCACCAAATACTCCGAACCGAGGTTCGAGGTCATGATGATCAGCGTGTTGCGGAAGTCGACCGTGCGGCCCTGGCCGTCGGTCAGGCGGCCGTCGTCGAGCACCTGCAGCAGGACGTTGAAGACGTCAGGATGCGCCTTCTCGATCTCGTCGAACAGCACGACCTGGTAGGGCCGGCGCCGCACCGCCTCGGTGAGCGCGCCGCCCTCGTCATAGCCGACATAGCCCGGAGGCGCGCCGATCAGCCGTGAGACCGAGTGCTTCTCCATGTATTCGGACATGTCGAGGCGGACCATCGCGGTCTCGTCGTTGAACAGGTACTCCGCCAAGGCCTTGGTCAGCTCGGTCTTGCCGACGCCGGTCGGGCCCAAGAACATGAACGAGCCCGTGGGACGGTGCGGGTCCTGCAGGCCTGCGCGCGAACGGCGCACGGCGGTCGCGACCGCACGCACGGCCTCGGCCTGGCCGACGACGCGCTGGCCGAGCTGCTCCTCCATCTTCAGGAGCTTCTCCTTCTCGCCTTCCAGCATCTTGTCGACCGGCACGCCGGTCCAGCGCGAGACCACCTGCGCGATGTGGTTGGCGGTGACCGCCTCCTCCACCATCTCGCCGGAGTTCTCCTTGGCCTCGATATCGGCAAGCTGCTTCTCGAGCTGCGGGATCCGGCCATAGGCCAGCTCGCCGGCCTTCTGGAATTCGCCGCGCCGCTGCGCATTGGCCAGCTCGACACGCAAACCGTCGAGCTCGGCCTTCAGCTTCTGGGCATCGGAGAGCTTGTTCTTCTCCGCGCTCCAGCGCGCGGTCAGCGCCGCCGACTTCTCCTCGAGCTCGGCAAGATCCTTTTCCAGGGTCTGGAGCCGGGACTTGGAGCCGGGATCGCTCTCCTTCTTCAGAGCCTCCTGCTCGATCTTGAGCCGGATGATCTCGCGGTCGAGCGAATCCAGCTCTTCGGGCTTGGAATCGACCTGCATCTTCAGCCGCGCCGCGGCCTCGTCCATGAGGTCGATGGCCTTGTCGGGCAGGAAGCGGTCGGTGATGTAGCGGTTGGACAGCGTCGTCGCCGCAACAAGCGCGGAATCGGTGATCCGCACGCCGTGGTGCTGCTCGTACTTGTCCTTCAGGCCGCGCAGGATCGAGATGGTGTCCTCGACCGAGGGCTCGCTGACGAAGATCGGCTGGAAGCGCCGCGCCAGTGCGGCGTCCTTCTCGACGTGCTTCTGATACTCGTCGAGCGTGGTCGCGCCGATGCAGTGCAGCTCGCCGCGGGCGAGCGCCGGCTTGAGCAGGTTGGAGGCGTCCATCGCGCCGTCGCCCTTGCCGGCGCCGATCAGCGTATGCATCTCGTCGATGAACAGGATGAAGGTGCCCTCGCTCCCGGTCACTTCCTGAAGCACGGCCTTCAGCCGCTCCTCGAACTCGCCGCGGTATTTTGCACCCGCGATCAGCGCGCCGAGGTCGAGCGACAGCAGCTTCTTGTCCTTCAGGCTCTCGGGCACGTCGCCATTGACGATGCGCAGCGCGAGGCCTTCGGCGATGGCGGTCTTGCCGACGCCGGGCTCGCCGATCAGGACGGGATTGTTCTTGGTCCGGCGCGACAGCACCTGGATGGTACGGCGAATCTCCTCGTCGCGGCCGATGACCGGGTCGAGCTTGCCGTCGCGCGCCGCCTGGGTCAGGTCACGGGCATATTTCTTCAGCGCGTCATAGGCGTTCTCGGCGGTCGCGCTGTCGGCCGTGCGGCCCTTGCGCAGCGCCTCGATTGCCGCATTGAGGTTTTGCGGGGTGACACCGCCCTTGTTGAGGATCGCGCCCGCCTCGCTGGTCTTCTCCAGCGTGAGGCCGAGCAGCAGCCGCTCGACCGTGACGAAGCTGTCACCGGCCTTCTCGCCAGCCTTCTCGGCCGCGTCGAAGGTGCGGGCGAGCTCGGGTGCCAGATAGATCTGCCCGGCACCGCCGCCGGAGACCTTCGGCACCTTGCCGAGAGCGTCCTCGGTGGCCTTCAGAATTGCGCGGGAATTGCCGCCGGCGCGGTCGATCAGGCCGGAAGCCAGCCCCTCATTGTCGTCCAGCAGGACCTTCAGCATATGCAGGGTGGAAAACTGCTGGTGCCCCTCGCGCATCGCAAGCGACTGCGCGGACTGGATGAAGCCCCTGGAGCGTTCGGTATACTTTTCGATATTCATCTCTTTTGTCCCTCGGCCTGCCCTCGGGGCCCTCTAAGGCACCCCAATACGGCATCTTCATTGGGTTTCCGCTGACTGCATTGAGGTTTCTCAAGCGGTAAACGATCGTCATTTACCGACGTTGCCGCCGGCCTGAGGCAGATGTGGGAAGCAGGTTGCGGATGCGAAAGAGGCGAGTTCACAATTTCGTGCGCCGATCCGCCGGCTTGGCGGGGCCGGGGCGAATCCCTTAAGTGACGGCATGATCCCTGCCGCAAAGCCAGCCAGCCAGACCGCCGAGATTACCGGCCTCTACCGCTACCCGATCAAGGGCCTGACGCCGGAGCCTCTGCGCCGCGTCCTTTTGCGGACGGGCCAGACCCTTCCCGCCGACCGCCGCTACGCCATCGAGAACGGCCCGAGCGGCTTCGATCCCGAGCAGCCCGAGTGGAAGCCGAAAATCCAGTTCCTGATGCTCGCGCGCAATGAGCGGCTGGCCGAGCTCGACAGCCGCTTCGACGATGCCAGCAACGTCCTGACCATCCGCAAGGACGGCCAGACCGTCGCCAGCGGGAACCTCGAGACCGCGGCCGGGCGCGCCGCCATCGAGCGCTATTTCACGGAGAACTTCCAGCCGGAGCTGAAGGGACCGCCCAAGGTTCTCTCCGGCCGCGACCACAGCTTCTCCGACGTCGCCCGCAAGGTCGTCTCCATCATCAACCTGAACAGCGTGCGCGCGATCGAGACCATGCTGGGCGGCACCGCGGTGCATCCCTTGCGCTTCCGCGCCAATCTCTACGTGACGGGGTGGCCGGCCTGGTCGGAGCTCGATCTCGTCGGCCAGACGCTCGCGATCGGGCAGGCCCGATTGAAGGTCGTCAAGCGCATCGTCCGCTGCCCCGCCACCAATGTGGACCCGGTGACGGCCAAGCGCGATCTCGAGATCCCGCCGACGCTTTCGCGTCATCTCGGCCACATGGACTGCGGCATCTATGGCGAGGTCATCGAAGGTGGCGAGATCGGCATCGGCGATGCGGTCGCGGTGGAAGAGCCGAGATTGGTGTGACGGTTCGTAGGGTGGGTTAGCCGTAGGCGTAACCCACCACCGCCTGTCTCCGCCGAAACAGAAGAGGTGGGTTACGCCAGCGGACCGCGCTTCGCGCGACCGCCAGCTAACCCACCCTACCGATCTCACCTCAATTCGGCATCACATAGGCATAGATCCGGCCGCGCGAGACCGGCGCCTCGCGGACGCGGTTGCCGTTGTTGCCGGAGATCATGATCGGATTGCCCTGCGCGTCGATGCCGGTGATGATGCCGACATGACCGCCGCGGCGGCCGCGCGACATGACCGCGATGGCGCCGACCTGCGGACCGGAGACACGGGTGCCGTAACGCGCGAACGAGCTCGCCATGTCGGAGCCGGAGCCCTTATGGCCGGTGTGCTCCAGCACCATGTTCATGAAACGCGCGCACCACAGGCTGCCGCGCCCGGTCGGATTGCCTCCGACATAGCGGCGCGCCTCGGATACAAGGCTCGATCCGCCGCCGAAGCCGCCGCTATTGGCCATTGCGGTGTTCGCCATGGCGCTATGGGCCATGCCGCCGCCGTTGGCGTTCGGATCGTAGCTCGCCTGGGTGTCGGCGAATCCGCTCGCCTGCAACTGCGCGGCGCTGCGCTCGAAGCGCGAGCGGCTCGCATGATGGCGATAATGATGATGTCTGGCGTGGTGCACGTAAGCGTGCCGCTCTGCGCTATGACGATGATGCGGCCGCGCTGAGGCCGGAGAAACGAATGCGGCAACCGCCGCGGAGAAGATCGCCAGCGCAACAACACAACGCGACAGGCGAGACGCAAACAACTCAACCATTCTTCATCCTTCGTTGACACCCCACTTCCCGTCCGCCCCTCGCTGAGGCCGACATCCGTCTGGCCGTTAAGCCGCCGGATGTGGCGAGAAAAAGACGCGGGCTGCCCGCGAATAGCTGTGATGATTTTGTGCCGACACTGGTTCAATGCCGCCGCATTGCGGACAACAGCATTAACTGCAATCCTGCAAAGGCGGCTTGAAGAGAGGGAAACGGTTAATGCCCCACGCCACGACCAGGGACGACGTCCGCATCTATTTCGAAGAAGCGGGTCAGGGAACGCCGATCATTTTTCTGCACGAGTTCGCGGCCGACTACACCAATTGGGAGCCGCAGATGCGCTACTTCTCGCGCGGCCACCGCTGCATCACGTATTCGGCGCGCGGCTACACGCCGTCGGACGTGCCTGAGGGCGAGGTCTACACCTACGAACATTTCTACACCGACGCGCTTGCCGTGCTCGATCATCTCAAGATCGAGCGCGCGCATCTCGTGGGCCTGTCGATGGGCGCCTATTCCTCGCTGCAGATCGGATTGAACGCGCCGCAGCGCGCGCTGTCGATGACGCTGGCCGGCGTCGGCTCCGGCTCGGAGCTCGAAAACCTGGAGGCCTGGCGCAAGCAGTGCCGCGCCAATGCCGAGCAGTTCGAGACGCTGGGCTCCGCCGAGGTCGCAAAAATCACGCGCGAGGCACCGAGCCGGATTCCGTTCCTGGTGAAGGACCCGCGCGGACACGCCGATTTCTACGCCGCGCTGGCGCGCCACGACGCCAAGGGCTCGGCGCGCACGATGCGCGGCTTCCAGGGCGGCCGCCCCTCGATCTATACGATGACGGACGCGATCGCGAAGGCGACGACGCCGGCGCTGATCATCTGCGGCGACGAGGACGATCCGTGTATCGGGCCAAGCCTGTTCCTGAAGAAGCATCTGCCCGCGGCGGGGCTGGCGATGTTTCCGAAATCGGGCCACGTGCTCAATCTGGAGGAACCCGCGCTGTTCAACGAGAGCGTGGAGCGGTTCGTGACGCTGGTCGAGGCGGGCCGCTGGCCGGCGCGGGATCCCAGGTCGCGGGCCGCGCATTAGCTGTCATTCCGGGATGCGCCAAAGGCGCAGGCCCGGAATCCATGGGACGTCATACGCTGCGGCACGATGGATTCCGGGTTCGCGCTTCGCGCGCCCCGGAATGACGACGAGAGACTATTTTCCCCCGCCGCGGCTCAGCAGAAACACGCCCTGCTCGCCAAACATGTTCCACACCCACCAGGGCAGGTTCAGCGGGATCGGGCGGCCGTAGAGGTCGAGCGCCACCGAACGCTCCATCTTGACGTTGATTGCGTCGCAGAGCTGCACGAAATCCTTGATGGTGCAGAAATGGATGTTGGCGGTGTCGTACCAGGTCGCCGGCAGGTTCTCGGTACGTGGCATGTGGCCGCCGATCAGCAGCTGCAGCCGCATCTTCCAGAAGCCGAAATTCGGGAACGAGACGATGGCGCGGCGGCCGATGCGCAGCAGGTTTTCCAGCACCACCCTCGGCTGCCGGGTCGCCTGCAGCGTCTGCGACAGGATCACGTAGTCGAAGGCGTCGTCCGGATAATTGACGAGGTCGGTGTCGGCGTCGCCCTGCACCACCGCAAGCCCCTTGGCCACGCAGCGGTTGACGCCCTCGCGCGACAGCTCGATGCCGCGTCCGTCGATGCCGCGCGTTTCCAGCAGCTGGAGCAGATCGCCCTCGCCGCAGCCGACGTCGAGCACTTTCGAGCCGGGCTTGACCATGTCGGCGACCAGGAGATGGTCGGCGCGAAAATGACCGGACTGTCCCGTCGCAAGGCCGCCCAGCGGCAACACTTCCTGTACAGACATCGCTAGCCGTCCTCGTCAGTCGTTCTTGGAGGTGAGCCCGCGGGCCTTGCCTGCCGATTGCAGGAAGGCGCGGGAGATGTCGAAGAATTCGGGAACGTCGAGCAGGAAGGCGTCGTGGCCGCGATCGGTCTCGATCTCGGCGAACGACACCCGCGCGCTCGAGGCGTTGAGCGCATGCACCAGCGCGCGCGATTCCGAGGTCGGGAACAGCCAGTCGCTGGTGAAGGAGACCACGCAGAAGCGCGTCTTGATGTCCGCGAACGCCTTGGCGAGCACGCCGCCATGATCGGCGGCGATGTCGAAATAGTCCATCGCGCGCGTCAGATAGAGGTAGGAATTGGCGTCGAAGCGCTCGACGAAGGAGGAGCCCTGGTAGCGCAGATAGGACTCGACCTGGAAATCGGCGTCGAAGGAGAAGGTCGGCAGGTCGCGGTCCTGCATGCGCCGGCCGAATTTGCGATGCAGCGCGGCGTCGGAGAGGTAGGTGATGTGCGCCGCCATCCGCGCCACCGCGAGCCCGCGATGCGGATGGATGCCCTGATCGGCATAGCCGCCGCCGTGCCAATCGGGATCGGCCATCACGGCCTGGCGGCCGAGCTCGTGAAAGGCGATGTTCTGCGCCGAGTGCCGCGTCGCGCAGGCGATCGCCAGCGCCGAGAACACGCGGCCAGGATAGGCCGCGGTCCATTGCAGCACCTGCATGCCGCCCATCGATCCGCCGACGACCGCAAACAGCGTGTCGATGCCGAGCCGGTCGATCAGCATGGCCTGCGCGCGCACCATGTCGGGGATGGTGATGACAGGGAAATCCAGGCCCCAGACCTTGCCGGTGGCGGGATTGATCGACGCCGGCCCGGTCGAGCCCATGCAGCCGCCGATCACGTTGGAGCAGATGATGAAGTAGTGCTTGGGATCGATGGGGCGGCCGGGGCCGACCAGGGTCTCCCACCAGCCGGGCTTGCCGGTGACGGGATGCACGTTGGCGACATGCTGGTCGCCGGTCAGCGCATGGCAGATCAGCACCGCGTTGGAGCGATCGGCGTTGAGCTCGCCATAGGTCTGGTAGGCGATCTGGAACGGGGTGAGATCGACGCCGCAATCCAGCCGCAGCGGCTGCTCGGTGCCGAAATGCGCGACCTGCGAGCTCGGATGATCCACCTCATGCGACCGCTCGTCAGCGCTGATCGCAGGACTCGGTATCGACTTGACGCCATCCATGACCATCGACCTCGTTTGCGATCAAACGCGTGATCGCCACTTGCATCAGGCCATGAAAAACCCGGCCTGAACGATAGGTTCGGCCGGGATCGAAAGAGTCCCCGGCCTGTTTAGCGAGTTTTTTAACGTGGCTGCAAGCCGGCCGGCTCAAATGACCACGGAACGGGCAAAAGCTACCGTCTTGGGCGGTTTTCGTCAAGTCGCGGCCCGGATCGGCCCAATTCGCCTCCGTCGCGGCGACCGGGAAGGACGTCATTTCTCTTTGCTTTCGCCGCCCCGACTGCCTAATCAGGACATCCCCCATCGGAACAATCGACAGCCCAACATGTCTCAACGTCCGCCCGCGCCGCCGTCATTGCAGGAATTGCGCAAGGAGATCGACGCGATCGACGAGGCCATGCATCGCCTGCTGATGCAGCGCGGCGACATCATCGACCGCCTGATCCAGGTGAAGCAGACCCAGGAGGTCGGCTCGGCATTCCGCCCCGCGCGTGAGGCCTCCATGATGCGCGAGATCGTGCAGCGTCATCGCGGCATCCTGCCGCTCGACACCGTCGAGAGCATCTGGCGCGTCATCATCTCGACCTTCACCTACGTGCAGGCGCCGTTCTCCGTGCATGCCGACATCTCGGTGAGCGAGCCGGCGATGCGCGATTCCGCGCGCTTTCATTTCGGCTTCACGGTGCCTTACGTCGCGCATTTCAGCGCGCAGGCCGCGGTCGAGGCGGTGGCGAAATCCAAGGGCGACCTGGCGCTGGTCTCGGCGACGTCGAGCCGCACGCCGTGGTGGCTCTCGCTCGAGGAAAAAGGCGCGCCGAAGATCATCGCGCGCATGCCGTTCGTCGAGCGCGCCGACCATCCGGCCGCGCTGCCGGTGTTCGCGATCTCGCGCGTCCCCGACAGCGCCCTGGTGACCGAGGTCGAGACCTTCAGCGTGCGCGTGTCCGGGTGGAACGCCGAGGTCGCCCGCGCCCTGTCGCCGCTCGCCGAGATCGTGGCGGTGCCCGACACCGCCTTCGACGGCGCGGCGCTGCTGGTCTCGGTCACGAGCGCGACCAGCATCGACAAAATCAGGGCTGCCCTGATCGAGGCGGGGGCCTCGGTGCGCTCCACGGCCCTCGTCGGCAGCCACGCAACGCGCTATACGGTGCCCCCGACCGGGCCAAAATCGTAAATCGCGTACCGCTTAAAGCCACTTTCGGAGTTGAAGATGTCCCGCCCCGTGCCGAATCCCGGCATTCTCGATATTGCGCCCTACACGCCCGGCAAGAGCCCGGTCGCCGAGCCGGGCCGCAAGGTGTTCAAGCTCTCGGCCAACGAGACGCCGTTCGGGCCCTCGCCCAAGGCGATCGAGGCGTTCAAGCGCGTGGCGGATCATCTCGAAGACTATCCGGAAGGCACCTCGCGCGTGCTGCGCGAGGCGATCGGCCGTTCTTTCGGGCTCGATCCCAACCGCATCATCTGCGGCGCCGGCTCGGACGAAATCCTCAATCTGCTCGCGCACACCTATCTCAGCCACGGCGACGAGGCGATCTCCACCACGCACGGCTTCCTGGTCTACCCGATCGCGACCATGGCGGTCGGCGCCAAGAACGTCGTCGCGGCCGAGAAGAACCTCACCTGCGACGTCGACGCCATCCTCAAGGCCGTGACGCGGAAGACCAAGCTGGTCTGGCTCGCCAATCCCAACAACCCGACCGGGACCTATGTGCCGTTCGACGAGATCAAGCGCCTGCGCGCCGGCCTGCCCTCGCACGTGCTGCTGGTGCTGGACGCCGCCTATTGCGATTACGTCTCGCGTAACGACTACGAGATGGGGATCGAGCTGGTCGCCACCACCGAGAACACGGTGGTGACGCACACCTTCTCCAAGATCCACGGCCTCGCCGCGCTGCGCATCGGCTGGATGTTCGGCCCCGAGCACATCATCGACGCGGTCAACCGCATCCGCGGCCCCTTCAACGTGTCGACGCCGGCGATGTATGCCGCGGTCGCCGCGATCGAAGACACCGCGCATCAGGCGATGTCGAAGCAGTTCACCGAGACCTGGCGCAACTGGCTGGCCGAGGAGATCACCAAGCTCGGGCTGAAGGTGACGCCGAGCGTCGCCAATTTCGTGCTGATCCACTTCCCGACCGAGAAGGGCAAGACCGCGGACGACGCCGACGCCTTCCTCACCAAGCGCGGCCTGGTGCTGCGCGCGCTGAAGAACTATGGCCTGCCGCATTCGCTGCGCATGACCATCGGCACCGAGGAGGCCAACCGCCTCGTGGTCGACGGCTTGCGCGACTTCATGGCCGGCAAATGAATGCGCAGGCGCACTTCCAGCGCGTCGCGCTGATCGGCTTCGGCCTGATCGGCGGCTCGATCGCGCGCGCTGCGAAGCTCCAGGGGCTCGCCGGCGAGATCGTCACCACCGCACGCTCGGAGAAGACGCGCGCGCGGGTGCTCGAGCTCGGCATCGTCGACCAGGTCGTGGCGACCAATGCGGAGGCGGTGAAGGATGCCGACCTCGTCATCCTCTGCATTCCCGTCGGGGCCTGCGGGCCGGTGGCGCAGGAGATCGCGCCGCATCTGAAGCCCGGTGCTGTTGTCTCCGACGTCGGCTCGGTGAAGGGCGCCATCGTCAGGGACATGGCGCCGCATCTGCCGAAGACCGTTCATTTCGTGCCGGCGCATCCCGTCGCGGGCACCGAGCATTCGGGGCCGGATTCAGGCTTCGCCGAGCTCTTCATCAACCGCTGGTGCATCCTCACCCCGCCGGAAGGCGTCGACGCCGCGGCGACCGATCGCCTGCGCGCCTTCTGGGCCGCGATGGGCGCCAAGGTCGAGGTGATGACGCCGGATCATCATGATCTCGTGCTGGCGATCACCAGCCATCTGCCGCATCTGATCGCCTACACCATCGTCGGCACCGCCGACGAGCTGGCGCAGGTGACGGAATCCGAGGTCATCAAGTTCTCCGCCGGCGGCTTCCGCGATTTCACCCGCATCGCGGCCTCCGATCCGACGATGTGGCGCGACGTCTTCCTCGCCAACAAGGAGGCCGTGCTGGAGATGCTCGGCACCTTCACCGAGGACCTGTCCAAGCTCACCCGCGCGATCCGCCGCGGCGACGGCGAAGCGCTGTTCGACCATTTCACCCGCACCCGCGCCATTCGCCGCGGCATCGTCGAGATCGGCCAGGATTCGGCCGCGGCGGATTTCGGCCGCCAGCATGGCGCGCTGAAGAAGCCGTAGTTTCGCTGGTCATTCCGGGGCTCGATGCTACGCATCGCCCCGGAATGACGAGAGCGGCTTCAATACAGCGGCGGAATTTGCCCGACCTTGACCGGGCCGAGCAGCACGGCGCCGTCGGCGAACTTCAACGGGAAGCTTCTCGCCTTCCTGCCTTCCAGCGTGCTCTCGGTGCCGATCGAGTTGATGCCGGCGGCAAGTCCGGCATTGGCGTTCTGCTTGATGACCTTGCCGAGGCCGGGGACGGCGCGGTCGAGCGCGCCGAACAAATTGGTGAGGTCCTGCGACTTCACGCCGGGCGCGACGCGATCGAGCGTTGCCTGCGGCACGCCCTCCTCCAGCATCTTCTCGATGCCGAGCGCCGGGATCACGCGCTCGAGGCCCGTCACGGTCATCTGCAACTCGCCGTCGAGGCGGCCATTGGCCGAGAGGCCGAGCGTGCCGGCCGCGACTGCGATCATCTCGCCCTGCTGGATCCGCGACTGCACGATCTCGATATGGCCGCCGGCCGCCTGGATTTCACGAAAGCGCTGCGGCCAGGGCTTTGGCGTGAGGTCGGACAGGCCGGTGATCTTGGCGCGCGTGTCGGCCTCGAACGGCTCGGCGAGCAGGGGATGCACGCCCTGGATGCTGCCCTGCGCGATATGGGCCACGGTCTCTATCACGGGATGATCGGCCGGCGAGCCGTCCGCGAGACGGCCGTGCAGCTCGACCTGCTTGGCCCGCGCGAGCGGCACCTGCATGCTGCCATCGAGCCGGTTGAGGGTGGGATCGTCGAACACGATGGAGGCGCGGTCCGGCACCGCCGGCAGGCCGACCACGCTGCTACGGCCCTTGCTCCAGTTCACCACGAAGGTGTTCTGCGTAACGCCATCGATCAGCGTTGCGGGCGCGGAGAATTCGGCGATGACGAGCTTGGGATCGTAGACCTGGGCAACGACCAGGATGTTGTCGAGCTTGGCCGTGAACGGCGTCTTGCTCGCGTTCTGCGACACCAGGGCGACGCTGGCGCCGGAGCACTGGACCTCGAAGCGGAACGGGAAGCCGGCGATCGAGCGCTTGGCGCAATCATAGATGCGGCCGGACTTGGCCTCCTGCGCCCGCCAGGCGTCTGCGGCCACTTCGGCCTGCGAGGCCGCATAGAACCAGAAGCAGCTCCACGCGACGGCAAGGACCAGGACGACAACGGGTGCGATGAAAAGGCCCCAACGGGAGCGACGGCCTGCGGCAACGGTCATATTGGACATGCGGCGACCCTTTGACCCCGGATTTTGGCAAATGTAAGCGAGGCGCGCCTGCGGCGAAAGGCAGAGAATTCGCTTCGCTTGGGACCCCCATTCTGGTAGCCGTGCCCGAAATGTCGGAAATTACCCTTTCCTCCATCACCACCGCCAAGGGCGACCTCTGGGTGTTCGGCTACGGCTCGCTGATGTGGCGGCCGGGCTTCGCGTTCGAGGAGCGCGTCCCGGCGCGGCTGGTCGGCGAGCATCGTGCGCTCTGCGTCTATTCCTTCGTACATCGCGGCACGCCGGAAAAGCCGGGCCTGGTGCTTGGGCTCGACCGCGGCGGCGCCTGCCGCGGCATCGCCTTCCGCGTCGCCGAGAAGAATCGCGCAGACGTTGTCGCTTACCTTCGGGCGCGAGAGCAGGTCACGTCGGTCTATCGCGAGGTGATGCGCTCGGTCTGGCTGGAGAACGATGCGCGGGCGCGCGTCTCCGCGCTCGCCTATGTCGTCGACCGCGGCCATGTTCAATATGCCGGCCGGCTCTCGCTCACCGAGCAGCACCGTCATGTCGTCCAGGGCCACGGCCAGTCGGGCGCCAACCGCGACTACGTCACCGCGACGGTGAAGGCGATCGAGGCCGAAGGCTTTCGCGATGCGCAACTGCATCAGCTTGCGACCATGCTGCATGGTGATGGGCATTCCCTGCACGCGCCGACGCCAGCCGAAGATCGCTAGCCCCCGGTCGGCGCGTAGCTCGGCGCCGAGCCGATCAACTGCTCCTGCTCCTTGCGGCCCGCTTCGACGAGACGGCCGGTCGCATCCTCGATCGCCGTTTGCACGCGGGAGAGAAACTCGTCCTTCGGCAGGCCCGGCGGCAGTGGGGGGAGGAACTCCACCACCAGCGTGCCGGGATAGCGCATGAAGGTGCGGCGCGGCCAGAACAGGCCGGAGTTGAGCGCAATCGGCAGGCAAGGCACGCCGCAGGACGAATAGATCTGCGCAAAGCCGGTCTTGTAGTCGGGCGGAGCACCCGGCGCGCGGCGCGTGCCTTCCGGAAAGATGACGAGCTGTTTTCCGCCCCGTACCGCCTCACGCGCCCGCCGCGTCATGTCGAGCAACGCCTTCACGCCGGCATTGCGATCGATCGCGATCATCCCGGTCTTGACCAGGAACTGGCCGAACACCGGGATCTGCATCAGCTGGCGCTTGAGGATGAAGATCGGGCGGTTGAAGAAGCCGGGCAGCACGAACGTCTCCCAGAACGACTGGTGTTTCGCGACGATCACCAATGGTCCGGTCGGGATGTTCTCGACGCCGCGGAATTCCACCTTGATGTTGCAGATCACGCGCATCAGGACCAGCGTCGCCTTGGCCCACCATTGTGCGACCGTCAGCATCGCGCGCGGCGGCAATGCGAAGGTCGGCAGCGCCACGATCGCGAGGCACACCAGCACGGCATAGAACAGCACGTTGAACACGAGCGAGCGCAGGAAAACTGGGAACATCGAGGATCCGATTATTTTGCCGATCAGTTGGCCTGGGCGGTGGCGGGCCGCCTCGGCTGCTGACCTGCAGGCTGCTCCGACATCTCGGGCGAAAGGTCAATCCCGAAATCCTCCAGCCGCACCCTGAGCTCGGCCGCGATGTACTTGACATATTCCAACAACAGCAGCCGCAGGGTGGAGGCCGAGGTCCACCACGGCTCCTCGCGCCATTTGTCACCGACCACCGCGAACGGGATCAGAATCGTCTGCGGCATCGCATGCGAGAATTCCACCAGCGCACGCGGCATGTGGTAGTTCGAGGTGACCACGATCAGCGACTTGAACCGGCGCCCCTCGGCCCAGCGCCGCGCCTCCGCCGCGTTGCCGCGGGTCGAGAGCGCGGTGCGGTCGAGATCGACGCAACAGGTCATGAAGGACTGGTTCTCCGGCAGCGTCCGCGAGATGTCACTCGCCGTCGACGTCGGATGCACGCCGGAAATCAACAGCCGCTTGCCGTATCCGGCAGCGAGCAGCTCCATCGCATCCGACACCCGCGAGGAGCCGCCGGTCAGCACCACGATGCCGTCAGCCTTGCGGCTTGGCGCGATCTCGGCGCCGCGCAATTGCGACAGGAACGCGATGAAGCCCGCCGCAGCGCCGACGAAGGCGAGCGCAATCGTCGACACGATTGTCGCGCGCAGCCAGCCGCGCGGCAGTTTCGGCGATCGATCGTCGGTCGGCGAGGTCATGTGATGTCGGTGATCCCTTCCCTGGGGTGATTTTAAAACGTTTTGAGGCGAAGTGGAGTCCGGTTTCTGAACCCTCTCCCCTTGTGGGAGAGGGTGGCTCGCCGCGAAGCTGCGAGCCGGGTGAGGGGTTCTCTCCGCGCATTCACCTCGACATTTGTACGCGTGGACAGAACCCCTCATCCGGCGCTTCGCGCCACCTTCTCCCACAAGGGGAGAAGGGAAAAAAACCTCAATCCACATCGTTCAACGTCGCGAACAGCGTCTGGCGCGAGGCCACTGCGGTGATGGCGCCGATCAGCACGGCCTGGACCGCGAGCACGATGTAGCCCGAGGGCCGCAGCGAGAAGGTGCCGAGCAGCGCGGCGAACTGGTCGCCGACGGGGGTGCCGGAGAACCAGCCGGCGATCGACTCGGAGAAGCCGAACACCAGCATGGCGACGCCGCCGCCGATCACGCCACCCTCGAGGCCCAGCCGGAGGAAATGACGCAGGAAGTGGTTGGCGATGTAGCGATCGCCGGCGCCGACGAAATGCAGCACCTCCACGATCGGACGGTTCGCCGCCATGGCGCCGCGGGTCGCGAACGAGACCGAGATGATGGTGGCGACGATGACGAGGGCGAGGATGCCGAGGCCGGCAAGCACGGTGGCGTTGGTCATCGAGCGCATCCGCTCGATCCAGGCGCGGTGATCATCGACGCTGGCGCTCGGCGCCACTTGCGTCACGCGGGCGCGCAGGGCGCCGAGATCGAGTTGCGTGCCGGGCTGCACGCGCGCGATGATCATGCGCGGCACCGGCAGATCGTCCATCGACAGGCCGGTGCCGAGCCAGGGCTCGAGCAGCTTGCCGCTCTCCTCCCGGCTGAACGGCTTGACCTCGACGATGCCGGGCTGCGCGCGCATCGCCTCGGTCACGGCCGCGGTGTCGCGGTCGAGATCGCGCCCCGTTTGCGGGCGGACCTGAATGGTGATTTCGCTCGCGACGTCCGACTGCCATTCCGCGGCGGAGGCGCTGACCAGGAGCACCGTGCCCGTGGTCATCGACGCCAGGAAGGTCATGATGGCGACGACGGCAACCAGCGCACGGCCGTGGATCGAGGCGCGCGGCACGATCGGCGACATGTTGCGCGCCCTGGCCGGAAGCTGCGGACGCTCCTGTCCGAGATCGACCAGCACGCCGCGCTCGTCGGTCCTATTCATAGACGTGCAGCCGTCCCTGATGCAGCACGAGACGGCGGGCCTCGTATTGATCCATCAGGCCGATGTCGTGGGTGGCGATGATGACCGCGGTGCCTGACTTGTTGAGCTCGATGAAGAGCCGCAGCAGGCGGCGTCCGAGTGTCGGATCGACGCTGCCGGTCGGCTCGTCCGCAAGCAGCAGCTGCGGCCGCGAGATCACCGCGCGCGCGATCGCGGCGCGCTGCTTCTCGCCGCCCGACAGGATCGGCGGCAGCGCGTCCATGCGCTCGCCAAGCCCGACCCAGCGCAACAGATCGATCACCTCCTTGCGATAGCTCGACTCGCTGCGCCCCATGACGCGGAACGGCAACGCGACATTCTCGTAGGTCGTCATATGGTCGAGCAGGCGGAAATCCTGGAGCACGATGCCGATGCGCTTGCGCAGATCGGCGATCTCGTCCTTGCCGAGCTGCGAGATGTCGTGGCCGAACAGATTGACGAGGCCCCGCGTCGGCCGGTGCGACAGGAACAACAGGCGCAGCAGCGAGGTCTTGCCGGCACCCGACGGGCCGGTGAGGAACTGGAACGAATGCGCCGGGATCTGGAAACTGAGGTCGCGCAGGATCTCCGGCCCCAGACCGTAACGCAATCCGACATTTTCGAACCGAACCAAGTTCAGCTCCGTTCGAGAGGGGGCGCGGGTCGCATTGCTGCGCTCCGCCATGCGCGATCAACGGGTTTTGCCGCCGTTATGGTTTCCGGTTCGTTAACGGTCGGCCTGTAGCATATTTGGCAACATCCTGGCCGTCCCGTCCTTCCTGGCGGGTCATGGTCAAGACCTCGTTCAAGTCCCGGTTCATGCATCAAGGCTCGTCCATGCATATCGTCTGCCCCCATTGTATGACATCCTACGCCATCAAGCTTGCGAGCCTGGGGGCGAACGGGCGGGCGGTCCGCTGTTCCCGTTGCAAGGAGACCTGGATCGCCCATGCCGAGGATGCCATCGAGGAGGCATCCGTCCCGGCCATGGCGGCAGCCAGCCAGGCCGACGACCAATCCGATCTCGCCGAGCAGTGGAACTCCTACGCCAAGGACGAGAGCGCCACTGATACGCCCGTGGTCGATAGCCCCTCGATCGCCAGCGACTGGCCCGATGAAGAGGCCAAGGACACCGAGGACGAGTGGTCCGCGGCGGCCCGGGCGGCCGAGGAGGAGGTCGTCGGGGTGCAGCACCAGTCCTGGTTCCGCGGCCTGTTCAGCCGTCGCGGTGCACGGGTCAGCCGTCCGGTCGCCGCCACGCCCCCTAGAAAATCCTATTTCGGTCTGCCGACCGCCTGCGCCGCCATGGGCGCGCTGGTGCTGGCGCTGGTGATCTGGCGCGGCGACATGGTGCGGCTGCTGCCGCAGACGGCGGCGTTCTACAAGATGGTCGGGCTCGAGGTGAACCTGCGGGGCCTCGCCTTCAAGGACGTCAAGCTGTCCAGCGAGACCGTTGACGGTAAGCAGGTGCTGGTGATCGAGGGCATGATCGTCGGCGAGGGCAAGAAGCCGCTCGACATCCCGCGGCTGCGCTTCGCCGTGCGCGACGCACAAGGCGCGGAGATCTACGCCTGGAATACCGTGCTGGAGCAGACCGTGCTGCGGCCCGGCGAGCGCGCTTTCTTCCGCTCTCGCCTCGCCTCGCCGCCGCCAGAGGGCCGCAATATCGATGTCCGCTTCTTTAACCGGCGCGACATTGCCGGCGGCAGCGTATAATCAGCTTGCACAGTCCTGCACGGGAAGGTTCGTCCCAAGAGTTGATCTGATGCCTAAAATCCTGATCGCCGACGACGAGGATTCGATGCGCCAGCTGGTGGCGCGCGCGATCGCCATGGACGGCCACCAGACCGTCACCGCGCAAGACGGCGCCGAGGCGCTGGAGATCCTGACCCGCGAGGACGGCGCCTTCGACCTCCTGCTCACCGACATCCAGATGCCTGTCATGGACGGTATTGCGCTCGCGCTTTCGGCCGCACGCGATTTTCCCGATCTGACCATTCTCTTGATGACCGGCTTCGCCGACCAGCGCGAGCGCGCCTCGAATCTCAATGCGCTGGTGCACGACGTCGTGACGAAGCCGTTCTCGGTCGCCGACATCCGCACCGCCGTGGCGGACGCGCTGGCGGCGAAGAAGGGTTAGTGGCGGGCGCCCTTAACCACACATACCGCTGTCATGCCCCGGCTTGTCCGGGGCATCCAGTACGCCGCGGCCTATCGACTTAGTCACTGCTGTCTCTGGAATACTGGATCGCCCGGTCAAGGCCGGGCGATGACAGTGAGCTTGTGGCGACTTCGCCTCAGAAATCCTTCAGCAGGCGCTCGATGTAATCGAGCTCGATCTGCGGGCGCGAGCTGTCGCCGAGGCGGCGGCGGAGCTCTTCGAGGATGCGGCGGACGCGCTGGGCGTCGATCTCGCCGGGAATCTTGACGGAGTAATCGTCGCTGAGATCGCGGCCGTGAAGCGGGCGCCCCAGCGGATCGGTCTGATTGCCGCCGCTCTGCTGACGGCCGGCGCGATTGCCGGGACCATCGCCCTGCCCGTCGCCATCGCCCTGCTGCATCGCCTCGGCCATCTTCTGCGCGCCCTTGCGCATGGCATCGAGAGCCTTGCCCTGCGAGTCCACGGCACCGTCGGCATTGCCCTCGCCGAGCTTCGAGCCGGCATCGCCCATGGCGCCATCGGCGGCGTCGAGACTGCCGTCGTCATCGCCCTGGTCGCCGTCCTGATCGCCGCTCTGGCCCGGATCGCCCTGCTGGCCTTTCTGACCCTGCTGGCCTTTCTGGCCCTTTTGTCCCTTCTGCGCGAGGCCGCGCTTGGCGAGCTCGTCCTGCAGCTTCTTCAGGCGGTCGCGCAGCGACTGCTGATCCTGCTGCAGGTCCGACATCGACTGGTCGCCCTGCTTGCCGCGCGAGCGGTCACGCCGAGAGTCCTGGCCCTGCTTGAACGTCTTGTCGCGCAATTGCTGCTGTTTGCGGATCATGTCGCTGAGTTCGTTCAGCGCCTGCTCCATCTCGCTCTCGCCGGATTGCCCGGGTTGCGCCATCTGGAGATTTTCCATGATCTGCGCGAGCTGCTCCAGCATGCGCTGGGCCGCCTCCTTATTGCCTTCGCGCGCGGCCTTCTCGATCTGCTTCAGCAACTCGTCGAGATCGCGTTGCGTGATGAAGTTGCGGTCCCGGCTGGAGGACTGACTCCGCTCCGTCGCCCGCTTGTATTCCTCGAGCTTCTGGATGGCGTCGGACTGGTTGCCGAGGCTCTTGCCGGATTCCTTCTGCCTGAGGCTGTCGCCGGACTCCTGCATCGCCTTCTCGGCGCTGTCGAGCAGCGCGTCGGGATCCTGATCCAGCTGGGCAACGGCCGGCGAGACACCGCCGAGCAGCAGAGCGAGGCAGGCGATCGACATCGCCTTCAAGACTGGCACGCGTGCTAGCTTCCGCATTTCCGGTCCCGCGTAAACTGGTTGGTCTTGTCGTCCCCCGCCTTGTTGGCCCGGTTGTTCGCCGACTTCCGATAGGCCTGAAGCTGCTCGCGCAACGCGTCCTGCTGCTGCGCCAGCTCTGCGAGCTGCTCGACCGTCGCGTGCTGGGTCTTCTGTCGCAGCTCGATCGCCTTGTCGAGGATGAGCTGGACCTCGGCCGGGAACGGCTGCCGCGGTCCGAGCGGATTCTGCTCGGCGCGCCGGGCGAGATCACGCACCTTGCCGGCCATGGCCTCACGAAGCTTCTGCGTCAGCACCTTCAGCTCGTCCTCGCTGGCGCCGCGGTCCAGCGCCGCCTTGAGCGCGTCCTGCGCCGAGCGCAGCGCGGCGTTGACGCTGCCGGCGACGCCGTCGTCCTCGATGGTGGTCGCGAAGGCCCACATGCTCGCCACGACATTGCGCAGCGCGTCGTCGGTGCGGGCGGCTTCGAGCTGGGTGGCAAGGCTCCGGAGGCCGAGATAGCAGCCGGCATCCGGCGTGAACAATTCGGGTGCGATCATCAGCGCGTCGAGCGCGGTGTAGACGTCCGAATTCTTGTTGGCATCGAGCGCGAGGATGCGGCGCTGCTCGATCAGCGCGCGCGCGAGCGAGTTGGTGAACAGACGCTCGGGCAGGCGCATGTTGAAGGGTTCGCTCCTGGCCTCGTTGCCGGCTTCGTCCTTGGCGGTGAGCGTCAGCGTGACGTCGGCGCCGGCATAGGGATCTTCGCTAAGGTCCTTCACCGTCTGGCCGACTCCGTTGCGCGTGCGCGCATTCGGCAGCACCAGCGGGAATTTCGGCGGCTCGAACAAAGGCCGCGCCGCGGTCTTGCCGTCGGTCTCCTTGCCGCCGTCTTTGGCGTCGTTCGCGCGCAAGGCGATGTGCGCCTCCGCGCCGGTAACGCCGTAATCGTCCTCGATCTTGTAGGAGAGCTGAAGCCCGCCGCGCGCCTGGCGCTCGGGATCCTTGGCGAGCGAGATCGTCGGTGCACGGTCCGGGGTTGCCGCAAACGCCCATTGCGGCTGGCCGGAGGGCGCACGGACATGCGCGGTGCCGTCGGCGGTGATGGTGAAGTGCTTCTCGTTGGTGCCCTTGGGCGCGGCCTCCGTGGGGGCAACCTCCTTGAGGCCGCTGGAGACGACGACATCGAGAGCGCCGCCGGAGGAGCGCACGATCAGGGTCGAGCCGGCGGGAACGGCAAGCGGACCGGCGGCCGGCAGCGCGGCGGCCTCCTTGTTGGCGGCCGACAGGATGATCGGCGGCTTGCCGGTATAGAGCGGCGGGGTCACCCAGGCATCGACCCGAACATTGGCCGGCGCCAGCACGCCGTTCCAGTCGAAGGCAGCCCCGAGCCGCATCGCACGCTCGTCGCCGGCGGCGAAGAAGGTGGCGACCAGCAACACCATGACCAGCGCGCGCAGCGCCCAGGGATCATGCAACGCCAGCCGCGGATGCGGCAAACCGGCGCTGATGCGCTTGAGCGAGGCCAGCGTGCGCTCGCGCTGCGCCTGCCACAGCGCCTGCGCGACCGGATCCTGCGAGGACAGCGTATCCGTCAGCGTCGTGGCCGGGCGGTGTCGGATGCCGGAGCCGCGGTCGAGCCGGCCAAGTGCCTCCTCGCGGCTCGGCCAGCGGTAGCGAATCAGGGGTAACAGCGCGGCAATCGCAATGCCGGCGAAAATGAAAAGACCGATGGCACGGGCAATGAACGGCAGCGCCAGCCAGAGGCCGGCCCAGGACACCACCAGGAACAGCCCGACGACGGTCAGAAGCCGCGCCAGATGCGGCCAGGCACGCTCCCACGCGATGGCATAAATGGCCCGATCGAGGGCCTGCGCCAGCTTCAGCCGCGACAGAGCGTCACTGTCGCGGGTCGGGTCTGACGGGTCGGGGGTGACGCCGTTCAATCAACTCTCCAGGTTGCCCGGTCGAGGGGAGCCTATCACAACGGCAGCACTGAGGCATCCGTTCCGGTACGGGAGACACCCCTTTTCCCGCATAACACGAGGACGTGACTGGCCCCGCCCGACCCCGTAATTTCCGCGCGCCACCCAAGGGAAATGCAGGGAAAGCAGAGGGAACGCCATGGACAAGAAGATGCACGACAAGGGGCTGGAAGTCCGCAAAGCGGTGCTCGGGGAAGCCTATGTCAACAACGCCCTGAAGAACGTCGACGACTTCAACCGTCCGTTCCAGGAGATGCTGAACGAATATTGCTGGGGCACCGTGTGGGGCCGCGAGGAGCTGCCGCGCAAGACCCGCAGCATGCTCAACATCGCCATGATCGCGATCCTCAACCGCCAGCACGAATTCCGCGCGCATCTGAAGGGCGCGCTCACCAACGGCGTCACCCGCGAGGAGATCCGCGAAATCCTGATGCAGGTCGCGATCTATGGCGGCATGCCGGCCGCCGTCGACAGCTTCCGCATCGCGCGCGAGGTGTTTGCGGAGATCGACGGCAAGGCATGAGGCTTAGCGCCAATCTCCACTGTCATCCCGGACAAGCGGAGCGCAGATCCTGGATCCATAACCACAGGGAGACGTGGTTACGGGGACCAGGAGTGACCGCTTCGGCATAACAACTCCTCCCGGGATTGGGTCCCGGATCGGCGCGCGCTTTGGGCGCGCTTGTCCGGGACGACAGCGCGGATGACGCAACAACAACAAACAGAAGGAAACACCATGGACATCGGATTCATCGGCCTCGGAAACATGGGTTTCCCGATGGCGAGGCGGCTGATCGAGGCAGGACACAGGCTCGTCGTGTTCGACACCCGCAAGGAGGTCGCGGACAGGCTCGCGGCGCTCGGCGCCACAGTCGCGACATCGCCGAAGGACGTCGCCGACCAGGTCGAGACCGTGATGGCGAGCCTGCCCTCGCTGCAGGCCTCGCTCGAAGTTGCCACCGGCGCGAACGGCGTGATCGAGGGCAAGCGTGCCAAGCGCTTCGTCGACCTCTCCACCGTCGGCTCGGCGATGGCCGTGAAGATTCACGGCCTGCTCGCCAAGCGCAACATCGTGCAGATCGACTGCCCCGTCTCCGGCGGTGTCGGCGGCGCCGAGAAGGGCACGCTGGCGGTGATGGTGTCCGGGCCCAGGTCCGAGTTCGAGCTGCTCAAGCCGGCGCTCGACGTGATCGGAAAAGTGTTCTTCATCGGCGAGAAGCCCGGTGCGGCCCAGACCATGAAGCTCGCCAACAATTTCCTGTCGGCGACCGCGATCGTGGCGACGTCCGAAGCGGTGGTGATGGGCGTCAAGGCCGGGCTCGATCCCGCCGTGATGATCGACGTCATCAATGCCGGCTCCGGCATGAACACCGCGAGCCGCGACAAGTTTCCGCGCGCGGTGCTGCCGCGCAGCTTCGATTTCGGCTTCGCCACGGGACTGATGGTGAAGGACGTCCGGCTCGCGCTGGAGGAGATGAAGCAGCTCGGCCTGTCGATGGAGGTCGCGGATGCAGTCGGACGGTTGTGGGAGACCGTGATCAGCGCGGAGGGCGCCGAGTCCGACTTCACCGCGGCGATCAAGCCGATCGAGAAGAAGGCGGGTGTTGTGGTCGGCGGAGCGAAGGGGGGATTGGCCGGGAAGTAGCCATCCCGCAACCGCTTCAGTAGCCCGGATGGAGCGCAGCGTAATCCGGGATTGTTGCCGCTGGACGAGACCCCGGATTTCGCTGCGCTCCATCCGGGCTACGGTCAATGGCTCACAGCCACGGCGCGGGCTTATCCATCGCAATCAGCTGCTCGACCTCGATGCGCGGGCGCACCACGGCGTATTGATCGTCCTTCACCAGTACCTCCGGCACCAGCGGCCTTGTGTTGTAGGTGCCGGCCTGCACCGCGCCGTAGGCACCTGCGGTCATGATGGCGATGAGATCGCCGGGCGCGGGCGTCGGCAGCGTGCGGTCGAGTGCCAGATAGTCGCCGGTCTCGCAGACCGGGCCGACGACGTCGGCCATGATGGTGGCGGCGCCCTTGGCAGGCTGCTTCACCGGCAGGATGTCGTGATGCGCCTCGTAGAGCGTCGGGCGAATGAGGTCGTTCATCGCGGCGTCGATGATGACGAAATTCTTGCCGTCGCCGTGCTTCACATAGATCACCTTGGCGACCAGGATGCCGGCATTGCCGACGATCATGCGGCCCGGTTCGAACATCAGCGTGCAGCCGAGATTGTGGCTGACGCGCTTGACCATGGCGGCATAGGCGGCCGGCGCCGGCGGCGCCTCGCGATCCATGTAATAGGGAATGCCGAGGCCGCCGCCGAAATCGACGTGGCTGATATTGTGGCCGTCGGCCCGCAGCGTCTGCACGAATTCGGAGAGGATGCGGAACGCCGTCTCCATGCCGGAGAGGTCGGTGATCTGGCTGCCGATATGCACGTCGGTGCCGGTTACCTCGATGCCCGGGAGTTTCGCGGCGCGCGCGTAGACCTCACGGGCATGCACGATCGGGATGCCGAACTTGTTCTCGGACTTGCCGGTCGAGATTTTTGCGTGAGTGCCGGCGTCGACGTCGGGATTGACGCGCAGCGAGATGCGCGCGGTCTTGCCCATCTCGGTCGCAAGCCGCGACAGCAGCTCGAGCTCCGGCTCGGATTCGACGTTGAGGCAGAGGATGTCGGCGGCGAGCGCGGCGCGCAGCTCGGTTTCGGTCTTGCCAACGCCGGAGAACAGAATCTTGTTTGGCGGAATGCCGGCGGCCAGCGCGCGCTTCAACTCACCGCCCGAGACCACGTCGGCGCCGGCCCCGAGCTTGGCCAGCGTGCGCAGCACCGACTGGTTGGAGTTCGCCTTCATGGCGTAGCAGACCAGCACCTTTTCGCCGGCGAAGGCCTCGGTGAAGACGCGATAGTGCCGCTCCAGCGTCGCGGTCGAATAGCAGTAGAACGGCGTGCCGACGGTCGCGGCCAGCTCGGACAGGTTCACCGCCTCGGCGTGCAGCACGCCGTTGCGATAATCGAAATGATTCATGGCTTAGGCTCGGTTGCCCCGGCTTATTTCTTGCCGGGCGGTTCGTCCAGGAGCGGGTCGAGAATAAACGGTTTCTTCCGGCCCTTGGCCGCCGCCGGCGCGGCATCCGCACCCGATGAGGTGGGATTGAACATGCTCGACGACTTCTGGGCTGCGCTCTCGGTGTCGGTTGGAGCTGCAACGTTGGCCGTAGGCGCGTTGGAGGCGGTCGGCGGCAGATCCAGCGGACCCTTGCGGCCGCAGCCGGCCAGCGCGAGCGCCGTCAGGCTCAAGACAATGATGGCCCATCCCGAACCGGCCGGGCGAAACTTTGACGTCACGACGAAATCCCCACTACGGGCCGCACCATACAGAGATTGGCGCGCTCTGGCGAGAGCCGGATGACCATGAAACATCAGCGAAATTTTGCCCTCAGCCCAATTTTCGCTCTTTTTCCAGCCGCTTCGCCCAGGCCTTGGCCTGGGACGCCACGTTCTTCGGCGCGGTGCCGCCGAAGCTGGTGCGGCTCTTCACCGACGATTCGACCGAGAGCACGCCGAACACGTCCTTGGTGATCTTCGGCTCGATCGCCTGCATCTCCCCAAGCGGCAGCTCGTGCAGCGCCACGCCGCCCTCGGCGGCCTTGGCAACGATGCGGCCGGTGACGTGATGGGCCTCGCGGAACGGCATCTTCAGCGTCCGCACCAGCCAGTCGGCGAGATCGGTCGCGGTGGCATAACCCTCGCCGGCAGCCGCTTTCATCCTGGCTTCGTCAGGCTCGAGGTCGCGGACCATGCCGGTCATGGCGCGGATCGCGAGCGACAGCGCGGCAAAGCCTTCCATCGCGCCCTGCTTGTCCTCCTGCATGTCCTTTTGATAGGCGAGCGGCAGGCCCTTCATCACGATCAACAGGCCGTTGAGCGCGCCGATGACGCGGCCGGTCTTGGCGCGCACGAGCTCGGCAGCGTCCGGATTGCGCTTCTGCGGCATGATCGAGGAGCCGGTCGTGAACTTGTCGCTGAGCCGGATCAGACCGACCAGCGGCGAGGTCCAGATCACGATCTCCTCGGCGAAGCGCGACATGTGCACGGCGCAGATCGAGGCTGCCGACAGCGTCTCCAGCACGAAGTCGCGATCGGAGACGGCGTCGAGCGAGTTCGCCATCGGACGGTCGAAACCAAGCGCCTTCGCGGTGGCGTGGCGGTCGATCGGGAACGAGGTGCCGGCCAGCGCGGCGGCGCCGAGCGGCGATTCGTTGAGCCGCTTGCGCGCGTCCTGGAAGCGGCCGCGATCGCGCGCGGCCATCTCGACATAGGCAAGCAGATGATGGCCGAAGGTCACGGGCTGCGCGGTCTGCAGATGGGTGAAGCCGGGCATGACGGTTGCGGCATGTTCGAGCGCGCGATTGACCAGCGCCGCCTGGAACGCGGCAAGCGCGGCATCGGTCTCGTCGAGAACGTCGCGAACATAGAGACGGAAGTCGGTCGCAACCTGGTCGTTGCGCGAGCGCGCGGTGTGCAGGCGGCCGGCGGCGGGGCCGATCAGCTCGGACAGGCGGCTCTCGACATTCATATGGATGTCCTCGAGCGCGCGCTTGAATTCGAAGCCGCCCTTGCCGATCTCTGACAAAATCGTGTCTAGACCCTTGCCGATATTTTTCGCATCAGAGCCCGTGATGATGCCTTGGCTGGCGAGCATCGCAGCGTGGGCCTTGGACGCGGCAATGTCCTGGGCGAACAGGTGACGATCGACGTCGATGGAGACGTTGATCTCTTCCATGATCTCGTCGGGACGTTCCGAGAAACGGCCGCCCCACATCTTGTTGCTCATGATCCCCTGCTCACGCCTTGATTTGCCGCACGTTTGCCGGCCACTGCGAGCCGTACTAAGAGGCCCCTGATAGCCATATCTGCGACCGGATGACAAACGATATGCTCGACAAGAAGCCTTCCGCCACGCGCCGGGTCCCCCTCGTCATCGCCACAGTGGCGATCGGCGGCCTGGCCGGCTTCGCCGCCCTTTACGGGCTGGGCCTCAGCCGGTCGCCTGGCGGCGATCCGACCTGCAAGCCGGCGGTGGCGACGGCCCAGAAAATCGCCCCCCTCGCCCACGGCGAGCTGGCAGCGCTGACCATGGCGAGCGCCCCCCTGAAGCTGCCCGACCTCGCCTTCGAGGACGCCGACGGCAAGCCGAAGAAGCTGTCCGATTTCCGCGGCAAGACGCTGCTGGTGAACCTCTGGGCGACCTGGTGCGTGCCCTGCCGCAAGGAGATGCCCGCGCTGGACGAGCTCCAGGGCAAGCTGTCGGGGCCGAATTTCGAGGTGGTCGCGATCAATATCGACACCCGCGACGCCGAGAAGCCGAAAAACTTCCTGAAGGAAGCCAATCTGGCCCGACTCAGCTATTTTAGCGACCCGAAAGCCAAGGTTTTTCAGGATCTTAAAGCGATAGGCCGGGCCCTGGGCATGCCCACTTCGGTGCTGGTCGATCCGCAGGGCTGCGAGATCGCGACGATTGCGGGACCGGCGGAGTGGGCGAGCGAGGACGCGCTGAAGCTGCTCCGGGCCGCGACCGGCAAGGCCGCCGCGTCGCTTTGAGGTTCAGGCCGTGACGTTGAGATTGCCGCCGACACCCGGGCCGACATTGGCGAGCGAGGGCTGACCGGCGCCGAGCAGCGTCAGGACGGTGGATTTCTCCATATCCGCGTTCTGCTTGGTCAGCGTCGCCGCAATATTCGACTGCAGCGCGCCTTGCTGAGCGGCCAGCATGGTGCTGACCATCGCCATCATGTCCATTACGCGAACCCTCGTACTGGCCGCAGCCTAGGCGCGAGGGGTTAACGCGACATGAATTGTCACGAGTGAGGTGGGGCCGTGTCCCGGACGCGTCGCGTCATGCAATGACGCGACGCCGAGCCGGGACCCATGCATCATCATGCACGCGGCTTACTGGGCCCCGGCTCTGCAGCGCATCGCTGACGCGCTGCGCAGCGTCCGGGGCACGAGACCCACTTACCTAGTCGGAACCGGCTTGGCGCCGCGGTAATCGTAGAATCCGCGCTGGGTCTTGCGGCCGAGCCAGCCGGCCTCGACGTATTTCACCAGCAGCGGGCACGGGCGATATTTGGAGTCGGCAAGGCCCTCGTGCAGCACCTGCATGATGGAGAGGCAGGTATCGAGGCCGATGAAATCGGCAAGCTCCAGCGGACCCATCGGATGATGCGCCCCGAGCTTCATCGCCGCGTCGATCGCCTCGACGTTGCCGACGCCTTCATACAGCGTGTAGATCGCCTCGTTGATCATCGGCAGCAGGATGCGGTTGACGATGAAGGCCGGGAAATCCTCGGAGACCGCGACCTGCTTGCCGAGCTTGCCGACGAATTCCTTGGACGCCTCGAAGGTGGAATCGTCGGTGGCGATGCCGCGGATCAGCTCCACCAGCTCCATCAACGGCACCGGATTCATGAAGTGAATGCCGATGAAACGCTCGGGCCGATCGGTGGCGGCGGCAAGGCGCGTGATCGAGATCGAGGACGTATCGGAGGCGACGATCGCCTCCGGCTTCAGCACCGCGCAGAGCTCGTGGAGGATCTTGCGCTTGACCTCTTCCTTCTCGACCGCAGTCTCGATCACGAGGTCGCAATCGGCGAGATCGTCGAGCTTTTCGGCGGGCGTGATGCGCGCCATCGCCTTGGCCTTGTCGTCCTCGGTGACGGCCTTCTTGGAGACCTGGCGCGCCAGATTGCCGTTGATGGTCGCCATGCCCGACTTGAGGCGCTCGGCCGAGACGTCGTTGAGCACCACGTCGAAGCCAGCCAGCGCCGCGACATGCGCGATGCCATTGCCCATCTGACCCGCGCCGATCACGCCGACCTTCTTGATCACTGCCGCCATAATGTCATCCACCGGAACGGCGCGCATATCGCGCCTGTCTATCCTCCGAGCCGGGAGGTCTGATTTGATCAGAAGCTTGATTTAATCAGAACCCGGGCTCGAAACCTAGATTGGATCGCTTCCCCGGCGTGCCCCACGCCAAAGAAAACGCCTCAGAAATGAAACACCGGCCGGAGTTTATCCCTCCGGCCGGTGTTTTCGACGTCTTTTACTTGCCGAGCTTGCCGAGTTCGGTCGTCAGCTCAGGAACCGCCTGGTAGAGGTCGGCGACCAGGCCATAATCGGCAACCTGGAAGATCGGCGCGTCCTCGTCCTTGTTGATCGCGACGATCACCTTGGAGTCCTTCATGCCGGCCAGATGCTGGATCGCGCCGGAAATGCCGACCGCGACATAGAGCTCCGGCGCCACCACCTTGCCGGTCTGGCCGACCTGCCAGTCGTTCGGCGCATAGCCGGCGTCCACCGCGGCGCGCGAGGCGCCGACGCCGGCGCCGAGCTTGTCGGCGAGCGGCTCGATGTACTTGGCGAAGTTCTCGCGGCTCTGCATGGCGCGGCCACCGGAGACGATGATCTTGGCCGAGGTCAGCTCGGGGCGGTCGCTCTTGGCGACCTCCTCGCCGACGAAGGTCGACAGGCCGGGATCAGCCGCGGCCTGAACGGTCTCGACCGGTGCGTTGCCACCCTCGCCGGCTGCGGCGAAGGTCGATGTGCGCACCGTGATGACCTTCTTGGCGTCCTTGGACTTCACGGTCTGGATCGCGTTGCCGGCATAGATCGGCCGCTCATAGGTGTCGGGGGCGACCACCTTGGTGATCTCCGAGACCTGCATGACGTCGAGCAGGGCGGCGACACGCGGCATCACGTTCTTGAAGCGCGAGGTCGCGGGCGCGACGATCGCGTCATAGCCCGACGCCAGCGAGACGATCAGCGCGGCCAGCGGCTCGGCGAGATCGTGCGCGTAGAGGTCGCCGTCGGCGAGCAGCACCTTCTTGACGCCGGCAAGCTTGGCAGCGGCATCGGCGGCGGCCTTGGCGTTCTGGCCGGCGACCAGCACCTCGACATCCGCGCCGAGCGCGGCTGCTGCGGTCAGGGCCTTGTTGGTCGCATCCTTGAGCGACGCATTGTCGTGTTCGGCAATCAGAAGCGTCGTCATCAGAGCACCCCGGCTTCGTTCTTGAGTTTCGACACCAGCTCGGCGACGTCCTTGACCTTGACGCCGGCCTTGCGGCCCGCCGGTTCAGTGGTCTTGAGAACCTCGAGGCGCGCGGCGATGTCGACGCCGTAATCGGCGACGGTCTTCTCCGCGATCGGCTTCTTCTTCGCCTTCATGATGTTCGGCAGCGAGGCATAGCGCGGCTCGTTGAGACGGAGATCGGTGGTGACGATCGCCGGTCCCTTGAGCTTGACGGTCTGCAGGCCGCCATCGACTTCGCGGGTCACCTTGAAGTCGGACCCTTCGACCTCGAGCTTCGAGGCGAACGTCGCCTGCGACCAGCCGAGCAGCGCGGCCAGCATCTGGCCGGTCTGGTTCGAGTCGTCGTCGATCGCCTGCTTGCCGAGAATGATGAGGCCCGGCTGCTCTTCGTCGGCGACCTTCTTCAGGATCTTGGCGACCGCGAGCGGCTCGACCGCGCCCTCGGCCTTCACCAGGATGCCGCGATCGGCGCCCATGGCAAGACCCGTGCGGATCGTCTCCGACGCCTGCGCCGGTCCAATGGAGACCACCACGACCTCGGTCGCCTTGCCGGCTTCCTTCAGACGCAGCGCTTCCTCGACCGCGATTTCGTCGAACGGGTTCATCGACATCTTGACGTTGGCGAGTTCAACGCCCGATCCATCGCCCTTGACGCGGACCTTGACGTTGTAATCGACCACCCGCTTTACCGGCACTAAGACCTTCATCGATCCTCTTTCACTCAATTTGGGAGGGGGGTTATCAACTGGCGCGGAACCTAAAGGCCCGATCTGCCCCGGTCAACGCGCGAGCGGGCCTAATTTTGGCCTTCTGAAATGCGCAAGGCCCGCGGGTGGGCTCGATGGGTCAGCGGTTCTGGCCGGGAACCCAGAGCACGTCGCCGGCGCCATTACCGTTGGCGGCTCGGCTGGCCACAAACAGGAAGTCCGACAGGCGGTTCATATATTGAATGCCAGCCGCGCTGACCGGCTCGCCCCGCCGGGCTGCCAGTTCCACGATCACCCGTTCCGCCCTGCGGCATATCGTGCGAGCCACGTGCAGATGGGCTGCGGCCGGCGTGCCGCCGGGCAGCACGAAGGAGGTGAGCGGCTGGAGCTTGTCGTTCAGCGCATCGATGTCGCGCTCGAGCCGCTCGACCTGGCTCGCCACCACCCGCAGCCGCTCCGCCTTGCCCTCACGCTCGGGCACCGCAAGATCGGCGCCGAGGTCGAACAGATCGTTCTGGATGCGGCCGAGCATCGCGTCGAGCTCGGGCACGTCGCCGGTATGGAGCCTGACCACGCCGATCGCGGCGTTGGTCTCGTCGACGGTGCCATAGGCTTCGATACGCAGATCGTATTTCGGACGCCGCTCGCCGGTTCCGAGCGCCGTCGTACCGTCGTCACCGGTCTTCGTGTAGATGCGATTGAGTACGACCATGATCAGCGCCCCATCGCCCAGACCGCGAGCATCGCGATGACGATCGCCACGAATTGAAGCAGCACGCGCCAGCGCATCAGCTTCTGCGAGGTATTGGGCGAGCCGCCGCGCATCATGTTGATGAGACCGAGCAGCAGCACCAAGGCGACTGCACCGGCGGCCGCCGGCAGGATGAAAGTAGTCAGGAGAGATGCCATTGGGGGGTGATAACACCGCGCGCGCCGGTCCGCCATCTCCCCACCCGTCATTCCGGGGCGCGCCAACGGGTCCGCAATGCGGCCCGGTGGCGCGAGCCCGGAATCCATCAAGCAGCGTCACGCGCCGTGAAATGGATTCCGGGCTCGATGCTCCGGGTCGCGCTTTGCGCGGTCCCGTCGCATCGCCCCGGAATGACGACTGGGTTGGTTGGCGATCTGGCTTTTAGGCCAATAATATCAGAAGCTGGCTGGATGATTTCCGATTTGCGTCTATCGCAAGCCTTCTCCGTCTCTCCCCCCAAGAGGCGAAAGGGAGCAGTACAGGGCCAGCCGTGAAAGCCGTCCGCTACATCTACGTCGTGGTGATGGATGCGTTCTATACGTTCCTCGCCGACGACGGCTGGGCGATTGCGAGCCACATCGCGCTGTCGACGCTGATGGCGCTGTTCCCGTTCCTGATCGTGCTGACCTCGCTCGCCGGCTTCTTCGGCTCCAAGGAACTCGCCGACCAGGCCGCCAGCCTGATGCTGCAGATCTGGCCCAAGCAGGTGGCCGATTCGATCTCGGGCGAGGTCCACGACGTCTTGACCACGACCCGCACCGGCGTGCTGACGATCGGCGCTGCGCTGTCGGTCTATTTCGCCTCCAACGGCGTCGAGGCGCTGCGGGTTGCGCTCAACCGTGCCTATGCGGTGGTGGAGATGCGGCGCTGGTACTGGCTGCGGCTGGAATCGATCGGCTACACGCTGGTCGCGGCCTTCACCGCGCTCGCCATGGCGTTCCTGATCGTGCTCGGCCCGCTGATCATCGAGGCCGCGCGTGCCCACATTCCGCTGTTCGTCGAATCCAACGAGAGCATCCTCACCTGGCTGCGTTACGGCATCACCGTCGGCGCGCTGGTGGTGGCGCTGCTGATCCTGCATGCCTGGCTGCCGGCAGGGCGGCGCGGCTTCTTCCAGATCCTGCCCGGCATCGTCTTCACCATCGTGGCGTCGCTGATATCGGGCATCGTGTTCGGACAATATCTGGCGCGCTTCGCCAACAACTACGTGACCATGTATGCGGGGCTCGCCTCGGTGATCATCGCGCTGGTGTTTCTGTACTTCATCGCCGCGATCTTCGTTTACGGCGGCGAGCTCAATGCCGCGATCATCAAGTCGCGGCTTCCTCACGGCGTGTCGCTTCAAGCAGCGCAGTCGCTAGCGCCCGAGGAGACACAGGCTTGACCAGGAAGGCATCGGCGCCGGCCTCGCGCGAGGCGGCCTCGTCCTCGCCGCGGCCGGATACCCCGATGATCGGGATCCGCGCCAGCGGCGGCTCCATGGTGCGGATCCGCCGGATGGCCTCGACGCCGTCGATGCCCGGCAGCACCATGTCCATCAGCACCGCGTCGAATGCACCCTGCGCCAGCCGGCCGACGGCGTCCTCGCCGCGCCCGATGAACTCGGCATGATGGCCGAGCTCGGTCAGAATCGTGTTCAGAACGACGCGGCCGAACGGATTGTCCTCGACACTCAGCACGCGGAGCGCGGCGACCGCATCGGGCTCGGCGTCGCCCTTCGACTTGCGGGACTTGGCCGGCCCCGTCGCGTCCAGCGATACCGTCAACGTGAAGGTGGCGCCGCCGCCACGCCGCGGCGCGACCGTGATGTCGCCCCCCATCGCCCGCGCCAACTGCTTCACCGAGGACAACCCGAGCCCGGCGCCGCCGAAGCGCGAGGCGATCGTGACATTGGCCTGGGTGAACGGGCGGAACAGCCGCTTGATCTCGGCCATGGTCAGGCCGATGCCGCTGTCGGACACCGCGAAGGCAACGCCGGCCCTGCCCTTGGTCTTGGTCTTGCCCTTGGTCTTGCCCTTGGCCGGACGCCAGGGCGTCACCGCGAGCGCCACGCCGCCCTGGTCGGTGAACTTCACGGCATTGTCGATCAGGTTCTCGAGCGCGGCACGCAGGCGGACGGGATCGCCGACCACGAGGCCCGGCAGCCTTGCGGAGATCTCGACCTGGGCCTGAAGGCCCTTGGCCGCGGCACGCCCGGCGAGCGAATCGCCGGCGCTGCGGGCGAGCGTCCTGAGGTCGAACAGATCCTGCCGCAGCGTGCTGCCGCCCTTGCCGCCGGTTCTGGCGGCATCCACGAACAGCGTGGCGAGGCTCGCCAGATGCTCGGCACCGGCCTTGATGGTGTCGGCCCAGCGCCGTTCACGTTCGCCGAGATCGGAGGTCGCGAGCAGGTCGCTGATCGCGAGAATGCCGGTCAGAGGGGTGCGGACCTCATGGGCAAAGGCGGCGAGCGCCGCCTGGACCACGTCGGGCGCGTCCGTCCTGGTGCTGCGCTTGCGCACCTGTCCGGCCTCCCCGGACCGCTTCCGAGGCGGTCGCCTCGTCGTCCGCGTGGTGCGCGCTGGGCGCTTCTTCGCCGCCATGAATCCCCTTCGAAGTATCCCCTTCGGACCCCCGGGCTGTTTGCCGAGCATGGCACGGCGAAATACCCGGAGTCACGGCGACGTTTCGCTAACCCCCAGAGAAACTTAACCTAATCCCACCTGCTGGCGGATGCCGGCAGGCGTTGTGCCGGCCGCACGCAAGGCACGCAGACCGGTCGAGCCGCTCGATTTCGACAGTTTCCGCCCCTCGCCGTCGCAAATCAGCCGGTGATGGCGGTAGGCGGGTTCAGGCAAGCCGAGCAGGACCTGCAACAGGCGGTGCACCGAGGTTGCGTGAAACAGGTCCTGGCCCCGTACGATCTCGCTGACGCCCTGGAGCGCGTCGTCGACGACGACGGACAGATGATAGCTGGTCGGTGTCTCCTTGCGGGCGAGGATCACATCGCCCCACGCCTCGGGCCGCGCCGGGACGACGCCGCACGCGCCGCCGGGGCCCTCGCCGAGCTCGTTCCACGCCAGACCGTCGGCCCGCCGACAGGCGGCCGCCATGTCGAGCCGCAACGCGTAAGGCGCGCCCGATGCGATGAGCCGGTCGCGCTCGGAAGCTGAGAGCGACTTCGCATCGCCGGGATAGAGCGGCGCGCCGTCGGGATCGCGCGGCCACGGGCCATCCCCCTGGCGCGCGGCAACGAGCCTTGCGATCTCGGCGCGGCTTTCGAAGGCGGGATAGACGAGGCCGAGCGCCGACAGCTTGTCCAGCGCGGCGCGATAATCGGCGAGATGCTCCGACTGCCGCCGCACCGGCGTCTCCCATTCAATCCCGAGCCAGGCGAGATCCTCGTAGATCGCCGCCTCGAACTCCGGCCGGCACCGCGTCGCGTCGATGTCCTCGATCCGCAGCAGCAATCGCCCGCCGGTCTCGCGCGCCCGCTGGAAGTTCAGCAGTGCGGAATAGGCGTGGCCGAGATGCAGGTGGCCGTTGGGGCTGGGGGCAAATCGGAAAACGGGTGGTCCCATCGACATGAATCTCGTCATGGCCGGGCTTGGCCGCCACGGCTGTCATTCCGGGGCGGTCCGCAGGACCGAACCCGGAATCTCGAGATTCCGGGTTCGATGCTTCGCATCGCCCCGGAATGACGGAGTAGGATAATAGATGCGCGGGTCAAGCCCGCGCATGACGAGTTGAGCAACCATGACAATCCACCTCGAAACCCAGTCCGATCTCGAAGAAGCGGTCGACGCGCTGATCAAGCGCGACCCGCGCCTCAAGCCCGTGCTCACGATCGCGGGCATGCCGGCGCTGCGGCGGCGGGAGCCGGGTTTCGCGGGTCTTGCCCACATCGTCTGCGGGCAGCAGCTGTCGACCGCGAGCGCCGCGGCGATCTGGGGACGGCTGTCGGCGGCCTTCGATCCGTTCGACCACGACGCCGTGCGCCGCGCCCGCACCGACCGCCTGGGGCGGCTCGGACTTTCGGCCGCCAAGATCAAGACACTGAAGCATCTCGCCCGCGAGATCGGCGCACAGCGGCTGAACCTCGACGTGCTCGCGGAGGAGGATGCCGACGCCGCGCACCACACGCTGATCGCATTGCCCGGCATCGGGCCCTGGACCGCCGACGTCTATCTGCTGTTCTGCCTTGGCCATGGCGATGCCTGGCCGGCCGGCGACCTCGCCGTGCAGGAGGCCATCAGGATCGGCCTCGGCCTCAAGGCACGGCCGACGGAGAAGCAGATGGCGCCGCTCGCCGAACCCTGGCGTCCGCTGCGCGGCGCGGCCGCGCATTTGTGGTGGAGCTATTATCGCGCGGTGAAGAAGCGCGAGGGCGTGCTCGCGGGATCGGTCTAGCCCCGCAGCCTCGCGCGGTCGGCCCGGGCGCATTCGGCGACGAAGTCGACCACCGCGCGCACCGCCGGGAGCTCGACGAGGTCGGGATGGGCCAGCAGCCAGAGATCCGCGACGCTGGCGAGCTTCTGCGGGGCGACGCGCACGAGATCGGAATAGGCTTCGGCGACGAAGCACGACAGCGCGGAGATTCCGATGCCGGCGCGGACCGCCGCCAACATATCCCCCTGCGACGAGCAACGCATCGCCACCCTTGCCTGCCGCGTGACGACGTCGCTCCAGCGCGCAAGCTGCGCATTGGACGTCTGATCGGCGAAGCCGATGACGCTGTGCTCCTTCCAATCGCCGCGCCGTTCAGGCAGGGGCCGCCCGGCGGCATAATCGCGAGAGGCATAGAAGCCCGTGCCGAGACGGCCGATCTTGCGGCCGACCAGGTTCTCCTCGCCGCTGTCGAACGGCCGCAGCACCACGTCCGCCTCGCGCCGGCGCACGCTCGCCGGAAACGGATGGGTGATGATCTCGAGCTGGATATGATCGTGCGCACGCAGGAAGGCGGGCAGACGCGGCATCAGCCAATGCGAGGCCAGCGTCGCGCCGATCGACAGCTTGACGATGCCGCGCGCCTTGTGTCCTTTCGCCGCCACCGCGGTCTCCGCCCGTAGCGCCGCTGCCGCCATGGCCTCGGCGTGCTCGCGCAAGGTTCTGCCATCAGCGGTCAGCGCCAGGCCGTCGGCGGCGCGCGCCACCAATCGGGTGCCGAGCTGGGCTTCCAGCGCCGCGATCTTGCGGCTGACGGTGGGATGGCTGGTGTGCAGCCGGCGTGCAGCGGCGGTGAAGCTGCCGGTTTCGGCGACCGCGACGAAGGTCTTGCAAAGGTCCCAGTCCATCGGCCGCCCCGTTCATGTCTGAATGATCATCCGTTCATTATTGAACGGCATGGGCGCGCCGTCCAACCTTATAGTGCAATCAAATCCGCAACACGGGCGGCGATCCGCCCGCGCGACAATCACCAGGAAACGCCTCGTCATCCGCCTGCCGGCGGAGCCGCGTTTCAGGAGGACATGATGGCGCTGCCCACTCCCTTGAAGAATTCGCTCGCGCTGCCCGTCGTCGGCTCGCCCCTGTTCATCGTCTCCGGGCCGGAGCTGGTGATCGCCCAGTGCAAGGCGGGCGTGGTCGGCTCCTTTCCCGCGCTCAATGCCCGTCCGGTCGAGAAGCTGGACGAGTGGCTGAGCCGCATCGAGGACGAGCTCGGCGAATACAAATCGCTCAATCCCGGCAAGAAGGTCGCCCCCTACGCCGTCAACCAGATCTGTCATGCCTCCAATGACCGGCTGATGAAGGACATGGAGACCTGCGTGAAGCACAAGGCGCCCATCATCATCACCTCGCTGCGGCCGCCGGCGGAGATCGTCGAAGCCGCGCATTCCTATGGCGGGCTGGTGTTCCACGACGTCATCAACGTCAAGCACGCGCGGAAAGCCGCCGAGCAGGGCGTCGACGGACTGATCCTGGTCTGCGCCGGTGCCGGCGGACACGCCGGCACGCTGTCTCCCTTCGCGCTGGTGCGCGAGGTCAAGCAATGGTTCGACGGCGCCATTCTGCTGTCCGGTGCGATCAGCGACGGTTTTGGCATCGCCTCGGCGCTGACGCTGGGCGCCGACCTCGCCTACATGGGCACGCGCTTCATCGCGACGCAGGAAGCCAATGCCGACGAGGCCTACAAGTCCGCGCTGACGCAGCACGCCGCTCACGACATCGTCTACAGCAACCTGTTCACCGGCGTGCACGGCAACTATCTCGGCCCCTCGATCGCCGCCGCAGGGCTGGACCCGGACAACCTCCCGGTCGCCGACAAATCGAAGATGAATTTCGGCTCCGGCGGCAACATGAAATCGAAAGCATGGCGCGACATCTGGGGATCTGGCCAGGGCATCGGCCAGATCACCGATGTCCCTCCGGTCGCCGAGCTCGTCGACCGCATGAAGCGTGAATTCGATCAGGCCCGGCAGGAATTCCTGATGCGCGCCAGCGCCTGACGGTTCAGACTGAAAGAAAAACGGGAGGACATCATGAAGCTGGCAGCCACACTGATCGGCCTGTCCCTGCTGGCGCTCGCCGGCGGTGGCGCTCGCGCCGAAGGCACGGACGAGATCCGGATCGGACAGACCCTGCCCTATAGCGGCCCGGCCTCCGGCTTCGGCGCGATCGGCCGGACGCAGGAAGCCTTCTTCGAGAAGGTCAATGCCGAAGGCGGCATCAACGGCCGCAAGGTCAAGTTCATCACGCTGGACGACGCCTATTCGCCGCCGAAGACGGTCGAGCAGACCCGCAAGCTGGTCGAGCAGGACGAGGTGCTGATGATGTTCGGCTCGCTCGGCACCGCCACCAACAGCGCCGTGCAGCGCTATTTGAACAGCAAGAAGGTGCCGCAATTATTCGTGCTCTCGGGCGCGACCAAATGGGCCGACCCGCAGAAATATCCGTGGACCATGCCCGGCATGGCCGCCTATGAATCCGAGGGCGTGGTCTATGCCAAGCACGTGCTGCGGACCAAGCCCGACGCGAAGATCGCCATCCTGTCCCAGAACGACGATTTCGGCCGCGACTATGTCGCCGGCTTCAAACGCGCGCTCGGCGCCAAGGCCGCGGGCATGATCGTCGCGGAAGCGACCTACGAGACCAGCGCGCCGACCATCAGCTCGCAGCTCTCGACCCTGAAGGCGTCGGGCGCCGACGTGCTGTTCGGCGTCGTGCTCGGCAAGTTCACCTCGCAGATGATCAAGGGCGTGGCCGAGATCGGCTGGAAGCCCGAGCTGTTCTTCGTGCCGACCTCGGCCTCGTCGATCTCGTTCCTCGAGCCGGCGGGGCTCGACAACGCCGTCGGCCTGATCTCGTCGAGCAACCAGAAGGACACGATGGACCCGCAATGGGCCAGCGATCCCGGCGTGAAGGAGTATTTCGCCTTCATGAAGCAATACATGCCGAACGCCGACCTTTCCAACTCCAACTACGCGGCCGGCTACCATTACGCGACGCTGCTGATGACGGTGCTGAAGGCGTGCAAGGACGATGTCAGCCGCGACAACATCATGCGTCAGGCCGCCGCGCTGAAGGAGGTGAAGCTGCCGCTGCTGCTGCCGGGAATGTCGGTTACGACCGGCCCCGACGATTATCTGCCGTTCCAGCAGCTTCAGCTCCGGCGCTTCAACGGCAAGAGCTGGGTCGGCTTCGGCGACGTGCTGGACGATCGCTAGCCTCGAGCGGAACAAGGACAGACCATGATCATCAGCGGCGAGCGCCGGATCGGCTATGACGGGATCCAGGCGCGCATCAAACGCGCGGCGAGCGGGCTTCGCACCCTCGGCCTTGCCGAAGGCGCGCCGGTCGCCATGATGCTGCGCAACGACTTCGCCTTGTTCGAGGTGGTCGCAGCCTCGGCCGCACTCGGCAGCCCCGTGGTGCCGATCAACTGGCACCTGAAGGCCGAGGAGGTCCGCTACATCCTGATCGACAGCGGCGCGAAGATCCTGGTCTGCCACGCCGATCTGCTACCGCAAATTCGCAGCGGCGTTCCGGAGGATGTCAGCCTGCTCGTCGTGGCAACGCCGCCCGAGCTGGCGGCGACCTTCGCGATTCCGCCCGAGCTGACCGGGGTTGCCGCGGGACTGGCCGATTGGGACCGCTGGCGCGACGGTCATCCGGAAATGCAGGAGCCGCCGCGCCGGGCGGCGGCGATGATCTACACCTCGGGGACCACGGGCATGCCCAAGGGCGTGCGGCGCATGCCGATGCAGCCCGAACAGGCGGCCGCCTCCGAGCGCGTCGGCGCGATCGCCTATGGCATCAAGCCGCGCGAGGGCCAGGTCGTGCTGATCAACGGGCCGATGTATCACTCGGCGCCGCACTCCTACGGCATGATGGCCTTCCGCAACGGCTGCACCATCGTCCTTCAGCCGCGCTTCGACGCCGAGGAGCTGCTGGCGCTGATCGAGCGCCACCGCGTGACGCATATCCACATGGTGCCGACCATGTTCGTGCGGCTGTTGCGGCTGCCCGAGGCCGTCAGACAACGCTACGATCTGTCGTCGCTGCGCTTTGTCGTGCATGGCGCCGCACCCTGCCCGCCCGAGATCAAGCGGGCCATGATCGAGTGGTGGGGACCTGTCATCAACGAGTATTTCGGCTCGACCGAGACCGGAATCCCGGTGTGGCACTCCGCCGAGGAAGCGCTGAAGAAGCCTGGCACGGTGGGCCGCGCCATCGAAGGCGGCATCGTCAAGATTTTTCGCGATGACGGCAGCCTCTGCGGCGCTGGCGAGGTCGGCGAAATCTACATGCGCCAGACCGCGGTGCCCGATTTCGACTATCACGGCAAGGCGCAGGCGCGGGCCGAGGCGGGGCGCGACGGCCTCGTCAGCGTCGGCGACGTCGGCTATCTCGACGAGGACGGCTATCTGTTCCTGTGCGACCGCAAGCGCGACATGGTGATCTCGGGCGGCGTCAACATCTATCCTGCCGAGATCGAGAACGTCCTGATCGCGATGCCCGGCGTCCGCGACTGCGCCGTGTTCGGCATCCCCGACCTGGAATACGGCGAGCGGCTGTGCGCCTGCATCGAGCCCGACACCGGCATCCAGCTCTCCGCCAGTGCCGTGCAAGCCTGGCTGCGTGACCGGCTGGCCAATTTCAAGGTGCCGAAGGAGATCCGGTTCCTGGATACGCTGCCGCGCGAGGCAACCGGAAAGATCTTCAAGCGCAAGCTGCGCGATCCCTATTGGGCGGACCAGAGGGCGGCTGGGCCTTAGCCGCCCGCCGCCGCCCCCTCGCTGAAGCATCGCCGGCATATACCGTCCGAGCAGGGCCATATGCCGGCATTGCTCGGGTCATCGGCTTTTGGCGGCCAGCGAAACCGTATAGCTTCGACCAG
The DNA here is from genome assembly GCF_002776695.1 of Bradyrhizobium nitroreducens. Classification (GTDB taxonomy): domain Bacteria; phylum Pseudomonadota; class Alphaproteobacteria; order Rhizobiales; family Xanthobacteraceae; genus Bradyrhizobium; species Bradyrhizobium nitroreducens. The sequence continues at coordinate 4,200,838 of NZ_LFJC01000003.1, forward strand.
AGGAAACGCCGCGAAGACGGCCACGAGGTCGCGCATGCTGGACAGGACGAAGGATATTTCCGTCGCCGCGCAGAGCTGGCTCGACGTGTTCGAGCACACGCTGGGCAAGAGCGATCCCCCCGCGCTGGCCGCCCTCTTCGTCGCCGACAGCTTCTGGCGCGATGTGCTGGCGCTGAGCTGGAACCTGCAAACGCTCGCGGGCCGCGAAGCGATTGCGCCAGCGCTGGCGGCGCTCGCGCCCAAGGCGGCACCGGCCAGGTTCGAGATCGCCCCCAACCGCGCGCAGCCCCGCAAAGTGACGCGTGCCGGCACCAGCAGCATCGAAGCCATCTTCAATTTCGAAACCGCGATCGGGCGCGGCAGCGGCATCATCAGGCTCGTACCTGACAGCACCGACGGCGACCGCCTCAAGGCATGGACGCTGCTCACCGCGCTCGACGAATTGAAGGGCTTCGAGGAGCAGCTCGGCACCTCGCGCCCGCGCGGCCAGGCTTATTCGCGCGATTTCCGCGGACCGAACTGGCTCGATCTGCGCAACGCCTCGCGCGACTACGCCGACCGCGATCCGGCCGTGCTGGTGGTCGGCGGCGGCCAGGCCGGGCTCGCGATCGCAGCGCGGCTGAAGCAGTTGCAGGTCGACACGCTGATCGTCGATCGCGAGACGCGGATCGGCGACAACTGGCGCAAGCGCTACCACGCGCTGACATTGCACAACCAGGTGCAGGTCAATCACCTGCCCTACATGCCGTTTCCGCCGAACTGGCCGACCTACATCCCCAAGGACAAGCTCGCCAACTGGTTCGAGGCCTATGTCGACGCCATGGAGCTGAATTTCTGGACCGGCACCGAGTTCGAAGGCGGCAGCTATGACGAGGCCAGAGGTCACTGGACGGTGACGCTGCGCCGCGCCGACGGCAGCACGCGGACCATGCATCCGCACCACGTGATCATGGCGACCGGCGTCAGCGGCATTGCCAACATTCCTGCCATTCCGACCCTCGACAATTTCAAGGGTACGCTGCTGCATTCCAGCCGCTACGAGGACGGCGAGAACTGGACCGGCAAGCGCGCGATCGTCATCGGCACCGGCAACAGCGGGCACGATATCGCGCAGGATCTGTATTCCAGCGGCGCCGAGGTGACGCTGGTGCAGCGTTCGCCCACGCTCGTCACCAATATCGAGCCGTCGGCGCAGCTCGCTTATGCCACCTACAATGAAGGCACGCTCGAGGACAACGACCTGATCGCCGCCTCGATGCCGACGCCGCTGGCGAAGAAGACGCATGTGATGCTGACGGAGCAGTCGAAGCAGCTCGACAAGGATCTGCTCGACGGCCTCGCGCGCGTCGGCTTCAAGCTCGACTTCGGCGAGGCCGGCACAGGCTGGCAGTTCAAATACCTCACCCGCGGCGGCGGCTATTATTTCAACGTCGGCTGCTCCAATTTGATCGTCGAGGGCAAGGTCAAGCTTAGGCAGTTCGACGACATCGAGAGCTTTGTCGCTGACGGCGCGCGGATGAAGGACGGTGTGATCATCCCGGCCGACCTCATCGTGCTCTCCACCGGCTACAAGCCGCAGGAATATCTGGTGCGAAAGCTGTACGGCGATGCCGTCGCCGACCGCGTCGGCCCGATCTGGGGCTTTGGCGAAGGCTTCGAGCTGCGCAACATGTATACGCGCACGAAACAGCCCGGCCTGTGGTTCATCGCCGGCAGCCTCGCGCAGTGCCGCATCAACTCGAAATATCTCGCGCTGCAGATCAAGGCGATCGAGGAAGGGATTTTGGGCGGGGCATAACCACAAACGTCATTCCGGGGCGCGCGTCAGCGCGAACCCCGAATCCATATATCCACCAAACTATGCGGCCAAATGGATTCCGGGCTCGCGACTTCGTCGCGCCCCGGAATGACAGAAGGAGAGACCCATGCCAGCCATTCTCGGCAGCGGCGAGCACCGCTATCGCGTCGTCGACAATTTCGCGAAACTGCCCGACGGCTGGCAGCTCAGCGACGTCGCCTCGGTCGCGGTCGACAGCAAGGACCGCGTCTACGTCTTCAACCGCGGCGCCCATCCGATGGTGGTGCTGGACCGCGAGGGCAATTTCCTGCGCAGCTTTGGTGAAGGCCTGTTCTCGCGCGCGCACGGCCTGCACATCGATGCCGACGACAATCTCTATTGCACCGATGACGGCGACCACACAGTGCGCAAATGCACCACCGACGGCAAGGTGCTGCTGACCATCGGCATCCCTGCCAAGCCTGCGCCGTTCATGAGCGGGGAACCGTTCCACCGCTGCACCCATACCGCCCTGTCGCCGAAGGGCGAGATCTACGTCTCCGACGGCTATGGCAATGCGCGCGTGCACAAGTTCACCCCCGACGGCAGGTTGATCAAGAGCTGGGGCGAGCCCGGCACAGATCCCGGCCAGTTCAACATCGTGCACAATATCGCCACCGACGCCGACGGCTGGGTCTATGTCGCCGACCGCGAGAACCATCGCGTCCAGGTGTTCAATGGCGAAGGCGCGTACGAGACGCAGTGGAATAATCTGCACCGCCCTTGCGCGCTGTGCTGCTGCGGCGGGGCCAAGAGTCCGACCTTCGTGATCGGCGAGCTCGGCCCCGGCCTGGCCGTCAATCGCAAGGTGCCCAATCTCGGGCCGCGGCTGTCGATCGTGGACGCCAAGGGCAAACGCATCGCGCGGCTCGGCGGCGAGGACGGACCGGGTGTTGCGAGCGGAAAATTCCTGGCACCGCACGGCATCGCGCTGGACTCGAAGGGCGACATCTATGTCGGCGAGGTCGGCGTCACCGACTGGAAGACGAGCTTTCCGGACGAGGAGATGCCGGCCGTCGTGCGCGCGAGCAGGTGCTTGCAGAAGCTGGAGCGGGTACGGGAGTAGCAGTCACGGCAACGTGCGACGAACGGGGCTGACGGTTCCCCGCCGCCGGTCTGCCCTGAGCGGGATCGCGGCTTTTTGAGCGTTTTTGCCACCCCGGCGCCGCATTGCATGCGCCTGAATAAGTCGCTCAACGGGCTTCACAATCCCGTCACGCTGCATGTAGTATGTCAGGACATGCTGCTTCGCAGCGTATATTGGAGGCCGGGAGCGTTACTTGAACGCACATGTCTCGCAAGGCAGTTGGCCGGTGTTGGTGCTGAATGCGGACTTCCGGCCGCTGAGTTACTACCCGCTGTCTCTCTGGTCGTGGCAGGACGCGATCAAGGCGGTGTTCCTCGACCGCGTCAACATCGTCGCCCACTACGATCAGGCGGTCCACAGTCCCACGCTGCAGATGCAGTTGCCGAGCGTCGTCTCGCTCAAATCCTTCGTCAAGCCGACCACCCATCCGGCCTTCACCCGGTTCAACGTCTTCCTGCGCGATCGTTTCGCCTGCCAATATTGCGGCTCGCCCGAAGACCTCACCTTCGATCACATCATCCCGCGCAGCAAAGGCGGCCAGACCACCTGGGAGAACGTGGTCGCGGCATGCTCGCCGTGTAACTTACGCAAGGGCAATCTGACGCCGGCACAGGCCAAGATGTTTCCGCGCCAGAACGCGTTTGCCCCGACCGTGCACCAGCTGCACCGCAACGGCCGGCTGTTTCCGCCGAACTACCTGCACGACAGCTGGCTGGATTATCTGTACTGGGATACGGAGCTGGATCCGTAGGAGTCGAAGCCGGCGCCCTCGGATCGCGTTGCTTGATATCACGTCGCGAGAGGACACCGCACTCAACCCAGGCCGTCCAAAGACTCGCGAGCCCTGTAAAACAGCGCCGCGAGACATCGGCCGACATCGCTATCTCCGCGCCTGCTCCATTTCGATCTGATAGACGGAAATGCGGTCGATCTCGAATGCGACGCTCGTTGGCGATTCCGCGTCGACCTGACTGACGCCGGGAAAGAACTTCGATCCGATCGCGAGATTGACGATCATGTACATGGGATCGTCGAAGCCGATCGGCACCTCGATGTCGGACACCGGCTTGCGGTCAATGAAATAGACCAGCCGGTCCTCCTGCCACAGCACACCGTAGTTATGGAATGCGCTGGAGGCGTCGCCGACCGCGAAATCGAAGCCGCAGGACTGGATCTTCTGGGTCGCGGGAATCCGCCAATGCGTCGTCATCACGAGATCGCCCGGCCGCTCGCCGCGGCCTTCCAGCACGTCGACCTCCGGCGGCCAGCCGCCGTCGTCCGCCAGCATCCAGAACGCCGGCCATACCGCATGGCCGACCGGCACCTTGGCGCGAATTTCGAAGTAGCCGTGCTTCTGGGCGAACGTACCCTGGGTCGTCAGGATGCCCGAGATGTACTCGTTGTTGAACAGCACCGGCTTCAATTCCGGCGGCGTGCGGCTGGCGACGATCGACAGCACACCGTCCTTCACCCTGAACGGATCGAGCCCGAGCGGCGCGGCCGCGCGGCCGCGCGGCCGGCATAACGCGGATCGACGTAGATCTGCTGCTCGCCATTGGCGCTGGTCTTGCGTTTGAAGTCGGAGCCGTCGCCGCCCCAATAGCGCGCCTCCGGCCAGGCGGCCCCGCCCGCATAATGGGGGACCCAGCGCCCGTTCGACAGCGGATGCTCGTCGAAATCCTCGCTGAACGTCCGGCGCAGCGGCAGGAAACCGAGCGAGGCCGGATTGACCGTTTCAAGCCTGCGGCACGCGATGGTGGAGGGATCGGTCGTGACCTGCAGCGACATGTGCACCGGCGCGCCATCGAGCTCGTCCTGCGCGATGCCCGGCGCAGGCACGGCGCAAAGACCGATCACGGCCAGAGCGCCCCTCGTCCAACGCTCGATCATCATCGCACCTCGAAGAGACCAGGACATGGGCGGAAGTTAGCTCACCCGTCTTCGCGCCGGCAACGGCGGCATCCGACGCCGGCGGGCGATTTGAAAACCGCCTCGCTCGCTTCCGTTCCGCGGCACGGGACGTGACGACCTTACCCGCGCTGCAAGGCAAGCGTCACGCCACCGAGCGTGAGCGCCATCGCCGTCCACTCGCGATAGCCGAGCGGCTCGCCCAGAATGATGGCGGCAGAGACCACGCCGATCACGGGAACGATCAGCATGCCCGTCGAGGCCGTGGTCGGCGGCAGGCGACGCAGCGTCTCGAACCAGGTCACGTAGCAGATGCCCATCGGCACCAGCGTCATGTAGACGAAGCAGCCGAGCCCCAGCGGGGTGATCGCGGTGACGTCGGGACGCTCGAACAGCACACCGAGGACCAGCATGGCGGCGCAGCCGAGCCCGACCTGCCAGACGACGACGACCAGCGGCGGCATCGGCAATGGCTTGCGGTTGAGCACGTTGCCGAGCGCGAACAGGATGGCGCAGAGCAGCGCGAGCGTGATCCCGACCAGCTTGTCTGCGCCGAACGCAAAGCCGTTGCCGCTCAGGAGCAGCGTGACCCCGGCAACGCCGAGGACGAGCCCGAAGATGTCCCGCAGGCCCGGCCGCGCGTGCAGCACCGGCCAGGCGAACAGCATCGCCCAGATCGGCATGGTGTAGGCGAGCAGAGCGCCTTCGCTCACCGTCACATATTTCATCGCGACCGTGCCGAGCCCCATCCAGGCAAAGACATTGGTGAAGGTCGCGAACACCAGCCGCGGGATGGCCTCGCGCGGAACGGCGAACGACTCTTTCCGGCTCAACACCAGAGTACCGAGAATGAGCGAGGCGCAAACGCCCGCAAGCCCGCGCGCGAACAGGGGCGGCCATTGCTGGAGCAGCAGCTTCATCAGCGGCCAGTTCAACGCCCAGCCGAAGGCCGTCACGCAGAGGCAGAGAGAGCCGATCGTCCTGTCGCGTCGTGCCGGGTCCATCACCAGCGCTTAGCAGCCAGGCGCGGCCCGCTCCACCTCGGCTGGCGCATGCGGGCCATCACGGTGCGGGGAACCTGAGGCCGCCCTGCCCGTTCAGAGTCAACGCCAGGCGCACCCGCATGCACGTTCCGCGAACGCGTCGTCGGCCGCAAATCGAAACAGGGGAAGACCCATGCCCGCAACCGAGAGCGATCACGTCTACAAGATCCTGGACCTCGTCGGATCGTCCGAGACCTCGATCGAGGACGCGATCAAGAACGCGATCAGCCGCGCCGCCAAGACCGTTCGCGAGATGAAATGGTTCGAGGTGGTGCAGACCCGCGGCCACATCGAGAACGGTGCCGTACGTCATTACCAGGTGACGCTGCGCGTCGGCTTCACGCTGGAGGGATGACGGCGGGCGCATCGCGGCGATCGGGCTCCACCCCGGATTTGTCGCCGGCGGTCCGACGGGATATGAGTCCGAGCGGGCCGTCTACCAGGCCTGCTCGCGAGTGCCGCCGTGACCGATGCCATCAAGCTCGTCCTTTTCGACATGGACAATGTCCTCTGCGCCTACGACAGGCCGACGCGTGTCGCCTATCTGGCAGAGCTTGCGGGGACCAGCAGCGAGGCCGTCCACGCGGCGATCTGGGGCAGCGGATTCGAGCTGCTCGGCGATTCCGGAGCGCTCGCCGCCGCCGACTATCTGCAAGGCTTTGGGACACGCATCGGCTATCCCCTCTCGCTCGCGGAGTGGGTGGAGGCGCGGCGCCGTTCAATGCAGCCGGACCGCGCGATGCTGGAGATTGTCGCCCGCTTGCGGCAGACCGTCGATGTCGCCGTCCTGACCAACAATACCACGCTGGTCGCCGACCACATCGACACGCTGCTGCCGGAGCTGCGTTCGCTGTTCGGCTCCCGTATCTACACCTCGGCCCAGTTCAAGACGGCCAAGCCGGACCCGGACTGCTATCGCCGCTGCCTGTCCGAGCTACAGGTGGCGCCCGGGGCCGTTCTCTTCATCGACGACCTCGCGCAGAATGTCGCCGGTGCGAAGGAAGCCGGTCTCCTGGCATATCAGCACACCACGCCAGAAGCTCTCAGGCAGGCACTCTCGAAGCACGGCCTGCTCGAGGCGTCCTGAGCGGACGCCGGGTCATTCAAGCTCCGCGCCGCGCCGCTCGGGGACAAGCGCGAGCAGCGCTACGACATCGAGCAGGTAGAGCAGCGCCAGAGCAGCGATCGCCGTCGGAAAGCCGTAGGACGCGCTGATCATGCCGACCACCAGCGGACCGAAGCCGGCGACCGCGCGACCGATATTGAAGAACACGTTTTGCGCGGTCGCCCGCGAGGCGGTCGGATAGAGCTCGCTCATCAGCGCGCCATAGCCGCCGAGCATGCCGTTGACGAAGAAGCCCATCACGGCTCCGCCGACCAACAGCGCCGTTGCCGCGGTCAACTGCGAATAGACCGTCACCATGAAGGCCGCGCCCAGCATGTAGACCAGGAACGCAGGGCGTCGGCCGAAGCGATCGGCCGCATGACCAAACAGAAAGATGCCGAGCGCCATGCCGGCAATGGTGACGGAAGTCCAGATCGCCGATTGGGTGAGGCCATAGCCGAACCGCGTCGAGAGATAATTCGGCAGCCAGATCATGATGCCGTAATAGCCGAAATTCTGCACCGAACAGAGGATGACCATCGCCAGGCTGATTTTCGCCGTCTGTCTGTCGGCCACCAGCGCGCGAAGCGAGGCGATGGCGTCCGTCGTCGTGCCTCTCCGTGCCAGGAAGATGTCCGGCTCATGCAGCCTGCGTCGGATCACATAGGCAGCGAGAGCCGGAAACAAACCAAGCGCGAACATGCCGCGCCAGCCGATGAGGGGCAGGAGCAGCGGCGTCACCAGCGCCGCAGTGAGCACACCGAATTGCCAGCCGAGACCGACATAAGAGGTCGCTCGCGCCCGCTTGTCCGACGGCCAGGCCTCGGCGACCAGCGCCATGCCGATGCCGAATTCGCCGCCGAGCCCGACGCCTGCGATGGCTCGGTAGATCATGAGATCCCAATAGCCCTGAGCCAACGCGCATAGTCCGGTGAAGACCGCGAACAGAACGATGCTCCAGGTCAGGACGCGGACCCGCCCGAGCCGGTCAGACAACAGGCCGAATATGAAGCCGCCGAGCACCGCGCCGACCAGCGTTGCAGTCACCAGCGAGGCGGCCTGCGGCTGCGTCAGATGAAGATCTTTCGAAATCGCCGTCAGCATGAAACCAAGGATGAGAAGATCGAACCCATCCATGCCGTAGCCCAGCGCAGATCCCCACAGTGCCCGGCGCGCATCAGCGCCGACGTCAGTGCTTCGGCTCGAAAGCGGCTGCGCTTCAGCCGTGGTGAGACCGGCGTCCTGCATCTGGCTCTCGTTTTCCTCCCGGCACCGATCCCTTCGCCTGCCGGCGTCAGGCCAAATGACACGCCACGAAGTGCCCGCCCGCCCCTTCCTTCAGCACGGGCGCACTTTCGGCGCAGCGCGGCTGGGCGATCGGACAGCGGGTGTGGAAATGGCACCCGGACGGCGGCTTCATCGGACTCGGCACGTCACCCTTGAGGCGGATGCGCTCACGCTTGAGTTTTGGATCGGGCACCGGCACCGCCGACAGCAACGCCCTGGTGTAGGGATGCTGCGGATTGCGGTAGAGATCGCTGGCCTTCGCCAGCTCGACGATGCGGCCGAGATACATCACCGCGACGCGGTCGGAGATGTGCTCGACCACAGAGAGGTCGTGCGCGACGAAGAGATAGGTGAGGTTCAGCTCGGCCTGGAGATCTTCCAGCAGGTTGATGACCTGGGCCTGGATCGACACGTCGAGTGCCGAGACCGGCTCGTCGCAGACGATCAGCTTCGGCTCGACCGCGAGTGCCCGCGCGATCACGATGCGCTGGCGCTGACCGCCGGAGAACTCGTGCGGGTAGCGCCGCATGTGCTCGGCCTTGAGTCCGACCTTGACCAGCAGGCTGGCGACACGCTCTTCGCGCTCCTTGGCCGAGGAGCCGAGCTTGTGGATGATCAGCGCCTCGCCGAGGATCGCACCGACCGTCATGCGCGGATTGAGCGAGGCGAACGGGTCCTGGAACACCAGTTGCATGTTCCGCCGCATCGCCCGCAGATCGTCGCCGCCAAGCTTGCGCACGTCCTGGCCGTCGAAAGTGACCTCGCCGTCGGTCGGCTCGATCAGGCGCAGCACGCAGCGCCCCGTGGTCGACTTGCCGCAACCGGATTCGCCGACGAGACCGAGCGTCTCGCCGCGATTGACCGAGAACGACACGCCGTCGACCGCATAGACGGTCCCGACCTGGCGCGACAGCAGGCCGCCGAGCACGGGGAAATGTTTCTTCAGGCCGCTGACGCGCAGCAGGGGTTCGCTCATGACGCGCCTCCCAGGCTAGTATCTCCCAGATGACAGGCCATGCGATGGCCGGGTGCGATCTCGCGCAGCAGCGGCTCCTTCTCGGTGCAGACGTTCATGGCGAACTTGCAGCGCGGCGCAAAGCGGCAGCCGACCGGCGGGTTGATCAGGATCGGCACCGAACCGCCGATCGCCTCGAGCCGCGTCTTGTGCTCGCTGTCGAGGTCGATGCGCGGGATCGAGCGGATCAACCCTTGCGTATAGGGATGGCGGGGATCGCCGAACAGCTCGTCGACGCCCGCCTCCTCGACCACCTTGCCGGCATACATCACGACGACGCGCTGCGCGGTCTCGGCGACGACGCCCATGGCATGGGTGATCAGCATCACCGCCATGCCGAAGCGCTCCTTCATGTCCTGCAGGAGGTCGAGGATCTGCGCCTGGATGGTGACGTCGAGCGCGGTGGTGGGCTCGTCGGCGATGATCAGCTTCGGCTTGCAGGCGAGCGCCATCGCGATCATCACGCGCTGGCGCATGCCGCCGGAGAACTGGTGCGGATAATTGTGCACGCGGCCTTCGGCGTTGGGGATCTGCACCAGCTTCAGCATCTCGATGGTGCGGTCGAGCGCCTGCTTCTTGGTCACGGCCTCGTGCCGGCGCAGGCTCTCGGCGATCTGTTCGCCGATAGTGAGCACCGGGTTGAGCGAGGTCATCGGCTCCTGGAAGATGAAGCCGATTTCCTTGGCCCTGATCTCGTCGAGCTGGTTGCTGGTCAGCGGCACCAGATCGCGGCCCTCGAAGATGATCTGCCCCGCCGCGATACGGCCCGGTGGCATTGCGATCAGCTTCAGGATCGACATCGCGGTGACGGTCTTGCCGCAGCCGGATTCGCCGACCACGCAGAGCGTCTCGCCCCGGTTGATGGAGATGTCGACACCGTCGACGGCCTGCAAAATGCCGTCGTCGGTGGAGAAATGGGTTTTCAGTCCTTTGATCTCGAGCAGCGGCGCCATCAGATCACCCGTCGCGCATCGAGCGCGTCCCGCAGACCGTCGCCGATGAAGTTGATCGCGACCACCGCGATGAAGATCGCGCCGCCCGGAAACAGCGCCCAATGCGGGCCGATGTCGAGAAAGTCCTTGGCATCATAGAGCAGCCGGCCCCAGGTCGGCGTATCCGGCGGGAAACCGAGGCCGAGGAAGGACAGTGTCGATTCCGCGATGATCGCGGCGGCAACGTCGATGGTGCCGGCGATGATCACCGGGCCGAGCGCATTGGGCAGGATATGCCGCACCACCTGCCGCACCGGGCTGGCGCCGAGCGCCCGCGCAGCCTCGACGAACTCCTTCTCGCGGATCGACAGGAACTGGGCGCGCACGAGCCTCGCGACCGGCATCCAGCGCAGGCCGCCGATCACCAGCACGATCAGGATGAAGATGCCGCCTTCGGGCCCGAACACCTGCTTCAGCCCGTCGCGGAACAGATAGATCAGCAGCAGCAGCAGCGGCAGCTGCGGCAGCGACAGGAACAGGTCGGTGAGCCACATCAAGCCGTGCCCGAGCGCACCGCGCGACATGCCGGCGAGCGCGCCGATCAGCGTGCCGATGAAGACCGAGACCAGCATCGCGGCGAGGCCGACCGCGAGCGAGATGCGGCCGCCATAGATCATGCGCGCCAGGATGTCCTGACCGAGATCGTCGGTGCCGAAGGGATGGGCGAGCGAGGGCCCTTGCAGGCCCGCGACGATGTCGATGTCGCTCATCTTCACACGCCAGAGGAAGGGCCCGAGCAAGACGGCGAGAATGAGAACAAGCAGCAAGAAGGCGCTGACCACGGCGAGCTTGTGGCGGCTATAGCGCCGCCACGTCTCGCGCCAGGGCGAATAGACGCGCCGCTCAGCGGAAGGAGATGCGAGGGTCAAGCCAGCCATACAGGATGTCCGCGATGAGATTGAACAGCACGACCAGGCACGCGAAGACGAAGGTGACGGCCATCACCACCGGCGTGTCGTTGGACAGGATCGAAGAGATCAGCAGCGAGCCGATGCCGGGGATGCGGAAGATCTGCTCGGTGACGATGGCGCCGCCGAACACCGCGGGGATCTGCAAGGCGATCAGCGTCACGACCGGGATCATGGCGTTGCGCATCACGTGCTTGACGATGACCTTGGCCTGGCCGAGGCCCTTGGCGCGCGCCGTGGTGACGTAGTCGAGCCGGATCACGTCCAGCATCGCCGAGCGCACGAAGCGCGTCATCGACGCCGCCTGGAACAGGCCGAGCACGGCCACCGGCATGATCGCCTGGCGGATCATTTCGAGCACCCAGCGGATGCCGGTCGCCTTGATGTCGGTGGTGTAGACGAACGGCAGCCAGTCCAGCGTGACCGAGAAGATCAGGATGAACAGGATGCCAGTGAAGAAGGTCGGCAGCGAGAAGCCGACGAAGGCGAGCGTGTTGGCGATCTGGTCGAACAGCGAGTACGGCTTGGTCGCGGCATATACGCCGACCGGGATCGCGATCAGCAGCGCGAGGATCTGCGCCGAGCCGATCACAAAGAGCGTGGTCGGCAGGCGCTGCAGGATCAGCTTGTCGACGTCCATCCGGCTGACGAAGGAGAAGCCCCAGTCGCCGTGCAGCATGGCGTTGAGCCAGTGGACGTAACGGAGGTAGATCGGGTCGTCGAGGCCGAACTTGGCCCGAAGTGCGGCCTGCACTTCGGGCGGGACGTTCGGGTTCGTCGCCAGTTCGGAGAAGGGATCGCCGGGCGCTAGCGCCAGCACGAAGAACAGCACGGCCGAGATTCCGAGCAGGCTCGGAATCGCGATCAGCAGGCGACGCAGGACATACTGACTCATGGGGAAATATCCCGATTACGCCCGCGTGATCACGCCTCCCGGTACCAGTCGAACAGGTTGTCGGTTTCGTTGGCCCAGCCGCTGATGATACAGACGAGGTTATTGGCTGCGGCTTCCACCTTGAGGCGATGCTGCACGGGGATGAACACGACCTCCTGGATCAGGAGGTCATTGGCCTTGATGTAGAGCTCGGCGCGCTTGATCGGGTCCATTTCGCCCTCAGCCGCTGCGATGATCGCATCATAGTCCTTGTTGACCCAGCGCGGATAATTCGTGCCCTGCCACTTGTTTTCCTTGGTCGCCACCCTGTCCGACGTGTAGCGGCGCATGTGCTGCGACGGATCCGGCTGGCTCATCGGGATCTGGAACATCTCCAGGTCCGCGTAGAACTTCGGATAGGTGTCGGGATTGCCGACGTCCGAGGAGAAGAACACCGAGGCGACGACTGATTTGAGTTCGACTTCGATGCCGGCCTTCTGGCAAGCCTGCTTGACGATGGCCTGGGTCTTCTGGCGCGGGCCGTTGATCGAGGTCTGGTACAGAAGCTTCAGCTTCTTGCCGTCCTTTTCGCGGATGCCGTCCGCGCCCGGCTTCCAGCCGGCGTCGTCGAGGAGTTTCGCCGCCTTCTCGACGTTGAATTCCCAGGTGTTGTTCTTGGACACGAACTTCTCGGGCCCGTTCAGGAAATTGGCGGTGGTGCGGCCGGCGCGGCCGTAGATCGCCTTCTTGACCGACTCGCGATCGACCAGCATCGCAAGCGCCTTGCGCACGGCCGGGTCGGAGAACAGCGGGTGCTTGGTCTTCATCGAGGAGCGCTCGCCATCGACCTCGGTATTGGGGTCGGTGAAATTGAGCGCGATGAACTCGGTGTCGCCGCCCACGGCGTAGACGGCCTTGCCCTTGCCGCCCTTCTCCAGGCGCAGCAGCACATCGTCTTCGACCTGGATGTTATAGCCGAAATCGTATTCGCCGGTCTGGATCACCGCGCGCGCGGCCGAAACGGCGTCGCCGCCGCCCTTCATTTCGAGCGTGTCGAAGTAGGGGCGGTTCGGCATGTGGTAATCGGGATTGATCACGCCGCGCACGAGATCGCCGGGCTTGAACTCCACGAATTTGTAGGGACCGGTGCCGACCGGCGACAGGTTGTTCGGAGCCTCGCGGGATTTGGCGCCTTTGTAGTCCGCAAAAAGATGCTTGGGGATGATGGTATTGGGAGCGCCGACGAAAGCATCGGCCCAGAAGGGCGTCGGCTTGTTGAAGACGATGCGCACCGTGAGATCGTCGATCTTCTCGACCTTGATGTCGCGATAGGTGCCGATGGTGACGGCTGCGGTCGCGGGATCGCTGGCGTATTCCCAGTTGAACACGACGTCGTCGGCGGAGAACGGCTTGCCATCGTGCCATTTGACGCCGGGCTTGAGCTTCCAGGTCACCGATTTGCCGTCAGCGGCGAGCCCGCCATTCTGGAGCGAGGGAATCTCCGCCGCCAGAACCAGCTTCATGTTGCCTTCGGGATCCCAGGACGCGAGCGGTTCGTAGAACAGGCGCGAGCCGTCCTGGTCCTTGGTGCCGGTGGCGAAATGCGGATTGAGCAGGGTCGGGCCCTGCCACCACAGCAGCTTCAGCGCACCGCCGCCGCCACGCTTGGTCGGCTTGTAGGTCGAGGCGCCCTCGGCCATGGCGACGCCGCCGAGCGCGAGGATCTGGTTGGCGAGGGGCGCGGTGAGACCGACCGCGGCCATGCGCTTGATGAAGGCGCGGCGATCCATCCGCCCGTCCTTCACCTGACCGATCATCGAACGCAGTTCTTTATCCAGCATGGTTGTCCCCCGTCTGGTTCCCATCGTGATGAAGACGGTCGACAAGAGCGGCCGCCCAATTTGCTGGCAGTAGATGGCACACCGAATGGGGGGCGCGTCAACTGGGACCGTGTGTATGCAAACGGTCTTCTGGCTGTCTGTTGGGCAAAACCGTGTTCTGCAGCCCATCTGTTCGGCAATCCAGCATCAAAACATGCCGGATTGCACGCTGCACTGCGGAAAATTTGTTCGTGGGATCAGACGAAGTATCGAGGCGAAATTCTACGCCACGGACATGGTGAGCGGCGGCTCGACGTGATCCGGCAGCGGACAGACATACGGTGTCCTCGCCGTCCGCTTCTTCAGGTCGGCCTTCGCCGCCTTGATCAGCTCCGGATCCGTCAGCGCCTTGATGCCGAGACCGGCCATCGCCTTGGCCGCCTGCACCATGGCCTTGTGGGCGTGCGAACTCTTACCCTGCGCCACCACCTGCCAGGTGTGGAAGGGCGTGCCGATTGCAACTGTGGGTGCGTGCACCTGCACGGTCGGCACCACCCAGCTGACGTCGCCGACGTCGGTCGAACCGACCAGCGGGTTGCGCTTGGCATCGAGCGGCACCAGGAAATCGGCCAGCGGCCTATCCGTCGGCTCCATGCCGATCGCGTAGTAGACGGACGCGATGTCCTTGTCGCTCAGCGTCGCGCGGATCTGGCTGGCAAAGCTCTTGTCCGCGTCATCGAAATGCGGCGGCCCGAGCTCTTCCATGACCCGGTGCAGTGCCTGTTCCAGCGGCGCGTTCGGCAGGATGTTGGAGACCGCGGAAATGATCTTCATCTCCACCTTGGTCTCGGTCATCAGCGCCGCGCCCTCCGCGATCTTGCTCACGCGCCCGACCAGCTCGTTCATGCCGGGCAGATCACGCGCGCGGATCGAATAGCGCACCCGCGCATGGGCCTGCACCACGTTCGGCGCGATGCCGCCGGTATCGAGCAGCGCATAGTGGACGCGCGCGTCGCTCGGCATGTGCTCGCGCATGTAGTTCACGCCGACATTCATCAATTCCACCGCGTCGAGCGCGGAACGGCCGAGATGCGGCGAGGCCGCCGCATGCGAGGTGCGGCCGGTGAAGATGAAGTCCGCGCGCGTGTTGGCGAGCGAGGGCGTCACCGCGACTTCCCAGAAGCTGTGCGGATGCCAGGTGATGGCGATGTCGGCGTCCTCGAACGCGCCGGAACGCACCATGAAGGCCTTTGCGGCGCCGCCCTCTTCAGCCGGGCAGCCGTAATAGCGCACGCGGCCGGGCACCTTGTTCTCGGCGAGCCAATCCTTCATGGCGGTCGCGGCGAGCAGTGCGGCGGAACCGAGCAGGTTGTGACCGCAGCCATGACCATGGCCGCCGGTTTCGACGGGGCGATGCTCGGCGACACCCGCCTCCTGGCTGAGGCCCGGCAGCGCGTCGTATTCACCCATGAAGGCAATGACCGGACCGCCCTCGCCCCACTCCCCCATCACCGCGGTCGGAATGCCGGCGACGTTCTCGGTGACGCGGAAGCCCTGATGGCGCAGCTCGGCGAGGTGCTCGGCGGCGGACCGCGCCTCGGTGTAGCACACCTCCGGCATGCCCCAGACCCTGTCGCTGAGGTCGATGAAACGCGCCTTGATCGTGTCGACGCCACGCCAGATGTCGCTGCGGTTGTCCATGCTTGTCGTCCGTGATCCCTGGTCAAACGAAGCGACAATGGTTAGCAGCTTAGGTAGGAGCCGCCTAGCAGGGGCAGGGACACCAGCCATGCGGCCCAGCAGGGTCTCACGGCGCGGTCCAAGGCGACTGGCCGCACACACCACCGCACCACTACATTCTCGGCCTCGACAGCGCGTCTTTACTGACAAACAGGAGACGCCGGCGGAAGGCCGTCGGGCTCTCTGCAACCAGCACCCCCTTCAGAGATTGTAGACCGCCTGCAAAGAAGGGCTCCCGAAGCTCGTTGCCGTGAACCTCGGTCCACTCCGGTATCTGCAATCCGTACACGCGCGCAAGGTGCTCCGCCACTGCCGCTGCATAGGCGTCGTGTACAGGGTCGATCGATGCAGGTCGTTCTTCGATGGCCTGCTGGCGCGCGTGCGGGTTCATGTAGAACCAATCGAGAAATTCGCGAAGCGACGGGTCGAACTTCTGCTCGCCAGCTCGTACGCGGCGAACGACATCACTTAGCGTCGCGGGCTTCTTGCTGAACAGGCTCATGACTGGCTCGCCGGAGGCGTGTGATCGTCTTCCGTTCCATTTTCGAGATTTGAGAAAATCTCCTCGAGACCTAACCGGGTCTTGGGTTCAAGCATATTCTGCGGATAGAATTTTTCGACCAATGTCAGTGCATCCCGGCTGTTCTTGACGCCTATCGCGCGTGCGAGGAGCTTGATGTCGTCGATGTCCGAGTTCGTTTCCACACCGCCGACACGCATCGCCCGGCATTTCATGGCAAACAAGTATTCCGGTCTGGCGGTGTAGACGCGGAGGCCTGGCTGATCCTCGGTGGGGTAGGTCTTAAATAGGGCCTTCACGTCTGGATCCGCGTCTCTCTTGCTCAACCACCCCTTCACTCCGTCGTTCAACCAGTTCTCGTCCCAGCCGAACTCCTCCGCCATCTCGACCGCAAGCCTCTTGATGAAATCCTTGTTGCCTTCGAACACCGCGTCGACGTCCCCGGTGTTGATCTGCCGGTTCAAGGTCAGTAGGAGGGCCGATCCGCCATAGATTACGATTTCGACGGTACGGCCTGCGGCGTAGGCCCGGCGGCCAAGCTCGGTCAGCGCATTTTCCAGAGTCAACCGATCGAAATTCTTGTCATCGCTCATGGCTTGTTCCACAGATGAGGAACGATACGCCTGCCACATGGGACCGACAATGTCTTTTCGAGCGAGCGCCGAGACTTACCAGGTGCGCCTGCTCCAGAATTCTGCATTTCGCGGCCGGTCCACGCACGGCGGTCTTTAAAGAGAGACGTTCGCGGCATAGATTGTCTCTGATTTCACGCGGCACTTCTCGCGCTAGAGGCATGTCAAGCGCCAAGAGAAAGACCAGGAGAACTCCATGTCCACCCTGACCGAATGGAGAGTGCCGCCGGCCAATCAGCCGCGTGCGAGCGACTACGGTTTCGACCTCGACCGCGCGCTCGGATCCGTCGTCGGCCTGCACGCCATCATCCCTCCGGACGCCTTCAGCGCCGAGACGCTGGGCACCGAACGCGCCGGCAACGGCGTCGTGATCGACGACGGGCTGGTGCTCACCATCGGCTATCTCATCACCGAGGCGGAATCGGTGTGGCTGCACCGCGCCGACGGGCGGGTGGTCGAAGGGCATGCGCTCGGCTTCGATTCCGTCACCGGCTTCGGCCTGGTACAGGCTCTCGGTGAGCTCGACGTCGAGCCGCTGCCGCTCGGCAATTCGGCGGAGACCCGGGTCGGCGACCGCGTCGTGGTCGGCGGCGCCGGCGGCCGCACGCGCTCGGTCGCGAGCCAGATCGTGGCCAAGCAGGAATTCGCCGGCTATTGGGAATATCTACTGGACGAGGCCATCTTCACCTATCCCGCGCATCCGAACTGGGGCGGCACGGCACTGCTCAATGAGCGCGGCGAGCTGATCGGCATCGGCTCGCTTCAGCTCGACCGCGAACGCGACGGCAAGGCCGAGCACGTCAACATGGTCGTGCCGATCGACCTGTTGAAGCCGATCCTGGACGACTTGCGCAAGTTCGGCCGCGTCAACAAGCCGGCGCGGCCCTGGCTCGGGCTGTTCTCGACCGAGATCGATAACCGCGTGGTGGTGATCGGAATCTCCACCAACGGCCCCGCCGCCCGTGCCGAGCTCAAGACCGGCGACGTCATCCTCGCCGTCAACGGCGACAAGGTCACGAGCCAGACCCAATTCTACAAGAAGATGTGGGCCCTCGGCGCCGCCGGCGTCGACGTGCCGCTGACCGTGCACCACCACGGCGTCACCTTCGACGTCACGGTGACCTCGACCGACCGCTTCAAGCTTCTGAAGGCGCCGAAGCTGCATTGATCCCAAGCTCGAGGAAGCCGCGATGAGCGAGGCCGTGATCGACGACATCGTGGCCGTGCTGCCGCCGCTGCTGAACGCGCTGGAGGCGCTTGGGTTCTTCCAGCGGAATCTGCATCCGCCGGCCTTTGCCTCCGTCATGAGCGCAGTCGGCACACCGGACGAGGCGCTGCGGGCGGCGCGGGTATCGACCGGGGATTGGCCGGAGCAGTTCGCGGACTTGCGCGCACGACTGGATCGGACCTGCGACGAGACGCTCGCCGCCTTTGCCGGCATCCGCGAGGTCGAGCGCGGCAACGGCGATCTGGTCGCGGTTTTCCGTGCGCTGCGCCATCTTCCGCGCGCGCAGGAGGCGCTTTATCCGCTGTCGCAGCAGTTTCCACCGGTGAGCAGCTTCTTCCTCAACGCCGCCAATCGCGACAATGCGGATCTGTTGTCGCGGCTCGAAGCCGGCGCGAGCGAAGATACCGGCATCTTCCACGATCACAACGAACCCGGCAGCCGCGGCGGCTTCTCGGTCTATGTGCCCGAATATTACACGCCAGGTCACGCCATGCCGCTGGTGATGGCGCTGCATGGCGGCAGCGGCAACGGACGCGGCTTTCTGTGGAGCTGGCTGCGCGACGCCCGCAGCCTTGGTGCGATCCTGGTGGCGCCGACCGCGACCGGCCCGACCTGGGCGTTGATGGGCGATGATGCCGATACGCCCAATCTCATGCGCATCCTCGAGAGCGTGCGCGGCCGCTGGACCATCGACACCTCACGCATGCTGCTGACCGGCATGAGCGACGGCGGCACCTTCTGTTACGTGAGCGGGCTCGACGGCGCCTCGCCCTTCACGCATCTTGCGCCTGTTGCGGCGACGTTCCATCCGCTGATGGCGGAGATGGCCGACGCTACGCGCTTGCAGGGGCTGCCGATCTTCATCACCCACGGCAAGCTTGACTGGATGTTTCCGGTGCAGACCGCGCGCCAGACGCAGGCGGCGCTCGCGGCCGCCGGCGCCGACGTCATTTATCGCGAGATCGACGGCCTCAGCCACACCTATCCGCGCGAGATCAATGCGGAGCTGGTGCGGTGGCTGAATGGAAAATGAACAACCTGTCCTTAGATGCGCCGCATGGCCGCGGAACCATCGTGCCGCGCCGACGTTATCGGCGCGTCACCGGAGGTTCGCTATGAGGACGTTTTTTGGAATGATTTTGGGCGCGCTGCTTCTTGCCGGCGGCGTCTACGTCTATGACTCCATGCAGACCTCATCCGTCGCCAATGGCGAGGTCGCAACCAGCAATCGCACCATCGTGAACTGGGACGTCGCGAAGGCGGATTGGGATGCGCTGCGCGATCGCGCGCACAAGGACTGGGTCCGGATCTCGTCGAAGTAACGACGCGGTATCATGAACAAGGCGCCGTCGCGAACTCGCGGCGGCGCCTTTGTGTCGGCTGCGGTCAACGCTGCGCGTATCAGTTCATCTTGGCCTTGCGGGCATCGGCGATGACCTGCTCGAACTCGGCCATGCTGAGCACGCCGGGAACGCGGTACTTGCCGACGATGAAGGCCGGGGTGCCGCGGAAGCCGAAGGCTTCGGCCTGCTCGTTGTTGCGCTTGAGGAGCGCATCGATGTCGCTGCCATGACCGGCAAGATCGCGCTTCAGGCGATCCATGTCGACGCCGGCGGCCGCCAGCAATTCGTTGATGCGGGGCTCGGTCAGGCGCGAGCTGACGCCCATCATGGCGTCATGGGCCTGATGATATTTGTCCTGGAACTTCGCCGCGAGCGCGGTTCGCGCCGCCGTGACCGAGACCGGCCCGAGGATCGGCCAGTCCTTCATCACCAGCCGCACCTTGCCGTCGTCCTGGACGACCTGGCGCAGCTCGGGCTCAAGCTTGCGGCAATAGGGGCAATTGTAATCGGACCATTCGACGATGGTGATGTTGCCGTTGGGATTGCCGGCGACGGGCGTGTCGGGATCGCGCAGCACCTTGGCTTCGGTCAGCACTTCATCGTCGCCGGGGGCGGCCAGCACCGCGGTGATCCCGCCCGCCGCAAAAGCGCTGGCCCCGATCAGCGTCAACGCTGCGCGCCGCGTCGGCATGAGGCCCTTATCCTTAAGTCCAGCCATATCTCGTCCCATTTCGGCCCCATCCCCCGAATACGGTTCGGGACCGGGAATTGTTACTGGTCATATAGAGGGTCGCGGCGGCGATGTCATCGCACCAGCAGCGTGACCGCCAAGGGGACCAGGAACGAGGTCACCAAAGCGTTCAGGCTCATGGCGATACCGGAGAAGACGCCGGCGATCTCGTCGACCTGGAAGGCGCGCGCGGTCCCGATACCATGCGCGGCAAGGCCCGCCGCGAATCCGCGCGCCCGGTAATCGGTGATGCCGGTGCGGTCCATCAGCGGCGTCACGATGATGGCGCCCATGATACCGGTGAGGATCACCGCCACCGCCGTGAGCGAAGGATCGGCATGCATGGATTCGGCGATCCCCATGGCAACGCCGGCGGTGACCGATTTCGGCGCCAGCGACAGCACGACGTCGCGGGGAAGGCCGGCGAGCTCGGCCAGCAGCACCACCGAGACCACGGCCGTGACCGATCCCGCGAGCAGCGCCACCAGCATCGGCACGATGGAGGTGACCACGCGCTTGCGGTTCTCGTACAGCGGCACGGCGAGCGCGACGGTGGCGGGCCCCAGCAGGAAGTGCACGAACTGCGCGCCGGCGAAATAGGTCGTGTAGGAGGTGCCGGTCATCAGCAGGAACGCACCGATGATCCACATCGCATGCAGCACGGGATTGGCCAGCGGATGGCGCCGCGTCGCCAGCGACACCGCGTCCGTGGTCGCATAGACCAGCAGCGTCACGGTCAGCCACAGCAGCGGAGACTGCGAGAGATAGACCCAGAGCGAGAATGGATTGTCCTTCATCGCGCATCCTGTTGCCGCAACAGGCGGCTGACGAGGCGAAAGGTCAGCACCGTCGCCAGCAGCGTGACGATCACCGACAGCGCGAGCACCAGGACGATCGCGATGCCGTGGGACGCGAGCAGATCGAGCTTCTGCACGACGCCGACGCCGGCCGGGACGAACAGCAGCGACAGATGCGCGAGCAGGCCCTTGCTTGCCGTCTCGACGCCGGCGTTGCGCAGCGGTCCGCACGCGAGCAACGCGAAACGATCGCGAGCGAGGAGGAGCACCAGGAGCAGCAGCAGGCCGAGCACCGGTCCCGGCAACGGCAGGCCGAGGCCGCGCACGACGGCTTCGCCGATCAACTGGCACAGCAGGATGAGGCCGAGACTCGCAAGCATGATCTTCGCATCAAGGGATGCGTCGACAGGCTTGTCAATCGCCGCCCTGCGTGGGAGGCGCGCGGCACACGCTAGGCAGCATTGCGAGGCAGCATCGCCATCAGCGTCGCGGTCATGGTGGCGATCAAACCCGTCTTGCCTTCGTGTTCGGCAAACGCTCTGGCCTCACAGAAGGTGAGCGTGCGGCCGGGCTTGACGACCTCGGCCTTGAACACGAACCGCCCGCCGCGGGCGGGGGCGAGCAGCGTGGTCTTGAACTCGACGGTGAGGATGTCGGCCTCGCGCGGCATCAGGCTGAAGGCGGCGACGCCGCAGGCGTTGTCGAGACCTGCGGTAATGATGCCGGCATGGATGAAGCCGTTCTGCTGCGTGAAGGCGGCCGAATGCGGCATCACCAGCTCGACCGCGCCGGGGGCGAGATCGACGATCGAAATGCCCAGCGTGCCCATCGCCGGCTGGGCGGCGAACATCGCGGTGGCGGCGGTGCGGTAATCCGGATTTTTCGGCTGGAACGCGGACATGACCTGCACCCTCGGCCGGCATCGGGAGCGGGCTCGGGAAACTCTCGCGGTTGCGCCCTTCGGCGATTGATACGGTAGCGTATCAAGGCATTCCCGCGTTAGCAATACGGCACCGTATCAAGAATCGGAGAGCTCGCTTCATGAGCGACGGCAAGGGCGATGTATGGGTCGAGGCGGGGTTTGCCGAGCTCGCCCGCTCGGGAGTCGAGGGTGTCAGGGTCGAGGTGCTCGCCAAGAATCTCGGCGTCACCAAGGGCGGCTTCTACCGCCGCTTCGCCGACCGCGCCGCGCTGCTCGATGCCATGCTACAGCGCTGGCGCGAGGGGCGTGCCGCATCGATCGCACAGCAGACGCGCCTCGACGGCCAGGAGCCCCGCGAACGGCTGAAGGCGGTGATCCAGCTCTATTCGGAGCGGCTCAATCCGGAAGCCATGGCGATCGAGCTCGCGATCCGGCAATGGGCCCGCTCGGACGAGAGTGCCGCATCGGCGGTGGCGGGCGTCGATGCAGCGCGACTCAAGCACGTCGCCGAGCTCTATCGCGCCACCGGACTTGCGGCCGAGGAGGCCGAGGCGCAGGCCTTCCTGTTCTACTGCTTCATCTTCGGCCAGAGCCTCTTGTTCGTCGAGCGCGGTCCGCGCAAGCGATCGCAGCTGGTGGCGAAATCGGCGGAGAAATTACTCGATTAGACGAGATGGCCGGAGCGTTGCTCCGGCCATCGTATCAATTCGAGGCTCAGGCGGCGCCCTTCAGCTTCTTGGTGCATTCGCTGTAATAGCCGCCGCCCTTCTGGATCCACTTCAGACCGCCATTGCCGTTGGTGGTCTTGTTGGCGTTGTATTGGTCGACGCAGGTATGCATCCGAGCCTTGCCGGGAGTTTCCTTGGCGTATTTCGGATCGACCGCGTTCGGATAGATCGCAGGCCCGGCCGGCAGGGCAGGTGCGGCAGCCGGGGCCGCCTCCTTCTTCGCCTGCTTCGGCTCGGCGGGAGCTGCGGGCGCAGCTGCGGTCGGCGCAGCAGCCGCTGGCGCGGCGGGCGGCGTTGCGTCCGCGCCGCACTGGGCCTTGCGGAAGTCATTCCACTTCATGGTGCCGAGCGAGCCGTCCTTCTTGGCCGCCTGGTACTTCGCGCTGCACTCCTGCGAGGTCAGCGCCTGCGCCGGCGCCGACGCCGCGAGCGCAGCAAATCCCGACAACGCGATCGCGCACAGCAGTTTCGATTGGATGGTCATCCCTTGGGTCTCCTCCTTGGTCTTCCCCCGACGGGGAAGTGAAACGAGAATTGCTATCCTAGCGTGCCGGCCGCTCGCGACAAGAAAGCGATCGCCTCTGCCGCCAAAATATAGTGAGCGCCTCGTTCGGATTTATTCATGTCGCGTTCAGCAAGGCGAGCCGAGGTTCGCAGCCCTTCGCAATCTCGCAAAGAGCGCAACACCATGACCCTCGCCTCTCGCCTCGCCGCCGTCGTCCTCGCCTCGCTGCTCGCCAGCGGCGCCGCCTTCGCGCAGACCGCCGCGCCGGCGGCCAAGACCGATACGGCGACCACCATCGACAAGAAGGCAACGAAGGAGCGTACGGCCGAGTCGATCGAGTGCTCCAAGCAGGCGGACGCCAAGGGGCTGAAGGGCAAGGAGCGCAAGAAATTCCGTCGCGAGTGCAAGAAGGAAGCGAGGGCCGGCACCGCCGCGCCCGCCGCCCCTGCCGCCGACAAGAGGTAATCCCCTCGCGGGTCCTCCGCGCGCGTCACCGGGAGCCGCGCGCATTGCGGCATGACGAGCCTGCAATTGTGCGCCTCCCGCTGATTTGCGATAAGGCGGCGTGAAGCAAATCGTCGCCTCCCTGCCGTTCGAATGGCCGAGCCGTGCCAAGCTCTTGAGCACGGCGGAGACGCTCGTCATCGGCACGGCCGGCGGCCTGGTGTTTCTCCTCGCCGGCCTGCCCGGCGGGCTGATCTCAGGCTCGATGATCGCGGTCGGGATTGCCGCAATCGCCGGCCGCCAATTGGCACTGCCGCCGCTGTTGACCCAGACCGTGCTGGTGCTGCTCGGCATTTCGCTGGGCTCGGTGGTCTCGCGCCATCTGCTGCAGCAGGTCGGCGCCTATCCCGTCACCATCGGGCTGCTTGCGCTCGCAACCTTCTGCTCGACCTTCGGCTCCAGCTATTACCTCCAGCGAGTCCATGGCTGGGACCGCACCTCGGCCTTCCTGGCCGGCAGTCCCGGCGCGCTGTCGCAGATCACGATCCTGGCGGTCGAGCGCGGCGCCGACCTGCCGGGCATCGCGGTGGTGCAGACCATGCGCGTCATCATCCTCACCGCGGCTCTCCCGATGGTGCTCGCGCTTGCAGGCGTCGCGCCTTCCGCCGCGCCGTCGCTGACCACGACGATCGCCTCGCCGCTCGATCTCGTGGAGCTGGTCGGCGCCTCGCTCGCCATGGCGCTGCTCCTGCGGCTAATCAAGTTTCCGGCGAGCTGGATGTTCGGCGCCATGATCGCCTCCAGCGTGCTGCACGGCGCCGGCTGGGTCGAGGGCGGCCTGCCGGACTGGGTGCGCGGCGTGGCGCTGGTCGGGATCGGCGCGCTGATCGGCAGCCGGTTCGCGCGGATGCGGATCAAGACGCTCGCCGGCCACATCAACGCGGCGCTGGGCTCGTTCACGGTGGCGATCGCCGTCTCCGCCGTCTTCGTCGGCATCGTCGCGCTCACCACGCAGGTCAAATTCTCCGACGTCGTCGTCGCCTTCGCGCCCGGCGCGATGGACGCCATGCTGGCGCTGGCGCTGACGCTGCACATCGACCCGATCTTCGTCGGGGCCCATCATCTGTCGCGGTTCGTGTTCGTGACGATCGCAACGCCGGGCATCGTGCATCTGTTCGGACGCACGCAGGACGACGTGGACGATTGAGCTTTAGCGCTTCGCGGTCCGGACAAATCCCCACGCGGCGATCGCAGCCATCAGCAGCGAGATCAGCACATTGTAGCCGGCGAGCGAGAGGCCGAGGAAGCGCCACTGCACCTCGTCGCAGCGCACCACCTTCACGGTGTCGAGCCGTGAAAAGAGATCACCGGCATTGCCGAGATTGACGACGGGACCGGTGCAATCGGTCGGCCCTTTCCAGAATCCCCATTCGACGCCGGAATGGTAGGTGCCGAGACCGGCATTGGCGAGCGTCACCAGCGCGAGGATCGCAAGCCCCGCCAGCAGCAGCGGCCGCGGCGCGCCGCTTCGAGCCGCAGCCGCCGTGAGCACACCGAGCGGGATTGCGAGGTAATAGGCGTAGCGCTGCTCCAGGCAGAGCGGACAGGGCAGGATCTCCAGCACGAGCTGGAAGAACCAGGCGCCCGCGATGGTGGCGGCCGCGATCAGCGTGACGAGCAGCGAGGCCGTCAGCGCGGGGCTCGCGGCCCCCGGCCTGAATGCAGGTATGGCGGCACTCTGGGTGGTCACGGCGGCCTCTTTCGCAGGTCTCTCGCCCCAAGGCTCTAGCTCCGGTCCATGCGGCTGTCGAGAACGGCCGGGATCACTTTGGCGCGGGTTGACCCCGCTTTGTCCATGGCTATAGTCCGCCGGCTTCGCGACGCTCCCTTCAAGGGCCGACCGAGGGCCCCTGTGGCGGAACTGGTAGACGCGCTCGACTCAAAATCGAGTTCCGCAAGGAGTGCTGGTTCGATTCCGGCCAGGGGCACCAGAAGCACTTCGCATAGCGACTCATAGTTTCTCAGAAACCCTTGGAAGACAGGCACTTCTGAGATTTCTTCACGCCACTTTGACGCATCGCGACTCTGGCTTTCTCCCCCGAATGTGAGTAACTTCGCGAGTACAAAACGGGATCGCGAGGAGGCGTACTCACATGAGTCTCTCTCAGTTCGCCATCGACAGAGCGAAGCCGAAAGACAAGCCGTATCTCTTGTCGGATGGCGACGGTTTGCACCTGCGAATTCACCCGAAGGGCGGCCAGCAATGGCGGTTGCGCTTCAGGTTCGGCGGCAAGGCCAACATGATGTCGCTCGGCCCTTACCCTGCCGTCTCCTTGCTCCAGGCGCGAAGAAAACGGGACCGGATCAAGGAGCAACTGGCGGCCGGAATAAATCCGTCACTCACTAGAAAGCTCGAAAAGCTGGCCAACTCAGCGGCCGCACAGAACACCTTCGGTGCGGTCGCCGATGAATACCTTGCCAACTTGAAGAGGAACGACGCGGCCGAACAAACCCTCAACAAGAACCGCTGGATGCTGCAAGACCTCGCGGGCCCTATTCGGAACCGGCCGATCGCCGAGATTAGGCCCGTCGAAGTGCTCGACCTTCTCAAGAAGATCGAAACGAGCGGCCGGAGAGACACCGCTCATCGCCTTCGCTCCGTTGTCGGCGCCGTCTTCCGCTATGCCATCGCGACACTCCGCGCAGAAACCGACCCCACCTATCCACTCCGCGGCGCGCTGTTGAAAGTGAAGGTCAAACACCGCGCAGCCATCACCGACGAAAAGGAGCTTGGCGCGTTTCTCACCGGGCTCGACCAGTACGAGGGCTGGCCCATTGTCCAAGCCGCCTTCAAATTCCTGATCCTCACGATGACGCGGCCGGGCGACGTGCGGGGCATGAAGCGGACCGAAGTAAACTTTGAAAAGCGCTTGTGGTGCATTCCAGGCGAGCGGATGAAGATGCGTGAGCCGCATGATGTGCCTCTATCGCGCCAAGCCCTGGCGGTCCTCAAGGAGGTCTGGCCGCTCAACGAGGAACACGAATTGGTTTTCCCGTCGCTCAGATCCCACAAGAAACCGCTGTCGGAAAATGCGTTTAACTCTGTTCTCCGAAACATGGGCTATCCGCAAGACAAGGCGACGGCTCACGGCTTCCGCGCGACTGCGAGCACCATCTTGAACGGCCGCCGCTTCGACCGTGACGTGATCGAGGCCGCACTTGCCCATCAAGATCAAAACGAAATCCGCCGCATCTACAACCGGTCGCTTTACCTGCCTGAACGAACCCAATTGATGCAGGATTGGGCCGACCTTTTGGACAGCTTCAAAGGAAAGAAGCCGGCCCGGCGGGCGGCATGAAGCGCTATGTTTAGGTTGCGACGCACCACATTTACACCTATGCTCTGTATTGCCCAGGGCTAACCGGGCGTTGCAACGTCCCTTTGACGAGGGATTTGCAATGATACGGAAGCTAGTCTCAAAGAAGGAACTCAAGTCGATCTACGGTGTCCCCTACTGCCCCGCGCACATTGCGCGGCTCGAAGCTGCCGACCAATTTCCCAAGCGGATAACGCTCGGCGCCTGTCGAGTGGCGTGGGTCGCGGAAGAAGTGGAAGCCTGGATCGAGGAGAGGATCGGCAACCGCTAAAACATCTTCTTCTCAGAAGGGCACGGGGTCTGGGGTCCAACCCAGACCCTTCTTCTCTAGGGCGGGACGTAGATTGCTGGCCGCGAGAATCCCCCTGATCTTCAGGCTCATAACCTGAAGGTCATAGGTTCAAATCCTATCCCAGATCATGCCCACAGACCCGACTTCCGACCACCGGACCGCGCAAAGGCGGTTTGAAGGAGCGCAATCGACCACTCATTGGGCTGTGGCTGAGTTCAGCCTTGCCTTGCCTCAATTAGTTGTATCTACTAACTTTGCAATTTCTATTATTCATTTGAATTGTTGCGAAAATGTTTCGTCTTGCTTGTCATACTTCGAACGCTACCCATGGCGTTTGCTTCGGTTATTAGATTCAAAATGGAGCAGAGGCTCTTCGATGCTCGTAAATTTTGGCAGAATAGTTTTAGGGACGGTAATTCTTTCAGGATACGGTCCGCTGCTCGCCGTGGTTGCGTTTGTGTCATCTGCGGTTACGCAAGCGGGTTTCGTCTCCACGGCCGCCGCTCAGGCCGATCCCACCTGTGCGCCGGGTGTCCACTGGGACACGCTAAATCCGCCACTCATTCACCAACCCTTCAAGTCCGCGAAAGTCGTTCAGCCGATCAGCAAGGACAAGCCGTACGAACTGTCCGCCGAGTTCGTAACGGCCACCATTGCGGGCTGCAAGGTAAGTCTCAGATCCTACAACTCGCCCGCAAATGTGCAACGAGACTTCCTTGTCGGGGATACGATCAAGGCCAAGCCGGGTGATACATTGTACATCAGGCTTACCAACAATCTTCCAGACCGCGCCGTCGGCGATGATTTCCCGCAGCATCCGGCCCCTGCGGGCCATGCCGGACATTTCAGCTTCAATATTACGAATTTGCACACCCACGGCTTGCATGTCGCCCCGAACGGACCTCTAGGCAAGCCAGAAAGCGACAATGTTTTTGTCGAAATCGCGCCGGGTGCTACGCAGGACTATGAGATCAAGATTCCACTTAACCATCCCTCGGGCACCTTTTGGTATCACGCCCATCTGCACGGATCGACCGCGGTTCAGGTGTCGAGCGGAATGTCGGGAGCGCTGGTCATCGAGGGCGGCGGTGCAACCAATGGCGAACTGAAGACCATTCCGGAAATCGCCGCCGCCGAAGAGCGGATATTCGTGCTTCAGCAGTTGGTATTCGGACCGGACGGAAAACTGGAGGATTTCAAGAGCGGGTTCATCGATCATCCGGAGTGGGCAAGAGACACCACGGTCAACGGTCAGGCCGTTCCTACCCTGAAGCTGCGTCCGGGAGAGGTTCAGCGGTGGAGATTCGTGCACGCCGGAATTTCGGAAAGAATAGATCTCGCCCTCGATGAACACAAACTCTATGAAGTCGCTGTAGACGGCATCTCTCTCGACCGCATTGTGCCATGGGACCAAGTCGAACTCGGTCCGGGAAATCGCACCGACGTGCTTGTAAAAGCCGGGGCGCCGGGAACCTACTCTTTGCGCGCCAAGCCTCTTCCCTTGCTCGCCTCATTCAAGAGTCTGCGGTCGGCGGCGCGGTTGTCCGCCGTTCGAAATCAAGATGAAACCCCTCAAGATATCATTGCGCGATTTCCGCAGCGGATCGAGGTTAGTCCCGGAGACCTTATTGCCCGCATTGTTGTCGAGGGCGATCCGCTGGAGATGAAATTGCCGACCCCTGATCAACTGAAAAAGGCCGTTCCGGAGTTTAAACCGATTAGCGACACCGAAATCAAGCTGCCCCCGGAAGAGGTACTCTTCAACATGAGGGGTCGACGCTGCGACTCCAATACCGGCCTCTGTGCCCCACCAAATTGCCTGCCGGGCACTCCGGATTGCGAACAACGGTTTCTTGCTGGCCCTCGTGGCGATCAGGTCTTCATGCCCGATACCGGCCGGACCTTTCAACTAAACCAGACCTCGAAGTGGCTCCTTGACGGCGTGGGCGAGGCGCATGTCTTTCACATCCACGTCAATCCATTTCAGGTTGATCGCGCTGAGCCGGATAGCGTTACGGATAAGAGGATCTGGCGAGATACGCTGATAATTATCAATAGCGAGGCGCCAAAGCCGATATGGACACGGTATCTGGATTTTACAGGAAGCTTTGTGATGCACTGTCACGTGTTAAGCCACGAGGATCGGGGCATGATGGAGAAGATCACCATAAAACCATAGGAGAACTTGTTTATGGCCCAGCACGTTGTACAGATGACTCCCACCCCTGCTGACCGTTTCGATCCGAAGGATATCCATGTAAAATCGGGCGATGAAATCGTCTGGAAGAACGTGGAGCCCGCCGGTGGCGATCAACACACGGCGACCTCGGACGATGGGACGACGTTCGATACCGATTATGTAGACCCCGGAAAGTCTTCTTCTCCGGTGAAGATTGAAGGAAAGCCCGGAACGGTTATTCCCTATACTTGCCAAGTCCATCCGCTTCACATGAAGGGTACCGTCACAATCGATCCCTAATTCCGAACTCATTGCTCAAGCCCGGTATCCGCAAGTAGGATACCGCCCCTCGCTTGCGTGTATTCCTTGTTCGCTGGCCTCGGATCGGTCCATGTCGCGCGCTTCATGGCAAAACCTCGCTAATGGTGCTCTCCGGAGTCCAATGCGTGTGCGCCTGCATTGCACTGATGCGCAGCTCCCTGCCGAGGCCTTGCCTGCGCCAAGCGAGGGGCGCGAGGCTTTCGATCGAGCCTTTCGGCCAGGATAAACAGCGTGACGGCGACCATCGCCAGAAGGTGAGCCTGCACCAGTAACAGCGGCAGCACCATAAGCGCCCAGCATGCCCCAACGCATGCCGCACCGTGCGCCAGCCCGCAACCAAAAACGTCACGATGGGCAGCTGCGCCAAACGCGGCGAAATGCGGCCGGCGATGGCAGCGGTTCAGGCACCACTGCTTAGCCGGGGATACCTGCCACAGCAATGCTACGGCTGTTGCGCAGCCGAGGAGTGGTGCGGGCTCGGCCCACCGCGCGGCGAGCGCGGCAGGCTGAAACGCCAATCCCGCTGCCATCCAAACCGCCATATAACCGGCGGCGAAGAGCAGCATCGCCTCCGCGCGCTGCTTCGCGAAGCTGCGCTTCCGAACATGCCGGAGCGGCTCGATCAACAGCGGCGACATCATGGCGGTTATCATCAACGCCCAGCCGGCAGCGAGCTTCGCCGGGGAATTAAGCAGCAGTGCATGGTCAAATGACACCGAGAATGGCATTGCCCGCGACGTTTCGGCGGAGCAGAAGGCGGGCAACGCCAGGCCGCTCTCGTGAAGCCCCAGCACTGACCACGCAATCACACTGGTCGATCCAAGAATAGCGAGCAGCGCATCGATCCGACGCCTAGCGTGCCACATCGGTTGACTCCGCTCAATCGGCTTGCCTGAACACGCTGATGCGCGCTGTTGCCACAATAAATGCGCGCGCCTTCTTCAACAGAACACCGCGTGAATGCCGCAAAATCGGATCGGCATTCCCACCCAATTCCAAAGCGTTTTGTCGCGTGAATGACATATCGCCTTCCTTCAAAATAGTGCGCCACGCCGCTGACAACTGCACGAGTATTTTCTAAACAGAAGCAGCCCTAGTCCCACACCATCCGACAAACCGGCGCGGTCGTCGGCAGTTGCGCATGCACGGGTGGCTTGGGAAAGTACTGCGTGGTACGTTGAACACCCCTCAGCGACATCGGCCCCGAAGAGCAGCCGAATTAGCTCCAACGACTCATCCGGTCTCGACGAGATGCCACCGCCCGTCAGCCGCTTATCGGAAACGACAAAGCGCTTGTGCTCGGTAACCGACATCGATCGCCGGAAATTTCTCCAAACAATTGACGAATGCCCACCAATGCCTCGTTGCTGCATGGCCGTCGAGTAGGCCGGCCCTTCCCAGCAGCAGCGCGCCCTCGCACACCGAGCAAATCCATGTTGCCTTCGGTGCGATCTGTCGCAGATATTTTATAGATAAGCCGAGTCGCGGTCTCGCATGATTGCCTCCAGTGCCACGGGCTGTCCGCCCGAGACCCAAGGGGGGCGGCAACGTTCAGAAAATTGACATCCTGATAAACTGAAATTCCCAACTTCATCGTCTTGCACCTCGCGTGTCTATGGCTTGCGCACGGCGACGAAAGACGCGGTGTAGCCCGCCGGTGTTCCATTGTGAGGTTTGGCGCGTATTAGCGATCCGACCAGCGCAGGGACCTGCTCGACGCCGGCGGGCCACTTGTATGCCACGCAGCCATTGTAGTCGTATTCCCAACCGTCTGTTTGGCTGCCTGGTCGGCCGACGCCGACGATCGCAAAGGCGACAGGAGTATCAGTGTTACCCGGTCTGATTTCCCCGGAGAGATCCAGCCCGCCACTGCCCCAATCGATCACGCCCTTGAAGGTCGTGTTAGAGATCGCCTCGAAACGAAATTCGGCCTCGGCGAAGAAGAGTCCGAGCGCTTTTTGTGGATCGCCATCGACCGGCCTCGAGTCATTGCGGAAACTCCGATAGGTCCAGGAACCGACTAAACTTGAACTGGCCATGTGCCGAATCCTTCACAAGCGAATGGCAGCCGCAATGGAGCAAGCCGGCTTAAGGAGGCTCGGTAGCTTCGCAAATCGAAGTGCTGCGTCGAACGGCCTCAGCTCGCCTATTGCGTGCATATCAATTATGGTAGAGTATACAGATAGAACAAGCACTAATTGCATTTTTCTGAGAGCTTATTGCTGATGACCAGCGAAAGGTGTTGATATGAAGCGGGTGTCGGTCGGCGCTGCGCTCATTCTGGTGATGAGCGTCCCTAGTTTTGCGCAAACAGTGGGATTGGTTCAGGCCTCTTTTTCGGCGACCTACACGTTGGGCGACGGTGCCGATTGTAAATCATTGCTGGTGACCGGCCAGTTTATTGCCCCCACGCCCGGCTATCAGCTCACGGTGAAGAAGGTTACGCCGCAGGCGACGCCAACTATTCACGAATTGGAACTCGTTGCCACGCCTCCTGCCGGAAACGTGACCCAATTGCTTACGCTCATGCCGGTTAGCTATTCCGATCCGGACTTCATGTCGTGCCCTTATGGCATCTCGATTGCCTATGGCAAACAGAGGGTCATCGTAGGCCTTGTACCCGCGTCAACGGCCGTCGAAAAATAGCTCGTCGGAGCCCCGATTTTCAATTTTCTCGGGAGTGCACAAAAATGTCAGTTTCGTTACGACCATACGGCTCCAATTCTCCGGACAGCGGCTATATTGCCTGGACCCCCGTACCCCTGGATGTCGTCAATTCGACAGATGGCACCACCGGAACTCTCCGATTGAGTTCCCATTCCGCGGCCGGCTCGGTAGCCAAGGTCGTTTTTCTGCAAGGACGCGACCAGCCGCCGCAATCGCAAATCGACATTGATCTGCCTGCAGGTCAACAGCGGACGATTTTCATAGCCGGCGCGTTCCAGCCCGGCCAACGGCACAACGGAGCGAGTGTGGACGGTAAGGACGTAACCGTCGAGGCCCGATGGGTTAGCGACCCCGGCAACGTCGTGGCGTCCGTCGACATCATGATTCGAGTGCGGCGGAATGCGAACGAATTGAGCGATAAGGCCCGCGGGGACTTCTTGTTCGCGCTGGCAAAACTGAATGGAATTCAGGTGGATGCTGACCCGACGCCGGGTCCAGGCCGCGGAATCTACGTCTCCGACTTCGTCGCAATGCACGTCGAAGGAGCGATAGCTTCTGAACATGGAGATTCTCACTTTTTGCCCTGGCACCGTCTCTACCTTGTGGATCTGGAAAGGCAGCTCCAGGCTGTCAGGCCCACGGTGACACTGCCGTATTGGCAATTTGATAATCCGGCGCCCAACGTGTTCACGGAGGACTTCATGGGCGCCATTGATCGGATACCCAGGGACAGCCGGGAGCCAGGAGGAGAGCTCGATAGTGGAGCCACTACGCCCCCCGCGCGCTTCGCCCTAAATAATTTTCTTCGCCTTTGGCAGATCGGCGATGTGCAAGGAATACCGCGAACCGCGCGATTCAATCCTCAAACGGACGCAGCAAATGGAGTGATCCTTGTGGACCCCAATTCCGGCCGTGTTATCAATTTCACCCTTGCTGACGAAGACGCAACACTGAAGCTGGGCGGCGGTGTGCCTCCCGAAAATCCCGAAAAGGCCACTCTCGGGAGTTCGGCTCAGCCCCCGCCGGGGTTCGCCCGAATGGAAGGCAGCCCGCACGGCGCCGCCCATATGAGCTTTAACGGTCGCCTCAACAACGTCCCGACGGCCCCGGAAGACCCTTTATTCTTTCTACTGCACTGCAATGTCGATCGTCTCTGGGCCCGCTGGCAGAGCGTGTTCAAACGCGACGACTGGAATGACAAACGCAGCTATCCCTACCAGAAGGCGGGGGATACAGCCGCGGCGTGGGAGATAATCGACGCAAGTCAGTGGCCCTGGGATGGAGGGACGTCCCATGATGGAGACCTGCGGCCTCCGGGGACACGAAAAGCGAACTTTACAAAGTCGAGTCTCGTCGCCAATTTTCCAAGTAACAGCCCGCAACTGCTGCATGCGATCGACCCATACGGATACCACGACTCGAAGCACGATCTGGGCTTCGGCTATGACGACGTTCCGTACGACCACGCCCAAGCAGTCACTTCCTGAAGCTGCCGTTTCGGCGACTTCATAGGAGAAACCGCATGACCACAGTCTCAGACTATAAAGCTCAGCTCCTGCAACGGCTCCAGAAGGCAGGCGATCAACCTGATTCAGGCGCCCAGGAAATGTTGGACTTGGCGGGGAGCGAAGAGCGGATCACGGCGCTTATCAAGTTGCTGTCGAATCCCGCCACGCCGGCGGCCGACCTAGTCAATGCCATCGGCACCCTTGCCGCAGTGAGCATCTTCTCCAAGGTACTGCCGACGCAATCGGCGGAACTTACCAACGCGCTACGCGGGTTGATCAATTCGCCCGATGCCGAGGTGCGGCGCCAGGCGCTGTCCTATCTGACGCTTAGAGGGGACGCGGTCGCCCAGCAGCATCTACGCTCTGAGCTGCAATCGAGTAAACCGGAAGCGGACAAGTCCGTTCCTACCTCTCAGGCCATCGCCATGCTGGGCGTGGACAAAAAGGCCATCGATAAGGCGCTACTCCTAAACATTGCCAAAAACCCGCCGGATGATGAGAGCTTAGTTCAAGCGGTCCGGCACTTGCCGGCCGACAAGGACACCGCTGCTGTATTGATGGGTATCCTCCAGGACGACTCTAAGCCTTTGGCCGCGCGTGCGCTCATTCCCGACATTGTCAACAACGTCGATTCAAGTGCTTTCACCGCCTACGCGAAACAGAAGCTCGAGCAATACGGCGCCGCCAGCGAGATTGCGCCGTTCCTGGCGAGTGGCGTCGCCAATATTCAGTCGGACAAGAACCAGCACCAGGTCGAAGAAACCAAGACGTTGATACGTTCGCTGGCAGCGGAGGGCTCGGACGCGTTCCAGAAAGCAGTCAGTCAACTGAACAACCCGATCCTGCCGGACAAGTAAGGACAGTTCAGTGATGCGTGCTGACGCGGTGATCGAGGCGGGCTTACCCCGGTTGGACGGATCGCTATCGGAGCAAACGTTCGCCGCCCTGGTCGACCGGCTACGACAACGCGGTGGCGAGTCCGCACCGGATTTGGTGCCTTTGTTGTCGGTCAGCCACGAGGTTTTTCGAGGTCGCTTCGCCAGCTCGGCGGCGAGGATGCGCGCCTACGCCATGGCGGCATTCCATGACACCGGTCTCCCGGATCAAGCGGTCCCCTACGTCGTGGAAGTCCTGGAGACCTCCTTTGATCCGAACCTGGTGGCCGCCGCAGCCCGAGCGGTTCGGGGGATGGCGGTCCCCGATGCGCGACTGGCCGACTACCTCATCCGTTCAATCTACAACATCTGGCAGAACGACCAGCCGGTGAGCTTCGAATCATATGACGTTAGCTGGCCGCTCACGAGCTTCTCTACGGCACTCCTGGAGGTGTTGGGCACACTCGCTTGGCTGGCGGCCAGCGCTCATCACGTAATTCCAGAACTTGAGACGCTGCTTTCTACCTTTTCGAAACGGTTTAATCCGCGAGTCCGTGCCTCGATCGCCCATTGCGTCGAAACCTTGCGGTCATCTGCTGCAGATTTTCCCAGGACGTGCTGTTGTTCGGTGCCGCTGGTCGAGTCCGGCGCCGTGACTGGAGAGGATCTGGATATCGCCTCGATTGAACTGGAGGACCAGGACGGTCGCAGGTTTGAGTGGCGCCAGTTCTTCAGAGGCAAACCGAGCGCGTTGGCGTTTTTCTATGCGACCTGCATGAACCCGCGAAAGTGCGCTCAGACCATCTATAACCTCGTGAACATCCACAACGGCCTGTTGGATGCCGGCCTTGATGGTCAGGTCAGAGTTGCAGCAATCACGTACGACCCTCAGCGGGATACGCCTGCCGTGCTGCGCCAATACGGTGAGTCTAAAGGCATGCGCTTTGGCGCGGACTGCAAGATGATGCGCGCGCCTAGCCAGTTTGACGGCGTCGTTGACGCTTTTGACCTGGGTGTCAACTACATCGGCAACCAAGTCAATGACCACCGCGTCGAACTCTACCTGCTCGATTGCGAGGGCAAAATTGCTCACGCGTTCCTGCGGCTCCAGGCCAATCCCGAACACGCGATCGCCGAGTTGGCGCGACTTACGAGCAAATCACGGGCGAGCGCGAGTGGTCAGTAAAGTGGGACAAAGGACCAATAGCTGGGCGATGAGCTTGCTAAGCTTGCGGATCGCAACAACGGTAGCCGAGCACGCCTTCACAGACGTTGGGCTTTCCAAGCAACTTCGTGCCATCTGAAAAGAGACCGCTATTCCTTGTAGTGTGGAATGAAGGATTCTGAGCTATTTTAATCGGAGCGTAATCACAACCGGCTCAAGTCTGTGGGGGCGTCTGTTGCGGGTCCCCGCAACCGATTTCATTCCAATGGCGGTTGGCCCGTCCACATGTGAAGCGCTGCGGGCAGCGCGGCTTCGGCAACTCCGCGATGACGCAGCAAAAAGCGCATCATGTCCTCGGCAACTTGAAGCGCCGTTAGCGCATCGGTTGGCGCAAGGTCATCGAGTACGGACGTATCGGTCAATCCTTCAATCTGAAATCCGTCGCCGGCAAACGTCTCGTGAGTGCTCGTGAAGTGCATCAATCTGTTGCGCTTCTCCTTCAATGCAAAGAACGACCGGAGGATCGGATCATCGGGATCAAGCGGCCTTCCGAACACTGCTTCAGGCCATCTCCGCAACTTATGATCAAGCGAGGCGCGACGCTCAAGATCACGGGTAATGCGTCCTTTATGTTGAGCGAAAGCCGGCTCCGATACGGCAACCCTAAAAAACAAATTCAGAAAGGTCTCAACTACGGCCACCGTGAGCATGAGGCAAAGCGCTATGTCCGCCTGGGCGGCCCCATTTCCGGTCGCCTGGATCGCCTGTACGCGCCGTTGGAGCGCGGAGAAATAGAGCCAGACCATTCTATTTGGCGTCGAGTAGCCCATCGACTTTCTCTGAAATCGCGATGCCGAATTTTCGCCGCGACATCGAACGTCTCAGCCTATTGCGCGGCGGCCTGCAATATTCCTTGGGGCTTTTCACGAATGCTCTCGGCCGTGAACCAGCGCATGACCTACTCGGCGCATCCGAGCGGATCATTCCAGATCTCGGAGCCGGTGAAGCGAAGGACCGTCGCACCACTCAGGCTGGCGCGACGATCCCTTGAGCGATCGCGCGCCGCCTGTTCCTTGGTGCGTTCGTGGAAGTCATGACCGTCACATTCAACAATGACGCTTCGCCATTTTTCGCAGGTCCAATCGTATTCGTGAATGACGAAGTCGGCACGCCAGTCACCCAGCTCGACCTGCTGCTCGACGCAGACCCCTGAGAACGGCTCCTTTGCGATGTCGGCGGCTAATAAATGAGAACCGGCTCTCGCTCACAAGAATGATATTCGCAGTATGCATCAAGCGCGTAGAGAAAGAGATTTTCGATCGCGGTCGTGCCGACCTGACCACCGAGAGCGCCCCGATAATCTGAAGTCGAACCCTTATAGACCTGCGCGGCGACCATCTCTCCAACCTGTTGAGCGAGGCGCTCGTGGCCGAATAGGCGTTCCATGCGAATCTCCTTCCACGAAATGATTGTATAGGCCGCCCTCGGAGAAGCCACCGCACCCTGCGAACATTTCAACCAATGTGTTATAGGGTGGCGTTGATAGCATAGGGTCTTATGAACAATCCTCGCGATCATCACTATGTGCCGCAGTTCTACTTGCGAAACTTCGCCTGCGATCCTGAGAGGAAGAAGATCAGGACGCTCGCCAAGAACGGCGATTATGCCGTTTGGGCAGAGCGCTCTATCGAACGCCTTGGCTTCGAAAAAGACCTCTATGTTCATTCCTACGCTGGCATTCCGGTGTCGGTCGAGGAGGCCATCAATCGCTCCGTTGAGACGCCCATTTCGCAAAGCGATACGTGGGCGAAGATTCAGAGTGATCGGACCTACGCCCTCGACCGGTCCGACAAGCCGGTACTCTATGCGTTGATACGGCACCTTGAAGCGCGCACGCCTCACTACCTTGCCAGCCAGTCAGAGCTTGCGCAGCTCGCGGGTCAAGCCGACAGCGATATTCCGTTTTCCGACGAGGAGAAGGAACACTACGCGGAGATGCGGGCAAATCCCGGTCTAACCAAGGAAATCTTCAACTACATGTCTGCCTCAGCCGATTGGACCGAGGCAGCGTATCGTGGGTGCGGAATAACGGTCGTGCGTACGGCTAAGCCGCTGCGGGCCTCGACCACACCCGTCCTGGTCACGGGAGCGCCCGAACACCCAGCACTGCGGTTGCCGCTGCCGGGTATGGTGCCCTTTATGTACAATCTCGTCGTCAATCCAACGACCCTCGTGAACCTCGTCCTTGCGGATTTTGACGACGCATTTCTCAATGTCGAACAGGGCGAGGATTTCCGGCTTGGCATGAACCGGCACTTCATGGGCCAGTTTGGTCACTTCCCGCGGGTGCGGCACATGATCACGGATGCCGGCGAAGAGCTGGCCCGGGATATGACCTGGGCGCATTACCGGTTGCTGAAAGGTAGCGACCGAAAGATGGTGTTTCATCGTCCTGCGGATTGGACCCCTTCAGTCTCGACGACCATCGAGTGCAAGCCAGCTGCATCATAAATCGATGTGTTGTCAGGGCTTTCCAAACGAAACATGGCACATATTTGGCACATAACGAGGTGCCACTCGTGAATTCGTTCAGGTTTTTTCGATCTTGGCAGTGGCTCATAACCTGAAGGTCATATGTTTAAATCCTATCCCCGCAACAGTATCCCACTAGACTCTAGCGGCTCGGCCGCCCTCTCAGATATCCTGAGCAGGGCGGGTAATTGGCCGTAAATCTCAATCTCCACCGCCCAGCGCTGGACGCGAGGGCGCATTGGTCCCGCAGGCCTCACCGCCTTTGCCGGAGCGAAGAAAACATAAGATCACCAGAGCATTATAGCAGGCCCGATTTGCGTGGAAAAGATTCGTTCACTTATTGTTCTTTGCGACTATATGGTGCAGACTTAGCCGATCCCCGATTCTTGGTTGAGTTGGGTTGCGTGATGAGTGTGAGGCACAGTGGTAATCAAACGGATTGCCAGCTTTCTTGGCCGTCGCAAATCCAAGGTGCTGGCGCCATCTGCGTCCGCGCCCAGGGTAGAATGCGTGCCCGAAATGCCTTCCGTTCGGCAGGTGCCGAGCAGAACGCTTGTTACCTGGGAGTCAGAGCTTCGGGCGATTGCCGCTGAAGCTGCGGCGTGGACGGTCGAGACCGGAGGCGACCTTTTTGGACGTTGGGAAGCTAACCCGACCGTCTTTCTCGCCACGAAAGCAGGGCCGAACGCGCAGCGCGACAACGCGCATTTCCGCCTGGACGTCGAGTATCTGAGGCAGCTCAGCGAGCCGCTCGCGGCTGATTGGGCGCTCCGCTACTTCGGTGATTGGCATTCCCATCACCGGCTCGGTCTCTCCGCGCCGAGCTCTGGCGATCGCAGGCGCATCCGTCAGCTTGGAAAACGTAACAACTTTCCCGGGATGGTGGAAATCATCGTCACGACGGAGGGGTCTCGCCAAACGCCCATCGTGCGCATTCATCCATGGTTCTACGATCTCGTCAATGAGGACGAACCGTCCGCGATGGGCGTTGCGGTTTACGCCGGATGCAGTCCGGTCCGAGAAGCCTTGAGCGCGCGTCGTGCATTTCCGGAACAAGCACTGAATGAATGGCAGAGCGTCGCGCTGGACCGCGTTCGCATCGGCGATGCGGACGAGTCGCCCATTCTCGTTGGCACTCCTGCGGCGGACCCGTCGACGCGGGAGCGAGCGATCTCGCATCTTGCCGAAGCTCTGGAACGGGAGAGCGGCGCTCCCATCGAGCAGCACACGACGGCGTTCGGAAAAATTCTAGTCGCCCGGTTAAAGGAGCCGCATCACCTCGCATTCGCCATCGACCAGAAATGGCCGATGAGTGTCCTTGAGGTTCATCGCCTTGACCGGGCAACCGGCGGTGCAGATCAAATTGAGGCGCCATCGGGGCTCATGGTTCCCGACATCAACGGCATCGTGCAGGTGTATCGTGCGGCCAAGGCTGAGAGAGGTGCTGCGTGACGTGGACAATGACACAACGGCAACGCTTGGCGGCTGAGCACCAAATTCTTCAAAATGAGGGTTTTACGCAGTTCGGCGTCTATCATTACGCGACGTACGATTCGTACAACGCATCGGGCACAGCGACGACGAGCTCGGGTCGGAACTATCAACTTTTCTGCATAATCCCGCCCGGTTATCCCACGGAGCGGCCGTCACTCTACATCACCGATCCGAAGCCACTGCTGAATTATCATGGTGCAGCCATTTCGGGGTTGGGCGTCTCTCACGCGATGCACACATTGGAGCCGCACTCGGCGGGTTGGGTTCAGATTTGCCATTGGCGCAGCGCCCGCTGGCATGCAGGCATCGTCCTGCAGAAGGTCTTTCTCAAGGCGATGCTTTGGCTCGAAGCTTACGAACAGCACCTCGCCACGGGGCGCGATCTTGCTGACTTCGTTGGCACCATGCAGGAGGCCGCATGAGCAACGGCGACCAACGCTCGATGATCCGCGAAGCGATGCAATCTATCGCCCAGCGGAAACCCGGCAAGTCGAAGCTTGTCTATGACAAGACGAAGCGCACGATCGTTGCGGTTTCCGAAGGGGTTACCACCGCGAAGGCGCTGAATATCACGGCTGACGATGCGGATATGTTTGGTGTCGTGACACTTTCGTCGGGGTGGTTGCGCGAAAAGTGGCCCCACTTGACAAAGATCGGCTCAATTCCAGTTAACTTCAGCTCCTGGGACGATGGCGACGCGCTCACTCAGTTGGAATTGTGCATTCAAGGCAGTGGCACTCAAGCGCCAGCGACGCTCGTGTTTGGCCAGCAGCAGGGCTCGCCTCCCGAAGGGATGGTGATCTCAATCACCCCGACCGACAAACCCACGCACCGGGCCGATGTGTTTGTATCGCCCGACAACATCGCCTATCGGGCAGAGCTATTTGAGTCTGGTGAGCCTGCCGTTGATCGACGCGAGGTGGTGTTTGCCGATATTGAGCCTCAGCTTGATCTGCGCCGCGCAGGAATATTGGAAACGACCATCCTGAAGGACCGGACGGTCCTGTGTATCGGTCTTGGAACAGGCGGAGCACATGTCGCGGTCGAATTGGCCAAATCCGGCGTGGGCCATTTTATGCTCGTGGATCGAGACCGCCTGTCAGTCGGCAATGTGGTGCGACACCCTGGCGGAATCTCGCAAGTGGGCCGCGCCAAAGTGAACGTTACACGCGATCTCATCCTCGAGAAAAATCCGAACGCGCAGGTCGATGTCCATGCGGTCGACGTCAGTTTCGAGAACCGCGAGATGATCGCCGGGCTCGTGCAGGCGGCCGATCTCGTAGTCTGCGGAACGGACAACCGCCAAAGCAAGTTGCTGATCAACGAGCTTTGCGTATCGGCGAACAAACCGGCCGTCTACGGCGGTGCGTTCCGCCGCGCCTATGGTGGCCAGATCTTGCGGGTCCGTCCGAAGGAGTCCCCGTGTCAACAGTGCTTCGTTTCCGCGTTGCCGGAAGAAGCATCCGACGTGGAGGTATCCTCGCAGGATGACGCCGACGCAATCGCCTATTCCGATCGCCCGGTAGCGGTGGAACCGGGACTTTCCTTAGATGTGCTTCCCATTGCAACGCAACTCGCCAAGCTAGCCTTGCTCGAACTTCTCGCCGACAAATCCTCCACGCTCAATGTGCTCAAACGCGACTTCGATGCACCCTGGTATCTCTGGCTCAACCGGCCTGAACCCGGCACCCAGTATGCCGAGATGCCCCCATTGAGCGAGAGCCGGGACGAAATGACGATCAACCGTTGGTACGGCATCTATTTTGAACGGGACGAACAGTGCCCCGTTTGTGGCGATTTCCTCGCGGGATTCGCAGCCGCTTACGGTATCGACCCATCGCAGCTTCCGGCGCTTCCGGAAAAGGATTAACGCGTGGAGCTTTCAGGAGACTTCGCCAAATATGTAAGCTCGTGCGAGCCTGATGATGACGCTGTCACCACAGCCAAGAAGGCGCATGAGAAAGTCCGGGATGAGCTTAAGACGGACGAGGACACCAGGGATGCTCACGAAGAAACATTTTTGACGGGCTCCTATCGGCGACATACCGCCATCCACAACATCGAAGACGTCGATGTGGTGTGTATCCTCGATTTGGATATTCATGCTGAGGGATCTGAACCCGAGGTGGTTCTCACTTGGCTCCAGGGCGTGCTGGACAAATATTACAGCGAAACGCGGCCACAGGGTCGTTCGATCGGTATTAGTGCTAAAGGCGTCTGGCTGGACATCGTGCCCGGGTCGCCGGTTTACAAAGACGGTCCACTCTGGATTCCGGATCGAGACGCCAAGAAATGGGTGCAGTCGCACCCCAAGGGACAGATCAGCGCCGCATCCGAGAAGAACAAGTCGACGGACGGTTATTACGTGCAAACCGTGAAGCTGATGAAGGCTTGGCGCGACCGGCTGCCGACCGAGAAGTCAAAGCCGAAGTCCTACATCCTTGAAACGCTTGTGAATCAAACGATCG
Source organism: Bradyrhizobium nitroreducens (assembly GCF_002776695.1). Lineage (GTDB taxonomy): Bacteria > Pseudomonadota > Alphaproteobacteria > Rhizobiales > Xanthobacteraceae > Bradyrhizobium > Bradyrhizobium nitroreducens. The sequence goes on from NZ_LFJC01000003.1 coordinate 4,243,181, forward strand.
GCGTTCCCACCGCGCACGCGCGGGCCGTTGTCAGCGTGCTCGAGGGCATCAACTCGTCGTATGGGTTTTATCGCGGTTCCGGTATCGTCCCGACCATCGCCGACCCGGGCTTCGCAAGCGTAAACGTTGCGAAGCGCTGGAGTAGCGCCGATTTTGACGCATTCCTCGACCAAGTGAAATCGGCCGCCACGACGGCGCGCCAGGCGCTCGATGCGATCGATGAAGCCGAAAGCCGAAAGCTATGGCGGAAGCTTTTCGGTTCGACGTTCGGCGCGTAGGAGAAGCTAATGGCCAAAAGCCCTTCCGGATCGGCCAATGATAAGGGATCGCTTCTCTCGCCGGACGCGATGGGAGGGATTAATGCTGGGAAGGGCTTTGATTTCCAGACGCGCTACACGGTATGTCACCTACCGATCTGGCTGCAGGATGGCACCTTTCATCAACTCCTCACGGAAGGAACCGGCGACATCGACATTCGCTATGTCGAGGGCGGGAAATCCCGCCGAAAGCACATTCAGACCAAAGACCACGACGTAGCGCCCGCCGAATTCAAGGAGGTCATTGGGGCGTTTCGTAAGTTTGATGCAGATATGCCGGGCACCTATCAGGAATTCCGGCTGGCGTGCCCCAGTCTTTCGCAGCAGATGCGCCCCATCGAGACGGGCCTCTCCCGCTTCCGGAACGCCAAGCCCTTTTACGACGACGAACCTTCGGCACTCGCGCAAACTCAACACGATGTTGGCGAGCGCATGCGGAACATCGGTCTAAATGACGAGGGCATCGCCTTCGTTAATGAGAAAGTCTTCATCGATGTCGGGCATGGCGATCTGGCGCATGATGACCGAGCACTTGATATCTTCATTGGTCGAATGCTTAGCCATCCTGAGTTTGCCAATAAGATTCGAGCGATGGTTCTGCCCGCCTACACTGCACTTTCGAGCAAAATCGGCGCGAGCAAAGGCGTCGTTCTGGACAAGTCGTCGCTCGAAACTTTGCTGCGTTCTGTGGTTCTCGCTGACTTATCCGCAGAAGCTAGTGTTACGCTTTGGGTTCACAACTGGACGAAGGAGGCGTTCACGCCTCCAGCCGACTACGAGGTGGATTGGACGCATCTCTTTGATCGCGGGTCGAGGAAAGTACCGTCACCGGTCGCCTGGACCAATGATCTTGTGCCGCAACTTGATGCGTTGCGGAAACAGATCATGGCGGCGGGTGCCGTGCGTACGATACGGCTCCGCGGAAAATGTGCTCTCTCTACCGGCGTTGCCATAGGCGCGACATTCCCGGCAGTCGGTAGCTGGACGTTCGAAATTCCGCAACCGCCGGCGAAGGATCATTGGCGTTCAGATGCGACGCCCACGCCCGGATACGCCTTGCAGACGGAAATCACGGAGGCCGATCCGGATGGTACCGACCTCGTTCTTGGCTTGAATATCCGGGGTGACGGCCGCACCGATGTCATGCGGTATATCGAGTCCACCGGTCAGGCGCCCAATGCCTTCGTTTTTATGGCGCCCCCGAGCCAGGGAGCGCAATCGATTGGTGGGGACAGCGACGCTGTCGCTATGGCGATGGCCGTTCGGGAGGAGCTTGGTAAGCTGCTGAAGGCTCGTCAGCTTGGTATGACAAGGCTCTTCTTCTATGGGCCGTTCGCGCTCTCGGTGTTCCTTGGCCAGCACCTTACATCGATCGGGAAGATCCAGTTGTTCGAGTATCAAGACCCCAGTTATGTTCCGAGCAGCCTTTTGAAAACCTAACCCCGTTTATCGCATCCCTTCCCATGCCTACCCCTGGAAAACGACCAGAATTGATACGGCTTCAAAAGGCTTTCGAGGACGAGGCCGGGAAGTTTCCTGACCTCTCGCTGTCGATCTTGTATTTCTCGCAAGAGAAAATTCCGACGGATCGAACATTCAGAAAGCCCAATCACCAGATTATGCTCTGGCAGTACTACGGTCAGTACGACGGCTCCGACGATGCAACCGCTCGACTGTACAACAATATGCAAACCAGCAACTTCGCCATGGCTGGATTAAGAGGCTGCCAGTTCTCCTGCTATGCGTTGCTGGAAGGCGAGCCGACCGCGCATTTTATTCGCATGGCACAGCGGGCAGGTAACCTCTTTTCAGAGAAGGAGTGCGACCGGATCAAGACTCAGGCTATCGCCGATTTCACCTCGAACCTCCCTCCGTCAACGACGGGCAAGCCGATATCTTGCAGTAATGCGAACCGCTTGGCGATTTGGCTCAATCATCTCCTGCATCACCTTGGGCGAACGCATCCTCGCTACCTCATGGAAGCAAAGATTGGCGTTGATCCATACGCTGCCTCCCTCTCTGCAATCGATGCGATGCTTACCAAGGCGAAACGTAAATCGCCTGCACCACCGGCGATTGATACACGGCACTTTAGGATTGCGCTTTCATTTCCTGGAGAGCATCGTCCGTTCGTCTGCGCGGTCGCCGACCATTTGAAGAGCGAGCTCGGGAGCGATTCCGTCTTCTATGACAATGACTATGTCGCGGAGTTGGCGCGGCCAAACCTGGATGTACTGTTACAGCGCATTTATCACGACAACTCTGACCTGGTTGTCGTATTTCTGTGTGGTGACTACAACGACAAAGAGTGGTGCGGCCTCGAATGGCGAGCCATACGTGACATCGTCAAGCAGCGCCGCGACGCGACCGTGATGCTCCTGCGCTTCGATCAAGCAGACGTACCGGGCGTGTTTAGCATTGATGGGTACATCGATGTGTCTACATGGACACCGGCCAAAACCGCCGAGGCAATCGTCAAGCGTCTGCGGTCGAATGATGCTTAGCGCTTGCGCGCTTGCCTCGGAACTCAGAGGCTATCGCGCCAGATATCGGCGGGCTGACCGAGACCGTGCACTGGCCTCTGGAAAGGGCCAAGATGGTTCACGGACGAGCGCCGGCGATTGTCGCTTCTCCTCCAGTTCCTTTCTTTGGCCGAGGTGGGGATAACCGGCGAGCCGTGCGTCGAGCCGAGGTATCATCAGTGCAATGGATCACGACATGTCGCGGCAAGCCGCGACCAACCCCCACCAATACACCCTCACCATCGACGAGGCCGCCGTACGCTATGAGCATGCCGGCCACCCCCGCACCATCAGGACCATCCAGCGCTATTGCGCCAAGGGGCATCTCGACTGCCTGCGACAGGAAACGTCGTTCGGCGACAAGTACATGATCACGCCGGAGTCTGTCGCTCGTCACATCGCCCAGATCGCCGAACTTGCAAGCACGACAGGACGCGACATGCCGCGGCCTGCCGCGATAGATGTCGCACGGGAAGATGGGCAAGAGCTGCGGTCGAAGGACCCGCCGACCAGCCCCGACCCGCCGCGGCCGGCCGCGGCCGATGATCGTTACTTGGCGCAGCTCGAAAGCGAAAACGTCTTCCTCAAGTCCCAGATCACATCCAAGGACACCCAGATCGCCGCGTTGCTGGAGCGCGACCACGAGACCAACGCGCTCATCAACGGCTTGCAGCGAATGCTCGGGCCGTTGCTTGGCGCTCCGGACGCTGGCCGACGCGAAGGTCCGCCGCATCAGACCGAAGATCAGGGAAGGGGATAACCGATGGAGCCGCCCGCCGCCGGGCTATAATAGTCTGTATGGATTTCCACTCCGACCGTCACATCAGCGATATCCTCAAGGAGCGCAACATTATCCTCAAGGGCGCTGATGCGGCGACCCGAGGCGGCTTCACCCAAGTCCCAAATTTCCTCCTGAAATCGAAGAAGCTCAGCGCTGGCGACAAGATGGCGTTCGCGATGTTGCTCAGCTATGCTTGGCAAAACGACTACTGCTTTCCGGGCCAGATCCGCCTCGCGGAAGACCTCGGCCTGCACGAGCGTAATGTCCGCCGGCACCTGAAAACCCTCGAGCTGAATGGCCTCCTGACCATCCGGCGCCGCGGCCAAGGCAAGACCAACATCTACGAACTGAACCTCAAGCCGAGCAAACTATGGCCGACCCAGACCGGACAAAAACGCCCGGTCTAGACCGGACAAAACCTACTCCTCTTGAGCGGGCGAAAACGTCCGATCCTCTATTAGTGATACGCATTCAATAAGACCCATTTAAAAATACCCAGTATTCAAAATGCAATTTTCAATTAAGGGAAGGGATGCACGATATAGCAACGCGATCTAACAATGCGTCAGAAAACGGCTCAACGAAGCCCTCGAATGGGCAAATCCTATTTTAGGGCTCAACAGAGCCATATTTTCTGCGTCGGACAATATCCGATTTACGACGTAAGACCACCTCAGACCGACTGAGTTGTCCTTCGCAATACGTCAGAGTAGAATCCAACCTAGGGTCCTCTGCACTAACTAGCACCCGATCGTCGGATGCTAGTTGTGTGGAGGTACCAAGATGGAGAGAAGTTCACGCATCCGAGCGCTCAACGACTCGTTTCGGCAAAGCTTCGTCGGCGGTGTAGTTATGCTGTCCGCTGGCGTCGATCGATTGAGCCCGGCAGCAAAGAGTGCAGTCCTTTCCAAGATCAGAATGTTCAGTGATTTCGCACCGCTCGAATATTCCGACGAACACGACCAGATCAAGATTGAGGTCGGCGGAACGAAGTTCTCGGGCCAGATCGAATATTATACGCGGGATTTGCTTTTTCGATCCGATGATCCCGCAGACAGCGGAAGAACTCTTCGCGTCCTGACCGTGACGAAGGTGGATGAGCATTAGGCCCACCCGTCAGTGGTCAGAAATATCCGCCGGACGAAGTCCGGCGGTACTCTTTGGTTCATCCTGAAAGTCGCTCTGCTCTCTCATCCGAGCCGAGCCCTCTTGTCCGCACGTACAATCGTTGCATTCTACCCCGAGTTGTCGTTAAATTTCGATCAACTTCGTACCGAACGGCAAGGATCTCTCATTCTAACGATGGCAAGCATTCTCGTGGCCTAGGGGGCAACTATGCCGGAGTTCCATTTCGTCATTGAACTTGCAGGATTTGCTCTCGCGCTGGTTAGCGTTGGCTTCGTACTATTTGAAATACGAGCCCATGGACGTCGCGGCGCCCAAGAGCTACGGATCCAAGAAGAGCGTCTGAAATTCGATAATACAAAATGGCAGTTTGAAGCCGAACACATCGGCGCTCAGGCGTCACGCCTCGAAAAATTTGCCTTTCCTTTGGCCGACCGGTTAAAGGACCAACTCAAAGCCGACCCCGAGTGGATCGCCGACGCGCTCAGGCGAAGTGAACTATTTCCATACGAGTCAAGCATCTTCGGTCGTAGGTCCGAGCATTACAAGGAAGAAAAGAATTGCCTCGCTCAGCAGTTTTCCGCTTTGCTCGTTCCGCATTTGGAGCAACTAGCGGAGGTCCATCCAAGAATTTGTCTCATCATTGATTCTGGAACAACTCTTTATCCGTTGTTTGAGCACCTTGGTAAGGCCGTATTAGCGGCAGATCGATCGGCACCGTGGGTTGATAAAGTCGAAATAATTACAAACAACCTGCCCGGGGTCTTCAATCTGATGAGAGCAACAAGGAGCCCTTCGACCACGGATGCGCCACGCGTTCCGATCAAATGTACCGTCGTCGCGGGGCAACTGCTAACGAGTTATGTCGCGGTCACTGGAGAGGACACCCAAACGTCCATAAAAACATTACTTGATGACCGTGAGGGAAGTTACAATATTTCGCTGGTGACCGGCAACTGGGTTCGACTTAGGCGGAAGCACCCTATTTGCCCAATACCTCTTGCGAGAGGTCCCGGCCATCTCGATTTCAAGCAAACTATTATGAACGTTTCGAACGAGAACTATATCATTGCCCCTCTTGGAAAACTCCTCGACATAACTAAAGCGCACGCGGAGCAGCTATTGCGCGCGGAGCAGTTATTAGCCAACTCGCGTGAGAGCTATCACGAGGTCAACACGGAACATCCCGACAGTCCAGTGAGCGTTGACAGTGTACGTCTTGTAACAACGTACCGCGCGAAGGCATCGTCGATCCTCTACAGATACAGTGCCTCAGTAAGGGCGTCGCTTGATCCTGAAAATACAACGCTAAAACGAGAACTAAGAGACATGCGACACGTGTTCGTCTCTTTTGATCCAGAATCAGATGATGTCGATACCCAAAAGGTGAAAGAGTTTCCCCATCCGAACACACACGACACTGAATTTTACAAGCTATTCCTGATCCACTGATACTACGTTACTTCGCTCGGCTCTGTGCATTTCATGGGCAAGAATCTTAATCGATCCAACTATTCCAGCTTGTGCGCTTGATTGTCTCTTCGATAACATCCACGAGCCAGATCTCCAGCTCCGGAAACGCCGATCCGACGCGCCGCCAAGCCATTCTGTACCCAGCAGCGCGTCTCGGAAGCCCCTTGCCGAAATGGGATGGCAACGCAATGACACATTGCGTTGCTCCATCGTTCAAGCGCGAAACCACACGAAAGAAACCTTGGAAGAAGTCTATCGACCAGGCTAGCCCCGAACTCTTGAACGAAACAACTTCGATCTTGATTTTCTGACCGCCCGTTGTCGCGATCACATCGCATCCCGTCTCGCCATTTCCGAGCTGTCTAGAAAGCTTGTATCCGAGGCCCTTCAATTCCCTTCTTAGAACTCTCTCGACACGATCGCTGCTAACGACTACCGCCATGTCCTTCCTCGCAGGGCAACACTCTTTGAATCTAGGGAGCTTGCAAACCACGGTATGCTATAATGGCTTGTCGGTATGAGGATCACCAGCCGCACATACACCCTGTCGATCGAGCGTCACGACAACGGATACCTTGCCTTCTTCCCGGCGCTCCCGGGCTGCCATACCTGGGGCCGGACTTTTGAGGAGGCGGTCAAACATGCCGAAGAGGCTTTGGCGCTGTATCTCGAAACCCTCGACGAGCTAGGCAAGACAATCCCCGAAGAAAAGGATATCAGCCAACCGGTGTCTTTGGGCGTAACCGTTCGGGTGCCCGTCATCGCCTAGTATGTTCGCAAGGCTCCCGGGGGTCCGGGCGACAGAGCTGGTCAAGGCACTTGAAAAGGCAGGCTTCGAAGTGATCCGGCAGAAGGGCAGCCACATCACCCTGCACAGCTTCCGAACGGAAAGAACGACGTTGGTCCCGATGCACCCCGGCGACTTCCCGCGCTGGCTGCTCAAGAAAATCATCAAAGATGCCGGACTGACAGAAGAACAATTCCGGCACTTTTTCTAGCCCAATATTTTCAGCGGCCCCCGGCCACAGGCCGGGTCACGCTCTATCACGCGGCAGGAGCCGCGCGACCGAGCCCCGCGAAGGAGATCGCGGGTCTCGGCCCTCCGGGTCACGATCGTTGCCGCTCGCCATACGCTCAGCAGCCCAATCGAAACATTCGACCTTCGTCGCCATCGCTGAAAGCAATCCACAAGGGCGGCCGAACTTCATGGTCAGGCCGCTGACCTCCGCTACAATGTTTGAATGGACATGGATGAAGACGAAAGTCCGGTCGTCGGCGAGCAGAAGCCAGGCACGGCCGAAGACCAATTCGATGATGATCTCATGCGCGACCTGGAGCGGCGCCAATCGTCGTCATCACAGTAACCCCGTCCAACATACTCCCCCACTTACCACCCCACATACGGCATGTGGTCCCGGCATGTGGTGCGCCGTTCCCAATTCCCCATACAATTCAACAAATTCCGCACACACAGCCCGTCGACCTTACGGCACGACTCCAATAGGCTTCACTCCGCCTCACCGGCTGCGTGCTCCACCCACTCGTTCATGGTGTCCCCTGACATTCGCTCCTCACTGCCTGCTCAATAATATGAGACAGGCAGATATCGTCGCTTCATGGGGGACACACATGAACTCGGGGAATCCTATTGGAGTCGTGCCCTTTCGGGCAACGACGGGACTGTGTGGCGGAGCATTCCACTGTGAGACGGCTCCGCTCGAGCGGTCTTAAGCACGCGAACTATTCGTACAACGAATCGTTCGCGTCCAATTTTCACTTTCACAATTCCAGCTTTTGCGGTTTGCGAATTTTCGGTTTTGCGCTTCTGAACTTTTGAACGTCGCAAAGATCACTTTTCGATCTTTCAAACTTTTTGCATTGTACAATGTCAGTGGGGCCACACCGTTGTGGCCGGGGTAGATCCCTGCGAGCGGGCGCCGGCCACCAGCCGTCGCGGCGAGCGTAGTGTCGTCCGGAGAAGGCAGGCGAAACTCCTCCGGAGCATGGGGATAATCGTCGGCCCGGGGCAATCCCCTGCCCTGCACGACGCAGGGCTCCCCTCTGGCCATGACTTCCGAACACATCACAATCGGCACGGCGACACGTGGGCTGTCTCTGAAGATGCCCGTCAACATCGACGCGCTCGCGCGCGATCGGCATACGGTCATCTTTGGCCAGACTGGGACCGGCAAATCCGTCCTGCTCCGCAACATCTGTGCGCAAATCGCTGCCCAATCCGGCGGCCTGGCATTTCTCGACCCTCACGGTGAGAATGCCGAAGCTATCGTTTCCCTCATTCCGGCCGCCCGCGCGTCCGAATTGGTCTACATCGATCTTGCCAATGTCGACGACTTTGTCGGCCTCAACTTTCTCGACGGTGTCCCACCCAAGCGGCGAGCGACCGCCGCCGCCAACATCGTCACGGCGTTCGTCCACATCTGGGGTCGGGAGGCCGTCGGTGATCGATCGCAGGAAGTACTTCGGAACTCGCTGCTGGCATTGATGGAAGCGGGCGAAGCGACCCTGCTGGCCGTACTTCGGTTGTTGCGGAGCGATACCTACCGCGCTCGGATCGTGTCCAAGGTCAAGGACCCATTGGTACGGAGTTATTGGGTCGAAGCGTTCGGAACCTGGGACGATCGATTCCGCGATCAGGTCATCGCGCCGATCAGCAACAAGCTCGATGCCTGCCTGTCGCACCCAGCTCTCCGACACATCCTCAGCCAACCCAGAAACAAAATCGATATCCGCAAGATCATGGACGAGCGGCGCATCCTAATCGCGAACTTGAGCAAAGGCAGCGTCGGCGAACATGCCTGCCGATTGTTCGGCGCCTTGCTGGTGTCCGCCATCACCAGCGCGGCGTTCTCGCGGAACGACATCGCAGAAGATCGAAGAGTGCCATTCGACCTGGTGCTTGATGAATTCAGCTCGGTCGTCACCAGCGACATCACCACCATTCTTTCGGAGGCACGCAAGTACCGCCTTCGATTGACGCTCGCGAGCCAGTATCTTTCCCAGATCCCGGACGACATCCTTGCCGCGGTCTTTGGCAATGCCGGGACCTATATCTCCTTGCGGCTTGGCAGCGACGACGCCCCCGAAATGGCAAACCAATTCGGCATCGAAAGCCAGGCGTTCCTCGACCTGCCGAATTTCACGGCACGGATTCGTCCGCTGGTGGACGGCAATCCGGGTAGCCCGGAATATGTCGACCTGCTCCCGCCGCCTAACCCCATGCACGACCGGGCCGCCCAGCTCATCCGCAATTCTCATGTGCGATTCACTCGCAAGTGCGAAGACGTCGAAGCCGACGTCAAGCGCCTATTTTACGACTAATGCGTATTTTTGATTGACTCCAACCTTCGGTTGAGTCTGATTTTCGGTATCTTCGGGGATGCGGGGGACAAACCATGCGCGTCACAATTGAGCATCGGGAGGAAGCAGTCGGCGTTACCGGGTCGAACAAGGAGTGCTACGTCGACTGCAAAGTGGAGTTCTCCGAAGAGGAGCGCGCCATCATCAAAGAGCGCGACCTCCTCCGCGAGGGTTTTACCGTCAGGACCTCGACGCCGCTCCCAACCCCGACCCAATTCGTAAGCACCGGCGTCCTCCGCGTCGTCGGACGTATCTTGATGATCACCGGCGTCATTCTCGGCATTGCCGGCACCAACTTCGGCTTCCTGTTCTTCGTCGGTATGGGGCTCGAAATCTACGGTTGGGTTCGAATGCGGCGCCAGGACAAGCGCCTGGAAAGCGACGAACAGACCATCACCGTGAAGCAGCTTCTGGCCAATCCCGCCTTCACGGTTCATGCCTGGAACGCCGGATACGCCAAGAGCATCGAGGATGAAATCCGGCAACATCTCGTCGCGCTGAAGGCCCTGATCCAAAACAGCGCCCAGCTCCCGGCCAGCCAGACATTCGAGCTATGAAGATCGGGGATTGGCTGGAGTGGCCGACCAAGTCCACTGACCCGGCCGCCAACGCCGCCATCGCGGTTTTCCTCGGCATCATTATCATCGGCGCGCTGGTGGCGGGCGCGACCATCCTAATTCCTCTCGCATTGGTCGTCGGCATTGCCAAGGGCATTCACTGGTACGTCAACAAGCCCACGCCGACCGATCAGATATTTGCTCAAACCCAGCAGCGCAGCATATCGGCCAATTTCCCCGACACCGACAAGTTCATGGAGGCATACCTCGACCGCTTTATCGACGCCATCCGAGATGACCTCCCCGCTTACCAAGCGTTTCTTCTCATCTCCCAGATCACCGAGGCAATCTACAAGGAAGAGAACCTGAACAATCCCCTGCCGCCACTGCTAGCCGCAAACGCGATCGAGGAGGGCCGTTACCGCGACCAACTCATTGCCCATCAACGCAAGAGTGCCGATGCTCCGCACACGCTCGAAGTCTTCAACTCCACACTCGGCAAGTGCTATCTCGACTTCATAGCCGCGCTACCTTCGATCGCAAAAGCCACCCCGGCCGAATTCGCCAAGTGCGACGAAGTGGAGACCTTTGCGACCTTCCCCCTCATCGACGTGCTGCCGGACGCCGCCCAATTGGTTTGGCCGCTGATCCGCCCGTTCTTCACCCCGGAGGTGGAACAGCTTGGGCTGTTCGCCGCGCTCCGCAAGCAATTCGAACGCAATGTTCACGACGCCTCCGGCGTCGAATATCCCGCCCCGAGCCACAAGCTGATCTTTCCGGACAAATATAAGGGTACACCGCGGCAAATCGTCTCCGCCTATCTCGGCAATACCCCGTTCGAGGCGCTGTTTTACGCCCCTATCCCCTTCTCCATCGGCGACCAGCAAAGATACGAACACACCCACGTCGTCGGTGGCTCCGGGCACGGAAAGACGCAACTCTTGCAACGCCTCATCATCAACGATCTTCAGCGCGAGAAGCCGCCAGCCCTCGTCATCCTGGACAGCCAGGGCGACATGCTGCGCAAGATTCAACACCTAGACCTGTTCGCCACCGGTAAGCCGCTGTCGGAGCGGATCGTCATCATCGATCCCGAGGACGTCGAATATCCCCCGGCCCTCAACATGTTTGACCTGAAGGCGGCACGCCTCGGCGACTATTCGCAGATGGTCAAAGAGCAGATCGAAGCATCGACTATCGAAACATTCAACTACGTATTTGGCGCGCTGGCCGCCGAACTGACCAGCCGCCAAAACACCACCTTCGCCTTTGTGACTCGGTTGTTGCTGTCGATCCCCGGCGCTACCATGCACACGTTGCGCGAACTGTTCGAGGATGGCGCCGCAAGCATCGATGCGAGTCCGTTCGCAGAACATATCCGCAAGCTCGACACCACCTCGCAGGCCTATTTCCAGAATCAATTCTTCACCAAGACGTACTCGCAAACCAAGCAGCAGATTGCGCGCCGCCTTTACAGCGTCCTGCAAGTGCCCGCTTTTGACCGGATGTTTGCCTCCAAGGCGAACCGCTTGGACATGTTCGAAGCCTTGCAAGGCGGCTCGATCGTCTTGATCAACACCAGTAAGGCCCTGCTCAAGACAGACGCGTCGGCGCTGTTCGGCCGCTACATAATCGCGCGCGTCATTTCGGCCGCATTCGAGCGGATCGCGATCCCAGCGGAAAAGCGCAATCCCGCCTTCCTCATCGTCGATGAAGCCGAGGAATATTTCGACGAGAACCTAGAAACCCTGTTATCGCAGGCCCGCAAGTTCAAGGTCGGCGTGCTGTTCGCCCACCAGCACCTCGATCAGTTGACCCCTGCCCTCCGCGCCTCGGTCGCCGCCAATACGTCCATCAAGTTTGCCGGCGGCGTATCCGACAAGGACGCACGCGCTCTTGCATCCGACATGCGGACAACGCCGGACTTCATCACAGGCATGGCCAAGCGTGCTCGCTCGACCGAATTCGCCTGCCACGTCCGCAACTATACCGCCAGCGCAGTCCGGCTCACCATCCCATTTGGCGCTCTGGAGGCCGCACCCACCATGTCGTCCGATGAGGCCGCAGATCTCGTCATGCGAAATCGAAAGCGGTACGCGACTTGGCCCGACCAGCCGCGGCCGGACCCGGCCAACCCCGGCACACCACTGTCGGACGCGACACCAGAACGGTCACTGTTGACGGCGGGTCCAGAGGAAAAGGCGACCGCGGCGAGCAGCGAAGGCGACGATGGGACAAAGAAGACAGCGACCGATCCGGACAAGAAACGATGGCCGATGTGATGTAAAATATTTGCTGTGAACACTACGCATCACGGTTGTCCATTGCATCCCTTAGCTTCGTTTCCCGAACGTTTTCTTCGCGCCGGTCTTCCGGCACACCATCACTATGGAGCCTCGAACTGACCGCCAGCGCCGACCGCGCAACCGAGCACAGAAGACCACCGGCGTCCTGGTCCGAACCGACCACGATGCCCGCGGGATTGCCGAACCGTTGGAGCGCTATGGCGAGTTGCTGACCTGCCAGATTGTTGCCCTCTACAATGCAATCCATGATCTACCGCCGCGCAGCGCCCATACCTTGGCGCGGCTGAAGCAGCTCTTCCATGAATCGGAAGGATTGCCCGCCACCAGCAAGATCCTGCTGCGGCCTGACTACCAATGGCGCTACGGCTACAACCACCAGACCATCTATCGCCGTGCCATGGGGACCAGCCGCCTGCTCCATGCCAAGGGCCTGCTCGACCCCATGATGATGCGCTGGGCCAACACCACGCGCGTCGTGCAGCTTTCCGACGATCCCCGCCAGGAGCCGTCCGACCACGATGCCGGCCTCTCGCTAGTGATGTCGTCGATCGAGATCGGCGTTAGGCGCAAGGCCAATCTCCGCTTCATCAGCCATCTCGAGATCCTACGCCATGCGTCGAGCGAAGCGCAGAATGCCCAAAGCCCACTCTCGATTCCCCTGCCGCAATTGCGGCACACCTTCCCCGACGGCAAGTCCATTGTGCTTGCCGACGTTCACGTTAAGCCGGACGCCATGTTCGGTATCGGATATGAGCGCGATCACAAATTCTTCGCGCTGGAATTCGATCGCAGCACCGAGGATGTCGAGCCGACCAAGAATTTGCAGCGAGCGTCGTGGCTGCGGAAAATTCTTTCGTATTCCTCCGCCTCAGTGAAGCCGAAACCCGTCTACCAAACCTATCTAAAAATTCCGAATCTGCTCGTGCTCTGCGTCTTCTCGGATGCCACCCGTATGGCGCACGTCATGCGCCTCACCAAAGCGCACGCGATTTATCCGGCTCAATTTCTATTCAAGGCGATTCCCCCCGTCGATCCGCTCTTGAATGCCACCACGCTGCTCCACCTCGCATCGGAACCATGGCAGCGGATCGGCGGCGCCTTCAACCTCTTAACGGCTGAAGAAGGGAGGTGAATAATTTGGATATCGATACCCAGATCGCCCGCGTCAAAGACCTCATCGCCAAACGCGAAGAGATCGACACCGAGCTGTCCTCAATCCTGGGCGTCACGCCGAAAGCTCGGAAGCCGCAGCGATGCTCGAACTGCAACGAAGAGGGCCACAGCGCCCGCACCTGTCCGCAATTGCAGGCACAATAAAGAGTGAGGGCTGGCCCACGGGCCAGCCCTCGTTTCGATGCGCCGCATAAGCGATATTATTCGTCCGGCGGACCATCGCCCTCCGGCGGCAACGGCGGAAGCAGGATCAACGTCCCGTCCCATTGCCCGACGGGCAGCGTGTTGAGCTTCACCGAGAAGCCCTCCTCGCCGTTCTTCCGTTCGAAGGCGACGCCGACCGTGACCCAACGCCCGCGATTGTTGGAATCCGGCGCACGAACCACGAACTTCACTTCACGCCTTTCCTGCGGCTGTCCCGAACGCCGCGAGATCGAAGCATCTGCCATGATGCACTCCCTTCTCCCGCAGCTTGAAGTGCGGGTGCGAACGTCGCGCGTATCTGCGCCATCCGCACCCGCACTCCAGTCCTATCCCCAAGTGTACCAAGCCCTTCCAAAACTGCATGTCAAAATGGTCGCAGGAAAGGAGGCTCACCATGAGCACGTTCGTTGACTTCAAGGACCTCAAGACCCGCGTCAAGATCGAGCAAACCATCGCCTGGCTCGGCCTGCAAATGCGACAGCACGGCGAGCAGTATCGCGGCCCCTGTCCGGCCTGCAAGCAGGGCGGAGACCGCGCTCTCGCCATCAATTCCGGCAAGGAGAGCTACTACTGCTTCTCCCAGAAAAAGGGCGGCGACGTGATCGCTCTCGTCGCCCACCTGCGCGGCGTGACCCAGAAGGATGCCGCCGCCTATCTCGACCAGCAATTCGGGAACAGTGCACAGTCTCACGGTGACGCTGTGCACAGTTCCCGGAACAGTTCCCCCAGCCCCCCGGCTCAGCAAGGTCGGGAGCTAAAACCCCTCGACTACCTCGTCTTCAACGAGGCAGTCGAGGGCCTGGGGTTGTCGGAGGCCACCTGCAAGGCTTGGGGCGCCGGCTATGCCCCAAAAGGCATCATGCGCGGACGGCTCGCGATCCCGATCCATGACCGCGGCGGCACCTTGCTCGCCTATTGCGGGCGCAGCGTCAAAGGCGAGAGCCCGACCCTGATCTTTCCCAACGGCTTCGACCCGCACAGCGTCATCTTTGCCGCCGAACGGGTCCAGCCAGGCCAGCTCTGCCTGGTCCGCGATCCACTGGATGTCCTCACCGCCTATGAACAAGGGGTGGAAAATGTCGTTGCGTTCCTCACGGACGACATTTCGGCGCAGCAGCTCGAAATGTTGGCGGCGCTCATGGACGAGAAGAAGTGCGACAGCGTGGAATTGTACTGATCGCCAGACCTCGTACGAACCAAGCCGAGCACGCCGTTACCGGACGGCGCGGATGTGTGTCTCTTTCGGAGCCGGTCAGTGGCGCGTATTCTGCCGGAGTTCCCAACAGTGCGATCTAACAGCCCGCGTTTGCGCGGGCTGCTTTCTTGCAGTGCACATCACCCCGCAACGCCGCATTTTGCAATGACAAGACCCGAGAAGCCGCGCCCGCTTGCGCACCCCGAAAGACAATTCGATCCAATGCGCATGGCAGTTCGCCGAGTCGTCGGCGTGCTTGCCACGGCACCGTAGCCACATCACCACTGCCGTCCCCACACAATCTGGAGAAGCGAAAAGGCGCCTGGTGCTCTTGGAAGGCGCTGTTGCCCGCGACCGAGGCCAAGCCAAACAACCCTCACGGGTCGAAAGCGCGCGCCCACATGACGATCACACGCGAGCTTACGCGAGAGGCGGCTCAGCGACTCTGCCGGAAAGTAACCGCCTGGCTTGCGCTTCGGGAAACACGTTCTGCCTATAAATCGCGAGCCATCATGATGGTTGACGAACGACCGATTGTGCAATGCAAGCCCCCTTGTCGGCTATCCAGGAATTGATGACCTAGGGTAGGGCCAAATCCCCTTAAACCGCGAACTAAACCGCGGGGATGGCGTCACGCAGCCTGAGCATTGATTGTTCGAGGATCGAAACTCTTACTTGCACGGAGCCCCCCGCATGGTAGGCTCAACCCAGGGTCGAGATACACCCTCCTGGGCGAGTATGTGTGTTATTCTCTTCGACACCGCCGTTGCGATGTGAATTAACCGGTGACTTCTACCATGTAATTTTTTGACCCCTTCTATGAGTAACCTTCTTGCCTCAGCGCCGACCAAGTCGAACGAGTCCTCGCTCGGCTCGGTAGTGCTCGAAGATATATTATTCCAATACAATTCCCCTCAGTTTGCCCTCTCGATTCCCACCCTCCGAATTCATCGAGGTGAGGCCGTTTCGATTATTGGCCGATCAGGCGTCGGAAAAACGACTCTCCTCTCGCTTATCCTTGGGTTAGTTAAGCCGGACCACGGCAAGATTGCTATTGAAGGTGATGCTCCACTCGCGGCTCGTCGAGGTGGAGCATTCGGTGTTGCATTTCAGAATCCTGTATTGTTGCCTTGGCTAAACATATTCCAGAATGTCACCTTGCCATGGCGGTTGAGAGGAGTCCCCGCCGACCTGGAAAGGGCCGAAGCACTGCTTGCGGGGGTTGGACTCTGGAAGTATCGGCATGCATATCCCGGCGATTTGAGTGGTGGAATGCGAAGTCGCGTCTCGCTAGCTCGAGCGCTAGCGTGCGCTCCCCCCATATTCGTGCTGGATGAACCATTCTCAAGCTTGGACGAGTTTACTCGCACGCAGATGGCTATCTTGGTATCGTCGCTGCAAGCTGCTTCTAAATCGACGATGATTTTCGTAACGCACAATATGACCGAGGCGCTGCTGATTTCGGATCGTATAGTACTTCTAGGTCGACCGAGAGATTCCACGAAGCCCGTTTGCATCATCAATGAGTTCAGTGCGGCATTTCGAAATCAAACATCTAGCATTACGAGCTCCGAAGCATTCAGGAGGATGCTTGCCGAGCTCGCAGCCTGCTTCAGTGATGAGGAGGGGATATGAACAGACGACTGATTGCGACAATTGCGGTTATACTCTTGATTGCCGCATCGATTTTTTGGCTTTTTCAATTCCGTCAAAGAACCGAGATTACAAACCTAACGCGAGTTTCCCTTAGGCTTCAGTGGCTCGATCAGGCTCAATTCGCGGGATTCTACGTGGCCGCCGCCAAGGGTTTCTACAAGAAACGCGGCCTTGACGTTGAAATCAATCCAGGCGGCCCTGATTTTAACGCGATGACACTCGTCGCTTCCGGTAGCGACACATTCGGAATCTGGACAGGGGATCAGATCGCCCTAGGAATGTCAAAAGGCCTTCCGCTCGTTCCGATCGCCGCTATTTTCGATCAAAGCTTGGCAGCCTTCATGGTCAAGGCTGATTCCAGCATCCGTTCTCCGAAGGATTTTGAAGGTCACACCGTCGGGATGTATTACGGTTACGACACGGAGACGATCTACCTGGAGTTGCTGAAGAGATTCGGAGTCGATCGAACGAAAGTGCGAGAGACGCCCGTTCAGTTTGATCTTGGTCGTTTCTTCACGGGGGACGTTGACGTTTGGCCCGCGTACGTTATCAACCAACCAATCGCCGCTGAGCAAAACGGCATTAAAGTGCGCTTACTGACTCCCAAGCAGTACGGGATCAAGTACTACTCGGATGTGCTGTTTACGCGCAGTGACTACCTGCAAAAGAATAGCGAAATTGTATCGGCCTTTTTGAGCGCGACGGTTGAAGGCTGGACTTACGCATTGGCTCACCGCGACGAAGCGACAGATATCGTGATGGCGCGCGCGCCCAACCTCAATCGTGAGCAGCAACGCAAAATGCTCGATGTCGTTGGAGAGTACCTAAACTTGAAGTCGAATTCTAAATTTCTTCTCGATCCGGCCACCTGGCAATCGATCGAGTCTCTTCTCACAAATCAAGGATTGCTCAAACAAACCGTACCGATTCCTGAATTGATTCGCGGCAACGACGTGTCTCGATAGCCATGCCCCCCTTACTTCTGGTGCTCAGACGCTCTGTTGTAACGGTGGGAGTTCTCGGCGGTTTATGGCTGATCCTAAATCAATGCGTTCCGACATATCTATTCCCGACGCCCATGGACGTCTTAATTGCGATAAGGGATTCAGGACAGACTCTCCCGAAAGATGTCGCAATTACTTTCCTCGAAACATTTTTTGGACTCGTCTTGGCGACTGCATTCAGCCTCACACTTGCTCTCGCATTTTACTTCTCGTGGCCAATCGAAGACGTCCTTATGCCTTATGCCGTAGCTCTAAAATCAATTCCCGTCGTTGCCATGGCTCCGCTACTCGTTATCTGGACTGGGAACGGCATCGTTGGCAAAATTGTGCTTGCCTCGATTGTCTCATTTTTCCCATTATTGATCGGGTTTAGGGATGGGTTGCACTCAAAGCCAATTGAGTTAGATCACGTTGCCCAAGTGTGGGCAAAATCAAAACTTCGAGTGCTTCTCAATATTGATCTGCCTCTCTCCATTCCGAGCGCGTTATCCGCACTCAAGATTGCAGCGCCACTGAGCCTCGTAGGCGCGGTAGTGGCTGAATTCTCAGGTGCGAACTCCGGTCTGGGACACGTGGTTATCATCGCCGCCTATCGTGCCGATGTTGCTTTGCTGTTTGCCGGCGTGATTGTTGTGTCCCTCTTGGGAATTCTGATGTTTCAAGTTGCAGTAGCAGCAGAAGTCGCCACCCTGAAAGCTATGAGGATGTCGCGTGCTGACTGAAAGCACCCTCGGAAATACGATAAGGAACGTTGTCAGCTTCTTAGTCGGACAACGGGTTATCTTTCACTTGGCTTCCACCAAACTATTGCCGCAACAGAAGGCGTGCATCTGGCGCGAGCATCTCCCGGATCGGTTTTCTGCGCAATCGGAGAATAGCTTGCATGGTTCAATTTGGACGACCGCAGATATCATCTACAGCCTAGCCAAAGCTGCATCCGGCAGAGAATACTTTTCGGCTGAGCAATCTAGTTCGATTGATAGAGAACTCCACGGTTTCTTTCAACTCGCAGCAGTTTCTCTCTTGGCGTTCGACGACAGAATCAGGGAACGCGCAAACGAAGAGTTTATGATTGTTACCGAGTCAATCGTCAGGGGCGTTTATAACGAACAGTCCCCCTTAAAGCGGGCGCTACGCATAACTGTCAAAGACATCCAAAGCTATGTTGGTATGCCGCGGTCGGTCGTTATTGATACGGACGGGGACGCTATGAGCGGCACCCACCTTGAATGGGGAACTGCAAATCTTGCCGTAACCGCTGTAGTTTGTCGCTCCTTGAGAGAAATCATCATCGCGAAGTTGATCCAAGATGTCACGCTTGAAGAAAAGGCGAAGCAGTTTCTGAGAAATATGACAGCCTACGTATCTCGTGCCGATCTCTCTCTTCTTCGTACCGCGATCCGTCAAACAGAAATCAGCGAACGGGAAGCCGACGTGCCGGCGTTCATCACGAACTTGCAAAGCAAGTACCAGAAATTGGCAAAAGAGAGCACGGAAAAATATGGCCTTATTGGTCTGAGCTCAACGATTAACATCGCGGCGCAGGAAATTAGCCTTGGTCGCTACCTGCGTGAAAAGCTTTCCATAGGCGATTTGCCTAAGGGAATCATTGGGTGTCTCTGGCCGTGCAAAGCTTCATGTGGATGGTCCTACTCCTCCCAAAACCATGTCACTGAGACGGATGCCACTGCAGCTCTTCCTGCCCTGGAAATCATCGCTTATGGGCTGGAACTGGGAGGAGATCCTGGCAACTTACTTAAGGTGGCCGAAATTGGAATGGCTGATTTTCGCCGAGAGCTCGCCAAAAAGGCCACCAACGGAAAATTCGAAGAACTCGGAAACGACCTGACTCTGTCAAAGAAATGGTCAATTGAATTCTTGGCGCGAAATGTTGTGTACCTGGCGCAAATCCTGACGGTTCAAGCCACCGCGCCACTGCACCCCATGATCTACGAATGTTTCGAATGTTTGTACTCTGCGCTGCTAATTAGGACATACCAGACCACGGTAGAAAATCGCACATTGCCATTCGAGGCGATCCCACAGGAGTTCGTTTCCGGCAACGAATTTGCTCACGCGCCTGGAGTCGATATTGGCTTTGTTACTTTTGCTCTGTTGATCGGACGCGGGCGATTCAATGCCCAGGCGGCACGAAATAACTATCGCAAATTTGGCGAATACTTTGAGAGGATTGTTGGCAAGGGGGCCGATGGACTTATTGAGTTGCCTGTTGGTCTGCCAATTTTTGCAACAATGGTAGATCATGTGCGCGCCAGGGTAATAACGGACTACGAGGAAGACGAAATCGCCAAGGCCTTGCGTGATTCGAAGCCGAATGGGTTGCTAGGGAAGCCTATTGTTGGCGCTTTTCTTTCAAGCTACAGCGATCCGAAGGGCGGCGAATACACCCCGAAGGTATACACGTGGGCCACGGCACACGCTCTATTGGCGCTTATGGAATGGTCTCGACAGCGAGGTGGAGAGAACAAAATTGTCGAGCAACTGAAGGAGGCGCAGGCGAACCTCGATCACAATGTGGCCCGTGCAAACCTGCTTAGCGACTTTAGCGGTTACATTGCAGGCTACGGATATCCAGCTACCAACGGCGGAAGACGCTTTGACGCATGGAATGGAGTTCTGCTTCTTATCATCAACTTTCCGCTCGCGGCTTTTGTCTATTTCTACACCGGCCATTTTTTTTCCTCGTTCTCTTCCCATTCGGGGGCGGAGCTCGCTGTACTCGCCACGGCATTTTGCGCTCATTCTGCCTTTCTGATTCGCCAATTCAGGTGGCTGTGGGCCGCAACAGTCGAAATCGACGAGGCTTTGAAGGCCGGATGGTGTTCGGTCCTGAAAAACGAGTGCGCCATGAACAATCACGGCGAATGTGCATTCGGTGGTAAGGAGAGGTGCTCTTTTTCGCTGGAAGGCGAGAAAACCTTAGCGGCCCTTCTCCGGATTTATCTTGGCTTGTACTTCTTCGTAGCCCTGGTCGTTTTCGCCGCGGGTTGGGCAGGACTGGACGCCGTTAAAGATATAGTCCTCGCTGTGGCGAAAAGCATGATAACCTATATCATAGCAGCTCTTTTCGCGATCGTCGTGCTCATCTCCGGCGGTTTTCGCCTGATAAGAGCTGCAGTTCCACCGTCAGCCCCTTTGTCGCCGACACTCGCGTTTTTGGCACTTCTGGCTCGGTCGTTTCGTCTCTTTTGGCAACTACTAAGAGGAACGAATAAGTTACGCTTATTCATAGATAGGGTTAAGGACAATCGCACGGCAACGCCCGTTACGGAACGCGGTGGAGTTTGAAGCTCTTGTTAGGCGGGATACCCTATGCACGAACACTTGAATGACGTTGCCGATCTCCCCCTCACATATGATCTTCACCTCTATTCGCGCAATGACGCGTTGAGCATCTTTCTGCGATCGCTAAGCTATCATCGGGTCGGCGCAGCTTACCTCGCGAACGAACTCGCCCGGCGTTCGCGACGAGCGATACACAGAGCGCTTGATATCGGCTGCGGGGAGGGCACATTCACTTCGACGTTAATTCGAGAGATGCAGATAGTCGGGGTGGCCGGTCCGCAGAGCATCTACGCTTTTGACCCCGATATCGAAAATTTGACGTTCTATAAATCCAGATTACGCGGGTGCAACGAACTCGCACTTACGACGAGCAATTCGACGCTTGAGCGGGCCCAGTTAGATCGATCCTCTGATTTGGTCATATGCTCTCATTCCCTGTATGGCATGATGGAAAATCCCAGCCTAACTGGGACTGAAAGAGTCAACCAAATCAGACGAATTTTGAGCAGCGTGGCCCCTGACGGTCTCGTATTTATGTCGCTGGCTAGCGCTAACAGCCCTGCCTACGAGGTCAAAAGAGATATTCTGAGAGTCTTGAATCTGAAAAACCCTTCTGCTCATGGCGAAGAGTTGCAGAGTTATCTCATTCTGGCTGGATCGGGGGCTAAGGCCACATACCACTCAAGCTATATGGACGTTACAGAAATATTGGACGACAGTTCAGCGATGATCAAATGGTGTTCTTATTTCTGTAGAGTTCCCGAAAACCAACTTCAAATGCTCGGCCAAGACCTGCTGCGCAAAATAATCAATCGTCACATCTTGCAATTTAGAAGCGCCACTCCAGAGTTACAGAAACGGATGAAGGAATTTCCTGCCGCGCTCGGCTCCCCTGCCGACGCAACAGTGTTCTTGCCACATCGCGAGATTTTTTTTGTGACGTCCTGAGTTACCACCGAACGTTCGTCTACCGGCGATCGGGGTCTCTGCAACCTTTGTGCTGACAGGCATGGCAGTAAAATACGCGATCGAAAGATCCACTATGGGTCGGCAATAGGTCGAAGCGAAATAGAACCGGAACCGAACCAGCCCAAACTTGGGACCAAAAATGGCGTGAGTAACGCTGTGAGTACAGGGTTCGGAGGATTGCAGGAGGCCTTGTTTTTGTTTGACTATCGGTAGTAGTTCGATTCCGGCCAGGGCACCACGCTTCGCCCTTCGGGCTACGCGTGGCGCGGCCGTGCGAAGCCACCTGTAGCCCGAAGGGTGAAGCGTGTCCGGCGAAGCCTCTTGGCGAAGGCGGACTGTCCCAACACACCCGGTCTCCCTTCCCATCCCCGCATCCCCCCTGTATAAACCGGTAGCTTCTTCCGTTATTCGAAGGAGCTCATATGAACGACCTGCACGCGTGGCTTTCACAGCAGCACCACGGTTTGCGGACCTTCCAGACCTTTCAGCACAAGCTCGAGACGCTCGGCCGGGACGATCCCGCGCAGCGCGGCCTTTGCCGCCTGCTCAGCGGTATCGTCGGCAGCTATGTCGAGGCCTTTGACGAGGCCCCGCTTCCGGTCGAGATCGCCGAGGGCGCCTATCGTCGCCTGCTGACGCTGGTGGAAAGCCTCGATCTGCAGGGAGATGCCGCGCGCCGCCTCGCCGACATCAACCGCGTGGCGACCTGCGAGCTGTGGCAGTGATCTGCAGGTGGAAGCGCGGACGCCCAGGATTTCAGACAGCAGCACACGCCTCCACGACCTCGCGACGCTGACGCCCGAGTCTTGGACCTTTCTTGACACCCCTTCCTTGGAAAGGGCGCAGGGAAGGCCGGGCGCCGGCTGGCACCCGCGATCCGCTGCGCGCAAATTGCGCGAAAACAGATGCACAGCGGCATACAGGGCAGCCCGGGACATCCCGGCCTTTCCCTGCGCAGTGGTTTGACGGCTTATGGCGCGCTCTCCCCGGGGAGCGTTGCACTATTGCCCCCGTCGCCTTGCGGATAGCTGATGTGCACGCCCGGTCGGGCGGCCACATCACCGCAAGCCTTGACGCACAGACCCCGGGCGTCAGGACGACACGCTTTTGCCGTACGCGGACCACACCGGTCGTGTGCGCGCTGCTCAACCGCTCACGGGCCAAACCCGCCCGGCGATTGCCGGCGCGCCGATGCACTCCACGTCCACCGCCACCCCGCCCGCGTATCGTGACGATCGCGAAACGCCCCTTGTCCATGGGCCGGGATGCGCGACACATACGATATTTCCGAATTTCGGTCAAGCAGAATTTTGGGATCCCGAAGCGGGGCGGACCGACCTCGTCCCGGCCAGGGATCATGTTCAGCAGTTGCCCGCCTCTATCCACGCCGGCATTGCGAGCGCAACGGAATCCTCCCTGAACAGGATGAATTCGATCAGCGAATTAGTGAACATGCACAGCAATGACGAGGAGAGAGATGGCGCGTCCCGAGGCATTCGACTTCGCCGCGGCAATCCCTATATCTTCCGGCAACCGATCTGATGCAGCGGACAGCTTGATGGCCAGGACACGCACGACGGACGCCGACGACCTTCCCCGCTATTTCGTCTGGGTCCGGGGCCTCGAAGGCCCCGAGCCGCAGAAATGGATGGCGATGGATTTCGGCATCGGCGATTGGAAGCGGCCGCTGGTGCTGGCGTATCTGGAGCTGCCGGAAGACGAACGGCGTCTGTCGCTGTCGATGCTGGCGAGGCGCTATCCACCGCCGCGGGTGGATCTTTCGTGACCAGAATTGCCGGCGGCGCTCGCCGTCCATCGCCCCGCAATGCCAGACCAGTACATGGCCGTTCCGTGTCATCCCCGCCCCCATGATTATGGGTGTCCTGCCATCCCGGCACCGGTTAAACTTGCCCTTGCGCTGCGGGGGACACGCGGGGTGCGAGACCATGATCATGACCGAACAGGGCGAGACGGGTGAGACCATCACCATCCTCCTCGTCGAGGACGACGCGCCGACTTGCTGGCGGCTGCAGGATGCGCTGGTCAAGGCCGGCTACGAGGTGCGCAGCGCCGGCACGCTCGGCGAAGCCCGCGCCGCCCTGGCCGCCGGCGCGCCGCGCGTGCTGCTGACCGATCTGCGGCTGCCCGACGGTCACGGCATCGAGCTGATCCGCGAGATGCGGCAGCGCTTCCCCGACACCGAGATCATGGTGATCTCGGCGCTCGGGGACGAGGAGAGCGTGATCTCCGCGATCACGGTCGGCGCCACCGGCTATCTGCTCAAGGACGCCTTCCCGACCGACATCGCCACCACCGTGCGCGATCTCGTCGCCGGCCATTCGCCGATCTCGGCCTCGATCGCACGCTTCATCGTGCGCCGGACGCAAGGTGCGGCGCAGAGCTCGGCAGAGCCGCCGCCCGGCCCCGTGCTCAACACCGCGAGGCTGACGCCGCGCGAGATCGACATCCTCTGGGGCATCGCCAAGGGCTTCAGCTATGCCGAGATCGCGAGCCATCTCGGCCTGTCCAAGCAGACCGTGCCCGGCCACATCAAGAACATCTATCGCAAGCTCGAGGTGCACACGCGCAGCGAAGCGGTGTTCGAGGCGGTGCAGCAGGGCCTGATCAAGCTGTGAGCGAGGTCGCGGCCAAGTCACCTGCGGAGACACCTGCGGAGGCACCTGCGGAGGCGCAGCCACGCCCGCGGCGGCGGTTGATCGCCTCGCGCCTCGTGCCCTATCTGCTGCTCCAGGCCCTGATCGTGATCGCCACCGTGCTCGGGCTGCGGCTGCTGCAGCCGAGCGATCCCGACGATTTTGCTTTGAGCGGGTTTTCGCTGCGGCAGGACGGCGTGACGCTCCCGGTGACGCTGCCGCATTTCACTGCGTCGCGCTATTCCGTGGACGACCCGCCGCTCTACACCGGCAGCTTCACGTTCCGGCGCGGCGAAGCGGCATCGGGATGGTCGGTCTACCTGCCGCGCTTCAGCAACGCGGTCGAGGTCGCCGTCGACGGCGTCGTCGTGCTCGACTCCCGGCGCGATGCCAATGCCAACCGGCCCGACCGCAACACGCCGCAGATCGCAGCGATTCCCGCCTCGCTGCTGCGCGAGGGCGCCAACGAGATCACGGTGCGGCTGTTCGTGTGGGGACCGCTCAAGGGCTTTCTCGACACGGTCTATGTCGGACCGGACGCCGCCCTGCGTCCGGCGTACGAGACGCGCACGCTGCTGTTCGTCACCCTGCCGGTGGTGTTTTCGGCCTGGCAGTCGATCCTGGCCGTCATCCTCGCGATCATGTGGCTGATGCGGCGCCGCGAGCCGGTCTACGGCGTGCTAGCGGTCGCGATGGTGCTCGGTGTGGTGCAGGCGTACGTTCCGCCGCCGGTGCCGCCGGCCGCCACGTCGCGGCTTGCCTCCGTGCTGCTGGCGTCCGCGCCGATCGAGAGCGCGTTGGTCGTCATGTTCGGCGTGCTGTTCTTCGGCTGGCGCTGGCCGCGCTACGGCATGCTGCTGTTCGTGCCGGGCCTCGTCGTGTTCGTGGTCGGGTTGATCGGGGGACCGCCGCTGCCGCGCATCCTCTTCCTGGTGCTCGGCATCCCCACGGTCGGGCTTTGCCTGTTGCTGATGGCCTGGGTCACCGCGACCGCGGTCGTGCGGCGGCAGGACGCCGCAAGCTTCACGATCGGCTGCGCCGTCACCATCGTGCTGGTCTGCTGGATCCGGGACATGCTCACGGTGATCGAGATCGTGAACACCGATCGCATCTTCGTCTCGCGCCTGTCCTATTCGGCGATGCTGGTCGCGATCGGGGCCGGGCTGACCTGGCGCTTCGCCCGCGCGCTGAACCAGGTCGACAACTTTGCCGACCAGCTCGTGACGCGGGTGCGCGAGGCCGAGGAGCGGCTGAAGGCGAGCTTTGCGCGCGAAGAGGAACGCGCCCGCGCCGCCGCGCTCGCCAACGAACGCACGCGCCTGATGCGCGACCTGCATGACGGCCTCGGCGGCCAGCTCGTCAGCATCGTCGCGCTGTCGGAGCGCGGCCACGAGGGCGCGAGCATCACCGATGCCGCGCGTGCCGCGCTGAAGGATCTGCGTCTCGTCATCGATTCCATGGACGACATCGGCGGCGACCTGATGCTCGCGCTCGGCTCCTGGCGCGAGCGCGCGAGCGCGCAATTGCGGCCGCACGACATCACGCTCGACTGGCGCGTGGCGACGCCGCAGGGCGTGCCGCTGCATCCGGAACTGCGGCCCTGGCACGTCGTCCAGATCGTGCGCATCCTCGACGAGGCCGTGACCAATGCGGTCAAGCATGCGCAGGCGCGCCGCATCGCGGTGACCATCGACACGTTCGACGCGGGCCAGGGGCCCTACGGCGTGATCAGCGTGACCGACGACGGCCGCGGCTTCGCGATTGCAGGCAACGGCGAGGCCGGACGCAACGGCCAGACCGCGCGCGGCCTGCGCAACATGAGAAACCGCGCCGCGCGCTGCGGCGCCGTGCTCGATCTGAGCTCCGATGGCTCGGGCACCCGCGTGCGGCTGCAATTGCCGCAGCGTTTTCCCGACAGCGACATGGCTGCGGGCTGAAAAACCCCCTCCCCGAACGTGTGGGGCGCACGGAGAGAGGGGACGGGCCGGGTAAATCTGCCTGCGGAGGACGGGGGGTGTTCGTCCGCAGGCCCCGTTGGCCCGAACTCTTCTCCCTCGCCCCGCTTGCGGGGAGAGGGTCGGGGTGAGGGGGAGTCTCCGCGAGGACGGTGGCAGTTGGACTCGTGGAGAGTCCCCCTCACCCGAATTCGAGCTACGCTCGAATTCGACCTCTCCCCGCAAGCGGGGCGAGGTGAAGAAGCAATCAGCGCACGCCGACGCGATTGACCGGGCCGCCGCGGTTCATCGGGGTTCCCGCGCGCACGCCGACACCGGGCGCACCGACGCCGGGCGTTGCGACCGCCGCGGCCGCAACCGGCGCTCCCGGGGCAACCACCACCGCCGCCGTCGGCCGCACCACGCAGCCCTTGGGCACGCCGACGGTCTTGCAATAGACCACCGCCTGCGCCGGGCTCGTGCCCAGCGACACCATCGCCGCGCTCGCGAGCGCCATGACCGTCAGCCCTGCGCTCAGCGCTCCAGCTCTCTTCGACATTCTTGCTCTCCTGCTTCCCGTTCGGCGTCCCGATGCAATCACCGGGTCTCGCAGCCGAGGTGCAGCCTGAATGACAAAAGACGGCGCGCGAATACATGCCATGAAGATGGGGGTACCGCGTCCCTCAAGGCCTGCCGGTGCCATGAACATGGCATGGACCCCCGCCCAGCCCTTGCGGGATGGTCCGGCCCGATTGATCCCGGTCGGGACCAACGAGGATTCCAAAAGAGGTGCTTCATGAAGATTTCGGTTCTTGCCGCGCTGCTGCTCACTGCGGCCGCCCTGCCCGCTGCCGCGCAATCCGGTCCGTCGGTCCAGGAACAGATGGCCTGCCGCGGCGATGCCAGCAAATTCTGCGCCGAGCATATCGGCAAGCCGCCGCAGATGAACGCCTGCCTGCGCGAGAACAAGTCGAAGCTGTCGGACAGCTGCCGCAAGGTCGTTGAATCGCGCGGCGGCTAGTCTTGCGTCTCCGTCGAGAAAACACATTGAGGGCGGCGCACTGCCGCCCTCTCTGAGCGCGCGCCTCGTCCTTCGAGACGGCGCTAACGCGCCTCCTCAAGGAGCCCGCTAAAAGCGGGCGTCTCGAAGGATGGCCGCGGGAAAAACCCTCGCCTGCGCGCCGCTACTCCTGCATCATCTCGCCGCTGCCGCCGAACTCGGCCGGAAAATCCT
Organism: Bradyrhizobium nitroreducens; assembly: GCF_002776695.1. GTDB lineage: Bacteria > Pseudomonadota > Alphaproteobacteria > Rhizobiales > Xanthobacteraceae > Bradyrhizobium > Bradyrhizobium nitroreducens. The sequence continues at coordinate 4,270,969 of NZ_LFJC01000003.1, forward strand.
TCAGCTTGGGCAGGCCATCCCGCATCGGCAGCACGGTCTCGGCATAGTTGACGTGAACCCCGGGCGCGAAGGCCAGCGTCGGGATGGTGGCGCTGAAGACGTCGACCAGACCGAGCGGCGGATGGTTGGTCATGAGATGGCCGCCGCACTTCTTGCAATATTTGCGCTGGCTGAGCGGCGTCTTGGCGAAGGTCTCGACATTGGCGGCGCCCTCGGTGACGCGCACGGCCTCGGGCTTCCACAGGCTGAAGGCGTTGACCGGCCCGCCCGACCACGACCGGCAGGAGCGGCAATGGCAGTAGCCCATCGCCTCCGGTGCACCGGTGACCTCGATCGTCACCGCGCCACAGAAGCAGTTTCCGACATGTTTCATTGGGTCGTCTCCGTTTGGTTGAAGGGGGAGAAATCCTCTCCCTGCCCCGGGGTCCACGACATGTCGGGACTGGCGGGTGCAGGGAGAGGTGTCGGGGTGAAGGGGGAGATCACCCCGGGGGACGTTGGAGGGACGGGCGCGTGAGATGCTCGCGTAGCTTACCCGGCGCGCCCGCGCGTCCTCCGTTCGGCGGACGCGCGCAGTGCCGCACCGAGGTTACAGTGACCGGCGCCAGGGAATAAGCATCGACACCCGTTGTTTGTACTGCCGGTACTCGTCGCCGAAGAGCGCGACGAGGTCGTGCTCCTCCAGCGCGATGCCGACGAAGATGTAGAGCGTGGTGACGGCCGCGAACAGCAGATGGCCCGCGGTCATGGTCGGCGCCGCCCAGAACGCAATGATGAAGCCGAGATAGATCGGATGGCGCACGAAATTGTAGAGCAGCGGCGTCTTGAAGCGCGGCGGCGGCGTCTCCTTCCCGATCAGATGGTTGGTCACCTGATGCAATCCGAACAATTCGAAGTGATTGATCAGGTAGGTGCTGGTGAACACCAGAACCCAGCCGGCAAAGGACAGCGTGACCAGAGTCACCGCGAGATCGGGATTCTCGACGTTCCATATGACCGCAGGCAACGGACGCCACTGCCAGAACAGGAGGAGCAGCGCCAGACTTGCGAACAGCACATAGGTCGAGCGCTCGACCGGCTTGGGGACGAACTGTGTCCACCATGCCTTGAATTGCTGGCGCGCCATCACGCTGTGCTGAACGGCGAACAGCGTCATCAAGAGTAGATTGATGATGACCGCCTCGACAGTCGGCGTGTCGGTTCCGGTGTCGATGGTCTTCGGCACCACCAACCCCGTGACGAAGCCGATGGCGTAGAGAACGGTGACGAAGAACACGAGATAGGCGGAAATTCCGTACAGAAAGGCGATGAGCTTGAAAATGCGTGAGCCGGTAATCTCCGGGCCGACGTAATGAACCTGGTGATCAAGTTGGGTCATAGAACGCTCCGTTGTGCCGAGACATCGACACTGTTTGGTCCTTCCACCATGCCGGATCGGACGCCCCGAGACTTTCGCGGACGGTTGATTTTCGCCTGAGACGACTTTGATTTTCTCTTGAGACGACAGAAACGTGCGATTTCGCTTTGAAAACAACGTGCTCGACGGCAACCTGCGGGAACTCAGCTGCGGCGGGGCGACCGTTCCGTTGCAGCCGCAAGTGTTCGATCTGCTGCTCTATCTCGTCGCGCAGCGCGCGCGTGTGGTCAGCAAGGATGACCTGATCAGCCAGATCTGGAGCGACCGGATCATCTCGGATTCGGCGCTGAACAGCCGGATCAACGCCGCGCGCAAGGCACTCGGCGACGACGGCGCGACCCAGCGACTGATCAAGACCATTCCGCGCAAGGGCTTTCGCTTCGTCGGCGAGGTCCGGGAAGAAACGGCAGCGTCGATCGTGCCAGCCGAGGCAAGGCCGGCTCTGCCGCGCGCGGCAGACCGTCCGGCGGTCGCGGTGCTTGCCTTCGAGAACATGAGCGGCGATCCCGCACAGGAGTATTTCGGCGACGGCATCAGCGAGGACATTCTCACCGCACTGTCGAAGCAGCGCTGGTTCATGGTGATCGCCCGCAACTCGTCCTTCACCTACAAGGGACGCGCGGTCCATATCAGGCAGATCGCCGAGGAGCTCGGCGTCCGCTACGTCGTCGAAGGCAGCGTGCGCAAGGCTGGCAGCCGGGTGCGCATCACCGCGCAGCTCAACGATGCCAATTCGGGCAGCCATCTGTGGGCCGAGCGCTACGACCGCGAGCTGGTCGACGTCTTCGCCGTCCAGGACGAGATCACCAATGCGATCGCTGCGGCGATCGAGCCGCAGATTTACGCGGCGGAGAGCTTTCGCGCCCACAGCAAGCCGCCTGCGAGCCTGGACGCGTGGGATCTCCTGATGCGGGCGCTGTCGCATTTCTGGCGGGTGACGCGGCGCGATCACGACACCGCACGCGCGCTGCTCGAACGCGCGATCGCGATCGATCCGAGCTACGGCCAGGCGCTGTCGCTGTTGGCGGCAAACCACATGTTCGGCGCGCATCTCGGCTGGGCCGAGCTCGCCGCGGTGGCGCCGGTGGCGGAGGCCGCTGCGCTCGCCGCGGTGCGCTGCGACCACGAGGATGCCTGGGCCCATGTCGCGCTCGGCAGCGTCTATTTCTCGACACGCAGGCTCGCGGATGCGCTGTCCGAGTTCGAGCAGGCGCTCGCGCTCAATCCGAACTTCTCGCTGGCGCAAGGCTATGACGCGCTGGCGCTGTCCTATGCCGGACGCTCCAGGGAAGCGTTCGAGGCCGCGCAAAGAGCGATCCGGCTGTCACCGCGCGATCCGTCGCTGGCGATCTATCACGGCATCGCCGGCTATGCGCGCTTCACCGAACGCCATTATGACGAGGCCATCGCGCTGGCGCGCGAGGCGATCCGCCATCGCGGCGATCTCACCGGCGCCTACCGCGTGCTCGCGGTCTCGGCCGGCATGACCGGCGACGAGATGCTGGCGGAGACGGCGCTGGGCGAGCTCCGCCGCGCCCAGCCGGGCATCTCGCTGCACTGGATCGAAACCCAGCTGCCATGGGCGAATGCGGCGGATTGCGAGCACTATCTGGAAGGATTCCGGCGCGCCGGATTGCGCTGAGGCGCGATCCGGAAAAGTGCGAAGCGGTTTTCCGGAAAGATCATGCGCAAACAACAACTGAAGGCGCAATGATGATCCATCCAAATCTCATTGCGCTTCAGGTTCGCTTGCGGCGCAAATGGACGATGACGTCCAGCCGCGCGATCTCGTGGCCGGGAAGCGCCTCGGGGATCCTGGTGAAGGCGAGGCCTTCGGCGACGTCGACCAGCATATCCTCGCCTTCGAGATAGAAGTGCGGATGCACCGATGTGTCGGTGTCGAAGAACGACTTGAGGCCGTCGGCGGCGATCCGGCGCAGCAGGCCGGCCTCGGTGAACTGGTTCAGCGTGTTGTAGACGGTCGCGAGCGACAGATAGGCGTTCGCCGCCATCGCCTCTTCATAGAGGCTCTCTGCCGTGACATGACGATGGCCGCCCAGGAACAGCAACTGGCCGAGCGCGAGGCGCTGGCGCGTCGGGCGCAGGCCGGCATTGCCGAGCAATCGCAGGCAATGCTGCACCCCCGCATCCGGCGCCGCCTCGCGACCGGCGACATCGGGTCCGTTATCGTCAGCCGCAGGGATAGTGGTGGCCTGGATGTCCATCGCTCGTCTCACGGCTCAAGGGAGCAGGACGCCCGGTGCCGGGTCCCGCCAGTTGCTATTGGATCGCAAAAGCGGCGGCCTGACTTTGATCCGGATCAAATCGGAAGCCGCCTCTGATGTATCGCAAGGCGGCCCGATCTATTCCCGGCGAGACTTGGCCGGCATCAACGAGGCTCACATGTCCAGGCCGGTTCCCGACAAGGCAGAGATCGCGCTCGAATATCCCGACAAGTTCTATGTCGGCACCTTCGAGCATTCGTCGCGGTTCGAGGCGCGGCTCGACGGCAGCGGGGTTGCGCTGGTGCTGCAACATCCGGGCGCGGCCGACGAGCGCAAATCGGTGCACCTGCACATCAATTTCGGCCTGCTCGCCGGCATCCTGCGTGAGCTCGCCGGCAGCGTCGCTGCCATCCCCAAGGACGACATCGCGCACCGCGAGCAGCTCGCGGAGGCGCTCGACGAATTGCGGCGGGCGCTGCGGACCTCCTGAGCGAGACCGCTATTTCACCTTCGCCGGTATCGGCTTCGGGGCCGGCACAACAGCCCATTCCTTGTCGGCGCGCGGGCCGTTCAGATCGCCGGTGAGGCCGACGAGCTGACCGGGCACGACGTCGAGGGTCTGCTGCCAGGTCTGGGTCTGGCACAGGAACTTGATCAGGCAGCCTTTCAGCTTGAGGCGCTCGGGAGATTCGCGCCAGATCGAGACTGAATAGGATTTGCCGTCCTCGGCATTATAGATGTCGCCGGCGAAGCGCCCTTCCGCCGTCGCTTGCAGGCCCATGATGAGCTGATGGCCGAGCAGTGTGCGGGCGCGCTTGTCCGGATCCGGATTCTGGCTGTCGCGGTAAGGCTGGCCGCGCTTGTCCGTTGGCTCCTTCATCCAGACGATGAAGCCGCAAAGGCGGTCGCGCGACGGCCCGCAGCGCTCGAGGCGGATGCGGGCGCGGCCATCCTCGACCAGCCAGGTGCCGCTCGGATCTGCCGGCATGACGGCGCCGGCGCGGCCGCCGATGATCATCATCACGACGGTGATCGCCACGCGCAGCACGAAGCGAAGGAGAATATTCATCGGCAATGCCTTTCGTTGAATGGATCGCGGCGTCAGTTGAGCTGCGCCATCAGCGCATCGGCGCCCTTGTCGAGGCCAGCAGTGGCGGCCGCGAGCGCGCCGGCGGTGGCCTTGATGTCGTAGGCGGCTGGGTATTGCTTGGTGACGTAGGCAGAGAGCAGACGAGAGGTCGTCGCGTCGAAGATCTCGACGCCGTAGATCACCGAGCCGGTCATCATGCCCTCGCCGTCGCGTGCGGCCTGCACGCCGTTGTAGACCGCGCCGGCCATATCGAACCGCGAGAGCGTGCCGAGCACGGGCGTGTTGGCGACCGCACCGGTGAGCGTCAGCCTGACCCGCAGGGTATTCGGTCCGCGCTCCTGCACCAGCGCGAAGCGGCTGCGCAGCCGCTCGGTGAAACAGCTCTGCATGTAGGCGGCGAGCGTCGCCTTGTCCTTGCCGGACATGTCGCCGAACTGGTGGTCCCGCCCGCGATAGACCACGACGGGATCGAGGATCACCTTATTATAGGCGCGCCAATCGACCGGTGTGGAGTAGCGGTAGGGCACGCGGCCGGAGGCGTCCGATTTGTCCGGAGCCATGTAGGCCGAGGACGCCATCTCCGAATAGGGAACCGGCGCGACCGAGGCGCAGCCGCCCATGCCTGCGCAAAGCGCCAGCGCTCCCAGACCGCGCAGCGCGATCGAGCTCCTCATTCCCGACTCCTCTTGGCACTGTTGGGGCGATGGCGGCCGCAGCCGCGCCAGGGACCGGACGCGGCTGCGGGGCTCGCCATTGCCAACCCTAGGCTTCGTCCGGGGCCATGTCGGAAGCTTCGGATCGCCTCAGTGTCCCGATTTATAAAACCGACCAGACGGTTTGTAAAGATCGAAAATGAAGGCCTGATGCATTTCGCCGCTGGCGCGGCTTTGTGCAGGCCATGATCGGGTTTCGTTAACGATGAATCAGGCGCGCTTGCGCCGCGTTGCGGCCTTTGCGCCCGGCGCCGCTCCGGATTTGGCGGCGCGTGATGCCGCCGGCCGTTCGAGGCCGGTCCATTGCGCGTCGTCGAGCAGACGCGCGAACAGTCGCTGATGCTCGTCCTTGCTGAGCGGCGACATGCCGAACAGCGAGCTCAGCAGCAATCCCATCGCGCCGGCCCAGCGCAGCATCGCCAGATCCGGATCAGCGGCCTCTTCCCTGATCGCCGCCATCCTTCTCATCTCGCGCTCGCGCGGCAGCGCCATCAGGTTGGGATTCTCGACCATGGCCGCAACCAGCGCCAGCGCAGCGGAATTCGGCGAGGTCGCCGCTTCGCGCACGGTCGCGAGCTGGGTCGCCAGATTGGGATTGGCGGAGGTCGCGCGCACCCTGGCCATATAGTCGGTGGAGAACTCCTCGAAATGCGCCATCTGCCGCTCGAGCAGCGCCTTCAGCACCGCTTCCTTGGTGCGGAACTGGTGCATCACGCCGCCCTTGCTGAGGCCGCTCTCGCGAGCGATCGCATCGAGCGTCAGCCGCCCGGGCCCGTCGCGCGCGATGATCGCGATGGCTGCTTCGAGTGCAGCGTTGCGGGACCGTTCGGAACGCGTGGCATTGTCCATGGCCGACTTGTCTCCGTGACACGACGATGAATCAAGTGAAAACAGGACGCGCTGTACATTTTTTGTGCTGACGCTGTCGAGACTTTCATCTTGCGGCGCCGAACGAGACTGTGTGAGCCTCGACATCGGATGGGGACTGGGATGGGCTGGCCACAGCTTTGCACGCCATGACGTCGCGAAGTGTTTTCGGCTGGTCGCGCTTGAGAAAGATACGACATGCCAAAACGAGTGTTGCTTGGTCTCCTCCTGGCTTGCGGCCTTGCGGCCCCGGCGCTGGCACAAGAGCCGAAGACGGGGGGCGTGATCAATGCCGTGATCCAGCCCGAGCCGCCCGGCCTGATGCTTGCGCAGGTCCAGAACGGCCCGACCCAGATGGTGTCGGGCAACATCTTCGAGGGCCTGCTGCGCTACAGCCCGAAGCTCGAGCCGCTGCCGGAGCTTGCAGAAAGCTGGAGCGTCAGCGAGGACGCCAAGACCTACACCTTCAAGCTCAAGAAGGGCGTCACCTGGCATGACGGCAAGCCCTTCACCGCCGCCGACGTGCTGTTCTCGATGGAGATGCTCAAGCAGACGCATGCGCGTGCCCGCACCAATCTGGCGCAGGTCGACAAGATCGAGACGCCGGACGACTATACGGTGGTGTTCACGCTGAAGCAGCCGTTCGGCCCCTTCCTCGGCATCTTCGAGGTCGGCTCGATGCCGATCGTGCCGAAACATCTCTACGAAGGCACCGACTGGAAGACCAACCCCTACAACAATGCGCCTGTCGGCACCGGCCCCTTCATGTTCAAGGAGTGGCAGAAGGGCTCGTTCATCCGCCTGGTCAAGAACCCGAACTACCACGAGAAGGGCAAGCCCTATCTCGACGAGATCTACTGGCAGATCATCCCCGACGCCGCGGCGCGCTCGGTGGCGTACGAGACCGGCAAGGTCGACGTGCTGCCCGGCGGCTCGGTCGAGAATTTCGACGTGCCGCGGCTGTCCAAGCTGAAGGACACCTGCGTCACCGGCGCCGGCTGGGAGTTCTTCTCGCCGCTGGCCTGGCTGTGGCTGAACAACCGGCAGGGACCGCTCGCCGACAAGCGGGTGCGGCAGGCGGTCATGTACGCGATCGATCGCGATTTCGCCAAGGACGTGATCTGGAACGGGCTCGGCAAGGTCGCCACCGGCCCGTCCGCCTCGACCATCAAGTATTACACCGACGATGTGAAGAAATATCCGTACGATCCGGCCAAGGCCAAGGCGCTGCTGAAGGAAGCCGGCTACAAGGGCGAGAAGATCCGCCTGCTGCCGCTGGCCTATGGCGAGACCTGGCAGCGCTGGGGTGAAGCGGTGAAGCAGAACCTCATGGACGTCGGCATGAACATCGAGACGATCGCCACCGACGTTGCCGGCGGCAACCAGAAGATCGGCGACTGGGACTACGACATCGCCTTCACCTATCTCTACCAGTATGGCGATCCCGCGCTCGGGGTTGGCCGCAACTACATCTCCAGCAACATCGCCAAGGGTCAGGTGTTCAACAACGTCGAGGGCTATTCCAACCCGGAGATCGACAAGCTGTTCGCCGACGGCGCGGTCGCGACACCGGATTCCAAGCGCAAGGAGCTCTACGAGAAGGCGCAGAAGATCCTGGTCGAGGACGTGCCGGTGGCCTGGATGCTCGAGCTGCAATTCCCGACCATCATGCGCTGCAAGGTCAAGAACCTGATCACCACGGGGATCGGGGTCAATGACGGCTTCAAGGACGCATGGCTCGACAAGTGAGGAACTGCTTCTTCACCTCTCCCCGCTTGCGGGGAGAGGTCGAATATGCGCAAAGCGCGCATTCGGGTGAGGGGGAGTCTCCACGAATCCAATTCTCACCGCCCTCGCGGAGAGCCCCCCTCACCCCAACCCTCTCCCCGCAGGCGGGGCGAGGGAGCGCACCGCCCTCGTGGCTTCAGCTCACATCACCAATATGACTCCCTAATGCTCTCCTTTGTCGCTCAGCGTGTCGTGAAGGGCGTGATCGTCCTGCTCGCGATCGTCGTTCTCAATTTCTTCCTGATCCGGCTCGCGCCCGGCGACCCCGCAGTCGTGATGGCCGGCGAGGCCGGCGCCTCCGACCAGGTCTTCGTCAAGCAGCTCCGGGAGAAGTTCGGCCTCGACAAGCCGCTGCCCGAGCAGCTCTTCATCTACGTCAAGGGCATCGCGACCCTCGACCTCGGCTTCTCCTTCCGCCAGCAGGCGCCGGTCGCAAAGCTGATTGCAGAACGGCTGCCGGCAACACTACTGCTGACGCTGACGGCGTTTGCGATCTCGCTGATGCTCGGTGTTCTCTTCGGCACCTTCGCCGCGCGCTTTGCCGGAACCTTCCTCGACACCGCCATCACCGTGTTCGCGCTGATCTTCTACGCCATGCCGATCTTCTGGGTGGCGCTGATGGGCATCCTCTTGTTCTCGGTGACCTTCGACTGGCTGCCCAGCTTCGGCTACGAGACGGTCGGCGCCAACCTCACCGGCCTTTCCCACGCCGTCGACGTCGCAAAACACCTGATCATGCCGGCGATGACGCTCGGCCTGTTCTTCATGGCGACCTACACCCGCATGACGCGTGCCTCGATGCTGGAGGTGAAGCGGCTCGACTTCGTCAAGACCGCGCGCGCCAAGGGCCTGTCCGACGCCGTGATCCAGCGCCGCCACGTGCTGCGCAACGCGCTGCTGCCGGTCGTAACGCTGGCCGGCGTGCATTCCGGCACGCTGATCGGCGGCGCCGTCATCACCGAGACCGTGTTCGCCTGGCCCGGCATCGGGCGCCTGATGTACGACGCGCTGCTGCAGCGGGACTACAACCTGCTGCTCGGCGTCTTCGTGATCTGCTCCGCCATGGTCCTGATCTTCAACCTCATCACCGACCTCGTCTACCGCCTGGTCGATCCGCGCATCGAATTCGCCTCATGAAACAGTTCTGGAAATCGATGCTCAAAAGCCCGAGCGGCGTCATCGGGCTCGTCATCCTTCTGCTCGCGATCACCATCGCGGTGTTCGGACCGATGCTGTTTCCGAACTCGCCCTGGCGCATGGTGCAGCGGCCGTTCCTGCCGCCGTTCACGCTCGGGGCGGTGCCGCTCGGCACCGATGCGCTCGGCCGCGACGTGTTCGCCGGCATGATCTTTGGCGCCCGCGTCTCGCTGCTGGTCGGCCTCGTCTCGACGCTGGTCGCGCTGGTCGTCGGCATTCCCATCGGCGCCATGGCCGGCTATTTCGGCGGCAAGGTCGACGACGCCCTGATGCGCTTCACCGAATTCTTCCAGACCATTCCGAGCTTCGCGCTCGCGATCATGCTGGTGGCGATCCTGCAGCCCTCGATCTATTCGATCGTGGCCTCGATCGCGGTGGTGAGCTGGCCGCCGGTCGCGCGCCTCGTCCGCGGCGAGGTGCTGTCGCTGCGCACGCGCGAATATGTCCAGGCCGCCGTGGTCACCGGCCAGAGCAACACCTGGATCATCCTGCGCGAGATCCTGCCCAACGCGCTGTCGCCGGTGATCGTGCTGGCCTCGCTGATGGTGGCGACCGCGATCCTGCTGGAATCCTCGCTGGCCTTCCTCGGCCTCGGCGATCCCAACCTGATCTCCTGGGGCTACATGGTCGGCGCCGGCCGCACCGTGATCCGCCAGGCCTGGTGGATCACGGTGTTTCCCGGCGTCGCGATCCTGATCTCGGTGCTGGGTCTCAACCTGATCGGCGAAGGCCTCAACGACGCGCTCAATCCGCGCCTGTCGCGGGAGGGACGCTGATGATGACCGCGCCCCCCGCCGTCTCGATCAGGAACTTGCGGATCGCGCTGCCCAAGGGCGCCGAGCGTCCCTTCGCCGTCGATGGCGTCTCGCTCGACCTGCGGCCCGGCAAGATCGTCTGCGTCGTCGGCGAATCCGGCTCTGGCAAGTCGATGTGCGCGCATGCGCTGATGGGCTTGTTGCCGGATACGGTGTCGATCACGTCAGGCGAAATCCAGTTCGAGGGCCGCGACCTGCTCAAGCTCGACGACGACGGCTGGCGCGATCTGCGCGGCCGCCGTCTGGCGATGATCTTCCAGGAGCCGATGACCGCGCTCAATCCCTTGATGCGGATCGGCGACCAGATGGCCGAGATGTTCGAGGCCCACGGCCTCCTCACGCCGAAGGAACGTCGCGCCAAGGCCCTGTCGCTGGCGCGCGAAGTCGGCCTGCCCGACCCCGAGCGCATCGTCCGCGCCTATCCGCACCAGCTCTCCGGCGGCCAGCGCCAGCGCGCCATGATCGCGATGGCGCTCGCGCTCGAACCGGCCGTGCTCGTTGCGGACGAGCCGACCACCGCCCTCGACGTCACCACGCAGGCGCAGATCCTGAAGCTGATCCGCAACCTCCAGCGCAACCGCAACATGGCGGTGATGTTCATCACCCACGATTTCGGCGTGGTCGCCGACATCGCCGATCAGGTGGTCGTGCTCAGGCATGGCAAGGTCGTGGAGGAAGGCCCCGCCGCGACCGTCTTCAACGCCCCGCAGCACGACTACACCAAGGCGTTGCTCGCCGCGGTGCCGACGATGGATCCGCCCGCGCGGGAGCCGCTCGACGAGCAGGCCAGGGCCGTCGAGGTGATCGGGCTGGACAAGACCTATGTCACGTCAGGCGGCTGGTTCCGCGAGGACCGTCGCGTCGATGCCGCGCGACAAGTCAACTTCAACATCCTCAAGGGCGAGACGCTCGGCCTCGTCGGCGAATCCGGCTCCGGCAAGTCGTCGGTGGCGCGCCTCGTGATGCGGCTGATCGAGGCCGACCGCGGCACGATTTGGATCGGTGACACCGAACTCACCTCGCTGTCCGGCAAGGCGCTGCGCACCGAGCGCCATCGCATCCAGATGATCTTCCAGGATCCGTTCGCCTCGCTCAATCCGCGCCGCAAGATCGGACACATCATCGCCGACGGCCCCATCGCTGCCGGCACCGATCCGAAGGTGGCGTTCGAGCGCGCCCGCGATCTCCTGAAAATGGTGGGCCTCGATGCCGGCGCGCTCGACCGCTACCCGCATGAATTCTCCGGCGGCCAGCGCCAACGTATCGGCATCGCGCGCGCGCTCGCGCTCGAACCCGAGATCATCGTCGCGGACGAAGCCGTCTCCGCGCTCGACGTCTCCGTGCAGGCGCAAGTGTTGAGGCTGCTCGAAGATCTCAAGACCCGCCTTGGGCTTTCGATGCTGTTCATCACCCACGACTTGCGCGTCGCCGCGCAAATCTGCGACCGCATCGCGGTGATGCAGCGCGGCGCCATCGTCGAGCTGAAGCCGACCGCGCAGCTCTTCGCCGCGCCCGAGCACGCGTACACGCGCGAATTGCTGGCGGCGGTGCCGGGACGGAAGGAGCGCGCACCGGCGGCGTGAAACGGTGCCCGCATCGATCACCGGACGCCGGGATGGTTCCAAAAACTTGGCGACCTCGAGACGTGAAACATATTTGATTCGACGGAATTTGCTTTGCGTGAACGGTCTTGCCGACGACGGCAAGAAGCAGGCTGATACCGGCGTTCGCCCATGCGGCCAGAAAAGTCTTTGGCTGGAGTCTTGCGGCGAACACATGTGGTGAGCGGCTTCCCGACCCGGCGCATCAGACGCCGGAAGTGTGGGAAGCCCCGGATGCGCTCACGCATTTTTGTTCCCCCGTGATCGACGGCGTCGCTTCAAAGGCGAGGACGACACCATAGATCGAAATTGAATGATCAACGTCATCTGATGACGGACAGCAATTGATACGGAGCCATCATGGGCGAAGTTATACGATTTGTCTCGAAGTCCGAGCGCGAGCGAACGCGTCTCATCCAGGAAGCGCGCGCCATCTACGACAGCATCTTCCCGTCGGCCGATCCGGCTGGCGAAGGTCAGGACAAGACACCGATGGGCCGGACGTTCGTCGGCGACGGGAGCACCCGGTCGTGATCAAGATCATTGCGGTGCTTTGCAGTCTCGCCTCTCCGAGCAATTGTCACGAGCAGCTGGTCACCAGCTCGGATTTTGCCGAGGTCTCGGTGCAGTCCTGCCTGATGGGCGCGCCGCAGCTCGCCGACTGGATGAGCCAGCATCCGGCCGAGCGGCTTGCAGCATGGCGCTGCGTCATCGGAAACCAGGGTGGGCGGGGCATCTGAGCCCGGAGGCCGCCTCATCGCGCCCTATCTCGTAGTATTGCTCCAGGTGGGCACCGCGTTGGTCACGCCGACCGAAGGCCAATTGTACGATCCGATCGAGGGCGCCGTGACGGTGCCGACGGTCTGTCCGGACGAGCCATAGGGTGCTGTCGGCTGCGCCGCCGGCGAGGCACCGTAATTCGGAGCCACCACGCCGGTGTTGTAGTTACGGCTCGACCGGGCCTTCTTCGCTTCAGCTGCGAAGGGCGCGGCAAGCAACCCGGTCGTGACGAGCGCGGCAATGGCGAGTTTGATGCCTGTCATGGCTGATCCCTCGGTCGCTGGGAGCCCCTTGTGCCATGTGTTCACTCACCGGGCGATGTCCAGAGGCACAAGTTCATAACTTCGTGCGCGGGCGAATGTGCCGAAGCGATGCCATTAGTCACCTCCGCTTCGGACGGCAGGCATGACGGCCGTGCCGGTCCTTCACGTTCGCGACCGAATGCATCAAGTCCTTGAAGGCGGTGATCGCCTTGTCCTCGCCGAGGGGGCCGGCGTCATTTGCCTCAAGATGCTCGATCACGGCCAGCAGCGCATCGGCGACCTGCCCGATCTGCTTGCCGTAGCTGCCGACATCCGACAACACGTCCTTCTCGACATCGGGTGCCGAGGACTGTCCGACGGTGATGTTGACGAGGCCGAACTGGCCGCCGGTTGGGCTGAAGAACGACGGATAGATGGACTGGACGACATCTCCCGACAGGGGCAGCTTGAACACGGGCATGCGATTTCCCTCGCTGACTTTGGCCGGCGAGAAAACACTATCACGATCATGCCCGCCTTCGGATGGACCCGAATCAGCGCTAGGGCATTGCCCTCGAGGACTTCCCGCATTGAGGCGACATGACCGGCCCCGAACTGAAGCAACTCCGCGCCGACCTTTCCGATGCCCTCGAGCGGAAGCTCACTGCGGCCGACATGGCAAAGCTCTGCGGATTGCCGGAGCAAGGCGGCGGCGACACCATCCGGCGCTGGGAAGTGAGCGGCCCGACGCCATCGGCGACCAAGGTGCTGCGCGTGCTCGCGATGGCGAGCGAGCGCTATCCGATCCTGGAGAAGTTCGACATCTTCGATCGCCATGATGTGCGCGAGGAGGATCGTCCCGCAAAGCGCGCCGCATTCCGCCAGCAGATGCGCGACGAGGCGCGCCGGCGCCTCGGTTAACGAAGCGCGCGTGGATGTTACCGGGACGATCCGGAATTAAGCCTTCCTTCACCACTTCTTAAGCCGGCATTAAGCACGAAAACCAATTGCAGCCCAATAAGTTGGGTTGGCTGCCGTTGTGCCATGCATGTGACAGCATTTTCGTCAAAAGCGAGCTATCTGCAAAACCAACGCGGCGCGGAAAGCGCGCCTGCCGGGGACATTGAGTGCTGGAGTTCAGGACGATGAAGAAGATTCTGTTTGCGACCGTTGCGCTGCTCGTGGTGGGCGCGGCTGCGCCGGCCGTCGGTGCCGATCTCGGCAACCGCAACTATTACAAGGCGCCCGCGCCGGCCTATGCCGCGCCAATCTACAACTGGACCGGTTTCTACATCGGTGGCCATGTCGGCGGCGCGTTCTCCAGCGACAACAATTTCAGCGGCCTCTCCACCGGCAACAACGGCAACGGCCGTTTCCTCGGCGGCGTGCAGGTCGGTGCGGACTGGCAGTTCCACCCGAACTTCGTGGTCGGCGTCGAGGGCCAGTATTCCTGGCTCTCCGGCAGCGTCGGCGCCGTGTTTCCGGGCGGCATCGCCTACACCAACGACCAGCGCGGCCTCGGCTCGATCACCGGCCGCGTCGGCTACACCTGGGGCCCGGGCCTGGTCTACGTGAAGGGCGGCTACGCCTATTCCGACAACAACGAGAAGGTGACCGTCGGCGGCGTGCCGGCTGCCTTCGTCATCACCGGCGATCACAAAAACGGCTACACCGTCGGCGCCGGCCTCGAATACATGTTCGCCCCGAACTGGTCGGCCAAGGCCGAGTACCAGTATTACAATTTCGGCGACGCGAGCTTCACCGGCGGCCCGCTCACCGGCACCGGCAGCTTCACGACCGACGACCACACCATCAAGGCGGGCGTGAACTACCGCTTCAACTGGGCCAGCCCGGCGGTCGCGCGCTACTGATCGGTTACCAGGACCTTTACGACGGAAGGGCCGGCGATCTCGCCGGCCCTTCCTTTTTTCGCCCTGCGGAACAGATGCAAGCGTTTGCGGAGATTGCGAATTCTTAACCGGCGGTGCCGATACTGCCGGCCACAAAGATAAGCAAGAGCTGGGGGAATTTTCGATGGCGATCCGTCTGGGGCTTGGCCGCTTGGGCCGTTTTCTGCCGCGCTTCAAACTGCCGACATGGGGCGTGCGCGGCAGCCTGTTCGCGGCCTTCGCGGTGATCGCGGGCATGGGCCTCGTGATCGCGGCCGGCGCGGGCCTCGCGCTGCAGAATCTCGGCGGACGCATGACCGAACTGAGCGGGCGGGACATTCCGCGCCTTGCCGCCAGCCTGCAATTGTCGGCACTGAGCGCGAGTCTGGCGGCGCAGGGACCGGCCTTGCTCGCGGCGCAAAGCGAGGAAGCGCTGAACGAGCGCACCAAGAAGCTCAGGGAATTGCAGGAGCAGACGCAAACGAAGCTCACCGAGATCATCCAGCTCGGCGGCGACAAGAGCGTCGTCTCCGGCCTCAGCGAAACCATGAAGAGCATCAACGAGGCGGCCCAGAGCCTCACCAAGGCCGCCCGCGAGCGGCTGGATATCGCCGCGCTTCATGAGAAACAATATGATGCCCTGCGCAACGCGCAGGGCGCCTTCGTCGGCGCGGCCAGCCCGGCGATGCTCGACGCGCAGACCCGGGTCAACGCCATTCTCGGCTCGGCCGACCTGTCGGCCGCGGATGCCAGCGACGCCGCGCAGACCGTCGGCCAGCTCGGCAACGTCGTCGCCAGCGGCAATCTCGCCGCCGCCGACATGAGCGCGGCGCTGTCGGCGAGCACGAGCGACAAGCTCGACGACATCCAGAAGGAATTCAAGACGGCACAGGGCCGCCTGCGCTCCAACCTCGATCTGCTGCCCGACAACCAAGGCAACAAGATGCTGCGCGAGACGGCGGAGAAGCTGCTCGCGCTCGGCACCGGCAAGACGGGCGTGTTCAATCTGCGTGAAAAGGAGCTCGACTCCATCGACTACGGCCAGACCATCCTGGACGAGACGCGCAAGCTCAATGTCGGCCTCGGCATCAGCGTGCAGCAGCTCGTCGACGGCGTGCAGAAAGAGACCAACGCCTCGACCTCCCAGGCGCAGCAGGAAACCTCGCTCGCGACGACCGTGATGCTGGCGCTCGGCGCCCTGATGCTGGTCGGCTCGGCGCTGTTCGTCTGGCTCTATGTCGGCCGCAACATCCTGCGCCGCATCCGCGAGCTTCAGCGCGCCATGCAGCTGCTGTCGGCCGGCGACCTCGACACCGAGATCGTCCGCTCCCGGCAGAACGACGAGATCGGCGTGATGAAGGAAACGCTGACCGTGTTCCGCGACAGCATGATCGAGGCCCGGGCACTCGCCGGCGAGCAGGAGAAGGACCGGATCGCCAAGGCCGAGCGCGCCGCGCGCATGGAAGCGAAGATCGCCGAATTCGAGAACACGGTGCGCTCCGCGCTCGACAATCTGGCGCAGTCGGCCAATTCGATGCAGTCGACCGCGCAGAGCATGTCGACCACCGCCGACCAGTCCAACGCGCTGGTGAACGCGGTGGCCTCCGCCGCCGAGGAGACCTCGGTCAACGTGCAGACCGTGTCGTCGGGCACCGAGCAGCTGTCGTCCTCGATCGAGGAGATCAGCAAGCAGGTCGTGACCTCGGCCGCGATTGCCAAAAAGGCGGT
Organism: Bradyrhizobium nitroreducens; assembly: GCF_002776695.1. Taxonomy (GTDB): domain Bacteria; phylum Pseudomonadota; class Alphaproteobacteria; order Rhizobiales; family Xanthobacteraceae; genus Bradyrhizobium; species Bradyrhizobium nitroreducens. Next base: position 4,287,321 of record NZ_LFJC01000003.1, read on the forward strand.
CGACGAGGCCGGCGCGACCGACGCCACGGTACAGAGCCTCGCCGACAGCGCGAGCCGCATCAGCGTCGTGGTCGATCTGATCCAGACCATCGCCTCGCAGACCAATCTGCTCGCGCTCAACGCCACCATCGAGGCGGCGCGTGCGGGCGAGGCCGGCCGCGGCTTCGCCGTGGTTGCCTCCGAGGTGAAGAGCCTCGCCAGCCAGACCGCCAAGGCGACGGAGGAAATCCGCACCCAGATCGCCAGCATGCAGGACATCACCACGTCGGCAGTCGGCGCCATCCAGGGCATCGGCCGGATCATCGGCGAGATCGACAACGTGACCACGACGATCGCGGCCGCGGTCGAGGAGCAGGGCGCGGCGACGCGCGAGATCGCCCGCAACATCCAGCATGCGGCTGGCGGCACCAGCGAGGTCTCCAGCAACATCGTCGGCGTCTCCACTGCCTCCGCCGAAGCCGGCGCGGCGGCAAACGAGGTGCTCGGCGCCTCCGACGCGCTCCGCCGCGAAGCCGACATGCTGCGCGGAGAGATCGACGCGTTCCTCAACAACATGCGGGCGGCGTAGCAGCGCCGTCCCGTGGCCCGGGCGGCGGCTTCGTCCGGGCTACGGGAAACTGCCGGTATGACCGCCATGCGCAGACCACGGGCCAGCCTTTTTCGGCTGGCGCCCCGCGCGCGCTGGGTTTAAGCCGATAGCATGAACGCGAAAACCGACACTGCGCAGTCCTTGGCCCAGTCCTCGGCCGAGGCCCTGCGCTACCCCTGGGAACAGCATCCCGGCCACGACGAGATCGTCGAGGTCAGGCCCGGCGTGTTGTGGGCGCGGCTGAAATTGCCGTTCCGCCTCAACCACGTGAACATCTACCTGCTCGCCGACGGCGACGGCTATGCGATGGTCGACACCGGCTTCGGCAACGAGGAGACGATCGAGGCCTGGACCAAGCTGTTCGACGGACCGCTGAAGGGCATCACCATCACGCGCCTGATCGTGACCCACTCCCACCCCGACCATGTCGGGCTTGCGGGCTGGGTCGTCGAGCGCTTCAACTGCCCGCTGGTGATGTCGCAGGTCGAATATCTGCAATCGGTCTATCACCAGAACCGCGGCACTGCGGAGCGGCAGGAAGCGCAGCGGCTGTTCTTCCGCCGTCACGGCATGGACGAGTCGCTCACCGAGAAGCTGCTCGGCCGCGGCCAGGATTATCTCAAGCGCGTCTCGGTGCTGCCGCCTTCCTACCGCCGCATCTCCCATGGCGAGGACGTCGTGATCGGCACGCGCCGCTTCAAGGTGATCACCGGCGGCGGCCACGCGCTCGACCAGGTGATGCTGTATTGCGCCGACGACAAGCTGTTCCTCTCCGCCGACCAGGTGCTGAGCAAGATCTCGCCCAATGTCAGCGTCTGGGCGGTCGAGCCCGACCAGAACTCGCTCGGCGAATATCTCGCCTCGCTCGCCAGCCTCACCACGACGCTGCCCTATGACGTGCTGGTGCTGCCGGGCCACGGCGTGCCGTTCTACGGACTGAAGACCCGCATCAAGCAGCTCGCCGACCACCATGAAGAGCGCTGCCGCCTGATCGCGGAGGCCTGCCGCGAGGTGCCGCAGACCTCGCGCGCTCTGGTGCCTGTCGTCTTCAACAAGCACGTGCTCGACGAGCACCAGATGGGCTTTGCCGCCGGCGAGCTCGTCGCCCACGTCAATTACATGCTCGTCGAGGGCCGCCTGACGGCCGAGACGAAGGACGGCGTGCTGCAGTTCCGGACGACGTGAGTCTTCGCCTCTCCCCGCTCGCGGGGGGAGGAAGCGCACCGTCCCCGCGGATCCCCCTCACTTCATGTTCGCGATCGCGTGCAGCGCTGCGATGTAGCCGAACGGTCCGAGTCCGCAGATCACACCGGTCGCCACGAACGAGATCCTGGAGTGGCGGTGATACTCGTCGCGGGCGTGGATGTTGGAGATGTGGACTTCCAGCACCGGGCCTTCGAACGTCTTGATCGCATCCATGATCGCGACCGAGGTGAAGGAGAGGCCGGCCGGATTGATGATGATGGCGTCGGCATCCTGCCTCGCCGACTGGATCAGGTCGACCAGCACGCCCTCATGGTTGGATTGGTGGAAGGCGAGCTTGAGGCCGAGCTTGGCCGCGACCTCCTCGCAGCCGGCGTTGACCTCGGCGAGCGTCGTCGTGCCGTAGATGTGCGGCTCGCGGATACCGAGCATATTGAGGTTGGGACCGTTCAAGATCATCACACGCTTCATCGGGCGTCCTTTCGCATAAGCTTGCCGGGCGCCGATCCGCGCCTCGCAGAATGCGAGGCTACGACATCGGTGCGACCGGCTCAGCCATCATGGACGGAGCGTGCCCCATGGACAAAATGCCCAAGCCGGCTGCAACAGTCCCGTGCTTTTCCGAAAGCCTCTGCCTGCGCCTGCGGGCAAGTGCTAGGCGTTTGATCCACATCAACTATCGCCCGCCAGGCGGCGCTATCAATATACCCGCACGCCTCGCCACAAATGTGTGCTGGCGCATAGACATTGGAGCTGGAAAAGCTCTAAAAACGAGTGGCCGCCGTGGTCAGGTTCCGTGACAGGTTTCTCCGATGGATTACAACCAGTTCTTCGATACCGCCCTCGATCGTCTCCACGCTGAGCGGCGCTACCGCGTGTTCGCCGACCTCGAGCGCACGGCCGGCCGATTCCCGCACGCGGTCTGGCACTCGCCCAAGGGCAAGCGCGACGTCGTGATCTGGTGCTCCAACGATTATCTCGGCATGGGCCAGCACCCCAAGGTGGTCGGCGCCATGGTCGAGACCGCGACCCGCGTCGGTACCGGGGCCGGCGGCACCCGCAACATCGCCGGCACGCATCATCCGCTGGTCCAGCTCGAGGCCGAGCTCGCCGATCTCCACGGCAAGGAAGCCGCGCTGCTGTTCACCTCGGGCTATGTCTCGAACCAGACCGGCATTCCGACCATCGCCAAGCTCATTCCGAATTGTCTCATTCTGTCGGACGAGCTCAACCACAATTCGATGATCGAGGGCATCCGCCAGTCCGGCTGCGAGCGGGTCGTGTTCCGTCACAACGATCTGGCCCATCTCGAGGAGCTGCTGAAGGCGGCGGACCCGAACCGTCCGAAGCTGATCGTCTGCGAGAGCCTCTATTCCATGGACGGCGACGTCGCCCCGCTCGCCAAGATCTGCGATCTCGCCGAAAAATACAACGCGATGACCTATGTCGACGAGGTCCACGCCGTCGGCATGTACGGCCCGCGCGGCGGCGGCATCGCCGAGCGTGACGGCGTCATGCACCGCATCGACGTGCTGGAAGGCACCCTCGCCAAGGCGTTCGGCTGCCTCGGCGGCTACATCGCCGCCAACGGCCAGATCATCGACGCCGTGCGCTCCTATGCGCCGGGCTTCATCTTCACCACCGCGCTGCCGCCGGCGATCTGCTCGGCCGCGACCGCCGCGATCAAGCATCTGAAGACCTCGAACTGGGAGCGCGAGCGCCACCAGGACCGTGCCGCCCGCGTCAAGGCGATCCTCAACGCCGCCGGCCTGCCTGTCATGTCGAGCGACACCCACATCGTGCCGCTGTTCGTCGGCGATCCCGAGAAGTGCAAGCAGGCGTCCGACCTCCTGCTCGAGGAGCACGGCATCTACATCCAGCCGATCAACTATCCGACCGTTCCCAAAGGCAGCGAGCGGCTGCGCATCACGCCCTCGCCGTATCACGACGACGGCCTGATCGATCAGCTCGCCGAGGCCCTGCTGCAAGTGTGGGAGCGTCTCGGCCTGCCGCTGCGCGCAAAGTCGCTGGCCGCGGAGTAGGGTTCTTACCCTCCCCTGGAGGGGGAGGGTCGGCTCACATTGAGCGCAGCGAAATGTGGGCCGGGGTGGGGTGACGGTGTCTCCTCATCCAACAGTGCCCAAGTGGATAGATCACCCCACCCCGCTCGCGCTGCGCGCGATCGACCCTCCCCCTCCAGGGGAGGGTAGGCACCCGCGGTGCATGCTTGCACCTTAACGACAACCCCGGTTCCTCCCCCCGCCCCGGCATTTCGCTGTCGCTTGCGACCGTCCAACGCGCTAGGTTTGCAGGGAAAATGAGAGCGGGCGCGGCCCTCGCGCCCATGGGAGAAACACGCTCGCCATGCTGCACGACTGGGGCGTGATCGCCGCCGCCTTCGGCTATATCGGCTTCCTGTTCCTGGTGGCGAGCCACGGCGACCGCCGCTCGCCGGCCGGGCGCGGCCGCGCCTCCGGGCTGATCTATCCGCTGTCGCTGGCGATCTACTGCACCTCCTGGACCTTCTTCGGCTCGGTGGGCTTTGCGACGCGCACCTCGACCGACTTCCTCGCGATCTATGTCGGCCCGATCCTGATGATCGGGCTCGGGGCCGGCATCCTGCGCCGCGTGATCCAGCTGGCGAAAGCCCACAACATCACCTCGATCGCCGACTTCATCGGCGCCCGCTACGGCAAGAGCCAGGCCGTGGCGGCCACCGTCGCCGGAATCGCGATCATCGGCTCGGTGCCCTACATCGCGCTGCAGCTCAAGGCGGTCGCCTCCTCGCTCGCGACGATCCTGAGCGAAGACCAGGCCTTCTCCCACATCCCGATCATCGGCGACGTCGCGCTGATGGTGACGCTGGCGATGGCGGCCTTCGCCGTGCTGTTCGGCACGCGGCAGACCGACGCGACCGAGCACCAGCACGGCCTGATGCTGGCGGTGGCGACCGAATCCATCATCAAGCTGGTCGCCTTCCTCACCGCCGGCATCTTCGTCACCTTCGTGATGTTCTCGCCGCACGAACTGATCGAGCGCGCCATGAAGACGCCGGAGGCGGTGCGCGCCATCAACTATTCGCCGTCGATCGGCAATTTTCTCACCATGACGCTGCTGTCGCTGTGCGCGATCATGCTGCTGCCGCGCCAGTTCCACGTCAGTGTCGTCGAGAATTCGTCCGATGCCGAGGTCGGCCGGGCGCGCTGGCTGTTCCCGCTCTACCTCGTCGCCATCAATCTGTTCGTGATCCCGATCGCGCTCGCCGGCCTCGTCAGCTTCCCGTTCGGCGCGGCCGACCCCGACATGTACGTGCTGGCGCTGCCGATGGAGGGCGGCGCGGACCTGCTCAGCGTCGCCGTCTTCGTCGGCGGCCTGTCGGCGGCGACCGCGATGGTGATCGTCGAATGCGTTGCGCTCTCGATCATGGTCTCGAACGACCTCATCGTGCCCCTGGTGCTGCAGCGGCGGCCGGAGGGGCGCACCGGCGGCGCCGATTTCAGCGACTTCCTGCTGCGCTCGCGGCGGCTCGCGATCTTCGCCATCATGGTGATGGCGTATTTCTACTACCGCGCGCTCGGCAACACCCAGCTCGCGGCGATCGGCCTGTTGTCCTTTGCCGCCATCGCCCAGCTGGCACCGAGCTTCTTCGGCGGCCTCCTGTGGCGGCGCGCCACCGCGCGCGGCGCGATCGGCGGCATGCTGGTGGGCTTTGCGGTGTGGCTCTACACGCTGTTCATCCCGAGCTTCATGGATTCCTCGACATCGGGCATCCTGCTGCTGCAGCACGGCCCGTTCGGCATCGAGGCGCTGCGGCCCCAGGCGCTGTTCGGCGCCGATCTGCCGCCGCTGATGCACGGCGTGATCTGGTCGCTGTCGCTCAACATCCTGACCTATGTGCTGCTGTCGCTGGCGCGAAGGCCCTCGTCCATCGAGCTGTTGCAGGCCGACCTGTTCGTGCCCAACACGCTCGCGCCGATCTCGCCGGGCTTCCGGCGCTGGCGCACCACCGTCACCGTTCAGGACATCCAGACCACCGTCGCGCAATATCTCGGCCCCGACCGTGCACGGCATTCCTTCGAGGCCTTTTCCGCGCGGCGCAATCTGCGGCTGGAGCTAGGTGCACCTGCCGATTTCGAGCTGCTGCAGCACGCCGAGCACCTGATCGCCTCCTCGATCGGCGCGGCCTCCTCGCGCCTCGTGATGTCGCTGCTGCTGCGCAAGCGCACGGTGTCGGCGAAGGCTGCGCTGAAACTGCTCGACGATTCGCATGCGGCCCTGCATTTCAACCGCGAGATCCTGCAGACTGCGCTCAACCACGTGCGCCAGGGCATCGCCGTGTTCGATGCCGACCTGCAGCTGATCTGCTCCAACCGGCAGTTCGGCGATCTCCTCAACGTGCCCCCGCACATCGTCCAGTTCGGTACGCCCCTGCGCGAGATCCTGGAATTCATGGGCGTGAGCGATCCGGACCATCAGGCCGACCGTGAGGCGATGATCGAGCAGCGGCTCATAGCCTACACCACCGACAGCGAGCCATATCTCGAACGCCTGCCGGAACGCCACATGGTGATCGAGGTGCTCACCAACCGCATGCCCGGCGGCGGCTTCGTCATCACCTTCACCGACGTCACACCCACCTTCGAGGCCGCCGAAGCGCTGGAGCGCGCCAATGCGACGCTGGAAAAGCGCGTGCGCGATCGCACCGAGGAGCTGACGCGGCTGAACTCCGAGCTGGCGCTGGCCAAGAGCGCGGCCGAAGATGCCAGCATCTCCAAGACGCGCTTCCTCGCCGCCGCCAGCCACGACATTCTCCAGCCGCTGAACGCGGCGCGGCTCTATGTCACGAGCCTGGTCGAACGCCAGCACAGCGGCGAGGAGACCCGGCTGGTCGAGAACATCGACGAATCGCTGCAGGCCATCGAAGAGATCCTCGGCGCGCTGCTCGACATCTCCAGGCTGGACGCCGGGGCGATGACGACCTCGATCTCGAGCTTCAAGATGGCCGACCTGATGCGTTCGCTGGAGATCGAGTTCGCGCCGATCGCGCGCGCCAAGAACCTGGAGCTCACTTTCGTGCCCTGCTCGCTGCCGGTCGAGTCGGACCGGCTGCTGCTGCGGCGCCTGCTGCAGAACCTGATCTCGAACGCGATCAAATACACCCCGCGCGGCCGCGTGCTGGTCGGCTGCCGCCGCCAGGGCGCTTCGCTCAAGATCTGCGTCTACGACACCGGCGTCGGCATTCCCCAGGTCAAGCGCGGCGAGATCTTCAAGGAATTCCACCGCCTGGAGCAGGGCGCGCGGATCGCGCGCGGCCTCGGCCTTGGCCTGTCGATCGTCGAGCGCCTCGCCCGCGTGCTCAAGCACGGCATCGCCATCGACGGCAACAGAAGCGGCGGCTCGGTGTTCTCGGTGACGGTGCCGACCGCGAAGGCGATCACCCACACCGCCGCCGTGACCAGCGCGACGCCGCTGGCGCGGACGCCGATCTCGGGCGCGCTGATCGTCTGCATCGAGAACGACGCGGCGATCCTCGACGGCATGCGCACGCTCCTGAAGGCGTGGGATGCCGAGGTGATCGCGGTCGCCGATCCCGAAGGCGCGATCGCCGCGATCGAGACGGCCGGCCGCCGCGTCACCGGCCTTTTGGTCGACTATCATCTCGACCGCGGCAACGGCATCGCCGCGATCCGCGAGATCCGCCGCCGCTTTGGCGACGGCATCCCCGCGATCCTGATCACCGCCGACCGCAGCCCCGCCGTGCAAATGGCCGCGCGCGACGAGAAGATCGCCGTGCTCAACAAGCCGGTGAAGCCGGCCTCGCTCCGCGCCCTGCTCGGCCAGTGGCGCACGCAGCAGATGGTGGCGGCGGAGTAGGACGGACGGCTCTGCTTTCTCCACATCGTCGTTGCGAGCGAAGCATTCGTTCTCTCGTGTCCCGGACGCGACGCAGCGTGAAACGCTGCGGCGCAGAGCCGGGACCCAGGAAGCCGCACGGATTGCTGATGCATGGGCCCCGGCTCTGCAGCGCATCGCTCGCTGGACGATGCTTCGCATCGCCAGGGGAGCGCTGCGCTGCGTCCGGGGCACGAGAGACTGCTGTTGACCGATTGACACGCCTTCGCCTTCCCGCGGCGCGTTTCGCCCGAGTTTTGCGCTTCTCGTCACGCCCTCCTGGAGAAAAGGGCGCAGGGAAGGCCGGGCGCCGGCTGGCACCCGCGGTCCGCTGCGCGAAATGCACACGCAGGAAGAACCGCACAGCAGCATACAGGTGACGCCGAACGCTCGGCCTTCCCTGCGCGATGGTCGGACGGCTTATGCCGTGCTCTCCCGGGAGCCGAACTTTCCCTCTGGCCTCCCTCGCCTCACGGAATTCACCGACATGGCACCGGTTGGCGCCATGTCGCCTCCGCAAGACTTGACCGTAGCAACGACGGCCAGGACCACACGGTTTTGCCGTACGCACACGGCGCCGTTCGTACAACGCGGCTTGCGAGAAGCTCACGGGGATCGGCTCAATCCATCACCCCGCCCTGCGTCCCGCATCCGCGACGGCTCCAAGGCGTCCACCGCAACCTGATCCGCGGCTCGTGACGACGTACGACCGCCCCTCTTCGTCGGATCAGGACGGGCGACATCTACGATAAATCCGAATTTCTGTAAAGCAGAATATCTGCCAGCGAACCGATTGACCCAGCAATTGCTGTTTCGCCCGACCAAGACGCAAGCCCTTGGGGTGAGCTGCTTCAATTCGTCGTCGTCTTGCCGCCGCGCATGGACACGAGCTTGTCCTCGCGAAACCGGAGAATGAGCCATGCGGTCTCATCGAAGCCGTTTGCGAGCTTTCCGTCGTGAGAATACACCATCCCGGCAGCTTCCGACTTCGACGGCGGTCCCAGCGCCGTGACGACCTCCGAACGCGACATACCCAAATGCAGCTTGCCGTCGAAGACGACGGGCGCGAACTTCTCCGGGATGACGGCGCAATCGGTCGGGGTCTCCGCGTCCTTCTCGGTGAGCTCTTCAACGATCTCCGTGACGCGGTGGTCCGGACCGCCCATCTCTCCGCTGGACACGACCCATAACCGATGCTGCGCGCGCCTGTAACACAGCCAATAGATGCTATCTCCAGCATCGCCCTGGTGTTGGATGGTTCCTGCGCCCACGGCCTTGCGGACCGCGCCGAGCGGCGTCTCCTCGAAGCGGCCGGCGAATGCGCCCAGCGAAAAACGGATCGCCAATCTCTTCGCGACCGTCGACGGCACGCGCTCGAACGCATGTTCGTGGAGTGGCGGCGGCGGTGTCTGCGCGGAGCAGTGGTCCGCTGGAATCGCGAGAAACAGAAGCAGCAAGAAGAGCGTCTTTTTCAACCGCATCGGCCCACAATTTCCGCACGTGGATCGGAGCGGCAGGGATAGCCGATCGCTATTCCCCGGACACTCTTCCGACCTTGGTCGGGTTCACACTTCAAATGGTTCATCCGCGAACCCGGGCAGCTTCCGGTTCGGGCAAAGCCAGCAAGGCTCTCAGCGCGCCGCATGATCGCCGGCCGAAATCCGCTTCAGGGCGCAGGCCGGGTGAAGACGTAGTCGCGGCTCCTGGCGCGGGCTTCGTGACAGCCCCAGCAGGTGCGGTGCTGGGCTTCATCGACCGGCTTGCCGCCAACGAAGCGGCCGAAGCCCCAGCCGCCGGTCGCCGCGTATTTCCGGGAGTCCTTGACCATCACCTGCACGGTGGTGGCAGCGCCCGGGATCGTCGCGGAGGCGAACTCCGGCGACTGCTTCCGCTTCCAGGCACGCTTGACCAGGATGGTGCCGTCGGGGAACGGCAGCTTGCCGGCCTGATACGCATCGATCGCGGTCTGGTTGCCGACGACGGCGCGAAGCTCGTCGAGCGGCGCGGCCTCTTCCGCCGGCGCGATCAGCTCCCACTGCTTGTAGCCCGGCGGAATCGTGACGCCGAAGATCGGCGAAGCGTCGGCTCTGTCGACCTGCGCGGGCCCCTCGGCGAGCGCGATCGAGACCAGATAGGGCACGCAAGTCAGCAGAACGACCAGCAGCAGCACGGCCAGCGTGATCGCCGTGACGTAGGAACGCTTGTTCTTTTCAGGTTCGATCAATGTCATGACCTTTCCTCGGGCTGGAGGCGCGGCACATCCTCGGTCCAGCACGCCGGACCGAGGCATCACAGCGATGATCAGGTGCCATCGGCGTCGATGACCGCCTTGGCAAAGGCTTGCGGTGCTTCCTGCGGCAGATTGTGACCGATGCCGCCGGTGATCAGGCGAAACTCGTAACGGCCCGAGAACTTCTTGGCATAGGCGCTGGGCTCGGGATGCGGCGCGCCGTTGGCATCGCCTTCCATCGTGATGGTGGGAACGCTGATCACCGGGCCGGCCGCGAGTTTCCTTTCGAGCTCGTCGTATTTCGCCTCGCCCTGGGCAAGCCCGAGCCGCCAGCGGTAATTGTGGACCGTGATCGCGACATGATCCTTGTTGTCGAGCGAGGCCGCGCTCCGGGCGAAGGTGGCGTCGTCGAACTTCCACTGCGGTGAGGCGAGCTTCCAGATCAGTTTCGCGAAATCGTGCGTGTACTTCTCGTAGCCGGCGCGGCCACGCTCGGTCGCGAAATAGAACTGGTACCACCATTGCAGCTCGGCCTGCGGCGGCAGCGGCACGTTGCCGGCAGCCTGGCTCGAGATCAGATAGCCGCTGACCGACACCAGCGCGCGGCAGCGCTCGGGCCACAGCGCGGCGATGATGTCGGCGGTGCGCGCGCCCCAGTCGAAGCCGGCGACGACCGCGTTCTTGATGTCGAGCTTGTCCATCAGCGCGATGATGTCGGCGGCCATCGCGGCGGGCTCGCCGTTGCGCGGCGTCTCACTGGCGAGGAATTGCGTCGTGCCATAGCCGCGCAAATGGGGGATGATCACGCGATAGCCGGCCTTGGCCAGGATCGGCGCGACGTCGACGAAGGCGTGGATGTCGTAGGGCCAGCCGTGCAGCAGGATCGCCACGGGACCGTTCGACGGCCCCGCCTCGGCATAGCCGACATTGAGGACGCCGGCATCGATCTGCTTGATCGGGCCGAAGGACGCGGTCGATCCGGATGATCGCGGCGCGTCGGTTTCGGCGCGCGCAAGGTCGATCACGCCGAGGCCGACGGCGACGGTTCCGGCCGCGAGGCCGAAGAACGTCCGGCGATGCTGGTCGATAATCTCAATCATGATTGCTACCTCTCGATGTTGATGATGATGCGTCAGATCAGCGCGACGGTGACGTCGATGTTGCCGCGAACGGCCTTCGAATAGGGACAGGTCTGGTGCGCATCATCGATGATGCCGCGTGCGGTCTCGCCGTCCAGGCCCGGAAGACTCACATTGAGGCGCGCCCGCAGCGAATAGGCGCCGTCTTCGAGCACGAGATCGATTTCGGCATCGATCGCGCATTTCCTGGGAAGCTCGATCTTCCGCTTGCGCGCCGCGATCTCCATCGCGCCTTCGAAACACGCCGACCAGCCGGCGGCGAACAATTGCTCGGGATTGGTGCCGCTGCCCGCGCCGCCCGGCGGCGACAGCTTGACGTCCAGGCGGCCGTCCGAGCTGCGCGAGCTGCCGTCGCCGCGTCCGCCGCTGGTGTGGGTCCTCGCCGTATAGAGTGTCTTTGCCGCCTGCGTCATCGGGAAGCCTCCTTGCCGTCACGGCACTGACTAGCAGCGGATGCGGCAGCAAACCCGTTTGGACTTGTGAGAAATTGTGAGGCCTTGGCTTACGGGCCTCACAAGGCCTGCGTTCGCGGCCTATGTCGATGCAGGCACGGCCTTGCTGGATCGCGTTCATCTGGCTATCGGGTCTGTCGAAGGAACCATGATTTTCGCCATGACCGAGCCGGCCGGCACCACGACGGGAACCTTGTCGTTCGGGCCATTCTCCGTGACGCCACATGAAAGGCTCGTGACGCGCGACGGCGTGGTGCTGCCGCTCGGCGCGAAAGCGTTCGACACGCTGATGGCGCTGATGTCGCGGCCGAACGAGGTCGTCAGCAAATGGGACCTGATGGCGCTGGTGTGGCCCGGCGTCACGGTCGAAGAGACCAATCTGCGCTTTCACGTCGCTGCGCTTCGCAAGGCGCTCGGCGACGGCAAGGACGGCGCCCGCTACATCACGACGCTCTCCGGCCGCGGTTATTGCTTCGTGGCGCCGATCTCGCAAACAGATGGCGCGCCAGGTCAGCGCCCCGGACCGCGGCTGGAGCTGCCGCCCGTGAAATTGCCGAACCGGCTGCAGCGGATGGTCGGACGCGCCGATGCGATCGCCGCCGTCTCCGACAAGCTCGTCACCTCGCGCTTCGTCACGATCGCCGGCCCCGGCGGCGTCGGCAAGACCGCGGTCGCCGTGGCCATCGCCCACGATCTGCTCGAGACATTTTCGGACGCCGCGCACTTCGTGGACCTTGCCGCGCTGAGCGATCCCGATCTCGTGATCACGTCGATCCTGCTGATGCTGGGCTTGCCGGCCCAGACCGACGATCCCCTGCCCGCGCTGCTGGCGCATCTGCGTGACAAGCGGATGCTGCTGATCCTCGACAATTGCGAGCACGTCATCGCAGCCGCCGCGCCGCTGGCAGCGGAGATCTTCCACGCCGCGCCGCACGTCCATATCCTCGCCACCAGCCGCGAGGCGCTGCGCGTCGAGGGCGAGCAGGTCTATCGCCTGGCCCCGCTGGCCGTTCCACCCGACGGTGCCGCGCTGACGGCCGCCGCGGCACGGACTTATCCGGCGCTGCAATTGTTCCTCGAACGCGCCACGTCCGGCGGCGCGCAGATCGCGCTCGATGACGCCAACGCCCCGGTCATCGCGAGCATCTGCCGCAAGCTCGACGGCATGGCGCTGGCGATCGAGCTCGCCGCCGGCCGGGTCGAGGCCTATGGCCTCACGCAGACCGCCGCACTGCTGGACGAGCGCCTCAACCTGCTCTGGCAGGGCCAGCGCACCGCGCCACCCCGGCAGAAGACGCTGCAGGCCACGCTCGACTGGAGCTACGGACTGCTCTCGGATCGCGAACGGATCGTGCTGCGCAGGCTCGCGATCTTCGCCGGCCATTTCACCCTCGACGCGGCACTCGAGGTCGTGCCGGATGCGCGCGTCGATCACGCCCATCTGTTCGACGCCGTCGACAGCCTCGTTGCCAAATCGATGGTCGCGCCGCGCCCGATCGGCGCCATGATGCGCTACCGCCTGCTCGACACCACGCGCGCCTATCTGCGCGAGATCGAACCCGACGACGCGGCGCTCGCCGCCCGCCATGCGACCTATTACCGGCGATGGCTGGAGCAGGCCGGCCTGTCATGGGCGACGACGCCGAGCGCGGACGAACGGGCGGTGCACTTCTCCGCGCTTCACAACGTGCGCGCCGCGCTCGACTGGTGCTTCGGCGCGAACGGCGATCCCGGCATCGGCATCGCGCTCGCCGCCGCCGCGGCACCGATCTTCCTGGCGATGTCCTTGCTGATCGAATGCCGGCGCTGGTCGGAACGGGCGCTGCAAACAATCGCCCCCTCCTCGCGCGGCAGCGCCGAGGAGATGCACATCCAGGCCGCCCTCGGACTGACCTTGATGTTCACCCGCGGCGGCAGCGAAGCGGCGCGCAGCGCCTTGAGCCGGAGCCTTGCGATCGCCGAGGCGCGCGGCGACGAGGTCAACCAGCTCCAGCTGCTCGGCCGCATGCATATCTTTCACGAGCGGATGGGGGAGTTCGACGCCGCGCTCGGCTATGCGCAGCAGAGCCTCGCAGTCGCAAGCTCGCTGGGCGATACCGCCTCGATCGCCCTCGCCCATTCCCTCCTCGGCGTCTCGCTGCATCTGGCAGGCCGGCATCACGAGGCGCTGAAGATGCTGGAGGTTGCCTGGCAGGGACCGGGCACGGCGCGAATCAGCACGGTGTACGGCTTCGATCACCGCAACCGGGCCGGCATCACGCTGGCCCGCGAGCTCTGGCTGCAGGGACGGCCTGCGGATGCGTTGCAACTGGCGCAGCAGACGGTCACCGAGGCCGCGGAGATGGATCACCCGATCACGCTCTGCATTGCGCTGATCTGGGCGGTCTCGATCGCGCTCTGGAGCGGAGATCTCGATGGCGCGGAGGCAAGCATCGACCGCTTCATCGCGCATGCCAATTCGCGCTCGATGGGCCCCTATCTCGCCGTCGGCCGCGGCGTCAAAGGCGAGCTGGCGATCCGGCGCGGCGATGCCGCCGGCGGCGTCGAGACGATCCGGACCTGCCTGCGCGAGCTCCACGAGGCCGGCTACGAGCTGCTCACCACGACCTTCGACATCGCGCTGGTCCAGGGCCTGCTCGCGCTCGGACGGATCGAGCAGGGCGCGGAGCTGATCGACGAGGCCACTCGCCTCGTCGATCGGAGCGGCGATCATCTCTACATGCCGGAGCTGCTGCGGATGAAGGGCAGGGTCCTGCTGTCGTTGCCGGAGCCCGATGCAGAGCAGGCGGAAGCCCGCTTCATGCAGGCGCTGGATTTGAGCCGCCGCAATGGCGCCAAGGCATGGGAACTGCGGGCCGCGATCGACCTCGCCGGCGTCATCGCCGAACGCGGCCGGCGCGACGAAGCCAGGCAATTGCTTCAATCGGCGCTCGAGGGTTTTGCGGAGGGCTCGGCGACGGCGGATATTCGAGCCGCCGACAGCCTCCTCGAGACGCTATAGCCGGGGCTCCGCACCAACTCCGTTCACCCCGTCGGCGTGCCCTGCTTCCACTGGCCGCCGGCGATCTTCGCCGCGGCGATCACGGCCTGGGTGCGGCTCTCCACGCCGAGCTTTTGCAGGATCGCCGAGACGTGCGCCTTGATGGTGGCCTCGGAGACGCCGAGCTCGTAGGCGATCTGCTTGTTGAGGAGGCCCTCCGACAGCATCATCAGGACCCGGACCTGCTGCGGCGTCAGCGTCACCAGACGGTCGCGCAGGCGCGTCATGTCGGGATCGGCGGCTGCCGACAAATCGGTGTCGTTGGGAACCCAGACGTCGCCTTCCATCACCTTGAGGATGGCATCGCGCAGCGTCTCGACGCCGAAACGCTTCGGAATGAAGCCGGACGCGCCGAAATCGAGCGAGCGGCGAATCGTCGCGCTGTCGTCTGACGCCGAGACGATCACCACCGGGATCGCCGGATATTGCGCGCGCAGATAGATCAGACCGGAAAAGCCGGAAATTCCAGGCATCGAGAGGTCGAGCAGGATCAGATCGACGTCCGAGGTCTGTTCCAGAAGCTTGGTCAGATCCTCGAACGATCCGGCTTCGTCGATTCGCGCGGAGGTCAGCACGCCCGCCACCGCCTGTCGCAGCGCGTCGCGGAACAGGGGATGGTCATCGGCAATGACGAGATGGGTCGAGGGAGCGTTCATCGTTCTCTTGCTGTCGTTCGCAGGCCGGCGGACCGATCCGAATGTCTCAATTCTTCCCCGAGCGGCCGTGGCATGCAAGTACACATTATCCCTTTGCCGCAAAGGGGTTAATCCCCAAGCCTCCGTGGCCTCGTGCCGGCGCATGATACCGGACGTCAGCTGCGCGTCAGTGCGCAAGGCCGAAAGTCGTATTGGGGCCGGTTTCACGGCGATGTTACTTTGGCAGCCAAGACCTGGGTTGATCCGGCGTGGCCGGACATCCGGGGCGCGAGGAAACGCATTTCGGGGAGCGACTCAACATGTCGACAATGGCTGTATCTCAAGCAGGCGCGGGAGGGATGACGAAGGACGAACGGTTCGTCATTCTCGCCTCCTCGCTCGGTACCGTCTTCGAGTGGTACGATTTCTACCTCTACGGCTCGCTGGCCAGCATCATCGGCGCGCAGTTCTTCTCGGCCTATCCGCCGGCAACCCGCGACATCTTCGCGCTGCTGGCGTTCGCAGCCGGCTTCCTGGTGCGTCCGTTCGGCGCGATCGTGTTCGGCCGCATCGGCGACATCGTCGGCCGCAAATACACCTTCCTCGTCACCATCCTGATCATGGGCCTGTCGACCTTCATCGTCGGCCTGCTGCCCAGCGCGGCCACCATCGGCATCGCGGCCCCGATCATCCTGATCGCGCTGCGCCTCGCCCAGGGCCTGGCGCTCGGCGGTGAATATGGCGGCGCGGCGACTTACGTCGCGGAGCACGCTCCGAACGGCAAGCGCGGCTACTACACCTCCTTCATCCAGACCACGGCGACGCTCGGCCTGTTCCTGTCGCTGCTGGTGATCCTGTTCACCCGCACCGCGACCGGCGAACCCGATTTCGCCGCCTGGGGCTGGCGCATCCCGTTCCTGGTCTCGGTGCTGCTGCTCGGCGTCTCGGTCTGGATCCGGCTTCGCCTCAACGAGTCCCCGATCTTCCAGAAGATGAAGGACGAGGGCAAGAGCTCGAAGGCGCCGCTCACGGAAGCCTTCGGCAACTGGCAGAACGGCAAGCTCGTGCTGCTCGCGCTGCTCGGCGGCGTGATGGGCCAGGGCGTGGTCTGGTACACCGGCCAGTTCTACGCGCTGTTCTTCCTGCAATCGATCCTGAAGGTCGACGGCTACACCGCCAACCTCTTGATCGCCTGGTCGCTGCTGCTCGGCACCGGCTTCTTCATCGTGTTCGGCATGCTGTCCGACAAGATCGGCCGCAAGCCGATCATCCTCGGCGGCTGCCTGATCGCGGCGCTGACCTTCTTCCCGATCTTCAAGATGATCACCACCAACGCCAACCCGGCGCTGGAAAAGGCGATCGAATCGGTCAAGGTCGAGGTGGTGGCCGATCCCGCGGGCTGCGGCGACCTGTTCAACCCGGTCGGCACCCGCGTCTTCAGCGCGCCTTGCGACACCGCACGTGCCTTCCTGTCGCAGTCGTCGGTCAAGTACTCGACCACGTCGGGTCCGGCCGGTTCGGGCGTGAAGGTGATGGTCAACGGCAAGGACGTCGCCTACGCCAACGCCAAGGACGGCAACCCGGCAGTGCTCGCCGCCGTGCTGGCCGCCGGCTATCCGAAGACCGGCGACGCCGGGATCGTGAAGATGGCGCATCCGTTCGACATCTTCCGTCCGCAGGTGGCGGCGATCATCGGGCTGTTGTTCGTGCTCGTGGTCTACGTCACCATGGTGTACGGCCCGATTGCAGCGATGCTGGTCGAACTGTTCCCGACCCGCATCCGCTACACCTCGATGTCGCTGCCCTACCACATCGGTAACGGCTGGTTCGGCGGCCTGCTGCCGGCGACCGCCTTCGCCATCGTGGCCTCGACCGGCGACATCTATGCCGGCCTCTGGTATCCGATCATCTTCGCCTCGATTACCGTCGTGATCGGCTTCTTCTTCCTGCCCGAGACCAAGGACGTCGACATCAAGGCGACCTGATCGAAAGCAGCGATCTCAACCAACACGAACCGGCCGCGGCTTCCCGCGGCCGGTTTTGTTTTGGCTAAAGCGCGATGCGATTGGGAAGAATCGCCATCGCGTTTCAGGTTATTGCGCATGAGCTTTTCGGAAAACCGCTGCGCACTTTGCGCTGACGCGGTCCTGCGGATCCGGATCATGCTTTAGCGCGACGCGCCGACGAATTGCAGCACGACCTCGCGGCGATGCGGACGGTTCCGATGCTCGATCAGATAAATGGCCTGCCAGGTCCCGAGTGCGAGCTTGCCGTCCAGGACCGGCACGTGGAGCGAAGTCCCCGTCAGCATGGTCTTGACGTGCGCCGGCATGTCGTCCGGCCCTTCGGTGTCGTGAGTCCAACCTGCATCCTCGTCGTCCGGCGCGAAGCGCGCCAGCGCCGCGGTGAGGTCGACCAGCACGGAAGGGTCGGCGTTCTCCTGGATGGTCAGCGACGCCGAGGTATGGCGGATAAACAGCGTCAGCGCGCCGTCGCGCGCGCGGACCTCGGCGACGAACTTCGCAGCCTCGCTGGTGAGATCGATGAAGCCGCAGCCCGGCGTCTGCACGGTCAGCAGCGACGACGCGATGGTGGTGGCTTGCACCGACGACGGCGCCGAGCGCGTGATGGATTTGGCTGATGTCATCATCAAAGGTCTCGCTGCATCGGACACTGCCGCAGGGTGGGCAAGGGCGCGAAGCGACCTGCCCACATCTTCTTTTCCGTCGTAGAGACATCGTGGGCACGGCGTAAGAACGCCTTTGCCCATCCTACGCCACCTCAACGCGTGGACGGCGCGAAGGGGTCCTCAAATCTTCCGCGACACGTCCTTCTGCACGCGGTTGGCCATGTCGATCAGCCGCCGCCAGGCCTTTTCCAGAAACGACATGACACGATCGACGTCCTGGTCGCTCGGCAGCGGGATCTCGATCTTGCGCTCGCCCTCGGCCACCTTGGGCTCGGCTTTCTTCAACGGGTCGGATTTCGGCAGCGCCTCGTCGATCTTGCCCGCCACCGTCGGCCCCGCCGCGAGCTGCCCTTTCAGCTTCTCGACCTCGGCCTGGAGCCTGCCGATCTCGGCGTCGAGTGCGGTCCGTTCGTCGGGAACGGCGTAGCAGGCCCAGCCGGCGCCGTTCTTGCTGCAGGTCGAAACCGTGCCCGTGCGCGTGTCGAGCCGCAGCACGCCCTCGGGAATCGGCGTCATGCTGTAGCGGCCGTTTTCGCCATCGGGCGCGGATTGTGCCGCCACGATGCCGCCGCTGACGGTCATCGCCGCGGCGAACGCCGCCGCCAGCCAGGATGTTGTGGATGATGTCACTGGTCTCATCGCGCTCTCCGCCACGACGTCGAGGTGGCACTCCCGCAAATTCTACACCCCGGCGAGGTGATCCGCCGCCCAAAACACCCGCCGGACATGAACGATCCAGCCATCCCCATTGATCCCGGCAGCGCGGCGAAATGGCGACCGTGTCAGCGGATCACGAGGCGAGCTGCTGCGGTGCGGCGTCACGCTGTGTGCAGCGCTGCCGTGCGCGCCGATATCATCAAACAAATCAATGACATAAGCGAAAGAGACGCAATCGTGACTTGGCTTGACTTGATTATGGGCCATCAGTATGGTCCGCGCGGCTTTTGAGGGTGGCGGGCGCAATTTCCATTCAGCCGCGGCGTTTCGGGTCTTCGTTGCATGACACAGGGCACGGGACACGGCGAGAATGGAGATCGCGATAGATCGTCCGAGGAAGCTGCGCTTTCCGAACGGCTCGGAAGTCTCGATCAGCGGTTGTCCGAATTTCGCGACCGCCGGATCAAGACCGAGCAACCCGCAGGTGACGGTGGAGACGGAGCGGCCAGAGCCTCGGCGATGGCGCTTGGTTTTCGGTTATCCTCCGAGTTGGTCGCCGGTGTCGCTGTCGGGGCGGGGATTGGCTGGGGGTTCGACCGCTTGCTGTCGACGTCGCCTTTCGGATTTATCGTGTTCCTGCTGCTCGGCTTCGTGGCCGGCGTGGTGAATGTGGTGAGATCGGCGGGCGCGGGTCAAAACAGGCGCGGTGGTTCTTAAGGCAATCCCACCAGGAGAGGAATGATCGTGCCGGTTCCGCCGGTACGGGCCGGCCCGGCCGGCAGACCGAGACCCGCCGGCATCGCCCGGCAGACCAAGAGATGCCGCGCCGATGAAAATCGATCCGATCCACCAGTTCAACATCGAGCCTCTCTTCACGATCGGCCATATCGGCAATCAGACGATCGCCTTCACCAATTCGTCGCTCTACATGCTGGTGGCAGTTGCGATCATCTCGCTCCTGATGCTCGCCAGCGGCACGCAGCTGGTTCCCGGGCGCCTGCAGTCGGTCGCCGAAATCTCCTACGAGTTCGTCGCCTCGACCATCCGTTCGACGGCCGGCTCGGAAGGCATGAAGTTCTTCCCGCTGATCTTCTCGCTGTTCATGTTCATCTGCGTCTCGAACCTGGTCGGCATCATTCCCTACACCTTCACGATCTCGAGCCATCTGATCGTCACCGCGGGGCTGGCGCTGCTGGTCTTCTTCACCGTGCTGATCTACGGCATCGCCAAGAACGGCGTGAAGTTCTTCAAGATTTTCGTTCCCCACGGCGTCCCCGGTTACGTCCTGCCGCTGGTCATGTTCATCGAGGTCCTGTCGTTCTTCCTGCGGCCGGTCTCGCACAGCATTCGTCTGTTCGCCAACATGCTGGCCGGCCACATCGCGCTGAAGGTGTTCGCGGGCTTCGTCGCCATGCTGGGCTTCTCGCTCGGCGCCATCGGCTGGGTCGGCGGCGTGCTGCCGCTGGCACTCACGGTCGCGCTCTACGCCCTCGAGATTCTGGTCGCGTTCCTGCAAGCCTATGTGTTTGCGATCCTGACCTGCATCTACCTCAACGACGCCATTCATCCGGGACACTGAGCGGTCCGGGGAATTTCCACCCACAACCCCATCTTTCTTCCAAGGAGTCTAAAATGGATCCGGCAGCAGCAAAACTTATCGGCGCGGGCATCGCGTGCATCGGCATGGGCGGTGCGGGCGTCGGCGTGGGCGTGATCTTCGGCAACTACCTCGCCGCAGCCGTCCGCAACCCGTCGGCCGCTCAGGGCCAGTTCGGCAACCTGATCTTCGGCTTCGCCGTGACCGAAGCGCTCGGCATCTTCTCGCTGCTGATCGCGCTGCTTCTGCTGTTCGTTTTCTAAAGAACGACTTCTTTCGCGCCGCTTCATCCGAAGCGGCGCGTGACAGCAACAGGAGTACTCCATGGCCGAGAGTCATGGCGGGGCAAAAGGTCCGGCGGCGGGCGCTCACACCGAAGCCGATGGCGGTCATCACGGCGGCGGTTTTCCGCCGTTCGAGAGCAGCACTTTTGCTTCGCAGCTGGTGTCGCTCGCGATCTTCTTCGTCCTGCTTTACGTGATCGTGTCCAAGCTCGCTCTGCCGAAGGTCGGTGGTGCGATCGAGGCGCGTCAGAACAAGATCGAGGGTGACCTCACTGAGGCGCAGAAGCTGAAGGATCAGTCCGAGGCGGCGCTGAAGGCCTATGAAAGCGAGCTCGCCTCGGCGCGCACGCGAGCACAGGCGATCGGCAACGAATCCCGCGACAAGGCGAATGCGCAGGCTGACGCCGAGCGCAAGGCGCTGGAAGAACAATTGGCGGCCAAGCTCGCCGAGGCGGAGAAGACCATCGCCTCGACCCGCGCCGCCGCCATGAGCAACGTCCGCGGCATCGCGGCCGATGCGGCAGGCCAGATCGTGCAGCAGCTCACCGGCGTCGTTCCGGATGCGGCCTCGGTCAATGCCGCCGTTGACGCGTCCTTGAAGGGTTAGTCGATATGTTCTTCGATCCGGAGACTTGGGTCGCCGTCGCCTTCGTGATCCTGATGGTCGTGTTCGGCTATCTCGGGGTCTTCAAGTCGGCGATGACCGCGCTCGATCATCGCGCCGCCCGCATCAAGGCCGAGCTCGACGACGCCCAGCGCCTCAAGCAGGAAGCGGCCAAGGTTCTCGCCGACTACAAGGCGCGCACCGCCTCGGCGGAACGCGAGGCCGCCGAGATCATCGCCAACGCCAGAGGCGAAGCCGAGCGCATCGCGACTGAGGCCAAGGCGAAGGTGGAAGACTTCGTCGCCCGCCGGACCAAGACCGCGGAGGGCAAGATCGCGCTCGCCGAGGCCCAGGCGCTGGCCGATGTCCGCGCCGCAGCCGCGGAAGCCGCCGTCCAGGCCGCCTCCACGATCCTGTCGCAGTCGGTCAAGGGCCAGGTGGCCGACGACCTGCTCGCCAAGGGCATCACCGAAGTCAGGCAGAAGCTGAACTGAGGGCGTCGCCCTCACCAATCAAAAAAGCCGGCGCGATGAGCGCCGGCTTTTTTTGTTGAAAGAACTTCGTGTCCCGGACGCGGCGCGGCATGAAATGACGCGACGCAGAGCCGGGACCCAGTGTGTCGCGGCATGGGCCCCGGCTCTGCAGCGCACCGCTGAAGAAGCGCTGCGCTGCGTCCGGGGCACGAGTCGTTCGCTACTTCTTCTTCCGCCCCTTCGGCTCGGGCGAGAGCGCCTGCGGGTCGAAGCCGACATAGAAGATGTAGTTGTCGGCGACCGCAGGCGGCGGCACCGGATAGGTCACATCCTCGACGACGAAGGTGAAGGGCACACTGCCGCCCTCGGTCATGTCGACCGTGGTCCGATAGGCCTTCGAAGCAATCACCTTCTCGCCGACGCCACCCTGCACGACGGCGATGCGCAGCGGCACCTCGACCGTGGCAGGCGCACCGGCAGGTCCGGCAATGACGCGGCCCTGAATGCCGATCCGGGCCGTGATGCCGCCGCTGCTGCGGGCACATTCGCGCGCCATCTTGGTGATCGTGGCCTGGAAGCGGATCTCATTGCCGACCGCCGGCTTGTTGCCGGCGCCGACCGCGTAGGTCGAGGCCCCCGCGCGCACCGTCACCTGCGGGCAATCGAGATCGTCTTCAGCCGGCTGGCCGGGCGCGGGCGGCGGCTTGGGCTGAGCCGGCTCGTCGGACTTGCCGCCGAACAGGTTCTTGAAACGGTCGGTCAGGGACTGGGCGGCCACCGGCGAAACCGCCGCGAACGACATCGACAATGCCAGCATGATCGCCGGCATCCGCCGCAGCACATTCTCCGATGACCGAAGCTGCTTCACCATCAAAGCCCGTACTCCAATGACACTTGTCCGGCCGATCACCGGCCGGAACATGCGGGTTATATCGCCAAAACCGGCGAACCCAAGGCAGCAAAAAGGGGGATTTGGCCGCACGAATGGGGCGGCTCAGCCGCGGAAATCCTCGTGCAAGAGGCCGAACAGCAAATGGTCCTGCCAGACCCCGTTGATGCAGAGGTAGCGGCGCGCCAGACCCTCGCGGGAGAAGCCGCATTTCTCCAGCACCCGGATCGAGGGCGCATTGGTGGGAATGCAGGCCGCCTCCACCCGGTGCAGGTTCAGCTCGCCGAACAACGTCGGCAGCAGCACCCGCAGCGCCGCCGTCATGTAGCCGCGATGCGCATGGGGCTGACCGATCCAGTAACCGATGGTGCCGGCCTGCACGATGCCGCGCCGGACATTGGCCAGCGTGATGCCGCCGACCATGGCGCCGTCGAGCTCGCGAAAGATCAGGAAGGGATAGGAGCGGTCCGCGGCGATATCCTCGGAATAGCGGCGCAGGCGACGACGGAAGCCGGAGCGCGTCAGGTCGTCCGAGGGCCAGATCGGCTCCCAGGGCGTCAGGTAGTCGCGGCTGGTTTCGCGCAAATGCGCCCATTGCAGGAAGTCCGACATCTGCGGTGCGCGCAAGAGCAGCCCGTTGCCGCGCGGCGCGAGGGCGGCGGGTCCACTGGACGGCAGACGAAAGAGGGCCATGGTGATGCTTTCCGGGGCAGATCGGCCCGTGTGCGGCTCCTAATGCAGCCGCGCCTTGGCACGTGCCCGGGTCAATCCTTCCGCAAAAGACACCGCCGTGTCCAGACCCCTGCCACTGCCTAATGCGACAACGGCAGGGCGACTGCGCGAAAGCAGTGCACGCGCCGCGTCCCGGGTCGATTCGACGCTGACGGCGTCGATCCGGCCAACCAGCTCCTCGACCGTCTGCGGCCGCCCATAGGCGAGAACATGCCGGGCGAGCTGCTCGGCGCGGGACGAACAGCTCTCCAGCGCCATCAGCAGGCCCGCCTTCATCTGCGCCTTGGCCCGTGCGATCTCGGCCTCGGTCAGCGTTTCCACCGACTCATTCATGATGTCGATCACGACCTCCATCATCTCCGGCGCATCGGCCGGATCGGTGCCGGTGTAGAGGCCGAAGAAGCCGGTATCGGTATAGGGCGCGTGGAACGAGTAGATCGAGTAACAGAGACCGCGCTTCTCGCGCACCTCCTGGAACAGGCGCGACGACATTCCGCCGCCGAGGATGTTGGTGAAGACCTGGAGCGAGAACAGCGACGCATCGGCCTGCGGCACGCCTTCCAGCGCCAGCGTCAGATGCGCCTGTTCCAGCTCGCGATGCACCACCTTGGCGCCGCCCTTGCCGAATTGAGCGGTTTGCGGCTTCGGGCCCGGCGCCGCCTCGAAACTCGCAAAGCGCTTCTCGGCCTCGGCGACCACTTGGCCGTGATCGACCGCGCCGGCCGCCGCCACCACCATGTCGGGCCCGCGATAATGCGTGGACAGATAGCCGCGCAGCATGTCGCGGTTGAAGCTGCGCAGCGTCTTGGCCGTGCCGAGCAGCGAGCGGCCCATCGGCTGGTCGGGATAGCAGAGCTCGTTGAGATGCTCGAACACGACGTCGTCGGGCGTGTCCTGCGCCGCCCCGATCTCCTGCACGATGACGTTCTTCTCGCGCTCCAGCTCGTCCGGCTCGAAGGCGGGATTGGCCAGGATGTCGGCGAGCACGTCGAGCGCGAGCGGCACGTCGGCCTTCAGCACCCGCGCGTAATAGGACGTCGTCTCGGTCGAGGTGCCGGCATTGAGGTCGCCGCCGACCGCCTCGATCTCCTCGACGATCTCGCGCGAGGAGCGCTTCGTCGTGCCCTTGAACGCCATGTGCTCGAGCAGATGCGAGATGCCGTGCTCGTTCGGCTTCTCGTCGCGCCCGCCGACGCCGGCCCAGACGCCGAGCGCGGCGGTCTCCAGATGAGGCATCTTGTCGGTGACGACGGTCAGGCCGGAGGCAAGCTTGGAAATCTCGACACTCATCCGGCAACTCCCTGCTTTGCGGCGCGGCTGACCGACAACACGAACCGCTCGAGCTCGGCCTGATCGTTCTTCATCACCTTCATGTGTTCGGATTTGGTCATCAACCCGTCGAGCCAGGCCGGCAGTTGCGGCCGCTGGCCGCAGGCCGCTTCGACAGCGTCGGGGAATTTGGCCGGATGGGCGGTCGAGAGCACGATGCTCGGAACCCGCGTGTCGGTGGTGTCGCGGTCGGCGACAGCGAGCGCCACCGCCGTATGGGGATCGACCAGCTCGCCCGCCTCGCGCCAGCCGGCGCGGATCGCTGCCGCAGTCTCGGTCTCGTCGGCGCGACCGGCGTCGAACTCCTCGCGGATGGCCGCCAGCGTCGCATCGGGCAGCACGAAACGTCCGGACTGCTTCAGCGAATCCATCAGACGGCGCACGCCCGCCGCATCGCGCCGGCCGGCCTCGAACAGCAGCCGTTCGAAATTCGACGAGATCTGGATGTCCATCGAGGGCGACGCCGTCGCATGCACCTCGCGCACCTCGTAGATCCCGGTCTTCAGGGTGCGCGCCAGGATGTCGTTGACGTTGGCGGCGATGCGCAGGGTTCGCACCGGCAGTCCCATGCGCTTGGCGACGTAGCCGGCGAAGATGTCGCCGAAATTGCCGGTCGGGACCACGAAATCCACCGCGCGCGCCGGCGCGCCGACGGCAACGGCGGAGGTGAAATAGTAGACCACCTGGGCGACGATGCGCGCCCAGTTGATGGAATTGACGCCGGAGAGCGAGGTCGCGTCGCGGAAGCGATGGTTGTTGAACATGCCCTTCACCAGCGCCTGGCAATCGTCGAAATTGCCCTCGATGGCGAGCGCATGGACATTGGCCGCGCCCGTCGTCGTCATCATCCGCCTCTGCACCTCGGAGATGCGGCCGTGCGGGAACAGCACGATGAGATCGACATTCTCGAGGCCGGCGAAGGCTTCCACGGCGGCGCCGCCGGTATCGCCCGACGTCGCGACCACGATGGTGGTGCGCTGACCGCGCTTGGCGAGCACGTGGTCCATCAGCCGCGAAATCAGCTGCATCGCCACGTCCTTGAAGGCGAGCGTCGGGCCGTGGAACAGCTCCAGCACGAACTGGTGCGGCGACATCTGGCGCAGCGGCACCACGGCGGGATGGCGGAAGGTGGCATAGGCCTCGTTCGCCATGCGGCCGAGCTCGGCGTCGGAGATCTCACCGCCGACAAAGGGACGGATCACGTCGACCGCGACCTCCCAATAGGGGCGACCGAAGAAGCCGGCGATGGCATCAGTGGAGAGTTGCGGCCAGACGGTCGGCACATACAGGCCGCCGTCGCGGGCAAGCCCGGTCAGCATCACGTCGCAGAAGCCGAGTTCGGGGGCCTCGCCCCGGGTCGAGATATAACGAGTCAAACTGCCCTCCAAAGGCCGACCGGCCTGAGCCGCTCGTTAAGCCTTTGATTCTGTGAAACTACTTGCTAACAGCCAGAGGCTTTGGGCCACCATAAAGTGTTTTGCGGCATCGGGAAACCGCTTCCCGCCCCCACCCCGCCCAACGAAAAAGGGCTGCGGCGATGCCGCAGCCCCTCTCTTGGAAGGTCTGTCGTTGATATGTGCAGACCGGTTTGCCTCGTCCGGGTCGCCCGACCCGTCAAAACTGATCGCGCAACCTTTCGTCGCCTGTCACGAAACCGTCAAGGGCGAAAACGAGATATGCGAGAGAATGTTCCTATTTTTCCCGATCGAAGTTCGGCGCCGACAAGGACAGCCAGGCCGCAGCACGCCTGCGCGTTGCCGTCATTTCCCGAATTCCGGGACATCTCGGGGGCAAATCAATGCCGGGTCCCCCGGACCATCAATTCATCCCGATTTCCACCGCGATCCTGATCAGGTCGGAATGGTTCTTGGCTCCCAACTTCTGCTTGAGCAAGGACGTGGTGTTGGCGACCGTCTTGTAGGAAATGCCGAGTGCCTCGGCCACTTCCACGATCTTGTCGCCGCGTCCGAGCAAACGGAGAATCTCGAGCTCCCGTGGCGTCATCTGCGAGGCAGGGTTGGCCTTGATGGCCGCGCCGGAAAACGTCACGGCTTCCGCGAGCTGCGGGGAGATGAAATTGTCGCCCGCCACCACCTTGCGCACCGCCTTGAGCAGGATCCGGGGATCGTCGCCCTTGGAGACATAGCCCTGCGCCCCAAGCTCGACTGCCCGCACCACGAAGGCCGGGTCGTCGTTCATGCTGAACATGATGATCTTGGCGCCGGGGTCGTCCTTGCGGATGCGCCGCATCAGCTCGAAACCGGAGACGTCGGGCAGGCTGATGTCGATCACGGTGACGTCGGGCCGCTTGCTGACATAGGCGCGATGCCCGGATTTGGCGTCGGACGCCTCGTCGATACGGATCGAATGATCCGCCGCGAACAGGGTGCGGCAACCGGACAGCACCACGGGATGGTCGTCGACAATCAGAACCCGGGTCCCGGGTTTGGCGGTATCTTGCATCGCGCGCTCTCTTGTTTTTCAACTCATAGACCGGCGGGAACAAATGGAAAGAGTAATTCCGCCGGTGCGCGTTAGAATTGTCCCAATGTGGCAACGACTCTCGTTCAGAACGCAACTGTTTGTTCCACTCGGCGCGAGCTTTCTCGCAGCGCTGATCCTCGCCGGCGTGCTGCTCCAGATATTCGCGAGCGGTCAGCTGGCCGACGAGAATGAGCCCGCCCGACGTTCGACCCGCACGATCGCCGCCGCACTCAACAACACTTTGAGCGCCGCGGACAATCCTCGGAAGACGCTCGACGCCTTCATCCAATCCTTGACCACCTCTTCCGACATTCAATTCCGCTCCGCGGAAGGCGCTCCTGCGCCTTCGCCACAGGACCGCATTCACAACCTAAAAGGGGTACCGCAGTGGTTCATAAACCTGATCATGGTACCCGACACGGACACTGCAGCCCCGGTGCTGATCGATGGCAGACGTATCGGCGATATCGTGTTCCTGCCAGACCTGTCCGCCGACGTGTTCGAGAAGTGGATCGGCTTCCTGGCGCTGACCAGCCTCGTCGCCGTGCTGACGGTGCTCACCGGAATCATCGCCTATGTCTTCGCGGGATCGGC
Source organism: Bradyrhizobium nitroreducens (assembly GCF_002776695.1). Classification (GTDB taxonomy): domain Bacteria; phylum Pseudomonadota; class Alphaproteobacteria; order Rhizobiales; family Xanthobacteraceae; genus Bradyrhizobium; species Bradyrhizobium nitroreducens. The sequence goes on from NZ_LFJC01000003.1 coordinate 4,314,833, forward strand.
ACTGCGCCCCCTGCAGCATCTCGGCGAAGGCCTGACGCGGATGCGGCGTGGCGATTACACGAAGCCGATCCCGGTCGGAGGGCCGCCGGAGATTCGGCAGAGCTGTGCGGAGGCGAACGCACTGGCTGCAACGCTTGCGCAATTGAGCCAGGACAATCGCGATCTGATGCATCGCCTGGTGTCGCTCCAGGACGACGAGCGGCGTGATCTCGCCCGCGAATTGCACGACGAGCTCGGACCGCTGCTGTTCAGCATCCGCGCCGGCACGATCGCGCTGATCGACGCCGCGCCGCAGGCAGGAAATTTCAGCAATTCGGCCGAGGAGCTGCTGCAATCGGTCGAAGCGCTCCAACAGACCAACCGCCGCATCCTCGACCGGCTGCGACCGCTCTACATCGAGGAACTGGGCCTTTCGACCAGCGTGCAGACGCTGCTCCAGAGCTATCGCAAGCAGGCACCGCATATCGTCCTGACGGACACGATCGATCCGGATCTGAACGTGATCGACGGGCCGTTGGCCCGGACCGTCTACCGGGTGGTCCAGGAAGCTCTCACCAACGTGCTGCGTCATGCCGGCGCGCACCAGGCCCACGTGCAGGTGACCGTCATCGGCGAGACGCTCGACATAGAGATCTCCGACGACGGCGCCGGATTTCCTGCCGACAACGTCTTCGGCCGGGGCCTCACCGGCATGCACGAGCGCGTGCGGGCGCTGAGCGGATCGCTGTCGCTTTTGCGCGTTGATGAGCGAACTTACGTGCGCTGCCGCCTGCCCGTGACGGAATCCGCCTGAGGCCGACGCGCAGATACCCATCGGGGCAGCCAGGCCAGGATCAACGCCACGAGCATCGCGCTGACGCTCAACAGGCAGACCCAGCTCAGCACCGCAAAGGCCGCACTGTCGGAGCGCGCCATGACCGCCAGAGCGGCCAGCAGCAGCGCCACGCCCACGCCTCGGATCGCCTTCCTGAGCGGCCCGGACAGATGCCCACCGTGAAAGACCCGGCCGTACTGCTTGGGCTGACTGCCGGCGATCAGGCTCCACCCCGCCATGAGCAGCGCGAACGCAACGATCACGCGCGCGCCTCCCGGGCCGCCCGCTCGGGCGGCCGTTCTCCGGCCAGTCGACGCGCCACCAGCGCCGCGACGACCGCCGTCAGCAGCAGCATGGCGTCGATGCCGGCTACCGGCCACGAATGACGATGCGCCACCGCCTTGAGCAGATGATCTCCCGTCGTCAGGGCGTTGAGCAGAACGGCTGAGGCGGCCAGCACGGCGACGACCATGCATTGGCCGGCCCAGGCCTTGCGGCCGGCGACCCAGGCGTGCAGCAAGGTGGCCAACCATGCGAGATGAAAGACGATGATCTCGATCGCGATCCGATCTAGGCCGAGGACCGTCACGCCGAGCGGCAGGACACGATTGGATATCATGTAGCAACAGGTCGCAATCAATATGCCGGTGACGCTCGCGACCGTCACCGCCTCGACGATTCCAGCGCCGGAGCGACCGAGCCTGCGGTGCCGCTCGCGCCGCGATTCCACCCAGAACAACAGGCCGGTGGCGATCAGCACGCATCCGGCGAGGCCAAGCCCGAAATACAGCCACCGCAACGTCCAGTGCCTGAACTGGATGAAATGCAGGCCAGCGATGAAGCGCTGCACCACGGCCGCCGGCTTTTCGGGCTTGCTGGCCGCGAGCAGGTCGCCGCTGACGCCGTCGATATAGGCGACGGCCGAGATGTTGCCGACGACATCCTCGGAGGCGCGGTTGGCCTGGACATAGACGGTGGCGTCGCCGGGATTGAAGACGTAGAGATAGTTGGGTTCGCCCTGCCCCCATGATGCCTTTGCCCTGGCGACGATCGCATCGAACGAGATCAGGTCGGCGGCCTGCTTGGCCGGCGGCCGCGCATAGGAGCCGTAGGCCTCGCGGCCGAACAGGCGCGCATCCTTGCCGTAGACCGCCCAGATGCTGCTGGGAAAGTAGATCGCGAACAGGATCACGAGGCCCGACAGGCTGATCACGACGTGAAACGGCAGGCCGAGCACGCCCGCGACATTGTGCAGATCGAGCGTGGCACGGCCGACCTTGCGCTCGGGCCGGAACGTGAAGAAGTCGGCGAAGATCTTGCGGTGGATGACGACGCCCGACACGCACAGCGCCATCATCATCATGCCGCAAAGACCGACGATCCAGTAGCCGACACCGAACATTTTCAGGTTCAGTGTGTAGTGGAACGGATAGATGAAGCGGGAGGCGGCCAGCGTGCCCTGATCCGGCAGTTCGGCGCCCGTCGACGGATCGAACAGGCGCTGGGTGAAGGAGCCGTCGGCATTGCGCCACAGCGCCGTGACGACCGGATTGCGCTCGTTCGGCACCAGCAGCAGCACGGCCGGCGCCTTGGCCGCCACGCCCGCCAGGTAGGCCGGGCGCATGGTCTCGTAGGAAAACGCCGCCGGCATGGCCAGCCGCGTCGCCGGCATCATCCAGCGGTCGATCTCCTTGTCGAACACCGACAGGGTCCCCATCCAGAAGATCGCGAACAAGAGCGAGCCCAGCACCACGCCCGACCAGGTGTGGAGCCAGTTCATCGATGCGCGGAAGCCTACTTGCATGCGCGCTACACCGGAGCCCGGGCGAGCAGCAAGACGACCGCGTAGCTCAGCCCCGAGACCGCGCCGAGGCCGAGCGCGACACGCAGCAAAGCGGGATCGGCGAACGACCAGATGATGACGGCGAGATAGATCACGAACCCGAGCATGGACGTCAATGTGGCGGCTTCGCTGCGCTCCATGCCGCCCGCGGCGACGGCGATGCCGGCGAGCGCGGCGATGATCGCCGATGTCCCGACATAGCCGCCGACGATGGCGAGCATGGTTCTGGCGAAGGTCTTCATGTGTTGCCGGCCTGCTGCGAATCCCCGCAATGTCAAAAGTTGAAAGTGGTCGAGACCAGATAGGTCCGGGGTGCCGCCAGCGTGATCACGCCGCTATAGGCGGAGGCCCAATAGGCCTTGTTGAAGACGTTCTCGATGCTGCCGCGGACCACGATGGGCTTGCCGTTCCACGGCGAGGTGAAGGTGTAGCGCGCGCCGAGGTCGACCCGGGTCCATTCCGGAATCGTCAACGTGTTGGCGACGTCGACATATTGCCAGCTGGTATAGACGACGCGCCCGGTGAGGGTGAAATCACGGAGGAAGGGCGTATCCCATTCCGCGCCGATATTGGCTGTCACGCCCGGCACGCCGACCGCATCCTTGCCGTTGTTCGAGGCCAGCGCCGCCTGCTCCTGCACGCCATGGATCATGGCGACGCCGCCGAGCAGCCTGATCGCCGGCGTGACCTCGCCGAACACGTTGAGCTCGATGCCGCGATTGCGCTGGCGTCCGTTGAGCCGCTGCTCCGTTCCGCCCGGCACGGCAACGGAGATGATGCTCGGCTGCGAGATATCGAACCCGCTCAGGGTCGTGGTGATGCGCCCGGCATCGATCTTGATTCCGGCCTCGATCTGCTTGGTCTGGCCGGGCGGGAACACCGTCCCGCGGTTCAGGAACGTGCCGCCGACGACGGCCGGCGTTTGCAGACCTTCGATGTAGTTCGCGTAGAGCGAGATGTGTTCGATCGGCTTGACCACAACGGCGTAGGCCGGCGTCCACACCGAGGTGTCCTGCTCGCCGCGCGAAGAGGACGGGGTGAGGTAGTTCGTCACCGAGCTTCCCGCGGTCTGGCGCCTCACGCCGACAGTGAACTGAAGCCGCTTGTCCCACATCGACATCGTATCGGAGACGCCGACGCTCCAGAGGTCGACGTTCGTGGTCTGGTTGCCGGAGACCGTGTTGAAGGTCGGCTGCGCGATGTTGGTCGGTTCGGAGTAGAGATTCCAGTAGATCGCACCCGAGGACGGAGTCAGAAAGCGCTGGTTGTAGGTCCGGTCGGTGATTGAATAGCCGACATTCACCGCATGATTGACCGGCCCCAGATCGGCATTGATGCGGACGCCAGCTTCACCGGCGAGCGTTTCGTAGGTTTCCTTCCCCATGCCCGGCGTAGCTCGCAAGCCGCCGAGTTGAAAGGTGGCTGGCGTTGCTGGCGTCGCGGCCAGCACACCTGGAATGGCGTTGCTGATGATCGGCGAGGGATAAGCGTAGTTGATGTTGCTGTCGTGGTAGCCGAAACCGGCATACGCCGTGATCCAGTCCGTGATGTCGACCTCGCCCTTGACGGTCGAGAAGAAGTCGGTCGGATGATAGTAGGCCCAGGGGACCTGAAAGTTCGTTCCGGCCTTGGGCGGCGAGGGGATCGGGGTCGAGCCGACCGAGAAGAAGCGCTGCGGCGGGTCGAGCACGTCGGCCTGGTAGCCGATGTCGACCGCGGCCCGCACCGTATCGCCGCGATAGTCGAGCCCGAGCGCGACGTTGCCGAACTCGTCGTTCTGGCGATTCCACGGCGTATTGCCGTTGGAATAGGTGCTGTTGAGGCGGACACCCCATTCCTTGTGCTCACCATAGCGCCGGCTGACGTCGATCTGCTGGCCGAACTGCGATTTCGACACATAGGTCGCGGTGAGCTGGGTGATGTCGACGTCGGCCGCATGCTTGGTGACCAGATTGACGCTGCCGCCGACCGCGCCGGCGCTCGAGGCGCCGGTGCCGCCGACCGTCATGCCGTTGAGCACCGCGCTCGGCCCCTTCAGCACTTCGACACGCTCGATGAAATTGGCGCCGGTCGAGTAGTAGGGCGCGATGCCGGAGAGGCCGTTCAGCGCATAGTCGCCGCTGTCGTAATAGAAGCCGCGGATGAAAAGGCCATCGGCGCCGCCGCCGGCGGCCTGGATGACGCGCACGGAGGGATCGTTGATCAGCACGTCGCGGATGGTTCGCGCCTGCTGGTTCTGGATCAGCTCGGCAGTGTAGCTGGTCTGGTTGAAGGGCGCGTCCATCACGCCGCGGTTGCCGAGCAGGCCGAGACCGCCGCCGCTCGCGACTTGTCCGCCGGCGTAGGGCGGGGGCAGCGCTCCGAGCGTGCCGGTGGCCGGCGTCACGTAGGGCACGGGAGCTGCGCGTTGCACGGATTGCGCGGCCTGTCGCTGCTGCGACCGTCCGGACGATGCTTGCGAGCGGCGGACCACAGGGCGCGGCTTCGATGCAGCAGGCGCTTCCACCGTCACCGCAGGCAGGTTCGTCTGCGCATGCGCCGATCGCGTCGAAGAAAGAGCGAATGAGAGAGCGATGAAGCTGACAGCTCCGAGAGAAACAGCGCGGACCGAACCGCCCGACGCAAACGCGAATTCCATAGTGCACCCCAACGCTGCCAACCGGGCAGCCCCGAGCGCTCACCTAACATGGTCATCTCACGGCGTAGAGCACCTCAAACCTGGAACTTGTCTAAGCTGCGGCTCGCATGCAGCGCCTATCGTCGCGTGCGAACAGAAGCGGGAAAGACGCGCAACATCGCGCGGAAAGAGATGCAAGAATTCAAGGAAAATCACGCAGCGCCTGCGACGAAAAGATGAAGACGCTGCAATTCAAATCGGTTGCCGGGCGCCGGCGATCCGTCCATTCGCATCGCTCGCCAAGCGCAGCGTTGGACGAATTCAGTTCCGACTCGAGATGTTCTGGGAGGGCGCGATGCACTGATGCGAAGATCGCCACGCATGACGCAGGGGGCGCCACGCAGCTTCTCAGCACGCGCAGCTCATCTGCCCGGTTTGCGGAGCCGGTTCGCACAGCGTGCTGCGGATCTTGCCGTCCGGGCTGAAGCGGAACGAGGCCTGTATGCGCAGCGCACCGGCGACGGAATATTCGAGATGGACACCGTGGGGCGCGGGATGGATTTCTTCCAGCCCGAACCCCGCCGACGAGAAGGCGCTGAGCCGCGGCTGCCAATAGGCCTCGATCTCGCTGCGGCCGCGATAGCGCCGGGCACCGTTGCAGGTGCATTCGAGCTGCGCGTCGTCGGCATAGAGGTCGAGCAGGGCTGCGAGGTCGCCCTTGCGGCAGGCATCCACCCAGTCGACGATAATTCCCATCTGATCGAAATCGCTCACGCTGCAATCCTGTCTGCCGCGGACAATACCGGCCGGGCTTAGAACCACACTCGTGAATATGCGCTGAATAATAAACCCCGGGCGATACCGGGTTCCATCGACAGACATCTCAAGCGCGGTGCGGCCAGGATTGCTCGTCATGGCGCCGCAGGCACTCTCCGGAAACGCGACGCGCTGATCCGGATCATGCCCTGATGCGCTCAACTCTGCCGCCGGCCTCTTGCCCACACCGCGAAGGCGATCAGCACGGCGCCCGCGAGCATGAACCAGGTGACGGCGTATTGCAGATGATCGTCCTTCAGGTGCACGTCGAGCGGCCCCGGGCGCGGAATGCCGTTCTCGGGCGCGGGCTGCTCGAGGTCGAGATAGAACGGCGCCACCGCGCCCCAGCCGAGCGCGCTGGCGATGGCCGGATGATCGCGCACGAACCAGAGCCGCTTGTCGCGGTTCTCCGCCGGCGTCAGCCAGCCGGCCGCCTCGGGAAAGCGCAGATAGCCGGTGAGCGCGACCGGCTGCCCGGTGATGAGCTTCCTCACCGCGCGATCCTCGACGCTGCGGTCCTGCATCGAGTTCTCGACGAAGCCGGCATCGATCACGACCGTCTCGCCGCTCGGAAGCCGCGCCGGCAGGAACGCCCAGGTGCCGGGGCCTGATGCGTCCTTGCGCACCGCGGAGCCCGAGGAATAGACCATCGCATCCGGCAGGGCTGCGTAGGTCGCGGTGAAGCTGACGCGGCGGAATTCGTCGCGCGCGGGATTGAGCTCGGCCCACATGGTCGGCGGCGGCAGCGCGACCGGCGCTGCGGCGAGGCGCTCGGTAAGTGCCGCGACCAGCGCGTGCTTGGCGGTCCGCCGCTGCAATTGCCAGAAGCCGAGCGCGAGGAAGACGGCCGTCAGGAACAGCGTGAACAGTGCGAAGCCGGCCACGCGAGGCTTGCGTGCAGGCTCTTTCATTTCGCGCGGTCGACCAACCGGCCCGGCGCCGCCTTGTGGTGGAATTGCAGCGCGATCAGGAGCGACTTCATCGCACGCAGCGGCAGGAGCGTGGTGGCCAGGATCAGCGGCAACCACAGCACCGCATGCAGCCAGTACGGCGGCTGGTATTTGACCTCGACGATCAGCGCGGCCGCGACGACGATGCCGCCGGCCAGCATGATGATGAAGATCGCCGGACCGTCGCCGGTGTCGATGAAGGCGTAGTCGAGGCCGCAGCGGTCGCAGGCGGGTGCGAGCGTCAGGAAGCCTGCGTAGAGCTTGCCCTGGCCGCAGCGCGGGCATCTGCAGGCAAGCCCGCGCAGCGCGCTCTGCAGGACGGTGGTCTCGGGCTCGGGTTTACCGGCGGTGTCGTTCATGATGGCGGACTCTATCACAGTTTCCGCCGGAGCTCCGGCGGCTGGAAAAGGAAAGGGCGGCCCTGCGGCCGCCCTTTGGGATCATCTGCCTTGCGGCTCAGTGCGCGCCGTGGGCCATGGTCTCGGCGCCGTGTCCCCAGACGTAGATGCAGAGGAACAGGAACAGCCAGACCACGTCGACGAAGTGCCAGTACCAGGCCGCGAACTCGAAGCCGAGGTGCTGCTTCGGCGTGAAGTGGCCGGCATAGGCACGGAACAGGCAGACCAGCAGGAAGATGGTGCCGACCAGCACGTGGAAACCGTGGAAGCCGGTCGCCATGAAGAAGGTCGCGCCGTAGACGTTGCCGGCGAAGGAGAACGCCGCGTGGCTGTACTCATAGGCCTGCACGCAGGTGAAGAGCGCGCCCAGCACGACGGTGAGGATCAGGCCGTATTTCAGGCCCTGGCGGTCGTTCTCCAGCAGCGCGTGGTGCGCCCAGGTCACGGTGGTGCCTGACGTCAGCAGGATCAGCGTGTTCAGGAGCGGCAGGTGCCAGGGATCGAAAGTCTCGATGCCCTTCGGCGGCCAGGTGCCGGGGACCGCGCAGGCACCGGCCTGGGTGCCGAGACCGCAGCCGAACACGGCATCACGGGTGGCGTGGACCGCGTCGGCCGGGAACAGCGCCGCGTTGAAATAGGCCCAGAACCAGGCGACGAAGAACATCACCTCGGAGGCGATGAACAGGATCATGCCGTAGCGGTGATGCAGCTGCACGACGCGGGTGTGGTCGCCCTTGTACTGGGCTTCCTTGATCACGTCGCCCCACCAGCTCGCCATGGTGTAGAGCACGCCGACGGTGCCGACGCCGAACACGATCGGCGCGGCCGAGAACATGTGGTGCATCCAGGAGATCGCGCCGACCGCCATGATGAAGGCCGAGAGCGAACCGACCGCCGGCCACGGAGAGGGATCGACCAGGTGATAGTCGTGATGCTTGGTGTGCGCCGTTGCCATTTGCGGTCTCTCTCCTCAATCCCGTGCCTGTCAGGCACTTATCCCCTTGTTTCCGACCTCCAGAGCGTGAGCTCTGCGGTCAGAGATTTCCCTTGCGCTTGTCGCCTTCGCCCGATGCCAGCGGCTTCACCACGGGATCCTTCACCGGATAGAAGGTGTAGGACAGCGTGATCGTGTTCAGCCCGTCGTTCTCGTGGTCGTCGGCGATCGAGGGATCGACGTAGAACACGACCGGCATCTCGCGCTTCTCGCCGGGTGCCATGGTCTGCTCGGTGAAGCAGAAGCAGTTGATCTTCTGGAAGTAGGAGCCGACCGTCAGCGGCGCGACGTTGTAGGCCGCCTGCGCGGCCGTGGTGCGCGCGGCCTGGTTGGTCACGGTGTAGAACACGGTCACGACCTGGCCGATATTGACCTCGATCTCGCTCTGCTCCGGCTCGAACTTCCAGGGCAGGCCGGGCGCGACGTTGGAATCGAAGCGCACCGAGATCTTTCGCGCGATCGGCCCGGTGGCTGGCGCCGAAGTCGCCACCTGCGTCGTGCCGTTGAAGCCGGTGGCGCGGCAGAACCAGTTGTAGAACGGCACGGCCGCGTAGGAAGCACCGACCATCAGCGCGACCACGCCGCCGCAGATGGACGCAACCACCGCATCGCGACCCAGGGCGCGGCGCTTGGCCGGCTTGGGATCGGCCGGCTTGGCGCTGACGTGCTGCGATATGGTGGGCTCGTGATCCATGTTTCCTACATCGGCCGCACGAGGACCGCGGGTCCCTTGACCATGGTGACGGCAAAGAACAGCACCACGAGCACGCCGAGCGCCAGAGCGATGGCGATCGAGCGCTGACGACGGCTCTTCTTCTGCGCCTCGGTGAGGACGATTCCGTCTGTCTCGGGTTTGTCGGCCATCGCTGTGATCATGCGCCCCCAACCATCGGAGCCAGCGCACGGAACACGACCTCGGCCAGCAGGGTCGCGAACAGCACGAACAGATAGAGGATCGAGAAGGCGAACAGCTTGCGGGTCGCGCGCAGCGACGCAGCTCGCTCGCGGCGCAGATAGACGTTGATCGCCAGCACCAGCATGCCGGCACCGAGAATCAGCGAGACGATGCCGTAAATCGCGTCGAAATAGCCGAGCGCCCAGGGCGCGGCGGCGACCGCGATCAGCACGACGGTGTAGAGCAGGATCTGCAGCCGCGTCGCGTCGGGACCGGCGACGTTGGGCAGCATCGGAATGCCGGCGCGCGCATAGTCGTCGGAGCGGAACAGCGCCAGCGCCCAGAAATGCGGCGGGGTCCAGAAGAAAATGATGGCGAACAGCAGCAGCGGCTCGACGTCGACCGTGCCCGTGACGGCGGCCCAGGCCACGACCGGCGGCAGCGCGCCGGCGGCGCCGCCGATCACGATGTTCTGCGCGGTCCAGCGCTTCAGGCCCATCGTGTAGATCACGACGTAGAAGAAGATGGTGAAGGCGAGCAGCGCGCCCGCGATCCAGTTGACGAGGATGCCGAGCGTCATCACCGAGAAGAACGACAGCGTCAGGCCGAACGCCATCGCCTCGGGTCGGGTGATGCGGCCGCGCGGGATCGGCCGGTTCGCCGTGCGCGACATCTTGGAGTCGATGTCGCCTTCGAGCGCCATGTTGAGCGCGCCGGAGGCGCCGGCGCCGACGGCGATGCAGAGCAGCGAGGTGATCGCCAGCACCCAGTGGAAATGCCCGGGCGCCATTGCCATGCCGACCAGCGCGGTGAAGATCACCAGCGACATCACCCGCGGCTTCAACAGCGCGATGTAGTCGCCGACCTCCGCCTCGGAGATGCGGGGATTGATGTCGATGGCGTTGTGGTCGAGCACGGACACGAATTCAACTCGCTTCCTTATAGCGCCGCGGCGCCCGTCACGGGCGCCGCGGCTGATGGCTTACTGCACGCGGGGCAGCACTTCGAACTGGTGGAAGGGCGGCGGCGAGGGCAAGGTCCATTCCAGCGTGGTCGCACCCGCACCCCACGGATTGTCCCCGGCCGGCACCTTCTTCATGAAGGCGTCGAGCACGCAGTAGAGGAAGATCAGCACGCCGAAGCCGGAGATGTAGGAGCCGACCGACGAGACCAGGTTCCATCCCGCGAACGCGTCGGGATAGTCGACGTAGCGGCGCGGCATGCCCGACAGGCCGAGGAAGTGCTGCGGGAAGAACACCAGGTTGACGCCGATGAAGGTGACCCAGAAGTGCGCCTTCGCGAGCGTCTCGTTGTACATGTAGCCCGACATCTTCGGGAACCAGTAGTACCAGCCGGCGAAGATCGCGAACACCGCACCGAGCGACAGCACGTAGTGGAAGTGGGCGACGACGTAGTAGGTCTCCTGCAGCACGCGGTCGACGCCCGCGTTCGCCAGCACGACGCCGGTGACGCCGCCGACCGTGAACAGGAAGATGAAGCCCACCGCCCAGATCATCGGCGCCCGGAATTCGATCGAGCCGCCCCACATCGTGGCGATCCAGGAGAAGATCTTCACGCCGGTCGGAACCGCGATCACCATCGTCGCGGCGACGAAATAGGCCTGCGTCGCCGAGGACATGCCGACCGTGTACATGTGGTGCGCCCACACCACGAAGCCGATGCCGCCGATCGCGACCATGGCGTAGGCCATGCCGAGATAGCCGAACACGGGCTTGCGCGAGAAGGTCGAGATGATCTGGCTGACCATGCCGAAGCCGGGCAGGATCAGGATGTACACCTCGGGGTGACCGAAGAACCAGAACAGATGCTGGAACAGCACCGGGTCGCCGCCGCCATCAGGCGCGAAGAAGGTCGTGCCGAAATTGCGGTCGGTGAGCAGCATGGTGATCGCGCCGGCGAGCACCGGCAGCGACAGCAGCAGCAGGAACACCGTCACCAGGATCGACCACACGAACAGCGGCATCTTGTGCAGGGTCATGCCCGGCGCGCGCATGTTGAAGATGGTGGTGATGAAGTTGATGGCACCGAGGATCGACGAGGCACCCGCCAGATGCAGCGACAGGATCGCGAAGTCGACGGCCGGACCCGGATGGCCGGAGCTCGACAGCGGCACGTACATGGTCCAGCCGGCGCCGACGCCGTTGGCACCCGGCTCGCCCTCGACGAAGGTCGACATCAGCAGCAGGCCGAAGGAGGCCGGCAGCAGCCAGAACGAGATGTTGTTCATGCGCGGGAACGCCATGTCGGGCGCGCCGATCATCAGCGGGACGAACCAGTTGCCGAAGCCGCCGATCATCGCGGGCATGACCATGAAGAAGATCATGATCAGACCGTGCGAGGTCACGAACACGTTATAGGTGTGCGTCTCGTGGAAGATCTGCACGCCCGGATACATCAGCTCGGCACGGATCGCGATCGACATCGCGGCACCGATGACGCCGGCGATGACCGCGAAGATCAGGTACATCGTGCCGATGTCCTTGTGATTGGTCGAATAGACGTAGCGCCGCCATCCGGTCGGATGGGCGTGCTCGTCATGTCCGTGGGCGTGATCGCCGTGTGCCGCTGCGCTCGTTGCCATTTTCAAATCCTGCCTTGCGTCCCATTCGGACCTTTGGAGGTCCCGCCCTTATGTCGCTCTCAGTCCCTTGGAGCCGTCGCCCGGCGCTTACTGCGTCGGGCCGGCTGCGGAGGCGTAGGTGCTGGTGCCGCCGCTCGCGTATTTCTTCTTCGCCGTCTCGACCCAGGAGGCGAACTCCTGATCGCTCACCACACGCACGGCGATCGGCATGAAAGCGTGGTCCTTGCCGCACAGTTCAGAGCACTGACCGTAATACATGCCGGTCTTGGTGGCCTTGAACCAGGTCTCGTTCAGCCGGCCCGGAATGGCGTCGATCTTGACGCCGAAAGCCGGCACCGCGAAGGCGTGGATGACATCGGCGCCGGTGGTCTGGACGCGAATCACCTTGTTCACCGGCACCACCATCTCGTTGTCGACGCCGAGCAGACGGGGCTGCTTGTCCTGCGCCATCAGCGAATCGAACTCGAACTTGCCGTTATCGGGATAGGCGTAGGACCAGTACCACTGCTTGCCGGTCGCCTTGATGGTGATATCCGCCTTCGGCACGTCGAGCTCGAGGAACAGAAGCCGGAACGACGGCACCGAGATGCCCACCAGGATCAGCACGGGAACCAGCGTCCAGGCCACCTCGATCAGCGTGTTGTGGGTGGTGCGCGAGGGAACCGGATTGGCCCGCGCGTTGAACTTGATGACCACGACCACGAGCAGCGCCAGAACGAACAGCGTGATCAGGGTGATCAGCACGAACAGGAAGTTGTGGAACCAGACGATGTTGTCCATCACCGGGGAGCCGGACTCCTGAAGCGTCCATTCCCAAGGCTTCGGCTGCCCGAGCTCGGCAAATGCCGCGCCGCCCGTCGCCAGCGTCAGACCCGCCACGGCCAATCCCAGCAAGTGCCGGCCCACCGGGCCCATCGACATCCTCATGCCGTTCGCGCTCCCCTTACGAAATCACCCCAAGTGCGCTCCCCTGTGTCCGGGAAACGCTTATTCGATCCGCCCGCCTGACAAACCGCCGCGCAAGAATGCCTCCAAGAGAAAGAATACCTCTAAGAGGAAATCGGGCCAGATCGCTAGAACGCCGAAATCAAGCCTCTCAAACCATAATTTTTGATCTATCGCAATGCAGTCTTGAGACCGGTCTGTCAGCCATCACCCGCAAGATAATTCCTAGTAATATCGGACAAAAATACCGTTGGCCGGGATGCTGCAGCTTGACAGCGGAATTGCCCGCGTTAGGCACTGGCAGATGGCCGCGCAGGAACCTGATTCGTGCGGGCGGCGGCGGTGCGAGGCGGCGTGGAATTTGCTTGAGAATCGCCTTCAAGACGCCGTCATTCCCGTATCAGTCCGCCAGAATAGTCCGCCAAGCGCGAGCGACCCAGGCGAGCAGAGGGACCGACCCGATGGGGCTTTCGAAATCGATGGCAAGGCTGGCTAGAAGGCAGCTGACCCGCCTCCCGGCGCTGGCCAGCCTGCTGGCTGCGCTCGTCCTTCTGGCACTTCCCGGCTTCGCCCATGCGCAGGGCGCAGTGCGCTCCGTCCATGGCGACTGGCAGATTCGCTGCGACACGCCTCCGGGCGCCCAGACCGAGCAATGCGCCCTGATCCAGAGCGTGGTCGCCGAAGACCGCTCCAATGCCGGCCTGACCGTCATCGTGCTGAAGACCGCCGACCAGAAGAGCCGCCTGATGCGCGTGGTCGCGCCCCTGGGCGTTCTGCTGCCCTCCGGCCTCGGCCTCAAGCTCGACAACCAGGACGTCGGCCGCGCCGGCTTCGTCCGATGCCTGCCCAATGGCTGCGTCGCCGAGGTCGTCATGGACGACAAGCTGCTCGGCCAGCTCCGCACCGCCAAGACCGCCACCTTCATCATCTTTGAGACGCCGGAAGAAGGCATCGGCTTCCCGCTCAGCCTGAACGGCCTCGGCGAGGGCTACGACAAGCTGCCGTAGGGGCTGCGCTCCGATCGCACGTTCTCAATCCCGTCATCCTGAGGCGCGAGTTCGGCAGCGCGGTCGCGCTGCCGTGCGAGCCTCGAAGGATGAACGGCCACGCTGCCAGCCGGGCCGTCGCCCTTCGAGGCTCGCCTTGCTTTGCAAGCCGAGCACCTCAGGGTGACGGTGATGGATGGATGCTGGCGGCACGCGCTGGCGAGTGCCCCCTACCCATCCTATCGTTTCCGTAATGTGACGCCCCGCCCCCTCGCGGAACCGGTCCGAAACCATTATCTTGCCCCACATCTTCCGCTAATGGACGGACGCATGACAAACCCTGCCACGACCTCCCTGCTCGACCGCGCCAATCTCGACCGCGACCAGGTTCGCCACGAGGTCGCGCGCGGGCTTTCCGGTGCCGACGACGGCGAGCTGTTCCTGGAGTACAGCCAGACCGAAGCGCTGATGTTCGACAATGGGCGGCTGAAGCAGGCGACCTACGACACCTCGCAGGGTTTCGGCTTACGCGCCGTCAAGGATGATGCCGTGGGCTATGCGCACTCCTCCGACGTCTCGCTGCCGGCGCTGATTCGCGCTGCGGACGCGGTCGCGGCCGTACGCGGCGGCTATTCCGGCAGCTTTGCCGCGCCGCCTCCCCACACCAATGTCCGCCTCTACGGCGACGACAACCCGCTCGATGCCCCCGGCTTCGAGACCAAGGTCAAGCTGCTGGCCGAGATCGACGCGTATCTGCGCGACAAGGATCCGCGGGTGCGGCAGGTCAGCGTCAGCCTGGGCGCGACCTGGCAGGTCGTCGAGATCCTGCGGCCGGACGGCGAGAGCTATCGCGACATCCGTCCGCTCGTGCGCGTCAACATTTCCGTCGTTGCCGGCCAGGGCGACCGCCAGGAAAGCGGCAGCAAGGGCTATGGCGGCCGCGCCGGCTATGCCGAATTCATCGAGAGCAAGAACTGGCGCGATGCCGCCGACGGCGCGTTGCGCGAGGCCCTGGTCAATCTGGAATCGATCCCCGCCCCCGCCGGCGAGATGGACGTCGTGTTGGGCGCCGGCTGGCCCGGCGTGATGCTGCATGAAGCGGTCGGTCATGGCCTCGAAGGCGATTTCAACCGCAAGAAGACGTCTGCGTTTGCCGGCCTGATGGGCCAGCAGGTCGCGGCCAAGGGAGTCACTGTGGTCGACGACGGCACCATTGCCTCGCGCCGCGGCTCGCTGTCGATCGACGACGAGGGCACGCCGACCAATCGCACCGTGCTGATCGAGGACGGCATCCTGGTCGGCTACATGCAGGACCGCCAGAACGCGCGGCTGATGAACATGAAGCCGACCGGCAACGGCCGTCGCCAGGGCTACGCCCATGTGCCGATGCCGCGCATGACCAACACCTACATGCTCGCGGGCGACCGCGATCCGGCCGAGATCCTGGCGTCGGTGAAGAACGGCGTCTTCGCCGCGAATTTCGGCGGCGGCCAGGTCGACATCACCTCGGGCAAATACGTGTTCCAGTGCACCGAGGCCTACAAGATCGAGAACGGCAAGATCGGCGCGCCGCTGAAGGGCGCCATGCTGATCGGCAACGGGCCGACCGATCTGCATCGCATCCGCATGATCGGCAACGACCTCGCGCTCGATACCGGCATCGGCACCTGCGGCAAGAACGGACAGGGCGTGCCGGTCGGCGTCGGCCAGCCGTCGCTTCTGATGGAACGCATCACTGTGGGTGGAACGGGCGCATGAGCGTTGAGAAGGTAACTGCCGCTCCGAAGCGGAAGAGCAGCGGCTGGGGCGGGCAGATCGTCCAGCTCGCCGGCATCGTCGCCGCGGTCTTCATCGCCAAGGGCGCGCTCGCCGAGCCGTTCTACGTGCCCTCGGGCTCGATGGAGCCGACGCTGCTGATCGGCGATGCGCTGCTCGCCTCGAAATTCCCCTATGGCTACGGCACCTCGTCGCTGCCGATCCAGATCAATCTGCCGGAGAGCGGCCGCGTGTTCGCGGAGACGCCGAAGCAGGGCGACGTGGTGGTGTTTCGCTGGCCCGGCGATCGTTCCCAGGCCTGGGTCAAACGCGTCGTCGGGCTTCCCGGCGACCGCATCCAGATGCGGCAGGGCCAGCTCTTCATCAACGACCGCCCCGCCGAGCTGAAGCCTGACGGCGTTGGCGCCGCCGAGGACGACAATGGCGGCAGCGAGCCCGCCTACCGTTACGTCGAGACGCTGCCGAACGGCGTCTCGCATCTGATCTTCAAGATGCGCGACAACGGCCCGCTCGACAACACGCCGGAAGTGACGGTGCCGGCTGGCCACCTCTTCGTGCTCGGCGACAACCGCGACAACTCCGCCGACAGCCGCGTGCCGCTGCGCTCCGGCGGCGTCGGCCTGCTGCCGATCGACAATCTGATCGGCCGCGCGGATGCGGTGGTCGGCTCCTGGGACCTCGGCATGCGCAGCCAGCCGGTGTACACTTGGCTGTCCGGCTTCCGGCTCGCGCGGTTCTTCACCGCCGTGCATTGACGCTCCTCATCTCGCAATGAACCGTGAGGAGTTCCTCGCACTCGCGCTGAGAAATCCTGTCAACGCTGCGGTCATCGATGAACTGCATCGCTTCGCGCTACCGGACGCGTGGCTGGTTGCAGGCTGCCTCGTGCAGTCGGTGTGGAATGGTCTCACGGGCCGCCCGGTTGATCACGGCATTGCCGATTACGACGTGTTCTATTTCGATTCCGACACGTCGTGGGAGGCGGAGGACGCGGTCATACGCAACTTCCATGCGCGGCTCACGCATCTCGGCGCCGCGATCGAGATCCGCAACCAGGCGCGTGTGCATCTGTGGTACCCCGCCAAGCACGGCCTGCCCTACCCGCCGTTGACGCGCTCGACCGACGGCATCGACCGCTTCCTCACCGAGAATACGCAAATCGGGATAAGACGCGCGGGCGATGATTACGACGTCTATGCACCGCATGGGTTTGACGACGTCGCGGGATTGCTCGTGCGGCCCAATCGGGCGCTGAATTTCTCGGCGGCGAACTACGAAGCAAAGGCCGCGCGATGGAAAGCACTGTGGCCGGAGCTCACGGTGATCGCGGCGGAGTGAGATCTCGTGTCCCGGACAAGTCGAATCGTGAAACGATGCGGCGCCGAGCCGGGACCCAGGTCGCAACGGATGCTGAGTGGCATGGGCCCCGGCTCTGCAGCGCAGCGCTGAAGGAGCGCTGCACAGCGTCCGGGGCACGAGAAAACGCCTACCGCACCACGCCCGACGTGAATCCCGCCTTCCGTCGCGGCGGCTTGATTTCCTTCTTCAGGAAGCAGCGCGCCTCGCGCCCGGTGTAACCGGGGCGGGCATAGGTGAAGGCGCGGCACTTGTTGTCGGCGGTGCACGCGGCCTTGCAGGCCTCCACGCCGTCGCCTTCCTTCAGGTCGAAGTTGCGCAGATCACCGCCCGGACGGTCGATCGACGTCTCCACGCCCTCGACCCGCGGCTCGATCACGCCGGCGCCGCGAACGCCGGAGATGCAGCAGCTGCCCGGCACGCGCGCCGGCACGGTGTTCTTCAGCCAGCAGACCGCCGAGCCGCCTTCGACGTCGGGATAGCTGAAGCTCCACGAGCGGCAGCGGCGGTCGCGCTCGCACAGCAGCGCGCAATCCTCGGGATCGCCTGAGGCAACAGGCGCGCTGAAATAGTCGCCGCCGGGCCGGTCGAATGCAGTCTGGGCGCGCGCCGGCACGCTCGCGAAGGCGAGCGAAAGCAGCGTGACACAAGCCACGACGCAAGCCATGACCTTTGCCATGAAGGCCCGGGACTGGCGGCCCTTCCCCATCGGAACAGCTTTCTAATTATTGACGACGCTCGGCTTTTTCGGCCGGTCATTTGATCGCCGCAAACCTGTATGGGCGATGAACGGCTGAAACCCTGGTCGTTGGCCTATGGTTTAGAAAGCGTATTCGGCGTAGGCCGGTTCCACCGAGCCGTTCCAGGGACCGTTGAACTTGTCCAACATTTCCTCGGCCGGCGTCCGGCCGGAATCGATGATGCGGTCGAGCGGCTCCAGATGCCGCGTTTCGTCGCGGCCGAGCTGGTCGATCCGGCCGCGCCGGCGCAGGCCCGCATGTGCCAGAACGAGGCATTCCTTGGCGATCTCGAACAAATAACGGTTCTTGATCCGCGCCTTGAAGCCGAAGCGCGGCACGTCGTCGCGCAGGGCCTGACGCTCGGGCGCGGTCCAGTGCTTGACGATCTCCCAGGCGGCATCGAGCGCGACGTCGTCATAGAGCAGCCCGACCCAGAACGCCGGCAGCGCCGGCAACCGGCCCCAGGGTCCGCCGTCGGAGCCGCGCATCTCGAGATAGCGCTTGAGCCGCACTTCCGGGAAGATCGTGGAGAGATGGTTGGCCCAGTCCGACAGCGTCGGACGCTCGCCGGGAAGATTGTTGTTGCGGCCCTCGAAGAAGGCCCGGAACGAGGAGCCCGACACGTCGATATAGTCCTCGTCGCGCTTGACGAAATACATGGGCACGTCGAGCGCGTAGTCGACATAGCGCTCGAAGCCCATGCCGTCCTCGAACGCCCACGGCATCATGCCGGACCGCGCATTGTCGGTGTCGCGCCAGATCTCGGAGCGGAAGGACAAAAAGCCGTTCGGCTTGCCTTCGGTGAACGGCGAATTGGCGAACAGCGCTGTTGCGACCGGCTGCAGCGCGAGCGACACGCGCAGCTTCTTGACCATGTCCGCTTCGGAGGAAAAGTCGAGATTGGTCTGCACCGTGCAGGTCCGGTACATCATGTCGAGGCCGTACTGGCCGACCTTCGGCATGTAGTTGGTCATGATCTTGTAGCGGCCCTTGGGCATCATCGGGATGTCCGCGCGCGACCAGGACGGGGTCATGCCGAGGCCGAGGAAGCCGATGCCGAGCGGCGTTGCGATCTCGCGCACCTGCGCCAGATGCGCCATCACTTCGCTCTGGGTCTGGTGCACGTTCTCGACCGGGGCGCCTGACAGCTCGAACTGTCCGCCGGGCTCGAGCGAGATCGCCCCGCCGCCGGTGACGTCGTAGAGGCCGATGATGTTGCCTTTCTCCATGATCGGCTCCCAGCCGAGCAGGAGCTTCATGCCTTCGAGCAGCGCGCCGATGCCCCGCGCGCCTTCGTAAGGCACCGGACGATGGCCTTCGAGCGTGAAGGGCGTCTTCTCGTGCTCGGTGCCCATGCGCCACTCGGACGCCGGCTTGCAGCCGGCCTCGAACCACGCCACGAGCTCGTCGCGTGACTGCAGCGGCGTCATATCGATCTGGTCTCGCGCCATATCAAACTCTAATCAAAGGCGCTTCGATCGAATGCGCGCGGGTGACGGGGATGGTCCGCGAACCCACCGGGCGCACGGACGAGCTTGTGTGCCGCACGATCATCGCGACGGCGAGGTTTCGTTGACGTTGGCGACGGGCGGCAGCTTCATCTCGCCGCACGAGCAGCCCAGGCGGTCGAGCAGACCGCTGAGCTTGACGGCATCGGCATCGGACAGTTTCGAGCCGACATATTTCTCGATCGCGGCGGAATAGGCGCCCCACATCCGCTTCTGCAGCTCGCGGCCGGCTTCCGTGATCTCGACGAACTGGCCGCGCTTGTCGATCTTGCATTCGCGCCGCGAGGCGAGGCCCTCGTCGACCAGGCGGTCGATCAGGCGCGAGGTGGAATATTGCGGGATCAGCATCTGCCGTTCCAGCTCGACCGGCCGCAACTCGCCCGAGGGAGCACGCGACAATTCCAGCAGCGCGTCGTACCATGCCAGCGGCGGGAAGCCGGCCTTCTTCAGGTCCTGCTCGACGCAATCGAGCACGCGGCTCTGCACCCGCATCAGGCGGATCCAGGCGGAGGTCGCCTCGGTCGATGGTTTGCGTTTCATGGTCCCGCTCAAGCTCGTCGCCCGTCTCTTACCTCATTTGATGCAGCTGCATCAATCTTGACTATTCCAAGCAGATGCATGTAATCGCTCTTTCGGCCGAACCAAGCTCAAGAGAAGGAAATTCCATGAAGCTGTACTATTCGCCCGGTGCCTGCTCGCTGTCCCCCCACATCGCGCTCCTGGAAGCCGGCCTGCCCTATGAGCTGGTCAAGGTCGATATCCGGGCCAAGAAGCTCGAAAATGGTGAGGATTATCTGAAGCTGAACCCCAAGGGCCAGGTCCCTGCGCTGGGCCTCGACAGCGGTGAGATCGTGACCGAAGGGCCGGTGATTGTCCAGATGATCGCCGATCAGGCCTCAGCCAAGGCGCTGGCGCCGGCCCACGGCAGTTCCGAGCGCTACAAGCTGCTGGAGTGGCTCAACTTCCTCACCTCCGAGGTGCACAAGAGCTTCGGCCCGATGTTCGCGCCGGCGCTGAACGACGAGGCCAAGGCTTTCTTCAAAGACCGCGTCATGGGCAAGCTGAAATATATCGACAGCCAGCTCGCCGGCCGCGACTACCTGATGGGCAAGCAGTTCACGGTGGCCGACGGCTATCTCTTCACGATGCTGACCTGGGCCGACCGGATGAAGTTCGATCTCTCAGGCATGCCGAACCTTGCCGCCTACAAGGCCCGCGTCGCCGC
The DNA here is from genome assembly GCF_002776695.1 of Bradyrhizobium nitroreducens. Classification (GTDB taxonomy): domain Bacteria; phylum Pseudomonadota; class Alphaproteobacteria; order Rhizobiales; family Xanthobacteraceae; genus Bradyrhizobium; species Bradyrhizobium nitroreducens. The sequence continues at coordinate 4,335,298 of NZ_LFJC01000003.1, forward strand.
GCGGCCGCAGGTGCAGGAAGCGCTGAAGAAGGAAGGCCTCGCGCAGGCGAAGTGATCCTTCGTCATTCCGGGGCGCCGCGACGCGGCGAACCCGGAATCTCGCTATTGTTGAACGACCGAGCGAAGCCGATCGAGATTCCGGATCAGTCCGCGTTGCGGACTGTCCGGAATGACGGGCTAGATCAAGCCGCCGCCTTCTTCGGCGCGAAGCGGCCGTAGAAGGTTTCGCCCTTTGCCGCCATCTCTTCGAGCAGCTTGGGCGGGGTGAAGCGCGAGCCGTACTTGGCTTCCAGCTTGTGGCAGAGCTCGACGAACTTCTTCGTGCCCATGAAGTCGATATAGGACAGCGTGCCGCCGGTGAACGGCGCGAAGCCGAAGCCGAGGATCGAGCCGACATCCGCCTCGCGCGGATCGGTGATGACGTGGTCCTCGACCGTGCGCGCGGCTTCCACCGCCTGCACCACCAGGAAGCGCTGCTTCAGCTCCTCGACGTCGAGCGTATCGGGGTCGAGCTGCTTCGGCTGCAGCGCGGACAGACCCGGCCACAGGCTCTTCGAGCCCTTGCCCTTCTCGGGATAGTCGTAAAAACCCTTGCTGTTCTTGCGGCCGAGGCGGCCCTGCTTCTCGACCATCTCCACCATCAGCTTCTTCTGATCGGGGTTGATGGCGTTGGGGCCGAGATCGGCCTCCGTCGCCTTCATGATCTTGAGGCCGAGGTCGAGCGCGACCTCGTCCGAGAGCGAGAGCGGGCCGACCGGCATGCCGGCCATCTTGGCGCAGTTCTCGATCATCGCCGGCGGCACGCCCTCCAGGAACATCTCGTTGCCTTCGGCGACGTAACGGCCGACGCAGCGATTGGCGAAGAAGCCGCGGGAGTCGTTCACCACGATCGGCGTCTTGCCGATCTGGCGAACGTAATCGAGCGCGGTCGCGAGCGCGAGATCGCCGGTGTTCTTGCCCTTGATGATCTCGACCAGCATCATCTTCTCGACCGGCGAGAAGAAGTGGATGCCGACGAACTTGCCCTGGTCCTTGAAGCTCTCGGCCAGCGAGGTGATCGGCAGCGTCGAGGTGTTCGAGGCGAAAATCACGTCCGGCTTCATGTGCTCCTGCGCCTTGGCGAAGGTGTCAGCCTTGACCTTGCGGTCCTCGAACACGGCCTCGATGACGAGGTCGACGTCCCTCAGCGCCGCATAATCCGCGGTCGGGGTGATGCGCGCGAGCAGCGCTTCGGCGTCCGCGGGCTTGGCACGGCCCTTCTTGATCTGCTCCTCGATCACCTTCTGCGCATGCGCCTTGCCCTTGTCGGCGCTCTCCTGGTCGCGATCGATCAGCACGACGTCGAGCCCGGCACGGGCCGAGACGTAGCCGACGCTCGCGCCCATGAAGCCGGCGCCGATCACGGCGATCTTCTTCACTTTGGTCGCGGGCACGTCCTTCGGACGGCGCGCACCCTTGTTGAGCTCCTGCATCGACAGGAACAGGCTGCGGATCATCGCAGCCGCTTCCTTCGAGCGCAGCACCGAGGTGAAGTAGCGCGACTCCACCCGCAGCGCGGCGTCGATCGGCAGCTGCAGGCCTTCGTAGACGCAGCTCATGATGGCGCGCGCGGCCGGGTAATTGTCGTAGGTCTCGCGGCGATAGATCGCGTTGCCGGCGGGGAACATCATCATGCCGGCCTTGGAGAACACCGGGCCGCCGGGCAGCTTGAAGCCCTTCTCGTCCCAAGGCGCAACCGCCTTGCCGCCGCCCTTGATCCAGTCCTTGGCGGCCTTGATCAGGTCGGCGGCGGGAACGATGGCGTGAATCAAATTCAGCGCCTTGGCCTTCTCGACGGTGACCGGATCGCCCTTGAGCAGGATCGTCATGGCGTCCTGCGGCGGCACCAGGCGCGGCACGCGCTGCGTGCCGCCGGCGCCCGGGAACAGGCCGACCTTGACCTCGGGCAGGCCGAGACGGGTCTTGGGATTCTCAGCGGCGACGCGGTAGTGGCAGCACAGCGTGATCTCGAAACCGCCGCCGAGCGCGAGCCCGTTGATCGCGGCCGCCCACGGCTTGCCTGAGGTTTCGATCGAGCGCAGCACCAGCGAGAAGCGGCGGCTCTGGTCGAACAGCATCTGGTTCGCCGCGGTCTCGCCCTGTTCCTTGAAGACCTTGGCATAGGCCTGGTTCATGCCTTCGAGCATGGAGAGATCTGCGCCCGCGCAAAAGGCTTCCTTGGCGGAGGTGACGACGACGCCCTTCACCGCGGCATCGGCCGTGGTCGCCTTGACGATGGCGTCGAGCTCGTTGGTCGAGGTCTCGTCGAGCACGTTCATCGAACGGCCCGGAATGTCCCAGGTGACGAGCGCGATGCCGTCTGCGTCGGTCTCAACCCTGAAGTTCTTGTACGACATGTTGGTTGCTCCCTACCCTTAGACGCGCTCGATGATGGTCGCGGTGCCCATGCCGCCGCCGATGCACAGCGTGACCAGGGCGGTGGACTTGTTGGTGCGCTCGAGCTCGTCGAGCACGGTGCCGAGGATCATCGCGCCGGTCGCCCCGAGCGGATGGCCGAGCGCGATCGCGCCGCCATTGACGTTGATCTTGGCGTTGTCGATGTCGAAGGCCTGGATATAGCGCAGCACGACGGAGGCGAAGGCCTCGTTCAGCTCGAACAGGTCGATGTCCGATTTCTTCATGCCGGAGCGCGCGAACAGCTTTTCGGTGACGTCGACCGGACCGGTCAGCATCATCGCCGGCTCCGAGCCGATGTTGGCGAACGCGCGGATCTTTGCACGCGGCTTCAGGCCGTACTTGGCACCCGCCTCCTTGCTGCCGAGCAGCACGGCGCCGGCGCCGTCGACGATGCCCGACGAGTTGCCGGCGTGGTGCACGTAGTTGACGCGCTCGATCTCCGGGTGCGACTGGATCGCGACGCCGTCAAAACCGCCCATCTGCGCCATCATGGTGAACGCGGGCTGCAGCTGCGCCAGCGACTGCATCGTCGTCGAGGGACGCATGTGCTCGTCCTTGGCGAGGATGGTCAGCCCGTTGATGTCCTTCACCGGGACGATCGACTTGTCGAAGCGGCCTTCCTCCCAGGACTTCGCGGCGCGCTGCTGGCTCTGCACCGCATAGGCATCGACGTCGTCCCGCGAGAAACCGTACTTGGTTGCGATCAGATCGGCCGAGACGCCCTGCGGCATGAAGTAAGCGGGGACCGCCATCGAGGGATCCATCGGCCAGGCACCGCCGGAAGCGCCGATGCCGACGCGGCTCATCGATTCGGCGCCGCCGCCGATCACCAGCTCATGCTGCCCGCTCATCACCTGCGCAGCGGCAAAGTTCACGGCATCGAGGCCGGAAGCGCAGAAGCGGCTGATCTGCACGCCGGGCACGGCTTCGCCGAGACCGGCCTTCAGCGCGGCAAAGCGCGCGATGTCGCTGCCCGCTTCCCCGACCGGATCGACCACGCCGAGGATGACGTCGTCGACGGAATCCTCGGGAAGATTGTTGCGGTCCTTCAGCGCCTTCAGCGGCACGGTCGCGAGCGCCAGCGCGGTGACTTCGTGCAGCGAACCGTCAGCCTTGCCGCGGCCGCGCGGGGTGCGGACGTGATCGTAGATATAGGCATCTGCCATGGGAGCCTCCTGATTGCAGTTATGTTGGTGGCGACCGCGGCGCGGTCGCGATCATTCGTGGGCGAAAGACTCAGAACGCTTCCGCGGGCAATTCCATGATGGTGGCGCAGCCGGCCTGGATGCGCGCGAGATTGGCGGCGGTCTCCGGCAGCATCCGCTCCATGAAGAAGCGGCCGGTGACGAGCTTGGTCGAGAGATAGGGCGTCGCCCCGCTCTCGGCAATCTTGGCGTTCGTCACCTTCGCCATCTTCGCCCACATGTAGCCGAGCGCGACGAAGCCGAAGAGATGCAAATAATCGGTTGCGGCAGCACCCGCATTGTCCGGCTTCGCCATTGCGTTCTGCATCAGCCAGGTCGTCGCCTGCTGGAGATGGCCGAGCGAGGTCGAGAGCGGGGTGATGAAGGGCTTCAGCGCCTCGTCGCCGCCGTTCTCCTTGGCGAAGGCCATGACCTCGCCAAAGAAGGCCATGATGGCGCGGCCGCCGTCGCGCGGCAGCTTGCGGCCGACGAGGTCGAGCGCCTGAATGCCGTTGGCGCCTTCATAGATCATGGCGATGCGCGCATCGCGCACGAACTGCTCCATGCCGTGCTCGGCGATGTAGCCGTGGCCGCCATACATCTGCTGCGCCTGCACCGCGTTGGCGAAGCCATAGTCGGTGAGGAAGCCCTTCAGCACCGGCGTCATCAGGCCCATGTGATCGTCGGCGGCCTGGCGGTCCTTCGGGTCTTCGGAGCGGTGGGCGACGTCGCTCTTCAGCGCGGTCCACATCACGAAGGCGCGCGCGGCTTCGTTGAAGGCGCGGATCGACAGCAGCGTGCGGCGCACGTCGGGATGCACGATAATCGGATCGGCCTGCTTGTCCGGCGCCTTGGCGCCGGTCAGCGCGCGGCCCTGGATGCGCTCGCGGGCATAGGCGACGGCGTTCTGATATGCGACCTCGGACTGTGCAAGGCCCTGCACGGCGACGCCGAGGCGGGCCTCGTTCATCATCACGAACATGCCCTGCATGCCCTTGTTCTCTTCGCCGATCAGCCAGCCGGTGGCGTTGTCGTAGTTCATCACGCAGGTGGAATTGCCGTGGATGCCCATCTTGTGCTCGATCGAGCCGCAGACGACGCCGTTGCGCGCGCCCACCGAACCATCGGCATTCACCAGGAACTTGGGCACCACGAACAGCGACACGCCCTTGATGCCGGCCGGCGCGCCCTCGATGCGGGCGAGCACGAGGTGGATGATGTTGGGGGCGAGGTCATGCTCGCCGGCGGAGATGAAGATCTTGGTGCCCGTGATCTTGAAGCTGCCGTCGGCCTGGCGCACCGCCTTGGTGCGGAGCATGCCGAGATCGGTGCCGCAATGCGGCTCGGTCAGGTTCATGGTGCCGGTCCACTCGCCGGCGATCATCTTCGGGACGTAGGTCTGCTTCTGCTCGGGCGTGCCGTGCACCAGGAGCGCCGCGGTCGCGCCCATGGTGAGGCCGCCATACATCGAGAACGCCATGTTGGCGGAGATCTGGAATTCGTTGACCGCTTGCGAGAGCGTCACCGGCAGGCCCTGGCCGCCGAACTCGGTCGGCGCCGAGAGACCGAGCCAGCCGCCCTCCGCGACCTGCTTGAACGCTTCTTTGAAACCCTTCGGCGTGGTGACGCTGCCGTCGTCGGCGCGCTTGCAGCCTTCGAGGTCGCCGACGCGATTGAGCGGCTGCAGCACCTCTTCGGCGAGCTTGGCGGCTTCACCCAGAATGGCTTCGCGCACGTCGCTCGATGCGTCGGAGAAACCGGCGAGGTTGTCGTAACGGTCGATCTGGAAGACGTCGTTGAGCAGGAAGTTCACGTCTTCGACGGGGGCTTTGTAGATCGGCATGGGGGTCTCCCGGCAGTGGGCCTTGAAGCGGTGATAGCAGCGTGTTTCCTGCGGCGCAGCCTTGCCCGCGAGCTTAGCGGGTTCTGCAACCTCAGAGCAGGGTCATGATTGGGCGGCCAGCTGCTCCGCCATCAGGCGGTGCAGCATGTTGATCGCCTTGAGCGGACGCACCATCACCTTGAAATGGGTGATGCGCCCTTCGGCATCGAAGCTGATGATGTCGACACCGTTGATCTCGATGCCGTCGATCATGGTCTTGAATTCGAGCACGGCGCCGCGCTCGCTCTGCCATTCGCCGACATAGGTGAAATCGGGGCCGCCGAGCACCTGCTCGGCGCTGGAGAGGTATTTGAAGGTGATGTCGCGCCCGCGCTGAGGCGTGTGGACGACCGGGCTTTCGAACACGGCGTCGGGATGCAAGAGGTCCCAGAGCGCGGTGCGGTCGTGTGACTTCATGTAGGCGTACCAGGAATCGAGGCCGGTCATTCTCAGCTGCCTCCCTAAAGGCCTGGACAAAAAATGCGAAAACAACCCCATGCACAGTAGCGAGATGGTTGATTCCGCTGGCTTTTTCAGGTCGGATCTGAAGCCCGTCCCGTTGCGTTTCATATGCACATTGACGCATATGCGCCAATGCGCATAAAGTCAAGCGAGATGGGCGAGGTCGAAGAAACAAGGAGGCCGGTGGTCATGGCGCTGGGCGACGCAATCCTCGCTTGCCTGACGGAACGTCCGATGACGGGCTACGAGCTCGCCAAGACGTTCGATTCCTCGATCGGCTTCTTCTGGAAGGCCGACCATCAGCAGATCTACCGCGAGCTCTCCAAGCTGCGCGACCGCGGCCATATCCAGGGCCGCGAGGTCGTCCAGTCAGGCAAGCCCAATAAGCTCATCTATACGCTGACTCCCGAAGGCCGAACAGCGCTGCGGCACTGGGCCGCGCGGCCGAGCACCCCCCCTTCGATCAAGGATGACCTGCTGGTTCGGCTGCATGCGCTCGACAGCATCGACATCGAACCCATGCGCACCGATCTGATGGCCCGGCTGGAGCACCATCGCGACCGCCATGCCAATTACGAGCGCATCCTGAAAAAGCGTTTCCCGGATGGTACGGCCGAGGGCCGGCTCGATCTCGGTAATCTGCTGCTGCTCCGCCTCGGCGCCCGCCACGAGCAGATGGTGGCCGATTTCTGCGAGGAGACGCTCGAGGCCCTGTCGGCGACGAGCGGCAAGGGCACCGTGGTGCCGCTCGAGGATGGCAAGCGCGAGGGAAAGGGCTGAGGCCGGCCCCGTTAGACCGGCAAATTGTCGGTCATTCCGGGCGGCACCTCGTCTTGCTTTGATCGTTCAGCCAAAAGCTCCTTTTCAGCCTCGTACCAGAACGTATCCATCTTCCCGCTTGGCTCGCCGGCACTTTTCCAGATCTCATAGGCGCGCTTGCGAACGTCTTCTTCGGTCAGACCTGCCATCTCGAGCCATCCTTCGTTGCTGAAGTTCCAAGCTGCCAGCCCCCCGGAGAGTTCCTGGCAGGGCGGGATTTCGATCGCGTCCAACGGGCCAGGCAGGTCGAGGCCGCCCAACTTTAAGACACCCGGCCGGCGTTCCTTAACCCGTTATTTACCGTAACGGACAAAAGTCGGTTTTCGAGGCAGACGACCCGCGCCAAATCCGATTGTCTTTGCAACCGGCACGCGAGGGAAGACTGGAGGCGCCGGGTGGGGCGCCGGAGTCGGAACCGGACAGAGTCATGAATTCGCGCGTATCGTGGAGTGTCGACGGCATCGATCCATCCGTCAGGGAGCGGGCCGAAGCTGCTGCGCGTCGTGCAGGCATGTCGCTCAATGATTGGCTCAACTCCACGCTCGGCGAGACTGCCCCGCCAAACTTTCGCGCCCCTTACGATCAGCGTCCGCAAGCCCCCCAGATTCCGAGCCAGGAGAGCCGCGAAGTCGCCGACATCCACCAGCGGCTCGACGCGATCACCCAGCAGATCGAACGGATTTCAAAGCCCGCGCCGCGCCAGGATTCTTCGCGCCAGGACCCGTCGCGACAGGACGTCTCGCGCGAGCAGGGCGTCGCGCGCCAGCTCAACGACGCGATCTCGCGCCTCGATGCACGGCTGTCGCAGATCTCCCGTCCGCAGCAGCCGCCGGCGCAGCAACCTCAGGCGCCACGACCGGCGCCTGCGCCCTCCCCCGTTGAAGCGCGCCAGCGCCAGGCCGACGCAGTCGAGCGGGCAGCAGCTCAAGTCTATCGCAACGCCCCGCCCCTGAGCCCCGCATCGTTCGACGTCGCCGTCGCCGAGATCACGGCGCGCCAGAGCGAGCTCGACGGCTTTACGCCGCGGCAGATGCCGCCGCGCGCCGCACCTTCGATTGCGCCCGCAGCAGCGCCTTACATGCCCCCGATGGCGCCGCCCGCGCCTGCCTATGCTCCGCCGCCACCGCCGCCGGGGCCGGATTTCTCCTCGCTCGAGCGCCATCTGCTCAAGATCACGAGCCAGATCGAATCGCTGCAGCGGCCCGACAATACCGAGCAGGCGATCAACGCCTTCCGCAGCGAACTCGCCGAGATCCGCGCCGCCATCACCGAGGCGATGCCGCGGCGCGCGATCGAATCGATCGAGAACGAGATCCGCTCGCTGCACCGCCGGATCGACGAGACGCGCTCCAACGGCACCGACGGCCAGGTGCTGGCGGGCATCGAGCACGCGCTGTCCGACATCAAGCAGGTGCTGCGCACGCTGACGCCGGCCGAGCAGCTCACCGGCTATGACGAGGCGATCCGCAATCTCGGCGCCAAGCTCGACCTGATCCTGCGCGCCAATGACGATCCCTCGACGGTGCATCAGCTCGAAAGCGCGATCTCGGCGCTGCGCGGCATCGTCTCCAACGTCGCCTCCAACGAAGCGCTGGCGCGGCTTTCGGACGACGTCCAACTGCTGTCGTCCAAGGTCGACCAGGTCACCCGTGCCTCCGGCCCCGGCGACAGCTTCGCGGTGCTGGAGCAGCGCATCGCCGCGCTCACGGCTGCGCTGGAAACCCGCGAGCGGCCGCAGCCGTCCGAGAGCACCGAGCATCTGGAAGCCGCGATCCGCGCGCTCTCGGACCGTTTCGACCGTATGCAGGTCGGCAACGATTCCGCCTCGACCTTCGCGCATCTCGAACAGCGCGTCTCGTATCTGCTGGAGCGGATCGAAGCCGCCTCCGACCCGCGCAACGGCAATCTGAGCCGTGTCGAGGACGGGCTGCACGACATCCTCAGGCATCTGGAACGGCAGCAGGCGACCTATTCGGCCCTCGCCGAGAGCCGCAACTCGGCGCCTGCCGATTCCGGAATGGTCGATCTGGTCAAGCGCGAGCTCTCCGACATCCGCTTCAGCCAGGTCGAGACCAACCGCAGCACCCAGGACTCGCTCGAAGCCGTTCATAGCGCGCTCGGCCATGTGGTCGATCGCCTGTCCATGATCGAAGGCGATCTGCGCGCCGTGCGCACGGCGCCGCCGGCCCCGGCGCCGCAGCCGATGGCCATGCCCATGGCTGCTCCCATGGCCGCTCCGATGGCGCACGCGCCTGTTGCGCGCGAGCCGCTGCCGCAAGCCCAGCAGCAGCCGAAATACGATCCGAAGCCGGAGCTGCCGAACCCTGCCGCCGCGCAGGCGCAGCAAACCGCCTTCGCCGCCGCGCCGCGCGAATTCCACGCCGCTGCCGCGCCCGCCGCGCCGCCGCCGCCGGTGCCATCGGCTCCGCCGGTGCCACCGCGCGCGATCAGCGAAATTCTGGAGCCCCATACCTCACGCGCGGCGCTCGCGCCCGAATTGCCGCCGGATCACCCGCTCGAGCCGGGCACGCGGCCGGGCGGGCGCGTCGCCACGCCGTCGGAGCGCATCGCCGCCTCCGAGAGCGCGATCAGCGACATTCCCGCCGCGCCAAAAGAGCCGGTGTCGTCGTCGAGCTTCATCGCGGCCGCCCGCCGCGCTGCCCAGGCTGCTGCCGCGCAGCCGGAGAAGCCGGCGCGCGGTGCCAAGGGTGGTGCAAAGGCCGGGGCCGATCGTGCCAAGGACAAGGGCAAGGACGGCGGTTCGACCTTCACCTCGAAGATCCGCTCGCTGCTGGTCGGCGCGAGCGTGGTCGTGATCGTGCTCGGCACCTTCAAGATGGCGATGAACCTGCTCGAGGGCAGCCCGCCGCCGGCGCCGCAGGCCATGGACAATACGTTGAGCCAGCCCGCGCCGCAGGCGCCGCCGCCGGTGATCGAGAACAAGCCCGCCACGCCCGAGCAGGTCACGCCGTCGATGACCTCGCCGACGCCGATCGGCCGGCAATCCCAGAACAACGCCGCGCCGGCCGCTGCTGCGCCCGGTCCGGCCAGCTCGGCCTCGGTTGAGATTCCGCCGGCGCCCGCCGCAGCGGTGCCGCCACCTGCCGCGAGCAGCGACATCACTGGCGCACTCTCTGGCGCGAGCCGCGCCAAGCTCAGCCTCGTCCAGGTACCGCCGAGCGAAAAGCTGCCTGACGGCATCGGCGGCCCTGGCCTGCGCAGCGCCGCGATGAGGGGCGATGCGACCGCGGCCTACGAGATCGGCGTGCGCTTTGCCGAGGGCAAGGGCGTCGCCACGAACTACGACGAAGCCGCGAAATGGTACGACCGCGCCGCGCAGGCCGGGGTGATCCCCGCGACCTTCCGCCTCGGCACGCTCTATGAGAAGGGCCTCGGCGTGAAGAAGGACGCCGACATCGCCCGCCGCTACTACACCCAGGCCGCCGAGCGCGGCAACGCCAAGGCGATGCATAATCTCGCGGTGCTCGATGCCGATGGCGGCGGACGCGGCGCCAACTACAAGAGCGCGGCGCAGTGGTTCCGCAAGGCCGCCGATCGCGGCGTCGCCGACAGCCAGTTCAACCTCGGCATCCTCTATGCCCGCGGCATCGGCGTGGAGCAGAACCTCGCCGAATCCTACAAATGGTTCAGCCTGGCGGCCGCCCAGGGTGATGCGGATGCCGCCGGCAAGCGCGACGACGTCGCCAAGCGCCTCGACCCGCAATCGCTCGCTGCCGCCAAGCTCGCGATCCAGACCTTCAGCGCCGAGCCGCAGCCCGACGACGCCGTCAACGTTGCGGCCCCGAACGGCGGCTGGGACAGCGCGCCGCAGGCCAGCGCCAAGCCCGCACCGAAGCCGGTCGCAGCCAAGCGCTCGGCCTCCGCGGCGCATTGAAGGCGAATAGCTCTTAGGCCGACAGAACGCGCCGCACACTCGGAGCACCTCTTCCGCTCGCGGGAGAGGTCGGCGTCCGGGGCGATGCGAAGCATCGTCCCGCGCGCCGGGTGAGGGCTTTCTCCTCTCGGGGGTTGTCCCGCTGTGGAGATACCCTCTCCCCAGCCCTCCCCCGCAAGCGGGGAGGGAGCGCATCTCGCGCTGTCGCAACGATCGAGCCCAATTCACACCCATTTTCCGCATTCACCACGCCCGAAATTCCCGGTCCCTCCCGCCTCCGAATTCCGCTATTGAGGGACGCGGCAATCGTTCCGACCGTCCGGCGGGCATTTGCGCACAATCGATCCGTCTCGCCGGAGCGTGGTCCATCGATGCAGCTCTACCTTCCGATCGCCGATCTTCCCGTCAACGTCTTCCTGGTGCTGGCGATGGGCGCGGCCGTCGGCTTCGTCTCGGGCATGTTCGGGATCGGCGGCGGCTTCCTGATGACGCCACTGCTGATCTTCATCGGCATCACGCCGGCGGTCGCGGTGGCATCGGTGGCGAGCCACATCGCGGCCTCCTCCTTCTCCGGTGCACTGTCCTATTGGCGACGGCGCGCGATCGATCCGGCGCTGGCAAGCGTGTTGTTATGCGGCGGCGTCACAGGAACGGCGCTCGGCGTGTGGACCTTCACCCAGCTCCGTGCGCTCGGCCAGCTCGATCTGATGATCGCGCTCTCCTACGTCGTGCTGCTCACCGCCGTCGGCAGCCTGATGTTCTCCGAAGGCCTGCGCGCCCTGATGCGGACCCGGCGCGGCACGGTGCCGCCGCGACGCACGCACAACTGGATCCACGGCCTGCCGCTGAAGATGCGCTTCAAGCGCTCGAAGATCTACCTCTCGGTCATCCCCGTGGTGGTGGTCGGCATCATGATCGGCTTCATCGGCGCCATCATGGGCATCGGCGGCGGGTTCATCCTGGTGCCGATCATGATCTATCTCTTGCGGGTGCCGACCTCGACGGTGATCGGGACCTCGATGGTGCTGACGCTGGTCACCATGCTGTTCGCGACCATGCTGCACGCGGTGACCAATCATCTCGTCGACGCCGTGCTGGCGCTGATCCTGATGGTCGGCGGCGTCACCGGTGCGCAGTTCGGGGCGCGTGCCGGCCAGAGGATCCGCGGCGAGCAGCTGCGGCTGCTGCTCGGGCTCCTGATTCTCTCGGTCGGGATCCGCTTCGCGATCGAGCTGGTGATCCAACCCTCGGATCTCTTCACCATCCGCGAGATGGGAGTGAGCGGATGATCCGCGCAACGCTGGCGCTCCTGTTCGTCCTGCTGCTCGGCCCGGCCGCGCGCGCCGAGCGGCTGATCGTGTCGGTCTCCAACCACCGCGTCACGGTGACGCCGAACTATTCCGGCGAGGAGCTGGTGCTGTTCGGCTCGGTCGAGAAGGACGCCACGACGCCCGCCGACCGCAAGGCCTATGACCTCGTCGTCACCGTGATGGGCCCGCGCGCCGACATGGTGACGCGGCGGAAGGAACGCACCTTCGGCATCTGGATCAACACCGACTATCGCCAATTCCTGCAGGTGCCGAGCTATCTGGCGCTGTTCGCCAACCGCCCCTTCGAGGCCATCACCTCGCCCGAGATCGCGCGGCGGCAGCAGATCGGGCTCAACAACGTGCTGCTGACGCAGCGGGTCAGCGGCGACTTTGCCGACGTGGTGCCGAACGACGCTTTTCGGTCCGCGTTCATTCGCTTGCGCACCCAGCGCGGGCTCTATCGCGAGGACGGAAGCGCCGTGACGTTCCTGACGCCGACGCTGTTCCGCACCGGCATTCCACTGCCGGCGGAGGTGCCGATCGGGACCTATGACGTGGAGATCAAGCTGTTCGCGAACGGCGCCTTCATCGGCAAGACCGAGACCGCGTTCGAGATCGTCAAGGTCGGCTTCGAGCAGTTCGTCGCGACGACGGCGCGGCAGAACGGACTGATCTACGGCCTCGTCACCGCCGCGATGGCGCTGATGACGGGCTGGATGGCGTCGATCGTGTTCAGGAAGGATTGAGGGGCGCGCGTCCCACTCATTTGCCGTCATGCCCGGGCTTGTCCCGGGCATCCACGTTCTTGGTGCAGCGACAAAGACGTGGATGGCCGGGTCAAGCCCGGCCATGACGTAGAGAGGGGAGTACGCGACTGCGAGCTACGGCGCCTCCACCACTGTCGGGACGCCCGGCTCCAGGAGGCGCAACCGCGTTCCGAAGCCGAGCGCGTCGAACGTCTTGCGCAGATCCTCGCCGTTCTGGCGGAAATGCGCCCAGCCTTCGGTATGCAACGGCACGATCGTCGCATCGGGGAAGGCGCGCGCGGTCTCGATGGTGTCGTTGGTGTCCATGGTGAGATGGAACGGCCCGCGCGTCTGCGCGGCGCCCGCGAAGGGCAGCACCACACCGCATTTGAAGCGGCGCGCGACCTCGGCGACGCCGTCGAACCAGGTGGTGTCGCCGCTGACATAGACCGCGCTGGTGTCCTTGCGGCTCGATGCCACCACGAAGCCGATGACGTCGCCGGACAGCGGCTCGATCCCGGCCGGGCCATGGCGCGCCGGCGTCGCGGTGATGGTCAGCGTGTTGCCGTCGCGGTCTTTCAGCTGCGCGGTGCCCCACGGCGCAAGCCCTTCGACATGGCCGCCGAGGCGCTTTGCGCCCGCCTCCGTCGTCAGCACGCGCTTGACCTTGTGGAGATCGTCGCGGCCCGAATTGTCGAGATTGTCCGAATGCTGGTCATGGCTGAGCAGCACGGCATCGACCGGGCCGATCGCATCGGCCTTGAGCGCGGGGCCGATGGTCTTCTCCAGCGTCACATGCGGCAGCTGATAGGCGCCGGGCGCATCGAAGGTCGGATCGGTGAGCAGGCGGAAGCCGTCGATCTCGATCAGCGCCGTCGGGCCGCCGATCAGGGTGATGGAAACGGGCATGAAAGTTCTCCTCTTACGCGACGGGCTTTGCGGGGCGCGTCACCAGGTAGATGCCAAGCGCGACCGGAATGATGCCGAGCAGGTCACGCGCCTCGACATGCTCACCAAGGACCAGATACGCGAACAGCATGCCGAGCGGCGGCATCAGGAAATGATAGGCGCTGGCGGCGGTCGCGCCGCACACTTTCAGGAGATGGAACCAGAGCCAGTAGGCGAGGATCGAGCCGCCCAGCACGAGGAAGGCGAAGGCGCCGATCAGGCTGGGCGTGACATCGATCGCGTGGATATCGGCGAAGGTGAGCGCGACCGGCGTCAGCGCGAGGCCGGCGGCCAGGTTCTGCACGCCGTTGCCGATCCACAGGGATCCCTTCGGTGCGAGCAGCTTGAACAGAATGGTGCCGGCGACGATCGAGGCAAGCGAAGCCAGTGTGAAGAGGATGCCGTGAAGCGAGTCGGTGCCGACCGACAGCCGATGCCAGACGATCGCCGTCACGCCGATGACGCCGAGCAAGAGGCCGCCCGCCTTGCGCCAGGTCATGCCTTCGCCGAGCAACAGGGCCGCGAGCGCCGCAGTGAAGACCGGATTGGCCGAGACGATCAGGCCGCCGAGGCCGGCGGAGACCGATTGCAGGCCGGTGTAGCCGAGGCCGAGATAGAGCGCGTTGTTGGCGATGCCGAGCACGGCGAAGATCGCGGCATCACGCCAGGACAGCGACCAGGCCTCGCCGCGGATCAGGGTGGCCCCCAGGATCAGGACGCCGGCCAGCGAGAAGCGCGCAGCGAGCAGGATCAGCGGCGGGCAATGGGTGACGCCGATCTTGCCGGCGACGAAGGCGTAGCTCCAGAGCAGGCAGAACAGGCCGATGGCGAGCGGCAACGTGTTGAAGCGGCCGCGCGGCACCGAAATCGAGGGGGCGAGGGACATGCGTGATCTCCTGGGCCCTCGATCTAGGGACGCCGCTTGTCATTTGGAAATTAAATGATTAACTGCCTATAAGTGGATTTTCGAATGGAGGCGGCCATGCTCGATCTCGAGCTGCTGCGCAGCTTCGTCTCGGTGGTCGAGGCCGGCGGCTTCACCCGCGCCGGTGAGCGTGTCCACCGCACGCAGTCGACCGTCAGCCAGCAGATCAAGCGGCTGGAGGACGACATCGGCCAGGTGCTGCTGCATCGCGACGGCAAGACCATTCGCCCGACCGAGGCCGGCGAGCGGCTGCTCTCCTATGCGCGCCGGCTGCTCTCGCTGGCCGAGGAGGCGCGCGACGTGCTGCGCCAGCCCGGCGGCGAAGGCGCGATCCGGCTCGGCATCCCCGAGGATTTCGCGGCGTACCGGCTGACCAAATTGTTGGGCGCGTTCGCGCGCTCGCATCCCGGCCTGCGGCTCGACGTGCGCGCCGACCAGAGCAAGCACCTCGCCCGCGATCTCGAGCGCGGCGAGCTCGACCTTGCGCTTTTCAAGCGTGCCGCCGGTGAGAAGGGCGCGATCGCGGTGTGGCCCGAGCGGGTGCATTGGGTCACCAGCAAGAGCCATCCGGTGGATGTCCACGCCGCATCCGTGCCGCTGATCGGCTTCCCGACCGGCTGCCTCTACCGTGCAGGCGCCATCCACGCGCTGGAAAGCATCGGCCGCGCCTGGCACATGGCCTATTCCTCGTCGAGCCTTGCCGGAATCCAGGCCGCGGTCGCCGCCGGCATGGGCCTCAGCATCCTGTCGGAGATGTCGATCCAGTCCGACCACCGCGTGCTGACGGCCAAGGACGGCTTTGCGCCGATCAACAGGACGGAGGTGGCGTTGATGGCCGCGCCGGATGCGAGCCCGGCAACGCTGCGGCTTGCGGATCGTCTCGCCGAGTTTTGCGATGCGGTGCAGGCCAAGGCAGCGTGAAGGCGGCTTGAATTCCTCAGCGTCGCCGCCCGCCCCTCAATTCGCCGCGGACATCAGCCTGGTGCCGCACGCATTCGCATAGAACTTGCCGCCGCATTGGCGCTTGATGGCGGCGCAGCGGGAAGCGGGCGAGGCATTCTGTGGAACGGTGAAGCCGCAGCTCAAACCGTCGGCGCTGCGGCCGGGCTTGCCGGCGGCCAACGCGGCACTGGAGGCGCTGATGCAGACGACGAGCAGGGCCGCGGCGGCGATTTCGATCAGCACTCGCTTCAGCAGTTTCATGGGAATGCTCCTCCACACTGATGGCTGAATCTGTCTGCAATCTAGCACCGAATCCCGGCTTCTCCGTGCTCGTCCGGGTTCCCAAAGCGGCCCGTTCCTTGCATAAATTTACGCCAGCGCAGTGCACGGCCGCACCAGTGACAGTTCCGGTGCAAGGGCAGGACGCGTAGGGTTAGTGGTGTTCTTTCGACAGGAAGTGACGGCTTTGCAAGATCAATCGTTCCAGCCCGGTTTTCCCGCTCCCACGCAGCCCATCGACGAGCTCGCGCTGGCTGAAATCAAGGGCGCGATCCTGGCGAAGCTGCGGCTTGCCATCGGCAAGGATGCCGGCATGGCGACCCGGCACGACTGGTACCAGGCCGCGGCGCTGGCGCTGCGCGACCGCATCGTGCATCGCTGGCTCACCGCCGAGAAGCACAGCTACGATGCGGGACGCAAGCGCGTCTATTACCTCTCGCTCGAATTCCTGATCGGCCGTCTGTTCAGCGACGCGCTGAACAACATGGGGCTCTTGAAGATCTTCGAGGTCGCGCTCGGCGATCTCGGCGTCTCGCTGCCGGAGCTGCGCAAATGCGAGCCGGACGCAGCCCTCGGCAATGGCGGCCTCGGCCGGCTCGCCGCCTGCTTCATGGAGAGCATGGCGACGCTGTCGATCCCTGCGATCGGCTACGGCATCCGCTACGATTACGGCCTGTTCCGCCAGATCATCAACCAGGGCTGGCAACAGGAATATCCGGACGAATGGCTGAGCTTCGGCAACCCCTGGGAATTGCAGCGGCCCGAGGTGATCTACGACATCAATTTCGGCGGCGGCGTCGAGCATGTCGACGACAAGGGCCGCGACCGCGCGATCTGGCATCCGGGCGAGACCGTGCAGGCGATCGCCTATGACACGCCGATCGTCGGCTGGCGCGGCCAGCACGTCAACGCGCTCCGCCTGTGGTCGGCGCGCTCGCCCGATCCGCTCAAGCTGGATGCCTTCAACCGCGGCGACTATGTCAGCGCCAGCGCCGAGCAGTCGCGCGCGGAAGCCATCTGCAAATTCCTTTATCCCAATGACGAGAGCCCGGCGGGCCGCGAGCTTCGGCTGCGCCAGGAATATTTCTTCGTCTCGGCCTCGCTGCAGGATCTGATCAAGCGGCATTTGTCGTCGGACGGCCAGCTGCGCAGCCTGTCGTCCAAGGTGGCGGTGCAGCTCAACGACACCCATCCGAGCCTTGCCGTCACCGAGCTGATGCGCATCCTCGTCGACCTGCACAATTTCCGCTGGGACGAGGCCTGGAAGATCACGGTCGCCACGCTCTCCTACACCAACCACACGCTGCTGCCCGAGGCGCTGGAGACCTGGCCGGTCGAGCTGTTCGAGCGGCTGCTGCCGCGGCACCTCGAGATCATCTACCGCATCAACGTGCAGCATCTTGCGCTCGCCGAGGCGCGCTGCCCCGGCGACATCGACTTCCGCGCCTCGGTCTCCCTGATCGACGAGAAGAGCGGGCGCCGCGTGCGCATGGGCCAGCTCGCCTTCGTCGGCTCGCACCGCATCAACGGCGTCTCGGCGATGCATTCGGACCTGATGCGCGAGACAGTGTTTCACGACCTCAACCATCTCTATCCCGGCCGCATCACCAACAAGACCAACGGCATCACCTTCCGCCGGTGGCTGATGCTGGCGAACCCGAAGCTGACCGATCTGTTGCGCGAGACCTGCGGCGACGCCGTGCTCGACGACCCGACCCAGCTGTCGCTGATCGAGGCGCGCGCCAGCGACGTCGAATTCCAGAAGAAGTTCCGCACCGTCAAGCTTCACAACAAGACGGCGCTGGCGCGCCTGATCGGCGAGCGGCTCGGCATCAAGGTCGACCCGACCGCTTTGTTCGACGTGCAGATCAAGCGCATCCACGAATACAAGCGCCAGCTGCTCAACGTCATCGAGACGGTCGCGCTGTACCAGGCGATCAAGGACGATCCGGGCGGCAATTGGGTGCCGCGGGTGAAGATCTTCGCCGGCAAGGCTGCGGCGAGCTACCGCTACGCCAAGCTGATCATCAAGCTGATCAACGACGTCGCCGAGGTCGTCAACAACGATCCCGCCATCGGCGGCAAGCTCAAGGTCGTGTTCCTGCCCGACTAC
This sequence comes from Bradyrhizobium nitroreducens, assembly GCF_002776695.1. Lineage (GTDB taxonomy): Bacteria > Pseudomonadota > Alphaproteobacteria > Rhizobiales > Xanthobacteraceae > Bradyrhizobium > Bradyrhizobium nitroreducens. The sequence goes on from NZ_LFJC01000003.1 coordinate 4,353,260, forward strand.
AATGTCAGCCTCGCCGAGGTGATCATTCCCGCCGCCGACCTCTCCGAGCAGATCTCGACCGCCGGCATGGAAGCCTCCGGCACCGGCAACATGAAGCTTGCGCTGAACGGCGCCATCACCATCGGCACGCTCGACGGCGCCAATATCGAGATCCGCGACCATGTCGGCGCCGAGAACATCGCGATCTTCGGCATGGAGGCCGGCGACGTGATGATCCGCCGCAAGCAGGGGCTGGACGCCTCCGACGTGATCCGGAATTCGCCGAAGCTGCAGCGCGCCATCAACGCGATCGGCGGCGGCGAGTTCTCGCCGGGCGATCCCGGCCGCTTCGAATCGATCGCGCATGCGCTGCGCTATCTCGACCATTACATGGTCAGCGCCGATTTCGATTCCTATTACGAGGCACAACGCGCGGTCGACGCGCGCTGGCTGGTGACGCCGGCCTGGACGCGCGCCTCCATCCTCAACGTGGCGCGCATGGCCTGGTTCTCCTCCGACCGCACCATCCGCGAATATGCCGAGGAGATCTGGGACGTGCCGGTCAACCCGACCACGCCGCTGCTGCCGAACCTGCGCGACGCCGCGGGCTGATTTTTCCGCGACGTGGAAGCGTGCGTGATCTGCGAGGTCATTGCACAGCCATCCAATGGCTGTGATATGACGACCGTCATTCCGGAGCGGCTCGTAGAGCCGAACCCGGAATCTCGAACTTCCGGGTTCGATGCTGCGCATCGCCCCGGAACGACGGACGGAGATGAAAATGCACGCCAAGCTCCCGCACCCCTTCGACGAGGCGACCCGCATCACCGCCGGTGACTCGAGCTGGCAGGGGCACACCAGCGATGATTACTGGGCCTTTGTCGGCCCGTTCGGCGGCGCCACCGCCGCGACGATTCTGCGCGCGCTGATCGAGCATCCGCAACGCGCCGGCGATCCGCTCGCGCTCACCGTCAATTACTGCGCGCCGATTGCCAAGGGCCCGTTCGACCTCGACGTGCGGCTGGTGAAGGCCAATCGCTCCAGCCAGCACTGGAGCGTCGAGCTCAGCCAGGGCGGCGGCGAGGTCGCAACGCTCGCCACCGCGGTGTTCGCCGAGCGGCGGCCGTCCTGGGAGCATCGGGTGGCGCAATACCCGGATGCCAAGCCATTCGAGGAGACGCTGCCGTTTCCGAAGATCCAGGCGTCCTGGGCCAACCAGTACGAATTCCGCTTCGTCGAGGGCGAGATGCGGATCGGCCCGCCGCAGGCCGAGCTGGCCAGCACCTATTCGAAGATCTGGATCAGCGACCGCACGCCGCGCAAGCTCGACATGCTGTCGCTGATGTCGATGTCTGACGCTTTTTTCGGCCGCATCTTCCACGCACGGCGCGAGCTGGTGCCGTTCGGCACGGTGTCGCTGACGACGTACTTCCACACCGACGGCGAAGAGCTCGCGGCCGAAGACATCACGCGCGTGCTGGCGACGGCGGATTCAAAGATCATGCACAAGAGCTACGCCGACCAGAACGCCGAGCTGTGGTCGCCGAACGGACGGCTGCTCGCGACCACGACGCAGATCGCGTATTTCAAGGCGTGATCTTCTTACCCTCTCCCCTTGTGGGAGAGGGTGGCTCGTCGCGTAGCGACGAGACGGGTGAGGGGTTCTCTCCGCGACAAAGCTCTACGAATGCGCGGATGGAACCCCTCATCCGGCGCTTCGCGCCACCTTCTCCCACAAGGGGAGAAGGAGAAAACAAAAAGGGCGGCCTTGCGGCCGCCCTTTTGCACTTCGATCAGAGCGGAGACTACTCCGCCGCGAGCTTCACGTCCGGAGCCGCCGCGCGCACGTCGGCGTCGACCTGGGCTTCGAACTTGGCAAAGTTCTTCTGGAACATGCCGACCAGCGCGCGGGCGGTCTTGTCGAACTCGTCCTTGTCCTTCCAGGTGTTGACCGGGTTGAGGATCTCGCTGGGCACGCCCGGCAGCGCGGTCGGGACCGCGAAGCCGAAATATTTGTCGGTGCGGAATTCGACGTTGCGAAGCGAGCCGTCGAGCGCGGCGGTGAGCAGCGCACGCGTCACCTTGATCGGCATGCGCGAGCCCGTGCCGTACTTGCCGCCGGTCCAGCCCGTGTTGACCAGCCAGCAATCGACATTGTGCTGGGCGATGAGGTCGCGCAGCATGTTGCCGTAGACGGAGGGATCGAGCGGCAGGAAGGGCGAGCCGAAGCAGGTCGAGAACTCCGGCTGCGGCTCGTTGCCGAGACCGCGCTCGGTGCCGGCGACCTTGGCGGTGTAGCCGGACAGGAAGTGATACATCGCCTGCGCCGGCGAGAGCTTGGCGATCGGCGGCAGCACGCCGAAGGCGTCGGCGGCGAGCATCACCACGTTCTTCGGCTGCGGCGCCCGGCCGGTGCGCGAGGCGTTGGGGATGAAGTCGAGCGGATAGGCCGAACGCGTGTTCTCGGTCTTGGAGCCGTCGTCGAAATCCACCACGCGGGTGTCCTCGTCGAGCACGCAGTTCTCGAGCACCGCGCCGAAGCGGGTCGATGCCGCATAGATCTGCGGCTCGGCTTCCTGCGACAGCTTGATGCACTTGGCGTAGCAGCCGCCTTCGAAATTGAAGACGCCGTTCGGGCCCCAGCCGTGCTCGTCGTCGCCGATCAAGGTGCGGTTGGGATCGGCCGACAGCGTGGTCTTGCCGGTGCCGGACAGCCCGAAGAAGATCGCGGTGTCGCCCTTGGCGCCGACATTGGCCGAGCAGTGCATCGGCATCACGCCGCGCTCAGGCAGGTAATAGTTCAGCGTGGTGAAGACCGACTTCTTCATCTCGCCGGCATAATAGGAGCCGCCGATCAGCACGATCTTGCGGGCGAAGTCGATCGCGACGACGTTCTCCGACTTGCAGCCATGACGCTTGGGATCGGCGCGGAAGCTCGGCATGTCGATGATGGTGAGCTCCGGCACGAAGGTCGACAGCTCGATCGCCTCGGGGCGGATCAGCAGCGTGCGGATGAACAGCGAATGCCAGGCGAGCTCGGTGAAGACGCGCGTCTTGATCCGGTAGGCCGGGTCGGCACCGCCGTAGAGATCCTGCGCGAACAGCTTCTTGCCTTCGGCGTGCTTGAGGAAGTCCTGATAAAGCGTCTCGAACTGCTCTGCGGTGATCGACTGGTTGCCGGCCCACCACATCTTCTTGTCGGTGGTGGCGTCGCGCACCGTGAACTTGTCCTTCGGGCTGCGCCCGGTGAACTCGCCGGTGTCGGCGCAGAGCGCGCCGTCAGCCGACAGCACCGCCTCGCCCGCTGCGAGCGAGTACTGATAGAGTTGCGGCGCACCGAGGTTCCAGTGAACCTGCTTGAGATTCTTTAAGCCGAATTTGTCGGCGCCGAAGGCACCGTTGCGCACGCCCGTCTCTTGCACGAAAAAATCCTCCTAGAACCCGCGACACCCAGCGCGACCAAGTTTGGGCGCCATCGCGGTCACCGTGATGAATGGGCCATTCGGCCTCGGCTGAACGACCTAATACTGTTGAACGCTGGCGTTGCCAAGCTGATCCCGCAGGATTTGGTTTATTCAAGGACCGCGCCAAACGTCGCGCATGTCAGCCTTGAACGGGAGCAACGAGAAAACGCAAATGATCGCGCAACCAAATGCGCGTTTGCGCGTTACGTCAGGTTATTGCGACGCACAATCCCTGCGTCTTCTCATCTTACCTCGCCTTCGCCGATCAGTGCGAACGGCCCCCACATCGCAGGATAGGCGTTGCGCGGCGACGAGGCGTCGTCAACAAAAGTTAACATCGCGCGGCGCAGGGCTTCGGCACGACCGATCCCTGGTTCGTTCTTGAGCAAATCGAAAGTCGAAATGGTCAGGCGGGTGGCGGCTTCCGAATCCACCGCCCAATGCGAGACCAGGAGCGCCCGGGCACCTGCGTAGAAGAACGAGCGCGCCAATCCCGACAGCGCCTCGGCGCCGGGCTTGTCGCCGGCGATGGTGTTGCAGGCGGACAGCACCACCCAATCGGCGTTGAGCTTGAGCTGAGCCACCTCGCTTGCGGTCAGAAGACCGTCGTCGAGCTCCGACGGCTGATCGGGAATGGACAGCGCAAGCGAAGGCTCGCCCAGTCCCTTGACGTCGCCGGCCACGAGGCCGTGGGTGGCGAAGTAGATGATGCCGTATTGAGCAAGCGCTGCACGCTTCAACGTCGTTTCGCTGGCATCGCGTCCGAGATGGATGTCGGCATCGGTGGCGCCGACATCCCGCGCCACGGCGTTCAGCTCGTCCGCAGTGTCGGGCAGTTGCGGCAGCGCCTGCGCCAGCCGCGCGCGATCGACGCCGGCGCCGCGCCAGAAGTCGGTATAGGCCATCGTCGCGATGCTGCGCGCGGCGACCTTGCCGCTTGCAGCGCGACGGTCGGCAGGTCCATCGGCGGCGGGATTGAAGACCGGGTCGCCGAAGCCGGTCATCGGCTTTACGCCCTGATCCTTGCGGGCGAAGGCACGCAGCGATTTCAGGGAGATCACCGAGGGCAGAACCGAGACGGCCTGACGCCGCAGCAGCCAGGCGGCGTCACGATAACCTTCGAGCCTGTCCGGAATCGCCGCCTGCGGCGTCTCCGTCACCAGGAGATGAAACGGCAGGGCCGTCAGCGCCGCGGACGGCACCACCAGCAGATTGCGCTTATCCCTGGTCAACGCCTCGACCGGGCCGAGCAGCGCGACATAGAGCTCATGGGCGAGCGCAAGATCGAACAGGCCCGATTTGCCGGAGGCATCGCGCGCCTTGCCGACATCCAGCCCCTTGCGGAAGGCGGATACTCTCCGCGCCATCTCGTCCGCGCCGAGCGGGACCTCCTTCCAGTCGGCGCCGTCGCGCGTGATCGCGACGACGTAGCTCTGCTTGTCGACAACGGTATAGATCACCATCGCCTCGTCGGCGGACAGCAGCGGCTGGATGTCCTTCACCGCCAGCGGCAGCGGGTTGGAGAGCGAGGCGTAATCGGGAAACTCGCTCGCCAGCGTCTTTTGCAAGCCTGCGCGCTCGTTCGCGATCGTCACAATCCGCGCGCGGCTGCGCTGCTCGGTTGCCGCGTCGCGCTGAGCCGACGGCTTCGACACCGCGGTGATGATCGCCTTGTCGAGCGCTTCAGCCTCGGCGGCGAGATCCTGATCCCGGCGCACCAGCTCGGCGAGCCGGTCGCTGCCGGCCGCCAGCCGCACCGCGAGCTTGTTCACGGCAGAGGCGGCGGAGGATTGCGTGCCACGCTGGATCGCGGCGAGCGCGTCATCCAGAGCCTTGTCGCTCGCCAGGAGCGCTTGCTGGCGTGCGGCGAACAGGATCGGCAGCACGACGCGCAGCTGCGCGCGATTGCCGGCAAGCGTCTTCTCCGCGAACGGCAAAGCGTCGGCGGTCCGGCCCGACACCTGAAGGAAATATGCGAGATTGCTGGTCGAGGTCGCCACATCAGGGTGATCAGGTCCAAGCGCCCGCTCGCGGATGGCGAGCGCGCGGCGATACAGCGGCTCGGCCTCGGCGTAGCGCTGCTGATGCTCGTAGAGCCCGGCGAGATTGTTCAGCGAACGCGCGACGTCGGGATGGTCAGGTCCCAGCACGTTCTCGCGGATGGCGAGCGAGCGCTTGATCGGCGCCTCGGCCTCCGCGTCGCGGTTGAGGTCGCGATAGAGCTGACCGAGATTGTTCAGCAGGGTTGCGACCGCAGGATGCTCGGGGCCGCCGACCTTCTGATAGATCGCAAGCGCACGCTGGAACAGCGGCTCGGCCTCGGCGAGACGCTGCTGCTTCACATAATATGTGGCGAGATTGTTGAGCGACTGGCCGACGTCGGGATGCTCGCGCGACAGCGCCTGCTCGCGGACGGCCAGCGCGCGCCTGAACAGCGGCTCGGCTTCGGTGAAGCGACTCTGCCGCTGATAAAGCGCCGCGAGATTGTTCAGGAGCGGCGCGATCTCGACGCTGCCCTGACCGGTCCCCTTCTCCATCAGCGCGATGGCGCGCTTGTAGAGCGGCTCGGCCTGATCGTCGCGGCCCTGGTCGGCGTAGATCTGCGCGAGATTGTTGAGCGCCGCGGCGAGGTCGCGGTTGTTGCTGGTCTTCTCCAGCGAGGCCACCATGGCCTGCGCCAGCGGCAGCGCCTCCGTATATTTGCCGGCGCTGCGGAGCGCATTGATGCGCGCGCTCTGCGCCGAGAGGTCGGCCTTCTGGGCAAAGCCCGGCGCGGCACACGACGTGGTGATCGCGAGCGCCAGACCCGCAGCCAATGCCAAACGACGACGCGCCATGAACCCTCTCGCTGCGAGCTTCAAAAACCTGTCGTCTTGGGTCGCCGCGACGGGTCACAGCGTTCAAATTGTCGCGTTCTAGGGGGTACTCGTACTCATCATCCATCGCTCGGTTTGGGCGCTCTCGCTGATGGGGCAGAAGGGAAATTGTGCCATGGGAGCTGCTGATCGCGTCCTTCTTTGCGCCGGCAATCGCATGAGCAACGCGCAACCTCACTCCAGCCCGGGCCGACAGAGGCCAGAGTAGAGCAACCCACCAAAATCGTAGAAAAACGGTCTCCTGAGATCCTGAATGACCCCGTGCAATTGTAAAAAACCAACGTTCACGAACCCTCGGTCGGGAGGCGAGGAATACATGACCTTGAATGATGATCCGCGGGGGCTTGTGCCGGGATCGATTACAGACGTCTTCGGCCAACCCTTCGATCTAAAGGGACGCGGCCCGATCATCTCTCCCGTCTCAATATCGACTTGGAAACGATCACCAATCTTACCCCCTGCACCGCCGCCCGAATTGGCTTCCAGAGCTCCGGCATCGCTCAGTTTGTAGACGCTAACGACTGCACACGTGTAAGGCCGTGCTATCTGAGCCGCTGCCGGAATCGGCAACAAGGCAACAACAGCCGCGACAGATACGAACCCGGACACCAGGACCTTCGACAAAGGCCATGGCTTTGTTGATGCCGAAAATTTTGGTGGCCTCATTGCGAGTCCTGCAAAGCCACTGTTCATTCGGGACCTACCCTTCGCTGGCGAGGTCGCGGTTGTTGCTGGTCTTCTCGAGCGAGGCCACCATGGCCCGCGCCAGCGGCAGCGCCTCCGCATATTTGCCGGCGATCGCAAGCGCCAGACCCGCAGCCAATGCCAAACGGCGACGCGTCATGAACCCTCTCGCTGCGAGCCTCAAGATCTACCGTCTTGGGTCGCAGCCATGGGTCGCGGCGTTCAATTTGCTGCGTTCTAGTCCATCTTGCTGCGGGCCTCGCCAGCCAGGCGCACCAGCATCTTGCGCAACGACGTGCCGTCGGTGACCCGCTCCGGGAAGTCCAGCCGCAGCGCGGTCTGGCCGTCCTGCATGTCGAGACCTTCCGGATCGCAGCCGGTGCAGCGCCAGTCGCCCGCGGCGGCGCCCAGGAGCTTCGTCGCATAGAGGCCCATGGTCTCGCGGTGATCGGCGTTCATGTGTTCGACCGCGCCCTCCTCCGCCGCCAGCAGGTCTTCGGCGCCGGTGAGGTCCGTAAGGAACCGCTCGGGCTTGAGGTCGACGATCCGGCCGAAGCCGGCCACCAGATGGGTTCCCGTGGGGCGAATCCGGAAGAAGGAGAAATCCTTAAAGGAAACAAAGCCTTCCGCCGAGGGATGGGCATTGAGATACCGCCGCTGCAGGAGATCCTTGTCGGCATCGGCCTGCTCCGCCCGGCCCGACAGCATGATCCGGGCTCCCTCCAGCGGATCGCCCGCCGCCCGCTCGTCCAGCATCAGGGAGACCCGGCTGTCCGCCAGGATGTTCCTGGTGTGCACGGCGAGGCCCGAGATCAGCAGAATCGGCGAGCCGTCGGGATGGCTCGCCAGATTGACCAGAGAACAATAGGGATCGCCGCTCCCGGCCATCAGGGTGGCCAAGGCCCCCTGCCGCGACCGCCGCAGCAGCGATTTGGCCAGTTTTCCGGGGTCGAAATCAGGGGTCGGTTGCATCGGCTTTCTCGGCTCAGGTGGTTGCAAGGGGGGCCTTTATTCGGGTAAACGGGGGCCCGGTTATGGGTCGACATGCGGCGAATCTGCCGTGTTTCGTGGAACTTGGTCACACTTCAGCCCAGCTTGCATTGCTCGGTGACAAGGTTCGAACGCCGACATCGGCACCCATGTATGCGGCGCATCAGTGGATTGCTCGCCGTTTCAAGCCACGACCCAAAACGGAAAGCAGAAAGCAGAGGCTCATGCCCACAATCGCTTTGGTCGACGACGACCGCAACATTCTCACATCCGTCTCGATCGCGCTGGAAGCCGAAGGCTACCGCATCATGACCTACACCGACGGCGCCTCCGCGCTCGACGGTTTCCGCACCACCCAGCCCGATCTCGCCATCCTCGACATCAAGATGCCGCGCATGGACGGCATGGAGACGCTGCGCCGTCTCAGGCAGAAGTCCGACCTGCCGGTGATCTTCCTGACCTCCAAGGACGAGGAGATCGACGAGCTGTTCGGCCTCAAGATGGGCGCCGACGACTTCATCCGCAAACCGTTCTCGCAGCGCCTTCTGGTCGAGCGCGTCAAGGCCGTGCTGCGCCGCTCGGCGCCGAAGGACCCGACGGTCGCGCCGAAGGAGAACGACGCCAAGGCGCTCGACCGCGGCCTTCTGCGCATGGATCCGGAACGCCATACCTGCACCTGGAAGAACGAGCCGGTGACGCTGACCGTCACCGAATTCCTGATCCTGCAGGCGCTGGCGACCCGGCCCGGCGTGGTGAAGAGCCGCAACGCGCTGATGGACGCCGCCTATGACGACCAGGTCTATGTCGACGACCGCACCATCGACAGCCACATCAAGCGGCTGCGCAAGAAGTTCAAGGTGGTCGACAACGAGTTCGAGATGATCGAGACGCTCTACGGCGTCGGCTACCGTTTCAAGGAAGCCTGAGGCGGCTGGCCGCCTCACGAAAGACGAGCGCATCGCCGGTTCTGATTCCATCGGGACCGGGATCGCCCTAGAATATGGGGACCTCTCAACGCCGTCCTAACGCGGGCGTAAGCATTGCTTGACCGAACGCAGCCTGATCCAAACCAGAGCGCCGAGGATGTCGCATCCGGCGGCGTGCCGGAGCAATCTTCCGGAGACAAGCCGCAGGGCTTCCGACCGCTGAACTGGCTGAAGCGCGCCGGGCAGTTCTTCTTCGCGCTATCCTTCTCCAGCCTGACCCGCCGCATCGTCTCGCTCAACCTCGCCGGCCTCGTCGCGCTGGTTGCCAGCATCCTCTATCTGTCGCAATTCCGCGCCGGCCTGATCGATGCGCGGGCGCAGAGCCTCCTGGTCCAGGCCGAGATCATCGCCGGCGCCATCGCGGCCTCCGCCACGGTGCAGACCAATGCCATCACCATCGATCCCGACCGGCTGCTCGACCTCAAGCCGGGCGAGACCTATGGCGGCTCGGACGAATATTCGCCGCTGGACTTCCCGATCAATCCGGAGCGCGTCGCGCCGGTGCTGCGCACGCTGATCTCGCCGACCAAGACCCGCGCCCGCATCTACGATCCGAACGGCAGCCTCTTGGTCGACAGCCGCAACCTCGAAAACGTGCTGCGCTACAATCTGCCGCCGCCGGCCGAGAAGCCCGGCATCGTCGAGCGCGGCATGGTCGCGGTGCGCACCTGGCTGAACCGCGGCGACCTGCCGCTCTATCGCGAGCTCGGCCCCGAGAACGGCAACGGTTATGCGGAGGTGGCCGACGCGCTCCAGGGCCAGAAGCGCTCGATGGTGCGGGTCAATGCGCGCGGCGAGGTGATCGTCTCGGTCGCGGTTCCCGTGCTGCGCTCGCGCGCGATCCACGGCGCCCTGATGCTGTCGACGCAAGGCGACGACATCGACCAGATGGTCACCGCCGAGCGCCTCGCGATCCTCAAGGTCGGCGGCGTCGCGGCCGCCGTCATGATCATGCTGTCGCTGCTGCTCGCCAGCACGATCGCAGGTCCCGTGCGCCGGCTCGCCGACAGCGCCGAGCGCGTCCGCCGACGCATCAAGGCCCGTATCGAGATTCCCGATTTCACCCGCCGCCGCGACGAGATCGGCCATCTCTCCGGCGCGCTGCGCGACATGACGAGCGCGCTCTACAGCCGCATCGAGGCGATCGAGATGTTCGCCGCCGACGTCGCGCATGAGCTGAAGAACCCATTGACCTCGCTGCGCTCGGCGGTCGAGACGCTGCCGCTGGCGCGCAACGAGACCAGCCGCGCGCGCCTGCTCGAGGTGATCGAGCACGACGTCAAGCGGCTCGACCGCCTGATCTCCGACATCTCCGACGCCAGCCGCCTCGATGCCGAATTGCAGCGCCAGGATGCGATCCCGGTCGATCTGCGCCGCCTGCTGACGACGCTGGTGTCGGTCGCCAACGAAACCAAGCTCGGCCATGACGTCGCGGTCGAGACGCGCTTCGAGGGCCGTAGCCCGACCGACACCTTCGCCGTGAGCGGCCACGATTCACGGCTCGGACAGGTCGTCTCCAACCTGCTCTCCAACGCGCAATCCTTCTCCGAACGCGGCAGCAAGGTGCGCCTCACCTGCCGCCGCGTCCGCGGCGAGATCGAGATCGTGGTCGACGACGACGGCCCCGGCATCCGCGACGACGCGCTGGAGCGCATCTTCGAGCGCTTCTACACCGATCGTCCGCATCAGGGTTTTGGCCAGAACTCCGGCCTCGGCCTGTCGATCTCCAAGCAGATCGTCGATGCCCATGGCGGACGCATCTGGGCCGAGAACCGCGCAGGTCCGCCCGATGACGAAGGTGTTCCGACCGTCACGGGCGCGCGCTTCGTGGTGAGGCTGCCGGCGCTATGAGCCAAGGCAGCTTGAACGAAGACAGCCTGAACGACGGCGAGCCCAGCGTTCACGCCTCCGCGGTCAAGGTCGGGCATCTGGCGGTGCTGATCCGCGGGCCCTCGGGCTCCGGCAAGTCGCGCCTTGCCTTTGATTTGATCATGGCGGGCCGCGCTGGGGTGATCGAAAGGGCCGTTCTGGTCGGGGACGACCGTGTCCATCTGGCGACAGTCGGCCATGAAATTGAGGTCCGGCCCGCGCCGCGCCTGGCCGGCCTGATCGAGATCCGGGGCCTCGGGATTCGCCGCTGCGACTTCGTGGAGCATGCGACCGTCGGTCTCGTGGTCGATCTGGGCGCCGCGGACGCGGAGCGCCTGCCGCCGGCCGAATCCCTGAAAACCAGCATTTCTGGTGTCGAAATACCGCGAATCCCCGTTGCGCGCGACTATTCGCCCCTCCCGCTGGTTGTCGCGGCCTTGACCACTACCAAGAGTTCATCTTCCGTTAACCTTTCCGGCGATTGTTTGAAGGGAAATGGTAACCATATGAACCCCACTATCGCGACCGAATAGACCGGCGCAGCTCCCCTCATCCATCCGTCTAGATTCAGGGAGATACGCAACATCCCCTCTTGCGCGGGGGCTCTGGATGGTCAAAGTGGCGCGTTCGTGCGGTGCACCAAAAGCGCCCGCGAGGAGTTTTCCGATGATTGGTCTAGTACTTGTGACCCACGGGCGCCTTGCCGACGAATTCAAGGCAGCGCTTGAACATGTCATGGGCCCACAAAAGCAAATCGAAGCGATCACGATCGGCGCCGAAGATGATTCCGATCTCTGTCGAAGCGACATCATCGAGGCGGTTAACCGCGTCGATTCCGGCGACGGCGTTGCGATCCTCACCGACATGTTCGGCGGCACGCCGTCGAACCTCGCAATATCCTGCATGAGCCGGCCCAAGGTCGAAGTGCTCGCGGGCATCAACCTTCCCATGCTGGTGAAGCTCGCCAAGGTGCGCGAGGAGCGTCCGCTACCCGACGCGATCGCGATGGCGCAGGAAGCGGGCCGCAAATACGTCACCATCGCCAGCCGGGTGCTCGCCGGCAAATGAGCGACGAGGCGCCACAAGCGGGGACAGGCGTGCCCGCGGGCGCGATTTCCAAGGATCTCCTGATCATCAACAAGCGCGGCCTGCACGCCCGCGCCTCCGCGAAATTCGTCCAGGCGGTCGAGCGTTTCGACGCGCAGGTCTGGGTCACGCGCGGCGGCGAGACCGTCGGCGGCACCTCGATCATGGGCCTGATGATGCTCGCCGCAGGACCGGGCACGACCATCACCGTCGCCGCCGCCGGCAATGACGCCGAAGCCGCGCTCGCGGCGATCACCGAGCTCGTTGAAAGCAAGTTCAACGAGGAAGGGATATAGGCCTCTCTCGTGTCCCGGACGCGGTGCGGCGCGGAGTGCCGCACCGCAGAGCCGGGACCCATGCCTCGACAATTGGACCCCGGATCTGCAGCACACCGCTACGCGCAGCGCTGCGTCCGGGGAACGTCCGTCCCGTTGCGTTACTGCTTGGGCGGCGCGATGTAGACGTTCCAGCTCATCGACGGACCGGCCCTGCCGTGGGTGAAGCGGCGCGTGGTCATCACCATGCGCTCGGCGTTCGGCGCGACGTCCGAGACCCACTTCTCGAACGCGGGCAGCCGGCCATCGGTCGGATCGAACACGCCGATGAAGCCGTATTTCTTGACGTCGTCGAGCGAGGTCAATCCGGAGGCCCAGGCCTCGTTCGGCGTGAACGCGGCCGGATGATCCGGGCTGTAGAACACCATCGGCTGGATCGTCTCCATCGTTCCCGCAACGACCGCCCAGCGCGAGGCGAAGCGCGCGTGCCAGGCCTGGGTCAGCTCGCGCGCGAGATCCGAGCGCGCGCCATAGGTTGCGGTGTTGCCGGCATTGGCCGCCATCTCGCGCGCGGCGATCCAGGGCGAGGCGGCCAGCGTCGCCGCGCTGAGCACGAGCCAGATCGCGGCGATGTTGAACAGGCTCGCGCCCTGCACGCGCAATGCAGGGATCGCGACCAGCGCCAGCGGCACCAGGAAGAACAGCGAGATGCCCCAATCGGTCTTCATGTAGATGCTGAAGACTAGCGCGCCGAGCGGCGGGCCGAGCGCGACGATGATCTGGATGATCCACACGTTCAGCGCTTGCGAAAGATTGACGCCCGGATTGGCGCCGCGCCGCCAGGCCCGCGTGACGATGTACAATGGCGCGCGCGCGAGCAGCGTCAACCACGGCGGCACCAGCGCCATTGCGAGCGCGGCCAGCGCCACCGGCAATGCAAGCAGTCCGAGATTATGCAGCATGTAGCCGGCGACGAGCTGATGCACCTGGCTGGCGTCCTGGAGACTGTAGGTGTCGCCGGCATAGGTCAGCGGCACGAAATGCGCATCCGCCAGCCAGACGATGTGCGGGATCATCGCCACCGCCATCGTCACGATGGCGACCCATGGCGCCGGCGAGGACAGGAATTTCAGCCGCTCGGGATGAATCAGCGCGGCAAGGCCGATGGCGCCGATCATCGTCAGCACCCAGTATTTGGTCATCAGCGCCAGCGCGCCGGCGAGCCCGAGCCAGATGCCCGACTGCCAGCTCCGCTTCTCGAACGCGTTGAGATAGGCGAGCACCAGCAGCGGCAGCGTGACGAGCTGCAGCAGATCGGGGTTGTACTTGAAGCCCTTGAAATTGAAGATCGGGTAGAGCGCGACCATCACCACGACCAGGAACGCGCGGCGCGCATCCACGACGCGCAAGGCCACCAGCCAGCAGATCACCATGCCGACGCCGACCGTCGCCATCGCCAGCGCATAGGTCGCCCAGTCCGTGGCCGGGAATGCCATGAACCAGAGGCCGGCGACCCAGCCCGACAGAGGCGGATGCTTGCCGTAGCCCCAGAGGAATTTCTGGCCCCAGCCATAGGCTTCCGCGACGTCCATGTGAACGTCCTGCGCCGCCTTGAGATTGATCAGGATGAAGGTCCAGAGCACCGCATGCAGGATGGCGAGCTGGATCACCAGCCACAATCTCGCCTCGGGGCGGACCGCGCAGGCAACCAGCCAGGCCCGGAAGCGGTCAAAGCTCAGGCGGGTCTTCGGACGCGCCCTCACGGTGGGGATCGAGGTGGTCGACATGGGCGCTTGCCTAGCGCGTTTTGGGCGATCGTGGAATCAGCTTGGCGTGAACAAAGGCCCTGAAAATACTGCAATAAGGTTGCCGCACGGGGATGTGAGTGGTATCCCGCGCCCATGACGACCGTCCCCATTTCCAACATCCGCAATTTCTCCATCGTCGCCCATATCGACCATGGCAAATCGACGCTGGCCGACCGCCTGATCCAGATGACCGGCGGCCTCTCCGACCGCGAGATGGCGGGCAAGGAGCAGGTGCTCGATTCCATGGACATCGAGCGCGAGCGCGGCATCACCATCAAGGCGCAGACGGTGCGCCTGCAGTACCGCGCCAAGGACGGCAAGGATTACATCTTCAACCTGATGGACACGCCCGGCCATGTCGACTTCGCCTACGAAGTCTCGCGGTCGCTGGCGGCGTGCGAAGGTTCCCTGCTGGTGGTCGACGCCAGCCAGGGCGTCGAGGCGCAGACGCTCGCCAACGTCTACCAGGCCCTCGACAACAATCACGAGATCGTGCCGGTCCTGAACAAGGTCGACCTCCCCGCGGCCGAGCCCGAGAAGGTCAAGCAGCAGATCGAGGACGTCATCGGCATCGACGCCTCCGACGCCGTGATGATCTCGGCCAAGACCGGCCTCGGCGTGCCCGACGTGCTGGAAGCCATCGTCACCCGCCTGCCGCCGCCGAAGGGCGATCGCGATGCGACCTTGAAGGCGCTGCTGGTCGACAGCTGGTACGACGTCTATCTCGGCGTCGTCGTTCTCATCCGCGTCGTCGACGGCGTCATGAAGAAGGGCAGCCGCGTGCGCATGATGGGCACGGGCGCGGCCTACGACGTCGAGCGCGTCGGCTTCTTCACGCCGAAGATGCAGCAGGTCGACGAGCTCGGCCCCGGCGAGATCGGCTTCATCACCGCCGCGATCAAGGAAGTCGCCGACACCCGCGTCGGCGACACCATCACCGACGACCGGAAGCCGGTGACGGAGATGCTGCCGGGCTTCAAGCCGGCGATCCCCGTGGTGTTCTGCGGCCTGTTCCCGGTCGACGCCGACGACTTCGAAACGCTGCGCGCCGCGATGGGCAAGCTGCGCCTCAACGACGCCAGCTTCTCCTTCGAGATGGAAACCTCGGCCGCGCTCGGCTTCGGCTTCCGCTGCGGCTTCCTCGGCCTGTTGCATCTCGAGATCATCCAGGAGCGGCTGTCGCGCGAGTTCGATCTCAATTTGATCGCGACCGCGCCGAGCGTGATCTACAAGATGAAGCTCACCGACGGCACCGAGCTCGAGATCCACAATCCCGTCGACATGCCCGACGTCGTCAAGATCGAGAAGATCCAGGAGCCCTGGATCGAGGCGACGATCATGACGCCCGACGAATATCTCGGCAGCGTGCTGAAGCTTTGCCAGGATCGCCGCGGCTCGCAGAAGGAGCTGACTTACGTCGGCTCCCGCGCGATGGTGAAGTACGATCTGCCGCTGAACGAAGTGGTGTTCGACTTCTACGACCGCCTGAAGTCGGTCTCCAAGGGCTACGCCTCGTTCGACTATCATCTCACCGACTACAAGCCGGCCGATCTCGTCAAGATGCAGATCCTGGTCAACGCCGAGCCGGTCGACGCGCTCTCGATGCTGGTGCATCGCACCCGCGCCGAGGGCCGCGGCCGCGCCATGGTCGAGAAGATGAAGGAGCTGATCCCGCCGCACATGTTCCAGATCCCGATCCAGGCGGCGATCGGCGGCAAGGTGATCGCCCGCGAGACGGTACGCGCCCTGCGCAAGGACGTCACCGCGAAGTGCTATGGCGGCGACATCACGCGTAAGCGAAAACTTCTGGAGAAGCAGAAGGAAGGCAAGAAGAAGATGCGGCAGTTCGGCAAGGTCGACATCCCGCAGGAAGCCTTCATTGCCGCGCTGAAGGTGGATAGCTGAGGCGACGCCGGGGCCGGGGCGGCCCGGCCTCCGGGGCCGACAAACAGGCGCTCTCCCGGGCGGCAAACAAAAAGTGCGAAAACAACCCCATGCACAGTAGCCGCCCCTTGGCGGCATTATGCTTTTTTTGATTTTCAGAATTGGATTTGCCCCGACGGGCAAAACAGCGGTAGTATCTCATCGTCGCGCCCCGTGGCCGGCAGGGCCTTGACTGCCGCCATCCAGCGGCGGAATTGACGGCACCTTTAACGCGGCGGCAAGGCCCGCTATATTGTCAGGTAAATTCAGCCGTTCTCACCGGAAAGCTGTCATGGCCGACATCACGGTACATCTCGACGACGAGCTCTACGAAAAGGCTTCGCGTGTCGCCGGGCGGGACAATGTGAGCGTGAAAGAACTCGTCGAGGAGGTCATGCGCCGCCATCTGGACTACGTCGAGGTGGTGCAGGATTTCTCGAAAATGCCGCCGCTCTCGCTCGAGAACTACGAACTCCATCGCGATGCCGACGAAAGCGATGAGGACTACGCGTTCAGGCGCTCGCTTTTCCAGTGAGACCGGAATGGCTCCGCCCTTCCGACGCGGCGACATGGTCTGGAGTTATTTTCCCTTCGCTGAGACTCCCGACATACCCGCGCGCACCCGACACGCGGCGATCATCATCGGCGCTTTTTCTGCAATCGACGCTGCCAGGATGCTGGGACACCCGGCGCCGGCGTACGGCGCCGCGGTTGCAGTTTACACCTCGTCCCAAGTCAGGAAGTTCGGCGACAATCTGCCGATCGGGATCATCCAAGTGCCTTTGGACAGAGCGCGCCAGAACAAGAACAACTCCGCATTCTTCATCGATACCCGCGTCCGGGCATATCTTCCGATTCACAAGGACTACTTCCCCGATCTGGATGCGCCGGATCATGGGCTGATCGCGTCAATCGATCCGGGGTTGTTTAGACGCATCATGGAAGAGTTCGCACGGGTCAATGAGCGGGCGCGGGAGCAGATCGTGACAGTCGGCCCACTCCGGCCGCGTTGATAGTTCGTAGGGCGGGTTTAGTTCTTGCGAAGCCCATCATCCACGCTTGATCCGACATGTGAGTACAAGCTTTACGGTCTCGCTTCGCTCTATCCATTCCACGAGTTCTTTGCGCAGCAGAGCGCGCGCCTCGGCGATTGCCCTGCCCCCGGCCGCACCCTGCCTTTTTGACCCCTTTGCTCCGTCGGGCAAAACAGGGGTATGGTGGCAAATTGGAAGGATGTGTGCGAGCCCCGGCGACTGCCGGGGGTATCCTATCATTTCGACCGCCGATCTGCTTTCGATGACTCGAGCAAGCCATCAACCTACGCCAGCTTCCGGCGCCGGCAGATTGGAAGTTGCAGCGTCTCCTCCCTAGGGGCCCAATCCCACTTCGAGACCAAACCCGTACTCCTCGGGTTCGTCTGTGTAGTCGCACCGGACGAAGTGCCTAGGCTTCGTTGCATCAATTATCCAGCCCCACGGAAATTGTCGCGACTGGGTGAAGCCTTCAAAATCACACTGAACGTTCGCAACGATCTGAGCCGTCTCGTTCGCAGCGGTGATTGCGGCCACGCACTTGCCTGGATTTGCTTGGTTCGACGCAAATGTAAGGGCCTCGCCGTTCTTGTAAACGACGATCTCACTGCATGCCGCCTGTCCACCTTCGGGAGACGAGTAGCTCCCAAAAGGCAGCCAGCCACTAGCGCCAGCCTTCGAGTTAGCCTCCTTTGCACCATCGGCAATTCTCGCGTCTGCTTCAATGACGAGGGCGGTATTGTTTCGCGCCAGAATATCAAATGCGGACAACACCGTCGACTTGGCTTCACCCGTCGATGTGACCTCGAAGCCTCGAAACTCATTGTAAGTCTTCATGTACAAACGGCGCCCGAGTTGAAGATATGCCGGCTCATCCGCGATACTGCGAAACGAACCGAAGGAAAGCAGCGCGCCATTGCTGTATGCAAAGATATGATAAGCTGGGTTGATGCGAGCAGCAGTACTTATCAATAGGAATGGACCGGCCGTGACGAAGATGGACGGAATACCCGGAGCAAATGTTTGAAGGAGAGCATATCTAGGCCGCCAGCCCTTCCATTGAGTTTCTTTCAGGACCAGATGAACGGCCTCGGGATCTTGTCGGAATTCCGAACAGTCCTTGCCCTGCAGAGATCTGCGCGGAAATACCGTGAGCGCAAGGTCCGAAGCTTGCCCATCGCCGTCCAAGTCGATGATATTGTGCCAGGCGACGCATTGCCCCACGATCGAGAGATCCCGAACGAGAACCCTGTCGATCAACCATGGACGCAACGTTCCACTGAGAAGGATTGCGCTCGACGTGCCCGAGAATACCTTCGGAAGCGTCGTTCCGAAAAACTCTGATCCGGTTATCGCAAACGTGGCTAGGGCAGACACGATCGTCGCAATACCGGCTGCAGCCACCAATCTTGCAGCAGTCCGCCGTATCATGCGGCGCAATCTCGGACTACGAATGCGTGTGAGAAGAACGCTTCGCGTCTTTTGAATTGCCAGTTTGACAGTTAATTTCTGAGCCTCGCCGTTCGTCATTGTCCCCTCCGGAACATAGTACGAATTGTCACTTACGAATTGACGCACAAGGCCAGAATGCAATCATCGCGGCGCCCGGCTGAGCGAAGCGGCACGCCCCCATGACCAGCGTCTTGCGGAAGACGTTCAGTCCCGCATTGAGAAGGCCATCATCGGCAGCATTGAAAAGGAGCATCAAAGACTGTTGCAGCGCGCCTTGATCATGTTTTGCTGAGTGTCGCCAACTCCCTTAACAAAGTCGATCTCCTGGTACAGGGAGAGCGCCTTGCTCAAATACGTGCACGCCGAAGAACGGTCTCCCTGCACATATCTGGCGTAGCTGTAGCCGCCGTAAGCACCGCCGAGGCCTCGCTTGTCGGTACTACCTCGGAACGCCTCAATCGATTTTGTGTAATACAACTCGGCGGTACCGGCCGAACCTCTCTTGATATAGATGTCACCGAGCAACTTGTAATTCGCGCCCATTCCCGGGCGATTGCTTGACTTCTCATTGTGCTCGAGGCTCTTCTTAGCGTACACCTCGGCCATCTCATACGCATCTTTGCTGAAATAGAGCGTGCCGAGATTGTAATAGGCCGAGCTGATAATTCCTTGGTCGGGTATTCTTTGGCCGATCGATAGCTGCTTCTGCATCGACGTCTCGGCCTCCTGCAACCTACGTAGCGCGCGATACGCCTGACCTAGTCTGGAATAGGCCAGATGGTTGTCAGGGTCGCATTCGGTAACCCGGTTGCACGAACTGATCGCTGAGAGTGGATCTGATCGAGCGTCCTCAGCGCACTTGTTGATCACTTCCTGCGTGCAGATATTGCCGGGCAAGCTTTGTGAATGCCCCAGAATCTTCATCACGCAGCTCACATACAACGTGTACGCCTTTGAGCGCTCATTTTCCGGAAACAGGTTGAGAAATTCTGGCGCGTTTTGAAGGGACATGCGACCTTGCGTACGTGTCCCCTCATAGAAACTCTTGATTGAACCAAGAAGATTTCCTTCCAACTTGACATTCATGCCTACGGCGCAGGTGCCCAACGCATTCATGAATTGCTCGGTACTTGGAGCGCTATTCTGTGCGGAAACCTCACGCACCATGCAGAGTCCGAGACACAGAACGATGACTCCGAGGAGATTGCTTTCTGTTCGGGCCGTCATTTTGATGCGCCCCATACCGCGGACAGCGCTCCGACGAACGCGAACAGTATGTTCTTCAGGGCTTCTACTGCGACAGGTGTAAGCATCTCCTGGACATAGGGCCCAAGGGACGCAGCGCCCACAATCAACAACGAACAGAAGAGCAGCAATCCAGCGTACAGGCTCAACACGACCTTTTGTGCGGAATTCATGATGCCCCCTTGCAATGGCTCTATCGCCTAGGACACGTCGGCCTCAATATCAATTTTTATGAGTACTAGAAAATCGTGCAACTTTTGCTTGCGTTTGTCGAGAAAAAAATGGACCTCCCGAACTGGCGGTCAGCCTTGTTCTCTCTCCGCAAGCCCATGGGATGAGCTCTTGCGAAACCCATCGCCGGACGAGCGGCGCCGCATCCGGCAATCCTTGTTAGCTCGATCCGACCGTCAGGATAAAGCTTGATGGGTTTCGCTTCCGCTCTACCCATCCTACGAGCTCCCTGATCGATCAGGCCTTCTGCTTTGCCGCGACGTAGCGCGCGAAATTGTCGAGGATCGCCTGCCAGCCACTGCGCTGCTGCTCTTCCGAGTGCGTGGTTTCGCCATCGAACACCACGCGGACGACGACGCCGTTCGGGCCGGGCACGAACTCGACCTCGGCCTTGCGATCGCCGAACGAATATTCGATCCGCTTGTGCTCGACGATCTTCGTGTAGGTGCCGGCGAAGTCGAAACCCATGCTGCCGTCCTTGGCCTCCATCCGGGACGAGAAGGCGCCGCCTTCCCGCAGATCGACCGTCGCTCTGGTCGTGTGCCAGTCGTCGGAGGCCGCGTTCCACTTCACGATGTCGGCGGGCGTCGTATAGGCATGCCAGACCCGATCGATGGGGGCTGCGACGCTGGTTTCGACGGTGATTCTCATCGGCATTGCTCCAGTTCGATTTCGACGGCCCGAGGTGACATCGATTCACCCGACGGGATCCATGCACCGCTCGTTCGGGACATGTCCATCCAAGGACGATCGAGACCCGTCGATGCCGACATGATCGAACCAGCAATGCGATAAAAAAAGGGCCATGGGGGAGGCGCGCGCCCCTCCGGCCCGCAGTCGGCGTCAGCAGATCTTTTGAAAACGCGCGCGCCACCGCGATGCCTTGATCGCCGGTAGCACGTAGCTTCTACCTTCGGCGGAGATCCTCAGATGCCGCCCGGACTCCAAAAGATCGAGGACGCGGTCTTCCAGCACGCGCCATTGGTCATCGGCAAGACCGGGATGACCAAGGTCCGCCTGGTTGAACATCGAGGTGCTCGGCGGGAACGACCCGGGACCGGCGTAGGTGAAGCCGGCGAAATCCATCTGCGTCTTGCCGTTGCCGATCGTGATCGAGGCCTCGGTATGTTCCTGTGTCGGCGCGTTGCCCGGATAGACCGCATCCAGTTCGAAATGCGAACCGCAGCCGATGCGGAACACCGTCTTGCCGCGCGGGTCGGAAAAGACGAGCCATGGCCGATCCTGGCGGTCCATTCTGAACGTCCATGCGCCGCTCCACATCTCCTTCGACGGGCCGCCGGCCGCCGTTGCGGCAGACAATCCGAGCCACGTCAGGGCGACGACAAGTTGGAGCAGTCTTGCAGGGTTCGTCATGGCCCCTCAACGCGATCCGCTGATGATCCTCAGACCAAGGACGTCTCGACCGGCCTGGCAGGCGTGCTCAGATCGGCTTTGTCTTCCCTCTGATTGCCATCGACCGTTTCAGGACTTGCTCGGCATCGGCATGGCGACCTTGATTCTTGTAGACGTTGGCGAGGTTGTCCAGGACACCAGCAAGATCCGGATGATCGGGGCCGAAGGTCTTCTCGAAAATGGCCACCGACTGCTTGAACAGCCGCTCGGCCTCGGCGTTGCGTCCCTGACGCCCATAAAGCGCCCCCAGATTGTTCAGCGCCTGCGCGATGTCGGGATGATCGGGGCCGTTCGCCTTCTCGGTCACGGCCATCGACCGCTTGAGCAGCCGCTCGGCATCGGCATCGCGATGCTGGTGGGTGTAGGTGTCGGCCAGATTGTTCAACAGCACCGTGGCTTCGGGATCGTCGGGGCCGAGCGCTTTCTCCAGCACGGCGAGGCCCCGCTCGAACAGCGGCTCGGCCTGGTCGTAGCGGCCCTGGCTGCTGTAGACCGCGCCGAGATTGCACAGCGGCAACACGATCGACGGATCGTCGGGGTCGAGCACCCTCTCATCGATGGCAATCGATCGCTTCAGGAGCGGCTCCGCTTCCGCGTAGCGTCTTTCCGCGCGATAGAGATCGCCGAGATTGTTCAGCACCATTGCGACTTCCGCGTGATCCGGACCGAGCGTCTTCTCGCGGATGGCCAGCGCGCGCTTGTACAGCGGCTCGGCAACGGCGTATTCGCCGAGATTGTGATGGATCGTGCCGAGATCGCTCAGCGGCATCGCGACGTGCGCATCGTCAGGGCCGAACTGCTTTTCGTGAAGGACCAGAGACTTCTGGGCCAGCGGCAGCGCTTCCATGTACTTCCCGGCCCGATAAAGCTCCTTCATCTGCCGTGTGAGCGCGTCCGTCTCGTCCTCTTCGGCATGGGATGACGCGCCGAACGCCAGGCTCAGGGCAAGCGCCGTGACCGCAACACAGATCGATGCCTTCAGAGCCTTCATCGCGCCTTCCCTCGTCGCTGACATCAGCGACTACGCGCCGTTGGTGCTCCCGGAAGCCGGATAGGTTCAATGCAGCCGCTGTCCGTCGTGTTCGGCCTCGCCTATGGCGGCGTGATGCCGTTCCATGCGGTGCTGGTCCGCGAGTTCTTCGGCGCACGCATCATGGGCACCGTGTTCGGCGCGGTCTCGGCCTTTGCAAGTCTCGGCATTGCGCTCGGGCCCTGGGCCGGCGGGCTCGTATTCGACAATTTCCAGCGCTACACGTGGCTGCAGGCCGGCTCCTTCGCGATCGGGCTTGCCGCCGTTGCAGTGGCGCTGAGCTTTCCGACCAGACGCAGGCCATCGCTGGACCTTGGCCGCGCTGCGGCGTGACGACGGAGCGGGCCGGCCGACGACCATCACGGCACGGCCGTGCCGGGAACCGCGGCGGTGGGCGCGGCCTCGCGCGGCGCGCGACGGCCGTTCAGCAGCGCGCCGATGAAGGTGAAGCGCACCAGGAGTTGATAGCTCGCCAGCATCGGCAGAAGCGCCGCGACGAGGATGATCGCGAACTTCAACGGCCCGGGCCAGGCGAGCTGCGACACCGCGACCTGCAGCGCCATCACGATCGGCATGTGGATCAGATAGAGCCAGTAGGAGGCGTCGGCGAGGTAACGCCTGATCGGGCTGAAGCCGGACATGAACCGGAGCGCGAGGCCGATGAAGGCGAAGGTCGAGATCCAGATCGCCGGCGCATACAGGATGGCGGCGACGAGCCTGAGCGTCTCGGCGCGGACCGGCAGCTTAGGCGCGCCCGGGGCTGAACTCATCACACCCGATAGCACGAAGCTGGTCAGGATCAGGCCGAGCGCCGGCACGAGAGTCCACAGCCAGCGCCGCTCCAGGATCCGCAGCAGATCGATCTGCCGGTGCAACAGCCAGCCGACGCCGAAAGCCGTGCCGAAGCCGATCCAGGCCTGCGCGTTGGTGACGAACGATTGATCGGGCGTCCTCACGCCGACCGCACCAGCCCATCTCGGATCGAGGCTGAAGGCGATGCCGATCGGGATCGCCAGAATGAGCGGGGCCAGCGGGCTTTGCATGATCCCCGCGAACAGACGATCCAGCGCCATTCTCAGAGCACCTGATGCGTCGAGCCAAACGACGAGGCTGCGCAACAGAAGCGCGGCGACATAGAGCTCCAGCAACACATAGAGAAACCAGAAATGGGCGAGCGGGAAATTCGGCAGCACCGGCCAGTTGCGCATGGCGGGCGTCGGACCGCCATTCGGGAACCAGGATGCCCAGTTCACGACCACCGCCATGGCCGCGAACACGATGGGCCAGCCGATCACCAGCGGCAGGGCGATGCGCTGCAGCCGGTCCCCGACGAAGCCGCTCATCCCCCGGCGATGAAAGCTCATCCGGGCGAAGAAACCCGCCATCAGGAAGAAGGTGGTCATCCGGAAGACGTGGATGGAGAAGGACAGGAGCCCCACCGCGACGCTTGGATGGGTGTCCTGGATGAACCAGAACCGGGGCGAGACGGGCACAAAGGACAACGCCGCGTGCAGGACGATGCCGAGCAGCAGGGCAAAGGCCCGGACCGCATCGAGCGCGTGCAATCGTTCGGACGCAGAATTGGCGGCGATCGGAGGGGACATGGTCAGGCTCGCTGATGAGGACTCGCCTCACAGCCTGCCCGATCACGCCCGCGCCTTCTCGCCGAATCCGGAAATCGGCTAACCGATGTCCCGGCGCCGCTGGCCGATTTCCTGATCGCGCGCCGAGCCCGGTGCCGTTTGAGGCTGGGCCAGGGCGTCGCGCCGAAATTCGCTCGGGGTCATGCCCGTCTCGGCCTTGAAGGCGCGGTTGAACGGCCCGATCGACTGGAAGCCGGCATCCATGGCGATCGTCAGCACCGGGACCTCGCGCTGCGCCGGATCGGACAAGGCCGCCTTGGCGTCCTCGATGCGGTAATGATTGAGGAACGCATTGAAGTTGCGATAACCCAGTCCTTCGTTGATCGCCTGCCTGAGCCGATACTCGGGAACGTCAAACCGTGCCGCAAGTGTCCCGATCGCAAGGCCCTCCTGCCGGTAGATGCGCTCGACGGTCATCAGATGGTCGAGGCGGCGGAGCAGGAGGGGATCGACCACGATTCCGCCGGTCGTGGCACGATCGGCCCTCCGGGCTTGCGGGCTGAAGTCGCCGGGCGCGATCGCCGCCGTGGCGCCATTGGCCGTGACGGCCATGGGCGCAGCAAAAGTCCCCACGCCGGCCAGCATGGCCACCACGAACAGGCAGAGAGCGGTCGGAAAGCTCCCGGCTCCACCGGGGACGACGACCGGGATCGCCGCAAAGCCGGCGCCGGCCACCACCGCAATGAGCCCGACATTGATCGCAAGCATCGCCAGACGCAGCCGGCGCCGCCGCGCGACCAGATCGACCCGCCAGGTCTTGACGGTCTGGACCGCGGCTGCGACCGCCAGCACCAGGGTGATCAACGACAGGACCCGCCCCCCGGCCCCGGCCAAAGCGGGCCAGCGCGCCCAGCCCAGCGTGAGCACGAAGCCGAAGGCGACAATCGCCAGCCAGACCGCACCGTGCCATCGCTTCAGCACGAAATCATCGTCGAACGCCGCACGCGCCCACAGCCAGAAGATTGCGGGTTGCGCCGACAAGACCGGCAACACCCACCACCAGCATGACTTGGGAAAGAACGGCGCGGTCGTGATGGCGTAGAACAAGCCGCCGGCAGACATGGCCATGCCCAGCAATGCCTGCTGGCTGGTCGCACGACGCAGCAGCGCCACGAGGATGATCAGCAGAAACACGCCGCTCGTCGCGCCGCGAAGCCCGAGATCGATCGCCGTGAGCCCCATCGCGGTCACACCTTGCACCATGCGCTTCTCTCCGACGATCGCGGCTGATCCGAGCCAGACTTATGGCGCGTCATCGAGCTCGCGCTCCATGACGATCGTACGTTCATCATTATGGTAACTGTCGCGCACTGTCCTGAACCCGAGCCGCGCATAGAAAGTCTCGGCGGTGACCGAGGACGAGAGCGTCAAGGCGGGAATGTTTCGCTCGCGCGCTATGCGCTCCACCTCCACCATCAGCCGCTTGCCGATGCCGCGGGCCTGAATATCGGGTGCCACGAAGACGGTACGGACGACGCTTCCATCGAGGCCCGCCGTTCCAACGACGCGGCTGTCGACGGTAGCGACGAAGACCGTGCGCGTCCCGATCAGCTGCCTGACGGAGTCCGGACCAAAGCTGTGCGCGATCCTCTCGATGATCGCGTCCGTGTAGTCCCTTGCATTGGTCTCGCGCAGCGCCCGCAGGATCACCTCGCTGATGCCATCGGCGTCGTCTTCGCGGGCGGGCCGGATCGTGCACTCCATGGATCGCTCGTCTGAAGCCGCTGAAAGGACCGGAAGCTCACGTCTGCGCCGCGCCGATCGGTCCTCGGCTTGTCGTGCGACCAGGCCCAATGCTACCATTGGTAGCATCTTCGCAGCAAGCTGCCCGAGAGGACGCGATGGACAAGCCGATCCGCGGCGATGCAGAGGCGCCGGTCCTGCCGACGCCGGAACAAGCGCCGTTGAGCGAGATCATCGACGCCCTGGCCGGCGGACGGATCTCCGCCACGACGCTGACCGAGCTCTATCTCGCCCGCATCGAGGCCTATGACCGCAACGGACCCGCGCTCAATTCGGTCCGCACGCTCAATCCCGATGCGCGCACGATCGCGGGCGGATGCGACGGCATCAGGCCATCGGTCGAGCGGCCGCTGGCCGGCGTGCCGATTCTGCTCAAGGACAACATCGCCACCGGCGACAAGCAGCCGACCACGGCGGGCTCGCTGGCGCTGGAAGCGGCGCACGCCAGGGACGACGCCACCCTCGTCAAGCTGCTGCGCGACGCCGGCGCGGTGATCCTCGGCAAGGCGAACCTGACCGAGTTCGCCAACATGCTCGCCGTCGACATGCCCTCGGGCTATTCGTCGCTGGGCGGCCAGGTGAAGAACCCTTATGCGCCTGACTTGACCGGCGAGCATGGCATCCCGGTGTTGCAGCCCGGTGGATCGAGCTCGGGGTCCGCAGTCGCGGTGGCGGCCGGCCTGTGTGCGGCGTCGATCGGCACCGAGACCTCGGGCTCGCTGCTGTTCCCCGCCAGCATGAACGGTCTCGTCACGGTGAAGCCGACGGTCGGACTGATCAGCCGTGCCGGCATCCTGCCGCTCGCGCACAGCCAGGACACCGCAGGGCCGATGACGCGCACCGTGCGCGACGCGGCGCTGCTGTTGAACGTGCTGGCCGCCAGGGACCCGCTCGACCCGGCGACGCAGAAGCAGCGGCGGCCCGCCGACTACACCGAGGGCCTTGCCGCCGACGCCCTCAAGGGCGCACGCATCGGCGTGCCGAGCGATCCCAACGATCCCCTCAACGATTGCTTCTACGGCAAGCTGCTGCCCGACAGGGTCAAGGTGATGACCGAGACGATCGAGGTGCTGGAGGATCTCGGCGCCGTCATCGTGCGCGCCAACATGCCGACGCTGGGCTGGATCGGCGGGCCGGGCACGACCATGGCCGTGCTCAACCGCAATCCGCTGAGCGAGCACAAGGGCACCATCGCAAGGCCGCCCGTCGTCTTCCTCTACGAGCTGAAGCACGACCTCAACCTCTATTTGCGGGATTGGGCGACCGGCACCGACATCAAGACCATCGCCGACATCGTGGCCTTCAACCAAGCCAACGCGGAGAAGGCGCTGCGTTTCGGCCAGGACCATTTCCTCGCCGCCGACATGACCAGGGGCGATCTGAGCGAGCGCGAGTACAAATCCGCGCGTGCCATGGACCTGCTCTCGGCCAGGACGCGCGGCATGGACGCTTACATGAGCCAGCACAGACTGGACGCGGTGCTGTTCCCCGGCGCCACGGGCGCCGCGATTGCCGCCAAGGCAGGCTATCCCAGCGTCATGGTGTGCGGCGGCTTCATCTCGGGAACGATCGACGGCAAGGACACGCCGGACTATCCGCTCGGCGTCGCCTTCGCAGGGCGCGCCTGGAGCGAGCACAAGCTGCTGCGGCTGGCCTATGCCTTTGAGCAGGCAACTCGCGCGCGCAAGCCGCCGCCGTAGCGCGGCGTCTTCCGGTCAAGCGACATCCCCTCGATCTCGGCCACAGCGCGGCCGTCGCAAGGGGGCGTGCTCGCGGCTAGCGCCAGGGCTCCAGCTGAAGGTCGGTCTCGAGCGGAACGTTCGCGCCAGAGGTTGCATCGGTATTCGCGACCGCTTTGCCGTTGCGATCGAACACACGAACCTTGAGCTGCGATTTCGTCCTGTCGATCTCGATGCGCGCGAAATTGTCGTCCTGGGTGAAGCCCCATGACTTGTAATGCATGCGCGTCTTGCCATCCCTCAGCGGAAACGCATCCCATTGCTCGGTCTGCCGGGAATCGTGCACATACCCGTTTGGGTCTCCGTCGGCGAACGGAAATGGCCAGTAAAACGCCGACGACGTGACCGAGAATGCCTTGAGGGGCAGGATCTTCTTCTTCCGGCCCTGATCCCGCTCGAAAGTGATCTCGGCGACATTCGAGCAGTGAATGTCGCCGGAGAGAAAGACGACATTCTGAATGGATTCGTCGACGATATGGTCGAGCAGTTCCTTGCGCGTCTGCGGAAATGCCGGCCAGCTGTCGCTGTCGTCGCGATTGTCTCCGTTCACCTCGAACAGCTGAGCATCGAGACCTTTCTCCGTCCGGTCGCCGATCCGTTCGTCCATCGCATTCGGAACGAAGACGCTGGATGAGACGATGAATTTCGGGACGTTGTTGCGCTCCCTCTGCATCTGCGAAAGCCAGTCTTTCAGCCTGCGCATTTGCCCAGGATGATGCTCGTCGATGGTCGGATAGCCGAGCATGTAATTGTCGCGGAGCCCGTGATCCAGCTGACGGTCGTTGTTGTTCTTGTAGCGCTGCGTGCGCGTGTCGAGAACGAAGAATGGGTAGCCGCCGCAATCGAACTTGTAATACAGCAGGCGCCCCCATGTGCGCGGACTGTGGCTCCATTGGTAGTTCATGTAGGCGGTGACCGCGTAGTTGAACACCATGTGCTTGCCAGGATCGCCTTTCAGCCGGTCCTGGGTCCAGTTGTCCTCGATCTCATGGTCGTCGAGGATCATGTAGGTGCTCGATCGCTGCAGCAGATTGCGCAGGTTCTGCGCTGAATAGGCCGTCGTATAGCGCTCCTGGAATTCGTCATACCGCTCGGCCCGCAGGATCGGAACGAAGCGATTGAGCATGTCGGCATAGATCTGGTCGCCGCACATCATGGTGAAGGAGGCTGCCGGGCCGATCGAACTGTCCTTGAAGTGCAGGGACATCGGTCCGAATATCTGGTCGGCCTCCTTGATCTTCCAAAGCAGCCCCGGATAGCGGCACGATCCGAGCAGGAAGGCGAGAGAGTCGGCGACCTGCCCCGAAGGTGGGAAAGTTCGAAACGTCGCCTCGCATGTCGACCGATCGAGCCTCAACAGATCGTTCTTGATGATGTCGATGTCCGGCAGGATCGCGATGAGATCCAGGTCCGAGGTCCGGGACGTGTTCGGCGTGGGATCGTCGACCGTGAGCACCCCGACCCGGACGGTGTACGCCGTATTCGGCGTGAGCGGCTTTGCCGCCACGTTCTTGTCGAGCGTTACCGCAACAACAACTTCTTCCACGCTGTCGAGGTCGGTCGCGTTATAGTACCCGAGCTGGACGTCCGAGCCGAGGACGAAGGTGCCCGTGCGGTCAAATTCCCGGTTGAGCCGGAAGTACCAGGCTGCGCCGATCTTGTCGTTCTCCCCGGTCTTGCCGCCTTCCACGATCCCGATCACACCAACGGTGCGCCGATTTTCGTCGAGCTGCGCCCTGTCGTCCGCGGGGTCCGCGGCGCGGACCCAAATTCTGGCCGTCGTATCAGTGGTGTGACCGACAATCGGTCCCAATCCCGGTTCGCGCAAACTGACCATTGAAATCTCCCGCTCTGAAAACCGTCAGTAGAGTTCAGAACGGACCGCAATGCAACTCCAAGGTGTTTTAGCCGAGACAGGCATTTGGCACGTCGCAGGATTTTCGCCGTGCAGATGCGGCATTCTTGATCGAGCCCGAGGAATGGGCCACCATCCGCCCGCCCGTCGAACAGCACTCAAGAAGGGCACGGGAAGAGGCATGAACAAGGCCGGGGCAATCGACCTCGTCGAGCGAGCGCGGTCTCTCGGTCCCCTGATCGCGCGCGAGGCGGACGAGATCGAGCGGACGCGGCGGCTGACGCCTGTCGTCGTGAACGCCCTGATCGACAACGGGCTCTATCGCGCGCTGCTGCCGCAGAGCCTCGGCGGCGCAGAAGCCCCAATCGAGATCTTCATGCAGATGCTGGAGGAGATCGCGAAAGCGGATGCCTCCACGGCCTGGTGTCTCGGCCAGTGCACGGTCTGCGCGATGATCGCGGCGTCGCTCGATCACGACACCGCGCACGAGATCTTCAATACGGCGCCCGGCATCCTCGCCTGGGGCGCGATCGCGCATGAAGCGCGCGCGGTCGAGGGCGGCTATCGCGTCACGGCGCGCTGGGATTTCGCCTCGGGCTCACGGCAGGCGAGCTGGCTGGGCGCGCATGTCCGCATCGTGGGATGCGACGGCACGCCGCGGAAAAATGCCGACGGCTCGCCGGAGGTACGCACCATCCTCTTCCCCGCCGCACACGCGACGTTGCACGACGTCTGGCAGGCGATTGGCCTTGCCGGCACCGGCACGGATTCCTACGAGGTGAACGACCTCTTCATTGCCGAACGCTTCACGGCCTTTCGCGACGTGCCGGCCGCGCTGCGCGAGACTGGACCGCTCTACCGGATCGGCACCGGCGCAAGCTTCAGCCTGGGCTTTGCCGCGGTGTCGCTCGGCGTCGCCCGTGCCACGCTGGATGCCGCCATCGCTCTGGCGCGCGCAAAACATCCCTCGCTGTCGGCCAGCGCCATGCGCGACAACGGGGCGGTCCGGGGCCTGATCGGCCGCACCGAAGGCGATTGGCGCGCCGCGCGCGCTTATCTCTATGCCACCGCGCAGGCGATGTGGCGCGAGCTGTCCGCGACCGGCGAGTTCAGCGCCGCGCATCGCAGCGCGGTTCGTCTGGCGGCAACGTGGACCATCCATCAATCGGCCAAGGTCGTCGACACCGCCTATCACATGGCCGGGGCAACGGCGGTGTTCCGTAAGCACCCGTTCGAACGCCGCTTCCGCGACATGCACGCCATCGCCCAGCAGATCCAGGCGCGGGATAGCCATTACGAGGATGTGGGGAAGGCGATCCTGGCCGGAAGCTGAGCGGCGGCGCGCGGCGCCACCACCGTCTACGCCCTGCGGGCACCGATCAGCCGGCCTCGCCAACCCATGCCGATCACAAGCGCAATCATCAGAAGGAAGGCCACGGCGGCGGCGGTATCGACGATGCGGTCGCTTCCATTGCAAATGTCCTGGTTGAGGCAGGCGCGGGACATCAGGCCGGCCCGGACCAGCACCGCGAGCACGCCGAAATAGAAGAGGACGCTGAGCGCCAGATAGACCACCGTCACGAGCAGGCGCCGCAGCCGCGAAGGCATCGCCGGATCATCCTCGCGCCGCTCCGTGATGAACTGGCCGGGCGTCGCCTTGGCGGGATCGCGGATCTGGACGGTCGAATGCGTCAGCAGATCGTGGACCGCCTGGTTGCGGCGCGTGGCGGCCAGGATCACGAACGAATACCAGCCCAGAATGCTCTTGACGGCAAAGCGTGCGAGCGCCTTGGCGAAGCTGACATTGCCGCCGCGATCGTCGACGATTCGCAAATTGGTCCAGATATGGCCGAGCGTGCCGCCGGCGCGCCAGACCAGCACCGGCTCGTAGAGCAGCAGGATGACGACGACCGCAACACCGAGACTCCGGCTGAGCCCATCGCTCGCGACATTGCTGGCGACCGCCAGCGCGCCGAACAGCAGCGCCATCGCCAGCATCCAGTCGAGCAGAACGGCCTTGAACCGCCTGGAGAAGCGGGCATAGCGCGGGCCAGGCAGCGGCAGCGGAGGCGCATCAGAGGTCATGGGGTCGCATCCGTTCGATCGATCCAATCATGAGACGCTGGCAGCGCGCGGCAGGTTCGACCAGCCGCCAGCCATCGCATAGGGCACGCATGCTTTGCGACGCGCAAGTTCTGAGATCGTCTTGGCCGGCTTGTGCCGGCCTGCTCCGCCGCCTACGCCACCATCGCGGCGTCCTCGTCGCCGTCGATGCCGCGCTGCGCGGCGAGCAGGCTGACGATCTCGGCATGGGGCCGGGCCTTGCTGAACAGGAAGCCCTGGCCCTCGTCGCACCCTTCGGCGCGCAGGCAGCTCAGCTCGGCTTCGGTCTCGACACCTTCGGCGGTGATGGTGACACCGAGGCCCTTGCCGAGGCTGACGATGGAGCGGATGATCGCCTGGGCCTCGCGATTGGCGCCGAGATCGCGCACGAAGGACTGGTCGATCTTGATCTTGTCGAAGGGAAAGCTTCTGAGATAGCTGAGGCTGGAATAGCCGGTGCCGAAATCGTCCATGGAGATGCGCACGCCGAGCGCGCGCAGCGCATGCAGTGTCGCCAGCACCTGCGCGCTCTTCTCCAGGAGCAGCGTTTCGGTGATCTCGAGCTCGAGCCGCCGCGGCGGCAGGCCGGAATGTTTCAGCGCGTCGGTCACGATCGAGAGCAGATTGCCGCTGCGAAACTGCAGCGGCGACAAATTGACGGCGACGCGGACGTCGTCCGGCCAGGCCGCGGCATCCAGGCACGCCCGGCGCAGCATCAGCCCGCCGAGCGGGTTGATCAGCCCGGTGTCCTCGGCGACCGGAATGAACTCGGCCGGCGAGACCATGCCGCGCTCGGCATGCGGCCAGCGCACCAGCGCTTCGAAGCCGGTGATGCGGCCGCTCGAGAGGTCGATCAGCGGCTGATAGTACGGCCGCAACACGTCGTTGCGGATCGCGTCGCGCAGCTCGACCTCGATCTTGCGGCGGCTCTGCGCTTTCGCATCCAGCGCGGCCTCGAAGAAGGCGAAGCTGCCGCGCGCATCCAGTTTCGCCCGCGACAGCGCCATGTCCGCGCTCTTGAGCAGCTTCTCGGACTCATCGCCATCGCCCGGCGCCATCGCGATGCCGATGGAAGCGCCGATCACCACGGAATGGCCGTCGAGCAGATAGGGATCGGCGATGGCCTCGAGCAGGCGCTTTGCGAGTCCCACAGCATCTTCCGGCCGGGTCAACCCGCTCTGCACGATCGCAAACTCGTCGGAATTGAGTCGCGCCAGCGCGTCTTCCTCGCGCAGCGTCGAACGCAGCCGCTTGGCGACGCCGCGCAGCAGCTTGTCGCCGACCGCGTGTCCCAGCGTGTCGTTGACGGCCTTGAAATTGTCCAGCCCCAGCATCAGGAGCGCGACTTTCTCGGCGCCGCGCCGCGTGTGCAGCAGCATCTCGTCCATCTGCTGGCGCAGCAGGGTGCGGTTGGGCAGGCCGGTCAGGGTGTCGTGCTGGGCCATGAAGGCGAGCCGCGCCTCGGCGCGCTTGCGCTCGGTGATGTCCATCAGCGCCAGCAGCAC
The DNA here is from genome assembly GCF_002776695.1 of Bradyrhizobium nitroreducens. GTDB lineage: Bacteria > Pseudomonadota > Alphaproteobacteria > Rhizobiales > Xanthobacteraceae > Bradyrhizobium > Bradyrhizobium nitroreducens. Next base: position 4,386,190 of record NZ_LFJC01000003.1, read on the forward strand.
GGCGGGCTGCTCGGCATAGGTCAGCTCGCGGGAATAGATCGCAAGGTCGATCAGCGCACCGTCGGCCTTGACGTGCTTCCAGGTGCGGCCGGCCTGCTCCTCGCTGGAGTGGTCGACGGTCCAGGGCGGCTCGCTGTCGAAGGCCTGCAGGGAGCGGATCTTCAGCCGCTCGAACTCGGCGCGGCTGTAGCCGTAATGCGCGATCGCGGCGTCGTTGACGCCGAGGATGCGCTCGTCGTCGAGCGCGCAGACGATCATGGGAACGGGATTGCCGTCGAACAGCAGGCGGAACGAGGCCTCGCGCTGCTTGAGCTCGGTGATGTCGACGCGCAGACCAACCACGCCACCGTCGTCGGTGAGCCGCTCGTCGATCAGGATGACGCGGCCGTCCGACAGCTTCTGCTCGTGGCGTGCACCCGGCTGATAAAGCTTCTGCAGCCGCTCGGCGATCCACTCATCCTCGTGGCCGAGGGCTTCCGGATAGTCGCCGCGGGCAACGCCGATGCGCAGTGTGTCTTCGAGACGCGCGCCTTCCTCGAACAGATCGGCGGTCTTGCTGTAGATCTCGGCGTATTTCTTGTTCCAGAGGACGTAGCGGCCTTCGGCATCCAGAAACACGATGCCTTGCGGCAGGATGTCGACGGCCTGGCGCAGCCGCTCATGGGATTTGCGCGCCTCGGCGATGGCGGCTTCCGCCTCGGCGCGGCTGCGCAGGACCTCGTCGCGCTCGGACAGGGCGCGCGGCGCGCGCGCGAAGCGTGGCTTGCGCGGCAATTGGCCGGCTCGGGCAAGCACGCCTCTGTTTCGTTTTCTTGCTTTTCGAGACCCCAAACTCAACTTCACTCGTCCCAATCGCGCCCGGCGGCCGCAAGTTTTGGGGCAAGTGTCTGAAAAAAAAGTAATCTTGGGTGACCGCGCGCGCCAGGACAGTGCCTTGCGAGCACCTCGGGTCGGGCTTTCGTGCCTGTTTGTGAGGCGCAAGCGGGCCAAGCGGCGCGCCAGACACGCGGCTTCGTCGCAATCGAGGAGAGAGGTGGCGCAAAAACACGCCCTCTCCATGAATCAATTCCGATCACGCATTCGATTGTATACGGGATCGAAGCGAATCTCGTTCCGCGCACGAATTTTGGTCAATGCGGGATACGGTTATCGCATTGTTAAAAAACCGGGTCGGCCGGCGAAAAGACGCGGACTTTCGGACGAGATCATGGAACACGGGGACCGTCGTGTCGGGCGAGCTTTGCGCTGAGGCAAAGGCTGTAAAGACGGCGTGAGATTGCGGCCGGGCGAAACTCACATTCTTACCCCTGAGGCGGCGTTGGGCTATAAGGGAATCAGCATGAATCCCCGCCGCGTCGCCCCTCTCCTGCTCGTCATGACGCTTCTGGCCGCCGGCGGCGCGCTGGCCCAGGACAAGGGCAGCATCAACCCGAAGCCGCTGCCGCCGCTCGCCAATCCGAACGACCCCGACGTCGCCGCCAAGGAGCTGTTCGCGCGAAAGCTGCTGCCGTCGAAGGGGCCGGCCCATGTCATCGGCTCCTACACCAGGGGCTGCATCGGCGGCGCGGAGCAGATCCCGGTCAACGGCGATCATTGGCAGGTGATGCGGCTGTCGCGCAATCGCAGCTACGGCCACCCCGACATGATCGCGCTGATCAAGCGGCTCGCGACCAGGGCGCACAAGGACGCGGGATGGCCGGGCATCCTGGTCGGCGACATCGCCCAGCCGCGCGGCGGCCCGGCGCTGTCGGGCCATGCCAGCCACCAGATCGGTCTCGATGCCGACATCTGGCTAACGCCGATGCCGGACCGCCGCCTCTCGCGCGAGGAGCGCGAGGACATGTCGGCGGTGATGATGGTGCGCCAGGACCGGCTCGACATCGACCCGAAAGTGTTCACGGCGAGCCATGTGCTGGTGCTGCGCGATGCGGCGCGTGAGCCGGCGGTGCAGCGCATCTTCGTCAATGCCGCGATCAAGAAGGCGCTGTGCCGCGAGGCCAAGGGCGACCGCGCCTGGCTGTCGAAGATCCGCCCCTGGTGGGGCCACGACTACCACTTCCACATCCGCATGCGCTGCCCGGCAGGATCAGGCGAATGCGAAGGCCAGCCGTCGCAGGCCGAGGACGAAGGCTGCAAGCCCGCCGATCTCGCCTATTGGTTCTCCGACGCCGTGCTGCACCCCAAGCCGCCGCCGGAGCCGCCCAAGCCAAGACCGCCGATGACGCTGGCGCAGATGCCCGCGGCCTGCAAGGCGGTGCTGCACGCCGCGGATGCGAAGCCGTAGAGAGCGTGTGTACGGGCATACTGTCGCCTCCCCATTGCTGTCGTCCCGGACAAGCGTCAGCGCAGATCCGGGACCTATACCCACAGGGCGGGGTTGTCGGGCGAAGTGGTAACTCCGAATCTTCGCCATACTTCTCCCTGTGGTTATGGATCCCGGATCTGCGCTGACGCTTGTCCGGGATGACGGCCGTGATTGAGGCGCGCCCCCGGGATGACGAAGTCGTTGATTGGTTCGGACCACTCCAGTGCGCTAGGATCCCCTCGCCGCCCTGCCGTAAGCTCGCGGCATTCCCGGGACGCGCATCCCGTCATTCAACAAGCCTGACCGCAAGCCTCGCGCCGTTCGTGGGGCCAATGATGGAAGTTCACATGCGCGTCCTCGCCCTCCTCGCTGCGCTCGCGTTCAGCGCGACGTCCGCCCTCGCCGCCGAAGAGCCCAGCGGCTGCGACAAGTTCAAATGGTCGATCGAGCGCGAGCGTGCCGCGCTCACCGCACCCGACCTCGCCAGGCTCGCCTCGGGCAGCGAGCAGGCGGCCTTGCCGGCCTCAGCCATCACGCTCGGGCTGGTCGTCCCGAGCGAGGCAAAGCTGCCCTCGCCGCCGGAGCGCGCGCCAAAGGACGGCACCTTTGCCGGCTTCACCAGCGTCAAGTCCGCCAAGGCCGGGCTCTACACGATCAGCCTTTCCGCCGGCGCCTGGATCGACGTGATCCAGGATGGGCATGTCCTCAAGCCCGTGGCCTTCAGCGGTGCGACCGATTGCAGCGGCATCCGCAAGACCGTGAAATACCAGTTGTCGGCGCAGCCCTTCGTGCTCCAGATCAGCGGCGCCAGGGAGAATGCGGTCGCAATCGCGTTCCTCCCCGTTCAATAGCATTGTCTGCCGGACCAGCGGCCACCCTTTGACCTGAGGCCGCGGCCCCTGCTATCTTCGCAATTGCGATATCCCTGCCGGCCGTAAGCCGCAGCCGGGGCTCCGTGGAGCAGCGCTTCCACCCGTCGCGACCGACCCACCAACGCCAGTCCGGCGCATGCATCCTGCGTGTGCGGACTCGCACGGAGCGCTCCATGTTACGCATTGCAGGACTTTTCACCGCCTTCGTGATCCTCGCAGGCGCGAGCCTTTCGCCGGCCGCCGCCGAGGACAAGACCATCACCGTGTTCGCCGCCGCGTCGATGAAGAACGCGCTCGACGAGATCGATGCCGCCTATACCGCCAGGACCGGCGTGAAGTTCAGCGTCAGCTATGCCGCAAGCTCCGTACTTGCCAAGCAGATCGAGCAGGGCGCGCCGGCCGACGTATTCGTCTCGGCCGACACCGACTGGATGGATTATGCAATCTCCAAGAAGACCATCAACGTGCCTTCCCGCGTGAACCTGCTCGGCAACAGCATCGTGCTGATCGCGCCGAAAGATTCCAAGATCGACAACGTCACCATCGCGCAAGGCTTCGACCTTGCCAAGCTCGCCGGCGACGGCAGGATCGCGACCGGCGACGTCAAGTCGGTCCCTGTCGGAAAATATGCCAAGGCAGCGCTGGAGAAGCTCGGCGCCTGGCAGGCGGCCGAGCCGAAATTCGCAATGGCCGAGAGCGTGCGCGCGGCGCTGACGCTGGTGGCGCGCGGCGAGGCCGCGCTCGGTATCGTCTATTCCACCGATGCCAAGGTCGAGCCGGGCGTGAAGATCGTCGGCACCTTCCCGGCGGAGTCGCATCCGGCGATCATCTATCCGGTCGCCGCGACCACGACCGCAAAGGCCGAGACCAACGACTATCTCGCCTTCCTGCGCTCCTCGGCCGCCAAGACCATTCTGGAGAAATACGGCTTCAAGTTCCTGGTCAGCCCGACAATCTGATATTCAGCACTTGATGCCCGAGATATCTCCCGCCGAATGGACCGCGATCCTGCTCTCGCTCAGGGTCGCGATCATCGCCACGCTGGTCGCGACGCCCTTCGGCATCGCCCTGGCGTGGCTGCTGGCGCGGCGCGATTTCTGGGGCAAGTCGGTGCTCGACGCCATCGTGCATCTGCCGCTGGTGCTGCCGCCTGTCGTCACCGGCTATCTGCTGTTGCTGACGTTCGGCCGCAAAGGCCTGGTCGGCGGATTCCTCGCCGACCATCTCGGCATCGTGTTCTCGTTCCGCTGGACCGGCGCCGCGCTCGCCTGCGGCGTGATGGCATTTCCGCTCCTGGTGCGGCCGATGCGGCTGTCGATCGAGGCGATCGACCGGCGGCTCGAGCAGGCCGCGGAGACGCTCGGTGCGGCGCCGTGGAAAGTGTTCTTCACGGTGACGCTGCCGCTGGCGCTGCCCGGCGTGCTCGCCGGCATGGTGCTCGGCTTCGCCAAGGCGATCGGCGAGTTCGGCGCCACCATCACCTTCGTCTCCAACATTCCCGGCGAGACCCAGACGATCTCGTCGGCGATCTACTCGCTGATCCAGACGCCGGACGGCGATGCCGCGGCTGGCCGGCTCGTCATCGTCTCGATTGTGCTGGCGCTTGGCGCGCTGATCGCGGCCGAATGGTTCGCCCGTCGCGCGACGGCGCGCCTGCACGGGAATTGACCATGCTGCGGGTCGACATCGAAAAGAAGCTCGGCGAGTTTTCGCTCCAGGCCAATTTTGCCGGCGAAGGCCGTGTTATCGGCCTGTTCGGCGCATCCGGCGCCGGCAAGAGCTCCCTGGTCAACATGATCGCCGGCCTCCTGCGGCCCGACCGCGGCACCATCGTGATCGACGGCGAGACCGTCGACGACACCGCCGCCGGCATCCATGTGCCCACGTATCGCCGCCGCATCGGCTACGTCTTCCAGGACGCGCGGCTGTTCCCGCACCTCAGCGTCGCGCAAAATCTCGATTATGGACGACGCATGAACGGACTAGCGCCCGATCCGGCGCAGCATACGCGTGTCGTCGATTTGCTCGACATCGGCGCGCTGCTGGATCGTCGGCCCGGAAAGCTCTCCGGCGGCGAGCGTCAGCGCGTCGCGCTGGGACGCGCGCTGCTCTCGCGGCCGCGCCTCTTGCTGCTCGACGAACCGCTCGGCGCGCTCGACGAGGCCCGCAAGCTCGAGATCCTGCCCTATCTCGTCCGGCTGCGCGACGAGGCCAACGTACCGATGGTCTATGTCAGCCACGACGCCGCCGAGCTGCGCCAGCTCGCCACGCAGATCGTGATGCTCAAGCAGGGCCGGGTGACGAGTTTCGGCGGGGTGAAGGTGCTGGCGTGAGAGGGCTGGCAGCTTGTCTGGGCATACTTCCGCCTCACCATCGCTGTCATGCCCCGGCTTGACCGGGGCATGACAGTACGCCGCGGCCTCTCGGTTCAACCACCCCCGCCTCTGGAATACTGGATGGCCCGCCTTCGCGGGCAATGACACCGCGATTTTTGTCGCGCGCTTACCGTTCTCGCGAAGTGGCTAGAGCATTTTCGGTTCTGATTGAATCAGAACCGAAGCTCTAGATTCTCGTTTTGACGCGTTTTCTTCACGCGAACCGGTG
>NZ_LFJC01000003.1:4391980-4512885 GCF_002776695.1 Bradyrhizobium nitroreducens
GCGGTGCAGGACGGCATCGCCAGCGGCGACACCGCCGCGCATGGCAGCCACATCGCGCTGATCCGGCAGATCGGCGAGAAGTTTCTCGCCGCCGATCCCGCCGTGTGGAGCAATCCGCAGAACAGCCAGGCCGTCGTCATCTACCTGCTCAGCGGCGGGGCGCCGCAAATCGTCCGCAAGCTGCCGCGCGACAAGATGAACGTGGACGAGCGGCTGTTCAACGGCGCGCTCGCTTATGTCGAGGGCCGTCAGGAGGAAGCGCGCGAGCAGCTCAAGGACGTCAAGCCGCGGACGCTGTCCTCGGGCCTCGGCGGACAGGTCGCGCTGGTCCAGGGTGCGTTGTTCGCGCGTGTCGAGGCCTCGCTCGCGATCGAGCGCCTGGACGACGCGCGCCTGCTGCTGCCCGGCACGCTGGTGGAGGAGGCGGCGCTGCGGCGCGAGATCCTGCTGGTGGGGCAGGCGGAGGATTTCGAGAAGTTCGAGTTTCTGACGCTGGCCTATCTCCGCCACTACCGCAACTCGATCTATGCCGGCGATTTCTGGCAGCGCTTCTCCACCGGTCTGACGCAATCAAGCCTGGCGCTCGACGAACGCCGCTTCGCGCGGATCGCGGCCCTGCTGGAGCAGATCGATCGGGGAAGCCGCCTCAAGCTCTATCTGGTGATCGCGCGCGCCGCGATGGTGCGCGGACACCTGGCCGTGACGCGGCTCGCCGGCGAACGGGTGCTCACGCTCAGCGCTGATGCCTCGGCGGACCGCGAACGGGCGCATTTCTTCCGCGGCGCGGCGCGGGCACTCGCCGACGAATATGACGGCGGCCTCGCCGAGTTGAAGGCGGTCGACCGGTCGAAGCTGCCAGAGCGCGACCTGCCCCTGTTCAACGCCACGGTGCAGCTCGCGCTCGATGTTCGCAAGCCGCTTCCGGGCGAATCCGCCACTGCAACCGACAAGCCTCCGGTAACGCCGGCGCGCCTCGATCTGGCGTCATCAACCGCGACGCTCGCGCGCGCGCAGAAGCAGCTCCGCGAGCTCGAACTCTTCACCAGGGATCGCCGTCCATGACCAAGCTCACGGGAACCTCCGGACAGCTCTTCTCGGGTCTTGCCGAGAGCCTCAACATGCGGGGAACGTCGCGCTCGGCCAAGAGCGCCGGGGGTAAGTCTCAGTCCAGCTCCTCGTTCAACGACCTGCTCCATACCGTCTCGCACCTTGCCAAGCAGGCTCTGAACGACGGCGGCAGCGAGACGACGGCAAAGCCCGGAACGTTGCGTACGCGTCTGGCTCACCCGGGCGAGGCGGAGAAGCCGAAAACCGCGGTGGTGCCGGAGCGCGTCGCAGCGTCGGAGCACGCAAAGTCCAGCGAAGAGCCGTCCGACAAGACGACCGACAAGCCCTCGGAGAAGCAACGCCGCGTCGATCATGCCGCCAAGCCGGACGTCCAGGCCCCGTCGAATACTGCCGTGGTGATCGGACAGGAGATCGCCGCCGCCCCTGCCGTGAAGCCGCAGATGCAGTTGCAGTCGGCCGACAAGGACGCGCCCGCGCGCGAGGAGGGGCCGTCCACGAAGCGCGAGGTTCAGGGTGCGAAGGCGGCGGCGACGACCGAGACCGCTTCACCCGATGATGCTCCGGCCGCCGCGCGGCCGCGGGGCGCGGCCTCGCAAGTGGCGGCCGCGCCCCAACCCCTGCCTGCACAGGACAGTGAGCCGTCGGGCGCGATGCCCGCGACAGCAGGCTTCGAAGCGGTCACGGCCAATGTCGAGCGCGCCGCCAGGGCCGCGGGGCGCGAGGCGTTGCCAGAACCGATCAAAGTCACGGTGGTCCAGCAGGAGACCCATCTGCCTCCGGCGCAGTTCAGCGCCCCGCAGCAGGTCGCGAGCGCCGTCGTCGCCGAGCTGAAGGAGTCCGCAAGCCCTGCGGCGTCCGCCGCGCCGGATCTCACGGCGTCCCAGACCAATGCGCCGGATCAGCCGCTGAAGATCCTGACACTCAATCTGGAGCCGCCCGCGCTCGGCAACGTCACCGTGCGCCTTCGTCTCGTCGGCACCGAAGTGTCCATCCATCTAGCGGCCGAGCGCAAGGACACCAGCCAGATGCTGGACCAGCAGCGCGATTCGATCCGCGATCTGATGCAATCGGCAGGCTACGTGGCCGACGTCGCGCCCGTGCAGCACGGCTCGCTGGACGGATTCCAGAGCGGCTCGGGCCAGTCGCAGCCGCAGTTCTCGGGCCAGCAACAGCCGTCATCGCAGTCGCAGGGAGCGTTCAGCGGCGCCGGCAATTCGTCGGGACAATCCGACGGTAACGCAAGGCAAGCCCGGCCGGAGCGCCAGTCCAACCAGGAGACGCGTCATGACCAGGAATTGGGCCAGCAGAATCGCCGCGGCCCTGTTTATCTGTAATGCCGGCACCGCGGCGGCGGCGACCGACGGCGCGCGCCCCTGCGAGCGCGAGATGGCGCGCGCGGCCCAGCAGCACGGGATTCCGCTCGGCATTCTCTACGCGGTCGGCCTCACCGAGACCGGCCGGCGCGGCGCGCTGCATCCTTACGCGCTCGGGGCCGACGGCCAGACCGTGTTCGCCAAGGACCTCGACGACGCGATGGCGAATTTCGAGGCGATACGCGGCAAGGGGATCAAGCTGATCGATCTCGGCTGCATGCAGATCAACCACTATTTCCACGGCGACAAGTTCAATTCGGTGCGGGCGATGTTCGATCCCGCCAGGAACGTCGACTATGCCGCGCGGTTCCTGAAGGAGCTGAAGCAGCGCGAGGGCAGCTGGACCATGGCGGTCGCGCGCTACAATGCCGGCCCCAACAACCAGCCGGCGCAGAAGCGCTACGTCTGCCACATCGTCGCGCATCTCGTCTCCAGCGGCTTCGGCGCGTGGACCGACAAGGCGCGCTCGTTCTGTCAGCCGAAGGCGACGTGACGTGACGAACTGAAGCAACGACCGATGGCGCGACGACAAGTTGTGCATCGTCCCCAATCATCAGCCCCGCGCAAGCAAGAACCCGCATTGTAGCTGCAACCTACCAAAGGAGCCCCCTTCATGAGCCTGTATGGTGTTATGCGCACCGGCGTTTCCGGGATGAACGCGCAGTCCAACAAGCTGTCGACGGTCTCGGACAACATCGCCAACGTCAACACGACCGGCTACAAGCGGGCTTCCACCGAATTCTCCTCGCTGATCCTGAAGAGCGGCTCCGGCAATTACGATTCCGGCGCGGTCGAGACCACGGTCCGCTACGCCATCTCCGATCCCGGCAACTATCACTTCACGACGTCGACGACGGATCTCGCGGTCCAGGGCAATGGCTTCTTCGTGGTGCAGGACGCGAACGGAAACAACTTCCTGACCCGCGCTGGCGCGTTCGTGCCCGACAATACCGGCAACCTCGTCAACACCGCCGGCTTCCAGCTGATGGGCTACAACATCGCGAACGGCGCCGTCCCCACCGTCGCCGCCAACGGCTTCGGCGGCCTGCAGGTCATCAACGTCAACCAGATGGCGCTGCAGGCTGCGCCGTCCACCAAGGCGACCGTCGCCGCCAACCTCGATCCGAGCGCAACCGCGATCGCAGCCCCGGCGGGGCCCGCCAACTACACCTCGAAGACGTCGATGGTGACCTACGACAATATCGGCAATGCCGTGACGCTCGACGTCTACGCCGCCAAGACGGGCGCCAACACCTGGGACATCCAGGTCTATAACGGCGCAACCGCGCTGACGACGGCCGGCCCCGCAACCACGTTTACCTTCGACGTCACCGCGACCGGCAAGGGTAAGCTCGCCGCGGCGAGCCCGACGTCGCTCTCGGTCGCGATCCCCGGCGGCTCGGCCGCCTTCAACATCGATATGTCGGCCATGACCCAGGTCGCTGCCGCCTTCGACTTCAAGGCGACCGTCGACGGCAACGCTCCGTCCGCGGTCGAGAAGGTGAACATCGACGACAAGGGCATCGTCACCGCCGTGCTCAAGAACGGCACCACGCTGCCGAGCTTCCAGATCGCGCTCGCCACCGTGCCGAGCCCGGACCACCTGACGCCCGAGGTCGGAAACGTCTATTCGCCCAATCTGGAGTCGGGAAACGTCCAGGTCGGCCTCGCCGGCCAGGGCGGTCTCGGCACCGTGAAATCCGGTGCATTGGAAGATTCCAACGTCGATCTCGCGGACGAGCTGACCTCGATGATCGAGGCCCAGCGCGGCTTCACCGCCAACTCGAAATCGTTCCAGACCGGTGCCGACCTGCTGGACGTCGTCGTCAACCTGAAGCGCTGAATTCCTCAGCGCTCGTCTCGGGTAAGAGCACTTCATGTCCATCACCGGCGCCCTCAACTCCGCCCGCTCCTCGCTCATGGCGTCGGGCATCCAGTCGGCGACGATCTCGCGCAACATCGCCGGGGCAAGTGCCCCCGGCTATTCGCGCAAGCTCACCATGCTGGACAATTTTCCCGGCGCAGGCGTCTATGTCGCCGCGATCCAGCGCGCCGCCTCGTCCGGCCTCTATACCAACGTCCTGATCGCGACGTCCTCGTCCGCCAAGCAGAGCGTGATCTATGACGGTCTGCAGAAGATCGCGGCATCGACGGTGGATGATCCCGAGCTCGAGCAATCGCCCACCGCCCAGCTCAACAAGCTGAAGCAGGCGCTGCAGCAATACGCCAACTCCACCGACAATGCGACCTTGGCACAATCCGCCGTGACGTCCGCCAAGGACATGGTGACCGCGCTCAACCAGGCCACCAAGACCGTGCAGTCGGTCCGCGAGCAGGCGGACGCCGACATGGCGACGTCGGTCAGCAACATCAACCAGCTGCTCACCCAGTTCCAGACCGTCAACACCGCGATCGTGAAGGGCACGATCACCGGCGACGACGTCACCGACTATCTCGACCAGCGCGACAGCATCGTCTCGAAGCTGTCGCAGGAGCTCGGCGTCACCATGTCGCTGCGTCCCAATGGGGATGCGGCGCTCTATACCGACAGCGGTGTCGTGCTGTTCGACAAGACGGCGCGGACGGTGAGCTTCGCGCCGACCAACGCCTACACGGCCGGCACCACCGGCAATGCCGTCTTCATCGACGGCGTGCCCGTGACCGGTGCCAATTCCGTCATGCCGCTCAAATCCGGCAAACTCGCCGGCCTTGCCCAGCTGCGCGACCAGGACACGGTGACGTATCAGAGCCAGCTCGACGAAGTCGCGCGCGGCCTGATCGACGCCTTCAAGGAAGTCGATCAGTCCGGCGCCGCGCTGCCCGACGTGCCCGGCCTCTTCACCTATCCCGGAGCGCCCGCGATGCCCGCGAGCGCCACGATCTCGGTCGGCCTCGCCGGTACGATCTCGGTCGCCGCGTCGGTCGATCCGGCCGCGGGCGGCAATCCCAATCTGCTGCGCGACGGTGCCATCAGCGGCAACTCCGCCTACAATTACAACACGACCGGCAACGCCGGCTTCTCGACGCGTCTCCAGCAGCTGATCGACAACATGAACGCGCCGCAGCCGTTCGACGTCACGGCGCAAGGCAAGCCGAGCGGCAGCGTGATCGAGTTCGCCTCGTCATCGGCGAGCTGGATCGAAAGCCATCGCAAGACCGCGGACGCCAACGTGCAGTACCAGAACACGCTGCTCGACCGCAGCACCGCGGCGCTGTCCAACGTCGCCGGCGTCAACATGGACGACGAGATGTCGTTGATGCTCCAGGTCGAGCGCACCTATTCGGCCTCGTCGAAGATCATTTCGACCGTCGACCAGATGTTGCAGAGCCTGCTGGCTGCCGTGGGGAATTAAGTCATGATGAGCGCGAACTACATCTCGACCTTGATGCTGTCGTCGTCGTTGAGGTCGTCGATCACGAACAACCAGAGCGCGCTGACCAAGGCCTCGAAGGAGGCGACCACCGGCCGCTTCGCCGATGTCGGCCTGGAGCTTGGCACGGGAACGGGCCGCGACGTGGCGCTGCGGGCCGATTTCAACTTCGCCGACCAGCTCGTCGACACCAACGAGCTGGTGTCGGGGCGCCTCGACGTGACGCAGAACCGGATCACTCAGCTCGGCACGACCGCCTCGGAATTCCTCAAGAACCTGATCGCGGCCCGCGACGCCGACAGCGGCGCGAAGATCATCCTGCCGAGCGCGTCCGCGAACCTTCAGGACCTGATCGGTGCGCTCAACGTCTCCTACAACGGCTCGTATCTGTTCGGCGGCATCAATACGCAGACCGTGCCGGTCGCGAACTACACCGCCGGATCGACCAGCAAGAACCAGGTCGACGCAGACTTCCTGGCGACGTTCGGCTTCTCGCAGTCCGCGGCGGGCGTGAGCACGATCACGCCGGCGCAGATGCAGAACTTCCTCGACAACAATCTCGATCCGGAGTTCGCAAGCCCCGCCTGGAACACCAACTGGTCGACGGCAACGGATCAGACGCTGTCGAGCCGCATCTCCACGACCGAGGTCGTCGACAGCTCCGTCAGCGCCAACCAGCCCGGCTTCCGTAAGCTGGCCGAGGCCTACACCATGCTCACCGACCTCGGCAACACCAGCCTGAGCAAGGACACGTTCCAGGTCGTCGTCGACAAGGCCATCGGTCTCGTCAGCGGCGCGATCAACGATCTCGCCGTGCTCGGCGGTACCGTCGGCTCGATCCAGCAACGGCTCACCGGCGCATCCGAGAAGCTGAAGATCCAGAAGGACATTCTCAACAACCAGATCGTCAAACTGGAGGCGGTCGACCCGACCGAGGCCTCGGTCCGGGTCAACACCTTGCAGACCCAGATCAAGACGGCGCTCGCGCTGACCTCGCAGCTCCAGCAGATCAGCCTCATCAACTATCTCTAGAGTCGGGGCTCGTAAATTTTGTCCTGTTATTCAGTCTCCTGCGCAGAGTGGTTCTGATGACGTTTGAAGCCTATGAAGCGGTCGTCGACGAGAGTGGCTACGAGGCGCGGGGGCGCGAGCGGCAGGCGCTCAGTCTCGGCATCGACCGGCTCGAGCGCCTCCAGAGAGGGCGCTTCAGCCTCGAGGATCTGGTCGAGAGCCTGCTCTATGTGCGGCGGCTGTGGACGATCTTCATCGAGGATCTCTCGCATCCTGAAAACGGGCTGCCGGAAAAGCTGCGCGCCGACATCATCTCGATCGGCCTGTGGGTCGTCAAGGAAGCCGATCGCCTTCGCGAGGAGAGATCGAACGACGTGATGCAGCTCATCGAAATCAACCGCCTGATCCGAGACGCTCTTTGATGAAAGTCTCCTTGCGGGCCGGCGAACGGATCTACATCAACGGCGCGGTGCTGCGCGTGGACCGCAAGGTCTCCGTCGAGCTCGTCAACGACGTGATGTTCCTGCTGGAAGGGCAGGTCATGCAGGCCTCCGACGCCACCACGGCGCTGCGGCAGCTCTATTTCATCGTCCAGCTCATGCTGATGAACCCGACCGACATCCGCGACGCCGCGGCGCTCTACACGCAGCATTACGCGGCCCTGTGTGCCGTGTGCGAGAGCCGCGAGATGCTGGAGGGGCTCGGCGCGGTCGACGAGCTGGTCCAGGCGACACGTTACTTCGAGGCGCTCAAGCGGATCCGAGCCCTGTTCCCGGTGGAGCAGGCCATCCTGGCCGGCGCGACCCCCATTTCCCCCGTCGAGGCTGCCTGACAGCGGAGAGACACATGAACGTCACCAGCGCGACCGATACGACCGGCAAGTCCAATACGACCAACACGACCACGACGACGTCGGGCAGCGGCGTCGACTACAATACGTTTCTTCAGCTCCTCATCGCCGAGATGAAGAACCAGGATCCGACCAATCCGATGGACACCTCGCAATATATGAGCCAGTTCGCCCAGCTCTCGACGGTCGAGCAGGCGATGCAGACCAATTCGAAGCTCGACGCGCTGCTGTCGTCGCAGTCCTTGTCCCAGGCCAACAGCCTGATTGGCAAGACCGTCAGCTTCACCGATTCCACCGGCGCCAGCTTCAGCGGCAAGGTCGTCTCGGTCGCCATCAACAGCGACGGCTCCATCGCGACCCTCCAGGACGGCACCAAGGTTGCCGTCGGACCCGGCCTCACGATCAGCCAGTCATGAACGAGCGGGACGCTCTCGACATCGTCCAGGCGGCGATCTGGACCATCATCGTCGCCTCCGGGCCTGCGGTCTGCGCCGCGATGCTGGTCGGCACCCTGATCGCGCTGATCCAGGCCCTGACCCAGATCCAGGAGGTGACGCTGACCTTCGTTCCGAAGATCATCGTCATCCTGCTCGTCGTTGCCGTCTCCGGCTCCTTCATCGGCGCGCATCTCTCCACCTTCACCGAGATGGTCTATTCGCGGATCGAGCACGGCTTCTGATCCGGACGGCGATCCGCCACCATCCCCGCGTAAGCTTTGCACGGCAGATTGGGGGCGGACCCCTCTGCCGGTGACCCATGGCCGATACGTTAGCTGCTAGCCTGCCGACTCCCCGACGATTGGGGGCCGACGCCTTCTTTGCCGGCGGCATCGTGGCCATGCTCACGATCCTGTTCCTGCCGATCCCGCCGATCCTGATCGACCTTGGCCTCGCGTTCTCGATCGCGCTGTCGGCGCTGATCCTGATGGTCGCGCTGTGGATCCAGCGGCCGCTCGACTTCTCTGCCTTCCCGACCGTGCTGCTGATCGCGACGATCCTGCGCCTGGCGCTGAACGTCGCGACCACCCGTCTGATCCTGTCGCGCGGTGGCGAGGGCGAGCAGGCTGCCGGCCACGTCGTCGCCGGCTTCTCCAAGTTCGTCATGGGCGGCGACTTCGTCATCGGCCTGATCATCTTCGCCATCCTGGTCACGGTGAACTTCGTCGTGATCACCAAGGGTGCGACGCGTATCGCCGAAGTCGGCGCCCGATTCACCCTCGACGCCATTCCCGGCAAGCAGATGGCGATCGACGCCGATCTGTCGGCGGGCCTGATCGACGACAAGGAAGCCCAGCGCCGGCGCCGCGAGCTCGAAGAGGAGAGCGCGTTCTTCGGTGCCATGGACGGTGCCTCGAAATTCGTCCGCGGCGACGCCATCGCCGGCCTCATCATCACCGCGATCAACATTTTCGGCGGCATCATCATCGGCGTCACCCATCACGGGCTGACACTGTCGCGCGCCGCCGACGTCTACACAAAGCTCTCCGTCGGCGACGGTCTGGTGTCGCAGATGCCGGCGCTGATCGTGTCGCTGTCGGCGGGCCTGCTGGTCTCCAAGGGCGGCACCAGGGGGTCGGCAGAGCAGGCCGTGCTGCGCCAGCTCAGCGGTTATCCGCGCGCGGTGTCGGCCGCCGCGCTGATGATGTTCGTGCTCGCCTTGATGCCGGGGCTGCCGTTGGCGCCGTTCTTCGCGCTGGGTGGCGTCATGGCCTTCGTCGGCTACTCGCTGCCGAGGCGGCAGGCGGCGCAGGACCGCAAAGAGGCGGCCCTCAAGGCCGACGAACGCGCCCAGGCCGAGGCCAAGGAATCCGTCAAGGAGCAGCTCAAGACCGCGGAGATCGAGCTGGCGCTCGGCGGCCACCTGTCGGTTCATCTGCTGGGCTCGCGCACCGAGCTCGCCCACCGCGTCGCCAAGATCCGCAAGAAGTTCGCCAAGCAGTACGGCTTCGTCATTCCCGAGATCAAGCTCTCCGACAATCTGTCGATCGACCCCAAGGGCTACCAGATCCGGATCCACGACACCCGCGTCGCCCATGGCGAGCTCAGGCTCGGCGAGGTGCTCGTGCTGGTCGACAAGGACGGCAAGCCCGACGTGCCCGGCGAGGAGGTGATCGAGCCCGCTTTCGGCATGAAGGCGCTGTGGGTGACGGAAGCCTTCACCGACGAGGTCAAGCGGCAGGGTTGCAAGCCGGTCGACAATCTGTCGGTGCTGCTCACGCATCTGAGCGAAGTGATCAGGGCGAACCTCTCCCAGCTGCTGTCCTACAAGGACATGCGCGCGCTGCTCGACCGGCTAGATCCCGAGTACAAGCGCCTGGTCGAGGATCTCTGCCCGTCACAGATTTCCTATTCGGGCCTGCTGGCGATCCTGAAGATCCTGCTGGCCGAGCGGGTCTCCATTCGCAACCTTCACCTCATCCTGGAGGCGATCGCCGAGATCGCGCCCCATGTGCGGCGCTCCGAGCAGGTCGCAGAGCACGTGCGGACGCGGCTTGCCCAGCAGATCTGCGGCGACCTTTCCGACAACGGCGTGCTCAACGTCATCAGGCTCGGCAACCGCTGGGACCTCGCGTTCCACCAGAGCCTGAAGCGCGACGCCAAGGGCGACGTCGTCGAGTTCGACGCCGATCCGCGCCTGATCGAGCAGTTCGCCACCGAAGCCTCCGCCGCGATCCGCAAGTTCACGGAGAACGGCACCAGCGTGGTGCTGGCGGTGACGCCGGAAGCGCGTCCCTATGTCCGGATGATCCTGGAACGGGTGTTCCCGACATTGCCGGTCCTGTCGCATGTCGAGGTCGCGCGCAGCGCCGAGATCAGGGCACTCGGAGCCATCTCGTGATCAGCGGCCTTGCCGACAGCGTGCTGGTGACGTTCATCGTGTTCTGCCGCATCGGCGCCTGCCTGATGCTGGTGCCCGGCTATTCCAGCGTCAACGTTCCGGCGCAGGTCCGCCTGTTCGTGGCGCTGGTCACGACGTTCGCGCTGGCGCCGATCCTGATCGCGGTCCTGAAACCTCTCACGGACAACGCAGCCCCGCTGACGCTGGCGCTCCTGATCTGCTCCGAGCTTCTGGTCGGCAGCGTCATCGGGCTCGGCGGCCGCGTGTTCTTCCTCGCGCTCCAGACCA
This sequence comes from Bradyrhizobium nitroreducens, assembly GCF_002776695.1. GTDB lineage: Bacteria > Pseudomonadota > Alphaproteobacteria > Rhizobiales > Xanthobacteraceae > Bradyrhizobium > Bradyrhizobium nitroreducens. Next base: position 4,402,780 of record NZ_LFJC01000003.1, read on the forward strand.
TGGCGACCGTGATGGCGAGCGCGATCGGCCTCAGCAACATCCCGGGCACGCCGGTCGCCGACAGCGATCCGGCGCCGGCCCTGGTGCCGTTGATCATGGTATCCGTCACCACGCTGTTCTTCATGACCGACCAGCATTGGCAGGTGCTGCGCGGCCTGATGAACTCCTACGACGTCTGGCAGCCCGGCAGCAGGATCGGCGGCGGCATGGCGCTCGACCAGCTCGTCGGCCGCCTGTCGGAGGCGTTCGTGCTGACGCTGAGGATCACCAGCCCCTTCATCGTCTATTCGGTGATCGTCAATCTGGCGGTCGGCCTGATCAACAAGCTGACGCCGGCCATTCCGGTTTATTTCATCTCCGTGCCGTTCGTGCTGTTCGGCGGCTTCCTGCTGCTCTACCTCACCAGCGACGAGCTGCTGACGCAATTCATGCTCGGCGTCTCGTCCTGGCTGGCGGAGTGACCGGCATGACCTCGCGCGCGGACAAGCTCGGCCGGATGGTCTCGCTCGTGAAGCTCCAGCTCCGGCTGTCCGAATGGCGGCTCGCGCAGCTGCGGCAGCAGGAGAGAGGCCTGCAGGACGAGCAGGAATGGCTGGTAGGCGCCTTGAACGACGGCACGCCGCCGGCCGGCTCGTCGAGCGAATCGATCGCGCGGCGCTTGAACAGGACGAGCGTCGACGCGCGCGCGGTTCAGGCGCAGGCCGCGCAGCAGCTCGACCAGGTTCGCGCGGAGAACCGCCGCGTGAAGCAGCTCGAGGAGGTCGCGAAGGCGGCGCTGGCCGAGAAGCTTCGCGACGCCGAGAAGCGCTCCCTCGAGGAGATGACGGGACAAAGTCCCGCCGTGCGCGCGTGGACGCCGCGGCCAGCCAACCGGAACAAGCCATGATCGTGACAGCCACACCCGACCTCGTTCTCGACGTCCTCGAGGCCGCCGATCCCGTGACGCAGCGCGCGGCGACCGCGAAGCTCGATGCGCTGAAATCCGCGGGCGCCGATTTCGCCGCCACGATGGAGGCGGAGGTCGGCAAGGCCGCGGCGGCCGCCGAGCCATCGGCGACGAAGCTGCCCGAGGCGCAATCGGATGCGGTGAACGGAGCGCCGGTGAGGGTGATCAAGGCGCCGGCATCCGGCGAGGTGTACCGGAAGTTCGAGGCGTTCATCCTCCAGACCTTCGTCGAGACCATGCTGCCGAAGGATTCCGAGGAAGTGTTCGGCAAGGGCACGGCGGGCGGCGTCTGGAAGTCGATGCTGGCGGAGCAGCTTGGCAGCCAGCTGGCAAAGGGCAAGGGCATCGGCATCGCGGAGCGGCTCGCCGCCGCGCATCCGCCGGCACCGAACGCTGCAGGCAAGGCCGGATGACGATCCGAGGAATGGGTGACAGACGTTGAGGGGTGAATTTCCTATGCAGGTACAAGAAGGCGCAGCGGCCATCGTGATCGAGCAGCCGGTCACGGACACCGAATCGATGATGACGGAAGCGGCGGCAGACGATGCGCTGTTGCCCGTGCTGCTGCCGATCGTGGGCACCGGGGCCGTGGTCGACGGCGCGGACGCGGCGAGATCGGACGAGGTGCGCGGCCTCCTGGCCGCAATCCGCCGCCTCGAGAGCATCGTCGAGGAGGAGACGGTCGCGCTCACCACGGGGCAGAAGATCGACTTCGACGATTTCAGCGCGCGCAAGAGCCGGAGCATGCTCGAATTCGTCCGCCTGATGCGGGCACGGATGCATCTCGGTGGCGAAGTCGAGGTCACCGAGCAGATTCAGCGGCTGCGCGAGAAGCTCGAGCGCAATCGCTCGGTCCTCGAAATGCACTATGACGCGGTGCGCGAGGTCGCCGGCATCATCGTCAAGGCGATCAAGGAGGCCGAGTCGGACGGCACCTATACCGGTCGCGCAGCGCAGGACGGAAAATGATCAGACTGGTGCTGGCCGGGCTCTGGGTATGCATCCTCACCGCGGGCACGAGCTATGGGGTGGCCTATTGGAAGGAGAATGGCAGCCTTCTGCCGGCAAAAGACGAATATCTCGACGGGCTGCAATACCAGAAGACGCGGGCGCTGAGCGTGCCCATGGTCGAGAACGGCAACGTGCAGGGCTATATCGTGGCGCGATTCGTCTACACCGTGGAGGCGCGGACCATGCACCAGCTCAACGTCCCACCGGAGCCGTTCGTCGTCGACGAGGCCTTCCGCAGGATCTATGCCGACGACCGCCTCGACTTCCGCAAGCTCGCCCGTTACGACCTCTCCATCCTGACGACGGCCATCAAGCAGCGCGTCAACGAGCGGATGCAGGCTGACATCGTCCAGGACGTCCTGGTCGAGGACTTCAATTACGTTTCCAAGGAAGAATTCCAGCAGAAGCCGTAGCTCTATTCTGCGGCCATCCTTCGAGACGCCGCTACGCGGCTCCTCAGGATGAGGAGCCACGTAGCGCCGTCTCGAAGGACGAGGCGTGCGCTCGGCTCGCCGTCATGCGATCTCCAGCCCTCTTGAGGAGGAAAACGCACCTCCACCGCGGCTCGAGCAGGCGCATCCCACGTCGCTGCCGCCAAACGTGCAACGGCCTCCGCGAAGTGCTCCGCGGAGGCCGTTGTCTATTTGCGCCGGGCCTTCACCCGTCTCAGTTTCCGGCCGGGTAAGCGGCCGGGACGGCGTGCGTCCTGTTCAGGAGAATGCCGACCTCGTCGAGCTCCTGCATCGGCTCGTCGATTGTGTCCCCGGCGGGGATGTCGAGGCGGTACCCGACATAGCGCCGGGCCACGATCGCGTCGAAGCCGAGGCGGTCGCGGAGCTTCTTGCGCAGCTTGCTGACGTGGCTCTCGATCACGCTTTCGTCGAACGTGGACTCGAAGATGCCGTAGACTGCGTTGAAGATCTGCGTCTTGGTGATCCACTTGCCGTGATTGCTGACCATATATTCGAGAATGCGCAGTTCGCGGCGGGGCAGGGTGAGGGCATGACCCGCGATCTCGGGGTCCCGGCCGTTGAAGAAGACCTGGATCCTGTTCTCGCAAGGCCTCGGCAGCTCGCCCACCCGGCGGCGCGCGATCGCGGCCGTTCGGGCGAGGATTTCGCGGAGGTGGATCGGCACGTACACGACGTCGTCGACGCCCGACTCGAACAGCTCGAGCGTGTTCTTGAGCATCTTCTGGCCGCTCATGGCGATGATGGGAGCCGAGGAGCGCTTGCGCATGGCCCGCGGCAGGCTTCCGCGGGCATCGCAATCCCCGAGGAGGAAGGCGTCGACCGCCGCCAGATCCGACTCGCTGGCGGATTGCAGCCAGTCCCAGAATTCCCCGGAGGAGAATCCGATCGAGGATACGCCTTCGCGAACGAGCCCTCCGACGTAGCTGTTCGCGACGCTCTCGCGATCATCAACGATAATATACATCAGTCTTTCGCCCCTGTTTCGCACTTGTTGCGGCCGGTTGGTTACTGTGATGCGCCGGCTCGGCAACGTGCTGTTTGACGACATTCCTTCCCGCGAACCGTTGTTATGGTTTCGATATTCGCGGGCAGCCCTACGCATTCAGTGCCTGCGTCTCGCAGGCCTGCTACTTCGACTCGATACTGAACGCTTACTGTGTGAGGCTCGGCGGGTGTCTTGCGGATCACCTCGCGGAGCGAATTGAGAAACGACCTAGAACGGTTGCGCCACGTTGCTCATCGCGTTCGAACGCTACTGAACTCTGCCGATCTCCTCGCCAACTGGCGAGAATCACTTGATAGGACCGTAACGATTGCCGATTTCCGATCAAGCGTGCGAAAGAAAGCGATTGCTATGTGTGTTTGATGCTGTTGATTCGTTTCAGGTTGTTTCTTGATATATTCGATCGCATCAGTTGATTTGGAAATTGAACTAGTTTTGCACGGTGATGGTTCTATAGTTCCGTATCCCCGTACAATTACAGCTATTTCGAGGGGTGCCGCGAGTCATGTAAATTGAGGGTTTTTCAACCCGGGATTGACTCCGAGACTTGCTTTTCCACATGCGACAATTCGACTCATGTACGGCGGCGAGACTCCAGCTTGGCGAAATCTTGGCGAGGGTGTGTCTTTCGAGTCGCACTCTCGCCACGTGCGTGACGCGATTGACGCGTGCGACGTCGCATCGCGCGCGATGAAGATCTTCGGATGCGCACGTTTCAGGCAAGCTTCGACAAATAACGTCACCGTTCGACAGATCGAACCGAACGGAGCATTCTCACATGTTGTCCGATGGACAAGCTCGTCCCAACGCGACCGCTGATGTTTCCGCGACGGCGAAGCCGGCTGCCGAGCCGCGCGATATGAAGGACAATACGGCGCACGCGACCAAGCCTGCGGCGAGCGCAAAGCGTGTCTCGGCCGCGGCGAGCGACGAAGCTCTCGCGAAGGAAGCGCTCGAGGGACTGAAGCGTATTCGCGCCAAGGCGCGTCTCGACAAGATGGCGATACCCAAGCCCCCGCAAACCGTGATGAAGCCGGCCGTGATCGTGGCCAAGCCGCCGCCGCCGCGTCCGACCTGGGTTGTGCCGCTCGCAACATTGGCGGGCGCCGCCATCCTCGTGGTCTGCGCCTGCACCGGCGTGATCGCCTATCTCACCACGCAGCCCGCCCAGAACAACGTTGCGGCCAATACCGAGATCAGGATTCTGCGCGAGACCGTCGCGCAGCTTCGCAAGCAGGTGTTGGGCGTGTCGGAAAATCTCGACGGCCTGCGCACCGCGGTCGATCAGTCGAGCAAGGCAACCAACGACCGCTTCGGCAGGTTTGCCGAGAATTTGGACCGCATCGAGCGGGTCAGCTCGTCCTCGACGGCGAAGCTCGACAAGCTCGCCCAGGTGCAGGTCCAGGCGCCGGTGCCCGCGCCCGCGGCAGTGCAATCGCAGCCGTCGTCGCAGCAGGGGGCGATGATGGCCTCGGTCGCGGCGCCCGAGTTCACGGGCTCGGTCGCGCCGTCCGAGCGTGCATCGGCACCGCGGAAGGTGATCAAGGGCTGGTCGGTCCGCCAGGCCTATGAAGGAATCGCGATCCTGCAGAGCCCGAACGGCGTCATCGAGGCGGTGCTGGGACAGCAGGTGCCCGGCCTCGGCCGCATCGAGGAGATCAGGAGCGAGAACGGGCGTCTGGTTGTCGAGACCAGCGGCGGCGTCGTCTATTCGTCACGCAAGGCGACGCCCTGAAGCGCACCCCGTCTTCTATTGGCGATGATGCTCGAAGCTGGTGCACAGCAGATCGACCTCCGCCTCCGCGATCGGCGAGCGAAACAGGCGACAGCTGAATTCGGCCGTTGCCTTGCTGTCCGTGCCGGTGCGCTCTTCCCGGAGAAAGATGCATCGTTTGCAAACGTCGGTGTGGTGGCGCTGCTCGGCTGCGTCCGACTGATCCAGCACATGCCGGAACGTATCGCGGAAGCGGATCTTGACCTCGTCGTCGAGCCCGGCAATCGCCTCGACGAGAACGTTGACGGGGTCGCGCACCAGGAACTTCTTGCCCTGCTGCGTCACGCTCAACATCACCGAGCGCTTGTCCGTCGCCGAGCGCTTCCGCTCGAGATAACCGAGCCGCTCGAGCTCCCCGATGATGAACGAGGCGGTGCCGCGCGTGGTTCCGACGTAACTCGCGAGCGCCGAAGGCGTTCGGGAAAAGCGGTTGGCACGGGAGAGGAATCTCAGCGCCATCCACTCGCGGTCGCGCAAGCCATGCTTGGTGCCTTCGAACCACAGGATGCGTGCGACCTGCTCCAACAGTTCAATCGATTCACGAGCCAAATTCATCTTAATTCCGGGTCGGATAAAGCTTTATTCAATTGAGCCTTGGGTAGCGCAATCTGGGCGGACGAGAAGGAAGTCCCAAGGGGTGGCCCTTCGGCCGGTAGCGGGAGATGGAACTTCCGGCCGTGGAACTAGGGCGTCACAAAGAAAGTTCGAGTAAACCGCGCGACTCAAGTCATCTGAAAATTTCAGTCAAATCACGACGGCTCGCCGCGTGTTTGACAGCGATGTGCGAGGGGCGAGCAACATGATGTGTCATTGGGGCCACCCGGCCGCCCATTTGTTGCGGATGAGGGGTGCCGAATGCGCGAACACGCACATCACCTGCAGCGTTCGGTGCGACGGCCGCCGAGGCGAGAACCCTCCTTTTCGGTTAATGGATGTTGCGATGCAATGCGGCTAGATGGTTAAGTCCGGCACATCGGCGGTCCTGGAAATGTCAGAGCGCCTTCGGCACGCGAGCAGCGGCGCCGTCCAACGTTGGAAACAGCGCAGGCGGAACGGCGGCAGGGGCCGGCCTGACAGCGCGCGGGCTCGCAGGCTGGTGATTTGCGTTTCGCCGGCAAGTATCGGCGAATGCCTCGCCGAAGGGAGAAGCCACCATGCGAGCAGGAAGGGATAGGCCGATGAGCTTGGAAACCACCATGACGTCCGACGTCGTCGGGCTGACGAAGGTCGCCCCGGTCTCGCGCCGCGGATTCATGAGCGCCACTGCGGCGGTCGCTGCCGGTTACACGCTTGCGGCCGGCCCCGTGCGCGCCGAGCCGATCACGACCGACAGCAATGGTCTCCAGGTCGGCGAGGCCAAGATCAAGGTCGGTTCCGAAGAGATGCCCGCCTATTTCGCCCGCCCCGCCGGCAACACCAAGGCGCCGGTGATCATCGTGGCGATGGAGATTTTCGGCCTCCACGAATACGTCAAGGACGTGACGCGGCGCCTCGCCAAGCTCGGCGCGTTCGCAGTCGCGCCTGACTACTATTTCCGCAAGGGCGTCGACCTCACCAAGATCACCGACATCAAGGACCTGCTGCCGATCGTCAACGCCAAGCCGGACGCCGAGCTGCTGTCCGATCTCGACGCGACGGCGGCGTGGGCGGGATCGCAGGGCGGCGACACTGCCAAGCTCGGCGTCATCGGTTTCTGCCGCGGCGGCCGCACGGTCTGGGAATACGCCGCCCACAGCGGCGCGCTCAAGGCCGGCGTTGCCTTCTACGGCACGGTGGTCGATCCCGCCAATCCGCTGTGGCCGAAGAGCCCGATGCAGCTCGCGCCCGAGATGAAGGCGCCGGTGCTCGGCCTCTACGGCGGTGCCGATACCGGCATTCCCGTCGCGCAGGTCGAGCAGATGAAGGCCGCGCTGGCCGAGAACAAGAAGACCGCCGAATTCAAGATCTATCCCGACGCGCCGCACGGCTTCCATGCCGATTACCGCGGCAGCTATCGCAAGGATGCGGCGGAGGATGCCTGGAAGCAGGCGGAGGCCTGGTTCAAGAAATACGGCGTCCTGAGCTGACGCCTGGTCAAGGCAAAAGGGCGGTCCTGGCGGCCGCCCTTTCTCCTTCAGCGAGGTCTCACTTCGTCATCGCGCCATAGACGATGTCCTGGACCTGCTCGCGATAATATTTCCTGAGCTCGCCGGGCGCGGCCGTCCCCACCACGACGACGAGACGCTCCTTGGGGTCGCAGAAGAACTGCGTTCCGTAGGCACCGTTCCAGGTGAATTCGCCGGGATTGCCGGGCACCGACGACAGGCCCTCGCCGGTGCGGACGGCAACCGAAAGGCCGAAGCCGAAGCCGGCGCGATGCGGCTCGATGTTCGCCACGTTGTTCTTGATCTCGGGACCGAGATGATTGGTCGTCATGTGGTGCACGGTCTTGGGCGAGAGGATGCGCTGGCCGTCGAGCTCGCCGCCGTTGAGCAGCATCTGGCCGAAGCGGATGTAGTCGCCGATCGTCGCAAACGAGCAGGCGCCGCCGCAGTCGAACTTGGTCGGCGTGTCCAGCAGCTTGATGGATTGCGGCTTGCCGGTCAGCGGATCGTTGGCAAAGGGGCGGGCGAGGCGAGGGCGCTGCGCGTCGGTCGGATGGAAGGTTGCGTCCTTCATGCCGAGCGGCTGCCAGACATTGGCGGCGAGATAGTCGCCGAGCTTCTGCTCGCTCACCTTCTCGACGACCGCGCCGAGGACGTCGATCGAGAAGCCGTATTCGAACTCGGTCGAGGGCTGATGCGCCAGCGGCAGCTTTGTGATGCGATCGATGAAGGCCTGGGTGTCGCCTTCGATCGCGGGCGCTGTGCCGTCAGGATATTGCCGCGCCACCGGGCTCGATGAGTCCGGCCTGCCGCCATACATCAATCCCGACGTATGCCGGTAGAGATCGTGGATGAAGATCGGCGAGGCCTGCGGCTCGAGCTTGAGCGCGCCGTTGGCCTCGGTCACGCCGACCTTCATGTCGGCAAAAGCGGGATAGTAGTTCGACAGCTTGGCCTGCAACGGCAGCCGGCCCTGCTCCATCAGCGTCAAGCCCGCGACCGCCGCCATCGGCTTGGTCATCGAGGCCAGCGCGAAGATCGCGTCGATGGGCATCGGCGTGCCCTTGTCCGGGTCGAGCATGCCATAGGCCTTGTAGTGCACCAGCTTGCCGTCACGCGCGATGGCGACGACCGCGCCGGGGACGCGCTTGGCGGCGATCTCGCGTGCGAAGAAATCGTCGAGACGGGTGAGCCCCTGCCTGGAAAAGCCGACATCGTCGGGGTTGGCTTCGGGCAGCGGTGCGGCGCGCGCTGCACCGAGCGTGATGACGGCAGCCGCCGCGACCATGGCGATCGTCTTGTTCATTGCGTCCTCCCAGGAGGCGAGCTCTTGAGGTGCTGGCTCGCTCGACGCCTAGATCACGACCGCGCTGCGACGAAGTCAAGCGCGCGGCCGGCATGTCTGGGAGGCGCGGCCGCGTCGGAATCCCTATTGTCCTTCGCCCGCGCGCCACAGCGCGTCGAGGCCGTGCCGATAGGTCGGGTGGACCAGCGCGATGCCGAGCTCGTGCTTCAGTTTCGCATTGGAGACGCGGGCGCTGCTGGCATAGAAGCTCCGCGCCATCGCCGACATCTCGGCGGTGGCGAAATCCTCTTCGGGCGGCGGCGCAACGCCCATCAGCTGTGCGGCATAGGCGATCACGTCCTGCGGCGGCGTCGGCTCGTCATCGCAGACGTTCCAGGTGCCGCCACCCTGGTGCGGGATCGCCGCCATGATCGCGCTCGCGATGTCGTCGACATGGATGCGGTTGAAGATCTGTCCGGGCTTGACGATGCGGCGGGCCGTTCCCGCGCGCAATGTCGCCAGCGCATTGCGGCCGGGACCATAGATTCCGGCAAGCCGCAGGATCGCCGCATCGCCATGCGCAATGTCCATCCAGGCCTGCTCGGCGGCGACCCGCATGCGGGCGCGGTCGAGTGTCGACTGCGGCGGCGTAGTCTCGTCGACCCAGCCGCCGCCGTGATCACCGTAAACGCCGATGGTGGAGAGATAGACGATCTTGCGGCGGCCGGCCGCCAGCACGTCGCCGAACGCTGCGATGGCGGGGTCGCCGGCGGGGCCGGGCGGGATCGACACCAGAAGCACATCGGCGTCGCGAACCTGCTCGACCGTCGCGCGTGCGGGGCGCTCACCGGAAAAGCCGTGCACCTCAATGCCGGCAAGGTCGTCCCGCTTTGCGGGATCGCGCACGGTGCCGGCGACATGGGAGAAGCCGCCGCCGAACCGGTGGACGAAGTGCTGGACGCTGTAGCCGAGGCCAAGGATGAAGAGCCGCATGCGTCTCCCGTGAGTGGTCGAAGTTCCCCTCCGCGCCATCGCGCGCCCTTCGCTCATAAGAGATTTTTGGGTCCGGCAAAAGATATTGCGATTTGTCTCGCCTCATGCGCCGGGCGATGGTCGGCTGTCAAAGGGAGGCACCGATCATGCAGGCAGAAGCGCTCGTCTCAGTGCCGGCGGATGAGCTGATCCGGCGCGCGGCCGCGCTCATTTTCGATGTCGACGGCACCCTGGCCGAGACCGAGGAGCTGCATCGGCAGGCCTTCAACCACGCCTTCGCCCGCCACGGTCTCGACTGGCAGTGGGACCGCACGGTCTACAAGGACCTGCTGCGGGTGACCGGCGGCAAGGAGCGCATGCGCGCCTATCACGGAAGGCTGGACACGGCCTCACCCCTGACGGATGCGGACATTGCCGAGCTTCACCGCATCAAGACCGCGCATTATGCCGAGCTGATCGAAACCGGCTGCTGTCCGCTGCGGCCGGGCGTGATCGAGCTGCTCGCCGCGGCAAAGGCGCGCGGTCAGCGGCTTGCGATCGCGACCACGACCTCGCACGGCAACATCGATGCGCTGCTGTCGCAGGCGCTGGGCGCGAGCTGGGCCGCGGCGTTCGATACCATCGTCGCCGGCGACGATGTCAGCCACAAGAAGCCGGCGCCGGACGTCTATCTCGAAACGCTGGCGCGGCTGAAGCTGGGCGCGGCCGCGTGCGTTGCCATCGAGGATTCCGCCAATGGGCTGATCTCGGCTTCACGCGCCGGCATTCCGGTCCTGATCACCCGCAGCATGTTTTTCCGGGACGAGGATTTCAGCGCGGCGCGGTGCGTGCTGGACGACCTGTCGGAACTGGCCGCCAACCAAAAATTCGGAAAACAACCCCATGCACAGTAGATCACGGCAGCGTGACCATCGCGGTCAGTGCACCCTGTGGCTCGTTCTATCGTCTTCAGCCTGCTCGACAATCTGCGCAATCGGGCTCGATTGGTGATGCACCAGAAGCCAATCGTCGCCGACGCGGCGGAAATGGTTGGCGGCGGCCAGAGCGGTGCCGTCGACGATCTCGATGCAGAGCACGCGGGCGCTGTCGCCGTCGACGATCGCCTGCGGCTCGGCGCAGACGATCTGCGGTCTTTCAGGATTTTGCAGGATGTCGCGCCAGCTCCCGATCACGGTGGCGCGGCCGATGATCGCCGGCCAGCCGGGATGGATGCAGGAAATGGCGTCGTCGTCCGCCCACATCCGTTCCATGCCGTCGAAATCGCCGGCCGAAAAGGCGGCGTAGAAGGCCGCGTTGGCGGCGATGACCTTGGTGTCCTTTGTCATGCTTCCCCGGTGCGGCAAGGACAGACAAAAAGCAAGCGCGACTTCCGTTCGGCCTGGTGTCCGATTTGGACCGCAGTGCAGCATTGTCCCGCTCAGGCCGAGACCAGCATCTCCACCGCCCGCCGCGCACCGTGCTTGTATAGACCGCCGAGCGCCGTCGTCACGGCCTCGCGCAGCCGCGGCTCGGCACCCAGCGGCCCGAACACTTTTTCCACCCCAAGCAATGCGGGCGCGAGCCGCTCGGCAACCGGCCCTGCCTCGCGCGCCAGCGCGGCGAGCTCGCCGGCAAGGGGATCGCGCACGTCGATGGCGCGGCCCTGTTCGTCCGTTGCGGTGACGTAGCGCATCCAGCCGGCAACCGCGAGCGCATGCGTTGCGATCGGCAGGTTCTTGGCGAGGCGGTCCTGCATCGCGCCGAGCAGCCGCTGCGGCAGCTTTTGCGAGCCGTCCATCGCGATCTGCCAGGTGCGGTGATGCAGCGCCGGGTTGGAGAAGCGCTCGAGCAGCGAGGCGCGATAGGCGGCAAGGTCGGTGCCGGCAGGCATCGTCAGCGTCAGCGCCGCGTTCTCCATCACGCGCGCGGCGAGGCGCGCGAAATGCGGATCCTGCATGGTGTCCGCGATGGTCTCATAGCCCGCGAGATAGCCGAGATAGGCCAGCGCCGAATGGCTGGCATTGAGCAGCCGCAGCTTCATCAGCTCGAACGGCTTGACGTCGGTGACGAGCTCGACGCCGGCGGCGGCAAGGTCGGGCCGGCCGGCGGTGAAGCGGTCCTCGACCACCCATTGCGTGAAAGGCTCGGTCATCACAGGCCAGGCGTCGCGAAAGCCCAGCGCGTTCGAGACGGCATCGCGGTCGGCATCCGTCGTTTCAGGAACGATGCGGTCGACCATGGTCGAGGGGAAGGCGGCATTGTCCGCGATCCACTTGCCGAGTTCCCTGGAGCGGAGCGCGGCGAACTGCGTCACGATGCGCTGCACGGTGTGGCCGTTGGCAGCGAGGTTGTCGCAGCACAGCACGGTGAAGGGCAAGGCGCCCAGCGCGCGCCGCCGTGCCAGCGCAGCGACGATGAAGCCGGGCGCCGAGCGCGGCGCGTCGAAATTGTTCAAATCGTGCACGACGTCGGGATGCCGCTCGTCGAGATCGCCGGTCTGCGGCGTGTGGCAATAGCCCTTCTCTGTGACCGTCAGCGAGACGATGCGGGTGGCGGGATCGGCCATCCGCTCGACCAGCGCTGCCGGGTTCTCGCGCGCGACGACGCTGTCGAGCAGCGCGCCGATCACGCGATGCTCGGTGCCCTCAGTGGCGCGTACGGCAACCGTGTAGAGATGATCCTGCGGGGCGAGGGCATCGCGCGTGTCCGGGCTGCGCAAGCTGGCGCCGATGATGCCCCAGGACGAGCTGCCGCCAGCAAGGCAATCGTCGATGACGACGGCCTGATGTGCGCGATGAAAGGCGCCGAGGCCGAGATGCACGATGCCGGGTGAAATGCGCGAGCGGTCGTAGGCCGGGCGGCGGACGGCCGGCGGCAACCGGTCGAGATTGGCGCTGCCAAGACGCACGGAACCTGGGCGCATGGACGTCTCCCCTTTGCTTTGCCGCTGCTTGACATGGCGCCTGGATCAGGTCAATGCTTCGGTCAATTGGTAAGACCAATTTTCCAAAATTGGCGGGCCGCGGGCCGACAAGGCCCCGCGCGACCCTTTCGGGAGGACCAGCGTGCCGCTGGAAGCTGTGGAGGCGAGACGGCTTTATCGCCAGGTCGCCGATCAATTGCGAAGCCTGATCGACAGCGGCGAGTACGCGGTCGGCAGCCGCTTGCCGACCGAGCGCGAACTCGCCGAGCAGCTCAAGGTGTCCAGGCCGACGGTGCGCGAAGCCTTGATCGCGCTCGAGGTCGAAGGGCGCCTGCGCATCCGGGTCGGCTCCGGCATCTATGTGATCGAGCCCGCCGCAATCGCCGCGCCCGCAGCCGCCGCCGTCATCGAGGGGCCGTTCGAGCTGCTGCGCGCCCGCGAATTCCTCGAAAGTGCCATCGCCGAACAGGCCGCGCGCGTCGCGACCAAAGACGACATCGCCCGCATCGACGCGTCGCTGCTCGCGATGGAGAAGGTCGAGCATCCCGGCGAAGCCTCGATGGTGCACGACCGCGCCTTCCACGTCGCGATCGCCGGCAGTCTCGGCAATGCCGTTCTGGTGCGCGTGGTCGGCGAACTGTTCGACCAGCGCCTCAATCCCTATTTCGCGCAGCTTGCGCATTATTTCGAGAGCCCCGGCACCTGGCGCACCGCGCTCGACGAGCACCGCGCCGTACGCGAGGCGATCGCGGCGCATGATCACGACGCCGCGCGCGAGGCGATGCGCACCCATCTGGCGCGGTCGCAGGAGCGCTTCGCGCAGAATTTCGGTGCCGAGACCGCGGCAGGACCGGCTTCGGGGCGAAGCCGGGCGGCGCGGTCGCCGGCAAGACCTAAACCTGCGCCGAAGAAGAAGCGCACTAGGGGCGGCGGCACCCGGCGATGAGATTGGGCGGCCCGCATCCGCCTCGGACGCGGGCGAACAAGAAGCAGACTTGAACAATGGAGGAAAAGTCAGTGTTGAAGAAAATGACGATTGCAGCAGTAATTTCGGCTGCCGCGCTATTGGCTGCCACCCAGGCCGGCATGGCGCAGACCAAGCTCAAATGGGCCCATGTCTACGAGACCTCGGAGCCGTTCCACACCGCGTCCGTGTGGGCCGCACAGGAGATCAACAAGCGCACCAACGGGCGCTATGCGATCGACGTCTATCCGGCCTCGCAGCTCGGCAAGGAGGCCGACATCAACCAGGGCCTGTCGCTCGGCTCGGTCGACATCATCATCTCCGGCTCGAGCTTCGCGGCCAAGAGCTTCCCGCCGATCGGCGTGACCTATTATCCCTACACCTTCCGCGATGCCGACCATCTGCTCGCCTACACCAAGAGCGACATCTTCAAGGAGCTCGCCAAGGGCTATGAGGACAAGAGCGGCCACCACATCGTCGCGGTGACCTATTACGGCGTGCGCCAGACCTCGTCGAACAAGCCGATCAAGACCTGCGCCGACATGAAGGGCCTGAAGATGCGCGTGCCTGACGTGCCGGCCTATCTCGCGATGCCGCGCGCCTGCGGCGCCAACACCGCGCCGATCGCCTTCGCCGAAGTCTATCTGGCGCTCCAGAACGGCACCGTCGAGGCGCAGGAGAACCCGTTGACCACGATCGAGGCCAAGAAGTTCTACGAGGTGCAGAAGCACATCGTGCTGACCGGCCATATCGTCGATCACCTCAACACCGTGATCGCCGGCGCGCTGTGGAAGAAGCTGTCCGACGAGGACAAGAAGATCTTCACCGAAGTGGCGCAGGAAGCCGCCGCCAAGGCCACCGGCGAGATCAAGCAGAACGAAGCCAAGCTGGTCGCCTTCTTCAAGGAGAAGGGCCTGACCGTGACCGAGGTCGACAAGAACGAGTTCCGCGACACCGTGCTGAAGAACGTCGCGTTCGAGACCTTTGGCTACCGCAAGGCCGACTGGGAAAAGATCCAGGCGGTGAAATAGCACTGACTGTCATTCCGGGGCGGCGCGCAGGACCGGGCACAGCCCGGTCCGAGCACCGAACCCGGAATCTCGAGGTTCCGGGTTCTCGCTTCGCGAGCCCCGGAACGACGTTCAGGTTTTCAGGAGCAACCCCATGTCCATCGCCGAAATCCACCGGCAGATCACCGCGGACGAGATCGCCCATACCTTCGAGGAGGAGGCGACGCCGAAGGTCGATCTCGGCGTCTACGCGTTCGAGGACTGGGTGGCGCTCGCCATCTTCTGGGCGATGGCGCTTGCCGTCTTCCTGCAGTTCTTCACCCGCTACGTGCTCAACGACAGCTACGCCTGGACCGAGGAGATCGCGACCTATTGCCTGATCGGCGTGGTCTTCATCGGCGCCTCGATGTGCGTGCGGCTGTCGCGGCACATCCAGGTCGACCTCCTCTACCGCTATCTGCCGCAACCCGTGGGGCGCGCGCTGTCGACCGTGATCGACCTGATCCGGCTCGCCTTCTTCGGCTACGCCATCAAGCTGGTCTGGGTCTACATCCAGATCATCGGCGACGAGCAGATGACCACGATCAATTTTCGCAAGGACTACGTCTATTACGCCGTGCTGCTCGGCTTCGTGCTGATGTTCGCGCGCTCCGTGCAGGTGGCAATACAGAACTGGCGGCAGGGCTATTCGGTCCTCGAACGACCCGGTGCCTACGACGGATCGGAAGGATAAGACCATGCTGCTGTTGCTCGGAGGCTTTCTCATCCTGATGCTGCTCGGCGTTCCCGTGGCGATTGCCATGGCCGCGTCGTCGCTGCTCTACATCCTGGTCAGCGGCGTGACGCCCGACGTCACGCTGGCGCAGCGCATGATCGCCGGCGTCGAGAGCTTTCCGCTACTCGCCGTGCCGTTCTTCATCCTGGCCGGCAATCTCATGAACATCGCCGGCGTCACCGGGCGCATCTACAAATTCGCGGTCGCGCTGGTGGGCTGGATGCGCGGCGGCCTCGGCCACGTCAACATCATCGGCTCGGTGATCTTCTCCGGCATGTCCGGCACCGCCATCGCGGACGCCGCCGGTCTCGGCACCATCGAGATCAAGGCGATGAAGGACCACGGCTACTCCACCGAATTCTCGGTCGGTGTCACCGCGGCGTCCGCCACGCTCGGGCCGATCATTCCGCCATCGCTGCCCTTCGTGATCTACGGCATGATGGCCAACGTCTCGATCGGCGCGCTGTTTTTGGGCGGCGTCATCCCCGGCGTCGTCCTGACGCTGTTCATGATGGCGACCGTCACCTATTTCGCGCACAAGAACAAATGGGGCAGCGACACGCCGTTCTCCTGGCCGCAGCTCGGCTCGGCCGGTCTCGAGATCCTCATCGTGCTGTCGTTCCCGATGGCGATCTGGCTGATGGTGCTCGCCGGCCTATCGGTCAACATGGCGGTTGCGATCGGCCTCGGCACGCTGCTGATCATCGACTGGTACTTCGACTTCTCGGCGGTGATGGCGCTGATGGCGCCGGTGATCCTGATCGGCGGCATGACGCTGGGCTGGTTCACGCCGACGGAAGCCGCTGTTGCCGCGGTGATCTGGTCGCTGTTCCTCGGTCTCGTTCGCTACCGCACCATGACGTTTCAGACCGTTGCCAAGGCGACTTTCGACACCATCGAGACCACGGCCTCGGTGCTGTTCATCGTCACCGCAGCCTCGATCTTCGCCTGGCTGCTGACGGTGTCGCAGGCTGCACAGATGCTGTCGGACTGGATGCTCAGCATCACCCACAACAAATGGGTGTTCCTGGCGCTCGCCAACGTCCTGATCCTGTTCGTCGGCTGCTTCATCGACACCACGGCGGCGATCACCATCCTGGTGCCGATCCTGCTGCCGATCGTGCTCAAGCTCGGCATCGACCCGATCCACTTCGGCCTGATCATGACGCTCAACCTGATGATCGGCCTGTTGCATCCGCCGCTCGGGATGGTGCTGTTCGTGCTCGCCCGCGTGGCAAAACTCTCGGTCGAGCGCACGACGGTGGCGATCTTGCCCTGGCTGGTGCCGCTGATGCTTGCGCTGATGGCGATCACTTACATCCCCGACCTGACCCTCTGGCTGCCGAAATACATGGGACTCTCCAAATGACCTCGACTGCTCTCGCCGCAACCTTGTTCGGCCCCGAAGATCTGCGCATGGTCGAGCATCCGCTCGGCAAGCTGGCATCTGGCATGGTGCGTATCCGCTTCGGTGCCGGCGGCATCTGCGGCTCTGACATGCATTACTTCCGCCATGCCCGGACCGGCGACTTCGTGGTGAAGTCGCCGCTGGTGCTCGGCCACGAGATCTCGGGCGAGGTCGTGGAGATCTCCGGCACCGCAGCGAACCTGAAGGTCGGTGACCGCGTCGCCGTCAATCCGTCGCGCTGGTGCGGCCATTGCGTCGCCTGCCGCGAGGGCCGGCCGAATTTGTGCGAGAACATCTACTTCATGGGCTCGGCCTCGAAGACGCCGCACATGCAGGGCGGCTTCGCCAATTATTTCGATGCGGTCCCCGCGCAATGCGTGAAGATCCCGGACCACGTGTCGTACCAGGCCGCGGCGCTCGCCGAGCCGCTCGCGGTCTGCCTGCACGCAGTCGCGCGCGCCGGCAATATCGAGGGCAAGCGCGGCATCATCTTCGGTGCCGGCCCGATCGGGCTTCTGACCATGCTCGCCGCGCACCGCGCCGGCATGGCCGATATCACGGTCGCCGACATCGCGCCGGCGCCGCTGGCCTTCGCGACCAGGCTCGGCGCCTCGCATGTCGAGAACGTCTCGGCTGGCGAGGAAGGCCTGAAGGCGCAGGCCGCGGCACGTCCTTACGATGTCGCCTTTGAAGTTTCGGGCACCGCCGCGGGCCTTGCCAGTGCCATCGGCATCGTCAGGCGCGGCGGCGTGGTGGTGCAGATCGGCAATCTGCCGGGCGGCCAGATCCCGACGCCGTCGAACGCGGTGATGGCGAAGGAGATCGACCTGCGCGGCTCGTTCCGCTTCGGCTTCGAATTCATGACCGCGGTGGAGCTGATTTCGGCCGGCAGTGTCGACGTGCTGTCGCTGGTCACCGCCGAGCGTCCGCTGTCGACCGCGCCCGACGCGCTGCGGCTGGCGCTCGACCGCTCGCAGAGCGTCAAGGTCGTATTGACCGCGAACTGAGTGGAGAGACCAGATGATGCTCGAAGGTTGGCGCTGGTACGGGCCTGATGATCCGGTCTCGCTCGACGATGTCAGGCAGGCCGGTGCGAGCGATATCGTCTCGGCGCTGCATCAGGTGCCGATCGGGGAAGCCTGGACGCGCAAGGCGGTCGAGGAGCGCAAGAACTTCATCGAGAACGGCCAGCCCGGCCGCTCAAAGCTGACATGGTCGGTGGTGGAATCGATTCCGATCCCCGATGACGTCAAGCGTCTCGGCGGTAAGGCGACGAAGTCGATCGAGGCGTGGATCGCGAGCATGGAAGCGGTCGCCGCCTCCGGCATCAAGATCATCTGCTACAATTTCATGCCTGTCGTCGACTGGTGCCGCACTGACCTGGAGTGGGAGCTGCCAAATGGCGCCCGCGCCATGCGCTTCGACCAGGACCGCTTTGCCGCCTTCGAGCTGCATATCCTGAAGCGGCCCGCCGCGGTGCAGGAGTACTCACCCGAGCAGCAGGCCCGCGCGAAGGCGCTGTTCGAGAAGATGAGCCAGGCGGATATCGACTATCTCGTCATGGTCATCGCAAGCGCGCTGCCGGGCTCGACCACCGAGCCGATGACCATTCCGCAATTCCGCGACCGGCTGGAGACCTATCGCGACATCACGCCTGAGATCCTGAGGCAGCATCTCGCCGAGTTCCTGGCGCGGGTGACGCCGGTGGCCGAGCAGCTCGGAGTGTCCCTGACCCTGCATCCCGACGATCCGCCGCGCCCGCTGTTCGGTCTGCCGCGCATTGCCTCGTCAGCCGCCGACTATCAGGCGCTGTTCGACGCGGTGCCGTCCAAGGCGAACGGCATCTGCCTGTGCACCGGTTCGCTCGGCGTGCGCGCGGAGAACAATCTGCCTGAAATGGCCGAGCGCTTCGGCCCCCGCATCGCCTTTGCGCATCTGCGTGCAACCAAGCGCGAGGCGGACGGGCTGTCGTTCTACGAGTCCGATCATCTCGACGGCGACGTCGACATGGTCGCCGTGCTCAAGGCGCTGCTGAAGGAGAACGCGAAGCGTTCGCCCGACAAGCAAATCGTGTTCCGGCCCGACCACGGCCACCGCATGCTCGACGATCTCGCCGCCACCAAGCGCACCAACCCCGGCTACACCGCGATCGGCCGCCTCCGCGGCCTCGCCGAACTGCGCGGCGCGATCCGCGCGATCGAGCATCGGTAGGGAAAAGCTCTCTCGTCATGACGTGGAAGGAGGGGGTCCGACGCCTCCACAACGTCATGGCCGGGCTTGTCCCGGCCATCCACGTCTAGCCACGCCGCACCGAGAACGTGGATGGCCGGGACAAGCCCGGGCATGACGACCTGTTGCGGACGTTCGATTGCGGCTCCGCCACCTAATAACACGCGTCCATCGCGCCGAGCTTCGGATAGAGCTTGTGGATCGCGGCGATCTCGCTGTGCATCTGCGTGATGATCCAGTCGCGGATCTCGGCGGCGATCGGGCGCATCGGCCGGTTGCGGGGCGGCAGGAATTCGCAGATGCGGCGCGTGGTGGTCAGCCGGTCGGAGGCCGGCACCAGCGCGCCGGTGAGCAGCCAGTGCGAGGTGACGGTCAGCCAGCCGAGCGCGATGCCCTGGCCGAGCAGGGCGGCCTGCACCACGACGGCATAATCCGTAAAGCTCAGCCCCTTGGCCGCGCCGCGGCGTCCGGTGAGCAGCGATGCATAATCCGCGGCCCAGTCGCCCGGCGTCTCGGCGAGGCGGATGATGGTGTTGCCCTCGGCGGGATCGGTTGCGCCGAGATAGGAGGGGCTGCACATCGGCAGCATCACTTCCTTCATCACGAGCGTGCCGCCGGAGGGCGGCTCCTCGCGATCGCGAAAGCGCATGCCGAGGTCGACATTCTCCACCGGCCCGCGCAGTGCGCCGGAGATCAGCTGGAAGCGCAGGTCGACTTGCGGAAACTGCTTCTGCAGCTTGTCGATGCGCGGCATCAGCCAATGCGTGGTGAAGGCGGAGGAGACCGACAGCGTCACCGTCTCGGTACCCTTGCGGCGCCGCTCGATCTCGACGAGGCCGCTCTCGATGCTGCGAAAGCCGTCGAGCACGCGGCGGTACAACAGCTCGCCTTCCTCGGTGAGCACGGCGCGGCCCGCTGTGCGGTCGAACAGGCGGACGCCGAGATGCTCCTCGAGCTGGCCGAGCATCCGGCTCACCGCAGGCTGCGTCACGTTCAATTCCGCGGCGGCGGCCGTGAAGCTGCCATTGCGCGCCGCCGCGTCGAAGACGAACAGGGCGTTGCTCGACGGCAGCATGCGGCGGAGCTCAGGCATAACGTCATGTTATGGGCGCGGTGAGAATTTGGCAATTGCCGGATTTTGCCAAGTCTGGTGTCATCGGCATCACAGCCTAAAGACAGGGTGTTCGGGCAAGGATTTGGTGCAGCGCACGCTGCGCCACTGAATGCTCCGGAATGCTGTCTATAAAGCAGGCTTATGGCGCGCAGTGAGGCACGCCATTGCAGGGACGGGCGAGGTCGATCGTTGGACAAACGAGCGGAAAGCGTCGAGATCAGGTCCGCGAGCAAGGCGTATGGCGCCGTTCGCGCTCTCGACGACGTCTCGCTCAATGTCGGCGCCGGCGAGTTCGTCTCGCTGCTCGGCCCCTCCGGCTCGGGCAAGACCACGCTGCTCGGCATTTTGGGCGGCTTCATCCTGCCAACGTCAGGCACGATCCTGTTCGGCGGCCGAGACGTCACCTACATGCCGCCGCACAAGCGGGACATCGGTGTGGTGTTCCAGAACTACGCGCTGTTCCCGCATATGAGCGTCGGCGAGAACGTCGCCTTTCCCCTGCGTGCGCGCCGCCTGCCGAAAGCCAGCTGGCCCGACAAGGTGCGCGCTGCACTCGGCATGGTCGGGCTTTCCGGCTACGAGGAGCGCGGCATCGCGCAGCTCTCCGGCGGCCAGCGCCAGCGCGTGGCGCTGGCGCGCGCCATGATCTTCGAGCCGCGCCTGATCCTGATGGACGAGCCGCTCTCCGCGCTCGACAAGCAGCTGCGCGAATCCATGCAGATCGAGCTGCGCGCGCTGCACCGCCGCATCCAGGCCACCATCATCTATGTCACCCATGACCAGCGCGAGGCGCTGACCATGAGCGATCGCGTCGCCGTCATGAAGGACGGCCGGCTGATCCAGATCGACGTGCCCGAGCGGCTGCACGACCATCCCGCCGATTCCTTCGTCGCGAGCTTCATCGGCGAGGCGACGATGCTTCCCGTCCGCCGCGTCGATGCCTCCAGCGTGGCGCTCGGCAATGCGCTGCTGCGCAGCGCCCGCCTCATCCCGGACGGCGACGCCCTGATGCTCGCCGTGCACAGCGAGAAGCTCCTGATCGACGACGGTGCGCAGGACGGCGCCTGCAACCGGCTGACCGGAACGGTCACCGACATCGTCTATCAGGGCGAGAGCCTGCGCATCTTCCTTTCGCTTGCCGACGGCATCGCGCTCAGCCTGCGCCAGCCGAGCTATCACCAGGCCTATAGCCGCATCCCGCCGCTCGGCGGCCGCCTCACCGTCACCCTTCACCCCGAGGACACCATCGTCGTGCCCAGGGTGGACTGATTCAAGCCCTGTCCAACCGAGAGAAGAAACGACATGTCGACCCAAGCCGCGTTCAGCAATTTCAAGGTTCTCACCTTCGACGTCGTCGGCACCCTGATCGATTTCGAGACCGGCGTGATCGAGGCGGTGCGCAAGATCTCCGGCAAGACGCCCGCCGAGCTCAGCGACGACCAGATCTTCGAGCCCTACAAGCGCGGCCGCGACAAGTTCTACGGCCGGTCCAGCGAGGCGATGTTCCACGTCTATCGCCATCTCGCCACGGAGCTCGGGCTGCCCGCCGACGATGCGGCGTGCGACGTGTTCCAGCTCTCGGTGTTGCGCTGGGGGCCGTTCGCGGACTCGGTCGAAGCGCTCAAGCGTCTGCGCACGAAGTTTCGGCTGGTGGCGATGACCAATGCGGACCGCGTCGCGCTGTCCTGCTATGCCCACGCACTCGGTGATCCCTTCGACGACACCGTGTGTGCCGACGAAACCGGCGTTGCAAAACCCAATCCCGAGTTCTTTGCCTACAACAAGGGACGTCAATCCGCCTTCGGCTACAAGCAGTCCGACATTCTGCACGTCGCGCAGAGCCAGTACCACGACATCGGGATCGCGCGGAAGCTCGGCTACAAGGTGTGCTGGATCGAGCGCCGCCAGGGTATCGCCGGCTTCGGCGGCACGCCGGCGGTGGAGACGCTGACCAAGCCGGACTTTCATTATCCGACGTTGAAGGCGCTGGCCGACGCGGCGATCGGGCCGGCAGCGTAGCATCGTGAGCGCGGGCATGACACGGGACTGGAGCGCCCTGCCATCGGTCAACTCGCTGTGGGAAGCCACAGCCGAGCCGGCGCGCGAATTTCCCGTGCTGTCGGGCGAGCAGCAGGCGGATGTGGTGATCATTGGGGCGGGCTATACCGGCCTGTCCGCGGCGCACCACGTCGCCAGGAGCGGCCTCAGCCCGGTCGTGCTGGAAGCCAACCGCCCCGGCTGGGGCGCAAGCGGCCGCAACGGCGGCGTCATCACCGCGAAATTCCGCCTGTCGTTCCGCGAGGTCGATGCCGCGCACGGCCGCGCCATGGCGAAGCGCATGTACGAGATCGCGCATGAATCGACCAACATGGTCGAGGAACTGGTCTCCGAATATGACATCGCCAGCGCGAACCTCGTGCGTACCGGCCAGGTCAAGGCGGCGCACAACGAGACGACGCTCCGGGCCGCGATCGACGAAGCCAACTGGATGACGCGCGAGATGGGCTCGGCCGAGGTCCGCATCCTCGACAGGGATGGCGTGCGCGAGGAGACCGGCTCGGACATCTTCGTCGGCGGCGTGCTCAATCCCGGTTCGGGCGGCATCCATCCGCTGAATTATCTGCGTGGGCTCGCAAACGGTGTGGCGAGCCGGGGCGTGCCGATCTTCCAGGAGTCCCCAGTCGTCAAGCTGCGGCACGAGCGGGACGGCATCGTCACCGAGACGCCGCGCGGCACCGTGCGCGCCAAGCAGGCGATCATCGCCACCAACAGCTATTCCGATCTGACCGATGCGACCGCGCATCTGCAGCGCACGCTGGTCCCGTTCCGCAGTGCCATGGTCGCGACCGAAAAGCTGCCGCGCAATCTTGCGGGAAAGCTGATGCCGTCGGGGCGGACCTACACCGAGACAAAGCGCATGATGCGCTGGTTCCGCATGGTCGACAACCGCGTCATCTTCGGCGGCCGCGGTGCGTTCGGCAAGCAGGACTCCCAGGCCGCATTCGACGCCCTGCGCAAGGCCATGGTCGGCATCTTCCCCGATCTCGCCGACATCCCGCTCGCCTACAAATGGTCGGGCCTGGTCGCGATGACGCTGGACTCGGTGCCGCATATCGGCCGGCTCGACGACCGCACGCTGGTCTCGCTGGGCTACAACGGCGCCGGCGTCGCGATGTCGAGCCTGATGGGCCGCTATCTCGCCGCCTTCGTGCGCGGCGAGACGCCGGACGTCGGCCTGCTCGATGTCAGGCGCATGAAGACCATACCGTTCTATCCGCTGCGCGAGCCCGCCGTGCGCATGGTCGCCGGCTGGTACCAGTTTCTCGATGCGATCGGTCAGTGAGATCATTTGGAGGAGGCGAGGATGACGATGACGCAGAAGTTTGGATTGGGCTGCGCGCTGCTGGGCGCAATCGGATATGCTGCTGCGGCCGATGCCGCCGAGCAGATCACCTTCGTCTCGCAAGGCGGTGCCTATCAGCAGGCGCAGACGGTGGCGATCCTCGATCCCTCCGCCAAGAAGCTCGGCATCACCATCAACCAGGATTCCATTCCCGACGCCTGGCCCGCGATCAAGACGCAGGTCGGCAGCGGCAAGCCGATCTGGGATGTCGTCGATACCCCGACCGGCAACTGCCTGCGCGGCGGCGAGCAGGGGCTGATCGAGAAGCTCGACTTTTCGAAGATTCCAAACGGCGCGGCGATGCCGGAGGCCTATCGCAGTCCCTATTCGGTATCCTATGAATTCTATTCCAGCGTGCTGTCCTACAGCCAGAAGACGTTCCCGAAGGATGCGCCGAACAGCTGGGCCGATTTCTGGGACGTGAAGAAATTTCCCGGCCGCCGCGCGCTGCGCAACCATCCGTTCGCAACGCTGGAGGCGGCGCTGATGGCTGACGGCGTCGCGCCGGACAAGCTCTATCCGCTCGACGTCGACCGCGCCTTCAAGAAGCTGGAGGAGATCAAGCCGCACATCACGGTGTGGTGGACCTCGGGCGCGCAGTCGGCGCAGCTGCTCAACGACGGCGAGGTCGACATGGAGATGGCCTGGAACGGCCGCGTCACCGCCGTCGCCAAGGAGGGCGCCAAGGTTGCCTTCACCTACAACCAGGGCATCCTGCAGAGCACCTCGCTCTGCATCCTCAAGGGCGCGCCGAATCTCGCCACGGCCGTGAAATTCCTCAACGAGGCGGTCGATCCCGTGCACCAGGCCAATCTGCCGCTCCACATCGACTACGGCCCCGGCAATCCCAAGGCGTTCGAGACCGGCGTGATCAAGCCCGAGCGCGCCGCGCAGCTGCCGAGCGAGCCGGCCAACGCCGCCAAGCAGGCGCTGATGTCCTACGCCTGGTGGTCTTCGCCCGCAGGCGAAGCCGCCGAGAAGCGCTGGGCCTCGTTCATGCAGAAGTAAAGCGCGCCAATGCCGACGACATCCGTGCCGGATCCCTCCGAGAAGCATCAGCGCCGCGAGCACGGCCTGATGCTGGCATTGGTGTCGCCGGCGCTGCTGGTGATCCTGGCGCTGATCGTGCTGCCGGTCGGCTGGCTGGCCTGGCAGTCGGTCTACCATGACGGCTTCACGCTGGAGAACTACCGCCGCATCTTCACAGAGGACATCTACTGGCGCAGCTTCGCACTGACCTTCGAGATCAGCCTCGCGGTGACGGTGATCGCGTTGCTGCTCGGCTATCCCGTCGCCTATCTCGCCAACTCCGTGCCGAAAGGCTGGAGCATCCTGATCCTGTCGCTGGTCGTGCTGCCGTTCTGGACATCGGTGCTGGTGCGCGCCTATGCCTGGCTGGCGTTGCTTCAGCGCACCGGCGTGATCAACCAGTTCTTGCGTTACCTCGAATTGATCTCCGAGCCGCTCGCCCTCGTCCACAACACTTTCGGCACGGTGGTCGCCACCGTGCACATCCTGCTGCCGTTCATGGTGCTGCCGCTCTACGCCACCATGCAGAAGATCCCGAACGACCTGATGCAGGCCGGCGCCAGCCTGGGCGCGAGCCCGACGCTGACCTTCATGCGCGTCTTCCTCCCGCTGTCGCTGCCGGGCGTGCTCGCCGGCTGCACCATGGTGTTCGTGCTCTGCCTCGGCTTCTACATCACGCCGGAACTGCTCGGCGGCGGACGCACCGTGATGGTGTCGATGCTGGTGAGCCGCAATGTCGAGCTCTACAACCAGTTCGGGGCCGCGAGTGCGGTCGCGGTCGTGCTGCTGGTGAGCGTGCTTGCGATCTTCTTCGCCGTCAGCCGCTTCATCTCGCTCGATCGCGTGCTGGGGCAGAAATGATGCGCACCTCGCCCGCACGCATCGCCCTCTACGTGATCAGCGCGCTGGTGCTGGTCTATCTGATCCTGCCCGTGCTGATCATCGCGCCGATCTCGTTCTCCAGCGCGCGCTTCCTGACCTTCCCGCCGCCGTCGTTCTCGACGCGCTGGTATCAGCAATATTTCGCCAACCCGGCCTGGATGCAGGCGACACGGGTGACGCTGACGGTCGCGCTGCTGACGGTGGTGATCGCGACGCCGTTCGGGGTTGCCGCCGCCTACGCCATCAGCCAGTCGAAGCTGCGCATCATGCGCGTCATCCACATGGCGCTGTTGCTGCCGCTGGTGGTGCCCATCATCATCACCGCGGTCGGCATCTTCTTCGTCTATGCCAGGGTCGGCCTGGTCGCGACCATGTCCGGCCTCGTGCTGGCGAACGTGATGCTGGGATTGCCCTATGTCGTCATCTCCGTGCTCGCAGGGCTCCAGAGCTTCGACCCCGCGCAGGAGATGGTGGCGCGCAGCCTCGGCATGAACCGCCTGCGCAGCTTCTTCGCGGTGACGCTGCCGCAGATCAAGTCCAGCGTGATCGCCGGCGGCATCTTCGCCTTCATCTCGGCAATGGACGAGACCATCGTGGCGCTGTTCATCTCCGGCGGCCAGTATCAGCCGCTGACCAAGCGCATGTTCACGGCGCTCCGCGACGAGATCGACCCGACCATCGCCGCGATCTCGACGCTGATGACCGCGGCGTCCTTCATGCTGGTGCTGCTGGCGAGCACGCGGCAGAAGAGGAGCGGGTGAGGGGAGTTCTGATCGTGCGTAGCGCGGCAATCGAGCCTCCATCACCGTCACCCTGAGGTGCGCGCCCTGGGGCGCAACGCGCCGCAGGGCAAGCCTCGAAGGGCGACGGCCCCACTGCAAGAGTTCGGCCGTGCATCCTTCGAGGCTCCCGGCGCGATGCTGTGCGCATCGCGCCACTCGCTCCTCAGGATGACGGAATTATCATCGTCGCCCGGCGAAGGCCCTCACTTCGCCCCCAGCCACGCCAGGATCATCTTCACGATCTGCGTGCGGCTCCGCGCCAGTACCTTCGGCTCGCTCAAGTCCCGGTCGAACAGCGCGCCAAAGGTGTGGCGGTTGGCGACGCGGAAGAAGCAGTAGGAGGAGATGGCGAGGTGCAGATCGATGGCGTCGACGTCGTCGCGGAAGACGCCTTCGGCGCGGCCGCGCTTCAAAATGCCGTCGAGGGTCGCGATCACGCTGGCGTTGAGCTGGCGCAGTTGCGGATTCTGCTTCAAGTGCTTGCCGTGGTGGATGTTCTCGATCGAGACGAGGCGGATGAAGTTCGGATTGCGCTCGTCGTGGTCGAAGGTCGCCTCGATCAGCCGCCGTAATCCTTCGCGCGTGTCGCAGCTTTCAATGTCGAGCTGGTCCTCCAGCGCGCGGATGCTGCGATAGGCCTCCTCCAGCACCGCGAGGTAGAGCTGCTCTTTGCCGCCGAAATAGTAGTAGATCATGCGCTTCGAGGTGCGCGTCCGCGCCGCGATCGCATCGACGCGGGCGCCCGAATAGCCCTCCGAGGCGAATTCGGCCATCGCCACTTCGAGGATGTCGCGCTTGGTGCGCTCGGGATCGTTGGTGCGCTTCGATGGGGGCGGCATGCGCTCGAGCATTGCTGTTTCTCCCCCCAGTTTCCATGGATCGCCTTGAAGGTGAAGGCAAATTTGGCGCTTTCGGGCCTCGATCCAACGCGTATTGCATAAACGTACTAGTTCGTACATTATGACCTCAAACCGAGCTTGCGGCAATCAAAACCAGAAGAACGCGCGCAAGGCGGCGGCCCGCCTGACGCGAACCGCTCGGACACATGGGGAGGAGATTCTGATGACGTTGACGTCCACCGCATCGCTGCATGCATCATCCGGCGCGGAAGCTGCACAAGACAAGCTGCCCAAGCGCGCCGCGCTGGTCAGCTTCGTCGGCAGCATGCTCGAATACTACGACTTCTTCATCTACGGCACCGCGGCTGCGCTGATCTTTCCAAAAGTCTTCTTCGCCAACGTCGATCCGTCGACGGCGACGCTGCTGGCGCTATTGTCCTTCGGCATCGGCTATATCGCGCGGCCCGTGGGCGCCGTCATCCTCGGCCATTTCGGCGATCGCATCGGCCGCAAGACGGTGCTGTTGTTCACGCTGGTCCTGATGGGCGGCTCGACGCTCGCGATCGGCCTGTTGCCGGATGCCAAGGCCATCGGCAACGCCGCGCCGATCATTTTGACGCTGCTGCGCCTGTTGCAGGGCCTGTCGGCCGCCGGCGAGCAGAGCGGGGCGAACTCGCTGACGCTGGAGCACTCCGCCAATTCCAACCGCGCCTTCTTCACCAGCTGGACTCTGAGCGGCACCCAGGCCGGCGCGATCCTGGCGACGCTGGTGTTCATCCCCGTGTCGAGCCTGCCCGAAGAGCAGCTCTTGAGCTGGGGCTGGCGCATTCCGTTCCTGCTGTCCTTCTTCGTGTTGATTGTCGCCTATCTGGTGCGGCGGACCATGCCGGAAACGCCCGTGTTCGAGGACATCAAGGACAAGGCGAAGGTGGCGCGCTTTCCGGTCGTGGCGCTGCTGCGCGACTATTGGTCCGATGTGCTGCGCGTGATCGTCTGCGCGTTGATCGCGACCGTCAGCACCATGACGGCCGTGTTCGCGCTCGGCTATGCCACCTCGAAGTTCGGCGTCGCGCGTCCGACCATGCTGTGGGCCGGCGTGCTCGGCAACGTCACCGCGCTGATCACCCAGCCGCTGTGGGCGCTGCTGGCCGACAGGATCGGCCGCAAGCCGGTGTTCATCGGCGGCGTGCTCGGCTGCGCGGTGCTCGTGTTCCCCTATTTCATGCTGGTGACGTCAGGGAATACGCCGGCGATCTTCGCCGCGGCAATGATCCTCTCCGGCATCATCTACGCCGCACCGAACGCGATCTGGCCTTCGTTCTATGCCGAGATGTTCGAGGCGCGCGTGCGCTATTCCGGCACGGCGATCGGCACCCAGCTCGGCTTCCTCGCCGCCGGCTTCACGCCGCTGGTCAGCGCAAGCCTGGTCGGCGAGGGACCGAACGGCTGGATCCCCGTGGCGATCTTCGTTGCCTGCTGCTGCGTGATCTCGGCGGCATCGGCGGCAACCGCGCGCGAAACCCACACCGTCGATATCGCCGATCTCGGCAAGCGGCGCGCGTAAGAGCAGGGCAAGTTGCAGATGCGAGCGAAAGCGGTTTCGACCACAAGCGGGCCGGTCACCGGCGCAGAGCAGAATGGCATGCACGTCTTTCGGGGCGTGCCCTATGCAACCGCGCGGCGCTTTGCGAAGGCCGTGCCGCCACTCGAATGGACGGAGCCGCGGAGCTGCACGGAGTACGGCGCTTACGCGCCGCAGCCCGGTCATCTCGATCATGCGGCTGAGGCCGCCTGCCTCAGCCTGAACATCTGGGCGCCGGCGGCCGATCGCCCGCTGCCGGTGCTGTTCTTCGTCCATGGCGGCGCCTTCGTCACCGGTGGCGGCGCCGATTATGACGGCGCTTTCCTGGCCGCGCATGGGCCGGCCGTGATCGTCACCATCAACTACCGGCTCGGCCCGCTCGGCTTCCTCCAGCTGCATCGTCGTGGCTTCGCGGAGGCGAGCAACCTCGCGCTCCAGGATACGCTCGCCGCCCTCGATTGGGTGCGCGCCAACATTGCGAAGTTCGGCGGCGACCCGGACGCGATCACGCTCGCAGGCCAATCTGCCGGCGCCTCCATGGTGATTGCGCTGACGACCCTGCCGCAGGCCAAAGGCAAGTTCATCCGTGCTCTCGCGCTCAGCGCACCCGGGCGGACCATCATGAGCGCCGATCATGCCGACGACGTCGCGCGGCGCGTGATCGACGAGCTCGGACTGTCGCGTGATCCAGGCATGATTGCTTCCGTGCCGCTGCAAGACCTGTTCGCGGCGGTGGAGCGCGTCGGCCGCAGGCTCGCGGACGAGACGGAGCAGGGCACCGTGTTCGGCCCCGTGCTCGACGGCACGGTGATCCCGCGCGAGCCCCGCGACGTCTTCGCCGACGGAACGCTGCGTGACATTCCGCTCTGGCTCGGCTCCTGTCGCGACGAGATGGTGATGTTCCTGAAGAGCACGCCGCCGGCCGCGATGATCCGCACCACCGAGCGGCAGCTGCGCGCCTCGTTCGGCGATGCCGGCTGGGAGCGCCTGTTGTCCTGTTATCGCGCCAGCGCGCGTCCCGACGAGGATCCGTACGAGGCGCTGCTGTCGGATGCGTTCTGGCATCGCCCGATGGCTGATCTCGCGCGTCTGCATGCTGCGGCGGGCGGCTCGGCGTGGCTGAGCCGGTTCGATCACCGCCCCTCGCTCGAGCCGTTCCTGTCGCAAGGCCCGACCCACGGCGCCGACAACGCCTGTCTCTGGGCCCACCTGCCTGATTTCATCGATCGCCCGATCCTGAAGCGCAAGGGCGGTCCGATGACTTCAGGCGACGTCGAGGTCGCTGCGCGTTTTCAGGCCGACGTGCTGCGCTTCGTCACGACCGGCAGGCCTGATGTCGCGGACGCCTGGCCGCGGTTCACGACCGACAGGGAGCCGCTCGGGATATTCGGTCAGCCGTTTCACGTCGTCTCTCTCAGAGACGGCGCGCGGCCGCTGTTGTGGACGGAGCTGCTGGCGCAATCCGGTGCGCCTCGAGCTCACCCGATCGCGAAGTCGGCCGCCGTCTCCGCGTGAATGGCCGTGGTGTCGAACGTCTCGACCGAGGTGTCGTCAGGGCCGACCAGCATCGTGATCTCGGTGCAGCCGAGGATGATGCACTCCGCGCCGGCGGCGACCAGCGCGGCCATCACGTCCTGATAGCAGCGGCGCGAGGGATCGGTGACGATGCCAAGGCACAGCTCCTCGTAAATGATGCGGTTCACATCGGCGCGCGCCCCGGTGGGAGGTACCAGCACGTCGAGATCATGCGCGCGCAGCCGGTCGATGTAAAAATCCTCCTCCATCGTGAATTTGGTGCCGAGCAGCCCGACCCGCCGGTATCCCTTCGCCCCGATCCGCTGCGCCGTCGCATCGCCGATGTGGATGAACGGAACGCTCACGCCGGAGATGATGTCGGGCGCCAATTTGTGCATCGTATTCGTGCACAGCACGATCGCCCGCGCGCCGCCGCTTTCGAGACGTCGCGCGACCTCCGTCAGGCTGGCCGCCGCCTCTGCCCAGCGGCCCGCATACTGCATCTGCTTGATCTGCTCGAAATCGTAGGAATACAGCAGCAGAGGCGCCGAATGCAGCTCGCCCATGCGATCGCGGACCCGCTCATTGATGAGCTTGTAGTACAGCGCGGTGCTCTCCCAGCTCATGCCCCCGATCAGGCCGATGGTCTGCATTCCAATGTCCTCGTTGAGTCCGGCCCGACCGTAGACGAAAACGCCGCGGCCCGGTAGCCATCGCTTGACGGAGGCGAGCTGGCGCGCGGTCCGGCTTCACCAATTATGCCTGCGTAGCCCCGATGGAGCGCAGCGCAATCCGGGGCCGCTCGCCCGGCAACTCGTACCGTCCCGGATTACGCTGGCGCTCCATCCGGGCTACGCGATCGCGGCCTGTGTCGCGCCTGTGTCAATCCATACGCGCAAAAATATTCCGCTTTACCGAAATTCGGTTTCGGCGTATGTGTCGGCCATCCTGATCCGGCGAAAGGGGCGGTCGTACGTCGCAACGAGCCGCGGATCGGGGAGCGGTGGACGCAGACGGCGTCGTGCACGAGAGGCGGGAGCAGGGCGGGATGAACCCCGTGAGGTCCCGGCGGCGTGCGGACGAGCGGCGCTTGAAGCGTACGGCCAAATCGCGTGGTCCTGGCTGTCGTTGCTACAGCCAAGCCCTGCGGAGGTACGCCGAGCCCGACCGGGCAGAGCGCGCCGTCAATTCGCGGGGTGACGGAGGCAAGCAGGAACTCGTCTCCGGGGAGAGCGCGCCATACGCCGTCAAACATCGCGCAGGGAAGGCCGGACGTTTCGGCTGTACCTGTTGATCCGTTGTGCTGGCGTGTGCATTTTTCATCGCACGGCGGATTGCGGGTGCCAGCCGGCGCCCGGCCTTCCCTGCGCCCTTTTTTGAAGAGGGCGTGACGAAGAGAGCAAAACTCGGGCGAAAGGCGCCGCGAGGAGGAGAACGCATGTCTGCGAGTCACAACCTCCGACTTCGTAGAGTGGGCAAAGCGCAGCGTGCCCACGCTCTCGTGCCCCGGACGCAGCGCAGCGGCCCCGGCGATGCGAAGCATCGTTCGGGCTGGTGCGCTGCAGAGCCGGGGCCCATGTCGCCGCATGCCGCGCCGCTTTTGGGTCCCGGCTCTGCGCAGCAGCGTAAGAACGCTGCAGCGCGTCCGGGACACGAGAGCAGCGACGTCCCCCACGAATGTGGCGAGATCGCATCGGTTCGACAAAAAATCCCCTGTCGACGATGCTGCTTCGTACCTTGATGAATCAACCCGGGTTGGTCCATAAGCGGCGTCCCGTGGTCGGTGGTTCGCCCCCGTATTGCGTGCTTGGATAGAGGGATTCTCGCGTGGCAAATATCAACCAGAAAATTGCGCAGGAGCTTGGGGTTCGGGCGGAGCAGGTCGAGGCGGCGGTGACGCTGCTCGACGGCGGCGCCACGGTTCCCTTCATCGCCCGCTACCGCAAGGAAGCGACCGGTGCGCTCGACGACGCGCAATTGCGCACCCTGGAGGAGCGCCTGGTCTATCTGCGCGAGCTCGAGGACCGCCGCAAGGCCATCCTCGAATCAGTCCGCGAGCAGGGCAAGCTCGATGCCGCGCTCGAGGCCTCGATCATGGCCGCCGACAGCAAGGCGCGCCTGGAAGACATCTATCTGCCGTTCAAGCCGAAACGCCGCACCAAGGCGGAGGTCGCCAAGGAAGCCGGCCTCGAGCCGCTCGCCAACCAGCTGTTGGCCGAGCCCGGCAACGATCCGAAAGTGGTGGCGGAAAGCTTCATCAACGCCGAGAAGGGCGTCGCCGATGCCGCTGCTGCGCTCGACGGCGCCCGCGCCATCCTGGTCGAGCGCTTCGACGAGGACGCCGATTTGATCGGCGCGCTGCGTGAGGACGTGTGGACCAATGCGCGCATGGCCTCCAAGGTGCGCGACGGCAAGAAGACCGAGGGCGAAAAATTCGCCGACTATTTCGACTTCTCCGAGCCGCTGACCAAGCTGCCCTCGCACCGCATCCTCGCGATGTTCCGCGGCGAGAAGGAGGAAATCCTCGATCTCCAGATCCAGGCGGAGGAAGCGCCGCCCGCCGGCGTGCCCGGCGCTTATGAATTGAAGATCATGAAGCGCTTCGGCATCGCCGACCTCAAGCGTCCCGGCGACCGCTGGCTGGTCGACACCGTGCGCTGGGCCTGGCGCACCAAGATCCAGGTGCATCTCAACATCGATCTGCGCATGCGGCTGTGGAATGCGGCCGAGACCGAGGCCGTGCGCGTGTTCGCCTCC
This sequence comes from Bradyrhizobium nitroreducens, assembly GCF_002776695.1. GTDB lineage: Bacteria > Pseudomonadota > Alphaproteobacteria > Rhizobiales > Xanthobacteraceae > Bradyrhizobium > Bradyrhizobium nitroreducens. Next base: position 4,435,540 of record NZ_LFJC01000003.1, read on the forward strand.
AATTTGCGCGACCTCCTGCTGGCGGCGCCGGCCGGCACCCGCGTCACCATGGGGCTCGATCCCGGCTACCGCACCGGCGTCAAGGTCGCGGTGATCGACGCCACCGGCAAGGTGGTCGACACCACCGCGATCTATCCGCACGAGCCGCAGCGGCAGTGGAACGAGTCGCTCGCAACGCTCGGCCGGCTCGCGATGAAGCACAAGGTCGAGCTGATCGCGATCGGCAACGGCACCGCATCGCGCGAGACCGACAAGCTCGCGACCGAGCTGGTCAAGGGCCTGCCTGACCTGAAGATGTCGAAGATCGTGGTGTCCGAAGCCGGCGCGTCGGTTTATTCGGCCTCCGCCTTCGCCTCGGAAGAATTGCCGGGCCTCGACGTCACCCTGCGCGGCGCGGTCTCGATCGCGCGGCGGCTGCAGGATCCGCTTGCCGAGCTCGTCAAGATCGAGCCCAAGGCGATCGGCGTCGGCCAGTATCAGCACGATCTCGGCCAGGCCAAGCTCGCCAAATCGCTGGATGCCGTGGTCGAAGACTGCGTGAACGCGGTCGGCGTCGACGTCAACACCGCCTCCGCGCCGCTGCTGGCGCGCGTGTCGGGCGTCGGCTCGGGTCTGGCGCAGAGCATCGTGGCGCATCGCGACGCCAACGGCCCGTTCAAGTCGCGCAAGGCGCTGAAGGATGTGCCGCGCTTGGGGCCGAAGGCGTTCGAGCAGTGCGCGGGCTTCCTGCGCATTCTCGGCGGCGAGGATCCGCTCGACGCCTCCGGCGTGCATCCGGAAGCCTATCCGGTGGTGCGCCGCATCCTCGCGGCGACCAAGAGCGACATCAAGGCGCTGATCGGCTCCAGCGAGATCGTGCGCACCTTGAAGCCGAAGGATTTCGTCGACGAGACCTTCGGTCTGCCGACCGTCACCGACATCCTGAAGGAATTGGAAAAGCCCGGCCGCGACCCGCGTCCGGCGTTCAAGGCCGCGGTGTTCAAGGAAGGCGTCGAGGAGATCAAGCATCTCCAGAAGGGCATGATCCTCGAGGGCACCGTGACCAACGTCGCCGCCTTCGGTGCCTTCGTCGACATCGGCGTGCACCAGGACGGCCTCGTGCACATCTCGGCGATGTCCAGGAACTACATCAAGGACCCGCGCGAGGTGGTGAAGCCCGGCGACATCGTCAAGGTGAAGGTGCTGGACTTCGAGGTTGCCCGCAAGCGCATCTCGCTGACCCTGCGCCTCGATGACGAGGTCGGGCCTAAGAAGGACGCCCCCGGCATGCAGCGCGACAACAACCAGCGCAACCCGTCACGCATGACCTCGTCGGCGCCGCGCAAGCAGGACTCGTCGTCCGGTGGCGGCGGCGCGCTCGCCGAAGCCCTGCGCCGCGCGGCCGAGAAGAGCGGCGGCAAGCGGGTGTAGTCCTTCACCTCTTCCAGCAGAAGAGCGGGGGGCCTGATCAAACTCCACGTCATTGCGAGCGTAGCGAAGCCATCCAGAGATGCTTCCGCGGAGACAGTCTGGATTGCTTCGTCGCATCGGCTCAAAATTGCTTCGCAATTTTGTCGCGAGCTCCGCAATGACGGGGAGAGAATGCGGGCTCCCGCCTCCCTGACACCGGCGTCAGAATCTGGCGCGTTTGTCAGTTGAAGGGGCGGTCCTCTCATCCGATCCGCATCGCGCGGCGGGACGACTGCCGCGCGAGGAGGATGCTTCGATGAACAACAGGCTTCTCAGCAGAGCCGCTACACGCCGGGCAATGGCCTCGGCCTCAGCCTTGTTGCAGCGGTCGCGCAGCTCCATGGCGCGGAGATCGCGTTCGGCGACAACGCGCCGGGACTGACGGTGCAACTGCGATTTCCGCCGCCCGCCATCTAGAGGTGCGCAGATGCCGATCCGCGTCCCCATATCGCGCGACTATTGAGCCACCTCAAGTTGGGCGATTGCCGGCTCGCCTAAGCTTCGACCGCTATCCTCATCCGTCAGGCCGCGGTCGGGACGACGATCATGCAATTTGCGAGCTGGCGAGCTCGAGCCGTGTCCATCATCGCCGCGATGCTGCTGCTCGCATCGCCGGCGCGGGCGGGGTGCGACCTCGGAGATGTTGCCGGCTCTTTCTACGGCACGTTGAAGGCGACCTACGATTGCGAGTCGCTCTGCAAAGACAGCGAGACCAACTGCGACATCGCGATCGCGCTGGATCTGGCCCTTGCCGGGGTGGCCATTCAGAGCTCGGACACGGGCAAGGGACAAGACCTGGTCAATCAGTTTTGCGCACAGGCGACGGGCTCCGGCGACGTGATTGCGGACAAGCTGCAGGCGCTGTTCGGCAGCTCGATTCCGGCGGACATCTACAAGAAGCTGAAAGACAACAGCTCGGCTCAGAAGATCGCGAAATGCTCCTGCGAGACGGAGCAGAGCACCAATTCCATCGGTTTCGACCTCGGCGAGTGCATTCAGGATGCGCTGTGCGGCGGGCTGGGAATTGGCTGCAACTGCACGCGGCCGCCGCCGCAGATGGCTTATTGCGGGTCGGTCGACGTCAAGCATTGCCAACCCATGGGTCACTTCGACCAGATGAAGGATCCGGCCTGCACCCCGTACAGCTCGATCGCCAATTGTAACGCGAACTGGCAGAAGTGCGGATACGGGGACAACATCCCGACGGTCGCGAAAGTGGACACGCCGGAGGGAACACTGGCGATCTGGCTGCCGCCGACGCAGGAGGACACCGGCTGCGATCCGGTCCAATCCTGCTTCTGCCCCAAGCCGATGGTCCCGGCCTGGCATGAGGTGGCAAATCCAGGGACCGATGTGCATCGCTGGCTGTTCGCCTGCGATTGTCCGTACGAAGCGGACAATCCCGATCATCAGACCCATCCCGGAGCCTTGCTGCCGAGCGGCATCTCGCAGTGCATCTGCGACAACACCAACCAACCGGCAAATCTCGGCTTCGCGCCGTTCGGCATGTGCCCGCCGCCGGCATGTCCCGCAGGACAGACCCGCATGGGCCTGACCGGCGACTGCGTGACGCCGTGCTCCGACCCGAAGCAGGGCATGGCGTTCGACGGCAGCTGCTGCAATCCGGCGCAGATGACGACCTGCGGGCAATGCTGCCTGGTGGGGACGATACCCGATCCGAACAGCGGCACCTGCGTGCCGAAGCAAATCGTGAAGTGAGGTTGCAATCATGCCGTCTCGCCGACACAAGTCGATCTCAACCGTTGTCCGCGCGATGCGGCGGGCGTCCGCGCCCGCGTTTCGCAAAGTCGGCTTGAGAGCCTCGTCTGTGGTGTTCGCTATCGCCGCAATGATCCTGCTGGCGTCGCCGGCGCGGGCGGGGTGTAACCCCAGCGACATATTCAATGCCACCAAACAGTCGGTGAGCGGACTGTCGGATTGCGCCTCGGCCTGCGCGACGGGCGCCGGTTGCGCCGCGGCGGCCGCGGCGACCGGCATCCTCACCGAGATCGCCGCCTCGGCAGGACAAGGCGTGGTCAATTCGTTCTGCAGCCAGGTGCAGGGCAACGCTACCCAGATCCTCGGTTCGTTGCAGTCGGCGGGCGGGTCGTCGATCGGACAGAACTTGCTCGACAAATTTGCCGATGCGCTGACGGCTGTCGGTTCGCCCGCGACGGTCGTGCAATGCGCCTGCCAGACCGAGCAGGGAGTCGGCTCGTTGGGCTCCGATCTCGGGCAATGCATGGAGGATGTGCTGTGCTGGCTTCAGGGCGTACTCGGTGATTCCTGTGACTGCGAGCGGCCGCCGCCTGCCATCGTCAGTTGCCCGTCGATCGACGTCAAGAAGTGCCTGGAAGACCACGACTACTCGGGAGTCTGGAACCCGGCATGCATTCCCTCCGCCGGGATCGTCAACTGCAACCCGAACTGGCAGCAATGCGGATACGAGGGATACAGCCCGTCGGTTGCTAAGCTGCAGACCCCCGAGGGAACTCTTGCCGAGGCATTGCCCGCAACCGCCGAGGGCACTGGTTGCTACGGGGCCTCCTATTGCTTCTGTCCGGTGCCGATGAACCCTACCTGGCACCAAGTGCCAAATCCGGGTGGCGATCTTCCCCGGTTCATGTTCACGTGCGACTGCCCGTACGATCCGAACGACCCTGATCATCAAACGCATCCCGGCGCCCTGATGGCGAACGGGATCTCGTCGTGCCTGTGCAACAACACGAACCAGCCCGCAAATTTCGGCTTTGCGCCGTTTGGCATGTGTCCGCCAGCTGCGTGTCCCGCCGGACAGACGCGTCTCGGCCTGAACGGCGCCTGCGTGACCCCGTGCTCCGATCCTAGTCAGGGCATGGCGTTCGACGGCAGCTGCTGCAGTCCCGCCCAGATGAGCTCCTGTGGGCAATGTTGCCCGCCGAGCACCGTGCCGGACCCGAAGAGCGGCAGCTGTGTGCCGCGACCTCAGCAACCGAAATGAGGCGGCTCAACATCATGGATCCTTGTCGAAACCAGTCATTCGCAGCCGCCGCCCGCGCGATGCGGCACATCGCCGTCGCACTGAGCCTGGCTCTCGCACTTGGCGATCCAGCGTCGGCTCAGGCGCCCCGCGGGGTGTACGCGCCTGGCGAGGCGGCAGTCACCGGATTTTCCGGCGCCGTCCGCCCGTTCGAGATGGAGCCCGGCCAGGACGCTGACGCCCTGTCCTTCATCGATCCGGAAGGCCCTTCGCTGCGTGTCGTCGATCTCAGCCGCATGGGTGGCCCGCCGGAGGCGCAGCTCGTCGGCGCGCCAAAACCCCTCACGGTGAGCGCGAAGTGGATCGGGCAGGTGTTCGGCGTCGCGCTGGACGACCATTCGCCGACCAACGTCTATGTCGCCGCGACGTCGGCCTACGGTCTTTCGATCGTCGCGCCGGGGCCCGACGGCAAGCCGAAGCGCGTCAGGACCGGCACCAAAGGGGCGACCTTCATGCCGGCGCAATGGGGCCCGAAAGGCGGTCCGGGATCGATCTGGAAGATCAATGGCCTCACTGGCGAAGTGACGCTGTTCGCGAACGTTGCGACCGGCAAGCAGGTCAATTCGGGGGCGGCGCTCGGCGGATTGACCTACGATCCCGCCACGAAATCGCTGTTCGTCGCCGACCGCGAGAGCGGACTCATTCATCGTTTCAGCCTGAACGGCATCCACCTCGGCGTCTTCGATCACGGCACAGCCGGCACCGCCGCCGTCGGGCTTGCGCCGGTGCCGACGAAAGCCGGGCCCGGCGTCGATCTTGCGAGCCCGCAATTCGACAGCGCACGGCCCGAGACCTGGGGCTACGCGGCGCCGGCGCGCCGGGTGTTCGGCCTCGCAGTGCGTGACCACCGCCTCTATTACGCCATCGCCGAGGAATTGCGCGTCTGGTCGGTCGATCTCAAGGCGGATGGCTCGTTCGGCGCGGATGTCAGGATCGAGGTTGCGGTGCCGCCTGCGGCCGGCCCCACCGAGATTTCCCGGATCACCTTCGACGACTCGGGACGGATGTATCTGGCCGAGCGGCCGGCGCCAATCGGCGCCCAGGATTTCGAGGCGTTGTCCGTGCCGTCGATCGGACGCGTGCTGCGCTACGCGACGATCGGCGTCACGGCGGCGAAGCTGCCGATCTGGCAGACCTTGCCAGATGAATATGCGGTCGGCTTCCCCGAAAAATTTCGCAACGACAATGGCGGCGTCGCGATCGGTTACGGCTACGACGGGCGCGGCGACATCAATCCCCGCTCCTGCGGAGGCTTCGTCTGGACGACCGGAGAACAGTTGCGCCACTCCACCGACTCCAAGCTCGCCGCCCAGCTCGGTCAGAGCGATATGGTTGCGATCGACGGGCTGCAGGGAAATCCGGCCTGGCGCATCCGCCGCGACGACGAGCCGCCGCGGATCAGCTATTTCATCGATTACGCCGACGCGCCGCCCGATCCGTCCGCGCGCGGACATCTGGGAGATATCGCCATCCTGCGTACGTGCTCGGAGCAGCCCGCGCAGCTCCCGCCGGGCATGCTCCGCATCGGCGCGCCGCTCCCCGCGCCGGGTTTTCGCGCCTGTCAGACGCACGTGTGCGGAACGCCGCGCGGACCGGTCTGTCCGGTCAATGAGGTCTGGAGCAATGGTGCCTGCGCGTCGGGCTGCGCGCCACTCGAAATCCTGATTAACGGCAAGTGCTGCTCGCCCAAAGACATGCAGCCCGGCGGTGCCTGCTCGAACGGCAAGCCTTCGACCGACATCAGCAAGCCGATGTGCGGGACGACCCAGACGGCGATCGGACCGAAGAACGAATGCTGCGAGAACAGCCAGATCTATTCCGGTTCGAATGGTGAGCAGCTCTGCTGTGCGAACGCCCTGGTCAACGGTGTGTGCCAGCCGTTCATTCCCAAGATTCCGGGCGGGATATGTCTCGACTGCTGTTCGCCGGGCTATGTGAAGATCGCCGGCAAATGTTGCTTGAAGAGCCAGGCGACCTCGAAAGGGGTTTGCTGCCCGGTCGGCCAGACCCCGAGTGCCGACGGAACGCAATGCCAGTCGACGTTCAAGATTCCGAAGATCTCGGTTTGCTGCGCCGGCGGCTACGTTCCGACGACAGCGGGCAAGTGCTGCGCGGCCGGAAACCTGACGACGAGCGGCGAGTGCTGTCCTGCCCCGGTCAATCCGAATGATCGCTCGCAATGTGTCGCTCAGAGCGGGAAGAAATCCACCCCGCAGCAACCCTGCGCGGCGGGCGAAACGCGCGACGACAAGGGCACCTGCGTGGCGCGCAAGCCGACGCCTGTACCGGGCACGCCCGCTCCCGTTCCCGTGCCGCGTCCTTCGAAGCCGAAGGCTCCTGGAGAACGTGTGCCTTCTATGGTTCGCCCGATGATCAGCTGTCCGCCCGGAACCGTCCCGGGGCCGCTGGGCAGGCGCTGCCTGCCGGTCGGACCTAGCCGGGTTGCGCCGCTCCAGCCTGGCCGTGTGGCGCCGCTTGTGCGGGAGCGAGGGCGCTAGGATATTTTTTGAGAGGCAAGTGGAGGAACTCGACAATGCTTGCAATGATCGACAGGCCAAGGTTTGCGTTAGCCAGGCTCCGCGGAGGCGCGCTGGGCATATTCGTCGCCGCGGCAATCGCAGTGCCGGGCACCGCGCACGCGCAGATGCAACGCGCGGACGTCGACAACGCCATCCAGCAATATCTCGCTGCGCACCCGGAAGCCCTGGGGCCGGCGATCGAAAAATACCTGGCCGATCACCCGGAGGCGGTCCGCACTGCGCTGATGGCGCTCATTGCCAAGCGCAACGCTACCGCGCAGACCGCACCGATGCCTGCAGCGAGCAACGCCAAGCAGGTGATCAGCGACAACGCCAAGGCGCTGTACGCCGCGCCGCTGCAGACGACCCTCGGCGCCGCCGACGGCGCCCGCACGGTGGTCGAGTTCTACGACTTCAACTGCGGCTACTGCCGCAAGGCCCTGGGCGACACGCTGGCGCTGATCGCCGACGAGCCGAACGTACGCATCGTGCTCAAGGAGCTCCCGATCCTGGGCCCTGACTCCGTCGAAGCCGCGAAAGTCGCGATCGCTTTGCAGATGCATCATCCCAGCGCCGCCGAATCGCTCGAGTTTCATCGCCGCCTGCTGGCGACGCAGGGACGGGTCGATCGAGCCGCGGCGCTCGCGGTCGCTGCCGATCTCGGCTTCAACGCCGGCGAGATCGAGAAGGATGCGGCCAGCGCCGAGGTGAGCGAGGCCCTGCAGCTGAATATGCGCCTCGCTTCAGCGCTCGGCATCAACGGCACGCCCGGTTACGTCGTCGGCGACAGCGTGATCCCCGGCGCGGTCGGCGCCGCAGCCCTGAAAGCGCGCATCCCGACCGCGCCGTGATCATGTGAGCGCGCGCTGATCCTACAGCTCGATCACGCCGCGCCGCGCCGCATGCGCCACCGCATCGGTGCGGCCGGTGGCATCGAGCTTGTCGAGCAGCGAGCCGACATGGAATTTGACGGTGTGCACGGAGATGCCGAGGCGGCGCGCGATCATCTTGTTGGAGGCACCCTCGGCCATCAGCGCCAGCACGTCGAGTTCGCGCTGCGTCAGCGCGATGTCGTCGGGCATGACACGCGGGTCTCGGCCAACGATCACCGCCGAAGCCTGCTCGCCGGGCGCGGCCAGGCGAAGCCCGGCGACACCGCCGAGCAGCATCGCCAGGCGATCGGCGAGGGCGGGATCGTCGATCTCCAGAGCCAGCACGATCTCGTGCGTCTTGTCCTCGCTCACGCCTCCGGCCTCTCGCCGACCGTGACCTTGAAGCTGACGGGCTCGCCGCCGCGTCGCGCCGCGACATCGACCACCGCGCCGACGCTTGTCGGACCCAGCGTTCGCGACAGCGCGCGTACGCCGGAGAGCTTCTGGTCGTTGACCGCGACGATCACGTCGCCCTGGCGGATGCCGGCCGCGGCCGAGGGGCCGGCCTTGTCGACGTTCATCACCATCGCGCCGATGCCGTCGTCGAGCCGAACCGGCTGCAGCCCGAGGCCGAGATAGCCGCGCGCGATGCGGCCGCGCGTCTCGAGCTGGGCTGTGACGCGCTCGATCGTCGCCGTCGGGATCACCAGCACGCGCCGCGGGCCGAGCACGGCCATGCCGAACGCTTGCCCCGATGCATCGAGCGCGAGGCCGCCCTGCTGGGCGGGACGCAGGCGCACGTCGAGCTCGATCCGCGCATCGATCTCGCCGCCGCGCAAGGAGCGCCAGCCATTGCCGGAGGCCGACACCATTCCCAGCGCCGCGCTCGGCGTCTCGCGGTTGGTGGCGACCACGATCGACAATGCACCCAGCGGCGGGATGGTTGCGGCGAGCTTGACCGGAGCCGTCGCGACGTCGGCGCGCAGCAGCGCGATATCGGTGGTGTGGTCGCGGCCCACGATCGTGGCGGCGACCCTGCTGCCGTCGGCGAGGCCGATCTCGACTTCGCCCTCGTCGGCCAGCGCCTCGTCGGCGGTGACGATCAGGCCGCTTTTCCAGGCAAAGCCGGTCGCGCGGGAGCGGTGCGAGTGCACGGAGACGACGGAGGGCGCGGCGCGCGCCGCGAGGTCCGCGAGGGCGGACGAGAGTGAGGACAGGGCGGTAAGGTCGGTCATGGCAAGCTCCTGTAGATCGTCCCCAATCTGGGATGTCGCGGGCGATTGCGAAACTGGCCGGGTGGCCAGGACAAGGCCGCTCGTTCAGACCACGGCCGACGAACATGTGATTGGGAGCGCCTCACGGGAACGTGTAGCAGTTCCGAAATTCCACCCCATGGCCCCAAGAATTGCGAGTTCTCATGACCATCGACCTCACCCGCCGCACCCTGCTCCAGCTCGCCGGCGCCACCTCGCTCGCGATGGCGGCCGCAGCTGCGGCGCGGGCCGAGGGTGCGCCGCAGGGTAGCGGGCCGACCTATGCCAGCCGTACCCCGATGCGGATCGGCATGGTGACGCTGCGGGTGAAGAACCTCGACAGGGTCGTCGACTATTACCGCGACGTGATCGGGCTCACCGTGATGGAACGCTCGGGCATCGCGGCGAAGCTCGGCACGTCAGGCGTCACGCTGCTGGTGCTGGAGGCGCGGCCCGATGCGGCCATCGAGCCGCGCAGCGCCGCCGGTCTCTACCACACCGCCTTCCTGATGCCGACCCGCAAGGATCTGGCGCGCTGGCTGGTTCACGCCGCCTCGCATCGCGTCAAGCTGTCGGGCTTTGCCGATCACCTCGTCAGCGAGTCCGTCTATCTCGATGACCCCGAAGGCAACGGCATCGAGGTCTATGCCGACCGCGATCCCGCGCAATGGCAATGGAGCGAGGGCAGCGTGAAGATGGCGACCGACGAGCTCGACATCCCCGACCTGCTGTCGCTGACCAATACGCGCGTGCCCGATTATGCCAGGGCGCCGGAGGGCCTGCGCATCGGCCACATGCATCTGCGGGTCGGCGATCTCGCGCAGGCCGGAAATTTCTATCATGGCGCGATCGGTCTCGATCCCACCCGCAGCCGTAACGGCGCGGCGTTCCTGTCGTCGGGCCGCTATCACCATCACCTCGGCATGAACGTCTGGCAGAGCGAGGGCGCGGGCCTGCGCGACGATCAGACGACCGGCCTTGCCTGGTTCTCGCTGGTGACGGAGAAGCCGGACATTCTCGCCGCCCAGGAGCAGCGCCTGCGCAAGGGCGGCGCGAAAGTCTCGGCGCTGGCGGATGGGCTGGAGGCGATCGATCCCTGGGGGACGCGGGTGCGGCTGCTCAAAGCCTGAACGAGCGGCCTGTTTCAGCCTGCAGCACGTTCGACGACGACGTCCTGGTCCGACCAGGTCCAGCGTCCGCCTCCACTGCGCTTTGCGACGTAGAGGGCGCGGTCGACGCGATCCAGCAGCTGCGAGGCCTTGGCTGCGGTTACCGGGCCGGTGCTGACGAGAATGCCGGCGCTCGCCGCGATGCGGACCGGAATGTCCGCCAGCAGGAACGGCATCGAGAGATCGCGAATGGCCCGACGCGCCAGCGCGAGCGCTTCCTCGCGGCCGTCGTCACCTGCCGCAACCGGCTTGAGCATCAGGAACTCGTCGCCGCCGAAGCGTGCGGCGATGCCGGCGCTGCCGACGCAGAACGACAGCCGCTCCGCGACCTGACGCAGCAGGTCGTCGCCGGCTTGATGGCCGTGACGGTCGTTGACCGGCTTGAAGCCGTCGAGATCGATTGCGACGATGGCGAAGTCGTCCTGTGTCTCCGCCAGCGCCTGGAAGAACGCGGCGCGATTCGGCAGTCCCGTGAGGAAGTCGTGGGTGGCCTGCCGCGCCAGCCGGTGCTTGGCTTCGAGGCGTTCCACGAAGGCGGCGCTGAGATGCCTAGAGGCCTCGCGCAGGGTCAGCCAGAAGAACACCAGCATGATCGCGCCGATCTTGTAGGCGAATTCCGGCCGCAGCAGGCCGCCGACGATGGTCGGCATCAGCAGCACGGCGGCCGTGTTGAGGATGATCCACGGACGGATCGCCGCGCGCGAAACCATGCCGACGCAGAACGACATCGAGAGCCCGAACGCGATCCAGGCGCCAGGATCGTCGTCGATCTCGAGCGCGCGATAGGAGAGCATGCCGAGCGCAAGCCCAAAGGCGGATGCGCCGGCCCCGTAGAGCCGCTCCCAGCGGATCACGTCAGCATCGGAGAATTGCGCCGCGCGCGACCGGTAGCGGAACAGGGAATAGATGCGGGCCGCGGCCGTGATGAAGATGAGGACCGAGATCACGACATAGCCGATATCGCCGCTCATGACGGCGAGCGCCACGGCACCCGTCACCGAGGTGACGCCGATGGCGGAAACCTGCGGCAGCGACGTGTACAGGAGATCGACGAGCTCGCGCCGGATGCGCGGATCGGGATGCAGATACCTGGACAGCAATGTGAGAGGCATGCCGGCACCATCGCCGCCACTCCCTAAGATTGGGTAGGAGAGGGGCGTGACATGATGGCCGGCGTGCAACGTCCTTAAGAAGTGGTCAATGCACGCGCTTGCTGGCAATTTTGTTGCGTGTTAGCAGCAATGCCGGGTGGGCGACGCCGGCTTGTCGGTGTGCTCCCGGCCTTCCTCATTGGACTCCGACATGGCCGAATTTCACGGTGTGTTTCCCTATCTGGTGTCACCCGTCGATGCCGACGGCACCGTGCGCACCAAAATCCTCGGCAAACTCTGCGACGATCTGATCGGAGCCGGCGTGCATGGGCTGACGCCGCTCGGCTCGACCGGCGAATTCGCCTATCTCAATGCTGCGCAACGGGCAGCTGTCGTACAGACCACGATCGAGGCCGCAAGTGGCCGCGTGCCCGTGATCGCGGGCGTCGCCTCGACCTCGACGGCGGATGCGGTGGCACAGGCGAGGGCGTATCAGACGCTCGGTGCCAACGGCATCCTGGCGATCCTTGAAGCGTATTTTCCGCTCGCCGACGCGCAGGTCGAATCCTACTTCCGCGCCATTGCGGATGCCGTCGACATTCCCGTCGTCATCTACACCAACCCGCAATTCCAGCGCTCCGATCTCACCCTCGACGTCATCGCGCGCCTCGCCGAGCATCCGCGCATCGGCTACATCAAGGACGCCTCGACCAATACCGGCCGTCTGCTCTCGATCATGAATCGCTGCGGGGATTCCTTGCGCGTATTCTCCGCCTCCGCCCACATCCCGGCCGCGGTGATGCTGATCGGCGGCCTCGGCTGGATGGCGGGCCCGGCCTGCATCATCCCGCGCCAGAGCGTCGCGCTCTACGACCTCTGCAAGGCCGGCCGCTGGGACGAGGCCATGGCGCTGCAGCGCAGGCTGTGGCGCATCAACGAAGCCTTCGCCCGCTTCAACCTCGCCGCCTGCATCAAGGCGGGGCTGTCGATCCAGGGCTACGATGTCGGCGACCCCATCCCGCCGCAGGCCTCGCTGACGGCCGATGCGCGCAAGGTCGTGGAAGCGGCGCTAAGGGAGCTCTCTCGGTAGCCGTCATTCCGGGGCGATGCGCAGCATCGAACCCGGAATCTCGAGATTCCGGGTTCGTCCTTCGGACGCCCCGGAATGACGGCCTCAATATGGCATGACGAATCCGTGCATATCCCGCCCAAAACCGCAGCTGGCATGCCTCCGGTCGATCCGCTAAAAGGCTGCCCGCAGTTTCGAAAAGACCCTGAGGATCCCACGGAATGAACATTCTTCCCGGCAATTTGCGTTTCGGAGCGGGGCAGCCCGTCAAGCGTTTGGAAGACCAGCGGCTGCTGACCGGGAAGGGGCAATTCATCGACGACAAGCCGGCCGACGGCGCGCTGTGGTTGCACGTGCTGCGCTCGCCGCATGCGCATGCCAGGATCAGCTCGATCGACACCAGCGCCGCGGCTGCGATGCCTGGTGTCGTCGCGATCTACACCGGGGCCGACCTCGTCAAGGACGACATCGGCAGCATCCCGACGCTGAGCATCTTCAAGCGCCCCGACGGCAAGCCGATGACCGTGCCGCCGCGACGGCTGCTTGCCCATGAGGTCGTGCGCTATGCTGGCGAGGCCGTGGCGGCTGTCGTGGCTGCCTCGCGCGTGGAGGCGCAGAGCGCGGCCGAGGCAATCGTTGTCGAATACGACGTGCAGCCCGCGGTGGTCGATCCGGTCGAGGCCGTGAAGCCCGGCGCGCCCGTGGTGTGGCCGGAGGCGCCCGACAACATCGTCGGCGCGATGGCTTATGGCGACGCTGCCAAGGTGGACGAAGCCTTTGCCAAGGCCGCGCACACCGTCGAGCTCGATCTCGTCAGCCAGCGGCTCGTTCCTTCCGCGATGGAGCCGCGTTCGACCATCGCCGAGATCGACAAGAAGACCGGACGTCTGCTGCTGCACGTGCAGTCGCAGACGCCGGCCTCGACCCGTGACGTGCTGGCGGAGGCCGTGCTGAAGCGCCCCAAGGACAGCGTCCGCGTGCTGGTCGGCGACATCGGCGGCGGCTTCGGCCAGAAGACCAACCTCTATCCCGAGGACGGCATCGTCGCCTATGCCGCGACCAAGCTGAGCAAGAAGATCCGCTGGCGCGGCGACCGCACCGACGAGTTCGTCGGCGGTACCCATGGCCGCGACTTGACCTCGACCGCCTCCTTCGCGCTCGACGAGAAGGGCAAGGTGCTGGCCTATCGCGTCAAGTCGATCGGCTGCACCGGCGCCTATTCTTCGGGCGCGGCGAACATCATTCCGCTGGTGCTCGGGCCGTTCGTGCAGACCGGCGTCTACGATCTGCCGCTGGTGCATTTCGAGGTGAAGTCGGTGATGACCCACACCGCGCCGGTCGGCGCCTATCGCGGCGCGGGTCGCCCGGAGGCGGTGTTCATCGTCGAGCGTCTGTTTGACGCTGCTGCCCGAAAAATCGGCATGGATCCGCGCGCCATCCGCAAAGCCAATTACATCAAGCCGGCGCAGCTGCCCTACACCAACGCCGCCGGGCAGGTCTACGATTCCGGCGCCTTCGCGCACATGCTCGACCGCGCCGTGAAGCTCGCCGACTGGGACGGCTTTGCCGCGCGCAAGAAGGCCGCGAAGAAGAAGGGCCTGCTCTACGGCCGGGGTCTCACCTCCTACATCGAATGGACCGGCGGCCGCGCCCACACCGAGAAGGTCAGCCTGCACGCGACCTCGCAAGGCCGCGTCGTGCTGCATTCCGGCACCATGGCGATGGGGCAGGGGCTGCAGACGACGTATACCCAGATGATCTCCGACACGCTGGGCATCCCCATGGACAAGATCGACGTCGTCCAGGGCGACACCGATCTCGCCATGGGCTTCGGCAGCGTGGGCTCGCGCTCGCTGTTCGTCGGCGGCACGGCGGTCGCGGTCTCCTCCAACGACCTGATCCAGAAGGCGCGCGAGAAGGCGGCCAACGTGCTGGAGACTTCGGTCGAGGACATCGAGTATCAGGGCGGCATGCTCACCGTGGTCGGCACCGACCGCCGCATCAGCCTGTTCGATCTCGCCGAGAAGGAAGGCGGCGCCAAGCTCAGCGTCGATTCCGAAGGCGAGGTGGACGGTCCGAGCTGGCCGAACGGCACCCATATCTGCGAGGTCGAGATCGATCCGGAGACCGGCGTTTCCAAGGTCGTGCGCTACACCACGGTCGACGACGTCGGCGTCGCCGTGAACCCGATGCTGGTCACCGGCCAGATCCATGGCGGCGTCGCGCAGGGCATCGGCCAGGCGCTGTATGAGGGCGTGTCCTACGACGCCGACGGCCAGCTGCTGACCGCGAGCTACCAGGACTATTGCATCCCCCGCGCCGACGACGTGCCGCCGATCGTGGTGACGCTGGATGATTCCGCGCCCTGCCGCACCAATCCGCTCGGCGCAAAAGGCTGCGGCGAATCCGGCGCGATCGGCGGTCCGCCCTGCGTCACCAACGGCGTGATGGACGCACTCGCCGAGCTCGGCATCACCCAGCTCAACACGCCGCTGACGCCGCAGAAGATCTGGCAGGCGATCAGGGACGCGAAGGCGGGTTAACGCTCATTGTTGCGCTGGCTGGGACGACAAACTCCGCTGTCGTCCCGGACCAGCGCGCCCCAAAATCATTGCTGCGGAGTATGGGTCCCGGATCTGCGCTTACGCTTGTCCGGGACGACAGCGGAGTGCGGGCTACCGGAGTCAAATCCCCAGCATCATCTTCGCGATGATATCGCGCTGGATCTCCGAGGTGCCGCCGAAGATGGTGTAGGCGCGGCCGTTGAGATATTCCGGCACCACCGTCAGCATCTCCTCAGGCGTCGCCGGCTCGTGGTTGAGCTTGTAGAGCGGGCGCATCGGCTCGACGGCGAGCGCGTCGTGGCCGATCACGTCGACGCCTAAGCGCGTCACGGCCTGGCGGATTTCGCTGTTGCGCAGCTTCAGGATCGACGACACCGCGCCGGGGTTCTGTCCGGTCTGCAGCGCAGAGAGCACGCGCAGCTCGGTCATCTCCAGCGCGTCGATGTCGACCTCGACCTCGGAGATGCGCGCGGCGATGTCAGGGCTGTCGATGGCGCGGCCCGTCAGGTCGGACTCGGCAAGATCCGCAATCGCCTTCAGCCCCTCGCGCAGCTTGGCTGACGCAATCCCCGAGCCGCGCTCGAACTCGAGCAGATATTTGCCGTAGGTCCAGCCCTTGCCCTCCTCACCGACGCGGTTGGCGACGGGTACGCGGACGTCGTCGAAGAACACCTGGTTGACCTCGTGGTCGCCGCCGATGGTGAGGATCGGGCGCGTCGTGATACCCGGCGTCTTCATGTCGATCAGGATGAAGCTGATGCCGTCCTGCTGCCGCGGCCCGTCGTTGGTGCGCACCAGCGCGAACATGCGGTTGGCGTGGTGGGCATGCGTGGTCCAGATCTTGGTGCCGTTGATGATGTAGTCGTCGCCGTCGCGCACCGCGCGCGTCTTCAGCGAGGAGAGATCGGAGCCGGAGCCCGGCTCGGAATAGCCCTGGCACCAATAGTCCTCGCCGGAGAGGATTCGCGGCAGGTAGAAGTTCTTCTGCTCCGGCGAGCCGAAGCCGATGATGACGGGCCCGACCATCTTCACGCCCATCACGTTGACATTGGGCACGCCGGCCCGCGCGCATTCGGTCTCGAAGATCCAGCGCTGCGCCGGCGTCCAGGCCGGGCCGCCGTATTCGACCGGCCAGCCCGGCGCGCCCCAGCCGTTGGCGTGCAGCGCGCGCTGCCAGGCCATGCCGATATCAGGGTCGGAGAACACCGATGGCGTCAGCGCAGTCGCGCGCTTCATCTCCTCGGTGAGATTCCGGGCGATGAAGCTGCGCACCTCACTCTGGAAGGCACGCTCCTCGGCATTGAATGACAGGTCCATGAGGCTCTCCCGGTGTCAGGCTCTGCGGCCAAGCTCGGCGTGGCGGGCATAGTGATGCGCGCTGCCGCCGAACAGCGTGTCGAAGGCGACGAGGCGCTTGAAATAGGCGCCGACCTCCAGCTCCTCGGTGACGCCCATGCCGCCATGGAGCTGGATCGACTGCTCGCCGACGAAGCGGGCGCATTTGCCGATCTTGGCTTTCGCGCCCGACGCGGCCCGGGCCCGCTCGGTCGGCGGGCTGTCCACCTTGAGCGCCGCCCGCAGCGCCATCGAGCGCGCCTCATCGACCTGCATCGCCATGTCGGCGAGGCGGTGGCGGATCACCTGGTTGGCGGAGAGCGGCCGGCCGAACTGCTTTCGGATCTTGGTGTAGTCGAGCGTGGTCTCCAGCAGCGTCTGCATGATGCCGACGGCTTCCGCGCCTAATGCGGCCATGGTGCGGTCGACGGCCCATTCGATCGCGGGCAGCGCGTCATGGCCGTCGCCGAGCAGCGCGTCTTCGGGCAGATGCACGTCGGCCAGCTCGAGGTTGCAGGCGCGTCCGCCGCCGAGGCGCGCGTAGTCCGACATCGCAAGGCCGTCCGCCGTCGCTGGCAGAACGAACAGACCGATCCGCCCTGATGGACCGTGATGGTCGTGGATGAGCGCGGAGACGATGATCTCGTCAGCAGCGTGGCCGTCGAGCACCGCAATTTTGCTGCCGGAAAGACGCCAGCCTTGCGCGGTTTTGGTCGCTGACGTCGCGACCTTGGCGAGATCGAACCGCGCTGCGCGCTCGGAATGCGCGAAGGCGAGCTTCAGGGACCCGTCCGCTACTTTGGGCAGGCTTGCCTGCTTCTGCTCGGTCGTGCCGCATCTGGCGATCAGCCCGGCTCCCAGCACCACGGTCGCGACATAGGGCTCGGACACCAGTCCGCGGCCGAAGGCTTCCATCAGGATGCCGATGTCGATCGCGCCGCCGCCGAGCCCGTCGAACTCCTCAGGGATAGGCAGCGCCAGCCAGCCGAGCTCGGCGAACTGCTTCCACACCGCAGGGCTGAAGCCCAGCGGATCGTTCGCCATCTTGCGGCGGTGATCGGCATCGTAGCTGCCGGCCACGAAACGCTCCGCGCTCTCGCGCAGCAGCTTCTGCTCGTCACTGAGATTGAGGTCCATGGTTCTACTCCGCGGCCGCCGGCGGCTTGCGCACGGAGGGATGCAGGCCGGATGGATCGACGATCATGCCGAACTCCTGAAGATTATGGGCGTGACAGAGCTGATGCAGCGCAAAGGCCTGGTCGATCGCGGCGGGCTGGCCCATCACGTCGACCGAGCGGTTCACCGCCTCCTTGGTCATCTTCAGCGCGAAGGACGGCTTTGCCGCGATTCGTCGCGCCAGCTCCAGCACGCGCGATGATAGTTCCGCGCGCGGCACGACCTGATTGACCATGCCGAGCCGGTGCGCCTGCTCGGCGCTCCAGTTGTCGGCGGTGAACAGGAACTCCTTAGCCTTGCGCGGGCCGAGCTCCCAGGGATGCACGAACCATTCGACGCCGCAGACGCCCATGGTGACGACGGGGTCGCAGAATTGCGCGTCGTCGCTGGCGACGATGAGGTCGCAGGCCCAGGCCAGCATCAGCCCGCCGGCGATGCACTTGCCGTGGATTTCGGCGATCGTCGGCTTGGCGAGATTGCGCCAGCGCCGCGTGATCTGGAGATAAATTTCCTGCTCGCGCGCGAAGCGGCCATGGGCATTCGGTTCGGCGAAACCGCCCCAATGTCCGATCGGCGGAAAGTCGACGCCGGCGGCGTTCTTGCCGCCGGGACGCAGGTCATGGCCGGAGGAGAAATGCGGGCCGTTGCCGGCGAGGATGATCACCTTGACCGCATCGTCCTGCACCGCCGCATCGAAGGCAGCGTTGAGGTCGTAGGTCATCTGCAGGTTCTGCGCGTTCCGCGCCTCGGGCCGGTTCATCACGATCCGGGTGATCGCGGGCTCGGGCCGTTCCACGAGGATGGTCTCGAACGAGGTCATCGCGTTTCCCCCTGGCATTCCGTCTTATTGTTTCGCCAAGTTGACTATGTCGGTCAGGGATAGGCAAGAGGCTTGCGTCAGTCGGCTGCTTTTCGCGCCTTGAGAGCGATGCAAGACGTCTGGCGTCTTGCGGGTCCGATCTGGTAGTTTGTGCCGGATTCCACCGGGAGAAATTTAATGCGCAAGATCCTGACCGTGCTGGCGGCGCTGGCCTCGCTGAGCCTCACCAATTGCGGCTACAACGCGATCCAGAGCGAGGACGAGCAGATCAAGGCGAACTGGTCCGAGGTCGTGAACCAGTATCAGCGCCGCGCCGACCTCGTGCCCAATCTCGTCAATTCGGTGAAGGGCTTTGCCCAGCAGGAGAAGGACGTGCTGCTCGGCGTCACCAATGCCCGCGCCAAGGTCGGCAGCATCCAGGCGACGCCCGAGGTGTTGAACGATCCGGCCGCCTTCCAGAAGTTCCAGGCCGCCCAGGGCGAGCTCTCCAGCGCGCTGTCGCGGCTGCTGGTGGTGACCGAAAACTATCCGCAGCTCAAGTCGGACGCCCTGTTCAAGGATCTGATGTCGCAGCTCGAGGGCACCGAGAACCGCATCACGGTAGCGCGCAACCGCTACATCAAGTCGGTGCAGGACTACAACGTCACCATCCGCTCGTTCCCGAGCAACCTCACCGCGATGGTGTTCGGCTACAAGGAGAAGCCGAACTTCTCGGTGGCGAACGAGAAGGAGATCTCGACCGCGCCGAAGGTCGATTTCAATCCGGCGCCAGCGCCGTCGAAGTAAGTGCACGTCATTTCGCGAATGTGCTTCGCCCCACCCACGACTGTCATTCCCCGCGAACGCGGGGAATCCAGTACGCCGCGGCTTCTCCGTATCCCGCTGGCGTCTCTGGAATACTGGATCGCCCGGTCAAGCCGGGCAATGACACCGAGTGTGTGGTGCGCGGTCATCGTTGCAACGCTCCTCCTCGCCTTTGCCTTCCCCGCCTCCGCCGACGTCGCCGTGCCCCAGCTCACCGGCCGCGTCGTCGATCAGACCGGCACGCTCTCCAGCAGCGACATTGCGTCGCTGTCGCAGAAGCTGCGGGACTTCGAGACGCGCAAGGGCAGCCAGATCGCCGTGCTGATCGTGCCGACCACGCAGCCGGAGACGATCGAGCAATTCTCGATCCGTGTCGCGGAGGCCTGGAAGATCGGCCGCAGGAAGATCGACGACGGCGCGATCCTCGTCGTCGCCAAGAGCGACCGGCATTTGCGCATCGAGGTCGGCTACGGCCTCGAAGGCGCGCTCACCGACGTCACCTCGCGGCGGATCATCGACGAAATCATCACGCCGAAATTCAGGAGCGGCGATTTCGCCGGCGGCATCTCGGACGGCGTCGATCGTATCATCAAGGTGATCGACGGCGAGCCGCTGCCGGTTCCCTCTCCAACCGTGAACTTCGGCAGTCTCGACGATCTCGCACCGCTCTTCATCGTCACGCTGTTCGTCTCGGTCGGCATCGGCGGCGCGTTCCGAGCCATGCTGGGACGGCTGCTCGGATCGCTGGTGACCGGGGGCATCATTGCGACGCTGACCTGGTTCATCCTCGGATCGTTCGGACTTGCCCTCGCGCTGGGTGGTCTCGGCTTCGTCATCGGATTCGTCGCCGATCTGTTTTCGGCGATCACGCCGGGTACCGGCCGCTCGCGCGGCGGCTCCTGGTCGAGCGGCTCTTCCTCGGGCGGCTGGAGCAGCGGATCGTCGAGCAGCAGTGACAGCGGCAGCTTCAGCGGCGGTGGCGGCAGTTTTGGCGGCGGCGGCGCCTCGGGGAGCTGGTAGCGGTCATGAGCATCAAGCGCATTGCCAGACATCTCGTGCAGCATCATTGGCGGGCGAAGCAGATTTTTACGCCCGCCGTGCTCGCCCGCATCGAGCAGGCGATCAAGCGCGGCGAGGCCATTCATTCGGGCCAGGTCCGCTTCGTCGTCGAAGGCGCGCTCGACGGCGCGCCGCTGTTCCGCAACCAGCCGGCCCGCGAGCGCGCGCTCGACGTGTTCGCGCAACTGCGCATCTGGGATACCGCGCACAATAACGGCGTCCTGATCTATCTGCTGCTCGCCGACCGCGACGTCGAGATCGTCGCCGATCGCGGCATTCACGCCAAGGTCGGTGCCGGGGGCTGGGAGCGCATCTGCCGCGCGATGGAGACGGAGTTCAGGTCCGGCCAGTTCGAGCGCGGCGTGATCGACGGCATCGAAGCGGTGTCGGGCGAACTGGCGCGCCATTTTCCGCCGGCCGCATCGCATCCGAACGAGCTGCCGGATGCGCCGGTCGTGATGTGAACGGAGCGCGCTTCGCGCCCTCCGTCATTGCGAGGAGGGACTCTGGATTGTTTCGTCGCGCGCAATGACGCTGTTGGATCAGCGAGCCTAACTCTCTCACCGTCACCCTGAGGTGGCCGCTTCTTCAGCGGCCCTCGAAGGGCGACGGCCCGGCTGGAGCAACTCGGCCGTTCATGCTTCGAGGCTCCCGGCGTGCTGCTACGCACCGCGCCGCTCGCACCTCAGCATGACGGGTTGAGGGGCGCGCCGTGTGTCAGGCATTCCGCCGCCGTTCATCTTGCCCCGGTTACAAATTGTTTCACGCCCGCCACACCGGTTCCATCTTCCCGGCTCAATTCAGCCCCTGATGACTTCCTAAAATTTCGGTAAGCGGGTCCTCAGGTAAGGATTTCGCAAGCAATGAAAGTTACCAAAAGGTCAACCCAGACTGGAGTATTTGAGCCGTGAGCGAACCAATGCCCGAGCAGGCTGCCCAGGACACCGGCGTCGTCGAAGCTGCTGCGACCGCGCCGCAGGCCGTCGAGGCCGCTGGGATCGAGGCTCCCTCGATTGCGCCGGACCATGAGGCGCCGCCCAAACCTGATCCGGTCAAGCCTGACCCGATCAAGGTCGAGCCGCCAAAAATCGAAGCATCCCGGATCGAGGTGCCGAAGCTCGAAGCCAAAGCCGAAACCAAGCCCGAGCCGAAGCCCGGCAAGCTGATCGTCATGGCGCCCTCGGACCGCTCTTGGGACCGCGAGGATTTTTCCCCGCATGTGAAGGCGGAAGAGCCGCGCGAGACCGGCAAGCGCCGCCTGTCGGCGATGGCCGCGGTGGTGGCGATCGCGGCGAGCGTCGGCGCGATCAGCGGCGCGCTTGCAACGGCCGGCATGATGCGCTTCGCAGCCCCTGCCCAGGCGCCGATGCAGGTCGCCGACACCAGCGCGCTCGATGCTTCGGTTGCCCGGATCGATGCCGACCTCGTCGCGCTCAAGGCCAATGTCGAGCACAGCTCGAAGACCGGCATCAATCAGTTCAACCGGGCCAATGATCGTCTCGACAAGCTCGAGAAGGCGCAGGCCGAGCCGATGGCCAGGATCGCAAAGCTGTCCGAGACCGTCGACAAGCTCCGCGCCGCGCCGCCCGCCGCTCCCGCGCAGGCCGCCGCGGCAGCGCCGGCAAAGGAGACCACCGGCTCGATTGCGCCTGCCCAGCAGGTTGCGACCGCTGCCGCGGCACCGGCCCCAGTGGCCGCCGCCCCCAAGACCGAGGTCGGCCGTATGCCGACGATCGAAGGCTGGCGGCTGCGCAATGCCGCCAATGGCGGTGCGCTGATCGAGGGCCGAGACGGCCTCTACGAGGTCTATCCCGGCGATCCCATCCCCGGCGTCGGCCGTGTCGACGCGATCCGCCGCCAGGATGGCCGCTGGGTCGTCGTCACCAGCAAGGGGCTGATCGTCTCGCGCTGAGCGGCCCAGATACGAATTTCGAGAGGCGCTTCACCACCATGTGAAGCGCCTTTCTGCTTGAATAGGCCGGCCACCGCGGTGTTACCTCAGGCATGAGCCGTGCGTTGCGAATTCTCCTTGCCGCCACCGTCCTGTTTGGCGGCACCGCCGCGCTATCGGCTGCGGAGACCGCGCCGCTGACGCGTGGCACCGCCATCATCGATCCCGATCTCTTGCGCAGGCTCGACGAGGGCGACGCTCTCACGATCTCGCGCCTGGTGTCGCCGGAGCGCAAGGCGGGTGGTGCGCTGACCACCGACCGGCTGTTCGCATCGCTGCCCCAGCTCAAGGATATTCCGCCGGCGATCGACGCGGAGTTCGACCGCTACATTGCGCGGCAGAAGGCAGCCTGGCCGACCGAGACCATCGGCGTCGGCGAAGGCTTTGACGTGCAGCTGTTCGATCGGGCCAATCTGAATTCCCCCGACACGCGCTTCGTGCTGGCCGGCATCGTCAACCGCATGGACCGCGCCTATGTCGGCGAGGAGTCCTGTGGCGAGATCCGGCTGATCTATCGTCTGGCGCGTTTCGACGGCGGCAAGACCGCGACACGCCTGCCGATGACGTTCAATCTGGTGATGAAGGCGCGCGATGCGCGCCAGGCAGACGCCAACGGCAAGCCGATCACCTGCGCCGAGATTGCGCGCCGCTGGCTCGACAACGGCAACTGGCAGGAGCTGATCGGCGGTCGTGACGACGCGATGCTCGATCGCATCGAGACCAACATCCAGATATCGGTCGCAGCGAAATCGGCGCTGCACGATTTTCGCTCCGACTATTTGCTCAAGGTGTTCAAGTACGACGCGGCTACGAAGACGTTCGCGGAAGCGGTGCTGGAGAACCAGATCGACCGCGACCGGATCATGGCGGATGACGCGCTTCGGCGCGAGTTCAAGGATTGGCTGCTCGAACCCGAGCATCTTCGCGCGTTCGATCGCGGCACCGTGCTGATCCCTGAGAAATTCCTGGCCAGAAGTGCAGTGGTGCCGACGCCGGCCGGCCTCGATGCTTCGGCGCTGCAGCCGGAATTCGGCATGATGCAGGCGGAGGGGGAGGGCAAAGGCGAGCCGGTCTTCACCGACAACGACGTGGTCGGTGCGTTGAAGCGGGCGGCCGCACGCGGCGACATGCAGAACATCCGCTCGGTGGCCGGCTTCCAGCGCCGTCTCAACGACGTCACCTGCGCCGGCTGCCACCAGACCCGCGGCATTGGCGGCTTCCATTTCCCCGGCGTCGACTGGCTGGCCGACAAGCCGTCCAATTCCACCATCGTGCCGGCGTCGCCGCACTTCCTCGGCGACCAGCCCCGCCGCCGCGACATCCTCACCGCGTTTGCCGCAGGCAAACGCCCTGATTTCTCACGCGGATTTGCCAGCCGGCCACAGACCCGCGGCAGCCGCGAGCTCGCCGGCAGCGAGTATCAGGACGGCTGGGGCGCGCATTGTTTCCTGCAGGACGCGGGACCTGGAACGCGAGATGCGAGTTTTACGTCATGGAGCTGTGCTAACGGTCTCAC
Source organism: Bradyrhizobium nitroreducens (assembly GCF_002776695.1). GTDB lineage: Bacteria > Pseudomonadota > Alphaproteobacteria > Rhizobiales > Xanthobacteraceae > Bradyrhizobium > Bradyrhizobium nitroreducens. Next base: position 4,459,206 of record NZ_LFJC01000003.1, read on the forward strand.
CTGTCAGGCCGCCGCGGCCTCGCGCCGCATCGGCATGTGCTTCATCAAGACGCGTTGAGCCCGCAAAAGCGATTTGGATGATTCATGACGGACACCAGCGAAGCCAACAAGGCGCGCAATCGCGAGATCGCGCGCAATGAAGAAGCCAAGCAGGTCATTGGCAGCACCCGCGTCAGCATCTGGGCGGTGGCGGTGGCCGTCATCGTCGGCGGGATCCTATTCACGCTCGGCTGGCTGTCGCTGCGGTAAGCCGCGATGCGAGCTTTCTTTTCGCCTCTCCCCGCGTGCGGGGAGAGGCCGACACGCGAAGCGTGGCGGGTGAGGGGGCTCCGCGAGCCCAACTCTCACCGTCCTCGCGGAGACTCCCTTTCACCCTAACCCTGTCCCCGCAAGCGGGGAGAGGGGAAAGAATCCTCACTTCGCGTAGTTGGTCATCCGCTTGCCCGGCAGCAATTCATAGGCCGGCTTCCAGCCGGGCAGCGCGGCCATGCGGCCGAGCCAGCCGTGGACGGCGGGGTAGCTCGTTCCGAAATCGAAACCGTGCTCGTCGCTGGGATAGTGCAGATAGGCCATCATCGAGATATCGGCGACCGTCGGCTTCGCTCCGATCGCGAATTCATTGTGCTGGAGATGCCCGTCGAGAATGCCGAGGAAATCCTCGAGCCGGCGGCGAAAGTGCTTCAGCACCTGCGGGTCGTTCTTCTCGGTGAAGGCGCGCATGAAGCGGTAGGTCGCCATGTAGCCGGTGAGCTTGTGGTTGTCCCAGAACAGCCAGCGCAGCAGCTCGAACTTCTCGTCCTCGGTCTCGGCGCCGAAGCGGCCGTACTGCTCGGCAAGCTTGAGCAAGAGCGGCGCGGTTTGCGTCATCTTCACGCCGTCGACTTCGAGCACCGGGATTTCGCCCATCTCGTTGACGGCCTTGCGCCATTCCGCCGTGCGCGTGACGCCGCCGGCGAAATCGGTCCACACCGGCTCGAACGTCTCGCCGCACAGCGTCAGCATCAGCGCCAGCTTGTAGCTGTTGCCGGATTCGGGGAAGTAGTGCAGGCGGTAGAGGGGCATGGGGCCTCGTGAGACAATGCAGGACGTTGTGACAGAAGCTACATCGTTCCGTATCGTCATTGCGAGCGCAGCGAAGCAATCCAGAAATGCATCTCCGCCGTCATCCCGGGCTCGCGCTTCGCGCGCCCCGGGACGACGATATGCGGCGCGCTCCTACCCCACCGCTCCCGACCCCCGCAGCTGCCTGATCGCGGCCTCGTCGTATCCCGCCCCGCGCAAAATCTCGTCACTGTGCTCGCCCACTGCAGGCGGCTTGCGCGGCTGCACTTTCTTGGCGCCGTCGATCCAGATCGGGCTGGAGATGGTGAGCATGGTGTCGTTCTCGAACGGCACCAGCACCTCGTTGTCGAGCATCTGCTTGTCGTTGGGGATGTCGTCGAGAATGGCGACGACGCCGAACACGAGGCCGTTGCCGTCGAGGATCTTGCGCCATTCGGCAAGATCCCTGGTGGCGAAGGTCTCGTCAAAGATCTTGATCAATTCCACCGAGCGGGCGTGACGGTCCGCCTTGGTGGCGAAGCGCGGATCGTTGATCAAGTCCTCGCGGCCCAGGCATTTGGCCAGCGCCGGAAACTGCTTCTCCTCGCTCAGCAGCGACAGGATCAGCCAGCGGCCGTCCTTGCACTGGTAGTGGTTGGCGACCGCGTTCAGCGCGCGCTCGCGCGGGCGCCGCTCGCCGAACTTGGCGCCGCAGAGCTTGGCCTGCGCCAGCACGCTTGCGGCCCATACGCCGTTCGCCATCAGGTTGGAGGCGACGTGCGAGCCCTTGCCGGTTTTCTCGCGCTGATACAGCGCGGTGACGATGGCGCCGTAGAACGCCATGGCGCAGGGATGATCGCCCATGCCGGCGACCGAGCGGGCTGGGGTCGTATCGGTGTCGGCGCGGACCAGGTCCATCAGGCCGGAGCGCGCCCAATAGGCGTTGCTGTCGAAGCCGGGCTTGTTGGCCTCCTCGCCCTTCTCGCCATAGCCGGTGAAGGACGCGTAGATCAGCCGGTCGTTGAGATGGGCGAGATGGTCATAGGTGATGCCGAGCTTGGCGCGCACCGGCGGCGGCATGTTGGTGATGAAGACGTCGGCTTCCTCGACCAGCTTGTAGAGCACCGCCTGGGCCTCTGCCTTGGCGAGGTCGAGCGCGATGCTCTTCTTGTTGCGGGCCTCGAGCAGCCAGGCGAAATTGTGCTCGCCGGTGGGGTAGCCCGGCAGATTCGGCAGGTTGCGATAGGGGTCGCCGGCGCCGGGCGGCTCGATCTTGATGACGTCGGCGCCGAAATCCGACAGCACGGTCGCGGCCGCGGGCGCTGCGATGAAGCTCGCGCAGTCCAGAACTTTCAGGCCGGAAAAGATGCCTTTTTCCATCGCGGCGTTGCTCCCTCGCTCTTGTCGTTTCCCGCGCGCTGGAATTGGCGCGGGCTCATCATGGCAGCATTAGACCGATGTCTCCGCGGGATGCAACGGCGCCCGGCGCAGGGCCTCACTCCTCACCCGCAAGCAACGCCGCGTTGCCGCCGGCTGCGGCCGTATTGATCGTCACGGTCTGCTCGGTGGCAAAGCGCGCCAGGTAATGCGGGCCGCCGGCCTTGGGGCCGGTTCCGGACAGGCCGTTGCCGCCGAACGGCTGCACGCCGACCACGGCGCCGATCATGTTGCGGTTGACGTAGACGTTGCCGATCCGGGCGCGGTCGATGATGGCTTCGATCGTGTCGTCGATGCGCGAATGAATGCCGAGGGTGAGCCCATAGCCGGTGCGCTCGATCGCCTGCAGCACGCGCTCGAGGTTTTCGGCACGATAGCGCACGACGTGCAGGATCGGGCCAAAGACCTCCTCGGTGAGCTGGCCGGCGTCCTTGAGCTCGAAGATGTGCGGCGCGACGAAGCAGCCTTCCGGCGCCTGGCCTGCAAAATGCAGCTTCGCCTCGGTCTTCATCCGCGCGACATGCGCATCGAGCCGCTGCTTGGCCTCCATGTCGATCACAGGACCGACATGAGTCGCGACATCCAAGGGATCGCCGATCCTGAGTTCGCGCGCGGCGCCCGCGATCATCTCGATCATGCGGTCGGCGACGTCCTCCTGCACGAACAACAGCCGCAGCGCCGAGCAGCGCTGGCCGGCGGAACGGAAGGCGGAGGTCACGACGTCGTCGGCGACCTGCTCGGGCAGAGCGGTGGCATCCGCGATCATGGCGTTGATGCCGCCGGTCTCCGCGATCAGCGGCACGATCGGCCCGTCCTTGGCGGCGAGCGTCCGGTTGATCGAGCGCGCCACCTCGGTCGAGCCGGTGAAGACGACGCCCGCGATGTCCGCATGCGCGGTCAGCACGGCCCCGATGCGCCCGTCGCCGGTGACCAGCTGCAGTGCGCTTTTGGGGATGCCGGCCTCGTGCAGCAGGGCGACGGCCTCGCGCGCGATGCGCGGCGTCTGCTCGGCCGGTTTCGCCACCACGCAGTTGCCGGCCATCAGCGCCGCCGTGACCTGGCCCAGGAAAATCGCCAGCGGAAAATTCCAGGGTGAGATCGCCACGAACACGCCGCGGCCGCGCATGGCGAGCGCGTTGCTCTCGCCGGTCGGGCCGGGCATGGCCATCTCGCTGCCGAACAGCTTGCGACCCTGCGCGGCATAATAGCGGCAGAAGTCGGCGGCCTCGCGCAGCTCCGACAGCGCATCGTCGAGCGTCTTGCCGCCTTCGCGTTGGAGCAACGCGATGAAATGCGCGCCACGGCTCTCCAGCAGATGCGCCGCCTGCTCCAACGCCGCCGCGCGCGTGCCCGCCGGCGTCCGGCTCCAGGCCGCAAAGCCGGCACGCGCCGCGACAACCGCCGCGTTGGTTTGATCCGGTGTGGCATCAGCAATGGGCTTGAGGTCGGCGGCCTCGGCCTTCACATCTGCCAGCAACTGATCGAGCGCGAGGCGTGCGCCGAACTCGACGCCGCGCGAATTGCGCCGCTCCGGCGCGAACAGATCGCCCGGCAGCGGAATTTTGGGATGCGCCGCCGCTTGCGGCCGGAGGATCGCATCCGCCGGACGCTGCAGCAGCGCCGTAACGGGCACGCGATAATCGGCGGCCTGCGCCACGAACGAGGAATTGGCGCCGTTCTCCAGCAGTCGCCGCACAAGATAGGCCAGCAGATCGCGATGACTGCCGACCGGCGCATAGGTGCGGTATGCGATCTCAGGGTGGTCCCTGGCGAGCTGCTCGTACAGCGCTTCGCCCATGCCGTGCAGGCGCTGGAACTCGAAGGCGCCGCCGTCTGCTGCGAGCTCCAGCACGGTCGCGACCGTCAGCGCATTGTGGGTGGCGAATTGCGGGAAGATGCGCGGCCGCAAGGCCAGCAGCTTCGACGCGCAGGCGACGTAGTTCAGATCCGTCATCGCCTTGCGTGTGAACACGGGATAGCCGTCGAGCCCGCGCTCCTGCGCGCGCTTGATCTCGGTGTCCCAATAGGCGCCCTTGACGAGGCGCACCATCAGCTTGCGGCCGTGCGCACGGGCCAGTGCATCGACATAGTCGATCACCGCGCTCGCGCGCTTCTGATAGGCCTGGATCGCAAGGCCAAATCCGTCCCAGCCGGCAAGCGAGGGATCGGCGAGCGTCGCCGCGATCACGTCGAGCGACAGCTCCAGCCGGTCGGCTTCCTCGGCATCGACGGTGAAGTTCAGGTCATGCGCCTTGGCGTGCTGGGCGAGGTCCAGCAATAGCGGCACCAGCTCGGACATCACGCGGTCGCGGCTGATCGCCTCGAAGCGGGGATGCAGCGCCGAGAGCTTGACGGAGATGCCGGGCCGGTCGGGCAGGGGGTGCGCGCCAGCCGCCTTGCCGATGGTCTCGATCGCGCTGGCATAGGCATCGAAATAGCGCTTGGCATCGGCCGCCGTACGCGCGCCTTCGCCGAGCATGTCGAAGGAATAGCGCGACTTCTGGCCGGAGCGCGGCTTACCCCGCTCCAGCGCCTGCTCGATGGTCTCGCCGAGGACAAAGTGATTGCCCATCAGCCGCATCGCCTGGCGAGTCGCGGTGCGCACCGCCGGCGCGCCGAGCCGCTTCACGAGGCGGCCGATGGTACCGTCGGGCGTCTCGCCGGGCTGAATCACCCGCGCGGAGAGACCGAGCGCCCAGGCCGAGGCGTTGACCAGGAAGGCGGTGGACTTGGTCTCGTGGTGGATGAAGTCGCCCTCGCCGAGCTTGTCCTCGATGAACTGGTCGGCGGTGCGCGCATCTGGCACGCGCAGCAGTGCTTCCGCCAGCACCATCAGCGCGAGGCCCTCCTTGGTCGAGAGTGCGAACTCCCGCAGCATGTCCTCGACGCCACCAAGATTGCCTGCGAGCCGGTCGTCGCGCTTGCGGATCGCCTCGATCAGCCGCGTCGCGGTGCGGTCGATCCGCGCCTCCTGCGGCGTGGCCAGATGCGAGGCCGGCAACAGGCGGGCGGCGATCTCGGCATCGTCAGGAGCGTAGGGCGCGGTGAAGGGTGGCGGGATGTTCGGCATGGCATGTCCTGTGGCTGAAATCCAGGATAAGGCCCGTTTGACCGTAGTTCGATGGACAAATTAGACCGTATGCCTTACAAAATGAGGATGAAGGGCGGATTGGCCAGATAAACTATGGAATTGGATCGAATCGACCGGAAGATCCTCTCGATTTTGCAGGAGGATGGGCGAATCGCCAATGTCGAGCTCGCCGAGCGCATCGGGCTGTCGCCGACTTCGATCGGGGAGCGGCTGAAGCGCCTGCAGCGCGAGGGCTTCGTCGAAGGCTATGGCGCGCGGCTCAACCCGCACCGGCTTGGCCTCGGCCTGCTCGTGTTCGTCGAGGTGCTGCTCGACAAGACCACGCCCGACAATTTCGAACGGTTCGCGCGCGCGGTGAAGCTCGCGCCTGAAGTTCTGGAGTGTCACATGGTTGCCGGCGGCTTCGACTATCTTGTGAAGGCGCGGCTGGCGGACATGGCGGCGTATCGACGCTTTCTCGGCGAGACCCTGCTGTCGATGCCGGGCGTGCGCGAGACGCGGACCTATGCGGTGATGGAAGAGATCAAGCGCGACGCACCGTTGCCGGTGGGCTGACGACATGCCGTCGCGATTGTCATTGCTGTGGCGTTGAACGTGCGGTCCTCCCAGGAAAAATAGTTATCCTCGTGCAATCGCAACGCCTGTCGTCGAATGCACTGGCCGTCTTCTGAAATTTTCTTTGGCCCGCTCCCGGAAGTTGTTCCGGGAGGCAGCAAAGGCTGGCGGGCTTATACTTTGAGGTTCTCTGCGGAGGTCTTGCCCCGGTTTGCGATCTCTTCGTATTCCACCGTCTGTCCCTCGTTGAGCGTGGACAAACCGGCTTTCTGCACTGCCGAGATATGCACGAACACATCCTTGCCCCCCGACGCAGGCTGGATAAATCCATAACCCTTCGTCGGGTTGAACCACTTGACCGTACCTTTAGCCATCACGACTTCTCCGCGGGTCTTCCTCCGAGATCTCGAACCGCCAGTCCCCGCCAACCGGCCGGTTCGGTCCTAACAGGATACGCGGAATGTGGCGGGCTTGGTAGCTCAAACCACATCGGCATTTCGCCGAATTCCGCTCAACTTCGCGGCGCTTTTGCCGGTTTTGCCCGTTTCGCGGTCAAATGAGTGGCGGGCTGCGGTAACGTTCTTTCTTACCCTCCCCTGGAGGGGGAGGGTCGCTACGCATGGAGCGTAGCGCAATGCGTAGCGGGGTGGGGTGACAGTCTCTCCGCATCGAGCGCTGTTCGTGTTGAGAGATCACCCCACCCCGCTCGCGCTCCGCGCGATCGACCCTCCCCCTCCAGGGGAGGGTGAGAATAAAGCGCGCGCCGTCCGTCAATACGTCGCGGCCAGATAATCGACGATCTTGCCGACGTCGGCATCGTCGATCGGCGCGCCATAGACCTTGATCATCTTGGTCACCTCGGCCTGCCAGAAGCCTTTCCTGTCCTTCATCGGCGGCTGCGTCTTGATGTAGTCGGCCGAGTGGCAGGCGCTGCAATTGCCCTTGACGACCTCGAGATTGGGGCCCGGCTTGAAGGCGGCGACCTCGTCCGGAAGCTGGTAGTTGACGGGCGCCGCGGTCGCGGCCGCAAGGCCGGTGGCGAGGGCAAGCGTGATGGCGAGGAGGACGGTGCGCTGCATGATCATTCTCCCTCACGCCACGCTGACGCGAACGGTTTCGACGACGTTGCGCAGATAACCCGCCGGGTTCCAGCGCGGCGTATCCGGCTGCGTCTCGCCGCCATTGCCGGTGGCGCGCACCTTGAGCTCGACATTGCCCGCCGCGAGCTTCACCGGCAGCTTCCATTCGCGGAAGGCGTACTTGCCGAGGTCCTTGCCGAGCTTGGCGCTCACCCAGCTCTTGCCGCCGTCGGTGGAGACCTGGACCTCCTTGATGCCCTTGCCGCCGTCGAAGGCGATGCCGCGCAGCGTCGTGCGGCCGGCCTTCAGCTTGGCACCGTCAGGCACGCTGGTGATGAAGGAGCGGATGGTGAAGCGGTTGATCGGGATCGTCGCCTTCGGCGCGGTGCCGGGCTCGATCGAATTGTCCGGCGTATCGGGGATGCGATAGGCCGACTTCATCCAGAAGCCGTCATAGACATTGTCGATGACGGTGATCTCGTTGAGGTGCTTGACCCAGTATGTGCCGTAATAGCCGGGCACGATCAGGCGCAGCGGAAAGCCGTTGAGGAACGGCAAATCCTCGCCGTTCATGCCATAGGCCAGCATCACCTCGCCGTCACTGGCGTGAGCGATGTCGAGCGCCTTGACGAAATCGGGCGTCTTGTCGCTGACCGGGCCGTCCATGCCGCCAAACGTGACCTGCTTGGCGCCGCTCTGCACGCCCGCCATCTCCAACACGGCCTTCAGCGGCACGCCGCGCCAGCGCGCACAGCCCATGGCGCCGTTGGCGAGCTGGCCGCCGGCGACGCGCGGCTCGAAGAAGCCGCGGCTGTTGCCGGAGCATTGCGCGACGGCCACGATCTCCGTCGCCTTCATCTTCCTGATGTCCTTCAGCGACAGTTTCAGCGGCTTGTCGACCTTGCCCTTGACCTCCAGCGTGAACTTGTCGGGATCGAGATTGTAGGGCAGGTCGGAGAGGTGATAGCGCACGAAGAACGCGTTATTCGGCGTGATCGGGCCGTCATTGAAGATCGCAAACGGCGTCTCGAGCTGCGGCGGCCGGCTGGTGAGGCCGATCATTGCCCGCTTCTGCGGATATTTCACCAACGGCCGTTCGCCATTGGCGAAGGGGAGCGTGACGGTGTCGAGTGCCGAGGCCCTGGTGGAATTCAGTGTGGCCGCAAGTGCGGCAAAGCCCGCCCCTTTGAGCAGGTCGCGTCGATCGAACATAGGGTCTCCTCCCGGAGCTTTTCGTTGAATCAGCGGTCATCACCGCGATCCTGCGCTCATCTGTCGCAACGATCTCGACGAAGTCAATTCGTGCTTTCGCAGCAGGCCCATGCCGCTGCGTTGCAGCAGGCCGGTGTTACGGAGACAAGCATGTGGCCAAGTTCTCTCTGCGGCGGCGGTGGGCTCCCTCGCCCCGCTTGCGGGGAGAGGCGAACATCAGGCCGCGACGCGCTCCCTGCGATCGACCAGCGCCGCCAGCTCCCTTGCGTCCGTCACCACGCGCACGGCCATCGGCTCGTCGCGGCCGCGGATCGCGACTTCCTGTTGCGGCAGCGCATCGTCGGCGAGGCCCGCCGTGCTGCGGATCTCGTCCGAGACGATTGCCTCGCAGGCCAGCGTCTTGGTCATGTCCTGCAGGCGGGCGGCGACGTTGACGGCATCGCCCAGCGCGGTGAAGACGATGTGATCGCGATAGCCGATGTCGCCGATGATGACCTCGCCGCCGTGGATGCCGATGCCGAAGCGGATCGGCTGGCGAAGATCGTGGCTCAGGAGCTGATTCAGTTCGTCGATATGGGTGGCGATGCCGCTAGCCGCCTTCAGCGCCTGGCGGCAAGCGGTTTGCGGATCGGCCGTGAGCCCGAACAGCGCCAGCATGCCGTCGCCGACGAACTGGTTCGGCTGGCCGCCATTCTCGATCACGGCCTGCGACACCGCGCCGAGGAAGCGGTTGACGATGAACACGGTGTCGAACGGCAGCCGCTTCTCGGCGAGCTGCGTCGAGCCGCGCATGTCCACGAACAGGCTGACGAGATAGCGCTCCTGGCCGATGCTCGCCGGCGCCGAGGCGTGTGCGCTCGCAGACGATGTTTGCGGCGTGAAGAGCTGGAAGAAGGAGAGGTCGGAGGTCGGCCGCAACTGGCAGGCCAGCCTGATCGAGGGATCGTTGGTGCCGACGCGGGTGAGCACGAAGGCCTCGCGCTGCGACGGTTCGGGCAGGACGGCATGATCGCCGATGACGCGGATGCGGCAGGTCGAGCAGCGGGCGCGGCCGCCGCAGACGCTGGCATGGGGCAGATTGTGCCGCAGGCTCGCTTCCAGCACGGAGAGGCCCTTGGGGACCCGCACCGTCCTGCCGTTGCCGTAGGACAGCGCGATCATGCCGCCGCGCCGCTCGCGCCAGGCCCGCACGCCGCGCGCCGCTAGCGCCAGACCCAGCAGCCCGAAATAGGTGATGGTGAAAGCGCCGGTGATCCGGTCAAGCGTCGCGGCCTCGGCTGTCGTGCCGACCTGACGGCGGGTGAGATTGTGCGTGCGCCATTCCCCGTCATCGGCTTCGAAGGCGACGTTGCGGCCGCCCTGGTAGATGCCGAGCAGCGACAGCGTCGGGACCAGCACGGCGGCGGCGAGCAGATAGGGCGCGGCACGCGTGAAGAACGGCTTGAGACGAAGCCAGAAATAGATGCCGATGCAGCCGTGCACCCAGGCGACGAGAAGCAGGATCGTCATCTGCCACAGCCGGCCGGGCGCGGCGACGAAGAACAGATACAGCTCCTGCGGATAGAGCTTCTGATGACCGTACAGCGTGTAGCCGAGCCGCACTCCGACCACGTGCGCCATGACCAGTGCGGGGATGCTGAGGCCCAGCACGAGCTGCAGCGGCTCGATCGTGCGCCAGCGGAACTGGCGGCGCTGATACAGCGCGTAGATGCCGAGCCCCATATGGGTGAGCGCGGCGGTGTAGAACACGATCGCGACGGGCAGGAACTGCCAGAACGCGGTGTGGTAGTACACCCCGGCCTCCATGGCCTCGACCGAGATATTGCCGAGCGCATGGTTGAGGAAATGGCTGATCACGTAGGAGAACAGGATCAGGCCGCAGACCAGCCGCACCTGCCGCACGCTGGTCGCGCGGACGAGTTCGGACAATTGTGCAGGAGCGGTGGCCATGATCTGATTGTATCAGTTCATCAAGGAGAACAGCCAGCCTAGCGTTTAATTCCCGATGTGGACAGCCGGCGGGATCACATGCGCGGCAAGCCCCGCTGTCGTCCTGGACAAGCGCCGTACAGCGGCGCGCAGATCCGGGACCCATACTCCCAGGGAGTAGTTTGGGACGAGCTGGCAACTCCGAGTCTTCGCCAAACCCCTCCCTGTGGTTATGGATCCCGGGTCTTCGCTGGCGCTTGCCCGGGACGACAGCGGTGTTCTTCGCGCCGTCCCCGCATTGACTCCCCCTCCGAGGTTGGCGAAAAGCGCGGCCGTGACGATCGCTCCCGACATCTCTGCGAAGCCAGACGGCGCCGAACGCCGTCTCATCCTGATTGCCATGCTCGTCATCGCCGCGATGACGCTGCTTCGCGTCGTCTATGCCTCCGCGATCGAGCTGCGCACCGACGAGGCCTATTACTGGACCTGGTCGAAGGAGGGGGCGCTGAGCTTCCTCGATCATCCCCCGGGCATCGCCTGGCTGATCCGCCTGGGAACCGCAATCCTCGGCGACACCACGCTCGGGGTGCGCCTCGGTGGCATCGTCGCGATGCTGCTGACGCAGCTGCTGCTGGCCGACATCGTCCGCCGCCTCACCCATGATGTGCGCGCGATCGTGCTCGCGGTGCTGATGCCGGAAGCTGCGCTCTATTACGGTCTGCTGATGGCCAAGGTCGCGCCCGATGTCGCCATGATCCCGTTCGCGGTCGCGATGATGTGGGCGCTGGTGCTGATAGCGCAGAGCGGCGACGGACGCTGGTGGCTGGCGGCCGGCCTGTTCGCCGGCCTGTCGATGCTGTCGAAATTCACCGCGGTCATGTTCGCCCCCGCAGTTGCCGCCTTTCTGCTGGTGCCGGATTGGCGCTGGCGCTGGCTGCGCAGTCCGTATCCCTATCTCGCGGTCCTGGTCGCAATCCTCGTGTTCTCGCCGGTGCTGATCTGGAACGCGCAGCACGATTGGGCCTCGTTTCGTTTCCAGGGCGTGCGCGCCACCGCCAATTACGGCATCTCGCTGCGCACGATCGGTGATTACATCGGCCTGCAGTTCGGCCTGGTCGGCTTCGTCATGCTGCCGGTGGTGCTGACCGGGCTGGTGCTGACAGCCTGGCGCGGCTATCGCACGCGCGAGCCCGTTGGAATTCTGCTGTCGACCGCGGTGCTGGTGCCGTTCGCCTATTTTCTCTTCAAGTCGTCGACGCTCCGGGTCGGCGACACCTGGCCGATGTTCATGTGGCCGGTCGGCTTCGCTGCAGCCGCGGTCAACCTCGCGGCCATGATGAAGGAGGATTGGTCGGCGCGCATGCTGAGATCGTCGGTGTTCTGGGCCAGGACCGCCGTCGGCTCGGGCCTCGCCTTCGTCGTCATCGTGTTCCTCTATTATGTCGCCGCGCCCTTCAATCTGCTCGGCAAGATCGATCCGATCGGCGCCGAGGCCGGCTATGAGCAGGTCGCCGCGCGTGCCCAGGCGGCGCTCGATGAGACCGGTGCGACCTGGATCGCGACCACGGACTACCGCACCTACGCCATGATGCGCTGGCTGTTCCGCGGCCGCGTGCCCGTCATCGAGATCAACGAGCGCGGCCGCTTCCAGGATTTCCGTGATCCCGGCATGGACCGGATCAAGGGCCACGCCGGCATCTATGTCGGGCGCGAGCCGGACGATCGTTCGTCGCTTTGGGAGAACATTCCGGCGAAGCGCGAGCCGCTCGGAGAGGTCGAACGAAGCTGGCGGGGTGTTCGCGCGGATAACTATGTGATCGAAAAGCTCACGGGATGGACGCCGGAGCTGTCACCGCCGAAGGATTCGCCGCTGTTCCAGTGGAAGGTGCTGGCGGGGGGATTCAGCGCGAGACTCGCGCGGTTTCTCTTACCCTCCCCTGGAGGGGGAGGGTCGATCGCGCGCAGCGCGAGCGGGGTGGGGTGATCTCTCCACTCGGGCAGCGTTCAAGGAGGAGAGACTGTCACCCCACCCCGGCTCGCATCGCTGGCGCGCTGCAAGCCGACCCTCCCCCTCCAGGGGAGGGTAAGGAAGAGCCTGCTACTCCTCCCCGTCCTTCTTCCGCAGCAAATCCGTCGCGAGGTCCGACAGTTTCGGCGGCGGCAGGGCGGCGAAGGGCAGCGGCCTTGTGACGTCGATGGCGGCCAGCCCCAGCCGCGCCGTCAGCAATCCGTTCAGCACGCCTTCGCCGAGCCGCTGCGACAGCTTCGCCGCGATGCCATGTCCCAGCATCTGCTGCATCAGGCTGTCGCTCGCGGCCATGCCACCGGTGATGGCGAGATGGGTGATGACGTGGCGGAGCAGGCGGATCATGCCGAGCGCGCCGGGGCGGCCGCCATAGAGGTAGGCGAGCTGGCGGATCAGGCGCAGCGCTGCGACGAACACGAACAGCACGTCGATCGCCGCGCGCGGTGACACCGCCGTGACGATCGAGACCTTTTGCGCGGCCGACGACACCAGTCGCCGCGCTTCCGCATCGAGCGGCGACATCAATTCGCGCTCGGCGAGCCGGATCATGTCGGCGCCGTCGATGATCTCGCCGGTGTGGCTCTCCAGCGCGGCGCGGGCGCGGGCGAGCTGCGGGTTCTGGTGCGCGATCTCGAGCAGATCCCGCACGATGACGCGGCTTTCCTTGCGGTCGTCGCTGGCAAGCACGGCCGCCGCGCGCGCATGCAGTTTCTCGATGGTGGCAAGGCGCGCGAGCCCGAACGCCTCGCGGCCGATCACGACCGCGAGCGCCAGAGCGGTGACGGCAGCGAAGGCAAGGCCGACATAGCCGAGCGTTTCGCTGCGCGCGAACAGATCCTCGATCAGACGGACGACGCCGAGCCCGGTGCCGAGCAGCGTCAGCCCGCCCAGCCCCGACCAGAACAGCGTGCCCCAGGGAAATCCGCGCCGTGCGGGAACGGCGGCCGCGATCGGCACCGGCAGCGCCTGCGGGTCATGCTCCGGCGTGATCTGGATGGTGGCGCGGCTGAGCCGGCTGGTCTCGTCGGCTTCGGTGACGACGACGCCGGGATCGTCGAGCCGGAACGTCGCCGGCCGCCGTGGCTTCGATCGGTCGTTCATGCGAGCTTGTCTCCGATCAGGAACTGCAAGGCACGGTCGAGGCGGATGTGAGGCAGCGTCGGCGGCTCGGTGCCTTCGCGGTCCAGTGGGGGCGGGCGGAAGCGCAGGAAACGGAAATCGCTCTTTTCGGCGGCCTCGGTGGAGAGGCCACGGAACGCATCGGTGCCGTTGAACAGCGGCTCGGGGTCGAGCGGCAGATCGCCCGGAAACGTCGCCACTTCGGTGTTGCCGTCGAAGAACTCGCCGCCGGCGCTTTCGCCCGCGGCCGGCGTTCCCAGGATGGACGGCAATTTGTCGCGGCCGCGCGCGACCTGCGCTTCCCTCGTCGCCCGCACCGCGGCCAGCGCCACCACGTCGATGGCCGCGCCGGTATTTTCCGCGCGCGCGACCGCGCCCGCGACGGCGCGGCGCAGCACGGCCTCGAGCCGGTCGTGGCTGGAATGATGCAGATGATCGGCCTTGGTCGCCGCGAACAGGATGCGGTCGATGCGCGGCCGGAACAGGCTGGAAAGGATCGTGCTGCGGCCGATGTTGAAGCAATCGAGAATGCCGGCCAGTGCGGCTTCGAGGTCGTGCAGCGCCTCGGGGCCGGAGTTGAACGCCGACAGCGCGTCGGCCAGCACGATCTGGCGATCGAGCCGGGCAAAATGATCGCGAAAGAACGGCCGCACCACGACGTCCTTGTAGGCCTCGAAGCGGCGCACCATCATCGCCCACAGCGATCCATCCGGGGCCTGCCCGCCAACGGGCACGTCGAGCGGCGCAAAGGTCAGCGCGGGGGAGCCCGCGAGATTGCCGGGCATCAGGAAACGGCCGGGCGGCAACAGGCTCATGGCAAAGCGCTCGTCGCGGCAGGCGCGCAGATAATCGGTGAAGAGTTTTGCAGCGGTGAGCGTCGCCTGCTCGTCCTCGCGCGCTTCGGGCTTGAGTGTTGAGAGATGCGTGTGCCATTCGCTCGCAAGATGCGCGCGCGGTGCCTCGCGCGACAAGGCAAGGCTCTCCGCCGACCATTGCTCGAAGCTCTTCTGCAGCAGCGGCAGGTCGAGCAGCCATTCGCCGGGATAGTCGACGATGTCCAGCGTCAGCGTGCGGTCGGCGCCGTTCGGGCGTTGATAGTCGATGACAAGCCTGAGCTCGCTGATGTCGACGGTCGAGCTTGGCCAGCGCCGTTCCTCGACCAGCGCACGCAGATGGTTCTCATAGGCGAAGCGCGGCACGGCATCGTCGGGCTGCGGCGCCAGATGCGCCCGCGCGATCCGGCCCGAGGCGTAGGCATCGAACACCGGAAACCGGCCGCCGCGGGTGAGGCCGTGGATCAGCGCGGTGATGAACACGGTCTTGCCGGCCCGCGACAGGCCCGTGACCCCGAGCCGTACCGTCGGATTGAAGAAATGCTCGCCATAGTCGATCAGCGCCTGCGCGGACAGCCGCGCTTCTTCGACCATATCCTGGAAACTGAATGCCATATGAACGTTAGTGGATCCGGGGCGGGCGGAATGTGTGTCCGTTCACAAAAGTGGCAATTGCGTGGGGAAAATCAAGCTCCATACTTCCACCGCCTTTGTCGGAAATCACCCGTTTGAACGACGCGCCGATCTCGAACTACCCATAGAAGAAGGCATTACCACAACGTGCGGATTGCCATGACCGTCTTCCAGCTGAAACAGTTTGCATCGAATTCCGTCCATGCCGCCGCCGACGCCATCGGCTGGGATTACGACCGTGCCGAGCTCATTGCCGACGGCATCGTCCACGCGATCGGCGTGCTGTCCGGCATCGTCGCCGCGACCGTGCTGGTGGTGCTGACGGCGATCTATGCCGACGCCACCAACATCGTCGGCGTCTCGATCTACGTCGCCGGGCTGCTCTCGATGCTGGTGCTGTCGGCGACCTATAATCTCTGGCCGGTGTCGCCGGCCAAATGGCTGCTCCGGCGGTTCGACCATTCCGCGATCTATCTGCTGATTGCCGCGACCTACACCCCGTTCATCCTGGAGGTAAAGGACAGCGTGTTCGCGCTGGTGCTGCTCGCTGGCGTCTGGTGCGTCGCCGTCCTCGGCATCGTGCTGAAGCTGTTCTACCCCGGCCGGTTCGAGCGCGTTTCGGTCGGCATTTATCTTGCGATGGGCTGGAGCGGCGTGATGCTCTACGACGCCGTGGTCAAGGCACTGCCGGCACTGGTGCTGGGCCTCATCCTGGCCGGCGGCCTGCTCTACAGCTTCGGCGTGATTTTTCACGCCTGGCGGCGGCTGCGCTTCCAGAATGCGATCTGGCACGGCTTTGTCTTGGCCGGCGCGGCGTGCCATTATACCGCGGTGCTCGACCTCGTGTTGAGCTAAGCAGGAACCGCGACGCCGGGACAGGCGAAGCGGCCGACAAGCGGTATAAGACAAGAGGAGACGTCGCATGCAGGTGACCGGCAAGGTCGTGGTCGTCACGGGCGGCGCAAACGGCATCGGCAAGGCGCTGTGCGAAGCCTTTCACGCGGCGGGGGCGGCCAAGGTCGTGGTCGCGGACATGGACGCCGCCAATGCGCGGGCGGTGGCCGCCATGGTGGACGGCGCGGCGTTCAAATGCGACGTCGCGCAGGAGAAAGACATCTCGCACGTCATCGAGGAGACTGAGCGGCAGTTCGGACCCATTGATCTCTTTTGCTCAAACGCCGGCATCGGCGGCGGCTTCGATCCGATGTCGGAAAACGCCGGCGGCTCCTCCGACGAGCCGTGGCAGCGCAGCTGGGCGATCCACGTCATGGCCCATGTCTATGCGGCGCGGCATCTCATCCCCCGCATGAAGGCGCGCGGCGGCGGCTATTTCCTCAACACCATCTCCGCCGCGGGCCTGTTGTCGCAGGTCGGCAGTCCGGCCTATTCGACGACCAAGCATGCTGCAGTCGGCTTTGCCGAGAATCTCGCGATCTCGCACAAGGCCCATAACATCAAGGTCTCGATCCTCTGCCCGCAGGGCGTCGACACCAACATGCTGCGCTCGATCCCCAAGGGCCCGCAATCCGGCGACGGCGATCTCACGCCGGAGCAGGTGGCGAAAGACGTGCTCGCCGGCCTCGAGCAGGAGACGTTCCTGATCCTGCCGCACCCCCAGGTGCTCGGCTACATGCGCAAGAAGACCGAGAATTACGACCGCTGGATCGGCGGCATGGCCAAGATCCAGGCGAAGATGCGGGAAGATTTCGGCAAGTAAGGGACGGCAGCGGTGGTTAGGCCACCACCTCCGCCTCACTCTCCACCCGGCTCGCTCGCAGCGCCCTTGCATAAAGCATCATGCCCTCGCGTACCTTGCGTTGCTCGGCTTCCGTCAATGCCGCCAGCGCGCCGCGCACCTGCTGACGGCCGAACGCATGCAGCGCCTCCAGCGTGCGCAGGCCCTTCGCCGTCAGCGACAGCCTTTTGCTGCGCGCATCCGTCTCATCCGGCGTCTCCCTGAGCTCGCCGCAATCGATCAGCTTGCGCACCAGGCGGCTGACGCTGGACTTTTCCAACCGCAGGAAATCGCCGAGCTCGCCCGAGGTCATGGGACCGCGGACGCCGATCTCCAGGATCGTGTGCACGGCCGAGGGCGGATATTCCGAGGCCGCCACCGTCGCATCCATGAAGCCGAGCTCGCGCACCATCAGGCGCGAGGCGGCGCGGATGTCGTCGATCAATGCAAGCTCGGCCATCTTGACTCCCGGCATATAGTTGTATCATACAACTATATGCGCAGAACGGCGCGCGCAAGCGTTTTGGAGCGGACGATGAGCGAAGCTTTGCCTGCGGCGATGCGGATGACGGGCAAGGTCTGCCTGGTCACGGGCGGCGGCAGCGGCATCGGCCGCGCCACCGCGCTGCGGATGGCGACCGAAGGCGCCGAGGCGATCATCGTGGCGGGACGGCGCGAGGCCGAGATCGAGGCGGCCGCCGCTTCATGCCGTGAGCTTGGCGCGGAAGCGATCGCGCTTCGGACCGACATCACGCGCGAGGACGAGGTCGCGCGGATGGTTCGCACGGCGATCGAACGCTGTGGCCGGCTCGACGTCGCTTTCAACAATGCCGGCTTCCAGGAGCGCCGCGCGCCGCTGGAAGAGCAGGGCACCGACGTCTACGACACCGTGTTCGACACCAATGTCCGCGCGCTGTTCCTGTGCCTGCGCCATCAATTGCCGGCCATGCTGGCGCAAGGCAGCGGCAGCATCGTCGTCAACGCCTCCGTCAGTGGCATGCGCAATCCCAATCCCGGCTTCTCGCTCTATTCGGCCTCGAAAGCCGCGGCGATCTCGTTGACCCGCTCGGCGGCGATGGAGAATGCCCCGCGCGGCATCCGCATCAACGCGATCGCGCCGGGCCGCGTCGTCACCGACATGATGCTGCGCGCCGGCGTCGGCGATATCGCAACGGTGAGTGCGGGATTGCCATTGCGGCGGATGGGCAGCCCGGAGGAGGTGGCGGAGGCCGTGGTGTGGCTGTCGTCGGATGCGTCGTCCTATGTGGTCGGACACGTGCTGGCGGCGGACGGGGGATTTCTCGCTTCGTAGCCCGGATGGAGCGAAGCGCAATCCGGGACCGCTTTGCTCGTTGCACGATTCCCGGATTTCGCTTTCGCTTCATCCGGGCTACGGCCCTTCAGTGCTTCTGCCCGTACAGCACCGGCACCGCCGAATCCACGACGACCTCGACCAGGCTCGTCCCCTCGAACGCCATGCCGCGCTTCAGCGCCTCGCCGAGCTCCGCCGCCTTGCTCACCCGCACCGCATGGCAGCCCATGCCCTCCGCAAGCCGGACGAAATCGATCCCCGGCAGCTCCAGCCCGGGCACGTTGCGCACCTGCATCACCTGGCTGAACGAGCGCATCGCGCCGTAGCCGGAATTGTTGATGACGACGACAGTCAACGGCAGCTTGCGCTGCGCGGCGGTCCATAGCGCCTGGATCGAATACATCGCCGAGCCGTCACCGATCAGGCACACGGTGCGTTGCTTCGGCTTGCCGAGCGCCATGCCGACGGCGGCCGGCAGGGAGTATCCGAGGCCGCCGCTCGCCATGGTGTAGAACGAATCCTGGCCGCGCATCGGCATGAACTTCTGCATCGCCGGGCGGTGCGAGGGCACTTCCTCGACCAGCGAGGCGCCTTCAGGCATTGCCTTTAACAGCGAATGCAGCAGGAATTCGACCGGCAGCGGATCGGCGGCCTGCGGCGCCGGTGGTAGCGTGCGGCCTTTCGGCGTGGCGCGCTTGCTCTCCGGCAATAAGTCGAGCAGCAGGCTCAGCGCCGGCTTCATCGTCGCGACGATGCTGGTGCCGACCGGCGTCACTGCGGCGGCATCCGGATCATCCGTGATCTGGAAGATCGTCGCGCCGCCGTCGAAGATCGCGGCATGGCCCTCGACATGGAAGGTGAACACGGGCGCGCCGATGACGACGACGAGATCGTGCTCGCGCAGCGCGTCGGAGAGCTGGGCCGGTGAGGCATGCAGGAAGCCCGCGAATTGCGGGTGACGCTCGGGGAAGGAGCAGCGCGCCGAGAACGGGCTGACCCAGACGCTCGCCTTGGCCTTCTCGGCGACCCGCACCATCAGATCGACCGCGCCGGCGCGGTCGACGCCGGGGCCGACCACGAGCGCCGGGTGTTTTGCCGAACCGAGCGCTGTGACCAGCGCCTTCATCGCCTCCGGCTCGGGGCCGATCTCGCGGCTGACCTTGCGTGCCTCGACCGGTGCGCAGGCATGCGCCCAGTCGTCGATCGGGATCGACACGAAGGTCGGCCCGCACGGCGGCTGCATTGCGGTGTAATAGGCGCGCGCGATCGCGGCCGGCACGTCCTCGGGCCGCGCCGGCTCGACGCTGTATTTCACGTAAGGCCGGGGAAATTCCGAGGCGCGCTCGGCATAGAGGAAGGCCTGCAGCGGCAGGATCGAGCGGGCCTGCTGGCCGGCGGTGATGACGATCGGTGTCTGGTTGCGATGCGCGGTGTAGATGTTGCCGAGCGCGTTGCCGACGCCGGCCGCCGAATGCAGGTTGACGAAGCCGGCATTGCGCGTCGCCTGCGCGTAACCGTCGGCCATGCCGACTGCGGAGGCCTCCTGCAGCGCCAGCACGTAGTCGATGTCGTCGGGCCAGTCAGAGAGGAACGGCAGCTCGGTCGAGCCGGGATTGCCAAAGACCCGGTCGATCCCGAACGAGCGCAAGAGGTCGAGCGTCGCCTGCTTGACGGTGACGGACTTGCTGCCGCTCTTGCCGTTCTTGGCCATGGTTTCCGTCCCCTTCTAGTTCCTCATCCTGAGGAGCGCGTCTTCGCGCGTCTCGAAGGATGAAGGCCCGGCTGGTGGCCTCGCCCCTTCGAGACGCCGCTGCGCGGCTCCTCAGGGTGAGGGTCTACGTTCTTACATCGCCGCTACGCTCGCAATGACGGGGAGAGCGCGGTGGCTCACCACACCGCCGTCCCTTTCATCGTCGGCTGCCCATCCGCATTCGCGGTCCACAGCTCCATGCCGGCGTCGGTCTCGTTGGCGTTCACCGAGAACTCCGTGCCCTCGAACAGTGGCTGAAGGCCGCGATAGGTGAACTTCTTCGGCGCCTTGCCGCCATGCAGCTTCGCTGCCATCTCGATGATCAGCGCGGCCTGCAGCGGCCCATGGAAGATCAGGCCCGGATAGCCCTCGACCTTGGTGACGTAGTCACGGTCGTAATGGATGCGGTGGCCGTTGAAGGTCAGCGCGGAATAGCGGAAGAGCAGCACGGGATCGGAGACATGGGTCTCGCGGTGCTGCGCTGTCGGCGGCGGAGGCGGCGCCTTGGCCGACGCAGGCGCGCTGCTCGTCATCTCGCGATAGACGATGTCCTGCCGCTCGCGGATGGCGGTGCCGCGGGGCGAGGAGATGCTGTGCTCGACCGAGACGAAACACAGGGTGCCGGTCGAGCCCGTCTTCACCTGAACGTCGGCGATGCGCGAGGTGCGCGTCGATTCATCGCCGACCTGCAACGGCTGCAGGAATTCGATCTCGCCGCCGGCCCACATCCGGCGCGGCAGCGGCACCGGCGGCAGGAAGCCGCCGCGGGTGGGGTGGCCGTCGGGGCCGAGCATCGACATCGGAAACACCGGCTGAGCCAGGCACCAATGCACCGTGAACGGCGCGGCATCGCCCTTCTTGGGCTCGCCGACCTCCTGGAACAGCGTCGCGCGCAGGCCCATGACGAGCTGCGCGGTGACGATGTCGGTGGCCTCCGTCGTGCGGCCGATCCACTGCCGCAAGTGGTCGATGTCGAGCTTCTCGGTCATGATGCCTCGCTCTTGTTACTTTCTTGATTTTGGCTTTTCGCCGATCGCAGGCACGGCGCCATAGCTGCGTGTCTCGCCGACGATGATCGGCGCCGGCGCGGGATAGCTGACGCGGCCGTTCGGCGTGTCGACCTCGATACGCCTGAGATGCGGATGCTTGGTGAGGTCGGCCATGGTGTTGACCTCGGCAAAGGCGATGTCGGCGTCCGACAGCCGCTTCAACAGCTCGTCGCGCGTCATCTTGCCGAAGGCATCCGCCACCGTCGTGTCGGTGAAGTCGCGGTTGCGCACGCGCTCGACCATGTTGGCGACGCGGGGATCGGCCGGCAGGTCGGGCTGATCAAGCACCTTCGCGCACAGCGTCTTCCACTCCCGCTCGCTCTGGATCGAGATCAGGATGTCCTTGCCGTCCTTCGAGGTGAAGACGCCATAGGGCGCGATCGAGGGATGGCGCAGGCCCATGCGCTTGGGCGGATTGCCAGCTTCCGAATTGAGCAGCGGCACGGTGCACCAGTCCGCCATCACGTCGAACATGGAGATGCGGATGTCACAGCCCTTGCCGGTGCGCCCGCGCGCGATCAGCGCTTCCAGGATCGCCGCATGGGCGGTGGCGCCGGTCGCGACGTCGACGATCGACATGCCGACGCGCGAGGCGCCGTCGGGGTTGCCGGTGATCGAGGCAAGGCCGCTCTCGGCCTGGATCAGGAGGTCATAGGCCTTGCGGTGGGCGTAGGGGCCCTCGTCGCCATAGCCTGTGATCGTACACGAGATCAGCTTCGGATAGTCCTTCAGGAGCCGCTCGCGCGAAAAGCCGAGCTTGTCCATCGAGCCCGGCTTCAGGTTCTGGATCAGCACATCGGCGCTGGCGATCAGCTTCTCCAGCTCGGCGCAACCTTCCTTGGTGGCGAGATCCACCACCGCCGATTGCTTGCCGCGGTTGAGCCAGACGAAATAGCTGCTCTGGCCCTTGGCCGCCGCGTCATAGCCGCGGGCGAAATCGCCCTCGGGCCGCTCGATCTTGATCACCTCCGCGCCGGCATCCGCCAGGCGCGAGGAGCAGAACGGCGCCGCCACCGCCTGCTCCACCGCAATCACCCTGATCCCGTCCAATGCTCCCATGGCGCGACCTCAGTACGAGCGCGGCATGCCGAGCACGTGCTCGGCGACGAAGGACAGCACGAGGTTGGTCGAGATCGGCGCCACCTGATAGAGCCGCGTCTCGCGGAATTTGCGCTCGACGTCGTATTCCTCGGCAAAGCCGAAGCCGCCATGGGTCTGGATGCAGGCATTCGCCGCTTCCCAGGACGCATCCGCCGCCAGCATCTTGGCCATGTTGGCCTCCGCGCCGCAGTCGAGCCCGGCCTCGTATTTGCGCGTGGCTTCCTTCACCATCAACTCGGCCGCGCGCATGGAGGCATAGGCCTTGGCGATGGGGAACTGAATGCCCTGGTTCTGGCCGATCGGGCGGCCGAACACGCTGCGTTCCTTGGCGTAGTTCGTCGCCTTGGCAATGAACCATTTGGCGTCGCCGACGCATTCGGCGGCGATCAAAATCCGCTCGGCATTCATGCCTGACAGGATGTAGCGGAAACCCTTGCCTTCCTCGCCGATCAGATTCTCCGCCGGCACCTTCATGTCGGTGAAGAACACTTCGGTGGTGGCGTGGTTCATCATGGTGCGGATCGGGCGGATCTCAAGGCCGTTGTTCTTGGCCTCGCGCATGTCGACGATGAAGACCGACAGACCATCCGTGCGCTTCTTCACCTGCTCCTTCGGCGTGGTGCGCGCCAGCAGCACCATCAAATCGGAATGCTCGGCGCGGCTGGTCCAGATCTTCTGGCCGTTGACGATGTAGCTGTCGTTGCCTTCCTTGCGCGCGAAGGTCTTCAGCGAGGAGGTGTCGGTGCCGCTGGTCGGCTCGGTGACGCCGAAGGCCTGCAGGCGCAATTCGCCGCTGGCGATCTTCGGCAGGTACTTTGCCTTCTGCTCGGCATTGCCGTGCCGCAGCACGGTGCCCATCGTGTACATCTGAGCATGGCAGCCGCCGCCGTTGCACCCCGCACGCTGGATCTCTTCCAGGATCGCAGCCGCCGCCGAGAGCTTCAGGCCCGCGCCGCCATACTCTTCCGGGATCAGCACCGAGAGATAGCCGGCTTCGGTCAGCGCATCGACGAAGGCCTTGGGGTAGGCCATCTCGCGATCGAGCTTGCGCCAATATTCGCCGGGAAACTGCGCGCACAATTTTGCGACGGCGTCGCGAATGTCGGCGTAATCTTCGGTGTGGTGTTCTTCACTCATGGCGTTTCCAGTTCTTAGCGGCAGTTAAGATAACGCCGGCCGACCCTCAGGCGTTGTGAAAACAATGCCCGCCCCCTATGCTCATTTGTTATAGCGTATGGAGTAGCCTTCCAGGATTGGCAAGCATGGATTTCCGGCAGCTCAGGACCTTCAGTTGCGTGGCGGAGCTCGGCAGCCTGAGCAAGGCGTCCGACACGCTGCGCGTGGCGCAGCCGGCGCTCTCGAGGCAGATCAAGCTCCTGGAACACGAGCTGCGCACCGAGCTGTTCACCCGCAACGGCCGCGGCATGGTGCTGACCGAGGCCGGCCGGCTGCTGCTGGCGCGCACCTCCGGCATCGTGCGGCAGATCGACCAGATCCGCGACGACATCCAGTCGTCCCAGGGACCGCCGTCCGGGCAGGTCGTGCTCGGCCTGGTCCCGACCGTGAGCTGCGTGCTGTCGGCACGGTTTGCGCGGCGCTGCGTCGAAAAGTTTCCCGGGATCTCGCTGCGCATCGTCGAGAGCTACAGCGGCCATCTGGTCGAGTGGCTGCATCGCGGCGAGATGGACCTCGCCATCCTCTACGGCCGCTCGGCCGATCTGCATCTCAACGTGCAGAGCCTCGGCCGCGACAACATCGTCGCGGTCGGCCCGCGCGGCTGCGGCCTTGCGCGCAAGAAGAGCGTCGACATCGGCTGGCTGTTGCGGCAACGGCTGGTGCTGCCCTCTCACTCGCACGGCCTCCGTGCGCTGATCGAGCACGCGGCCGCCCAGCGCAAGATCAAGCTCAACGTCCAGCTCGAGGCGGATTCGTTCCGGGTGCTGACCAGCCTCGTCGAGGAGGGCCTCGGCTTCGCATTGCTGCCGCCATCGTCGGTCCACGGCGAGGTCGCGGACGGACGGCTGGAGACCGCTGTCGTCTCGAAGCCGATGTCGCGCGAGCTCATTTTCGCTTCTCCGATCGACCGCCCGGTCTCGACGGCCTCGCTCGCCGTCACGGCGCTGCTGCGCGAGGAAGTCGCCGCCTGCCGCAAGGATGGCGTGTGGGACATCAAATTGAGTTAGATGCGCTGGTGTCGTAGACCAACCGGGCGCTGTCCTGCCTTCGCATCTGGCGCGACCTGTCATGCCGGAATTTTATAGCTGGGCCAGGTTCGCTGCACTCGCGATGACGGTGTGGAGGCGGCGAGCGCTTATCTCTTCCCGTCATCCTGAGGTGCGCGCTCTGCGGCGCATCGCGCCGCGGAGCGAGCCTCGAAGGACGACGGCCCGGACGCATCGGGGCCGTGCATCCTTCGAGGCTCCCCATGGGCCGCGTTGCGTCCCATGGCGCGCACCTCAGGATGACGGTCGGAGAAATGGAGCTCAGCCCGGAATCCTCACCGGCAGCGTCTCATATCCCTTGATGAAGCTGGAATAGATCCGCTTGGGCTCGCCGACCACCTCGATGCGGTCGAAGCGCTTCAGCATCTCCTCCCAGACGATCTTGAGCTGCAGCTCGGCGAGGCGCATGCCGACGCAGCGGTGGATGCCGAAGCCGAAGGAGAGGTGGGTGCGTGGGCGCGGGCGGTCGATGATGAACTCGTTGGGCCTGTCGAACATCTCGTCGTCGCGGTTGCCGGAGACGTACCACATCACGACGCGATCGCCCTTCCTGATCTGCTTGCCGCCGATCTCGGTGTCCTGCAAGGCCGTGCGCCGCATATGCGCCAGCGGCGTCTGCCAGCGGATCACCTCGGGCACCATGGAATCGATCAGCTCCGGATTGGCGCGCAGCTTGTCGTATTGCTCGGGGTTCTCGTTCAGCGCCAGCACCGAGCCGGTCATGGTGTTGCGCGTGGTGTCGTTGCCGCCGACGATGAGCAGGATGATGTTGCCCATGAGGTTGTCGGGGTCCATGTGGCGCGTGGCGTCGTTATGGGCCATCAGCGACAAGAGGTCGTTGCGCGGCGCGGAGTTGACGCGCTCGTTCCAGAGCTTGGACATGTAGGCGTAGCACTCGTCCATCTCGCGGCGGCGCTCCTCGGCGGAGGCGACGATGCCGCTCTTGGGCAGCGCGGTCGACACGTCGGACCAGCGCGTCAGCTTGCGCCGCTCCTCCCAGGGGAAGTCGAACAAGGTCGCGAGCATCTGCGTCGTCAGCTCGATCGAGACGCGCTCGACGAAATTGAAGGTCTCGTTGCGCGGCAGATTGTCGAGCACGGTCTGCGAGCGCTGCCGGATCAGCTTTGCCAGCTCGTCCAGATGTGTCGGCGTGAACATCGGCGACACCGTCTTGCGCTGCGACGAATGCCGAGGCTGATCCATCGCGATGAAGCTCGGATAGTCGTAGCCGGGCGGCACGTCGCGGATCGAGATGCCGCCGAGCGTGGAGTCCGAGGAGAAGGTGCCGTGATTGGTGTCGACATGCATGATGTCGTTGTATTTCACCACCGACCAGTACGGCTCGATCGGCGCGTTGGTGCAATAGTGCACCGGCTCTTCGTTGCGCAGCCGCTCGAACCACGGCCACAGCGTGTCGTCCTGGAACAGCCTGGGCGCGCCGGGGTGGAATTGCGACAGCGGCGTCGCATAGGCCTCCTCACGGGCCCTGCGCATGCGTTCGGCCTTGTCCACTTTAACCGGCGCTTGGATGTTCATCGTGGTTGCTCCAGTTGGTTCTCTTTCTTCGCCTCTCCCCGCCTGCGGGGAGAGGCCGGAATTCGAGCGAAGCTCAAATTCCGGGTGAGGGGGACTCTCCGCGAATCCGTCTCTCAGCGTGTTTGCGGAGAGAGCCCCTCACCCCGACCCTCTCCCCGTAAGAACGGGGAGAGGGAGAATTCCTACGCCGCAATCTTCACCGGCAGCTCTTCCAGTCCCTTGACGAAGCTCGAATAGACCCGTTTCGGCTTGCCGACCACCTCGATATGGTCGAAACGCCTCAGGATCTCTTCCCAGATAATCTTGAGCTGCAGCTCGGCAAGCCGCAGGCCGACGCAACGGTGGATGCCGAAGCCGAACGACAGATGCGTGCGCGGGCGGGCGCGGTCAATGATGAATTCGTAGGGCTTCTCGATCGCCTCCTCGTCGCGGTTGCCCGAGACGTACCACATCACGACCTTGTCACCTTTCTTGATCTGCTTGCCGCGGAATTCGAAGTCGGAGAGCGCGGTGCGGCGCATATGCGCCAGCGGCGTCTGCCAGCGGATCACTTCGGGAACGAAACTGTCCAGCAAAGCGGGGTTCTCGCGCAGCTTGCGATATTGCTCCGGATGCTGGCTCAGCGCGAGCAGCGAGCCCGACATGGTGTTGCGCGTGGTGTCGTTGCCGCCGACGATCAACAGAATGAGATTGCCGAGGAAGTTCTTGGCGTCCATGTCGCGCGTGGCGGCGCCATGCGCCATCATCGAGAGCAGGTCGCTCTTCGGCGGCTGCGCGATGCGCTCCTTCCAGAGGCGGGCGAAGTAGCCGGCGCATTCCGTCAGCTCGGCCTGGCGCTCGTCCTCGGTGGCGACGAGGCCGTCGGGTCCGGGAATGGTGGTGGCGATGTCCGACCAGCGCGTCAGCTTGCGGCGGTCTTCCCAGGGAAAGTCGAACAGCACCGCCAGCATCTGGGTGGTGAGCTCGATCGAGACGCGGTCGACCCAGTCGAACACCTCGCCGCGCGGCAGATTGTCCAGGCATTCGGCCGAGCGCTTGCGGATGTTGAGGGCGAGATTGTCCAGATGCGTCGGCGTGAACATCGGCGCCACGGTCTTGCGCTGGGCGGCGTGGCGCGGCGGGTCCATCGAAATGAAGCTCTCGCGGCGCAGGTCCGGATCGATGTCGCGGATGGTGATGCCGCCGAGCGAGGAGGCCGAGGAGAACACCGCGTGGTTGGTCTCGATCTCCATGATGTCGTTGTAGCGCGTCACCGACCAGTAAGGGCCGAACATCGAGTCCTTGCAATAGTGCACGGGATCTTCGCGGCGGAGCCGATCGAAATAGGGCCAGAACGTATCGGTCCTGAACAATTCGGGATCGCCCGGGTCGAACTGCTCCAGCGGCAGTGAATTGGCGCGTGCGCGTAGCGCGTCGAGCTTGGCCGCGTTCTCGATGGTCCCATGCATGACCGTTCTCCCTGGCATCAACCGCGCGTTCTCGTTGAATTCTGCGCTGCGGTATTTGATTTGCAATTACAGCCGGTTGTCTGCGCCGGAGCAAGGGAGAGTTTTGCCACATCCAACCGTTGCGAGAGATCTTGGGGCGCCTCCATCAACGTGATCCCCCGCACACCGTTTGTCGTGAAATCGTGCCAGAAACCGACTGGAATCGAGGGAAATCGAACCCCGCCATCTTGGGTACCGACTAACCTCTGATCTATAGTTTGACCGGATCAAGACCGCATCCCGAGGTTGCCGCCGTGAACGACATGCAATGGACCCCCATCGGCTCCGAGCCCATCCCGCCGCCGCTGCCGCCCACGCGGGTCGACTTTTCCGGCAATCGCTCCGAATTCCGGAAAATGGTCACCAAGGGTGCCATGCTGGAGCTCGTCACCTTCGGCTTCTACCGGTTCTGGCTCGTCACCGACATCCGCCGGCATCTGTGGGCGAACACCGCGATCGACGGCGATGCCGCCGAATATACCGGCCGGGCCAAGGAGCTCTTGGTCGGCTTCCTGTTCGCACTCGCGATCCTGGTGCCGATCTACCTTGCCTATTTCCTTGTTGGCATCGAGTTCGAGCGCTGGCAGGGCTTTGCCTCGACGCCGCTATTCCTCGGCTTCTACGCCTTCGGCCAGTTCGCGATCTTTCGCGCGCGACGTTACCGGTTGACGCGCACGGTCTGGCGCGGCGTCCGCTTCTGGATGGACGGCTCCGGCTGGGCCTATTCGTTCCGCGCCATGGCGTGGGGCCTGCTGGTGCTGCTCACGCTCGGCCTGGCGCTGCCCTGGCGCGAGGCCGCGCTGGAGCGCTACAAGATGCAGCACAGCCATTACGGCGATCTCTCAGGCGATTTCGAAGGCGACGGCTGGACCTTCTTCAAGCGCGCCTGGTGGCTGTGGCTGCTCAGCCCGATCGCGCTCTTCATCTTCCCGCTGGCGCCGTTCTTCTATGCCGAGTTCAAGGCACGCGAGTGGCGCTGGTGGCTCGACGGCATCCGCATCGGCGGCGTCAGCCTGTCCTCCAATCTGCCTCATGACGCCTTCTACGGCCTGTACTGGAAGGTGATCGGCTGGTGGATGCTGCTCACGATGGCCTTCTCGGCCTATATGGGCGGCGGCGCCTTGCTGCTCGTGCAGCTGAGCGGCGTTCCGGCCGATCAAATGTTCGGCTCCGACAATGCCGCCAAGAGCATCCCCATGGTGGTGATGATGGTGATCGGCTATTTCGCGCTGGCGCTTGCGGTCAACATCGTGATGCGCGTCTATCTCCAGCGTGATCTCTGGGCCAAGGTGCTGGAAACCGTCGAGGTGCACAACATCGCGGCCGCGGCGGATGTGCGCGGCAGCGGCCAGCTTGCCAGCGCGCTCGGCGAAGGTTTTGCCGATGGGCTCGATGTTGCGGGATTCTGAGCTGTGAGTGAAATATTTGCCGAGGCGCCGGCGCAATCCACCAAGCCGACCATCTTCTTCGACGGCACGTCGAGCCGCCGGCGGCAGGTGGCGCTGACGTTCGCTGATGCGCTCGAGATCACCGAGGAGGGTGAGGCGCCGGTTCACTGGGCCTATGCCGACATCCGCCGCGCCGACAGTCCGTCCGGGATCCTGCGGCTGGCCTGCACCACCGCGCCGCCATTGGCGCGGCTCGAGATTCGCGACGCGGTGCTGGCGGCCGACGTGACCGCCCGCTGCATGCGGCTCGACGAGCACCGGACCTCGCGCCGCGGCGTCGCCAAGATCGTCGGCTGGTCGGTCGCGGCCACCGCCTCAATCGTCTGCGTCGTGCTGTTCGGCGTGCCGCTCGCGGCCGACCGTCTCGCCCCGCTGGTGCCGAAGCCGATCGAGCGGCGCATTGGGGATGCCTCCGAAGTCCAGGTCAAAGCCATTTTCGGCGGCAAGGCTTGCGCAGACCCCGCCGGCAAGGCCGCGTTCACCAAGCTCGTCAACCGCCTGCGCGATGCCGCCGGCCTCGACGACGATTCCATGACGGCCGGCGTGCTGCCGACCGCGGTGCCGAATGCGTTCGCGCTGCCCGGCGGCAAGGTCTATGTGCTGAGGGGCCTGCTCGACAAGGCGCAAACCCCCGACGAACTCGCTGGCATCCTCGCCCACGAGCTCGGCCATCTCAAGCATTACGACAACATGCGCGGCCTGATCTACAACGGCGGCACGTCGTTCCTGATCGGCCTGTTGTTCGGCGACGTCACCGGCTCGTCCGCCGTGATCTTCGCCTCGCGCAGCGTGGTCGAGGCCTCCTATTCGCGCGAAGCCGAGACCGCGGCCGACACCTTCGCGATCGAGATCATGCACAAGCTCGGCCGCTCGCCAAAACCTGCTTTTGAGCTGATGTACCGCATCACCGGCAAGGAAGGCGGCTCGACGCTCACGACGATCCTCGCCAGCCACCCGCTGACCGAGGACCGTCTCGCCCGCATGACCAGGGAAGACCGCCCGGCCTCCGGCCCGCCGCTGCTGACGGACAAGGAGTGGCAGTCGCTGAAGCTGATCTGCGGCAGCGGGAAGGTGTGAGGCGGAGTTTCAACCTTCCCCGCGGCCATCCTTCGAGACGCCCGCCTTTGGCGGGCCCTCAGGATGAGGGTGGAGTACGCTGCGGCAGTTTCCACCAACACCAATGTCACTCAGCCTCATCCTGAGGAGACCGCGAAGCGGTCGTCTCGAAGGACGAGGCGCTTGCTCCGGCCTTGCCGAGCAGTCAAGCGATCACCGCGTCCCGTAGGCGCGGTCGCCGGCGTCGCCGAGGCCGGGCAGGATGTAGCCGTTCTCGTCGAGACCTTCGTCCACGGCGGCGGTCCAGACCGGCACGTCCGGATGGAATCCGCGCAGCCGTTCGAGGCCTTCCGGCGCTGCGATCAGGCAGGCGAGACGGATGTCCTTGGCGCCGCGCTCCTTGAGCCGGTCGATGGCGGCCACCGCCGTGTTGGCGGTGGCGACCACCGACGTCACCACGATGGCGAGGCGCTCGCTGAGGTCGGAGGGCGATTTGAAGAAATATTCGACCGCGGCAAAGCTGTGTGGCTCGCGGTAGAGCCCGATATGGGCGACGCGCGCGGTCGGCACCAGATCCATCATACCGTCGACGAAAGTGGTGCCGGCGCGCAGCATCGGCACGAACACCAGCTTCTTGCCGGCGATCTTGGCCGAGTGCATCGTCGCCAGCGGCGTCTCGATCACGGTGTCGGCGAGCGGCAAATCGCGTGTGACCTCGTAGCAGAGCAGCATGCCGATCTCCTTGATCAGCTCCCTGAACGACTTTGTCGAGATGGACTTGTCCCGCACCAGCGTCAGCTTGTGCTGCACCAGCGGATGATCGACGATCGTGACGCCTTCCATGGGATGCCTTTCTTCCTTCTCCCCTTGTGGGAGAAGGTGGCGCGAAGCGCCGGATGAGGGGTTCTCTCCGCGAACTTCACTGAGAGATATGCCCGCGGAGACAGACCCCTCACCCGCCTCGCTTTCGCGAGGCACCCTCTCCCACAAGGGGAGTGGGTTAGAAAACCGTGCCGTCGCTGATCACCTTGAGCGGCGGCGAACCGTCGGGGCGGCGCGAAAAGGCGATGGCGCGGCCAGCGGCCCAGCTACCGCCTTCCAGAATGCTGGCGAGCGGCAGGGTCTCCGGCGTGCGGCCGATCTTGGCGCGGACCAATTCCGCTAGCCGATCAAGTAGCGCCACAGTCAGCGCGCGCCACTCCACGACGAGCAAGGAATCCACCGCATGCGCGCGCGCGGCGTCGGCGGCATCGCGCAGGCGCAGCACGTCGTGATCGACGAACAGGCCGCCATTGCGGTATTCGGCGAGGCCGGTCAGCCCGTCGATGTCGGTGACGGCCAATCCCGCGCGCTGCAGCGGCTCGATGAGCGAATAGCTCAGCCATTGCGACAGCTTGTGCAGCGGCACGAGGCCCGCCGTTGCGTCGTCTGCCTTGATCGCCGGATGCCGCCAGCAATCGCCGAGCGGGACGCCGGCGAGCTCGAGCCGTGACGGCCAGATCGGCCCGAGCTGGTTCAGCACCGCCGACAGGATCGCGGGCGCGGCAATGGCACCGCCATTCGCTTGCGCCGCGATGTGATCGAACAAGCCGCCCGGCCGCGGCGTATCGTGCAGGCCGAACACGTCGGGGCGCTCCGCGACGTGCCGGCCCAGACGCCGCAACAGATCGGTGCGCCCGTCGAGCCCGACCAGAGGATTGGCATCATTGACCTGAAAGGCGGATGTGAGGGAGGCGAGGGGCAGCCTTGCCAGCACGTCCGCATCGGCCCTGAATGGCGAGCGGGCATCGTGCGAGAAGAGACCGCTCGCAAACATGTCGAGGCTCGCGATGGCAAGCCCCTCGGATCGACCGATGCTCTCGCCGGTCACGGCGTCGCGATATCGCCAGGCTGCGCCGGCGCCGGCATCGAGCAGCACGCTGACGATGGCGAGGTCGAACTCCGCGCGCGCCCGCGCGGCGCGATCCGGCCACGCGGCCGCATTTGCAAGGCTTGCCCAGCGGTCGACGCCGCCGATGACAAAATGCCGCCACCGCGCGTGGAAGGGCACGTCCAGCGTGGGATAGGCTTTTCGCGTCACCGCGAGCACGGCATCGGCCACGCCATCCATACGGTCGAGATCGACGGTGAAGTGATTGAGCCCGCCGGCAAGGCCGATCCCGAGCATCTCGCCCGCACGCGCGCGAACCGCTCCTGCGCTGAGCAGGGAGCGGGCCTGTTGTTCCAAAGCATCCGCCATCGCGCGATCAGTATTTTTCCAGCGAACGTCCGACCACGCCGTTCACGTCCTTCTCCGGCGCGATGTCGGTCGTGTAATAGCCCGCGGCCTTCTTGGCTGCGATCTCGACATGGGCATCGGCCGGGATCAGCTCGAGCGGGATCGGCACGCGCTCGACGATGTCGATGCCTTGCGAGGTCAGCGCGTCGTATTTCATGTCGCTCATCGACAGGAATCGGTCGATGCGCTTCAGGCCGAGCCAGTGGATGGTATCCGGCATCAGCTGCTGGAAACGCGCGTCCTGCACGCCGGCGACGCATTCGGTGCGCTCGAAATAGGCGGCGGCCGCGTCGCCGTCCTCCTGGCGCTTGCGCGCATTGTAGACCAGGAACTTTGTCACTTCGCCGAGCGCGCGGCCTTCCTTGCGGTTATAGACCACGAGCCCGAGCCCGCCCTCCTGCGCGCCGCGCGCGGATTCCTCGATGCCGTGGATCAGATAAGGCCGGCAGGTGCAGATGTCGGAGCCGAACACGTCGGAGCCGTTGCACTCGTCATGCACGCGGCAGGTGATCTTGGTGCGATGATCGGGCAGTTTCGTCACATCGCCGAACATGTAGACGGTGGTGCCGCCGATCGGCGGCAGGAACACCTTCATGTCCGGCCGGGTGACGAGCTCGGGGAACATGCCGGCGGTCTGCTCGAACAGCGTGCGCCGCAGCTCGGTCTCGCTGGTGCCGAAGCGTGCCGCAAGGCCGGGCAGGTACCAGACCGGATCGATCGCGATCTTCACCACGGAGACGCTGCCATTGGCATGCACGACCTCGCCGTCGGCGCGCAGCCGTTTTGCCGCGAGCGCTTCGCGGATCTCCGGCAGGTCGAGCCGCGCCCGCGTCACCGCGATGCTCGGGCGGATGTCGGCGCCCTCGGCGATCTCCTGGCGGAAGTTTTCCGCGACCAGATGCCCCCAGGGATCGAGCGCGACGATCTTGGCGGGATCGCGCCACTGATCGAACGGGCCGATGGTGGCGGCCGGAAACGTGTTGGTGAGATCGGGCCTGCGAATCGGATCGAGCGCGCCGGCGGACACCGCGAGCGCGCGGTACATCGCGTAGGAGCCGCCATGGCTGCCGATCACGTTGCGATCGCCTGCGCGAGACACCGTGCCGATGATCGGCCCTCGCGCGCGTGCGTCGGCCGCGCCCCAATGGATCGGGAAGGCGGACTTGCGGCCCGGCTCCGGATGCGAGGTGAGGCGGATGTGGTCGGTACGGTTCGCGCGGCTCATGACCAAACTCCCAAAAAGCCAACGGCCCGCCGCTCGGACGGGCCTGGCTCGGTCGCGCCGCCACCGGCGGCGCAAGCTCAATCCAACATATTGTAGCGGCGAGCCGCGACAGACAAGTTAATGGTGTCGGGGCAGGCAGGCCGCCACGGCCAAATTCCCGTCATCGACGGGGCGGCCGGCTCGCCTGCATGTCGCGCCCTGTTTTGGCCTAAGTAAATGAAATGGTTATTATTTTTGTAAGTTCAAGGGCAGTCGAACCACGTCACTAGACAAATAGTACATAATCAGACAAAACGTATAAACCGCCCAGCCCCGGAGCCCGCATGCCTGCCAGCTACATCGATCCCCGCAACGGAAGGCTCTATCCGCTGGAGCAGCCGCGCTGGTGCTCTGATGATCGCACGCCGCTGCTGGTGACGCCGGGCGAAGGGATCTCGCGCGAGGATATCGAGCCCCGCATGCGCTCGCTCTGGCGCTACAGGGCCGCGCTCCCGGTCGAAATCGCCAAGCCGATCACGCTCGGCGAAGGCTGCACGCCGCTGATCCAGCAAGATTGGGGCGATCTGCGCCCGTTCTTCAAGCTCGAATGGTTCAACCCCACCGGCAGCTTCAAGGACCGCGGCTCGGCGGTGATGCTGTCGTTCCTGCGCCAGATCGGCATCTCAGCCATTCTGGAAGACTCCTCCGGCAATGGCGGCTCGTCGATGGCCGGCATCGGCGCCGCCGGCGGCATGCGCGTGAAGATCCTGGCGCCGGCCTCGACATCGCCGGCCAAGATCGCGCAGGTGCGCGCCTATGGTGCGACGGTGCAACTCGTTGAGGGACCGCGCGAGGAGTCGGAGGCCGAGGCCATCCGTCAGTCGAGCCAGACGTTTTACGCCAGCCACAATTGGCAGCCGTTCTTTCTGGAAGGCACCAAATCGCTTGCCTATGAAATCTGGGAAGATCTCGGCTTTCGCGCTCCCGACAATGTCATCGTTCCCGTCGGCGCGGGCAGCAGCCTGCTCGGCTGCGCCTTCGGCTTCCGCGAGCTGTTGAAGGCCGGGCAGATCACAAGACTGCCGCGGCTGTTCGCGGCGCAGCCGCTCAATTGCTCGCCGATCGATGCGAGCTTCCAGGCCGGTGTCGACACGCCGGTCGCGCGCGAGGTGAGCAAGACGATTGCCGAGGGCACGGCGATCAAGAATCCGCTGCGCCTGCGCGAGATCATCGGCGCCTTGCGCGAGAGCGGCGGCGGCACCGTCGCGCTCGCCGAGGACGAGATCGTCGCCGCCCTGCGGCGTCTGGCGCGGCAAGGCTTGTTCGCGGAGCCGACCAGTGCCAGCGCGGCCGCAGCACTCGAAAAGCTCTCGGCCGCCGGCGCCATCAAGGCAAACGAGACCAGTGTGGCCGTCCTCACCGGCACGGGTCTCAAGGCGGCAACCATTGTCGCCGATCTCGTGCAGTAGGGCCGCGCGATGAGCCGCAGCAAGAGCGCCGCATCGCGCAGGACCACCGCCGAGCAGAAGCTGCTGTTCGACCAGCTCCGGCAGATCGCGCAGGGTCTCGGCGAGACCTTTGCGCCGTTCTGCGAGGTCGTGCTGCACGATCTCACCGATCCCCGGCAGGCGATCGTCGCCATTCACAACAATCTGTCGGGCCGCAAGGTCGGCCAGCCCGCGACCGAGCTTGGCCTTGCCCGCATCGCCGACCCCGACTACGCGCAAGTGATCTCGAACTACGCCAACAGCTTTGCCGACGGCCGACAGGCCAAGAGCACGTCGATCGGCATCAAGGGTGCGGATGGCGCTTACGTCGCCGCGCTTTGCCTCAACGTCGACCTCACCCTGTTCCAGGGCCTGCAGAGCGCCATCGGCCAGTTCGTCAGCATCGATCCGCAAGGCACCCCCCGCGAGTCGCTCAATCCCGTCGGCGCGGACGCGATCCGCGCCCAGATCGACCAGTTCGCCGCGCGCCGCGCCACCACGCCGCGCGCGCTCGCCACGGAAGATCGCCGCACGCTGCTGCGCGAGTTGCGCGAGGCCGGCTGCATGGAGGTGCGCCGCGCCTCCGATATCATCGCCGCCCATCTCGGAGTGTCGCGCGCCACGGTGTATGCCGATGCCCGCTGATGTGATGGACCTCGAAACGCCCTGCCTGCTGCTCGACGAGCAGCGCCTCCGCGCCAATGTGGCGCGGATGAAGACGCATCTCGCCTCGCTCGGCGTCGCCTTCCGCCCGCATCTGAAGACCGCGAAATCGCTCGACGTCGCGCGCATCGCGATGACCTCGCCGTCGGGGCCGGCGACGGTCTCGACCTTGCGCGAGGCGGAATACTTCGCCGCCGGCGGCGTGCGCGACATGATCTATGCCGTCGGCATCGCGCCGGCAAAGCTGCCGCGCGTCTCCGCGATCCGCGCCGCCGGCGCCGACCTCGCCGTGATCCTCGACAGCATCGAGCAGGCCGATGCCGTTGCCGCACATGCGACACGCACCGGCGATGCCATCCCGGCGCTGATCGAGATCGACGCGGACGGCCACCGCTCCGGCGTCGCGCCTGATGATGCGGCGACATTGGTCGCGATCGGCCAGCGTCTGGCGACCGGCGGCGCGGCCTTGCGCGGCGTGCTGCTCCACGCCGGCGACAGTTACGCGCTGAACAATCCTGCGGCCATCGCAGATGCCGCCGAGGCCGAACGCATCGCGGCCGTGACCGCGGCGAATGCGCTGCGCAGCGCGGGCCTGCCGTGCCCGATCGTCAGCGTCGGCTCGACACCGACCGCGCGTTACGCGCGCGATCTCACGGGGGTCACCGAGGTGCGCGCCGGCGTCTTCATGTTCGGCGATCTCTATCAGGCCGGCGTCAGCTCGGTCGATTTCGGCGACATCGCGCTGTCCGTGCTCGCCACCGTGATCGGACACCAGAAGGCAAAAGGCTGGATCATCGTCGATGCCGGCTGGATGGCGCTGTCGCGCGACCGCGGCACGGCGAAGCAGGCGGTCGATCAGGCCTATGGGCAGGTCTGCGATCTCGCCGGGCGGCTTTATCCCGATCTCGTCGTCGCCGACGCCAATCAGGAGCACGGCATCGTGGCGTTGCGAAAAGGCGCGGCCGCCGCGCTGCCCGACCTGCCGATCGGCGCGCGCATCCGCATCCTCACCAACCACGCCTGCGCCACCGGCGCGCAATATGATCGCTACCACGTGCTCGATGCCGCCGGCGCCGTCAGCGCGGTCTGGCCGCGCGTCAACGGCTGGTAGCAGGCGCCTCACTCCTTCAGATCATTTACCTGCTTCACCCACGTTCGCACGTCGGCGAGCACGGTGGGCAGCACCGCCTTGACCTCGGCCACGGTCATTCCCGCCTTGATGCGGGGATCGTACAAGAGATTGAGGATGTACTGGTCGTAGACGTCGAAATAGCCCATCGAGACGTTGTCGTTGAACATGGTCCAGGGCACGCTCGCGGTGTCGTTGATGGGCCCGAGCGATTGCAGCAGCTCCTCGTAGGCGCAGTCGAGGAAGGTGAAATCGCCGTTGTCGACGGTGAGGATGACGTCGGAGTGCTCGATCTCGAAATTGTCGTTCTTGCGGAAGCCGGACAGGCATTGCGGGTCGAGCGAAGAGCGGATCTCGCGCGCCTTTTCCACGCCGTAGAAGCTGGTGAGGGTGCGGAACAGATCGCGGTCGCGCACCAGCTTCACGCGCACATTCGCCGCTTCGGAGGTCGCGATCATGTCGATGTCGAGATGCTGCACGCGCTTGCCGATGTCAGCCACGACCTTGGCCAGCTGCGCCTTGCGATCGGCGCGGTCGCTCTCGGCGTAGACGCGCACCGGTCCGTCGAATTTGCGGATGCGGTCGACCCGGCCGGCGAGATGATATTCGGCGCCGAACGCCGTCTTCAAAAAGCCGTCGACGATCTCGCCGTCGGTGAAGGTCTTCTTCTCGGCGCGCTGGCGCGAGGAGATCGCGGGCAGTTCGCCCGCGACCGCCGTGGCCGCGGGGTCAGGCGCGCATGCGAGCGCGGCGAACGCCAGCAGCGCGATGCGTAGGGCAGCCGAGGACGGATTCAATGCGCTCATCGTCGTGCGACGCTGCCGTATTCACGCCGCGCGCACAAGTCCGCAGATTTACGCGGCCTGCGGGTTCCCGTCGTCGCCTGTCGCAAGAGCGTTACAGTGTCGGAGGGGGCAAAGGCGCGAAGCGCCGTGCTCACCATCTCCAAGCCGCGGGCAGGCCTGAGGATCACGCGTCCGCGCGATCCTCCGGCTTTGCCCGCCCTACGAGAGTTCGTGCCTGGTCAGTTGTTCAGCACCACCACCGTGGTGCCGACCCCGACGCGGCTATAGAGATCGCTGACGTCGTCGTTGGTCATGCGGAAGCAGCCCGAGGAGACCGCCTGGCCGATCGTCTCCGGCTCGTTGGAACCGTGGATGCGGTACAGCGTCGAGCCCAGATACATCGCGCGCGCGCCGAGCGGATTGTCGATGCCGCCCTTCATGTGCCGCGGCAAATCGGGCCGGCGGGCCAGCATCTGCGAGGGCGGCGTCCAGTCCGGCCATTCCTTCTTGGCGGTGATCCTGTGCACCCCGCCCCAGCGGAAGCCGTCGCGGCCGACGCCGATGCCGTAGCGCAGCGCCTGGCCGTTCTGGAGCACCAGATACAGCCGCCGCTCGCTGGTGTTCACCACGATCGTGCCGGGGGCGTAATTGCCGTTGTACATGACGGTGGTGCGGGGGATCGGATTGGCGCCGGAACGGAAGAAGTTCGGGCCGCCGCCCATGATGTCGCGCGAGTCGAACTCTTCGGCGAGCGCGCCGCCCGCAGTGGCCGACAGCAGTGCGATGGCGGCAATCGGCGCGGCAAAAAACCGGATCATTGTCTCCCCCAGAAAAAATCGATTCAACAAAGGCCACAGGCCATATTTGCGGGCTTTCCGCAAGCCACGGCCCCGTGAGGGCCTCATCCCGGACCGGCATTATCAAATCGGCAACCATGCCGGCTTGCCCCAGGCCGGCGCGTCGCCGCGCGGGGCAGGGCCGCGATGGCGGCTCTTGCTTTGACGGGAAGCGCGAACAATGATTGACCGAACGAATATCTGGACATGCTGCGGGAGCTTGGGATGAACGGTGCGGAAAGCCTGGTACGGACGATGGTCAAGGGTGGGGTGGATGTCTGCTTCACCAACCCAGGCACCTCCGAGATGCATTTTGTCGCAGCCCTTGATCGTGTGCCGGGCATGCGCTGCGTGCTCGGCCTGTTCGAGGGCGTGGTGACGGGCGCCGCCGACGGCTATTACCGCATGAAGGGCACGCCGGCCTCGACCCTGCTGCATCTCGGCCCGGGTCTCGCCAACGGCCTTGCCAACCTTCACAATGCCAAGAAGGCCAATTCCGGCATCGTCAACATCGTCGGCCAGCATGCCGTCTACCACATCGACTACAACGCGCCGCTGACCTCCGACATCGAGGGCCTGGCCCGGCCGATGTCGTCCTGGGTCCGGACCTCGCCGAACTCCAAGTCGGTTGCCGCCGACGGCGCCGCGGCGATCGCCGCCGCCAGGAGCGCGCCGGGGCAGATCGCGACCCTCATTCTGCCGGCCGACACCGCCTGGAACGAGGCCGACGGCATCGCCGAGGTGCCGGCCGAGCAGCAGCGCGCCAGCTACTCGCCGCAGGCGGTCGAGCAGGCCGCAAAGATCCTGCACGGCGACGGCGAGGGCACGCTGCTCTTGATGACCGGCAGCGCCCTGAGCGAGCAGGGCCTCGCGCTGGCCGAGCGCATCGCCAGCAAGACCGGCTGCACCGTGATGGGCCCGACCTTCCGCCCCAAGATGGCGCGCGGCCGTGGCCGCTTCTCGATCGACCGCATCCACTACGTCATCGACCAGGCGCTGCCGATGCTGGCGAAATTCCGTCACATCGTGCTGGTCGAGTCCGACGATCCCGTCGCGTTCTTCGCCTATCCGAACAAGCCGAGCGTGCTCAGGCCCGAAGGCTGCGACGTGCATCGCATGACCTCCTGGGGCGAGAATTCGGTCGCAGCCCTCGAAGCGCTCGCCGGCGCCGTGAAGGCCAGCGCCAGGGACGTCAAGCCGCAGGCCCTGGCCGAACTGGTCAAGCCGACCGGCGCGCTGACCTTCGCCTCGATCGCGCAGGCGATCGCATGTGCGATCCCCGAGAACGCGATCATGGTCGATGAGTCCCTGACGACCGGCCGCGGCTTCTTCCCACCGACCGCGGCGGCGGCTCCCCATGACTGGCTGCAGAACATGGGCGGCTCGATCGGCTTCTCCACGCCGCTGTCGATCGGCGCTGCGATCGCCTGCCCGGATCGCAAGGTCATCACCATGGTCGGCGACGGCAGCGCGATGTACACGATCCAGTCGCTGTGGACGCAGGCGAGAGAAAATCTCAACATCGTCACCATCGTGTTCGCCAACCGCATCTATCAGATCCTGCGCGGCGAGTTCGACAATGTCGGCGCCGGCGAACCCGGCCAGCGCGCCAACGACATGCTCCGGCTCGACCGTCCGACGCTCGACTTCGTGGCGCTGGCCAAGGGCATGGGCGTGCCGGGCCGCGCGGTCACCAATGCCGACGAGTTCAACAAGGCGCTGGCCGAGGCCGTCGCCGAGCCCGGCCCGCGGCTGATCGAAGTCCAGATGTAGGGCGAAGCATCCAGAGCGCCGAGGGCCCGGAGGCACGATGCAGACCGAGCTGAACAAGGTAATCGCGGCGCTCCGGGACTTCTACGCCCACGAAGGCTTCCTGTTCGAGAAGGACGTCGGCGAGCGCGCGGTCACGCACCGCTTCGCCGTGCATCTGGAGAAGCAGTTCTCCGGCTGGTCGGTCGACTGCAATTACGACCGGCTCGGCGAACGCACGCTGCATCTGCCGCACGGCACCGTCATCTCGACCGACGACCATCTGGGAAAGTCGATCTACCCCGACGTCGTCGTGCATCAGCGCGAGATCCCGAACAATCTGCTCGCTGTGGAGATCCGCAAGGCGAGCAATCACACGCCGCTGGAGCACGATCAGCATAAGCTGCGGGCGCTGACCGACGTCAACGTCTGGTTTCCCTACTGGATCGGCGTGCTGCTGGTGCTTGACAAGGGCGAGGTGACGATGTCCGAGGTCTATGTCAGCGGCTTCGTCGACGACCCGCTGTCGCGCTGGTTCGCGGCGCGACTGCAGGAGATCGGCCTCGGGGGGGCGCAATAGGGTGTGTGCTTCAAGCGTCGGATTCGATGACAAAGCCGCGGTCGCTTGCCTGGCCCGCCAGCGCCGACGCCGGGTTAATTCCGGAAGCGGTGGAACGTTGATGCTCGGGGAATGTTGAACCCATGGAGACCGAATCTTCGCGAGCAGCGGGACAGTCACCATCGCGGCCGGAGCGGCGTAATGCCCGCCCGGTCGCGATTGTTTCATCCCTTCATCGCGAGAAGACGACATGCTCAGACACAAGCCGACCTTTTTCCGCAATTCGTTGGATTTGAGAGATAAAGTACAGGTCAAGGTCCTGCGCAAGCGGCTCAAGCTGTCGGATCAGC
This sequence comes from Bradyrhizobium nitroreducens, assembly GCF_002776695.1. Classification (GTDB taxonomy): domain Bacteria; phylum Pseudomonadota; class Alphaproteobacteria; order Rhizobiales; family Xanthobacteraceae; genus Bradyrhizobium; species Bradyrhizobium nitroreducens. The sequence goes on from NZ_LFJC01000003.1 coordinate 4,499,897, forward strand.
AATTCGCCAGCGTCGTTCGCAAGTCTGGCAGCTCGATCGCCGCCATCACCAAGGAGGCCTCCGCCTTGAAGGAAGTCCATGCCTCGAAGTAGCGAGCCGCCGGGGATGGTGCCGGCGTGCGTCTTCCGCGCGGGCGGTTCGCGCCGGTGCAGTTGGAGTCGGGCCCAGGCATGAGGATACGTGTCGGCTTCGAGATGATTTACGACTTCCCGCAAGCGACGCCGTTGATTGCGGTGGTCGGCACGCATTTCACCCGGGCATCCGACGTCATTGTGCCGGACCACCTCACGACCGAGCCCTCCGTGCCGGTCTCGGCCTACCGCGACGGCTTCGGAAACTGGTGCAGTCGGTTGGTTGCGCCCGCCGGCCGCATGCGCCTTTCCGCCAACGGCATCTTGCGCGATAGCGGTTTGCCTGACGTGGTCGCCCCTTCAGCTTCGCAACACCCGGTGGAGGATCTTCCACCCGATACGATCGTCTATCTGCTCGGCAGCCGCTACTGCGAGACCGATCGACTTTCGGACATCGCGTGGAAGCTGTTCGAGAAGGCGGCGCCGGGGTGGCCGCGGGTCCAGGCGATCTGCGATTTCGTGCATCATCACATCGCGTTCGGCTACGAGCACGCGCGAGCCACCAAGACGGCATGGGAAGCATTCAACGAGGCCAAAGGCGTTTGCCGCGACTATGCTCATCTTGCCGTCGCATTCTGCCGTTGCATGAACATTCCTGCGCGCTATTGCACGGGATATCTCGGCGACATCGGCATCCCTCCGCCTCACGCTCCCGGGGATTTTGCAGGCTGGTTCGAAGTCTATCTTGACAGTCGCTGGTACACCTTCGATGCGCGCAACAACACGCCGCGAATTGGCCGCGTCCTGATCGCGCAGGGCCGCGATGCGGCGGATGTTCCGATCACCCAGACGTTCGGACCCAACACGCTGGTCAGCTTCAAGGTGTGGACCGATGAACTCGTGTAGCGCGCTTGCCCCGGCGGTTAAGCGCCGATCGGTCCGAGATTGATCTCGCCAATTGGCGAGAACACTGTTACACCGCAGGCATCACCGCGCGCTTCGTGGCTGTTATCGGTGACTGAGAGCTTCGCGCTCCCGCCTTAGCCCAAGCCAAGGCGGTCAAATGTCAGATCCCGCGAAATTCGAAATTCGTGAATGGCTCGTACCACCGATATTGGTGCCGGTCTTCATCGTTCTGATGATCGCGGTTGCGGCCGTTCTGTAGGGGCAAGTTCATTCGGCGTGCGAACTGCAGCCCGGGGCGGGGCCAGTTCAAGCGAAACGGGAGCCCGAAATGGCAAACACGGCAATCATCAGGGACGCTTATGGAGTTCCGGCGATCTTCGTCGGCTCCAAAACAGGCCGCGACGATGCACCTTTCGTCTTCGTGAAAGTCGGAGATGAGGAGCGCCGGATGCGCTGGTCTGAATGGGATTCTCTTCCAGCCTGGACCGGCGAGAAGCCGGCCTGGGCGAGCAAAAGCAGGTAGCGATGGGACACTCGGCATGAAGACAGTGCGAGCCGCGGCATGGACGATTGCGCTCTTGCTTGCATCGGCACTGGGCGCGTCAGCGCCAGCCGCATCCGCCGCGGAACCGAACTGCCGGGCGATCGAGAGCACCAGTGCACGCCTCTCCTGTTACGACGCGGCGTTTCCACCCAAACCCGGGAAACCTGCCGAAACCGGCCACGGCCCGTCGTCGGGATACAAGGACCCCTTCCTCGCGGAAGAAGCCCGAACCGCCGCAAAGCTGAAGAATATCTGCCGCGGTTGCTGAGTTTCGCCGACAGCGCCGTCGAGCCGAACATGTCTGCTTCATAGCTCGATGAGATGACCCAGGAAGAAGCCGGAGGTCGTCGGCTGCTCCGCCAGCGAACGCTGCTCAGGATGGATTCGACATGGGGTGATGATGGCGCACGAACATCGGGGGATTGAATACATGGTGGTCCAGACCATCAATCCGCCGGGCTGGAAATGGTCGTTTGAACGACATGGCCGCTCCCCCAGAACGGGAATCGCCGTCAATCGAGCCGAGGCAGTCGCCGCTGTTCGGCGTGCGATCGATATCTTGCTCAGGGAGCAGCAGCACCAATAGACGCGCTCAAGGGAGGCTTGCTCACAGCGCGCGCCGCATGACCGAGAGGCGCGCGGCTCACGCTCGGCCATTTCTCAAAATGGTTCCTGCCGGGAACCGAAACAAAGCTCTGGCTATCCGCCGGACAAAGGCGCACTGTCGCATCACCACCGAGCGGCTCTTAGCAACTATCGGTGGTGTGGACGCAAGTCGCGCTCCCGCTCAACCCAGCAGCGGAGCATCAAGCATGGCGCGACGGCCGTCAGGACACTCGTCCACCCTCGAATTCCGCCTCGCGCAAGAGGCCATCAATCTCCGCACGCAGGCCAAGGAAATGCCTCTTGGCGTCCGACGCAACGAGCTTCTGCGCAAGGCGCGGCAGATCGATGTCGCCGGAGAAGTCAACAAATGGCTGACTTCGCCGGGACTTCAGGCACCGTCCTGAATTGGCTCTTGCCCGATGCGGTGAACCTTCGCTCTCCACGTGGAGACAGACTTATATCGGGATTTTACAATCTCCCTCCCGGGGCTGGTCAACCGCCGCCTGCGCTTCATTTAAGCGGGCGGCGTTTTTGTTTGCCAAGGCCTGAATGCCCGAATTCGTGAGCAACCTTCCGACGTTCTTCCGGTTGGCTCCGATCACCGGCCATCACCCAGCTGCAGGCATCCGGTGGCCGAGAGAGACGCACGCTCCCGCCTACGCTACGGTCTGTGAGCGCTTTGCGACGCCAATCTATCACTTCGATCTGCGTGACGAGGACGAGCCGTTTCCCGACGAAGAGGGCCTGGAGTTTTCCAGGCGCGGCGGATCGTCTGCACGTGAAAAGTGTGGCGGCGCGCGCGTGATGCGCGCACGCCGCAACGTCGTCAGTAATAGCGCTGCTGCGAATACGCGTAGCGCGGGTTGATGCCGCAATAGGCCGAGGTGCCGGAGGCGGTGGCCTGGCACTGCTGATAGCTCGCGAACTGGCAGTTGCCGGGATAGCCCCACATGCGGCCCTGCAGGCAATATCTGTCGTTTGCGGGGTGGGCCTGGGCCGTCGGGGCCATGGCGGCCATCAGGGCCGCGAACGAGGCAAGCGAGAGGATGGTGCGACGCATTTCAGTCTCCATTGGGTTGCGGGAGCGGTTGAAAGAGGGAACACGCAGCTCGATCTGCAGGTTCCGGGATCTGCCCGACACTTTGTCGTACTTGTCTTGGTGTCCGCAGTGGGCATTGCGTTCGACGTGCGTTTATGATGCGCCAAGCCGCAGCGAGCAATGTGATCTCCGCCACAGTTCGCCACGGGCTTTCCGGCCTATCGTTACCGGACTTGCCCGCGTTGCTCCCGCAAGGCTCACGCGTTCCTGATTCGGGTCGGCTCATTTTTGGAGGTTCTGATGCAAAGGTCATATTTGCTGGCTGCGACAGCAGCGCTGGCGCTCCTCGCGCAAACGTCGCTCGCATCGGCGCAGAGCGCACCGGCCGCCGGTGCGACCACGGCGCCTGCGGCGACAACCGCCGCGCCGGCAACGACGGCGGCACCGGCTGCGACCACCGACGGCTCCGGCCAGTCATCCGACTCCAAGAAGAGCGCGTCGAAGAAGCCGGCGAAGAAGAAGATGACGCGGCAGCAGGAGATCGATCATTCCGTCGACACCGGCACCGTGCCGGCGCGCTACCGCAGCTCGGTGCCCAAGCAGTACCAGCAGTATATTCCGTTCGAGAAGCAGTAGCGGACCCGCACCGCGGCGCGGAGTGATCGGCTTCGCGCCGCTGGTGCCTTCGACCAACGGCCCGTCGACGAACGAGGCGAGCCGAACAGTCTGTGACGAGCCGCCTCCGCCGGGCGGCCTCACATCCCTGGTGGCGGTCTGCGAGCGCAATGCTAGAGTAGGCCGAATCCCGGGGGGAATGATGAGTGACGACGTGAAGGATGCTGGCCTCGTGGCCATGATCAGCAGCATCCTCGGAGGCAACAAGCGTACAGACCCTGTTGCACCGCCGCCGCTCACCGAAGGGCCGCCGACCGTCCCGTCGAACGGAGCGGAAGCGGCGTCCGCCACCGAACCGACCCCGATCAAACAGGAGAAGCCTCCTGAAGCTGCCCCGGCGACCGTGGAGCCGGTCGAGCAGCCCGCAAGGATCGTCACGACGCGGGATGGCAAGCAGCTGCTGCCGGCCGAGGCGATCGCCGATCTGGTGCTGGGCGAGCTGCGCAAGCTGGAGGATTTTCCGGCCACCGGCGTCTCGGTCACGGTCTATGGCTACCGGCATTGGAACGCCATGCTCACCTTCGCGCCGTTCTCGACCAGCTTCCAGAACGCGACGCGGTTCCGCCAGACCATGCCGGATATCGTCTTCAAGCTCCGTCGTTTCGTCGAACTTGAGATATAGTCCGGGACAATCCGCGACGCGTGGCGTCGCCACCCCGAAGAGTTCGACAGGATTTTCGAATTGAGCGTCGCCTTTACCAAGGAAGAAAGCGCCGAAACCGCGTCCGAGACGCTGTTGCCGGATCGCCCGATCTCGCCGCATCCCAACCTCGTGACGGAAGCCGGCCTGCAGGCGTTGCAGACGCAGCTTCGGCAGGCGCGCGAGGCCTATGAAGCCGCGCAGGCCATCGAGGACGTCAATGAGAAGCGCCGGCAATCGGCGGTGCCGCTGCGCGATGCCCGCTATCTGACGGAGCGCCTGCGCACCGCGCAGGTGGTTCCCGATCCAGTCGGAAGCGACGTCGTCGCCTTCGGCAGCACCGTGACCTTCAGCCGCGCCGACGGCCGCGTGCAGACCTATCGCATCGTCGGCGAGGACGAAGCCGACCCGAAGGCGGGGACGATCTCGTTCGTCGCGCCGGTGGCGCGGTCGCTGATGGGGAAGGCGGTGGGCGACGTCGTCGGCGCGGGCGCGCAGGAGATCGAGATCCTGTCGATCGGGTAGGGGCCGGCGCGACAAGGATTGCGTGGCAAAGGGCGCTATCGACAGGAGCAGTGTCATTCGCCTAATGCATGATCCGCAACTGCGCGAGGCCGTCGTCTCCGCCAAGCAAAGCCTGATGGTCGGATGAGACGGTTTCTATCTGGAGCGTTGCCGTTCTACGCGCTGGCTGGACTGGCCATGTGCATGTACCTCGTCCTGTACAGGACGAGCCTTTTCGACCTGAACGCCATCGTCCATGGCGCGACCGGGTCGGCATGGTTTCCGGCTTTCATGTTCGTCTGCGTGCTGCTGGAAGCGGTATTCCCGTATTTCGGCTATTTTCCCGGCACGGCCCTGATCCTGATGTCGGTGGCGCTCAGCCCGAAGTCCGTGGATGGCTCCGTCTTCGTCGCGGCGTGGCTCGCCATCATCGTGGGTGCCATCGTCAGCTACGGACAGGCGCGTTTCTTTCGGCCGTTCCTGCAGCGCGTCGCCTCGAAGGCGGCCCTGCGCCGCTGCGAATCCCTGTTCGATGCCTATGGCGCTTACGCGCGCATTGCGCTGTTCGTTCATCCCAACGCCAGCGCGATGTACTTCACCGCGCTCGGATTGCTCGGCCGCAATCTGACGCGAGAGCTCGCCTATCTCTGCGCGGGGGCCGCGGCCGCCGTCGGCATATTGTTCGTCATCGTGACCAGGCTGGTGTCGTCCGTCGGCCCCACCGATGATGGGGAATTGCAGCTGTTGCTCGCAGCAGCGCTGGTGGCGATCGGCACCCTCGCTGGTCTCTACACGGTGTGGCGGACCGGGCGGGCGGTGTGACGCGGCGCCCTCTCCACCGTCATTGCGAGGAGCTCGTGCGACGAAGCAATCCAGGCTGCCACCTTGGAGAGATTCCGGATTGCTTCGCGGAGCCTGTCATCGGGCCGCGCTTCGCGCGGACCCGTTGGCTCGCAATGACGAAGGATCATCGCCCTACGCCTCCGGCAGCTCGACGCCCGTCAGCTTGCTCAATCTGTCGATGAGCTCGTCCTGAAATTTCGGATCGGTCGCCTGCTTGGCCGGCTGCTGCTGCGCCAGATGATGCCAGTAGCGACCCGACACCAAGGCGGCGGGATCCTCGCTCGCCGCGAGCCAGCTCTGTGTCCGTGCCCCCGTCGCGATATCGACCGGCGCACCTGCGCCGCCCATCTTCGTGCGCACCCAGCCGGGATCGACGGCGTTGCAGAGAACCTTGGGCCAGCGCCGCGCCAGCGCGAAGGCCAGCGCGACCACGTGCAGCTTGCTCTCGGCGTAGGCCGTGCCTGCATCCCAGGGACGCCTGGTCCAGTCGAGGTCATCGAGCGAGCCTTCTCCGCCCCGGTGCAGGCCGCTGCTGAGATACACCAGCCGGCCGGGCCGTTCGATCAGCGCCGTCAGCATGTAGGGCGCAAGCGTGTTGATGGCCAAAGTCTCGGCATGGCCTTCCGCCGTCGCGCCGCGGCCGGGCCGGGTGTAGACGCCGGCGTTGTGGATGATCGCATCCATGCGCCCGATCGCGTTGACCTGATCGGCGATAGCCTTCGTCTCGGCCGCGCTGCTGAGATCGCCGACCGCGATCCCCTGGGCTCGCGATCTCAGCTCGCCGAGCGCGTTGCCGCGGTCGGCCGACCGCGCGTGCAGAACCACGCGGTGTCCCTGGTCGAGCAGCGATTGCGCCGCCGCCCGGCCGAGGCCGTCGGTGCTGCCGGTGATGAAGATGGTCGCCATGCGGTTCTCCTTGGATATTTCAGGGCGCACTCTACGATGCCCGCCGCGGCAAGGTCGCCCCAGGGTGTTGCATTCCGATCACATACAACCAGCCAAAAAGCGATAAGCTCACGCCCAATTGCATGACGTCTAGGATTCGTGGGGGACGCTGATGAAGAAGTTCCTGCTTTCCGTTGCAGCATTTGGAATGGCCTGCACGAGCGCCGACGCCGCCGATCTTGCGGCGCGTCCCTATACCAAGGCGCCGCCGATGATCGCCGCCGTCTACGATTGGAGCGGCTTCTACATCGGCGTCAACGGCGGCGGCGGATCGAGCCGCAAGTGCTGGGATCTGATTTCTCCCGGGCTCGGCGTCATCGTCCCCGAAGGGTGCCACGATGCCACGGGCGGCACGGCCGGCGGGCAGATCGGGTTTCGGTGGCAGTCCGTCAACTGGGTGTTCGGCATCGAAGGCCAGGGCAACTGGGCCGACTTCACGGGCGATAACGTGAGCACGGCGCTCTTCCCGCCCACCGGTCTTCGCAATCGGTCCCAGATCGAAGCGTTCGGCCTGATCACCGGGCAGATCGGCTATGCCTGGAACAACGTCCTTCTCTACGTGAAGGGCGGCGGCGCGGCAGTGGCCGACAAATACCGAACCAACGACGTCGTCACCGGCCTGGCATTCGATCGAGCCAGCGAAACGCGTTGGGGCGGCGTCATCGGCGGCGGTCTCGAATTCGGCCTCGCTCCGAACTGGACGCTGGGCGTGGAGTACGACCACATCTTCCTCGGCCATCGCGATGTCACCTTCACCGGGACGGGCGCTTTTGGCGGCGTGGCTGCCGGCGCCTTTACGCGCAGGGAGCGTATCGGCCAGGATGTCGACATTGGGCTGGTGCGATTGAACTACCGCTGGGGTGGTCCCATCATCGCGAAATACTGAAGCGGGGCGCCACTGGCGATGCCTGCTGCGCTGTGCGGGCCAGGGGCTATCGCTGGGATGACTTCCTTGCGGCCAACCTTCGAGACGCCCGCCGGTGGCGGGCCCTCAGGATGAGGACTGGGTGCGCGGCACTCCTTTCAACGAGCACCCGTGTTGCTTAGCCTCATCCTGAGGAGACCGCTGAAAGCGGTCGTCACGAAGGACGAGGCGCGCGTTCAGGCCGCGCCAAACGCCCTATGCGTAGCCCTATTGTGCGGGCTGCTGTCCCGCCGGCTGCCTTGTGCCGAGACGAAGTCGTGCCGGTGTTTTGCCCGACGCGGCAAATCGACGAGTTCGGGAAAGACGTAACCCCTTGATCCGACTGGCGTCGGCTACTGTGCATGGGGTTGTTTTCGCAATTTTTGCCGGAGCGCGAGCAAGACGCCCCGGTCCGTCGACGCTCTTCGAGCTATGCCGGACACGCTTCGCAATCATTGGGCGTGGCTGCGCCACGCGAAGCCTTTTGGCGAAGCGTGGTGGGCGCACAAGGGATCGAACCTTGGACCTCTCCCGTGTGAAGGGAACGCTCTCCCGCTGAGCTATGCGCCCGGGACCATCATGCAGACGGCCGGACCTGTTCGGCCGGCCGACGCATTGGAGCCCGCGATTTAGAAGTGCGGGCTTGAGGTGTCAAGTTTCCAGGTGGCTCGAAGCCGGAAAAGCTTGCGGCAGCCACGCGGCGCGTGACGGAAAGGCCGGTTTTCGGCCGCCTACGCGCCCTGCTGGCGGGCGCGGGAGGCGTGGGCCTGCAGCGCCCGGATCCGCTCGGCCAGCGTTCCACCACCCTCGGGCAGGCTCGGCGTTCCCTTGGTCGCGGCGTCGTTGGCCGGACGGGGCGCCGGCTTCGGCGGCTGGCCGGCCTCGGCCGCGAGCAGCGCCTCGATCGGCGAGTTCGGGCCTTCGAGCTGCATCGCGAGCTTGGCCACCTCGGCGGCGATGTCGTTGATGCGCTCGCGCAGCAGCGCATTCTCCATGCGCTCGGTCGCCCAGGAGCTCTCCGCCTGCTGCTGGATCGCGTTGATGTCGCGCTGGAGCTTGGCGCGCTCGTCGCGGGCGGTGCGCAGCTGCTCCTCCAGTGCGGTCTTTTCCGCGCGCAGCTGCTCCATCGCGGCCGACGATTTGCCGCCGCTGAGGCCCGCGATCTCGACGCGCAGCTCCTTGATGGTGCGCTCATTGCCTTCATTGGCCTGGCGCAGCTGGTTGTTCTCGTACTCGCGCTCGGCGAGCAGCTTGCCCTGCGTGGCGAGGCGGCCTTCGAGGTCGGCGACGCGGCCCGACAGCATCTCGGCTTCCTTCACCTGCAACAGCAGCTGGCGATCGAGCTCGGTGACGCGCTGGCTCAGATTCTCGACCCGGCCGCGGGCATCGCCGAGCTCACGCGAGGCGGTCTCGGATTCGGTGCGCTCCTGCGCGAGCCGCGCCTGCGTCGCGGCAAATTCCTTCTCGGCATCGCCGACGCGGTTCTTCAATTCCTCGATCTGCGCGCGCACGGCGACCAGCTCGACCTGGCGGCTCTCCGCCATCATCGAGCGGTCGGACAGTTCGGAGTTGATCTTGGCGAGCTCGTTCTGCTTGTCCTTCAGCGCGTTCTCGGCGGCGCGCAAGGCTTCCGTCTTGGCGTTGAATTCCTCTTCGGTGGCGCGGAGCTGCTCCTTCACCGCCTTCTCGCGCGCTTCCAGCGCGAAGATCGTGGCGTTCTTCTCGCCGAGCTCGATCTTCATGCGGTTGATGGCGTCGCTTTTCTTGCCGAGCTCGGCGAGCTGGCTCGTGGTCTTGTTCTTGAGCTGGTCGACGCTCATCTCGAGCCGCCGCGCCGACATGGCGAATTCGGCGCGGAGCTGGTCCTTGTCGGCCTGGATCTCCGCCATCGACAGCGGCGTTGCGGCCTCGAGCCGGCGCGTGGTCAGGCGCACGGCGCGGTTATGCACCAGCGGCACGATCGCGAGCCCGCACAGCATCGACAGCAGGAAACCGATCGCCAGGTACATGATCGGTTCGACCATGGGCCAGAACTCCCAAGCTTAAGGAAAAATTCACCAACGACCATGCCATGGCGGGCCGGCAAAAAGCCAGCCCCGCTCTGTCGTTAACCTTGATCCGTCGCTGGATGGAGCAGGGGAGCCTAGAACGGGTTCCAGGTCGCTCGCGGGGTGTATTTGAGATAGCCGATATTGGCGCCCAGCCGCAGGCCGAGGCCGGAGCGGATCGGCACCAGCACGATGTTGTTGGCGGTGAGCGCCGTCATGCCGAAGCCGCCGATGATGTAGGCCGAGCCGTCGAGGCCGGCGAAGCGCTGGTAGATCGCGTTGGTGGCGGGCAGATTGTAGACCAGCGTCATGGTGCGCGCGCCGTCGCCGCCCCAGTCGAAGCCGAGCGAGGGGCCCTGCCAATAGACCCTGAGGTCGCCGGCGTTCTTGGTGTAGAGCGTGCCTTCGCCGTAGCGCAGGCCGGCGACGAACGCGCCGGAACCTTCCTCACCCAGGATGTAGCCGTTGGGCAGGCCCCATTGGCTGATCGCCTTCTCGATGATCGAGGCTAACCCGCGCGAGACGTTGCCGAAGAAGCGGTGCCCGGCACCGACGAGCTCGTCGGGCCCGTAGGTATTGGGCGTCGGGGTCCGCTGCGGCGGTGGCAGATTGGGCGGCGGTGCCTGCTGGGCCGAGGCCGGCACGATCCAGCCGACCATCGCGGCAAGCGCGAGCGCAGCAAGGCGTGATGCGAAAGTCATAAAAGAACCCCTGGTACCGAATCCGGTTGCTTCCTTAACCTGACGCCAACAGGCACGGTCCTAGGTTGCGCCGGATGTCCCCTCGACTCGGATGTTATCCGCAGCAACTATGACGGCACAACGGCAGGAAGATAGCCCTTTGCGCCCCGGAATTGCCTTGATCGGCCTTCTCGTCTGCCTGCTGTCGGGCATATGGCTGACCGGCTCGGGGGCGCCGGCGGAGGCTGCCACCACCGAGCGTGTCGTCGTCAACCGCTTCACCGGCGTCGCCATCGAGGGCTTCGATCCCGTCGCCTATTTCGTCGATGGCCGGGCGGTGCAGGGGACGGCGGAGTTCGAGGCGAACCTCTGGGGCGCGGTCTGGCGCTTCCGCAACGAGGGCAACCGGGCCTCCTTCCTGACCCATCCCGAGGTCTATGGTCCGCAATTCGGCGGCTACGATCCCGCCGACATCGCCCGCGGCGTCACCATCGCCGGCAATCCCCGCTTCTTCGCGATCGTGGCGCAGCGGCTTTACCTGTTCAGCCGGGAAGCCAATCGCGATGCCTTCGCCGCCGATCCTGAGCGGTTCCTTTATGAAGTCGGCAAGCGCTGGCCGGCGCTCCTGGAACAGCTCGGTCAGTAGCGGCCTACCGCCTGCGGGTCGCCCCAGGCGATGAACTCCGGGATGATGAAGCCGCTCGCGTGCCGCTCGCCGAAGCGCAGCTCGCCGCCCTTGCCGTCGGTCACCCGGCCGCCGGCCGCGGTCACGACCGCCGAGCCGGCCCCGACGTCCCATTCACAGGTGGGCCCGAAGCGGGGGTAGATGTCGGCGCTGCCTTCGGCGATCCGGCCGAATTTCACCGCGGAGCCGCAGGTCTTCCGGACGGCATTGGGCCTGTCGTCGATGAACGCCTCGCTCCTGGGATCGCCATGCGAGCGGCTGACCGCTGCGATCCAGGGCTCGCCGTGTGCCGGCAGCTTGCGGGTGTGGATCGGCTCGGCCGCGCCGATGGTTGCACCGTCAAACCTGACGCGCTCGGCGCCGCGGCCGACGATGCCGCGCCAGATCAGGCCGAGCGCAGGCGCGCTGACGATGCCGAGCAGCGGCACGCCCGACGTCACCAGGGCGAGGTTGACGGTGAATTCGTCGCGGCCGGCGACGAACTCCTTGGTGCCGTCGAGCGGATCGATCAGGAAGAAGCTGTCCTCGAACGGCGGGGAGGCGAGCTGGGCCCGTTCCTCCGAGAGCGTCGGGATGTCGCCTGCGAGCTGTGCCAGGCCCTCGGCGATGATGCGGTCGGCGGCAAGGTCCGCCTCGGTTACCGGCGAGCTGTCCTGCTTGGAATCGACCCGCATCGCCGCGCGGTTGACGGCAAGGATCGCCTCGCCCGCCTTTACCACCAGCGCGGTGAGCGGCTCCATCAAACGGGATGCGGCCTCGGCGTCGATCATCCTCACCTGTGTGCCTCATTCGTCAGCAAGTCTCGCCCCCTCGGTTGATTCGCCCGCAGCCCTTTATGGCCGCTTCGAACCTATCGCAAGCTAGCTGCCGCGGGCTGGCGAATGTTAGAACCGGCAGCATCCGTCAAGCATGCGTGATTCGCGGCGTCCCGCGCCGTGCAATTCCAGGAACCCTCCAGGACCCCTTTATATGTCTGACGCCTCGTCGCCCGCGACCGCTACTACACCCGATATGCTCGAACTCGCGGCACTGTTGTGCTCGCGGGTCTGCCACGATCTCATCAGCCCTGTCGGCGCCATCGTCAACGGGCTCGAAGTGCTCGACGACGATCCCAAGCCCGAAGACCGCGAGTTCGCGCTCGACCTGATTCGCAAGAGCGCCAAGACCGCCTCCGCCCGGCTCCAGTTCTGCCGTCTCGCCTTCGGCGCGGCCGGCTCCTCGGGCGCGCAGATCGATCTCGGCGATGCCCAGACCATGGCGAAGGGCCACATCGAGGACGGCAAGTGCTCGATCACCTGGAATCTGCCGCGGCTGCTGCTGCCGAAGAACCGCGTCAAGCTGCTGCTCAACATGCTGGTGGTGTCCCAGCACACGATTCCGCGCGGCGGCATGCTGACGATCGACCCGATCGGCGAGGGCGAGACGATGAGCTTTCGCATCACCGCAACCGGACACAATGCGCGCCTGCCGCAGAACATCTCCGAGCTGCTGAGCGGCGAGCGGGGACCGGCCGCGGATGCGCACGCGATCCAGCCTTATTATACGCGGCTGCTGGCAGAGGCCTGCGGACTCACCGTGAAGCTTGCGCTGGAGGGCGAAGCCATCACAGTTACCGCTTCGTAAACAGCGCGACGCGCTCGGTCTCTTAAGCAAATCTTTACGAGGCGCTTCGGCTTGTCCGGAGCGCCTTATCTCTTTGTTGGTTCCGTTCTTTTGCACATACTCAACCAATATTAAACGCTTTGCGGTGAAGCTGGCACCATTCCGAAATGGCGCATCACACCTCGTGCGCGCCCTTCCTGTATGAAGGCCTGTTTTCATGGATGATCTGTTGCGGGAGTTTCTGACGGAGACCAGCGAGAGCCTGGACACCGTGGACAATCAATTGGTGAAGTTCGA
>NZ_LFJC01000003.1:4512895-5026890 GCF_002776695.1 Bradyrhizobium nitroreducens
GGCCATCCCAGCGATGCGACAGAGCTCCGGTCGCCCCCGCGGCCGGAGCTTCTGCCGTGCGTCTAATCGTCGAAGCGACCGCCGCGTCCGGCTTTGATATCGCTGCGGCGCTTCTTGCCCTCCAGCCGGCGCTGCTTCGACCCGAAGGTCGGCTTCGTCGCGCGCCGCGGCGTCGGCCGGATCATCGCCTCGCTCAGGATGTCGACCAGCCGGTCGATGGCGTCCTGGCGGTTGCGCTCCTGGGTGCGGAAGCGCTGGGCGTGGATCACGATCACGCCATCCTTGGTCATGCGCTGGCCGGCGATGCGGGCGAGCCGGATTGCGGCATCCTCCGGCAGGGTCAGCTTGCGCGTGTCGAATCGCAGCTGCGCCGAGGTCGAGACCCTGTTGACGTTCTGCCCGCCCGGCCCGGAGGCGCGGACAAAGCCGATCTCGATGTCGTCCTCGTCGATGACGAGATCGCGGGATATCCGCAGCATGATGGCACCATATGTGATGTCCGGACATATCGCGGACGTCCGATTTCGGCAATGGTGCAGGGTGGAAACGCAAATGGCCGGGCTGAGCCCGGCCATTGCGGTAGACGTTGGGGGTGTCAGTTCGACTTCGTCGCCGGTGGCGCGGGCTGCGCCGCCGCTTGCGGGGCGCGGCCAACCACGACCGTCAGCAGGCCCTGGCCCCAGAGCCGCTTGGCGGCGGCCTTGGCGTCGTCCAGCGTCACGGCATCGACGATGGCATTGCGCCTCTCGATATAGTCGATCGGCAGCTTGTCCTGCTGGTACTGCAGAAGCGCCTGCGCCAGCTTCGAGGAGGTGTCGAGCGCCAGCATCTGCGAACCCTTGAGGTAGGACTTGGCCTCGTCGAGCTCCTTCTGCGTCGGGCCCTCCTCGGCGATGCGGCGCACTTCCTTGTCGATGGCGTCGATGGTGTCGCCGGCGCGGTCGGCGCGGGTGCCGGTATTGCCGATGAAGATCGCCGAATGCTCCATCCAGAGCAGCGCTTCATAGACCGAATAGGCAAGGCCGCGCTTTTCGCGGACCTCGCGATAGAGCCGCGAGGACAATCCGCCGCCGCCGAGAATGTGGTTGACGACATAGGCCGCCATGAAATTCGGGTCGCTGCGCTTCACGCCGGGGCCGCCGAAAGTGATCACGGTCTGCGGCACGTCGAGCGTCACGAAGGCACGCTGCGGCGGCTTTGCAGCGTCGACGTCGGGGACCGGCGTCAGATTGGCCTTGGCGGGCAGGCTGCCGAAGGTGTGGTCGAGCAGCTTGCCGAGGGTCGCCGGATCGACGTCGCCGACGACGGCGATCTTCAGCCCGTCCCTGGCGATCACCCGGCCGACATAATCCTTCAAGTCGGCGATCGTGATGCTCGGCACGCTGTCGAGGTTGCCGTTGGTCTGCCGGCCGTAAGGATGATCGCCGAAGGCGACCTCCAGGAATTTGCGGCTCGCCAGCGAGGTCGGATTGGTGGTCTCGCGGCGCAGGCCCGAGATCACCTGCGAACGGATGCGCTCGACATCGGCGGGGTCGAAATGCGGCGAGGTCAGTGCGCTTCTCAGCAGGTCGAAGGCCTCGTCCTTGTTGTCGCGCAGCATGCGCAGGCTGCCGCGGAAGGTGTCGCGGGAAGCGCTGAAGGACAGCTCGATGGCGCGGCGGTCAAGCCGCTCGTGGAAGGTCTTGGAATCGAGATCGCCGGAGCCTTCGTCGAGGAGGTCACCGACCAGATTGGCGACGCCCGACTTGTCCTTGGGATCCTGGGCCGAGCCGCCGGCAAAGGAATATTCCATGGCGATCAGCGGAACGGTCGCGTCCTGCACGAACCAGGCCTCGATGCCGCCGGGCGAGACCAGGCGCTGGATCTTTGCGGCGGCGAGCGAGGGCGAGATGGCGGCGAGGGAAAGCGCAGCGCCGGTGGCAAGCGAGAAGGCAACGCGTCGAAGGAAGGGATAGGTCACGAACGCTTCTCCTCGCGCTTGGCGGCACTGGTGTCCTTGATCAGATAGCCCGTCACCGAGCGTTTCTTCTCGAGCCATTTTTGAGCTGCGGCGCGGACCTGCTCGGCGGTGACCGCGCGGATGCGGTCGGGCCAGCTCCTGATGTCCTCGATCGACAGGCCCGTGGTCAGTGCGCCGCCATACCAGCGCGCCAGCACAGTCTGGTTGTCCTGGGCGTAGATCGCTTCTGCGATGAGCTGGGTCTTCACGCGCTCCAGATCCTCGGCGCGGATCGGGTTCTGCGCGACATTGGCGATGACGCCGTCGACCGCCTGCTCGACCTCTGCGAAGCTCACGCCGGGCTTCGGCGAAGCCGAGATCGCGAACTGGGTCGGATCGAGCGAGATGCTGGAATAGCTGGCGTTGGCGGAAACCGCGAGCGGCTTGTCGACGACGAGGGCGCGGTAGAGATAGGAATTGCTGCCGCTGCCCATCAGCTGCGCCAGCACGTCGAGGGCGGCGCTCTCACCGGCCGCAGCCGTGGTCGCCGAAGGCACGAGATAGTAGCGCCGCATGCTCGGCTGCTCGACGCGCGGATCTGCCAGGGTGACGGTGCGGGGGGCGGCGGGCTCCGGCTCCTGCGGGCGGACACGCCGGGCGGGAATCGCGGGCTGGGCCGGGATCGCGCCGAAATTGCGTTCGACCAGCGGGCGGATGTCGGCGGCCTCGACATCGCCGGCGATCACCAGGATCGCGTTGTTCGGCGCGTAGAAGCGGCGGTAGAAGGCGAGCGCGTCCTCGCGATCGAGCTTCTCGATCTCCTGATGCCAGCCGATCACCGGCCGGCCGTAGGGATGATTGAGATAGAGCGCGGCCATGATCTGCTCGTTCAGCCGCGCGTCCGGATTGTTGGCGACGCGCATGTTGTACTCTTCGAGCACGACGTCGCGCTCGGGCAGCACGTTCTCGTCCTTGAGAATGAGGCCGGTCATGCGGTCGGCCTCGAACTCCATCATGGTCGGCAGCTGCTCTTTCGGCACGCGCTGGTAGTAGTTGGTGTAGTCGACCGAGGTCGAGGCATTCTCGTTGCCGCCGACGCGGAGCACGGTCTGGGAGAATTCGCCGGCCGGGTGCTTCGAGGTGCCCTTGAACATCAGGTGTTCGAGGAAGTGGGCGAGGCCGGACTTGCCCGGCGTCTCGTCGGCCGAGCCGACCTTGTACCAGATCATCTCGGTGACCACGGGGGTGCGGTGATCCGGGATCACCACGACCTGCATGCCGTTGCTGAGCGTGAAGCTGGCGGGCGGCGCCGATGTGACCGTGGTCTGGGCAAGGGCCGCGCCGGCCGAGAAGAGGATGCTGGTCGAAAGCAGCGCGGCAAAGAGGCAGGCAGCCGATCGGTAAGAGGACATCATGATCCTTTTAAAAAGGGCCGAGGTCCGGATGTCCGGCTCGGAAGGCACGGCATGCTACACCGTGCGGCTGAGGCTTCGCGTCACGAAGCAGAGAACTCAACGCGGTGGCAAGTTACTGATATGCAATTTATCGAACGCGGCCGGCGATTTATCGAACGCGGCCGGCGTGCATGACACGCCGGCGCGGGTTCGCTTCCGAGGGACAGAAACGCTATTGTTCCTTGTCCTTGCCCGACATGATGTCGAAATAGGTCCGGCGAGTCTTGTCCGGGCCGGCGCCATAGGCGTAGTTCGGCGAGGGCGTCTGGTAGCCCGGGGGCGGCTCGACCAGCGACTGGCGCGGCGGCTCGCTGGTGAATTTCTTCTCTTCGGTGGCGTTGCCACCCTTCATCATGTTCCACAGACCGCCGGAGAAGCCGAGCTCGGCGGGGCTGAGCGACGGATTGCCGTTGGTGCCCGGCTGGATCGGGTCGTTGCTGGTCCGGGGTGCTGCGGCGACCTGGCCGGCCTTCATTTCGGCGGGAGTCAAAGGACGGGCGACCTGCCAGTTTTCGGTTTCCTTGGTCGCCTTCTTGCGCGCGGCGATGGCTTCCTTGCGGCGCTTTTCCTCGGGGTCCTTGGGCCAGTTGGGCACAGCCTTGGCTTCGGTCGCAGGCGGCGGCAGGTCGAGCTTGGGCGGCACGACCAGCGGCGAGCGCTCCCGGTATTCGATGCCTTTCTTCTCCATGCTCTTGGCGCCGATGCCGGACATCAGATTGTCGATGATCTTCTCTTCGAAGGTCATGCCGTCATCTTCATCGTCGTCGTCGCCAGCGCGGGCCGCGCCGGCCGACATGACGAGACCGATGCCGAGCGCGACAGCGGACAATCTCAACGCCCGCCAGAACCCCCACCGGGGGTCTCGACCGATCGAACCGCTGGTCTTCGAGCTGCGCATTACTGTACCTGTTCCATTTCGTGGCAGATTGCCGCTCAAACGCGGCCAATCCCTCGCAAAAAACGGGTTCCACCTGCCGGTTCGTATCGGCCGGGATCAGGGCGCTTTTGCGGCGGGTACCCCCAGGAAGGAATCATACAATAGCCCCGCCACCCCAGCAACGATGGCCACGTCCGCGAGGTTAAACACATACCAATTATAGGTATTTCCACCGATCTCGATGTGGAACAGGGCGAAATCGACCACTGCGCCGTAGGCCAGGCGGTCGATGCCGTTGCCGATGGCGCCGCCGATGATCAGGCCCAGCGCGACCGTAGCCAGCCGCGTGTGCGAGCGGGCCATCCAGATCGCCAGGGCGATCACGGCAACGGCCTTCACCGCCATCAGCGCGAGCTGCGCCGCCTGGCTGTCGTTCTGCAGCCAGCCGAAGCTGATGCCGATATTCCAGGCCAGCACCAGGTCGAAGAACGGCGTCACCTTCACCGCGCCGCGCCGGGCAAGGTCGAACCCGTTCAGCAGCCACAGCTTCGAGGCCTGGTCGGCCAGGACGGTGACCAATGCTGCGAGGATGCCGGCGCGGAGAGGGGGCATGCCGGGGATCAGACGCTCACGCCCAACGCCTTCCACTCACGCAGCGCCTGTGCGTCGCGCGGGGTGACGTCGGGGTACTCAGGATCATCGCCGACAAACTGCGAGATCTTCCAGGAGCGGGCGCATTTGGTGCCGACTGCCTTCTCGACGATCACCGCGACGCCGGGCACGGCATCGAGACGGAACGCCGACGCGGGCGCCTCACCCTCACGCACCTCGTAGTTCGAGGTGATGCAGATCTCGGCGAGGTCGGTGTCGAACAGCGTCATCAGCACATTCCGGTCGGCGACATAGATCACCGGCGATGCCTCAAGCGAAGAGCCGATGTTCTTGGCGGCGCGTTCGAGCTCGAGCGCGCCGGTGACGACGCGGCGGACGTTGCGGATCGTTTCCCATTTCGCGGCAAGCTTGTCGTCGCGGAATCTTTCGAGATCGGTCGGGAACAGCGTCAGATGCACTGACGGTTCTGCGTCGGGGCGATACATGCGCCAGGCTTCCTCAGCGGTGAAGCTGAGGATCGGCGCCAGCCATTTCAGGACCGAGGTGCACAACAGGTCGATCGTCGTCAGCGCCGCCTTGCGCGTCAGCGACGACGGCGGATCGCAGTACAGCGTGTCCTTGCGGATGTCGAAGTAGAACGCCGAAAGCTCGCTGTTGAGGAAGGCGGAGAGGGTCGCGACCACGGTCTTGTAGTCGAACTCCCGATAGGCCTTGTCGACGGCGGCGGCGCGTACGGCGAGCTCGTGCAGCATCAGCCGCTCGAGCTCGGGCATCTCGGCCGGCGCGACCGCGTCGGCCGGCTTGTAATGATGCAGCGTGCCGAGCATCCAGCGCACGGTGTTGCGCAGCTTGCGGTAGGTCTCGACCGTGTTCTTCAGGATCTCGGGGCCGATGCGCTGGTCGTCGGTGTAGTCGCAGGACGCGACCCAGAGCCGGAGGATGTCGGCGCCGGATTCCTTGATGACGGACTGCGGCTCGATGGTGTTGCCGAGCGACTTCGACATCTTGCGGCCGTCCTCGGCCTGGGTGAAGCCGTGGGTCAGCACGATGTCGTAGGGCGCGCGGCCGCGCGTGCCGCAGCTTTCCAGCAGCGAGGAGTGGAACCAGCCGCGATGCTGGTCCGAGCCTTCCAGATACATCACGGTGTCGGTGCCGCCGTCGACCTTGCGCTTGATGCCCGATAGCCCCGGGAAATGCGCGGGGTCTTCGAGCACGAATGCGTGCGTCGAGCCGGAATCGAACCAGACGTCGAGAATGTCGTCGACTTTCTGCCAATCCTCGCTCGCGCGGGCGCCGAGGAAGCGCTCGCGGGCGCCCGTCGCGTACCAGGCATCCGCGCCTTCCCGCTCGAAGGCTTCGCCGATGCGAGCGTTCACCGCCTCGTCCTGCAGGATCTCGGCGGAGCCGTCGCCCTTCTCGCGCACGAACACGGCGATCGGCACGCCCCAGGCGCGCTGGCGCGAGATCACCCAGTCGGGGCGCGCCTCGATCATGCCATTGATGCGGTTCTCGCCCGACGGCGGCACCCATTGCGTCACCGAGATCGCGTGCAGCGCGCGGGCGCGCAGCGTGTCGCCGCTCTTCGCCTTGCCGCTCACCGCAACATCCTTGTCCATCGCGATGAACCATTGTGGCGTGTTGCGGAAGATCACCGGCTTCTTGGAGCGCCAGGAATGCGGATATTGATGCTTGAGCCGGCCGCGCGCGAGCAGCATGCCTCTTTCGACGAGCGCCTTGATCACGGCCTCGTTGGCATCGCCCTTCTCGCCCTTGTCGTTGATGACGCGCTTGCCGGGAAAGCCGGGCGCATGATCGGTATAGGCGCCATTCTCGTCGACGGTATAGGGGATCGCCGTGCTGATGCCGCGCGCATCGAGGTCGCGCGCCTGCGCCATCCAGGCATCGAAGTCCTCGCGGCCATGGCCGGGCGCGGTGTGCACGAAGCCGGTGCCGGTGTCGTCGGTGACGTGGTCGCCGGGCAAGAGCGGCACGATGAAGTCGTAGCCGCCGGCAAGCCCCTTGAGCGGATGGGCGCATTCGATCGCGTCCATGGTGTCGCCCGGGATGTCGCGCACTTTCTCATAGGCCGTCACGCGCGCCTGCTTGAAGACCTCTTCGGCCAGCGCGTCGGCAAGGATCAGCAGATCGCCGGTCTTGGTCCAATTGTCGGCGGGCGCGCCCGTCACCTTGTACAGGCCATAGCCGATCTTCGGCGAGAACGAGATGGCGCGGTTGCCGGGCAGGGTCCAGGGCGTGGTGGTCCAGATCACGACGCTTGCGGCGGCGAGCGCGCCGTGCGCGGGCGAGGTGACCGGGAATTTCACCCACACCGTATCGGAGGTGTAGTCCTCGTACTCGACCTCGGCTTCGGCCAGCGCGGTCTTCTCGACCACGCTCCACATCACCGGCTTGGAGCCGCGGTAGAGCGTGCCGTTGGCGGCGAACTTCATCAGCTCGCGCGCGATCTGGGCTTCGGCCGGATAGCTCATGGTGGCGTAGGGATGATCCCAGTCGCCGATGACGCCGAGCCGCTTGAACTCCTCGCGTTGCACGCCAAGCCAATGCGTGGCGTAGGCGCGGCATTCCTTCCGGAAATCGATCATCGCGGTCGAGTCGCGGAAATCGGGCTTCTGCTTGCCCTTCTTGCGATAGTGCTCCTCCTCGACCTTCCACTCGATCGGCAGGCCGTGACAGTCCCAGCCGGGCACGTAGTTGGAATCGAAGCCGAGCATCTGCTGGCTCTTGGTGACGAGGTCCTTCAGGATCTTGTTCAGCGCCGTGCCGATATGGATGTTGCCGTTGGCGTAGGGCGGGCCGTCATGCAGCACGAATTTGGCCCGGCCCTTCGCAACTTGGCGGAGCTTCTCGTAGAGGCCGATCTCGTACCAGCGCTTGAGGATTTCCGGCTCGCGCTGCGGCAGGCCGGCGCGCATCGGGAATTCGGTCTGCGGCAGGAACAGGGTCTTGGAATAGTCTTTGGCGTCGGACTTTTGCGGCTTTTCGGACATGGGGCTGACTGGCTCGGAATGGCGCAGGAACGGATGGCGATGCGGAATCGCGGGGTGAAACGACAAAATCCCGGTCTTGCGCCGAGCCGTAAGCTCAGGCGGAAGCCGGGCCGCTAATCCCTATGATGCGCCGCGCAAACATGGGCTCTCCATAGCAGGGGGCCAGGGGAAGCGCAAAGGTTCGGGGTGGCCGGGTTCGGCCCTCAATCGACGATGCCGAGCCGCGGAAATGCGTCCGGGGCCGCGGCCAGGATGGCGCGGGCACGGGCGGAATCGTCGTCCATCTGCCGGATCAGGGCCTCTAGACCATCGAATTTCAGCTCCTCGCGGATGAAGCCGACGAAGGCGCAGTCCAGCTCCTGCCCGTAGAGATCGCCCTTGAAGTCGAACAGGAAGATTTCCAGGAGGGGTGCGCCATTATCAA
This sequence comes from Bradyrhizobium nitroreducens, assembly GCF_002776695.1. GTDB lineage: Bacteria > Pseudomonadota > Alphaproteobacteria > Rhizobiales > Xanthobacteraceae > Bradyrhizobium > Bradyrhizobium nitroreducens. Next base: position 4,521,210 of record NZ_LFJC01000003.1, read on the forward strand.
AAGTCGGGCGGCGACCGAAGCTGGCTACCCCGTCGAGCCGCTCCGAGCCTCGGCCGACGCGTACCGCATAGATGCCGTGCTTCAGGCCGCAATTGGCGTCCAGGCGGATATTGGCGGTGGGATAGCCGAGGTCGCGGCCACGCTTCTCGCCGTGGATCACCTCGCCGGTGACGAACCAGGGCGCGCCCAGCATGGTGGTGGCCTCGTCCAGCTGGCCTTCGGCGAGGGCGACGCGGATGGCGCTGGAGGACACCGGCCGCTCGTCGATGTCGACATGCGGCTGCACGTCGACCTCGATGCCGAGCCGGGGCGCTTCATTGACCAGAAGACTGGGCGAGCCGACCCGCCCCTTGCCGAAATGGAAGTCGTAGCCGACCGCGATCCCGCTGACGCCGAGCCGTCCGATCAGCTCATGGTGAATGAAATCTTGCGCGCTGGTTCCGGCCCGGGCCTTGTCGAAGGTCATGACCACGGCGCCGGCAAGCCCGGTGCCGGCCAGAAGCCGCAATTTGGCCCGTTCGTCCGTCAGGCGGAATTGCGGGGTGTTGGGGCTGAAAAATCGCCGTGGATGGGGCTCGAAAGTCAGCGCCAGCGCAGGGCGGCCATGCGCCCGGCCCATTTCCAGGGCCGCGGCGATCACGGCGCGGTGGCCGAGATGAACCCCGTCGAAATTGCCCATGGCCACCACGGCGCCCCTTGGAATGGCGGAGGCCGGCGTGGTGTCGCGAATAACGTTAAAATGCGGGGCCATCAGGGGAATTCTCGAACCGGCGGGACCGGCCGGGACCGTGGCGCGACCCGCCCGATGAAGTCAAGCGGGAGGGGCAACCCGCATCGAACGCAATTTCAGTTCTTTCGGGGCGCCCCCAATTAACGCGCTGTTTAACGCCTTGGTGCTAGTCCTTGCATCTGGAACAGGCGGGCTCCGGCCCGGCGGGTCCGATCGTAATATTCCTGGGTATGCGTTGGGGGAGTCGAGATGGCGGTTGATTTGTCGATGCCGGTTCTGGTGGTGGATGACTACAGCACCATGATCCGTATCATCCGGAATCTGCTGAAGCAGCTTGGCTTCGAGAATATCGATGATGCCAGCGACGGTTCGGCAGCGCTGAACAAGATGCGCGGCAAGAAGTACGGGCTCGTGATCTCCGACTGGAACATGGAGCCGATGACGGGCTACGACCTGCTGCGCGAAGTGCGCGCGGATCCGAACCTCGCCACCACGCCCTTCATCATGATCACGGCGGAATCCAAGACCGAGAACGTGATCGCGGCCAAGAAGGCCGGCGTGAACAACTACATCGTCAAGCCGTTCAATGCGGCGACGCTGAAGACCAAGATCGAGGCGGTCTTCCCGGACATGGCGAGCGCGTAAAGGGCCGCTCTTCGCCGGACAACAATTTTCCGTTTGGAACGTCATGCCCGGGCTTGTCCCGGGCATTCGCGTTAGCCCCCGTCATTCCGGGGCGGTGCGTCAGCACCGAACCCGGAATCTCGAGATTCCGGGTTCGCGCTTCGCGCGCCCCGGAATGACAGAGGTTAAGCCCTCACCACTTCAATTCGCGCATCAGCGCTTTCGGCGGATGGCCGAACAATTCCATCACGGAAGCCGGATCAAGCTGGTCGAGGCCCTCGAACTCCTCGGCATGGATGCCGCGGGTCACGAACAGGCAGTCGATGCCGAATTCGCGCGCGCCGGTCAGGTCGGTGCGGACGGAATCGCCGATCGCCAGAACCTTTTTCCGGTCGATCTGGTGGCCCTGGCGCTCACCGGCGAGCGCCATGGCGCGCTCGTAGATCGGCCGGTGCGGCTTGCCGTAGAAGATCACCTCGCCGCCGAGCTCGCGATAGAGCTCCGCGATGGCGCCGGCGCAGTAGATCAGCCGGTCGCCGCGCTCCACCACGATGTCGGGGTTGGCGCAGACCAGCGTCAGCTTGCGCTCGCGCGCCTTCAGCATCATGCCGCGATAATCTTCCGCCGTCTCGGTCTCGTCGTCGTAGAGGCCGGTGCAGACGATGTAATCGGCTTCCTCGAGCGGGGCGGTCTTCGCATCGAGCCCGCGATAGATCGAATTGTCGCGCTCGGGTCCGAGCCAGAACATCTTGCGGCCGGGATGCTCGGCGACATAGAGCCGCGTCAGATCGCCCGAAGACACGATGGCGTCATAGGTCTCGTCGGCGACGCCGAGCTTGCGCAATTGCCGCTGCACGCTGTCGGCCGGCCGCGGCGCGTTGGTGATCAGGATCACCGTACCGCCACGGCTGCGATAGGTGTGCAGCGCCTCGCAGGCCTCGGGGAAGGATTCGAGGCCGTTGTGAACGACGCCCCAGATGTCGCTGAGCACGACATCCACACCGCCCACGAGCTCGCGCAGGCTTTCGGCGAAATGCAGCGTGGTCATGATAGGCGGCGCCGATCAGATGCGGCGCGCGAGCGCCGCGTTGCCGGTGATGCGTTGTGCCGGAGGAGCGGCTGATGTCGCGCCAGATGTCGTACCTTGGCTGGGGGAAGCGGAGCCATTGGATCCCTGAATGTCCTGCGCCTGGTTCGGCGAGGCCCCGCCGGTAGCAGATGCCCCCTCCGGCCGCAATGGCCGGGGCGGTGCGAACAGGAACCCCTGGCCGAACCGCACGTCATAGTCGAGCAGGTCCACGACCGCGCGCTCGCCTTCGATCCGTTCGGCGATCAGGTCGATGCCGAAGCGGCCGAGCAGGTCGGAAAGGTCGGAGGGATGAATGTCCGAGGCCGAGGCCTGCCTGGGGTCGAGCAGCAGCGCGGCCGGCACCTTGATGAAGCGCACGCCGCGGTCGGCCAGCTCGCGCGGCTCGATCCTGAGATCGGTGACATGGTCGATCGAGAAGCGGAAACCGCGCTGGGCGAGCGCGGCGAGATTCTCGGTCTCGGCCGGGCCGAGATTGCGGAACGTCGCCTGCTTGAACTCCAGCACCAGCGAGGGCGCCAGCGCGCGGTTGGCTTCGAGGAAGTCGAGGCATTGTGAGAAGGTGGTCGAATTGCCGAGCGTGGACGCCGCGACGTTGCAGAACACGCCGACATCCTTGTTGCGCACCATCAGGCGTCGCAGCACCTGCACACAGCGCAGCATCACCATGTTGTCGATGCGTCCGATCAGGCCGGAAGCTTCCGCGATGCTGATGAACTCCTCGGCGGCGATCAGCTGGTCGCGCTCGTCGCGCAGGCGCGTCACCGCCTCGTAGAACCGCACCTTGCGCTGCGGCAGCGTCACCATCGGCTGCAGGAAGATGTCGATGCGGTTCTCGTCGATGGCGTTGCGCAGCGTCGCCAGCAATTGTGTCTGGTTGCGTCCGGCGGCGGTCTGAACCGGGGCGGTCTGGGCTTGGACCGACGGCACGGGCCGCGGCTGCGCCACCGGCGGCGCGGCGGGAAGTGGGGGAGGGGCGACCGACTGCTCCTCGAACGGCGCAGCCAGATCGATTGGCGCTTCCGGCTCGGACCTGAGCTCCGATCTGGGTTCGGATCTGGCGACCTGGGCGGGAGCCGGCGCGGCGCCGGCCAGCAAGTCCTCATGGGCCGACACGGTGGTCGCGAGCTGCCTGACCAATCCGCCGAGTTCGTTGATCTCGCCGACCACGGACTGGATGCGGTCGGAGTTGGTCGAATTGGACGAGGCGATACGTCCCTCGATCGCAGCCAGGCGGCGGCCGAACTCGGCCACCTGGCGGGCGAGGTCGGCGGTGCCGCGCGACAGATCGGCAATCTGGCCGCCGACGTCGCTGCGGTCGCGCAGCCGCATCGACACGGCGTTGTAGAGGATCAGGAAGGTCAGCACGGTCAGCGCCACGATCGCGGATTCGGTCCCGCTGATGCCGGCGACGGCGTAGAGGACAAGCCCGAGCGAGGCCGCGACCAGAACCATGCAGATGGCGATGAAGATCGTCGAAATGCGAATCATGCCGCGCGTTACGCCTCAAGAGCTGACTGTCTTGCCCGGGAAAACACGGGTCGCCGTGCGATCCCGTCACGCCTCGTGCTCCCCCAAGCCGCATGACCTTAACATCATTGTTGATTCGAGGGGATAGCAGCCTGGTTGCGGCTCAAGTCAATCCAGCCCGGCGAAAGCCTTCGAGGTAGCGTTCGCGGTCGCGGGCAAGCTTGACCGGCATGAACTCGGCGAGCCAGGCGAGCGAGACGTTCGGCTGGGCACGGCGGAGCTCCTTCAGCGCCGCGTGGGCGAGTTCAGCCTGTCCGGCCATGCCGGCAGCCGCAGTCAGCACCCGATGCGCGCCGACGAAATCGCTCCGCTGGCGCAGGGCCTCCTGGGCGAGCCGGATCGCCTCCGCGTCATCGCCGCCGAGGAAGCGGGCATAAGCGGCGATACCGTAATAGACGGGGGCATAGGGATCGCGCGGGCTGAGGCGGATCGCCCGCCGCGCGGCCTCGTCGGCGTCCCGCCAGCGGCCGCAATAGCCGAGTGCCAATCCGTAATAGCCCTGTGCCAGGGCGAAATTCGGATTGAGCCGCAACGCGGTCTCGAATGCGGCCAGCGAATCCTCGAACCGGCGCGCAAACAGATTGACGTGGCCGAGCGCGTTGTGAGCCCAGGCATCCTCGTTGTCGGCGCGGATGGCAGCCCGCGCGGCACGTTCGGCGCTGGTGATCGCACTGTCCATCTCCATCCAGCCCATATGCGCCGTGAACATGTAGCTGGTGCCGAGCAGCCCGAGCGCCTTGCCGTAGTTGGGGTCGAGTGCGATGGCTTTCTCGAGCAGCGCCTGCGCCACCACATGATCCTGCCGTGTCACGCGCCAGTAATGCGACAGCGCGCGCATCACGAGATCCCAGGCATCCATGCTGTCCGGCGGCTTGCGCTGGGCGCGAAAGCTCTCCGCGGCATAGAGCTGCGGCTCGATCGCCGCGACGATCGCTTCGGTGATCTCGTCCTGCACGGCAAAGACATCGGCAAGCTCGCGATCGTAGCGTTCGGCCCAGAGATGACTGCCGGTGGCGACATCGTTGAGCTGTGCGGTGATGCGGACGCGGTCGCCGTCCTTGCGGACGCTGCCCTCGACGACATAGCGAACGCCGAGCTCTTCGGCGATCTGACGCAGATGAACCGTGCGCCCCTTGTAGATGAACGAGGAGTTGCGCGCGATGACGAAGAACCAGCGCAGCTTCGACAGCGCGGTGATGATGTCCTCGCTGATGCCGTCGGAGAAATAATCCTGCTCCGCTTCGCCGCTGATATTGACGAATGGCAGGACCGCGATGGCAGGCCGGCCAGGCAGCGGCAAGCCCGCCGGTGGCCGGCTTGTCGCCGCCTCGGAAAGCTCGGTGACCTCGCCGACAAACCGGACGCCCTTGCGCGCGATGGTCCGGATCAGCCGCTGCTCCCCGCCATTGTCGTCGACCGCGCGCCGCGCGGCGTTGATCCGGCTGGTGAGCGTCGATTCCGAGACGACGCGGCCGTTCCAGACTGCGTCGAGCAGATTGTCCCGCGTCACCACGCGTTCGCGGTTGCGAACGAGATGGAGCAGAAGATCGAACACCTGGGGCTCGAGCGCGATCAGCGTCCTCGCGCGCCGCAATTCGCGCCGCTCGGCATCGAGCACGAAATCCTCGAAATGAAACGCCACGCCAGCCTCGGTTCCGCTCGGAAATCAAGGTGCTCTCAGCGTAAAATAATGCCCCTCTCAAGGCCAGCGGACCGCATGCGCCCTATCGTCCCGGCGTTTTCACCTCCGGAGAATTGCCATGTCGACATCCGCCGCGCTCAAACAGGCTCCCGCCCAGCCCGATCTCGCCGCCGTCAAGCAGCGCCAGCATGGCGCCTGGTCCTCGGGCGACTATGCCGTCGTCGGCACCACCCTGCAGATCGTCGGCGAGCAACTCTGTGAGGCCCTGGACCTGCGCGCCGGCAGCAAGGTGCTGGACGTCGCCGCCGGCAACGGCAACGCGACGCTGGCCGCGGCGCGGCGCTGGTGTGACGTCACATCCACCGACTATGTGCCGGCGCTGCTCAAGCGCGGGCAGGAGCGTGCGGCGGCGGACCATCTGACGGTCGAATTTCGCGAGGCTGACGCCGAAGCGCTGCCGTTTGCGGACGCCAGTTACGACGTCGTGCTCTCGACCTTCGGCGTGATGTTCACACCGGACCAGGACAAGGCGGCCTCGGAGCTTGCGCGCGTCTGCAAATCCGGCGGCAAGATCGGCCTCGCCAACTGGACCCCGCAGGGCTTCATCGGCCAGCTGTTCAAGACCATCGGCAAGCATCTGCCGCCGCCGGCCGGCGTGAAGTCCCCGGCGCTGTGGGGCACCCCGGCGCGGCTCGAGGAGATGTTCGCAAGCCAGGCCTCGGACATATCGGCCGAGCCGCGCATGTTCGTGTTCCGCTATCGCTCGCCCGAGCACTGGCTCGATGTCTTCAAGACCTTCTACGGGCCGACGCTGAAGGCGTTTGCCGCGCTCGACGAGAGCGGCCAGGCCGCGCTGAGACGCGATCTCCTGGCGTTGCTCGACGAGTTCAACCATGCCGATGACGGCACCATCGTCGTGCACAGCGAATATCTGGAAGCCGTCATCACCAAGCGCTGAGACGCCGCTCGATCGGGCCGGATCAGCTCCGGCCCGATCGTCGTCATTGGCTAGAGCGGCGCGGTCGCGCCGACGGTGTCGGCCGAGACCGCCTCGCGGCTGCCGCGTGGCTTGGGCCGTCCGGTGGTCGTATCCTTCAGCGTCTGCCGCTCGATCTCCGAATTCAGCTCGGCACCGAACATGACGACGATCGCCGACATCCACATCCACGTCATCAGGCCGATGGCTGCGCCGAGCGAGCCGTAGGTCGCATTGTAGTTGGTGAATTCCGACAGATACCAGGACAGCAGCGCCGAGCCGGCGATCCAGAGGATGGCGGCGATGACTGCGCCGAGGCTGAGCCATTGCCAGCGCGGCGCATCGCGACTGGGGGCGAAGCGGTAGAGCACGGCGAGCGCCATGAGCAGGATGAAGAACAGCAGCGGCCATCGCGCCAGCGCCGCGATCAGCTTGCTCTTGGGCGCCATGCCGAGATGATCGAGTGCAAGCGGAAAGGCGACGACGGCCGCCACCATCAGCAGCAGCGCCACGATGCCGCCGACCGTGAAGGTCAGCGACACCATGTTGAGCTTGATGAAGCTGCGCTTCTCGCGCTCCTCATAGGCGACGTTGAGGGCGTCGAAGATCGCCTTGACGCCGGCATTGGCGCTCCAGACCGCGAGCAGAAGGCCGAGCAGGAAGGTGGCACCGAGCGTGGTGTTGCCATGCGACACCACGCGCGCCACCTGGTCCTCGACGATCTGGAACGAGCCCTGCGGCAGCATGGTCGCCAGCGTCTGCAGGTTGGCGCTGATCGTCGCGGGATCGGCGAACAGGCCATAGGACGAAACCAGCGCCGTGACCGCCGGAAAGATCGCGAGCAGCCCGAAGAACACGACACCGCCCGCTGTCGCGAGCAGGCGATCGTCATCGATGCGCTGATAGGTGCGCCAGAAGATATCCTTCCAGCCCGCCCAGGGAATCGCGAACGGACTCTTGGCGCGGCGGCCGTGGCCGGGCTGTACCGCCGCACGCGTCGGGCTCGTTTCCGGTGAGTTCGCCTCGGCGTTGCGATGGTCTGGTGGAGGTTCCGGACGGATCAGGCCGGAGTTCTGGAAATAGCGCTCCGCGGTGAGCACGAAGACGGCTGTGGCTGCGATCAGGAGCCACGAGTCGAACTGCTCGGGACGCCGCGCCGGCATTCAAGCGTCCGATCTTTGGCCGTACCGCCTGCGGCGCGCCGCCGTGAAGCCCGCCAGTCCGATCGCCGCGAGCATCAAGCCAAGCTGCACGGGCCGGTTGGTGGACCAAGCGGGTCGGCCATTGCGGCGTTCGCCCGGCGCGAGCGGCGCCAGGGGAATCGCGGTTGCGACCTCCTTTACGGCCTCCCCGACCGTTCCACGCGGAATCCGCGGCGTCGCGATGGCAACGCGCATCCGGCTCGCAAGCGGCACGATCGGCCTGGCTTTGCGGTTCATCTGCGCCGTGGCGACGCCGGCGCAGACCGCCGCCAGCACCAGCAGCACGGCTCCGACGGCACCGAAACCCCAGAACTGCCCGTAGGTGATGGCGACCCAGCGATACAGGGCGATCAGCCCGACGAAGAAGGCCGCCATCGCGAACAGGCCCGCGACCGCGAACAGCCCGCCCGCCACCGCGTAAGACGTCACCTTGCCCGATGCCTGGCCGGCCCGGTCACGCAGATAGGACTGAGCGGCGCGTTTGACGTGGTTGAGCTTCAGCGCCATGCCGGCGCGCAGCAATTCGCCCGATGGCGCGAGCATCTGGACATCCTCCGAGAGCGAGAAAATTCGTCGGGGGATGAACGTGGCCGAATTTGACTTGTTCCGTCCGCGCGCGGCGGTCGTGAGCGCTCAGCCGAGATCGGCGGCCGAAATCCAGAACACCTCGCCTTCGGAATCCTCGGTGTCGAGCCAGAGCAGCGGCAGCTCCGGGAAGGCCTCGTCGACCAGGTGCCGGCCGCGGCCGATCTCGCAGATCAGCCCGCCGTCCGGCGTCAGGTGATCGGGCGCCTCCGCCAGGATGCGGCGGACCACGTCGAGGCCGTCGGCGCCGCCGTCGAAGGCGAGTTTCGGCTCGGCCCGGCACTCAGGTGGCAACGCGGCCATGCCTTCCGCATCGACATAGGGCGGGTTGGTGATGATCAAATCGTATCTGCTGTCGCCGAGCGGGGCGAACAAATCGCCGCGATGCAGCGTGATCTGCTCACCGAGCCCGTATTCGTCGACATTGCGCCTGGCAACCTCGATCGCACCCTTGGAGATGTCGACGGCATCGATCGCCGCATTCGGGAAGTGATGGGCCGCGAGAATCGCGAGACATCCCGATCCCGTGCAGAGATCGAGCACGCGCTCGACCGCATTGGGGTCGTCGATCAGCGATCCGACCTCGCCGTCGCCGCCGAAATGGGAATCCAGGAGCTCGCCGATGAAGGAGCGCGGAACGATGACGCGCTCGTCGACGTAGAAGGGCAGGCCGCGCATGTAGACCTTGTTGACGAGGTAGGCGGCCGGCTTGCGCGTGGTGATGCGTCGATGGACGAGATCGAGGATGGTCTTGCCTTCCGCAATCGTGACGCGCGCGTGGGCAAAGCCCTCGAACTGGTCGGGATTGAGGTGCAGCGCCTCGCAGACCAGAAACGCGGCTTCCGCGACCGGGTCGGTCGTGCCATGGGCGAAGGCGAGCTTGGCTTCAACGAAGCGGCTCACGGCATAACGGACGAAATCGAGCAGCGTGAGAAGCTCGCCGGGACCCACTTTCGCAGGCTTCGGCGCGGCGCGGCCGCGCGCGGTCTTTTTGGATGCTCTTGCCATCAGTATTTGGTCCAGCGTGCGGCGGCCTCGTCGTCACGGGCCTGGGCCTCGACCCAGCCGGTGCCGGTGGCGCTCTCTTCCTTCTTCCAGAACGGCGCGTTGGTCTTGAGGTAGTCCATCAGGAACTCGGCCGCCTGGAATGCGGCCTGGCGGTGCTGCGAGGCGGTCAGCACCAGCACGATGTTATCACCCGGCATGAAGCGGCCGACGCGGTGGATCACCGTGACGCCGTTCAATGGCCAGCGTGAAATGGCCTCGTCGGCATGACGCCTGATCTCTTCCTCGGCCATCCCTGGATAATGCTCGAGCGTGAGCGCGGCGACCTTGGCGCTGTCGTCGTCCGCACGGCAGATGCCGGAAAAGCTGACGACGGCACCGATATCGGTGCGGCTCCTGGTGAGGACCGCGATCTCTCGGGCGATATCGAAATCGTCTTCCTGGATGCGGATCGCGACGGGGCAGCTGGCGACAGGGGAGGTCATGGCCTAGCCGCCGGTCATCGGCGGGAAGAACGCGATCTCGCGGGCGCCGGCGATCGCGGCATCCGATTTGACATGGGCGTGGTCGATCGCGGCGCGGATCACCTTCGGCTTCTCGAACGCGTAGGCATAGGCCTCGCTCTGGCTGGACAGCCAGGCGATCAGCTCCTCGACGGTGCGCACGGTCGAAGGCGGCTCGATGGTCTCCTCCGCCTTGCCGACGCGCTCGCGCACCCAGGCAAAATATTTCACCTTCATCCCTCGTCCTCCTTGATGAGGTGATGGATGCCGGCACGGAAATAATCATAGCCGGTGTAGATGGTCACGATCGCCGATGCCCAGAGCAGCGCGAGGCCGATCATCGAGACGACGGGCACCACCTCGTCGCCGGCAGGTCCCGCGAGCAGAAACCCGATCGCAACGAGCTGGACAGTGGTCTTCCACTTGGCAAGCTTGGTCACGGGCACGCTGACGCGGAGCGCGGCGAGGTATTCGCGCAGGCCCGAGACCAGGATCTCGCGGCACAGGATCACGATGGCGGCCCACAGCGACCAGCCGTGGATGATGCCGTCGGCGGCCAGCATCAAAAGGCAGGATGCGACCAGCAGCTTGTCGGCGATCGGATCGAGCATCCGGCCGAAGGCCGATTGCTGATTCCAGATTCGCGCGTAATAACCGTCGAGGTAATCGGTGACCGCGGCGGCGATGAAGATGGCGACCGCGACCCAGCGAAGCCAGAGCGGCTGATCCAAAATCGACTGCGCATAGATGCACCCGACCACGACCGGGATCGCGGCGATCCGGCCATAGGTCAGGATGTTCGGGAGGGACATCGCGCGGCTGGTCGTCCCTCGTGTCGTGGCGATGTTCATTCGTCCTACCAATACCGCTCAAGCCCGCAGGTCAACCGTTCCGCTCCCAGATGGGGCACGGCATGCGACGACCATATGACCCGAGCTCCCTTTTGGGCCCCTTTAGTTCATCCCGGCTGGGGATGGAAATAATCGAAAATCCTGCGGGCGCTCTCGGCGCTGACCCCCGGAACCTTGCCGAGATCGGCGATCGAGGCGCGTTCGATCTCCTTCAGGGTCCCGAAATGATGCAGCAAGGCACGTTTGCGTGACGGGCCGATGCCCGGAATCTCCTGCAAACCGGCCTCGCGGATGTCCTTCTTGCGCAGCTTACGGTGCGAGCCGATGACGAAACGGTGGGCCTCGTCGCGCAGGCGCTGGATGAAATAGAGCACGGGGTCGCGCGGCTCCAGCTTGATGGCCTCGCGCTCCGGCATGAACAGGGTCTCGCGGCCGGCATCCCGGTCCGGCCCCTTGGCGACCGACATCAGCGACACCTGGGTCAGGCCGAGGCTGGCGAAGATCTCGCGGACCGCGTTGAGCTGGCCGCGGCCGCCGTCGATGATGACGAGATCGGGCCATTGCGGGAAATCATCGTCCTTGGTCTTGGTGCCGGCGTCCTCGGGCGGATTGATCAGGCGCTTGAAGCGGCGCTCCAGCACCTCGCGCATCATGGCGAAGTCGTCGCCCGGCGTGATCCCTTCCGACTTGATGTTGAACTTGCGGTACTGGTTCTTCACGAAACCATCCGGGCCGGCCACGATCATGGCGCCGACCGCATTGGTGCCCTGGATGTGGCTGTTGTCGTAGACTTCGATGCGCTTGGGCGCATGCGGCAGGCTCAGCGTCGTGGCCATGGCGTCGAGCAGGCGGCTTTGCGTGGCGGTATCGGCGAGCTTGCGGCCGAGCGCCTCGCGCGCATTGGTCAAGGCGTGGGCGACCAGCTCCTTCTTCTCGCCGCGCTTGGGCGTGGTGACCTCGACCTTGTGGCCGGCCTTGATCGCCAGGGCATTGGCGAGCAGCTCGCTCTCCTCGATCTCGTGCGAGAGCAGGATGACCTTCGGGGGCGGCTTGTCGTCGTAGAACTGCGCGAGGAAGGAGCCGAGCACCTCTTCCGGAGTGAATGACTTCTCCGCGCGCGGAAAATAGGCGCGGTTGCCCCAGTTCTGGCCGGTGCGGAAGAAGAACACTTCGACGCAGGAGAAGCCGCCCTCCTGGTGGATGGCGAACACGTCGGCTTCCTCCACCGTGCGCGGATTGATGCCCTGCTGGGACTGGATCGCCGAGAGCGCAGCGAGGCGGTCGCGGTAGAGCGCGGCGCGCTCGAACTCGAGCTCGCCCGCCGCCTTCTCCATCTCGCCGGCGAGCTCCTGCTTCACCGCGTGGCTCTTTCCGGACAGGAAGTCGGTCGCCTCGCGTACCAGCGTCGTATAGCCGCCGAAGTCGATCTCGCGCGTGCAGGGGCCGGCGCAGCGGCGGATCTGGTAGAGCAGGCAGGGCCGGGTGCGGCTCTCGAAGAAGGAATCGGTGCAGGAGCGGATCAGGAAGGCGCGCTGCAGCGCCGTGATGGTGCGGTTGACCGCGCCGGCGGAGGCGAACGGGCCGAAATAGCGCCCAGGCCGGCTCTGCGCGCCGCGATGCTTGAGGATCTGCGGCGCCCAATGGTCGCCGGTGATCAGGATGTAGGGAAACGATTTGTCGTCGCGCAGCTGCACGTTGAAGCGCGGCCGCAGCTGCTTGATGAGGTTGGCTTCCAGCAGCAGCGCCTCGGTCTCGGTGTTGGTCGAGACGATCTCCACCGTGACGGTGGCGGCGATCATACGCAGGATGCGGGCGGGCAGCGGCGCGCTTTGCCGGGCGTAGCTGGACAGGCGCTTTTTGACGTTCTTGGCCTTGCCGACATAGAGCACGTCGGCATTCGCGCTGAGCATGCGATAGACGCCGGGCGAAGTCGGGGCGAGCCGGACCGCGCGCTCGATCGCCTCATGGCCGGTCGCCAGCGGCTCCTCGCCGACCGCGCCGCTCTCCTCCAGGATGTCTGGCAGTCGCGCATCGTCATCGTCCTCCCCGGCGGGGGCGGCGGGATCGATATCCGGCGCTGCCAACGCCTCGGGCGGCACGTCGCTCGCAGTCGTCCGCGGCGATTTCCGCGCGCGGTCGTCCGGGTCGTCGGTGGAATCGTGAACCATGGGGCGAATTTAGGCGCTGGGGGTGCCGATTTGAAGTTCCGGCGATGCGGCGCACACAGGATGGCGGCGCAGTTCCCGGTAACGCTTGCTTAAGCCTGTTAACAGCGCGGTAACCCCGCTTAACAGCCCTTTAACTTAAAACTCTCGATAAATCTTACGCGAAAAAGTGGTGGTTCCGTAACCATGCGGTTTTGCCTCGCGCGGCGGCGCAGGCATCGCGGGGACGGCAGTTGCGTTGGAGTTAAGTGATGAAGAGGCTCGTTGTGGGCGCGGCCGCGTTGGTTGCAGCCGGCTGGACAGCTTCGGCAGAGGCCGCCGATCTCAATTACGGGCAGCGTGCCCCCTACACCGTCAATCAGCCGCTCAATGCGTATAGCTGGGCCGGTCCTTATCTCGGCGGCAACATCGGCTACGAATGGGGCTCGGTCGACAACAATCCCTCCAAGCCCTCGGGCTTCGTCGGCGGCGTGCAGGCCGGCTACAATTTCCAGAACGGCCCGTTCGTGTTCGGCGTCGAAGGCGACATCCAGGCCGCCGGGGCCGACGATACCTTCGCGCCGTGGAAATTCTCCAATCCGTGGTTCGGCACCCTGCGCGGCCGCGCCGGCTATGCCTTCAGCAATGTGCTGTTCTACGGCACCGCGGGCCTCGCCTTCGGCGAGCTACGCGCGCAGACCTTCGGCTGGTCGGAATCGCATACGACCGCGGGCTGGACCATCGGCGCGGGCGCGGAAGTGGGCCTCACTCCGAACTGGAGCGCCAAGCTGGAATATCTCTACATCGATCTGTCGACCAGTCAGTTCGCAATTACGGGCGTGTCAAACGGCTATAGCGCCAGCGTCGTGCGCGCAGGCGTGAACTATCGCTTCTGATAGCTGAAGAAGAAACTACCGGACAACAACCTCCCGGCCGCTCGCGGCCGGGATTTTTTTGCGCGAAATATTGCGCCGAAGTGTCGTGCGTCAGGCCCGCTAGGAGAGGATGACGAGATTGACCGCCTTCGGTCCCTTCCCCTTCTTGTCGGGTTCGACTTCGAAAGTAATGCGCTGTCCTTCGGCAAGGTCCTTCAGTCCCGCCCGCTCCACAGCTGTAATATGCACGAAGACGTCGCGACCACCGTCGTCAGGCTTGATGAAACCGTAGCCGCGTTCGCCGTTGAAAAACTTGACCGTTCCCGTCATGGCCATCGGGAAACTCCCCCTCATTGCTCCTCCGTCGCGACGCAGACGCACGTCGCGACATGACCGGGCTTCACGGAGCCCGGGAGAGCTGGCCATCCTTGGGCGGACCGCTGGCGGTCCGGCCGGATCTTTCTTAGGCCTTCACTCCGCCGCAACCATTCGCGGAAGCGGAACGTAAAGCCAGTCACGGAAACAGCATAATACGGTTCTCTGCAGATTGACTACCGCTCCTGCATATTTTTCCCAAGAATGCCGGAGTGTTACGGCTTCTTGGCTCTAAGGCTTGGGCACTTCCAATCGGAATCTGGCAGCACCGCCCTGGCCGAGCGGCATTTCCAGCTCGGGCAGGATCGTCTTGAGTTCGCCCTGCAACGTGTAGGGCGGATTGACGATCAGCAGCCCGGTGGAGGCCAGCGCCCCGCCTTCGAGCTGGGGGGCGACGCTGAACTCGAGGCGCAGACATTTTCCCGGTGGTTTTGCTGCAGCTGCGAGCCGCGCCACGGTCTGGGCCAGCATGTCGGTGGCGCGCCGGCTCTTGGCCGGATACCAGATGAGATAGATGCCGGTCGGCCATTTCGCGAAGGCCGCCGAGAAGGCTTCGCCCAGCCGCTCGAACTCGTCCTTGGCCTCGAACGGCGGATCGATCAGCACGAGGCCGCGCCGCTCCTTCGGTGGCACGAAGGCGGGCAGCGCCACCCAGCCGTCGAGATCGACCACGCGGGCCTGTTCGTCGTGGCGCAGAACGCCGATCAGCGTTTTCCGCGCCTTCGGCTCGAGCTCGCAGGCGACGAGCCGGTCCTGCGGCCTGAGCAGGCCGCGCGCGATCAGCGGCGAGCCGGGATAGGCCTTGAGCTCTCCCTTCGGATTGAAGGCGCGGACGATGTCGAGATAGGGCTTGGCCAGCGCCGCGCTCTCGTTCGACAGGCGGGCCTGCATCAGCCGCGCGATGCCGGTCAGCCATTCGCCGCTGCGGCGCGCCTCGTCGCTGTCGAGATCGTAGAGGCCGGCCCCGGCATGGGTGTCGATGACGCGGAACGCCCCCGGCTTGTCCTGCAGATAGGTGATGATGCGCGCCAGCACGATGTGCTTGATGACATCGGCGAAGTTGCCGGCGTGGAAGGCGTGGCGGTAGTTCATAAGAAGATCTGCGGCTCGTATGAGAATGCGCAGCTCTTTCTACTCGTCATGGCCGGGCTTGTCCCGGCCATCCACGTCTAGATGCACGGCGCCATGTACGTGGATGCCCGGGACAAGCCCGGGCATGACGACGGATAGGCTGGGTTCTAACCGCCCCTGATCGGCGGCATCGTTACCTGCTCGCGGCGACAGGCGCGGCGGTCGGTTTCCTCGCAGGCGCGGAATTGCAGGTCCTTGCTGAGGCAGATGCGGACCTCGGAGAGCCTGGTCCGGTTGCAGGTGACCGAGACGGCGGCATTGCTCAGCCCCGGATTGGCCTTGATGAAGGCTTCCTCCACCTCCGCCGGCGCCACGGTCTTGGCCTGCGACAGATCGAGATATTCGGCCGGAATCTTGATCGCAGCGCGTGCTTTGCGGATCGTCTCGAAATAGCCGCGGCCTTCGAGGCCTGAGCACGTGCCGTGCTTGTCCCATTCGTTGAAGATCAGGCCCGGCGCCGGCATCAAATCGAGCATCGAGGAGACGATATTGCGGTTCAGCCGCGGCGCGGGCCGCTGGCAATATTCCGGGAAGCCGTTCTCATATTGCGGCCACAGCCCGTGCACCACGAAGGCATAGGGCCGTCCGCCGCACTGGATCTGGGAGCGGCCGCCGCGCTCGGCTGCCTCCTCGCAGAACGAGGGCGACCACGACAGCGACAGCACATAGAAGTCGAATTCGCCCGGCGCGTTCTGCCGCTTGTCCTGGGCCTTTGCATCCCCGGCGAACGCGGCGAGGCCCGCGGCAAGGAGCAGGGAAAGGGCCAGCGAGATCACGAGGCGGGAGAACGAATGCAATCTGGAATGAAACATGACGACGCCCCTCAACTAGACTGTGCAGGAAAGCCTAGCAGGCGATAAGAACATTTCAAGAACAAAATTCGGGCGGCAGTCGCCGGGCGTCTGATAAACCCGAATCAGGGCTGTTCGAATTAGGGTTTGGCGGCGCGGCAGGCCGGATTATAGGCCCAGTTGCGGTCGAGCCCGACGACGCACCACTCGACGCCGTTGCCGTAGCCGGCGAATCCACCATCCTCGATGAGCGAGAAGTGCACTTTGCGCACCTTGCCGTCATTGAGCATGGCGTCAGCGGTGCAATAGCGGCGCGGAATGTTGTCGGATTGCCAGGGCCGGAATGCGGTCTCGCGCACGGCGGAGAAGCCGGTAATCTTCAACGAGGAATTCCAGAACGTGCTTTCCTTTTCCCAGAACTGGGTGGCGATCGTCGGCAGCGCCCTGTCACAATCGGCGACGGCCCCGTCGTAGCGCGGCCCGCTCAGCCAGAAGTTCATTTCCAGCGGGTTGGCGGCCCTGGCCTCACTGAGCGACATCGCTCCGAACAACAGGCCGAGCACGGCGGCATAGCGGAGCGATTTCGGGGAGGGGGCGCGCATGTTCAATCCGGACGGCTAAAGTCTTGCAAGGGCTGGACGGTGCCGCGAAGGTCGGGGGAGGTCAAGTGCAGCGCGGCAACACTTCGCCAGGAGTTGACCACAACGTCGCGGTCGGCAGGGCTTCGGTTCTTTCCACTTCGAGTCTGGCACCGTAAACTGGCGGTCAGCCAATTGGAGTGACGGGAATGCGAATCATTGCGGCCGCGGGCTTTCTCGCCCTGGGTATGGTGGCGAGCCAGTCGGCGCGCGCCGACTACGTCCCGCCGTTCAAGGGCAACGACACCGGCGGCATCATCGCCTATTCGATGGCCACCCAGGTCGATGCCCGGCAGGTCGCGGTCGATCATTGCGCGCGCTACGGCAAGGTGGTCAAGTTCCTGGCCGTGCAGGCTTATGAGGGCGGCTACATCTCGTTCTCCTGCCGCTGGGTGCCCTATGGCGCCGCCGAGCAGCCGATCCGCACGCTCTACTGAGGCTTTTTCGTAACGCCGCATCTCAGCCGGGAGCTTCTCGCATGACGCGCAAACTCGCTTTGCTCGGCTCGACGCTTTGCCTCGTGGTGTCGGCTGGCGTGGCCAGTGCCGACGACCTGCCGGTGCGCAAGGCCGGCCTTTGGGAATTGAAGATGGTCAGGACCGGCACGCCGATGCCCGAGATGACCATGCAGCATTGCACCGACGAGACCGTCGACAAGGAGATGAGCAACAACGTCTCGCCGATGGCCAAGCAGATCTGCGCCAAGCAGGACGTCAAGAAGACCGCGACCGGCTATGTCAGCGATTCCGAGTGCAGCGTCGCTGGCATCAGCACGACCTCGCACGCCGAGATCACCGGCGATTTCAACTCGGCCTATACGGTGAAGACCACCTCGCACGCGCAGGGCGGCGCGGCCGGTGCGGCGGGCCGGGACACGACGATGCAGCTCGAAGCGAAGTGGCTCGGGGCCTGCAAGCCCGATCAGAAGCCCGGCGATATCGTGATGCCCGGCGGCTTCAAGATGAACGTGCGCGACATGGACAAGCTGAAGGCGCTGCTGCCGAAGTAGGTTTGTCGTTGCCGCGAAACCGGTGCGCTCCCTCGCCCCGTTCTTACGGGGAGAGGGTTGGGGTGAGGGGCATCTCTCCGCACGTGCGATCGTCGTGAAACCTGTACCCCCTCACCCGGATCGCAAGAGCGATCCGACCTCTCCCCGCAAGCAGGGCGAGGTAAAGAAGCATCTACACCGGTATCCTCACGCTCGCCCGCAATCCCCCCATCGGGCTGTCGCCGAGCGTGATGTCGCCGCCATGCGAGCGGGCGATGTCGCGGGCGATGGCAAGGCCGAGGCCCGTGCCGCCTTCGTCCTGGTTGCGGGCGTTGTCCAGCCGCAGGAACGGCTTGAACACTTCTTCGCGCAAATGCATGGGAATGCCGGGTCCGTCGTCGTCGACCGTGACGGTCAAATAACGGTGATCGCGCTGGCCGGTGATGGCGATGCTCTTGCCGTAGCGTGCCGCGTTGGTGACGAGGTTGGCGAGGCAGCGCTTGAACGAGGCCGGCTTCACCGTCACCACGGGCAGGCCGTGGAAGGCGACGGTCGCGGCATGGCCGTGGCGCTCGGCATCGCCGCGCAGCTCCTCGAGCGCCTGCGCCATGTCGGTCGGCTGCGACTGTTCGCCGGAATCGCCGCGCGCAAAGGCGAGGTAATCCTCCAGCATCATCGACATCTCGTCGACGTCCTTGCGCATGCCGTCGAGTTCCGGGCTGTCGCCGATCAGCGCCAGCTCGAGCTTGAAGCGGGTCAGGATGGTGCGCAAATCGTGACTGACGCCGGCGAGCATCGCGGTGCGCTGCTCCATGGTGCGCTCGATGCGCGATTTCATCTCGAGGAAGGCGACCGACGCCCGCCGCACCTCGCGCGCGCCGCGCGGTCTGAAGTTCGGCGCCTCGCGGCCCTTGCCGAAGCTCTCGGCGGCGTCGGCGAGGCGCAGGATCGGCTTGATCTGGTTGCGCAGGAACAGCACCGCGACGATGAGGAGGATCGACGACGTGCCGACCATCCAGAACAGGAAGATCTCGGAATTCGAGGCATAAGCGGCGCTGCGCTGCGCGAACACGCGCATCACGGCATCGTCGAGCTGGATCCGGATCTCGACGAGATTGGAGCGCCCGACCGTGTCGATCCAGAACGAGCGCCCGATCTGGCGGCCGAGCTGCACCGACAGCGTCTGGTCGAGCAGTGAGAAGAACGGCTTCGGTCCCGGCGGCGGCATGTCGCCCGCCGGCAGGAAGTCGACCACGAGGCCGAGGCGCTGCTGCGCGATGCGGCGGATCTGGTCGCGATCCTTGTCTTGTGGATAGCCCTTGTAGACGTCGATCAGCGCGGCAATGTCCTGCACCACCGCGGCCGAGAGGCGGCGCGTCACCGTGTTCCAGTGCCGCTCCATGAACACGAAGGCGACGACCGATTGCAGGATCACCATCGGCACGATCATGATGAGGAGCGCGCGGGCGTAGAGGCCGGTCGGCATCCAGCCCTTGAACGCGTTGCCCATCCAGCCATTGGCGGCGGAGACGCGGCCGGCGGCGCTCTTCAGAAGCGTCAGGCCGGTATCGATCGTGCTCATCTGGCGCGCTTCACTTGCGTTATGGCGAGGCCACCAGCCGGTAGCCGATGCCGCGCACCGCCTGGAGGAACAGCGGATTGGCGGGGTCGGTCTCGATCTTGCGCCGGAGGCGATTGATCTGCACGTCCACGGCGCGCTCGTTGACGCTGCCATTGCCGGTCAGCGCGCTACGCGGCACGGTCTCGCCCGGCGTCTCCGAGAGAATGCGCAGCATCTCGCGCTCGCGGTCGGTGAGGTGGATGACCTCCTCGCCCTGGCGCAGCTCGCCGCGATCGAGATGGTAGATGTAGGGACCGAAGACGATCTTCTCGACCGCCGCGGCTTGCGGCGGCGGGGCGGCGCGCTTGAGGATGTTGTTGATGCGCAGCGCCAGCTCGCGCGGCTCGAACGGCTTTGCGACGTAGTCGTCGGCGCCGATCTGCAGGCCCTCGATGCGGGCCTCCGCCTCGTGCCGCGCCGTCAGCATCACGATCGGCACCGAGGAGGATGTCCGGATGAAGCGGGCGAGATCGAAGCCGGTCTCGCCCGGCATCATCACGTCGAGGATCAACAGGTCGAAATGCAGACCCAGCAATTTCGAGCGTGCATCGCCGGCGCTCGCGGCGGTGGTGACGCGGTAGCCTTCGGCCGCGAGGAAGCGCGAGAGCAGATCGCGGATGCGGCGGTCGTCGTCGACCAGCAGCAGATGCGGCGCGTCATCGGCGGGGCGCGCCGGGGGGCGGGCGAGAGTGGCAGCGAGTGGCACGGTCACTCCTTGGTGTCGTGGTTGACGTTGGCGAAGATCGTCGCGAGCACCTTGTCCGGATCGTCGCGGTCGATCATCGCGCGCAGGAAGCGCTTGACGGTCTCGGCATCCTGCGGGCTCATCTCGGCGAGCGCCTTGGTGATGCGCGTGGTCTGCAGACCGGCGAGCTTCTGCACCAGCTCCTCACCCTTCGGCGTTGCGTAGAGCAGGCGCTGGCGGCGGTCGTTGTCGCCGGTCTTCTGCACGATGTAGCCCTCGTCCAGGAGCTGCTTGAGCACGCGGCCGAGCGACTGCTTGGTGATGCGCAGGACGTCGAGCAGGTCGGCGACCTTGAGACCGGGATAGCGGTAGACGAAGTGCATGACCCGGTGATGAGCCCGGCCGAAGCCGAAGGCTTCCAGCTCCTGGTCGGGATCACCGACGAAATCGCGGTAGGCGAAGAACAGCAGCTCGATGATATCCCAGCGCAAATTGCCTCCATCGCCTGCGGCCGAACCGGGCCCGGCGGCGTCGTGAGAGGACGTTGCGAAATTTATGTCAGGCATATTGACGTATCTTGGGTTCAATGTTACAAAACGATCGACCCGCACGAAATTTTAGATCGTATCGCGTCGGGTGGCATCGAAGCAGGGCGGCCGGAGAAAGCCGGACAGGTAACGACGGCCGGATCAGATCTACCGTGCGATTGTCGAGCGGCATTTCGGCAAAACATACTGGACTTCCGCCTTCCGCAAAAGCATGTCCTGCCCGACATGCTGGTCACGGAAACCGGCCGTAACAAGGCTGGCGGTGGTTCGGCCAGCAATCTAATCAAGCCAGCCGGGCCCAATCGGGGCAGGCGGGCGCCAGAACAGCGCCGCCATCGGCAGCGGGAGGCAAGGACATGAGCATGAAATTCGACATCCAGCCCGCATCTAACCCGACCCCCGAGAAGGACCGCGTGGCCAAGCTGGTGGACCCCGGCTTCGGGCGGGTCTTCACCGATCACATGGCGATCGTCCGCTACAACCAGGCCAAGGGCGGCTGGTACGAGGCGAAGATCGAGGCACGCGCCAATTTCCCGATGGATCCGGCCGGCGCGGTCCTGCACTACGCCCAGGAGATTTTCGAGGGCCTCAAGGCCTACAAGCGTGACGACGGCGGCGTGAACCTGTTCCGCCCCGATGCCAATGCGCGGCGCTTCAAGGACTCCGCCGATCGCATGGCGATGGCGCAGCTGCCCGAGGACGTCTTCATCGAGGCGGTCGAGCAGGTCGTGAAGATCGACCGCGCCTGGATGCCCGGCGGCGAGGGCAGCCTTTACCTGCGGCCTTTCATGATCGCGAGCGAGACCTTCCTCGGCGTCAAACCGTCGTCCGAATACATTTTTGCAGTCATCGCTTCGCCTGTGGGATCCTACTTCAAGGGCGGGCCTGCGCCGGTGTCGATCTGGGTGTCCGAGAATTACACGCGCGCCGCGGTCGGCGGCACCGGCGCGGTCAAGTGCGGCGGCAATTATGCGGCGAGCCTGCGCGCTCAGGCCGAAGCGATCCAGCATGGCTGCGATCAGGTCGTCTTCCTCGACGCGATCGAGCGCCGCTATATCGAGGAGCTCGGCGGCATGAACGTGTTCTTCGTGTTCGACGACGGCTCGCTCTCGACGCCGCCGCTCGGCACGATCCTGCCCGGCATCACTCGCGACTCCATCATCACGCTCGCCAGGGATGCCGGCAAGACCGTGCGCGAGGAGCCGTACTCGCTCGACCAGTGGCGCAAGGATGCGGCCTCGGGCCGGCTGAAGGAAGCCTTCGCCTGCGGCACCGCCGCCGTGATCTCGCCGATCGGCAAGGTGCGTTCGGTGAGCGGCGATTTCGAGATCTCGGGCGGCGCCGCCGGTCCCGTCGCCATGGGGCTGCGCAAGCAGCTCGTCGACATCCAGTACGGCCGCACCAACGATCCGCACAACTGGATCCGCAAGGTGTTTTGAGATTTCTCCCTCTCCCCGTACCCGGGGAGAGGGAGAAAGCGCAATGTTTGTGGACTTTTGCGCTGTGAACTCCTCGCCACGACTACGCGACAAAGCCAGGACACAACAAGCATCCTGGACATCGCGCTCATGGCAACAAAGCTCTCCCAACCCATGAAATGGGTGGTTCTCGCCGCCATCACCGGCGTTTCCGTTTTCGGCATCCTGACCATCGGCCCCACGCATGAGGTGGCCGCACAAGACCGCTCGCCGATCGTCGACGTGCGCACCACCGATCCCGAAATGAATGCCGCGATCGCGCGCGCCCGCGGCACGCTGCCGACCTTCTGGGCTTCCTATGAAGCGCCAAAGCCGTCGGAGGAAGGCCATTCCCTGAAGGTGCGCTTTCATACCCGCAAAGGGGGCGAGCACATCTGGATCGCCGAGGTGAAGAAGCTGCAGAACGGAGGCTATTCGGGCTTCTTCGCCAACCAGCCACGGGACCTGCCGGGCAAGCGGGCAGGCGACAAGGTCGAGTTCGCTGAAGCCGACATCTCGGACTGGATGTTCATGCGCAACGGCAAGATCGTCGGCGGCGAGACCATCAAGCCGACGCTGAAATCGCTACCCAAGGCGGATGCCGATGCGCTCCGGGCGCGGATGGAGCAGCCGTAGGGCGCTTTCTTCCCTTCTCCCCTTGTGGGAGAAGGTGGCGCGAAGCGCCGGATGAGGGGTTGGCTCCACGAGTTCAAATGTGAGTTGAATTCGCGGAGAGAACCCCTCACCCGGCTCGCCGCTACGCGGCGAGCCACCCTCTCCCACAAGGGGAGAGGGCAAGAACGGTTGCCGCCTTGCGCCCCGGCTGGTAAACGCCCGCATGGCCGAGAAACCCAAAAAACCCCAGAAACTGAAGGCGCGCCTGCCGCGCGGGCTCGAGGATCGCGACCCCTCAGCGATCCGGGCGACGCGCGAGATGGTCGAGAAGATCCGCGCCGTCTACGAACTCTACGGGTTCGAGCCCGTCGAGACGCCGGCGATGGAATACACGGACGCGCTCGGAAAATTCCTGCCCGACCAGGATCGTCCGAACGAGGGCGTGTTCTCGTTCCAGGACGACGACGAGCAGTGGATCAGCCTGCGCTACGATTTGACCGCGCCGCTGGCGCGCTATGTCGGCGAGCGCTACGGCACCGACGCGCTGGTCCTGCCCTATCGCAGCTACCGCGTCGGCTACGTCTTCCGCAACGAGAAGCCCGGCCCCGGGCGCTTCCGCCAGTTCATGCAGTTCGATGCCGACACGGTCGGCTCGGCAACGCCCGCGGCGGATGCCGAGATCTGCATGATGGCGGCCGACACGATGGAGGCGCTCGGCATCGCGCGCGGCTCCTATGTCGTGAAGGTGAACAACCGCAAGGTGCTCGACGGCGTGCTGGAAGCGATCGGACTCGGCGGCGAGGAGAACGCAGGCCGCAGGCTGATCGTGCTGCGCGCGATCGACAAGCTCGACAAATTTTCCGCCGACGAGGTGCGCAAGCTGCTCGGCCCCGGCCGATGGGACGGTGGCGAGGAAGGCAAGGGCGACTTCACCAAGGGGGCCAATCTGAGTGCCGCTGAAGCTGATGTCGTTCTCGCCATCACCAAGCCGCGGGACGATTGGAAAGACGCAATTGCTGCCGCTGAAACGTACCTCGCCAAGAGCGAAGTCGGTCAGGCCGGCGTAAGTGAACTGGAAGAAATCGCAAAGCTGGTCACGGCGTCGGGCTACGGTGCCGATCGCATCAAGATCGATCCCTCCGTCGTGCGCGGCCTCGAATATTACACCGGCCCCGTCTATGAGGTCGAACTCCTGCTCGAGACCAAGGACGAAAAGGGCCGGCCGGTGCGCTTCGGCTCTGTCGGTGGTGGCGGACGTTATGACGGTCTCGTCTCGCGCTTCCGTGGCGAGCCGGTGCCGGCGACCGGTTTTTCGATCGGGGTCTCTCGCTTGCAGGCCGCGCTGACGCTGCTCGGCAAGCTCGACACGCGGCCCGAATTCGGCCCCGTCGTCGTCACCGTGTTCGACCGCGACCGCGTCGCCGACTACCAGAAGATGGTGGCATCCTTGCGCGCCGCCGGCATCCGCGCCGAGCTCTATCTGGGCAATCCCAAGAACATGGGCAACCAGCTCAAATATGCCGACCGCCGCAACTCGCCTTGCGTGATCATCCAGGGCTCGGACGAAAAGGCGCGCGGGGAGGTGCAGGTCAAGGATCTGATCGAGGGCGCGAAGGCAGCGGCCGCAATCGCCTCCAACCAGGAATGGCGCGAGAGCCGGCCGGCACAATTCTCGTGCAGCGAAGCCGATCTCGTCGCGAAGGTGCGCGAGGTCCTGGCCCGCCATGACGTAAGGTGGGGATAGCCATTCGCCCCGCTTGTCATGCGCGGGCTTGACCCGCGCATCCATCTTCAAAATGATGGATTGGCGGGGCAAGCCCGGCAATGACGAAGCAGGAAACATTGAAGCAGCAGGGAGATAACGATGCCTGAGATCACCGTCAGCATGGCCGAGGGCCGCACCGACGAGCAGAAGGCCGGCATGATGCGCGACATCACCCAGGCACTGGTGAAGAATCTCGGTGTCGATGCCGATGCCGTCGTCATCCAGATCAACGAAGCCCCGCTCCGCCACAAGATGAAGGGCGGCAAGACGTTTGTGGAGCGCGCGGCCGCGGCGAAGAAGTGACGCGTTAGCGTCATTCCGGGGCAGCCCGTTCAGGGCTGAACCCGGAATCTCGATCGACAATCTCCGGATTCCGGGTTCGCGCTTCGCGCGCCCCGGAATGACGAGCAGGCACCATGGACGCACGCGACTTCATCGAGATCGGCATGAGCGCCGAGCGCACGCTGGTGGTGCCGGCTGAGCGCACGGTCGGGCATTTCGTGCCCGGCATGCCTTTTGTGTACGCGACGCCGATGATGATCCTGGAGATGGAGATGACGTCGGGCGATGCGATCCGCTCGGCGCTTCAGCCGGGCTGGGTCACCGTCGGGACCGAGGTCGATATCCGCCATCTCGCAGCCGCCCTTGTCGGCGCGACGGTGCGGACCACCGCGACGGTGGTCGCGGTGGAGCGCCGCGTCATCCGCTTCGAGGTCGAGGCGTTCGAGGGCGCGCGCAAACTCGGCGAGGGCCGCCACGCGCGCGGGCTCGTCAATGTCGAGATGTTCAACAAGCGGCTGGGCGCGACGTAGCTTCTGCTTGCTCTGCCCCGATCCTGAGGAGACCGCGCAGCGGTCGTCTCGAAGGATGGCCGCGGGCGAGAGCCGGGCCTTTCATGGTTAGAGACGGCGCTTCGCGCCTCTTCACCATGAGGATCAACTACTTCGCCAATTCCTTCGAGCGCTTGGTCGCCGCTGCGACCGCGCGGATCATCAACTCGCGCAGGCCCGGCTCGCCCATCAGCACGCCGAGCGCTGCGGCGGTGGTGCCGCCGGGCGAGGTGACGTTCTGGCGCAGCGTGGCGGAAGGAAGCTCCGACCGGTGCAGCAGCTCGCCGGAGCCCGCAACGGTTTCGCGCGCAAGCTTGGTCGCCAGCGTCTCGGGCAAGCCCGCCTCGACGCCGGCGCGGGCGAGTTCCTCGGCGAGCAGGAACACATAGGCTGGCCCCGAGCCGGACACGGCGGTGACCGCGTCCATCAGGCTTTCATCCTCGACCCATTCGACCGAGCCGGTCGCGCGCAGCAGCGCATCGGCCACCGCGCGCTGCACCGCGCTGACGTTGTTCGCTGCGACGGCGACGGTGATGCCGCGGCCGATCGCGGCCGGCGTGTTCGGCATCGCGCGTACCACGGCTCCGCCGCAGACCTCCTCGAGCGATGCGATCGTGGTTCCAGCCATGATCGAGACCACAGAGGTCTGGTCCGAGACGAACGCTTTCAATTTGGCGCCGGCCTCGCGGAACATCTGCGGTTTCACCGCGACGACCAGCGTCTCGACCTTGCCGGCCGCCGTCACATCGGGATTGAGCGCCACGCCCTTGGCCGCGAGCGCGGTGATCTCGGGCGACAGATGCGGATCGACCACGGCGACGCGGCGCGGATCAAGCCCGCCCGCAAGCCATCCGGTGAGCATCGCGCCGCCCATCTTGCCGGCGCCGGCGAGCAGGATGGTGCCCGTGATGTCTTGGAGGGGATTGTTTGCCATCGCCGTTGCCACACACTCAGGCGTCATCCCCGCGAAGGCGGGGATCCATAACCATGAGTGGTTCTAGTGGATGGAGGTGTTGGCAACAAGTCGCGTGCCACAAGCGAAATCACGCGGTATGGATCCCGGATCTGCGCGCGCTTTGAGCGCGCTTGTCCGGGATGACGTGGGGAGGGGAGCGTCGGCTCTATTGCGGCGCGAGGATCCTTACGCCTCTCCGACCGTGTCGAACATCGCCGCGTCCATGGCTTGCGCGGTGGTCTTGCCGGCCCAGACCACGAACTGGAACGCCGGGAAATAGCGCTCGCAGGCGTGGATGGCGCCGGCCAGCATGGCTTCGCATTGCGCGGTCGAGGCGGTCAGCCCGCCCGGCAGCACCAGGGCCTGGCGATGCATGACCATTCCGCTGTTGGTCCACAGATCGAAATGGCCGACCCATAGCTGCTCGTTGACCGCGGCGACGAGCCGCTGCACCTCGCCGCGGCGCGCGAGCGGAATCTTCATGTCGAAGGCGCAGGCCAGATGCAGCGCCTCGATCTCGCCCATCCAGGTGAAGGAGAGCTGGTAGTCGGTCCATTGTCCCTTCGAGACAATCGTGAGTTCGTCTTCGCCGGAGCGTTCGAACGGCCAGTTGTTGCTGGCAGCGATATCCTCGACCACCGCGAGCGGATGGCTTCTGGAATCGATAGTGCCTTCGAGCAGGGACATGCCGTCTCGACCTCTTGCCTTCTTGTTGTCTTTGATACGCACACGGTTGGGCCCGGCGCACGCTCCCTAAACGTCGCTACGGCGTCCCCTCGGAGTCGCCTTTGCGATCTCCTCGGGGTCTTGCGATCCCTCGGATCAGCGCGGGCCTGTCGCGGATCAAGTGATGTGATTTGCGGAATCTGCGCAACGGGGTCCCGAGTCCGTCCACAAGCCAGGACTCGTTCGTCCACAGCTCATCTCCGCCACAATTCTTAACAGGAAGAACAAATCAGAATCGAAAACGCCAGCCGGCGCCAACCGTTAATTCCGCCGTGCGAGGGCCGAACCGCCGCCCGGGCATGGGACCATGCGATTTGCCCATGCGGAACGCGCTTGCCGCGCCGGCTCGCCGGCTGCATATTTCCTGTCAGGCCGTTCATTCCGGACGGCCGATGTTCTCAGGGCGGGGTGAAAGTCCCCACCGGCGGTAAGGGCCGAAAGGCCCAAGCCCGCGAGCGCCTTCCCCGAGGTCTTTGCCGAAGGGAAGGGTCAGCAGATTCGGTGCAACTCCGAAGCCGACGGTTAAAGTCCGGATGAAAGAGAACGGTCGGTGGCGGACGCATCGTGAGGATGCGGCTGTTTGTCGTTCCGTGTGCCCTGATTCTGGTCCTTAAACCGAGGAAAGCCATGAATCAGATGTTGCAAGATACCCAAGCCGAAACTGAATTCCCCCAACCGCCGGTTCCCAAAGGACCCGCGAGCGAGCACCCGCGCTTCGCAAAGCCGCAGCGGGTGGCTTTCGTGCAGGCCTGCTGGCACCGCGACGTGGTCGAGGAAGCCCGTATCGCCTTCATCAAGGAAGCCGAGGCGCGGCATCTCACCCATGTCGACGTGTTCGAGGTGCCGGGCTCGTTCGAGATCCCGCTGCACGCGCAGGTCCTCGCCAAGACGCGGCGCTACACCGCGATCGTCGCGGCCGGCCTCGTCGTCGACGGCGGCATCTACCGCCACGAGTTCGTCGCCGACACCGTGATCAAGGCGCTGATGGACGTGCAGCTGCGCACCGAGGTGCCGGTGTTCTCGGCCGTGCTGACGCCGCAGCAATTCCACGAGACCGAGGTGCATTACGACTTCTTCCGCAAGCATTTTGCGATCAAGGGCGTCGAGGTCGCCGCTGCCTGTGCCGAGACGCTGCTCGGCCTGGAGCGCCTGCGCGGCCAGGTCGCCGCGGGGATCGTGGGGTAGTAAGGGGCGGAAGGACCGCGCACTCCCTCGCCCCGCTTGCGGGGAGAGGGTGGGGTGAGGGGGAGCTTCCACGGGGACGGTGAGCGTTTGACTCGCGGAGAGTCCCCCTCACCCGGATTGCATCTGCGATGCAATCCGGCCTCTCCCCGCAAGCGGGGAGAGGCGAAGAAGCGTCAGTCGAACAGGCTCGACACCGATTCTTCGGCCGCCGTGCGCGCGATCGCATCCGAGATCAGGCTGGCGATCGGCAGGGTGCGGATGTTCGGCGCCTTGGTCACCGCTTCCGTCGGCAGGATCGAATCGGTGATCACGAGCTCCTTCAGCCGGGAGTTCGTGATGCGGGCGGCCGCGCCGCCGGAGAGCACGCCGTGGGTGATGTAGGCGTAGACGTCCTTGGCGCCCTTGGCGATCAGCGCGTCGGCCGCGTTCACCAGCGTGCCGCCGGAGTCCACGATGTCGTCGATCAGGATGCAGGTGTAGCCGGCGACGTCGCCGATCACGTTCATGACCTCGGATTCGCCCGCGCGCTCGCGGCGCTTGTCGACGATGGCGAGCGGGGTGTTGATGCGCTTGGCGAGGCCGCGCGCGCGCGCCACGCCGCCGACGTCGGGCGAGATCACCATCGTCTTGGAGAGGTCGAACTTGTCCTTGATGTCGCGCACCATCAGCGGCGCCGCGTAGAGATTGTCGGTCGGGATGTCGAAGAAGCCCTGGATCTGGCCGGCGTGCAGGTCGAGCGTCATGACGCGGTCGACGCCGGCCTGCGTGATCAGATTGGCGACCAGCTTGGCCGAGATCGGCGTGCGCGAGCCCGATTTGCGGTCCTGCCGGGCGTAGCCGAAATAGGGCAGCACCGCGGTGATGCGGCGCGCCGAGGAGCGGCGCAGCGCGTCGGTGATGATCAGCAATTCCATCAGATGGTCGTTCGCCGGGAACGAGGTCGACTGGATGATGAAGGCATCCGAGCCGCGGACGTTCTCCTGGATCTCGACGAAGATCTCCATGTCGGCGAAGCGCCGGACCACCGCCTTGGTCAGCGGCAGGTCGAGCCCTTGCGCGATGGCCTGGGCGAGAGCCGGATTGGAGTTGCCGGCGACGAGCTTGATGGAGCCGTTCTTGCCCGACATGGATGCTTCCTCCCGCGCTTTGCTGGATACGACGTTCAACATCTCAGATCCCACTGGAAGCACGGTTACGACGGGCGAGGAAATATCAGGCCGAGGGCTGCGATGGCAACCCGGGAGGCTACGTTTTCCCTTCGAAAATCCTGAGTCGGGCCAACGGCTTGGCCGCAACTTGAGGCCGTGGTTTAGCGGGGGTTATCGCTCGGCATAGCCGAGTGCCGTGGCCGGCATCTCGGGTGCGGGTGCGATCGGAGCGACGCTCGCCACAGCCGGTCCCCGCAGGCCAGGCGCAGTGCCCGGTGCATCCGGCGTTCCGTTGATCATGTTGGAAAGTCCGCTGAATCCGGCCTGGGCGATCTT
The DNA here is from genome assembly GCF_002776695.1 of Bradyrhizobium nitroreducens. Lineage (GTDB taxonomy): Bacteria > Pseudomonadota > Alphaproteobacteria > Rhizobiales > Xanthobacteraceae > Bradyrhizobium > Bradyrhizobium nitroreducens. The sequence continues at coordinate 4,550,758 of NZ_LFJC01000003.1, forward strand.
GCGCAGCACGAGGTCGTCGGCGGCGTTCCAGGGATCGCGGCCGCCCTTGGCCGAGGTCGGTTCCTCCCCGGCCAGGCGCAGCGCGCGCTGCTGGTTGGCGTCGTAGACGTCCCAGACCCAGGCGATCACGGTCTTGCCGCGTACGACCTGAGCCGAGAGATAGCTGCGCACGCGATAGGCAGCCGTCCCCTCGCGGGAGACCACGGACAGGCTGCGCAGCTTGGATTCGCTGTCGAGCACGCCGACCATGCGGTCGAACACCTGCGGCGGCGGCCCGTCGATCGATTCGAAGGCGACCGTCGCTCCCGAGCCGGTGCTCGGCGCCATCGCGTAGGAATTGGCAGCGCCGCCACCGCCGGCGCAGCCGCCAAGCGCGGCCGATGCCGCCAGCAGCATGGCCGCCAGCACGCGCGTACCCGCACGGCCCAGGATGAATGACGCGTCCCTCATTATGGAGGGCAGCGATATCGTTAAAATCGATTAAGGTCTAGGGCAGGGGCGACACAGCACACGTCATTCCGGGGCGCGCCACTTGGCGCGAGCCCGGAATCCATTTCGCCGCCTGAATTGCTGCACGATGGATTCCGGGTTCTCGCTTCGCGAGCCCCGGAATGACAGCGTGTTGCCTGTGTGTTCACCCCTCGAGCGCGATGGCGTGGACGTGGCGGCCGTAGTCCGGCTCCTTGCGATGCACGGAGCGGCGGTAGCTGAAGAAGCGCTCGTCGGCGTAGGTGTCGAGACCGAGGTCGTCGATCATCAGGATGCCGGCAGCTTCCAGCCGCCTGCGAATGAAGCCGGCGAGATCGAACATCGCGTGTCCCTCGCGCCGCGAGGGGATGAAGAACATCGCATTGTCCGCGTCCGCCTCGATGAAGCGTGCGACGAACTCGTTGCCGACCTCGTAGCTGTCCTGACGGATCAGCGGCCCGATCGCGGCGATGATGCCGCCGCGCGTGGCGCCGAGCGTCTCCATCGCGGCAATCGTTGCCTCCAGCACGCCTGATAGCGCGCCCTTCCACCCCGCATGCGCGCCGCCGATGACGCGCGCGCTGGGATCGACGAACAGCACCGGTCCGCAATCGGCGGTGGACACCCCGAGCGCAATGCCGGGCGATGTCGTGACCAGCGCATCGCCCTTCGGTCGCGGCCCGCTCGGCCATGGTGTTTCGGCGATGAGCACGTCGGGCGAGTGGATCTGGTGCAGGCTGAGGAAGCGATCCGCCGCGACGCCGACATGTTCGGCCATGCGGCGGCGGTTCTCCGCGACAAGGGTCTGATCGTCGCTGGAGCCGAGGCCGCCGTTCAGCGCGGAATAGATGCCGCCGGAGACGCCGCCTTCGCGGGTGAAGAACGCGTGGCGAAGTCCGGGTACGGCCGACAGCAGCGACGAGGTGAGGGTCATCAATCGTCTCCGGCCGGTTCGAGATCGCTGAGGCCGGCTAGGCCCGTCAGCCGCGGCTCGGAGATGCCGAGCACTTTGAACATCGAGCCCATGCCGCTGCGCCCGGTTTCCGTCAGGCGCTTGAGGGCGATCGAAATGTCGGTGGCCACTTCCGGTGTCGCCTTCTGCATCAGGGCGGCGGCCCTGGTGTCGATGCCGATCCGCCTGAGGAAATCGCCTTGCGTCACCGGCCCGTGCACGCGCGCGCCGACAGCCTCGGCCGCACCCGCCAGCGCCTGGAAGTCGACATGGGCGGTGACGTCGGCCTGCCCGGGCGCCTTCAGGGGATCGGCGAAGGTGTGGCGCGCAATCGCCTGGAAGGTGTCCCCGGCATCGCTGCGCAAATGGCCGTAGTCGATGATCAGCGCCGCGCCGTCCTGGTCGCGCACGCGCGTGGCCAGCTTCATGATCTCCCCGTCGGGCCGCCATTCGAACACGGCGCCGATTGGTGCGGCGCGGACCAACGGCGGCAGCAGCACGTCGAAGCGCGGCGTCGGCTCCGGCGCCACGCCGAATTGAAGCTTTCCGTTGCCGTCGATCTCGATCACGCGCTCGTGCCAGCCGTTCTCGTGGCGGACCATCTGGTGGATCGGCAGCACGTCGAAATATTCGTTGGCGAGGATGATGCTCGGCCCTTCCGGCACGTCATCGATGCTGTCGTGCCAGGAGATGTTGCGCACGGCCGACAGTGTCGCACCCTGCCGCTCGCGCAGGACGGGATTGACCTCGACCATGTGGATGTGGAGCGCCTGGTAGAGCGGCGGCAGCACGCGGAGCGCGCGCAGCGCGTCCGCCATCATGGTGCCGCGGCCGGGGCCGAGCTCGATCAGCCGCAGGAATTGCGGCGAGCCCATCTGCTTCCACACCGAGGCGGTCCACAGGCCCAGGAGCTCGCCGAACATCTGGCTGACTTCCGGCGCGGTGGTGAAGTCGCCCTCACGCCCGAGCGGATCGCGCGAGACGTAATAGCCGTGGCGCGGATGCATCAGGCACAGTTCCATGTAGCGCCAGACCGGCATGGGGCCCGAGGCTTTGATCAGCGCCTTGATCTCGTCGAGTAGCGGCTGGTCGGTCACGGTCTGTCTTCTCGAAAAGGAATTAACGAATGGCCCCTGCGGGCTTCGGCGTATCGCGCCTCGCAGCCAATACAATAAGTATGAGGCCTGCAATAAGCATCGGGATCGACAACAGCATGCCCATGGTTAATCCGCCCCAGAGGAAGCCGAGCTGGGCGTCCGGTTCGCGGAAATGCTCGCCGGCGATCCGGGACAGGCCATAGATCAGGATGAAGGCGCCGAGGATCATGCCGGGCCGCTTCAAGGCGCCGAAACGGATCATGATCGCGAGCACCGTGAACAACAGGATGCCTTCCATGCCGGCCTCATAGAGCTGGCTCGGATGGCGCGGCAGCTGGGTGGGATCGTCAGGGAAGATCATCGCCCAGGGCAGGCTCGGATCAGTGGCGCGGCCCCACAATTCGCCTTTGATGAAATTGGCGATCCGCCCGAGCAGCAGCCCGACCGGCGCGACTGCAGTGGTGATGTCGCCGAGCGACAGGATCGAGATGCCGTTCCGATAGGCGAACCACATCACCGCGACGACGCAGCCGAGGAAGCCGCCATGGAAGGACATGCCGCCCTCCCACAATTTGAAGATTGCGACAGGATGCTGAATGAAGAACGGCAGATTGTAGAACAGCACGTAGCCGGTGCGGCCGCCGAGGATGATGCCCAGTGTGACCCACAGGATGAAATCGTCGATCTGGACCAGCGACATCGGCGCGGGCCCGCCCCACAGGCGCTCCTTCTTCAGCAGCGAGCGCGCATAGAGCCAGCCGAACACGATGCCGCTGATATAGGCGAGGGCGTACCAGCGGATGGCGAACGGTCCGAGCGCGATGGCGACCGGATTGATGGCGGGAAAGTCGATGAGCAGGAAGGGCATCGCGCCTTCTATATCCAAGCGGGATTGCGGCGATCGAGCGCCAGCAGACGCCGTCTGATTCCCGTTATGCAGGGATGTTGAATACGATTGCAAGGAAACCGGTTGATGACAAGGATACCGGCGATCGGCTCTTGAACCGTGCGATCCGGATTGCCATTGTCTTTTCGAGAGTTCGCGCAAAGTTTATCGGAGGCCGAGATGACCCAGACCAACAACCGGTTTTTCGACGAGATCGGCCGCCTGATGAACGATGCCGCCGGCGCCGCCCAGGGCGTCAAGCGCGAGTTCGACACCGTGATGCGGACCCAGGCGGAAAAATTCCTGCGCGACATGGATCTGGTCAAGCGCGAGGAGTTCGAGGCGGTCAAGGACATGGCCCGCCTGGCGCGCGAGGAGAACGAGGCCCTGAAGGCACGCATCGCGGCGCTGGAGGCCAAGCTCGGCGGATAGGACGGCCGGACGATTCTTAACCCTCCCCTGGAGGGGGAGGGTCGGCGCGTAGCGCCGGGGTGGGGTGATCTCTCCACTCGGGCACCGCCAGATTTGAGAGACTGTCACCCCACCCTGCTGCGCATTTCGCTTCGCTGCATGCGCATCGACCCTCCCCCTCCAGGGGAGGAGGGTAAGGACCCGGGTAAGAACCCGGGCTGGCAGCCCATTCTCCTTGTCATTTCCGCATCTTCCGGCTAAAAGCCCGCCAAGTTCGTGGCCCCCGCACCCCTGGAGGCTTGCTGCGAGCTATGCCATGGGCCGCGCTGCGGCCCATTAACTTTTGCAAAAACAAGGACTTAACGACATGGCGACGACCGTCAAGGAATTGAAGGCGACCGCACGTCCGAAGAGCGGCAAGGGGGCCGCCCGGGCTGAGCGTCGCGCCGGGCGAGTGCCCGGAGTGATCTATGGCAACAACCAGCCCCCCGTCACGATCTCGATCGAAGATCGCGAACTGCGCCAGCGCATCCTCGCCGGCCGGTTCCTGACCACGCTGGTGGACATCGATCTCGAGGGCAAGAAGCACCGCGTGATTCCGCGCGACTATCACCTCGATCCGGTCAAGGACTTCCCGATCCATGTCGACTTCATGCGGCTCGGCGAAGGCGCCACCATCCGCATCAGCGTGCCCCTGCACGTCGTGAAGGCGGAAACCTCTCCGGGTGTGAAGCGCGGCGGCACGGTCAACATCGTCGCCCACGCCATCGAGCTCGAATGCGGTGTCGAGAGCATTCCGCAGTACATCGAGGCCGATGTCGGCTCGCTGGAAATCGGTCACTCCTTGCATCTGTCGGACGTCAAGCTGCCGAACGGCGTGAAGGCGCTGACCCGCGAGGACGCGACCCTCGTCACCATCGTGCCGCCGTCCGGCTACGCCGAAGAGCAGAAGGCCGCCGCTGCGGCTGCAGCTCCGGGCGCTGCTGCGGCAGCTCCAGCGGCTGGCGCTGCGGCTCCGGCTGCGGGCGCTGCTGCACCTGCCGCCGCTGCCAAGGCTCCCGCCGGCGGCGACAAGAAGAAGTAATCTCTCGAAAGAGCTGGCGCGTGGTCCCTGACCGCGCGCTGGCTGAGGGGCGCGCCGCGTCATGCGACTCTTTGTTGGGCTCGGCAATCCCGGCGCGAAATACGCACGTAACCGGCACAATATCGGCTTCATGGCCGTCGACGAGATCGCGCGGCGTCATGGTTTCGCACCATGGCGCCGCAGGTTTCAGGGCGAGACCTCGGAAGGCACGCTCGGCACTGAGCGCGTGATCCTGCTCAAGCCGACGACCTACATGAACGATTCCGGCCGCGCAGTGCAGGAAGCGGCTGGCTTCTTCAAGATCGCTCCCGGCGACGTCACCGTGTTCCACGACGAGCTCGAGCTGCCGCCGGGCAAGGTGCGTGTGAAGATCGGCGGCGGCATCGCCGGCCACAACGGCCTGCGCTCGATCTCGGCGCATATCGGCAACGACTACCGCCGCGTGCGCCTCGGCATCGGTCATCCCGGCGTCAAGGAGCTGGTGCATGGCCACGTGCTGTCGGACTTCGCCAAGGCGGACAACGACTGGGTGGCGACGCTGTGCGAGGCGGTGGCCGAGCATGCAGGCCTGGTCGCCAAGGGCACGGACGCGACCTTCGCCAACAGGGTGCACCTCGCCATGCAGGCGAAGGGATTTTTGACCAAGGACGAGAACGGCAAGGAATAACACCTGTCATCGCCGGACTTGATCCGGCGATCCATCCTTCGAAGACGATGGATGCGCGGGTCAAGCCCGCGCATGACGAGTTCGGAAGACATTGACGCGCGGAGCGCGGAGGCCAGGAACATCATGGGATTCAAATGCGGGATCGTCGGGTTGCCCAATGTCGGCAAGTCGACCTTGTTCAATGCGCTGACCGAGACGGCCGCGGCGCAGGCCGCGAACTATCCGTTCTGCACCATCGAGCCGAATGTCGGCGAGGTCGCCGTGCCCGATCCGCGGCTCGACAAGCTCGCGGCGATCGCCAAGTCCGGCCAGATCATCCCGACCCGGCTGACCTTCGTCGACATTGCCGGCCTCGTCCGCGGCGCGTCCAAGGGGGAAGGCCTCGGCAACCAGTTCCTCGCCAACATCCGGGAGGTCGATGCCATCGCGCATGTGGTGCGCTGCTTCGAGGATTCCGACATCACCCATGTCGAGGGCAAGATCGCCCCGCTCGCCGACATCGAGACCATCGAGACCGAGCTGATGCTTGCCGACCTCGACAGCCTCGAGAAGCGCGTCGACAACCTCACCAAGAAGGCCAAGGGCAACGACAAGGACGCCAAGGAGCAACTCGACCTCGTCAACCGCACCCTGGTGCTGCTGCGCGAGGGCAAGCCCGCGCGCCTCGTCGAGCGCAAGGCGGAAGAAGAACGCGCCTTCGGCATGCTCGGCCTGTTGTCGTCCAAGCCCGTGCTCTATGTCTGCAACGTCGAGGAGGGCTCGGCCGCAACCGGCAATGCCTTCTCCAAGGCGGTGCAGGACCAGGCCGCCAAGGAAGGCGCGGTCGCCGTCGTCATCTCCGCCAAGATCGAATCCGAGATCGCGACCATTTCGCGCGAGGAGCGCGCCGACTTCCTGGAGACGCTGGGCCTGGAGGAAGCCGGCCTCGATCGCCTGATCCGCGCCGGCTACCAGCTTCTCGACCTCATCACCTATTTCACCGTCGGCCCGAAGGAAGCGCGCGCCTGGACCATCCATCGCGGCACCAAGGCTCCCGCCGCGGCCGGCGTGATCCACACCGATTTCGAGAAGGGCTTCATCCGCGCCGAGACGATTGCGTTCGAGGATTACGTCGCGCTGGGCGGCGAAGCCGGCGCCCGCGATGCCGGCAAGCTCCGCCTCGAAGGCAAGGAATACGTCGTCGCCGACGGCGACGTGATGCATTTCCGGTTCAATACGTAACGTTGGTTTCGTGCCCCGGACGCAGCGCAGCGCTCTTGCGGTGCGCTGCAGAGCCGGGGCCCAGAAGTCCTGATTGCTGATGCATGGGTCCCGGCTCTGCGTCGCGTCATTTCATGCCGCGCCGCGTCCGGGACACGAGGGCCGCTACCGCATCCCGCTGCCCTGGTCCCGGATCGCGCCGAGATGCTCGTTGATGCGGAACACGATCAGGATCAGCTCCGCGACGATGCGCGAGAACACGATGCCGACGACGACGCTCGCGATCGAGGACAGCAGCACCAGGAAGCCGCCGAACGGGCTGATCGCCATCGCAGCGAGCCCTGAAAAGATGCCGGAGATGCCGTACAGGCAGATCAGCGCGATCACCAGCCAGTAGAAGGTCTTGATGATCGTCGGCGTGATGAAGCGGTCCCATTGAAACAGGTCGCTGAATGAAAACATTGCTCTCCCCAGGGCAAATCGGGCCTCGGTACGTGGATCTCGGCCCCCGGCTGATCCGACTCAAGACCAAAGCCGCCGCGTGATATGTAGCACGAGCCATGCGGGCCGGCGGGTTGAGATTGCCGCAAAGTGCGGCCACAATCTGTCATTCCCGCAAAGCTTTCCCAACATGACCCTGACCTTCGAAGATTTCCCGCCCGGCCGGTTCGGAACGTTCGGCCCGCGTCATGTCACCCGCGACGAGATTTTGGCCTTTGCCGCCGAGTTCGATCCGCAGCCCATGCATCTGGACGAGGAGGCCGCGGCCAAGAGCATGCTGCGCGGCCTGTCCGGCTCGGGCTGGCATCTCTGCTCGCTGATGATGCGGATGATGGCCGACGGTTTCATCACCCGTGCGGCTTCACTGGGATCTCCAGGCGTCGACGAAGTGCGTTGGCTGTCGCCGCTGCGGCCCGGCGACGAACTCACGCTCGAGGTCGATGTGCTGGAGGCGCGCACCTCGAAGAGCCGGCCCGAGCTCGGCATCGTCAAGTTCAAATGCACCATGCGTAACGCCAAGGGTGAGGCGCTTGGCGAGATGACCTCGCCGATCCTGATCAAGCGGCGCGAGGGAGCGGTCTGATGCGCTTCTTCGACGACATCGAGATTGGCCAGCGCCGCGAGATCGGCAGCTACAATTTCACGGCCGAGGCCATCAAGACTTTCGCCGCCAAGTTCGATCCGCAGCGTTTTCATCTCGACGAGGAGGAGGGCAAGAACTCGCTGTTCGGCGGGCTCGCCGCGTCGGGCTGGCATGTCGGTTCGGCCTGCATGAGCCTGCTTGTCGCCGACGGCCAGCGTCTGGCGCGCGAGGCCGCGTCGCGCGGCGAGGAGGTTGCGGTGTGGGGCCCGTCGCCGGGCTTTCGCGACCTGCGCTGGATCCGGCCGGTGCTTGCCGGCGACACCGTCGCTTACGTCAACGTCGTCATCGACAAGCGCGTCTCGGCCTCGCGCCCCGGCTGGGGCATTTTGACGGCCCGCACCACCGGCACGAACCAGCGCGGCGAGGAGGTCTATTCCATCACGGCCAGCGCTTTCGTGCCGATGCGCGCGAAGCCCAGCTAGATCTGTTCCAAAATGAACGGTCCAAATGAGTGCGCGAGTGTTGCCCGCGCGCTATGGACGCGATTCAGGCCTGCTGGCATAAGCCCGCGCAACATGGTTACCGCAAAGCAGTTTTGCGGAACCAGTGAGGTGCTAACTAATTATGAACCTGTCGCTGTCTATTTGAAACGAATTGGCAGACGACAGGGGACGAGGACCATGGCTGATCGCGGCGCACTGAAATTTGTTGGATTCATCTTCGCGACCGCGACGCTGGCCGTGATGCTGGTCGCCGGCATGGTGGTGAAGGGCTATGCCGATGGCGCCTACACCCTGGAAGCCTCGGCCGCCGACGCGAGCCGGTAACAGTTCGTTAATGCTTCGCGGCCGGTATCCGGCCGCCGCACCTCAGCGGCTATAGACGAACGCCAAAATGGCGATCGCGACCGCCAGCAGACCGACAAAGCGCAGCATGATCGTGCCGAACTGGTTCGGCGCGGGCCGCAACGGTATCGGGTCCGTGGTGTCGGGCCGAATGCTTTCCATCTGAAATGTCCCCAAGCCCGGCCGTAGCGGCACGGGCGCCTGGCATTGGTCGCTGGGGAGCGGCGAAGGGTTCAAGCCATGCTCTCGTGTCCCGGACGCGCTGCAGCGCTCTTGCGCTGCTGCGCAGAGCCGGGACCCATCTTGAAGCCATGTCGCCAGAGGCATCGGCCCCGGCTCTGCGGCGCGTCACTGCGTGCCGCACCGCGTCCGGGGCACGAGACCTCCAGAATCAAAACCGCCGCGCCCCTTTCGGAACGCGGCGGCTGGTGATGCGGTGCTCTGCGATCAGCTGTTGCGCAGGCCGTCGGCGGCGCGCTTCCACTGCGCGACGTTGTCCGCGATCATGCGGGTCGACTTCATCGCGGCCTGGCTGAGCTGGGCGTAGCCGGAGATCTCGCGCTGGACGCGCTGGCCTTCGGCATGGAGCAGGTCGCGCAGGCTCTCGAGCTCGGAGATCAGGTTCTCGATCTCGGCGAGCGAGGTGCCGGCGACGCGCTGGATCAGCGAGTTGACGTTGTTGACGGTGGCCTCCGCGCTCGGGTCGAGCGGCGGCGCATCGGTGGTGGCCGACGCCGGACGGCGCAGATAGGCGATGTCGTTGCGGACGAAGTCACGGATGCCGGCCTCGACCTCCGTCACGGCGGCGAGGTTGGTGTCGACCGTCTCGGTCTCGGTGGCTTCGATCTTTTCCGGACGCATGGCGTTCATCGTTGTTCCCCTGTTCGCGTTGAGCGCAGCGCGAGTGTCCCCCGCACGACGACGTCTGTGAGGCTTCCCTATCAGGGCGTCCGATTTTGACCGCAAATGGGCCGAGATGCGGCAAGGGCGGACCATTCGGGGGTTTTGCCGTGGCGTATGGTTACGAGAGTCTGAACGGCGTCGATATAAGGCGAATGCGGGGCTCGGTCGGTGTGCGACTCCCTCTCCCCGCAGGCGGGGAGAGGCGAAGGGTCACCAGCTCTTCTTGAAGCCGGCAGTGACGCTCTTGTTGATCGCACCTTGCGAGGTCTCGCCGACCGAGCCGGAGACGGTGACGTTGTCGAACAGCTTCTGCTCGGCGCCGACCTTGCGCAGCCATTTGTCGTCGGTGGTCGACAGCGTCTGGCCGGCGGTGATGCTGGTGCCGGTGTCGGTGAGGGTGACCTTGGCGGACTGGTCGGTTTCGTAATTGCGCGTGACGTGGCCGCCGATGCCGGGCACCGCAGTGGTGCCCTGCTGGTTGACGCTGTAGCCGTTCTGCAGCGTCAGCTGCGTGTCGGTCGACAGCGGCACCGATTTGATCAGCGAGGCCCCGAGCTTGCTCTGCTCCGAACCGGGATCGACGCGGGCTTCCACCGCGGTCTTGTCCCAGATCACGCCCGCGCCGGGCGCGGTTGCCGTCGCCCAGGCGCTGCCGGAGGATTGCGGCAGGTTGCCGCCATTGGTGGCCTTCTGCGCCAGGAGCTCGGACATCGTCCTGGGCTCGCTCGCCACCGTCATGTCGGCGCCGACCTTGGTATCCCAGAACGAGAACACCGACTGCTTCACGGTCACCGCCGAGGAGCCATTGGCATTGGCGTTCGACGACCAGTCCAGCCCGTCCTTGGCGGCGGCCTGGGCGCGCTTCTTGGCGGCCATGGGGTCAATGCCGGTACCGGCATCGACCGCGAGCTGACTCCAGTCGAGCTTGTCGACATCGATGCCCTTCATCACGTCGGGATCGTTGACGTCAGGGGCCTCCGCGGCTTCCGTGTCGGCCTCGTCCGCGGCCGCGGCGGCGGGCGGGGAGAAGGGCGGAATGATCTGCGCCTGTAACGTCAGCACCGAGCCCAGAATGAATGCGGCCGCCAGCACCGGCAGCCTGGCCCAGCCAAAACCTGTCGAGAATTCCATCGTCCTGCCCGCCAACCCCAGCGCATGTTGCCCGCCAATATAGGACGAGCCCTGGTGATGACCATGCGCCATTCGGTCGGCCTGCATCAATGCTGATCTATCGTTGCGAAATTGTGGCAATTCGCGTGGGCGAGACGCGAACCAACGGGCCGCGCGAAAGGCGCGCGCCCGACGACGAGCTTGTGGCGCGACGGCATCCGGCGGGGCTGGAGGCCAGGACGTCGCAGCTGGCATCGTCATCGGTCCCGAACAGCAGGGCCCGTTGGTGTCCCCCTAAAGCGCGATGATTTTCATCGCGCTTCAGGTTGATGTTTGCGCATGATCTTTTCGGAAAACCGCTTCGCACTTTGCGCTAACGCGGCCCCTTCGGGTCCGGATCATGCGTTAGCCGACGCTGGTCATCTTCGGCAGATGAATGGCGCGGCCGAGTGCCTGCTCGACGAGGTCGAACGTGTCGATCAGGACGCGCATGCTGACGAGCTTGTCCGCCCTGAACTGGGCGAACTGCGCGACCCGCAAGCTGATCGGCTTGTTGGAATCCAGCGCCGTCAGCGAATAGCGCACCATCGAGGCGGCGGAATCGACGCCGAGCATGATGCTCTCGCGGTCGAAGCGGCGGACCCTGAAATTGTCGGCGAGCTGGCGGATGACGTCGAGCACGGCGTCGTTGCCCTGGCGCGCGCCGAGGAACGGAAACATGTCGATCGGGCCGTACAGCGCCCACTCGACGTCCTCGTCGATCAGGGCCTCGATATCCGCGAAATGCCGGTCGTTGATCGCACGGTGCAACGCGCGCGAGAAACGCCAGAGGCTGTGCTCTGTCATCTTGGGCAGTCCTGAAGCTGGCTTTACGGAAAACGGAAAACAACCCCACGCGCACTCGGGCGCCGGGGCTCAACTCATTTGTATACGAACAAAATACCCGATTTCGGCCAAAACGCAATTCACGTTTTCGCAATGCACAATTGATGGCGATGTGTGAGATTTGCAATAGAACCCCGTAGTCTCCCGGGTTCCGGCCGCTCGCGCGCGAGGGTTCCAGCGAAGGGACCTGACTCAGTCCACTCGCGCCCCCGTGATCAACGGCCCGATCTCGCGCTCCAGCACCTGCTGCACCAGATCGTAGGAATCGATGATCTCGCGGATCTCCGCCACCAGGCCGCCGCGGAAGGTGTAGAACACGGCCATGTCGAACTGCACGATGCGGTCGTTGCGGCGCTTCCTGAAATAGGCCTGCATGTAGGTCGCGACCGCCTCGCCCTCGGCGACGATGAGCGGCGCCTTGTATCGGATCTCCGAATAGCGCGACCAGATCGTCTGCCACAGCGCGCGCAATTCGGCCTTGCCGTGGCGCGGCACCATGTGGGGCAGCACGTCGATCGGCGCATGGGTGAGGAAGTCGACGTCGTCGGTGCAGCACGCCAGCGCGGCCTCGATGTCGCCGCGCGCGAAGGCGTCGAGCAGATGCAGCACGCGTTGCCTGTTCAGCTTCTCAACCGTCATGCTGCTCCCGCCCTCGTCGGCCGTGGATTGCAAACGCTACCGCGGGCCTCGCGGGTCCATCAATCCGCAAAAACACAGAGTGCTTGCAGCTTATGACGCGCCGGCGCCATGCCGCGTTCATGGGGGTGCAATTGCGGGTTGCGCAAATGTTCGCGCGCAGGCTTTTGCACCTGGCGATGACGCTGCGCGCCCATCGGCGGGCGCGCCTGGCCAGGTGCTGGAACCCGGACCCATCCGCGTTCGTTGAAGGTCCAGCGTCGCATCCGGAGACATCGATCCATGAAATCGACCCTTCTCACCGTGGCCACCGCGGTTCTCATGCTCGGCGCGACCTCCGCCGCCGACGCCAAGGGCTGCATCAAGGGCGCCATCGTCGGCGGTGTCGCCGGCCACTATGCTGGCCATCACGGCATGCTCGGCGCCGCCGCCGGCTGCCTCTACGGCCGTCACCACGCCAAGGAGCAGGAAAAACATCGGCAGCAGAGCCAGATGAACGGGCAGGGGAAGCTGTAAGCCCGCGGAAAACCTCGCCCGGTCTCTCTTTGATGCGGCATGCTCCGATGGTAAATTCCAGTCGCTAGCGCTGGAGTTGAGCCAGGCGAGGGGACAATGGACGTCGGGAAGCTCTCGTGGGGTGTCGTCCTCGCAATCCTGTTCCTGTGCTTCTTCAGCGCTTTCATCAGAAATGCGTCCCACGCGCAGGGCGTCAAATACAATTGGCTCGGCGTGCTGCTGTCGTTCTCGACGATCGGCCTTGCCATCTACCTCGTGTTCTTCCGCCAGCTCTGACGCAGCCCCCCCCCGCTGGGGGCGGGGCTATCGCATTTGTCGCTTTGCGCGAGCTGAGCGCGCGCCTCGTCCTTCGAGACGACCGCTTCGCGGTCCCTCAGGATGAGGCCAAGCGGCATTACCGCCCGTTGAACTCGCGCAACGCACTCGGTCCTCATCCTGAGGGCCCGCCAAAGGCGGGCGTCTCGAAGGATGGCCACGGGCGGTATCATTTCTATGCGATTGCCTGCCCCCGGCTGGGAGGGGCCAATGCGTGAGCCAACTCACATCCCAGGCCTCACCCTGCGGCTATCGTCATCCCCATGTCATCAGGGAGACGTGCCATGGCTGCCATCGCCACCGCCAGAAAGTCCCGCCTGCACAACGCGATCGAAGGTCTCGCGCTGACCGCGATCCTGCAGAGTTTCCCGACCTTCGCCGCCGCCGCCTTCCTGCTCAAGCTCTGCGGCAACCACGACCTCTCCGGCGACCCCGGCGTCGCCATCTTCGTCGCCATCGCCTCGCTCGCCCACGCCATGCTGGCCGTGACCCTCGGCCCGAGCTTTCCGCATTTGTTCAAGACCGTCTACGAGCCGAAATTCTTCGAGGCCCATCTGCCGCTCGCCGACAAGATCACGGCATGGCGCACCCAGCCGGTCGCCTCGCTGCAGCTGGTGACTATCGTGCTGCTGCTGTCGGTGATGGCGGTGGTGACGGCGAGCGTGGGGTGAGGGGTGCGCCCGCAACAACGAATGTGTCGTGAAGACATCGCTCGATCCCTTGCCTCTTTCATGACAGGCACACCTCCGCGTTCCCGCGGCGCGTTTCGCCCGGGCTTTGCCTGGTCGCGCGCCCTGATTGATAGAGAGGGCGCAGGGAAGGCCGGGAGCCGATTGGCTCCCGTGGCCGCCTGTGCAAAAGGTAGTCTGCGTGTGCAGGCACAGGCGGAAGACCACAGGGCAACCGGGACATCCCGGCCTTCCCTGCGCGATGGTTGGAACGGCTTATGTCGCGCTCTCCCCGGGGAGCGTTGCACTATTGCCCCCGTCACCTCGCGGATCACCGACACGCCGGCCCGGTTGGGCCGCTCATGTCACCGCAAGACTTGGCGCCAGAGCCCCGGGCGCCAGGACCACACGATTTTGCCGTACACGCATCCCACTTGTCGAAAGCGCGCCGTCCTGCTCACGGTTGCCCGCCCTGCAAAACCTCTCGCGCCAATGGGACCCGTGTCCACCGCCGCCCGGCCCCATGTCGTGACGATCGCGATACGCCCTCTCCGTGGGCCGGAGTGAGCGAGACATACGATAATTCCGAATTTCGGTAAAGTGGAATATTTTTCCGGGGAGGTGTTGACGCGTCGGGCAAAACAGTGCGTGGGGAGGGGGCGGATCACGCCGCGCCGTCATTGCGAGGAGCTCAGCGACAAAATTGCGTAGCAATTTTGCGCAGATGCGACGAGGCAATCCAGACTGTTGCTGCGGAGCGATTCTGGGTTGCTTCGCTGCGCTCGCAACGACAGAGCAAGAACCGCCGGAGTCACTCCGACGGATATGAGCGCAGAAATTCCCTGGCAGCGTCTCGTGTTGGAAAACGACCAAGCTCCTTGTAGTCGGGATCGTCTTCCGCCTCGTCGGACGACCGCAGCACGACGAACTTGCCGCCGTCCTCCACGATCAATTCCGTCAAGTTCTCGCTGTTGAGAGGCGACATGTCGCGGAAGCCGCAGTGCGGGCATTCGTCGTCGCAGGTGCACGACCATTCATCGGTCCATGTCTTCCGGCAGCGGTCGCAGCGATAGATGTTCAGGAACCAGGCCATGGCGCCCCTCACGATTTCAGACGGTAGTTGCCGCGAGACAAGAACTCGATGAAGCCATGATCACGCAAATACTGAAGTTGCTGACGAATCTTCGGCCGGACGTTCTGGTTGCCGGGATAGAGGTCGCCGAGGTGGCGATCGAACGCGTAGATGTCGTCGAGTGTAAAGTCGCGCCGGCCCAGCGATTCCACGCATTTCAATACGTCCAATAGCCAGCCGCGAGCTTCCAGCGACTTGTCCCGCAGAAAGAGCGTCTTCTTCCATTCCTCCAGGACCACCTCTTTCGCCCGGATCACGCCGTTCTGAACAATGTGAATCTTCCCGGACTCCGGGACTTTGCTCAGAAGGATATTCGATCCGATCCAGCCCGCACGCCGCGCTGTCGTTGCGAGTGGCTTTCTTTCCTGAATGATCTCGGGAACGAAAAAGTGTTTCGGCACGATGAAGAGATTTACGACGGCGAGCGAGGTGCGATCGTAGTTCATCAATAGGAGATTCGGGTTGTTGCTCGCGGTAAGCCGCTCGCACTTCGTCTTGTAGGCGCCGTCCGACACCTTCGGTCCGAACTTCCTCTTCTGACTCTTGAGTTCAAACTCCTCCTCGCAGGACGTGCAGCGAAAGTCAGCGACCGGGCTGTTGTTGGGAAATTGCGATATCTCTGCGCTGCCGCAATGCGGGCAGTAGGCCCAGGCTCTTACCCACGCTTCCGTCCATGCACGAGCGCTCTGTGTGCCGCTTGCATAGGGCGACTGGGTCTCTTCGAAGCCGAGTTTCATGCAGCTAGCGTAACGAAACTCGTCCGAATTGCCAGTAGCCCTACCTCTTCTTCCACCCGCCCCGTCGCCCCGGCATCCCGCCCGTCGACTTCGGCGCGGGCCCGAACTCCGGGCCCGACTGCCGCGAGTCCGTCGGCTGGATGATGCGGCTGGTGCTGCCGAACGGTTTTGCCGGCAGGCTCGGCTTCTCGCGATAGGGCAGCGATTCCGGGCCGTGCATCTCGTCGAGATGCGGCTTGTGCACCTTCGAGCCGCTGCCGCCGCCGCTGGCTTTCAGCGCGGAGCTGACGGTCTTCTTCTTCATGGCGCTGACCGGCAGGTTGGCGGCGTCCCCGTACTTCTTGGCTCCGGCATAGGCACCGGCCTTGCCCGCCACCGCGCGCTGTTTGGCGGTGGGATCGTCCACCACGGCGAGCTCCGTCGCGCGCAGGCGCTTGACTTCGTCGCGGAGGCGGGCGGCTTCCTCGAAGTTCAGGTCGGCGGCGGCCTCGCGCATGCGCGTTTCCAGATCGGCGAGCACGGCTTCGAAATTGTGGCCGATCGAGATGACGTCGTCGGTCATGTCGTGGCCGCCGACCTCGACCAGCACGTGGTCGCGCTCGTAGACGGAGTTGAGGATGTCGCCGATCTGCTTCTTCACGCTCTCCGGCGTGATGCCGTTGGCGGTGTTGTACTCGACCTGCTTCTCGCGGCGGCGGTTGGTTTCCGCGATGGCGCGCTCCATCGAGCCCGTCATCTGGTCGGCATAGAGGATCACCTTGCCGTCGACGTTGCGCGCGGCGCGGCCGATGGTCTGAATCAAGGACGTTTCACTGCGCAAAAAACCTTCCTTGTCGGCATCGAGAATCGCGACCAGGGCGCATTCGGGAATGTCGAGGCCTTCGCGCAAGAGGTTGATGCCGACCAGCGCGTCGAAGGCGCCGAGACGCAAGTCGCGGATGATCTCGATGCGCTCGATGGTGTCGATGTCGCTGTGCATGTAGCGGACGCGAATGCCCTGCTCGTGCAGATATTCGGTGAGGTCCTCCGCCATGCGTTTTGTGAGAACCGTGATCAGCGAGCGATAGCCGGCCTGCGCGGTGGCGCGGACCTCGCCGACGAGGTCGTCGACCTGGGTGCGGGCGGGCCGGATATCGACGGGCGGATCGATCAAGCCGGTAGGGCGAATGACCTGCTCGACGAACACGCCGCCGCTCTCGTTCAGCTCCCAGCCGCTCGGCGTCGCCGACACCGCGACCGTCTGCGGCCGCATCATGTCCCATTCCTCGAAGCGGAGCGGGCGGTTGTCCATGCAGGAGGGCAGGCGGAAGCCGTACTCGGCCAGCGTCGCCTTGCGGCGGAAGTCGCCGCGGAACATGGCGCCGATCTGCGGGATGGTGACGTGGCTTTCGTCGGCGAAGATCAGCGCGTTGTCGGGCACGTACTCGAACAGCGTCGGCGGCGGCTCGCCGGGCCGGCGGCCGGTGAGATAGCGCGAATAGTTCTCGATGCCGGCGCAGCTGCCCGTCGCCTCCATCATCTCGAGGTCGAAGGTGGTGCGCTGCTCCAGCCGCTGCGCTTCCAGGAGGCGCCCCTGGTTGTTGAGCTGATCGAGCCGCAGCTTCAACTCTGACTTGATCGACTTGATCGCCTGCACCAGCGTCGGGCGCGGCGTCACATAGTGCGAGTTGGCGTACATCTTGATGAATTCGAGCTCGTCCTGCTTGTGGCCGGTGAGCGGATCGAACTCCTCGATGGTCTCGATGGTGTCGCCGAACAGGTTCACGCGCCAGGCGCGGTCCTCATAGTGAGCCGGGAAAATATCGATCACATCGCCGCGCACGCGAAAAGTGCCGCGGGTAAAGTCGGCCTGGGTGCGCTTGTACTGGAGCGCGACCAGGTCGGCGATCAGCTGGCGCTGGTCGATGCGCTCGCCCTTCTTCAGCGCGAAGGTCATCGCGGTGTAGGTCTCGACCGAGCCGATACCGTAGATGCAGGACACCGAGGCGACGATGATGACGTCGTCGCGTTCGAGCAGCGCGCGCGTCGCGGAGTGGCGCATGCGGTCGATCTGCTCGTTGATCGAGGAGTCCTTCTCGATATAGGTGTCGGTGCGCGGGACGTAGGCTTCCGGCTGGTAGTAATCGTAATAGGAGACGAAATACTCGACCGCGTTGTCCGGGAAGAAGTTCTTGAACTCGCCATAGAGCTGGGCGGCCAGCGTCTTATTCGGCGCCAGGATCAGCGCCGGGCGCTGCGTCTTCTCGATCACCTGCGCCATGGTGTAGGTCTTGCCCGAGCCGGTGACGCCGAGCAGCACCTGGGTGCGGTCGTTGCGCTGGATGCCTTCGACCAGCTCGGCGATCGCGGTCGGCTGGTCGCCCTTCGGCTCATAGGACGATTTGATCTCGAAGCGCACGCCGCCTTCGGACTTTTCCGGGCGCGGCGGACGGTGCGGCGTCCAAACCTTGGTGGAGCCGTCGTCCTTGCGGAACTCCGGCCGGCCCTCGCGGATCAGCGACTCCAGCGCCTCCGCGGTCGCCTTGACGCCGAGCGCCTCCATCTTGTTGCGCGGCGGACGCGCCAACGCTTCGGCATCGTCCTCCTCGGTGGGCAGGCCGAGCTGCCGCGCCAGTTCCGGATCGAGCGTCGGGATGGTGGCCGCGGTTCCGTAATTCGCCTGTGGTGCCTCCTCCAGTCCGCCCCCACCCTTTCCCTCCCCCGCACGCGGGGGAGGGTTGGGAGGGGGAGGGAAGTCCTTCGGCGTCGAGGCCCGCGCGCGATGTGCGGCGGCCTCGCCCCCGGCGCGGCGATCGCGCGAATTATCCGGCGGCGGCTGCAGCCCGGTCCCCGATCCCAGCCCGGCATCGCCGCGATTGATCGCGGGATTGAGCAGCTCGGCCAGCGCCGGCCCGATCGGCTGCACGTCAGGCCGGTGGGCTTTGGATTTGGGGGATTTGCCGGATTTTTCGGGGGATGCAGGTTTCTTCGCCATGAGGCGAATATGGGACGAGTCCGCCCCGCAATAAAGGGCGAATGGTCCTCGCCATGCAGGCTGCTGACAGCAGGTTGGCAGCAGCCTTTGGCCTCACGCCGCCGGCAGCGGTCCCTCGCCGTCTTCGCTCGCCTGATAGGGCTTGAGGATGTCGAGATGGATGCCGCCGCAATCGGTGCAACGCATGGTCCAGTACTCGCAGCCGGCGCGGCCGCCGATCACGCGGAGCACCGTCAGATCGCCGTCGCATTCCGGGCAGTTCGACAGCACCGTGCGGGTGTAGATCCTCGGCCGTGACGTGTCTTCGAAGTCGATGACTGACATGACCGGTTTACCCCCTTTGAGCGCTGCGCTGTCCCTGGTTCGCTGGCCGTCCCGCCCGCTTATTCGTCGTCGCTGTCGGTCCGGCGGCGGAAGCGGTCGATGTGATGCTTGGCGTCGGCGATCGCCGCGTTCTGATCGGGCCAGGCGAAACCGACCTCCATGGCCGGAAACAGCACGCCGTCGATCGCGACCGGGCTGAGATCGGCGCGGCGGATGCGGGCGTGCCAGAGGCCTTTGCCGGCCTCAAAAGATTCGATGTCAAAGCCGTCGTAGAGGGTCGTCATTGCAGTCCCCGAAAGTGTCCTGGTTCGCGTGTCTTGCTCGAGCGCCTTGTTGGAGGGTCAGGGGACCACGTTTGCGGATTTGCGTGTGTGAAGCCGTTCACAAGCGGCCGGCTTTTTTGCCTGGAGGCTTGCCGATGGGGTGTCAGTTCCGGGCGGTGGCGCGGCCCATCCGCCGCGGGCGCGCGGCGGGTTCCGCCGCGGCGCGCATGATCCAGCGGCGGAACGCGGCAAAGTCGCGCTGCTCGGTCTGGAAGCTGCGATAGAGCAGGTACCAGCGCATGCCCTTGGGCACGGAGAGGTCGAACGGCGCCACCAGCCGCCCGGCGGCGAGGTCGTCGTCGATATAGGGGCGGATGCCCATGGCGATGCCGAGCCCGTCGGCTGCGGCCTGCAGCGCCTGACCGTAGAACTGGAACTCCGGCCCGCGCGGATTGATGCGGGGGAGGTTCGCGGCCTTCAGCCAGATCGGCCAGTCCTCCGGCGAATGTTCGACGCGGATCAGGCTGGGGCCCTTGAGGTCCGCCGGGCGCTTCAGGCCGCTGGCGAGGCGGGGCACGCAGACCGGCGTGAGGTCGCCGGCGAACAGCGGCTCGGCGACGAGGCCGGGCCAATCGCCGGTGCCGAGCTTGATGCCGCAGCTCCAGTCCTCGCCGAACGGCACCGACGCGCCGCCGGTGGTGAAGCGCACCTCGATGTCGGGCTCCTCGCTGCGAAACTCCGACAGGCGCGGGATCAGCCAGCGCATCGCGAAGGTATGGCCGACGCCTATGGTGAGCACGCGGACGCTCGTCGGAGCCGTCACCTGCGCGGTGAGGCTGGCCAGCGCGTCGAAGATCGGCGTCAGCCCGCTCTGATAGGCGCGGCCGGCCTGCGTCAGCACCAGGCGGTTGGCCTTGCGCTCGAACAGCGCGACGCTGAGCCGCTCTTCGAGCAGATGCACCATGCGGCTGACCGCGGCCGCCGACACGCTCAGCTCCAGCCCGGCCGCGGCAAAGCTGCCGGTCCGCGCCGCCGCCTCGAATGCCTTGATGCCGTTGAGAAACAGCAGACGTCGCAAATGCAGGGCCCCTTGGACGATACCCTCAGGAAAGCTGAGGCCAGGCCAAGATAACTCAGTTTGCGAAGGGCGGGCAAGCGAGGCACGTTCCCCTTCGCCTCTCCCCGCGTGCGGGGAGAGGCCGACACGCGCAGCGTGGCGGGTGAGGGGGAGTCTCCGCGAGTCCAACTGCCACCGTCTCCGCGGAGGCTCCCCCTCACCCCAACCCTCTCCCCGCAAGCGGGGCGAGGGGGAATGAGCAGTCTTCGTCCCTCACGCGCTTTCAGGAGATTCAATCCGTGACGCCCATCATGATCGCTGCCCTCGGATTGCTGATGGTCGGCACCGCGTTCCTGTCGGGGCTGTTCGGCATGGCGGGCGGGCTGATCCTGATCGGCGTGCTGCTCGCCCTGATGCCGCTGCCGACGGCGATGGTGCTGCACGCGATCACGCAGATG
This sequence comes from Bradyrhizobium nitroreducens, assembly GCF_002776695.1. Lineage (GTDB taxonomy): Bacteria > Pseudomonadota > Alphaproteobacteria > Rhizobiales > Xanthobacteraceae > Bradyrhizobium > Bradyrhizobium nitroreducens. The sequence goes on from NZ_LFJC01000003.1 coordinate 4,571,430, forward strand.
GCCTCGAACGGCTGGCGCGCGTTTCTGTGGCGGGCGCATATCCGCTGGCGGCCGGTGGTGAACTACATGGTCGGCGCAGCCGTCGCGCTCACGGCGTGGTCGCTCACCCGTTACGTGCCGGACAAGCCGACGGCGCTGCTCTTGCTCGGCATCACCCCGTTCATGGCGCGGCTGCTGCCGTCAAACATCAAGCCGGATCCCGATCGTCTCTGGCAAGGCACGGTCTACGGCACGATCTGCATGGGCCTGATGCTGATGACCGGCGTCTCCGGGCCGCTGCTCGACACCTTCTTCCTCGGCGGCGATTTCGGCCGGCGCGAGAAGGTGGCGACGAAAGCGATGTGCCAGCTCGTCAGCCATTTCACCAAGCTGATCTATTTCGGCGGCATCATCGACCAGGCGGCGAGCCTCGATCCCGTGCTCGCCGGCGTCGCGATTGCAGCCTCGATGCTCGGCACCACGCTGGCGCGGCGCATCCTGGAAGCGATGACCGACCAGCAATTCATCGCCTGGTCCAACAAGCTGATCACCACCATTGCCTGCTACTACATCGCCTATGGCGGCTGGCTGCTGCTTCGTGCGCCGGTGCTGGCCGCCTTCGACAAGGGAGGTTTGCAATGAGCGAGACTGCCGATCCGCTGGTGCTGGACTTCGTCGAATGGGTGGCGCGCGAGCCGCGCGCCTATGCCGAGGTGATCGCGACCTGGAAGACCTCGTGCCCGCGCCTCACCATCTGGGAGGACGCCGCCGATCGCGGCTACGTCGCACGCCAGACGATCGCAGGCCTCGGGCTGGTCATCGCGGTGACGGAAGGCGGCGAGAGGCTGCTGCGCGCGAACGGGCGGTAACGCCTCGCCACATCGCCATTGCGAGCGCCAGCGAAGCAATCCAGAATGTCTTTCGCGGCGGCAGTCTGGACAGCCTCGCTATGCTCGCAATGACGGAACACCGCCATGTCACTCAAGCTCTACGAACTCGTCGGCATCGACCCCTCGCGCCCGTTCAGCCCGTATTGCTGGCGCACGCGGATGGCGCTGGCGCATAAGGGATTGTCGGCGGAATCGCTGCCCTGGCGCTTCACCGAGAAGAGCGCGCTTGCGCCGCACGGCTCGGAAAAGGTCCCGGTGCTGCTGCATGACGGCAAGCCGGTGGTCGATTCCTGGACGATCGCGACCTATCTCGAGGACACTTTCCCGGACCGTCCGTCGCTGTTCGGCGGCGAGGGCGGCCGGGCCATGGCGCGCATGATCAACGCCTTCGGCGACATCGCCATCGTCGGCGGCATCTTTCCGCTCATCGTTGCCGACATCCCGAACAATCTTGCCGAGATCGACGCGGCCTATTTCCGCAAGTCGCGCGAGGCGCGCTTCGGCGGCAAGAGCCTTGAAGAGGTCATGGCGAGCCGCGACACCGGCGTGGTCGCCTTCCGCAAGTCGCTCGAGATCATGCGCCAGACCTTGAAGAAGCAGCCCTATCTCGGTGGGGCTGCGCCGAACTATGCCGACTACGTCGTGTTCGGCGGTTTCCAGTGGGCGCGCGTGGTGAGCCCGTTCAGGCTGCTGGAAGCCGATGACCCGGTTTATGCCTGGCGCGAAAAACTGCTCGACGCGTTCGACGGCATGGCAAGGCGATCGCCGGGGTTTGAGGTCTAAACTTCGTAGCCCGGATGGAGCGCAGCGAAATCCGGGGGCCGGTGCCTGTGGAGGGATTCCCGGATTACGCTTGCGCTCCACCCGGGCTACGGACGGCCTCCGCCGCTGCCTTGCGCAAGCATTCCCGGCACAGGCAGTCCTCACCCTCAATCGGCATCGGCAGCTTTGCTGTTTCTTCCGCGCACCAGCAATTGCCCGAGAGGTCGCAAGCAAACTCGGCGCCGCAGCGGGAGCAGGCCAGGCGACGCGGTTCCTGCAACGGAAATTCTTTCGAAATTGTCATGGTCTGCGCCGAAGCTTCGCCGTCATTTTAATGTCGGGTTCATCTCCCGACACCGTATATTACGCGACGTGCGTGATATCGGAAAGCGCGTCACGACGGCGCGAAGGACAATTTGATGGCCCGCGATTCGCAAGCCGCGCTCGTTGCGCTCAACCGTTTTGGCTTCGGTGCCCGCGGCGGAGCGTCCGGCGATCTCATCAACGCGGCCTCCGATCCGCGCGGTTTCGTGAAGGCGGAGCTTGCGCGTCCCAGCGGTGTGCTGCTGGAGGCGCCCGGCCTGCAATCGACGCAGCAACTCGGGCAGGCCGTGTTCGCCTATCAGGATCAGGTCAAGCAGGCACGCGAAGCGGCGAAGGCAGCCGCGTCCACTGAAGCGCCGGCACAAGCGCCTGCCGATCAGAAGCCTGCTCTGCGCCGCAATCTGTCGCTGAACGCAGCGGCGACCGAAGTTGCGGGCCAGATGGCCGATGCAAGGCCCGCCGACAATGCGGCGAAGCCGGAGACCATGCAGCCCAACATGGCTGCGCCGCAGCCCGCAAAGCCTGCACCGCAGCCGCTCAACGTGATCCAGAAAACCTTCCGCGCCGAGGCGCTGGCGCGTCTGCAGCGCGCGACGCTGGCCACCTGCGGCTTCACCGAGCGTCTCGTCGTGTTCTGGTCCAATCATTTCTGCATCTCCGCGGGCAAGGGCGAGCTGGCGCGGATCTGGGCCGGCGCGTTCGAACGCGAGGCGATCAGGCCGCACGTGCTCGGACGCTTCGCCGACATGCTGAAAGCGGTGGAGCAGCATCCCGCGATGCTGTTCTTCCTCGACAACCAGCAATCGCTCGGTCCGGATTCGCGCGCAGGCCAGAATCGCAAGCGCGGGCTGAACGAAAATCTCGCACGCGAGATCATGGAGCTGCATACGCTCGGGGTCGGGGGCGGCTATACGCAGGCCGACGTCACCTCGCTCGCCCGCATCATCACCGGCTGGACCTTCGCCGGACGACAGGGGCAGCTCGGGGCGCCCGGCTCCTTCGTGTTCAACACCAATGCGCACCAGCCGGGCCCGCAGATGCTGCTCGGCAGGACCTACGAGCCGACGGGGCTGGCGCAGGGCGAAGCCGCGCTCGCCGACATCGCGCGGCATCCCTCGACCGCGAATTTCATCGCCACCAAATTCGTCCGCCATTTCGTTGCCGACGAACCGCCTCCGGCGCTCGTTGCGCGCCTGCGCGACGTCTTCATCAAGACCGACGGCGATCTCAAGGCGCTTGCGACGGCGCTGGTCGATTCCGACGAGGCGTGGAAGGCACCGTTGACCAAGATGCGCAGCCCTTATGATTTCCTCGTCGCGAGCGGCAGGCTGCTCGCGCGGGTGCCGGAGGATCCCGGCGCCTATCTGAACAATCTGAACCTGCTGGGACAGCCGCTGTGGTCGCCGGCGGGGCCGAATGGTTTCCCGGATACCAACGCGGCCTGGGCTGCGCCCGAGGGGATGAAGCTCAGGCTCGATATCGCGGCGCAGATGGGTGCGCGGCTCGGCAACAACATCGATCCGCTGGACCTGCTGGAATTTGCGGCGGCCGATGCGGCCTCCATCGACACGCGCAAAGCCATCGAGCGCGCGGAGTCGCGCCAGCAGGCGCTCGCGCTGCTCCTGATGTCGCCGGAAATGCAGAGGAGATGATCATGATCGACTGCGTCGAGAACCGGCTCCTCACCTCGCGCCGCGGCCTTCTGCTCGGCGGCGCCTCCTTCGCGGCCTGGGCTTACCTGCCGAAATTCGCACGCGCCGCCGATGGGCGCGATCCCCGATTGGTCGTGGTGATCCTGCGCGGCGCGCTCGACGGGCTCGCGACCGTCGCCCCGATCGGCGATCCCGATTATGCCGGCCTGCACGGCTCGATCGCGCTCGCCGCGGATGGCGCCCATCCCGCGATCATGCTCGATTCCTTCTTCGCGCTGCATCCCGCCATGCCCGAGTTTTCGCGCATGTATCGCGACAAGCACGCCGCGGTGATCCACGCGGTGGCGACGCCCTATCGCGACCGCTCGCATTTCGACGGCCAGGACGTGCTCGAAAGCGGCTATGCCGGGCCGGGCCGCGTGCAGTCCGGCTGGCTCAACCGCGCGCTGGAAGTGCTTCCGCGCGGCGAGCGCGTGTCGAGCGGTCTTGCGGTCGGGCCCACCACGCCGCTGGTGCTGCGCGGCAACGCGCCGACCGTCGGCTGGGCGCCGGTGGCGCTGCCGCAGGCGGATGACGACACCGCGATGCGGCTCGTCGATCTCTATCGTCATCGCGATCCCGCGCTGGCCTCGGCGTTGTCGCAAGGCCTTCAGCTCGAGAAGGCCGCCAGCGGCGACGACATGAAGCCGAAGCCCGGCAATCAGGCCGCGCAGATGCGCCAGGTCGCGCGTGGCGCGGCCAAGCTGATGGCGGCCGATGACGGCCCACGCATCGCTGCGCTCGCTTTCGACGGCTGGGACACGCATGCCAATGAAGGCGGCCCGGTCGGGCGTCTCGCCTTCCTGCTCGGCGGGCTCGATGGCGCCCTCGCCGAATTCGAAAGCGGCCTGGGCGATCGCTGGCGCGACACCGTCGTCGTCGTCGCCACCGAATTCGGCCGCACCGCGCGCATCAACGGCACCGACGGTACCGATCATGGCACCGGTACCATCGCGCTGCTCGCCGGCGGCGCGGTGAAAGGCGGTCGCGTCATCGCCGACTGGCCGGGCCTGAAACTCGCGAACCTCCATGAGGCCCGCGACCTCAAGCCGACGACAGACCTGCGCGCGGTGATCAAGGGCGTGCTGCAGGGCCAGTTCGGCCTGTCCGATCGCGTGCTGGCCGAGACGGTGTTCCCGGACAGTGCGAGCGCGCGGCCGATGAAGGGGTTGGTGGCTTGACCTCTCCCCGCTCTTTGCGGGGAGAGGTCGGATGGCGAAGCCATCCGGGTGAGGGGCAAGGCACACAGTTGCCAAAGTGACAGCCTATCCGACTCGTACAACGTCAGTGCATGCGTCACGCACTTCGCCTACAATCGAGACCGAACTCGCGGAGGCCCCCCTCACCCCACCCTCTCCCCGTAAGAACGGGGCGAGGGAGCGAGAGGGCGGTGCGTCCCTTACAGTTCCGGATCAGGAGACCTCCCATGTACATCGCCATGAACCGCTTCCGTGTCGTCAAGGGCTCCGAGGCCGCCTTCGAGCAGGTTTGGCTCGGCCGCGACACCCATCTGGACAAGGTGCCGGGCTTCGTCGAATTCCATCTGCTGCGCGGACCCGAAGCCGAGGATCACACGCTCTATGCCTCGCACACGGTGTGGGCGAACCACGCCGCGTTCGAGGCCTGGACCAAGTCGGAGGCGTTTCGGGCGGCGCATGCGCGGGCCGGTGACACCAAGCCGGCCTATCTCGGCCATCCCCAGTTCGAAGGCTTCGAGGTGATCCAGACCGTGGCGAAGTAGCGCCGCACCGCGAGCGTCAGCCCAGCGTGATCTTGTCGATCTCCGCCATCTCCTCGGCACTGAGCTTCCAGGCGATCGCCTTCACGTTCTGCTCGATCTGCTCGACGCGGGTCGCGCCCGCGATCACGCTCGACACTTGCGGGCGGGCGGCGAGCCAGGAGAAGGCGAGCTCGAGCATGCTGTGGCCGCGCGCCTTTGCAAAGGCCTGGAGCTTCTCGACGATGTCCTCGTTGCGCGGCGTGACGTAGCGGTCGCGCAGCCGCTCCACCTTTCCGAAGCGGGTGTCGCCCGGCGCGGCCTCGCCCTTCCGGTACTTGCCGGTGAGCAGTCCGCTTGCGAGCGGGAAGAACGGCAACAGGCCGAGCTTGTATTCCTGCGCCGCCGGCAGCAGGTCCTTTTCGATGTCGCGCACGACGAGCGAGTATTCGTCCTGGCACGACACGAAGCGGCTGACGTTCATGGCGCGCGCGACGTACTCGGCTTCGGCGACGCGCCAGGCCGGAAAGTTCGAATTGCCGATGTAGCGGACCTTGCCCTGCCGGACGAGATCGTCGAGCGCGCGCAGGCTCTCCTCGATCGGCGTCAGCGGGTCGTAATCGTGCTGCTGGTAGAGATCGATATAGTCGGTCTTGAGCCGCTTCAGGCTCGCTTCCACGGCCGCCATGATGTAGCGGCGCGAGGCGCCCTGCTTGGTGCCGTCCTCGGCCATGGGCTTGGAATATTTCGTCGCCAGCACGATGTCCTTGCGGCGATCGCCGAGGACTGCGCCGAGCACGTTCTCCGAGCCGCCCATGTCGGCATAGATGTCGGCGGTGTCGAACAGCGTGATGCCGAGGTCCAGCGCGCGATGGATCACCTTGCGCGAGGTCTCCAGATCCGTGCGCTGGCCGAAATTGTTGCAGCCGAGCCCGACCGCGGACACGCGAAGGCCGGAGGCGCCGAGATTGCGAATTTCCATGGAGAGATCCTGTCAGATGAGCGCGGGCATTGTGACCACCGCGCTCGCGAGCTGCAAGCTGCCCGCCGCGCTGCTGCCATGCCGGCAGCGCGGACAAAAAAATGCGGCCCCTGTCAGACGCGGCGACTGACGGGGACCGCTTGGGGCGCTTGATCGGTGACGGGGGGCCAGATCAGACGCAGGCGGGAGCGTAGCCCCGCTATGTTACGCGCGGGTGACAGGCTGACTTATCCACAGGCGCCGGTTCAGAAGATCTTGCGATAGACGATGAAGCCGGAACGCTCCGCGACCTTGTCGTACAGGCGCTGCGCCGTGAGGTTGGTCTCGTGCGTCTGCCAATAGACTCGCGGCGATCCCGCCAGCTTCGCCCGCTCATACACGCCATGGATCAGTGCCGAGCCGACGCCCTTGCCGCGCGCGCTCTCGGACGTGAACAGGTCCTGCAGATAGCAGGACGGCTCGATCGCGGTGGTGCTGCGATGAAACAGATAGTTCGTCATGCCGAGCAGCTTGCCGTCGCTCTCGGCGACCAGCCCATGCACCGGCTCGTAGCCGTCGAAGAAGCGCTGCCACGTCACCTTCGTGATCTCGGGCGCAAGCGCGGTCGGGCCGGAGCGGCCGTAGAAGGCGTTGTAGCCGTCCCACAGCGGCAGCCATTGATCGTAGTCCTGCCTGGTGACGGAGCGAATGGTGAGCGACATCTGGAATTCCCACGATCGATGAAGCGTCCTTCATACGTGATGACGGCCGCGCCGATCAATCGCGCCGTCGCATCACTCCGCGACGCGAAGATACCGGATCAGCCTGCGGCCTGTGGGATCGCGCAGCGAGCGGTAGTAGTCGGCGCGGGCCGGCGCGTCGGTGTGACGCACGAGGTCGGTCACCGGGGTGTAGCTGAGCATGCGCCCGCCGTCGGGCAGTGCCGTGCAGACGAAACGCAGCACCTCGCCGGTCCGCAAGGCGATGTTGATCGGCGTGGCATCGCCGGTCCGCACCATCTCCATGCGCTGGGCGATGAAGGTGCCGAGCTCCTCCTCGGGCAGCTCGAACGCGCCGGTGTCGCGGCCGTGATACATCAGCGCGATGAAGGGCGGCTTGCCGTCGGCGATCTCGTCCGGCACCGCGAAGTAATCGCGGAACGCGCGGTTGATGAATTCGGCGCGGGTCTCGGCGTCGAGCAGCACGATGCCGATGTCGACCTGGTCGAGCGCGGCCGAGAGCCGCGCGGCGGAGGCGTGGCTGCGGCGCTCGGCCGCGAACGTGCCGAGCAGCCGTTCGCGCATCAGGCCTGTGACTGCTGCGGTGAGCGCCGCGGTCACGGCCAGGAGGCCGAGCCGGATCAGATCCGCGGCGGCATAGGAGAAGCCGTGCTGGTCGACGCCATGCCGGTCAAGGAACAGCAGCGCAGCGCCGATCACCGCGGCAGCCGCGGTGACCATGGCCGAGGCGACACCCGACAGCGCGCCGGCCAGCGCCACGATGCAGATGAACAGCGGGGCAGGTGAGGGAAGGGTGATCGCGCGTTCGAGCAGCATCGCCAGCAGCAGGGTCGCTGCCGTCGCCGCCGGACCGGAGATCGCACGCCATCCGAACCGCATGGGCCAGTCTCGCTCCTCCCGAACGAGGTAAGGCCGCAACATTGGCCGATCGTTGCACTCATCCAACGCGTTTTCGCGCGGCGTGCTTAAGATACGCTTGCCCGCAAGCGTAAGGCTTTCAGATGATTTTAGACCAGGTGCGCGTGCTTGAAGGACTGTTGCAGCGCAGGCGCATTCAGCGTCGACGTTCCCGGGCTCTTGCGGGTGCCGACGACGATCAACAGTGACGCCGCGACCAGGATGGCCGCAGTCAATGTGATTGCAACGACTACCACAGGTGATTTCATCGACATCCTGTCGCGATCCGGCCGGCGCGGGTCATGCGGCGCCTTGAAGGCCGGACCAGGATGAAACGGGAATCAGGCCGGCAGGCCCATCGCCATGGTCGCCTTGGTCGACAACACCGTCAGGGTGACGATCAGGCAGAGCGAGAGCGCAGCGATCGCCAGTGAGGCCGCGACTGCATTGGTGAGCCGGGAAGACGCGACGGTCGCGGGATGGCCCTGAAAGCCTGCCGTGCCGGACGCCCGTATCATGGTCTAAATCCTTCAACGCGCGAGCGAATCACCCGCAACTTTCCGCAATTTCCCAGTTTCAACCGGCAACATTGCGGCGGCTATCGCGCTGAAAATGGCCGGATTGCGGCAAATATTACCTTTATGCCCGCTATTCGGCCCAGCGGCGGCTATGCCGTCAGGCGCCGGCGGCAATGCTGGCGGGGTCGTCGATGTCGGCCGGCCGCCAATCCATCGGCACGAAACCGGGCGCGGCTTCGACCCGCTTCAGCCAGTCGCGGATCGCCGGGAAGGCCTGGAGGTCGAAGTCGCAGCGGTCGGCCAGATGGGTGTAGCCGTAGAGCGCGATGTCGGCGACCGTGAGCTGGCGCGCGGCGAAATAGGAATTGGTCTTGAGGTGGTTTTCCATCACCTGCAAGGCGCCATAGCCGCGCTCCATCCAATCCTCCAGCGAATGGGTCTGCAGGTCGCGGCCGCCCTTGACCAGCGAGAGCCAGAAATAGGCGGCGCCGATATTCGGCTCGAGCGCGTGCTGCTCGAAGAACATCCATTGCAGAGCTTCGGCGCGGTCGATGCGATTCTCCGGCGCAAGCGGCGTGCCGACGGCGACGTACCAGAGGATGGCGTTGGACTCGGCGAGATAGCGGTCCTCGCCGACCTCGAGCAGCGGCACCTGTCCCGAAGGGTTCTTGGTCAGAAAGTCCGGCGTGCGGCTCTCGCCGCGCAGAATGTCCACCTCCACGGCCTCGTAGGGCACGTTGAGCAGCGCCAGCGCAAGGCGAACCTTGTAGCTGTTGCCCGAGCGTTGCATCGAATAGAGCTTGTACATTCTGAGAGTTCGAATCCGAGGACGGGAAGATGCGACGCCCGGTTGCCCCGCGACGCCGCTCAAGAATGATGCCGATGCGAATCCGCCGCAAGGGCCGGCCAATAGAAAAACTCGAAAACCCTACCGCACTGCAACGCTGCGGAAGATCATTTCCGCGCGATGATGCAAATCAGTTCACGCTTGCGTCAACGCGTGGAGGCGGTGCGCCGCGCGTGATGAAACGCAAACGTCTCCGCCATCGTCCTGGCCGGGCATCCACGTCCTGGCCATGCGGCGCGAAGAACATCGATGCCCGGGACGAGCCCGGGCATGACCACCCTCTGCTCGATCGCGAACGTCGCAAAATTGCTCCGAGGGCACGCCTTGTCGGATATGAGCAATTCCGGAGGCAAAGTTGCGGAAAATTGCTGGAAATCGCGGCTCGAACCGCTCCCGATCCGTAAACTTTTGCGAGATCGGACCGAAGTTTCTTGCGGCGCAGCGGCACACGTTTTAGGGTGGCTCCATTCCCACAATCAGAGTCGTGACGACCCATGGGTTCACGATGCCTGGGTTCACGACACTTGTCAGGAGATGACGATGCCCTTCCTTGCCGCTGCGCTCGACCGTGTGAAGCCGTCCGCGACCATCGCGGTCACGGATAAAGCACGCGCGCTGAAAGCGGCGGGCCGCAACGTCATCGGCCTCGGCGCCGGCGAGCCCGACTTCGACACGCCCGCCAACATCAAGCTGGCGGCGATCCACGCCATCGAAGCCGGCAAGACCAAGTACACCGCCGTCGACGGCATTCCCGAGCTGAAGGACGCGATCATCGCCAAGTTTCAGCGCGAGAACGGCGTCACCTACAAGCCGAACCAGATCATCGTCGGCACCGGCGGCAAGCAGGTGCTCTACAACGCGCTGATGGCGACCATCAATCCGGGCGACGAGGTGATCATTCCCGCGCCGTACTGGGTCAGCTACCCTGAAATGGTCGCGCTCGCCGGCGGCGAGCCGGTGCCGGTGGTCTGCACCGCCGCGACCGGCTTCAAGCTCCAGGCCGAAGCGCTCGAGCGCGCCATCACGCCGAAGACCAAATGGGTGATCCTGTGCTCGCCGTCGAACCCGACCGGCGCTGCCTACACCCGTTCGGAATTGAAGGCGCTCACCGATGTGCTGGTGAAGCATCCCCATGTCTGGGTGATGACCGACGACATGTACGAGCACCTCGTCTATGACGACTTCCAGTTCACCACGGTCGCGCAGGTCGAGCCGAAACTCTACGATCGCACGCTCACCGTGAACGGCGTGTCGAAGGCCTATTGCATGACCGGCTGGCGCATCGGTTATGCCGGCGGCCCCGCGCAGCTGATCAAGGCGATGGCGACGATCCAGTCGCAGTCGACCTCGAACCCCTGCTCGATCGCGCAGTGGGCTTCGGTCGAGGCGCTGAACGGTCCGCAGGACTTCATCCCCGCCAACAACAAGGTGTTCAAGGAACGGCGCGACCTCGTCGTCTCCATGCTCAACCAGGCCAAGGGGATCGAATGCCCGCGTCCCGAGGGCGCGTTCTACGTCTATCCGTCCTGCGCCGGAACGATCGGCAAGACCGCGCCGTCGGGCAAGGTGATCGCCAATGACGAGGACTTCGTCACCGAGCTGCTGGAGACCGAAGGCGTCGCCGTGGTGCAGGGTTCGGCTTTCGGCCTCGGACCTGCGTTCCGCATCTCCTACGCGACCAAGACTTCCGATCTCGAAGACGCCTGCAAGCGCATCCAGCGCTTCTGCGGCAATCTGCGGTAAGCTTGGCGCGACAGGCGCAAACTGGAAAGGCCCGCTTCGGCGGGTCTTTTTTGTGTGCCGTGCGCAATCTCCCCCGAAGCGGCGAGACGGGTGAGGGGTCCTCTCCGCGAGTCCTTCTGCCAATTGCAGTCGCGGAGAGATACCCCTCATCCGGCGCTTCGCGCCACCTTCTCCCACAAGGGGAGAAGGGAAGACGGCACCAATTCGCCTCGTTCAATCTGGCACCCCCAAGACTCTTGTGGCATAGACGCGCAATGCGGGTGGGCGCTCTCTGCTCGCATCACATCATTGCCGGAGATATTTCATGCGCCGTTCGTTCATCTTTGCCGGGCTCGCCGTCGCCAGCCTCGTTGCCTCCAGCGTCAGCGGCAGTGCGCAGCAGCGGATGGCGCGGGTCGGCGTGCTCGAATGCCGTGGCGGCGCCAGCGTCGGCTTCATCGTGGGATCGGTGACCCATCTCGGCTGCGTGCTGCGCGCCGACGGTCTGCCCGACGATCGCTACGTGGCGACGATCCGCAAAGTGGGTCTCGACATCGGCATTACCCAGGAGACGGCTTTGGCGTGGGGCGTGTTCGCGCCGGTCGACCGGCTCGGCCCCGGCGATCTCTCCGGCAATTATGCCGGTGCGCAGGGCAGTGCCTCGGTCGGTGTCGGCTTGGGCGGCAACGTGCTGGTCGGCGGCTCCAACAATTCGATCGCGCTCCAGCCGCTCAGCGTGCAGGGGCAGGTCGGCCTCAACGTCGCCGCCGGCCTCGAAAGCCTGGAACTCCGTCCGGGCCGCTGAGCGCCAAGGGCGGAGCTGCTTTCACCTCTCCCGCTGGGGAGAGGTGAAACATGGCCGACGGGCCGACCTGATCTCATCAGGCACTATAAAACTTGATCGAACTGACGACGCACCGCAGCGACGTTTGACGCTTGCCAAATCTCGGGGACGGGCAGAGCATCTGCGCTTGCCGACCCAATCATGGGCCGAGCTCCACACCAAGGAGGCGGCGAATGGGACATGACGTCAGAAGTCCCCGAGGTCCACGGTGCATCGCGCTGGTGGGCCCTTTCCAAAGCGGTAAAACCACACTTCTCGAAGCAATATTGGCGCGAACGGGCGCGATCCCGCGCGCCGGCAGCGTCGATGCCGGAACTTCCGTCGGCGACGCCACGCCCGAGGCCCGTCATCACAAGATGACCGTCGGGCTGACTGCCGCCACCACGAGTTTCATGGGCGACAGCTACACCTTCCTCGACTGTCCCGGTTCCGTCGAATTCGCCCACGACATGCGCGCCGCGCTGCCCGCGGTCGATGCCGCGGTCGTGGTCTGCGAAGCCGACGAGAAGAAGCTGCCGCAGCTTCAGATCATCCTGCGCGAGTTGGAGGAGCTGAAGATCCCGCGTTTCCTGTTCCTCAACAAGATCGACCGCGCGAGCCAGCGTATCCGCGAGACGCTCGCAATGCTACAGCCCGCCTCCCGCGTGCCGCTGGTACTGCGCCAGATCCCGATCTGGAAGGGAGAGCTGATCGAGGGCTTCGTCGATCTCGCGCTGGAGCGCGCCTTCATCTATCGCGAGCACAAGGCCTCCGAGGTGGTCGCGCTCGAAGGCGGCAATCTCGATCGCGAGAAGGAAGCCCGTTTCTCGATGCTGGAGAAGCTCGCCGATCACGACGATGCGCTGATGGAGCAATTGCTCGAGGACATTCAGCCGCCGCGCGATGCCGTGTTCGACGACCTCGCCCGCGAATTGCGCGAGGGGCTGATCTGCCCCGTTCTTCTCGGGGCGGCCGCGCGCGAAAACGGCGTGCTGCGCCTGATGAAGGCGCTGCGCCATGAGGCGCCCGGCATTGCCGAGACCGCAAAACGACTCGGCGTAACCGAGAGCAAGGACGCGCTCGGCTTCGTGTTCAAGACGCTGCATTCGCAGCATGGTGGAAAGCTGTCGCTGACGCGGCTGCTCGCCGGCCATCTCGATGACGGTGCGACGTTGCAATCCGCCTCCGGCGGGGCAGGGCGCATCTCCGGCATCCTCGCCGTCAACGGCGCGTACGACACCAAGCGTGCCTCGGCCGAAGCCGGTGACACGGTGGCGCTCGCCAAGCTCGACCCCATCAAGACCGGCGACACGGTCTCGAGCGGCAAGACCCCGCCGGCCGCGCTCGCCGCGGCAGAACCCATGCCCCCGGTGCTCGCGATTTCCGTTGCGGCGATCGATCGCAAGGATGATGTGAAGCTCGGCCAGGCACTGACGCGGCTGCACGAGGAGGATCCCTCGCTCGTCATCGTGATGAACGCCCAGACCCACGACACCGTGCTGTGGGGACAGGGCGAGATGCACTTGCGCGTCGCAAGCGAGCGGCTCCGCGACCGCTTCGGCGTCAAGATCAACTCCCATCCTCCTGCGATCGGCTACCAGGAGACCATCCGCAAGCCGATCGTCCAGCGTGGCCGCCACAAGAAGCAGTCCGGTGGCCACGGCCAGTTCGGCGACGTCGTGCTCGACATCAAGCCGCTGCCGCGTGGTGAGGGATTCAAGTTCGCGGAGAAAGTCGTCGGCGGCGCTGTGCCGCGCAACTACATCGGAGCGGTGGAAGAGGGCGTCGTCGACGGGCTGGCGCGCGGTCCGCTCGGCTTCCCCGTCACCGATGTGCAGGTGACGCTGACCGACGGCTCCTATCACAGCGTCGATAGCTCCGATCTCGCCTTCCGTACCGCGGCGCGGATCGGGCTCAACGAAGGCCTGCCGCAATGCCAGCCGGTGCTGCTGGAGCCGATCCACGTGGTCGAGATCGTCTGCCCGACCGATGCGACCGCCAAGATCAACGCGATCCTGTCGGCGCGGCGCGGCCAGATCCTCGGCTTCGACACCCGCGAGGGCTGGAGCGGCTGGGATTGCGTCCGCGCCATGATGCCGGAGGCCGAAATCGGCGAATTGATCGTGGAGCTGCGCTCCGCCACCGCCGGCGCCGGCAGCTTCATCCGAACGTTCGACCACATGGCCGAAGTCACGGGACGTGCCGCCGACCAGATCATCGCCGCGCATCAGCACGCGGCGTGATCTGACGAGACGCAACTCTCTCCGCACTCGCGGGGGGAGGGTGCGCTGATCCCTGCAGCGTGTCCCGGACGCGCTGCTCTGCGCAGCATTGTTGCGCAGAGCCGGGACCCAGAAAGCCACGGAGTTCGCCGCTGCTTGGGTCCCGGCTCTGCAGCTCATCATTTCGTGCTGCGCTGCGTCGGGACACGAGAGCGGGGTCTCCGCGCACGGCTGCATCACGCAGGCGGCCCTTGCGTTTATCGCACAATGATGTATTTTACATCATTGTGCACGTTCTAGATATCACTTATAAGCGTTGATACGTGAGGCTAAGGTGATCACGTCATTCCAGATGCGGGCAGCCCGCGCGCTGCTCGGCATTGACCAGAGAGCCTTGGCGGAACTCGCAGGCGTGTCGTTGCCGACCATCCAGCGGATGGAGGCGAGCACTGGCAACGTTCGCGGCGTGGTCGAGACCCTGATGAGGGTGGTCGAGGCGTTCGAGCGGGCCGGCGTCGAGCTGATCGGCGAACAGGCGCGCAGCGAAGGCGGCGGACGTGGTGTTCGGCTGAAAGAGCCGGGGCCTCCACGCCGGGTGGGAGCGTGATCCCGCGATGATCATGCTCGGAGCAGGTTGAACCAACGCACCGTCGCGCCCCGATACGCGGCCGCACGATGCATCGGAGCATTGTGGGCATGAGCATCACGGGCGAACACGCAGGCAAGCTGCACGGGCTTCGGCAGCCGACCTTTACCGAACTCTATCTGCCAAAGCTCGTGACCGTATGGCGCGAGGGCTATGGGCTTGCGGATCTGCGCGCCGACGTCTTCGCAGGTCTGACGGTTGCGATCGTGGCGCTGCCGCTCTCGATGGCGATCGCGATCGCCTCGGGTGTCACGCCGGACCGCGGCCTCTACACCGCCGTTGCCGGCGGCTTCATCGCCTCCCTGCTCGGCGGCAGCCGCTTCCAGATCGGGGGACCTGCGGGCGCGTTCATCGTCCTCGTCGCCGCGACCGCGGAGCGCCACGGCGTCGACGGGGTCATCCTCGCCACTCTGATGGCGGGCCTGTTCCTGATCGCCGCGGGCCTGCTGCGGGTCGGCACCTACATCAAGTTCATTCCCTATCCGGTGACGGTCGGCTTCACTGCCGGCATCGCCGTGATCATCTTCGCCAGCCAGCTTCGCGATCTCGGCGGAATCACTCTCGCGGGGAAAGAACCCAGTGAGTTCGTGCCGAAACTCGTCGCGCTGGCGGCTGGCCTTCCCACCATCAATCCGTTCGCCGTCGCGGTCGCCGTCGTCAGTATTGCCATCATCGCGGCCTTGCGGATCTGGCGGCCCTCCTGGCCCGGGATCCTGATCGCGGTCGTGTTCGCGGCCGTCGTGTGTGCGGTGTTCTCGCTGCCGGTCGAGACCATCGGCTCGCGCTTCGGCGGCATTCCGCGCGAATTGCCGTCACCTGCGCTGCCGGCGTTCTCGATCGCGAAGGTGACCGCAGTGCTGCCGGATGCGATCGCGTTCGCGCTGCTCGCCGCCATCGAATCGCTGCTATCCGCGGTGGTCGCCGACGGCATGACCGGGCGCCGTCACCGCTCCAATTGCGAGCTGGTGGCGCAAGGCGCGGCCAATATCGGCTCGGCGCTGTTCGGCGGCATCTGCGTCACCGGCCTGATCGCGCGCACCGCGACCAACATCCGGGCCGGCGCCCGAGGGCCGCTTGCGGGCATGCTGCATTCGGTCTTCCTGCTGCTGTTCATGCTGATCGCGGCGCCGCTTGCGAGCTACATTCCGCTCGCCGCGCTCGCCTCGGTGCTGGTCGTGGTGGCCTGGACCATGGCGGAGAAGCATGAGTTCGCCACGCTGCTGCGTTCGTCATGGGCTGATGCCGTCGTCCTGCTCGCGACCTTCCTGCTGACGATCTTCCGCGATCTCACCGAAGGCATCCTGGTCGGCTTCGCGCTCGGCGCGGTGCTGTTCATCCATCGCATGGCCGAGATGACCGGCATCGAGGAACGCTCGCCGCTGGTCGAGACCGACCGTCCCGACGACGGCAATGGCGATCGCGTTCCCTACGATTCCGCCCTCGCGGTCGATCGTGACGTGCTGGTCTATCGCATCACCGGTGCGTTCTTCTTCGGCGCCGCCTCCGCCATCGGCAGCGTGCTCGACGAGGTCGCCGACAGGCGCAAGGCCTTCGTGATCGATTTCGCCGCGGTGCCGTTCCTGGATTCGACGGCGGCCAACGTGCTCGGCCGCGTCGCCGCCAAGGCGCACCGCCAGGGCATCAGGCTGTTCATCACGGGGGCCTCGCCCGCGGTCCGCCGCGCGCTGCTCACCCACGGCGTAACGCCGCCGCGCGCGCGTTATCGCCAGAGCCTCGAGCGTGCCATTGCCGATATCAAGGGCGGGGTGGCCGACGAGGCAGCCCCGACCTGACGCTGCGGCGCCCGCGCGCTTGACAGAGCGGGCGCGACGCGAAATGGATCGCCTCGGGAATACGACCCCGAGGACAAGATGACCGCGCCCAAAGCTCCTGCAGCCTGTCTGATCGGATGGCCGGCCGCGCATTCGCGCTCGCCGCTGATCCATCATTACTGGTTGCGTACGCTCGGCATTGAAGGCGGCTATCTGATCGAGGCGGTGCCGCCCGAGGACCTCAGGGATTTCGTGCTGCGGCTGTCCTTGCGCGGCTTCGTCGGCGCCAACGTCACCATCCCGCACAAGGAAGGCGTGCTGGCGCTGTCGACGCCCGATGCCCGCGCCAGGGCCGTGGGCGCGGCCAATACGCTTTGGTTTGCCGACGGCGAGCTGCGCTCGACCAACACCGACGTCGAAGGCTTCATCAACAATCTCGATGCCAGCGCGCCTGGCTGGGACGCAGCCGACGAGGCGCTGTTGCTGGGCGCCGGCGGCTCCTCGCGTGCGGTCGTGTTCGGGTTGCTCGAGCGCGGCATCAAGCGCGTGCATCTCGCCAACCGCACCATCGCGCGAGCCGAGACGCTGGCGCAGCAGTTCGGGCCGAACGTGCATCCCGTGACATGGAACGCGATCGACGACGTGCTGCCGCGCGCCAAACTTCTCGTGAACACGACCTCGCTCGGCATGCACGGCCAGCCGTCACTGGATATCGACGTCGCGCGCCTGCCGCTGGCTGCGGTCGTCGCCGATCTCGTCTATGTGCCGTTGGTGACGCCGCTGCTCGCCGCCGCAACTGCGCGTGGCCTGAAGACCGCCGACGGGCTCGGCATGCTGCTGCATCAGGCGGTGCGCGGCTTCGAGCTGTGGTTCGGCCGGCGGCCGGAGGTCACCGCCGAGTTGCGGGCGCTGGTCGAGGCCGATCTCACAAAGACTTGAGAGGGGCGCGGCGAATAGCACCCTATCTCCGGAGTTCTAACGTCGTGGGACAATCGGAGACCGTTATGGCCATTCAACGTGCAACTTTCACACGTCCACTGATCGCCGTCGCGATGGTGGCCGTCTCGACTTACTGCGCCTTCGCCCAAAGGGCGCCGGTGCCGACGCGGGTGCGCGGCACCATTGAAGCCGTCAACGGCGACACGATGCAGGTCAAGTCGCGCAGCGGCGAGGACGTCAAGCTGCACATCGCTGCGGACGTGAACGTATCTGGCATTACCAAGATTTCACTCGCCGACATCAAGCCGGGCTCGTTCATCGGTGCCACCACGGTGCCGGGACCGGACGGCGGCCAGAACGCCGTCGAGGTGCACGTCTTTCCGGAGAGCATGCGCGGCACCGGCGAGGGCTCGCGGCCCTGGGACCTCAAGCCGAATTCGAGCATGACCAATGCGACGGTGGCGGAAAGCGTCGTCGGCAATGACGGTCATACGCTGCTCGTCAAGTACAAGGACGGTGAGAAGAAAGTCTTCGTCGCCGACAACACGCCGGTGGTGACCTTCGTGCCGAGCGACAAATCCGAGTTGAAGCCGGGCGCCAAAGTCATCGCCTTCATGAAGCAATTGCCGGACGGCTCGTTCGAGACCAACCGCGTCAGCGTCGGCCGCGACGGCCTGACGCCGCCGATGTGAGCGGAGCTACAGCCACACCTTCGCCGTCGTCCCGGACAAGCGTCAGCGCAGATCCGGGACCCATGACCACAGGAAAAAGTTGTTACGCGAAGCAGGTCACTCCGAGTCCTCGTAGCCACACCCGCCTGTGGCTATGGTTCCCGGATCTTCGCGCGCTTCGGGCGCGCTTGTCCGGGACGACAGTGATTACTGCTGCGGCATCCCGGCAGACGCCTCACACCGCAATGATCTGATCGTCGATCTCGTCGATCTTGTTGACGCCGCACAGGCCCATGGTGGTGAGCAATTCCTTCTGGATGATGTCGATCGCCTTGGCGACGCCGGCCTGGCCGCCGGCGCCGAGGCCATAGGCATAGGCGCGGCCGATCATGCAGGACTTGGCACCGAGCGCGAGCGCGCGCATCACGTCCTGGCCGGAGCGGATGCCGCCGTCGAACATGATCTCCATCTTGTCACCGACGGCATCGGCGATCTCCGGCAGCACCTCGATCGAGGACGGCGCGCCGTCGAGCTGACGGCCGCCATGGTTGGAGACCACCAGCGCCTGCGCGCCGGTCTTTGCGGCGAGCTCGGCGTCCTCGACGTCGAGGATGCCCTTCAGGATCAGCTTGCCGGGCCAGATCGAGCGGATCCACTCGATGTCGTTCCAGTTCAGCGAGGTGTCGAACTGCGAGTTGATCCAGGTCGACAGCGAGGTGATGTCGTCGCTGACCTTCAGGTGACCTGCGAGATTGCCGAAGGTGCGGCGCTTGCCCTGGAGCACGCCCGACACCCAGGCCGGCTTGCTGGCGAAATCCAGCAGCTTCGACAGCGACCATTCCGGCGGCACCGTCATGCCGTTCTTGATGTCCTGGTGGCGCTGGCCGATCACCTGCAGGTCCACGGTGAGCACCAGCGCGCTGCACTTGGCCGCCATCGCGCGCTGGATCAGTTCCTTGATGAAGCCGCGGTCCTTCATCACGTAGAGCTGGAACCAGAACGGCTTCTCGACATTGGCGGCGATGTCCTCGATCGAGCAGATCGACATGGTCGATTGCGTGAACGGGATGCCGGCGGCCTGCGCGGCGCGGCAGGCGTGGATCTCGCCGTCGCCATGCTGCATGCCGAGCAAGCCGACGGGTGCGAGCATCAGCGGCATGGTCGAGGGCTCGCCGAGGATCGTGGTCGAGGTGTCGCGCTTGGAGACGTCGACCAGGATGCGCTGGCGGAACTTGATTGCCTGCATGTCCTCGCGATTGGCGCGCAGCGTCTCCTCGGCATAGGAGCCGCGGTCGCAATAGTCGAAGAAGGCCTTCGGCACGCGGCGTTTATGCAGCGCGCGAAGATCGTCGATACAGGTGATATGTTTCATGATCGTTCCCCGGCCCGTCCTTGACCCAACAGTCTTGCATCGGAAGATTTCGGGGTCATCTAGCATGGTTGGATGCGCAGCCAAATCGTTTGCAGAAGGTTTTGCAGGAGAGCGCCATGACCAAGCCGCACGCCGGACCTTCGCCGGAAGAGATCAAGGAAAAGCATGATCTCGAGGAAGCCCTGGAAGAGGGGCTGGAGGAGACTTTTCCGGGGTCCGATCCCGTCAACGTCACCCAGCCGGCGCCGAGCCGCCAGGACGGCCATGTGAAGCGCAGCGGCTAGGGCCGGTTCCGCCTCATTCCGACGTTATCGCAGGAAATACAGTGTTAACAATGCGTTACCGGGATGGTCGCGTGCCCGGTTCCGTAATGATTCATCATATTTTTTGAAGCCAAGTTAGCCGCGCAAGGCTTATAAGACGCCAGCAAATCAGGGATGCGGGGTCCGTTCGGGCATCCCGTGGTTGTCGAGGGGATCCCCTGGTTGTTGCGTTGGGGGACGATATGAGTCGCAAATATTTCGGGACGGACGGGATTCGGGGCCGCGCCAACGGACTGATCACGCCGGAGCTCGCGCTCAAGGTCGGCCAGGCCGCAGGCCTTGCGTTTCAACGCGGCGACCATCGCCACCGGGTCGTGATCGGCAAGGACACCCGCCTGTCAGGCTACATGATCGAATACGCCATGGTCGCGGGCTTCACCTCGGTCGGCATGGACGTGCTGCTGGTCGGCCCGATGCCGACGCCGGCGGTCGCGATGCTGACCAAGTCGATGCGCGCCGATCTCGGCGTCATGATCTCGGCCTCGCACAATCTGTTCGAGGACAACGGCATCAAGCTGTTCGGGCCGCAAGGCTTCAAGCTTTCCGACGACGTCGAGCGGCAGATCGAGCAACTGCTCGACGAGCCCATCGACAAGCGTCTCGCACAAAGCGCGAGCCTCGGCCGGGCCCGCCGCATCGACGGCGTGCATGACCGCTACATCGAATTCGCCAAGCGCACGCTGCCGCGCGATCTGTCGCTGGACGGCCTGCGCGTCGTGATCGATTGCGCCAACGGCGCGGCCTACAAGGTGGTGCCGGAAGCGCTGTGGGAATTGGGTGCCGACGTCGTGCCGATCGGGGTCGAACCCGACGGCTTCAACATCAACAAGGAATGCGGCTCGACTTCGCCGGAGGCGCTGTCGAAGAAGGTGCGCGAGATGCGCGCCGACATCGGCATTGCGCTCGACGGTGATGCCGATCGCGTCATCCTGGTCGACGAGCGCGGCCACATCGTCGACGGCGACCAGCTGCTCGCGGTGATCGCGCAGAGCTGGAAGGAAGACGGCCGGCTGTCGCGTCCCGGCATCGTCGCCACCGTGATGTCCAATCTCGGGCTGGAGCGCTTCCTGAAAGGGCAGGGGCTCGATCTCGTGCGCACGCCGGTCGGTGATCGCTACGTGCTCGAGCAGATGCTGAGCGGCGGCTACAATCTCGGCGGCGAGCAGTCGGGCCACATCATCCTGTCAGACTACGCCACCACCGGCGACGGCTTCGTCGCGGCGCTGCAGGTGCTCGCGGTGGTGCAGAAGCTGCGCCGGCCGGTTTCGGAAGTCTGCCACCGCTTCGATCCGCTGCCGCAGATCCTCAAGAACGTCCGCCACAAGGGCGGCAAGCCGCTCGACGATTCCGACGTCAAATCGGCAATCTCCGACGGCGAGAAGCGCCTCAACGGCCACGGCCGCCTCCTGATCCGCTCCTCCGGCACCGAGCCGGTGATCCGCGTCATGGGCGAGGGCGAGGACCGCATCCTGGTCGAGGACGTCGTCGACACCATCGTCTCCGCCTTGGGGCAGGCCGCGGCCTGAATTCTTCCTTCTCCCCTTGTGGGAGAAGGTGGCGCGAAGCGCCGGATGAGGGGTATGCATCCGAAAACTCTATTCGGCAGCATTGCTCGCGGAGAGATACCCCTCACCCGTCTCGCCGCTACGCGGCGAGCCACCCTCTCCCACAAGGGGAGAGGGGCAGAAGAGCGCATCCCAGCCATTTGCGATTGGCGCTGGTTCCTCCGCCGCCTGCATCGTACCTACGAGGTCGCGGCAATCGGCCGCGCCGGGATGCTGCGTTGAACAAGCCTGTCGTCGTCTCAGAGGAAACGCTGACCGAGCCCGTCGTCGTCGCCGACGTCGCGCCCGCCGCTGCCAAGGCAGCGGGGCCGGCCTATGTCGTGCTCGCCGGCATCAGCGTCTCGCACTTCCTCAACGACACCATGCAGTCGCTGATCGCCTCGGTGTATCCGATCTTGAAGGACACCTACGCGCTCGACTTCGCGCAGATCGGCATGATCACGCTGGCCTTCCAGTTCACGGCCTCGCTGCTGCAGCCGGTGGTCGGGCACTACACCGACAAGAAGGCGCAGCCTTATTCGCTGGCGATCGGCATGGCCTCGACCTTCTTCGGCCTGCTGCTGCTCAGCGTCGCGCAGCAATACCTGGTCATTCTCGTTGCGGCGGCCTTCGTCGGCCTCGGCTCGGCGGTGTTTCACCCGGAATCGGCGCGCATCGCGCGGCTCGCTTCCGGCGGCCGCTACGGCTTTGCGCAATCGGTGTTTCAGCTCGGCGGCAGTTTCGGCACCTCGATGGGGCCGGTGCTGGCGGCGCTGATCGTGGTGCCGTTCGGGCAGGGCAGCATCGCCTGGTTCTCCTCGATCGCGTTCCTGGCGATTCTCATCCTCTGGCGCATCGGTCGCTGGTATGCGCCGCAGATCAAGGCCAGGAAGACGGCGGCGGTTCAGGCCCATCCCGACGCGCCGAGCTCGCGCCGCGTCGTGCTCGCGCTGCTCGTGCTGGTGGCGCTGCTGTTCTCCAAGCAGCTCTACGTCTCGAGCCTGTCGAGCTACTACATCTTCTATCTGATCGACCGTTTCGGCGTGTCGACCCAGGCCGCCCAGATCTATCTCTTCATCTTCCTTGCGGCGAATGCGGTCGGTGCGTTCTTCGGCGGTCCTCTTGGCGATCGCTTCGGCCGCAAGATCGTGATCTGGATCTCGATCCTGGGCGCGCTGCCGTTCACGCTGGCGCTGCCCTATGCCGGCCTCCATGCGAGCGCCGTGCTCAGCGTCGTCATCGGCCTCATCATCTCCTCGACGACGTCGTCGATCATCGTGTTCGCGCAGGAACTGGTGCCGCATCGCTTCGGCATGATCTCGGGCGTGTTCTTCGGCGTCGCCTTCGGCATCGGAGGGCTGGGGGCCGCCGTGCTCGGCAAGCTCGCCGACCACACCTCGATCGAGTTCGTCTACCAGGTCTGTGCCTATCTGCCGGCGATCGGCCTGCTTGCGGTGTTCCTGCCCAAGCTGCCGCGGCACGTGCGTTAATTTTTCCTCTCTCGTTGCAGCGCAGCTTCACACATCGTTAGCAATTGCTGGCGCGAGGCGATGCGTTTTTGCAACGCTTTCCATCCGTCCGCGCGAGCAGTCAGAAAAAATCAACCTTAAAAATTAGGGTTAAGTGGCGCTTAAACATTTGATGGCATCGTCCCGTCCGTGAGTTTCCAGAACGTGAGGCGATCGTATTGAGCCTCACCGGCCATAAGGACGAAGCCAATGCGTAGCGTTATGTCTCTCCTTGCCGCGGGTGCGGCAACCCTGATCTCGTCGATGGCGTTCGCCGCCGACATGCCGATCGCCCCGCCCCCTCCGATGTACGCGCCGCCCGCTCCGCCCGCCGATTTCGGCGGCTGGTATCTGCGCGGTGACGTCGGTATGACCAATCAGAGCGCCAAGCGCATCGATAGCGCCCTGCCGGCCGGATATTCGAAGTCGACGGAAGGCCTCGGCTTCGACTCGGCTGGGCTGTTCGATCTCGGCGTCGGCTATCGCTTCAACAACTGGTTCCGCGCCGACGTGATCGGCCAGTACCGTGGCAAATCCAATCTGCACGGCAGCGACAACGTCGTCGGCCCCGGCTTCGTCGGCGTCAACAATTACAGCGGCAGCAAGTCCGAGTGGGTCGTGATGGCCAACGCCTATGTCGACCTCGGCACCTGGTGGTGCATCACCCCGTTCATCGGTGCCGGTGTCGGCGGCTCGTACAACAAGATCAGCGGCTTCCGTGACGACGGCGTGTCCTACAACCCGCTGCTCAACAACAGCGTCGCCTACTTCGCCGACAACGGTAAGTGGAATTTCGCCTGGGCCGCTCACGCCGGTCTTGCCTACAAGGTCAATCCCGGGTTCACCGTCGAACTGGCCTACAGCTACATGAACCTCGGCGACGCCGCGCCCGGTAACTACCGCCTGTTCGACAACAGCGCTTCCGGCCCGACCTCGATCAAGATCAAGGAGCTCACCTCGCACGACATCAAGCTCGGCGTGCGCTGGGACCTCAACAGCCCGCCGGCCTACATGCCGCCGCCGCTGGTCACCAAGGGCTGATCGTCGGCCTCATCGGTTAGGACTTCTTAACGGCGCGGGAGCATCCCGCGCCGTTTTGCTTTGCGTATTTTTCATGGCGAGTAGCGACGAAGGCGCCCGACGCAACCATTGGTTAAGGTTAACGAGCCATGATCACGAGCGAAAGTTCGAGTTCGATGGAGCGTTGCGATGCGTGGGCTTTTGTTGGCGGCGGTGATGTTGGGGACGGTGTCTACCGCGCACGCGGCTGACATGCCGGATCTGCCGATCCTGCGCGGCGGCTTTACCGACGGTCTGTCGAAGTCCTCCGTCAATTGGGATGGCTTCTACGTCGGCGGTCAGTTTGGATATGCCACGACCGAGATGGACTTCAGTCGCGCGCCGAAATCGATGACGGATTTCATGCTGCGCGACAGCATCCTGCAGGCTCCGGTTGGAGGGTGGTCGCTGTTGCCGAAGAACCACGTCCAGGCCACGGGGTTCGGTGCGTATGTCGGTCGCAACTGGCAGTTCTACGACGCCGTGATGGGCGTTGAAGCCAATTACAGCTACATGAACAATCTCGGCAGCACCGCAAGCGATTCCATGACGCGGTTGATCGCCGGTGAAACCGCGCCGACCAATCACCTCTACACCTACAACACGACTCTCGGCGGCGGCGCTGCGTTGCAGCTCAAGGACTATGCGACCTTCCGCGGTCGGATTGGTTGGTCCGGCGGAGACTTCATGCCTTATGCGTTCGGCGGCCTTGCGATCGGACGCGCCGACGTGTCGAGGTTCGCGACGGTGTCGTATCTGAAATACGACGACTTCACCGATCCCAACACCGGCGTCACGACGCGTACGACCATCGGCTCCGGCACGATGACGCAGACCGAGCAGCGCGTGAACAGCTTCATCTATGGATGGACGGGCGGCATCGGTATCGAATACGCGCTGCTCGACTGCGTGATCCTGCGCGGCGAGTGGGAGCATGTCGGCTTCTCGAACGCCAAGAACATCTCCGTCAACCTGAACAATTTCCGCGTCGGCGCCGGTTACAAATTCTAGGCCCGCGTTTGCAGCCGGTTGACACGGCTGCGTCGTCCTGATGCTCTGTCGCTCCACAGCGGGGCGGAGCGATGAAGATCTACGGCGACAGCAATTCCGGAAATTGCCTGAAGGTGAAGTGGGTGTGCGACAAGCTCGCATTGCCCTATCAGTGGATCGAGGTCGACACCCGCAAGGGCGAGACCCGCACGCCGCAATTCCTCGCCATGAACGGTGCCGGCCAGGTGCCCACCGTCGCCTTCGACGACGGCCGCACGCTGGCGCAGTCCAATGCCATCATCCGCTATCTCGCCCGCGACAGCGCACTCGTCCCGCGCGACGCCTTCACGGCCGCCAAGATGGACGAATGGCTGTTCTGGGAGCAATACAGCCACGAGCCCTATATCGCGGTGTGCCGCTTCCTTCTCGTCTATCTCGGCAAGGACGCCTCCGAGCTCGATCCGGAAAAGGTCAAGCGCGGCTATGCGGCGCTCGACCGCATGGAGCAGCATCTTTCAGCCAGCCGCTTCTTTGCCGGCGAGGCGGTATCGCTCGCCGACATCTCGCTGCTCGCCTATACCCGCGTGGCGCATGAGGGCGGCTTCGATCTCGGCCGGTACGCTTCGCTTCGCCGTTGGATTGACGAAGTCGAGGCCATTCTCGGTCTGCCGCCGGCACGCTGACTCCGGAGTTTCCCGTATGAACGACAAGTCCGTCTCGATCCGTCCCGCGCGCCGCGAGGACGTTCCGGCGATCGTGGCGATGCTCGCCGACGACCATCTCGGGCGCGCCCGCGAGCGCGTCGAGGATCCGCTGCCCGCGCCTTATTACGCGGCATTCGAGCGCGTCGAGCGCGATCCGAACCTGACGCTCGTCGTCGCCGAGAGCGAGGGCAGGGTGGTCGGCTGCCTGCAACTCGCCGTCCTTGCTGGCATCAGCTCGCAAGGCGGCGTGCGCGGTCTGC
This sequence comes from Bradyrhizobium nitroreducens, assembly GCF_002776695.1. GTDB lineage: Bacteria > Pseudomonadota > Alphaproteobacteria > Rhizobiales > Xanthobacteraceae > Bradyrhizobium > Bradyrhizobium nitroreducens. Next base: position 4,597,311 of record NZ_LFJC01000003.1, read on the forward strand.
TCGAGGACGTGCGTGTCGCCACCGATTGCCGCAGCCGCGGCATCGGCGAGCAGTTGGTGCAATGGGCGGTGACGGAAGCGAAGGCGCGTGGCTGCAATCTCGTGGAGCTGCTGACGCATGCGAGCCGCGTCGACGCGCAACGCTTCTACAAGCGGCTCGGATTCACAGGCAGCCACGTCGGTATGACTGTCCGCTTTTGAGCCAGCATCCCGCGCCCGTTGCTCGAACAGCGAAATCGGATCGCGCGTTCGTTCATGTTAAGAGCCGGTAAACTACCCAGCTGTCGTTCATGTTGAACGGGGAACGAACGGTGCTAGGGCAGCGTCGGGCACCGAGCTCGGTCGGTTCGGGGATTTCGATGACAAGCTATTCCATCATCAAGGTCGGCAACGACTACGTCGTGCTGGCCAATGACAAACGCATTTTGAAAGTCGGCAGCCGTCGGCGGGCCGCGCAATTGATCAGCGATGCCACGGACTTGCTGAATGCGCTTGCCGTGGTGGAATCACCGGATATTGCCCCCGAGGCGCCATCACTCGCGCGTGAAGCCCCGGAACTTCCTTGACTGAACTACCCGTTTCCCGTATCAGCCGCGGCGGGACACCTCCCCCCAACGGGAGGCTTACTATCTGGAAGGGTAGACTATGACTGTAGCGAAGCCCGCTTCGCGGCCGAACGTGCCGCATTTCTCCTCCGGCCCCTGCGCCAAGCGCCCCGGCTGGAACGCCCAAAATCTCAAGGACGCAGCGCTCGGCCGCTCGCATCGCGCGAAGGTCGGCAAGACCAAGCTCAAGCTGGCGATCGATCTGACTCGCGAAGTGCTTGAAGTGCCCGCCGATTACCGCATCGGCATCGTGCCGGCCTCCGATACCGGGGCGGTCGAGATGGCGCTGTGGTCGCTGCTCGGTGCGCGGCCCGTCACCACGCTCGCCTGGGAATCCTTCGGCGAAGGCTGGGTCAGCGACATCGTCAAGGAATTGAAGCTCAAGGACGTCACCAAGCTCAACGCAGCCTATGGTGAAATCCCCGACCTCTCCAAGGTCGATCCCAAGAGCGACGTCGTCTTCACCTGGAACGGCACCACCTCCGGCGTGCGCGTGCCTGATGCCAACTGGATCAGTGCGACCCGCGAAGGCCTGACCATCTGCGACGCCACCTCGGCTGCATTCGCGCAGCCGCTCGACTGGGCCAAGCTCGACGTCGTCACCTTCTCCTGGCAGAAGGCGCTCGGCGGCGAGGCGGCGCACGGCATGCTGATCCTCTCGCCCCGCGCCGTCGAGCGCCTCGAGACCTACAAGCCGGCCTGGCCGCTGCCGAAGATCTTCCGCATGACCAAGGGCGGCAAGATCAACGAAGGCATCTTCGTCGGCGAGACCATCAACACGCCGTCGATGCTCTGCGTCGAGGACTATCTCGACGCGCTGAACTGGGCCAAGTCGATCGGCGGCCTCAAGGCGCTGATTGCGCGTGCCGACGCCAACACCAAGGTGCTCGCCGACTGGAAGGCGAAGACGCCGTGGATCGACTTCCTGGCCAAGGACGCTTCGATCCGCTCCAACACCTCGGTGTGCCTGAAGTTCACCGATCCCGCGATCACCTCGCTCTCGGACGACGCCCAGGCGGAGTTCTCGAAGAAGCTGGTCGCGCTGATCGAAAAGGAAGGCGCCGGTTACGACTTCGCCTACTACCGCGATGCGCCGGCCGGCCTGCGCATCTGGTGCGGCGCCACCGTCGAGGCCAAGGACGTCGAGATCCTGACGCAGTGGATCGACTGGGCTTTCGCCGAGACCAAGGCGCAGCTCGCCAAGGCAGCCTGATGTTCTGACCCTCCCCTGGAGGGGGAGGGTCGACGCACCGTCAGGTGCGGCGGGGTGGGGTGATCTCTCCACACGGCGCACCGGCGATTTTCTCTGTTGCAGCTTCACCCCACCCCGGCGCTTCGCGCCGACCCTCCCCCTCCAGGGGAGGGTGTGAAGGAAGACATCCCATGACCAAGCCCAAAGTTCTCATCTCCGACGCCCTCTCGCCCGCTGCCGTGCAGATCTTCAAGGATCGCGGCGTCGAGGTCGACTTCCAGCCCAATCTCGGCAAGGACAAGGACAAGCTTGCCGAGATCATCGGCAATTACGACGGCCTCGCGATCCGCTCCGCGACCAAGGCGACCGCCAAGATCCTCGAGAAGGCGGCGAAGCTGAAGGTGATCGGCCGCGCCGGCATCGGCGTCGACAATGTCGAGATCCCGGCCGCGACGGCCAAGGGCATCATCGTGATGAACACGCCGTTCGGCAATTCGATCACGACCGCCGAGCACGCCATCACCCTGATGCTGGCGCTGGCCCGCGAGATCCCGCAGGCCGACGCCTCGACCCAGGCCGGCAAGTGGGAGAAGAACCGCTTCATGGGCGTCGAGATCACCGGCAAGGTGCTGGGCGTCGTCGGCTGCGGCAACATCGGCTCGATCGTCGCCGACCGCGCACTCGGCCTGCGCATGAAGGTGGTCGCGTTCGACCCGTTCCTGTCGCCGGAGCGCGCCAAGGACATCGGCGTCGAGAAGGTCGAGCTCGACGATCTGCTCAAGCGCGCCGACTTCATCACGCTGCACACTCCGCTCACCGAGAAGACCAAGAACATCATCGACGCGGCCGCGATCGCCAAGATGAAGAAGGGCGTGCGCCTGATCAACTGCGCCCGCGGCGGTCTGGTCGACGAGCAGGCGGTGGTCGATGCGCTCAACTCCAAGCACATCGCCGGCGCCGCCTTCGACGTCTTCGTCGAGGAGCCCGCGACCAAGAACGTCCTGTTCGGCCATCCCAACGTGATCTGCACGCCGCATCTCGGCGCCTCCACCACGGAAGCACAGGAGAACGTCGCGCTTCAGGTCGCCGAGCAGATGTCGGACTACCTGCTCACGGGCGCGATCTCGAACGCGGTCAACTTCCCCTCCATCACAGCGGAAGAAGCGCCGAAGCTGAAGCCGTTCATCTCGCTCGCCGAGAAGCTCGGCTCGTTTGCCGGCCAGCTCACCGAGAGCGGCATCCTCAAGGTCGAGATCACCTATGAGGGCCACGTCGCCGAGATGAAGATCAAGGCGATCACCTCGGCCGTGCTGTCGGGCCTGCTGCGGCCGATGCTGGGCGAGATCAACGTGGTGTCCGCGCCCGTCATCGCCAAGGAGCGCGGCATGGTGGTGGACGAGATCGTCCGCGCCGCCCAGAGCGACTATGAGAGCCTGATCACCGTCACCGTCACCACCGAGCGGCAGGAGCGGTCGGTCTCGGGCACCGTCTATGCCGACGGCAAGCCGCGTCTCGTCGACATCAAGGGCATCCGGGTCGACGCCGAGTTCGGCAAGTCGATGATCTACGTGACCAACGAGGACAAGCCGGGCTTCATCGGCAGGTTCGCAAGCCTGCTCGGCGACGCCAAGCTCAACATCGCCACCTTCCATCTCGGCCGCGTCGCGCCCGGCAGCGATGCCATCGCCCTCGTCGAGGTCGACGGCGCGGTGCCGGCCGACCTGCTCGCCAAGGTGCAGGCCCTGCCGCAGGTCAAGCAGGCCAAGGCGCTGACGTTCTGAGGTCTATTGGCGGAACGCGCTGGCGCTACTGCGGTAGCGTCAGCGGTCGAACCCATAAAGCCGCGCCGGATTGTCGACAGGATTGCGTCGCGAGTGGGTTCTTGAGACGAAATTCAAATGGTATCCGCAGAAGAAGAGCCCAGGAGGTTTCCCGCCGGGGCTCTTCCGTCTGGTCCGCTAGACCGAACTTACCAGTTGCGCTGAGCGCGCAGGAGCAGAGTCAAGGTGTCCTGGTCCTTCAATTCATAGGTCGCCGCAGGTTTGCCCTGCACGCCGAAGGCGGAGGCGTTTACTGTGCCGGAGTACTTCTGGTCGAGATGGGTCCAGGCGAGATCCGCCGAGAACGTCAGGTTCTTGACGGGAGTCCAGCGGGTGATGATACCCAGCTGGCCAATCGCAAAGTCCGGGTTACATCCGGTAACGCCGGCGAGCGAACCGAACACGCCACCGTTGCCATTCGCGCCGCAGATCGTGGTCTTGGCGAGCGTGCCGTACTGGGCTTGAGCGTAAGCGCCGTAGAGCGCGGTGTTCCAGGAGGGATTCCAGTTGTGTGTGTAGGCACCACGGAAGCCCCAGGTCTTGACGGTTTCCTGCTGGCTCCCAGTGACGAACACGGTGTCCGGGGCAGAAGCAAAGCCGATGCTGCCGTAGGCGCTGCTTGAACTACCGAACATCGAGTAGCTGCTACCCGCCAGATTCTGGAAGTTGTAACGGGTTGCACCGTCGGTGTAGACGCCCGAGATGTTGATCACGTCACCCGGACCGGTCGGGATATTCTTGATCGACAGAGCGAGCTGAATCGCCCAACCCCACTTGTCGTCGGGATGCCCGGTCGTCTCAGTCGCGCCGTAATAGGCGACGTGGTTGTCATGCGCAGCCACCGACGCCTGGAACAGACCCCAGGCCTGATCGACGCGGACCATAGCTGTCAGGTTCGGCGAACGGCTACCGCCGGTGTCGTTGGAGCCGTATGAACCGCCAAGAATCCCAGCCGAAGAGGCGCCGGACATATTGATATTTCCCGCTTGATAATAGGCGGTCGCATCTTCAACCGAGAGCGCTGCCGTCACGCCCTGTCCGAAGTCGGCCGTGTAGGCCAACTGCGTCACACCAGTGACCGTGCCGCTACCGCCGACAAGACCGTCATAGTTGTTGCCGGGATAATTGGTCCAGGGTGCATCGAACTGCGACACGGCCTTGCCCATCGTGAAGCCGGCGAACTGGATGAAGGCATAGTACACGCCGAGCGAGCCGGCCGAGGTGTTGCCATCGGTTCCGTTCACCGAGGAACCGACGAGCGAAGCCGTCGTACCTGAGGTGTTGAGGCCCAGGTTACCGCTATAGACGGTGGAGCCGGTGCTGCTGCCGCTGCCGGAATAGTTGCCGGTCGTCCAGGAGAACACGCCATCGAAGAAGGTACGGATGACGCCGTATTCGCTCGCGGTACGCGTGTCGATGTTGAGATCTTCACGAGCGCGCATCGTGTAGTAGTTCGTCAGGCGGTTGCGCGCACCGTTGGCCGAGGTGAACTGACCATTGTAGTCCGAGTTCGTGTTCAGCGCGAGATCAACGCGCAGGTAACCGCCCAGCTTGATGCAGGTATCGGTGCCCGGGATGTAAAAGAAACCCGCACCGTACAGGGAGCAGATCTTCACGTATTCGACCGGCTTGGCCTTCAAAGGGAGATCGGCCGCCCGCGCTCCGCCAACCGCGACCAGCCCCACCACCGAACCGAGCAAAAGGCCCTTCGTCAACTTCATTTGCTTTACCCTCCAGGTTTGTATTGGCGGAGCCCTTACGCTTTGGAAGCGCGCCCCTCCTCAATTGGCAGTCCGCTCGAATCCGATCTCCGGATGCGGAACGGAAACGACTTCGAGGTGTCCCCCTCCATCGCACCCACTCTACGTAATCCCGAAAATTAATTACTGCAATTAATTATCTTCCATAAGCACACGTCCCTGCCGGCCTGTTGCCGATGGGCCACGCGGCGACTTTTGCTGAAAGTTTCGGAAATTTAAGGCATTTGAACGCGAGAAACCCCCGGTGGGCACCCCGGGGGTTTCTTTGGAGGTTTAGTTGCGTGGTATTTAAGAAGCGCTCCTAAACACCAATGTGATTATGATAATTAAGTACTTTTGTCAACAATCAGGCCGGCAGGTGCTTAAGGACAGCATGGGCCATCTCGATGAACTCTGGAAACATTGGAGACGGGCCGGAAGAATCTAGCTAGAACACCTCGCGGCCGCCCTCCCTACACGTCGGAATTGACATGACCGAAAAGAAGCCTGACCGAGCAATCAAGGACTTCATTTGGAACATAAGAGAGATCTACTCGCACCTAGAGGAGATCCACAAAAGCTGGGCCGAGCTCCTCCAAATAACCGAGCCGCAATGGTTGATCTTGATGGCGGTCGAAGAGCTAGATGATGGACGCGGTGTCGCAGGTGTGGACATCGCGCAGAAATTGCAATTCTATCAGCCATTCGTCACCAACCAAACGAAGAGCCTCGAGAAGCGCGGACTGCTTTCACGACAGCCCCGTGCAGACGACGGGCGTTACGTTTTGATGTCACTTACGGCTAAAGCAAAGACGGAGCTTGCTAAACTCGCAAAGAGAAAGCTCGCTCTCAATTCGACGATGTTCAACGAATTCGACGAGAAATCCCTGGCGGAGCTAAATGTGTCCTTAGCGGCTATTGCGAAAAATGGCAGGTTGGCATCCCGGCTACTAGCCATAGATATTGCTTGAGCAAGAAACCGTCACCTCTCAGACGTAGGGGAGAACTACAGCTTTTCAATCCAGCTGCTCTTCTACAAGTCCAAGGACGGACTTACCGACGTAATTGCAGCTTCTGTTCGAGCCAGTCGAGGGTAAGGTCGTCGTTTATGACGAAGTTTTCAACTTCGCCTGCGACTTGAGATACCACGACAGAGCAGTCCCATCCAGCAAGCTTGCAGCCTGCTTTAAATTCAAGCGCATTTTGCTCGTCGAGCGGCCCTCGGCCACCCACAACAATGAAAATTGGGCACGGAATTCGGTGCACCAACGGCAGACTGGACGTTCGCGCGCTCTCGCTGACCAAATCCCAAACTCCGGTCATCCAGGCCACGTTGGCTCGATGACGGAGCGAAGCCCAGAGGCCGCCATCGCATACTGCTGCCGCTACCCTGCGATCGGATGCGGCTATGCACGTCGCATAACTTGCGGCCATTCCCTCGCCGTCGACAGCCATTCGGTCGGCGTCAACGTCCGGTCGACATTGCAAATAGTCTAGCCAAATCGCCAAGAAGGCCTCGGGTTTGAGCATACGATGCTTCGATACATCTTCACCGCTGACAACCATAAGCGACAAGATACGATTATTTACGGCAGGTAATAGGCGAGCTACCACTGCCTCGGGAGAGGACTCCTCATCGCTAATAACAATTGCCACAGGTCCCGGTCGTTCGTGGTGTGCCGTCGGGCAAAAATAGCCGACGGAATACACGCGATCGAAAAGCTCGATCTCTACCCGTTCGACTTGTTGAGGTGCACAAGACCTTAGGGCAGTAAAACTTCTCTCGATCGCGTTAGAAACATTTACGCCGGCTGGGTTCTCCGAACAGGCGAGCTGCCTCGCCACCTCGAATGCAGTGAGTGCGGAAAGCCATAATTCAATGGCTAAATCTCGCAGGTTGTTCTCGAAGGCGGCTTCGGCAGATGCATGGTATCGATCACCGACAGTTATCCACTCGAGAGTCCAACGCTCTCGCCTATCGGAAGTGCAAGCCGACAGCCCCTCAAGAAACACAGCAGCGCTGTTTCGCACGGCAGCCAGGTTGGCGTTCGCCATGCTCAACGATCCCTGTAGCCACCAATCGTCGTCCATAGCCGACCCACTTTCTCTATTCGATTTGAAACCTCGGTCGAACGCGCTCTAGAGCTCAGCGATAGTCCGAAATGAGGAGCGAAGATGTTCGGTCCTTTTCCAATTTTAGCGAGCTATTTCCTATTTATGCTCTGCGAGCCGTAGGCAGTACGGAGATGATCGTCGACTCTCTTCGGGACGCGATCTGCAGCGGAGAGAGGACGAGATCGCGGCCGAGTTCGGCGTCAGCCATACCCCGGTGCGCGAGGCGCTCAAGGTTCTGGTTTCGCAAGGGCTCGCCGTCCTCCATCACAACCGCGGTTGTTTCGTCTCGGATCTATCGAGCGATCGCACCAGAGCTGATGGAATTTCGTCCTCTTCTCGAACCTCGGCGCCAGCGGCAGCCGCCGCATCGTCGAAACGCAGCTCGTCAGGGCCGCGGCTGGAGACGCGAGGCCGTTTCGTGGTCGAGAGCACGCCGAGCGCGATCGCGCTGGCGAGCGACAATGTCGGCGCGGCAATCCTGCTCGCGGCGATGAACGCGACCTCAGTCGCGACCGGCCTGGTCGAGGTGCCGCTGGTCGATCGGGTCCTGTACCGCACGATCGCCCTGGTGCGGCGGCGCAACGACACGCTGTCGCCTGCCGCCAGCGCACTCTACGGAGCTATCAAGATACGGCTGTCGAGCGGCAGGCGATGATATCGGGTCGTTCCGCAGCGCGGTATTTGTTGCTGCCTATTTCTGTTGCCTTGCGTCCCCATGTGTACGAAGACTGCTTCCGAGCTGTCACCAACGTACCTTCAAGGGAGGCAAGAAAATGCGTGAAGCCGTCATCGTTTCCTATGCGCGCACCGGCCTGGCGAAATCCGGCCGCGGCGGATTCAACATCACGCCGCCGATGTCGCTCGCGGCGCACGCCATCAAGCATGCCGTGGATCGCGCCGGCGTCGAGAAGGACTATGTCGAGGACTGCTATCTCGGCAATTGCGCCCATGGCGCGCCGAACATCGGCCGCCAGGCCGCGCTGCTCGCCGGCCTGCCGAAGACCACCGCCGGCGTCTCGGTGAACCGCTTCTGCTCCTCGGGCCTGCAGACCATCGCGATGGCCGCCAACTCGATCCGCTCCGACGGCGCCGACTGCATCGTCGCCGGCGGCGTCGAGAGCATCTCGATGCCGGGCGGCGGCACGCCGAAGGAATCGATCGATCCTGAACTGCTCAAGGTCGCACCCGACATCTTCATGGCGATGATCGACACCGCCGACATCGTCGCCGAGCGCTACAAGCTCAGCCGCGAATACCAGGACGAGTTCTCGCTGGAATCGCAGCGCCGCATGGCGGCGTCGCAGCAGGCCGGCAAGTACAAGGACGAGATCGTCCCGATGAAGACCAAGATGAAGGTCGTCGACAAGCAGACCAAGGCGGAGAGCATCGTCGACTATGTCGTCGACCGCGACGAATGCAATCGCCCCGAGACCACGCTGGAGGGCCTTGCCAAGCTCGAGCCGGTCAAGGGCCCGGGCAAGTTCGTCACCGCCGGCAATGCCAGCCAGCTCTCGGACGGCGCCGCCGCCGTGGTGCTGATGGAAGCCAAGGACGCCGAGAAGCGCGGTCTCAAGCCGCTCGGCCGCTTCGTGGCCTGGGCCACCGCCGGCTGCGAGCCCGACGAGATGGGTATCGGCCCGGTGTTCGCGATTCCGAAGCTCTTGAAGCGCACCGGCCTCAAGATCGACGACATCGATCTGTGGGAGCTCAACGAGGCCTTCGCCAGCCAGTGCCTGTATTGCCGCGACCAGCTCGGCATCGATCCCGCCAAGTACAACGTCAATGGGGGCTCGATCGCGATCGGCCATCCCTTCGGCATGACCGGCGCCCGTCTCACCGGCCATCTGCTGCAGGAAGGCGCTCGCCGCAAGGCCAAGTGGGGCGTGGTGACCATGTGCATCGGCGGCGGCCAGGGCGGCGCCGGCCTGTTCGAGATCTACAGCTGAGCAAGATCAGGCCGATCAAGGCCACGTGAATGGGAAAGGCACGGCGTCGCGGGCGCCGTGCCTTTTTCATTGCGCATCCCTCGCTGGGAAATTATACAGCCCCCGTCGGAAAAGGCAGATTTGGTCTGGTAAGCCCAAATCCTTTCGGTCACGAAAGCTCTGGTCTTTGGCCTCGTGCACGAGATCCCCACGACGAACAGCGGACGCCATGCGGGCGTTCAATTGTTCGTCCGTGTGATTCTCAAGCGCTGGGAACGCTCCGGTCGAACATCGACCACAGGAGCGTCTCATGCGCGATCACTTCTCGATTTCTCAACCCTCGCATTTCCACGACGTCATTATTGCCGGCGCGGGCCCTGTCGGCCTGTTTCTCGCGTGCGAGCTGCGGCTCGCCGGTGTCTCGGTCCTCGTGCTGGAGCAGGCGCAGGATCCGCATTCGGCGCTGAAACAACTCCCGTTCGGCCTGCGTGGCCTGTCGATCCCGACCTGCGAAGCCTTTCACCGGCGCGGCTTGCTGGACGAGATCGTGGCAGCGCAACGCGCGAGCTCCGGCGCGATCAGGAGTGCGGCGCACTGGATGCAGCAGGCGCGACGGCCCGCCGGTCATTTCGCCGGCCTCCAGTTCTTTCAGGATGACATCGATGCCGCGAAATGGCCCTGGCGCTTGCCGACGCCGGCCGATGCCGCGGTGGCCGTCGATATGCAAACGCTGGAAACCGTTCTGGCCGCGCGTGCATGCAGTCTGGGCGCCGAGATCCGGCGCGGCTTTGGCGTCACTGCCTTTGCCGCTTCGGACGAGGACGTGACGGTGCATGCGGCGGGGGAGACTTTCCGCGGCCGCTGGCTCGTCGGTTGCGACGGCGGCCGCAGCACGGTGCGCAAGATGGGCGGATTCGACTTCGTCGGCACCGATCCCGAATTCACCGGCTATTCCATCGAGGTCGAGCTCGCCGACCCCGCGAAGCTCCATGCGGGCCGCAACGACACGCCGGCGGGCATGTACACTTATGCCCAGCCGGGAACGATCGCGATGGTGGACTTCGACGGCGGTGCCTTTCACCGGACCGCGCCGCTCACGCGCGAACATGTGCAGAGCGTCCTGCGCCGCGTCTCCTGCACCGATGTCACCGTCAAGGCGCTTCGGCTGGCGGCGACCTGGACCGACCGGGCGCATCAGGCCTCCTGCTATCGCCGGGGGCGCGTGCTTCTCGCGGGCGATGCTGCCCACATCCATTCGCCGCTGGGCGGGCAAGGCCTCAATCTCGGCCTCGGCGATGCGATGAATCTAGGCTGGAAGCTGGCGGCGACCATCCGCGGATCGGCACCGGCCGGCCTGCTGGATAGCTATTCGCACGAGCGGCATCCCGTCGGCGCTGAGATCCTCGACTGGTCGCGGGCGCAGGTCGCGATCATGCGGCCGGCGCCGGGCCCGCGCGCACTCAGGGGCATCATCGCCGATCTCGTCGCGACCCGCGACGGCGTGACCTATTTCGCCGAACGCGTCCGTGGCGTGTCGCTCCGCTACGATCTTGGCGGCAGCCATCCGCTGGTCGGCCGCAGTGCTCCCGATTTCGAGCTGCGTGACGGGACGACGGTCGGAGAGCGCCTCAGACGTGCGAAGGGGATCTTGCTGGACTTCGATGTGCGTGCGTCGCTGGCCGCGCTTGCCGGCCGCTGGAACGGGCACATCGTCTACGTGGCCGGTGACGCAAGGAACCGATTGGGTCTTAGCGCCGCGCTGCTGCGCCCCGATGGCTTTGTCGCATGGGCCAGTGACGGCGCCTCCGGTGAAAAGGAGGCTGCTGAGGCCGCCTCGCGATGGTTCGGCCCGCCTTGCACCGGCTAAGCGTTGCGGTGCAACTGCCGTTGTGCACTCCATCGTGCACAAAGGCGAGTATTGTGACAAATGCACGTATTCATACGTGCCCGCAAATTAACGGAAGGTTTTACGCATTCGCGCTTCATTAACCGCATCGGCCACCACCAGCTCCGGCAACTCGATGCGGCTCTTCTCGCTCAGGCTCACTCACAAGATCACTGCAATCGGCGTCATTGGCGTCGTCGGCGTCGTCCTGATCGGCGGCATCCACCTTTATGGCGAACGCGCGATGAGCGTCTATCGCGACGCCGCCGAGAACGCGCGCACGGTGTTCGAGCTGAACAGCCGCATCGCCGTCGAGCTGCTCGAGGGACGCCGCGCCGAGAAGGACTTCCTGCTGCGCAGCGATGCCGCCAAGGCGCAGCGCCAGGTCGAGATCGGGAAGGAGGTTGCCGCCGACATCGAGACGTTGCGCGGGGAAAATCGCGGTGCTCGGCAAGCCCGAGCTGGCCGCGCGGATCGATGCAATGAACGCCTCGCTGAAGACCTATCAGGCGCGCTTCGTCGGGGTTGTCGAGGAACGGCAGAAGCTTGGCCTCGACGAGAAGTCCGGGCTCGAAGGCCGCTTGCGCGGCTCCGTCCACGGCATCGAGAGCCAGGTCGACGAGCTGCAGAATTCGCAGCTCAAGGTGATCATGCTGATGATGCGCCGGCATGAGAAGGATTTCATGTTGCGCCGCGACGCCAAGTATCGCGACGACATGAGGAAGCGCGCGGCGGAATTCGTGGCCGCCCTCGACATCGCGACCATTCCTGACAGCACCAAGGTCGAGCTGAAGCAGAAGCTCTCCGATTACCAGCGCGACGTCTCGGCGTGGATGGAGACGGCGCTCAAGCTCGCGGTCGAACTCAAGGAGATGTCGGAAGCGTTCTCGGCGGTAGAGCCCGTCATCGAGCAGGTTTCGAAATCGGTTGAGGCGATCCGCGTCGAGGCCGATCGTCTCAATGACGCCGAGCGCGATTCCGTTCAATGGTGGATCACGGTCGCGATCGCGCTGATCGCATCCACCGTGCTTGGCCTCGGCATCTTCATCGGCCGCTCGGTGTCGAAGCCGCTGACCGCGATGCGGGCGGCGATGATCGAGCTCGCCAACGGCAATTTCGCCATCGTGCTGCCGGGGCTCGGCCGTGCCGACGAGATCGGCGAGATCGCACAAGCCGTCGAGACCTTCAAGATCAATGCCGAGCGGAAGGCGCGCGAGGAAGCCGAGGAGAAGATCAGGCAGGACAAGCTCGCCGCCGAGCGCCGCCGCGCCGACATGATCCGGATGGCGGACGATTTCGAAGGCGCGATCGGCGAGATCGTCGAGACCGTGTCCTCGGCCGCCAACGAGCTCGAGGCGTCGGCGACGTCGCTGACCACGACCGCCGGCCGGTCGACCGAGCTTGCCACGCTGGTCGAAGCCGCGTCCGAAGAGGCGGCGACCAATGTCCAGTCGGTCGCCTCCGCCGCCGAGGAGCTGACGGCATCCGTCAACGAGATCAGCCGCCAGGTGCAGGCGTCCGCGCGTATCGCCGACGAGGCCGTCACCCAGGCCGGACAGACCAACGATCGCGTCGGCGAATTGTCGAAGGCGGCCGCGCGCATCGGCGACGTCGTCGAGCTCATCAATGCGATCGCGGGCCAGACCAACCTGCTGGCGCTGAACGCCACCATCGAGGCCGCGCGCGCCGGCGAGGCCGGGCGCGGCTTTGCCGTGGTGGCCTCGGAGGTGAAGGCCCTGGCCGAGCAGACCGCGAAGGCGACCGGCGACATCGGCCAGCAGATCTCGAGCATCCAGGTCGCCACGCAGGACTCCGTCGGCGCCATCAAGACCATCGGCGGCACCATCGAGCGGCTGTCCGAGATCTCCTCCACCATCGCGGCCGCGGTGGAAGAGCAGGGCGCCGCGACCAGCGAGATCTCGCGCAACGTGCAGAATGCGGCGGCCGGCACCACGCAGGTCAGCGCCAACATCTCCAGCGTGCGCCAGGGCGCGACCGAGACGGGATCCGCCTCCTCGCAGGTGCTGTCCGCGGCGCAGTCCTTGTCGAACGACAGCAACCGGCTGAAGATCGAGGTCAGCCGGTTCCTGGAGACCGTGCGCGCGGCATAATCACTCGGCCGTCATTCCGGGGCGTCGCGAAGCGACGAGCCCGGAATCCATTGCACCACCATTGCTGCGGGCCGATGGATTCCGGGCTCGCGCCAAGAGGCGCGCCCCGGAATGACGGCTTGAGCGACTTCCCCTACGCCCCCGCCACGACAGGCGAAAACACCACTTCGATCAGCGTGCCGTGGGCCGCGCTCTTGATGTTGAAGCGGGCGCGGTTGGCTTCGACCAGCGCCTTCGTCAGCGACAGGCTGAGCGCCGCATTGTCTTCGGCATCGCCGGGCGGCGGCGTGCGGAACGGCTCCATCGCGGCGGCAACCTCGCGCTCGGAAAGGCCATGGCCGGTGTCGCGGATGCGAAGCGCGATCTCGCCGCGGTCGGTCATCGCGGTCGAGACGATCACCTGGCCGCCGGCGCTGGCGAGCCTGATCGAGTTCGAGATCAGGTTCATGGTGATCTGCCGCATCGCGCGCGCGTCCACCGTCACCTGCGGCAGCGCATGCGCGAGCGAGGTACGGATGATGATGCGCTCGCGATTGGCCTGCGGCTGCATCACCGTCACGCAGGCTTCGACGAGGTCGTTGAGGTTCAAATTCGCGAAATTCAGGTCGAGCTTGCCGGTCTCGATCCGCGACAGCTCCAGCAAATCGTCGATGATCGCGATGACGCGTTCGCCGGAGGCGCGGATGTCCTTCATGTATTCGCCGTAACGCTCGTTGCCGAGCGTGCCGAAGCGTTCGGAGATCATCACCTCGGCAAAGCCGATGATGGCGTTGAGCGGCGTGCGGATCTCGTGGCTGATCCGCGCCAGCATGTCGGCCTTGGCGTTGGCAGCGCCGTCGACGAGGCGGCGGGCCTGCGTCAGCTCGCTCTCGCCCTTCTTGGACTGCGAGAGGTCGCGGAACACGGCGAAGAAGTTCGGGCCGTCCGGCCGGGTGCGGCCCATGATCATCGCGAGCGGAATGACGCCGCCCTTCTTCTCGCGCCCCAGCACCTCGCGGCCGTGGTCGAGCAGGCTCGCAATGTCCTGGCTCTTCAGGCTTTCGAGATAGTCGAGGACGATCTGCTGGCTCTCGGGCGCGAACAGCGTCACCAGGTTCTGCTCGAGCAGCGCCTCTCCGTCATAGCCGAACAGCGCCTCGGCGCTGCGGTTGCAGGCGTGGATGTTGCCTTCGGCATCGAACATGACGATGCCCTCGGCGGTGGTGTCGAGGATCGCGGCGAGATCTTCCGCCTCCGCTTCGCCGGCCGCGGTCTCAAGCTCGGGCCCGTAGGGAAGGGACTCGGCAACGACGGTCTCGGTGACGAGGGTCTGTGCGATCGCAGGAGCCGCAACGACAGGGGCTGCCTGCGGCAGCGCGCAGATCAGCGCATGCGCGCTCTCGCCGTCCCAGTCGATCGTGTGCAGATGCGCGTCCGTGGTCGCAAGCGGCGCCTCGCCGTTCGCAATCGTCGCGCTGATCGTGACGGGCGTGCCGCCTTGCGAGGTGCTGCTCGCCGCGGACACGCCCGGTTCGACATAGAGCGCATCCAGCCCGCCGGCATCCTCCAGCGCGTTGATGCTGGCATGGCCCATGCGGGTGAGGAAGGCGGGATTGGCGTAGAGCAGGCGGTCGAGCCGATAGATCAGGATGCCGGTCGGCAACAGATCGAGCAGCGTGCGGTCGCGCGCGCTCGTCCCGCGTGGCGGCGGGGCGGGCTCGGCCAGCCATTCGGCCGCGGCTTGCGGCGGCGCGGGCTCGGGCGCCGGGGGCTCGATCTCCGCCGCGGGCTCGGCGCCATCGGCCGCGATCGTCTCGCGCTCGCGCTCCAGCCGTTCGGACAATTGCCGGGCGAGCTCGTTGAACGCACTGTTCTCGACCGGCGTCAGCGTCGGCGATCTCTGATCACTGAGTGACCTGGCATCGCCGTGCGGGCGGAACGGCACGACATTGAGAGGGGTTTCGACGGGCGTTTCCACTGGTGTGTCCGGCTCGGTTGGGTGTGAATTCGCGTCGCTGGTGGGTTCGGGTGTTTCGGCTGCGGGCTCGGGCGAAGGTTCGGCTTCAGGCGGCTCGATCGGCGGAGGCGGCGCCTCCACCACCGGCTCGGGCTCAGCCTCGACCACATCGGCGGTCGGATCGTGCTGCGCCGGCGGCTCCGCGGACAGCGCGAAGCGCCTGAGCGCATCGAGCCGGTTGAGCGCGTCGAGATCGCGGCAGACGCCAAAGCCCTTGAAGCCGGCGAAATTGCGCGACTGGTCGTAGACCGGCAGGCCCGCAAGCTCGACCGGCAGATGCTCGCCGCCGTCGGCCGGCCAGTTCACGGTGATGCCGGCCCAGGTGTCGTGGCTGGCCAGCGCCTGCGCCACGCGGCCATCGGGATCGAGCGAGAACGCCGCGGCGATCTCGTGCCAGGGGCGGCCGAAGCCGGCCGCGGTGTGTGCGCCGATCAGGTGGATGAACTCGTCGGAGAGCAGCACAAAGCGGCCCTCTTCATCCACCTGCCAGAGGAAACGCAGCGGATGCTGACGCGGTGCGGGCGGTTCTGTGGGACCCGACGGCGGCTCGACCATGGGGGGCGTGATCGGCGCCGCCTGCGGCGACACGATGGCTGGATGCGGGTTTTCAACCGGAGTCTTTGCCGCGCTGGCGGTGCTCTGGTCGGGCGGCTCGTGAGCGGTTTCGCGAACGGGCCCTTCCACAGGCTCCCCGGTCGCGTGCTCGGCCGTCGCACTGTCCTGCGCTCCGGACGCGAGCGTCCCGGTTGCTTCAGCCGGCTCGGCGAACGCATCGAACATTGCTATCCCCGCCGATCCGTCCTGCGGTGGCGGCGGCTCGCTCGGCACGATCACGGCTTGCTGCGCGGGCTCGGCCGGCGCCTCACGCACATCATCCGCGGTGCTCTCGGGCACGGCCTCGGCGGGCTTTGCCTGGGCAGCGGCGGCCGGCTCGATCAGCGCGATCAGGCCGATATCGGCGCCCCGGCCGACCCGTTGCAGCACCATCTGTCCGATCCCGATTCCCATCTCGGCGCGGCCCTCGCGCAGCGCATCGTTGCGCGCCTGTTCGAGCCCGGCCTCGCCGAGATCGCGAAAGCCGAGCAGGGTGCGGGCGGCTTCGCTGGCGCCGACGAACAGGCCGTCGGGCGCGAACGCCGCCATTGGCATGTCGGCGCCTTCCACCAGGCGATGCAGCCGCTCGATCAGCGGCATGGCGCGCAAGCCCGGGTCCATCGCGGTGACGAGCACCGCGTGCCCGCCGTCGGCAAAATCGAGCCGGCTGCAGGCGCAGGTCATCAGCGTGCCGAACCGGGCGCCGAAGCCGCGCAGGCGTTCGAGCCGCACGGTGCCGTTCGCGGGCAGCTGGCGCGCGAGCCGGGCGACCTGGCGGCGATGGGGGTCGGCGGGGCCGAAAATCCTGGCCGCGAGCGCTGCGCCATGCGCGGCGCCGAACAGTCTCGCGCCGACCGGATTGGCCCACAGCACGCGGGCGCCGTCGATCGACCACAGCCAGGTCGCGAGCTGCGAGGTCGCATGCACGGCCAGCCGGGGATCGCCCACACCTCGCAACTGGAAATCCGAACTCTTCATCCGACCGGCTTGTGTCTCACGCATGAAGCTGGCGGCTGCCGGAATGACAGCCTTAAGAAAGGGTTAGTATCGCCCGCGTCCGCGCGCAGGTCCACGGGTCCCCCTCCGCGAGGGTCCCCAAAGCCGCGATAACCTTAACCCGCCACCCCCGCAAGCCGCCGCCCGGCTGCATCCAAGGGATTCGGAGTCTATCCGCGGCGGCTTCTTACCCTCCCCTGGAGGGGGAGGGTCGGCTCGCAGCGCGTCAGCGATGTGAGCCGGGGTGGGGTGATCTTTCCATTCGCACAGTGTGCGCCATGGAGGGACCGTCACCCCACCTCGGTTCGCATTGCGCTTTGCTTCATGCGAACCCATCCTCCCCCTCCAGGGGAGGATGGGCACCACTTACGTCGCACGACTTCGGCCGCCAGCCCCCCCCCTCAACCCCCGGTTCCCCCGCCGGGGAACCTCACCCTTACCGAGATTAAATTTCGCAATGCACGCCCCTGACGCGTTGCGCTGCACAATCTTGACATGATAGGCAGCAATAATGCTGGCGCTGGGCGAGCCATCTCGTTTGTTTCGCGTTTCCAGTCTCCGTTCCCGCCAGTCTTGAAAGCGAAGACAAGGCCCCGGTTGGCCGGCGGGCGCGCCAGAAGGCTCACTCCATTTTTTTCATTATCGTGAGGGACGACCATGACAGGTGCGACTGATCCGTTTTCTGCCTCGATCATTCCGTTCGAGGTCCCCGAGCAGATGCGTGCGTTCGCCGAAAAGGGCGCCGCGCAGGCCCGCGAGAACTACGCCAAGTTCAAGGACGCGGCCGAGAGCCACAACGGCACGGTCGAGGCCGTGTTCACCTCCGCCAGCAAGGGCGCGAGCGAGTACACTGCCAAGCTGGTGGAATTCATGAAGGCCAACACCAGCGCCCAGCTGGACTTCGCCCAGCAGCTGTTCGGCCTGAAGTCGCCGGCGGAAGCGCTGGAGCTGTGGACCGGCCACACCCGCAAGCAGTTCGAGACCCTGCAGTCCCAGGCCAAGGAGCTGGTCGAGCTCACCCAGCGCGTCGCCGCCGAGACCGCCGAGCCGATCAAGGCCAGCGCCTCCAAGTACATGCCGCCCGCCGCCTGAGCGCTGAGGCAGGTTTGAATGCGCGAAACCCGGGCCAAGTGCCCGGGTTTTTTGTCGCCTCCAGCGCTTGGGTATGCTGATAGCCACGAGGGTCGTCATGCCCGGGCTTGTCCCGGGCATCCACGTTCTCAGCTGCGGCACGAAGGCGTGGATGGCCGGGACAAGCCCGGCCATGACGATGTGGAAGCTTGAGCGGCCTAAGCGTCGGAGGCATACGCGGGTAAGCTCCTCCGCGAGCGGAGGAGGGGGAGCCCAACCGGTGATGCCCGCCATCAAGCGCGATTTCTCCGCACCACCGGTGATTTCACCCGGTTTTTCACCCCATTGCGGCCTTGCCAAACCGGGCCGTTGCACCTAGTTTCCGCCCCGTCCAGCCCCCTCGGCAATGCCTTTTCAGGCCCCCAAGGCGCGGCTCGCAAGGATGCAGTTGTAGCTCAGTTGGTTAGAGCGCCTGTCTGTGGAACAGGAGGTCGGTGGTTCGAGCCCACCCAACTGTACCAGTTCCAGCATGCAGACATTGCGGGGTCGCGCAGTTCAGCACTTGAAAACGCGGCCTAGTATTACCCATATTATTTTTGGCCCGTGGAGTTGTCCCGGTCCGAACTCGAACTTGGGCGAAAGGTCCTCTTCAAATGACGTCACAGATCCCCCAAAGCCGCCCCACCGCTGAGTCGCTTTTGCTTCGCCAAGTTGGCGAAGTCCTTTTCGGCTCTTCCTGGCAGGCGGAACTCGCCAAATTGACTAATGTCGCCGATCGGACCATGCGCCGGTGGGCCTCCGGCGAAGATCCCATCCCGCCGGGCATCTGGCGCGAGATTCACGAATATGCGCAAGGCCAGTGGCTGACGATCAAATATTTCGACGAGGAGATGGTCAAGCTGATTAACGCGTCGCAGCTTCAGCCGATCACAAATGCTGTTCCGATGCCAGATAGTTGGGGGTTGCATTTCGCCCTCCACACTAGGACTGGCCGCCCTGTTCGCTGTTTCCTCAGTCGGGAAGTACTAGACGACCGAGTGCCGTCTAGCCCGTTCAAGAACGTCTTGAACTATTTCCAAGATCACGCGTCGACATTCTATGAAGTCGCCCAGCGGAAGTTTGACGCCAATGATATCGAGAACGGCACCATCGTGATCCGCAACATTGACGTAGAAGATAAGTATCTTCCCGACATTCGCTGCATATGATCGCCTAGAGCAACGGCGGCGGAGCTAGAGCGACCTCATGGAGACCGCCCACGCGTCCGCCGCCTACTTCCTCGCCCCCAGCCGCGGCACTTTGCCCTCCGCCGAGAACACCGTATCGACCATCTCGCAGAGCGCTTCGCTGAACGCCTCGTTTAGGGGCTCGCCGAAGAAGGCAGCGGTAGATGGAGTGAGTACAGCGCTTAGACGGCCAGTGCTGCGCGGATGTCGTGCCGGAACAGCCACCTAGATGCTCCGTGTTACAGAACGTCGCTACGAACGTTAGATCAATTTGTAACAGGGTAGCTTGCGGAGTGAGTATTGGCATTTTGGAATCGAAGGGATTCCGAATTGCATGGCTTGGGTTTGCGTCTCGATGCCTCTATCTTTCAACCTCGAAACTTGCATAGGAACAAAGCTAAATGGCTGTCGCCTCTGCTGCCGTTGAATTTGGTGCGTCGAATCTGACGGACCACGGAAGAAAGCTCATCGCCAGCGCCCTATATTCAAAAGGGCGAAGCTTTGTGGGGGCGTCAATTCTCCTGCGGAAAAACGGAGGTGACGAATACGTGGTCTTACACCTTCTCTGCCAGGGCCTCGAAATCATCCTCAAAGCGCTGCTGTTGTTTCTCGATTATAAAAAGTACGACAAGCTCCAAAGAAAACTCGGCCACGACCTAAACAAGGTCATCTGTGCGGCAATCGAGGGCTACCACCTTCATCCCTTGCGCCCCGCGCTTGATGCAGAGGTTAAAGCCCTGAGCAATCTCTACTCCAAACATTTTCTGCGATATGCTGGTCTGCAAGACATATTCATTGCACCGAACTCCATAGAAGGCGAGCGTACGCTCCGAAGATTGGCCGCTGTGCTGCGCCTTGCTAATCGTGCGTTGGCGAAGTCTGCGGCCTCTCCAGTGTAGAAGATCAAAGTGGCGGTCTGGGCAGTTGAAAATGGTGAAGCGTCAGACCGTAGAAGTGTAATGGCCGTGGCACTAAGGGCGCTTTCATAACTGTGACCCTGTTGGTAAGCTCCGCTCTCGCAAACCGGTCTCCACGATTGATTCGCAGCGGACGCTCCGATGAAGCACTACAACCGGCCTGAATGGCGTGCCTTCCGAGCTGAAGTCCTTCGTCTCCATGATGGCGTTTGCAATCGGTGCGAACGCGGGCCTGACGACGGAGTGACGCTTCAGGTCCACCACAAAATCTACCTACCGAAGCGCATGCCTTGGCAGTACCCGTACGAAGCATGCGAGGCATTGTGCAAGGGGTGCCACGCTGAAGAGCATGGGAAGATCATGCCGCAAACCGGGTGGGAGCACTTCGACGATTTTGTTGACCTTGGCGGTCTTGATGGTGAGTGTGAGCTTTGTGGCACCGCTATTCGCTACGTCTTTCCTGTTCATCACTCGAATTGGGGGGCGATGGAGGTTGGGGAGCACTGTTGCGACCACCTGACCTCAAGCAACTATGCCGTCACCCAAATCAGACATATCAAACGCCGCACTCGTTTTGTGTTCTCTTGCCGCTGGGCTGAGGGCAAATCCGGAACGGCTTCAATCCTACAGAAAGGCGTTGCGCTATCGATTGTTCCGGAGGGAGCGAACTATAAGCTCTGCATGAACGGTAAGACTGGAAAGAAGCGGTTTGGGTCCGTTCTCGAAGCAAAGATGACGGCGTTCGATCTGATTGATTCCGGTGTCGCGCAGGCATACCTCCTGAGAGCCAAGATGCGCTCAATGAAGCGCACGCGGACAGAAATTAGATCGTTTGTGTTTGGGCTTTAACGCGGACCTTGGGGCTTTCCAGCCAGACAGATGGAGCGACCCCCTTCAGCGTTCGACCAACATCTAAAACGCACAGCTTGCCGCCCTTGACCCTCTTGTAAACTCCAGCAGGCAGCCACGGCTTCGACTTCTTCTTCACTGAGAGAAGGTTGACGAGGCCCCGTTCCTTTTCCCAATCGTCAAAATCGACTCGGCCAGGCAACTCTGGGATACGATCTAGGATTTCCTTTCTGATCCAAGACATGGCCTTCTCTTGCGCTAACGAATCTCAACGTCACATGAGGAGAGGATGAGGCCACCGTGTTTCAGTTTCAAGCCCGTATCCAGGTCGTGCTTGCTCCTGGTGAGGGCTTCCAAGGAATACAAAACGTTGGTGCAAAGCCGGCACAAGGACGCGCAAATTCGCTAGGTTTTTCAAAGCTGAAGTTGGCTGTTGGCAGTACCCACCCAACTGTACCAATGATCTTGAATAGATCGCGATCCGCTTCGCAGTTTGGTTGAAGTGTTAGTGATCTGCTTCCGCGACTATTCTCTCGGATTATATCCGATCATGACGTCGATCTCGATCGGTGATTGTGTGGGGACTTGAGCACTCGCAAGCTTCACCCAATTCATGCTTACAGGGTCACTAAAGTCCATCGCGATGTTGTGAAAGAAGCAGTTTGGCGGCACCGCAATGCTGGCAGGGTTGAATACGACCGCTACCTGATCAGACGACTGGATTATCTCCAAGACATCGTTGGCATGCTTTTGGACCCTTGCAACATCGCTCACCTTTAACTGAGGATCAGCGTACTGGAGGATGGCGCTGAGTGGCAGTGGTCGCTTGACCCTCCGCGCTCGCGCAGTCAATTTCATCCGATTCGGCCTTTTCCCATTAACAAGGATGGCCGCGAGGCCTTCGAGCGCGAAGGGTCTTGTTTCATGGTCGAGTTCAGGGCTCTTATCGAAGCGCGCCATGGCCGGTTCAAACAAGGAGCGCCAGTCAACCGCGCTACCATCCTCTTGAGTAATGACTGTGGGCTCTGGAGGAGCCACGTCTAAGATCTCAATCGACAGTCGACAATCGATGAATTCGTAAAAGACCAGCAGTGCTCTTGCTGGATCAACCCAAAGGCGAATTTCATCATCGGTCAATGTCGACAACGTTCGCAGGTGGATGCTGAATGCCGCAGCCTTCTTGATCGCGCCTTCCGTAAAGCCAGACGACGAAACCGCAATCATGGCGTCCGGGCGAAGGCTCGCCCGACGGCCAATTAGCTCTTCGA
Organism: Bradyrhizobium nitroreducens; assembly: GCF_002776695.1. Taxonomy (GTDB): domain Bacteria; phylum Pseudomonadota; class Alphaproteobacteria; order Rhizobiales; family Xanthobacteraceae; genus Bradyrhizobium; species Bradyrhizobium nitroreducens. Next base: position 4,619,619 of record NZ_LFJC01000003.1, read on the forward strand.
TCCATTTTACATCTTGAGGATTTTTGTGGACGCGGCACTCAACATGAATCTTCTCGCCGTCTCGATCGATGTTTATGTCAATTTGCCGTGACTGATCAGGATTGTCGGGGTCAGGCATCCTGTCGTTCCAAACAACCTTCGAATATCGAGGTTCGAGCAACCGATGAATGCGCTCGACTTGTCTTTCGAAGGTCGTGGATGGTTTCTCGGTCATGGTTCCCGCCGGTATGTATTAGCGTGGTAGCCTAGTATTTGCGGTGATAGTGCATAAAACTCCAAGGAGAGCGAAAGAGAGCGCTATGCTCATTTCGCGAACTGCGCATAACTCCAGAACTAGAGATCATCTCTCCGCCCCACAAACTCCATCAACGGCCCAATGTCATCCCGATCCGCCGCCTTGAGCGCCGCGATGTACGCGGCACGCCGCTCGTTCATCTTCTGAAGATCATGTCCGCCGGCCCAATCGATCGGCTTCGCATGATAGACGCGGACCAGCACTGCATCCGCCATGATACGGGCGTGCCTGCCGTTGCCGTTGGGAAACGGGTGAATCTTGACGAGGCGATGGTGCAGCCGGATAGCGGCTTCGGAAGGCGGATAGGTCTTGTTGTTGGCCCAATACTGGGCGTCGTCCATGAGGGTTCGAAGCTCGACCGGAATGTGGACGGGATCGACGCCGATGTTCTTTCCGGTCGTTCGGAACGTACCCGCCCAGTCCCAGACGTCGCCGAACAGGCGCTTGTGCAAGGTGACGGCGAAGTTGTCGGTCAGAACGTGTGCCCTCTGTCGACCGAGCCAGAGCAGGCCGGACACGATGTTGGCCTGCTCCAGCTGATCGAGTTCGCCTTGCGTCGTGATGTGCCTATGCTTCAGCCCGTCAAGCTCGTTGGGATCGAGCGGCGTCGCGCCCTCGGGGTAGTGGAGATTTCCGATCATGGATCGCGCCAGAAATTCGGAGGCATTTCCAATGCGAGCTCACGGGCGAGACGGTCGACCTGCTGGGCGATCTTGTCGTCCGGCAGTTGCTGGTCTTCGAGGGCCATGTGCTTGCTGGCCGCGTCGACGATGGCCGCGGCCTTTTTTCGAGCCTGGGCAGCAATGAGATCCTCGACATCTCCTGATGCCGGAATGATCGCATAGACAAAGCGGCATCCCATCGCCTCGGCTGTCGCCTGCATTGATTTCAGGGTGATGCCGCCCGTGAGTTCGGCGCGTTCGGCGGTGGTCACGCGCGCGCGCGTCACGCCCATCGCCTTCGCGACGTCGGCGCCGGACATGCCGAGCGCGGTGCGGACTGTGCGCAGCCAGCCTTCAGGCGGCGCTTTCACGCCGGCAAGGCTTGCGGCAGCGGCGTCGACGATGTTGCGGTACTGCAGCTGAACGATTCTTTTGACGCTCATTGGTCGACTCGGCTGGCCGGAAAGATACATATTTATATCCTAACAGGCAAATAATGTATACCAATATATATCCAAAATCTGGTAAATGTGATATACTTAAGTATCCGGTTCCGGGCCGCAAAATCTCTGGCTTTACATTCAGGTTGTCCCGGCCTGTCGGGCCCGCGGGATCACAAGCGTCACCCTGCGATCCGGTGATAGTTCAAAAACTCTCGCCGCGGAGTGCCCCATCGGCAGGTCGCTCGGATCCCGCGATGTTCGCGGTCACCGTAGCTCCCTGGTTCGCAATGCTCTATCGCTAGCAAGCCAGGGACGTTCACGGACAAGCAAGCCAGGCGGAAAACATCGTGAGTTTCTTCGAGCGTCTCAAGACAGCAGCATCCGTCGAGTGGCGGGCCTACACCGAGCATCCCTTCACGAACGGATTGGCAGACGGCTCGCTCCCCGAAACTGCGTTTCGGCACTACCTCGTTCAGGACTATCTGTTCCTCATCGAGTTTGCGCGCGCTTATGCGCTCGCGGTCTACAAGTCGCCCGGGCTTGCCGACATGCGTGAGGCCGCTTCCGGCCTGTCGGCCATCCTCGATGTCGAGATGGACCTGCATGTCAAACTCTGCGCCGGTTGGGGCCTGTCCCCGAGCGATCTTGAACACGCCCCTCCGGCGGCCGAGATGCTGGCCTATACGCGCTACGTGCTCGATGCGGGCATGCGCGGCGATCTGCTGGCGCTCAAGGTGGCGCTTGCGCCTTGCGTGATCGGGTACGCGGAGATTGCAACGCGGCTTGGCACGCTGCCCGGTGCGGATGCTGCGACGAACGCCTATCGTGTCTGGATCGCCGAATACGCCGGCGCGCCGTACCAGGAGGTCGCGGCCAAAGCGCAGGCGCATATGGAGCATCTCGCCGATCGCTACGCCACGCCGGCCCGCGAGGCCGAGCTGATTGAGATCTTCAAGGAAGCCACCCGGCTCGAGGCGGATTTCTGGGAGATGGGCTGGCGCATGGGCCAGGGTGTCGAATAGCGGTTTCGGCCATCGTCAGGCGTCCGTCCGTCCCGCCACCACTTGGCAGCGTCACTGCCGCCAGCAGCCCGCCCAGCGATGGCGCGAGGGCTTGAGACGCCGGCGGCATTGTTGGTTTTCGTTCCGCCTATTCAGCAGAAAACAGCAACTGCTCCCGCCGAACCTTTTCGGCCGCTTGCGTGTTTGGAACTGCGGCAGGATGAAGCAAGGGAGCTGAGACATGAACGGACTTATTTATCTCGTCGGACTCGTCGTCGTAATCGGTGCGGTGCTGTCATTCATCGGCCTGCGCTGACCGAAGAAGCAATCGTCGAGGCGGAGCGGCGTCGAGCCGCACGCCTTGGGAAGTCAATTTGCAGATATTAGCGTTGAGTGTATTCGCTTCCCACATTGGGAAGCGTCTGGTCGTATGGCCTATCGAAATCTATCATCACGCGCCCCGGTATTTTGTTGATCTCGAGATTTCTAATCAAGAATGCACGTGCTCCGAACTTGTTGCGATATTCTTGCCTAGCCGCATCCCAGTTGGTGTACTCACAGTATTTTGTGGGAGATAGCCCGCAGCGGTCTTCGTTCGTTTGCTGCGAGAAGCCGAGAGGGTTCCAGTCATTGGAAATATTTCCGACGAACGCATGCGCGGAGTACGCGGAATTCTTGCAGGCGAACTTATAGGTCAAAGAGCAGTAGTGTGGATATTTGTCCGCATACCGATCCAATCTATACGACGGGATGCTGGTATTCGCGAGATCCTGCTGTTCGTTGGGGTCCAGCGCATTCGTGCCATCGAAGAATTTTCTGGTAAGTTGCGTCTGTATCTCTCTGCGATCTTCGATTTCCTTGATCACTTGTATCAGGCCCCGCGAATTGGCAGGGAATAGTCCTGTGTTCAAAGGAAAGATGATCGCTGAAACTCGTTTAATGTTTTTCTTGCTTTGGCCGACTTTGGCCAAGGCGTCAGCTACCTTGTAGCCGACCAACTCATCATAGCTTGCGACGAAGGAGTAGAGCTGATCGGAAGGTCCTAGCTTGGTAAGACGATCGAGCGCGAGACCGGGCTCCTCCGCTGGATCATAGGCGATCAGGCGGACGACTCTCTTCACTTCGGCGTTGTCTTCAAGGTTCTTGAACGCTTGGTCGGCCGACATTCTGGGTACGGATACAACGTTCAGTAGAGCGACACTTGGTCCCGCGGCGGAGAAGACCATCCCGCCTATGAGTGAGAGATACAGGATGATCTTCATTGAAAACGGAAATTGATCCGGCTTGGATGTCACCGCTTTGTAAGTAAGAAACACTGCGACCGCGAGTAGCGTCAGTCCAACGACTGAAAGAAACGAGCTGAATGATGAATCTGAAACGAGCTTGAAGACGGTGCTCAGGCTATCAGCAATCTCCTTGATATTCATTGTGCAGACTCCTGAAATGAATGAGTCATTGATCGTAGAAATGTCTTATGATATCATCTTATAGTTGTTGCGAAAAGATCAAAGAACCGACCGATCTCCGCTTGAGAGCGCGCATCTTCGGTGGATGATCACCGTATTGGCTTGCAACTAAGGACAACGCCGCAACGCTCCTTCGTTGCGGTGCGAAGGTGGTCGCGCCCCTACCTCCCTCCCGTCACCACCCACACCACCACCGGCAACGTCACCGCCGCCAGCAGCGTCCCCAGCGCCACCGCGCCCGAGACCGGGTTCACCAGCCGCTGATACTGCACAGCAAAAATGTAGGCGTTCGCGCCGGTCGGCATCGCCGCGAACAGCACGACGACACCCGCCGCGACCGGCGGCAGGCCCAGCAGCTTCGCCAGCACGAACGCCGCCGCTGGCATCGCCGCCAGCTTCAGCGCGCACATCACAAAAATGCTCAGCTTCTCGCCCTTCACCTCGAAGCGGAACAAATTGATGCCGAGTGCGATCAGCGCCGCCGGCGAGCCTGCCTGCGCGAGCAGCTCGATGGTGCGGTCGACGACGGGGGTGAGGCCGAGGCCGGTGAAGCGCCAGATCACGCCAAAACCGATCGCGAGCATCAGGGGGTTGCGGGCGAGGTCGGCAATCACGGGGCGGAGCACCGAGAGCGGCGAGCCGGTGCGCTTGCTGCTGACCAGCTCCATCTGCAGGATGCCGCAGAGCCAGAGCAGCGGCGTGTTCACCGACAGGATCAGCGCCATCGGGCCCGCCGCCTCATTGCCGAGCGCGGAGAGCACGAGGGGAATGCCGAGCATCACGATGTTGCCGTAGACCGAGCCGATCGCGAACACGACGCCGTCCTCGCGCTCTTCGCGCCGCGCGCGGAGCAGCGCGGAGATCGCGAGCGCCACGATCCAGGTCAGCGCCAGCGCGCCGTAATAGGTGCCCCACATCCTGTAAGGGCTGACGTCGGGGAATTCCGAGACGACGATGGTGCGGAACAAGAGGGCAGGGATCGCGATGCTGAAGGCGAATTCGCTGATGCCCTTGTGCGCGCCTTCCGAGACGAAGCGAAACAGCACCGCGGCGTAACCGGCCGCGATCAGCGCGAACACCGGTGCGACGATCAGCAAGGTGGCCATGCGCGCTTAAGACCTCAGGGTTATCGCAGAACTTTTCCTGCGGCCATCCTTCGAGACGCCCGCTTTAAGCGGGCTCCTCAGGATGAGGACGGAGTGTGTGGTTGCAATTTAACCGACGCTGATGAGCCTCATCCTGAGGAGGCGCTTCAGCGCCGTCTCGAAGGACGAGGCGTGCGCACCGGCCGCCGCTACAAGTCATGTACGATGGCCCCGGTTACGACCCCAGGGAGATGATCCGGCGCGCCATGCGCACATTGGCGTAGTCGATCATCTTGCCGTCCAGCGTCACCGCGCCCTGGCCTTGCGCCTCCGCCTGCTCCATGGCCTCGACGATCCGCCGCGCCTCGTCCAGCTCCCGTTCCGACGGCATGAAGGCGCGCAGCGTCGGCGCGATCTGGTCGGGGTGGATGACCTGCTTGCCGTCAAAGCCCATCGCGGCGGCCTTCTGCGCGCTGCTCTCGGTGAGCCTCTCGTCGCGGAACGCGCCGCAGGGGCCGTCGATGGCGATCAGGCGATGCGCGCGGGCCGCCACCAGGACGCGCATCATGGGATAGGCGAACAGGTCGAGCGGGGCGGCGGCGTAGCCGCTCTGCGCCGATCCGACATGGCGGTAGCCATCCGGCGACACCCCGATGTCGGAGGAGCGGGCGCCGATCGACGCCGCGAAATCGCCGACGCCGAGATGCAGCGCGGCAACGCTGTCGTGGCAGGCGGCGAGCGCATCGACATTGACGAGGCCGAGCGCGGTCTCGATCAGCAAGTCCAGTGCCACCGGCGCGGCGCGATCCGGCGCGGCGGCGCGCAAGCGATCGGCAATCGCGACGATGTCACTGGGGCGCTCCGCCTTCGGCACGATCAAAGCATCCAGCCGCGGCAGCGCCGCGAGCGCGCGGATCTCTTCCGCGATGAACGGGCTATCGACGGCGTTGATCCGCACCGTGACGCGCTTGTTGCCCCAGTCGAGCGCGGCGAGGGAGCGCACGGCTTCCTCCAGCGCAAGACCCTTCTCGGACGGCGGCACCGCGTCCTCGAGATCCATGAATACCGCATCGGCGCTTGAAGCCGCCGCCTTGGCGACAAGACGGGCGCGATGCGCGGGGACGGCGAGAGTGGCCCGCGTGGGCCGCAGCGAAACCATCGTCACATGTCCTTGGAAAGGCCGAGCTCGCCGAGAATGGCCTGATTGTGCTGGCCGACATCCGGCACCGGATCCATCCGCGGCCTCAGGCCCGGAATGGTCAGCGCGGGCAGGAAGCTCAGCACCGGCCCACACGGCGAGCCCACGCTTTGCACCCGCGATCGCGTGTGCAACTGCTCATGCGCCAGAAAGGCCTCGACCGAATTCAGATGCGCGTTGGCGACCCCGGCCTCATCCAGCAGCCGCAGCACCTCCTCGCTGGTCATCGCGGCAAAGCGCTGCTCGATATGCGCCTGCAGCTCGTCGCGGTTCTGCATGCGCAGCGGATTGGTGCGGAACTTCGGATGGTCTGCGAAGCCGGCATCGCCGAGCACGATGCGGCACAGCGAGCGCCATTCCCGGTCGTTCTGGATGCCGAAGAAGACGGTCGTTCCGTCGCCGACCCGGAACGGGCCATAGGGCGCGATGGTCGCATGCTTGGCGCCGGTGCGCGGCAGCGGCCGGCCGGTGCTGTGCGTGTAGAAGGCGGGATAGCTCATCCAGTCCGTGATGGAGTCGAACAGCGAGGCCTGGAACGCCGTGCCCTTGCCGGTCCGCTCGCGGCGGTACAGCGCCATCAGCACGCCGTTGAGGATGTACATGCCGGTGGCGATGTCGACCACGGAGAGACCGACCTTGGCGGGCTCCGCCTCGGTGCCGTTGATGGCGAGCACGCCGGCCTCGCACTGCACCAGGAGATCATAGGCCTTCTTGTCGCTGTAGGGGCCCCCTGGGCCATAGCCCGAGACGTCGCAGGCGATGATGCGCGGATGCTTGCGCAGCAGCGATGCCGCATCGAGGCCGAGCCGCTCGGCGGCGCCGGGCGCGAGGTTCTGGATGAACACGTCGGCCTGCGGCAGCAGCGCGTCGAGCACCCTGCGGCCGTCCTCGCTCTTGATGTCGATGGCAAGGCTCTCCTTGGAGCGGTTGGTCCAGACGAACTGGCTCGATAGGCCGTTCATGACGTGGTCGTAGTCCCGGCAGAAATCCCCGGTGCCCGGCCGCTCGATCTTGATCACCCGCGCGCCCCAATCCGCCAGGTGCCGGCTCGCCAGCGGCGCTGCGATCGCCTGCTCCAGCGAGACCACCGTGACGCCCGAAAGCGGCAGCTCCGCCTCATTCCCTGTCATGAGATCGCTTCCCCTCGTGCGCTTTTCGGCCAGCGCAGGAGACCAGTCGAACCACCCCACGCGCATCTTCTTGATGTTGGCATCATGCCCCTGTTTTGCCCGACGAGTCAAACTTGGCTTCGCCAAATCCTAAGAAAAGCCGTGGAATGACCGGGACTTGGCTACTGTGCATGGGGTTGTTTTCGCGTTTTTGTTGGTGGGGCGGCCGAGCCGCCCGCCCTGTTGCCGAGACCGCACAGGTCCGACCTTTCGCATCTGCCCTCGTTGCCAACGAACCGCCGTTCACCCACTATTCCCTCCGACTCGACATGTGGGGGACGAGATGCCGGCGCTTCATTTCAAGACATCCTTGGTTGCTGCGACCCTCGGGATGGCTCTTTCCGTGCTGGTGCAGCCCGGTGCCGGCTTCGCCTACACCCCGGAGGAGCAGCAGGCCTGCACGCCGGATGCGATGCGGCTGTGCAGCGAGTTCGTTCCGAACGTCGATGCCATCACCGCCTGCATGATCAAGAAGAAGGCGCAGCTCTCGCCGCAATGCGCGGTGTTCTTCCGCCGCGGACCGGAGCCGGGCGAGCAGCGCGCCGGCAAGCCGACCAACATCGCGCCCAAGACCGCGAAGAAGAGCACCAAGCCGGCCACGGCAACCAGGAAGAAAAAGACCAGCGACGGCTGAGCGCGGGGCACGGCCGCGTTCCCATCTCGAAACCCCCTCGACGTGACGGACTCCTTTTGTTCGCGAGCTGGCGCGAGGCTTGCGGGCGACGGGCAGGCGCGACGAAAAAGAGTCGGATGTCGTTTTGCGCGGCGAGGTTGCATTCCGTCTTCTCCCGAACGACTGCTCAAAAAACGCACAGAAGTGACGCGCGTAGCGCTTCATTGCGGTTCGTGTCGCGCCTCGCACATCGCAGTGTGACTCAAAAGCCAACACGCCGTGTTATTTCGTGGCCGTAACGCAACTCTCGATAAATTTTTCTTTCGCGAATCAGCGTGGTGATTCATTTTCGCGGCCTGGGGTCAATCTGGAGGCCGAAGGTATGAACGTTATTGTTTTCGCTTCGCGTAAAGGCGGCTCGGGCAAGAGTACGCTCGCCGCACATCTTGCCGCACAGATCAAGGCGAGCAAGCAGGTCATGCTCGTGGACGCGGACCCGCAGGGCTCGTTGACGCTTTGGCACAAGCTGCGCGGCACCAACGAACCGCCGATCAAGACGGCCGTGAACTCCGTCAGCGGCATCGTCTCCGCCGCCAAGCGCGACGGTTATGAATGGGTGTTGATCGACACGCCGCCGAACCTGTCGGCCGTGGTCGACGACGCGATCAAGAACGCCACCATGGTGGTGATTCCCGCCCGTCCCGGCGTGTTCGACGTCAACGCGGTGCAGGAAACCATCCAGATGTGCCGCGCCGCGCGCAAGCCCTATGCGGTCGTGCTCAACGGTGCGCCGGCCAAGCGCGACGAAGCCGAAAGCCCGATCGTCACCATCGCCCGCGAAGCGCTGGCGAAATTCCGTGCGCCGGTGTGGGGCGGCCAGATCACCAACCGTTCGGATTTGCTGATGGCGCTGAGCCATGGCGAAGGCGCGCGGGAGTACCAGGCCGAGAGCCGTGCGGCCCAGGAAATCGCAAGGCTGTGGGCGGCGATCGAGCGTTCAGTGAAGGCCATTCGCGGCACGGCGTCGGCATCCGGCGCAATGCACAAGCAGGCGGCATAATTCTTTAAATCATTCCCCGGACGAAAAAACGCGCGGTGTCCGCGCGTTTTGCGTTTTCGGGATCTGCTGAAGGAGGTTACGCCACCATCAGCATGTAGAACACGATGACCGGCGACAGCGTGAGGATCACCGACCAGATGCCGACGGCCCAGAGGATGTCTTCGGTGGTAAAGCGCTGCTCGTTGGACAGCTGCTCCTGTCCGGCGCCGAAATACGACGCCATTTCATTCTGACTATTCACAAATGCCCCCGCGATTTCTTCGCTTATGGGCGTGAACCATACCTGGGATGTTTTAAGATTCCGGCTTGCGACGCCGCTCGCATTTTGAACGCATTTGTGACGGCGGTTTAACCATCCGCGCTGGGCCGCCGGCTCAGGCGAGCCAGACCCGATACAGCAGCACCGGCATCAGGCCGAGCATCACGGCCCAGAACCCGAACGACGAAACGACGAGAATTCCCTGCAAAAGATCGGCGGGCGCGAATTGCTGCGCGGCCGTAGGCCGGGTGCGATGCCCCATGGTCATTCCCCCTATGAGAAGCCCTTAGAGGACGACGATAGGCCTTGAAGCGTAAACGAGGCGTGGACGCGCCATGCGGCGTGCGCGAAGGGCGTTGGGGCGCGGTTAACCAAGGAGCGCTCTGTCACCCCCGCACGGACGTCATTCCGGGGCGCGACGAAGTCGCAAACCCGGAATCCATTCATCCGCCAACTCCGCTGTCCGATGGAGTCCGGGTTTCGCGTTGCGCGCGCCCCGGAATGACACGGAGGTGGCGCGGAGAGAACCCCGCTACGCTGCGACCTTCACCCGTCGCTCGATCTCGCGATCGATCGTCGCGGCGAGCTCGCTGCTCACTTCCACCATCGGCAGGCGCACTTCGGGGCTGTCGATCAGGCCGCTGCGCCACAGCCAGTACTTTGCCGGCGCGGGGCTCGGCTCGGTGAACAACAGGCGCGTGAGCTCGGCGACCTCGTGCCAGCGCGCCTGCGCTGCATCATGATTGCCGCGCTTCATCTCGGCATACACCGCCGCAAACGTCGCGGTCTCGACATGGGCCGACAGCACGATGCCGCCGTCGGCGCCGTCGCCGAGCGCCTCGAAAAAGCTCGCGTCCTCGCCGGTGAGCACGCGAAAATCCTTCGGCCTGTCGCGCAGCAGCGCGATCGACTGCTCGCGGCTCGCGCCGCAATCCTTCAGGCCGACGATGTTCCTGTGCTCGGCCAGCCGAAGCATCGTCTGGTTGGTGATGTTGACCGAGGTGCGATAGGGGATGTTGTAGAGCGCGAGCGGCCAGGCGGCGTGATCGGCGAGCGTCTCGAAATGCGCCAGCAATCCGCGCTGCGAGGGCCGCACATAATAGGGGCTCGCGATCAGGTAACCGTCGATCGGCCAGTCCGCAGTCTCGTCGAGGCGTTCCTGCAGCCGCGCGGTGTCGGCACCCGACAGCCCGAGGCAGATCGGCTGGTTGTGGCGGCCTGCCGCCATCTCGTCGCGCACGATCGCGACGAGGCGTTCGAGCTCGGCCTCGCGCAGCGTCATGCCTTCGCCGGAAGTCGCCCCCAGGATGAAGCCGTCGATCCCCTGTGCGCTGTAGTGCCGCGTCAGCCGCCGCAACGACCGCTCGTCGAGCGCGCCATCGCGAAACGGCGTCACCAGCGGCAGCCACAGCCCGTGCAATTGATCTTCAAGTCCGGTCATGTTTCCATCTCCTTCTCGGGAAACCTGAGACGGAGGGCACATGAAAAAACCCCGTCCAGGCGGCGGGGTTTTCGGGATTTGCTTGCGATGACGAAGCGTAGCTAGCGCGCGCAAAAATCCGAGGCCCCGGGATGGGGGCCTTTTTTCGAGGCGATGGCCTTGAAAGAGATTGCGCACGACTTCGTGATCATCGGCAAATGATGCGAGGTATGCGCGGAACTGTCAATACACGCGGAGGGCGAAGGTCGATTAGACAGAAAAAAAGCCGGGCCCAAAGAGCCCGGCTTAAGGTATTGGCCACGTGAGGCCGACACAATCACCTTCCAAGAGGGATTACTGAACTCCCGCGCCACTGGAGGAGGGGGACAAATGCGCAACGCGAAGGCTCAGCGTGCAAACAGTATGGGCTTGACGAGCGGCCTGCAGCAACAGCCGAGGCCGCATGTCAGTCATGCGGAAATCAGGACGGCCAGCGCTGCGCCTTGCTGACGACGAAGTCGCGGAACACCTGCACGCGCGCGACCGTCTTCAACTCCTCGGGATAGACGAAGTACGTATCGAGCTGGATCGAATCCGACTCGCCGAACAGCTGCACCAGCTTGCTCTGCTCCTCGACGAGATAGTCGGGCAGGGCGGCGATGCCGAGGCCCTGCTGACAGGCGCGCACGAGACCGAGAATGTTGTTGACCCTGAAATAAGCTTCGCGCGGACCGGAGCCGTTGCGACCGGCTTCGACCAGCCAGTTGCGGTTCTGCAGATGCGGCGCGAAGTTGCCGTCGGAGAGCGTGATGATGCGGTGGGAGTCCAGCTCCTCCAGCGTGCGCGGCGTGCCGAAGCGTTTGATGTATTCCGGCGAGCAATAGGCGTGGAAGCCCATCGCGAACAGCTTGCGCTGGATGAGATCCGGCTGCGTCGGCTTGCGGGTGCGGATCGCAACGTCGGCCTCGCGCATGGAGAGGTCGAGCTCCTCGTCGGTGACGATCAGCGAGATGCGGATCTCGGGATAGAGCGCGGTGAACTCGCCGAGGCGGGGGATCAGCCAGTTGATGCCGACGCCGGGCGTGGTGGTGATCTTGAGGTCGCCGCTCGGCCGCTCGCGGCTGTCGGTGAGCTTGGCGCGCGCCGCCTGGAGCTGCATGAACACGTCATGCGCGGTGCGGAACAAGAGGTCGCCCTGTTCGGTGAGGATCAGGCCGCGGGCATGGCGGTGGAACAGGGAGACCGAGAGCTCCTGCTCCAGCGCCGAGACCTGGCGCGAGACCGCCGATTGCGACAGGCCGAGCTGCTCGCCCGCATGCGTGAAGCTGCCCGCTTCCGCCGCTGCGTGAAACACCTTCAGCTTGTCCCAGTCCATATCCGTAAATCCGTCGCGTGTTCGAGGCATGATCGTTATTCCGCTGCCGCGCGCTCGCTGGCGCGCAGGGCCAAGAAACGTTCGGCCTCGAGCGCTGCCATGCAGCCCAGGCCTGCGGCCGTCACGGCCTGGCGATAGGTCTCGTCGGCGACGTCGCCGGCGGCGAACAGGCCGGGCACCGAGGTGGCGGTCGAGTTCGGGGCGACCTCGACATAGCCCGACGGTTTCAGCTTGATCTGGTCTTTCACGAGCTCGGTCGCCGGCGCGTGGCCGATGGCGATGAAGACGCCGTCGGTCTTCACGTCCGTCAGCGCGCCGGTCTTGACGTTTTTCAGACGCACATGGGTCACCTTGTTCGGGTTCTCGGTGCCGCAGATCTCGTCGACGGCGGAGTCCCAGATCACCTTGATCTTCGGGTGCTTGAACAGGCGCTCCTGCAGGATGCGCTCGGCGCGGAAGTGGTCGCGGCGGTGCACGATGGTGACCTGAGAGGCATGGTTGGTGAGGTACAGCGCTTCCTCGACCGCGGTATTGCCGCCGCCGACCACCACGACCTCCTTGTTGCGGTAGAAGAAGCCGTCGCAGGTGGCGCAGGCCGACACGCCGCCGCCCTGGAACTTGGCTTCGGACGGCAGTCCGAGCCAGCGCGCCTGCGCGCCTGTGGCGAGGATCACGGCGTCGGCGAGATAGACGTCGCCGCTGTCACAGGTGAGGCGGAACGGCCGCTGCGAGGTGTCGAGCTTGATGACGAGGTCGGAGACGATCTTGGTGCCGACATGGACCGCCTGCTTCTCCATCTGCTCCATCAGCCAGGGGCCCTGGATCACGTCGGCGAAGCCCGGATAGTTCTCGACGTCGGTGGTGATGGTGAGCTGGCCGCCAGGCTGGATGCCCTGGATCAGGATCGGCTCCAGCATCGCCCGCGCGGCGTAGATCGCCGCCGTGTAACCGGCGGGGCCGGAGCCGATAATGACGACCTTTGCATGAACAGGACCGGACATTTCGATGGACGCCTTTCACGGGGGATCTGCAGCGCGGGCGCGGAACATGCCGGGAGGCGTGGCGGAGGCGCTGAAATATCAGAGCTAATCTAAGCCTTCTGGTGAGCTATGCAAGAATTGCATTCCCTCTCGGCGGATTTTTCCAACAAGGAACAAAAGTCGATTGCGGTGCACGCGCAATAAAATTGCGCTGGCGGTGCGGACTAGGCTATGAGGATTGCGACAAACCCACCAACGCGGCCTCAAAGGCCAGGAGTTCCAATCACGTGTCGCGGAACCTAGACGAGATCGACCTGAAAATTCTCACCGAGATTCAGGCCGACGGTCGAATCACGAATGTCGAGCTGGCCAAGCGTGTCGGCATCTCGCCGCCGCCCTGCCTGCGCCGTGTCCGGGCGCTGGAGGAGGAGGGCTACATCCACGGCTATCGCGGCCTGCTCGATGCCCGCAAGCTCGGCTTCGACGTGACCGTGTTCGCCGCCGTGCACCTGTCCAGCCAGGCCGAGGCGGATTTGCGCGCCTTCGAGGAGTTCGTCCGCGCCGAACCCCTGGTGCGCGAATGCTGGATGCTGTCGGGCGAGGTCGATTTCATCCTCAAATGCGTCGCGCCCGACATGGCGACCTTCCAGGATTTCGTCACGCATCTGACGGCGGCACCCCATGTGCGCAACGTGCGGACCTCGCTGGTGCTGCACAATTCGAAGTATGAAGCGGCCGTGCCGCTCGAGGTGAAGGGGCGGAGATAAGGCGCCAGCGCGGCCTATCTATTCCGTCATCCTGAGGCGCGAGTGATGGGGCGCGGAGCGCCCATCGGGAGCCTCGAAGGATGCACGGCCCGCGTCCATCCGCGTGCGGCAACAGCCGGGCCGTCTCCCTTCGAGGCTCGCTGAAGAGGCGAGCACCTCAGGGTGACGGTGACTAAGTTGGGCGCGCTGCTTTCACATCGTCATTGCGAGCCGGGTCCCGAAATGAAAAGGCCGCGCAATGCGCGGCCTTTCCCAATCAACGCGCAACGGCAAATCCTACCGCCACTCCACCTTGGTGATCTCGTACGCCTTGGCGCCGCCGGGGGCATTGACCTCGACGGTCGAGCCCTTTTTCTTGCCGATCAGCGCGCGCGCGAGCGGCGAGGTGATGGAGATGCGGCCCTTCTTGGCGTCGGCCTCGACCTCGCCGACGATCTGCCACACCGCCTTTTTCTCGGTGTCTTCGTCGACCAGCGTCACGGTGGCGCCGAACTTGATGGTGTCGCCGGAGAGTTTGGAAATGTCGATGATGTCGGCGCGCGCGAGCTTGTCCTCGAGTTCGGCGATGCGGCCCTCATTGTGGGACTGCTCTTCCTTCGCGGCATGATATTCCGCGTTCTCCGACAGGTCGCCGTGCGAGCGCGCTTCCGCGATATGCTCGATGATGCGCGGACGATCTTCCGACTGGCGCTTCTTCAATTCTTCCCCGAGCGCGACAAAGCCGGCCTGGGTCATCGGAACCTTTTCCATCTCTTCTCTCGTCCTTCAGCTGCGCGCCCCACACAGACCGGGCGCGGCAACCTTGATTCGTCGGTACTCCCGGGGCTGAACACGCGCCCACCGGGGTGTTATGTGGGTCTGGCGCCGGAACAGAACAACCACATGGCCGGACAGTTCCTCCGGCCATTGTGGCTTCATTGCCAATCACTTAGCGGCGGGTTTACCGCCGCTAGCAATCAGGTTTCCGAAAAGTAGCTCTGCAGGGTACGAACCTCAAGGTCCCCACCCAGATAGGCGCGGATGCCCTGCGCGGCCGCCACGGCCCCGGAAAGAGTGGTGTAATACGGCACTTTATGCAAGAGGGCCGCGCGCCGCAGCGAACGGCTGTCGGCCAGCGCCTGCGGACCTTCGGTGGTGTTGAAGACGAGCTGGACGTCGCCATTGGTGATGGCATCGACGATGTGCGGCCGGCCCTCCAGCACCTTGTTCACCTTCTCGGTCGGGATGCCCTGATCAGCCAGGAAGCGCTGGGTGCCCGAGGTCGCCAGCACCTTGAAGCCGAGCGAATGCAATTCGCGAACCGCCTCGGCGATACGCGTCTTGTCGCTCTCTCGCACCGAGACGAACACCGTGCCCTTGCGCGGTACTCGCGTGCCGCCGCCGAGCTGGCTCTTGGCGAAGGCGACCTCGAAGTTGCGGTCGATACCCATGACCTCGCCGGTCGAGCGCATCTCGGGGCCGAGCACGGTGTCGACGCCGGGGAAGCGCGCGAACGGGAAGACCGATTCCTTGACGCCGACGTGCTTGAGCTTGGCCTTCTTCAGCTTGAAATCGGCGAGCTTCTCGCCGGCCATGATGCGCGCGGCGATCTTGGCGACCGGCGTGCCGACCACCTTGGCGACGAAAGGCACGGTGCGCGAGGCGCGCGGGTTGACCTCGAGCACGTAGATCTCGCCGTCCTTGATCGCGTATTGCACGTTCATCAGGCCGACGACGTCGAGGCCGAGCGCAAGTTCGCGGGTCTGCCGCTCCAATTCCTCGATCATCTTCGCGTCGAGCGAGTGCGGCGGCAGCGAGCAGGCGCTGTCGCCGGAATGGATGCCGGCTTCCTCGATGTGCTCCATGATGCCGACGATGAAGGTGTCCTTGCCGTCGCAGAGGCAATCGACGTCGATCTCGGTGGCATCCGACAGATAGCGGTCGAACAGCAGCGGGTTCTTGCCGAGCACGGTGTTGATCTGCCCGGTCTTGTCGTTGGGATAGCGCGCCTTGACGTCGGCCGGCACCAGCTCCGGCAGCGTGCCGAGCAGGTAGTCGTTGAGCTGGTTCTCCTCGCGGATGATCTGCATCGCGCGGCCGCCGAGCACGTAGGACGGACGCACCACCAGCGGCAGGCCGAGATCGGCGGAGACGAGCCTTGCCTGCTCGACCGAATAGGCGATGCCGTTCTTCGGTTGCTTGAGACGCAGCTTGTCGAGCACGCGCTTGAAGCGGTCGCGGTCCTCGGCAAGGTCGATGGCATCGGGCGAGGTGCCGAGGATCGGCACTTCGGCAGCTTCCAGCGCGCGGGCGAGCTTCAGCGGCGTCTGGCCGCCGAACTGCACGATCACGCCGTGCAGCGTGCCGTTGCTGCGCTCCTTGGCGATGATCTCCAGCACGTCCTCGGCGGTGAGCGGCTCGAAATAGAGCCGGTCGGCGGTGTCGTAGTCGGTCGACACCGTCTCCGGATTGCAGTTGACCATGATGGATTCGTAGCCGGCGTCATGCAGCGCGAAGCAGGCGTGACAGCAGCAATAGTCGAACTCGATGCCCTGGCCGATGCGGTTCGGCCCGCCGCCGAGAATGATGACCTTCTTCTTGTCGGACGGGGTGCTCTCGTCCGCGGGCGCGCCCGCGAACAGCGGCTCGTAGGTCGAGTACATGTAGGCGGTGGGCGAGGCGAATTCCGCCGCGCAGGTGTCGATGCGCTTGTAGACGGGACGAACGCCGAGCGCGTGGCGCTTCGCCGTCACCTCGGCTTCCGTCGTCTCGGCCAGCACCGCAAGGCGCGCGTCGGAGAAGCCCATGGACTTGAGCGTGCGCATGCCGAAGGCGTTGCCGGGCAGGCCGTTCTTCCGGACCTTCTCCTCCATGTCGACGATGCCGCGCATCTCACCGAGGAACCACGGATCGATCTTGCAGGAGTTGAAGATCTCCTCGTTCGACCAGCCGAGCCGCATGGCCTGGGCGACCTGAAGAATGCGGTTCGGCGTCGGCGTGCCGAGCGCCGCGCGGATCGCGTTCTTGTCGTCGTCGCGGCCGAGGCCCTCGATCTCGATCTCGTCGAGGCCGGTCAATCCTGTCTCGAGCCCGCGCAGCGCCTTCTGCAGGCTCTCCTGGAAGGTGCGGCCGATCGCCATGACCTCGCCGACCGATTTCATCGACGTGGTCAGCGTGGTCGAGGCGCCCGGGAATTTCTCGAAGGCGAAGCGCGGCACCTTGGTGACGACGTAGTCGATGGTCGGCTCGAACGAAGCGGGCGTCGCGCCGCCGGTGATGTCGTTGGCGATCTCGTCGAGCGTGTAGCCGACCGCGAGCTTGGCCGCGACCTTGGCGATCGGAAAGCCGGTGGCCTTGGAGGCCAGCGCCGAGGAACGCGACACGCGGGGGTTCATCTCGATGACGACCATGCGGCCGTCCTCGGGATTGACGCCGAACTGCACGTTGGAGCCGCCGGTCTCGACGCCGATCTCGCGCAGCACCGCCAGCGAGGCGTCGCGCATGATCTGGTATTCCTTGTCGGTCAGCGTCAGCGCCGGCGCCACCGTGATGGAATCGCCGGTGTGCACGCCCATCGGGTCGAGGTTTTCGATCGAGCAGACGATGATGCAATTGTCCTTCTTGTCGCGCACCACCTCCATCTCGTACTCCTTCCAGCCGAGCACGGATTCTTCGATCAGCACTTCGTTGGTGGGAGACGCGTCGAGCCCGCGCTCGATGATGTCGAGGAACTCTTCCTTGTTGTAGGCGATGCCGCCGCCGGTGCCGCCCATGGTGAAGGAGGGGCGGATGATCGCGGGCAGGCCGATCTCGGACAGTGCCATCATGGCCTGGCCGAAGGCGTATTCCTGATAGCGCTTGCGGCGCTCGCTCTCGCCCAGCGTCCACTGCCGCTCGCATTCTTCGAGAGCTGCGCCGGAGAGCTTCTCGCGCTCGGCGAGGTATTTGTCGCGGAACGACTTCTTCAGCGCGGAGGCGTTGGCGAGCCGCGACTTCGGCGTCTCGAGCCCGATCTTGGTCATGGCCTCGCGGAAGAGCTGGCGGTCCTCCGCCTTGTCGATCGCGTCGGCGGTGGCGCCGATCATCTCGACGTCGAATTTCTCCAGCGTGCCCTGCCGGCGCAGCGAGAGTGCGCAGTTCAGCGCGGTCTGCCCGCCCATGGTCGGCAGCAGCGCGAAGCCGCCGGGAATGACGTGACGTTCCTTTTCGATGATCTTCGCAACAATTTCGGGCGTGATCGGCTCGATATAGGTCGCATCCGCCAATTCCGGATCGGTCATGATGGTGGCCGGATTGGAATTGACGAGGACGATGCGATAGCCCTCTTCCTTCAGCGTCTTCACCGCCTGTGTGCCCGAATAGTCGAACTCGCAGGCCTGGCCGATCACGATGGGACCGGCGCCGATGATCAGGATGGTGGTGATGTCTGTACGTTTGGGCATCAACTCTCGCCGAAGTCGGATTTGGGCACAAAAAAAGGGCGCGCTGCTGCGCGTCCCTGTGGCCGAGAGCGCGGTGGTCTCCCTCGCGCGCGGGTGGGTCTTAGACCAGTTTTCGGGGCGGCGAAACCCCGAAAAATGCCCATCAACCGGCAATTTTGACCGGTTTTGGCCGGGCCTGCCAGCCACGGGCGAAGTGGACCAGAAGCGAGGCTGCAACGCTCGTTCCGCCGATCCAGCCGAGGTCGTTCGGGGAGAGGGTGGCCAGCACCGCGCCACCCAGTGCTCCGCCGATGGCGAAGCCGAGATACATGGCGGAGGCGTTGAGCGAGAGCGCGATCATCGAGGCCTGCGGCTCGATCCGGATGATGCTGGCGATCTGGGCCGGATAGAACGCCCAGCCCGAGATACCCCAGAGGAAGATCGCGCCCAGCACGGCGTAATGGGCCTGGCCAGGCATCAGCTTCAGGACCAGCGAATGCAGGATCAGCGCCGCCGCCATGCCGGCAAGCCCGAGGCCGGCGGTGGCGAGCGTGCCGAGCCGGTCGGCCAGCACGCCGCCGAGCATGTTGCCGATCGCCGCCGCGCCGCCAAACACCAGGAGCGCCAGGCTGATCTGCGAGGCGTCGAAGCCGAGGCTGCGCAGTGGAACCGCGAAATAGGTGAACACGGTGAAGCCGCCGAGCGCCCATAAGATCGTGATCAGAAGTGCGACCACGACATGCCCATGGCGCGCCACCGCCAACCGCTCGCCGAGCGAAGCCGTGTTGCGCGGCAGGCCGCGGGGCAGGCCGAGCAGGAGGCCCGCGAGCGCGACAGTGCCGATCAGGGCGACCATGGCAAAGGTCGCGCGCCAGCCGAGCCAGCTGCCGACGAGATTGCCGAGGGGGACACCGATGACAGTGGCAATCGTCAGGCCCGAGGTGACCAGTGCCACGGCGCGGCCGCGCCTTTCAGGGGAGGCGACGGCCACCGATACGGCCAGCGCCGTCGGCATGCACAGGCCTGAGCCGAGCGCCATCAGCATCCGTGAGGCCAGCAACAGGGCGTAATTTGACGCCACCATCGCCGCGAGGTTTCCGGCAACGAAGGTCGTCAGCGCCAGGGCCAGCACGGTGCGGCGGTCGATATTGTTCAGCGCCACCGCCAGGATCGGGGATCCCACGGCATAGGTGAGGGCGTAGGCGGTCACGAGCTGGCCGGCAGCCGAGACCGAAATCGAAAGATCGGCAGCGATCGACGGCAAAAGACCAGCAATCACAAAGCCTTCAGTGCCGATCGCAAAGGCCCCCAGGGCCAGCCAGAACACGCTCATTGGAAACAATCCCTATGTTCAATGTTTATTGAACAATTGAATGCACAGATGGACGATGTCAATCAGTTCAAGAACTATTGAACATTGCCGCCGCCTCACTATTATTCCCGTCATGAGCCGCACCCCGCTTCATCCCACCCGCGAGCAGATCGAGCTGCCGATGGTTCTGGATTGCCTGAGCGATCCGATCCGGCTCGCGATCGTCTACCAGCTCGCCCAGCAGGAACGTGTCAGCAGCGAGCTGCGGTGTGGCGACTTCAATGGCCTCAGCGGCAAGTCGAATCTCGCCTACCACTTCGCCAAGCTGCGCGAATGCGGCCTGATGCAGACGCGCGTCGCCGGCACCAACCGCTTCATGCGGCTGCGCCGTGAGGATATGGACGCGCGCTTTCCCGGCCTGCTGGATGCCGTGATCAAATCAGCGGCGAAGGATGCGGACAGGTTGCAGCTGATGGCTGGGTGTGAGGTGGTTGAGGCGGATTGAGGTCGCGGATGAGATCCGTCATGCCCGGCTTCGCCCTTCGGGCTTCGCCGCGGCAGCCTTCGCACGATAGGGCTTGCCGAGCCGAAGCTGGCGAAGCCAGCGAAGGCTGGAGACCCGGCCTGGATTTGAACCAGGATGAAGAGCGTTGCACCGCCCTCGCGTAGACGCTTCCGCCACCGGGCCGTCGCCATCATGTCCGATTGCAGTGCGGCAAGCTACAACGGTGAATTGTTATGCTTAACGAACCAGCGGCGGCCGGGCGACGAAGGTCATTCGCCAGCGATTATGGCCGATATTGGTGTGGGCGCGCTGAACCGCGAAGCCCGCGGCCCTCAGCTTGGCGGTGATTTCGTGCTCGCTGTAGCGCTGCAGCCCGATGCGCGTGCGCAAATGGCGGTAATCCGACAGCGCGGTGCTGATCAGCCCGATCAGTGCGTCCTTCAGGAAGCCGTGCCGCAGGCCGAAGCCGAGCAGCGCCACGACGTCCCTGAACATGCCGACATTGGGCTGCAGGATGTCCCCCAGCACCAGCTTGCCTGATGGCGTCAGGATCCGGCGGATGTTGAGAAGCGCGGCATCGAGCTCGTCCGGCGTCATGTACTGCGCGACCGAGTTCATCACCACGAGGTCGATCGACTGGTCCTGCATCTTGCGGACGTCGTCGAGCGAGCGGACGCGGATCTTGGTGTTCGGCGCAAACCGCGCGATCAACCGGCCGCGTACGCCCGGCGCGGGCTCGGCGAGGATCAGCTTGCCGCAGGCGGCTGCCACCTGGCTCGCCGACAGCGCCTCGCCGCAGGCATAGTCCAGCACGACCGCGTCGGGCGAGGTGATGTAGCCGATGATGTCCCGCGCGATGATCTGGAAGTGCAAGTCGCGATGCAGCTTGCTGACATAGATCGTGTGCGTGGAGTCGTAATAATCGATCCAATCGTCCATGGTATCCCGCCCAGCGGTTCCCCGGCTTGGAACCGCGCTGCCCGCCTTGCGTTAGGGGTGCGACGGCGCGCCGTCAATGTCCGCGTCCTAACAGGAAGGTTTCCCGTGAGCAAAACCAACAACAAGGTCTCGCCCGATCTCGATACCCCCACCGATCTGTCGCCCGACGGGGTCAAGAAGGTCTCTGAGGCGCTCAACGTGCTACTGGCCGACGCCTTCGCGCTGTATCTGAAGACCAAGAACTTCCACTGGCACATCAGTGGGCGGCACTTCCGGGACTACCATTTGCTGCTCGACGAGCAGTCCGACCAGATCTTCGCCACCACCGACCAGCTCGCCGAGCGCGTCCGCAAGATCGGCGGCACCACGCTGAAGTCGATCGGCCAGATCGCCAAGCTCCAGACCATCAAGGACAACAACGAAGATTACGTCCCACCGCGCGAGATGCTGCGCGAGCTGATGCAGGACAACAAGCACGTCGCGGCCGCGATGCGCAAAGCGCACGACGTCTGCGACAAGGCCGAAGACGTGGCGAGCGCCAGCCTGCTCGAGAATTTCATCGACGAGACCGAGCGCCGAACCTGGTTCCTGTTCGAGGCGACGCGTCAGGAAGGCGGCAACGAGGCGTAACCGGGATATCGTAGAGTGGGCAAAGGCGCGCTTCTTTGCGCGCCGTGCCCACCATCCCTCACGATCGCGAGAAATGCGTGGGCACGCTCCGCTTTGCCCACACGCGCGCCTGGCTACCGCCACAGCCGCATCAATGCCCCGTCCTTCCCCGTCACGGGATCAGCCGGCGGCATTGCGACTTGCGGAATCATCTTCAGCGCCTTCGCGTGGTTCTCTGCCGTTGCGCGCGTGATCTCCATCTTCGCGCCGGGCGGATAGGCGCCGATCACGCAGAAATCACGGCTCGCCTTGATGCATTGATGACCGGTGCCCGCCGGCAGGATCGCGACGTCGCCGGCCTTGATGTCCAGCTCCTGGCCGTGGTCGCCGCCGAAGCGGACGCGCGCGCTGCCGCGGGCGACGCCGAGCACCTCATGCACCGTCGCGTGGTAGTGCAGATAGTCGTAGATGCCGTTGCGCCACGTGCCGCCCCAGCCGTTCGCTTCGAACAGATCTTCGATGGTCTCCTCAGGTCGCTCGGGATCGAGCTTCACCGCGCCCTGGTAGACCAGGAAGGGACGGATGTTGTTCGGCACGAGCCCGTCATCCTCGAATACGATGGAGAGCGGCTCGGCATTGTCGCGGACGGCGGACATGGCGGGGCTCCGGGTAACAAGCGTTTGGGGATCAAGACGATGCACGTCCCCTTGTTCCTGCGCCGCTCCGCGCCGGCTTGACGGAGATCAAGGCACGGGCAGCCAATGGCGGGCACGCAAATCGAACCGAAAGAAAAAGGGAACGCCATGTACGCATCCGACGTTGCGCAGCGGCATTTTTCGGCGGCCGTCGACGAGGCGGAGACGTCCGGCCTTGGGCACGAAGCCGTCTGCCGCGCCTTGCTGGGTCTCGTGATCTCGAAATATCTGGAAACGAGGTCCGTCGCCGACATCCAGGCGGAGCTGCGCTTCATCGCCGAGAATTGCGACCCCGACACGGACTTCATGTTCATGCGCCCGTGACGGGCCCCGTAGCCGGCGGCATCGTCCGCCGGCGTTCTCGTCCTATGCGCGCTTCTTCTGCCGCATCAGATCCGCGAAGCGCTGGAACAGATAGTGCGAGTCGCGCGGCCCCGGTGAGGCCTCGGGGTGGTACTGCACCGAGAACACCGGCTTGCCGTCGAGCTGGATGCCGCAATTGGAGCCGTCGAACAGCGAGATGTGGGTCTGCGTTGCGCCCTTCGGCAGCGTCGCCTCGTCCACGGCAAAGCCGTGGTTCATCGAGGTGATCTCGACCTTGCCGGTGGTCTCGTCCTTGACGGGATGATTGGCGCCGTGATGGCCCTGATGCATCTTCTTGGTCTTGGCGCCGACGGCGAGGCCGAGCATCTGGTGTCCCAGGCAGATGCCGAAGGTCGGCGTGCCTGACTTGATGACGTCCTGGATCACGGGCACGGCATATTTGCCGGTTGCGGCCGGATCGCCCGGACCGTTGGACAGGAACACGCCGTCCGGATTCATCGCCAGGATGTCTGCGGACGAGGTCGTCGCCGGTACCACCGTCACCTTGCAGCCGACGCCGGCGAGCAGGCGCAGGATGTTGCGCTTGATGCCGTAGTCGATGGCGACGACGTTGAACTCAGCCTTGTCCTGGCGGCCAAAGCCCTTGTCCCAGATCCAGGGCGTCTCGTCCCAGGTGAAGCGCTGGCCGCTCGTCACCATCGGCACGAGGTCCATGCCCTCGAGGCCGGGCCATTCGCGGGCTTCTTCCTTCAGGCCGTGCAGGTCGAACTCGCCGTTCTTGGCGTGCGCGATCACGGCATTGGGCATGCCCTTGCTGCGGATCAGCGCGGTCAGGGCGCGGGTGTCGATGCCGGAGAGGCCGATGATGCCGCGCGCCTTGAGCCAGGCGTCGAGATGCTTGGTGGCGCGGTAGTTCGAGGGATCGGTGATCGCGGTGCGCAGGATCACGCCGCGCGCGCCCGGCGTCGCCGCCATGTTCACCGTCTCGATATCCTCGTCGTTGGTGCCGACGTTGCCGATATGCGGGAAGGTGAAGGTGATGAGCTGGCCGGCATAGGAGGGATCGGTGAGGATCTCCTCATAGCCGGTCATCGCGGTGTTGAAGCAGACCTCGCCGACGGCGTGGCCTTCGGCGCCGAGACCAAAGCCTTCGAGCACCGTGCCATCGGCAAGCACGAGGAGCGCGGTCGGTTTGTGGTCCGGCCAGGCGGGATCGTTGTCATGTTGTGTCATGAGCGCGTTTCATAGTCCCCGCGAGCGCCGCCGTCAAAGCGCAGATGCGCCGATTCACATGCGTTTTTGCATATTTGACAGGCCTCCTCCCGCCCTTAAGCTCGGCCGCACAATTTCCGGCAATTTCCTGGGCTTGCGAGGCAATAATGGACCAGACCATCCCGATTCTGCTGGTTCCGGGGCTGGCCTCGTCAGCCCGGATCTATGCCCCTGTGGTGCCCGCTCTATGGCGGTTTGGTCCCGTGATGATCGCCAATCATATTCGCGACGACAGCATGGCTGATATCGCCGCCCGGGTGCTGAGCGAGGCGCCGCCGCGCTTCGCGCTGGCCGGCCATTCCATGGGCGGCTACATCGCGCTCGAGATCATGCGCCAGGCGCCCGAGCGGGTGGTGAAGCTCGCGCTGATCAACACCCAGGCCCGGCCCGATACGCCGGAGGCGACCACGCGCCGCCGCGGCCTGATGGAGCGCGCCAGGCGCGGCGAGCTCCGAGCCATTCGCGAGGAGAGCTTTCCGGAGCTCGTGCATCCGTCGCGGCGCGACGATGCCGATATTCTCAAGCTCGTGCACGCGCAGGACGAGGACGTCGGCGTCGAGGGTTATCTGCGGCAGCAGACCGCCATCATCGCGCGGGTGGATTCCCGGCCGACGCTGGCGACGATCACCTGCCCGACGCTGGTGCTGACGGGCGATGCCGACAACACCATTCCCAACGCGTTCTCGAAGGAGATGGCCGAGGGCATCGCCGGTGCAAGGCTCGCAATCCTCGAGCGCTGCGGGCACCTGCCGCAAGCCGAACAGCCGGAAGCGACGGCACGGGCGCTGACCGAATGGCTTGGAACCGAGGTTGTCTCAGGGGCGCGAACGGCCTAGATCAGGCGTCAAATATTCGAAGGGATCACGATCATGCTGCGCGACGACATCAACAATGCGGTCAAGGAGGCCATGAAGGCCAAGGACGAGCGCAAGCTGTCCACGCTGCGCATGGTCAACTCCACCATCAAGAACGCCGACATCGACGCCCGCGGCCAGGGCAAGCCGCCGCTCTCGGATGCCGACCTGCTCGGCGTGTTTCAGAAGATGATCAAGCAGCGACAGGAATCGGTCGAGCTCTACGAAAAAGGTGGCCGCGCCGAGCTCGCCGCCCAGGAGCGCGAGGAGATCGCGGTGATCTCGGCCTACCTGCCGAAGCAGATGGCCGATGACGAGGTGAAGAAGGCGATCGCGGACGCGATCGGCGAGACCGGCGCTGCCGGCATGAAGGACATGGGCAAGGTGATCGCCGTGCTGCGCGCGAAGTACGCAGGGCAGATGGATTTCGGCAAGGCCAGCGGCTTGGTGAAGGCGGCGCTGTCGGGCTAAGTCGTCATTCCGGGGCACGCGTAGCGCGAGCCCGGAATCCATCGCGCTGCTGAGTCCGTTGCTTAATGGATTCCGGGCTCGCGCTACGCGCGCCCCGGAATGACAAGAAGAACAAGGGAGGCAACCGATGACCGGCGCCGTCAAACCGTTCCGCATCGCGATCAGCGACGACATCCTCGCCGACCTCAAGTCGCGCCTGGCGCGCACGCGCTGGCCTGACGCTGAGCTCGTCGACGACTGGAGCCAGGGCGCGCCGCTGAAATGGATCCGGGAGGTCTGTAACCACTGGGCGAATGGCTATGACTGGCGCGCTCGCGAGGCGAAGCTGAACCGCTTCGCGCAGTTCACCACCGAGATCGACGGGCTCGACGTCCACTTCATCCACGTGCGCGCGAAGCAGCCGAACGCGCTGCCGCTGATCATCACCCATGGCTGGCCCGGCTCCATCGTCGAATTCCAGAAGGTGATCGCGCCGCTCACCGATCCGGCCGCGCATGGCGGCAATCCCGCCGATGCCTTTCACGTGATCTGTCCCTCGCTGCCGGGCTTCGGCTTCTCGGCCAAGCCCAAGACAACCGGCTGGGGCGTCGACCGCATCGCCGCGACCTGGGCGAAGCTGATGGAGCGGCTGGGCTATACGCGTTACGGCGCGCAAGGCGGCGACTGGGGCTCGGCGGTGACGACCTCGCTCGGCGCCCACGACCCCACGCATTGCGCCGGCATTCACATCACGCTCGCCTTCAACGCGGCACCGAAAGTCGAGGGCGAGCCGACGGCGGAGGAGAAGCGCGCACTCGCCGGCCTCAAGCACTATGTCGATCTCGATTCCGGCTATTCCAAGCAGCAGTCGACGCGCCCGCAGACGCTCGGCTATGGCTTGACGGATTCGCCGAGCGGGCAGGCGGCCTGGATCCTGGAAAAATTCTGGGCCTGGACCGATTGCGACGGACACCCCGAGAACATCTTCACCAAGGATGAGCTGCTCGACAACGTCATGCTCTATTGGGCGACGGAGACGGCGACCTCCTCGGCTCGGCTCTACTGGGAGAGCTTTGGCAAGCGCCGTACGACGCCTGTGGTCAAGGTGCCGACCGGCGTCGCCGTGTTTCCCAAGGAGATCATCACGCCGGTGCGGCGCTGGATGGAGCCGAACTTCCATCACATCACGCATTGGAGCGAGATGGAGCGGGGCGGGCACTTCGCCGCCTTCGAGCAGCCCGAGCTGTTCGTGCGCGATGTCAGGAAGTTCTTTGCGACGTTGCGGTAGCTACGCGCTCGGCCGTCATGCCCGGGCTTGTCCCGGGCATCCACGGCTTTAGAGTGTCGCCAAAGCAAGAAGAACGTGGATGGCCGGGACAAGCCCGGCCATGACGGAGTTGCTGGGAAACGACCAAGCCATGCTCACCGAAGCCAAGACCTACGACGAGCTCGTCCGCAATTTCCGCTGGGACATTCCTGATCGCTTCAACATGGCGGAAGCCTGCTGCGACCGGCATGCCGACGGCACCGGCCGCCTGGCGCTGATCTATGTCGACGAGAACGGCGCGACCAGCCGCACCTCCTTCGACGAGGTCGCCGAGATGTCGCGCCGCTTCGCCAATGTGCTGAAGGCGGACGGGCTTGTCCGCGGCGACCGCGTCGCGGTGTTCCTGTCGCAGTCGCTGGAATTGCCTGTTACGCATATGGCGGCGTTCCGCTCCGGCATGATCTCGATCCCGCTGTTCGCGCTGTTCGGCGAGGACGCGCTGGAATTCCGCCTGTCGAACTCCGAAGCCAAGGCCATCGTGACCGACGAGGGCGGCTGGGAGAAGCTCGCGAAGATCCGCGACCGCCTGCCGGATCTGAAGAATGTCTATGTCGTCGGCGCACGCGCGCCTTCGGGCACGACCTCGTTCTGGGACGCGGTGAAGGCCGCATCGCCGGACTTCACGCGGGTCGATACGTCGTGCGACGATCCGGCGCTGATCATCTACACCTCGGGCACCACGGGCAATCCGAAGGGCGCGCTGCATGCGCACCGTGTCGTGCTCGGTCATCTGCCGAACGTGGAGATGTGCCACAACTTCCTGCCCAGGCCCGGCGATCTCATGTGGACGCCGGCGGACTGGGCCTGGATCGGCGGCCTCGTCAATGGCCTGCTCGCATTCTGGTATCACGGCATTCCCCTGGTCGGCCATCGTGCGCGAAAGTTCGAGCCGCAGGCGGCGATGCAGATGATGGCCGATCTTGGCGTGCGCAACGTCTTCCTGCCGCCGACCGCGTTGAAGCTGATGCGGCAGGCCGGCGTGAAGCATCCGGGCGTCAAGCTGCGCAGCATCTTCACGGGCGGGGAATCGCTCGGCGGCGAGCTGCTCGGCTGGGTGCGCGAGACCTTTGGTATCGACGCGCATGAAGTGTTCGGCCAGACCGAGTGCAATCTCGTGATCGGCAGCAACTCCAACCTGTTTCCGATCCGCCCGGGATCGATGGGCAAGGCGACGCCGGGCTTCGACGTTCGCATCGTCAACGACAAGGGCGAGGAGATGCCGCGCGGCCAGCGCGGCATCATCGGCGTGCGCCAGCCATGCCCCGTCACCATGCTCGAATACTGGCGCAATCCCGAGGCGACCGCGAAGAAATATGCCGGCGAATTCCTGCTCACCGGCGATCTCGGCGTGCAGGACGAGGACGGCTATTTCTGGTACGTCAGCCGCGAGGACGACGTCATCACCACCGCCGGCTATCGCGTCGGCCCGTCCGAGATCGAGCACACGCTGATGAAGCATCCCTCGGTGGCCATGGCCGCGGTCGTCGGCATTCCCGACCCGATCCGCACCGAATCGATCAAGGCCTGGATCGTGCTGCGTCCGGGCTTTACCGGCAACGATGCGCTCGCGCGAGAAATCCAGGAGTTCGTCAAGGTGCAGCTCGCCGCCCACGAATATCCGCGCTTCGTCGAATTCGCAGAGACGCTGCCGATGACGGCGACGGGCAAGGTGCTGCGGCGCGAGCTGCGCGCGAAAGGTTAACTTCCCGACATGGCCAAGACGTCTCAAGCCGCGGGACTTCACCGCGCCTCGCTCGACAAGCTGCACGATCTCGATGCGGCGCTGGAGCTCATGTACTACGGCTGGCGCGGCATGACGCTGGAGGCCGACGCATACCTTGCGAAGCAGGGCCTGTCGCGTCCGCACCATCGCATCCTCTACGTGGTGGCGCGCCGTCCCGATATCGCGATCGGCTCGCTGCTCGAGGTCCTCGGCATTTCCAAGCAGGCGCTCAACCGGCCGCTCAATCTGCTGCTGGAGCGCAAATTCGTGACGTCCAGGCGCTCGCCCGAGCAGCACCGCTCGAAATTGCTGCGCCTGACGGCTGCCGGGCAGCGTATCGAGCAGCGCGCGTCCGACCACGAACGCAACGTCATGCGACAGGCGTTCGATCGGGCCGGGGCATCCAGCGCAGCGGCCTGGATGGCCGTCATGGAGGCGATCGCCGACCACAATTGACGAATCTCAAGTCAATATAGTTGACATGAGGAGCCGGCTTTGCCACCTTCCTCGCCGACGAGCGAGGGGAAGGCCGCGTCATGAGCGGACAGACGATGAATCGCGCGGCGGCCGGACCCTTTGTCGCGGCATGGTGCGCCAGCTGGTGCAAGGTCGATATCGACGCCGTCGTCGCGCATTTTGCCGATGACGCGCAGATGCGCAGCCCGCTGGCGTTGACGCTGACCGGTTCGCCGGTGGTGAGCGGCGCCGACAACATCCGCGCCTATTGGCGGAAGGCCTATGGTCACGTCGAAAGCGCGGACCTCAAGATATTGAGCTGGAGCTGGGACGAGACGATCGCTCGGCTGACCGTGTGGTGGCAGCTCGGCGACACGCGCGCCAGCGAATTCATGGACTTCGACGAAACGGGGCGCGTCGTCCGCAGCGAAGCCTTTTACGGAAAATAACCATGCGTCTTTCAGATATCGTCCTGCTGCTCAACACGCTCTGGTTCGTCGGCGCCTTCATCCAGTTCAGCATCGCGCAGCGCAACACGCTGAAGATCCTGTTGCCGCGGGAAGAGCGCGGCAATCCGATTGCGCCGACCCTGGCGGCCAGCGTTGCGTTCCTGGGCGGAATGAACCTGCCGATCGGGCTGTTGTCACTCTATCTTCTCGCAGCGCGTCCGGCTTTCTTCCAGCCGGTCGAGGCGCAGCTTGCGCTGTTCCTGTTCTTTTCGGCCTGCCATTTCAGCCAGTTCGCCTACAACCTCCCGGTCCTGATGCGCGGCGGCCGGGTCGGGGTGGCCTACTGGCCGGTGTTGAAGGGGCCGATGCTGCGGATCTTCGTCGTCGACGCGGGCCTGTTCGCGGCCAATCTCGCCGTGGCGCTTCGGCCCGCGATCGCGCCCTGATCTACCGCGGCGGCTCCGAAAGCGCGGCCCGCAGCATCGCGGCGAGATCCTTGCGCCGGAACGGTTTGGTCAGAATGCGCGCGTCGATCCCGTCGGGCGTCTTGACCGGATTTTGGCTGTAGCCGGAGGTGAAGAGCACCTTGAGACCAGGCCGCAACTGAATCGCCTGCCGCGCCAGCTCCGGCCCGAACAGGCCGCCGGGCATCACGACGTCGGTGAACAGCAGCTGGATGTCCCCCGCTTGGCGCAGCACGTCCAGCGCCGCAGGCCCGTTCGACGCCACGATGACGCGGTAGCCGAGCGCCTTCAGCTCGCTCTCGACATAGGCTCGCACCATGTCGTCGTCCTCGACGACGAGGACAGTCTCGTGCCCGTCGGGTGCGGTGACGCGCTCTGCCGGCCGCGGCTCCTCGTTCGGCGGCGTCGAAAGGCGGGGAAAGAACAGCCTGACGACGCTGCCCTGACCCGGTTCGGACTGCATCTGAACGAGGCCGCCGGATTGTTGCGCGAAGCCATAGACCATGCTGAGGCCAAGGCCCGTTCCCTTGCCGACCTCCTTGGTGGTGAAGAACGGCTCGAACGCGCGCCCCAACACCTCGTTGCTCATGCCGGTTCCGGTATCCTTCACAGCCAGCATGACGTAATCGCCCGGATGCGGCTCGCCGTTGACGTCGAGATCGGAGTCGCCAAGCGAGGCGTTGCACACCTCGACCATCAGCTTGCCGCCGTCAGGCATCGCATCGCGCGCGTTGAGCACGAGGTTGAGCACGGCCGTCGCCAACTGGCCGGGATCGACGCTGGCAATCCATAGATCCGGCGCGAAAGTGAAGCTCGACTCGATGTGCTCGCCCAGGGTTCGCCGCAGCAGCTGCTTCATGCCGGTCACCTGCTCGGCAATGTCGATCTCGCGCGGCCGCAGCGGCTGCTTGCGCGCGAAGGCGAGCAGGCTCCGTGTCAGGTCGGAACCGCGCTCGGCAGCGGTGGCGATGTCGTTGGCGATCCGGTGCAGCTCCTTGTTGCCCGCAAGCCGATCGGCGAGGTGCTCCGAGTTGCCGAGAATGACGGTCAGCAGATTGTTGAAATCGTGCGCCACGCCGCCGGTGAGCTGGCCCATGGCTTCCATCTTCTGGGACTGGCTGAGCTTGTGGCTGAGATCCGCGATGGCGGCGCGCTGCTGCTCGAGCGACTCGGCCGTGCTGTTGAGCAAACTCATCAAGCCGCCGAGCTCGCCGCCCGGATGGGGCTCCGGAATACGCGCGCTGAGATCGCCGCGCCCAAGGCTCTTTGCCATCGCCGCGAGCCGCCCGACCTGTCGTCCGATGCTCACGGTCGTGAGGATCCATAGTCCGGCGAGCAGCAGCAGCGAGGCCACCGCGAGAATCGCCATGTCCTCGTAGAGCCGGCGGTTGGCCGCCGCGACCAGTTCGTCCTTGGATCGTCCGACCAGGATGTAGAGGCCGGCCTTGCGGATCGAGGGCGAGCGGGCAACGCCCCAGATCTGCGTGCGGCCGCCGCCGTCGGTGATCTCCCGGAACGGTTCGCCATCGGGCGCTGCGGCAAAGCGGAACAGGTCGGAGCCCGCAATGGATCCGCCGACGGGCACGCTCGAGCCGCCACCCTTGGGTGCAGCCAGGACCGTACCCTTGGCATCGACGAAGAGGATGTCCTTCTTGCCGAGCAGCCGCTTGTCGTGAAACTCCGCGAATTTGTTCAGGTTGAACGATGCGAGCAGCACGAACTTCAGCGCGCCCGCATCCGATCGCACGGGGTAGGCGATCTGGAGCACCGACAGTCCGGTGAGACGGCCGAACACCGGCTCCACCGCGACGACGCCCTCAAGCCCTTTGACCTGTTTGAAATAGCCGCGGTCGTTCAGGTCGAGCGTGCGGTTGGTCCGCAGCGAGTCACAGAACAAGCTGCCGTCGGGATCAATCGTCAGGATACCCGTGAACTGCGGATATTCCTCGCGGACATCCGACAGAAACGCCGAGCACGCCGCCTTGTCGCGGGTGTCGAGGTCGCGGGCCCGGGCTAAACCGTAGTGGAGCTGGGCGGTGCCCTGAATCTTCTCGTCCAGATCGCTGGCGATGTCGTCGGAGGATGCTGCCAGATTGGCCAGGGCGGCGTTGATCTCGCTGGACCTGTTCTGGACGAAACGCAGCCCGACGAGGCTCGCCGGCACCAGCATGGCCGCGATGACGAGGATCAGTAACCGGGTACGCAGGCTCATCGGTAGGCGATCCGCTCTCAGGCGAGGGTGCTCGGAGGTACAATTTGAGGCACGATCATCTGCCCCGTCCATAGCCGTCGGCCCGAAAATCGCACCAAAGGCTAAAGATTTCGCATCGCGAGCATGGTTGCTTCGCCGCCACTTTTCGCGCCGGCCGGCATCAAGTTGCGCCTCCGCGCGGCCGCGCTAATATCGCGGCATGCGCGCGACGAAAGATCGCGCCGATGCGCGGAGGAAGCTGATGTCCATCTCGGGCAAGGTCGATCCGGTGGTGCGTCCAGTCGCGACGACTGACATCGCCGAGGCACTGGTCGAAGGCTTGCGCGATTTCCAGGCGGTGCCGCTTTACGGGCTCTGCTTCGGCGCGCTCTACACGGCCGGCGGCATCGCGATCATGCTGTGCCTGACCGCCTTCGGCATGGTCTATCTCGTCTATCCCCTGGCGGCAGGCTTTGCGCTGATCGGACCGTTCGTGGCGATCGGCCTCTACGAGGTCAGCCGCCGCCGCGAGCGCGGCGAGCCGGTTTCCTTCGGTGCGATCTGGTCGGCCGTGCGCTCGCGCAGCGAGATCGGATGGATGGCATTCGTCACGCTGTTCGTGTTCGTGGTCTGGATGTACCAGGTGCGGCTCCTGATCGCGCTGCTGCTCGGCCTGCACGCCTCGTTCTCGAGCTTGCAGGAATTCATGACGGTGGTGCTGACGACCAATGAGGGCCTGCTGTTCCTCGCCATCGGCAATGCGGTCGGTGCCGTGCTGTCGCTGATCCTGTTCTCGCTGACCGTGGTGTCGTTTCCGCTGCTGCTCGACCGCGAGGTCGATTTCGTCACGGCGATGGTGACGAGCGTGCGCGCGGTCGTCACCAGTCCGTTGCCGATGATCGGCTGGGCCGCCGTCATCGTGATGCTGCTGATCGTCTCGGCACTGCCTTACTTTCTCGGCCTGATCGTGACGCTGCCCGTGC
Source organism: Bradyrhizobium nitroreducens (assembly GCF_002776695.1). Classification (GTDB taxonomy): domain Bacteria; phylum Pseudomonadota; class Alphaproteobacteria; order Rhizobiales; family Xanthobacteraceae; genus Bradyrhizobium; species Bradyrhizobium nitroreducens. The sequence goes on from NZ_LFJC01000003.1 coordinate 4,652,365, forward strand.
TGGGCCACGCGACCTGGCATCTGTATCGGCGGCTGGTGGCGCCGGTGTAAAGTCGTTGCCTCGGAATAGGTCGTCGCCCCCGCGAAGGCGGGGGCTTCGTGCGCCTTTGCCTACCTACGATTCCGAGTTCGCGGATGCAGACCCGGTCTCGCCTACGGCGTCTTGATCCCCATCGCCTTCAACGCATCGAGCATGCGCTGGGGCGGGCCCATCTTCACCGCCAGCGGCTTGCCGGTTTCCAGCAGGCTCTTGAGGCTGGACAGGATCGCGGGCCAGCCGGACCGGCCCCCGGCGAGGATATCGTCGCTGAGCGGCCGGTCGTGGCCTTCGCTCATGGTGAGCCGGACCGCATCGCCGGCCTGTTCGATCTCGTAGGTCACGAGGGTCGGCCCCAGCTTCTCGATCAGCTCAGGCCAGTTCACGTTGAACGTGACCGAGAGCTTCCGCGGTGGATCGTAGGCGAGGACCTCGCCGCTGATGTGCAAGGCGCCGTCGGGCGTGCGCACGATGAACGCACCGCCAAGGCGAGGCTCGACCTCCACGGTATTGCCGAAGAAATACTGCCTGCTGAACTCGGCCGAGGTCAGGGCGTCCCATACTTTCTCGGGCGTCGAGGCGATGTAGATGGTGTAGACCGTCAGCGGTTTGAACTGATCGAGCTTCATTTCGCGTCGAATCCCTTGTTGAGAGCTGCGCGCGGGATGGCGAGCACCTGGCCTCTCTCCAGCAGGCTCTTCAGCCCGGACAGGATCGCCGGCCAGCCATTGGAGACGGCGCCGAGATACTTTCCGCCCTCGACGAAGCCGTCATGCAGCACGGTCAAACGCACCAGCGAACCGAACGGTTCGATGGTGAAGACGACGCGCGAGATCGGCTCGCGGCGGAGCTCCTCGAACTTGTGGTGCTTGAAGCTGTAGGACAGTCGTCGCGGTGGATCGGATTCCAGGATCTCGCCGGAATCGGTGATCTCGCCGTCGAGCAGCAGCGCAAACGGCGAGCCGAGCTTCCAGTCCGAGCGGACCTCGGCGCCAAACCAGTATTGCCTCGTGAACTCGCTCGACGTCAGCGCCTCCCACAGCTTCTCCGCCGTGGTCTCGATATAGGTCACGTAGACGAACTCGGGCTTACTCATCGCGCTTCTCCAACTGACGTTTCAACTCGCCGAGCGCGGCGAGCTTGCCGCGCTCGAATTTCCTGATCCAGCGCTCGCCGATCTGATGGATCGGCACCGGATTGAGATAGTGCAGCTTCTCGCGGCCATGCCTGATGGTCGTGACGAGGTTGGCCTCTTCGAGAATGACAAGGTGCTTGGTGACGGCCTGCCGCGTCATGGCGAGGCCCTCGCAGAGTTCGTTCAGCGTCTGGCCGTTCCTGGCGTGAAGCCTGTCCAAGAGCGAGCGTCGTGATGCATCGGCGAGCGCTTTGAAGACCTCATCCATGGCAGCGATAATAGGCAACTAAATGGTTGCATGTCAAGATGGTGTGTTGGGCACGCGTATTCGGCTGTGTTAGCGTCGAAGCTCAGCCAGCACAGATTGGTTCCGGGAGGACATTGATGTTCCGCTGCATCTTGCCTGCTGCCGTCCTCGTCCTTTTCGCGTGCAGCTCTGCGACCTACGCGCAGCAGCAAACGATCGGCGCGCCGCCTGAAGCCTCCAACATGAAGCTCGTCGGCAGCAATGATCTGCAGGCCCGCAGCGCCTATCAGCCGACCATCCATCACCAGGGCGATCGCTGGATCGCCTATATCGGTCATCACGGCGGCACCGACGACGTTCCCGCACCCGTCAATCCGATGACAGGCAAGGCCGAGCCGAACGGAACCTCGATCGTCGACGTCACCGATCCCGCCCGTCCGAAATATCTGCGGCATCTGCCGGGACAGGAGGGCAAGTACGAATCCGGCGGCGCGCAGATGGTGCGGGTCTGCGACGGCAAGTCGTTGCCGAAGGGCGATCCCACCGCGGTCTACATGCTCAGGACCTTCGGCGGCGAGGCGCATGAAATCTGGAACGTCACCGATCCCGCCAGTCCCGTGCTGATCACGCGCATCGGCGGTCTGAAGGACACGCACAAGAGCTGGTGGGAATGCGACACCGGCATTGCCTATCTCGTCTCGGGCGCGCCGGACTGGCGCACGCGGCGCATGACGCAAGTGTATGATCTCTCCGATCCCGCGCGCCCGCACAAGATCCGCGACTTCGGCCTGCCGGGTCAGGAGCCCGGCTCGACCGGCGCGGTGCCGACCGAGTTGCACGGGCCGATCTCGACCGGGCCCAACGGCAACCGCGTCTATTTCGGCTACGGCACCGACAAGGACGGCATTCTGCAGATCGTCGATCGCGACAAGCTGCTGAACGGGGCAAAGGAGCCGACGCCGGACAATCTGCGCTATCCCGAGATTGCGCGCATGCCGATGTCCGCCTTCAACGGCGCGCACACGACGTTTCCGATGCTCGACATGCCCATCGCCGAATTCTCCGAGGACAAGGACGGCAAGACCCGCGACATCGTGATGATCGTGAATGAAGCGATCCTCAACGAATGCGGTGAGGCCAGGCAGATGGTGTGGTTCGCCGACGTGACCACCGAGACGCGGCCGATGATGATCTCGAGCTACACCGTGCCGGAGGCCAGCGGGCGGTTCTGCCAGCGCGGCGGCCGCTTCGGCGCGCATTCCTCGAACGAGAGCATGGCGCCGGTCTATTACAAGAAGATGGCCTTCATCGCCTTCTTCAATGCCGGCGTGCGCGCGCTCGACATCCGCGATCCCTATCATCCCAAGGAAGTCGGCCATTTCATCCCGGCGATCACGGCTGCGACCGACAAGCGCTGCATCCCGATCGAGGGCGGCGAGCGCTGCAAGGTCGCGATCCAGACCAACAACGTCGAGACCGATGACCGCGGCTACATCTACATCGTCGACCGCGCCAATACCGGTTTGCACATCCTCGAATTGACGGGGGCAGCGCGCGCGGCCGCCGGCCTGCCGAAGAACTGACGATGCGGCGCGGGGCGCTAGCGCGCGCGGAGAAGATGAGCGCGCTTCCGTTCCCGCCCGTCCCATGCATTAATACCTCCAAACCGCTCCCGAGCCCGAGTCCCTCCCATGATGTCCATGCAAGCCTATTTCGCCTTCCTCGCCGCCTGCATCGCGCTGGCGCTGCTGCCGGGGCCGATCGTCACGCTCGTCATCGCCAATGGCCTGCGCCATGGCACCCGCGCCGCGCTCACCAACGTGGCCGGCGCCCAGGCGGGTCTCGCCATCGTGATCGGCATCGTCGCAATCGGCCTGACCTCGCTGATGGCGACCATGGGCTACTGGTTCGACTGGGTGCGTTTTGCCGGCGCCGCTTATCTGGTCTGGCTCGGCATCAAGCTGATCTGGGCGCCGGTCGAGGGCGTCGAGCTCGACACGCCGCCTCCGCCGCCGCGCGGCGGCTTCTTCCTGCAAGGGTTCCTTGTGCTGCTGTCGAACCCGAAGGTGCTGGTGTTCTTCGGCGCGTTCATCCCGCAATTCATGGACATGAGCCAGCCGCACTTTCCGCAGGTCGCGCTTCTCGGCGCGACCTTCATGGTCACCGCCGTGATGACGGACGCGCTCTATGCCATCGCCGCCGGGCGGGCGCGAAAGTTCTTCTCGGCCCGCCGCACCCGGATGATGTCGCGCATCTCCGGCGGCTTCATGATCGGCGGCGGCATCTGGCTGGCGCTGACCCGGGCAAAATAACCTCCAGGCCGGCCGGACCGGCTTGAACCCTTCGCGGCGGCACAGCGTCCAATCGGGCATTGCCGCCGACGAAGGATTTTTGCCGTGCCGAATTTGCCCCCGCTGGTTTACGCGATGCTGCTCGCGCCGCTCGCGCTCGTCCTGATTGCCGCGATCGTCAAGACCTGGCAGGTGCGCGAGGCGCGAGGCTGGCCGCAAGCGGCAGGCAAGGTCGTCACCTCGGTGGCCGAGGTGCGCGAGGTCAGGGTGTCCGATGACGAGCGCGAGGACGGCTATCGCACCGAGAGCCGCAATTTCGCGAACGTCACCTACGAATATTCCGTCGGTGGCTGCAAGCTGCGCTGCAACCGCATCTCGATCGGCGAGGACCTCGGCAATTTCCAGGTCGCCGAGAAGCTGGCGAAATATCCCGCCGGCAGCATCGTCACCGTCTATTACAATCCGCGCCATCCCGATCAGGCCGTGCTGGAGCGCGACCTGCCCAAGGGCCTGTGGGGCTGCCTCGGCATCGGCACGGCGATCGTGCTCGCCATCATCTTCGGCTCGGTCTTCGGCCTCAACCAGGGCTACCAATATCTCGCCCATCACATCGGCCGGCCGGATCTTGCCGGCCTCGTCGTCGCCTTCGGCGCGTTCGGCCTCGTCATCGCGCTGATGGCCTGGGCGGTGCGGCGGCAGGCCTCGATGGCGACGCGCTGGCCGGTCGTGCCGGGCACGATCAAGCTGTCGGGCGTCGAGGAGTATCACGAGGCCAGCGAGGCGGGCGAGGCGCGCGGCCTCGAGATGTTCGGCAAGCGCGTGACCTACACCTATCGCTATCAGAACATCTGCTACACCAATGAATGCGCGCGCGTCGCGGCGGAAACGCCTGACGCCTCCGACGAGATGCTGAAGAAGCTGATGTCGCGCTACCAGGACGGCGCTACCGTCGAGGTGCGCGTCAATCCCGACAATCCGGCGGAGGCGACGCTCGACGTTCGCGCCGACGGCCGCATGGCCTACGTGTTGTGGGGCATCGCCGCGATCTTCGCCGCGCTTGCACTGTTCGTCGCAACGCGCGGCGGCTAATCGACCGGCAGCTCGGTCCGCAACTCCACCTCGATCTCGCCAAGGATCCTTGCCAGCCGTTCGGCCCATTGCTGCTGGCCCGCGTGGTCCGCTATCAGATCCTGCCGGATCTCGATGCCGGTGTTGACGAGGCCGCGCCCTTCGCCGTGCACGGGAATGGTGTAGTCGGTGAGATCGCTGACGGCGTAGGGCTCGTTGTCACCGACGACGAGGTCGCCCTGCCCGCGCAGATGCTTCAGCAGCAGATGCGGCAGCACGGTGTCGCGGTTGTACAGCGCGCCGATGTGCCAGGGCCGCGCGACGCCGGCATAGACGGGCGTGAAGCTGTGCAGCGACACCAGCACCGTCGGCCGTCTGTCGTGCAGGCGGGTGTCGATCGCGGCACCGATGCGATCATGATAGGGCTCGAAGATCTCGCGGCGCCGCGCCGCGCGCTCCCTGTCCGAAATCCCTTCGTTGCGCGGGATCGCGGTGGCTTCGGAGATGACGGGGATCGAGCTTGCCGCCGCGGGCGGGCGGTTGCAGTCGATCACCAGCCGCGAATAGCGCTGCGCGATCAGATGCGCATCGAGCATCTCGGCCAGCCGGTCGGCGACGCCGGCAATCCCGATGTCCCAGCCGATGTGCCTGACGAGCTCGCTTTCCGCGATGCCAAGATCGCCGAGCGCGCGTGGCAGCGCCCGTCCGTAGTGATCCGAGGTGAGCAGGAAAGGCGATGTCCCTGACGCATTCACCTCATGCACGGGAGAAATATCGCCCTCGCCGAGCAGTTGATCGGCCGTCTCGGCCGTCTGCAAATCCATCCTGGTTGCCTATGAAACGATAATTTGTCTAAACGGAGTAACCTGATTGCACGGACCTCGCAACGTTAGACCAGCATGACCTCCGATCGCCTCTTCGTCTACGGCACCCTGATGCGCGGCTTCGACCATCCGATGGCGCGGCTGCTGGCGGGCCACGCGGATTTCCTGGGTGAAGCGACCTGCCGCGGCCGGCTCGTCCTGGTGAAGCATTATCCGGGACTGCTGCTGTCGGACGCGGCCTCCGACATCGTCCATGGCGAGCTCTTTCAGATGCGCGTGCCTGACGAGCTGCTGGGCGAGCTCGACATGTACGAAGCCTGCGGCGAGGGCTTTCCGGAGCCGACCGAATATCTGCGCCAGCTGGTCGATGTGACGCGCACCGATGGCAGCGTCGGGAAGGCCTGGACCTATGTCTACAACTGGCCGGTCACCGATCTGCCCCGCATCGAGTCCGGGCGCTTTCTGAATCACTAGGCCGACAGCACTTCCTTCACCACGCGCACGTCGACTTCGCGCTCGACGTAGCTCCACTCCTCGGTCCGCCTCAGCATGCCCACCAGCTCCTCGAACAGCGAGGCGTGCGCAGGCGCGAATTCGAACCAGGTCAGGAAATCGAAGGGCTCGCCGAGGTCGCGGCAGTGATAGAGCTGGCGCGCGATCGCGGGCAGGAAGCGAAGACTGCTCGCGATGTGGTGCGACTTCTCCTCGAAGATCCTGCGGCGCTCCTCCTGCGTCAAATCCCACCAGGCCTGCGACTTGCGGATCGGGATCAGCGCCGCGCTGGTTGCCTCCACTCGGCCGAGCCCGGCCTGCACCGCCACCAGCTGCTCCTTCTCGGCCCGTTCGGTGTAGCGCAGGCTGCTGGCCACGCCGACCAGCCGCCAGGCATTGCGCGAGGGCACCAGCGGCAGAGAGACGGCCTCGCTGTCGGTCACCGACAGCGCAGGGACGAAGGGCAGGGGCTCGCCCGTCACCGGTGCAATCGAGGTCACCCGCCAGCCCCCGCTCTGGCCGCCTCGAAAGGTCCTGAACATGGCGCTATGGAAGCGTGGAACCGGGCGCGGTTCAAGTGGCTCTGTCATTCCGGGGCTCCTCGAAGGGGCGAGCCCGAAATCCATCGCGCCGCCGGAAAACTGGGAGAAATGGATTCCGGGCTCGCGCTACGCGCGCCCCGGAATGACAGAGTGGGCTGTGAACAACGCGCATAATCCTGACAAACCTAACTTTTAGGCCCGCCGCACCTATATCCCTGATCCTTCGCCCGACTCACTTTGGATTGCGCTAGACACAGCCCATGCGCTTCACGCCCCAGTTCCTCGACGAGCTTCGTGCCCGGCTTTCGGTCTCCGAAGTCGTGGGCAAGCGCGTCAAGCTGAAGAAGGCGGGGCGGGAGTGGAAGGGGCTGTCGCCGTTTCAGCAGGAAAAGACGCCGTCCTTCTACGTCAACGACCAGAAGGGCTTTTACCACGACTTCTCCTCCGGCAAGCACGGCGACATCATCTCCTTCGTGATGGAGACCGACGGCCTGCCGTTCGCGGAAGCCGTGGAGCGGCTCGCCAGCATGGCGGGGCTGGCGCTGCCGGCGGTGACGCCCGATGCGGCGCGGCAGGAGCAGCGGCGCCGCACGCTGCATGACGTCATGGATCTCGCCGCGACCTATTTCGCGGAGACGCTGGCCTCGCGCTTGGGCGCGAAAGCGCGCGGCTATCTCGCCGATCGGGCGATCTCGCCGGCGACGCAGTTGCAGTTCCGCCTCGGCTACGCCTCGCCCGATCGCTTCGCGCTGAAGGAGCATCTCGGCAAGCTCGGCGTCTCCGTCGAGGACATGGTCGAGACCGGCCTGTTGATCGGCGGCGACGACATTCCCGTTCCGTACGACCGCTTCCGCGACCGCGTGATGTTTCCGATCACGGATCTGCGCGGCCGTGTCATCGCCTTCGGCGGGCGTGCGCTGGAAAAGGACGTTCCGGCAAAATACCTGAACTCGCCGGAGACGCCGCTCTTCCACAAGGGCGACAATCTCTACAACCACCAGACCGCGCGCAAAGCCACCCATGACGGCGCATCGCTGATCGTGGTCGAGGGCTATGTCGACGTCATCGCGATGGTCACCGCGGGTTTTGCCGGCACTGTCGCGCCGCTCGGCACCGCGCTCACGGAAAGCCAGCTCGCGCTGCTCTGGAAGATGGCGGACGAGCCGATCCTCTGCTTCGACGGCGACCGCGCCGGGCAGAAGGCGGCTTATCGTGCCGCGGATCTTGCCCTGCCCTACCTCGCGCCCGGAAAGAGTCTTCGTATCGCGCTGCTGCCGGAAGGGCAGGACCCCGACGATCTCGCCCGCTCCGGCGGCCGGGGCGCGATCGAGGAGGTGATCGGAGCTGCCCGTCCGCTCGCCGACATGATCTGGTCGCGCGAGCTCGAAGGCGGCAATTTTGCCACGCCCGAGCGGCGTGCCGCGCTGGAAGCGCGCATCAAGGAGCTGACCAACGGCATCCGCGACGAGGTGGTGCGGCGCTATTATCGCGACGAATTCGTCGAGCGGCTGCAGCGTACCTTCGCCCCCGAGGGCGGGCGCGGCGGCTTCGGCGGCCGCGGCACTTTCCGCCAGGGCCAGGGCGGCCGCCCATTCCAGTCCGGGGGTGGGGGAGGCGCGAATCGATTCGGCGGCCAGAGATTTGGCGGAGGATTTGGCGGCGGGCGCCGCGGGCCGTCTGGCCCCACCCCGCTACCGTCGGGCCCCTACCAGGCGGCCAGCCCCCAGCTGGCGGCCAGCCCGATCATGAAGGGCCAGCGCAGCGCCATCTCCCGCCGGGAGGCCCTGATCCTGCAATGCCTGATCAACCACCCCTGGCTGCTGCACGACCACCTCGAGGAGGTCGCGGCGCTGGAGCTTGCCCACCCCGAGGCCCACAAGCTCAGGGCCGGCATCATCGCCGCCTTCGCCAACGACCATCACCATTCGCCTGACCCCGAGGAGCAGGCCGAGAAGATGCGCGGCGATCTCGTGAAGGGAGGATTTTCGCAGGTTCTTCAAAGGGTTGAAAACGGTATCACGACCGCGGCAGTGTTTGGCGCCCGTGAGGGCGCGGCGCGGGACGACGTTCTTGCCACCTGGCATCAGCTGGTTGCCTTGCATCGCCAATACCATTCACTACTTAGAGAGCTGAAGGATGCCGAGCTGGCCTTGGGGGACGACCCAAGCGAGGCTGACTGGACGTGGCTGCGTGATATCAAGGCTCGGCTGGCCGAGGTCGATGGCACCGAGGCCCTGATCGAGGGTTTTGGCGAGCTGTCGGGCCGGTTCCAGAAGAGCGTGTGATGAAAGAATCATGCGGACGGCCGAAGCCGGAACCGCTAAAAGACTCGCCAAATCCAAGGTTTGGCGACAAAACAGGGTTAATCGAGGCTTAACGGTCTTGTAGCACTTTGGCCCAGAGGCGGCCGCAGGCAGAACAGACGCGTCAGGAATGAATCCGCGCAATCGCTGTTGGCACTACACCTGCATCCGCTGCGACAAAGAGGCTGACGAAGCGTTAGGCAATTCCGGCGAGAGAGAGTTGGGGGTGGCGAGAGACATGTGCGCCGCCCTTTCCGTGTCGAGAGCTGCCGAAGCGAGAGCGTCGGGCAACAGGTTCATGTGAATTCACGCAAGGCGCGGCGACGCCTCGCATGAAGCGCGTTTAGGAGCAATGGATGGCCACCAAGGCAAAGACGCTGCAGGCGAAGGACAAGGAAAAAGACGACAAGGCAGCGGATGCTCCGGAGAAGGATTCCCAGGACGCGCCCTCGCCCTTGCTCGATCTGTCCGACGCGGCCGTGAAGAAGATGATCAAGCAGGCCAAGAAGCGCGGCTTCGTGACCTTCGATCAGCTCAACGAAGTCTTGCCGTCCGACCAGACCTCGCCCGAACAGATCGAGGACATCATGTCGATGCTCTCGGACATGGGCATCAACGTCACCGAAGCCGACGATAGCGAAGGCGAGGAGGAGAAGGACGAGGGCGAGGACGAGACCGACAACGAGCTCGTCGAGGTCACCCAGAAGGCCGTCACCGAGGTCAAGAAGAGCGAGCCGGGCGAGCGCACCGACGATCCCGTGCGCATGTATCTGCGCGAGATGGGCACGGTCGAGCTCTTGTCCCGCGAAGGCGAAATCGCGATCGCCAAGCGCATCGAGGCCGGCCGCGAGGCGATGATCGCGGGCCTCTGCGAAAGCCCGCTGACCTTCCAGGCCATCATCATCTGGCGCGACGAGCTCAACGAAGGCAAGATCTTCCTTCGCGACATCATCGATCTCGAAGCCACCTATGCCGGCCCCGACGCCAAGGGCGGCATGAACAATGCGATGATCGCAGGTCCCACCGGCGAGAACGGTGAAGCCTCCGCCGAGGGTGGCCAGCCTGCCGCTGCCGCCGGCGCGCCCGCGCATGTCGCCCCGCCCGCGGCGCCTCCGGCGCCGACCCCGTTCCGCGCGGCGCCCGCCGGTGGCGAAGCCGAGAAGGATCCCGCCGAGTCCGCGGCCGAAGCCGACATGGACGAGGACGACGAGTTCGAGAACCAGATGTCGCTTGCGGCGATCGAGGCCGAGCTCAAGCCGAAGGTCGTCGAGATCTTCGACAAGATCGCCGAGAGCTACAAGAAGCTGCGCAAGCTGCAAGAGCAGGACATCCAGAACCAGCTCGAGAGCACCTCGCACGGTCCCTCGCTGTCGCCGCACCAGGAGCGCAAGTACCGCAAGCTCAAGGACGAGATCATCGTCGAGGTGAAGTCGCTGCGCCTCAACCAGGCGCGTATCGATTCACTGGTCGAGCAGCTCTACGACATCAACAAGCGCCTCGTCTCGCATGAGGGCCGCCTGATGCGCCTCGCCGACAGCCACGGCGTCGCGCGCGAGGATTTCCTGCGCAACTACACCGGCTCGGAGCTCGATCCGCGCTGGCTCAACCGTGTCTCGAAGCTGTCCGCCAAGGGCTGGAAGAACTTCGTCCACCACGAGAAGGACCGCATCAAGGACCTCCGTCACGAGGTGCATCAGCTCGCGGCGCTGACGGGCCTCGAGATCATCGAGTTCCGCAAGATCGTGCACTCCGTGCAGAAGGGCGAGCGCGAAGCCCGCCAGGCCAAGAAGGAGATGGTGGAAGCCAACCTCCGTCTCGTGATCTCGATCGCGAAGAAGTACACCAACCGCGGCCTGCAGTTCCTCGACCTGATCCAGGAAGGCAACATCGGCCTGATGAAGGCGGTCGACAAGTTCGAGTACCGCCGCGGCTACAAGTTCTCGACCTACGCCACGTGGTGGATCCGGCAGGCGATCACGCGCAGCATTGCCGACCAGGCCCGCACCATCCGCATCCCCGTGCACATGATCGAGACGATCAACAAGATCGTGCGCACGTCCCGCCAGATGCTCAACGAGATCGGCCGCGAACCCACTCCTGAGGAGTTGGCCGAAAAGCTCGGCATGCCGCTGGAGAAAGTGCGAAAAGTCCTGAAGATCGCCAAGGAGCCGCTGTCGCTCGAAACGCCGGTCGGTGACGAAGAGGATTCACACCTCGGCGATTTCATCGAGGACAAGAACGCGATCCTGCCGATCGACGCCGCGATCCAGTCGAACCTGCGCGAGACCACCACGCGCGTGCTCGCCTCGCTCACCCCGCGCGAAGAACGCGTGCTCCGCATGCGCTTCGGCATCGGCATGAACACCGACCACACGCTGGAAGAAGTCGGCCAGCAGTTCAGCGTGACGCGCGAGCGTATCCGTCAGATCGAGGCGAAGGCGCTGCGGAAGCTGAAGCATCCGTCAAGGAGCCGGAAGCTGCGGTCGTTCCTCGACAACTGAGCGCAAATACCAATCCAGAGCAAAACGGCGGGCCGAAAGCCCGCCGTTTTTGTTTCGATCCCGTTCTCTCCGTCATTGCGAGCGCAGCGGAGCAATCCAGTCCGTCTCAGCGGAGGGATTCTGGGATTGCTTAGCTGCGCTCGCAATGACGGGCTGAGAGGCTTGCGTCCCCACGCAAGCAGCCGTTGCTTCATAGGCAGGCTGTTCCCGCCACATTGCTTGGTCTGCTCAAACCTTGCATGAAAACGTCATGCTTTGACCGCGGTCCACCGCCATATCTCGACCGTGTTTCATGCCTCCGATCAATCACCTCTGCCCGAAGCGTCTGCACCCGGCGTCACGCCGCCGAGCGCCGCCGCGATCTGGCCGCCCCTGCGTCGCTTCATCGTCGGCGAACGGCGGCTCGGTCGCTTCATGGCCCGCCGCCGAGCGACGGCGTTTGCCTATGAATTCCTTCGCTTCGGTATCAAGCAGGGCTGGGCCTGTCTGTTCGGCGGCATCGCGGTTGCGCTGATGATCGCGACCTGGCGCTACTATCCGGCAGCAGCGCCGCTGGCCCGATACGACTTCCTGTTTCTCTGCATGATCGTGGTCCAGATCATGCTGCTCGCGACGCGGCTGGAGACGCTGGACGAGGCGAAAATCATCCTGATCTATCACGTCGTCGGCACGGCGATGGAGATCTTCAAAACGTCGGTCGGCTCCTGGATCTACCCCGACCCGAGCTTCTTCAGGATCGCCGGCGTGCCGCTGTTCACCGGCTTCATGTATTCATGCATCGGCAGCTATCTCTGCCGCGTGTGGCGCCTATTCGATTTCCGTTTCGAGCGGCATCCACCGCGCTGGGCGCTGGTGGCGCTGAGCGTGGCAATCTACGTCAACTTCTTCAGCCATCACTATGTGCCGGACCTGCGTCTCGTTCTGTTCGGCGCAGCCGCGCTGTTGTTCGCGCGCACGACGGTCTATTTCAGGGTCTGGAACGATGACCGTTCGATGCCGCTGCTGCTCGGACTTATGCTGGTGACGGCGTTCATCTGGTTCGCCGAGAATATCGGCACCTTCACGCGGACATGGCTCTATCCGTCCCAGCAGCACGGTTGGGCGATGGTCTCGCCCGCCAAGTCCGGTTCGTGGTTCCTGCTGCTGATCATCAGCTACACGCTGGTGAGCCTGATCAACAAACCGCGGGTTCGGAGTGGGCCGAGCAAGACGGCTCCGGCCATGCCCGCGTTGGCGGCGGTGGCCCCTACTTCTTCTTCGCCCCGACCCGCTCGAGCCGCTTGATCTCCAGCGCCGGGCGGCCGCCCTTTTCGGCGATCTCGCGGTCCTGCTCCATGATGAAGTTGCGCGCGGGTTCGTCGCCGTCGAGGCCGCCGAGCAGCTCGGAGGGGACGCGGCGGTTGGAGCGTTGGGAATCGTCCTCATAGACGACGTTGAAGAAGGCAAATTCGCCTTTGGGATTGGTTCCGGGTTTCTTGGCCATGGCCGGCTTTTCGTCGATTGGAGCGCCGCAGTCAAATGACTTTGGCAGCGATCGACCTTGGCTGCGGCCCCCGACGGGGCATGGTGCGGCTGGTTGAACGGGCTGCGGGGCGGCTGCCAGGCGTTGATGCCGTCTGCTGGGTTCCTTCGCTGAAGACCCTGCCTCAATAAACGGCGGGCTCGGAGCCCGCCGTTTATTTTGGTCTTCAGTGTCGCCCGGGGCTGGCGGGGCGACAACCTAAAATAGAAGGTTATAGAAAGCGCCCTGCGATGGCAAGGCAAATCGAGGCGTGCTGGTGTCGCAGCGAGCGCAGCAGATATGCGCTGGTTGCGATATCCGGTACTCGCGCATGTCGAAGCAATTGTTTGGATTATCGAACCACTTTGTTCATCTTCGCGAGGCCCGCGCAACGCAGTGCGTGACGTGCGTCGCGTCGGAGGGCGCACCAGCCTGCATATCTTCCCGCCTGCGTGCAGATACTGTGATCCCCTGGGCGCGAGGCGGCTCCACCGTCGCCGCGCATGTCTCAATGCGTGCGCGTGCGCTGCGCCACTTCCTGCATAGCGAGTCGCGATCCGTGTCCGCCGCCTTTGCCGTCGTCCTCCTTGCGCCCCTGCGCCATGATCGCGCTGCCCATCGCGGCCGAGCCAAAGGTGATGAGAAAGGACGCTAGCAGCAGTGCGAGCGCGATGCCGGGCGACGAGTCGGCGAAGATCAATTCGCGCAGATGTCCGGGATTGAGCCAGAGCAGGCCGCCGACGAGAATTGTCGCCGCGCAGGCGCCGATCGCAAGGTTGATGGCGAGCAGGCGAAACAGGGGAATGCGGAGCAGGGCGCTAGTTGGCCTGTTCTGATGGTCGGGCATGGCCGGTTGCCTCGGACTTTGTCGAGCCCGGATGACGGAGGGAATGGATGTCTGTCATCCATCTCATGTCATCCGTGCGGCGATATTGACCCGCATCAAACCCGGACGCAATGTTTCATGGCGCGACCAGCTCCACCCGCCGGTTGAGTGCGCGCCCCGCATCCGTAGCGTTGGACCCGACCGGCGCCAGCAATCCGACGCCGGCGGTGCGCAGGCGTGTCGGCACGATCCGAAAACTCTTCGCCAGCTCGGCTGCGACCGCTTCCGCGCGGCGCTTCGACAGATCGAGATTGTATTCATAGGCGCCCTGGCTGTCGGTGTGGCCGACGATGAAGACGCTCAGCTGCGGCTGGCTCGCGAGCAGTTTTGCGATCTGCTCCAGTGTCGGGCGGCTTTCCGGTTTCAGCACCGCCTTGTCGGTGTCGAAATAGATGCCGTAGAGTGCGATGTGGCCGGTCTCCCCGAGGCCCTTCGCCATCGCGGCGGCGTCGACCATCTTGTTCGCGATGGCCCCGACCTCGGCGACGGTGACCTGCGCGGTGACGTCCTGGTTGTTCTGGCTGACGATGACGCTGGCATAGGTCTCGCGTCCGCCCTCGACCTTGCGGCCGGCGACATAGCGGTAGTTGAAACCATCGACCCACATCTGCGGCATTGGCAGCGCGTCGATGCTCTCGGTGAAGGGAATACCGCCGCAGGCGTCGGTGTCGCAGGCCAGCAAGGTCTCGAAGCCGGCCTTGGCAAGCTGCGTCTCGAAATTGCGCGACACCTCCAGGATCGAGGGCCCGGGATTGGTGCGATAGGCGATGCGGATGATGCGGCCTTCGAGCCGCCGCGCATCGGTCGGCTGGCCGTCCCTGAAGCTCGCCGCCTGCATCCGCGCCGCGTCGAAATCCTTCACGACATAGCCGGTGACGACGCTGCCGGCGAACCGGCCGATGCCGGGATAGTCGCGCGCGCCCGCCACGTCGCGCGTCTGCGCGGAGGCGGGAACTGCGTGCAGGGAGAGCAGGACGGCAAGGACAAGCATTCCCGGGATGTTTTGCGGCGCGGACATCGGCACTCTCTGTCGGTTGCGGGAGGGATGGGACGCAAGACATTAGTCTCGCGCGCCGCCCTGCCGGTTCTAACCGGCGCATCCTTCTCGAGCCGATCGTTCCGAAATTCGCTGCTGCCGACTTACGCCGCCGGAGCGGCGCGCCCGGCCGCCTCGCGCTGCTGCGCCGCTTGCTGGCGTTCCATCATGGTCTGCCACAGTGTTGCGATGCTGGCTTGCGTCTGCGGCGCGATCAGGCAGTGGCCTTCATTGTCGAAGCCGCAGAACCGAACGGAGGGGTCCTTCTTCACCTCCGTCAGCGCCTGGTTGATCATCTCCAGGCACGTGATGACCCCGCCGATGTCGGGCAGGCGGGTGTGATGCAAGATATCCATCAGGCGGAACGTCATCACCGCGGGCTGGCCGAAATTGATGCCGGGGCGGCCGAGCTCGAGCAGCACGTTCACGGCCGGAAGCACGCCCCTGATGTGCTCCAGCACGCCGGCGACGTCCTCCACGCTGCAGGCGACGAGGTGGGAGGCCTGGGGAGGGATCGTGACGGGCGCGCGCGGGCTGAGGCCGAGCGAACCGATCACCTCCTGCTCGATCCATTGCCGCACCGCTGCGGGGGCATTGCGGATCTGCTCGGCGGTCAAGGTAATTCCGGTCATGGGTGCCTCTCCTGGGTGGCTCTCTTCGCTTTCAATCTAGAAAGCAGGGCGTGAGACAGTTTGATGCGGATCAAGCCGTGTGCCTTTAAACTTGGTGCTTTGACGCTCGCTGCTTTCCCGGGCATGATCCGCGCGCTGCTTCGCGCCACGATTTTCCTTCAAGGGATTGCTCCACATGCTGAGACTGCTTCTCGCCGCCGCGTCCATCCTGTGTCTGGCCGGCGGGGCGGCGCAGGCCGCGCGCTGCGGCGGCGACTTCAACGCGTTTGTCGCCACCATGGCGCAGGAGGCCCAGGCGGCCGGCGTCTCGGCGAGTGTGACCAATGCGGCGCTCAGCGGCGTGACCCCTGATGGCGCGGTGCTCGCCTTCGACCGGCGCCAGCGCCACACCTTCAACAAGAGCTTCGAGCAGTATGTCTCGACCCGCGTCGGTCCCGGCCGCATCAATGGCGGCCGCGCGCTGCTGCAGCGCCACGCCGCGCTGCTCTCGCGCATCGAGCAGCAGTTCGGCGTGCCGCGCTACATCCTGGTCGCGATCTGGGGCCTGGAGAGCGATTTCGGCAAGGGCGACATCGGCAAGATGCCGGTGGTCCGCACGCTGGCGACGCTGGCGCATGATTGCCGCCGCACCGATCTGTTCCAGGGCGAGCTGCTCGCCGCGCTCAAGATCGTGCAGCGCGGCGACCTGCCGCTGCGCGACCTCATCGGCGCCTTCGCCGGCGAGATCGGCCAGACCCAATTCCTGCCGTCCTCCTACATCAAATACGGCGTCGATTTCGATGGCGACGGCCATGTCGATCTCCGCCACAGCGTCCCCGACGTGCTCGCCTCGACCGCGAACCTGCTCCACACCAATGGCTTCAAGATGGGCCAGCCCTACGGCGAAGGCACCGCCAATTTCGAGGCGATGCGCGAGTGGAACAGGGCGGTGATCTACCGGAAGACGATCGGCTATTTTGCCGACCGGCTGGCGGGGCAGTGAGGGCACCCTCCCCTGGAGGGGGAGGGTGAAGCGCCACGCGCCTACGTCCCCTTCGCCATCCTCTCCAGCTTCCGCTGCAGCGGCGCCCAATACGTTCCCGGGCGAAAACGCTGCAACAGGTCCATGAAGCGGGCGTCGTTGCCGATCAGGATGCGCGGCTCGTTCTTTTCGATACCCTTGATGATGCGCAGCGCGGCGTCTTTCGGCGTGGTCTTCGCCGCGTTCTCGAACCGCTCGATCGACTGCGCGCGGCGGGCATTGTCGGTGACGCCGACGCCGGTGCGGGAGTTGCGCGCGATCGCGGTGGCGACGCCGCCGGGATGCACGACCGACAGTTTCACCGGGCTGCCCGCCACGCTGAGCTCATGCCGCACGCTCTCGGAAAAGCCGCGCACGGCGAATTTCGCCGCGGCATAGGCCGACTGTCCCGGCGGCGCGATGATGCCGAAGATCGAGGAGAGGTTGACGATGTGCGCCTCGCTCCTCGTCTTCAGATGCGGCAGGAAGGCGCGCGTGCCGTGCACCACGCCCCAGAAATTGATGTCGAACAGCCAGTCCATCTGCGCCTGGTCGATCTCCTCGAACGAGCCCATCAGCGCCACGCCGGCATTGTTGACGACGATGCCGAGCGCGGGATGCGCCGAGATTGCTTCGCTCGCGAACTGCGCGATGTCGGCGGCCTCGCCGACGTCGACGCGGTGGACGCTGACCTTGCGCGTCGCGCCGATCTCCGCAGCCAGCGTCTTCAGCCCGGCCTCGTCGCGATCGGCGAGCGCAAGATCGCAGCCGCGCTGCGCAAGCTCGATGGCCAGCGCGCGGCCGATGCCGCTGGCCGCTCCCGTGATGGCGGCGGCGCCGCGAATCGCAGTCATGATGTCCCCCGTCAAGCCCCTGATGCCGGAACTATGCTTTACATTTTTTCAGAATGGAACCGAACCGCAGGCCAATTGGCTCCTTAACATACGTTACGCGAGCAAGCCTTGGGAGCGCTCATGGGACAAGCACAACCATTTCGTGCCACCGCGCTGATCGTCGAGGACGACGTCATGCAGCGGGAGATGCTCAGTCTCCTGCTGGAGGAGAGCGGCTACCAGGTCATCCAGTGCGAAAGCGCCGAGGCCGCCGAACACGTCCTCGACAAGGACGCCGGCGCGCTCTGCCTGCTGCTGACGGACGTCCAGCTCGCCGGCCGCATGACCGGGGTCGAGCTCGCGCATGTCGCCAAGCACCGCAATCCCAGGCTCGACGTCGTCGTCACCTCCGGCCGCCCGTTGCGGCAGCCCTTGCCCGACGGTGCGAAATTCTGGGCCAAGCCCTGGGCGCCGCTCGACGTGCTGCGCGAAGCCGAGATCGCGCAGCTGTCGTGAGACGAAGGCTTCACTTGTTTCCCAGCAGGTCCAAATCAAACCCGTCATCCTGAGGTGCGCGCGCGGCGGCGCGATAGCGCCGTCGCGCAAGCCTCGAAGGATGCACGGCCCCGATGCAGCCGGGCCGTCGCCCTTCGAGGCTCGCCGAAGAGGCGAGCACCTCAGGGTGACGGGTTGACTGCCGTTAGGTGCCAATGGGCCGACCCTGGCTTCCCCGCCGCGATGCCGGGTGATAGCGTCCGCCCATGTCCTGGTCCTTCATGCTTACCTCGCTCATCGTCGTCGCCTCGCCCGGCACCGGCGTGCTGTACACGCTGGCCGCGGCGCTGACGCGCGGCTCGCGCGCAAGCGTCGCCGCCGCCTTCGGCTGCACGCTCGGGATCGTGCCGCACATGGTTGCGGCGATGCTGGGGCTCGCCGCCGTGCTGCACACCAGCGCGCTCGCCTTCGCCGCGCTGAAATGGGGCGGCGTCGCCTATCTGCTCTACATGTCCTGGCAGGCGCTGCGCGAGAGCGGGGCGCTTTCGGTCGAGGGCAACATAAGCGAGCGTTCGAGCGGCCGCGTCATCGTCACCGGCTTTCTGATCAACATCCTCAATCCAAAGCTGTCGATCTTCTTCCTCGCCTTCCTGCCGCAGTTCATCGCCGCGGACGAGCACCATGTGCTGGCGCGCATGCTGGAATTGAGCGGCGCCTTCATGGCGATGACCTTTGCGGTGTTCGTCGTCTACGGCCTCTGCGCCGCCTCGGTGCGCGAGCGCGTCATCTCCCGCCCGCGCGTCATGGCCTGGCTGCGCCGCAGTTTTGCGGCGGGCTTCGCCGCGCTCGGCGCCAAGCTGGCGTTTGCGGAGCGGTAACTTCTCCACCCAATAAAAAAGCGGGCTTCGCGCCCGCCACATCTCGACCCGACGCCCGGGCGGAGCGAGGCTCCACCCGGGCAAAGAACAAGCCTCGTTACTTCTTCTTCGCCTTCTTGGCCTTCTTCGCCTTCTTCTTCGCCGCCTTCTTCGCTTTCTTAGCCATAGGATCCTCTTAAGGGTTAATGGTGGAACGCGACACGAGGGATGCTCGGCGGAGGGCCAGCCTCGCAACATCCTCGATGATGAACTCAGCAGATTCGCAGGCGACTGCCCCGCGCAGTCACATCGCTGTCATCATGTTATCCACAGCTCAGATGCGTTTTCGGGTGATTTTGGTGCGCGAATCCGCATCGCCGCGCCGGCGATGCCCTGCCAGTGACAGACTTAACGATCCGCCAACGACCCCGCGCCGTTCATGAATCCAAAACCAAAGGCGGAACTTTCGAGGCTCGCAGTGAGACTCCATTAAGCGCGTCGCGCGCATGATCGCCCGCAAGAACACGGGGGCGGTATGTACGGACGTTTGCCAAACGAAGAGGGCGGGACCATGCGCGTCCCGCAGTCGCCATGCTGAGCGTGCCGACACTCTGGACCGTCATCGTCATCAACTTCCTGGCGCTGGGCCTGGTGTGGGCCTATGTGGCGCACGCCTATCCCAAGTTCGAGGCGGCGCGGTACTGGACGGCGGCGGCGGTGCTGGCCGCGGCAGGCGCGGCGATCTCGATGCTGCGCGACGTGATGGACCCGCGCTTTCCCCTGATCGGCGGCGGCGGCCTGATGATCTTTTCGTCCTGGCTCGCCTGCATGGGCGTGGCGCGGTTCTATCACCGGCCGGTGTCCTGGCCGGCGGCGATCGCCAATTCGGTGCTTTGCAGCGCCGGCCTTGCCTACTTCCTGGCCGTCTCCGACAACATTGCGATGCGGGTCGTGATCTACTCGCTGGCTCAGTCGACGCCGATCGTGCTGACGCTGCCGCTGCTGCTCGGCCAGCAGAACGGGCGGGAGAACCCCGGCGCACGGCTCGCTGCGATCGTGGGATTTATGCTCCTGTCCATTCACGCCGTCCGCTCCGGCGCGGCGCTGCTCGGTTATGGCGGCGCCATCACGGCGATCAATTTCAACGGCTTGCAGTCGCTGATGATCCTGCTCCTGGTGTTCCTGGCCATGGGCTGGAATTTCGCCTGCCTGCTGATGGCGATCGAGCGGCTGCGCAACGAGGTTGCCGACCTCGCGCTGCTCGACGATCTCACCGGCGTCGCCAACCGGCGCCACCTGCTGCAGCGCCTCACCGAGGAATGCGCGCGCTCCGAGCGCAGCGGCACGCCGTTCTCGCTGCTGGTGATCGATCTCGACGGCTTCAAGATGATCAACGACACCCACGGCCATGCCGCGGGCGACGCCTGCCTGCAGCACTTCACCCTGATGGCGCAGACGCGGCTGCGGCCCGGCGACATGCTCGCCCGCACCGGCGGCGACGAGTTCTGCGTCGTGCTGCCGTCCTCGTCCTTGCGCGAGGCCGCCGCGATCGCCCGCCGCGTGCTCGACGTCTGCCGCCAGGATGCCGAGGCCTGCACCGGCAGCGACATCCCGATCGCGATCTCGATCGGCGTCGCGCAGTGGGATCGCGGCATCGGCGCGTTCCCGGACCGCCTGATGGCCAATGCCGACCACGCCCTCTATGCCGCCAAGAAGAACGGCAAGAACGACTTTGCCGTCTACGATCCGGTGCCGCCGCTGTCGCCCGAGCCGATCGGCAGCGGCGAGACCGCGCGCACATTTGCGTAGGCCCGTGCTACATCAGGGTCCGTGACTGGACCCCGCATGATGATTGCCCGCCTGCTCGCAGCCGCCCTGGCCGCGCTCTTTCTGATCGCCCCTGCCATCGCTGAGGATGCCGAGCTGGCAAAACTCGCGCGCGCCTCCGGCACGCCCGAGATTCCCGGCCTGAAGATCGTCTGGCTGGCGCCATGGGGTGACGTCGCCAATGCAAGGCCCTGGCGCAACGTCATCGTGCACCAGACCGAAGGGCCGGCGGGCTCGGCGCGCGGCGGCGCGCAGGCGCAGGCCAAGACCCCGACGCGGCGCGGCGTCACGGTCTGGGTCGAGACCGACGGCACGGTCTATTGGGCGGTCGCCGAAAACCTGGTGCCGACCCATGGCGACGGCGCCAACCGCAACGACAACAAGTACATCGACAACAGCACGACCTATCGGCAGGTGGTGCGCGACAATTCGATCGGTGTCGAGTTCGCCGGCAATTACCCTGATGTGACGACGGGCCCGACCGCAGCGCAGGTTGCCGCATGGCAGACCCTCGTCAAGGTGCTGCGCGCCCGCTACGGCATCCCGCTCGATCACGTCTATGCGCACAACTGGATCGACTACAAGGACGCGCGCTATTGCGAAGGCTGCTGGCTCGCGACGCTGGCGAAGGTGTGGGGGGAGTGACGGCGTTCGGGCAACCGGCGGCCGAAGCCGCCGGCGCCGGACGGCCGACGTGAGCGCGCCATCCTCCGTTCAGGAGAATGCCTTGGGAAGGTCGGCCGAAGGCTTCGTGACGATCTGATGCGCATCGCGCCAGATCACTTCACGCTGGTGCGACGTGGTGATCGCGCGCACCGGCAGGCCGCCTTCCTCGAGCAGCCAGGCGCAATAGCGCGCGCGGCTGACCGCCTCACGGGCCTGAGGATCGAACCAGCAAATGCCCCAGATCGTCTCGCGCCGCTTGAAGTGCCGCGCGATCCGGCCAGGGATCGGCAGATGTCGCCCGAACCAGGCGAACTGGTCCGATAGCTCGTGCCGAATCCAGTCGGGACAGTTGGTTCGATCGAGATACCAGGACGCACGAAAGAAGCCGCTCTCCACGCGGCTGTGCGGGTGGATGAGCGGTGTAACGAACCGCAAATACATGACGACACGGCGCGACGCTGTTGCGTCACGCCCCTCGTGAATTGAATGAACGGAAGAACAGCCGCGAAGCGGCGTTCAGCTCATGGCCGGCTGCCGGCGACCCGGGGAGGGCGGCGGTCGGAACGTGTCGATCTCAACTTCATGCCGCCTCCCTTGATGAGCGTGAACAAGGCGGCGCACTATTGCGCCGGGGCGCAGCACATACACCAGCCGGACCGCCGCGACAAGCGGGATGACGGGGGCACGCCGAGCGCAATCTCACACCGGCTGCGACATCCAGCCGAACAGTCGCCGCATCAGACCCGGCCGCCCCGGCACTTCCGGGGGGCCGTCCGCCGCCAGCACGCGTTTGAAGAAGTAATCCAGGAACACCATGTCGTTCGGCTCGGTGACGGTGAATTGCTCCTCGCCGAAGAACACGCTGTAACTGAAGAAGAACGGGCCCATGATCGGGATCGTCGCGGTCGAGGCGTAGTCCTTGGAGATCACGAACTCCGACGGCTCGAGCCCGTGCTCGCGCATCGCCCGCTCGACCAGCGGCAGCTTGCGCATGAACTGGGCGGAGAAGCCGCCGACGGTGGATTGCAGGATAATCGACACGGCAAGTGTCCGTTTGCTTGATGCTGGCCGCTCTCAATTTGGGTCGGTTGACCGGCGGGGCGGGTTCAAGATGCCTGGCATTGGCGTCCGCGAACATGCTGGACATCACACGCAAAAAAGCCGGCGTTGCCGCCGGCTTTTTCTCTCTTTCGATCCGCCAATCTCTCTTTGCGACGAAGCCCCGCTTAATGCGCGGCTTCCAGCGCGGCCTGCTCGGCCCTTGCGATCGTGCCCTTGACCGCGGACTGCACCTTCTCGAAGGCGCGGACCTCGATCTGGCGGACGCGCTCGCGCGACACGCCGAACTCGGCGGCAAGGTCTTCCAGCGTCATCGGCTCATCGGCGAGGCGGCGCGCCTCGAAGATGCGGCGTTCGCGCGGGTTGAGCACGCCCATGGCGCCGTTCAGGGCGTCACGGCGGTGATCATACTCCTCGTGCTCCGCCATCATGGCTTCCTGGTTGGGCGTGTTATCGACCAGCCAGTCCTGCCATTCGCCGGCTTCGCCGTCGTCGCGGATCGGCGCGTTGAGCGACGCGTCGCCGCCGAGGCGGCGGTTCATGTCGATCACGTCCTGGTCCGTGACGCCGAGGCGCTTGGCAATGATCTTCACCTGGTCGGGGCGGAGATCGCCTTCGTCCAGCGCGTTGATCTTGCTCTTCGCCTTGCGCAGGTTGAAGAACAGCTTCTTCTGGTTCGCGGTGGTGCCCATCTTCACGAGCGACCAGGAACGCAGGATGTACTCTTGAATCGACGCCTTGATCCACCACATGGCGTAGGTGGCGAGACGGAATCCCTTCTCGGGTTCGAAACGCTTCACCGCCTGCATCAGGCCGACATTGCCTTCCGAGACGACCTCGGAGATCGGCAAGCCGTAGCCGCGATAGCCCATGGCGATCTTGGCGACGAGCCGGAGATGGCTGGTGACGAGTTGGTGCGCCGCGTCGCGATCGTCATGCTCGCGCCAACGCTTGGCGAGCATGTATTCCTGCTGGGGTTCCAGCATCGGGAATTTGCGGATCTCGGCGAGGTAGCGAGATAGGCCGGATTCTCCATTGAGGACCGGCAAAGCAGCGGTACGGGCCATTGTGCGCCCTCCAAAGGTTCAGGCCCCCGATAGCGGCGGGCCAGGCAGACGACCGCTGTGTCAAAGCCGGTCGGGCTGCGATGTTCCGCGTCGGTCATTTCCAACGCAGGCGCAATATACCCCATCGGGGGTCGAAAAGGGAAGGATTGCTGACGTCACGTCCCCGTGTGGCAGCTATAACTTTTTGTAATGTAACGCTTTTCTTAAGAGCCCTGCGTCATAGCGCCGCTTTGAGGGCACTCTGCAGGAGAAGCAAATCCTCCGGCAAAGGCGCCTCCCAGTGGAGTAATTCTCCGCTTCTCGGGTGCTCCAATACCAGCAGATAGGCATGCAGGGCCTGCCGTCCGAGCGCGGCGAGGGCGGCCTGCGACTCGGGGCCAAGCTGGTTGGCCTTGGTCTTGAAATGCGGGCCATAGACCGCATCGCCCATCAGGGGATGGCCGATATGGGCGAGGTGGACGCGGATCTGGTGGGTGCGCCCGGTCTCGAGCTCACAGGCGAGCAGCGTTGCGATCGGCTTGCCGTCGCGCCCCGTAAAGCTCTCCAGGATCTCCCAATGCGTCACCGCCTCGCGGCCGCCCTGGCGCACCGCCATCTTCTCGCGCGCATGGGGATGGCGGTCGATCGGGGCATCGACGGTGCCGCGATGCCGGCCGGGCACGCCCCAGGCAAAGGCCATGTAGCCGCGCCGCATCTCGCCGGTGCGGCCGTGATCGGCGAACTGCGCCGACAGCGAGGCGTGGGCCATGTCGTTCTTGGCGACCACCATCAGCCCGGTCGTGTCCTTGTCGAGCCGGTGCACGATGCCGGGCCGGCGCACGCCGCCGATGCCCGAGAGCGAGGCGCCGCAATGGGCGATCAGCGCGTTCACCAGCGTCCCCGTCTCGTGGCCGGCGGCGGGGTGGACGACCAGGCCCTTGGGCTTGTTGATGACGATGATGTCGTCGTCCTCGAACACGATATCGAGGGCGATCTTCTCGCCCTTGGGTTCGGCGGGCGCCGCCTCCGGCACCTCGATTGTGATCGTATCGCCGGATGCGACGTGATAAGCGGGGTCGCGGACGGGGGTGGCCTTCAGGCTCACCGCGCCCGCCAGGATCAGGGTTTTGAGCCTTGATCGCGACAGGTCCGGCAGGCGCGCCGCCAGCACGCGGTCGAGCCGGGCCGAGCCCTCGTCGCCCTCGACCACGACCTCTAACCTCTGCGCTGAACCCGGGCTTTCCATGACGACGTCTGATACCGCTGTTCCCGAACCGACCCCCGAGCAGGCCGCGCTGTTCGCGCGGGTGCGGCGGATGATGCTGATCGCGGGGTTGACCACGGCGCTGGCTGTCTGCGCCGTGCTGATCGCGGTGGGCTACCGCCTTTTCAAGTCGGAGGGAAGGGTGGTCGAGGCGGTCGGAGACGTCACGGCCATCCTGCCCAAGGGCGCCAAAATCGTCTCCACCGGGATCGCCGGCGACCGCCTCGTGGTCACCCTGGACCTCGGCGGGGTCGTCGAGATCCGCACCTTCGACGCCCGCACCTTGAAGCCGACCGGAAAGCTGAAATTCGCCAATGAGCCGTAAAAGCCCCATCGGGGTCCTTGCGGCGGACAAATTTCGAGGTTATTGGCTAGCCCACACGCTCCCTTCGTCTAGCGGTTAGGACGCGGCCCTCTCAAGGCTGAAACAGGGGTTCGATTCCCCTAGGGAGCGCCAGCGATTTCAGTGATTTAGCTGGCCTCATTCTTTCCCCATCTTCGCCGACCAAGTTAGAGCCGGGTACCGCTTCACGCGCTTCGCCCGCCGTTGGTTCGCGCTCCGACT
The DNA here is from genome assembly GCF_002776695.1 of Bradyrhizobium nitroreducens. Lineage (GTDB taxonomy): Bacteria > Pseudomonadota > Alphaproteobacteria > Rhizobiales > Xanthobacteraceae > Bradyrhizobium > Bradyrhizobium nitroreducens. The sequence continues at coordinate 4,677,471 of NZ_LFJC01000003.1, forward strand.
TACACAGGCTTGATGGCCTGATCGCGCGATCCCAGCGCTTCGGTAAGAATTCACCGGGCACCTTGGACCTTCTGGCGATTGTTCGGTTGCCCGGGCGAATACGGGTTTCCACTGTATTTGTTCCCGGGCCTCTTCCATTTCGATATTGAGTTCCATATATCTGTCCATATTCCATACATTTTCCATATTCAAATGAGGTTCGGAATGTCAAATGTCGCAGACCCAACCACGAAGGCTCTCACCACCATCATCGATGCGCTCACTCCTCTTTCCTCCGAAGAGCGGCACCGCACGGTGGGTGCAGCAATGATTTTCTTGGGGGAGACCGTCGTCGCGCCTCACCGCAAGAATGCGGAAGCGGGGGAGACAGGCGACAAGCCGTCAGACGATGACGATACCGATGGCCAGTACTCGCCTTTCATTCTGAAGTGGATGAAGCAACACAGCGTTTCCGCCGAAGAGTTGGACCAAGTCTTTCATTTTGGGCCAGAGAATTCATTCGACCTGCTGCACGCGCCGGGCAAGTGGAAGAAAGAGCAGACCCTGAACACTTACATCCTGACCGGCCTCGGACATTATCTAGCAAGCAGCGGTGATCGAAGCTTTGATGACGTAACCGCGCGCGCCTTCTGTGAGAGGATCGGCTGCTATGATCAAGCTAATCATGCTGCGCACCTGAAAAGCAGAGGGCCGGAATTCACGGGAGAAAAAGGCCGAGGGTATGGTCTCACAAATCCTGGAATTAGGCGCGGAGCAGCTCTCGTTAAAGAAGTGTCAAACTCGGCGAGCACGTAGGTGATCGATCCATCCAATGTACTGACGGCTCTGCCACAGGCGCTGCGAGAAGAATTGCTCGACAGCTATCGGAAGATCGCTTCCAACTATCTAGAGCGGCGCTGGGAGCCATCAGAGCTCAATGGTGGGAAATTCTGCGAGGTTGCGTACTCGATTGTCGATGGCGCGGTTAGAGGCAATTACCCATCATCTGCAAGCAAGCCAAGCAACATGCTAGCCGCCTGTCAGGCGCTTGAAAGAGAGCCGGCGGTGCCGAGCCGTGTTGGTGACCGTAGCTTGCGTGTCCTTATTCCACGCCTGCTGCCTGTGCTGTACGAAATTCGCAACAACCGTGGTGTGGGCCATGTGGGTGGCGATGTAGATCCCAATCACATGGACGCTGAGGCGGTTCACACTATGGCAAGCTGGGTGCTAGCCGAACTCGTCCGCATCTTTCACGGCGTTTCGACTGAGGAGGCTCAAGAGGCCGTCGACGCTTTAGTAGAAAGAAGATCGCCATTGATTTGGGAAGTGGCGGGAGTCAGGCGCGTACTCGACGTCGAATTGAGTGCCAAGGATCAAGTGTTGGTGCTGCTGCACCACTGCACTGGTGCCGTTCCGGTGGCCGATCTGTTCAAGTGGATCGAATACTCGAATGCAAGCGTCTTTCGAAGCAAGGTCCTTTTGCCTTTGCACAAAGCTCGTCTCATCGAATTCGATCTTTTTCGCGGCACTGCTCGAATTTCTCCGCGCGGTGTGCAAGTTGTAGAAGAAAAATTGCTTGAGCGGGTATAGCTAGGGCGGACATGAATGTACCAAAGCTCATTCTTGTACTTATGGTTCTCTGTATGGTGATGGCCGCGCCAATGGCCTATTTCTCACAGGACCCACCAACAATACTGCAAACCCGTTTTATGGATAGCCTGTTGGTGGAATTACGGTGACAGTGCTGGACTGCACCCCTGAAGTGAGACACGATAATTACAGTGACAGGCATTTCGAGGATGACCTGTGGCAGGACGAGGAAAGAAGCGTCAGTTTCCGACGGCTTACAAATTGAAGGCGATCAAGCGTGTTGAGCGAGGCGAAGGCGTCCTCCCTGTAGCCCGCGAGCTTGGAATCTCCCGCAAGATTCTCCATGACTGGATCAAGGCCTGGAACGCCGAAGGGCCGGATGGTTTGAACCGGAAGCCCGGACCCAAGCCTGGCCCCCGCAAGCTCAAGCCACTACCGACGTACGACGACAAGCGCTCCGCCCTCGCGCTCGCCAAAGCCCGCATCGCCGAACTCGAGCGGCTGGTGGGCCGCCAGCAGATGGATCTCGATTTTTTTCGGCAAGCCTTGCGCGCATTGGAGCGGCCGGCCGCGCAAGGCAAACCCGTACCCGCATCGTCGAAGTCGTCAAAGCCATGACGATGGAGACGACCGATTCCTATGCCGATGTCCAACGCCTGTGCCGCCTCGCGGGCTTGCCGCGCGCGACCTATTACCGGCACCTCGCCAGACACGATCCCAAGGCAGCAGATTGCGAACTGCGCGACGTGATCCAGCGCATCTGCCTCAAGCACGTGTTCTACGGCTATCGGCGGGTGACGGCGGCCCTCAGGCGTCAGGGCATGGTCGTGAATGCCAAGAAGGTTCAAAGACTTATGCGCGAAGACAATCTGCTCGCGCAGCGCAAGACACCATTCCTGAAGCCGCCCTCGGAGCGGCCATCGGGCTTTCTCGTCGTCCCCAATCTGGTTCGTGGCCTGGTGCCGTCTGCGCCCGACCAGATCTGGGTGGCGGACATCACCTACGTCCATCTCGCCAGGACCTTCGCCTATCTCGCCGTCATCCTCGACGCATTCTCGCGCAAGGCTGTGGGCTGGGCCTTCGACGACACGCTCGACACCTCGCTTGCGATCAGCGCCTTGGAGAAGGCCATTGCCGCGAGACGGCCAGCGCGTGGCAGCCTGATCCACCATTCCGATCGCGGCGTGCAATACGCATCGATCGCCTATCGCCAGCGGCTTGCCGATCGGGATATCACGTTGAGCATGAGCAGACCCGGCAACCCCTTCGACAACGCGAAGGCCGAGAGCTTCATGAAGACGCTCAAGGCCGAGGAGATCAACGGGAAGACCTTCGTCGATCTCGACGACGCCCGCCGCCGCATCAACAGCTTCATCGCGGAGGTCTACAACAAGGAGCGCCTGCACTCGGCGCTCGGATACCAATCGCCTCTTGAGTTCGAAACCGCGTTCGCGCAAAACAAAGCACGATAACGTACCGTGGCAACCGCACTGTCACTGTAATTATCGTGTCTCACTTCAGGGGTGCAGTCCAGTTCACTCAATTCGATGCGGGCGCTCGGCTACCGGCCGCATTCTACATTTGGGATCGATGACTTGCCGTCCTAGTTGATCTTCGCTTGAGCGTCCTCGATTGCAAGGCGCCTATCGCACGCCGCCCAGCCGCTCTCTCACGCCGTCGTCCCATCAATCGACCGCCGGATCACCTTCTGCACCTCCGCGTTCGACAGGAACAGGTCGTGGTTGATGATGCCCCAGCCTTCCGCTGAGGCATCGACCACGCGCACGCCGAGCTTTGCGATGGCGGCTTTCTCGGCCGCGCCGACCCTGGTCATTCCGCCGGCGAGCTGCCCCGACAGCGCCAATGCGCGATCGTTGGTCGAGGCGATCACGGTGATCTTGCCGGCCAGCGGGCCGATGCGCTGCACCGCCGACGAGAACACGTCCATGTCGATGTCGGGCGCGGCGAACACCACCGCGCCGATCTTGCCGGTGACCGTGTCGCCGTATTTCGCATAGAGCTGGCGCAGGCTTTCGAGCGTCAGCATGGTTCCCATGCTGTGCGCGACGATGTGCACGCGGCCGGCGCTTGGTGCCGACACCAGCGCAGAGAGCACGCGCTCGAAATCGTCGCGGGACCACATCGCGCTGTCGCGGTCATAGGCATAGTCGAACAGTCCGGCCTTGGAAGGCCAGGAGAACACCATGGTCCGGCCGCGGAACCTGATCCCATCGGAGAGATGAGCGCCATCCAGCACCGCCGTCTCGAAGGTCTGCTTGAAGCCGTGCACATAGATCAGCACGTCGCCTCCGCCGGTCTGCGCAGCGAGATCGCCGGCGTCGGCCGGCACCGGTTCGATCCGATCAAGACGCCAATCGCCGATTCCGACCGAAGCGAGCGACAGGCGGCTCTCGTCCGGGGCCACCAGCCTGGCGCGCGCGAGCGTCATGCTGGACGCGCGCTCCGGCCCGAACCAGGGTTTGGCGCGACCGCCATTCACAGCCTTGCGCGTGGTGGCGACAAGCAATGTGGGATCGGCCGATAGCGACGACGCGTCGAAGTGCGCGCCGGTCGCGCCGAGACCTGCGCATCCGCCGAGAGCAACGGCGCTCCCTGCCGACAGAAGTCCGCCCAGGACGGCGCGGCGCGAAACAGCATGGCGGGGGTCGCGTTGCAGAAGAGATCTGACGATCACATGGAACCTTTGGGAACTTTGCCCGCCATAACGCCGCCCCGCCCTGTCCCTGAATGACAATGGGGGCGAGAAGACGGCGGAGCCTGCTTTGTGCGGTCACGCGCAGGGCCTTGCGTCGCGCTGGCGCTCGGGAGCGACCGAGTCGGAGTGCGGTATCGGCCGGAGCGCGGATGGATTTCCAATGCTGGGCGAAACAGCGCACCGTGCTGTCAACCCCTTTCCGCGAAAATATTCCACTTTACCGAAATTCGGATTTATCGTATGTGGTGGCCATCCCGGCCCACGAAAGGGGCGGTCGTACGTCGTTTCGAACGCGGGCTGGGAGTTGCGGTGGACGCGGGCGGCGTTAAAGGCGGAGCTTGCGCGTGCAGGGCGAGAGAACCTCGTGAGCGCGCGTGATCCGCGAAGACGAACGGCGCTGCTTGCGTACGGCAAAACCGCGTCGTCCTGGCCGTCGTTGCCACGGTCAAGCTGTTCGAAGATGCGCGAGCTCAACCGGGCGAACGGCATCGTCAATTCGAATGGCGAGGGAGGCCAAAAGGAAAGTTCGGCTCCCGGGAGAGCGCGGCATACTGGCCGTCAGACCATCGCGCAGGGAAGGCCTGGTATCGGCTGCCCTGTATCTCCCCTGTGCACGGCGTGTGCATCTGTTCAGCACGGGGGTCTTCACGGGTGCCAGCCGGCGCCCGGCCTTCCCTGCACCCTTTCTTTCGAGAGGGTGTGACGAGGAGCACAACTCGGGCAAATCATTGCTGCGAGACCGCGACCGCGTGCCTCAAACCGACCTGCGACAATCGCGCACGGTTCGACGGGCCGGTTCCAGCCCGGCGCGAGGCCAGGTGCAACACAATCTCAACCGAACCGGCTTAGGCCTGTCGCCTGTTCATTCCAAAGTCTTTTGCGACGGGTCTCCTGCATGACATCGGCTTGGCGTTTCTCTCTCCTGCTTCTCGTCCAGCTTCTCGCGGGGGGCTCCGCCCATGGGCAGGAAGGCCAAATCGTCAAATTGTCGGCCAGCATCGAATATCAGCGCATCGCGCGCTGGGATGCCGATCAGCTCAACAAGATCCTGCAGGTCGACACGCCTGCCTTCGCCGGGATCACCACGGCCTACAGCCCGGCGCGCAACGCCGTCCAGCTCTATCGCGTGACCTATTCGTCCGTCGTGCCCGAGCGCGGCAACAAGCCGACGACCGCCTCCGGACTGCTCGCGATCCCCGAGGACAGCGGCACCTCATTTCCGATGGTGTCGTATCAGCACGGCACCGTCTACGGGAAGCAGGAGGTCCCCTCGTTTCCGCAGCAGTCGCCGGAAACGCAATTGATGATCGCCCAGTTCGCCGGCCAGGGTTACGTCGTGATCGGCGCCGACTATTTCGGGCTGGGCACGTCGTCGGAGCCGGAAGGCTACATGGTGAAGGCGAGCCACCAGCAGGCGACCTCCGACATGCTGACGGCGAGCCGCGCCGTGCTCGATCATCTCAAGCTCACCACGACGAAACTGTTTCTCGCCGGCTGGTCGCAGGGCGGGTTCGTGACCATGGCCATGCTCGAGAAGCTCGAGCAATCGGGCGTCAAGGTCGATGCGGTCGCCACCGCGAGCGCGCCGGTCGACGCGTTCGTGGCGCTCAACGGCTTTCTCAATTTCCCGCGCAAGAACGATGCGAGCTGGGTGAATTCGCTGTTCATCCTGACGGCGTTCTCCTTCGAGAATTATTACGGCGTGCCGGGGCTTGCGCGCTCGCTGATCGCGGATGCCTATTACGACGTATCGCGCAAGGCCTACATGCGCGAACCCTTCAATCCGGCCGACGTCCCCACCGACCTGCACAAGCTGATCCGCGCCGACTATTTCGATCCGCAGTTCTTTGCGGCATCGGCCTACGGGCGCCTGGTCGCGCAGACGCAGGCGTATCGCTGGATCGTCAAGAGCCCGGTCCGCAACTATTACGGCGAGAGCGACGAAGCCATCAGCGTCGGGCTGGGCCAGCTCGCCATGACCTATCAGCGCGCGATCGGCAGCGGCAACCAGGCCGTGGAGGCGGTCTCGACCGGCAGCACCAGCCATCGCGGCACCTTCGCGACGGCCGTGCCGAAGTGGAAAACCTGGTTTGACGGGCTCTGACGGCGCGCGCGATTCCGCATGATGCGTCGGCATTGGCGGCGGTAGTCGCTCCCCCGAAAATCTGCCTCTATGCGCGCCGGGACGGCACGCGATGCGGCCGGTCTCCGCCTCCAAAGCTGCTGCCGGGCCTTTGGGGGTTTTGGCAATCGTTTTTCGGGGTGACGATATGAGCGGTTTGGTAATCAGCGGCGGTCGGGTGGTGGATCCCGCGAGCGGGATGGACGCGATCGGCGACGTGGCGGTGGTGGACGGCAGGATCGCCGCGGTCGGCACGGGCCTCGGCGGGGCCGAGCGGGTGATCGACGCCACCGGGCTGGTGGTCGCGCCCGGCTTCATCGACCTGCATGCCCATGGCCAGTCGATCCCGGCCGACCGCATGCAGGCATTCGACGGCGTCACCACCACGCTCGATCTCGAGGCCGGCGTGCTGCCGGTCGGGTCGTGGTATGAGCGGCAGGCCAGGAAAGGCCGCGTGCTGAACTACGGCGCCGCCACCAACTGGGCGTTCGCGCGCATCGGCGCGATGACGGGCTCGAATGCCGAGAGCTCCCTGGAGGCGTTCGGCAATGCGATGCGCGATCGCCGCTGGATGGACAACGTCGCGACCGATGCGGAGGTATCCGGCATTCTCGAACGGCTTTCGCGCGGCCTGAACGAAGGCGGCATCGGTATCGGCATCCTCAACGCCTACGCGCCGGGTGCCGGCGTGCAGGAACTGACCGCGGTGTGCCAGCTCGCGGCGGCCAAGGACGTGCCGACCTTCACCCATGTCGCGTTCATGTCGCGGATCGACCCCGAGAGCGCGGTGGAGGCCTATGTTCGCCTGATCGGCTATGCCGGCGCCACCGGCGCGCATATGCACATCTGCCATTTCAACTCGTCGAGCAAGACCGACGTCGAACGCTGCCGCGGGCTGATCGAGAAGGCGCAGGCGCAGGGCCTGCCCATCACGGTCGAGGCCTATCCTTACGGCACCGGCTCGACCGTGCTGGCCGCCGCCTTCTTCAGCGATCCCGAATTCGTCGAACGCAACGGCACCGGCTATGATTCCGTGCAGCGCGTGACCGACGGCTATCGCTTCCACGACCGCGAGGAGCTCCTGAAGGCGCAGGCGGAAGAGCCGTCCTCGCTGGTGCTCTGGCACATCCTCGACACCGAGCACAACGCGCATCACCGTGACCTCTTGGACATGTCGGTGCTGTATCCCGGCGGCGCCATCGCCTCCGATGCGATGCCGTGGACGACGTCGGACGGCAAGACCTACACCGGCGATGCCTGGCCGCTGCCCGACGATGCCACCTCCCATCCGCGCTCGGCCGGCTGCTTCACCAAGTTCATCCGCGAATGGGTGCGCGAGCGCAAGACCGTGTCGCTGCTGGAAGGCGTGCGCAAATGCGCGCTGATCCCGGCGGAAATCCTGTCGCAGAGCACGCCTGCGATGCGCGCCAAGGGCCGGCTTGCGAAAGATGCGGACGCCGACATCGTCGTGTTCGACTACGAAAAGCTCTCGGATCGCGCCACGTTCACGGCGATGAACCGTCCATCCGAAGGCGTGCGGCATCTCGTCGTCAGCGGCCAGCCGCTGATCAGCGACGGCATCCTCGACGTGGACGCGCGGCCCGGCAAGCCGGTGCGCCGTCCGGTCGTCGCGAGCTGATCGATGCCGGTCCCCATTCTCCTGGTCACGGGTTTTCTGGGGGCCGGCAAGACCACGGTCGTGAACCGGCTGCTGGCGCATGCGGAGGGGCGGCGGATCGCCGCCGTGGTCAACGATTTCGGCGCGATCAACATCGACGCCGAGCTGATCGCGGGTGCCAGCGACGGCGTCGTGAGCCTTGCCAATGGCTGCATCTGCTGTTCGCTCGAAGGCGATCTGCTGCGCACGCTGTCGACGCTGCTGCGGCGCGATCCGAAGCCGGACTATATCGTCATCGAGACCAGTGGCGTCGCCGATCCCGCCGACATCGTGCGCAACCTCATGGACCCCGTGATCCTGCGCGAGGCGCCGCTGGAGACGGTGCTCTGCGTGATGGACGCGGCGACACCGCCGTCCGCGCTGGATGACGCGCTGCATCGTTCGCAGCTCCGCGTCGCCGACATCGTCGCGCTGAGCAAGCTCGATCTCGCGGACGAGGGCGCAGGCGTGCGGATGCGCGAGGCCATCCGCGCGCAACGCGTCCCTGCCGTGGTGGTCGATGCGAAGCACGGCGCAATTCCGTCGGCCCTGCTGTTTCCCGCGCATGTTGCGCGCGCCCCCGCGCCGCGCGCGCCGGGGCCAAAGCGCCCGGCAGAGGACCGCTTCGAGACGCTGAGCTGGACCTCGGACCGGCCGCTCTCGCTGCCGCGTCTGCAGCAGGCGATCGGCAAGCTGGCACCAAAACTTGCGCGCGCAAAGGGCCTGTTCGAGACGATCGAGCAGCCCGGCCGCCAGATGGTGTTTCAATTCGCCGCCGGCCGCGCCACGCTGGCCCCTGGCGATGATGCGCCGGCGGCAGGCGCGCCGCGCGCGCGGATCGTCTTCATCGCCGAGCTCGGTGTGCTCTCGAAGGCGGAGCTCGACGCGATCATGGAGGCTTGTGTTGCCGGCAGCTAGAGTGGTTCGCGCCAATTGCAGGCGTGCCAGATCAGATCGGGCGCAGCCTCAATCCTCGACCGCCAATCCGTCGCCGTGCGCATACCATTCCGCGCGCGACGCCCAATGCACATGCCGGTCGGGTGTCGCGCCCAGCGGCTGGTCGAACGCGCCGGCATGGATGATGGCTTCGCGCCCGCTGCGCGTGAGATGCGGCATCGGGCTGCCGCAAGTCCCGCAGAACGCGGTGGCAAAGCTGCGCGCGTTCGGCAGGTCGAAGCGTCGCACGGATGTTTCCCCGCGCAGCCAGCGCAGCGCGCCCGCCTTCACGATCACCTCGCAGGAATGCGCGGTGCCGGTCGCCTTGCGGCAGCGCGAGCAATGGCAGTTGAGGAAGCGGTCGAACGGACCCTCGACCTCGAACGCGACCTCGCCGCACAGGCAGCTTCCGCGGAATGCGGCCATCTCATTCCCCCTCCGGCTCGGCGGGCTTCTCGGCGGCCTCCTCGGCGTGGACCGCCGGAGCGCCGTGTGCGCCGCGCAGCCGGATCATGGTGTCGATCACGTCGACCTCGATCTTCAGCATGTCGAGATCGCGCGTCATCTCGCGCACCTCCTGGCCCTTGCGCGCCAGCTCCTCGGAGACGTCGACCGCCATCTTGCGTTCCGTCACGTTGCCCTGCGTGTTGACGAACAGCTTTGCCCGCATCCATTCGAGCCGCGCCCGCTGGGTGTCTCGCTCGAATTTCCTCTCCGCGTAGCGGCGCCGCGCTTCCGCATAGGCGCCCACCAGCGCGGTTTCCGGCAGGCTCCACAATTGCTCGACCGACATTGTCATGCCGTTCAGGTCCCTGGGCTGCGTGGGGCAGAGTGTACTCCCGCGCCTATCAGACCCTTCCGGCCGGCAATTCTCAAGAGGGGATCGGCAGATCCGCCAAGCTCACGCGAATTGGGCGACGCCGTGTCCGACCGACCAGTTCTCCGCGGGAGCGTCGAGCACGTTGATGAACACGTCCTCGGGCCGGATGCCCGGACTTTCGCCGAGCAGGTCTGCGATGCGCCGGTACAGCGCTTTTTTCTGCTCGGTGGTGCGCGAGGCGAACACGGTGATCTGGATCAGCACGGCATCCTCGCTGCGGTCGACGCCGTAGGCATTGCCGCAGCGGAAGTTTGCGGGCGAAAGCTCGCTGATGGTCATGAACTCGTCGCCCTCGGGCACGTTCAGCGCCTCGCGCATGGCGCGGTAGAGACTGTCGAGGATGGCCTGGCGATAGACGTCGGGCTTTCCTTCGCGCATGGAGATGTGGAGGAGAGGCATCGTACGTCCCTCTGCATGCAGGCTCGATCAGCCAGGCGCATCATCCGCGCCGGCCGTCGGCTCATTGACGAAACGGGCTATCAATCCCGATCAGTTTTTGACACGATGTCGAGAAAGCATGTTCTTGACACTGTGTCAAATATTTTGAGAGGCGGGATTTGAGGCCGCGCGAGTTCGACCACGACGATGTCCTGCGCATCGCGTTCGACCAGTTCTGGCGCAAGGGGGTGCGCGGCACCTCGCTGTCGGACATCGCGCGCGATGCCGGCGTGCAGCGCGGCAGCCTCTACAATGCGTTCGGCAGCAAGGAGGCGCTGTTCCTGCAGGCCTATGAACGCTATGCGGGGGATTATCTCGCAGCGCTGCAAAAGGCGCTCGGCACAGGCTCCCTGCGCAAGCGCCTCACCGCATTCTTCGATCTCACCATCACCAATTTCCGCTCGGGCACGCCGCCGCGGGGATGTCCGACCACGCGCGGGCTGATGGAGCTCGGCGCTGCCGAAGGCGAGGGGCTGGATGAAGACGCACGCGAGGCGTTTGCAAGCTTGATCTCGCGCATCACCGCACTGGTGCAGGACACGTTGGCGGCGGGTGCGGCGCGCGGCGAATTCGACGGCAATCCCGCGGCCGCGGCGCTGCACATCATCACGGTGACGCGCGGCCTCGCCGTGCTCGAACGCGCCTTCGGTGACGAGCCGCAATTGCGCAAGATCGCCGGGCACACGATCGATCTCGTGCTCGGCAGGAAGGGAGGTAGCGCATGATCCGGAAAAGTGTGAAGCGGTTTTCCGGAAAGATCATGCGCAAACAACAGCTCTCAGCACAACGCGAGCGCGTTGACCGCCCGTGTCGCCGCATCTTCCTTGCCGGAGCCGACGAACTGGCCGACGATGGATTCGAGCTCGCCCGGCTGGTTGCGGCGCGCGACCGTCAAGAGGCGCATCAATTCAGCCTCGTCCTTGGACAGGCGCCGGCACGACGGCGGCATGAAGCACAGCTCGCATGGCCGGCCGCTGCGCAGGATTCGGACCAGCGCTGCAGCCCGTGCCACCAGCAGCGGACTGTCGGCAATATCAGGCGCCTCGTCGGCGAAGCGATAGGCCGCTTCCCAGCAATCGGACGCGCCGGTCGAATAGGCCGCGCCGATGAAGCGGAACAGCGACAGCGCGACGCGGCAGAAATCATCGTAGCTCTCGACGCCGGGACGCGCCGCAAGCGCGGCCTGGAGCGGACAAAGCCGCGGCTGGCCGGCGTCCGGGACCGTCACAGAACCGCAAATATCCGGGGTCATCAACGATCTCGTCAGTGCAATGTCGGGCTTCCGACCAGCCAGCTCTTCATCGCCATGGTGCGGTCATGCTCGAAGGACCGCACCTGCCGGTCGGGCAGGATGAGGCCCGCCATGCGGAAGATCGTGGCGAGACCGCGCACCGGCGCGAGCGCCCAATCGGCGCCGACTGGCGGCAGCCAGCTCTCGAACCGCTCGCGCACGATGTCGATGCGATCCTGCTGTGCCGCGGCGATGGCGTGCAGAATTCCGTGCTCGCTGTCCGACATGCGCGGACAAGTCGGACAGTGCACTTCGATGGCGGTATGGGCGGTGCAGGCGAAGATCTCGATGATGGATTCCAGCGAGAGCACGGCATCGCCCACGCGAAAATGGTCGTACACTTGCTGGATATCGGCTGCGGTCGGAACCGCGCCTCCGCTGCGCGCCTTGGCCCGGAATCCCCAGATGAACAGCCGTTCCGCGGCGCTCAGCGCCGGCAGGTCGAGCGTTTCGTGATGTGTCGATGGATGCATGGAGCCTCTGGCCTCTGCAGCGCGTGCGCCATCGCCGGCGCTGGATGTGTGCATCGATCGTTCTGCCAGAGCCCTCTCCAAGTCAACGCGGGCAGGGGCGATATCGAGGGCTTCTAGATTTGAAGCGTTCGATGTTCGGACGCGGGGGGGGGGCCCGGCCGGGAGGCGAGCGAAGTGAAGTCGCAGGCGTGCGCGCGGCCTAGCGCGACTTCTTCTCTGCGACATCGCGAAAATGCTTCGCGATGTCGGCGCGCGTTGCAACCCAGACCCGGCCCTCCAGTTGCGCCAGCTGGGCCAGAATGGCGCGCACGGCACGGAAGCGTGCGGGCCGGCCGCATATGCGAAGGTGAAAGCCGATCGACAGCATCGAGGATCGGCCGCGCTCGGCCTCCTCGGCCAGCGTCGCAAGCGCGGCGCCAACGTAGTTCGAAAAATCCTCCGGCTGCACGAAACCGTTCGGGTGGAAGAACTTCATGTCGTTGGTGTCGAAGCCGTAGGGCAGGACCAGCATGGATCCCCATGGCGACCGGCTCCAATACGGCAGATCGTCGTCGAGTGCATTGGAATCATAGGCAAAGCCGAGCTGGGTCAGCAGATCGCGTGTCCAGATGCTCTGGCTGCCGCGCGACATGAAGCCGACCGGCGTGACGCCGGTCGCGCGGGCGATGACGTCGCGCGTCTTCTCGATCTCGCGACGCTCGGTTTCGGCATCGCCATAGAGCGCGTGCGGCAGCCAGCGCCAGCCATGCACCGCCGGCTCGTGCCCAGCCTCGGCCACGGCACGGGCAAGATCCGGCACGCGCTCGACGGCGCGGCCGCACATCATGAAGGTGGAGCGGATGTTCGCGTCAGTGAAGACGTCGAGGAAGCGCCACAGGCCCGCGCGCAGGCCGTAGTCGAACACCTGCTCCTGGGCGAGATCGCGAACGCCCGGCGGTGATGTCGAGGCGACCTCGCCATAGCGCTCCGTCTCGGCATCGCCCTGCTCGATCGCGAGCTCGGCGCCTTCCTCGAAATTCACCACCAGCGACACCGCGACGCGGGCGCCGTTGGGCCAGACGATATCGGGTCGTGCTCTTCCATATCCGCGAAGATCGCGCTCGATCGGCATGGTCAGCGGCTTCCGATCTGGCGGCTGACGCCGCCGAAAATTTCGGCGCAGACGAGACCTGCCAGAGTCAGCAGCACGATGACGCCGGAGACGGCGGCGACGCGCACGTCGAGGCTGCCTTCGAGGATGGCCCAGAGCTTGATCGGCAACACCTCGGTGCGCGCATCGGCCAGGAACAGTGACACCGGGACGTTGTCGAATGAAGTGAGAAACGCAACAAAACAGCTCGCGACGATGCCGCGGCGGATCAGCGGCAACGTGACGCGGCGGAAAGTGTACCAGCGGCTGGCGCCAAGGCTGAGCGAGCAGGTGATCAGCACCGGATTGAGCTGCTGCACCGACGCTCCGACCATCCGGATCACGAAGGGCACGCAGATGATGGTATGGCCAAGCACCAGCGTCGCCGCTGACAGGCGGATGCCGAGCAGATTGAAGACCAGCAGCAGCGACAGGCCGAACGCCATCGCGGGCAGCACCATCGGCGACATGAACAGCGCATCAAGGAACCGCGCCATCTTCAACTTGCTCCGCGCAAGCCCGAGCGCCGCGGCGCCGCCCAAAACGGCGGAGAGGATCGTCGCGGCCGCGGCGACCTTGAGACTGGTCAGCGCGGGCTCGACGATCTCCTGCGACTGGAGCAGCTCGACATACCAGCGCAGCGACCAGCTCGGCGGCGGGAATTTCAGCGTGATGCCGCCGGTGAAGGAAATGATCAGCACGACCAGCGTCGGCCCCAGCAAGAGCAGCATGCCGAAGCCGGTGATTGTACCGACGACGGCGGAGTAGATCCGGTCAACGAGACTACGCTGCATCGACGCCTCGGACGAAGCGGCGGGACAGGGCACCGATGGCAAACACGATTCCGGTCACTGCCAGCGTGAAGATCAGCGACAGCGCGGCCGAGAACGGCCAGTCCTGCACGCCGACGGCCTGCTGGTAGATATAGGACGGCATCAAAATGATGCGTCCGCCGCCGACCAATGTCTGGGTGATGAAGGCGGTCGCGGCGGCAGCGAAGACGAGCAGCCAGCCGGCGATGGCGCCCGGCAGCGTCAGCGGCAGGATGACGGTCATGAAGATCCGGGCGCGGCTCGCGCCCAGCCCCTCTGCCGCGCGCGTCAGATTGCCGTCGAGCCGCAGCAGGCTGTTGATCACAGGCAGCGCCATCAGGGGAAGCTGGATTTGCGTCAGCGCCAGGACCATGCCCTCCCAAGAGTAAAGCAGGCGTGCCGGGGCCTGCCACAGTCCCAGCGACAGCATGGCGGAATTGACGATGCCGTCGCGGCCGAGGATGACGATCCAGGCAAAGGTTCGCACCACCGTACTGGTCAACAGCGGCAGCATGATCAGGAAGGTGATCAGGGTGCGCATGAACGGGCCGCTCGCGACATAGACGAGCGCGAGCGGGTAGGCGAGGATCAGCGTCGCCAGCGCGACCTCCGCTCCCAACCAAAGCGTGTCCGACAGCACCTTGAGGCTGAACGGATCAGACAGGAATCGCAAATATTGGGCCAGCGATAGGCCCGAGAATTGCGGATCGCGGAACAGGCTGACCAGCACGAGTGCGGCCAGCGGCAGCACGAAGGCTGCGAAGAACAGCGCTGCCAGCGGGATCACCGGCAACAATTGTCTCGATGCATTCGCGCTGGCTGACGACATCTAGATCTTCACTTCCTTGCTGAAGCGGGTGATCCATTCGCCGCGCAGCGGCTGGAACTTGGTCCAGTCGAGCAGCACGTTGTTGGCGACGAGGTCGTCGACGCTCTTGGCCACCGTGAGGTTGGCGCCGGTCAGCGCCACCTTGCCGTTGGTCGGCATCATCATCCAGGGCGCTGCCTCCAGGCCCTTCTGCGTCTCGACCGACATCACCGTGTCGAGATAGTCGAGCACCGCCTTCGGATCCTGGTTGTTCTTGACGATCTGCGCGCTGGTGCGGATCACGACAGCACCGGACTTCGGCTTGGCGAAGGCGATGTCGACGCCCTTGGCGGCGAGCAGCGCGACGTTGTTCCAGAAATTGAAGGCGATATCGATCTCGCCCTGCTGGAACAGCGCCGCCAGCGCGCCGGGCGACGCGGCGATCGCCCCGACATTCGGCAGCAGCTTTTTCATGGCCTCGAAGGCCGGCTCGATATTGGTCTCGGAGCCGCCGTTGAGCTTGGCGATCTCGACCATGAAGGCGGTGCCGAGGCTGGAGCCGAGCCCGGTGATGCCAACGCGGCCCTTGTATTCCGGCTTCCACAGATCCTCCCACGAGGTCGGCGGCGTCGTGATCTTCTTCGGATTGTAGGCGATGCCGATCAACTGACAGGTGATGACAGGCGCGTAACCGTCGGGATGGCGGAACGCGCTCGGAATGTCGGCAAGGGATTTCGACTGCTCGGCCGGGAATTTCTCCAGCACACCGCTCGCGATCGCCGGGATCAGCGGGCCCTCGTCGAACAGCACCACGTCGAACGGCGGGGCGTTGCGCGAGGCCTGGATCTTGCCGATCTGGTCGACACCCAAGAGCGGTGTGAAGGTGACGCCGCCGTCGCCGGTCTTCTTGAAGGCCGGCCCGACCACCGAACGGAAGGCTTCGTCGAAGCTGCCGGGATAGGTCGTCGCCACGATCGAAGTGGCGGCGCGCAACGATGTCGGCCATCCCAGGCCTGCCGCCGCAAGCGCGGCCGAACCCGAGGTGAGCAGCGATCTACGGGACAGGCTCATATCAAACACTCCTTTGCTGATGCTTGGAAACGTCGTCGACCGGCGTGCTGAAGATGCTGACGCGCGAGACATCGGAGATCGCGAGCCAGGCCGTCTCTCCGGCCCGCGCTCTTGCAGTGCCGGCTGCGCGGGCCTGACTGATCTTCACGGCCTCCCCGCTCGCGGTGACGCCTTCGGTGACGCTGATGGCGCCGAGCGGCACGGTGGCGCGGATCGTGACGGGGATGGCGCCGGTCCGTTCGGCGCCGAACGCGATGTTTTCAGGCCGGACGGAGAGCGTCACCGGCGTGCCGCGCCTGCGCTGAACCGAACGGCCGAGATCGATCTCGGGGCCGGCGTCCAGCTGCACGCGGTCGGCGTCGGTGACGGTGCCGCGAAGGAGATTGGTGTGGCCGATGAAGCTCGAGATGAACAGGCTCGCCGGGCGGTCGTAGAGCGCATCCGGGCTGTCGATCTGCTCGATGCGCCCCTTGTTGAGGACGACGATGCGGTCGGCCATCGACAGCGCTTCCTCCTGGTCGTGCGTGACGATGATGGAGGTGACGCCGAACGTCTTCAAAAGGCTCTTGATCTCGATCTGCATGTCCAGGCGCAGATTCTTGTCGAGGGCCGAGAACGGCTCGTCGAGCAGGACGAGGCCCGGATCGATTGCAAGCGCCCGCGCCAGTGCGACGCGTTGCTGCTGTCCGCCGGAGAGTTCCCCCGGAAGCCGTCGTGCGTAGGTCGCCATCTGGGCGAGGCCGAGCATCTGCTCGACCTTCGCCGCGATCTCGGCGTTAGGCCGTTTGCGTGCGCGCAGTCCGTAGGCGACGTTCTCGAACACGGACAGATGCGGAAACAGCGCATAGTTCTGGAACACCATGCCGATGCGGCGGCGATTGGCGGGGATGTGCTCGACCCGCGCGCCATCGAAGCGGACTTCGCCCCTGGATGGACGCAGGAAGCCTGCGATGATCTGAAGCATCGTGGTCTTGCCGCAGCCGGAGGGCCCGAGCAGCGCGATCAGCTCGCCGGCAGCGACGGTGAGATTGATTTCGTCCAGCGCAACCGTCGCGCCAAAGGCGTGGCCGATGCCTTTCAGATCAAGCGAATGTCCGCGCACGTCACTCAACGCCAGCTCCATCCTTCGCGCTGTCCTGCGCGAGGGGGGTAGCAATCGCCGTGCCAGCGCGGCTCGCTTGCTAAGGCCTTGGAAACGTTGCTGCAATATATTGGCGCCAATAATTGGCGCCAATTTGATGTATGTATTGTGAACAAATATACGGCAGGTTTGTATGAAAAATGGGCTGCGGCGGCCTGCCAGAATCCTGTAAAAGCGAGACATGAAGCGAACCCGTACCCTCAAGCGCAAGCCGAAGCGCTCCG
Organism: Bradyrhizobium nitroreducens; assembly: GCF_002776695.1. Taxonomy (GTDB): domain Bacteria; phylum Pseudomonadota; class Alphaproteobacteria; order Rhizobiales; family Xanthobacteraceae; genus Bradyrhizobium; species Bradyrhizobium nitroreducens. Next base: position 4,694,738 of record NZ_LFJC01000003.1, read on the forward strand.
AGCCGAAGCACAGGGAGCCGGAGGCCGTCGATCCGCGCAGCATCGACGACGATCCGGTGGTTCAGGGTATCCTGACCGCGATCAGCCAGAAGCGGCTCAAGCCGGGTGCCAAGCTCGGCGAGGACAAGCTCGCGGCGGCGTTCGGCACCACGCGGATTCACATCCGCCAGGCGCTGGCCTATCTCGCCTCGCGCAAGGTCGTGATGCAGATTCCCAACCGCGGCGCCTTCGTGTATCGGCCGAGCTGGGAGGAGGCGCAGGACATCTTTGCCGCGCGCCGCATCATCGAGACCGCGGCTGTGAGCGCCGCGATCGACCGGCTGGACAAAGCCGGCAGGGCCGAGCTGAAGGCGCATATGGATCGTGAAGCGCGCCACGATCGCAACGACCGCTGGGCCTCGCTGTCGCTGACGGCGGAATTCCACGTCTTGGTCGCCAAGCTTGCGGGCAACCGTGTGCTGCTGGAGATGTCGCGCGAGCTGATGCTGCGAACATCGCTGGCGATCGCGACCTTCGAGCAGCCGGGCGAGCCGGATTGCTCGCCCGATGCGCATCCCGATATCGGCGCGTTGATCCTCGCCCGCGACAAGGCCGGTGCGATCCACGCCATGCGTCATCACATAGAGGAGATGGAGCAACGGATCCGGCCGAAGGAAGGTGAAGACGAGGTCGACGAGCTCACCGCAATCTTCCAGGAGATCGGCGCACGGGCGCGGGCGGGCGGATAGCATGACCGGCCGGCGCATCCTCCTGATCAATCCGAACAGCAATGAGGCGACCACCACGATGATGGTGGCGATTGCGAGGTCAGCTGCCGCCGATGGTTTCGACATTGTCGGCGCCACCGCGAAGCGTGCGCCCGCGATGATTCTCTCGGCGGATGCGCTGGAGGCGGCAGCGCCGGAGGTTGAGGAGATCGCGCGGGTCAACAGCTGTCAGTGCGACGGCATCATCGTATCGGCATTTGGCGATCCCGGGCTCGCTGCGATAAAGGCCGCGATGAAGCTGCCCGCCGTCGGCATCGGCGAATCCGCGATGCTGGAAGCTGCCGGGGACGGTCGCCGGTTCGGCGTGGCGACCACGACGCCGCTGCTCAATGCGAAGATCGATGCATTGCCTGATGCGCTGGGGTTGCGATCGCTCTACACCGGCACGCGCTTTGCCGACGGCGATCCGCTTGAGCTTCTGCGCAATCCGGCGCAGCTGCGCACGGCTCTTGCCGGCGCAGTCGAGGCCTGCATCGCGCAGGACCGAGCGGAGGCGGTCATCATCGGCGGCGGGCCGCTGGGTGAAGCGGCACGCGAGCTTCAGCCGATGTTCGCCGTGCCGGTCATCACGCCGATCCCGTCAGCCGTGCGGCGGATCATTCGCCTCGTTGAGGCGTAGCGTGATTTTTCCGCGCCGCGGCATCGGCCGCGCCGCGGAAAACTGTTTTCCTTGACATGACCTCTGCCGTGCTCGACGTGTAACGACGTCGCGCGACGCCACATTGCGTGCCGTCGCGACGAGAAAAGCAGCACGGGAAAGACGCCATGAACGCGGGTCTCGACGAGAACAGCTACCTCGCCACTTTGCGCGGTCTGTGGGACAAGGCCTGGCCGCAGGGCGTGCCGCGCTCGCCGAACTATCTGCACGGCGAAGTTCCCTTGACGGAATATCTGCGCGCCTGGGCGAAGCGGAGCCCCGATCGTCCCGCGGTGATCTTCTACGGACACGTCACGACCTATGCGGAGCTCGACCAACAGAGCGACCGCTTTGCGGCGCTGCTGGCCGCCAAGGGCGTGCGCAAGGGCGATCGCGTCGCCGTGTTCCTGCCGAACTGTCCGCAATTCCACATCGTGTTCTTCGGCATTTTGAAGCTCGGCGCCGTCCATGTCCCGGTCAGCCCGCTGTCGCGCGCGTTCGAGCTGTCCTACGAGCTCAACGACACCCAGGCAGAAATCATCGTGGCGCTCGACCAGCTCATCCCCGTCGTCGAGCAGGTCCGCGGCGAGGTGCGCCTGCGCGAGATCATCGTCACCAGCTTTGCCGACGTCGTTCCGGCTTCACCTGCCTTTCCCGCGCCGGACTCGATCCGCACGCCACGCGTTGCGGTCGCAGGCGCGACCGATCTGCTGCCGGCGCTTGCCGCGCAGCCCGCGCCAACGCCGCTGCCGCCGCCCCGCCTCGATGACGTCGCCGCGCTCAACTACACCGGCGGCACCACCGGCATGCCCAAGGGTTGCGTTCACACCCACCGCGACATGGTCTACACCGCCGCCGCCAACTACAACATCTCGGTGCTGTCGGACGAGAGCAGCGTGTTCCTGTCGTTCTTCCCGGAGTTCTGGATCGCCGGCGAGAATTTCGGCCTGATCTTCCCGCTGTTCTCGGGTGGCACGCTGGTGCTGCTGGCGCGTTGGGACGCCGTCGGCGCGATGGCGGCGATCGACAAGTACAAGGTCACGATCACCGCGATGCCGGTCGACGGCGCGGTCGAGCTGATGGATCATCCGCGCTGGCGCGAATTCGACCTGTCGTCCTTGAGGCAGGTGCGCGTCGTCTCCTTCGTCAAGAAGCTCAATGCCGATTACCGCAAGCGCTGGAAGGATCTCACCGGCACGATCCTGATGGAGGCGGCCTGGGGCATGACCGAGACCCACACCTCCAACACCTTCACGTCAGGCTTCCAGGACGACGATTTCGATCTCAACAACCAGCCGATCTTCGTCGGCCTGCCGGTGCCCGGCGCCGAGTTCAAGATCACCGATTTCGAGACCGGCGCGCTGCTGCCGCTCGGCGCCGAGGGCGAGATCCGCGTGCGGACGCCCTCGCTGCTCAAGAGCTACTGGAACAAGCCCGAAGCAACCGCGGAATCGCTGATCGACGGCTGGCTGCGCACCGGCGACATCGGCACGATCGACAAGGACGGATTCCTGCACTTCCTCGGCCGCCGCAAGGAGATGCTGAAGGTCAAGGGCATGAGCGTGTTTCCGCCGGAGATCGAGGCGCTGCTCGGACAGCATCCGAAGGTGCTGGGCTCGGGCGTGGTCGGGCGCGACGACGCGGACAAGGGCCAGGTGCCGGTGGCCTATATCCAGCTCAAGCCGGAAGCGGTCGGCACCGTGACCGCCGCGGATATTCGCGCCTGGTGCGCCGAGCGCATGGCCGTCTACAAGGTTCCGGAAGTGCGTATGATCGAGGCCCTGCCGCTGACGGCGACGGGCAAGGTGAAGAAGCAGGATCTCGATCCCAATGCGCCTGCTGCTGTCTGAGTGAGAGAGACGATGTCGTTCAAGAAACTCCTGATCGCCAATCGCGGCGAGATCGCCATCCGTATCGCGCGTGCTGCGGCCGACGCCGGCATTGCGACGGTGGCGATCCATCCCGCCGACGATGCGCTGTCGCTGCACGTGCGCGTGGCCGATGACGCCGTCGAAATCGCCGGCCGCGGCGCGCGGGCCTATCTCGACATCGAGGCAGTGGTGAAGGCGGCGAAGAGCGTCGGCTGCGATGCCGTGCATCCCGGCTATGGCTTCCTCAGCGAGAATGCGGCGTTTGCAAAGGCCTGCGCTGACGCAGGCCTCACTTTCGTCGGGCCGAAACCGGCGGCGCTCGAACTGTTCGGCGACAAGGTGGCGGCCCGGCAATTGGCGAAACGTTGCGGCGTGCCGATCATCGCCGGCACCAGCGGGCCTTCCTCGATGGAGGAGATCACGGCATTCTTCACATCGCTCGGCAGCAACGCGGCGATCGTGATCAAGGCGATGGCCGGCGGCGGCGGGCGCGGCATGCGCGTGGTCGAGAACGCATCCGATCTCGCGGAAGCCTATGCGCGCTGCCAGTCGGAGGCCAAGGCCGCGTTCGGCTTCGACGGCGTCTATGCAGAGCGGCTGATCCGGCAGGCGCGCCATATCGAGGTGCAGATCATCGGCGACAAGCACGGCGCGATTTCCCATCTCTGGGAGCGCGAATGCACCATCCAGCGCCGGCACCAGAAGCTGGTCGAGGTCGCCCCGAGCCCGTCGCTGAGCGATCCCCTGCGCGGCCGCATCATCGAGGCGGCGAAGCAGCTTGCGACGGCGGCCTCTTACGACAATCTCGGCACCTTCGAGTTCCTGGTCGACGGCACCGCCGAGGACAGTTTTGCCTTCATCGAGGCCAATCCGCGGCTGCAGGTCGAGCACACCGTGACGGAAGAGGTGCTCGGCCTCGATCTCGTCCGCGCCCAGCTCGCGGTCGCTGCGGGAGCTTCGCTGGCCTCGCTTGGCCTGGCGCAGGGATCGATCCCGAAGCCGCGCGGCTATGCCATGCAGCTGCGCGTCAACATGGAGACGCTGGACGTGTCAGGCGCGACGCATCCGACCGGCGGTGTGCTCGCGGTGTTCGAGCCGCCGTCGGGTCCCGGCGTCCGCGTCGATAGTTTCGGCTACGCCGGTTACAAGACCAGCGCGGCCTTCGACTCGCTGCTCGCAAAGGTCATCGTGCACACGCCGGGCGAAGCCTGGCACGACGTGGTCGCGAAAGCCTCGCGCGCCTTGCGCGAATTCCGCATCGACGGCGTCGTCACCAACATCGCCTTCCTCCAGGCGGTGCTGGCGCATCCCGATTTCAGGATCAACCGCATCGCGACCGACTTCATCGATCGCAACATCGCAAAGCTGGTCGAAGCCGCCGATGGTGCCGCCAAGCCTCTCTACTTCGCGGCGACGGAGCACAGTGGTGCTCACGGCACCGAGGCGCACGTCGCACAGATCGTGCCCGAGGGCACGGTGATGGTTGCGGCGCCCTTGCAAGGCACCATCGTCACCATCCAGGTCAGGGAGGGCGAGATCGTGCGCCCGGGCCAGCAGCTTGCCGTGATCGAGTCCATGAAGATGGAGCATCTGGTGATGGCCGAGCAGGGCGGCCGCGTCATGAAGCTCGTGGCTGGCGATGGCGTCACGCTGCTGCATGGCGAGCCGATCATGTATCTCGAGCCGCTCGACGTCGCGGCCGACAGCACGGCGGCGGAAGCCGATGTCGATCTCGACCATATTCGCCCCGATCTTGCCGAGCTGATCGCGCGCCAGGCCAACACGCTGGATGCGAACCGCCCGGCCTCGGTCGAACGCCGCCGCAACACCAACCAGCGCACCGCGCGCGAGAACGTCGCCCAGCTCGTCGACGACGGCTCGTTCATGGAGTACGGCAGCCTTGCGATCGCGGCGCAGCGTCGCCGCCGCAAGCTCGATGACCTCATCAAGAACACGCCGGCCGACGGCCTCGTCATGGGCGTCGCCACCGTGAACGGCGAGAAGTTCGGGCCCGAGGGCGCGCGCTGCATCGTCGTGGCCTACGACTACACCGTGCTCGCGGGCACGCAGGGCCACATGAACCACAAGAAGATCGACCGCATGCTGACCTTGGCGGAAGACTGGCGCGTGCCGCTGGTGTTCTACGCCGAGGGCGGCGGCGGCCGGCCCGGCGACACCGATAGGCTCGGCATGACCGGCCTCGACGGCCCGTCCTTCGTGCAGTTCGCACGGCTCTCCGGCCTCGTGCCGGTCATCGGCGTTGTCTCCGGCTATTGCTTCGCCGGCAACGCCGCGATGCTCGGCTGCTGCGACGTCATCATCGCCACCAAGAACGCCTCGATCGGCATGGGCGGCCCCGCCATGATCGAAGGCGGCGGGCTCGGCGTCTATCACCCCGCCGAGGTCGGCCCTGTTTCGTTCCAGTCGCCGAACGGCGTCATCGACATCCTGGTCGAGGACGAAGAAGAGGCGACATCCGTCGCGCAAAAATACCTGTCCTATTTCCAGGGCACGGTGACGGAGTGGCAGGCCGCCGATCAGCGCCTGCTGCGCCGGGCCATCCCCGAGAACCGGCTGCGCGTCTACGATATCCGCAGCGTGATCGATCTCGTCGCCGACAAGGACAGCGTGCTCGAGCTGCGCCGCGACTACGGTGTCGGCATGATCACCGCGCTGATCCGCATCGAGGGCAAGCCGTTCGGCCTGATTGCCAACAACCCGCGCCATCTCGGCGGCGCCATCGACGCCGATGCCGGCGACAAGGCCGCGCGCTTCCTGCAGCTGTGCGATGCCTTCGATCTGCCCGTGGTCTCGCTCTGCGACACGCCCGGCTTCATGGTCGGCCCCGAAGCCGAAAAGACCGCGATCGTGCGCCACGTCTCGCGCATGTTCGTCACCGGCGCCAGCCTCACCGTGCCGCTGTTCGGCATCGTGCTGCGCAAGGGCTATGGCTTAGGGGCGCAGTCGATGATCGGCGGCGGCTTCCACGCCTCCTTCTTCACCGCGGCCTGGCCGACCGGCGAGTTCGGCGGCATGGGCCTGGAAGGCTATGTCCGGCTCGGTTTCCGCAAGGAGATGGAGGCGATCGCCGACCCCGAGGAGCGCGAGACCTATTACCGCAACAAGGTCGCCGAGCTCTACGCCAACGGCAAGGCCGTCTCGATCGCCTCGGTGTTCGAGATCGACAACGTCATCGACCCCGCCGAGACCCGGCGCTGGATCATGGCGGGCCTGCGGTCCGTGCCTAAGCCTGAGCCGAGGACGGGGAAGAAGCGGCCGTGCATCGATACATGGTGAGGAGTCGCGGCGCTGCCCCCTGGGCGTGCACGGCCAGGGGCCCATCGGGCGCGTTGCGCGTTGCCAAATAGGCCGCGATCAGGCCGCTCTTACGGAGCCGAGGAATCTGCTGACCTCGTCCTTGAGGCGTGTGCTGTCACGCGACAGCATCTGGGCTGAGGACAAGACCTGAACGGACGCAGAGCCGGTTTCGGCGGCATTGCGCTGTACGCTGGTAATACCGGAGCTGACCTCCTCGGCGCCCTTGGCCGCGTGCTGAATGTTGCGCGAGATCTCCTGGGTGGCGGCGCCCTGTTCCTCCACGGCGGAAGCGATCGCGGAGGCGATTTCCGACATACGTGTAATGGTGTCACCTATGCCCTGGATCGCAGCCACGGAGTTGTCGGTTGCCGATTGCATGCCCGAGACGTGGCGGCTGATTTCCTCGGTAGCCTTCGCGGTCTGCTCGGCGAGCGCCTTCACTTCAGATGCGACGACCGCGAAGCCGCGTCCGGCTTCTCCGGCGCGTGCGGCCTCGATTGTTGCGTTCAGCGCAAGTAGGTTGGTCTGAGCGGCGATGTTATTGATCAGCTCGATGACATCCCCGATGCGCCCTGCGGCTTCGGCGAGACGGGCGATGTCTCCGTTCGTCCTGGTCGCCTGCTGAACGGCCTCACTGGCGATGCGCGAGGACTCCTGCACTTGACGGCCGATTTCGTTGACCGACGAGCTCAGCTCCTCACTTGCCGAGGCGACAGATTGCACATTTGTTGAGGCCTCTTCGGACGCCGCCGCCACCGCCGCACTGATGGTTTGCGTCTGTTCCGCCGTGGTCGTGAGGGTACCTGCGGATGCTTCCAGCTCCGTCGAGGCTGAAGAGACCGTGTGAACGATCTCGCCGACCGTTCCCTCGAATTCACCGGCGAGGCGGTGCATCTCCTGACGCCGCAGTTCGGCCTGGAGACGGTCCTGTTCGGCTTTCGTAGCGGCTTCCTGGCGTGCCTTCTCCGCGAGCATCAACTTGATTTCCTCGACCGCGCGGGCGGTCTGGCCGATCTCGTCCCTGCGTTCGGTACCGATCATGTCCACGATATCGCCCTTGGCCATCCTTTGCAGCAATCCGACGAGGCTTCGCATCGGTTTGGCGATGCCGAACTGACCGATGACGAAGCCGAGCAGCAGGCCGGAAATGATGCCAAATCCTGCGAGGCCGACCATGAGGCGCGACTTCGACTGGTATTCGTCGCTTGCGGCCTTGGCGAATTCCTCGACGCGGTCGTTCAGGCGGTCGGCGACCACCTTGATCGAAGCCTGAAGCTTCTCCGAAGCAGACCAGCTCTTCATCACGGCGGCCGTCAGTTCGTCGCCCTGAGCGCTCTTCTTCTCTTCCTTTGCCTGCGCCAGCAGTGCGCGCGTCTGACCGAGCTGGACCTTGTAGTCCGCGTAGGATTGGCGAACGTTGGCGAGCAGCTGCTGGGCCCTCTCGTCGCGCGTCTTGCCGACCTCGTCGAGTCGCTCATCAAACTGCTTGAGCTGGTCGTCGATCATCTTCAGGACCGCTTGACGGCTCGCTTCGCTGGTGTCGAGCGCGCCACGCAGCTCCGCGCGGTTGAAGTCACGAGCATTCTGGTTGGCGCGCGCGGCGAGAAGCGACCGGCGTGCGGCTTTTGCCATGTTGTCGGCGCCCTCGTTGAGCTGGGCCAGTGAGCTGGCGCCGAACCAGGCGAGCATTGCCGCGATCGTCGACAGCATCGTGATCACGGCCAGAATTTTGGTGAGCACGCGAAAGCGGGAAAGAGCGTTCATGTGTCCTCCGGTTGCCGAACAGCGTCTGCAGTGGGCTTCGGTGTTGCGCGGGCCTCCTTCTGAATTTCAGATTGACCGGCGCCCACATAGTTTCTAATTGCCGCGGTTAAGCCGGGCTGAATATCGCGTCCGTACTTCACCGAGGATGGGGCGACCCCGTGGGAGCGATCTTCCGTAGGACCACGGAGACCAGCGAAACGGCCGCGCCTGTCCCCGGAGTGGACAAGGAGAAGGGCTCTGCTTCGACACCTGGTAAGTGCGGTGCAGCAATTCCGCGTCCGGCCGTCGAAGCGAGCTGTGTCCACATCGTCATGCCCGGGCTTGTCCCGGGCATCCACGTTCTTTCGCACGCGCGGCAATGCGTGGATGGCCGGGACATAGGCGAGCGGACGCGACGCCGTCCTTCGGCCGGCTATGCTCGGCGATGACGACACTGAGACAGTGTGCCATCTGCCTGCGACCGGTTCCCGATTGACATCCCCGCCTGTGGTGCCAGACTTTGCACAATAATACAGGGTGGAGACGTCCGCGATGGCCAGCCTTTCGGCCTCGAACCATGTCGCCCGTGTCTTGTCCGTCGCCAATCATGTGGCCGACGTCGATGCCTCTTCGCGGATCGCCAATTCCTGGCGGCGGTGCCTGGTCAATCACAAGCTCGATCCGGCCCGGCAGGGACCGCCGCAGACGTTGACCGAAGCCGAAATCCGGCACGTTGCCGGGCCGATGGAAGAGACGATCAGGCTCGCAACGCCTGAACTCGATGACCTCGCCCGCGTGCTGCGTGACGCCGGCTATTGCGTCAATCTCGCTGACGCCAACGCCACCATGCTGTTCAGCCGCCTGCCCGGCGAGGCGGATGCGCGCCTGTTCATGGACTGGAAGATCTACACCGGCTCGAATTTTGCCGAGGCCTGCGAGGGCACCAACGGTCTGGGCACCTGCCTCGCCGAGCAGAAGCCGATCCTGGTGCATCGCGACGAGCATTTTCGCGCGCAGTGGCACATGTTCTCCTGCGCGGTCGCGCCGCTGTTCGACCATGCCGGCCACCTCGCCGGAGCCATCAACATCACCTCTTGCCGAGAGGATCTCGAGCGCGCTGCGCATCAGCTCGCGCTCGCGGTGACGATGGAGGCGACCCGGCGCATGGAAGGGGCGATCTTCCGCGATCATTTCCGCAACGCCTGGATCGCGACCGTGCCGGGCGACGGCGGCAGCGGTCTGCTTGCCTATGACGACGATCGCCGCATCGTCGGCGCCTGCCGTTCGGCGCGCGCACTGCTGGGCCTCACCGACGGCTTGATCGCATCCGGGATCGACCTGTCGCGCTACGTCAAGTTCGATCATTCGCGCGGCGTGGATGAACTCGTCGAGCTGCGCCGTGCCGATGGCCGGCCGGTCGGGCGGAGCCATGTTGCCCCGCCGCTGCGCGCGAAGTCGATGGCGCCGCGCCGCGAGGCGCCCGTCGGCCGCTTCGACGCGTTGCATCGGCTCGCCGGCCACGATCCCGCGATGGTCAAGAGCGTGAAGCGGCTCGGCGCGGTCATCGATCACGATCTGCCGGTGCTGCTGCAGGGCGAGACAGGCGTGGGCAAGGACGTGTTTGCGCGCGCCATTCACGCCGCCAGCAATCGTGCGCGCAACGATTACGTCGCGCTGAACTGCGCCGCGATGCCGGAGAGCCTGATCGATGCCGAACTGTTCGGCTACGAGGCCGGTGCCTTCACCGGCGCGCGCCGCGACGGCTCGAAGGGCCTGATCGTGCAGGCCCATGGCGGCACGCTGTTCCTCGACGAGATCGGCGACATGCCGATCGCCCTGCAGACGCGGCTGCTCCGCGTGCTGGAGAACCGCGAGGTCTGGCCGCTCGGCGCGCTCAAGCCTGTCGCCGTCGACATCCGCCTGATCAGCGCCACCCACCGCGACCTCGGCCGCATGGCGGAAGAGGGCGCATTCCGCGCCGATCTCTATTTCCGCCTGCGCGGCATGGAGGTGCGGCTCCCGGCCCTGCGCGACCGCGCCGACCGCGACGATATCATCCGCCAGATCGCGCGCGAGGAGGCGCCGGGCTGCCGGCTCTCCAGCGAAGCCTGGGCGCAGCTTGCGGCCTATCCTTACCCCGGCAACATGCGCCAGCTCCGCCACGTGCTGCGGCTCGCCGGCTGCACGGCGGAGAATGGGGTGATCACCGATGCGGATCTTGATCTGCCGCCGTTCGGCGGGCGGACCGAGCCCGACCTCGAAGCCTCCGAGCGCGCCACCATCGTCGAGGCCCTGCGCAAGCATGGCGGCCGCGTCACTGAAGCTGCCCGCGCGCTGAAGTTGAGCCGCGCGACGCTGTACCGGAAGATCAAGCAGTTGAAGATCGAGACGGCGCAGTAGTGTCGATGGCATGCGGCAAGAGAGGTTAGAAGTCTCTGCCGCGACCGCTGATATCGTAGGGTGGGCAGAGCGAAACGTGCCCACGCGTTTTTTGCCATCGCGAGAGATCGTGGGCGCGGCGCAACTGCGCCTTTGCCCACCCTGCAAAGTCGCCGCCTTTACGAAAAATCGCTCCAGCTCAGATGCCGCGAGTCGAGATCGCCAACCGTGACGGTGCCGCGCATCTCGCGCGGCGTGTGGAAGCTGCTGCGGAGATAGATCAGCGGGGTCGATTCCGCGCCGTGCGAGACGCTGCGCACCTCGCCGACGAAGATCGAATGCGTCGTCGTCTCGAACTCCTGCGCCAGAACGCAGTCGAACGCGGCGACCGCATCGGTCAGCACCGGTGCGCCCGTTATGCCGCGCGTCCACTGTCCGAACGCAAAGCGGTCGTCGCCGTTGACGCCTTTCTGGCCGCTGAAGGTCAGCGCCAGCATTGCGTGATCCTCGTGCAGGAAGTTGATCGCGAACGCGCCTTCCTCGCGGATGCGCGCATGAGCGCTGGCATTGCGGTTGACACAGACGATCAGCGAGGGCGGCTTGTCCGACAGCGAGCAGGCCGAGGTCACCGTCAATCCGGTGCGCTTGCCGTGCTCGGCCCCGACCGTCACCAGTGCCACGGCGCCGGCGCACTGCCGCATCGCCTGCTTGAAATCCTTTGCGTCCAGAGGACTGCCGTCGACCGTCACGCGGAAATCTCCGAGATAGAAGCGGGTGCGGCAGATTCGCGCCGCACCCGCGATGCGTCAAGCCGCCTTCTTCGCGGAGCCGAGATGCGCAACGCGCGGCATCACCTCGTTCTTGAGCAGCGAGAGCGAGTGGTGCCAGGCTTCCGGCTTGTGCTTGTAGTCGAAGCCGAACACGCAGAGCACGCCGAAGCCGCCGACCTCGTCGTAGATCTTCTCGATCTTCTCGGCGACCGTCGCCGGCGAGCCGACGATCCAGTTCCGCTTGGCGCAATATTCGACGGTGACATCGCTGTCGGGCACGTCGGGCGCGTGCTTCAGATAGTCCTTGAAGCCGAAATGGCCGAGCAGCGGCAGGAAGTACTCGCTCATCATCCGGCCCATCATGTCGCCGGTCGAGAGCCTCCACGCCTCCTCGTCGGTGTCGGCGACGAACACCTCGCGCACGAGGCGCCAGTCGGCACGGTTCGGCTTGCGCCCGGTCTTGGCGGCGCCGATCTCGACCGAGTCCCAGTGGCTGCCGACATAGGCCGGGTTGAGGTTGAGGCTCATCGGAATGAAGCCGCGCTCGCCGGCAAGCTTCAGCGTGTCCGAGTTCTTCGAAAGCCCGGCGACTCCGATCGGCGGATGCGGCGCCTGCAGCGGCTTGATGTGGGGCTTGAGGAAGTCGAACATCGTGTCCGGCTTGGTCACCGTCCAGAACTTGCCCTTGTAGGTCCAGGGCGCGGGATCGCTCCACATCTTCAGGATGATCTCGAGCGCCTCACGGGTCATGTCGCGGTTCTGCCCGCTCATGCCGTCGACGTTGAACATTGCCCAGTCGCTCGGCAGGCCGCTCGCGGCGACGCCGAAATTGAGCCTTCCCTCGGAGAGATGGTCGAGCATCGCGACGCGGTTGGCGAGCTCGGCAGGGTGGTGATAGGGCAAAAGGAAGCCGCCCGGTCCGATGCGCAGCTTCTTGGTCTGCATCAAGGCCTGCGCGATCAAGAGGTCCGGCGTGGGATTGGGTTCCCAGGGCGCGGTGTGGTGCTCGCCGATCCAGGCCTCCTGATAGCCGAGCTCGTCGAGCCAGCGCAGGACCTGCAGGTCCCAATCATGTCCTTCCTTCAGGCCGCACTCCGGCGGATGCGAAGGCATCGTGAAATAGCCGATCTCCATGGGTTTCCTCTCCATAATTGACGCGTCTTGTCGCGCGGTTCACGGATGTGAGTGGGAGAGCTTCAGCAAGCGGTGTGCCAGCGCGAGACGTGTCCGAACTTGCGAGAAAGGGCTGGTTTGGAGCGGCAAGAGCCGATATCCCGGGGCAGATGTCCGCGTCGTCGTCTCATTGTCGCGAGACGGCGTCTCGGCCGTGAGACGAGGACAGTTTCGCATGACCGAACCCGCTTATGCCGCGGTGGACTGGGGCACCAGCAGCTTTCGCCTGTGGCTGGTCGATCGCGCCGGGGAGGTGCTGGCCCAGCGCCGCAGCGATGAGGGCATGCTGGCGGCGGCGAAGACCGGCTTTCCCGCCGTGCTGCGATCGCATCTTGCGGCAGTCGAAGCGCCGGATCATCTGCCGGTTCTCGTCTGCGGCATGGCTGGCGCCAGGACCGGCTGGGTCGAGGCCGGCTATGTCGACACGCCGGCGCCGCTCGCGGCCGTCCTGAAGCAGGCCGTGCGCGTGCCCGGCGAGGCGCGCGACATCCGCATCCTGCCCGGCATCGCGCAGCGCGATGCAGCCGCGCCGGATGTCATGCGCGGCGAGGAAACGCAGCTGCTCGGCGCGCTCGGCTTTGAAGTCGCGGGCGAGGCGCTGGTCTGCATGCCCGGCACGCATTCGAAATGGGTGCGCGCCAGGGGCGGCATCGTCGAGGGTTTCTCCACCTTCATGACCGGCGAGCTGTTCAGCGTGGTCTCGCGCGAGACCATTTTGTCGTTCGCGGTCGCCGGCGCCGACGAGGCCGAGGACGTCGCGAGCTTCAAGGCCGCCGTGAAAGCCGCCTATGCAGCGCCGGCCTTCGCCGCCAATCTCCTGTTCACGGCACGCTCGCGCCAGCTGCTGTTCGGCGGCACGCCGAGTGCCGCGCGCGAGACGTTGTCGGGCACGTTGATCGGCGTGGAGCTCGCGGCAGGGCTCTCCGGCGTCGTGCCGAGAGCGGGCGTCACCCTGATCGCATCGGGCCGGCTGGCCGCGCTGTACCGCCACGCTTTCGACGCCTTGTCAGTCACCGTGCAGCCGGTCGATGCGGATGAAGCCGTCCGCCGCGGCTTGTCGATGGCGGCTGCCGCGATCTGGACGAAGTCAAGGGATCTTTGAGATGAGCGTTGTCTTTCCGCCGATGAAGCGTCCGCTGGTTGCGATCCTGCGCGGCGTCAAGCCCGAGGAGACCGAAGCCATCGTCGGCGTCCTGATCGAGGCCGGCTTGACCGCGATCGAGATTCCCCTGAACTCGCCCGATCCGTTCCGCTCCATCGCAATGGCCGTGAAGCAGGCAGCTCCAGGCGTGCTGATCGGCGCCGGCACGGTGCTGACCACCGCGGATGTCGATCGTCTCAATGACGTCGGCGGCAGACTGATGGTCTCGCCGAACGTGGATACGCAGGTGCTCGCGCGTGCGCATCAATACGCCATGATCACGCTGCCCGGCGTGTTCTCGCCGACCGAGGCGCTGCTCGCCGCGCGCTCGGGCGCATCGGGCCTGAAATTCTTTCCGGCGAGCGTGCTCGGCGCCTCCGGCATCGCCGCGATCCGCGCCGTGCTGCCGGCTGGCGTGATGATCGCCGCGGTCGGCGGCGTCTCCGACCAGAACTTTGCCGAATACATCAAGGGCGGCGTCACCGCCTTCGGGCTTGGCTCCAGCCTCTACAAGCCCGGCATGAGCGCCGCCGACGTCGCATCGCGCGCGAAGGCGACGATCACCGCCTATGATCGGGCAATTGCGAAAGACTGATCCGTCAATAAACTAGCCGTGAACCTGTCATAGCCTATTGTGCCTCATATTGCCGCGATGCTGATGTTGATACATCGCGCAGTGTGACCGGCGCATCAGGAGACCGACATGGCGATCAACAACGTGGCCGATCTGTTCGTGGAAACGCTCGAGCAGGCCGGCGTCAAGCGCATCTACGGCATCGTCGGCGACAGCCTGAACGCCCTGACCGAGGCGCTGCGCCGCCGCGGCACGATCGAATGGGTCCATGTCCGCCACGAGGAGGTCGCCGCCTTCGCCGCCGCCGGCGAAGCCGAGATGACCGGCAGCCTTGCGGTGTGCGCCGGCTCCTGCGGCCCCGGCAACCTGCATCTGATCAACGGGCTGTTCGACGCCCATCGCAGCCGCGTTCCCGTGCTGGCGATCGCCGCGCAGATCCCGACTGCCGAGATCGGCGGCGGCTATTTCCAGGAGACGCATCCGCAGAACCTGTTCCGCGAATGCAGCCATTATTGCGAGCTGGTCTCCGATCCGAGCCAGCTTCCTTTCGTGCTGGAGAACGCGATCCGCGCGGCGGTGGGCCTGCGCGGTGTCGCGGTCGTCGCCATGCCCGGGGACGTCGCCTTCCGCAGCCCGCCGAAGCGCGCGCTGTCGACGACGCGCGGCCTCAGCGTGGCCGCGCCGAAGGTGGTGCCGCATGCCGATGAGCTGCGGGCGCTGGCCGATCTCCTCAACAGCGCCGACCGCGTCACCCTGTTCTGCGGCCGCGGCTGCGCCGGCGCGCATGCGCCGCTGATGCAGCTCGCCGAGACGCTGAAGAGCCCGATCGTGCATGCGCTCGGCGGCAAGGAGCATGTCGAATACGACAACCCCTACGACGTCGGCATGACCGGCTTCATCGGCTTCTCCTCCGGCTATGCCGCCATGCATGCCTGCGACACGCTGGTGATGCTCGGCACCGACTTTCCCTACAAGCAGTTCTTCCCTGTTGACGCGAAGGTCGCACAGGTCGACATCCGCCCCGAAAGTCTCGGACGGCGCTGCAAGATCGATCTCGGCCTCGTCGGCGACGTCAAGCTGACCATCGAGGCCCTGCTGCCGCTGCTGAAGGCGAAGGCGCAGCGCAAGCATCTCGACGATGCCGTTGCGCATTACAAGAAGGCGCGAGAGGGACTGGATTCACTGGCGAAGGGCACGCCTGGCAGCAAACCGATCCATCCGCAATATCTCGCGAAGGTGATCAGCGACCATGCCTCCGACGATGCGGTCTTCACCGCCGATGTCGGCACGCCGACGGTGTGGGCCGCACGCTATCTCGGCATGAACGGCCGTCGCCGGCTGATCGGCTCCTTCGTGCACGGCTCGATGGCCAATGCGATGCCGCAGGCGATCGGCGCGCAGGCCGCGCAGCCCGGCCGCCAGGTGATCTCGCTGTCGGGCGACGGCGGCTTCACCATGCTGATGGGCGATCTCATCACGCTGACGCAGGAGAAGCTGCCGGTGAAGGTGGTCGTCTTCAACAACGGCGTGCTCGGTTTCGTCGCGCTGGAGATGAAGGCCGCGGGCTTCGTCGACACCAATGTCGACCTGCAGAACCCTGATTTCGCGGCGATGGCGCGCGCGATGGGCATCTTTGCAAGGCGTGTCGAGGATCCCGGCGAGCTCCCCGGTGCCGTCAAGGAGATGCTGGCGCACGACGGGCCGGCGCTGCTCGACGTCGTCACCGCCAAGCAGGAGCTGTCGATGCCGCCGACCATCACGGCCGAGCAGGTCAAGGGCTTCAGCCTCTGGGTGCTGCGCGCGGTGATGAACGGCCGCGGCGACGAGGTGCTGGATCTTGCGAAGACGAACCTCTTGCCGCGTTAGCTGCGCTTCACCGACGGCGCGGGCAGCTGCTCGTGGCGGCGCTGGAAGCGCTGCCAGTGCAGCACGGCGCCGATCACCAGGGCCGGCAGGAAGCCGAGCACGATCAGGAAATGCGGCAGCTGCGTCGGTGAGACGAAGGCGATGGCGATGTCCGAGATCAGCCACAGCGCCGCGAAGATCACCGCGAAGTCGGTGCGCGGGCAGCGCAGGTAATAGAACACGGCGGTGATGACGATCGCGGGGCCGATTGCCACCGCGATCATGATCGCGGTCAGCTCCTTCGGCGTCAACGCGTCGAGCATCATCGAGGCCAGCAGCCACAGCGCGGCGAACATGGCAACGATGTCGAGCGGATGCCGCAATCCAATACCTCTCGCGGAGACGTACTATCGTTGTGGCCGGAGCCGCGGCCGTCAAGTCAAAATGCGCTCATTCCTCGTCATGTCCCGGCGTCGGGCGCAGCATGAAATGACCGAAAGCGGTGGCGATCGGCTTGTCCGCATCGTCCTGCCAGGCGCGCGCCTCGAAGGCGACGATGCGGCGGCCCTGCTTCACGATCGAGACGTCGGCGAACGTGTCGAGCGCGCGGCCGGAGCGCAAATAGTTGACGGTGAGCCCAATCGGCTTGGGCGGCGCGGCCGTGGCGAGCTCGCGCCCGACGCCGATGACGGCGGTGGTTTCGAGGAAGGCCCCGGTCATGCCGCCATGGATCGCGGGCAGGATCGGATTGCCGATGATCTTTGGTGAGAACGGCATCGTCAGCGTGCCATCGTCGTTGACGCGGATGCCGAGCCAGCGCGCAAAGGGGCTGCGTGCGAACGGCCCAGCGGGATCCTCCGGCGCCTCCAGCGCCGGTATATCCAGCGCACTCATCCGGCGATCGGCGAGCATGTTGGTGCGGTTGGCGCCGACCATGAAGCAGGCGGTCGCGGTCGCCACCGGATCGTCCTCGGATTCCTGATAGGCGGTGGAGCGCACGAAAGCGATCGAGCGCGTGGTGCGGTAGCAGACCGAATGCGCCTTGATGTCGAGGCCGGGCGTCGCCGGCTTCTGGTAGTCGATGCGCAGGTCGAGCGTCGCGATCGCGCGGGTGCCGTCGAGCGCAAGCTGCACGGCCATGCCGCAGCTCTCGTCCAGCATCGCGGTGACGACGCCGCCATGCAGCACGCCGGTCTCGGTGTCGCCGACGAAGACGGGACGATAGGGCAGGCTGGACCAGGCTTCGCTGGGCGCGAAGCGGTCGAGCTGGAGCCCGCTGATGTGGCCGTAGTCGGAGCGGCGGCCCTTGATCGCCTCCGCGAGTTCCTCGAAGGCAAGCGTGGTTGGTGTGGTGCTCATGGGGAGGTTCTAGACCAGTCGGGCGCCGCGCAAAACCCCGGATAGGTCCCGCGCGGGCCGGTTTGGCCTCGACAGGGCGGACCGAAGCGCCGATGGTGGGCGCTTCGTTCGTCGACGAACTGCAAGGAGCGCCCATGGCCGACCCCGAAACGCCCGCCGCCAATCAGGGGCCCGTCATCATTTCGAGCTCCAGCTCGGAGCGGGCGCCGATCATCTATTTCGACGGCGCGTCGTGCTTCGGCCATCACAACGGCGCGATCCAGATCGAGCTCGCCGCCAACCTGTTGATGCCGGTCGGTGCCGCCGTCAGGGTCGACGTGGTCCAGACCGCGCATCTGCGCTGCAGCGTCGCCGCCGCGCTGGCATTGCGCGAAGCCCTCGACAAGGCGCTGGCGATGTACCAGCAGGGCCAGCAGCAACCGCCGGCGGAGGACATCCCGGCAGTGAAGAACTGAGATCTCGCTTTTGGGAGATCGTGTTCGGCCCTCATGGTTCGAGACTTCCGCGAACCCGTCATCGGGCCACGGCACGCGACGGGACATCGAGAGCGTGCAGCATGGCAAGGCCACTACCGTTGCCTCCCGGCCTGCGCTAGTCTCGCGGCAAGACACGCGGACTGGAGAATTCTCATGGCGGATGCGGAAGGCAGATCTGTCGCGCCAGCCTGGCTCACGTCTCCCTTGGTGCTGGCCGTGGTCGGCCTGATCGGAACGGGTACCGGCGCCGTCCTGCAAGGTTTCTGGAATACCAGGCTCGAGCGCGAGAAGTTCGAGTTTTCCCTGATCGCGAAGGCGTTGACAGCCCCCACCAAGGACGAGGCCGCACAAAATCTCAAATTCCTGGTCGAGGCAGGGCTGATCAACCAGTTCAACTCGGAGAAGATCGCCAAGCTGGCGGCCAATCCGAAAACGCTCCCCAGCTTCCTCGGCGTGCCCGGGTTTGTACCGGTGCGGCAGGGCAAGACGATCTTGTCACGTATCGGCACCTATCAAGGTGCGATCGACGACGAGGCGAACGAAGCCTATTTCAAAGCGATCGTCGACTTTCAAACCGCGCAGAACCTGACGCCCGACGGAATGATCGGGGCCCAGACATACGACCGGATGAAGAGCGAATACACGAAGGCGACCGGCACCTGGCCGCCGACCGAGAGTCCCAAGCCGAAGCCCTGATCGGGCCTCCGCTCACCCGTTCATCACATGCACCTTCGGCTTCTTGCCGCCGTTCCACTTGCCGTCGAGCGCGCGCTCGATCTGGGCGGCGAGTTGCAGCAAGAGGCCGTCATTGGCCTGCTTGGCGATGGCCTGGATGCCGAGCGGCAGGCCGTGGTCCTGGCTCGCCATCGGCATCGAGATTGCGGGCATGCCGCAGAGATTGGCGAGCGGGGTGAAGGCGAAGAAGCGCCAGAGATTGCCGAACCAGTCGAGCACATCGGGATTGTCGGAGATGGTGAGATATTCCCTGGTGCCGACCTTGGGCGTCGGCAGCGCGGTGATCGGCGTCAGGATCACGTCCCACTGCTCGAAGAAGGCGCCGAAGCCACGCGAGGTGGTGTTGAACACGCCCTGCATCTTCGCGCGCTCGGCGAATGTCGTGTGCCGGCCGGCTTCCCAGATCCGGATGTTCATCGGCTCGATCAGGTCTTCGGGCGGCTTTTCCAGCCCGCGCGCGGCGAGCATGTTGGAGATCACCACTGCGAAGTTCGAGATGTAGCACATCGTCTGTGCCTCGAACGCGGCGCGGAAATCCAGCTCCGGCAGCGCGTAGTCGACATGATGGCCGAGGCCTTCGAGGAAGCGGCCGGTCTTCTCCAGCTCGGCTGCGAGTTCAGGCGTCGCGGTGTAGTCGCCCCAGGTGTGAGACAACGCGATGCGCAGCTTGCCCGGATCGCGCTTGATCATCTCCGAATAAGGCTGCGCCGTGGTCCAGAACGGCATGAACTCGCCGGGCGCAGGGCCGCGGGCGTGATCGACGAAGGCGGCGGTGTCGCGCACGCTGCGCGACTGGCAGCCCTGGATCGAGACGAGGCCGGTAAGGTCGGACATGTGGGGCGCGAGCGAGAACACGCCGCGCGAGACCTTCAATCCGATATTGCCGTTGACGCCGGCGGGAATGCGGATCGAGCCGCCGCCATCGGTGGCATGCGCGATCGGCACCACGCCGGCGGCGACCATCGCCGCGCTGCCCGCCGACGAGCCGCAGGTGGTGTAGTCGGTATTCCAGGGATTGCGGGTGACGTACACGGCGGGATTGTCGGCCGAAGAGCACACGCCGAATTCCGGCGTCGTGGTGCGTCCGATCAGGTTGAGCCCCGCCTGGCGGAATTTACCGGTGAGGAAGGTATCGGCCGCGGCGCGGTTGCCGCGCATCAAGAGCGAGCCCATCTCCTGCAGCCGGCCTTTCATGGTCGGCCCGAGATCCTTCATCAGGAACGGCAGGCCGGCGAAGGGACCTGCGAGATTGGCGCCGTCCTTGGCGGGATCGGCGATCACGTCCTCGAACAGCTCGACCACGCCCGACAGCGCCGGATTGACCTTGGCGACGCCGGCGGCGGCCTGCCGCGCCAGCTCCTTCGCCGTCAGCTCGCCCTTGCGGACCCGTCCCGCCAGCGCGACGCCATCGTGCTGCGCCCATTCCGTCCAGCTCATCGGCAAAGTCATGAAGTCAAATCCCTTGAGGTGCGGCGTCAGCTTTTGAGCAAGGTCCCGCGTGAATCAACTGAGCCGGCACGAGGGGCAGGGTTGCGCCGGGCGGAGAGGTCGGCGTCATTAGAACAGTCGCGCGATCGCCGCAACCGGGCCGCCGCCGGCCGGCCCCTGATGCTCGGCGCCGCCGGAGACATAGACCATTCCGGTGCCGGCAAGGCCCGCGATCAGGCCGCCGACCGCAGCGCGGGCATGACGTGTCGAGCTGATGTCGGTATCTTCCAGCATGGTGTGACGGAAGCCGCGCACGCTGCCATCGGGCGAAGCCTCGGCCTTGGCGAAGATGTTGACGAGCTCGCGGCCCGCTTTTGCCTGCGGCGCGACCTCGAGCCCGACGCTCTGCAATGCCGAGACCACCGCGGGCGCGTCGATCGCGTCGTTCATCACGGCATGCCCGATCTCGAACGCGCTGGCTGAAGTGTCCGAATTGCCGAGCACGATGACGACGTTATGCATCAGCTCGATTCCGGACGAGGTCGAGGCGACCTTCGAGAACAGATCATGGCGCCGCAGCACGTCCTCGTCGCGGATGTCGGATGTGACCTCGCCGAGCGCGACCGCAACCCCGAGCGCGGAGGCGCCGCGCGAATAGGCCATCGAGCTGTAAGAGCTGGTCGTCGCGGTCTTGTTGCCGCGCGCGGCCGCCGCCTCGACGCGCTCGCTGGTGAGCAGCGGGCACTTGATCTGCACGAAATGGACGTCGGCGGGATCGCTGATGCCGGCATCCGCCATCGCGGCCTTCACGGCCTTGGCGGTCTCGGCGATCTGCGCCGAGCGGCCAAGCTCTTCAGGTAGGAAATCCCGGGTCTGCGCCATGCCGATGCTCAGGCGCTTGCCTGAGATGCCGGGCGGACTACGGATCTCCGCGCGGGTAAACACCGTGATGTGCGGGCTGAGCACGCCCTCGGTGCCGCCCGACATCACGAACGCAATGCGCTGCTCGACCTCATGTGGCGTCAGGCCGAGCTTCGGCGCGAGGGCAGTGCACAGCGCCGCAACGGCATATTCCCGCGTGAAGTCGTTGACGCCGCCATTGCCCTCGGTCTTGCCGAGGATCGCCAGGATTGCGGCTGGATCGATCGCGCCTGAAACGATCAGGCTGATGAGGCCGGAGACGTCGCCAGGGCCCTTGGTGGCGACCTTGAAGACGCCGACCGATGTTGATCGCATAAGAGAGTCCCCGTGGAAGGTTCGGTGGTCCGGCAGGGCTACCAGCCGTGGAAGCGGAGTGGATGTCAAGACGCAACAGTCTAGGTCATTCCGGCGCGCGCGAAGCGCGAGCCCGAAATCCATCGAGCAGCGCGCTATGCGGTCAAATGGATTCGGGGCTCGCGCCGAGTGGCGTGCCCCGGAATGACGGCAAAGACGATGGTCGCCGACGTCCCTGTTTCGCGGGCCTGTCAATCGCGCCCACCAAAAATATTCCACTTTACCGAAATTCGGTTTCGGCGTATGTGTTGCCCATCCTGATCCGGCGAAAGGGGCGGTCGTACGTCGCAACGAGCCGCGGATCGGGGAGCGGTGGACGCTATCAGCGTCGTGCACGGGAGGCGGGAGCAGGGCGGGATGAACCCCGTGAGCTCAAGGCTTCGTGCGGACGAACGGCGCTGAAGCGTACGGCCAAATCGCGTGGTCCTGGCTGTCGTTGCTACAGCCAAGCCCTGCGGAGGTGCGCCGAGCCCGACCGGGCAAAGCGCGCCGTCAATTCGCGGGGTGACGGAGGCAAGCAGGAACTCGTCTCCGGGGAGAGCGCGCCATACGCCGTCAAACATCGCGCAGGGAAGGCCGGATGTTGCGGCTGCCCTGTGTCTCCCTCGTGCATTGCGTGTGCAATGTTTTCGCACGGGGGTCTTGCGGGTGCCAGCCGGCGCCCGGCCTTCCCTGCGCCCTTTCTGTTAGAGGGCGCGAAGAGGAGAGCAAAACTCGGGCGGAAGCGCCGCGAGAAGGTGAAGGCATATCTGCGAGTCACAACCTCCGACTTCGTAGGATGGACAAAGCGCAGCGTGCCCACGCACCTGTTGCTCATGGAGGGAGATCGTGGGCACGGCGCAAGCGCGCCTCGCCCACCCTCCGGCACCGTGTCCGCCGCAAACATTCGGTCATTGCGCGTTTGACGCGGGCGATCCAGCCATCCGGGACATCGTGGTAGCATCATGTCGACGGCGATCATTCCATCAAGCCCGACAAACGGGCGGGCGTGCAAACGGCACCGGCGGGCATGACGTCTGCGCAGGCTGCGAGAAGCCTTTCGATCTTGCGCGCCCTCTCGGCCTGTCCTACGCAGTCTCCGAATATAGACGCATCGCCAGATCCCTGAGGGAGCCGACATGACCATCCGCAACACCCGCACCGGGGGCCAGATCCTGATCGATCAGCTCGTCGCCCAAGGCGTCGAGCGCGTCACCTGCGTGCCGGGCGAGAGCTATCTGGCGGCGCTCGATGCGCTGCATGACAGCCCGATCGACGTCGTGATCTGCCGTGCCGAAGGCGGTGCTGCCATGATGGCGGAAGCCTATGGCAAGCTCACGGGACGGCCCGGTGTCTGCTTCGTCACCCGCGGCCCCGGCGCCACCAATGCCAGCCATGGCGTCCACATCGCGATGCAGGATTCGACGCCGATGATCCTGTTCGTCGGCCAGGTCGACACCGGCATGCGCGAGCGCGAGGCGTTCCAGGAGCTCGACTACAAGGCTGTGTTCGGCTCCATGGCGAAATGGGCGGTCGAGATCGATCGTCCCGACCGCATCCCTGAGCTGGTGGCGCGCGCCTTCCGCGTCGCCATGCAGGGCCGTCCCGGTCCCGTCGTGATCGCGCTGCCGGAGAACATGCTGACCGAGACCGCCGCCGTTGCCGACGCTATGCGCATCGAGCCGGCGGTGAGCTGGCCCGCGCCTTCCGATATCGAGAAGCTCGGCACCATGCTCGCGGGCGCCAAGGCGCCGCTCGTCATCCTCGGCGGCTCGCGCTGGACCGATGAGGCGACCAAGAGCATCGCGCGCTTTGCCGAGCGCTTCGACCTGCCGGTCGCGACGTCGTTCCGCCGGGCCTCGCTGATCGACGCCGACCATTCGCACTATGCCGGCGATCTCGGCATCGGGCCGAGCCCGGGCCTGAAGGCGCGCATCGACAATGCCGATGTCATCCTGCTGATCGGCGGCCGCATGTCGGAGATGCCGTCCTCGTCCTATACGCTGCTCGACATCCCCAATCCGAAGCAGAAGCTCGTTCACGTTCACCCCGGCTCCGAAGAGCTCGGCCGCATCTATCAGCCCGATCTGGCGATCCAGGCGACGCCCGCCGCGTTCGCCGCCGCCGTCGAGACGTTGAAGCCTTCCGGCGCCGTTGCCTGGAAGGGTGAGGCCGCCAAGGCCCATGCCGATTATCTCGCCTGGACCGACAAGGCGCGCGAGCTGCCGGGCACGTTCCAGTACGGCCAGGTCATGACCTGGCTGCGCGACCGGCTGCCGAAGGACGCGATCGTCTGCAACGGTGCCGGCAATTATGCCGGCTGGATCCATCGCCATCACCGCTTCCACAGTTTCGCGGCGCAGCTCGCGCCGACCTCGGGCTCAATGGGTTACGGCGTGCCTGCGGGCGTGCTGGCCAAGCGGCAATATCCGGATCGCGTCGTCGTCGCCTTCGCCGGCGACGGCTGCTTCCTGATGAACGGCCAGGAGTTCGCGACCGCCGTGCAATACGACGCGCCGCTGGTCGTCATCGTCGTCGACAATTCGCAATACGGCACCATCCGCATGCATCAGGAGCGTGATTATCCCGGCCGCGTCGTCGGCACCCAGCTCAAGAACCCGGACTTTGCGATGTACGCCAAGGCGTTCGGCGGTCATGGCGAGCGCGTCGAACGCACCGAAGAGTTCGCACCCGCTTTCGAGCGCGCGCTGGCCTCGGGCAAGCCGGCGATCCTCCATTGCATCATCGACCCGCGCGCGATCTCTGTCGGCAAGGATTTCACGCCCGCGGTGAAGGCGTAGGGCGATGGCGACCGGCCGCCACGTTGCGATCATCGGAGCCGGCGCGGTCGGGGTCATCAGCGCCATCGAGGCGCTGCGCGAGGGTCATCGCGTCACGCTGATCGATCCCGGCGAGCCCGGCGGCGAACAGGCGGCGAGCTACGGCAATGCCGGCTGGCTCTCCTCGCATTCGGTGATTCCTCCGGCCGAGCCGGGCATCTGGAAGAAGGTGCCGGGTTATCTGATGGACCCGCTCGGTCCGCTCGCGATCCGCTGGTCTTATCTGCCGAAGGCGCTGCCCTGGCTGATCAGGTACCTGCTCTCGGGCTGGACCCCCGCGCGCGTCGAGAAGACAGCGTTTGCGCTGCGCGATCTCCTGAAGGACGCGCCGCTGCTGCATCGGAAGCTCGCGGAAGAGGCTGGCGTCCCCGAATTGATCGAGCGCAACGGTGTGATGCACGTGTTTCCCTCGCGCGGCAATTTCGACAACGATCTCGGCTGGCGCCTGCGCAAGAAGGTCGGCGTCGAATGGCTGGAGCTCAACGCCGACGAGATGCGCCAGCGTGAGCCGGACCTGCATCCGCGCTACACCTTTGGCGTCGTGGTGGAGGAGGCCGGGCGCTGTCGCGATCCCGGCGCCTATGTCGCGGCGCTCGCCAATCATGCCATTGCCAGTGGCGTCACACATGTGCGGGCCAAGGCGACCGGCTTGAGGCTGAGCGGCGACAAGCTCGTCGCCGTCGTCACCGAGACCGGCGAGATCGCCTGCGATGCCGCCGTGGTTGCCGCCGGTGCCCGCTCGAAGCAGCTCACGGCATCGGTCGGCGATCCCCTGCCGCTGGAGACCGAGCGCGGCTATCACGTCATGATCGAGAATCCGGAAGTCGGCCCGCGCAGCTCGATGATGGCCTCCGACGCCAAGATGGTGGTGAACTGGACCAACAAGGGCCTGCGCGCGGCCGGCACGGTCGAGATCGCGGGTCTCGAGGCGGCACCGAACTGGAAACGCGCCGAGATCCTGCGTGACCATCTCATCGGCATGTTTCCGAAACTGCCGAAGGACATTCCCGCCTCGCGCATAAAAGCCTGGTTCGGGCATCGGCCGAGCATGCCGGACGGACGTCCCTGCATCGGCTATGCGCGCGCCTCGCGCGATATCGTCTATGCTTTCGGCCACGGCCATGTCGGCCTGGTCGGCTCGGCCCGTACCGGCCGGCTCGTCGCGCAGCTCCTCAGCGGCAAGCAGCCCGAGATTCCGCTTCTGCCCTTCGCGCCCGAACGTTTCCTCTGAGATCGCAGCATGACCAGCTCAGCCCATTCGCCCTCCCGCATCGCCCGTGGCGGCAAGGCCATCTATGGTGCGCCGCTCGGCATTTTGATGCTGGAAGCGCGCTTCCCCCGCATTCCCGGTGACATGGGCAACGGCACGACCTGGCCGTTCCCCGTGCTCTATCGCGTGGTGAGCGGCGCCTCGCCCGAGAAGGTGGTGCTGAAGGGCGCGGCGGGACTGCTGCCTGATTTCATCGATGCGGCCAAGGATCTGGTGCGGCTCGGCGCCGAGGCCATCACCACCAATTGCGGCTTCCTCTCGCTGTTCCAGAAGGAGATCGCAGCGGCCGTCGGCGTGCCCGTCGCGACCTCGTCGCTGATGCAGGTGCCATGGGTGCAGGCAACTCTGCCGCCGGGCAAGCGCGTCGGCCTCGTCACGGTGTCGGGCTCGACCTTGACGCCGGCCCATCTGGAAGGTGCCGGCGTGCCGCTCGACACGCCGCTGGTCGGCACCGAGAACGGCAAGGAGTTTTTCCGCGTCCTGATCAAGGCCGAGAAGGACGACATGGACATCGCGCAGGCCGAGCGTGACGTGGTCGAGGCCGGCAAGCAGCTCGTCGCCAAGAATCCCGACGTCGGCGCGATCGTGCTTGAATGCACCAACATGCCGCCCTACGCGGCCGCGCTCCAGGCCGAGGTGGGGCTGCCGGTTTACGACATCTATTCCATGATCACCTGGTTTCATGCCGGACTGCGCCCGCGCGTGTTTGCGTGAACGCGTCCATGAGATCGTCACAAGTCCTGGAGCGAACCCATGAAACTATCCGGTAAGGTTGCCGCCATCACCGGCGCGGCACGCGGCATCGGCAAGGCCTGCGCGAAGAGATTGCTCGATGACGGCGTCAAGGTCGTGATCTCGGACGTCGATGCCGAGGGCCTCGCCGCGACGGCCGCCGAGCTCGGGCGTCCCGATGCCTTGCGCACCGTCGTCGGCAATGTCGCCAAGCGTGCTGATGTCGATGAGCTCGTTGCCACCGCCGTGAAGGAGTTCGGCCGGCTCGACATCATGGTCAACAATGCCGGCGTCGCCCGCAACCGGGACATCCTGGACATCACCGAAGAGGAATTCGACGAGATCATCGGCATCAATCTGAAAGGCGCGTTCTTCGGTGTGCAGGCCGCCGCCAGGCAGATGATCGCGCAAGGCGGCGGCGGGGTCATCATCAACATGTCCTCGGTGAACGCGCTGCTGGCGATTCCGGCGCTGGCGACCTATGCGATGTCCAAGGGCGGCATGAAGCAGCTCACATCAGTGGCCGCCGTCGCGCTCGCCCCCCACAACATCCGCGTCGTCGCGGTCGGGCCGGGCACGATCCTGACCGATATGGTGGCGTCGTCCATCTACACCTCCGAGGATGCCCGCAGGACCGTGATGTCGCGTACGCCGGCCGGCCGCGGCGGCGAGCCGAGCGAGGTGGCGTCGGTCGTCGCTTTCCTCGCCAGCGACGATGCGTCCTACATCACGGGGCAGACGATCTATCCGGATGGCGGCCGGCTGATCCTGAACTACACGGTGCCGGTGAAGGAGAAGTAGGGCGCTCACTCCGCCGCGACCGTCATCCCGTGACCCAGCCGCTTCGAGATCCCGCCGGCGCAGTCCCGCAAGGCGTGCGCGATCGGGCTGTCCCAGCGCGCGTCGAACGTGCCTTCGGGCCCCATCGCAGTGATGACCAGCGCGACATGGCCGGAATGGTCGAACACCGGGGCCGAGAACGCGTTGACGCCGGGCAGGGGATCGCCGAGCGCGCGGGCGAGGCCGTGCTTGCGGGCCTCGTCGAGCATCTCGGCGAGCTTGGCGCCCTTCACGGTGCGCCTCGGATTGTAGCCGACGCCGTGACGGTCGAGGCCGCCCTCGAGCGCGGCGTTGATCGTCTTTTCCGGCAGGAAGGCCGCAAAGGCCCGGCCCGTCGCGGTCTCCAGCAGCGCCATCACCGAGCCGGCGCGCATGACGATGTGGACGGGTTGAGCCGGCTCTTCGAGTTGCACCACGGTCGGGCCGTGCGTGCCCCAGACCGCGAGAGACACTGCATGTCCGATCTGGCTCGCGAGCGCGGCGATCTTCGGCCTTGCGATGCGCACGCCGGAGAGCCGGCGCAGGCTGATGAGGCCGAGCTCCAGCGCCAGCGCGCCGATCTCGTAGCGGCCGGTGGTCTCGTCCTGCTCGATCAGCCCGATGCGCGAGAAGCTGGCGAGATAGGGGTGCGCCTTGGCCGGCGTCATGCCGGCCTCGCGCGCGAGATCGCGCAGCATCATCGGCTCGCCGCACCTTGCAAGCGCGCGAAGCAGTTCTCCGCCGACCTCGATCGACTGGATGCCGCGGCTTTCCCTCTTCATGCGCCTCCGATCGCGCTACGCCGCGTCGCGCTTGGCGGCGCTGTCGGCGAGATGACGGCCGGCAATGTAGCCGAAGGTCAGCGCCGGCCCAAGCGTGATGCCGGCGCCGGGGTAGTTGCCCCCCATGATGCTCGCCATGTCATTGCCGGCGGCATAGAGGCCGGGGATGACCCGGCCCTCGGCGTCCAGCGCCCGCGCATTCTCGTCGGTGACGATGCCGGCATAGGTGCCGAGATCGCCGATCACCATCTTGATGGCGTAGAACGGCCCGTTCTCGATCGGCGCGATGCAGGGATTGGGGCCGTGCATGGCGTCGCCCTGATAGCGGTTATAGGCCTTCGAGCCCTTGCCGAAGGCGGCATCGTGTCCGAGCGGCGCCGTCGCATTGAACTGCCTGACGGTCTCGGCGAACGCTTTCGCATCGATGCCGGCCTTCGCTGCCAGCGCCTCCAGCGTGTCGCCGCGCATGAGATAGCCGGTATCGAGGTGGTGACCGAGCGGCATCGGAAACGGCGGCACGCAACCGAGGCCGTATTTGCGCAGCGTCTTGTGATCGCAGACGAGATAGGCCGCGATCTCCTCGCCAGGCTTGGAGGCCTTGACCATGGCCTGGACGAAGTCGTGGTAGGAATTGCCCTCATTGGCAAAGCGCTTGCCGTCACGCATCACCGCGATCACGCCGGGCTTGGCGCGGTCGATGAAGTGCGGCATCACGCCCTTCGAGCCGTCCTTGCGCGTCGTCAGCGACACCGGCACCCAGGCCGCCGCGTTGGGCAGGCGATCCTCAACGTGGCCGCCGGCGGATTCTGCGAGCCGCAGACCGTCGCCGGTGTTGCCGGTCGGACCCGGTGAAAAATGCTCAACGCCGGTCGGCGCGTGCGGAAACATCCTTCGGCGCCGCTCGACGTCATGCGGAAAGCCGCCGCAGGCGAGCACGACGCCCTGGCGCGCCTTGACGCGGACGTCGCGTCCCTCGCGCGACACGATGGCGCCGGTGACGGTGCCGTTCTCGATCGTCAGCTCGCGCACCGGCGAAGACAGCCACATCGGAATCTTCAGGTCGAGCGCGGATTTGGCGAGGCGTCCGGCCAGCGCATTGCCGTTGGTCAGCGTCATGCCGCGGCCATGGCGCAGCACGTCCATGAGATGCCGCGACAGTCGCTTGGCGACGTAGACCGCCGACGTCAGCGACTTCGTCACCCGCATGAAATGGATGATCTCCTTGCCGGAGCCCAGCATCATGCCGAACACGGTGAGCTCGGGCAGGGGCATGCCGAGCGTCTTGACGAGGTCGCCGAGCTCGCGGCCGTCGAACGGGCGCGTCACCATGGAGCGGCCGCCCTGCGCGCCGCCGGGCGCTTCGGCATGATAGTCCGGGAATACCAGCGGCATGTCGAAGCGGAGCGCCGTCTTGGTGGTGAAGAAATCGACCGCCTCGGGGCCGGCGCTCAGGAACGCATCGACCCGCGCCGCGTCGTAATTGTTGCCGGCTTCGTGCCGCAGATACGTGCGGGCCTGGTCCGGCGTCTCCGCGATGCCGTAGGCCTTCGCCAGCGAAGTGCCGGGAATCCAGAGCCAGCCGCCGGAGCGCGCGGTGGTGCCGCCGAAGCGCGGCTCTTTCTCGACGATCAGCACGTCGAGGCCGCGATGGCGCGCGGTGATCGCGGCAGACATGCCGGAGCAACCCGATCCGGCCACGAGCACGTCGCACTCGTAAGTCTCAATTGCGCTATGCTCGTTGCCGGTCATCGTTCACCTCACTTCTTCAGGAGCGGGCATTTGGACTCGGAAACCGGACGGAAGGCGTCCTCGCCCTTCACCGTCTTGACGATATCCAGATAGTCCCACGCCTCCTTCGACTGCTCGGGCGACTTCACCTTGGCGAGATACATGTCGCGGATCACGCGGCCGTCCTCGCGCAGCTTGCCGCCGTGAACGAAGATATCCTCAATCGGCAGCTCGCGCATCTTGGCCATCACCTTGGCCGGATCGTCGGTGCCGGCGGCCTTGATGCCCTTCAGATAATGCAGCACCGAGCCGTAGACGCCGGTCTGGATCATGGTCGGCATCACCTTGGTGCGCTCGTAGAATTTTTTCGACCAGGCACGCGTCGCCTCGTCCATGTTCCAGTACGACGCCGTGGTCATGTAGGTGCCCTGCGCGGCCTTGAGGCCGACCGCGTGCACGTCGGTGTCGAACATCAGCAGGCCGACCAGCTTCTGGCCGCCCTGGACCAGGCCGAACTCGCCGGACTGCTTGATCGCGTTGTCGGTGTCCTGGCCGG
This sequence comes from Bradyrhizobium nitroreducens, assembly GCF_002776695.1. GTDB lineage: Bacteria > Pseudomonadota > Alphaproteobacteria > Rhizobiales > Xanthobacteraceae > Bradyrhizobium > Bradyrhizobium nitroreducens. Next base: position 4,724,935 of record NZ_LFJC01000003.1, read on the forward strand.
CATTGGCGAAGGCGACGACGTCGGATTTCGAGCTCTGCGCCTGCAGCGCGAAGGAGGAGAAGTCCGCGGTGTTGGTCGGATGCTTGACGCCGCCGAGCACCTTGCCGCCCATCTCGTTGATGAAGCGCGTCGCGTCCTTCTCGAGCTGCTGGCCGAAGGCGTAGTCCGCGGTGATGAAGTACCAGGACTTTCCGCCTTCCTTGATCACGGCGGAGGCCGTCACCTTCGACAGCGCGTAGGTGTCGTAGGTGAAATGCACGGTGTTCGGGCTGCACAGCTCGTCGGTCAGCGAGCTCGCGCCGGGGCCGGACAGCAGAGCGATCTTGTTGCGCTCGCGCACCATGTTGTGCACGGCGATCGCGATGCCGGAATTGGGGATGTCGACGACGGCGTCGACCTTGCCGTTGTCGAACCAGCCGCGCACGATCTGCACGCCGACGTCGGTCTTCATCTGGTGGTCGGCGCTGATGATCTCGATCGGCTTGCCGAGCACGGTCGGCCCGAATTCCTCCACCGCCATCTTGGCCGCTTCGACGGAGCCAGGCCCCGAGTTGTCGCGGCCCCAGCTCGACAGATCCGTCAGCACGCCGATCCGCACCGCATCGTCGGAGACTTGCGCGCTCGCGAGTGTGGTTATGGCAGCCGACGTCATGGCCGCGAGCATGGCGCAGGCCAGAAGCCCTCTCATGGTTGTTTCCTCTCTGTTATTGGCCGCAAGGCGCGGCTGGTCACTCTGGAGGTAAATTAGATATAGGCGAATTAGTTTGTCAATAACGAATGGCGGGGACGGCAGCGGTTGACTCCAACACGTGTCCCGCGCCTGCGAGCAGCCCTCAAAATTTTTCGAACCGGCCCCTTGAAAGCGTTTTTCGGTTTTCTAAGTCGTTTTACGCCGCGAGAGCGGTGTGCCGGACGCCAGATCGGGTCCGGTACGGGCGCCGGGCCGGTCTTCGGACCCTGTCTGATACCCAGTCCTGCGCTCCTTCGTATCCATCTTGCTCTCAGGAGGACTTGGTTATGAGGACCAGTTTCGACTTCGCGCCCCTGTGGCGCTCCACCATCGGCTTCGATCATCTGGCCGACCTCGTCGACAGCACGCTGCGCCAGGCGACCGAGGACAATTATCCCCCCTACAACATCGAACGCTCCGGCGAGGACCACTACCGGATCAGCCTTGCGGTGGCGGGCTTCGGCTCCAGCGACATCACGGTGACGGCCGAACAGAACGCGCTCACGATCGAGGGCAGGAAACCCGAGACCGCCGCGCGGGAATATCTGTACCAGGGCATCGCCGCCCGGCCGTTCCGGCGCGTGTTCAACCTCGCCGACTATGTCCAGGTGAAGCAGGCGTCGTTCCAGGACGGTCTCCTGATCATCGACCTCGTCCGCGAGGTTCCGGAAGCGATGAAGCCGCGCAGGATCCCGATTGCGGGTGCCGCGCCTGCGGCGTCGCAGATCGAACAGAAGAAAGCGGCTTGAGCTTTCGAGCAAGCGAGATAGTGGAGCGCGGCGCGCGATGCGCGGGCCGCGCTTCCCCGATGCATGGAGGAGAGAGCCATGGGTTTTCGTGATCTCATTCCCTGGTCAGGGAAACAGGAGCTTGCGCCTGCGCGCGACAATTTCGATCCCTTCCTGACGCTTCATCGCGAGATGAACCGTCTGTTCGACGACGTCTTCCGCGGCTTCGGGCCGACCAGCCTGTCGCCGCTGATGGAGGGCCGCTTCGGCTGGCCGAAGGTGGAGCTCAGCGAAACCGACAAGACGCTGACCGTCTCGGCCGAGCTTCCCGGCCTCAGCGAGAAGGACGTCCAGGTCGAGATCGCCAATGGCGTGCTGACACTCCGCGGCGAGAAGAAGGCCGAGCGCAACGGCGAGGGCAGATACTTCACCGAGCGCTACTACGGCGCGTTCGAGCGGCAGATTCCGCTGGAGGGCGTCGAGGAGGACAAGGCCGAGGCCTCGTTCAAGAACGGCGTTCTGACCGTGTCGCTGCCGAAATCCGAGAAAGCGCGTGAAGGCGTCAAGCGCATCGCGATCAACACGCACTGACATCAAAAGGGACGGCGGCGGTCGGAGTCGCCGTCCCATCGTCAACAAGCCCGTCCCTTGGAAAGGAGCATGAGGGGAGGTCCAACAATGACCAACGTCAATTCCAATAGCGGCACTCTCAACCCGCTGTTTCATCCCGCCGCCCATTACGACTCGCCCGTCGAGGTCCTGAACGCGACGGAGCTCTCTCCGCCGGAGAAGCGGATCATCCTGTCGTCCTGGGCGTCCGACATGTACGCGGTCGAATCCTGTCCCGGATTGCGTGAGATTCCCGGGATGAGCCACACGGTCCGGCTCGCCGACATCCTGGCCGCGCTGCGCAAGCTCGACGGCGACAACGACGATGACGATCCGCCGCGCGGCGGCGGCGTGCCGATGCGGCTGCGGCGGCCCTGGGCCGCCGCAGAGGGGCGAAGCCCATGATGCTCACGCAGACTGTTCTGGGACTCGTGCTGCTCGGTCAGGCCTCGGCGGTCTTCGCCGCTCCGTTCCTGGCCATGCAAGGCTGGATCGTCGCGTCACGCGGCGGTTGAAGCCACTCCGTTCTCCGATATCCCTTCAAAGCGGCAGGAAGAAAGATGAATGCTGTGCGTCCGCTCTTGCTGGCGATGCTGGTACTGACGCTGACAGCGTCACAGCCTGCCGCCGGCCAAATCCCCGACATGAAGACCGGCGGCTCGGTGCCGACCCTGGCGCCTCTGGTGCGCCGGGTGACGCCCGCCGTGGTCAACATTTCCGTGCACGGCCGCGTGCGGGAGGACAACCCGCTCTATCGCGACCCGCTATTCCGCGAGTTCTTCGACGTTCCCCGGCAGATCGAAAAGGAGGTCAACGCGACCGGCTCCGGCGTGATCGTCGATGCCGAGCGCGGCTACGTGCTGACCAACAATCATGTGGTCGAAGGCACCTCCGTCGTTCAGATCACGACCAAGGACGGCCGGCAATTCTCCGCCAAGGTCATCGGGCGCGATCCGCCGACCGACGTTGCCGTGCTCCAGATCCAGAACCCGGCCGGCCTCAAGGCGCTCCCCTTCGGCGACAGCGATGCGCTCGATGTCGGCGATTTCGTGCTCGCGATCGGCAATCCCTTCGGCCTCGGCCAGACCGTGACGTCCGGCCTCGTCAGTGCGCTGGGCCGCACCGGCCTGGGCAAGCAGGGCTATGAGGATTTCATCCAGACCGATGCCGCGATCAATCCGGGCAATTCCGGCGGAGCGTTGGTGAGCCTGCGCGGCGAACTGGTCGGCATCAACTCGGCGATCATCTCGCCCGCCGGCGGCAATGTCGGCATCGGCTTCGCCATTCCGGTCAACATGGCGCGCAAGGTGATGGAGCAGATCATCGCGAGCGGCCGCGTCGAGCGCGGCCGCATCGGCGTCTCGCTGAAGGACCTGCATCCGTCGGTCAACAAGGGACTTAACCAAGGCGCCGTCATCGCCGAGATCGCAGCAGACTCGCCCGCCGAAAGGGCGGGCCTGCGCAAGGGGGACGTCGTGACGGCAGCCGATGAGCGTCCGATCCGCACCGCCGCTCAGCTTCGCAACACGATCGGCCTTGCGCGCGTCGGCGAGGAGGTGAGGCTCACGCTGCTGCGCAACGGCGCGCCGCTCACCGCGACCGTGCGCGTGGCGCCGGCGACCCAATCCAGCGGTGCGCTGGAAGCTCCTCAGCGCCTAGTTCGCTAGATCGAATGCGGGGGCGGCTCGCGAACGGCGGTTCGCCCCTCGCAATGGTGATTGACTATAAGCTCGCTACCGGCTCAGGCGGCGCGGTGGTCCGCATAGCCCTGAAGGTCACGGATCAGCCGACGCTCGCGCTCGATGCGTTGCCGATAAAGCTCGCGCTCATGCTCGGTCTTCGCGCTTGCAAGCAGGAGCTCGTAGTGGCCGATCACCTTCTCGCTGCCGCGGATGAGCAGTTCCCGTTGCCGGTTCATCGCGCCACCCCCATCGCCTCGGCCGGCACTCCGGAGACATGGAAGTCAAGGGGGAAGGTCGCCGCGGTCAGCGCATCGAGCGCCGACTTCTCCTCCGCCAGGCGTCTCTCGATGAAATTGCGCTCCAGCTGCGACAGCCTTGTCTTCAGCAGGCGCCGGTAGCGGTGAATGTTGTTGCGGTGCGCACGTATGCGGGCCAGATTCTCATCGAGCATCGTCGTCTCTCCAGACGGTCGCGTTGGATCCTTTGATTTCTAGGGGTGAGAAAGTGCTTCTCGACCGAAAAAATATTCAGCGCGAAACCGGTGTCAAGATCCTCGAAGCTCGCACCGTAGCCGTTTCTGTTGCTGGCACGCTGAAGATCGACTATCAGCCGGCTTGGCGCGCTTGACGCGGCCCAATGACAAGGAAGGGAGCCCATGAGATGAAACGGACCTCACCGACGCGACGCGATCTGCTCGCAACCGCAGTGGCCGCCACCGCAGTTTCCATGGCCGAGGTCGCTCCGGCCGCGGCGCAGGCCGGACCCAAGCCGATCTTTCCGGTGCCGATGGTGACGATCCCGATCGTCGGCGAGACCCAGGTGTTCCAGGTCCGGCGCATCTACTGCATAGGCCGCAACTATGCGGCACATGCGATCGAGCGCGGCTCCGATCCGAACCGCGAGCCGCCGTTCTTCTTCCAGAAGCCGACGGACGCGATCCAGAACGTCGCGGTCGGCGAGGTCGCCGACCATCCCTATCCGTCACTGACCAAGAACTATCATCATGAGGTCGAACTGGTCGCGGCGCTGAAGTCCGGGGGCACCAACATCCCGGTCGATAAGGCGCTCGACCATGTCTATGGCTACGCGCTCGGCCTCGACATGACGCGGCGCGATCTCCAGAACGGCATGGCTGCGGAGAAGAAGCCCTGGGAGATCGGCAAGAGCTTTGACCATGCCGCGGTGCTCGGTCCGATTCATCCGGCGAGCAAGACCGGCCATTTCGAGAAGGGCGCGATCTCGCTGGCGGTCAACGGCACGGTGAAGCAGAACTCGGATCTCAGCAAGATGATCTGGAGCGTGGCCGAGCAGATCGCAAAGCTGTCGGAAGCGTTCGAATTGAAGGCCGGCGACATCATCTATTCCGGCACGCCTGAGAATGTCGGCCCCGTCGTGAAGGGCGACGTGCTGCTGTGCAAGCTCGAGGGCCTGCCGGACATGTCGATCAAGATCGTGTAGCTCTTTGCCTCTCCCCGCTCGCGGGGAAGCAATCGCATATGCGAGTGATCTCGCCCGTCGCCATCCTTCGAGACGCCCCCCCGCTGGCGGGCCCTCAGGATGAGGTCCGGCTGCGCGGCACTCGTTTCAACGAGCGCGGACGCCGCTTAGCCTCATGCTGAGGGGCCGCGAAGCGGTCGTCTCGAAGGACGAGGCGTGCGGCAAGGCGCCGCCGCAAAGCATGTGCGGTAACCCACACGGGAAGCGGGTTGCCATCGTCGCTTCTGGGTTCCACCTGCCGATTGCCATTTGTTGGCCGGCAAGCGAACCTCCTGTGGCCATATTTGAGCACGAGTGATTTCCCGTGAGGGAGGCGCTCCGATGACCAAAGCTCTGATCACTGCTGTCGCAATGCTGGCCTGTGTGCCCGTGAGCGCGCTCGCGCAGGAGCGCGCAGGCGATGCGGCGCTTGGCGCGGTATCCGGTGCGGTCGTGCTGGGACCGGTCGGTGCGGTCGCCGGCGCCTTGATCGGCTACACCGCCGGGCCTTCGATCGCCCGGTCCTGGGGCGTGCGAGGTTCGCGGTCGGCAGGACACCGGCAGCCGCGGCGCGCGGCCGCGACCGGCGGCCCAGCGCGCACGCGGCAGGCCATGAATGCCAACGGTCCGATGAGAGCTGCCGGCACTCAGGCTCCGCCGGTTCAAGCTGCGCCTGCCGCCACGGCGCAAGCCCCGACACCGCCGGTTCAGGGCTTCGACTGAGACCGCAGCCTCAAGCCGACGCCTTAGGCCGCAGCCGATCGACCGTGCGGGCGATCAGCGCGGCGACCTCGCCGACCTTGGGGCCGATGCGGAATTCCGGGCCGGCGACGACGACCGAGAGGCGGCGGTCGCCGATCGGCAAGGGGATCGCGGCGCCGGCGAGGTCGCGGCTGTAATCGCCAAAACTCTGGCAATAGCCGCGCGCGATCGAATTGCGCAGCTCGGTCTCGACCGCCTCGATGCTGATCGGCGTCGACGGGCCGTATTGCTTGAACTCGATCTTGCGATAGACGGAATCGCGCTCTTCCTGCGAATATTGCAGCAGCAGCGCGCGGCCGCTGGCCGTCGCATGGATCGGCACGCGGTGGCCGATGGTGGCGAAATAGCGGATCGCGGCCGCGGATTCGACGACGTCGATGAACACGGCCATCACGCCGGCCGGCGCCACGATCGAGGCGGTCTCGCCGGTCTCGGCCGAGAGATCGGAGATCAGCTGGTGCGTCCATGGCGGCAGCGGCTCGACCTCGGAGATCATCCGCGCCATCGCAAGCCAGCGCGGCGTCGGATAGAAGCCGGCGCGCGGCCGCGGCTCATAGAGATAGCCCTTCTCCGACAGCGTCGCGAGCAGGTTGAAGGTCGAGGAGCGCGGCCAGCCGAAATGATCGGCGATCTCCGCAAGCGTCGCCGGCTTCCTCGATTGCGCGAAGAATTCCATGATCTCCAGGACGTTTGCGGCTTGGCGAACGATCATGGCGGGCTTTGCGTCCTTCCTAGGGCTGGCCGAGGATCTTCTTCGCGGCGCGAAGATGCGGCTTGTCGATCATCTGGCCGTCAAGCCGCAGCGTGCCGGAATTGGGATTGCTCGCGAACGCCGCGATCACCTTCTCCGCCCAGCTCCGTTCGGCGTCGGTCGGCGCGAACGCCGCATTGACGATGTCGACGTGCTTGGGATGGATCAGTGCCTTGGCGGAAAAGCCGTCGCGGCGCGCCGCGCGCGTCTCCTGCTCGAGGCCGGCGAGATTGTCGATGTCGGTATAGACCGTGTCGATCGGCGCAACCTCGGCCGCGGCCGCCGCCATCAGGCAGAGATCGCGCGCGAGGCGATAGGGGCTGTGGAACACGCCGCCTGAGGCCTTTTCGGTGGCGCCGAGCGAGGCCGAGAGGTCTTCCGCACCCCACATCAATCCGGCGAGCCGGGGAGAGCAGCCCTTGTAGCTGCCGAGGCCGAAGATCGAGCCTGCGGTTTCCGTCGCCACGCAGACGATACGGGTCGTGCCGACCGCGATGCCGGCCGCAGCTTCCAAGGCTTCGAGCCAGGTCGCGACCTGGCGCACGTCGTCGCCGCCTTGCGATTTAGGCAGCACGATCCCGTCGGGCTTGCCGGGCAGCACCGCGGCGAGGTCGGCCAGCGTCATGCCGGTGTCGAGCGCGTTGACGCGGACATAGAGCTGGTGCGGACCGGGGCGGCTCTTCAGCATCGAGAGCGTGAGCCCGCGCGCCTCCGCCTTCTTCTCGGTGACGACGGAGTCCTCGAGATCGATGATCAGCGCGTCGGCCTTGCCTTCGCTCGCCTTCTCGAATTTGCGCGGGGAATCACCCGGCACGAACAGCATCGAACGCATCAGACCGGCCTCTTGTGCATCATCGCCATGCGGCGGCATTTTCCGACGATCTCGTCGTTCTGGTTCAGGGCGTGGTGCTCGAACTCGACGATGCCAGCCCTCGGGCGCGATTTGGAGTCCCTCAACGAAAGCACCTTCGTCGTCGCCCGCAAGGTGTCGCCATGGAAGACCGGTTTTGGAAACGTGACGTCGGTCATGCCGAGATTGGCAACGGTGGTGCCCATGGTCGTATCATAGACCGTCATGCCGATCATGATGCCGAGGGTGTAAAGGCTGTTGAAAATGCGCTGGCCGAACTCGGTCTTTTCGGCGAAATGCGCGTCGATGTGCAGCGGCTGCGGATTGAGCGTCAGCAGGCTGAACATGGTGTTGTCCATTTCCGTGACGGTCCGGGTCAGCGGATGCCTGAACTCCTGGCCCACGGAAAAGTCTTCGAAATAAAGTCCGGCCATCGCGGTTTCCTCCCTTTGTCTCGTGCGATTTGGCTTGCGCCCGCGCTCAAGGCGGCGCGGCCAGGTGAACTGCTTTCTGCTCTGCGAGCCGGTCGATTTCTGCGGTCGAGAAGCCGGCCTCGTGCAGGATGTCGCGGCCGTGCTGGCCGAGCGTCGGCGCGGGGCCGGCGGCTTCCGGCTGCGTCACGCTCCAGGTCGAGGGCACGCGCATCTGGCGGATACGGCCTTCGACGGGGTGGTCGACCGTCTTGAAGAAGCCGACCGCATCCAGATGCGGATCGTCCAGGATCGTCTCCAGCGTATGCATCGGCATCACCGGAATGTCGGCGCGCTCCAAGAGCTCGCGCCATTCCGCGGTGCTGCGTGTGAGGAAGATGTGGCCGATCTCCTCGTAGATCTCGTCGATATGCCTCGTGCGTGACGCGTGGTTGGCAAAGCGCGGCTGGTCGAGGAATTCCGATTGCCCGATCGCCTCGAAGAAGCTGCGCCAGTGCTTGTCGTTGTAGATGAGGACGCAGAGATAGCCGTCGCTGGTCTTGTAGGGTTTTCGATAGCGCGACAGCAGGCGGGCGTAGCCGCCATGGTCGAGCGGCGGATCATAGGTGAGTCCGCCCAGATGATCGACCAGCACGAACTCCGTCATCGATTCGAACATGGGTACGTCGATGCGCTGGCCGATACCGGTACGCTGCTGGTGCATCAGCCCGCCCAGAATCGCGTTGACCATCATCAGCCCGACGATGCGGTCGGCGATGGTGACCGGGACGTAGCGCGGCGTGCCGTCGCCGGCGGCGGCGAGCAACGTCGGAATGGTGGCGGCGCCCTGGATCAGATCGTCATAGGCGGGCTTTGCGGCGTAGGGACCGGACTGGCCGTAGCCGAAGGCGCCGACATAGACGAGCGATGGGTTGATCGCGGCCAGCGTCTCGTAGTCGAGGCCGAGCCGCGCCATCGCTTGCGGGCGCACATTGTAGACCAGCGCGTTGGCGCGCTTCGCCAGCCGCAGCAGCGCCTCGCGGCCTTCCGGCTTCTTGAGGTCGAGCACGATGCTGCGCTTGCCGCGATTGGCATTGAGGAACATCCCGCCCATGCCCGGCGCGCGGCCGGGACCGATCTGGCGGACGATGTCACCCTCGGGGCTTTCGACCTTGATGACATCAGCGCCCATGTCGGCCAGCACCTGCGTGCCGTAGGGGCCCATCAGCACCGAGGTCAGGTCGAGAATGGTGAAGCCGGCGAGCGGTCCCATGAGGCCTCGTGGGATGAATTCATATGGGTGGAGTTAGAGTTCACAAATTGAAGGTGTCAATTCGTCGGCAGAGGTCTTCGACGCATGGCTCCATGCATAGTTCATATACTTGACAGATAAATTCACATATATGTACATCTTCCTCAAGCAAGAAGTAACGCCGGACCGGCTGCAGCGATTGGCGGCCGCTTCGGCGTGAGGGCGCGTCAGGGAGAAAAGCAAATGAAGAGAAATTGGGTCTGGGCCGCCGCGGCGTTCGCGTTCTCGCTGCCGGTCTCGACATTGTCGGCGCAGGCGCTCGAGCTGAAAGTCGCCGACAGCTTCCCCGCCGACCATTATCTCGTCCGTTTGATGCTGAAGCCCTGGATGGACGATGTCGCCAAGCGCACCAACGGCGCCGTGACCTTCACACATTATCCCAACCAGCAGATCGGCAAGGCCACCGACATGCTGCGGCTCACCCAGTCCGGCGTGGTCGACATCGGCTACATCGGGCCGTCCTACGTCTCGGACAAGATGCCGCTTTCCGAGGTCGCGCAATTGCCGGGCGCGTTCGCAACCAGCTGCCAGGGCACGCTCGCTTATTGGAAGGCAGCGCGGGAAGGCATCCTCGCCAAACAAGAATATGCGCCCAACAAGATCAAGCTGCTGATGGCCGTGGTGCTGCCGCCCTATCAGGTGTGGACCGCCAAGGCGAAGGTCGAGACCATCAAGGACATGCAGGGCCTGAAACTGCGCACCACCGGCGGTGCGCAGGATCTGACCGTGCGCACGCTCGGCGCGGTGCCGGTGCGCATGGCCGCGCCCGACGCCTATGAATCGCTGTCGCGCGGCACCATGGACGGGCTGCTCTTCCCCATGGACAGCGTCGCCGCCTATGGTCTGGACAAGCTCGTCAAATACGCCACCGAAGGCGTCAGCTTCGGCAGCTTCATCGTTGCCTACTCGATCAATCAATCGGTCTGGGACAAATTGCCCGACGACGTGAAGAAGGCGATGGACGCGGCGTCCGAAGCGATCACGCCGAGGGCCTGCGCCGACGTCGACAAGGAGCAGGACGCGACGCAGCAGAAGATGAAGGACCAGGGCATCAGTTTCACCGCGCTGCCCGAGGCGACGCGTGCGGAAATGAAGGAAAAGCTCAAGGGCGTCGCGCAGGAATGGGCGACCGCGCTGGACGGCCGCGGCAAGCAGGCCTCTGCCGCCCTTAAGGAGTTCGAAGGTCTGCTCGCTGCGGGCGGCGCGAAGTAGCGCGGCACGGTCGCAGCGGATGAGGGGAGGCCAGGGATGATCAAGCGGGCAACGGACGTGCTCGGCGTGCTGGAGCGCGCGCTGACGGTGATCGCTGCGATCGCGCTCTTCGCGATCATGGCGCTGGTCGTGGCCGACGTGTTCATGCGTTACGTCCTGAACAGCCCGTTCTCCTTCACCTACGACCTGATCGGGCTCTATCTTCTGGCCGCCGTCTTCTTCCTGACCTTGTCCGATACCTTGCGGGTTCACGCGCATGTCGGCGTGGACATCCTGCTCTCGCGCTTTCCACCAGTAGGCCGCCGGCTGTCGGAGATCGTCACCGCGCTCACCGGCCTGTTTGTGTTCGTCCTGATCTGCAAGGTCGGGTTCGAGCGGGCGCTGGACAATTACGAGCAGCACGACGTGCTCGCCGGCGCCATTCCCTGGCCGACCTGGATGTCCGCTGTGCTGGTGCCGTTCGGTTGCGGCGTGCTGGTGCTGCGGCTTTCGCTGCAGCTCGTCGGCAACGTCCTCAGCCTCGTCTCGGGGCGAGACCTGTTTCCTTTGCCGCCTGTCAATGAGACCGGCGAAGCCCACTCCTTCGAATAACGGCGGCGGCGATGACAGTCCTCCTCGTGCTTGCACTGCTTTTCGTCCTGCTGGCGATCGGCACGCCTGTCGGTTTCGCCATGGGATTCGCCGGCTCGGTCGGCCTCCTCATGGTCGGCGGCACCGGCACCCTGTTCGGCATTCTGCAGACGGCGCCGCTCTCGACGGTGTCGGCCTATGAGCTGATCACCATTCCGATGTTCCTCCTGATGGCGGACCTCGTGCTGTTGTCCGGCGTCGCCGACGACATGTTCAAGACGGCCTCCGCCTGGGTCGGCCGCATCCCGGGCGGGCTCGGCATGGCGACGGCGCTCGCCGGCGCCGGCTTCGGCGCGATCTGCGGCACCTCGACGGCCTCGGCCGCGACGCTGTCTTCGACCAGCCTTCCGGCCATGATCCGCCAGGGCTACGAGCCCAAGATGGCGGCCGGCGTCGTCGCGATCTCGGGCACGCTGGCGATGCTGATCCCGCCGAGCGTGGCGCTGGTGATCTTCGGCCTGCTCGCCGAGGTCAATATCGGCCAGCTCCTGATCGGCGGCATCATTCCGGCGGCCCTCGTCACCGCCACCATCATGGCGACGATCTATTTCCTGGTCTGGCAGGATCCGTCGCGTGCTCCCCGCATCGAGCCGGTGTCCTGGCGCGAGCGGTTCTCGTTGCTGTGGCAGGTCGGCCCGATGGCGCTGCTGTTCTCGCTCGTCACCGGCACGATCTATCTCGGTGTTGCGACGCCGACCGAAGCTTCGGCGCTTGGCGCCGCGGGTGCTCTGCTGCTTGCCATCGCCAAGGGCCGGGTGACGCCGGGCTCGCTGTACAAGGCCTTGCTCAGCGCCTGCCACGGCACCTGCATGATCGTGACCATCCTCGTCGGTGCCTCGATCTTCGGCTATTTCTTCACGCTCACCCATGTGACGCAGGATCTCGTCGCCTGGATCGGGTCTTTGCAGACCTCGCGCTGGGTGATCATCACGCTGATCCTGTTCGGCTATATCGTGCTCGGCTCGTTCATGGACCAGATCGCGATCCTGGTGCTGACCGTGCCGATCGTGCTGCCGCTGATCAAGACGCTCGGCTTCGATCCGATCTGGTTCGGCGTCATCAAGATCGTCACCGCCGAGGTCGGCATGATCACCCCGCCGGTCGGCCTCAACTGCTTCATCGTCGCCCGCTACGCCAAGCGGCCGGTGGCGGAAGTGTTTCACGGCACTTTCCCGCACTTCATCGCGCACCTGATCGCGATCGCGATTTTGGTGGCGTTTCCGTCTATCATCCTCTGGCTGCCCTCGCAGATGGGGCGCTAGGATCGGAGCCCGGCTCCCAAGAAGGAGAACAAGAACATGGATTTCGCGCTCACCGACCAGCAGGAAGCCATTCGCGACGCCATCGCAAAGATCTGCGAAGGCTTTCCGGATGCCTATTGGCTGAAGAAGGACCACGACGGCGGCTTCCCGCATGATTTTCACAAGGCACTTGCCGACGCCGGCTGGCTCGGCATCTGCGTGCCGGAGGAGTATGGCGGCTCGGGTCTCGGCATCACCGAAGCTGCGATCATGATGCGCACCATCGCGGAATCCGGCGCCGGCATGTCGGGCGCCTCCGCGGTCCACATCAACGTGTTCGGCCTCAACCCCGTCGTCGTGTTCGGCACCGAGGAGCAGCGCAAGCGCATGCTGCCACCGATGGTCGAGGGCCGCGAGAAGGCGTGCTTCGCCGTCACCGAGCCGAACACCGGCCTCAACACCACGCAACTGAAGACCCGCGCGGTCGCCAAGAACGACCGCTACATCGTCAACGGCCAGAAGGTGTGGATCTCGACCGCGCAGGTCGCGCACAAGATCCTGCTGCTGGCGCGCACGACGCCGCTGGAGGAGGTGCGCTCGCCGACCCACGGGCTCAGCCTGTTCTACACCGACTTCGACCGCAACAGGATCAAGGTCCACGAGATCGAGAAGATGGGCCGCAAGATCGTCGATTCCAACGAGCTGTTCTTCGAGGATTTCGAGATCCCGATGGAGGACCGCATCGGCGAAGAGGGCAAGGGCTTTCAGTACATCCTCGAAGGCATGAACCCGGAGCGAATTCTCATCGCGGCCGAGGCGGTTGGTTTGGGAAAACTCGCGCTGTCGCGCGCGACCGAATATGCCAAGACGCGTGTTGTCTTCAACCGGCCGATCGGCAAGAATCAAGGCATCCAGCATCCGCTCGCGGTGAACTGGGTCGAGCTCGAAGCGGCTTGGTTGATGGTGATGCAGGCGGCCTGGCAATACGACAAGGGCTTACCTTGCGGGGCCGGTGCGAATGCTGCGAAATATTTCGCGGGCGAAGCCGGCTACCATGCCTGCGAGCAGGCGGTGATGACGCATGGCGGCTTCGGCTACGCCAAGGAATTCCACGTCGAGCGTTACCTGCGCGAAGTGCTGATCCCGCGCATCGCACCGGTCAGCCCGCAACTCGCGCTCAGCTTCATCGCGGAAAAGGTGCTGGGTCTCGCCAAGTCGTATTGAGCTCACGCCCGCAATGTCCGCGGACTCGTCGCCGATCGATTTCTCCGGCCTGATCCGGGAAGCCGATCTCGTGGTGTGCGGGCAGGCGACGGCCGAGCCCGTCACCCTGACCGAAGCACTGATGGCGCAGGCTGCGCAGCTTCCGCCGTTTCGTATGATGATCGGGCCGGTATTTTCCGACACGTTCTCCGCCGCGTGCGCTCCCAGCGTGACGTTCCAGAGCTACGGCGTGATCGGCAACGCGCGACGGCTTGCGAAGGCCGGGCGGCTCGATGTGATCCCGAGCAATTACAGCGCCTTTTGCGCCGACTTCGCCACACGCCGCCACGGGGCCGATGTCGTTCTGGTGCAGCTTGCAGAGGACGGTGACGGGCGCTTGAGCGCCAGCCTCTCGAACGACTACGTCATCGAGGCCGCGCGAGGCGCGCGTCTCGTTATCGCCGAGATCAATCCGGATGCGCCGTTCACGTTTGGCGCCGAATGGCCCGGCGAGGTGCCGATCCATATGCGCGTGGCCGCGCGCCGGCTACCCGTCGAGCTGGCCTCGACGCCACCCGATGACATCTCAAAGCGCATTGCCGCCCATGCGGCGAGCCTGATCGCCGACGGCAGCACGCTTCAGTTCGGGGTGGGGCGGATTCCGGACGCGATCCTCTCGTCGCTGTCCCACCTGCGCAATCTCGGCGTCCATTCCGGCCTGATCAACGATGCCGTCGTCGATCTGATCGCGTGCGGCGCGGTGACGAATGCGGAGAAGGGGATCGATGCCGGAATCACGGTCACCAATCAGGTGATCGGCACGCAGCGAATCTACCGCTTCGTGCACGAGAACAAGACGGTCGCGGTGCGGTCGACGTCTTACACGCACGGCCAGAACGTGCTGGCGCGGATCAACCGCCTGGTCGCGATCAATTCGGCACTCCAGGTCGGGCTCGACGGCAGCGTCAATTCCGAGACGCTGAACGGCGTCGCGGTCGGCGCGATCGGCGGCCAGCTCGACTTCGTGCGCGGGGCCAATGCCTCGCCAGGCGGAAGAGCGATCATCGCGCTGCCGGCGACGGCGTCCGATGGGAGCAGCCGGATCGTCGCCCATGTCGAGACCGTGACGACGCCGCGCGCGGATGTGGACGCCATCGTCACCGAATGGGGCATCGCGGAGTTGCGCGGCTGCGGTCTTGCCGAGCGGGCGCGCCGCATGATCGCGATCGCCGCGCCCGAGCACCGCGATGCGCTGTCGGCGCGGCTTCGCGCGCGCTAGCTCAGTTCATCATCGCGGCCGTCGGACGCTGGCTCTCGCTGGAGCCGATGATTCCCGGAAGGTCGGTCGCTTCGCCGGCGATCATGTGCGACATGCCCCAGAACAGGTGGGCGAGGCGGGAGAACACCATCCGCTCGCGCTCGGCGGGCAAGGTGCCATCGGGGATCGTCACCGTCTCGAGGCCGACCACCTTCTTGAAGTCGGGCCAGATCGTCATCGACTGCGCGATCACGGAGTAGCAGCGGGGATCGTCGTCGCTCTCGTCGGGCGCCGGCGGCAAGCCCGGATATTGCGTCGGCGTGGCGTAGAATTTGTACGCGCCATAGCCGAGCTTGAGCAGGAATTTCTCGGGCACGGCGACGTTGGCGGCGAAGGATACCAACCGCGCCTCGCTCAGCACGTCTGGCTCGATCGCGCTGAGGTCCGATGCGCGAAGCGCCGAGCAGAAGGCCAGATCGCGATTGTGCTCGCGGAGCAGATTGGCCAGCGGCTGCTGCTGTTGCACGGTGTCGGTGAGCAGGATGATGGTCTTGAGCATCTTGAGGGGTCCCTCAGGGGAAGAGCTGGCGGGCGGTCATGGCCGCATCGTCGCAGGCGTGGCTGGCGAAGAAATCGTTGGCGATACGCTGTCCCGGGGCGATCTCCAGGATGCGGTAGCGCGCGAGGCTCGCTGCTTCTCGCGCGGCACCGACATCGTCCTGCCAGGCACAGAGCGACAGTTCGAGCCGGCCGTATCCGCCGCAATCGGCGGCATAGGCGCCGGTCACGGCCTCGACGGTCGCCGCCACCGCACCCGCGTCGCTGGCCGAGACGTCGCGCAGGATCACGGCGATGCCGCTTCCGGTCGCGGCCTTCGAGGTCATCACCATGAAGGCGTCGCGGGCGCCGGTGCGACCGGCGCGGCGCGCCGTGCGCACGATGCTTGCGAAGCCGGGATCGGGACCGAGCTCCAGCGTCGTCGTCTGCTGGTCGTGCAGGATCGTCGCGCGCGAGGCGCCGAGGTCGCCCTTCAGCGCGTGATAGGAGCGCGGCAGCCAGACCGTATCGAGCGGCACCTGCGACGACGTCAGGCTCCAGGCCTGGTCCAGCAGATAGCCTTCCCAGACCGCGGGATAGGCGGCGGCCAGCTGTTGCCAGGCGCGAAGCAGCCGTTCCGCATGTGCGGAGCGACCGAGATAGAGCGTGCGCGCCGACATCTCCCAGCGGTTCCATTTGTGCAGGGCGACGTCGCAACCGAGGAAGGAGGACAGCAGGGGCGCCTCGCGTAAGACAGCGCCGGCCTCGATGAATAGCAGCGGCTCGCGATATTTGTTCCACATCCGCACCATGAACTCCGCCTTCTCGAAGCAGAGCAGGCGGTCGTCGAGCTGGGTGTCGATCGCTTCGATATGGCAATCGAGCTGCAGGCGTTCGAGCGAATGGCGGAGGCGGAGGGACGCGGCCGCGTCGGCGCCGCGCGGACGACAGGAGACGATCCGCGGCCGGAGGGCGGAGGCGTCCGCGGCGGCGAGGAATCTCGACCAGCCGATGCCGCCCCACCACATCTCGTGCGGGCCGTCCGCGCCGCAGGGGCCGACGGTGCCGAATTCGGTCAGCTTGGATTTGAGGAAGTCGAAGCCGGGGTTTTCGCTTCGGGGAATGACGACGGCGCAGGCGGGATTGAGCGAACGGTAGAACAGCTCGGCCGCTGCGCCGCTCGGCGGTTCCTTCAGAATGATGACGCCGCCGTGCCGCCCGTCCGGGACGCCATCGAGCGTTGGCGCGCCGTATTGGCCGACCAGCCAGCCCAGCCGGTCGTGCTGGGCCCGGCCGAGCCGGACGCCGCCGGACTGCAGCAACTGATCAAGATTCGTCTGCGTCGCGTCCCGCAATTCCGTGCCCCCGGTTAAGCCCTTGGACTTCAACGGCCGGGGCGGCGCGATCAGGCGCACTATTTGGGGTCGGCTTCGAGCGGGGTGATCGCGACGGAATAGACCGCGATTTCCTGCGTCATCGGGGCGACGGGGATCAGCAGGCAGCCGTCTTCAGCTTCGATGCGATAGTGGTCGCCATTCCGCTGCACGCCGGCAAAGATCAGCCCGTCGGTCGCGATCGCGGTCACGTTCTGGCTTTCGGCGGCGTCACGAAGGTCGTCGCCCCGCTGCATGGTCACGCCGTGAAGCAGTCCCTCGGGAGCGAATTTCGCCAGCGGCAGCGCGATCATGGTGATCGCCATGCGACGCGACAGGGGGACGCGCAGACGCAGCTCGCGGAGGCCGGTGCGATGGACGGTCACCGTCTCCAGCGTTGCATCGCCGCCGGTGCGGAATAGTCCGACCTGAGCTTGGCCGGCGGCCCGCTCCTCAAAGACGTCAGCGGGCAGGCGGTTGGCGCCGAACAGCACGTAGAGATAATTGTAGGATGGCGACAGGCCGGCGAAGCTGCCGGCGAGCCACATCGGCGGCGCGGCGGCCGTGCAGGCTGCCGAGAGGCCGCGGGCGGTGATCTGGTTGCGCACGAACTGCCGATCGAGCAATGGCGCGAGCGCGTGGGTGCCGAGATTGACGTCGTGCTTCAACGTGCCGAGCAGCGCCAGCTCGTCATCGTCGGGCAGCAGCAGAAGCCGGGCCAGCGTCGCCGCGCACCAGCGCGCGGCGACATCGGGCGCGGCATAGGGGGCGAGGTCATAGTCGCGCGCGACGCCGTCCGCGCTGCCTGCGAAAGCCAGCGCGCCGGCCTGGATCTCCGCGGCAAGCGCCACCTGCTCCGGCGGACGCGGATTGACTTCACGCAGCACCGCACCGCCGTCGTAATCGCGCACCGAGCCGTCGGCGGAGCAGCAGGCCTGCTCCAGGAGCGCGACGTTACGGATCAGCATGCGCTTGACGTGCGGCGTGACCACGAGGTCGGAGATGAAGCCTGCCGCGCTGTCCTCCCCGGCAACATCGTCGAAGGCGTCATCGAGCGACATCAGATAGGCGCCGTGGAGGCGGATCTTGATGCCTTCGAGGTCGAAGATGCGACGCAGCGCCTTCTGCACGCTGCCGGAATAGCCGAGATCGGCGATGACGAGGTCGGTGCAGTCGTCGAAGCCGGGGATTGCGTGACGGAGATAGGCGAGCAGCCGGGCGCGCAGGCCCGCGGCGAGCGCGACGATTTCGGCCGGATCAATCAGTCCGGGAAGCGCCTCGGCGAGCTCCTCGCCGGAGGCGACGCCGCCGGGAAAAGCGGCAAAGAACGCCGTGACCTTTGGCGGCATGATCTTCACCATGTCGTGGAAGGTCGGCGCGTCGATCTTGAACACCTTTGCGAGCAGGTCGACCAGCGGCTGCATCGTGTCGGCCGAGGCGATCAGGCTGACGCGACGGTTGATCTCGAGATAGGCGGATGTCGGGCCGTGCAGCTCCTCCCGGATCCGGTGCGACAGAAACCCGTCACGGCCAAGAAAGCCGAGCGCGACCTGCCGGCCGGCACCTGCGATCTCCTGGCAACGCCGCGTCACGAAGGCGTCGAACGCGGCCATGACAGGGCCGAGCACGGTCAGCCCGAGGTGGAAGGCGTGAGATCTCTCGGCGCTGCGCGCGGCGACCATGCGCCGCAGGGTTCGCGCTCCATGATCGAGCCGCGATGGCGCGCCGGTGCACAGTAGCTCGAACATCGCCGTCTCACGCTGAAACTTCGAAGCCAGCTGCGCCGTCGCCTGCGGATAATAGCGGGGATGAATGCCGTGGCGCTTTGCTCCCCTGATATCGGCCTTCTCATTGTCGCCGACGTGAAACGAGGCGGCGGCGTCAATTCCCTGCTCTGAGAGATAGGTGGCGAACAGGGCTTCGCTCTTGCCGGTGCCATGGTCGCAGGACGCATAGAGGAAGTCCCAGACCAGCCCGGGACGGCAAGCGCGCAGCAGCCGCGCCAGCCGGCCGCCGTCCCAATAGGTGTCCGAGATGAATCCGACACGATGGCCGGCGCGCTTCATGTCCAGATATTGCCCGAGCATGTCCGGGTTGGCGCGGCAGAGCTTGATCTCGGCGGTGAACTCGGCTTCGACCAGATCGTTCAGGTCCGCTCGCGAAAGGCCGAACAGCCTGAACGGAAAGCAGGAATAGATCTCGCCGATGTGCACTTCGCTCGCGCCGCGTTTCTCCTTCGCGGTCCGGCGTGCACGCGATTCGGCCTGGATGCGATGTTGAACGAAACTCGCGGAAACATTCGGACAAGATCGTGAAATGCCCGATAGCTCGTAAGTCCTTTCAAATACGCCATCTGCCGTCGCGCATGCGCGCAGCAGAAACGTATCGAAAACATCGAACGACCAAGCAGAAACAATTTGCGCGCGGCGCTCCGCGCCGGCGGTAGCCGACTTCATGCTGCAATTCCCCGTCCACCAAGACGATTAACGCGCGCATGCGTCGAGTCAGGCGCCACAAACGCGAAAAAAATTCGCGCGTGATTCAAAAACGTGTTCGCCGCGACTGACAGATTCAAAAAAATCGCTAGGTTCGAAAAAGGTGATTCGGAAAAAATTGCCGAGTGCGAAAGCCGTCTCGCGTTCATTCACACTCGGAAACAATCGCTTCCTGATGCGCTGCGCGCGCGTCGCGTTTGATCGCCTAGTGCCGCGTAATGTCAGCGTTTTCTCCCGCATGCATCTCTTCAGGATGGATGATCCGCCATGGCGCGAGACGATGTGATGATTGCAGACTTGATGCGCGAGATGATCGCGCGGTCGGCAATTATTGCCCGATGCTCGGCAAAAGATACCGGCTAACTTCTTGAAAAATAACAAAAATTATCCGCCTGGATTGTTTGGCCCCTGCGTTCAACGCCTGGAAGCCGTGTGGCATGTGCGCGACCGGCATTGCAGGTTGGAGGTTGCGGGATGAGTTACGCTGCTGATGTCTGGGCTCCCGCCGAGGCCGAGATGACGGCCATCGCGCCGGTCGATGCGATCGTGCCGGTGACGCCCTCGGTGCCGCTCGCGCCGGACAGCACGCCTGAGATGGCCGACGTCGTCTACGACGAGGACAGCGAGCTTCTCGACAAGCTCGCGACCGGAGACGAAGCCGCCTTCCGCACATTGGTCGAGCGTCACATCGATCGCGCCTATGCGATCGCGCTGCGCATCGTCGGCAACGCGGCGGACGCCGAGGACGTGGTTCAGGACACCATGCTCAAGATCTGGAGTCATCGCGGGCGCTGGCAGCACGGCCGCGCCAAGTTCTCCACCTGGCTCTACCGCGTCATCTCCAACCGTTGCATCGATCTGCGCCGCAAGCCGCGCAACGAGAATGTCGAGACGGTGCCTGAGGTCGCCGACAGTCAGCCCGGCGCCGTCGAGATCATCGAGCGCAACGAGCTGAACGGCATGCTGGAGCTCGCGATGCAGCGCCTGCCCGAGCAGCAGCGCATCGCGGTGATCTTCTCGTATCATGAGAACATGAGCAACGGCGAGATCGCCCAGGTGATGGACACCACGGTGGCCGCCGTCGAGTCGCTGCTCAAGCGCGGACGCCAGCAGCTCCGTCAATTGCTGCGCAAGCACGAACGCGACATCCGCACCGCGTTTACCGATTGCTAACCATAAAATTTGCTCCGCGAAAATTTTCGCGCCTGATCTGCTTGCGCTCCGCCGTTTGAGCGAACGGACGGGGCTGCGGTCCGCGTCGTCGTAAGTCG
This sequence comes from Bradyrhizobium nitroreducens, assembly GCF_002776695.1. GTDB lineage: Bacteria > Pseudomonadota > Alphaproteobacteria > Rhizobiales > Xanthobacteraceae > Bradyrhizobium > Bradyrhizobium nitroreducens. The sequence goes on from NZ_LFJC01000003.1 coordinate 4,745,465, forward strand.
ATCTTCACGATGCGGCACGCCTGCCCATCAGCACAGGAGCTACCAATGCCCGCAATCAACACCAACACCGCCGCCAATGCCGCGGTCCGCTACCTCAACGTCAACTCGGCGCAGGAGAGCAGCTCGCTCTCGAAGCTGTCGAGCGGCTCGCGCATCACCTCGGCATCCGACGACGCCGCGGGTCTTGCGATCTCCACGCGCATCTCCTCGGACGTGACCACGCTGCAGCAGGCTGCGACCAACGCTTCGCAGGCCACCGCGATCCTCCAGACCGCCGACGGCGGCGCCTCGAACATCTCCGACATTCTCGCGCGCATGAAATCGCTGGCCTCCGAGTCCGCCTCGGGCACCACGACCGATTCCAGCCGCGCCTACATCCAGTCGGAATTCTCCCAGCTCAATTCCGAAATCGACTCGATCGCGACCGGCACCCGCTACTCCAGCCAGAGCCTGCTCGACGGATCCAGCGTGTTCTCGTCCGGCGTGTCCGTGCTGGTCGGCTCGGACGGCTCCGACACCATCAACATCACGCTGACCAGCCTCACGGCGTCCTCGCTCGCCGTCACCTCGCTCGACGTCAGCACCCAGTCCGGGGCAACGTCTGCGCTCGACGCCCTCGATACCGCGATCGACACGGTCTCCGCCGCGCGCGCCTCGATCGGCGCCCAGGAATCGCGCTTCAACTTCTCGTCCGATTCGATTTCGACCCAGACGCAGAACCTCCAGTCGGCAAACTCCGCGATCAAGGACGTGGATATCGCGGCCGAGCAGTCCAAGCTGTCTTCAGCCGAGGTGAAGACCCAGGCGGCCGTGTCGGCGCTCGCTGCCGCCAATCAGATGCCGCAGTACCTCCTCAAGCTGCTGAGCTGATGATCAACTGATCGGGCCGGCATGATGCCGGCCCGATCCTCTCTGTCGGGGACAAGCAAGTGGCCAGCGTCAGTTCGAGCACCAGCAGCACAAGCACGACTTCCTCGGGCGTGTCGGTCACGACGAGCGGAACCACCAATTCGAGCAGCATCGATTGGACGGCGCTGATCCAATCCGCCGTCGACGCGAAGACCGCGCAGGCGGACACGATCTCGACCACGATTACGAACAACGAGGCCAAGATCTCGGCCTATCAAACGCTCCAGACCGATCTGAAGACGTTATCGTCGGGGCTGGCCTCGCTATCGACCGCCGTAGTCAACTCTCTGTCCACCAGTGCCTTTGCGGCGCGCGCGGCGAGCATCAGTTCCACCGGCGACGTGAGCGCCTCGTCGGCGCTCTCCATGACGCTCAAGAGCGCGGCCGCGACCGGCGACCACACGCTCACGATCAGTCAGCTGGCCGCCGCTCAAAAGGTTTCCGGCGCCTCGCAATCCAGTCAGACCGACGAACTCGGATATTCGGGCACGTTTTCCATCGGTCTGGAGGGCGGTGCTACGTCCGATATCACCATCACCAGCACAATGTCGCTTCAGGACGTCGTCGATGCCATCAATGCCCAGACCTCGACCACCAACGTCCAGGCCTCGATCGTCCAGGTCTCCAGCACGTCGTTCCAGATGGTGCTGACGGGTACGGAGGATGCCGCCGACATCACTTATTCGAGCACGTCCGGCGACGACATCCTGAACAAGCTCGGCGTGACCGACAGTTCGGGGAGCTTCACCGACGTGCTTCAGGAGGCGCAGGCCGCCGAGTTCACGCTCGACGGCATCGCGATGACCCGCGACACCAACGACATCTCGGACGTCCTGAGCGGGGTTACCTTCAGCCTGCTCCAGAGCACGCCGGACGGAACGACGCTGAATATCAGCATCGAGACCGATACCAGCCAGATCCAATCGACGCTGGAGACGTTCGTCACCAACTACAACGCATTTCGCGACGAGGTGATTGGCCAGCAGGCGACCTCGACAGACGGTACCGCGGATTCGAGCGCGGTGCTGTTCGGCGATGGCACCATGCGCAACATCATGGATGCGCTGCAGAACGCATTGAACTCGACCGTGGGCGGCCTGACCATGGCCGATCTCGGCCTGTCCTTCAACGAGAGCAATGAACTCGAACTGGACACCAGCACGCTGTCGGACATCCTGAGTACGAACCTGAGTGGCGTGACCAAGCTGTTGTCTGCACAGACCACGACGTCGTCGAGCCAACTCAGTGTCGTCAATACCGGAACGTCGCCGCAATCCTTCACTCTGGATCTGGCCGTCGATTCCGACGGCAACCTCACCTCGGCGTCGGTCGGCGGGGACTCGTCGCTGTTCACGGTCAGCGGCACCACGATCATCGGCGCTTCCGGCTCGATCTATGCCGGCATGGCCTTCACCTATAGCGGCTCGACCTCGCAGTCGATCTCGGTGACGTCGACCTCGGGCATCGCGACGCAGCTCTATCGGCTTGCAAAGGACTACTCATCCTCGACCGGCGTGCTGCAAACGCAGATTACCAGCCTGACGACCCGCGACGATGAGCTTCAACAGAAGGTTGACGACATCAACAGCGCAGCGTCGACCCTGCAGTCGCAGCTCGAGACGCAATACGCGAAGTACCAGGCGGCGATCGAGAGCGCCAACAGCACGCTCAACTATCTCAAGGCCCTGCTCAATTCCAGCTCGAGTAACTGACGATGAACAATCCGATGGCGTACATGGCCAATCAGGCCTATCGGGGAGCGGCAACCAGCGTGCCGCCGCTCAAGGCGGTGTCGATGCTGCTGGGTGGCGCGATTACCTTCCTCCAGAAGTCGTTGAATGCCCAGGAGGGGCGGCGCTTCGAGGAGGGACACGAGCACCTGATGAAGGCGACCGCGATCCTGCGCGGGCTGAGCCACAATCTCGATTTTACCAGAGGCGGGGCTGTGGCGGAACGGATGTTCCAGACCTACAACGCCCTGATCCTGGCGAGCCTCAAGGCTTACGGCCGGCCGCATGCCCGGGAGAGTTTTCGGCGGATCATCGCCGGACTGACCGAACTGCGGGAGGCCTGGGAGTCCGTCGATGCGACGTTGCGGAGCAGCAAGGCCGGCGCGGCCGATTCGGCCCGCTCGGGCTGAAGAGGTCCCTTCTTTCGCATTGAAGGGAAGGGCAGCCTGCCGTTTCGACTGCTTTCCGTAGTGCTGCGGGCGCTTTTGGTGCCCAAAGCCGCCGAAATCCGGTTTCCGCCTCGTTCGCAATGCTTTATGACGGCCTTAACAAGGCGGGACCGGCGGGCGATGGACGTCACCGAGTTTGAGGAACTGATCGACCGGCTGGGCGAGGATCTGTCCCTCTGGCCCGACGATCGCCGCTTGCCCGCCGAAGAGCTGCTGGCGCACTCGTCCGCTGCGCAAGCCCTGTTGGAAGAGGCGCGCGCCTTGCGCCTCGCGCTTGCAGCTCCACCGGTCCGTGCCCCCAAAGGGCTAGCCGACCGCATCGTTGCTGCCGCTGCGAGAATGAAGGGCGACACTGCCGAGCCGCGCACCGAGGGCGAGACGGCGGAGAGCTGAACGGCGCCATCCGCAGCCTCCTGTCTTCGCCTCTCTGCAGTTGCGACAGCTGCTGCAGATCGCGAGAGGTCGTCATGCCCGGACCTGTCCCAGGCATCCACGTAACCCACTCAGAAAGTCGTGGATGGCCGGGTCAAGCCCGGCCGCGGCGTTGCGGAAACGTCGGCGTCCCGGACATCATCTCGCATGCGATTGCTTTGTCGCGAGCGCAGAGAGCGGGGCAGCTTCCTGGCAACAGATTAGCCTGACATCGCTCTTCTGACGCGCACGCACACGGCAGATTTTGCCGTGTCGAATGCCGCTTTCGCGCGCGTGAATCCCCGCCTGAATCCGCGCGCCCACCCGTTTCATCAGCACACAGATTTCAAGCGCCGCCGACCAACACCTGGTCGCAGGCAGCGCGGGAAAGCCGGAGTTTCTGATGACCGTTTCCGCAACGAGCTCTGCGACGACTGCGACCACGACGACGTCGTCGTCGAGCACGTCGTCCAATTCGACGCTGACGTCCAGCGATTTCCTGAGCCTGCTCGTCAGCGAGCTCCAGAACCAGAATCCGCTGGATGCGACCTCGACCACCGACCTCGTCAATCAGCTCACCTCCTACGCGAATTTCACCTCCCAGCAGTCGATCAACTCCAACCTTACTTCGCTCGCGAGCTCGTTCTCCAGCCTCGTGACGCTGAATTCGGTGAACTACATCGGCCACACCGTCGAGGCGAAGACGGATACCTCGACGCTGAGCAACGGCTCGGCGACGTTCGGCTACTCGCTGTCCTCGACAGCGTCCGACGTCTCGATCAGCATCTCGGATTCCTCCGGCAACGTCGTCTACACGGGGACCGGGACCGGCAATTCCGGCTCCAACAGTTTCACCTGGGACGGCAAGGACTCCAGCGGCAACCAGCTCTCCGACGGCGGTCAGTACACGATCTCGGTGACCGCGACGAATTCCTCCGGCAATTCGGTCCTCAACTACACGACCGTCACCGGCACGGTGACCGGCATCGACACCTCGACCTCGACACCCTCGCTGACCGTGAACGGCGTCTCCGTCAGCGCCGCCAACATCATCGGCGTCACATCCTGATTTCTTCCGGAGTTTTATCATGAGTCTCAGCGGCGCATTATCCTCGGCGATCTCGGCGCTCAGTGCGCAGAGCCAGTCCCTGTCGATGATCAGCGACAACATCGCCAATTCCGACACGACCGCCTACAAGACGACGTCCGGGATGTTTGACGCGCTCGTGACGGCGTCGAGCAACACGACCTCTTACGCCTCGGGCGGCGTCACCGTCTCGGGCCGCGCCAACATCACCCAGCAGGGCCTGCTGGCTGCGACTTCCAACGCCACCGACGTCGCGATCCAGGGCTCCGGGTTTTTCGTGGTGACCAATGCCATGTCGGGCGGCACCGTCGCCTACACCCGCAACGGTGCCTTCACCACCGACAATGCCGGCTATCTCCAGAACAACGGCTATTATCTCGAGGGATGGCGCACCGACGCCGACGGCAATGTCGTCGGCAGCGAGTCGGCGAGCAATCTCGAACCGATCAATACCCAGGTCGCCTCGACCAGCGGCAGTGCCACGACCAAGACCACGATTGCGGCCAACTTGCCGTCGGATGCGGCCACCGGCGATACCTATACCAGTTCGATGACGGTCTACGATTCGCTCGGCGCCGCGAACTCGATGCAGATCACCTGGTCCAAGACCGGCACCAACAGCTGGAGTGCGAGCTTCGCCAACCCGACCTCAACCTCGGATACCACCACCGCGACGGGCACGGCTTCCGGCACGATCGACATCACTTTCAACAGCGACGGCTCGCTCGCCAGTACCAGCCCGGACCCGGCGACCGTCTCGATCACAGGCTGGACCGATGGCGCGGCCAACAGCACGATCACCATGGATCTCGGTACCGCCGGCAAGACCGATGGCCTCACGCAATATGCCTCCGGCGAGACCACGCCGTCCGTCAACGTCACCAGCATCGACTCCGACGGCCTGTCCTACGGCAAGCTGTCCAGCATCGCGATCGGCGATAACGGCGTGGTCAACGCCACCTATTCCAACGGTCAGACCATCGCGATCTACAAGATCGCGGTGGCGACCTTCGCCGCTCCCAACGGGCTCGCCGCTTCCAGCGACGGGATCTATTCGGCGACCGTGACGTCGGGCAATGCCGCGTTGCAGGCCTCCGGCGAGAACGGCGCGGGCACCATCTTCGGCAGCGAACTGGAGTCCTCGACCACCGACACCAGCAGCCAGTTCTCCAGCATGATCTCGGCGCAGCAGGCCTATTCGGCGGCGTCCCAGGTCATCTCGACCGTCAACAAGATGTACGACACCCTGATCTCGGCGATGAGGTGAGTGGTGCGCAGTGAGGAATCCAGGGATGCCGGAGAGGGGTTGCTGCGTCGGCTGCAACGGCTGGTGGCGCGGGCCACGACCGTCAGGGGCCGCGACCGCAGGCAACTGCTAGCACTGATCGACGAGGTCGAGACGGCCCGCCGCGGCCTGTTGCGGGAGTGCGCGGAGATCGAGAGCGAGATGAGGCAAGCGACCGTCAGGAAGAGCGCGATCGGGGCTTACCTGCGTAACGCGCAGGTAAGCCGCGGCAGACGGACTAACTAGAAGAAGGCGATGACCATGACTGTAGCCAAAGCCACGAGAACGAGCGCTGCACACGGCGACACGCGGATCAAGTCGCTGATCGCGCTCATCGACGTTCTGACCGCGCTGGTCGCCGAGGAGAATGTGGAGCTCGCCAAGGGCCTGCCGGCCTCGCGCCTGAAGCAGGTCGACGAGAAGAACCGCCTGGCGGAGATGTTCGAACGGACCGTTGCCGAGTGCGCGGCGGGTACGACCAGCCTGAACGTCCCGGACCGGATCCTGCGCGAGCAGCTGATGGAGCGGATCCTGAAGCTGCGCGCGGCGATGGACGAGAACCTGGTGCGCCTGCGCGCGGCGATCGAGGCCAGCAACCGCCGGATCGAGGCCGTCATGCAGGCGATCCGCGAGCAGATCGCGGCGGTGTCGCCCTATGGCGCCTCCGGCCGGGTCGCGGCGCGCCCCGTCTCCAGCGGCACCAGCCGCAGCGCCTGACGAGTCGAGGATCCCGCCGTGTCACTCAATATCGCACGATCGATCGCCTTCAGCGGGCTGTCGGCCACGTCGGTGCAGATCAGCGTGACGTCGTCGAACATCTCGAACGCCGACACGACGGGCTACACCGCGAAGACCGCCAGCCAGTCGAGCAGCGTCACCAACGGTGTCGGCACCGGCGTCACCGTGACCGGCATCACCTCGACGGTCGACAAGCTGCTGTTGAAGTCGCTGGTCGGGGCAACCTCCGACCTCGGATCGGCCGATACGACCAACACCTATCTGACCTCGCTCGAAAAGCTCTACGGCTCGACCAGCAGCAGTGGCGACAGCTCCACGGGAACCTCGCTCGCGAACAGCATCGCCTCGCTGGAATCGGCGCTATCGTCGTTGGCGAGCACGCCGAGCAGCGCCTCGCTGCAATCCAACGTCATCAGCGCGCTCGACGACGTCGCGAGCCAGTTGCGGGAGACATCGAGCGGCATCCAGAAGCTGCGCTCCGACGCCGACCAGGACATCTCGTCCTCGATCGACGAAGTGAATGGGGATCTGGAGCAGATCGCGGATCTCAACGCTGCGATCAAGCAGACGGCGGCGGCCGGCCAGTCGACCGCGGACCTGGAGGACCAGCGCAACACCGCGCTCCAGGACGTCGCCTCCAAGATGAACATCAGCTATTTCACGGCGTCGAACGGCGATCTCCAGATCTATACCACGTCCGGCCAGGCGCTGGTCGACAGTTCGGCGCACGCGATTAGCTATACCGCCGCGGCCAACGTGACGGCGTCGACGACTTACACCGCCGGCTCGTCGTCGAGCGGCTTCAGCGCGATCACGGTGAACGGCGTCGATATCACCTCCCAGATATCGGGCGGCGACATCGGCGCGCTCGTCACGCTCCGCGACAAGACCCTGCCGGCGGCGCAGTCCCAGCTCGACCAGCTCGCACAGCAGCTCGCCTCGGCCATGAACAGCGTCTCGAACGGCGCCTCTTCGGTGCCGGCGCCCACCAGCCTGACCGGTACGACTGCCGTCACCAGTAGCACGGCGCTCTCCGCCACCGGCACGGTGCGCATCGCCGCCACCGACCAGAGCGGCAATCTGGTCTCCTACGGTGATCTCGACCTGTCGTCCTATGCCACGGTCGGCGATCTCGTCACCGCGATCAACGGCATCTCCGGACTCTCCGCGTCGGTCGATTCGGACGGTCATCTCTCGATCACGGCGACCGGCTCCGGCAATGGCGTCGCCATCAACGAGATGACGAGCTCGGTGGGAAGCTCCGGCGAAGGGTTTTCGGAGTATTTCGGTCTCAACGACTTGGTAACTGGAACGAGCGCTTCGGATATCGCGGTCAACAGCAAAATCCTGTCCGGGACCAACGAGCTTCAGCTCGCGACACTGGACTCCTCCTCGAGCCTGACGGTCGGCGGTTCGGTGCTGTCGTCGGGGTCTGCCACCGTCGTCAATGCCTTCTACGATGCCTTGACGGAGTCCCGGACATTTTCCTCCACCGGCGGGCTCGCCGCCACCACCGGCTCCCTCGCCGATTACGCCTCGGCCGTCGTCTCCGACGTCGCGAGCAAGTCGTCGCAGGCCTCCACCAACTACACCGCCAAGGAGACCGCGCAGTCGACCTATGCGAACTCGCTGTCGTCGCAGTCGGGCGTCAACCTGGACGAGGAGTCGGCGAAGCTCAGCACGCTCCAGAACAAATATTCGGCAGCTTCCGCGCTGATCCAGGCCATCAACTCGATGTATTCGTCGCTGCTCTCCGCCGTGCAGTCGACATAGGAGGCAGTGGGACATGGTGGCGATGCGGGTCGCGACCTTCGCGCAGTCGAGCAAGATGATCTCCGACGCACTGCGCGTGCAGGCGGTGATGGCCGAGAAGCAGGTCCAGGAATCGTCGGGCATCATCTCGAGCGATCTCGGCGGCTACGGCTCGGACGCCCAGCACGTCGTCAACCTCCAGGTCTCGGTGACGCGCGCGCAGTCCTATATCGACGCCGCGACGCTCGCCGACAGCAAGGTGCAGGTGATGTATTCGGCGGTCGGCTCCATGACCGACATCATCACTCAACTTCGCTCCCAGCTCAGCGCCGCCTCGACCGGAAGCTCGACCGAGACGACCTCGGTGATCAGCTCCGCCCAGCAGATGCTGGAGGAGATGGGGTCGATCATGAACACCCAATATGACGGCCAATATGTCTTTGCCGGCGGCAAGACGGACACGGCCCCGGTCGATCTCACGAGCTTTTCGTCGGGGACGGGGTCCCTCACCACGGCGGACAGCAGCTACTACGCTGGCGACGACGAGATCGCCTCGGTGCGTGTCGGTGCCGGTGAAACCGTCTCCTATGGTGTCACCGCCGACAATTCGGCGTTCGAGGAGGTGATGCGTGTGCTGAAATTCGTGGCCAACAGCACCTCGCTCTCATCCGCGGACATCTCCAGCGCGCTCGATCTTGCCGGCACTGCGCTCGACGACACGGCAGCCGTGCAGGCGAAGCTTTCCAGCGCGGCGTCCTCGATCGAGACGGCCAGCGCCCGCCAGAGCGACTACAAGAGCTATGCCGAGACGTTGTCGAGCGACCTCACCAGCGTCGACGTCGCCGCCATCACGGCGGAGCTCTCGACCTACGAGTCGCAACTGACTGCGTCCTATTCGGCGCTTGGCAAGATCCTGAGTCTGAACCTTGCGAGCTATCTGAAATAGGACGGGCTATTCGGCCGCGATGCGCTCCATTGCCATGGCGCGCAGCCTGGCGCGCTGGATCTTCACGCCGTTGGCGCTGTCGGTGACGGGAAAGGCGTCCACGAGATAGATCCGGGCCGGCACCTTGTAGCCGGCGAGCCGCTCCCGCAAATGCGAGACCAGCGTCTCCTGGTTCGGCGGCTCCGCTGTCGGGATGACGAAGGCGACACAGCGCGCCTGGCCCTTCAAATCGACTGCAACCACCTGGGCGTCAGCCACGCCGCCATGTGATTTGAGCTCGTCCTCGATCTCGCCGGGCCCGACGAGGAAGCCGCCGAGCCGCATCGCATCGCCTGCTCGGGTCTCGTAGACGAAGGAGCCGTCGCCGCGCAGACGACCGAGGTCGCCGGTGCGGAAGAACCCGTCCGCGGTGATCGCATCGCGCGTCGCATCCGGATTGTTGAAATAGCCGAGGAAGCGCGACGGCGCACTGATCTCGATCTCGCCGGAGACGCCGGGAGCCGCGAGCTCGCCGGTCTCGGTGTCGCGTACGCGCACGCTAGCGTCGGGCGACATCGGCCAGCCGCCGCCTTCGATGCGATCGGAAAAGGCGTCACTGGCGCGAGCGATCGCGAACAGGGCCTGGACCTCGCTCGAGCCGTAGAGGCCGAACAGCGGCAGGCCGCGCGCTTCGGCCTCCACGGCCAGCTCGCGCCATCCGGGCTGAAACGCTGCGTAGCCGCAGAGTTCGAGATGCGGAAACGGCCGGGGCGCATCGGTGAGGGCGAGGATGCGGCGGAACATCTCGTCCGAGCCGAACGAGTGCGTGATCCTGTGCTGGTCGAGGATCTTCAGCGCCGCTGCCGCCTCGAAGGCGTCGAGCACGTGGATGGCTGCACCGGCTGCCACGAAGCCGAGCAGGCTCGTCATGCCAAACGTGCCGCAGAACGGCAGCATGGCCAGCAGCGAATGACGCTGCGGATCGAGCCGAAGCGCCTTGGCGACGGAGGCGGCGTGGCTCGCCAGCGTCCGCTGCGAATGCGCGACGAGCTTCGGCCCCTTGGTGGTGCCCGATGTGGTGTAGAGCAGCACCGGTTGGTCGATGTCGTCCTGGGCCGGGCGAGTGGGTGGATACGACCTGTCGAAGGCATCGAAGCCCACGCAGGGCCATTGCGCCGGAATCGCTTCGGCTCCGACCACTGCCAGCTTCTGCAGCGCGGGGACTTCGTCCTTGGCGAGGTCGGCGAGGATCGCGGCAAAATCGATGGAGCGGAACGCGGCCTCGACTACCATCAGCTTGGCGCCCGACAGCTGAAGCAGATGCGCGACTTCCGCACTGCGATAGCGCGTATTGACGGCCGCCACGATCGCGCCACGCCTTGCGGCGGCGAACAGCAGCGCAAGCCACTCGATCCGGTTGATCAGCCAGACGGCGACCACGTCGCCCTTGCCGATGCCCTGCGCCGCCAGCCAGGCCGCGGTCTGCTCTATCTTGGCTGCGAATTCCGCGCGTGACACCGGCGTGCCGTCGAATACGAAGGCGGGATCGGTGGCGGGATCTGACCGGATCAGCGATTGCAGTGAAAACGCGTTGGCATTCATGGCAACCGAACTAACCCGATCGTGCGGACCTGTCTACTTGGTGCCGAACATCCGGTCGCCGGCATCGCCCAGGCCTGGCACGATGTAGCCGTGGTCGTTCAGTCGCTCGTCGATCGCGGCGGTCCAGATCGGCACGTCGGGGTGCTCGCTCTGGAACTGCGCAATGCCCTCGGGCGCGGCCAGAAGGCACACGAAGCGGATGTCGCGGGCGCCGCGAGCCTTGAGCAGGGAGGCGCCGGCGCAGGCCGAGTTGCCGGTCGCCAGCATCGGGTCCATCAGGATCACGGTGCGGTCGGACAGGTCCTGCGGCGCCTTGAAGTAATATTCCACGGCCTGCAATGTCTCGGGGTCGCGGTAGAGCCCGATATGGGCGATGCGCGCCGAAGGCATCAAAGCGAGCATGCCGTCGAGGAAGCCGACGCCGGCGCGCAGGATCGGCGCCAGCGTGAGCTTCTTGCCGGCGATCTTGGGCGCCTGCATCGCCGCGATCGGCGTCTCGATCTCGACCAGCTCCAGCGGCAGGTCGCGCGTCACCTCGTAGCCCAGCAGCATCCCGATCTCGTTCAGGATTTCGCGAAAGCTCTTGGTCGAGCGGTCCTTCTCCCGCATCAGCGAGAGCTTGTGCTGGACCAGGGGGTGGGCGACGACGTTGACGTGGCTGGTGCTCATGAAACCGCTCTACACGGTTCCGCGAAATTGCGCCAGATCGGCCAGGTTCTTCGCCCAAAGCTTTTCGCTCAAGCCTTTTCCGCGAGACGGATGGCCTCAACCGGGCATCGCCACCGCGCTGCGGGCCCGGTTGCTCGCCGCGTAGGCAGCCATGGTCAATTCACGGTCGATCGCCCTGCGCATCGCATCCATCGCGGGCTGACGCAGGCGTTGCTTCGCGGTTGCATGTGATGGCTTGTGGATGGCGCGTAGCGCGGCGATGGTCTCCGCAAGGGCGCCCTCGATGGCTTCCGGTGCAACCACGCGATCGAGGAAGCCGGCGGTCAGCGCCTCCTCGGGCTCGTACATTTCACCGAGCGTGGCGGTGCGGCTGAGCCAGGCCGGATGCAGGCGGCTGCGCGCGAGCTCGATGGCAAAGCTCGGCGGCGCGATGCCGATCGCGACCTCGTTCAGCCCCATGCGATGCGGCCCGCGCGCGCCCAGCCTGACGTCGCAGGCGAGCAGCAGGAACGTTCCCATCGGAAAGGCGTGGCCCTCCATCACGCCGATCGTCGGATGCGGAAACGCCATCAGCCGCAGCGCGAGCTCGGCGCCGGCCCGGACCATTTCGAGGCTGTTGGCGGCATCGCCCGACGCGAATACCTTCAGGTCGAAGCCGGCAGAGAAGATGCCGGGCCGCGCCGAGCGCAGCACCACGATCTCTGCTTCCGTCTCGGCGCGACCGAAGGCGGCGCCGATCGCCGCCAGCATCTCGGTTGACATCACATTGACCTTGCCGTCGTCGAGCCCGATCTGGGCGACGCCGTCTTTCAGCTGGTAGCTCACTCCCTTGGTCATCTGCCGCTCCCTGTCATTGTTACGGCTTGACTGTCGAAGGCTGATGTAGACCAATCAATATAATTTTTTGCGACGGGAGAGCGCCATGCCGGCCGTGCCGAAACACCGCCAGCCCATCATCAATGCCGCGGTGACGCTGTTCCGCCGCCAGGGTTTTGCCCGGACCGGGCTGAACGACATCGTCGACGTCAGCGGGGCGCCCAAGGGCTCGCTCTACCATTACTTTCCGGATGGGAAGTCCTCGATCGCGGTGGCGGCGGTGGAGGAGGCGGGCCGCCGCGTCGCGGCGACGGTCGCCAAGCTCGCGGAGGAGTGCGGCACGACCGCCGACCTGTTGCGAGCGCACGCCAGATTGCTGGCAGGCTGGATGCAGGGCTCCGGCTTTCGCAATGGTTGCCCGATCACGACCGTGCTGCTCGAGCTTGCGCCGCGCGAGCGAGCCGTGTCCGATGCCGGTCGCAAGGCCTATGCGGCGCGATTATCGATCCTGCGCGACAAGCTGCTCGCGGACGGCTTTGCCAGACCTCGCGCCGAAGCGCTGGCCGTGCTCTGCACCTCGGCGCTCCAGGGCGCGTTGATCCAGGCCCGCGTCGAGCGCAGCGGCCGGCCGATCGAGGTCACGGCGGTGGAATTGGCGCGGCTGATCGAGGCGGAGCGGAGGAGCTAGACGCCGAGCCCACGCGCGACAAGCGTGATCACGAGGGTCAGGATCGCGCCCCAGATCAGGCTCAGCGTCATGGTCAGGATGGTCACCGTGACCGCCTGCTCCAGATTTCCCTTGATGAGCGGCATGCTAGCCGTCCGAGGCTGGGCTCGCGGTGACGTGCATGCCCAGCAGCAATGCGCCCATCAACGCGACCAGGATGACGATCTTGAACTCGATCATGTCGTTACCTCCCAAGCCGGGCCAGATGTCGCTTCACCCCGTCCAGCCATCGTGCCGCCAGCGCGACCAGCGGATTTCCCTGGTTGTCGATGTCGAGTTCGAAGGTCCCGGCAGGAAACACCAATGCGCATCGTACCGGCGCGCTCCAGCGGTTGGCGAATTCCATCGCCGAGCTCTTGAACAGGAAGAGGCCGCCGGCACGTCCGTTTGCCTCGCGGGCAACCCAGAGGCCCGCATGGTTATGCCCGATGAAGAAGGCGGGAATGGCGGCACTGACGACATCGGGATCGAGCGGCTTGAGCGCCGTTCCAGCGCCAATGTCGGGCGCCGTCGTTCGTGTCTCCGGCAGGTGGCGTACGGCTTGGAGAGCGATCGCGGCCATGGCGGCCTCCTCACACATCTGCAAGGTCATGATATCTGCCGCGCCGGGTCAGGCGGGCAGACGCCAGACATAGATTGCGGTCCTCAGTGCGATGAGCGCGGTGAGCACGCTGCCCATCGAGAGCAGGGTCAGCGCGCCGAGCGCCAGGCGCTTGAGCTGCGCCTTGCGCGCCGTCAGGATTCGCATCGGGCGCTCCGCCCAGGCGACAGGCTGCTCGAGGCCATGGGTCAGCATCGACATTTTCGGAAGTCCTCGTCTTTGGTGCGGCGAGAGCCGCGCCGATCTGTCCCGTATGATGATGTTCGTGGCGTAGGATTGCGAGATGAGCGTCGGGGCCGCCGTATAGGAATGTCATAAGGAAACCGGACGTCGTGACGGCAAGCCTTTGAAGAGGTCGGCGCGCTGCTTCGATCGAACCTCGGACGGCGCTGGGGCCGAATGCGTGATGCCGATGGCTGCGGCGAAAGCGAGCCGCAGCCGTGGTTCTTCGATCTGGTTGCAGAAATCGTCCAGCGTCGCTTCCGCGTTCCGTTGCTGCCCGTTGATCGCCGCGCTGAGTTTTGAGGTGGTCCGCCGGAAGAAATGCGGGGCATCGTCAAGCTCGCGCCGGCCGCCGAGACGATCGAGCTCCGCGGCAAGCGCCGCAACGTTGAGCCTGTCGGATTCGTCCAGCGTCACTGCAAAGCGCAGCATGGCCAGTTGCCAGGCCCGAAGCAGCCTGCGAGGTCCGTCGGCTGATGGCGCCATGCGACAACCGAATGGCTGCGCCGCGTCAGGCGCCGACGCCATCGATCAGTTCCTCGTCGGCGATCGCGGCGAAGGCTCGCACCATCTCCCGCTGCGCGGCAGCGTCCAGCGGCACGATCGGCAATCTTGTGGCCGGCGACATCAGACCCAGCACGCTCAGGGCGTTCTTGAGCGCCGCCGGGCTGTCCTTGACGAGACAGGCGATGAGCGGAATGAGGCGTTTGTGCAGGTAACGTGCCGATTGCAGCCGTCCCTGCCTGATCTGCGAGAAGATCGTGCGGCACAGGTCGGGGGCGATGTTGGAGATTTCCGAGATCGCGCCGTCGCCGCCATCGGCGATGTAGCCGAAGGCGGTGACGTCGTCGCCGGAAAGAAAGCGGAAGCCGGCTGGCAGCAGCCGGCCCATGCGCATCGGGCGGGTGATGTCGCAGCTTGCATCGCGCAGGCCCACGAACTGGCGGGACTCGACGAGACGCAGAAGCGTCTCGTCGGCGAGCGGGCGCAACGTGCGGGAGGGAATGTCGTGCAGGATCACGGGCAAGCCTGTCGCGCCGGCGATCGCGCGGAAGTGCGCCAGCATCCCCTCCTGCATCGGCTTGTTGTAGGCGGGCACCACCGTCATGACGGCGTCGGCCGCGGCTGCTTCGGCCCGCCGCGCGAGTTCGATGGCATGGCTGGTCGCATTCGACATCGCGCCGGCGATGATCCGTACACGCCCGCGGGCGACATCGACCGCGGTACGAATGACGAGCTCCTGTTCGGCCGGCGAGAGCGTCGGCGCCTCGCCAGCGGTCTCGCAGACCACCAGCGCAGGAACGCCGGCCGCGATCTGGCGCTCGCAAAGAGCTGCGAACGCCTTGAGGTCGATCGTACCCGCCGCTTCGAACGGAGTAGGCATGTCCGGGATGAAGCCGGTGAACCACGCTGAGGGGGGAGTGAACATGGCTTTTCGCTTGTCTGCGCCCGCTCAGGCGGCGCGGCGTGCGTTGTTGCTGCGTGGGCTCTTGCCCATGTCGAGCTCGATCTCGCGCGGCAGCTCGACGATGGTTTCGGGATGCTGGCCGTTCTCGAACAGTGCGTATTTGATGGCCTGGGCGCGGCTGACGAACAGGCCGCCATAGAGCCCGTTCTGTTCCTGCGCGACCCACTGTCCGCTATGATTGCGGCCGATGAAGACGATGGTCGAGGGCGAGCTGCACGAGGGAGGTTCAACGAGTTTCACGGATGTGTTCCTTCCGATTGACGGAGGTAGCGGGCATGTCCCGCAACCGTCCGATCAATATCGTTTCAAGCTGATATGATTTCGAGTGAGGCTGCGCGGCGATCTCATAAGCGCGCCATAAAGGCCAGCGATCAGCTCATCCCATCGACCACATGAACCAGCGCGAACAGCGCGCCGAACGAAGCGCATTCGTCCCAATGGTTGAGGGCGGCCCCGAACGGCGGCTCGCGCCGCAGAAGGGCGACAGCCGCACACAGGATGATGGACATCCAGAGCAGGGCTTTGAGGCTCCGTCCGAAGCCGATGCTGCCGAACGCGGCAAACCCGGAGAGGAGTACGACGCGGACGGCAAAGCGCGCGATCACCCGTGACGGGCTCAGGGCCGGCGATATGTCCGAAGATCGCGGCAAAGCGCGAACCTCCCGCTGGCTCAGCTGAAATTTTCGCAGCCGACGGGCTCGTAGAACGGGTCCGGAGCAGGCCGCACGGTGGGAACGCTTGGCCGCGCCGTCTCAACGGCCAATGCCTGGACCTCGAGGAAGGCCGACAGCAGCGCGAGCGCCAGGTCGGCGTGCCGAGCCTCCACCGCAGCGTCGAGCCAATCCGGCAACTCGCGCTCGCGCGAGAGTGCGCAATGCCACTCACCCTCGTCATAGGCGATGCGACGGACCTGCCACAGCGGCAGTTCGAGCTCCATCAGCGCCAGCGCGGCGTCGGCCCAGGCCTCCACATCGACCAGGCGCATCACACGCGCGGTGCGCTCGCTCTGTCCGAGTGAGGGGAAGCGCCGGCACACCGTGTTGATGATTTCGAGCATCAGCGGTCGCGACATCGTATGCGCATCGCGCAGACGTTCGCTGAGTGATGACGGATCATAGCGTCGGAGAGCGGCGGTCATGTCAGGCCTCCCGGAATTGGTGTCGGTCAGTCGGCCGGCCTCCCCAAAATGGCTGAAAGGGCATTTGAAAACGAGATGAGAAAGGGATGGAAAGTATAGGGATTTCATAAGTGTGGGGATGGGGCGGGGAGGGGGCGCGATGGACCGCCTCGCGTCGCGCGCGGCCTTCGGCCGGCGCCACCAGCCCCGCCTTTATGAGATTCCTATAACTTCGCCATAGCCCTCATCTCGAAAACCTATGTCCGCGGTGGCACTTGAACGCGGTGAAAGTTCCGGCCAGGAGCCGCGTTGCGCATGATCCATCGCAAGCGGACTGCTGGAAAACAAAGACACAGTTGCCTCCTTGGCGGAGTGCAACGAGGAGTATCCCCATGATGGACATTCTGATGCTGGCGCTGGGCTTCGCGTTCTTCGCCCTTGCGATCGGCTACACCTATGCCTGCGAACGGCTGTGACGGAGCGGATCATGATCTTCGATTATTTGCTCGCCGGTGCCGTGTCGCTTGGCCTCCTGATCTACCTCACTTATGCGCTGCTGCGGCCCGAGCGGTTCTGACCCGTGCTGCTGATTGTCGAACTGCTGCTGGCCGACGCTGCGCTCGTCGCCTGCCTGCTTGCGTTGTTCCTGCCGCTTCTACGGCGGACACAAAGTCTGAAGGGTTAATGCCATGACTGTGATCGGTTGGCTCCAGATCATTCTTTTCTGCGTCATCATCGTCGCACTGACCAAGCCGCTCGGCTGGTACATGACGCGCGTGTTCAACGGCGAGCGCACGTTCCTGTCGCCGGTGCTGCGGCCGATCGAGGCCGGCATCTACTGGATTTCCGGCGTCGACGAGAAGCGCGAGCAACACTGGGTGACCTACACGGTCGCCATGCTGCTGTTTCACGTCGGCGGCTTCCTCATCATCTACGGCGTGATGCGGCTCCAGGCCGTGCTGCCGTTCAACCCGGCCGGGCAGGGCGCGGTCGCGGAGGATCTGTCCTTCAACACGGCGATCTCGTTCATCACCAACACCAACTGGCAGAACTATGGTGGCGAAAGCACGCTGTCCTATCTGACCCAGATGGTCGGCCTGACGCACCAGAACTTCCTCTCGGCGGCGACCGGCATTGTGCTGGCGGTGGCGCTGATCCGCGGCTTTGCGCGCGCATCGATGCGCACGGTCGGCAATTTCTGGGTCGACGTGACCCGTTGCACCCTCTATGTCCTGCTGCCGATCTGTGTGGTGTTCACGCTGTTCCTGGTCTCGCAAGGCATGCCGCAGACACTTGGCGATTATGTCGAGGCCACTACGCTCGAAGGCGCCAAGCAGACCATCGCGGTTGGCCCGGTGGCGTCCCAGGTCGCGATCAAGATGCTCGGCACCAATGGCGGCGGCTTCTTCAACGCCAATGCCGCGCATCCGTTCGAGAACCCGACCGCGCTGTCGAATTTCGTGCAGATGCTGTCGATCTTCCTGCTCGGCGCGGCGCTGACCAACGTGTTCGGCCGCATGGTCGGCAACCAGCGCCAGGGCTGGGCCATCCTCGCCGTGATGGGCGTGCTGTTCCTGGCCGGTGTCGCCGTCACCTATTGGGCGGAAGCCAGCGGCACCTCGACGCTGCATGCGCTCGGCCTGACCGGCAACATGGAGGGCAAGGAAGTCCGCTTCGGCATCGTCGCGTCCTCGCTGTTCGCCGTGATCACCACGGCCGCTTCCTGCGGCGCGGTCAACGCGATGCATGACAGCTTCACCGCGCTCGGTGGCATGATCCCGCTGATCAACATCGAGCTCGGCGAGATCATCGTCGGTGGCGTCGGCGCCGGCATGTACGGCATGCTGCTGTTCGTGATCCTCGCGATCTTCGTCGCAGGCCTGATGGTCGGCCGCACGCCGGAATATGTCGGCAAGAAGATCGAGGCGCGCGAGGTCAAGATGGCGATGCTCGCGATCCTGATCCTGCCGCTGATGATCCTGGGCTGGTCGGCCGTCGCGGTCGTGTTGCCGACGGGCGTCGCCTCGATGGCCAATGCCGGCCCGCACGGCTTCACCGAGGTGCTCTATGCCTACTCATCGCAGACCGGCAACAACGGCTCGGCCTTTGCAGGGCTTACCGGCAATACGCTGTTCTACAATCTGACGGGCGCATCCGCGATGTTCGTCGGCCGCTTTCTGATGATCGTTCCGGCCATGGCGATCGCGGGCGCGCTCGCCGAGAAGAAATCCATCCCGCCGTCGATGGGCACGTTCCCCACCACCGGCGGCCTGTTCGTCGGCCTCGTGGTCGGCGTCATCCTGATCATGGGCGGCCTGACCTTCTTCCCGGCGCTTGCCCTCGGTCCCATCGTCGAGCATCTCGCGATGAATGCCGGCAACGTCTTCTGATCCAGATCTCTCGGAGTGACCTCCATGGAACCAGTTTCTAAAGCCAACAAGCGCATGCCGGTCTCGGCCATGCTGGATCCCAAGATCGTGTTGCCGGCCATCGGCGCGGCGTTCGCCAAGCTCGATCCGCGGTCCATGATCAAGAATCCCGTGATGTTCGTGGTCGAGATCGTGGCCGCGCTCACCACCGTGATTTTTCTGCGCGATCTCGTCACCGGCGGCGAGGGCCTCGGCTTCACCTTCCAGATCATCCTCTGGCTGTGGTTCACGGTGCTGTTCGCCAATCTTGCCGAAGCCGTCGCCGAAGGCCGCGGCAAGGCGCAGGCCGAGTCGCTGCGCAAGACGCGGACCGAGAGCCAGGCCAAGCTCCTGACCGGTGCCGGACAGGACGTCAAGCTCGTGCCGGGCACGAGCCTGAAGGTCGGCGATCTCGTGCTGGTCGAGGCCGGCGACACCATTCCCTCCGACGGCGAGGTGATCGAGGGCGTCGCCTCCGTCAACGAGGCCGCCATCACCGGCGAATCTGCGCCCGTCATTCGCGAGTCCGGCGGTGACCGCTCGGCCGTGACCGGCGGCACGCAGGTGCTGTCCGACTGGATCCGCGTCCGCATCACGGCCGCCCAGGGCTCGACCTTCATCGATCGCATGATCAAGCTGGTCGAGGGCGCCGAACGGCAGAAGACGCCGAACGAGATCGCGCTCAACATCCTGCTCGCCGGCCTCACCATCATCTTCGTGTTCGCCACCGTTACCATTCCGAGCTACGCGGCCTATGCCGGCGGCTCGATCTCGGTGATCGTGCTGGTCGCCCTGTTCGTGACGCTGATTCCGACGACGATTGGTGCGCTGTTGTCCGCAATCGGCATCGCCGGCATGGATCGTCTGGTGCGCTTCAACGTGCTGGCGATGTCCGGCCGCGCCGTCGAGGCCGCCGGCGACGTCGACACGCTGCTGCTCGACAAGACCGGCACCATCACGCTCGGCAACAGGCAGGCCACCGCGTTCCGCCCCGTGCGCGGCGTGACCGAGCAGGAGCTGGCGGATGCAGCCCAGCTCGCCTCGCTCGCCGACGAGACGCCGGAAGGCCGTTCCATCGTCGTGCTGGCGAAGGAGAAGTACGGCATCCGTGGCCGCGACATGGCCGAGTTAGGTGCCACCTTCATCCCGTTCACGGCGCAGACCCGCATGAGCGGAGTCGATGCCGGCGGCTCGTCGGTGCGCAAGGGCGCGGTCGATGCCATGCTGAACTACGTCAGTGGCGGTGCGCCGCTGGCGGTTGCTTCGGGCAACGCGGCACGGGCAATCCAGCCGGCCGCGCTGTCGGATCTCGGCCGCGAGGTTCAGACCATTGCTGATGACATCGCCAAGGCCGGCGGCACGCCGCTTGCTGTGGCCAAGGACGGCAAGCTGCTCGGCGTCATCCAGCTCAAGGACATCGTCAAGGGCGGCATCCGCGAGCGTTTTGCCGAGCTGCGCCGCATGGGCATCCGCACCATCATGATCACCGGCGACAACCCGATGACGGCGGCCGCGATCGCGGCGGAGGCCGGCGTCGACGACTTCCTGGCACAGGCCACGCCCGAGGACAAGCTGAAGCTGATCCGCGACGAGCAGGCCAAGGGCAAGCTGGTTGCGATGTGCGGCGACGGCACCAACGACGCGCCGGCGCTCGCGCAGGCCGACGTCGGTGTCGCCATGAACACCGGCACCCAGGCGGCGCGCGAGGCCGGCAACATGGTCGACCTCGATTCCAACCCGACCAAGCTGATCGAGGTGGTCGAGATCGGCAAGCAGCTGCTGATGACGCGCGGCGCGCTGACGACGTTCTCGATCGCCAACGACGTCGCAAAGTACTTTGCGATCATCCCGGCGATGTTCCTGGCGTTCTACCCGCAGCTCAATGTGCTCAACGTCATGAACCTGTCGAGCCCGCAGAGCGCCATCCTGTCGGCGATCATCTTCAACGCGCTCGTCATCATCGCGCTGATTCCGCTGGCGCTGAAAGGCGTCGCTTACCGTGCAGTCGGCGCCGGCGCGCTGCTCCGCCGCAACCTCTTGATCTACGGCCTCGGCGGCATCGCCATTCCCTTCATCGGTATCAAGGCGATCGACCTCGTCGTCACCGCCTTGCACCTGGCCTAACCCCGTCATCGCGAGCGAAGCGAAGCAATCCAGAGATGCATCCGCGATCGAGAGCCTGAATTGCTTCGTCGCTTCGCTCCTCGCAATGACGGAAGAAACAGGAGACCCAACATGCTCAGAGAAATCCGCCCCGCCATCGTCCTCTTGCTGGTGCTCACCGCCATCACCGGCCTTGCCTATCCGCTCGCGATGACCGGCATCGCCGGCGCGCTCTTCCCCGCGAAGGCGCAAGGCAGCCTGATCGAGAAGGACGGCAAGGTGGTTGGCTCCGCCCTGATCGGACAGGAGTTCAAGGACGACAAATATTTCCACGGCCGCCCCTCGGCGACGCTCGCGCCGGACCCGAATGATTCGACCAAGACGGTGTCCGCGCCCTACAATGCCGCCAATTCGGGCGGCTCCAATCTCGGTCCGACCAGCAAGGCGCTGGCCGACCGGCTGAAGGAGGACGTGGACAAGCTCAAGGGCGAGAATCCGAACGCCGCCGTCCCGGTCGACCTCGTCACCACCTCGGCCAGCGGCCTCGATCCGGATATCTCGCCGGAGGCCGCGGAATTCCAGATCCCCCGCGTGGCCAAGGCCAGGAATATGCCGGAGGAGGCGGTGAAACAGCTTGTGGCTTCCAACATCCAGGGCCGTCTGCTCGGCCTGCTTGGCGAACCCCGGGTTAACGTATTGGCATTGAACCTTGCGCTCGATCGGGTGGCGGCGAAGTAGCGGTCTAGGCTCGCGGCGCGCGGACGATTATAGTTGCCGGCAAAGCCTTCTTCTCCCTCGCCCCGCTTTCGCGGGAGAGGTGAAGGAAGCAGCCGGACAAGACAAATCGAGTAAGCCGTCCTGATGGTCCGAGAGCGCCGCGATCCCGAACAACGACCGTCCCCCGAGGCGCTGCTGGAAGCGGCGCGCCGGGAGGACAGCGTCAGCGGCAAGCTGAAGATCTTCGTCGGCGCCGCCCCCGGCGTCGGCAAGACCTACGAGATGCTGCAAAGCGCTCACGCCAAGCGCAAGGCCGGTATCGACGTCGTGGTCGGCTTTGTCGAAACCCATGGCCGCGCCGAGACCGAGGCGCTGGTGCGCGGGCTCGAAGTCGTCCCGCGCAAGAGGCTCGACTACCGCGGTCAGACGGTCGAAGAGATGGACCTCGACGCCGTGATCGCACGCCGGCCGCAAATCGCGCTGGTCGACGAGCTTGCCCACACCAATGCGACCGGCAGCCGCCATCCCAAGCGCTATCTCGATGTCGAGGAGTTGCTTTCCCACGGTATCGACGTCTACACTGCCGTCAACATCCAGCACATCGAGAGCCTGAACGACGTCGTCGCCCAGATCACCCATGTGCGGGTGCGCGAGACCGTGCCGGATTCGGTGTTCGACCGCGCGGATGCGATTGAGCTGATCGACCTCACGCCCGACGACCTGATCCAGCGGCTGAAGGAGGGCAAGGTCTATGTGCCCAGGCAGGCCGAACGGGCGCTGGAGCACTATTTCTCGCCCGGCAATCTGACGGCATTGCGCGAGCTTGCGCTGCGCCGGACGGCCGAACGGGTCGACGAGCAGCTTCTCACCCACATGCAGGCGAACGCGATTGCCGGTCCCTGGGCTGTGGGCGAGCGCATCCTGGTCTGTGTCAGCGAGGACCCGCGCGCCGCCGGCCTCGTGCGCTACACCAAGCGGCTGGCCGACCGACTGCATGCGCCCTTCACCGCGATCTCGATCGAGACCCGGCGGTCCCTGCAATTGTCCGACGAGGAGCGCGACCGGCTGGCGGACACGCTGCGGCTTGCGGAATCGCTGGGCGGCGAGGCACTGACGATTCCTGCTGTCGGCGGTCGCATAGCCGACGACGTCGTCAATTTCGCCCAAGGCAACAACGTCACCCAGATCGTGATCGGAAAGTCGACCCGCTCGCGCTGGTTCGAGTTGACGCGCGGCTCGGTCGTGCACGATCTGGTTCGTCGTGCCGGCAATATCAGCGTTCATGTCATTCCCGGCGACGAGCTTCCGGCAGGGGACGCGCCCAAGACGGCGGTGCAGACCGCCGCGCGATCCGAGCCATTCAATCCGCTGCCACATCTGAAGGCACTCGGGATCGTGCTGATCGGCCTTGGCGCCGCCAAGCTGATCCAGCCATATTTCGGCATCGAGAATGTCGATCTCGTGCTGCTGACTGCGGTGGTGGCAGTTGCCGTGCGCTATGGTCTGTGGCCGTCCCTGCTGGCGACGGTGGCGGCGTCGCTCTGCTACAATTTCTTCTTCATCCCGCCGATCTACACCTTCACGATCACCGATCCGACGAATGTCGCGGCCTTCGTACTGTTCATGGCGGTGGCGATGATCGTCTCCAATGTCGCGGCGCGCGTGCGCACGCAGGCCGATGCTGCGATCGGCCGTATCAGGACCACCGAGCAGCTCTATGCCTTCAGCCGCAAGCTTGCCGGTACCGCCACGCTCGACGACGTCCTGTGGGCGACCGCCTATCAGATCGCATTGATGCTGAAAGTTCGCGTGGTGCTGTTGCTGCCTGAGGATGGGCTGCTCACGGTGAAATCCGGCTATCCGCCGGAGGACCAGCTCGACCAGGCCGACCTCGCCGCGGCCAATTGGGCCTGGAGCAACGATCGGCCGGCGGGCCGCGGCTCCGACACGCTACCTGGTGCAAAACGGCTGTTCCTGCCGATGCGCACCGGGCGCGGCCCGATCGGCGTCATCGGCATCGACGACGACCGCACCGGGCCGCTGCTGACGCCGGACCAGCGCCGGCTGCTGGATGCGCTCGTCGACCAGGGCGCGCTGGCGATCGAGCGTGTGCTGCTGGTCGAGGACATGGACCGCGTCAAGCGAACCGTCGAATCCGAACGGCTTCGCTCCGCGCTCCTGACCTCGATCTCCCACGATTTGAAGACGCCGCTCGCCTCCGTGTTGGGAGCGGCCTCGACCATGCGCGATCTCGCCGGCGCCTTGTCCGACACCGAGAAGCGCGATCTGCTCGCCACCGTCATCGACGAGTCCGAGCGGCTCAACCGCTTCATTGCCAATCTGCTCGACATGACCAAGCTCGAATCCGGCGCCATCGTGCCCAATGCGACGCTGCACGATCTCGGCGAGATCGTCGGCAGCGCGCTGCGGCGCGCCAGCAAGATTCTCACCGCGCACAAGGTCGAGCTGGAGCTGGCCGCCGATCTGCCGATGCTCCTGCTCGATGCCGTGCTGTTCGAGCAGGTGCTGTTCAATCTGCTCGACAATGCCGCCAAATACTCGCCACCCGAGACCACGATCTCGATCCGCGGCCGGCGCGACGGCGGTCATGTCGTGCTTGAGATCGCGGACGAGGGCGCCGGCATTCCGCCCGAGGAGCTCGAGAGCGTGTTCGACAAGTTCTATCGCGTGCAGAAGGGCGATCACGTCCGCCCCGGCACCGGCCTCGGCCTCGCCATCTCCCGCGGCTTCGTCGAGGCAATGCGCGGCACGATCTCGGCCGCCAATCGCAGCGAGCGGAGTGGCGCTGTCCTCACAATCCGTCTTCCCGTTCCGGCAGAAAGCCGCGCATTGGATACCGCCGCATGAGCGCTGCTCCGATCAAGGTCCTGGTCATCGACGACGAGCCGCCGATCCGAAAATTGCTGCGGATGGGGCTGACGACGCAAGGCTACGAAATCCTGGAGGCGTCGAACGGAAAGACCGCGCTGGAGAAGCTTGCCGAAGGACCGGCACTGATCATCCTCGACCTCGGCCTGCCCGACGTTCAGGGACACGAGCTGCTGCGCACCATCCGCGCCCGGAACGAAGGCGTGCCGATCGTGGTGCTGTCGAGCCGCGGCGACGAAGCCGGCAAGGTTCAGGCGCTCGATCTCGGCGCCGACGATTATCTGACAAAGCCGTTCGGTATGGACGAGCTCCTGGCGCGCCTGCGCGCTGCGCTGCGCCACCAGCTTCAGGTCAAGGGCGAGCGCCCGGTGTTCCGCACCGGCGATCTCTCGGTCGATCTCGTCCGCCGCATCGTCAAGGTCGGGGATCGTGACGTGAAGCTCTCGCCGAAGGAATATGATCTGTTGCGCGTGCTGGTGCAGCACGCCGGCAAGGTGCTCACCCACCGCTTCCTGCTCAGGGAGCTCTGGGACGAGCTGACCGACGCGCAATATCTGCGCGTCTATGTCCGCCAGCTCCGCCAGAAGATCGAAGCCGATCCGGAGCGGCCGCAATATGTGCTGACCGAGACGGGGATCGGGTACCGGCTGAAGGCGGGGGATTGATCTAGCTGTCGTTCCGGGGCGATGCGAAGCATCGAGCCCGGAACCTCGAGATTCCGGGTTCGCCTCTTCGAGGCGCCCCGGAATGACGGTGGGGTTGCTAGCCCGCCTTCCTGTGCCGCGCCGTCGACCGGTGCGCTTTCTTCGCAGCCGGCCGTCGCCCGGTGGCACGGCGCGCGTGCGACTTCGCCGTCTTCTTCCCGCCACCGCCCTTCAGGCTCTGCTTCAGCGCGTCCATCAGACTGACGACGTTGCTTGGCCGCTCCTCGGGGGCGGGCAATTCGATCTTCTTGCCGCTGGCCTTGCGCTTCACCAGCGCCTTCAGCGCGGTCTCGTAGTCGTCCTTGAACTTGCCGGGGTCGAAATGCGCTGCCTTGGTGTGCAGGATGTGGCCGGCGAGCTCGACCATGTCCTTGGTGATCTTCGGGCTCTTGATGTCGTCGAAGAACTGGTCCTCGTCGCGCAGCTCGTAAGGAAAGCGCAGCGTGGTGCCGAGCAGGCCCTTGCCGAGCGGCTCGATCGCCATGACGTGCTCGCGGTTGGTGAGCACGATCTTGGCGAGCGCCACGCGCTCCTGGTCCTTCATGGCGTCGCGGATCACGGCGAAGGCGTCGACCGCCGCCTTGCCGTCGGGCGCGATGTAGTAGGGATGGTTGAGGTAGCGCTGGTCGATCTCCTCGCTCGGCACGAAGCTCTCGATGTCGATGGTGTGGTTGCTCTCGATCTGCACCGCCTCGAGCTCCTCCGGCTCGATCTCGACATATCTGCCCTTGCGCAACTCATAGCCGCGGCCCTTCTGGTCGCTCTCGACGACGTCGCCGGTCTCGGAATCGATCATCTGCTGCTTGAGCCGGTTGCCGGTTTCCCGATTGATCAAGTGAAACCGCGTCTTCTCGGCCGCCGTGGTCGCGGGATAGAGCACGACGGGGCAGCTGACCAGCGACAGCTTCAACGTTCCCTTCCAATAGGCGCGCGGGGCCATTCCATTCTCCAGCGTTTTCAAGGCGTTTTGGAACCCCAACCCTCCCGCAGGGTTTTGGTTCCGGATGGGACTTTGGCCGTGATAGGCTCAATGCCGAAAGAGAAGCGGGACCAGTCGTGCTGCAGAAACTCTCGACCTACCGAAAGAAGCGTGACTTCGAGAAGACGCCAGAGCCATCGGGCAAGACAGCGGTGGCGCCATCGAAGCAGCGGCGTTTCGTGATCCAAAAGCACGATGCCAGCCGGCTGCATTACGATCTCAGGCTCGAGCTTGACGGTGTCTTCAAGTCCTGGGCCGTGACGAAGGGGCCCTCGCTCGATCCGCACGACAAGCGCCTGGCGGTCGAGGTTGAAGACCATCCGCTCGACTATGGCGATTTCGAAGGAACGATTCCGGAAGGGCAATATGGCGGCGGCACGGTGATGCTGTGGGATCGCGGCACCTGGGAGTGCGACGATCCGGAAGCCGGCTTCAAGAAGGGCGATTTGAAGTTCACCCTTCATGGCGACAAGCTGCACGGAAGCTGGGTGTTGGTGCGCATGCGCAACGACCGCAGCGGCGGCAAGCGCACCAACTGGCTCCTGATCAAGCATCGCGACGAATACGTCCGCGAAGGCAAGGACAACGACATCCTCGAGGAGGACAGGTCGGTCGCCTCTGGCCGTGCGATGGAGCAGATCGCCGAGGGCAAGGGCCGAGCGCCAAGGCCGTTCATGCTGGCGAAGGGCACCAAGGGCAAGGCCGACGCGGTCTGGCAATCCAACCGGGCCGAGGAAGCCAAAAGGCACATGGTCAAGCCGGCCCGGCGCACGGCGGCGAAGGACGGCAAGCCCGTCAAGAGCAAGGCGGTGAAGAAGAAAGCGACGACGGCGACGAACGCCAGGAAGGTTGCGGAGATGCCGGACTTCGTGGCGCCGCAGCTCTGCACGATCGTGGAGCGGCCGCCAGCCGGTGAGGGCTGGTGCCACGAGATCAAGTTCGACGGCTATCGCGTGCAGCTTCGGGTCGAGGACGGCGAGGCAACGCTGAAGACGCGCAAGGGCCTCGACTGGACCGGCAAGTTCGCGGCGATCGCGAAAGAGGCGGGGTCGCTCCCGGACGTGATGATCGACGGCGAGATCGTCGCGCTCGACCACAACGGCGCACCGAATTTCTCCTCGCTTCAGGCTGCATTGTCGGATGGCAAGACCGACGAGCTGATCTTCTTCGCCTTCGACCTGCTATTCGCCGAGGGGCAAGATTATCGCCGCTCGCCGCTCGGCGAACGCAAGGCGCAGCTGAAGAAGCTGCTGGGGGCGCGCAAGCGCAAGGCGAGCCAGATCCGCTATGTCGAGCATTTCGAAAGCGGCGGCGATGCGGTGCTGCAATCGGCCTGCAAGCTCGAGCTCGAAGGCGTGGTCTCGAAGAAGCTGGACGCCCCTTATCGCTCCGGCCGCACCGAGAGCTGGACCAAGGCCAAGTGCCGCGCCGGTCATGAGGTCGTGATCGGCGGCTGGAAGACCACCAACGGCAAATTCCGCTCGCTGATGGCGGGCGTGCATCGCGGCGATCATCTCGCCTTCGTCGGCATGGTCGGTACTGGTTTTGGTGCCGACAAGGTCAAGCGGATCATGCCGTCGCTGAAGGCCATGGCCGCCAAGGAAAGCCCCTTCGGCGGCAAGAATGCGCCGAAGAAGACGCGCGAGGTGCACTGGCTGAAGCCGGAGCTCGTCGCCGAGATCGAGTTCGCCGGCTTCACCGCGGATGGCAATATCCGCCAGGCCGCGTTCAAGGGCCTGCGGCAGGACAAGCCCGCCGAGGAGGTCGAGGCGGAGACGCCCGTCGACACCGTGCTCGCCGAACCCGCAGCCAGCAAGCGCGCAGCGAAGACGGCCAAGCGATCGACGGACGCTGGCACCGCCGAGGTGATGGGCGTCGTCATCTCCAAGCCGGACAAGGAGCTGTGGCCGGATGGCGGTGACGGCGAGGGCGTGACGAAGCTCGATCTGGCCCGCTATTTCGAGGCGGTCGGGGCCTGGATGATCGCACATCTGACGGGGCGTCCGTGCTCGATCGTGCGTGCGCCCGACGGTATCGGCGGCGAGACATTCTTTCAGCGTCACGCCATGCAGGGCACGTCGAACCTGCTCGAGCTCGCCAAGGTCTCGGGTGATCGTAAGCCTTACTTGCAGATCGACCGCGTCGAAGGGCTCGCCGCCGTCGCGCAGATCGGTGGCGTCGAGCTGCATCCCTGGAATTGCGCGCCAAACGCCTATGATACGCCGGGCCGGCTGGTGTTCGATCTCGATCCGGCGCCGGACGTCGAGTTCGCCGATGTCGTGGATGCCGCCAAAGAGATGCGGCAGCGTCTGACCGCCATTGGCATGGAGAGCTTCTGCAAGACCACGGGCGGCAAGGGCCTGCACGTGGTGGTGCCGCTGCTGCATGGCGCCCGCGAAAAAGCGAGCTGGAAGGAAGCCAAGGCCTTCGCGCAGGGCATCTGCCAGTGGATGGCCGACGACGATCCGGAGCGCTATCTGCTCAACATGTCCAAGAAGCTGCGCAGCGGAAAGATTTTTCTCGACTATCTCCGTAACGACCGGATGTCGACGGCGGTTGCGCCGCTGTCACCGCGGGCCCGCGCGGGAGCGACGGTCTCGATGCCCGTCACGTGGGCTCAGGTGAAGAGCGATCTCGATCCGAAGCGATATACGGTGCGGACAGTGCCGGGCCTGCTGGCGCGCTCGAAGGCGTGGGAAGGGTATGAGGATGCCGCGACCTCGATCAAAGCTGCGATCAAGAAGCTGGCGGGGAAAGTGAAATAGGCCGCAGCTCCGGCCGCAACTCCCGTGGGGTGGGCAAAGCGCAAGCGTGCCCACGATCTTTGTCGTCACGACGGGAAGGTGGGCACGGCGCGTTGCGCCTTTGCCCACCTTACGAGATATCGCCTAGATCCGCCCCAGCAGCAGCAGGATCAGCAGGATGACGATGACGAGCCCGAGGCCGCCGCCGCCGTAATAGCCGGTGCCGTAGAACGGTCCGCCGCCGATGCCGCTGAAGCCGCCAAGCAGGGCGATGACCAGAATGATCAGAATGATCGTGCCGATAGACATGCGAATCTCCTCCAGCCCTTCGTTGAAAGGGTCGTTATAAACCTGTCCCGTTGTGCGAGGGCAACTTGCCGCAGGTTTTAAAGTTCCATCTTTGAAACACGGCCGGCTCATCAACTTGGCATGGAACCATTGGGCGCGCCGCCGGCATGACTATGTGAGTATCCGTCACCATAGGGCAGGGCCATGTCAGCACCGCTTGTTGTTTCAATTCCGCACCGTCTCGGCCGGGAGGAGGCGGTACGCCGGCTCAAGACCGGGCTGGGTCGCGCCGCCTCCAGCATTCCCGTGATGCAGGTCGAGGAAGAGCGCTGGACCGGCGACAGCATGGCCTTTCGGATTCGCGCGCTGGGGCAGATCGCGACGGGGCAGGTCGATGTCGGCGATGACCATGTCAAGGTTCAGGTTGTGCTGCCCTGGCTGTTGCAGCGCTTTGCCGAGATGGCGCAGGCCACGATCAAGAAGCGCGGGCAGTTGCTGTTGACCAAGGACGGCGGAACGTGATTTCAGGCGCGCGCGCGCGGCCGTGCCGGCCTGATCGCATTGGCCGTGCGGGCCTCGATGACGAAAGCGGGTAAGTCCCGGAACGCCAGCGCGAGCGGCAATTCATGGCCGACAAATCCCCTCGCGCTGTAGCCGGTAATGTCGATTGTGGCGTCAAATCCTTCCGACGCGGGCCATTCCCGGCCCGCTTGCGTGAACGGCGCGAAGTGACGCCCGACCACGACGATCGCCGCGCTGCGGCCATGGCGGCGAGCGAAGGCGATGACATGATCGGCATGTGTGCCGCGTACCGCGAGCGGCTGGTAGTTGCCCTGCGCGAAGACGTCGGCGAGCTCGTTGCGCAACCTGAGGAGACGCCGTGTCCAGGCCAGCTTGATCTGACCGTCCGGCCAGCTCTTTGTCAGATTGCTCCAATCCGGATCGTCCAGCGCGCCCAGCGACGTCTGCCGAGCGGCGAAGTCGATCGGACGGCGGTTGTCGGGATCGACCAGCGACAGGTCCCAGAATTCGGTGCCCTGATAGAAGTCGGGCACGCCGGGCAGCGTCGCCTTGAGAGTGAGCTGGCTGATGGCGTTCAGCGCGCCCAAGAGAGCCACGCGCCGGGCCAGCGTTTGCAGTGAATTCAGGAATTCGCCCGACAGTACGGGATCGAGGATCTTGTCGACGAAGCTCTTGACGCCGTTCTCATACGCCTCGTGCGGATTGAGCCAGCTGGTCTCTTCCTTGCCCTCACGCGCGGCCTTCAGCGCGTAGGCCTGGATACGCTCGACGAAGCCTGCATCGACCGGCTCCTGGAGTGACCATGCCCCGAGCATCGTCTGGTAGAGCATGTATTCGAACGTCGCTGATGGCGCACGTAGATCGCCGTGGAGCGCGAGGTGCGGCGCGTTCAAGACCTTCCAGCGCGAAACTGCGCTGGTCCATTCGCCCGGCATTTCGCTGAGTACCGCGATCCGCGCGCGGGCATCCTCGCCGCGTTTGGTGTCATGCGTGGCGGTCGCCGTCATTCCCAGCGGCCATTCCCTGGCCCGGGCCTGCATGGCCTCGTGGAAGGCGGGAACGGCGAGGCCGGTGCTGGCGGGATCGCCGCCGACCTCGTTCAGCGCCAGCAGCCGGTGAAACTGATAGAACGCGGTGTCCTCCAGCGACTTCGCCATCACCGGCCCGGTGAATTGCTGCACCTTCAGCGCAAAGCGGCGCACGCGCGGCGCGCTGTGCGGCGGACGACCTGGCTTGAGCAGATCCATGGTCAGCGCGTCGCGCAGGAAGTCGAAGATGCCTTCGTCGGCAGCGAACCATTCCGCACGGGCGCGCGCGATGGTGTCGTCGATCAGCTTGCGGTCGGCGGCCGTCGGTCCGCTGTTGGTCAGATAGGTGCGGTACACCGGGAAATGCAGCACATAGAGCTCGAGCGCCTGCCGCAGGCTGTCGGCGGAGAAATCCCGGGTCGAGTAATGCCCGTTGGCGATGCGCGCGAGCAGGCGCGTCAGCACGGTGAATTCGCTGGTGAGCAGCGTCTCCAGCACGCGCCGCTTGGCGTCCTTGACGTAAGGCGCGAGCTGTGGTGGTCGGTTGCTGATCTGGCGCCAGGTCTCGTCCAGCGCCCCCAGTCCCTTGGCGTCCACCAGCACCTGGGTGATGACGTTCATCCATTCATAGCCGGTGGTGCCCTGGACGCCGGCGAAGTGCGGCAGCCTTTCGTGCTCGCACAGGATCTTCTCGATCACGGTGTAGAACGGCTTTGCGTTGCCTTGCGCGTCGCGGACCAGCCGGCGCAGCCGCTGGCAATATTGTGCGGGGTCGCGCAGGCCGTCGATGTGATCGAGCCGGATGCCGTGCAATTTGCCGTCGGCGATCAGCTGCTTCACCAGCCGATGCGTGGCGGCAAACGTGCTCGCGTCCTCGACGCGCAGACCCGCGAGCCCGTTGACGTCGAAGAAGCGGCGATAATTGATGTCGCTGGAGGCGAGCCGCCAGTGCCCGAGCTTGTAATGCTGGCGCTCCAGAAGATGATGCAGCGCCAGCGTCTGCGCGGGACGATCCTTGCCGGCACGATAGGCGCCGAGGCCGCCTGCGATGATCTCGGCGGCACCCGTGATCTCCATGAGCTCGGTCTTGAACGCGGGCGCTTCCTTGCGGTTGGGGCGGCGCAGTCCGGTATAGCGCGCCGCTAGCGACAGCAGGCGTTTGCCGGCCTCCGTCTCGGCGGCATCCGCTTCCTTCACGACCATGCGCAGGATCTCGCCATAGCGCTCAGGCGCGATCGGCAAGCGATGCTCGAAATACCAGGCGGAGAAGCTGCCCTGATCCGGATCGTAGCGCAGCTCGATATCGCCGCGCTCGAGCGCCTCGCCGTAGGATGCCCCCAGGATCGGCAGCAGCACGCCGCCGCGGGCGCGATAGGGCAGAAGATCCCAGTCGATGTCGAAGGAGACCGCATGCGGCGAGGCCTGGCCCCATTCGAGCACGTCCAGCCACCACGGATTGTCGGCGAAGTGCACGCCGACATGGTTCGGCACGAAATCGACGATGAGCCCGAGATCGTGTGCCTTGAGCGCCTCGCTCAGCCGGGCAAAGCCGGCCGCGCCGCCAAGCTCGGGATTGAACTGGCTGTGATCGACGGTGTCGTAGCCGTGGGTCGAGCCCTTGCGCGACTTCATCACCGGCGAGGCGTAAAGATGCGTGATCCCAAGTGCCTTCAGATAGGGAACGACCGCCGCGGCCTTGTCGAAGTCGAAATTCGCGGTGAGCTGAAGCCGATAGGTCGCAAGAGGAATAGCAGGAGGCACGCTAACCTCCGAGATGCCAGGTCACCGACCACGGCGGCAGCCGGTCGCCGCTCGCATCGCCCCAAATTGGCGTGCCCGTTGCTCCGCCGGGACGCACGATGTCCTTGCCCGAGAGATTGGCGACGAGCCGCAACGTCGTGCCGTCGCCCATCGGCCAATGCGCGGTGAGCAGGCCGCTGTCGGCTGCCTCGGCATCGCCAAAACGCGCACCCTTGAGCCGCGGCATG
The DNA here is from genome assembly GCF_002776695.1 of Bradyrhizobium nitroreducens. Taxonomy (GTDB): domain Bacteria; phylum Pseudomonadota; class Alphaproteobacteria; order Rhizobiales; family Xanthobacteraceae; genus Bradyrhizobium; species Bradyrhizobium nitroreducens. The sequence goes on from NZ_LFJC01000003.1 coordinate 4,778,343, forward strand.
ATCTCCTTGGCGCGAAGCGCGAGCAGGTCACGGACCAGCGCAAGTCGCGCATCTTGCTGTTCGGTGCGGCCGGTCCAGTCGAGCACGGCCGATTGCAGCGTGGCTGGGTCGAGCGGATCGGGCACCTCGTCGCCGTATTTCTCGTAAGCCCAGGCATATTCCTGCCTGCGCCCTTTGCGCACGGCGTCGGCAAGCCCGCCCTGGAAGTCGCAGAAGAACGGGAATGGCACCGTCGAGCCCCATTCCTCGCCTTGAAACAGCATCGGCACCATCGGCGCCAGCAAGGTCACCGCGAGCGCCGCTTCGATCTGCTGCGGCGAAGCCAGGCTTTCGAGCCGGTCGCCGAGCGGGCGGTTGCCGATCTGATCGTGGTTTTGCAGGAAGTTGACGAATGTCGCCGGCGGCAGCTCGCCGCTCGGCTCGCCGCGTGGTTTCTTGCCCCAGAACTCCGAAACCTCGCCCTGATAGACGAAGCCGGAGGCGAGCGCGCGCGCGAGGTCCATGCGCGGCGTCTGGTAATCAGCATAGTAGCCGGCGAGCTCGCCCGTCAGCATTACGTGCCAGACGTGGTGGTAGTCGTCGTTCCATTGCGCCCGATATTTGCCGTTCGGCGGCTGCTGCGCGGCATCGAGCAGGCTGGCGCGATTGTCGCCGTTCTCCAGCACGAGATGGATGTGCCGCCCGGTCGCCTTGGCGAGCTCGCCGGCGGCGACGCTGAGGTCCTGCAGCATCGACTGCTCGCCGGGGATTGCCATGATGTGGTTTGCGGCATCCAGCCTCAAGCCGTCGAAACGGTAATCGCCGAGCCAGGACAGTGCATTCTCGACCGCGAAGGCGCGCACCTGCGGCACGCGATAGTCGATCGCGCTGCCCCAGGGCGTATGCGCGTCGGTGAAGAAGGCCGGCGCATAGCGGCCGAGGTAATTCCCCTCGGGGCCGAAATGATTGTAGACGACGTCGAGGAACACCATCAGCCCGCGCAGGTGCGCTTCGTCGATCAGCGTCTTCAGGTCTTCGGGGCGGCCATAGGCGCTGTCGGGCGCATACCACAGCACGCCGTCATAGCCCCAGCCGCGGCGCCCAGCGAAATCCGCCAGCGGCATCAATTCCAGCGCGGTGATGCCGGTTGCGGCGAGATGATCGAGCTTTTCGATCATGGCGCGGTAAGAGCCCTTCGGCGTGAACGTGCCGACGTGGGTCTCGATCAGCACCGTCTCTTCCCACGGGCGGCCGCGCCAATCGCGCGCACGCCAGGGATAGGCATCGTGATCGATCACCTCGCTGGGGCCGAACACATCTTCGGGCTGGAAAGCCGAAGCCGGATCGGGCACGTCGATCTCGTCGTCGATCCTGAACTTGTAGGGGGTGCCGGCGGTGAGGCCGGCAATCTCGGTGACGTACCAGCCATCCTGCCGGCGCTGCATCGCGTGTCTGCGGCCGAGCAGCAGATCGACACGGCGCGCGGCAGGCGCCCACAGGCGGAACGAAACGCCGTCCTTCGTCGGCCTCGCCCCGAAGGATGGCCTCATAGCGCCCCCGCGAAGGCGAGCACCGAGCGCGGCGGCGCCTTGCTGTCGCTTCCGGGCAGGAAGTCGATCGTGTTCAGCTTGGCATCCGTCGTGTTCAGGATTTGCTGCCAGCTCTTGTATTCGGTCATCTTGGGCAATTTGAATGCGATCTCTTCGGGGGCGGCGTTCAGTACGATAAAGATCGCGGCCCCGCCGGGTTCCATCGGCCCCATCACATAGGAGAGAAACCGTCCATCCGGGAACGTCCAGTCGCTCTCCGTCATCTCGTCGCCGGCAGGTGTCAGCCACAGCGCGCCGTAGGACACGCCGTCCGCGGGACGGCCGTCGAGCCAGCGGTGGCTGCGCAGCTGCGAGAACCGGCGGCGGATGTCGGCGAGATGGGCGACGAAATCGACCATGTCGTCGCCCTCCTTGCCGAGATTGTCCCAGCCGACCCAGCCGATCTCGTTGTCCTGGCAATAGGCGTTGTTGTTGCCGGATTGCGAGTTGCCGACCTCGTCGCCGGCGAGGATCAGCGGAACGCCTTGCGCCAGCATCAGGCAGGCCAGCACGTTCTTGCGAAGCTGACGCCGCAAGCCGAGGATCTGAGGATCGTCGGTCGGCCCCTCGACACCGCAATTGTTGCTGTGGTTGTCGTTGGAGCCGTCGCGATTGTCCTCGCCGTTGGCCTCGTTGTGCTTCTCGTTGTAGCTGAAGAGGTCGGCGAGCGTGAAGCCGTCATGCACCGTGATGTGGTTGATGCTGGCGCGCGGGCGTCGTCCGTCGTGGTTGAACAGATCGGAGGACGCCGTCATCCGGCTGGAGATGTCGCCAATCAGGCTGCCTTCGCCACTCCAGTAGCGGCGCATGGCGCTGCGATACCGATCGTTCCATTCCGACCATTGCGACGGGAATGCGCCGACCTGGTAGCCACCGAGGCCGAGATCCCAGGGCTCGGCGACGAGCTTGACGCTCGCCAGCACCGGATCCTGCCGGATCGCGGTCAGGAAGGAGATGCCGCGATCAAATCCGTTCGGGCCACGTGCGAGCGTGGTGGCGAGGTCGAAGCGGAAGCCGTCGACATGGCAGACCTCGACCCAGTAGCGAAGTGAATCCATCACCATCTGCAGCACGCGCGGATGGGTCAGGTTCACCGACGAGCCGCAGCCGGTGAAGTCGTCGTAATAGCGCGGATTCTCCCGGTTCAGCCAGTAATAGGAGGCGTTGTCGATGCCGCGGTAGCACAGCGTCGGGCCGAGATGGTTGCCCTCGGCGGTGTGATTGTAGACGACATCTAACATCACCTCGATGCCGGCATCGTGCAGCCGCGCCACCGTGGTGCGGAAGGAATCGAGAGCGTTGTCCTGAGCGTAGCGCGGCTCGGGCGCGAAGAAGGACAGTGTGTTGTAGCCCCAGTAATTGGCGAGCTTCTTCTCCACCAGGATGCGGTCGTCGACGAAGCTGTGGACCGGCAATAGCTCGACTGTGGTGACGCCGAGCTTCTTCAGATGCTCGATCATCGCCGGTGAGGACAGGCCGCCATAGGTGCCGCGCAGGTTCGGCGGCACGTCGTCGCGCTTCTGGGTCAGGCCCTTGACGTGAGCCTCGTAGATCACGGTGTCTTCCCAGGGAACGTTGGGGCGGATCTCGCGGCGGCCCCAGTTGAAGGTCTCGTCAACCACGACGGCCTTGGGCATGCCGCGCGCGTTGTCGCGCCGGTCGAACGACAGATCCTCGCGCGGGCTTCCGGTGCGATAGGCGAAGTGCGCATCGCTCCAGACCAGACGCCCCGACAGACGCTTGGCATAGGGGTCGAGCAGTAGCTTGTTGGCGTTGAAACGGTGGCCGTGCTCGGGCTCGTAGGGGCCGTGCACGCGATAGCCGTAGAGCTGGCCGGGGGACACGTCGTTGAGATAGCCGTGCCAGACGTCCTCGGTTCTCTCGGGCAGCTCGATACGCTCGAGCTCGCGGCGGCCCTGGGTGTCGAACAGGCAGAGCTCGACCTTCTGTGCGTTGGCGGAGAACAGCGCGAAATTGGTGCCGCGTCCGTCCCAGCTTGCACCGAGGCGTGCGGGCGATCCAGCAGTCAGGCGCATGTTTCAACTTTCCGGAACGAGGAAGATCGCGGCGAGCGGTGGAATGGTGAGGCGGAGCTCGGGCGTCTTGCCTTCAACGGCATGAACTTCGCCGATGTTCCCGACATTGCTGCCGCCATAATGGGCGGAGTCCGAATTGAAAACTTCCTTCCATTTTCCGGCGAAGGGCACGCGAACGCGATAGTTGCGATAGACGTTGGGCGAGAAGTTGATGATCACGAGACACCGCGCGTGCTCGTCGAATCCCTTGCGCAGCCAGGCGAACACGTTGCGGTTGGCGTCATCCGTGATCAGCCATTCGAAGCCGGCCTGGTCGCAGTCCATCTGGTGCAGCGCCGGCACCGCGCGGTAGAGACGGTTGAGGTCCCGGATCAGCGCCTGAATGCCGGAATGGTATTTGTATTCGAGCAGGTGCCAGTCCAGCGACTGGTCGTGATTCCACTCGCGGCTCTGCGCGATTTCCGCACCCATGAACAGGAGCTTCTTGCCGGGATGGCCGAACATGAAGCTGTAATAAGCGCGCAGGTTCGCAAAGCGCTGCCATTCGTCGCCGGGCATGCGGCCGAGGATCGAGCGCTTGCCGTGCACGACCTCGTCGTGCGAGAGCGGCAGGATGAAGTTCTCCGAGAACGCGTAGTGCAGGCCGAACAGGATCTCGCCGTGATGATGCTTGCGGTGGATCGGATCCTTGCTGATGTAGTTCAGAGTGTCGTGCATCCAGCCCATGTTCCACTTGTAGCCGAAGCCGAGCCCGCCGAATTCGACCGGTCGCGAGACCTGCGGCCAGGCGGTGGACTCCTCGGCCGCCGTGGTCGCCTGCGGGAAGCGGGCGAAGACCTCGGTGTTGAAGCGGCGCAGGAAATTGATCGCCTCGATGTTCTCGCGGCCGCCATACTGGTTCGGAATCCACGCGCCGGGCGGCCGGCTGTAGTCGAGATAGAGCATGGAGGCGACCGCATCGACGCGTAAGCCGTCGATTGCATAGCGCTCCATCCAGAATAGTGCGTTCGATACCAGGAAGTTCGTCACTTCGGTGCGGCCGTAATTGTAGATCAGCGTGCCCCAATCGAGGTGCCGGCCCTGCAGCGGATTGGCGTGCTCGTAGAGCGCGGTGCCGTCGAAGCTGCCGAGGCCGTGCGGATCGTCCGGGAAGTGGCCGGGCACCCAGTCCAGCAACACGCCGACGCCCTCGCGGTGACAGGCATCGACCAGCGCGGCGAAATCCTCGGGGGTCCCGAAGCGGCTGGTCGGGGCATAGAGGCCGGTCGGCTGATAGCCCCAGGAGCCGTCGAACGGATGCTCGCTGACGGGCAGGAATTCGAGATGGGTAAAGCCCATGTCGCGGGCGTAGGCCGGCAATTGTTCGGCCAGCTCGCGATAGGTGAGCCATTCTTCGCCGTTCTTGCGCCGCCAGGAGCCGAGATGAACCTCGTAGATCGACATCGGAGCCGAGAGCGCGTTGATGCCGTCGGGCGCGGGTCGTGGGCGCGGCAGATGCGCCTCGTCGAACACGACGGAGGCCGTCTTCGGACGCACTTCGCTCGCAAACGCCAGCGGATCGGATTTCAGCGGCAGCAGATGACCGTGAGGTCCGATGATCTCGAACTTGTAGTGATCGCCGGCCTTCGCGTGCGGAATGAACAATTCCCAATAGCCGGCGCCGCGCACCCGCATCGGATGGCGCCGCCCGTCCCAGAAATTGAAATCGCCGACCACGGATACGCGTCGCGCATTCGGGGCCAGCACGACGAAGCCGATGCCGTCGATGCCCTCGAGCCGCATCGGATGCGCGCCGAGCTTGTCATAGAGGCGCTGGTGGGTGCCTTCTCCGAGCAGATAGAGGTCGAAATCGGTCAGGATCGGCGGGAAGCGATAGGCGTCCTCGAATTCGACGACGTCGTTGCCGAACTTTGCGCGCAGCTGGTAGTGCTTCGAGCCGTTCGGCAGGGCGCCGATGAACAGCCCGGCATCGTGCACGCGGTCGAGCGATGCGACCTCGCCATGTTCGCCGACCGCCTCGACATTGGAGGCCTCGGGCAAGAACGCGCGCACCACGCTTCTGCCGCCCTCGGGATGCAGCCCGAGATAGTGGAAGGGGTCGGAGTGGCGGCCCTCGATGATCGCATAGGCCTCGGCAGGCAATTTAGGCATGGGCTTCGCTCTCGGTGCTGGACAGAATGCGAAGCAGTCCGGTCAGCGGCGCATGAAGCCCCTCGGGCCGGTGGGACAGCTCGTACTCTACGTCTTCGAACGCTTGATCAAGCAGGAAAAACCTTAACAGGCCTTCTGCGGATTGCCGGTTCTCCGGCCACAGTCGCCGATCGGTCGTGGCTTCGCGATAGGCGGAGAGGAAGGTTGCGACGGCTCGCTCGCGCCATTCGCGGAGCGCGGCCGTGAGCCGGCCTTGCTCGTCGGAGGCGCCCGTGAGTGCGCGGCCCTGGGCTGCGTTGACCGAAAGATCGATCGAGCGGATCAGGCCGGCGACGTCGCGCGCGGCAGGCGCCTTGCGCCGCTTGTCGGCCAGCGGCAGACGCGGATCGCCGTCGAAGTCGATGATGAAGATATCGTCCTTCACGATCAGAGTTTGCCCGAGGCGGAAGTCGCCATGATGACGGATGTTCAACCCGCCGATCCCGGAAGGCAAGAGCGCATTGAGGTGGTCGGGCAGGGCCGCGCGCACCGACATGAGCTGGTCGATCAGCGGCCGGTCCGTCTCCCGCAGGCCGTCGCGGCTGTCGGCCAGTCGCTGGAGAACCCGCTCGGCCCGCGCCTTGAGACCGGACACGAACCGTTCGACCTGCGCAGAGCCGACCGGCTCCGGAGCAAGCTCGGTCGCCCTGGCCGCGGCCAGGGCGACGTGCATCTCGGCGAGCCGTTTGCCGATCTGCGCGATGAAGTGCAGATAAAGCGTCTGCTCCTGGGTCTCGCGCGGTGCTTCGCCCGCCGCCATCACGCGCTGCTCGTCGATATAGCGATCGAGATAGCCGGTGGTCACGGTCCAGCCATCGCCCTGGTTCTCGACGAAGGCATGCAGCACCCCGAGTGCGCTGCGCCGATCGCCTTCGAGCAGCTCGACGCTGCCGAGCAATGCCGGCGTATTGGCAAAGCGCGCGACCTCGGTGAGATAATGGCCGATCTCGATCTCGGGGCTGATGCCGCTTTCCAGCCGCCGGTAGATCTTGGCGACGTACTGGTTGTCGACCAGCGCCGTGCTGTTCGACTGCTCGATTGCACGGATGCGCTCGGGCTCCTTGATGGAATAGTCGGCGAACCGGCTGGTCGACTTGAACTCGAGCCGCAGATTGTTCTCGTCCACCACCAAATTCTGCGACAAACCCCGCAGGAAAAGCCCGATGAAGATCTGGTCGGTGGCAACGTCGAGCAGGGTGCCTTCGCGCGCGCCCTGGCGGACGGCGGCGAGCGCCTTCGGGTTGAAGCGCTCGCGGTCGAAGCGCACCCACTCGATCTGCATGGGCAGCACGTACCGCGTCGTGACGTCATCTCGCGTCGTCTCGAAGAACGCGATCCAGGGTCTGTTGTCGCCGATGTCGCTGAAAGGTACCGCCGAGGTCAGCGTGGTATTGATGTGCTTGGGATTGTGCTCGGGATACCACCGCGTCCGTGACAGGAAGCCAGGCAGCACGTCGCGCTCGAACACGCCGCGTTCGCGGGCGAGCGACACCCAGTTGGAGTTCACGGGCACCACCAGCGTCTCGAACTCCGGCACCGCGCGCGGCGTGACCGGCTCGGACTTGTCGCGCTCCTGAAGCTGGAACCAGTAGAAACCATACGGCCCCAGCGTGATCATGTAGGGCAATTCGCCGATCGCCGGGAAACGCGTCCGTCCGAGCATCTCCTGCGGGATGCGGTCCTTCCACGGCGACAGGTCGAGCTCGGTGGCCTGCGCCGCGCGCGACAGATTGGCGACGCACAGGATCACCTCGTCACGGTATTGCCGGACATAGGCGAGCACGGCGCGGTTGGCCGGGCGGATGAAGGTCATGGTGCCGCGGCCGAAGGCGAGCGTCGACTTGCGCACCGAGATCAGCCGCTTGGTGGCGCTGAGCAGCGAGGACAGGCTGCGCGACTGCGCCTCGACGTTCACGGATTCGTAGCCATAGACCGGGTCCATGATCAGCGGCGCGTAGAGGCGGGCAGGGTCGCAGCGCGAGAAGCCGCCGTTGCGATCCGGGCTCCACTGCATCGGCGTGCGGACGCCGTTGCGGTCGCCGAGATAGATGTTGTCGCCCATCCCGATCTCGTCGCCGTAATAGATGATCGGCGTCCCCGGGAAGGACAGCAACAGCGAGTTCATCAGCTCGATCTTGCGGCGGTCGTTGTCCATCAGCGGCGCGAGGCGCCGGCGGATGCCGACATTGATGCGGGCGCGCGGATCGTTGGCGTAGGTGGTCCAGAGATAATCGCGCTCGACGTCGGTGACCATCTCCAGCGTCAGCTCGTCATGGTTGCGCAGGAACAGCGCCCATTGGCAGCTCGCCGGAATGTCGGGCGTCTGGCGCAGGATGTCGGTGATCGGGAAACGGTCTTCCTGCGCGATCGCCATGTAGATGCGCGGCATCAGCGGGAAATGATAGGCCATGTGGCACTCGTCGCCACGGCCGAAATATTCCTGCACGTCCTCCGGCCATTGATTGGCCTCGGCCAGCAGCAGCTTGCCCTTGGAGTAGGAGTCCAGCTCCTGGCGTAGACGCTTGATGATCGCATGCGTCTCGGGAAGGTTTTCGTTCGAGGTGCCCTCACGTTCGCAAAGATAGGGAATGGCGTCGAGCCGGAAGCCGTCGACGCCGGCGTCCAGCCAGCGCTTCATCACCTGGATCAGCGCGCTGACGACGCGCGGATTGTCGAAGTTCAGATCCGGCTGGTGCGAGAAGAAGCGGTGCCAGTAAAACGCGCCGGCCTCGTGATCCCAGGTCCAGTTCGACTTTTCCGTGTCGGTGAAGATGATGCGCGTGCCCTGGTATTTCTGGTCGGTGTCACTCCAGACATACCAGTTGCGGGCGCTCGAGCCGGGATGGCTGCGGCGCGCGCGCTTGAACCATTTGTGCTGGTCCGAGGTGTGGTTGACGACGAGCTCGGTGATGACGCGCAAGCCCCGCTTCTGCGCTTCCTGGATGAAGCGCTTGAAGTCCTTCATCGTCCCGAAGTCGGGATTGACCGAGCCGTAGTCGGCGATGTCGTAGCCGTCGTCGCGGCCGGGCGAAGGGTAGAACGGCAGCAGCCACAGCGCGGTGACGCCGAGCTCCTGGAGGTAAGGCAGCTTCTCGGTCAGGCCCGCGAAATCGCCGATGCCGTCATTGTTGCTGTCGGCAAAGGCCTTGACGTGGAGCTGGTAGATGATGGCGTCCTTGTACCAGAGCTCGTCCACGACTTCTGCAGCCTCGGCCTTCTTGGTGTCGACGGAAGATAGAACATTCATGGCGTGACCCCTTACGCCAGGCAGCGGAACAAGAGCGCCGGATCGCGGTCGGGATCGATACGCAATTTGATCCCGCCCCATTCGATGCGGGACTGTTCGCCGGTGATGAGATTTTCGAGTGTCGTGACATGATGCCGCTGACCGCTCGCGTCAACGGTGACGTCGCCGAGCGGCAGCCAAAACTCGCGTACGTGGCCCGAGAGCGCAATCACGACGAGAACAATGTTGGCGGGCTCCGCCGCCTCCTTGACGAAGGCGATCGTCTCGCCGTCTTCGGCGTCCAGAAAACGCAAATTCGCCGTTTGCTGGAGCGCGGCGTTGTCGTGGCGGATGCGGTTGAGCTCGGCAATGTAGGACTTGATGTTGCCGGCCTTGTCCCAGTCGCGCTGCTTGATCTGATATTTCTCGGAATCGAGATATTCCTCGCGGCCGGGAATGGCCTCGTGCTCCAGCAGCTCGAAGCCGCTGTACACGCCGTAACTGCCCGACAACGTCGCCGCCAGCGCAACGCGCGACTTGAAGGCCCAGCCCTCTCCGCCCTGGAGATGATAGGGCAGCAGGTCGGGCGTGTTGACGAACAGGTTCGGACGATAGAAGTCGCGCGCGGGATAGCGCGTCAGCTCGCCGAAATATTGCTCCAGCTCCCATCGCGAGGTGCGCCAGGGAAAATAGCTAAATGACTGCGCAAAGCCGAGCTTGGCGAGGCCCTGCATCAGCTTCGGTCGCGCAAACGTCTTGGAGAACAGGATTACCTCGGGATGCCGTCGGCGGATGTCGCGGATCAGCCAGTCCCAGAACGCCAGCGGCGCGGTGTCGTGATTGTCGATGGCAAAGATGGTGACGCCATGGTCGATCCAGAACAGCACGGCGTCGCGAAACGCATTCCACAGCCCAATGCGGTCGACCGAGCTGAAATCGGGGATCACGATGTCGGAGTAAGGGCCGTCCGCCGTCCGCACCGAGCGGTCCGGCCGCCATTTGAACCATTCCGGATGCTGCGCCAGCCAGGGATGATCCGGCGAGCATTGCACGGCGAAGTCGAGGGCCAGCTCGAGGCCGTATTCCAGGCAGGTCGCGACCAGCGCGCGAAAATCCTCGATGGTGCCGAGGTCGGGGTGAAGCGCGTCATGGCCGCCCTCGGCGGCGCCGATCGCGTAGGGCGAGCCGGGTTCGCCGTCGGTGGCCACCGGCGCATTGTTGCGGCCCTTGCGGCGGCTGCGGCCGATGGGATGGATCGGCGTGAAATAGAGTACGTCAAAACCCATCGCCGCGATGTCGGGCACCCGCGCGATGCAGTCGCGGAGCGTGCCGTGCTGGCCGGCGATCCGGCTCTGGCTGCGCGGCATCATCTGATACCAGGCGCCAAATCGCGCTCTGTCGCGGTCGATCATCAGCGGGAACGGCTGTGAGCGGGTCAGGTCGGGCCGGGACTGGCTCTCGGCCATGGCATCGCCGAGCTCGGTCGCAAGCAGCGAGGTGACATCGCCGGTTTGAAGATAATCCTCGCATTGTCTGACGATGATCGCCGCGGCGGCCTGCGCGCCATGCGCCTTGGTCAGGAGGCCCGCCCCTTCGATCGCATCGAGGCTGATATCGGCGCCGGCCCGCTGCTTGCGCAGGACGGCGTGGGACCAGGTGGCGTACTCGTCGGTCCAGGCCTCGATCGCATAGACATATTGGCCGGGCTCCACCGGCGTGAACGCACCGGACCAGCGGTCATTGCCGTGATGGGTCATGGGCTCATGCCGCCAGTCCCGCTCCTGCTCGGGGCGCCAGATCAGCGCGGCCCGGACCACGGCGTCGCCATCGCGGTAGACGTCGGCCCACACCTCGACGCGGTCGCCCGCGATCCGCTTCACGGGGAAGCGACCGCCGTCGATCGCGGGATAGACGTCTTCGATGAGGAAAGCGCTGCCGGCTGCGGCACTTTCGACAGTTTGAATTGTCTTGTTCACGGTGATGCCATTGACAAGAAAGCAGGAGCCCGTTTCCCTTGTCGGGAACCCGCGCTTGGTACCACTATAGAAAGCCGCTTGTGTGTCATTGGTTCCCTGGGGAACGGCAAGCGCAGTTTGCGAGTTACCCCTGACTAACCTCTTCTGTGACCTCCTTAAAATTGATGCCCCCGGCCAAACCATGGCCTGCAAGCTGCGTGCCGTATGGATCTTTTAGCTCAAGCCCGGATCAAGGGCGTTCAATCCGAATTCATCGATGCCCTCGGGAAGCTGCGGGTCACCGACCCCGTGGCCCTGAAGTCCATCCTCGACGCCCTGCCGGAGAAGCGGGTTTACCGCTTCGTCAACGGGCCGGTCGTGGTCCGAGCGCTCGGACATCCGCGCACGGAATTGGCGGCAATCGGCGCGCCGCCGCTCAAATGGAATTTGACCGCAAACGGCAAATCGATTGCCCAAGGCGAGACACGCGAGCCCGTGATCGCCTGGCCCGCCGGCCTGCCGCTCGGCTATCACCGGTTGGCCCTGACCGATGCCGAGGGTGGGACGGAGGAGGTGCCGATGATCGTGGCGCCGGAGCGGGCCTTCGGCGGCGATTTCGACCGCGGCTGGCTGCTCGCCGTGCAGCTCTACAGCGTCCGCTCGAACCGCAATTGGGGCATCGGCGACTTCACCGACCTTGCCGATCTGGTCCGGCTCGCCAAGCAGCTCGGGGCCGACGGCGTCGGGCTCAATCCGCTGCACGTGCTGTTCGACGACCACCCGGCCGATTGCAGTCCGTATTCGCCGAACAGCCGGCTGTTCCTCAATCCGCTCTATATCGACGTCGAGGCTATTCCCGAATTCTCGGCGGACCTCGTGCCCGACGCGGCCGCGACTGCCGCCCGTCTGCGCGAAGGCGATCGCGTGCCTTATGCGGACATGGCGGCATTGAAATGGCTGGCCTTGCGGGCTGCCTTCAACAGCTTCGTGACGAGTGCGAGCGAGGCGCGTCGCAAGGCGTTCGACGCCTTCCGCGCCGCCCGCGCGCCGCTCTTGTCCCGCTTTGCCTGTTTCGAGGTGTTGCGTCATCGTTTCACCGGCCCGTGGTGGGAATGGCCCGCGGAATGGCGGCAACCGGACGAAGCTAAATGCGCAGGCTTGCGCAACGGCCCCGACAAGCGCGAGGTCGAGTTTGTGGAATTCGTGCAATGGACGGCGGATAGCCAGTTGCATGCGGCCAAGGATCTCGCCAGCCAGCTCGGCATGCGGGTCGGGCTCTATCTCGACGTCGCCGTCGGCGTGCAGTCCAACGGCTTCGATGCCTGGAACGAGCAGATGGCGATCTCCCGCCATCTCGCCGTCGGCGCGCCGCCCGACGTGCTCAACACCATCGGCCAGGACTGGGGCCTTGCGGGCTTTAATGCCGGCGGCCTGGAAGCACAATCCTTCGTGCCGTTCGCCGACATGCTCGCGGCCTCGATGCGCCATGCCGGCGCGATCAGGCTCGACCACGTGCTCGGCCTGAAGCGGCTCTATCTCGTGCCGCGTGGCTTCAAGCCCGATAACGGCGCCTATGTGCAGATGCCGTTCGAAGCGCTGCTCGGCGCCGTGGCATGCGAGAGCGCGGCCCACAAATGCATCGTGATCGGCGAGGACCTCGGCACCGTGCCGGAAGGCTTCCGCGAGATGATGCAGGATTTCGGCATCTGGTCCTACCTCGTCATGATGTTCGAGCGTGACGAAGCCGGTCATTTCCGCAACGTCGAGCATTACCGGCCCAATGCGCTGGTCACGCTGAACACGCACGACCTGTCGACCTATGCCGGCTGGCGCTCCTTCGGCGACCTCAAGATGAAGCGCTCGCTCGGGCTCGATCCCGGCGAGAACGACCAGGCGCGCTGGGATGCGCTCGGTGCCCTCGACGAGATCCTGCGCCAGAACGGCATCAAGGCCAACGATCTCTATTCGGTGCTCGCCTTCCTGTCGCGTACGCCGTCGCGGCTGCTCGCGGTGTCCATGGAGGATCTGCTCGGCGTGATCGACCAGCCCAATATTCCCGGCACCATCGACGAGCACCCGAACTGGCGCCAGCGTCTTCCCGTCGCGCTCGACAAGATCGCCGCGAAGATTGACCTCACGGCCTTGCGAGCAGCGACGCGGGAACGTTCGTCGAATGGCGGGAGTTGATCGGCCGGGGATTTCCAGGCTCGGAAGACATTGACCCAGAAGATCGAAGACTATGCGCTGATCGGCGATTGCGAGACCGCGGCGCTGGTCGGGCGCAACGGCTCGATCGACTGGCTGTGCTGGCCGGCCTTCGATTCCGATGCCTGCTTTGCCGCGATCCTCGGCAACCATGAGAACGGCCGCTGGCTGATCGCTCCAAGCGAGAGTGCGACCTCCATCTCGCGCCGCTATCTCGGCAACACCGTCATCCTGGAAACGCGCTTCGAGACGGAGACCGGCACCGTCGCGCTGATCGACTTCATGCCGCCGCGGGGCAAGGCGTCCGACATCGTGCGACTGGTGCGCGGCGTGAGCGGCACGGTCAGGATGCGGATGGAGCTCGTGATCCGCTTCGGCTTTGGCGTCGACATCCCCTGGGTGCGGCGGATCGACCATTCGCTGCTCGCGGTTGCCGGCCAGGACATGACCGTGCTGCGCACGCCGGTCGAGATCCGCGGCGAGGATCTGACCACGGTTGCCGATTTCGAGGTGAAGGAAGGCGAGACCGTGCCGTTTGTGCTGACTTACGGCCCCTCGCATCTCGCGCCGCCCGCGCCGATCGATCCGGAAGTCGCGCTCCAGGAGACCGAAAAATTCTGGAAGGACTGGTGCAGCCATTGCACCCGTGACGGCGACTATCAAGACCTCGTCGTGCGCTCGCTGATCACGCTGAAGGCGCTGACCTTTGGTCCCACCGGAGGTATCGTCGCGGCGCCTACCACCTCCCTGCCGGAGAAGCTCGGCGGCAGCCGGAATTGGGACTACCGCTTCTGCTGGCTGCGCGATGCCACCTTCACGCTGCTGGCGCTGATGAACTCGGGCTACACCGAGGAGGCCCTGGCCTGGCACAATTGGCTGCTCCGTGCGGCAGCCGGATCGCCTTCGAACATGCAGATCATGTACGGCATCTGGGGCCAGCGGCGGCTGCTCGAATGGGAGGCTGGCTGGCTCGACGGCTATGAGGGTGCGCGGCCGGTGCGCGTCGGCAATGCCGCCCATGCGCAGCTTCAGCTCGACGTCTATGGCGAGCTGATCGACGCCTTCCACCAGTCGCGTATGGCCAGGCTCAAGCTCGACGAGGAGACCTGGGCACTCGAATGCGCCGTGCTCAATCATCTCGCCGAGGTCTGGGACCGGCCCGACCACGGCATCTGGGAGCGGCGCGGGCAGCCGAAGCACTACGTCTTCTCCAAGGTGATGACCTGGGTCGCCTTCGACCGCGGCATCAAGAGCGCTGAGACCTTCGGCTTCAAGGCGCCGCTTCTGCACTGGCGCACGCTTCGCGAGGCCATCCACCGCGACGTCTGCAACAAGGGATTTGACGCCGAGGAAAATGCCTTCGTCGAGTCCTACGGCGCGAAGCTGCTCGATGCATCCGTGCTGCTGCTGCCGGCCGTTGGTTTTCTTCCCGCGGACGACCCGCGCATCCGCGGCACCATCGCCGCCGTCGAGAGATGCCTGATGCGCGACGGCTTCGTGCTGCGCCATGATCCGCGCGAGCTGCCCGCGGGGCAGCCTCCGCTCGAGGGCGCGTTCCTGGCCTGCAGCCTGTGGCTGGCCGATGCCTATGTGCTGTCAGGTGATCTCGACAAGGCGCAGGTCCTGTTCGATCGCGTGGTCGGCATCGCCAACGACGTCGGGCTGCTTGCCGAGGAATATGATTCAGTCGCCGGGCGCCAGACCGGCAATTTCCCGCAGGCGCTGACCCACATCGCGCTGATCAACACCGCGCATAATCTGTCGGCGGCAAGGCAGGAGAGCGAGAAGCCGGCGCAGCAGCGGTCGAAGTGAGCTTTGATTTAAGATCCGTTGCATTTTGAGCCCCGATGCTAGAATGCAACTCATTCGTTGCGTCCAAATGTGACATCAGAGTCCATCCAAGTGGAGTCGGAGATGAAGGCATTCGTGGTAGCTGCCGAAACTGTTAAGGACGAAACCTTGTTTGCAGCATATAGAAAGCAGGTTCCTGGGACGCTGGAGCCGTTCGAGGGACGGTTTGTTACGCGAGGTGGCGGCCTAACGCTGATCGAGGGTGAGTGGCCTCATTCACGGCTCGTGATCATCGAATTCCCATCGCGCGCAGCCGCCGAGGCTTGGTACCGATCTCACGAGTATCAAAGCATCATCAAACTTAGGCACGATAGTTCGGTTGGTAATCTCGTCATCGTTGACGGTCATGTCGATTGATCGCACCCGTTTTCGCACGGCTGGCGGCCCTAACCCACCCCATTCCGTTTCAAGATCATCTCCATCGCCTCCGCAAACCCGTCCTGCTCGTTGCTCGCAGTGACGTGGGTGGCCTGATCCTTGACGTTGTCGGTGGCATTGCCCATGGCGATCGAGGTGCCGCTGACGGCGAACATCGCGAGGTCGTTCTGCATGTCGCCGATGGTGGCGACGGCATCGGTCGCGATGCCGAGGCGCTTCGCCATCGCTTCGACGAACGTACCCTTGTTGAAGCCGGGCGGGGTGATATCGAGATAATAGGTCTGCGAACGCACGGCGGTGGCCTCAACGCCGAGCGCCTCCTGCATCACCTTCTCGCAAGCGGCGAGCCCGGCGGCGTCGGCACTGGCGCCGACGATCTTGCAGGCACTGGCAAGGTAAGGCGAGAAATCGGCCACGATGGTCGGATCGGAGCGGATCGTGTGCTGCTCATGGGCGACGTACTTACCGCTGGGATTGTCGATCAACCACTCGTCATAGGTGAAGAGCCAGATGTCGGCGCTGAACTCGCGCAGGATCTGCAGGGACCGCTCGGCCGCGCTTGCCGGGATGAGGTGCTGCTCGACCGGCCTCATCTCGGGATCGACGATCGAGGAGCCGTTGAAGGGGCCGACCGGCAGCCACAGCGCCAGCGGCTCGATTAGGAACCGCATGCCGATCGCGGGGCGGCTGGAGGTGATGGTGAAGCCGATGCCGGCCTGGTGCAGCCGCTGCACTGCACCCCTTGCGCGCTCGGTCAGGGTCTTGTCCTTGGTCAGCAGCGTGCCGTCGACGTCGGAGACCACGAGTGAGATTTGCGTCATGGCAGGACCTTCGGTTCGGTTCTCAGCGCTTCGCCCCGCCCAGCTTCAATTGCCGCACCAGGCCATCCACGATCGCCTCGACGGTCTCGTCGATCGAGACGGTGATGACGTGCTCGCCCGCTTCCGGCGGCTCCAGCGTCTCGAACTGGCTGGTCAGTAGCCCGGGCGGCATGAAATGGCCCTTGCGCTGCGCGAGCCGCTCGGCGATCAGCTCCCTGGTGCCCTTCAGGAAGACGAAGCGGACATCGTCGCGCCCGCGCAGCAGCACGTCGCGATAGGTGTGCTTCAGGGCCGAGCAGGCGATGATGACGTGTTCGCCCTTGCCGCAAACCCGCGCGATCTCGTCGGCGATGGCGTTGAGCCAGGGCCAGCGGTCCTCGTCAGTGAGCGGATGGCCGGCTCGCATCTTCTCGACATTGCTGGCGGGATGGAAGCTGTCGCCGTCCTCGAAGCGCCAGCCGAGCCGCTGGGCCAGCGCGGCCGCGACCGTGCTCTTGCCCGAACCCGACACGCCCATCACGATCAACGCACAAGGTGCTTCAACGCCGCCCACGAAATTCCTCCGGAAGCGCGGCCTCATCGACCAGCCAGACGGTCTCGCCATTGGAGCGCGCGCGCAAGGCCGGCAGAGTCTCGCCATTGAGGAGGCGCGTCAAGGTCGCCTGCTTGTCGTGCCCGGCAATCTCGAACAGCATTTCGTGGCAGGACGCCAGGACGGGCAGGGTGAGCGAGACCCGCGGCACGAAAGGCGCGACATTGGCCCTGGGCACCCCAACGACCCAGCGCTCGGTCTCCTCGATTTCGGGGAAGCCGGGAAACAGCGAGGCGGTGTGGCCGTCCGGTCCAACACCCATCAGGACCATGTCGAACAGCGGCCGCGAGGGATCGAGCTGGTCGGCACCGTAATAGGCCTGCAGCTCGCGCGCATAGGCTTCGGCACCGGCATCGGGATTTCCAGTCGTGGTCGGGATCGGATGGATGTAGCCGGCAGGCGCATTGCCATCGAGAAACGCCGCCCGCGCCATCGCCATGTTGCTGAGGGGATCGCTCTCGGAGACGAAGCGCTCGTCACCGATGAACCAGTGCACCCGCTCCCACGGGATCTTGCCGCGCCAGGCATCGCTGCCGAGCAATTGATAAAGCTTCTTCGGGCTGGAGCCGCCGGTCAGGCAGATGGCGATGCGGCCGGGATTGGCCGCGATCCGTGCCATCACCCGTTCGGCTGCGGCGTGGGCGAGGGCCTCCGCGTCGGCCGCGACGATCAGCTTCGGCTGGCCCGCCAGAGCCATCACGAAAACTTCCGCCAGCTTCGCCCGTCGCGCCGGAGCAACTCGTCGGCGCAGGCGGGACCGTCGCTGCCGGCTTCGTAGGTCTCGATGCCGTCGCTGCCGGCCTGCTTCCAGGCGTCCAGGAACGGCTGCACCGCCTGCCATCCGGCCTCGATGCCGTCGGCGCGCTGGAACAGGATGTTGTCGCCGATCATGCAGTCGTAGATCAGCGTCTCGTAGCCGGTCGAGGGATCGACGCGGAAAAAGTCGCCGTAGCGGAACTTCATCTCGACGCCGTCGATGGTGATGCTCGGCCCCGGGATCTTGGCGTTGAACTGCAGCTCGATGGTCTCGCTCGGCGCGATGCCGATGGTGAGGAAATTCTGCGACAGGCGGTCGACGTCGGTGCCCGAAAACATCGACAGCGGCGCCTGCTTGAACTTGATCGCGACTTCGGTGCGCTTGTGGCCAAGCGCCTTCCCGGTGCGCAAGTAGAAGGGGACGCCGGCCCAGCGCCAATTGTCGATCATCAGCTTGAGCGCGACGAAGGTCTCGGTGGTGCTGCCGGGCTTGACGTCCTCGGTCTTGCGATAGTCCGGGATCTCGTCGTCGCCGACGCGCCCCGCTAGATATTGCGCCCGCACCGAATTCTTCAGCGCCTCGTCCCGGCTCGGCTGCTGGATCGACGTCAGCACGTCGGCCTTCTCGGAGCGCACGGAATGTGCGTCGAAACGTGCGGGCGGCTCCATCGCCACCAGCGACATCAGCTGGAACAGATGGTTCGGCACCATGTCGCGCAAAGCGCCGGTGGCATCGTAGAAGCCGCCGCGATGGCCGACGCCGAGCTTCTCCTCCACCGTGATCTGGATATGGTCGATGTGGTTGCGATTCCAGATCGGCTCGAACATGCCGTTGGCAAAACGCAGCACCAGGATGTTCTGCACCGTCTCCTTGCCGAGATAATGATCGATCCGGTAGATCTGGTGCTCCTCCATGATCTTCAAGAGTTCGGTGTTGAGCGCGCGCGCCGAGGCCAGATCGGTGCCGAACGGCTTTTCGATCACCAGACGCCTCCAGGCGCCGTTCTCCTTCATCATGCCGGTGCGGCCGAGCTCGCGCGCAGTCGGCGCAAACGCCGAGGGCGGCGTTGCCAGATAGAACAGCCGGTTGCCCCCGGTGTCCTGCGCGCATTCCAGCGAATCCAGATGCGCGCGCAGGCGATCAAAGGAAGGCGGATCCTTCGGATCGGCCTCGACGAAGGTCACGCATTCCAGCAGCCTCGTGGCGATGTCGTCGTCAATGGGACGGGTCGCGAACTCGCGCAGTCCCTTCAGCAGGCTGCTGCGCAGCTCGTCATCCGACTGGCTCTTGCGGGCGACGCCGACGACGCAGAACTTTTCCGGCAACAGATGTTCGGCCGCGAGATTGTAGAGCGAGGGCATCACCAGGCGATGGGTGAGGTCGCCGGTCACGCCAAAGATGACGAAGGCGCAATTTTCCGGCTTGCGCTTGGCTTGCGGGTCTTTTGTCACGAACTATCGGCCTTGACTTTGCTATTTCGGTCTCGAAACGCCCGGCTGCTTCGGCTCCTTGTGCCCGCCGAACCCCGCACGCATCGCGGAGAGAATTTTCTCGGCGAAGGTGTGTTCCCGACGGGAACGGAAACGTGTGTAGAGCGCCGCGGTCAGGACCTCGGCCGGCACGGCCTCGTCGATCGCGGCATTCACGGTCCAGCGGCCTTCGCCGGAATCCTCGACGAAGCCGGAATATTCGGCGAGCTGCGGACTGTCGGCGAGCGCCGTCGAGGTGAGGTCCAGCAGCCATGACGGGATCACGCTGCCGCGCCGCCACACCTCCGCGATGTCGGCGAGATCGAAATCGTAGCGATGGTCCGCGGGCAGCGCGTCGATGTTGGCGTTCTTGAGGATGTCGAACCCTTCGGCATAGGCCTGCATCAGGCCGTATTCGATGCCGTTATGGATCATCTTGACGAAGTGGCCGGCGCCGACGGGGCCGGCATGGATATAGCCCTGCTCGATGCGGGGATCGCGGCCTTCGCGTCCCTCGGTGCGCGGAATGTCTCCGGCGCCGGGCGCGAGTGCGGCGAAGATCGGATCGAGCCGGTCGACCACCTGCTTCTCGCCGCCGATCATCATGCAATAGCCGCGGTCGAGGCCCCAGACGCCGCCTGATGTGCCGACGTCGACATAGTGGATGCCACGCGCCTTCAGCGCCTTGCCGCGGCGGACGTCGTCCTGCCAGAAGGTGTTGCCGCCGTCGATGATCACATCGCCTTCCTGCATCACGGCCGCGATGGTGTCGATCGTCGTTTCGGTGATGTGCCCCGCAGGCAGCATCACCCATGCCGTGCGCGGCCGCTCGAGCTTGCCGACGAATTCTTCCAGCGTCGCTGAGCCGACCGCGCCGTCAGCGGCAAGGCCGGTGACGGCCTTGGTGTCCTTGTCGTAGACCACGGTCGAATGTCCGTGGCGCATCAGCCGGCGAACGATGTTGCCGCCCATCCGGCCGAGGCCGATCATGCCGAGTTGCATTTGCAATATTCCTTAAGTGAGCGCGTCGTTGAGCGCCGCATTGAGCGCGGCAAGACCCTTCTTGAGCCCGCCCTTGAGGTGCACGCGCAGCGCGCGCCGGCCGCGTTCCGTGAGCACGTCGAAATCGCCGCGCGCCTGCGCCGCCTTGATCACGCCGAAGCTGGCCTTCTGGCCCGGCACCTGGAGGTCCTTGGTGTCGTCAGCGGTGATCTGGAGGAATACGCCGCTGTCGGGTCCGCCCTTGTAGGCCTGCCCCGTCGAGTGCAGGAAGCGCGGTCCGAACTCGGCGCAGGTCGCGACATGCCGCTTCTCGCGCACCTCGAGCCGCATGGCCTGCAGCGCATCGATCGTGGCCTTGTCGCGCACGACATAGCCGAGCAGGGCGACATAGTCCCCATCGCCCGAGCGCGACAGATGCGCCTTCAGCCAGGATCTGAGATCGCCATTGGCGCCGGCGGCGCGGAGCGCCGTGGCGTTGGCGTCATCGGTGTAGAGATCGGCCTCGTTCGTGCTCACCACCGGCTTCTCCGCCGGCAGCGCGCCGGTCTTTTCGAACGATGCCGTGAGCTCGCGGGTCTTGATCTTGGCCGCCTCCACGTCGGGCTGGTCGAACGGGTTGATGCCGAGGACCGAGCCCGCAACCGCCGTTGCCATCTCGAAGCGGAAGAACTCCTGGCCGAGATGCTCGATCGACTTCATGACGATGCGTACGACGGGATGTCCTGCGGCCTCGATCCCGGCGAGAGCCGAGTCATGCGCCGCGTCCGCCTCGCCTTCGATGCGGATGTCGATGAAGAAGCGGTCGTTGCCGTAGACGGAAGGGGCGCCCAGCGGCTCGCCCTCGATCGGGATCAGGCCCTTGCCGTCCTTGCCGGTCGATTCCGCGATCAGCTGCTCGGCCCAGGCGCCGAAATCGGCGATCTTCTTCGACGCCAGGATTGTCACCTTGTCGCGGCCTTCGAGCCCGGCGAGGCCCATGGCAAGGCCGAGCTGCACGCCGGGGTTCTCGCTCGGCGGCACGTCCGGTCCGCAGGAGCGCGCCATAGCCAGCGCATGCTTGACGAACGTCTTGACGTCGATGCCGGCGGTTGCCGCCGGCACCAGGCCGAACGGCGACAGCACCGAATAGCGGCCGCCGATCGAGGGCTCGCCATGGAAGATGCGGGCGTAGTTCAGCTTCTTCGCCGCCTTCTCCAGCGATGAGCCCGGATCGGTCACCGCGATGAAGCGATGGCCGGTCTTCACCTTGGGCCCGACCGCCTTGGCAACCTGCTCGTGGAAATAGTCCTTCATCGCGTTCGGCTCGGTGGTGCCGCCCGACTTGCTCGAGACGATGAACACGGTGTTGGCGATGTCGATCTTCGATTCCATCGCCCGCACCTGCGCCGGATCGGTGGAGTCGAGCACATGCAGCTTGGGGAAGCCGGGCTTCTTGCCGAAGGTCTCGGCCAGCACTTCAGGGCCGAGGCTCGAGCCGCCCATGCCGAGCACGACGGCGTCGGAGAATTTCTGGCCCTTCACCCGGCCGGCATAATCCTCGTAGTCGGCCACGTCGGCCTTGGCGGCGCTGTCGAGCCAGCCGAGCCATTTGTCTTCGTCCGCACCGGTCCAGACCGACTTGTCGCGCTGCCACAGCCTGCGGATCTTGGCCGATGTGCGCCATTCCTCGGTGCTCTTGGCCAGCGCCTTGCCGAGGCCCTCGCCAAGCGACAGCTGCTGGCGGTCGATCGCCGGTCCAAGCACGGTGGCGCGCTTGTGGGCGACCGCGCCGTAGAGCTTGTCGGCGGCGTCCGCGAACAGCTTGACGCCGTCCTTGACCAGTTCCTCGGCGATCGCATCGAGCGAGATGCCGGAGCGCTCCAGCTCCTCCAGCACGCGCCTCGCGTCGTCGACGTTCTCCTCCAGGCTGTCGCGCGGCTTGCCGTGGTCGCGGAACGCATCCAGCGTCGCCGGCGGCACGGTGTTGATGGTGTCGGGGCCGATCAGCTCCTCGACATAGAGGACGTCGCTGTAATCCTTGTTCTTGGTGCCGGTCGAGGCCCACAGCATGCGCTGCGGCTTGGCACCCTTGGCGGCGAGCTTGTCCCAGCGGGGACCTGCGAACAGGCGCTTGTAATCCTGGTAGGCGACCTTGGCGTTGGCGATCGCGACCTTGCCCTTGAGTGCGGCGAGCCGCTCCTTCTCGGATGGATCGTTGGCGCGGGCGATCTTCTCGTCGAGCTGCTTGTCGACCACGGAATCGATGCGGCTCACGAAGAAGCTCGCCACGCTCGCGACATGGGAGGGGTCGCCGCCCCCGGCGACGTATTTTTCGAGGCCCGCGATGTAGGCTTCTGCGACCTGAAGGTAGACCGCCTTGGAGAACAGCAGCGTGATGTTGATGCTGATGCCCTCGCCGATCAGCGTCTCGATCGCCGGCAGGCCCTCTGGCGTTGCCGGCACCTTCACCATCAGGTTCTTGCGGCCGACGTCCTTCCAGAGCCGCCGCGCCTCGGCCACGGTGCCTGATGTGTCCATGGCGAGATAGGGCGAGACCTCCAGGCTGACATAGCCGTCGCCGCCCTTGAGGCGGTCGTAGACCGGGCGGAGCACGTCGGCGGCGTTCTGGATGTCCTCGACCGCGACGGCCTCGAACAGGTCGGCCACGGTCCGGTCGCCGCGCTTCAGCGCCTTGCCGATCGGGGCGTCGTACTCGTCCGAGCTGCCGATCGCCTTCTCGAAGATCGAGGGATTGGAGGTGACGCCCTTGACGCCGTCGGTGTCGATCAGGCGCTTCAGGTCGCCCTTGGCGATGAAGCCACGGGCCAGGAAGTCCAGCCAGACGGCTTGTCCGTGCTTTTCCAGTTCTTTGACGGGATTCATGATGCTTATTTATCTCCAAGCCTGCGGGCGAGGGGTTTCCGCGCCGGTCCTGACGCGCTATCCTCTAGCTTACATGCGCACCTGAGGGAACCAATCAAGGGTACAGGCGTCATACCCTCCAGTGTAACTCCGTCGCGATCATGGCGATCCGGGCGGCAGTAGCGGTTGTTGCGGAAAAAGTCGTTGGCCGACGATCGGCCGGGGTCTGGTTGCGTAACGTCGGCCGCGCGTTGTCAGTCCGTCTTGTCAGCCGGCGTTTGCGTCGAGTGCCATCAGCGGAGTCCAATCCGTCTGGTGCATCGTGGCTCGGCCGCGAATGGCCATGCTGGGGGAAGGCATGCAGGCAAAAGCTGACGGTCTTGCGTTCGCCGTCGCCAATGGTCCGGTCGCGCCGACCGGAGGCGCCGACACGTCCTACGATCTCGAAGTGGGCCCATGTACCAGCCCGCTCCGCCTGCTGGTCGCGGTCGGCTTTGCCATGACCCTGTTCAGCGCGACCCTTGCGTTCGACTGGTGGGGCGGGCTTGGCGACTACGACACGATGGCCGGATTTGCCGGCGTCGTGGTGTTCTCCCTGACGACGATCCGGCTGATCTGGATGCTTCCCACCGAACGGGGAGCAGTGGTGGTCGTCACCCCCTACGGCATCCGCGATCTCCGCATCGGCAATGAATTTCTGCCGTGGGACTCGATTGCGGAGATTTCGGCTGAACAACGCCGCGGCCACATGACGATCGTGCTGACGCCGACGCCGGCCTTGCTGCGGCAGCTCCGCAGCATCCGCAATCTGGCCCGCCGCGCGGAGAGCGATCGTATCCTCATCCGGTCGGAGGGGCTGGCGGCCGATTTTGATACAGTGCTGCGTGCCTGCCGCGACGCTCACGCTGCCAGCACGCCGCGCACCGCATTGCAGCAGGAAGATGAACGCGGCACTCAAGGCTTCGCCGTACAAGCGTCATAAGATCGCCGTTCGCGGATCGCTATGCTGCAACGCCGGATGGACGCATCCCCGGTAACGCCCGGATGTTGCGACCAAGTGACATTTTCTGGAAATGAGCCAATATAGACAGAGATTCGCACAAATTACGGGCATGTGCCTGTTCGTAACTCAACGAGTGCCTACGTTGTGCGTTGCGTCGTGTTGGCACCCGGGTGTCCAATGATCGTCATGTGCTCACGCTGATTCGAAACGGCCTGAGGAACGGTCCGGTAACTGCTTTCGTTTCAGCTTGTGGCGGAACTCACGCGGAGAGGGATCATGTACAACGATTCTCTATTCAACGCTTTCGCTCGGTCGTTCGAGGCGAGAAGCCAGCACGACATGTCGATGGCGGAATATCTGGAATCGTGTCGAAGCGATCCCATGAAATACGCGAACGCGGCCGAACGACTGCTAGCAGCGATCGGAGAACCCCAGACGATTGACACGGCCAAGGACCCACGCCTTGGCCGTATTTTTTTGAACCGCACGATCCGTACCTATCCGGCCTTCGCCGGCTTCTACGGCATGGAAGAAACCATCGAGCGCATCGTCGGTTTCTTCCGCCACGCGGCGCAGGGCCTGGAGGAGCGCAAGCAGATCCTCTATCTGCTCGGGCCGGTCGGCGGCGGCAAGTCTTCGCTGGCCGAGCGGCTGAAGTCGCTGATGGAGGTGCATCCCATCTACGTGCTCAAGGCCGGCGACGAACTCTCGCCCGTGTTCGAGAGCCCGCTCAGCCTGTTCGATCCCGATCAGCTCGGCCCGATGCTGGAAGAAAAGTACGGCATTCCGCGCCGTCGTCTCACCGGCCTGATGAGCCCGTGGTGCTACAAGCGGCTTGAGGCCTTCGGCGGCGACATCTCGCAATTCCGCGTCGCCAAGATCCAGCCGTCGCGGCTGCGCCAGATCGGAATCGCCAAGACCGAGCCCGGTGACGAGAACAACCAGGACATCTCCTCGCTGGTCGGTAAGGTCGACATCCGCAAGCTCGAGACCTACGCGCAGAACGATCCCGACGCCTACAGCTATTCCGGCGGCCTCAATCGCGCCAACCAGGGCGTGCTCGAGTTCGTCGAGATGTTCAAGGCGCCGATCAAGATGCTGCACCCGCTGCTCACCGCGACGCAGGAGGGCAACTATATCGGCACCGAGAACATCGGCGCGATCCCGTTCACGGGCGTCATTCTCGCACACTCGAACGAAGCCGAGTGGGCGAGCTTCAAGTCCAACAAGAACAACGAGGCCTTCATCGACCGCATCTGCGTGATCAAGGTGCCTTACTGCCTGCGCATCACGGAGGAGCAGAAGATCTACGAGAAGCTGATCCAGGGCTCCGAGCTCGCATCGGCGCCTTGCGCGCCGTCGACGCTGGAGACGCTGGCGCGTTTCTCGGTGATGTCGCGCCTGCGCAAGCACGAGAATTCCACGATATATGCCAAGATGCGGGTCTACGACGGCGAGAGCCTGAAGGAATCCGATCCGAAGGCGCGCAGCGTGCAGGAATATCGCGACGCCGCCGGCGTCGACGAAGGCATGGACGGCGTCTCGACCCGCTTCGCCTTCAAGATCCTGGCTGCCACCTTCAACCACGACCCGCAGGAGGTCGCCGCCGACGCCGTGCATCTGATGTACGCGCTGGAGCAGTCGATCCGCCGCGAGCAGCTGCCGGAGGAAGTCGAGAAGCGCTATCTCGAATTCATCAAGGCCGACCTTGCGCCGCGCTACGCCGAGTTCATCGGCAACGAGATCCAGAAGGCGTATCTGGAATCCTACTCGGATTACGGCCAGAACCTGTTCGACCGCTATGTCGACTATGCGGATGCATGGATCGAGGACCAGGACTTCAAGGATCCCGACACCGGCCAGCTGCTCGATCGCGAATTGTTGAACCAGGAATTGACCAAAATCGAGAAGCCGGCGGGCATCGCCAACCCCAAGGACTTCCGCAACGAGGTCGTCAAATTCTCGTTACGCTCCCGGGCCCAGAACGGCGGCAAGAATCCGACCTGGACCTCCTACGAGAAGATTCGCGACGTGATCGAAAAGAGGATATTCTCCCAGGTCGAGGATCTGCTTCCGGTCATCTCCTTCGGCTCGAAGAAGGACGGCGAGACGGAGAAGAAGCACGGCGAGTTCGTCGCACGCATGGTGGAGCGCGGCTACACCGAGCGTCAGGTTCGCCGGCTCGTCGAATGGTACATGCGCGTGAAGCAGGCCGGTTGAGGCGGATGGGAGGCGAATGGTAAAGTGCCCATTCACATTATTGACAGGCGCCTGAATCCAGGCGGCAAGAGTCTTGAGAACCGCCAGCGGTTCTTGCGTCGGGCCAAATCCCTGGTGCAGGGCGCCGTCAAGAAGACCTCGCAGGAACGCGACATCAAGGACGTCCTGGAGGGGGGCGAAGTCACGATCCCCCTCGACGGCATGCACGAGCCGCGCTTCCGCCGCGAAGGCGGCACGCGCGACATGGTGCTGCCCGGCAACAAGAAGTTCATCGAGGGCGACTATCTGCAGCGCTCGGGCCAGGGCAGCGCCAAGGATTCCGGCCCCGGCGAAGGCGACAGCGAGGACGCGTTCCGCTTCGTGCTGAGCCGTGACGAGTTCGTCGACCTCTTCCTCGACGATCTCGAGCTGCCGGATCTCGCCAAGCGCAAGATCGCGCAGACCGAAAGCGAGGGCATCCAGCGCGCCGGCTACACCACGTCGGGCTCGCCTGCCAACATCTCGGTGAGCCGGACGGTGAAGCTCGCGCTGGCCCGCCGCATCGCGCTCAAGCGTCCGCGCAAGGACGAGATCGAGGAGCTGGAGGCGGCGATCGCCGCCTGCACCGACGAGGACGAGCGCGAGGTGCTGCTCGCCCGGCTCGAAAAGCTCCAGGCGAAGACCAAGCGCATCCCCTTCATCGACCCGCTCGACATCCGCTACCGCCGCTACGAGAAGGTGCCGCGGCCGGTGGCCCAGGCGGTGATGTTCTGCCTGATGGACGTCTCGGGCTCGATGTCCGAGCACATGAAGGATCTCGCCAAGCGCTTCTATATGCTGCTCTACGTGTTCCTGAAGCGCCGCTACAAGCATGTCGAGATCGTCTTCATTCGTCACACCGACCGCGCCGAGGAAGTGGACGAGCAGACCTTCTTCTACGGTCCGGCCTCGGGCGGCACGCTGGTCTCCAGCGCGCTGCAGGCGATGCACGAGATCGTGCGCGAGCGGTTCAATCCCTCGGACTGGAACATCTACGCCGCACAAGCCTCCGACGGCGACAATTCCTATTCCGATGGCGAGCTCACCGGCATGCTGCTGACCGACAAGATCCTGCCGGTCTGCCAGTTCTTTGCCTATCTCGAGGTCGGGGAATCAGGCGGCAGCGCCTTCGATCTCTCCGACTCCTCGCTCTGGACTCTCTATGAGCGCCTGCGCAACGGCGGCGCGCCGCTCTCGATGCGCAAGGTCTCGGAACGCAGCGAGATATTTCCGGTGTTCCACGATTTGTTTCAGCGTCGCGAAACTGCCCAGGAGAAGGCCGCTCCATGACGGAACGATTGTTCGAAGGCGCGGATTGGGATTTTCACACCTTGCAGCGCATCACCGATGCCTGCGAGGAGGTGGCGCTGAAGGATCTCGGGCTCGACGTCTATCCGAACCAGATCGAGGTGATCACCGCCGAGCAGATGCTGGATGCCTATTCCTCCGTCGGCATGCCGCTGTTCTACAAGCATTGGTCGTTCGGCAAGCATTTTGCGTTCCACGAGGCCTCCTATCGCAAGGGCCTGATGGGGCTCGCCTATGAGATCGTGATCAACTCCTCGCCCTGCATCTCCTACCTGATGGAGGAGAACACGGCGACGATGCAGACGCTGGTGATCGCCCACGCCGCCTTCGGCCACAACCATTTCTTCAAGAACAATTACCTGTTCAAGCAGTGGACCGACGCCGACGGCATCCTGGACTATCTCGACTTCGCCAAGAACTACGTCATGCAATGCGAGGAGCGTTACGGCCGCGTCGAGGTCGAGCGCACGCTGGACGCCGCGCACGCGCTGATGTCGCATGGCATCGACCGCTATCCCGGCAAGAAGAAACTGGATTTGCGCGCCGAGGAGAAGCGGGCAGGGCGCCGCCGCCAGCATGAGGAGGAGGTCTTCAACGACCTCTGGCGCACCGTGCCGGCCGGCAAGAGCAAGAGCCGCTCCGCGCTGTCGGTCGAGCGCCGCCGCAAGCTGCTTGGCCTGCCGCAGGAAAACCTGCTCTACTTCCTGGAGAAGAGCGCGCCGCGGCTGGCGCCGTGGCAGCGGGAGCTTTTGCGCATCGTTCGCCACATCGCGCAATATTTCTACCCGCAGAGCCAGACCAAGGTGATGAACGAGGGGACGGCGACCTACGTCCATTATCGCATCATGACCAAGCTGCATCAGCAGGGCCGCATCACCGACGGCAACTTCCTCGAATTCCTAGGGTCACACACCAACGTGGTTTTCCAGCCCGAATTCGACGACCCGCGGTTCTCCGGCTTCAATCCCTATGCGCTCGGCTTTGCGATGATGCAGGACATCGAGCGCATCGTCACCAATCCGGAGGCCGAGGACCGCGAGTGGTTCCCCGACATCGCCGGCAAGAACGACGTCATGGGCGTGCTGCGCGACGTCTGGGCCAATTACCGCGACGAAAGCTTCATCGGCCAGTTCCTGAGCCCGAAGTTGATGCGGCACCTCCGCATGTTCCACCTGCACGACGATCCCGAGGAGCGCGCCGGCATCCGCGTCGATGCCATTCACGACGAGCGCGGCTTCCGCCGCGTTCGCCGCGAGCTGGCGCGGCAGCACGATGTCGGCTACATCGACGCCAATATCGAAGTGGTCGACGTCGATCTCTCCGGTGATCGCCGCCTGATCCTGCACCACCACGTCATCAAGGGTTCGCAGCTCAACGAGACCGACGCCAAGCGCGTGTTGCAGCATCTCGCCGATCTCTGGACCTACGATGTCGCGCTGATCGAGGTCGACGCCAACGACAAGGTTTTGCGCGAATACGTCGTGAGCCCGCGCCCGATTCCCGCCGCGGTGGCGTGAGGTGCCGACGCGGCGCCCAAACTCGCCCGCGGCTCATCCTTCGAGACGCCCGCCTTTGGCGGGCCCTCAGGATGAGGACGGAGTGTGTGGCTGCAACTTCAAAACAGAGACGCTGATTAGCCTCATCCTGAGGAGACCGCGAAGCGGTCGTCTCGAAGGACGAGGCGCTTGCTCCGGCCGCTACCCAAGCACTTGCATCGGCCCGAAAAGCTCTATGCCGACCGCTTCCTCACCGGCTTCTTCTTCACCTTGCTCGCATTCAGCTCCACCGCCGCGCGGATCAGCGCCTTCAGCGCCTTCTCGTTGATCTTCTCGCCTTCGCGAATGTCGATCGCGCGGCGCACATTGCCGTCGAGGCTGGAGTTGAACAGGCCTGCCGGGTCGTCCAGCGCCGCGCCCTTGGCAAAGGTCAGCTTCACGACCTCCTTGTAGGTCTCGCCGGTGCAGATGATGCCGTCGTGCTCCCACACGGGCACGCCGCGCCACTTCCATTCCTCGACGACATCAGGGACGGCCTGCTTGATCAGGCCGCGGACCCGCGCCAGCATCTCGCCGCGCCAGTCGCCGAGCTCCTTGATCCTGCCGTCGATCATCCTGGAGGGCGAGGCTCCGTCCGTCGCCTTCGCCGCGCTCTTCTTCGCCACCGCCTTCTTCATGACCTCGCCTCACCATGCGCGCTGCGCCGACCGAGATAAGGCAGTGCGAACAGATAGAGCCCGGTCGCGAGCAGCGGGACCAACGGCACGAGCGCCAGGAAGCCGATCCAGGCGGCATCGAGCTGCATGATCATGGCGACGATATTGGCGATCACCGCGAGGGTAAAGGCGATGGACAGCCAGCGATGGGTTTGTCGAATCCACATGGTCAACGGACCTCCTTTGCAAGGGTTGGAATGGACGCGTCTAGCCAGACCGCGCCAGCAGCTCGTCCAGCTTGTTGAAGAACTGCTTCCAGCCGGCATGCGCGCCGCCAAAGGCCTGCTTCTGCGTCGGGCTGAAGCCGGCCTGCTCGACGCGCAGATGCGTGCCGGCGCTGGTCGGCGTCAGCGTGAAGGTCACGACGCTTTTCAGGTCGAACGCGGCATCCTCGTGCGAGAAATTCCAGGTGTAGGCGAGCGTCTTCTGCGGCTCGATGGTGAGCACCTCGCAGTCCAGTACGCCGCCCCATTCGCCGCGCAGGTTGAAGCGATGGCCGACGGTCGGCTTGAAGTCGTTCTTCATCAGCCATTCCTCGATCAGATGCGGCTGCGTCAGCGCGCGCCAGAGCCGTTCGGGCGGGAAGGCGAATTCGCGCTCGACGATCACCGAGCGTGTTTGGCCCGAGGTTCCAGTCATTGGTCCATCCTCTTCAGGAGATCGTCGAGTGCGTCGAGCCGCCTCTGCCAGAAGGAGGCCATCTGGCTGGTCCAGTCGATCAGCGGATCGAGCGCGCCGGGCTGCGCGCTGTAATGGGTCTGCCGTCCCTCATGCCGGTCGCGCACGAGGCCCGCCTGCTTCAGTGCGCCGAGATGTTTTGACACCGCCGGCTGGGAAACGCCCGAAGTCGCCGTCAGTGCCCCGACCGTCTGCTCGCCCTCGCGGCACAGCCGCTCGAAGATCGCCCGCCGCGTGGGGTCGGCGAGCGTCCTGAACAGGAGGTCGGGAGCGGGTGCCATGGAGGATCCATAACCAGGAAGTTATGGATAAACTCATAACTGGCGGGTTATGGATATGTCAAGAGCGGTAGGGAAATGATGGTGGCTCGCGCGGCCCTCTCTCCCGTCATTGCGAGGAGCCCTTGCGACGAGGCAATCCAGACCGTCTCCGCGAAGGGATTCTGGATTGTCTCGCGGAGCCTGTCATCGGGCCGCGCTTCGCGCGGACCCGCACAGCAATGACGGGGCTGCAGCAATCTCACGGCCGCAAATAGAGATACCCCTGCGACTGCAGCTCGGCCAACCGAACTACGCCGCCCTTTTCTGCGCTGACGAAGCCCGGCAGCAATTCCTTCAACGTGACGTTCTGCGCCTTCATCGTGTTGCCGCAGGCCGCTAACTCGACGCCGTCCTTGGAGAATTCACCGACGCGCTTGCTGAGATCGGAATTGGCCTGCGCGGCGTGAAACGCCTTCAGCGCGGGTCCGTGGATCACCAGCGCGATCGTGACATGCTCGGGGCCGCCGACGCCGTCGATGTGGTTCTGGATGTTGCCGAGCACGAAATTGACCTTCTCGGCGTCGCTGAGGTGATAGACGACCTTCAGCTTGTTGCCGGCGCCCGGGTCCGTCGCGGCCTTTGCGCTGGAGGCGCCGAGCGCCGCGCCCAAGGTCGAGATGGCGCTCCACAGGATGTTGCGGCGGTTCATGGCGATCTCCTTCAAGCCTGGCATCGCCGGACAGATATCACTTGTGACGCAGCGCGGCGAGTTCCTTGCGGTCGGTCACCAGCCCAGCGCATTCGCTGGTGTCAGTGCGGTCGAGGCGGAAGATTTTGTCGTCGGCGCCGGCGACCAGCGATTGCTCCGCCTCGTCGTCCGGCTTGTTGTTCTGCCAGACCCGGACCTGCTCAAGCCGGACGATGGCAGATTTGTTGTCCTTGGACAGCGCCACTTCGATGCCGCCACCTTCGCAGTCGACGCCGCAGCCCATGCGCACCTCGTCGCCCTGGCTGAGCAGCACCGCGTGGCTGCCGCACGAGCCGCTGGAATCGAAATCGCCGGAGCGGTGACGGTAGCGAAAGCCCAGGCGGAAGGAATTATGCAGCCGCTTGTCCTCCTTGTCGGCTTCCGCCGAGATCAGCAGCTTCATGGACGCGACCTTCTGCTTGGGATGCCGCGCCAGATGCTCGGCGTCATAGCGACGGACGAAGCAGGCATAGGCCTTGTCGCCCGGCGTCGCCCCATAGAGCCGCGCATTGAAGGCGTCGGCCTCGGCGTTTGTGGTCTCCCGGACCTTGTCGGAGTCTTCGGCATGGGCGACGCCGACGAAGGCGGCAAGGGCGAGCGGCAGGACAAGAGCAAGCTTCATGATCGCATCTTCGCGTTTGAACCAACATCGACCCGCAACGGCAGGAGCCGACTGGCGGTTAGTCGCAGGCGGCGGGCGGCGCGTTCAAGCCCTCCCGGCCGCAGGTCTTGTGGGCAGCCTCGCGCAAGGTTCCAGTCTTAACAGACTGGAAGGATGAGGGTTGGTAAACCCCCGGGTGCTGCAGATGACTGGTGGCGGTCAACATGTCCGTAAGTCAGAACTTGCCCAACCTTGCGATCGGCTATTCGGTGCTGCGGCTGCTGAAGATGCTCGCGGCCGGCGTGCTGCTGACGCTTGTGTGCGCCGCGATCGCGTTCAACTGGTTTCACGTCAAGACCGTCTCCGAATTCCAGATCGCGGGTAGTTTTCTTGGCGTCGTGGTGTTCGGCTTCGTGACCTGCAGGACGCTATGGCGCCTTGTCTCGACCCGGCAGCCGGTCCTCTTCATCACCCGCGTCGGTATTCGCGACACCCGCATCGCCGATGACACCATCTCCTGGAGGTCCGTGCGGGACATCTCGGCCTGGCAGTTTCGCAGTCAGGTGATCGTGGTGCTCAAGCTCGATCCGCTGATCGCCGACCGTTTCGACGTCGGTCTGCTGAAGCGCATCGTCTCGATGATGAACAAGGCGGTGGGCGCGGAGGGCATGGTGATCAATCCCGGCGGCCTGACCATGGACGGCGAAACGCTGCTGGAAACCTGCAAGCAATATTGGAAGGCCGGCCGCCTGGCCTATACGGCCCAGCCCAAGACCGAACCCGAGCCTGCCCATTAGAGCAGTGCCCTGCGATCGTCGGGAAGAGAGGACCGACGCCGCCAATTCGTCAGCGCAGGCTGGCGTTGATCTTGTCCAGCACTGCCGAGCCTGGGCACAGCGTGTCCGCTTCCAGCGTGTTGAGCGGGGTCTCGACCGTATTGAGATGCTCGTGCAGATCCTCCGCATCGGGATCGACGTACAGAAGCCCGGTGACGATCTGCCCCTTGGCGGCGTGCCGTGCGAGGAAGGTCTGGGCACCGAGCCGGTCGTGCGGATCGTAATCGGCGTCGATCTTGCGCAGCGCGATCTTGCTGCCGTCATGCTGCTCGACCACCTGCACCGTGCCCGGGGCGTAGTCCACCGCGATGGGATCGCGGCCGACCAGCACGTCGAGCCGGTTCACGGCGTCGTTGTGCTCGCGGACATAGTCGAAGCTCTTGGTCGAGCCGGCATGGTTGTTGAAGGCAATGCAGGGGCTGATGACGTCGATGAAGGACGCGCCCTTGTGGCGGATCGCGGCCGCGATCAGCGGCACCAGCTGGGTCTTGTCGCCGGAGAAAGAGCGCGCGACGAAAGTCGCCCCCAACTGCAGCGCGATCGCGACGAGGTCGATGGCGTTGTCGGTATTGGTGACGCCCTTCTTGCTCTTCGAGCCGCGGTCGGCGGTGGCCGAGAACTGGCCCTTGGTCAGGCCATAGACGCCGTTATTCTCGACGATATAGGTCATGTTGACGCCGCGCCGGATCGAATGCGCGAACTGGCCGAACCCGATCGAGGCGGAATCGCCGTCGCCGGAGACGCCGAGATAGATCAAATCGCGGTTGGCGAGATTGGCGCCCGTGAGCACGCTTGGCATGCGGCCGTGCACGGAGTTGAAGCCGTGCGAATTGCCGAGGAAATAATCCGGCGTCTTCGACGAGCAGCCGATCCCGGAGATCTTCGCCACCCGATGCGGCTCGATCGAGAGCTCGTAGCAGGCCTCGATGATCGAGGCCGTGATCGAATCGTGGCCGCAGCCCGCGCACAGCGTCGATATTTTTCCTTCGTAGTCGCGATGCGTGTAGCCGAGCTCGTTCTTCTTCAGCCCGGGATGATGGAATTTCGGCTTTGCAATGTAGGTCATGCGAGCACCTGCGATCCCAGCCGCGTCATGGCCGGGCTTGTCCCGGCCATCCACGTCTTGGCGGCAAGGAAGAAAGGCGTGGATGCCCGGGTCAGGCCCGGGCATGACGAAGGAGAGAGTAAAGTGTATGTCATGACACGGCCTTGCGGAGCGGGGTCACCTTGAGGTGATCCTGGTGGTCGCCAATGGCTTTTGCGATATAGCGGGCGGTGATCGGGGTGCCGTCATAGTGCACGATCGGCACCAGCCGCACCGGATCGATGCCGTTCTCGTTGACGATGAGCTGACGGAGCTGGCTGTCGCGGTTCTGCTCGACCACGTAGACGAAATCGTGTTCGGCGAGGAAGCTCGCGACGCTGGAGTGGAACGGGAAGGCGCGGATGCGCAGGCGGTCGAGCTGATGCCCGCGTGCTTCCAACAAGCCAATCGCCTCGTCCATCGCCGGCGAGGTTGAGCCGAAATAGATCACGCCATATTTGGTCGGCCGCTCCGCATTGGCCTGCAGCGGCCGCGGCACCAGGTCCTGCGCGGTCTCGAACTTGCGCACCAGGCGCTGCATGTTGTCTGCATAGACCGAGCCTTCCTCGGAGTAGCGGGCATAGCGATCGCGCGACGTGCCGCGGGTAAAGTAGGAGCCCTTGGTCGGATGCGTGCCGGGATAGGTGCGGTAGGGAATGCCGTCGCCATCGACGTCGAGATAGCGACCGAAGTCGCGGCCTTCTTCCAGCATCTCCGCGGTCATCACCTTGCCGCGGTCATATTGCTTGGCGTCGTCCCACTTCAGCGGACGGCAGAGCCGGTGGTTCATGCCGATGTCGAGGTCGAGCATCAGGAAGATCGTGGTTTGGAGACGTTCGGCAAGATCAAAGGCGGCGGCTGCGAATTCGAAGGCTTCGGCCGGGTCCTCCGGGAACAGCAGCACATGCTTGGTATCGCCATGCGAGGCATAGGCGCAGGCGATGATGTCGCATTGCTGGGTGCGCGTCGGCATGCCCGTGGAGGGGCCGGCGCGCTGGATGTTCATGATCACGGCCGGGATCTCGGCAAAGTATGAAAGGCCGATGAACTCGGTCATCAGCGAGATGCCGGGACCGGAAGTGGCCGTGAAGGCACGCGCGCCGTTCCAGGAGGCGCCGATCACGATGCCGATGGAGGCCAGTTCGTCCTCGCCCTGCACGATCGCGTATTTCGCCTTGCCCGTTTCCGGATCGTGCCGGTACTTCTTGCAATGGGCGGTGAAGGCCTCCGCCACCGACGAGGACGGCGTGATCGGATACCAGGCGCACACCGTGGCGCCGCCATAGACGGCGCCGAGCGCGGCGGCGCTGTTGCCCTCGATGAAGATGCGGTCGCCGACCTTGTCGGACTTCTTGACGCGCAGTCCCAGCGGACATTTCAGGTTCTGCAGCGCCCAGTCGCGGCCGAGATGCAGCGCGTGGACGTTGGAGGAGAGCAGCTTCTCCTTGCCCTTGTACTGCTCGCCGATCAGCTGCTCGATCAGCTTGGGGTCCATGTCGAGCAGCGCCGAGAGCGCACCGAGATAGATGATGTTCTTGAACAGCTGGCGCTGGCGCGGATCGGTATAGGTCGAGTTGGTGATGGCAGTCAGCGGCACGCCGATCACGGTGATGTCGTCGCGGAACTTGGTCGACGGCATCGGCTTGGTGGAGTCGTAGAACAGATAGCCGCCGGGTTCGATGCCGGCGACGTCCTTGTCCCAGGTCTGCGGGTTCATCGCCACCATCATGTCGACGCCGCCACGGGCGCCCAGATGACCCTCTTCGGTCACCCGCACCTCGTACCAGGTCGGCAGGCCCTGGATGTTGGAGGGGAAGATGTTGCGCGGGGACACCGGAACGCCATGGCGCAGGATCGCGCGGGCGAACATCTCGTTGGCGCTGGCCGAGCCCGAGCCGTTGACGTTGGCGAAGCGGACGACGAAGTCGTTTACGCTGCTGATCGGCTTTTTGTCGGACATGTCGAACCTGCGTGGGTCATCTCGATGAAATATTTCTGCATGTCCCAGGCTCCGGTGGGACAACGCTCGGCGCACAGCCCGCAATGCAGGCAGACGTCCTCGTCCTTGACCATCACGCGCCCGGTCTTGAGATCCGAGGAGACGTAGAGGTCCTGATCCGGATGCGCGGAGGGGGCCTTCAGCCGCTGGCGCAGATCGCCTTCCTCGCCGTTGGCGGTGAAGGTGATGCAGTCCATCGGACAGATGTCGGCGCAGGCATCGCACTCGATGCAGAGCGAGGTCGAGAACACGGTCTGCACGTCGCAGTTCAGGCAGCGATGGGCTTCGCCGAGCGCGAGCTTGACGTCGTAGCCGAGCTCGACCTCGGCGCGGATGTCCTTCAGCGCGACCACCTTGTCGCGATGCGGCACCTTGAAGCGCTTGTCGATGGAGACGTCGTTGTCATAGCTCCATTCGTGGATGCCCATCTTCTGCGACGACACCTCCACGTCGGGCAGCGGGCGCTCGGTAATGTCCTCGCCCGAGAGCATCTTGTGGATCGACAGCGCCGCATCATGGCCGTGCGCGACCGCCCAGATGATGTTCTTCGGGCCGAACGCGGCGTCGCCGCCGAAGAAGACCTTTGGATTGGTCGAGACGAAGGTCTTCGGATCGACCTTTGGCATGTGCCATTTGTCGAACTCGATGCCGCAATCCTGCTCGATCCACGGGAAGGCATTCTCCTGGCCGACCGCGACCAGCACGTCGTCGCAGGGAATGGTCTGATCCGGGTCGCCGGAGGGAACGAGGTTACGGCGGCCCTTGGCGTCGTATTCGGCTTTCACCTTCTGGAAGGTGACGCCGGTGAGCTTGCCGTTGTCGTGGATGAACGCGACGGGGACCATGAAGTTGAGGATCGGGATGTCCTCGTGAAGGGCGTCTTCCTTCTCCCAGGGCGAGGCCTTCATCTCCTCGAAGCCCGAACGCACGATGACCTTGACGTCTTCGCCGCCGAGCCGGCGTGCGGTGCGGCAGCAATCCATTGCGGTGTTGCCGCCGCCGAGCACGATCACGCGCTTGCCGATCTTGTCGATATGGCCGAACGAGACCGAGGCCAGCCACTCGATGCCGATATGGATGTTGCCAGCGGCCTCTTTCCGGCCGGGAATGTCGAGCTCGCGGCCGCGCGGCGCGCCGGAGCCGACGAAGATCGCGTCATATTTCTCCGCGAGCAGCGACTTCATGCTCTCGATGCGGTGCCCGCCCTTGAACTCGACGCCGAGACCCAGGATGTAGCCGGTCTCCTCGTCGATGACGGAATTGGGCAGGCGGAATTTCGGGATCTGCGTCCGCATCATGCCGCCGGCTTCGGGATCGCCGTCGAACACGGTGCAGTGATAGCCGAGCGGTGCCAGATCGCGCGCCACGGTCAGCGAGGCCGGGCCGCCACCGACGAGGGCGACGCGCTTGCCGTTCTTTGGTGCCGGGCGCGGCAAGCGCTGCTTGATGTCGTCCTTGAAGTCGGCCGCGACGCGCTTGAGGCGGCAGATTGCGACCGGCGTCTCCTCGACGCGTCCGCGCCGGCACGCCGGCTCGCAGGGACGATCGCAGGTGCGTCCCAGGATTCCGGGAAACACGTTCGATTTCCAGTTGATCATGTAGGCGTCGCTGTAGCGCCCTTGTGCGATCAATCGGATGTACTCGGGAACCGGGGTGTGTGCAGGACAAGCCCATTGGCAATCGACCACTTTGTGAAAGTAGTCGGGGGCCGCAATATCGGTCGGTTTCATTCCTACCCTCGTCCGCGCAGGCTCAAAGACCCGGCGGCCTTTTCTTTGAGCTTGTCGGCGCTTAACGCGCGGCGATCTGGTTTCTGAATGACGTCATTGGGTTAGCTTATTAGAACCGTTCCCAAGTACAACGGCAAAGTTTCGCAGGTCCCCGCTTTCATGGGGGCCACGCGCGCATAGCATTAACGCGCCGCGCGAAGCATGCGGCGGCGCAATATGTTGCGCTGCAG
Organism: Bradyrhizobium nitroreducens; assembly: GCF_002776695.1. Taxonomy (GTDB): domain Bacteria; phylum Pseudomonadota; class Alphaproteobacteria; order Rhizobiales; family Xanthobacteraceae; genus Bradyrhizobium; species Bradyrhizobium nitroreducens. The sequence continues at coordinate 4,816,161 of NZ_LFJC01000003.1, forward strand.
ATGAGCGATTCAGCCGCTCGCGATATCGCTCTTCGCGAGGTCCCACATCAGGCTGTAGGTGCCGACGGAGACCGGAAGCGGGAAGGGCGCTGCAGCCGGTCCGGTGAAACGTTCGGCAATGACGGCCGAGACGGCGCCGACATGCGTGCCGTCGATCAGCACGAACCAGTCGCGCGCGCCTTCGTTGCGCACTGCCGGAATACCCGCCATTGCGCCCGACAATTCCGGCTCGCTCTCGAGCAGGTGCATCGAGATGATGCCTTCGCGATTCCCGGGAACCAGCTTTTCTTGCAGTGCATCACGCCATGGGCCGGCGTTATCCGGTGTCGGCCGCAGCCGCACGAGGCCAAGCGCGGCGCCGCGTCCGGTGCCGATGCTGATCGTGATGCGCGCGACCACGCGCAGCATGTCCTTGAAACGTGCCATGCACCGCCGCGACCAATCGGTCTGATTGGCGAGCCGCGCCCGGTAGGCGGGGCTGTCGAGCACGTCGAGCGTCTCGGTCGAGTACAGCGAGAGATATTTGGGGTTGGCTGCATGCGCGACATAGCGCCGCGCTTCGAGAAATCCGTCGATCGCGACGCGCTCTTCGAGGTGTTCGCGATCGTACCAGCGGTTGAAATCGGCCTCATCGGCCGCGTCGATATTCATCGACGTCAGCAGCATGCCTTTCCCGGCGAGCGGCATCTTCTTGCTGTCCTTCCTCCGCGCATTAGCGCGCGGCCTTCGACGCGAGGTCGGCGATCGACTTCATCACCGCGTCCCTCACGCCGGCATCATAGAGCGAATGTCCGGCTTCTTCCACGATGCGAAGCTCGGAACCCGGCCAAACTTTCGCGAGAGCATAGGACGTCTCGGGAGGACACAACAGGTCGTAGCGGCCCTGCACGATAATGCCGGGAATGCCTTCGAGCCGGCCCGCGTTCCGCAGCAACTGGTCTTCGTTCATGAAGCTGTCATTGACGAAATAATGCGCCTCCATGAACGGCGTGGCCGGCAGCGTCCGCCAGACGTTCAGCGTGGCGAGATCGAGCCGCGTCTTCGCCGCCTTATGCTCCGACAGGGCGCGCTCGGCGTCGTGCCAGGCCCGCGAGGCAGGTCCGTGAACGGCAGGATCGGGATCGAGGATGCGGCGATAGTAAGCTTCGACCGGCCGGTCCCGCTCTTCCAGCGGGAGCACGCTCAGAAAATCTTCGGACAGCGCGGGATAGAATTGCGGCAGGCGCACCGTGAACGCCGTCTCCACTTCCGCCCGCGTACCGAGGAACGTCGCGCGCAGCGCAATGCCGGAGACGCGCTCGGGATGCGCCTGCGCATACGCCAGCGCCAGCGTCGCTCCCCAGGAGCCGCCGACCACCATCCAGCGGTCGAAGCCGAATTTCTCGCGGATCTTCTCCATGTCCGCGATCAGGTGCGCCGTGGTGTTGTGCTCGCGCGAGCCCTTGGGCCGGCTGCGGCCGCAACCGCGCTGGTCGAACAGCACCGCACAGAAGCGGTCGGGGTCGAACAGGCGGCGATGGTCGGGCTGACAGCCGCTCCCCGGTCCGCCGTGCAGATAGATCGCGGGGATGCCGTCGCTGCGGCCGACACTTTCGACGTAGAGTTCGTGGCCGTCGCCGACGTCGAGCATGTCGGAGGTCAGCGGCGCAAAGGGATCGGCGCGCCGGACTGCTTCCTTGGCCGCCGTGCCCGCGTCGGCGTCAGGTCCCATTATCGGATTCCAGGGTGCCGCCGGCGAAGTTGCGATAGAGGAAGCGGCTGGTTTCGCCCGCGGCCTCGGCTTCCGCCTGCTTGAAGATGGTCTCGTGCAGCGGCGACAGCGCGCAGGCGGGATCGGTGTTGGCGGCATCGCCGGTCAGCGCGAAGGCCTGGCAGCGACAGCCGCCGAAATCGATCTCGCGGAATTCGCAGGATTTGCACGGCTCCTTCATCCAGCCGGTGCCGCGATAGCGGTTGAAGGCCTCCGAGTTCTGCCAGATCCAGGCGATCGAATGGTTGGAGCGCACCGACAAGAAATCGAGCCCGGTGATGCTCTCGGCGGCGTGGCACGGCAGCACCTTGCCGGCGGGCGAGATGTTGAAGAACTGCCGGCCCCAGCCGCCCATGCATTTCTTCGGCCGCAGCGCGTAGTAGTCAGGTACGACATAGTCGATCGTCAGCCGGCCCTTCAGGCGCTCGCGCGCGGCCTCGACGATGTCAGTGCACGCGTCCAGCTGCGCCACCGTCGGCATCAGCGCCGCGCGGTTCTTCAGCGCCCAGCCGTAATACTGGACATTGGCGACCTCGAGCCGGTCGGCGTCGAGATCGACGGACATCTGGATGATGTCGGGGAGCTGATGCAGATTCTGCCGATGCATCACCGCGTTCACGGTGAGCGGCAGATCGAGCTCGCGCGTCCATCTGGCGACTTCGAGCTTCTTGCGGTGGCCGCCCTTGTAGCCGGCGACGCGGTCGGCGAGCCCTTCCTCGATGCCCTGGAAGGAGATCTGCACGTGGCAGAGCCCGGCTTCGGCAAGCTCGCTCAGCCGCTCCCGCGTCAGCAGCACGGCCGAGGTGATGAGGTTGGTGTAGAGCCCGACGTCGGTGGCATGCTTCACCAGCTCGACCAGGTCCTTGCGCGCCGTCGGCTCGCCGCCGGAGAAGTGCACCTGCAGCACGCCGATCTCGGCGAGCTCGCCCAAGACCTTCTTCCATTCCTCCGTGGTCAGCTCCTTGCCCGAGCGGTCGAGCTCGACCGGATTGGAGCAATAGGGGCATTGCAGCGGACAGCGATGGGTGATCTCGAGCAGAACGGCGAGCGGAATGCCGAAGGTCTCCGCCGTCGAGCGCTGCTTCTCCAGCACCGCGAGGCTGTCGCTGGCTTCGGGAGGGATGTTCGGGAGCACGTCGCTCATGGCGTCTTCTCCCTGATCTCGGTGAGAAAGCCCTTGTCGGCAAGATCCTGCAGCATGACGACGACGTCGGCCAGGATCGCCTCGCGGGGCGCGGCGTATTTCGCCGCAAGCTGATCGGCGATGTTGCCGACGTTGCGCTCGCCGTTGCAGAGCTGCAAGACCTCGACCGCGATCTCGTCCGGTGCAAGCACGCGTTCCGGCGCCAGGATCACCCAGACCTTGCGGGTCTCGTCATATTTCAGCTTGGCGTGCCGCGGCAGCACGGGGCGGCTCGTCTCGCTGACGCTGATGTTCCGCGGCCCGGCCATTCCCGTTCCTCTCAGCTCGCTTTGGGCACGAACGCGCCCGGCGGAATGTTGCCCTCGACATAGGCGTGCTGGAGCGCGTCGAGCTGCACCCACAGCACGTTGGTCTTGAAGATCAGCGCATTGCAGACGGAGGCGCGCTCTTCCGGCGTCCTCGCATGCGTCCTGACGTAGTCGAGCGCGAAATTGGCATCGCGCGGCGCCTGCGTCAGGCGGCGCTTGAAGTAGCTCATGGTGTCGGGGTTGACGAAGTCGTAATGCTGCAACATGCCGGCGATGCGCTCTTCGTGGATGCTCGGCGCGAACAGCTCGGTCAGCGAGGAGGCGATCGCCTCCAGCGGGCTTTTCTCGCGGCAGTAGTGCACGTAAGCCTCCACCGCGAAGCGCGTCGCCGGCAAGATGCCTTCGGTGGATTCCACGTAGGCCGTGTCGAGCCCGAGGCCCTCGGTCAGCTTGATCCAGCGCTCGATGCCGCCCTCGCTGCCGACGTCGCCGTCATGGTCCTCGATGCGGTGGCGCCATTCCAGGCGCGTGGCGCGGTCGCGGAAGCGCGAGATCACCACCGCGTCCTTGATCGGGATCGTGCTCTGGTAATAGTAGCGGTTCAGGGCCCAGGCCTGCACCTGGCCCTTGTTCAGCTTGCCGCCGTGCAGCAGCTTATGGAACGGATGCAGGCTGTGATAGCGCGTCGCCCCGATGTGGCGCAGCGTCGCCTCGAGCTCCTCGGCCGAGTTGAGCTTCAAATCCTTCCCGATCGAGAGCGCAGTCATTCCCGTCATTGACGTCGTCACAGCACGATCTCCGTTCCATCCGCGGGAATCTGCCATCCCGCCTGTTCAGCAGTCTTGCGTTCAGCCGAGGCGGGCAGCAGCGCCGGGTTCGAGTTGTTGATATGCAGGAACAGCTTCCTGCCGATCTTGAGGTCGGCGAGCCGCGCGATCGCACCGTCGTCGCCGGACATCGCGACATGTCCCATGCTCTTGCCGGTTTTGTGGCCGAGGCCGCACCGGATCATCTCGTCGTCGGTCCAGACCGTGCCGTCGAAGAACACCAGCGAAGCGCCGTCGATCTCGGCCTTGAGCGCGTCGGTGATCTCGGCACAGGCCGCGAGGAAATAGAAACACTTGCCGGTCGCCTTGTCGGTGATCTTCAGCCCCAGCGTATCGCCGTCGCCGCTCTCGCCGCCGGGGTGTACCTTGCCTTCCAGATACCAGGCCGACTTGCCGGGCACTGCGAAGGGCAGCACCTCCAGCCCGGAGCGTGCGCCGTCGGTCAGTCGCGGCTCGAACGGCTCGTTGATCCCGATCGGCTGGCGCCGCACATGCTTCTCGTTCAGCACGTTGAAGATGCTGTTGCTGGCAAGGATCGCCAGCACCTTCCCATGCGCATAGATGGTGAACGGCGAACTCTCGCGCATTGACAGCAGGCCCGCCACCGCATCCACTTCGCTGTTGGTGAGGATCACACCGGCGATCGGCGTATGGCGTAGCGCCCCGGCCTTGGGGTGCAGCTGCGGCGTGGCATTCAACTGCTGGCGCAGGTCGGGGGAGGCGTTGATCAGGAACCAGTTCTCGCCGTCACCGCTGAAGGCGACCGAGGCCTGCGTCCGGTGCAGCTCAGGTCCGCCATTGCGGGCCGCCCGGCAGCCCTCGCAGCCGCAATTCCACTGGGGAACTCCGCCGCCGGCTGCGGCGCCCAGGACGACGACGCGAAGCATAATCCGTCTCCTGGAAGGAACACGCGCGGTGGATCTCAGGCCGACACGAATGCCATCGTGACCGAAAGATCCACCGGCGCAGAACGCGAGTTTGCCAACCGGCTTACTTGCGGGTGGCGCTCACATACATGTTGATTTCCATGCCACAAGGCACTTCGACGATCTTCGGGGCTTTCCATGCCATTTCGGCTCTCCATTTTTGCGAATTCGGACGTATCCGCCCACCCGATAAACTAATGCCGGCCGAGAAGTTCGCCAGTGAAATTTTCCCGGACATAGGTAGTAGGCGTGCGGAATTGCTGCACTGCAAAGAGAGCGTATTGCGGCCGTAAAGATGCCATAGGCAAACTGCCGATAGGTCGTGATACCTGTCGGGATAAACGAGTTGTGAGTAAGGAACGGCTTCCAATCGGCTACAGGCGACCCCATTGGATCAGGCATGCCCAGATATTTCTTCAACACCCGCATCGGCGACGAATTGATCGTGGATCCTGACGGCGAGGATCTGCGCAACCCCGATGGCGCCTGGGAGGTCGCCCGCCAGATGATCCTGGAAGTGGTGAAGTCGGAGGGCACCCAGCGCGCGTTGCTCGAGGCCGTGATCGAGGTGACTGACACCGAAGGCGAGATCGTCCTGGAGTTTCCCTTCACCGAGGCCCTGCTGGACATCCCGGACCCCTCCGCGACGCGGCATTAGGAGGGGCGCGGCTAGCTGCCTCCGCTGGAGGACACCGCTCTCTCCCCGTCATTGCGAGGAGCCCTTGCGACGAAGCAATCCAGACTGCCTCTGAGGAAGCACTCTGGATTGCTTCGCTTCGCTCGCAATGACGGCGGTTGGAGCACCACTGCGCGTCAAACCCGCCCTTCGCCTCTGCGAAATCCGCATGGCTTTGCCGCGTTCCCGGCGCTAAAAGACGCCGGTCATACGGAGCAAGCCATGCAAGATCTCTGGCGCCTGTCGGCCGCCGACCTCGCCACCCTCGTCAAGTCCAGGAAGGTCTCCGCCAGGGAGGCCGCCACGGCCGGGCTCGCCCGGCTCGACGCCGTCAATCCCCAGCTCAATGCGGTGATCGACCACCGGCCGGACGACGTGCTCAAGCAGGCCGATGCCGTCGACGCCGCAATTGCCAGGGGCGATGACCCCGGCGTGCTCGCCGGCGTGCCCGTCACCATCAAGGCCAATGTCGACCAGGAAGGCTTTGCCACCACCAACGGCCTGAAGCTGCAGCGCGATTTGATCGCGCGCGAGGACAATCCGGTGGTCGCCAATTTCCGCAAAGCCGGCGCCGTCCTGCTCGGCCGCACCAATTGCCCCGCCTTCTCCTATCGCTGGTTCACCACCAACCTCGTCCATGGCGACACCAAGAACCCGCGTGATGCTTCGCTGACCCCGGGCGGCTCGTCCGGCGGCGCCGGGTCGGCGGTCGCGGCCGGCATCGGCCATATCGCCCATGGCACCGACATCGCCGGCTCGATCCGCTATCCCGCCTATGCCTGCGGCGTGCACGGCCTGCGCCCGACGCTCGGCCGTATCCCCGCCTTCAATCCGGCGCTGCCGGAGCGCCCGATCGGGCCGCAGATCATGGCGGTGTCGGGCCCGCTGGCGCGCACCGTCAACGACCTTCGCATCTCGCTCGCCGCGATGTCGGCCCGCGACATTCGCGATCCCTGGTTCGTGCCGGCGCCGCTGGAAGGTCCGGCGCGGGACAAGCGCGCCGCGCTCTGCCTCAATCCGGGCGGCCTCGCCACCACGCCGGAGGTGAAGGCGGCGGTGAGCGACGCCGGCAAGCGGCTGGAGCGGGCGGGGTGGACCGTCGACATCATCGAGGACACGCCGCCGATGCGCGAGGCGGTCGAGTGGCAGATCAAGCTCTGGCTCGGCGACGGCTATGAGGCGCAGCTCGAGATGGCCGAGCGCGAGGGCGATCCCGGCGCGCTGGCCTGCCTGCGCGGCAACCGCGGCAGGGTCACGCCGATGGACCAGGCGAACTACGCCAAGGCGCTGACCCGAAGAGCCACGCTGACGCGCGAGTGGATGCTGTTCTTCGAGACATATGCGGTGCTGCTGACCCCGGTCTCCGGCGAGCTGCCGTTCCCGGATCATCTCGACTGCAAGGACGAGGCCTCCTTCAAGCGGGTCTGGGAAGCGCAGCTGCCGCAGATCGCCATTCCCTTCATGGGATTGCCGGGCCTCGTGGTCTCCACCGGTCTCGTCGGCAAGGCGCCGGTCGGCGTGCACGTGGTCTCCGGCCGCTATCGCGAGGATCTGTGCCTGCTCGCAGGCGAGGCGATCGAGGCCGGCGGCGTGCCGCCGTCGCCGATCGATCCAGTGGGCTGACGATGACCGCCATCTACGACTTCAAGGCCAACTCGCTTGCCGGCGAGGAGGTCGTCCTGAAACGTTTCGAAGGGCAGGTGCTGCTGATCGTCAACACCGCGAGCAAATGCGGTTTCACGCCGCAATATCGCGGGCTGGAGGACCTGCATCGCGATCTCTCTCCGCGCGGCTTCTCCGTGCTCGGCTTTCCCTGCAACCAGTTCGGGGCGCAGGAGCCGGGGCAGGCGAGCGAGATCCAGGAATTCTGCTCGACCAATTACGACGTCACCTTCCCGCTGTTCGAGAAGATCGACGTCAACGGGCCGAAGGCGCACCCTCTGTATGAGTACCTGAAACGCCAGCAATCGGGCCTGCTGGGCGCCTCCATCAAATGGAATTTCACCAAATTCCTGGTGGACCGTGCCGGCAAGGTGGTCGCGCGCTACGCGCCGACGGCGCGGCCCGAAGGATTGCGCAATCAAATCGAAACACTGTTGTGAGCGAGACAATCATGAGCGACGAATTTCCCGACCGCCTGTCGGTCGATCCGAACAGCCCCTATTACAACGCGGACATCCTGTCGCGCGACGTCGGCATCCGCTTCAAGGGCATCGAGAAGACCAATGTCGAGGAGTACTGCATCAGCGAAGGCTGGGTCCGCGTCACCGCAGGCAACGCCAGGGATCGCCACGGCAATCCGCTGACCATCAAGGTGCACGGGCCGGTGGAGCCGTATTTCAGGGATAAGAAGTAACGGCGGAGCCGTCATCGCGGTACGATCGGAGGCGCAGCGCGTCCAAATAGATCCCCGTCACCCTGAGGTGCTCGCCTCTTCGGCGAGCCTCGAAGGGCGACGGCCCGGCTGCACCTCGGCCGTTCATCCTTCGAGGCTCTCGGCGCGATGCTTTGCATCGCGCCACTCGCACCTCAGGATGACGGAGAAACAGTCGCGAAATTTCTGATCACAGAGGCAAACCCCCATGTCCGTCCGCATCGTCGACGTCCGCGAAATTACAAAACCGATCTCGTCCCCGATCCGCAACGCCTATATCGACTTCACCAAAATGACGACCAGCCTCGTCGCCGTCGTCACCGACGTGGTACGCGACGGCAGGCGCGTCGTCGGCTATGGCTTCAATTCCAATGGCCGCTACGGGCAGGGCGGTCTGATCCGCGAGCGCTTTGCCCCGCGCATTCTGGAGGCCGATCCGAAGAAGCTTCTGAACGAGGCCGGCGACAATCTCGACCCCGACAAGGTCTGGGCCGCGATGATGACCAACGAAAAGCCGGGCGGCCATGGCGAGCGCTCGGTCGCGGTCGGTACCATCGACATGGCGGTGTGGGATGCGGTGGCGAAGATCGCGGGCAAGCCGCTGTTCCGCCTGCTCGCCGAACGCCATGGCGTCAACGCCAATCCGCGCGTCTTCGTCTACGCCGCCGGCGGCTATTACTATCCCGGCAAGGGCCTGTCGATGCTGCGCGGCGAGATGCGCGGCTATCTCGACCGCGGCTACAACGTCGTGAAGATGAAGATCGGCGGCGCCGATATCGGCGAGGACCGTAAGCGCATCGAGGCCGTGCTGGAAGAGATCGGCAAGGACGCGCAGCTCGCCGTCGACGCCAACGGCCGTTTCAATCTGGAGACCGGCATCGCCTACGCCAAGATGCTGCGGGACTATCCGCTGTTCTGGTACGAGGAGGTCGGCGATCCCCTCGATTACGCATTGCAGGCCGCGCTCGCCGAATTCTATCCGGGCCCGATGGCAACCGGTGAAAACCTGTTCAGCCATCAGGACGCCCGCAATCTCATTCGCTACGGCGGCATGCGCCCCGACCGCGACTGGCTGCAATTCGACTGCGCGCTGTCCTACGGCCTGTGCGAATACCAGCGCACGCTGGAGGTGCTGAAGACCCACGGCTGGTCTCCCAGCCGCTGCATCCCGCATGGCGGCCACCAGATGTCGCTCAACATCGCAGCGGGCCTCGGGCTCGGCGGCAACGAAAGCTATCCCGACCTGTTCCAGCCCTATGGCGGCTTCCCCGACGGCGTCCGCGTCGAGAGCGGCCACATCACCATGCCGGATCTCCCCGGCATCGGCTTCGAAGGCAAGTCGGATCTCTACAAGGAAATGAAGGCGCTGGCGGAGTAGGGTCGGGTGCGAAGGCCGCGCCTTAAGACCCGGTGTCGTCCCGGACAAGCGAAGCGCAGATCCGGGATCCATAACCCCAGGGAGAGGTTATGGAGCGAGCTGGTAACTCCGAGTCTTCGCCAGACTCGATCCTGTGTATGGATCCCGGATCAGCGCTCCGCTTCGCTGCGCTTGTCCGGGATGACGACTGAGTGTGCGTCTTACGACAACCGCATATCCAGCAGCCGCCGTCCTTCGCCCTTCAGCAGCTTCTTCACCGCGCTGGATGCCACGACCTCGCCGTCATTGGCATAGGCCTCGTGGTTCTTCTCGATGTCGTCGAGGCGGTAGAGGTAGTTGACCATCACGCCGGCGGATTCGCGCAATCCCTTCGGCGAGAGGTCGCCGAGCCAGTTGATGCGCTCGAGCCTTGCGCCGTTGCCGAGATGGAAGCGGGCGACGGAATCGATCAGCTTGCCCTTCGGCGTGCGCGCCTTGAGGAAATAGTGCGCCGCCAGCGGCTCGATCACGCCGCGAAGCAGGGCCGTCGTCTCGGGGCTCTCGAACCATTTGGGATCGTCGAGGCGCTTCAGCGTCTCGCGGTCCTCGTCCGACAGCGGCAGATCCTTGTCCTGCTTCACCCAGGCCATGAAGCCCGGCACCGGCGACAGGGTCACGAAAGTGTCGAGCTTCGGCAACTCGCGGCGCAGCTCTTCCACCACCTGCTTGATCAGGAAGCTGCCGAAGGAGATGCCGCCAAGGCCACGTTGTGTATTCGAGATCGAATAAAAAACGGCGGTGCGCGCGCGGTCGGTCGGCAGATGCTGGCGGTCGACCGCAAGCAGCGGCGCGATCGCGCCCGGGATCGTCTCGGTCAGCGCCACCTCGACGAAGATCAGGGGCTCGTCGACCATCGCGGGGTGGAAGAAGGCGTAGCAGCGGCGGTCGACCGGATCGATGCGGCGGCGCAGATCGTCCCAGTCGGAGATCTCGTGCACGGCCTCGTAACGGATGATCTTTTCGAGGATGTTGGCCGGCGTCGACCAGTCGATCCTGCGCAGCACGAGGAACCCCCTGTTGAACCACGAAGAAAGAAGATGCGAGATGTCGCGATCGAGCGCTGCGAGATCGGTGTGCCCGTTCATCATGCCGAGCAGATCGGCGCGCATGTTGACGAGCTCGCCGGTGCCGCCGGGCGCTCGGTTGAGCCGGCGGATCAGCTCCTGCCGGCGCGGCTCCGAGGCGAAATGCAAGGAGCTCGCGTCCTCGTCGCTGGGCGCCGCGCGCCATGTCTCGATGGCCTTGGACAGACGCTCCCGGTCCGGGCCGAAATCGCGTACCAATCCGTCGAAGAAGGCGCGGCGTCCTGCCGCATCCAGCTCCCGGTAGATGTCGAGCACCTCGCGCGCGATGGCGATGCCCGATGCTTCGCCCCGGCCCGACAGCAGCGCGTCGCAGAGCTCGATCAGCCCGTCGGCATCCGGTCTGGTGTCGGCGGAATCGCCGCGACGAAGCAGCGTGCGGCCGCGCTCGGAGATGGTGGCGAGCAGATCGGAGAAGAAGGCGTTGGCCATCGGGACTTTCGTGTCAGGTTTGTGCGTTGCGGAAGCTTACACGGAATTTGGACGGAGACCGATCACAATCAAGCGGAGGAATGCGGCAACTTTAGTCGGGCCGTGCGTTTGGAGAATGGCGGCATGCTGGGCGAAGCGGTGCGTTTGCATACGGGCACTCCAGTTTCCACAACGTCATGGCCGGGCCTGTCCCGGCCATCCACGCCTTGCCACGCGGCACGAAGAGCGTGGATGCCCGGGACAAGCCCGGGCATGACGACCTGCTGCGAATGGTGGCAGCCTATTTCCCCGCAAACTCCGTCGGCGTCCGTCCCGTCACCTGACGGAACGCGGCCGAGAAGGCGGGCACGCTGGCATAGCCGAGCTGGGTCGCGAGCTGTTTCACCGAGACATTCGCATCCGTCGACAGCCGCTGGATGGCAGCCGCAATCCTTGCGCGCTGGCACCAGCTCTTGAAGCTGAGCTGTGTTTCGCTCGAGAACAGCCGCGACAATGTCCGCGCCGACGTTCCGACCTCGCGCGCCAGCGTGTCGATGTCGTGCAAGCCGGTGGGATCGTCGAGCACGATCAGCGCGGCGCGGCGGCAGCGCGGCTCGTGCGGCAGGGGCACGAAGGTCGCGGAATCCTCGGCCTGGTGCAATTCCAGCATCACGAGGCGCACGAGCAGCTCGGTGCGCTCCTCGGTATTGCGCGAATCGAACAGTGCGAGGATCGCCTGGTTGAGCAACGGCGACACCCGCACCACGAACTCCCTGGTCAATCCCTCATAGCGCCGCTCGCGCTTCAGCCACGACAGGTCGAAATACAGCGTGCGCATCTCGATGTCGGCGAGCAGGTCGAGGGCGTGCTCGAGCCCGGCCGGTACCCAGACCGCCCGGTCCGGCGGCACCAGCCAGCGGCCCTCGGGCGTCGTCACCTGCATGGTGCCCTTCGCCGCATAGATCAGCTGCGCCTCGCGGTGCAGATGGGGCTCGATCCGCATTCCCTTGGGATAGTCGCGCGCGACCAGGTGCACGCCGGCGGGCGAGCGGTGGTTGCTCCGGACCTCCCGCAGGATTGGCGTTTCCAAGATTGGCGTTTCCAAGACAGTCATTGGCAGCATCCCGTCATGGGGAGGACATATAACTCATTTCGGAGCAGGAGAGGATTCGGGAAATGAACAGCCCAAGCCGGGTGATCAGTTTCGTCAACGCAGGCCATTTCATCGACCATTATTCGATGCTGATCTTCGCCGCCGCGGTGATCATCATGGGCCCGGCGCTCGGCATGGCCTATTCGGAGCTCTTGCCGTATGCGACGCCGGGCTTCGTCGCCTTCGGCGCTGGCTCGCTGCTCACCGGCTGGCTCGGCGACCGCTGGAGCCGCCGCCACATGATGCTGATCTTCTTCGTCGGCATCGGGGCATCCATGATCTCGGTCGGCCTGGTGCAGACCCCGGCGCAGCTCGGCGCCGCCCTGCTTGCGATCGGCATCTTCGCCTCGATCTACCATCCCGTCGGCACCGCGATGATCGTGTCCTATGCCGACCGGCTCGGCCGCGAGATGGGCATCAACGGCGTCTGGGGCAATCTCGGCGTGGCCTCCTCGGCGCTGGTCACCGGTGTGATCGGGCAATATCTCGGCTGGCGCTTTGCCTTCATCGTCCCCGGCGTGGTCACCATCCTGATCGGGATCGCCTTCGCGATGTTGGTCGTGCATGAGGACCGCAAGGGCGCCAAGCAGGCGGCGGCGCAAGCGCGGGTGGCAAAACAGGACATGTGGCGCGTGGTGCTGTCGCTGCTGATCGTGGTGATCGCGATCTCGACCACGTTCAACGCCGTCACAGTCGCGCTGCCAAAACTGTTTGCGGAGCGGCTCGCCGACCTGACCAGGAGCCCGGCGCTGCTCGGGGTCATCGCCGCCTGCGTCTACGTGTTCGGCGCGATGACGCAGTACACGATCGGTCGGCTGCTCGACCGCTACTCGCTGAAGACGGTGGCCCTGCCGCTGTCCTTCATGCTGGCGCCATTCCTGTATCTGGCCGCGAGCCTGAACAACCTGCCGCTGATTTTGGTGTCGATCGGCATCGTCATGGGCGCGTTCGGCCAGGTCACGGTGAACGACGCCATGGTCGGCAAGTACACCAGCGAGGAATGGCGCTCGCGCGCCTATGCGGTACGCTATTTCATCGGCTTCACCGCGGCCGGCGCCTCGGTCGGCCTCGTCGCCTGGCTCTACGAGCAGGGCGGCTTCGTGACGATGCTGCACGCCTTCGCCGGCCTCTGCCTGCTGGCCATCGCAGCCGCGATCATCCTGCCCCGCGAGATCCGGACGCCGCAGGCGGTGTGACGTCTCGTGTCCCGGACAAGCGCAGCGCAGAGCCGGGACCCAGAGCCGCGAGTCCCCGTGCCGCATGGGCCCCGGCTCTGCAGCGCACCGCACCGGACGATGCTTCGCATCGCCGGGGCGCTGCACTGCGTCCGGGGCACGAGCGGGGGGCGCCTCGCCGAACGTCCACCGATGATGCCATTATGCCCCTGTTTTGCCCGACGATGCAAATCGCTTCGGCAAGACCGAAATTTTCGTGAGACTTTTCAACCCCATCGCTACTGTGCATGGGGTTGTTTTCACACTTTTTGTTTGAACCGGCTGAGAACTAAGGCTTCACCTCCGCCACCGTCTCCGCCTTCGGCGCCTTCTTGCTCGCCCGCCAGTTCTCGAAGCGCTGCACCACCACGAAGAAGGCCGGCACGAACAGCACCGCGAGGCAGGTCGAGGCCAGCATGCCCGAGAACACCGTGATGCCGATCGATTTGCGCGCGCTGGCGCCGGCGCCGGTGGCGAGCACCAGCGGCACCACGCCGAGGATGAAGGCGAACGAGGTCATCAGGATCGGCCGGAAGCGGGCGCGTGCTGCCTCGATCGCCGACTCCAGCACCGGCTTGCCGTCGCGGCCGTGCAGCTCGAGCCCGACCTCGACGATCAGGATGGCGTTCTTGGCCGACAGCGCGATCAACAGGATCAAGCCGATCTGGCAATAGAGGTTGTTGTCGATCTTGAGCCCGGAGAGGATCAGCATCGGCCCGAGCAGCGACAGCGGCACGGCGAGGATCACCGAAATCGGCGCGTACCAGCTCTCGTACTGGCCGGCGAGCACCAGATAGACCAGCAGCATGGCGAGCCCGAACACCCAGTAGATCTGGTTCGAGACCGCCTTCTCCTGATACGACATCGCCGTCCATTCATAGCCGGTGCCGGGCGGCAGCGTCTTGTCGGCGATCTCCTCCATCAGCTTCAGCGACTGGCCGGAGGAGTAGCCCTGCGCCGGCAGGCCGATCACGGTCGAGGACGGATAGAGATTGTAAAGGCTGATCAGCGACGGGCCGGTCGCCGGCGTGATCGTAGCGACGGTCCCGATCGGGATCATGTCGCCGTTCGAATTGCGCACCTGCATGTTGGCGATGTCGCGCTCGGTGACGCGGAAGGCCGGATCGGCCTGGGTGTAGACCTGGAATACGCGGCCGAACTTGTTGAACTGGTTGACGAAGGACGAGCCCAGATAGGTCGACAACGCCGAGAACACCTGGTCGGTCGTGACGTGCAGCGTCTGGGTCTTGACGCGGTCGATCTCGACGTTGAATTGCGGCACGGAGGAGCGGAACGAGGACTGCACGCGCTGCAGTGCGCTCTGGCTCTGGCCGTTCGAGACCATCGCTCCGGTGATGGCCTGCAGCTTGGCGAAGTCGCTGTTGCCGTCGCGCAGCTCGACCTGCATCGAGAAGCCGGCGGCGTTGCCGATGCCCTGGATCGGCGGCGGTGGCAGCACCAGCGTGCGCGCCTCCATGATGGTCGCGAGCTTGTCGTTGAGGCCATAGACCAGCGAGCGCAGATCCTCGCCGGGGCCTTTGCGCGCGTCCCAGTCCTTCAGGATGATGTAGGCGACGCCGGCATTGGCAAGGCTGGCGCTGTTGTCGAGCGCGGAGATGCCGGCGATGGTGATGACCTGCGCCACGCCGGGCGTCTCCTTGATCAGCCCACTTGCTTTGTCGAGTACGGCTTGCGTCCGCTCCAGCGCGGCGCCGTCGGGCAACTGCACGGCGGCGATCAGGTAGCCCTGGTCCTCGATCGGCAGGAAGCCGGTCGGCACTCGCGACAGGCCGTAACCGCTGGCGCCGATGACCAATAGCGCGAATGCGACCGAGATGGTGGCATGCTTCACGAGGAACGTGATCAGCCTGGTGTAGCCGCGCTCGACGCGGTCATAGACGGCGTTGAAGCCGCGGTAGAAGAAGTTGCGCTGCTCCGGCGGCACCGCCGGCCGCAGCCAGAGCGCGCATTGGGTCGGCTTCAGCGTCGCCGCGTTGATGGCGGAGAGCAGCGCGGTCGCCGCGATCACCAGCGCGAATTGCGAGTAGATGCGCCCGGTGAGGCCGGCGAGGAACGAGGCTGGCAGGAACACCGAGATCAGCACCAGCGTGATGCCGACGATCGGGGCGAACAGCTGGTCCATCGCCTTGATCGCGGCGTCGTGGCCGTTCATGCCCCGCTCGATATTGTGGGCCGCGCCTTCCACCACGACGATGGCGTCGTCGACCACGATGCCGATTGCGAGCACGATCGCGAACAGCGTCGACATGTTGATGGTGAAGCCGAGCGCCGCCATCGCGGCGAAGGCGCCGATGATGGTGACGGGCACCGTCGTTGCCGGCACCAGCATCGCGCGCCAGTCCTGCAGGAAGACCAGGATCACGATCAGCACGAGGAGACCTGCCTCGATCAGCGTCATGTAGACCTCGTGCACCGAGGCCTCGACGAACTTGGTGGTGTCGAACGGCGTGTCGTATTTGATGCCTTCCGGGAAACGCTTGGCGAGGTCGGCCATCTTCTTCTCGACGGCCTGCTCGACCTGAAGCGCATTGGCGCCGGGCGACTGGAATACGCCGATGCCGACGGCCGGCTGCTTGTTGAGCGAGAAGATCTGGCTGTAAGTCTGCGCGCCGAGCTCGACCCAGCCGACGTCGCGCACGCGCGTGACGTCGCCGCTGGTGCCCGATTTGACGATGATGTTCTCGAACTGGCTGGTGTCGTCGAGCCGGCCGTTGACGTTGAGCGTGTACTGGAACGCCTGGCCCGGCGGCGTCGGCGGCGCGCCGACCTGGCCGGCGGAGACCTGCTGGCTCTGCTGCTGGATGGCGTTGATGACGTCCTGCGGCACCAGGCCGCGAACCTGCAGCTTGTTCGGATCGAGCCAGACCCGCATCGAATATTGGCCGGCGCCGAACACGGTGACGTTGCCGACGCCGGGCAGGCGCGAGAGCTCGTCGCGGATGTTGATGGTAGCGTAGTTGCTCAGATAAAGGCTGTCGTATCGCGCATCCGGCGAGGTCAGCGTCACGAACAGCAGGATCGAGGTCGACCGCTTCTGCACGGTGACGCCTTGGTTCTGCACGGCTTGCGGCAATTGCGACAGCGCGCTGGAGACGCGGTTCTGCACCAGCACCTGCGCGAAGTTGAGGTCGGTGCCGATCTTGAAGGTCACGGTCAGCGTATAGGTGCCGTCGGAGCCGCTGTAGGACTGCATGTAGAGCATGTCCTCGACGCCGTTGACCTGCTGTTCGATCGGCAAGGCAACCGTGTCGATCACGGTCTTGGCGCTGGCGCCGGGATAGCGCGTGGTGACCTGCACGGTCGGCGGCACCACATCCGGGTATTGCGCGACGGCGAGGTTGAACAGGGCGACGCCGCCGATCAGGATCATCAGGAGCGCAATGACGTTCGAGAGGACCGGCCGCTCGATGAAGAACTTTGAGATCATGGCTGCGGCCCCTTACTTGCTCGAGGCTTGCGGCTGGTCGATCTTGGTCACCTGCGGATCGATCTTTTGGCCCGGGATCACCCGCAGAAGTCCCGCGATGACGACGCGGTCCTCCGGCTTCAGGCCGCCCTCGATGACGCGCAGCCCGTTGTCGACCGGGCCGATCTGCACCTTGCGCTGCTCCACGACGTTGTCGGCGTTGACCACCAGCAGATAGCGGCCGCCCTGGTCGCTGCCGAGCGCCGTATCGGGGACGAGCAGGGCGCTCTTCTCCTGATCGAACGGCACGCGGACCCGGACGAAGTATCCGGGCAGCAGCACCCGCTTGTCGTTCGGGATGAGGCCGCGAACCGCCAGCGTGCCCGTCGACTGGTTGAGGGTCGGCGCGACGTAGTCGAGATGGCCTTCGTGCGGATAGCCGGTTTCGGTCTGAAGGCCGATCTGGATCGGAAACTGCTTGAGGTTGGCTGGCGTCAATCCCCGGCGCGTCGCCTCGGCGCGGATGCGCAGCACGTCCTGCTCGTTGACGGTGAAGTTCACATAGATCGGGTCCATCGCGACGATGGTCGCGAGCTGGGTCGGGGAGGAGACGCCGACGAGCTCGCCGACCGAGACCATGTGGGCGCTGACGATGCCGTCGAACGGCGCCGTCACCCTGGTGTAGCCGTAGTTGACCTGGGCGAGCCTGGTATTGGCCTGCGCTTGCTGCAGATTGGCCTGGGCGTTGTCGCGCGTCGAGGTGGAATTGTCGAGCGTGGCTTGCGAGACCGCCTGGCGCTGCACCAGCTCGGCCTGCCGCTTGTAATCGGCTTCCGCCTGCCGCAGCGAGGCCTGCGCGCCGGCCTCGGCCGCCTGGGCCTGTTCAAGCTTGAGCTTGTAGGTCTCCGGCTCGATCGTGAACAGCTGGGTGCCCTGCTTGACGAAGCTGCCGTCCTGATAGTCGATCGATTGCAGAAAGCCCTGCACGCGCGCCACGAGATCGACGCTCTTGATCGGCGCGGTGTTGCCGGTGGCCTCGATATAGCGCGTCACGGCGCGCTGCACCGGCGTTGCCACGTCCACCTTGGGCGGCGGCGGTGCCACGAACGTGTTCTTGTCCTCGCAACCCGTCAGCGCGACCAGGGCCACCGCGGCGGCCAGCGTCCGCCCGGCCTGCCTCCACGCTTCATTGCGCCGTGCGGGAGATGCGGGATTCCATGCGGTCATTCGGTAGCCCCCGAGTATCGTCTGTCGGTGCGGCAGGCTACCAACAAATGTCCGGCCGTGGAACACCATAGCCATGGCAGTCGCCGGCCTTGCGCTGCACAGGGCGGTGTGGCCTTTGACGGATTTGTCGTGACAAACTGCTTTTCACCGGGCGCACGATCGACCAGAATTGTGTCAAAGGCCGCGTGAGCCGGATAGAGCGGCCGGAAGCAGAACCGGAAAGAAGAAAAGGTGAGGAGACCATGACATGCCAACGCCATTCCGGTCGGCCCTCACCGGCCTCGCTCTCGCGGCGATGGTTGCGATGCCCGCGCTAGCCAACGGCTTGAAGGACGAGATCGCGCCGACCGGCAAGCTGCGGGTCGCGATCGCCATCAGCCCCGCAGGCGGGGCGTTCTGGTCGACCAAGACCGAAGCCGGCTATGCCGGCGTTCCCGTCGATCTCGGCAAGGCGATGGCTGCACAGCTCGGGGTCCCCGTCGAATATGTCGCGCACCAGAATTCCGGGCAGATCACCGACGCCGCGTCAAGGGGCACCTGGGACGTCACCTGGCTCCCCAAAGATCCCGAGCGCGAGACCAGGATGCTGTTCGGCCCGATCTACGAGGTCGCGGACGCCACCTATATCGTCAAGCCCGGCTCCGCCGTCACCAATTTTGCGACGCTGGACCAGCCCGGAATCAAGGTCGCCGCCGTCAAGGCCACGACGACCATGCGCGGCGCGATCGCGCATCTGAAGCACGCGAAGGTCACGGGCTATCAGACCTATGACGAGATCTTCGGCCTGCTGAGGAGCGGCGAGATCGACGCCTTCGCGCTGTCGCGCGATCAGCTCAACAAGATGGCGCAAAAAATCCCGGGCACGAAGGTGCTGGACGAGACGTTCAAGAAGACGGTGACCGCCGTCGCCGTGCCGCTCGGTCACCAGCAGGCGCTGGCCTTCGTCACCAAATTCATGACGGACGCGACGACCAACGGCACGCTGCGCAAGGCCTATGACAATAGCGGCCTGAAGGATTCGCCGATCCGGACGGAGTAGTGGCAGCGCCTCAATGACGGACGAGATTCAGATTCGCACTTTCACGCCGTCCGATGCGGCGCCTGTGCGCGAGCTGTTCATCCGGGTCAATCGCCTGCTGGCGCCGGCGCATCTGGCGGAGGCGTTTGAAAACTACATCGCTCGTTCGTTGATCGAGGAGATTGACCGGCTCGCCGATTACTATGCAAGCCGGGATGGCGGTTTCTGGGTCGCTGTCGCCACCGACAGGATTGTTGGCATGTTTGGGTTGGAGGCCGTTGGCGCGGACGCTATGGAGTTGCGGCGCATGTACGTCGCTCCCGACGCGCGACGCCGCGGAATCG
This sequence comes from Bradyrhizobium nitroreducens, assembly GCF_002776695.1. Taxonomy (GTDB): domain Bacteria; phylum Pseudomonadota; class Alphaproteobacteria; order Rhizobiales; family Xanthobacteraceae; genus Bradyrhizobium; species Bradyrhizobium nitroreducens. The sequence continues at coordinate 4,835,459 of NZ_LFJC01000003.1, forward strand.
CGCGGAAGATGTTGGCGTTCGCCGAGCAGGAGTGCCGCTGTCGCAATCGGCGGCAATTGCAGCTGAGTACGTCCGAGCTTCAGGAGGACGCGCTGGCGCTGTATCGTAACGCCGGATACGAGCCAGTGCGCGAGGAGATCGCCGATGCCCCCACCAACAAGACGCTAGGCGGTGGCATTCGCCGCTACCATTTCATCAAGCGGCTTTGAGTTGGGAGCGGCTGTCGCCGAGGATGAGAATGCGATTGTCTCTTCCATCGACACAGTCGTGATGGTCTACCGCCCCTTGATCTCCGCGTATTTCACCATCGCCTTCTCGAATTTCCGGTTGAACAGCCACATCGCCGCGAGAATCTCGCGGAAGCTGGCTGACGTGCGCGCGCGGTCGGCCCGTCCGAAGGCGAAGATGCTGTTGTTGCGCAGGTGCTTCATGATCGTGGGGCTGGAGACCCGGTAATTCAGGAGATCGCCGGATTTGAGCGCGGCGCGCGTCGGTGTGGGCACGATCTGGATCAGCTCGAACAGCTTCATCTGGTCGATCGGGTCGGGCAGCGTCTTCACGATGGCGGGGATCTCGCGGAAGACCTCCGCGTGTGCGTTCATCAGGCCGTCGCGCACGTTGGTCCAGTGGTTGAAGCGGCGATCGATGCTGCGGGCCCGCGCCTCTTCCTTGTCGTCGCGCGCGCTCAGTTGCGGATCGATCGCGGCGATCTCGCCCTTGATGGCCTGCCATTTCCGGTGGCCGTTGCGGTCTTCGGAGGGGCCGGTCTGGAAGCTGCCCATATAGGTGTTGGAGCGCCCGTTGCGGACGTTCTGCTTGCCGTTGGTCTCGGCAAAGAACAGCCCGAGGCTGATGCGCCCCGCCGCAGCGGCGTGGTCGGGAGGAAGTCCCTTGGCGCGCGCGATCACTGTCGCGAGATCGACGACGTCCTTGAACGGTGTCGCCGAGTTCTGCGCATTCGCCGGCGGCGCCTCCATGACGTCGAAGAGTTCAGAATATTCGTCGATCAGCGGTTCGATCTCGGCGTCGAAATAGGCCGGCGGGATCTCGAACTTGTTGGGCCGGCCGATCCGCGACGGCATGGCGTCGGTGAGATCCTTGTAGGTGCTGATGACGGCGACGCGCGCCAGATACAACGCCTGTCCCGGCAGGTTCGGCAGCGGCTCTTTCGCGTCGATCTGGCGGCGCCGCTCGGCGAGGATCGATTTGAAGTCGACGAGCGCGCGCTCGTAAGCCGCGATCGCCTCCGATTGACTCGTCGTCAGCGCGCCCTTCTGTCCGACGGCGGGCGCCGTCATGAGCACGGCAAGAGCCGTCAAGGTTGCGGCAACAAGAGATCTCGGTCCCATGGCGGTTCCCCGGCGCGAATCGCACTCAGGGATCGTAAGCGTCGGATGCGAAAGCTGGCGAGATGTATTTCTTTCCCCAGCCTCCGGCGGCCGTTCTCTGCCTACAGCGCGCGTTTCGCGTTTTCCGGGGCGAACAGGATTCCAGCCAAGGCGCAGGCGGCGATCACCTCGAAATACAGGATCACGGGGGTGAAGCTGCCGCTCGATCCCATCAGGGCGGTGCCGACCAGAGGCGCGATGCCGCCGCCTAGGATGATGCCGAGCTGCTTGCCCAGGGAGGAGCCGCTGACGCGGACCTCGGTCGGAAACAGTTCGGCAGTGAAAGCCGCCTCCGGCGCGAACATCAGCGCATGAATGATTCCGATCGAGACCAGGAGGCCCATGATGAGCAGCGTCGGATCCTTGGTCGCGACGAGCTGGAAGTAGATTGGGTACCAGGCCGCCGCCAGCAGGATGCCGAGTGCGATGAACGGGCGGCGGCCGAAGCGGTCCGAGTAGCTCGCGACCAGCGGCACCATGCACATCTCCAGCAAATTGGCGACCATGGTGCCGAAGGTGACGTTGGACTGCGCCATGCCCAGTGTCTTGACGGCATAGCCGAGCACGAAGACCGTGCTCATGTACTGGAACGTGCTGTGGGCCATGTTCGCGAGGCAGCCGAACAGCACCGATTTCTTCCACGACCGCACCACTGCCAGCAGCGGCGCCTTCGGCCGCGCGGCCGAGGCTTGTGCCGCCTTGAACAAGGTCGACTCATCGACCTGGAGGCGGATGTAGGTGCCGAGCACCACCAGCACGAGGCTGAGCACGAAGGGCACGCGCCAGACCCATTGCGCAAAATCCTGCGGGGTAGAAACGAAACCGAGCAGCGCGATGAACCCGGATGCCAGGATCACGCCGATCGGACCCGAGGCGTTGACGAAGGAGGCGAAGAAGCCGCGCCTTGCCGAGGGGGCATTCTCCAGCGTCAGCGACACGGCGTTCATGTATTCGCCGCCGAAGGCAAAGCCCTGCACGAATCGCAAGGTGACCAGCGCGACCGGTGCCAGCAGCCCGATCGAATCATAGCTCGGCAGGCAGCCGATCAGGAAGCTCGCGATCCCCATCAGCACGAACGTGATGGTCAGCATCGCCTTGCGGCCGAGCAGGTCGCCGTAATGGCCGAACACCATGCCGCCGAGCGGCCTGGCGACGAAGCCGACCGCAAACGTCGCGTAGACCGCCAGCATGCTCGCTGTCGAATCCATTCTGGGGAAGAAGAAGCGGTCGAACACGATCGGCGCGGTGAACGCGTAGATAAAGAAATCATAGTGTTCGATCACCGATCCGAGCGAGGACGCGACCACGAGCTTGCGGAACGCGGGGGAGATCGGCGCCGATCTGGCGCGGTCCGTCGTTCCGGTGATGACCTCTGCGGTGTTGCTCATGCGTTTCCCCTCTTTGGTTTTTGCTCGTGTCGTCTCAATTCAGGCGCGTCGGCACGGCGGAGGCGCGAGGCAAGTCCCGCCGCCGCCGGGTCGTAAGGATCCGTCGAGCGGATCGCTCACGTCGCCTCGTCGGCGACCGGATTGCGCAGGATGGCGAGTTTCTCGACCTCGACCTCGACGATGTCGCCGGGCTTCATCCAGAGCGGTGGCGTACGCTTGGCACCGACACCGCCGGGCGTGCCGCTGACGATGACGTCACCGGGTTCGAGCCGGGTGAACGTCGAGCAATATTCGATCTGCCGCGGGATATCGAAGATCATGTGCTTGATCCGCGCTTCCTGCACGACCTGCCCGTTGAGGCGGGTGGTGAGCTTCAGCTCGGCGAGCTCGCCGAGCTCGTCCGTGGTCATCATCCACGGACCGAATGCGCCGGTATCAGGAAAATTCTTGCCTGGCGTGAACTGGTGGGTGTGGCGTTGGAAGTCGCGGATGCTGCCGTCGTTGTAGCAGGAATAGCCTGCGACGTGGCCCATCGCCTCGTTGCGCGAGATGTAGCGGCCTCCCTTGCCGATGATCACCGCAAGCTCGCCCTCGAAGTCGAGATCGGTCGAGACGCGCGGACGGATGATGGGCCTGAGGTGTCCGGTCTGGCTGTTGGAATAGCGCGAGAAGATGGTGGGATGCTCGACCTCGGCGCGGCCGGTCTCCTTCCGGTGCGTCTCGTAGTTCAGGCCGACGCACAGGATCTTGTCGGGGTTCGGAATAACAGGCAGCCAGCTGAGCCCGGCAAGCGGCGTGGCGGCCGCCACGGACTTCGCATCGGCGACGCCCGCGAGGGTACCTGCGATGGCGGCCCTGAGATCGGCGTAGCGGGTGGCGAGCACGGCGCCGACATCGAGAAAATTGTCGCCCTCGACGAGGCCCCAGGTGGTCCGTCCGTCGATTGCAACGGTCGCGAGCTTCATGCTGTCTTCTCCATTTTCAAATCCGGATCGTGATATGGCCGTGCAAGCGCGAGCTGACCTCGCGCAAGAGTCTGTCGAGCTCGTCCGCGTTGCGCGCCGTTCCAAACACGTAGTGATCGGGCCGGACGATCGCGGCGACGACGCCGTGCCGGTCGAACCAGCCGGCAAGCACGCCGTCGGCTTCCTTCAGCGTGCCGGGTTGGCCGCTGTCCGCCGGAGCAATGGTCGCTGCGGGGAGGTCCGGATACGCCGCACTGAGCGCGGCGAGTGCGGACGTGTCGCCGCGGCCGTCGATGAAGATGCGCAGGCCCAGTCCGGTCACTTGGTCGAGCGGGCGCGCTTCGCGCCCATTCATGATCCGTGGCTGCGGAAACAGCGTGCCCCGCGCCGCGCCGTCCCGCTCCGACAAGAAACCTGCGCGTAGCGGCGGGATGATCTCCTGCCGCGTCAGTGTCAGCGGTTTGCCGCCGCCTTCCGCCAGGATCCGTGCGTCGCGTTGCCGCGCTGCCGCCGGATCACGCTCGCAGATCGACTGACCGATTGCCTTGATCTTGCCGGTCAGCTCGATCACGTGCTGCTTGCGCTCCGCCGTGTAGCTGTCGAGCAGCGAGTCCGGCGAGGCGCCCTTGAGCACGCGATCGAGCTTCCAGGCCAGGTTCGTCGCATCGCGCAGGCCCTGGCACATACCCTGGCCGATGAAGGGCGGCTGCTGATGTGCTGCATCGCCGGCGATGATGATGCGGCCGTTGCGCCATTCGGAAGCCACCAGGGCGTGGAAGCGATAGGACGCCGCGCGCCATAGCTCGCCGTCCTCCGGCGCGAGCCACGGCCCCAGCAGCTTCCACACGTTCTCCGGCCGCTCCACCTGCCTGGGGTCCTCGCCCGGCAGCAGCATGATCTCCCAGCGGCGATGGTTCTTCGGGCCGATCAGGAAGCTGACGGGCCGCGCCGGATTGCAGAACTGCGCGGAGTTCTGCGGCAGCTTTGCCAGCGCGGCCTGATTGACCCGCACGTCGACCACGAGCCAGGGCTCGTCGAAGATCAGGTCTTCGAGCGCGATCCCGGCAATCTGGCGAACCATGCTCGAGGCGCCGTCGCAGCCGAGAACATAGCGCGCTGTCACCCTCCGTAATTGTCCGCCTGCGTCCTTCAGCGTCGCCTCGACGCGGTCGGAGCGCTGCACGAGACCGGTCAGCTCGACGCCGAGCTCGGCCTGCACGCTAGCAAATCCCGTGGCGTGGCGGCGCAGTTCCGCCTCGACCGGTGGCTGGCTGAACACCATGCTCGGCGTGTAGCCGAGCGGGTAGGGCTTTGCGATCATGTCGATGCGACGGATCAGTTGGCCGTCGGCGCCAAAATGCTCGGAGGCGGTGAACGGTTCGACATAGGCCGCGATCGCCTCCGCAACCCCCATATTGTCGAAGTGACGGAATATCTCGTGATCGAGCGCGATCGCGCGTGGCTTGTCGTAGATGTCGGTGAGGCGATCGATGACGAGCGTGCGATGCCCGTTACGGCCGAGCAGCCCGGTCGCGACGGCACCGGTCGGTCCGAAGCCGACGACGAGGACGTCGTAATCCGTGGTGGCCGGGGACATCGTCATGCGCGGCGACCCGCGTCGAACAGCACGGCGAGCTGCGCGGTCTTGCAGGCATCGCTCTTCGGGGGTGCGATGCCCCATTGGTCGGTGCGCCCCGGCGGCCAGACCCATTCGGCGGGTCCCTTTGCCCGATAGCTGTCGTCGACCTGGAGGACTTCGGCGGTGTATTCGATTACGACCCCCGTCGGATCGACGAAATACGCGAACACATTGTCGCCGGGCCCGTGCCGGCCGACGCCCCAGCCGATCGGAAAGCCGTGATCGACCATGCGGCCGGAGCCGCGCATCACCGATTCCAGGTCCGGCATCAGGAAGGCAATGTGATTGAGTCCGTTGACCGGCGCCTCCGCGAGCACGATGGCGTGGTGATCGCTGTTGCAGCGCAGGAATGCCATCAGCTTCGAGCGGTCGGTCAGGCGGAAGCCGAGTACCTGCTGGTAGAAGGTTGAGAGCTTCTCGATGTCGGCGCTGTTGATGTTGACGTGGGCGAGCCGCTCGGGACGATCAGCCAGGATGCGCGCGGTCTTGGTGTGGTCGCCGTGGACGAACTCGATGCAGCAGCCCTGCGGCTCGCAGATCACGAAGTGCTCGCCGCCGGCGGGCGCATGCGACGGGCCGGGCGGGACGATGATCTCGCAGGCAGCTTTGCGGGCGCGGTCGAACAGGCGATCGAGGTCTTCGCGCGAACGCACGCGAAAACAGATCTTGCGTAGCGCGGCGCGGTCGCCTTGCGTCAATTCCAGGACGTGGAAGTCCGCTCCGGTTGCCGCCAGATAGATCGTGCCGTCGGCTTCCGCGGCAAAATCGAGCCCCCAGACTTTCCGATAGAAATCTGCCGAGGCGCCGAGATGCGGTGTCGCGATCTCGACGCTGCGTAACGCGATCACCGGAAAATCGTACATCGGTTTCCTCGTGAAAAGCCCAGAGACGCGCGCCGAAGCAGCCGCTCATCGCTCTCGAGCCGGTTGTTGTTGGCCGAGAAATAATATATACAAACTTGCCAGTAAAGCAGAAATTTATAAATTATGGCTTTGGTCAGGGCGATGTACAAAAAGCGCAGATGAATCAACGGCACGCTATGAGTTCTCACCTGTCCAGCCTGAAGACCGACACGCCGGCGACGCTGGCGACGAGCATCTACGCCCGCCTCAAGGCCGACATTCTGACCACGCGGCTCGCGCCCGGGCGCAAGCTCCAGTCGCGGTTTTTGATGGAGCACTACAATGTCGGCCAGACCCCGCTACGGGAGGCGCTCAACCGCCTCACCACGGAGGAGTTCGTGGTTGGCATGGAGCAGCGCGGCTTCTACGTGAAGCCGGTCAGCAAGGACGAGCTTCGGGAGCTGACGAAGACACGCTGTTGGGTCGAGGGGCTGGCGTTGCGGGAGTCCATGCAGAATGCGACTCAAGGCTGGGAGGAAGCCCTGCTCGTCACGCATCATCGGCTCGACCGCACGCCGCGCTCGCTCGACCCGGCGAAGTTCGAGGACAATCCGGATTGGGAGAAGGCGCATCGCGCCTTCCACGCCACGCTGATCGGGCTATGCGGCTCACGCCCGCTGCTCGCTTTCTGCGAGCAGCTCGCTGATCGGCTCTACCGCTATCGCATGATGTCGATCGCGAAGGCCTATCCGATCCGCAAGGTCGGAAGCGAGCATGCGCAGATCCTGAAAGCCGTGCTCGACCGGAAGACGGATGAAGCCGTCGCACTGCTCCAGCAGCATTATCAGCGCACGGCCGACGTGATCGATTCCGATCTCGAGTCGGTGCTGCCGAAGTCCGACAGTTCTCACGCCGCCCGATAGTCCGGCGCCGTCGCCAGGAATTTCGCATAGGCATCCGCATCCGGCGGCTGGAAGTGTCCGGCAAGGCCGCCGCGCTTCTGCTGCTTCGCGCCGATGTCGGCCATCAGCTCGTCGAAATGACGGTAGTGGTAGGGCGCGACGCAGAGGCCGCCATAGACGCCCGCGGCCGGCCGCTCGACGCGCTTGAAGTGCAGCATCATCTCGATGTTGTTGTGCATCGCCTTCGCCGTCGGCTGGTTGGCGAGCTGGCCGTCGGCGTAGCGCACCAGCCAGTTGGCGGCGAGATCGGCGCAGAGCACGGTGCAGAACGACGAGTTGAAGCCGACGAAGCCGAGCTCGGGCAGATCGGGGTTGGCGATCAGGCGGTAGAGCCGGTACTGCCCGTCGGCATCGACCAACTTCTGCCTGTAGGCCTCCGGCAGGAACGGCACGCCGAGCTTGTAGCCGATCGCAAGCACCGCGACGTCGGCGCCGACGCGCTCGCCGCCGCTCATCACGATGCTGTCGCCGTCATAATGATCAAAGGTTCCGAACACCGCCTTGATGCGGCCGTCGGCGACCATGGGATAGAAGCCCGGCGTTGCGATCGGCACCGAGCAGTTGACGCCGTCCTCGATCCGCTCCTTCGGCACCATGTTGCAACGGCCGAGCTTGAGCTGCGCCTTCAGCAGGCTCTCCAGCCCGCGCCAGTTCGCCCACACCAGCGGCGCGGCGATGCGGTGCGCGAGCCGTCCCATTGAACTGACGCCCCAGCCCGGAAACATCTCCTCCTGCGCGCGGATATAGAGAATGCGCTTGAAGTTCACGAGCCCGCCGATGAAATAAGGGATGCGCCAGACCGGCTCGCGCATCACGATGGTGACCTCGCGCGCGCCCGATTTCACCGCGTTGACGGCGATGTCGGTCGCCGATTTCGAGCCGCCGAGCACGACTACGCGGCGCCCCTTTGCCAGCGCCGGGTCGCCGTATTTCGACGAATGCAGGATCTGGCCGCCTTGCGCGAGGAAGCCGTCCTCGCCCGGGCAATGCAGCTCGCGCGGCTCGTTGAACTGCCCGGTGCAGACCGCGACGAAATCGAAATCCTCGTTCGTCGCGGCGTTCTTGCTCTTCAGCGCGAGCGTCCACCCCGGCTTGCCGTCGGCGCGCCGCGCCATGCCGGCGACTTCGGTGTCGAGGCGCAGCATGCGGTCGAGTCCGAAGTTCCTGGCGTAGTCGGAAAGATAGGCGTGGACCTGCGGCCCGGTCGGCCATTCCGGATAGGCGTCCGGCATGGCGCGGTCGGTGTAGCGGTAGAGCTCCTTCGGGCTCTGCGTCTGCACGTCAGGATAGGAGCGTGCCGGCTCCCAGACGCCGCCGAGATCCGAGCTGCGCTCGACGATGGTGACGCGGTGGCCGCGGGCAGAGAACGCCTTGGCGGCGGCAAGGCCGGAGACGCCGGCGCCGATCACGCAGACATGCTTGGGGCTGACCATGAGTTTGCTCGCAATCGATGTGTTTTCGCGCGCAAGCGGCCACATTCGGCCGCAAGGCGCGGCCGGTAGGGCCTGCAAGCAGATGAAAGTGGACGGAGAGCTCTCGCCTAGTCGTTGGCTTCGGGCGGCAGGAAGTCGACCTCGTGCAGCGCCGAGATGCGCACGACCTCGGCAGGGTCGGTCAGATTGTGCAGCTGATTGAACAGCGCCTCCAGCTTCTGCATCGGCGAGACCCAGAATAGCGCGCGGCACGGCTTGTCGGACTTGTTGAAATAGCCGTGCGGGATGCCGCGCGGCATGCGGACGAGATCGCCGGCGTGAGCCTTGACCCAGACGCCGTCGAGCTTGAGGTCGAGCGTGCCCTCCTGCACCAGGATGAACTCGTCCTGGGTCGGATGGATGTGCACCGGCACGAACTGGCCGGGATCGCTGTTGGTCTCGAACGCGAAGGTGGAATCGGTGACGGCCTTGGGGAAATAGACCTGGCCCAGGATGTTCCAGCTCTTGCCGCCGTAGCCTGTGCCGTTAGCGGTAATGCCTTTTTCGAGTGCAGTCATGGCGCGCTCCCATTGGATTCCGGCGGGGATGGAGCTTCAGCCAGCAACGGGCGCCTGTCTATCCGCTAAACGAATCCGCTCCTCGCTGTTGCCCTGCAGCATGACGATTTCGCCGCCGTCGCCCTTTTCGCGTCCGGGGAACTATTATAGGCTTAAAACAATTCCGTGACGCGAAGCGTGGTCGACGATGTCCGCAGCCGTGCTGGAAATGACCGCAAGGGCGTCCGCAGCCGAACGGCTCGCGGATTTCGCCCGCGTCACCACTGACGATGTCGACGAAGCGGCCGAAGAGATCGGGCGCATCTTCTGCCCGCATGACCTCAAGCCGGCAACAGCGCGGGCCGCCGGCTTCTCTGCCCGGCACAATTGCGCGGCCTTTGACGGCTTTTCCATCAACTACGTCGCCTATGGCGGAGCGGTTGGCATCGACCCCGGCTGCCTCGAGCGCTTCTTCCTGGTGCAGATCCCGCTCGCGGGCACGGCCCATATCCGCGCCGGCGTCACCGAGCTCGAGGCCGCGCCGGAGCGGACGGCGTCGCTGCTGTCGCCGACGATCCCGACGCGGATGATGTGGCGCGACTGCGCGCAGGCGATCCTGCTGCTCGACCGCCGCATGGTCGAGCAGCGCGCCGCGGCGCTGTCGGGCAGGGTGGCAGGCACGATCGAGTTCGATCCCGTCATCGATTTGGACGCACCGTCCGGTCAGGTTTTGCGGCGCAGTCTCGCCGAGCTGATGAATCTCGCCGAGCGTCTCGGTCCTTCGGGTCGGCTTTCAGCGGTCGCGATGGCCGACTGGCGAGAGCTTCTGCTCGATCATCTGCTCAATGGCCAGCGCCACGGCCTGTCGGATGCTATTCACACCTTCTCGGGACGGGCCGAGCGGCTGCCGCGCGCGCTTCGCACGGCGCGCGATCATCTGGCGGACAACGCCGGCGAGCCGCTCGATCTGGCGCAGCTCGCCTGCGCTTCCGGCATCGGCATCCGCGCGCTGCAGCTCGGCTTCCGCCGTCACTTCGGCCTGTCGATCTCGCAGATGCTGCTCGACATGCGCCTCGCCGGACTGCACGCCCGCCTTGCGCAAGCATCGCCCGATGCTTCCATCACCGACATCGCCTTCGATCTCGGCTTCACCCATCTCGGCCGCATGGCCGGCGCCTACCGCGAAAAATTCGGCGAGACGCCGTCGGCGACGCTGCGGCGAAGGATGAGCTGAAGCGAGGCCGCTACTCCCGCGATCGTGGCTCGCCGCTGTCTTCCGCCGCCTGCCTGCGCAAGAAAGCCTCGACATCGGCCTGCACCGAGTAGGGCGTCGGGATCGCGTCGCCGGCGGAATCGACGGCGGTGTCGAGGCAGCGGCGCAGCATGCGGGCGAGCTCGGCCTTGCGGTAAGGCTTTCGTAGGAGCGGTGCGCCCATCGTGGCGCGTCCCTGCGCGTGCAGCGAATCGTAGGCGTAGCCCGACGTGAACAGCACGCGCAGTGACGGCCGCGCCGCCACCATCTGCTCGGCGAGCTCGCGCCCGTTCATGCCGCCGGCCATCACGATGTCGGTGAAGAGCAGGTCGAATGGCCTGCCTTCTGCCGCGATCGCCAGCGCCTCGGTCGCATTGGCGGCCGGGATGACCTTGTAGCCGAGGCCTTCGAGCTGGACCGTGACGTATTGGCGGACGTCGTGGTCGTCTTCGACGCAGAGCACGGTCTCCTTGCCGCCGACGATCTTGCGATCGTCATAGCCGGTCGGGCGCAGCGCGCTCGCCTCCGCCTTCGGCAAATAGATCGTGAAGATCGTGCCGCGGCCTTCTTCGGAAGCGACCTTGATGCCGCCGCCGGACTGCTTGACGAAGCCGAACACCATGCTGAGCCCGAGGCCGGTTCCCTTGCCGACCTCCTTGGTGGAGAAGAACGGATCGAAGATGCGCTCCAGGATGGCCTGCGGAATGCCCGTGCCGGTGTCGGCAATCTCGATCTCGACATAGTCCCCGGCATAGCCGGCGCCGACCGCGACGGCCTCGCGCACGCCGAACACGACGTTGCGCGTCGTCAGCGTCAGCCTGCCGCCGTCGAGCATGGCGTCGCGAGCGTTGATCGCGAGGTTGAGCAGTGCCGAGCTCAGCTGGCCACGGTCGGCGAAGGCGAGCCAGACGTTGCGGTCGAGCCGGGTCGCGATCTCGATCTTCTTGTCGAAGGTCGCCAGCAGCAGCTTTGCGAGCTCCTCCAGCAGCTCGTTGACGTCGATATCGGCCGGCTGCAGCGCCTGCTTGCGGGCAAAGGACAACAGGCTCGACGTCAGCGCGGCGCCGCGATCGGCGGCCTCGCTGATCAGCTTGGTAATGGTCGCGAGCGGCGGGTTGTCCTTGACGGCGTCGGCGAGGATCTCGATCGTGCCGGTGATCACCGTGAGCATGTTGTTGAACTCGTGCGCGATGCCGCCGGTGAGCTGGCCGACCGCCTCCATCTTCTGCGACTGCACCAGCTGCTCCTCGGCAGCGCGCTTCTGGGTGATGTCCCGGACGAAGGTGTTGATGAGGGTGCGCCCTGCGGGCCGCAGCACCGTGCTGGAGGCCTCGGCCAGGATCTGGTCGCCATTCCTGTGGATCAAAGTGAGCTCGAAGCGCAGGCCCGACGGCGCGTTCGACAGTTCCGGAACCAGCCGCGCCATGCGCTGCCTGAAGGCGGCACGCAGCGGCTCGGCGACGATGAGGTCGACCACGTCGGCCCCGAGCGCCTCCTGGCGCGTCCATCCGGTCAGGGCCTCGGCCTGAAAGCTCCACTCCAGCACGGTGCCGCTGTCGTCGATCTGGATGAAGGCATCGAGCGCGGTCCTGATGACGGCTTGCGTCATTTGCGCGCTGTCGCTGCGGGCGCGCGCCAGCTCGGTCGCGTGCGCGAGGGCGTGTTTCCCCTCCGATCTCTCGATCGCGCCGTTGCAGAGGCGCGCGAGCAGAACGGCAACGGCGGCGCTTGCGATGAGGGCCGCGATCTGGGCCATGCCGAAGCCCGGTCCGGACACGGCATGGGAGGCGAGGAGGGCCGCCGCGGTCACGACGACCTGTGCGGCCATCGCGAGTGTCAGAAGCCCCCTGAGTTTCATGGTCTCACACCAACGACGTCCGTTACGGACCCCCACGTCCGCCCGCCACATTACTCCGGCCCCGCGTGAGCTACAGATTCAATGCGGCGTCGTCGAGGGGCAATTTCTGGTGGTGCCGGGCGGCGGCCGCCTCAACCTGCGGGCGTATCGGTTTGCCGCAGCGTCGTCACCCAGATCACGCGCGCGGCCTGCTGGGTCGGATTGTCGAACATGTGCGGCACGATGCTCGGAAAGCGAAAACTGTCGCCGGCTTCCAGCACATGGGCCTGGTTGTCGAGCCACAGCCGCAGGCTGCCCGAGAGGATGTAGCCGGCCTTCTCGCCGGTGTGCTGCAGGAAGTCAGTGCCGGAGGAGGCGCCGGGATTGAGCGTAAGCTCGTACAGCTCGAGCTGGCCTTTGCCTTCGGGGGTGAGGGCTTCCTTGACCACGCCGCTGGCGGTGAGCCGCAGCAGACGCCTGGCGTTCTTGCGCACGATGTAGGGCGGCGCTTCGGCGGGATCGCTGGTCTCGAAGAAATAGGAGATGGGCACGTCGAGCGCGATGCTGAGCAGGCGCAGCGTGCGGATCGACGGCATGGCGCGCGCGCGTTCGAGCTGACTGATCATGCCGGTGGACAGGCCGGTCTTGCTGGCGACGTCCTGGATCGACAGGCCGGCGCGCTGACGCAGCAGCCGCACAGTCTCGCCGAGGCGCTGGTCGACCGCATCGTCCGTCTCGGTCGCCGCAGCTTCTTTCGTGCCGTTCATATCGCCGCGACCATCCATGTCGCTCTCCCATGCATCATCTCAGCCCGGGCCATCGCGTCCGAAGCTTCAGTCGGAATGAAAAGGTCGCGCATACTAGCAATGTGATTGACAGCTGTATTTAGTCGTGATGAAATTTTGTGAGAAAAATTTAGAAGCACTAAAGCCCACTCCTGTCCCTTTGCCGGGGTCTCGGGGGCGCGGGAGACGGTGCCGCGTGCGGAAACGGAGAGTGGGTCATGGCAGACGACACCGGCAAGCTCGGCGCCCCGGCACTGCATCTCGGCATTCCGAATCGCCGTCAGTTCTTTCAGCTTGGCGCGGGCGCTGCGGCGGGATGGACGCTGTCAGGTAACGCCTTTGCGCAGACCGAACGCCCGACCAATCCTCCGGACAAGCCGCGCGGGCAGGTGATTGCGGCGCTGTCGCAGGAGCCGACCGTCTTTCATCCGCTGATGCCCGGCATCGAGGTCGACCAGGGCATCTGGTGGCAGGTGTTCTCGCCGCTCTGGTTCATCGAGCCCGACGGCAAGTTCGTCCCCGACCTCGCGCGGGAGGTGCCGACGATCGAGAATGGCGGCCTGTCGGCGGACGGCCTGACCTGGAAGATCAAGCTGCGCAGCGACGTGAAATGGCACGACGGCACGCCGTTCACGGCCGAGGACGTCAAGTTCTCCATCGAGCTGATCAACAATCCCGCTTTCCGCGCGCGCAGCCGGGTCGGCCACAGCCTCGTCAAGGACATCACCGTCGTGGCGCCCGACGAGATTCATTGGCGGATGGAAGCGCCCTATTCGCCCTATATGTCGATCCTGGCGTCGTTCACCTTCATCGTGCCCAAGCACATCCTGGAGAAGGTGTCCGATCCGAATGCCTCGCCGTTCCACAACGCGCCTGTCGGGACCGGCCCGTTTCGCTGGGGCGAGCGCGTGCCCGGCGACCACATCCAGTTGAACGCCCACGCCGGCTATCATGGCAAGGGGCCGTACGTCGAACGCGTCGTCTTCAAATACATCCCTGATCTCACCGTGCTCTACACCCAGTTCCGCACCGGGCAGGTCGACTACACCGGCTTGCAGGGCATTTTGCCGAACTTCGTGCAGGAAGCGAAGACGCTGAAGGGCCGCAAGATCTTCGTCTCTTCGACGTCCTCGGTCGAGCATATCGCGCCGAATCTGGATTTTGGCCCCTTCACCGATCGTGCCGTGCGCGAGGCGCTCTATCTCGGCATCAACAAGCAGGCGATCATCGACGCGCTCTATTACGGCCTGCCGACGCAAACCGAGAGCTTCGTGCCGCAGCAGGCCTGGTCGTTTCAGCAGGGCTTGCCGCAGCACAAATACGATCCGGCAAAGGCCAACGCGCTGCTCGACGCCGCGGGCTGGGTTCGCGGCTCCAGCGGCATTCGCGAGAAGGGCGGCGTCAAGCTCGAGTTCGCCAACTCGACGACGGCGGGCAGTGCCGTGCGCGAACAGTGCCAGCAGCTCCTGATCCAGGACTGGCGGGCGATCGGCGCGGCGATGCGCGTCAACAACATGCCGGCGGCCGTGATCTGGGGCGACTTCTGGCAGCAATCGAAGTTCAATTCGGTGATCGTCGGCGTGAACTTCATGCTGGGCAGCGACCCCGACGTGACGCCGCGCTTCGGCTCCGGCGCCATTCCCGCCAAAGGCGGTCGCGGCTACAACACCTATCAATATCAGAGCGCGGAGGCCGACCGGCTGCTGGCGCAAGGCGCCAAGCAGTTCGACCTGGCGCAGCGCAAGGCGACCTATGGCGAGCTGCAGAAGCTGATCCGCAACGATCTCGCGATCCTGCCGCTGTTCCAGGGCTTCATCGCCGAGGGCGTGAAGGAAGGACTGCAGGGCTTCCGTCCCAACATCAACATGTCGATCAACAGCTGGAACATGCGCGAATGGTACTGGGCCTGATGCACAGGGTTCGCTGGGCAGCCTGAGATGGCCCGATACGTCGTCAACCGCCTGGCGCAGTCGATCATGCTGCTGGTGATCGTCTCCGCGATCGGCTTTGCCATCCTGCATCTGGCGCCGGGCGGTCCGCTCTCTCAGTTCGCGGCCTCCGCGCAGATGACGCAGGAGGATCTCGACCGCGTCACGAAACAGCTCGGGCTCGATCGGCCGCTGCCGATCCAGTATCTCGACTGGTTCGGCCGTATGGTGCGGGGCGACTGGGGCAAGTCGTATCGCGACGGCGAGGCGGTGCTGTCGGTGGTCTCCTCGCATCTTGGCGCCACGCTGGAGCTGATGGCGACGGCGACGATCATCGCGGTGCTGCTCGGCTGCTGGATCGGCATCCTTGGCGCGCTGCGGCGATACTCGCTGTTCGACACGCTGGCCACCGTCGGCGCCATGATCGCGCTGTCGATCCCGACCTTCTGGTTCGGCCTCGTCACCATCTACGTGTTCTCCGTCAAGCTCGGCTGGCTGCCAGCCGGCAACCGGCAGACTGTCGGCGACGGCTCCTTTCTCGACCTGTTGCACCATCTGATCGCGCCGGCGATGGTGCTGGCGCTGGTGGAGACCGCGATGTGGGGCCGCTTCATGCGCTCTTCGATGCTGGAGGTGATCAACCAGGACTACATCCGCACCGCGCGGGCCAAGGGCATGCCGGAATGGCGCATCCTCACCGTGCATGCGCTGCGCAACGCGCTGCTGCCGATGATCACGGTGGCGGGCCTGCAGTTTCCGACGCTGCTCGGCGGCGCGCTGGTGGCCGAGACCGTGTTCACCTGGCCCGGCATGGGGCGGCTGTTCCTCGATTCCATCGGCTACCGTGATTATCCCGTGGTGATGGGCATCCTGATGTTCTCTGCGACGATGGTGCTGATCGGCTCGCTGCTCGCCGACATCCTCTATGCCGTCGTCGATCCGCGCATCCGGGTGGGCTAGGCGATGACGGCTGCAACCCTCACCTCGGCACAGCTCGCGCCCGGCCAGGCCGCATGGCGGCGCTTCCGCCGGCATCGCCTGGCGCTCGCCGGTGCCGTCATCATTCTGGTGCTCGTGCTCGGCTCGGCGATCGGTCCTTATCTGCTGCCGTTCGACGACACCTATATCGACATCATGAAGCGGTTCGCGCCGCCGCTGTCCGGCGCGCATATCCTCGGCACCGACGAGCTCGGCCGCGACGTGCTGGCGCGGCTGATGATGGGCGGCCGCGTCTCGCTCACGATCGGCATCGTCGCGATGGTGATCGCCATGGCCGTCGGCATCGTCGTCGGTGCCTTTGCCGGCTTCTATGGCGGCGTGGTCGGCGCGGTGCTGATGCGGCTCGTCGATGCGGTGCTGTGCTTTCCGACCATCTTCCTGCTGCTTGCGCTGGCGGCGCTCACCGAGCCGGGTCTCGTCACCACCACCGTGCTGATCGCGGCGACCGCCTGGATGTGGGTGGCCCGCGTCGTCGAGGCCCAGGTCCGCTCGCTGCGGGAACGTGAGTTTGCGGTCGCCGCGCTCGCATTCGGCTCGTCGAATCTGCGGATCATGTTCCGCGAGCTCGTGCCCAACGCGATCGCACCGATCGTGGTCGCGGCGACGCTGAACGTCGCCAAGGCGATCCTGCTGGAATCCTATCTCAGCTATCTCGGCTACGGCGTCCAGCCGCCGGCTGCGAGCCTGGGCAACATGCTCAACAACGCGCAGATCTATCTCACCAGCGCGCCGTGGCTCGCGATTGCGCCGGGCGTTGCCATCACGCTGGCGGTGACCAGCTTCAACTTCCTCGGCGACGGCCTGCGCGACGCGCTCGATCCGCGCATGAACATCCCATGACACGTAAGACTCGATCGAACCAGCTTCCAGGAGTGCCCCATGTCCCCGCCGCTCAACCGTATCAATAGCGACGATCGCCTGCCGGCGCAGGTGGACGTCGTCGTCATCGGCGGCGGCGTGATCGGCGTCTCCGCGGCCTATCATCTGGCGAAGAAGGGTCACTCGGTCGCGCTGGTCGAGAAGGGCCATGTCGGCGGCGAGCAGTCGAGCCGCAATTGGGGCTGGTGCCGCCAGCAGGGCCGCGCGCGGGAGGAGATCCCGCTGGCCCGCGAGGCGCTGCGGCTGTGGGAGGACATGCAGAACGACGCCGGCGTCGATGCCGGCTTCCGCCGCACCGGCGTCTTGTTCCTGACCAAGAGCAAGGACGAGCTCGCGAGCTGGGAGCGATGGGCCGCCGTTGCGCGCGAGATGCAGGTTCACTCGACCGTGCTGACGCCGGCCGAGGTCGCCGAGCGCATGCCGGGCAATACCGACACCTGGGTCGGCGGCCTGCACACGCCGAGTGACGGCCGCGCCGAGCCGTCGATGGCCGTGCCCGCGCTCGCCACTGCCGCGCGAAAACACGGCGTCACCATCCATCAGGGCTGTGCGGCGCGCGGGCTGGAGACGACGGGCGGGCGCGTCAGCGCCGTCGTCACCGAGAAGGGCACCATCCGCACGCAATCCGTGCTGCTGTCGGGCGGCGCGTGGTCGTCGCTGTTCTGCCGCCGTCACGGCATCGAGCTGCCGATCGGTCTCGTCAACGCCACCGCGTGCCGCACCGCTCCGGGACCGGAGATCACCGCGGGCGCACTCGGCACTGACTTCTATTGCATCCGCCGCCGCCTCGACGGCGGCTACACGCTGGCGCTGCGCAATCGCGGCACCGTCGAATTGTCGCCGGACCTGCTCCGCTACGCCTGGACCTTCTGGCCGACCTATCTGCATCGCAAGAACGGGTTGAAACTGTCGTTCGGCAAGTCGTTCTTCGACCAGCTCATGCGCGGCACCAGTTGGAGCTTCGACAAGCCGTCGCCGTTCGAGACCGAGCGGGTGCGCGATCCCGCGCCCGACATGTCGCTGGTCAATTCGGCGCTCGCGGCGCTGATCAAGGCCAACCCCGATCTGAAGGACATCGAGATCGCGGAAGCCTGGGGCGGCACCATCGACTGCACGCCCGACACGATCCCGGTGATCTCGCCGGTCGATGCGCTGCCCGGCTTCTTCCTCGCCACCGGCTTCTCCGGCCACGGCTTCGGCATCGGCCCCGCCGCCGGCAAGCTCGCCGCCGACATCGTCACCGGCACCACGCCGCTGGTCGATCCCGAGCCCTACAGCCACAAGCGCATGATCGACGGCCGCCGGCTGGCGCCGGTCAGCCCGTTCTGAGGGCCGCATGACGGTTCTCTACAAGGCCAACATGGTTCGCGGTGCGGAGTGGGCGCGCTTTTTCGCCGAGCGCGCGCCCGATCTGCCGTTCCGACTCTGGCCTGACATCGGCGATCCCGCCGACGTCCGCTACCTCGTGGCCTGGGTGCCGCCCGACGACATCGCGGCGACGTTCCCCAACATCGAGCTGGTGTTCTCGGTCGGCGCGGGCGTCGACCAGTTCGATGCCACGAAGGTCCCGGCACATATTCCGCTGGTCCGCATGCTGGAGCCCGGGATTGCCGAGACCATGGTTGAATATGTCACCATGGCCGTGCTGGCCTTGCATCGCGACCTCCTCGATTTCATCAGCCAGCAGAGAGAGCAGGTCTGGCGCGAGATCCGGATCACGCCGGCCAGGCGCCGACGCGTCGGCGTGATGGGGCTCGGCCAGCTCGGGCAGGCGGTGCTCGATCGCCTCAAGGCGTTTGGCTTTCCGCTGTCAGGCTGGAATCGCTCGCCGCGCGAGATCGATGGCGTCACCTGTTATGCCGGTGCCGACGCGCTGCCAGGCTTCCTTGCGCAGAGCGACATCCTCATTTGCCTGCTGCCGCTGACCGACGAGACACGCGGCATCCTCAATGCCGATCTGTTCGCGCGCCTGCCGCGCGGCGCGTCCCTGGTGAACGTCGGGCGTGGCCTGCACCTCGTCGAGGCCGATCTTCTCGCCGCCCTTGATAGCGGTGCAATGTCGGGTGCGGTGCTCGACGTCACCGAACCCGAGCCGCTGCCTGAGGCACATCCGTTCTGGAGCCATCCGCGCATCCTGCTGACACCGCACAATGCAGCCATGACCGCGCCGGATACGGCCGTCGATTTCGTGCTCGATGTCATCGGCCGTCACCGCCGTGGCGAGGAATTGCCGGGGCGTGTCGATCGCACGCGCGGCTATTAGGACACTCGCATGAGCACCGGCGCAAACGCACCAGCCCCACTCGTCTCCCAAGCACAGTCCCCCGTGCTGTCCGTCTCCGGCCTCACCACCTCCTTCATACTCGAGCGACGATGGATTCCCGTCGTCCGCAACGTCTCCTTTGACGTTGCGCCCCGTGAAACCGTTGCGATCGTCGGCGAGTCCGGGTCGGGCAAGAGCGTCACTGCGCTGTCGATCATGCGACTCATTCCGAAGGACATTGGCCTCGTCGAGGGCCGCGTCATGCTCGCCGGCCGCGATCTGCTGGCGTTGCCGGAAGCCAGCATGACAGACATTCGCGGCAATGACGTCGCCATGATCTTCCAGGAGCCGATGACGAGCCTCAATCCGGTGCTCACCATCGGCTTCCAGATCGCGGAAGCGCTGATCCAGCATCGCGGCCTGTCGCGCGCGGCGGCGGAGGCCGAGACCATCCGCCTGCTCGATCGCGTCCGAATCCCCGCGGCCAAGTCGCGCTTCCACGAGCATCCGCATCGTTTCTCCGGCGGCATGCGCCAGCGCGTGATGATCGCGATGGCGCTGGCCTGCAAGCCGAAGCTGTTGATCGCGGACGAGCCGACCACCGCGCTTGACGTCACCATCCAGGCCCAGATCCTGGAGCTCCTGAAGGAGCTCCAGCGGGAGGAGGGGATGTCGATCCTCTTCATCACCCACGACATGGGCGTGGTCGCCGAGATCGCGGACCGCACCGTGGTGATGTATGGCGGGCAGGCGGTGGAGACGGATGCCACCGCGCGCATCTTCGAAGCGCCCTCGCATCCCTACACCCGCGCTCTGCTCGCAGCGGTGCCACGCCTTGGTTCGATGGATGGACGTGCGCGGCCGATGCGCTTTCCGATCGTCGACAAGGTGACCGGCACCTCGGACGATCCGGTGGAGACGCCCGACACCGTCTCGACGGCCGAGCGGCCGCTGCTCGAAGTCGCAGGGCTCACCACGCGCTTTCCGATCCGCTCGGGCCTGTTCGGTAAAGTCTCGGGCCGCGTCCACGCGGTCGAGAACGTCTCCTTCACCTTGCGCGCCGGCGAGACGCTGGCGCTGGTCGGCGAATCCGGTTGCGGCAAGTCGACGACGGGCCGTTCGATCCTGAAGCTGACCGAGCCCGACAGCGGCACGGTTCTGATCGACGGCCAGGACGTGCTTGCGATGAGCGGCCGGGCTTTGCGCGATTTCCGCAAGCAGATGCAGATCATCTTTCAGGATCCTTTCGCGAGCCTCAATCCGCGCATGTCGGTGGGAACGGCGATCGCTGCGCCCCTGCTCGCCAACGGGCTCGCGACGGCGTCGCAGGCGCGCGATGAGGTCGCCGACCTTCTCGTGCGTGTCGGCCTTTCCGCCGACATGGCCGCGCGCTTTCCGCATGAATTCTCCGGCGGCCAGCGCCAGCGCATCTGCATCGCGCGCGCGCTCGCGCTCGGGCCGAAGCTGATCGTTGCGGACGAGGCGGTCTCGGCGCTCGACGTCTCGGTCAAGGCCCAGGTCGTGAACCTGATGCTCGACCTGCAGGCCAGCATGGGCCTCGCTTATCTCTTCATCTCCCACGACATCGCGGTGGTCGAACGCATGAGCCATCGCGTCGCCGTCATGTATCTCGGCGAGATCGTGGAGATCGGTCCGCGCGCCGATGTGTTCGGCAATCCGCAGCACCCCTATACCAAGAAGCTGATGGCCGCCGTGCCGGTTCCAGATCCGTCACGTCGCGGCACCCGGCGCGAGGTGGCCAACGACGAGATCAGGAGCCCGGTGCGCGCGCCGGACTATAAGCCGCCGGTGCGGCAGTATCGCGAAGTCTCGCCCGGCCACGTCGTGCAGGTCTGGGGCGAGGAGTGGTCGGCGTGAAGCGCATCACGAATTGACGCGCGGGCGGTGTCGTTTTCGGACGTGATCTTCTTATTCGGGTCGCCTTGCGAGAGCGCGGTCGTTATGTTGCGGAATGCTCGATTTCGCCGCCCAGTACGAGGCCTTCAAACGCCGCGACCCGGCTTGGGACGGAATCGTTTTCGTCGCGGTCAAGACCACCGGCGTCTATTGCCGTCCAGTGTGCCGGGTGCGAACGCCGTTGCCGCGCAACGTTTCATTCCATCGAAGCGCCGCATCTGCAGAGCGCGCCGGCTTCAGGCCGTGCCTGCGATGTCGACCGGAAACGGCTCCGTTCTGTCCGGCTTGGAGGGGTACCAGGACGACAGTCGAGCGTGCGCTGGCGCTGATCGAACAGGGAGCGCTCGACCGAGACACGGTCGATCGGCTTGCGCAGCGCCTTGGTGTGGGAGGGCGTCACCTTTCGCGCCTCTTTGCCGAACATCTTGATGCCTCTCCGTTGCAGGTTGCGCTGTCGCTGCGCGTTCGCCGAGCGAAGCGGCTGCTCGACAATACCGACCTTTCGATCCGGTTGGTCGCCGAGCGCGCTGGCTTTTCGAGCCCCAGGCGACTCAATGCTGCGTTTGCGCGGCTCTATGGCCGGCCGCCGTCGGCGCTGCGAAAGAGAATGTCGCCAAATGCCGAGGCTGAACGAACGAAGGGGAGAATGTGGTGATCGACAAGAATTATGGGACGGTGAGCGCGGAGCAGCAAAGACAATTGAGTGGTTTGGAGTTCGTCCGCGGACTGGCGACAGGCGAGCTTCCTCTCAATACGATTGCCCGGACACTCGGTTACGATGTGGCTCACGCGGAGAGCGGTCGTGTCGTCGTCTCGATGCAGCCGACTGACGATCACCTCAATCCGGCGGGCACCGTGCACGGTGGATTGACGGCGACGCTGCTGGATAGTTGCATGGGGCTGGCGGTTCAGACGATGCTCGACAAGGGCATCTCGCAGACGACGCTGGAGTTCAAGATCTCGCTGCTGCGACCGATCACCCCGCAGACCGGCCTGATCACGGCGGAAGGGAAGGTACTGAACTGCGGCCGCCGTATCGGCACTGCCGAAGGACGGGTCGTCGATGCCCATGGACGTCTGCTCGCGCATGGCACAACGACGTGCCTCATCTTTCCAAACTGATAGCGTCGTTCGATCGCCCTGACGAACGGCGCAAATGCCTCACGAGTTCACGTGCACGAAGTCCCGCAGCAGCGGATAGATCTCGTTGTTCCAGCGTCGGCCTGAGAACACGCCGTAATGGCCGACGCCGGCCTGCATGTGGTGCACCCTGCGGTAGGCGCGCACGCCGGTGCAGAGGTCCTGCGCGGCGAGCGTCTGGCCGATCGAGCAGATGTCGTCCTTCTCGCCCTCGACCGTCATCAGCCCCATCCGGCTGACGGCTTTTGTGTTCACGGGACGGCCGCGATGCATCAACTTGCCCTGCGGCAGCAGATGCTCCTGGAACACGTCGCGCACGGTCTCTATGTAGAACTCTGCGGGTAAGTCCATCACGGCGAAATATTCGTCGTAGAAGGTCTTGATGGTCGCGGCCTTTTCCTTCTCGCCCTTGGCGATGTGGTTGGCGAGGTCCATGTGCTGCTTGATGTGGCGCTCGAGATTCATCGAGACGAAGGCGGTGAGCTGCACGAAGCCGGGATAGACTTTTCGCAACGCGCCGCGGCATTGCACCGGCACGTAGTTGATCAGGTTCTGCTCGAACCATTCGATCGGCTTGCTCTTGGCGAAGTCGTTGACCCTGGTCGGCTGGATGCGGGTGTCGATGGGGCCTGCCATCAGCGTCAGCGTCGCCGGGCGCGAGGGATGGTTGTCCTCGCACATGATCGCGGCGGCCGCGAGCGCCGACACCGACGGCTGGCAGATCGCGACCATGTGCGGGCGTGGGCCGAGCTGGCCCAGGAAGTCGATGAGATGCTCGGTGTAGTCGTCGAGCCCGAAACGGCCCTCGCTGCGCGGGATGTCGCGCGGATTGTGCCAGTCGGTGATGTAGACGTCGTGGTCCTGGAGCAGCGTCTGCACGGTGCCGCGCAACAGCGTCGCGAAATGGCCGGACATCGGCGCCACCAGCAGCATGCGCGGCTGCTCGCCCACGCCCTCCTTCCTGAAGTGCAGCAGCGAGCCGAACGGCGTCGCGTAGGCGATCTCCTCGGTGACGGCGACTTCGCGATTGCCCACCCTGACGCTGTCGATGCCGTAGGCGGGACGGTGGTAGGTCAGGGTGGAGCGCGAGATCAGCTCCAGCGCCGCCGACAGCCGGCCGACCACCTGATCCGACATGCCCTGCGGCACCAGATTGAGGAATTTGAGTGCGGACGAAGCCCCGGCGCGCCACGGCGCGGTCAGGTCCATGTGGTTCTGAAAGGCCTGATAATACATCGACATCATGCTGAAACGCCTACCTCTCTCATGTCGTGATGCAATATCGAAGCCAGACCGGAGCCGGACCGCCCGGAAAATTGGCACGTCGCTTGCTGCTCTCTGGGCGGGAAGCACAGGACACCGGCTGGCCCGCGCGGCGGCGCGGCGCCCGCGATCAGGCGTTAAGGGAAGAGCCACATGGCAAAGGCGACACTGACCATCAGCAGCAAGAATTATTCGTCCTGGTCGCTGCGTGGCTGGCTGCTGGCGAAATTCTCCGGGCTCGATTTCGAGGAAATCGTCACCGCGCCGGACGATCCGTCGGCGCGCGCGGAAATCCTGCTGCTGTCGTCGTCGATCCTGGTGCCGTGCCTGCGGCACGAGGGCGCGGTGGTCTGGGATACGCTGGCGATTGCCGAATATCTCAACGAGGTGATGCCGGCCGCCGGCCTGTTGCCTGATGACCGCGTGCAGCGCGCCCATTGCCGCGCGATCTCGGGCGAAATCCATTCCGGCTTCACCACGCTGCGGGCCTCGCTGCCGGTGAATCTGAAAGGGCATTTTCCCGGCTTCAAGATCTGGTCGCGTGCCCAGGCCGACATCGACCGCGTCTGGTCGATCTGGCGTGACTGCCTTGAGAGGTCGGGCGGCCCGTTCCTGTTCGGGGGGAGGCGCACCATGGCGGACGCGATGTACGCGCCCGTGGTGACCCGCTTCGTCACCTATGACGTCAAGCTGGAGCCGCGGCTGAAGGCCTATGCCGACACCATCATGGCGATGCCCGAAATGGCCGAATGGATCGCGGCCGCGCGGGAGGAGCCGGCCGAGATCGAGGAGCTCGAGGTCGAATATTAGGCAGTCCTGACGCGGCCTTGCCTGTTTCGGGGGCGGGACCGGTCGCGGCGGTCTGGGCGAGCTATGCCCTTGTCCGGATTAACCTTTGGCGCCCGTTTCGGGTCGCTGCCGTTCGCCCCGCCGCACAGATGTTGTACGCATCTGCACAGCCGCACCGACATCTAGCCGTGAACAGGTGCGTACACGGTCGTTCGGCTGATTCGGACGTGATTCGTTCGGGCCGCGTTCCGAAGGTTAAGGCGGAGCGCGGCGCCGTTGCATTTTGGAACAGCCATGGAGGCTTCAGGCGGCCCCGCGCTGCTTCACGCGCGGCAGGCGCCAGCCGATGACGGTCGCTTCGACCGCAATGCCCGCCTCATGGTTCTGCCAGCGTCCCTCGACATAGCGGCAGGCGAACGGCAGTTGGTACGTCCCGCTGTGGTCCTCGCACAGCACCTCGAGCGCCAGGCCCGGCGGTGGTTCTCCGGCGCCGTCGAATTCCGCCAATCGTCTATCGCGCGTTGCCATTCCAAAAATCTCCCCTAATCAAAGCCGCGGAAAGAGCGCCCACTTCTTCCGCGTGCGGATCATCGTTCCCCGTCCGAGGGAACGGATGCAAGCTCAACGCGAGAATGCGGTACCAGTGTGGTAGCCTCTGGCGGCTGCGCGCAAACAGCGCACATTGCCGTGATCGAATGGACGAGGAACCTGCATGCTGCTTCGAAACGCCGGGCTTTGTTTCGCGATATTGCTGCTCGCAACGCTGGCGGATGCGCCGGTGCACGCGCAGGACGTGCCCGGCATCGAGATCTGCACGGTCGAGAAGACCATGGAGCGGCGCACCAGCTGCCTGCAGAGCAATGTCGACTTCCTGCAGAAGACGATCACCAAGCTCACGCTCGACCATCAGCAGAAGCTGGACGCAGCCAACCGTCAGATCGACGCGCTGAAGGTGACGCTCGCAGGCTTGCAGAAGACGATCGGCGATCTCCAGACGGCGCAAGCGAAGCAGGCGGACGATCTGAAAAAGAAGCAGGACGCGCCGCCCAAGGACGCCGCGAAATAGAGGCGGCCATCACGCCACGCGATAGTGCTCCATCACGCCCCGGTCCGGCTCATGGCCGAGCCCCGGTCCTGTCGGCACCGCGACATGGCCGGTGGCATCGCTATCCGCGCGGCCGCCCCAGAGGCAGGCCTCGCGCTTCAGATAGAACATCTCGACCAGCCCGTCCTCGCGCGTTGCGAGCAGGTGCAACGTTGCCAGCAGGCCCGGCCCGAAATACGGGGAGTGTGGGACGACCTTGACGCCGAGCCGATCTGCCAGCGCCACGATCTTCAGAAATTCCGTGATGCCGCCGACCTTGGTCACCGACGGTTGGGCGTGGCTCACCGCACCCGCTTCCATCATCTGGCGGAATTGATATTCCGTGCAGGCATTCTCGCCCGCGGCGATGCCGAGCCCGCCCTTGCTGCGGACCTCGGCGAGCGCGGCAAAGTCTTCCGGCGGCCAGACCGGCTCCTCCAGAAACATCGGTCGCGCGTCGCGGCATGACGCAGCGAACGCGATCGCCTGCTCGGCCGTGAGCGGGCAGTTCATGTCGACCATCAGCGGAATGCCTGGCCCGATCGCCTCGCGCGCGGCAAGCACCGCAGGCGTCGTGGTCTCGTGCAGCTTGATCGCACCATAGCCGAGCGCGAGCGCCTTCCTGCATTCGGCCGCGATGTCGTCGGGTGCGCCGATCCGCAACAGGCTCGCATAGGCCGGAATGGCGGTGCGCCTGGTTTCGCCGAGCAGGCGATGTAGCGGCACGCCCTGCACCTTCGCCGCCAAGTCCCACAGCGCGATGTCGAGCCCCGAGATCGCGAACATGGTGATGCCGTAGCGGCCGAACAGGTGCAGGTTGCGCTGGATCTGCTCCATCGCGGCGGGGATGCCGGCGGCATCGGGCACCTTCATTCCGCGGGCCTGCGGCGCGATCATCTCCTCCACCGCGCTGCGCGTGGTGCGCGGGCAGACATAGGCGAAGGCATCGCCCCAGCCGGTCAGTCCGGCATCGGTCAAGACCTCGATGAGCACCATGTCGAGGGCGGTGATTGCGGACGCGCCCTGGCGAAAGCTCGCAACGCCGGCGTCATAGGGGATGCGGATATGGTGCGCTCGCACATCGGTGATTTCCATGACGCGGGTTCCTCTTTCTCGTGAGCGGTTCTGGAGAGTGTAGCTGCGAATGCCAGGGCGTTGCCAGTGGCCATTCCCGGACTATCCTTGTGCGCGGACAGCAATGCGGATCAAGCGAAGCCGGTGGCGGCAGCCCATCATCTCCGCGCTTCGAACGAGAGTAGTCACCATGAACCCAGCGCAGCGCGCGCTCTGGTACATCGAGAGCCATCTGGCCGAGCCGATGGCGCTCGACGAGATCGCCTCGATCTCGGGCGTGTCACGGTTCCACATCGTGCGCGCGTTTGCCGCGGCCACCGGCTTGCCGGTGATGCGCTACGTGCGCGCGCGGCGGCTGACGGAGGCTGCGCGTCTTCTTGCGAAAGGCGCGCCTGATATCCTCAGCGTCGCGCTGGAGGCCGATTACGGCTCGCACGAAGCGTTCACCCGCGCGTTCCGCGACCAGTTCGGCGCCACGCCCGAAGCGGTGAGGGCGGCAATGTGCGTCAACCAGCTCAAGCTTCAGGAGCCGATCCTCATGGACTCCACCATGCTCGACCATCTCGCCCCGCCGCGTTTTGAAACCATGAAGGCCTTCCTGGTCGCCGGTCCTGCCGAGCGCATCTCCTGCGACAACGGCGCCGTCATTCCCGGCCTCTGGCACCGCTTCCATCAGGAGGTCGCCGACATTCCCGCGAGGGTCGGACAGGTCGCCTACGGCGTCTGCTGCAACGGCGACGATGCCGGCAATTTCGACTACATCGCCGGCGTCGAGGTCGCCGATTTCTCGGACCTGCCGCGACGCTTCGCCCGCATCCGCATCCCCGAGCAGCGCTATGCGGTGTTCACGCACACCGACCACGTCGCCTCGATCCGCCGCACCGTCAACACGATCTGGAATCGATGGCTGCCCGGCTCGGGTTTGCAGGCCGCGGACGCACCGAATTTCGAGCGCTACGACGTGACGTTCGATCCCGCAACCGGCAATGGCGGCTTTCAGATCTGGGTGCCGGTGAAGGAGTAAGCGCAACGCTGGCATACCATCCCGCTTGCTTGGCAAGCCGAGGCGACTTTGCCATAACCTCGGGCAAATCTTGCGTGTGGGGCCGAGCCGGACATCCCGTGCAAGTCAGAACAAGCAGCCGGGAGGGTCTCACATGTCTGATGTCCGCGTTCTCGCCACCGACCTCGAATTTCCCGAAGGGCCGGTCGTGATGCCGGACGGCTCGGTGGTGCTGGTGGAAATCCGCGGTCAGCGCCTGACGCGCGTCTATCCCGATGGCCGCAAGGAGATCGTGGCGAAGATTCCGGGCGGCCCGAACGGCGCCGCGCTCGGACCCGACGGCAAGATCTACGTCTGCAACAATGGCGGCTTCTCCTGGATCCCGACCCGCAACATGATCATGCCGGGTCCGCAGCCCGACGATTATCTCGGTGGCTCGATCCAGCGCGTCGATTTGCAGTCGGGCAAGGTCGAGACCGTCGTGACGAAATGCGACGAGCACGATCTGCGCGGACCGAACGATCTGGTGTTCGACAAGCAGGGCGGGCTCTGGTTCTCCGATCTCGGCAAGCGCCGTGCGCGCGAGATGGATGTCGGCGGCATGTACTACCTCAAGCCCGGCATGACCGAGCTCGTCGAGATCGTGCACGGCATCCTGCCGGCCAACGGCATCGGCCTGTCGCCGGATGAAAATACCGTCTACATCGCGGAGACGCCGACCGGCCGCCTCTGGGCCTACGAGCTCTCGGCGCCGGGCACCTTGAAGCCGCGGGACGTGATCTATCGCGGTGAGCGGGGCAAGCCGATCTGCGGCCTCGGCGGCTACCAGATGTTCGACTCGCTCGCGGTGGAAGCCGGCGGCAATGTCTGCGTCGCCACCCTCGTCTCCGGCTGCATCTCGGTCATCGCGCCCGACGGCACGCTGGTCGAGCAGGTCCCGACCGGCGACCGCGTCACCACCAACATCGCCTTCGGCGGCCCCGAGCTGAAGACCGCCTATATCACCCTGTCCGGCAAGGGCGAGCTCGTCGCCATGGACTGGCCGCGCGGCGGTTTGCCGTTGAACTTTTTGAACAAGTGACGATTGCGCTTGCGCTATCGTCATTCCGGGGCGATGCGAAGCATCGAACCCGGAATCTCGAGATTCCGGGTCTGGTCCTTCGGACCATCCCGGAATGACGTAGGAGAGACCTCAAATGCCCTGGCCTGATCCCATCACCCTGCGTGGACAGCACGCCCGTCTCGAGCCGCTGTCGAAGGAGCACCGCGAGGGGCTGGTGGAGGCCGTGAAGGACGGCGATCTCTACACCATCTGGTACACCGCGATCCCGACGCCGGACAACGTCGCCA
This sequence comes from Bradyrhizobium nitroreducens, assembly GCF_002776695.1. Lineage (GTDB taxonomy): Bacteria > Pseudomonadota > Alphaproteobacteria > Rhizobiales > Xanthobacteraceae > Bradyrhizobium > Bradyrhizobium nitroreducens. The sequence continues at coordinate 4,864,175 of NZ_LFJC01000003.1, forward strand.
AGGAGATCGACCGCCGCTTGGGGTTGCAGGCCGCAGGCTCGATGCTGCCCTTCACCGTGTTCGATGCGAGCGGCAAGATCGTCGGACAGACCACCTACATGAACATCGATGCCGCCAACCGCCGCGTCGAGATCGGCTCGACCTGGTATGCGAAGAGCGCGCAGCGCGGCCCGCTCAACACCCAGTGCAAGTTGCTGCTGCTCGGCCACGCCTTCGAGACCTTGAACTGCATCGCGGTCGAATTCCGCACGCATTTCTTCAACCACCAGAGCCGCCGCGCCATCGAGCGCCTCGGCGCCAAGCAGGACGGCATCCTGCGCAGTCACCAGATCGCGCCGAACGGCACGCTGCGCGACACCGTCGTCTACAGCATCACCGCCGCCGAATGGCCGACGGTGAAGGCGCATCTCAACTATCAACTCAACGAAAAGCCGCGCTGAAGGCGGCCGGGGCACCATGGATAGATTTGACTATGTGATCATCGGCGCAGGCTCCGCCGGTTGCGTGCTCACCAGCCGGCTGAGCGAAGATCCGAACACCAGCGTCTGCGTGCTGGAAGCGGGTCCTTCCGACTGGCATCCCTACATCCATCTGCCGGCGGGCTTCATCAAGACCTTCCACATGAAGAGCATCAACTGGGCCTACCAGCAGGAGCCGGGGCCCTGGACCGGCGGGCGCAGCATCTACGCGCCGCGCGGCAAGACGCTCGGTGGCTCATCCTCGATCAACGGCCACATCTACAATCGCGGCCAGCGCATGGATTTCGACACCTGGGCGCAGATGGGCAATCGCGGCTGGGGCTATGCCGACGTGCTGCCCTATTTCAAGCGGCTGGAGAAGCGGGTCGGCGAGGGCGACAACACGTTTCGCGGCCGCGACGGCAATCTCACCGTCACCACGATGGACTGGCGCGATCCGCTCTGCGAAGCGTTCATGGAAGGCGCGGTCTCGCTCGGCATTCCCCGCAACCCCGATTACAACGGCGCCATACAGGAAGGCGTCTCCTACTGCCAGCGCACCATCGACAAGGGCTTGCGCGTCTCCGGCTCGACCGCGTTCCTCAAGCCCGCGATGAAGCGGCCGAACGTGCATGTGCACACCCATGCGCACGCGACCGAGATCATCTTCGAGGGCAAGCGCGCCGTCGGCGTGCGCTATACCAAGGGCGGCCGCGGCGGCACGCCGATCGAAGTGCGCGCCAACAAGGAGGTGATCCTGTCCGGCGGCACCTATAATTCGCCGCAGCTGCTGCAGCTCTCCGGCATCGGCTCGCCCGATCTGCTGCAGCAACACGGTATCGCCGTGCGTCACGCGCTGCCGGTCGGCGAGGGCCTGCAGGACCATTACGCCCCGCGCACGGTGGCGCGCGTCAAGGACATCAAGACCATCAACGAGCTTCGCCGCGGTGTCTCGCTGTGGATCGAGGCGCTGAAATGGGCCACCGCGCGCCGCGGCCTGCTCTCGCTGTCGCCGACCATGGTCTATTGCTTCTGGCATTCCGGTGAGAGCGCCGACTCCTCCGACCTCCAGCTCACCTTCACGCCCGCGTCCTACAAGGAAGGCGTGCAGGGCCAGCTCGAGGACGAGCCCGGCATGACGGTGGCGTCCTGGCAGCAGCGCCCGGAAAGCCGCGGCTATGTCCGCATCCGCTCGAACGACCCGTTCGCGCCGCCGATCATCCAGACCAACTATCTCGACGCCGAGCTCGACCGCCGCGTCATCGTCGGCGGCATGAAGCTCGCGCGCAGGCTTTTGAAGTCCGCGCCGCTGTCGCCCTATTACGCCTACGAGGATTTCCCCGGCCCCAACATCAACACCGACGACGAGTTCCTCGCCGCCGCCACTGAACGCGGCACCACCACCTTCCACCCCGGCTGCACCTGCCGCATGGGCCCGGCGGATTCGAACTGGGCCGTCGTCGACGACCAGCTCCGCGTCCACGGCCTCGAAGGCCTCCGCGTCATCGACGCCTCGGTCATGCCGCGCATGATCTCGGCCAACCTCAACGCCTCCACCATGATGATCGCCGACCGCGCCTCGGACCTGATCCGCGGCAAGGCGCCGATGGAAGCGGCAAGGATTCCGGACACCGCGGTGGCGTAAGGTGATTGAGCCCTGGCGTCAGATCATCGATGAACGGGAACGCCTTCTTCTCGAAGAGGAGTTGAGGAGGGAGATCGGTGATCGGCACCCGCTTGCCGGTTTGGAGGTCAAGGTGGATGCCAGGCGAGATGACCGTGACGACGTTCTTGTCTCACTGGACGATGGAAGAGTAGCCGAAGTTCACTTGACGTGGTCCGGCAAGAAGGAGGCTCATCCAAGCTGGCCCACAACAATCATTCTCGAATCCCTGGAACATTGGCGGACAAAAGCCGCAAGCGATTTAGCGTAGCTCGCGGACTAGCCAAGAAGAAGCGTCCCGTGGGGTGGGTTAGCGATAGTGTAAACCACCACTTCTCTTGATGCGGAGATGAAAGAGGTGGGTTACGCTATCCCTAACCCATTCTACGGTCATCCCAACGGACAGAAATCCGATGCAGGACGCAGACGACGTGCTTGAGCGACTGGAACGCTGGTACGCGGCTCAATGCAACGGAGATTGGGAGCACACTTACGGCATTAAGCTCGATACTCTCGATAATCCTGGGTGGTCATTCAAGGTTGACCTTACCGATACATATCTTCTTGGTCGCAGTTTTGAGAAGATCAAGGAGGCGCAAAGTGACGACCACACGGATTTCTTCCATTGTGAGGTCAGGGATCGGCAATTCGTTGGCTATTGTCCTCCCAGTCGGCTTCGTGAGGTGCTTTCGATTTTCTTGGGTTGGGCCGAAGCGCCAGTGAGGGAGTAGTCCGCAGGATGGCGTTGGCCTTCGCACCGATCCCGCGCCGGACCCGTCGGGCAAAACACCCGCCAACCCCGTCAACCCCTTCTCGCAAAAATATTCCACTTTACCGAAATTCGGAATTGCGGCATACATCGAAGCAGCCCGGCCCACGAAGAGGGGCGGTTCGCGAGTCGTTCGAAACGCGGGCCGGGTTGCGGTGGACGCGGCAGCGTCGTGCGCGAGAGGCGCGGGCAGGGCGGGTAGTCCCTGTGAGCCCGAGGCTTCGTGCGGACGAGCGGCGTTGTTCAGTTCGTCTCGCCACATTCTTCCGGCAACGTCGACAAGCCCGGGAGATAATGTGGTGACCAGCGAACGCGCGTACGGCAAAACCGTGTGGTCCTGACCGTCGTTGCCACGGTCAAGTCTAGCGAAGGTGCGAGCGAGCCCAACCGGGCAGACTGCATCATCCAATTCGCGGGGTGAGGGAGGCCAGAAGGAAAGTTCGGCTCCCGGGAGATCACGGCATAAGCCGTCCGACCATCGCGCAGGGAAGGCCGAGCGTTCGGCGACACCTGTATGCTGCTGTGCGGTCTTTTTCGCGTGTGCATTTCGCGCGGCAGACCGCGGGTGCCAGTCGGCGCCCGGCCTTCCCTGCGCCCTCTGACTGAAGAGGGAGCGAGAGATGAAGCAAAGCTCGGGTGAGATGCGCCGCGAGGCTGCGAAGGCGTGTCTGGGATTAGGGTGTGTGCTGAAGAGCCGCGGCCGTTGCCGCTTGCTCCGTCATTGCGAGGAGCCCTTGCGATGAAGCAATCCAGCCTGCCGCCGCGGAGGGATTCTGGATTGCTTCGCTGCGCTCGCAATGACGTGGAGAGGGGCGCGCACGAACTCCGCTCTCGTGCCCCGGACGCAGCGCAGCGCCCTTGCGGTGCGCTGCAGAGCCGGGGCCCATGTCTCCGAGCAATCCGTGCCGCCCTGGGTCCCGGCTCTGCGCCGCAGCGTTGCACGCTGCAGCGCGTCCGGGACACGAAACCTAGACTTCCCTTCTGCTCAAAAACGCCAGCCGCTCGAACAGGTGCACATCCTGCTCGTTCTTCAGCAGCGCGCCGTGCAGCGGCGGGATCAGTTTTCGCGGATCTCTTTCCCTCAGCTGCTCGACGCTCATGTCCTCGTTGAGCAGCAGCTTGAGCCAGTCGAGCAGCTCCGACGTGGAGGGCTTCTTCTTCAGCCCGGGCACCTCGCGCACCTCGAAGAAGATGCGCAGCGCTTCCTCGACCAGTCGCTTCTTGATGCCGGGGAAGTGGACGTCGACGATGCGGCCCATCGTGTCGGCGTCGGGGAACTTGATGTAGTGGAAGAAGCAGCGGCGCAGGAACGCGTCCGGCAGCTCCTTCTCGTTGTTGGAGGTGATCATCATGATCGGCCGCTGCTTGGCCTTGATCGTCTCGCCGGTCTCGTAGACATGGAATTCCATGCGGTCGAGCTCGAGCAAGAGGTCATTCGGGAATTCGATGTCGGCCTTGTCGATCTCGTCGATCAGGAGCACCGGGCGCTGCTCGGCCGTGAAGGCCTCCCACAGCTTGCCGCGCTTGATGTAGTTCTTGATGTCCGACACGCGCGCATCGCCGAGCTGGCTGTCGCGCAGGCGCGACACCGCGTCGTATTCGTAGAGGCCCTGCTGCGCCTTGGTGGTGGACTTGATGTGCCAGGTCAAAAGCGGCGCGTTCAGCGCTTTGGCCACTTCCTCGGCCAGCACCGTCTTGCCGGTGCCGGGCTCGCCCTTGATGAGGAGCGGGCGCTCGAGCACGATCGAGGCATTGACGGCGACCTTGAGATCGTCGGTCGCAACATAGTCCTTGGTGCCGGTAAATTTCATCGCGTGTCCTTGGGTCATCGTCGGCGAGAGGCGTTAAGTCCCGTCGCGACAAGCGAACGGCCGCTCGCGGCGGCCGTTCCTGGTTCGGTCAGGCTTTCAGACCCGTTTTATCAGCGAAAGGATGACCAGCACAATCACCGCGCCGATCGTGGCGTCCACGATGGCGCCGAACGTGCCCGTTGCCAGCTGGATGTGCAGCTGCGGCAATACCCAGCTTGCCACCAGCGCGCCGATGATGCCGACAACGATGTTGCCGATCAGTCCAAATCCCGCCCCGTGGACAATCTTGCCCGCGAGCCAGCCTGCGATCGCGCCGATGATGAGTGCTGCGACAATTCCCATTGCAAACGTCCCCAAAACAACCCCTTGAGGCGGTCAATTCTAGAGCAAAAAGCCTCCCGGTCCAGCGCCCAAGGTCGATCTCCGCCCCTTGACGTTCGTCCCCCGACGGGCAATCTGTCAGCCATGTTCCTGCAATTCTTCACCTCTCTGCGCGACGCGCAGGTCCCCGTGACGCTGCGCGAATACCTCACGCTGATGGAGGCGCTCGACGCCGACCTCAGCGACTATTCGGTCGAGAATTTCTACTATCTGTCCCGCACCTCGCTGGTGAAGGACGAGCGCAACCTCGACAAGTTCGACCGCGTCTTCGGCACGGTGTTCAAGGGGCTGGAAAACCTGCTCGACGCCATGGAGAAGGCGGAGATCCCCGAGGAGTGGCTGAAGAAGCTCGCCGAGAAGTATCTCAGCGAGGAGGAGAAGAAGCAGATCGAGGCCATGGGCTGGGACAAGCTCATGGAGACCTTGAAGAAGCGCCTCGAGGAGCAGAAGGGCCGCCACCAGGGCGGCAGCAAATGGATCGGCACCGCCGGCACCTCGCCGTTCGGCGCCCATGGCTACAATCCCGAAGGCGTTCGCATCGGCCAGGAGAAGAACCGCAACAACCGCGCCGTGAAGGTGTGGGACAAGCGCGAGTTCAAGGATCTCGACGGCAATGTCGAGCTCGGCATCCGCAACATCAAGGTGGCGCTGCGCCGCCTGCGCAAGTTCGCGCGCACCGGGGCGCCCGACGAACTCGATCTCGACACCACCATCCGCGAGACCGCCAATCACGGCTATCTCGACGTCCACATGCGCCCCGAGCGACGCAATGCGGTGAAGCTTTTGGTGTTCTTCGACATCGGCGGCTCCATGGACGCGCATATCGAGCAGGTCGAGGAGCTGTTCTCGGCGGCGAAGAGCGAGTTCAAGCACATGGAGTATTTCTACTTCCACAACTGCCTCTATGAAGGCGTGTGGAAGCAGAACAAGCGCCGCTTCACCGACCGCACCCCGACCTGGGACGTGCTGCACAAATATCCGCACGACTACAAGATCGTGTTCGTCGGCGACGCCTCGATGTCGCCTTACGAGATCATGGTGCCCGGCGGTTCGGTCGAGCACGTCAACGAGGAGCCCGGCTCGGTCTGGCTCGACCGCATCATCCGCACCTATCCGCATGCGGTGTGGCTGAATCCGGTCGCTCAGAAGCACTGGGACTATTCGGAATCGACCACCATCATCAAACGCATCTTCGCCAATCGCATGTACCCGATCACGATCGAGGGTCTGGAAGGCGCGATGAAGGAATTGACGCACTGACTCTCACCGTCGTCATTCCGGGGCTCGCGAAGCGAGAACTCGGAATCCATCGGGCGCCAGTGTCAGTGGAGGAATGGATTCCGGACTCGCGACTTCGTCGCGCCCCGGAATGACGAAAGAGAAGGGAAGACCCAATGCCCCAGACCATCACCCGCGGCATCAAGGCGCTGATCGACGAGGCCAATGCCGAGATCGAGACGCTCACCGCCAAGGACGCCATCGAGATCTCCAAGAACGGCGACGTCGTCATCGTCGACATCCGCGATCCCCGCGAGATCGAGCGCGACGGCCGCATCCCGGGCGCGTTCGCCTGCACCCGCGGCATGCTGGAATTCTGGATCGATCCGCAGAGCCCGTATGCGAAGCCGATCTTTCAGGAGGACAAGAAGTTCGTGTTCCACTGCGCCGGCGGCCTGCGCTCCGCGCTCGCCGCCAAGACCGCGCAGGACATGGGATTGAGGCCCGTCGCCCACATCGCCGGCGGCTACGCCGCCTGGCGCGATGCCGGCGGGCCGGTGGAGAAGTGGGAGCCGAAGAAGAAGGGTTAACCTGTCACACGCGGGCTTGACCCGCGTGTCCATCATTTCAAGAAGGATGGATGGCCGGGTCAAGCCCGGCCATGACGACTGGAGAGTAAAGAAGCATGGCCACCGACCCTCTCGTCTCCACCGAATGGCTCGCCGCCCACATCAATGACGCCAACGTCAAGGTGCTCGACGCCAGCTTCAAGCTCCCCGGCGTGCTGCCGCTGCCGAAGGACGATTATCTCGCCGCGCATCTGCCGGGCGCTGCGTTCTTCGACGTCGATGCGGTGTCGGACCATTCCAACCCGCTGCCGCATATGTATCCGAGCGCCGAGCAGTTCGGCCGTGACGTCGGCGGTCTCGGCATCTCCAACGCCGACACCGTCGTGCTCTACGATTCCGGCGGCTGGGTTGCCGCGCCCCGGGCGTGGTGGATGTTCCTGGCCTTCGGCCACGGCAATGTGCGCATCCTCAATGGCGGCTTGAAGAAGTGGCGCGCCGAGGGGCGCGCCGTGGAGAGCGGCGAGGTGAAGCCGAAGGCTGCGACGTTCAAGGCCAGCTTCGACGCGAAGCGCGTGCGCAGCATGCAGCAGCTCATCGCCAATGTCGAAAGCATGAAGGAGCAGGTGATCGACGCCCGCGCTGCCGACCGCTTCGAGGGCCGCGCGCCCGAGCCGCGGGCGGGCATCCGCTCCGGCCACATCCCCGGCGCCCGCAACGTGCCCTACAATCTCCTGTTCGACGCTGCGACCGGCGAGATGAAGCCGCTCGACGATCTCCGCGCCGCCTTCACCAATGCCGGCGTCAAGCTGGATGCGCCGATCGTGACGAGCTGCGGCTCGGGCGTGTCGGCCGGCGTGCTGACGCTCGCGCTGTATCGCTTAGGCGTCACCGACACCGCGCTCTATGACGGCTCGTGGTCGGAATGGGGCCAGGACAACGGCCCGGCCATCGCGACCGGGCCGGCGTGACGCCACGATAACGGTGCGCTCCCTCGCCCCGCTTGCGGGGAGAGGCAAAATGATCACCGCGTCCGCGTGGTCGTCGTCGCAAATGTCTGCTGCTGCCCGAACGGATCGAGCTGCTGCTGCAATTGCTGCGGCGGCGGACGCCGCACCACGCGGTGCCGCTTCTTGGCCTTCGCCTTGCGCTTGGTTGCCTTGTCGTCGGGCTTGCTCTCGGATTTGCCATCGACCTTGGCCTTCGCCGGCGCATCCTTCACGGCCGTCGTCGCCGGCTCGTTCAGAGCGGCCAGCCTGGTCGCGGCGACATCGAGCGCCGAGGCGGCGAGGGCCTGATCAGCCGGCGCCGGCTCGGCGGCGGCTGCGACAGCGGCGGGCTTCAAGTCGGGCTTAGTCTCCGGAATCGAGGCCGTGGTGTCGGCTGAAGTGAGCGTGTCGGCGGGCGCCGGCGCGATGGCCTCCGTCGCCGCCTCGACCTTGGCCGGTTCGGCGGCCACGGCGTCGGTCGCGGGTGCCGCGACCTGCGGCTGAAACGTCTCGGTCGTCAGCGCGGCGAGCTGCTCGGGCTCGGTTGCCGGCAATCCGATGGTCGGGACCTGGTCGCGCAGCGACGGTTCGGGCTCGGCCGCGGCTTCCGGCTCGGCGCGAAGGACCGCGAGCACCGGCGGGGCAGGCTCGGGAGCCTGCGCGAACATCTGCTCCTGCGGGCCGTTCCGCCAGGAGGGGTTGCTGACATACTGCTCATGGCTCGCCCGCAGCAGCGCGGCGGCGCCGAGGCCGAACACCAGGATGGAGGTTGACAGCAGGATCGCGGCAAACAGGAAGCGAAAGCCGGGAAGCATCGAGGGATTGCGAATTTCCGCCCCGGCGGCGTGGGGTGCCAGGGCCCATGAGCCATCTGAACGCGGTGACGGTACTGTTGCCGCGTTCGCCACGCGGAGATTGAAGCTCAAGGCTGCGGCGAATCAGGCTGATTCGAACATACCGCAACGATTCCGCCCCGTTCCCTTAAATTCGGGGCCGATGTGCCGGGCAATTCACGGTGCCGTGCGATTTCCGCCCCGTGATGCAACGGGGCAACGGTAGTCTTGCGGATCACAAATCGGCAAATCCGGCGCAAATAAGCCTGATATGTCTTGAATGTGCCGCTATCTTCGGCCATCTGGCCGTTAACGGTCCTGACGGGCCCGGGGACTATACAAGAGCGATGATGATCAAACATTTTCTGACGATATGCGCTGCCGCAACAGTCGCTGCGGCGGGAACCTCGCTCGCACAGGCCCAGAGCTATCCGGTCCAGCAGGCGCCGAGCTATGGCGCGCCGGCCGAATATCGCCCCGGCGACCGCACGCCGAATTTCGACGCGCTGGAGGATGACGACGACGCGATGCCGCAGGCCTCGCTGCCGCCGCCCGGCCCGGCCGACGATCCGCGCTATGGCCGCCCCGTCGGCGCGCCCCCGGTTTACTCGGCTGCCCCGCCCCAGGGCCCGGTGATGTCGCCGGATGACCCGCGTTATGGCCGCCCCGCAGGCGCTCCGCCGGTCTATTCGGCCGCGCCGCCGCAAGGGCCGGTGATGTCGCCCGACGATCCTCGCTACGGCCGTCCCGCCGGCCCGCCGCCGGTGATCTATGCCAATCGTCCGGGCCAGCAGGGGCAGGCCCCCGCCGGTGACGGCATGCGTCCCCCGGAGGCTGTCGGTGGTCCCGCCGCGACCGGTACGGTCCAGGCCGGCCAGCCGCCCGTCGGCGCCGATGGCCGTCCGATGACGATCGCCTCGCTTCCGCCCGAGGAGCAGCCCGATGCCGCTCCGGCGCAATTGCCGCCGAACCTGCGCCGTCAGGAAGTCTCGTTCCAGACCAAGGAGCCCGCCGGCACCCTCGTGGTCGATACGCCCAACACCTATCTCTATTACGTGCTCGGTGGCGGCCGTGCGATCCGCTACGGCGTCCGCGTCGGCCGCGACGGCTTTACCTGGACCGGCGTGCAGAAGATCACCCGCAAGGCCGAGTGGCCGGATTGGCATCCGCCGACCGAGATGATCGAGCGCCAGCCCTATCTGCCGCGCTTCATGGCCGGCGGCCCCGGCAATCCGCTCGGCGCCCGCGCGATGTATCTCGGTTCGACCGTGTACCGCATACACGGCACCAACCAGCCCTCGACGATCGGCAAGTTCGTCTCGTCGGGCTGCATCGGCATGCTGAACGAGGACGTCTCCGACCTGTTCGACCGCGTCAAGGTCGGCACCCGCGTGGTCGTGATGCCCGGTGGCCCGCCGCCGGGAACTGCGACCGCCTCCGCGGCGCCCGCGCCCGGTCCTGCCGCAGGTCCGGCTCCGATGGCCGCCCAGGCTGGCCCGGTTCCGGGCACGCAGCCGACCGTGGTGCCGCCGCTGCCCGCACCGGTCACCGTGCGCTAAGCCCTTCGAACCAGCGCTTCGAGTCTGATCAAATTGCGAAGGGCGTGCCGTCGGCACGCCCTTTTCGTTTCAGGCCAGCTTGCGCGGCAGCTCGCCGCCCTTGGTGAAGGCATCGATCGCCTCGACCATCTGGCTGTAATGGATGCGAAGGCCGTCCCTGGTGGCGTAGCCGAGATGCGGCGTCAGCACGAGATTGTCGAGCTTGCGGAAGGGATGGTCGACCGGCAGCGGCTCGACCGCGAACACGTCGATGCCGGCGCCCGCGATTCTGCGCTGCCGCAAGGCCTCCAGCAGCGCCTGCTCGTCCACGATCGGCCCACGCGCGGTGTTGACGAGGAACGCCGTCGGCTTCATCCGCGCCAGATCGGCAGCGCCAACCAGCCCGCGCGAGCGCTCGCTCAGCACCACATGGATGGTGACGATGTCGGCCTTGGCGAACAGCTCCTCCTTGGTGGCGTAGCCGACGCCGGCGGCCTGGCACTTCTCCGGCGTGAGGTTCGGGCTCCAGGCGATTACGTTCATGCCGAACGCTTTCGCGATCCCGGCCATCCTGCTGCCGAGCTTGCCGAGCCCGAGGATGCCGAGCGTGAGCCCTTCGATCTCGACGCCGGCAAAGGTCTGCCAGGGCTCGCCGGCATGCATCCGCGCGTTCTCGCGGCCGATGCCGCGGGTCAGCTCCAGGATCAGGCCCATGGTCAGGGGCGCGGTGGGATCGCGCGAATATTGCGTGCCTGCAACGGTGACGCCGCGCGCCTTCGCGGCCTCCATGTCGATCGCGGCATTGCGCATGCCGGAGGTCAAGAGCAGCTTCAGCTTCGGCAAGCTCTCGAACAGGCTCCTCGGGAATGCCGTGCGTTCGCGCATCGCGCAGATGATCTCGAAGTCGGCGAGCGCGCTGGCCGCGGCCTGCTCCGAGGCAAAGGGATGGCTGAACACGCTGACGTCGACGCGGTCGGACAGTTTCTGCCAATCGGCGACGTCGAGCGCGAGGTTGAAATAGTCGTCGAGAATTGCACAGCGAAGGCGGCTCATCGGCATTCATCCATGGCGAGAGGTACGGGCGCCAGGCGAGCGCCATCGTCGGAACCTGAGCCATGGTTGCGCGCAATCGCGCCAGCGCGCAAGCAGCTCGCGTCTTCAAAAATCCGATAGCCGGGAAGGGCTCAGAGATCGCGGGGCTTCAGCCGGATCGGCGCATCCATGCCGTGCTTGGCGCGCCAAGCGGGGCCGGGGCCGCGCATGTAGTGCAGCTCGGGCCGGTAGGGGTTGAAGGCGGTGGCGAAGAAGCCCTTCCAGAAGCCCTTGATCTCCGAGAGGAGCGCGGAGGTGCCGCCGGCTTCTGCCGGAACAGGATGGGAATGGGTCTCGATCAGAGCCATGACGCTGTCTCGCTGTGCTCCCGCTTGTTCTGAGCGGGCGGCGCTGTTGCCGCGCGAGACCGAGCATTCGGCCTGATTGATTAAAAGATGGTTTCAATTGTCCGGATCTGGCCCGGATGGTGTCCGTTCCGTATTCATCCGTGGTGAACGGACGGAAAACATTGCCCTTTGGGGGCGGGATCGCTACATCGGCGGCAGCAAATCTCCTCAAATTGAAGGTGTCACGGGACCCATGGCGCGCCAGTTCATCTATTTCATGCAGGGCCTGACCAAGAGCTACCCGACCCGGAAGGTGCTCGATAACATCCATCTGTCGTTCTACCCGGACGCCAAGATCGGCGTGCTCGGCGTCAACGGCTCGGGCAAGTCGACCCTGCTCAAGATCATGGCGGGCCTCGACAAGGAGTATTCGGGCGAGGCCTGGGTCGCCGAGGGCGCCCGCGTCGGCTATCTCGAGCAGGAGCCCCAGCTCGACCCCAAGCTCTCGGTGCGCGAGAACGTCATGCAGGGCGTCGCCAAGCAGAAGGCGATCCTCGACCGCTACAACGAGCTCGCCGTCAATTATTCGGAGGAGACGGCCGACGAGATGACCAAGCTGCAGGACGAGATCGAGGCCCAGGGCCTCTGGGATCTCGACAGCAAGGTCGACCAGGCCATGGACGCGCTGCGCTGTCCACCTGATGATGCCGACGTGACCAAACTCTCCGGTGGCGAGCGCCGTCGCGTCGCGCTCTGCAAGTTGCTGCTCGACCAGCCCGACCTGCTGCTGCTGGACGAGCCGACCAACCATCTCGACGCCGAATCCGTGTCGTGGCTGGAAGGGCATCTGCGCAACTATCCCGGCGCGATCCTGATCGTCACCCACGACCGCTACTTCCTCGACAACGTCACGAGCTGGATCCTCGAGCTCGACCGCGGCAAGGGCATTCCGTACGAGGGCAACTACTCCTCCTGGCTGGTGCAGAAGCAGAAGCGCCTGGAGCAGGAGGGGCGCGAGGACGCCGCGCACCAGAAGACGCTCGCCCGCGAGCAGGAATGGGTCGCCTCCTCGCCGAAAGCCCGTCAGGCCAAGTCCAAGGCGCGCTATCAGCGCTATGAGGAGCTGCTCAAGCAGGCGAGCGAGAAGCAAAGCCAGACCGCGCAGATCATCATTCCGGTCGCCGAGCGGCTCGGCGCCAACGTGGTCGATTTCGATGGGCTCAGCAAAGGCTTCGGCGATCGTCTCCTGATCGACAATCTCACCTTCAAGCTGCCGCCGGGCGGCATCGTCGGCGTGATCGGCCCCAACGGCGCCGGCAAGACCACGCTGTTCAGGATGATCACGGGCCAGGAGAAGCCGGACAAGGGCACCATCACCGTCGGCGAGACCGTGCATCTCGGCTATGTCGACCAGTCGCGCGATGCGCTCGACGGCAAGAAGACCGTGTGGGAGGAGATCTCCGGCGGCAACGAGCTGATCCTGCTCGGCAAGAAGGAAGTGAACTCGCGCGGCTATTGCTCGTCGTTCAACTTCAAGGGCGCGGACCAGCAGAAGAAGGTCGGCGCGCTCTCGGGCGGTGAACGCAACCGCGTGCATCTGGCCAAGATGCTGAAGTCCGGCGCGAATGTGCTGCTGCTCGACGAACCGACCAACGACCTCGACGTCGACACGCTGCGCGCGCTCGAAGAGGCGCTGGAGGATTTTGCCGGCTGCGCCGTCATCATCAGCCATGATCGCTGGTTCCTCGACCGCATCGCGACCCACATCCTGGCCTTCGAGGGCGACAGCCACGTCGAATGGTTCGAAGGCAACTTCCAGGATTACGAGAAGGACAAGATGCGCCGGCTCGGCCAGGACAGCATCATTCCGCATCGCGTGAAGTACAAGAAGCTGACGCGGTGAACGTGATCGGCAGTCGCGCGATCAAGCGTCGCGCGATTGCCTGGTGCGATTATCGCTATGCGGGTTGCGCCGAGCAGCCCGCCCCCTCTCGTGCGCTGCCCACGATAGCCCGCCTAAGCGCATCTACCGTAAATAGAGCGTGACAAGTTCCACACTCCAGGACTATAGTTCCCCGGTACGGTCGGGGGCAGACGTATGTTTTGGCGCGCAGTATTATATTGCGGCTTCATTTGCTTGGCCGCTCCAATCGATATCATTTTGCTTTTTTGGGGCGGCTGGGTCGGTTCGAAAGATGCGCTGCTCGTTCGCCCCTTTGCGGAGGCGCTCCTTTACATTTACGCGTTTATTCTCGCAGTCGAAACGCTCTTTCGCATTGCACACCATCCCGACATTCTCGCGGTCAAGCCATGGCTACGCATTCTGCAGGTCATCGCGGGGGTCATCATACTTTTTTTCATCATCGATTACATGAACGTGCTGCGTCCCATGGTGGAGGCGCATGAATCGGCGGCGGCCGCATACAAGAGACAGCTCGCGGTTGCGAGCGCGTCAGTGCTGGCGTCCATTCTTTCTTTCGTGGCCTGTGAGCGCGGGAGGCGACAACACGGCCTTCCTTATCGACTGGAATCCAACCATTAGAAAAAGATCATATTGAGCTGGATTGGGAGGGCGAATGGACCTGCTAAGGTATCTTGTCCTTGCGATTGTCGCATTCGGCTTTGCTGTGTTCTTGTACGTCGAGTTTCTCACCTCGTCAGAACAACAGAAGAAGTTCAGAAAGCACTTCGATCGATTTGGCCTGTCACGCAGCGGGCGTTATCTGTCGCTCAGGACGTTCGCAGATTGTGAGCAACGACTTTCCGGCGTTTCGCGCGTGGTGGTGATCTCCTCTCAAATTGAAAATCCGACGAGCAGTCTTGCCAGAGCGGTTATAGACAATTTCTCCCAAGGTATCAGATACGAGTTCTTCATCGGGAAAGGCATGGAGGATCAGGATCAGATTGAGAAATACTCAACTTGGTTTAGGTCGCTCTTCAACTCGGTCAGCACCTATTCGGATCAGTCGTTCAAGTTCGAGGATCTGTTCTCCGTCAAGGTTCTGCCTATCGCATGGCGTGGATCGCCCTACGTCTTCCACGTAAGTGACGTGGATAACGAAGAGATCGTCTATGCCTATCGCGGCCAGGACCTGGGTAGCGGAATCTCGCAGTCGTATGAGCGCGTCAGCCTGCAAGAGGCGATGACCATCATTTCATTGTGTGCAGCGAGCTCGAGAGAGTTCAGAGGCGCCATGCCTGGTGAACTTTCGAGCACGAACGTGGTGGCCCTGAATCGACATTGAGGTCTCAGCATGACAAGTCAGACGGCCTTGCCAAGCGATGATTCGTCGAAGCGAAACTTCAAGTTTCTGACGCTTCTGACAGTTCTCAATGTCACCTTCCAGCTGATCTCCGATGTGACGGCCGGCAAGATCATATCCGTGGCAGGTATCGGAGTTTCGATCACGGTCCTGTATTTTCCGGCGACCTACATCATGGGCGATATCCTCACCGAGGTGTACGGATATTCCCGTGCGCGGCAGGTGGTTTGGTTGACGCTGCTCGCATCCGTGATTGCCGGCATCAGCTACCAGGTGGTGGCGATCTTCCCGCCAGCCTCCTTTTTTACGGCGGACGAGGCCTACCGTACGGTTTTCTTCACGGTCCCTCGTATCCTGCTGGGCGGCTGGATAGCTGTCTTTCTCGGCGACATAACGAACGACTTCATTCTCGCGAAATTGAAGGTCTGGTCGAACGGTCGCCATCTTTGGGCGAGGCTCATCGGATCAACGATCGGCGGTCAGTTCGTCAATACAGTGGTCTTCTATCTGATCGGGCTCTATGGGATTCTTCCGGGTAGCCTGCTCATTCAAGGCATGGCGGTTGGATGGTTCATCAAGACGCTGGTTGAGTTTGTGATGTTGCCCATCACGTACGTTGTCGTGCGCAGATTGAAGGCGATCGAAAAGATTGATTATTACGATCGGGATACCAACTTCAATCCGTTCGTCGTTACCTCATCCAAATGAGCGTTCCCGGAACCCGACGGAGCTTCCTCGGCTGAAGCAGGTTGGTTGCGCACTGGAGATGGATTTCGACTGCTGATCTACGAGCCAGATGGACGAACGGCGGCGTCTCCGCGTAGTGTGAGTCTCGCCGCGGCTTCGGGATCGTCTGACCGTGATCTCGCAGATGCAATCGTCCATGCTTTAATGAATCACTGAATGCAGCAACAGTTCAAATCGGCATTGATGGCGCTCGCACTTGTCGCCATTTTGCTGCCGAATCCCGCCCGCGCCGCAGACGCCGCCTTCACGCAATTCATCGCCTCGCTCTGGCCGGAAGCGCAAGAGGCTGGCGTCTCGCGCGCGACGTTCGAGCAACAGACGCGCGGCCTCGAGCCTGACTACAAGCTGCCCGATTTGATCCTGCCCGGACGGCCCGCGACTGGTGCGCCGTCGCAGGCCGAGTTCGTGCAGGTGCCTGCGGACTACGTCAAGGAAGCCTCGATCGCGCGGCTGGCGGGCGAGGGACAGCGGCTGCTGCAGAAATATCGCGCCGCGCTGAGCGAGATCGAAAAGCGGTCCGGCGTGCCGGCAACGGTGATGCTCGCGATCTGGGGCCGCGAGACCGATTACGGCCGCTACACGCTGCCTTACGATCTCGTCCGCGTGCTGGCGACGCAGGCCTATGTCGGGCGGCGCAAGGATCAATACCGCACCGAGTTCATCCTGGCGCTGAAGATCCTCGGCGAGGGCGTGGTGACGCGCAAGGACATGCGCTCTTCCTGGGCGGGCGCGACGGGGCTCACGCAGTTCCTGCCGTCCGAATATTACAAGCATGGCGTCGATTTCGATGGCGATGGCCGCATCGACATCTGGCGCTCGGTGCCGGATGCACTGGCATCAGCCGCGCAGCAGCTCGTCAACAAGGGCTGGCAGAGCGGCGTGCGCTGGGCCTACGAGGTGCAGTCGCCGGCGAAAGTCGATTGCACCGTTGGCGTGCCCGAGGTGACGAAGCCGATCGGCCAGTGGCTGCGCGAAGGCTTTGTGCCGGTGCGTGGCCAGAAGCTCAGCGCCGCCGAGCAGGCGCAGCCGGCTTCGCTGCTGCAGCCGGAGGGCATCTACGGACCGTCGTTCCTGACGACGAAGAACTACTTCGTCATCAAGGAGTATAACTTCTCCGACCTCTACGTGCTGTTCGTCGGCCACCTCGCCGACCGCATGACGAGCCCGCTGCCGTTCGCAACGCCGTGGGCGGCCTCGAAGCAGCTGCGCACCAAGGATGTCGAGACCATGCAACGCGGGCTCACGCGCGTCGGGCTCTACAAGGACAAGATCGACGGCAAGGCCGGTATGCAGACGCGGGCGGCGCTCGGCGCTTACCAGAAGTCGGCCGGCCTCAAGGTCGATTGCTGGCCGAGCGAAGAGGTGCTGCGCTCGATCCAGGCGGCGCGCTAGCGCAGAGGCAAAAGAAAAAGCCCGGCCGAGGGTCTCGGCCGGGCTTCGATCGCGGCGCTTGCGTGCGCCATGCGATCAGATCAGTAGCAGACGCGAACCGGGCGAACGACCCAGCCATAGCCGTCCCAGTAACGCTGGCGCTGCCAGTAGCAGGGCGCGGGCGGCGGGGGCTCGGCAACGTAAACCGGGCCGCCATAGGCCGGACGGCTCGACGCGATCGCGCCGCCGACGATGGCGCCGCCGATCAGGCCGGCCGCGATGCCGGCGCCGACGCCGTCATGGGCCTTCGCGGACGGAGTAGCGGTCACCAGCGAACCGGCGACCGTCGCCACCGTGAGGGCGGCAACTAGAGTCTTCTTCATGCTCAGGGCTCTCCTGGGAGATGGGTTCCTCTTGTTAGAGGCGCCCGGGTTTCAAAGGTTCACGCACACGCTGATGGAATTGGCCGTGCAGCTAGGAAGCGCGCAATTGGTCAACCCACGGTAAACGCACACGGAGCTGTGACGAGAAAAAGCGGTCTTTTTCGGGCCCTAGGATGAACGGCGGGTCCGTAGTGAACCGGTCCAACTCAAACGGTCGCGTTGAACCGGTTCGAGGCGCCTCAGCCACAGACTCTGACGCGGCGGACGCGCCAGCCATAGCCGTCCCAGAAGCGCTGCTTCTGCCAGACGCAGCCGCCGCCGTAATAGTCGTCAGCGACATAGCCGGGAGCCGGCGCGTAGTAGCGCGGCGGGTAATAGCCGGGTTCGTAATAGCCCGGGCCAGGTCCGTAATAATACGGAGAGGCTAGCGCGCCGCCCACGATGGCGCCGCCGATGATTCCGGCCGCTACGCCTGCCGCGACGCCGCGCTGCGCATGAGCCGGCGTTCCGGCCGCAACGGCCAGGGCAGCGACGGCGGTGACCGTCAGGAGCAGTTTCTTCATTGGCTTGACCTTTCGTACAAACACGCGGGAACTCTTTGGGAACAGAGTTCCATACTTCGCTTGAATGATCAATGAACGGCACTTTTGCCGGGCGCGACCAATCGATAGGGACCGTAGCTCAGCCAGGGAGGCGATGATGGGCAACGCCATGATCAATGCATTGATTGCCGCCGGGGTCGTGTCCGCGATCGGTTACGGCTGGATTACCCACCTCCAGAACCGCGGTCGGCGCTCGCGCGCCGGGGCGCGCGGGGACGGCGGAAGCAGCAGCGACACCGGCAGCGGGACGAGTGACGGCTTCTCGCTGGGGAGCTGGTTTTCCAGCGACAGTTCCGGCAGCTCGAGCGACGGTGGCAGTTGTTCCAGCACCGATAGCGGCAGCAGCGGCGGCGATTGCGGAGGCGGCGGCGACGGCGGTGGAGGGGGCGGCGGCGATTAGATCCCCTCAAATCTTGATCCAGCGCAACGCTGAAATTTAGGGCCGTTCTAGGCTGTTTTTGGGCCAGTTTGGAATAGCTTCAAATACCGCTTTTTCCTTTTGCATCCGGGCGGCCCGTTAAATATCGATGATGACGCATCACCGAAGGGCCTGCCGCTTCCATGATCGTTTGTTCCTGTAACGTGCTGAGCGATGACGACATCCGCGCCGCCGTCGCCGAGTCCGACGACGCCGTGCGCCATGCCAAGCAGGTCTACGGATGCCTCGGTTGCAGCGCCGAATGCGGCCGCTGCGCCCGGACGATCAAGACCATCATCGACGAAGCCCTCGGCCCCTGCGCCCAGTCCTGCTGCTCGGGCTGCCCGCACAGCCACACCGTGGCCGCCAATGACGAGGCGGCCGAGCCTGCCCAGTTCGCCCTCGCGGCCTGCTGACATCTTCCGCCTGCCTGGCTGAGCTTTTCCCCCGGCTGCGTCTCGGTAGCCAGTTGCCCTCATTCGTAAACTGACTTAGAAGCGTTCTAAACTCGGTTAGGGCCGATTTGGACTGCAAGAACTGGAGTGAATCATGCAGGGCGACGCAAAAGTTATCGACTATCTCAACAAGGCGCTGCGTCACGAACTGACTGCGATCAACCAGTACTGGCTGCACTACCGCTTCCTCGACAATTGGGGTCTCCTCGACATGGCCAAGGTCTGGCGCAAGGAGTCCATCGAGGAGATGGAGCATGCCGACAAGCTCACCGCGCGCATCCTGTTCCTCGACGGCTTCCCGAACATGCAGGTGCTCGATCCCTTGCGTATCGGCCAGAACGTCAAGGAGATCATCGAGTGCGACCTCGCTGCCGAGATGAGCGCGCGGGCGCTCTACCAGGAAGCGGCGACCTACTGCCACGGCGCCAAGGACTACGTCACGCGTGACCTGTTCGAGAAGCTGATGAGCGACGAGGAGCATCACATCGACTTCCTCGAAACCCAGCTCGACTTGATCGGCCGCATCGGCCTCGAGCTCTACACCCAGAAGCACGTCGGCGGGCTCGAGGGCGAGGGGCACTAAGGCCCGGCTGTCACCGCATACTCCCTGTCATCCCCGCCTAGTGCGCAATTGCGCACGGGCGCGGGGATCCATAGCCCCGGGGAGGAGTATGGCGCGCGGCTGGTAACTCCGAGCCTTCGCCAAACTTCTCCCTGTGGCTATGGATCCCGGATCTTCGCTTCGCTCGTCCGGGACGACAGCGTGATTGACGCGCCGGCTACAGCCCCACCCCCATCTACAACTGTGTCTTGTAGATCTCTTCCACGGTCTCCTGGCTTGCCGGCTCGCCGAGGCCGGTCTGGTCGTGAATGACCGTGACGATGCTCGGCATCACCGAGCGCTGCACCTTTTCCGACGACCATAGCTTCGAGCGCATCAGAGCCTTGCCGCAGTGGAAATAGACTTCGCTGACTGCGAGGTTCAGCACCGCGCGCGGCGGCTTGCCGAATTCCACCATCGCGGCGAGCAGATCAGGATCGGCCGACAGCGTGCCGCGTCCGCCGACGCGCAGCGTCTCGTCGATGCCGGGGACGAAGAACAGCAGCTGCACGAAGCCGGAGCCTTCGACGACGTTGCGAAAACTGTCGATCCGGTTGTTGCCGGAGCGGTCGGGCATCAACAGCTGGTTGGGACCTGTGACGTGGACGAAGCCGATGCCGCCGCCGCGCGGCGAGGCGTCGACGCTGCCGTCCGCACCCGATGTCGCGAGCACGCAGAACGGCGACATTTCGATGAACTTCTTCGCATGCGCGTCGATCGCCGGACGCGCTTTCGCGATCACGCGCGGGCTCGGCTTGGCATAGATGGTGGCGAGGTCTTCGGCGCAAAGATCGGTCAACGGCGTGCCTCCTCATCGGCTCGGCCTCAACCTATCCGATCGGGCTGCCGCCAGCCAATGGAATCGATAAAGACGCGTTACACGGCATCCGCCGGCACGAAGCAGCTGATGATGATGGCCCCGCGATGGTGGACGTACCACACAACGGCCTGGCCGACCGGATTGCCGCGATCGCGGATGATGGCGCGCTCGGGCACCTCCATCCATTGCCCCTCGATCGGCACCCAATAGCTGCCCGCGCGCACGTCGTAGTCGGTGCGATGGCCGTCGGAGATGTCGCAGCAGGGCACGCCGTTCGGCGCGATCACGCTCTTGAACCAGGCGCGGATGTCGGGCGGGACGTGATCATATTGCCCGTTGTCGAACGCGAACGCCGCGCTCGTCAGCGCCGTCATCGCGACCAGCCAAACGCACAGAGCGAGCCTTCGCATGCGATCCTCCGCCGCATTCCGATTCGTATCGTTGATGCGATTAAGCCCGAGCTGTCGGCGCATTGCATGCTCAAATAATATGCGCGCGCGAGATGCGGCGCATGATGCGTTGCGGCATGATCTTCGCTATGGCGTCTCGATCGAGGCGAGCAGCGATTTTGGCGCGACGTTGCGCCAGGCCATATCGAGCGCGCTTCGCAATGTCACCCGATCGACCTTCGCCAGCTTCACATTCGTGCTGCCGTTCTTGCCCCAGGCGCCGGGCACGGGGCGAAACATCGCCGGCTCAGCATCGACGAGCATGGCCTGCTGGTCCGGCGTCAGCTTCACCATACCCCATGTTTCATCGGGATAGCCCATCGTCGCGAACACGCGCTTGCCGACGCGGAAATCGGCATGGCCGTGATGCGCGCCCTCGATAACGCCGGGAAGCGCGAGTGCCGCCTTGCGAAAGCGGGCTTTCGACATGTCGTCTTGCTGCTGATCCTACATCGCTCGCTGCGGCGCGGCTTGCAGCAATTGCCTGACCTGCTCGCTGTAGAACTTTGCATTGCCCGTGGTGCCGTGGCCGCGCGTCTCGGTGCTCGCAGGGATCAAATATAGCCTGCCATTCTTGACCCGCTTCATCGCAGCGTCGGTGATGCCGGTCTCGGGCGGGTTGCGCTCGTCGTCGGCGGAATTGATCAGCAGCAGCGAGGCTTCGATGGCCTCCAGCTTCTCGCCGGCATTGTAGTCGTGCGAGGACTCCCACTGGTAGACGAAGTCGTTGGCGTCGGCCGTGATCGGTGTCGCCAGCCGGTCGTCGACGATCTTGTCGGCCTTGGCCGCGGTCGGCGCCTGCGCCTGATAGGCCAGCGTTCCGCCGATGCTGGCAATGCCGTAGGCAGTGACTGCATATTTCATCATGCGCGGCTGACTGGTGTAGTTGCCGCCGTTGTAGTCGGGATCGTTGCGGATGGTGTCGAGCATGATCCGCCGCATCATCCAGTTGCGCGAGGCCATCTCGGTCGGCTGCGAGGCCATCGGGATCAGCGCGTCCATCGCGGCCGGATATTTCTCGCCCCACAGCCAGGTGTGCATGCCGCCCATCGAATTGCCGATGACGAGCCGCAGATGCTTGATGCCGAGGCCCTCCGTCACCAGGCGATATTGCGCCTCGACCATGTCCTCGTAATCGTATTTCGGGAAGCTCGTCTTCAAGCCGTCGGACGGTTTCGACGATTTGCCGTGGCCGATCCCGTCGGGGAGGATGATGTAATATTTGGACGCATCGAGCGGCTGCCCTGCGCCGAACAATTCGCCGCCGAAGGACGGCCCCAGCATGCTGGCGCCCGAGCCTCCGGTGCCGTGCAGCACCAGCACCGGTTGACCGGTCGGCTCGCCGATCGTGGTGTAGTGCAGCTTCAACTCCGGCATGGTCTCGCCGGTGTGGAACTTGAAATCCCTGGCGATCCAGTCGCCCTGCTTGGGGGCCGGATAGTCGGCGGCCGATACGGGTGTGGAGACGGCCGGCATTGCGATGGACAGCAGGACGGCCGCCAGTGCTGCGCAACAAGCTTTCATGTTCGTTCCCCCCCTGCGGCTCATGTTCGGCGGCCGCGCTGGGAGGGAACTTAGCAGAAGTGCGAAGAAGGATGTAGGATTTTGGTTTCGCCGATCGTCCTTGAGGAAACCGCCGGAGAGAGACCCAGCATGTGCCGCAACATCAAGACGCTGTTCAACTTCGAGCCGCCGGCGACGGAGGATGAGATCCACGCCAGCGCGCTGCAGTTCGTGCGAAAATTGTCCGGCTTCAACAAGCCGTCGCAGGCCAATGAGGCGGCCTTCGATCGTGCCGTCGCGGAAGTGTCGGATGCCGCGCGAAAACTCCTGACCTCGCTGCACACCCATGCGCCCGCGCGCGACCGCGAGATCGAGGCGGAAAGGGCGAAGGAGCGCTCGCGGCTCCGCTTCGGGTAGTGGGCTCCGGCAACTCGTTCCGTGATCCGGCTCACGGTATGGGGCGCCTCATTTTGCAATGATGTCCGCCGGGGTTTTGACAGCCCGGAGCAGGACCATGAGCCGCCCCCTTCTTCCTCTGAAAGCAGGTGCCATCGTCTTCACGCTGCTATGGACCGCGTGGATGATGTGGTGGAGCGGCTCGTTCTCGAGCGCGAACGTCATCATCCTCGCCCTGTGCGGCGCCGCGGTCGGCTATCTCTGGTATCGCGCCATGCGCTGGCAGTTCGAGCGAATGGGCATGCTGCCGGGCAAGGATGATGCTTCCGGCGCGTCTTGACTGGCTCGTGTCCCGGACGCGGTGCGGCGCGAAGTGCCGCTCCGCAGCGCCGGGACCTGGAAATCGGGAGTGGGTCTTCCGGTGTGATTGACCCCGGCTCCGCAGCGCGACATTGCCGCGCTGCGGCCGGAATACCAGCACGGCGCTAATCGTTGCGGTCGTGCTTCTTCTTTTTCTTCTTTTTCTTGTGTTCGTCGCCTTCGCCGTCGTCGCTTTCGTCGTCGAGGACGGCCGCATCGGGCTCCTGCACCGCGGCTGCCAGAGCTTCGCGCTCGGCGGCTTCACGCTCGCGTTGGCGGCGGCGCTCGTCCCAGGCGTCGAAGAGTTGATCGAGCCACGGCAGCACCTGTTCGATCGACGGCAGCTGACCGGGCGGCCCGGCTTCGCCGCGTGGACCTTGCGGTCCCACCGGCCCCTGCGGGCCGGCAGGTCCCTGCGCGCCAGTTGGGCCGCGCGGGCCGGCCTCGCCCTGCTTGCCTTGCGGACCGGCCTTGCCCTGAGGTCCCGCCTTTCCGATCGGCCCCGGCTTGCCCTGCGGGCCAGGCTTGCCGCGCGCGCCGTCGGGGCCGCGCCGGCCCGGATGACCCTGCGGTCCCGGCCGTCCCGGCTCGCCCTGCCGCCCGCGCGGTCCCTGAGGTCCCTGCCGTCGTCCCTGATCGTCTGCCACGCCACTGCTCCCTTGACCGGAAGCAAGCTACTTAGCGGCGTTTGACGACAGCAGCAATTCCACCCGCGCAGCGCGCCAGGCTTGATCAACATCAATCCGCAGCGCGAGGCGCCGTGCCATCGCTCGCGCACCGCCCCACCTCATGCGAGGAGCGACCGATGCGCGCAGCGTGGAAAGTCTTTTGCCTGTTCGCCGCCGTCCTTGTGGCAGCGATCGGCCTCGCTCACCTGCTGGTGCCGCACATCGTGCCGGTCGCATTCGCCGAGGAGCCGCAACCGTCATGGGCTGTCATGACGGCCTTCTTCATCCGTGCGATCGAACTGATCGCCGGCTCGGTCGCAATGATCGCGCTCGCGGTCATCGCCGGCGGACTGATCCGGCGGTGCGTGCTCTCGCGCTAATCCTGATAGGCGGGCACCTCGATGCCCGAGGCGGCATAGAGCTTGATCTTGTTGCGCAGCGTGCGCACGGACAGGCCGAGCACGCGCGAGGCGCGCGTGCGATTGCCGTCGCAGCGCGCGAGCGTCTGCAGCACGAGCTCGCGCTCGACCTCGTCGACGGTGGCGCCGATCAGAAGCGGAACGATCTGGTTGGGGGCAAGAAACTGTGCGCCCGGTTCGGACGCGGCGACATGAACAGTGGTCATCAACACACTCCCCGATCAACGCCCGCCTCCATCGTTGGAAGCGGATCGAG
The DNA here is from genome assembly GCF_002776695.1 of Bradyrhizobium nitroreducens. Classification (GTDB taxonomy): domain Bacteria; phylum Pseudomonadota; class Alphaproteobacteria; order Rhizobiales; family Xanthobacteraceae; genus Bradyrhizobium; species Bradyrhizobium nitroreducens. Next base: position 4,888,491 of record NZ_LFJC01000003.1, read on the forward strand.
AACAAACGACCCCCAAGCCGTAGATCTACGGTGGGCGGGTTTGGTTAACGAAAGGTTAATTGCGGGGCGCCGCACCAGATGACCTCGGGAAAGCCGCGAAGCCGCCGCGATTGGCGCGAGATGCATCGCGATGCGGCCCTATCTCGCTCGCTCACACCGTCCTGTACCCGCCGTCGACCATCACGATCGTTCCGGTGACGTAAGCCGACAGATCCGAGGCCAGGAAGATCGCGGGTCCGACGATGTCCTCGGGCTTGCCGGTGCGCGCCAGCGGGGTGTGGTCGACGAAAGCCTGCACCAGCGCCGGATTGGTCGCGCGCACATTGGCGTTGATGTTGGTCTCGATGAAGCCCGGCCCGATCGCGTTGACGCGCACGCCCTCCTTGCCGAGCTCGACCGCGAGCGCCTTGGTGAAGCCGAGCACGCCGTGCTTCGAGGTGGTGTAGGCCGCCGAGCTCGGCGTGCGCAGATGCACGAAAGACTGGATCGAGCCGATATTGACGATGCGGCCTTTGCTCGCGCGCAAGGGCGCGAGGAAGGCCTGCGTCACGTTGAAGACGCCGTTGAGGTTGAGCGAGATGATGTCGTTCCAGTCCTTCGCCACCGTCTCGGTGTCCGCCGTGAAGGCGTTGCGGCGGGTGATGCCGGCATTGTTGACGAGGATCGAGACCTGCCCGACCTTGTCTTCGACCTGCTTTGCGAGCGCGAAGCAATCCTCACGCTGGGTCACGTCGAGCGCGAAGCTCTCCGCCTTGCCGCCCGCTTTTCGGATCTCCTCGGCGGCCTCCGCGACGGTGCCGGCGTTGACGTCGAGCAGCACCACTCGCGCGCCCTCGCGGGCATAGCCGGCGGCGATCGCGCGGCCGATGCCGGAACCCGCCCCGGTGACGACGGCGATGTGGTTTGCAAGCAATGCCATGACATTTTCCTCCCGATTTCATTTCGAAGTTTCACGAAACGCTAACTCGAAATTAAGGGGGCGGAAACGGCAGCCTTGGCATACTGATCCTCGTTGCTAAACGTTGCGCGCATGATGGAACGGCTCGACATCCGGCTCGACTCCTGGAAACTCGCCCTCGAACGCCTCCGCTCGGCGCAGTCGGCCGACTTCGCCGAGGCGGGCCGGCTCGTGGCCGAGATCGCGCGGATGAGCACGGATACGATGCTGCGCCAGGCCGCCGAGCAGGCGCTGCCGGTGCTGCGCCAGGCGGTCGACAATCATGATCACGGCGTCACGCTGGCGGCCCAGCGTCGTCTCGCCGTGGTGCTCGAGGTCGTCCACGACCTGACCGCGCCGCGCTTCGGCCGCCGCAACGCCATGCCGAAACAGCTCTCCACCGAGGATCGCGCCCGCAAGCTGCTCGGCCTGCCGCTTTCGGTGCAGCTCACCTGCGAGGACATCAACCAGGCCTATCGCCGCGCGGCCAAGGGCATGCATCCCGACCACGGCGGCAGCGCGCAGGCCTTCATCGACCTCGCCGCCGCGCGCGACGTCCTGATCCATCCCGGCGCGCACAAGGACGCGTGAGGATTTCAGTTCTCGAAAAACGAACGGGCAAGGACGAGACCATCGTCCTTGCCCGTCCTTCGTCCGCCGATCGAGATCCTACCAGGTGCAGTGACCGTTCTTGAGCGCGGCATCCTTCGCCGCGAGGGCGTCGAGGAAGGTCGGCATGCTGGCGCTGGCGCGATGATAGCCGGCCGGCCACGGCGTGGTCGGGATGCTCTCGTCCCAGATCTGGCAGAAGCCGGTGTCCTGCCAGCGGATCAGGTGATAGCTGGCCTCGGCAGGGCTCGCAGCCATGAACGCAGTGACGGCAAGACCGGCGGCAGCGCACAGCAGGGAAATACGACGCATGATCGGCTCCTCGAAATGAATGATGTGATGCGCCTCCCGGCAATGACGGGGAGGGCTGGTGCCGGACGCTATGGGATGCGCGCCGGACAAGATGTGAGTAGTTCCGCGTGCTGATCAGGTTCAAAGCGCGCGGACGCGGCGCAAAAGAAGAGGGCGGACCGCTCGCGCGATCCGCCCTTGGAATCCGGTCTTGTCGCCTCAGGCCTAGAGCGTGCAGCGGCGCTCGGAGCGGAGCTTGATCTGCAGGTCGGAGGCGGCCTGGAAGGTCGGGAGCGGCTTGCTGACGACCTTGTAGGTCGACACCCCGATCTGGAGCGGCTTGTACTTCAGGTCCTCATTCCAGACTTGGCAGATGCCGGTGTTGTCCCAGCGGATCACGTAATAGCCGACCTTGGCCGAGGCCGGCACGGCGAAGACGGAAGAAGCGATGCCGGCAACGGCACAGAGCGCGAGAACGCGACGCATGAAATATCTCCTGATGGGAACGTGAACCTGAAAATTCGTGCGGTAAAAGCAGGTCCTTTGCAAGCAGGTCGGCTGCCGTTCACGGACATGTCAGCTGTTCCCAAGGCATTTGGTTTGGCCGCGTGCCCGACAAGCCACACGCCGGGCGGCTCACCTCGCCAGCGAGGCCACCGCCTCGATCTCGATCAGCATCTTCGGATCGGGCAGGGCCTGCACCACGCAGGTGGTGCGCGCAGGGTAGGGCGGCGGGCCGAAGGCGCCGGCATAGAGCGCATTCATGGCGGCGACGTCGGAGGCGCGGGTCAGGAGCACGTTGACCTTGGCGAGGTCGCGGAAGGTGGCGCCGGCCTCGTCCAGCACCCGCCTGATGTTGACGACGACATTGGCGAACTGCGCCTCGAAACCATCGGGCAGCGCACCCTTGGCATCGAAGCCGGGAATGCCCGAGACGAACAGGAGATCGCCGACGCGCGTGGCAAAGGACAGCGGCGGCGCCTTGAGGTTCGGCGGGGGCGCGAAATGCTGGATCGGCATGGGATCACCTCGAAGACGGTCGCTGACGCCGGAAGCGTAGCGGCAGGCGAGGCGAGCTCCAAACAAAAAACGCGAAAACAACCCCATGCACAGTAGCCATGAGGCTGGAATCGTTCGCGTTTTCAAATTCGAAATCGCCGAAATCACCGAAATCGCGTATTTGCTTCGTCGGGCAAAACAGTGGTGGAATGGTCTCGTGGAGATCGGTCTCCCTCCGGCGCCCCAAACTCCGCCGTCATGCCCGGGCTTGTCCCGGGCATCCACGTTCTTGCGCCGCGAGGAAGACGTGGATGGCCGGGTCGAGCCCGGCCATGACGCTGTGGAGGCACGGCGAGCCTAAACGCCCGCTTCGTTCGAGACTGCCGTGCCTGGCAGGAAAGCGGCTCACCGCGTTGCGTCTGCCTGATCCCATCATGTTGCCGCCCCGATCGATCAGGTACATTCGCCGCGTCTGATTCGTTTCTTCCCCACAAAAAACAGCCCCCGGAGACTCCCATGAAGCTCGCTTCCACCTTTCGCGCCGCGCTGGTCGCCATCGCCGCGCTGGCCGGACTCTCGACCGCGGCGCAGGCCGACAGCGGCACCGTGACGCTGACGATCTACAAGGCGGGCTGGATCATCGGCGGCTCCGGCGGCTCGGGCGTGCTGAACTTCCGCGGCCGCACTTACGCGCTCTCGACCGGTGGGCTCGACTACGGCCTCGTCTTCGGGGGATCCAAGACCGTGCTGCGCGGCCGCGTCAGCAACATCAACCGTCCCTCCGACGTCGCCGGGGTCTACGGTGCCGCCGGTGCCGGCCTTGCCGTGGGCGCCGGCGCCCGCGCCATCGTGCTGACCAACCAGAAGGGCGCGGTGCTGGAGCTGTCGGGCACGCAGGTCGGGTTGATGGCCAACGCGGATCTCAGCGGTCTTGCCATCACGATGCGGTAGCGGAGGTGCCGTAGGGTGGGTTAGACCCGCGGATGCGCGTAGCGCAATCCGCTGGGCGTAACCCACCTCTTTCCGGGCTGACAGAACTGGTGGGTGACGCCAAGGGACTGCGCTTCGCGCAGCCCAGGGCTAACCCACCTACGAATTACGCACGCGATGCCGCGGTGAACACTGCAAGCTGCGCCTCGAATGCGCGCCGAAACGCCGGCCGCGCCTCGCCGCGGGCGACAGAGGCGGCGATCCCAAGATATTCGCCGAGCCTGATGCGTCCGCTGTGGCAGAGGCGGCGGGTTACGCCGCGCGACGCGCTTCGCGCTGCCGCGCAGCTAAACACCCTGCGAACCGCCAGCGCCGTTGCAGACTGTCGATTGCCAAATAAGATAGCCTCAAACCCGTTCGTGAGGAGATCGATATGGCCATCAACACAGACAAGATCGACGACGCCGCGCTGGCGTTGCTTTATCTCACCCTGCACGACGGGTATCGGGCCTGGAAAGGTTTTGATTGGGACGTGCTCGGCCGCCTGCATGACAAAGGGATGATTCACGATCCCGTCGGCAAGGTGAAGTCGGTGGTGTTCACGCAAGAGGGGCTCGAACGTGCGAAGACACTGTTCGAGGAATTGTTCGAGGAGTGAGGCGTCGCCAGTTTGCAGGGTGGGTTACCCGTTTACGCACTCAGTCCGTCACCACGGCACGCTGCAAGGCGTAACCCACCACCTTCGCATTCGAGGCGGCAGAAGCGGTGGGTTAGCCGCGCAACTGCGCTTCGCGCCGCCGCGCAGCTAACCCACCCTACGCCGCGATCCACGCCGCCAGCTCCCGCCACGGCTCGATTGTCCAGTGTCCGGACGCAGCACCGGACGGCGAGGGCAGCACGAAGATTTCCGGCAAGGTCGCATCGCGCGGCTGCCGCCCGAGCGCGATCGCAGCCGACGGCCGGCCGTAGAACAAGCTCGCCGCCTTCTTGCTCGTGAACGCAATCGTCCGCGGCCGATACTTTTCGATCTTCGCCCTGAACCCGGGCACGTCGATCGTCCCCGCCGCGATCTGGTGATCCATCCCCGCGCCCGATTTGGAGAGATCGGTGAAGCCGATCCCGAGCTCGATCAGCGCCGCGAACTCGCTCGGCTGATAGCGTCGCGGCGTGATCCCGGCCTCATAGATCGCGCGCCAGAAGCGGTTGCCGGGATGGGCGTAGTAGTGCCCGAGTTCGGCCGAGCGCGTGCTGGCGGCGGTGCCGACGAAGACGAGGCGGAGGTTGGGGCGGAGCTGGTCGGGGAGGCGGTCCGCTTGATGCAAATCAACCCCTCTGAAGATTGGCTAAAGGTCAACCACTACGCAGAACGTTGCCTCGGATATTAGGTTAGACTTGGGTCTACGTTTTTGCGGTTATTTCAAATATTCCGCGTTCGACTTCATCGAAGAACACTTGACATTCGTCTATTGCATCGAGAAGCAGCTTCTTTGCCTGATTAAACTGGATGGTAATTCGCGGAATGTTGACCACTGCGGTTCGGAATCCGGCGATCGAAGTTCGATTCTCAATAACGGTATTCAACATCAATTCTGCAACACTTAAAAAGTTGGCGAGCTCGCTCCTGTATTTTTCCGATTCCTGGCTCTCCTTTTGCAGGCCAGCGAGCGCGACAATAGAGCTTGCAAATAAACTGAAACTCGCGCGCGCGGCCTTGGCTTCTTGATCAAGAGCAATCGCCTTTGATTTCAAAAAGTCAGCAAAATGATTTATGAAAGCCCTCTTTTCGGCGGACGAGGCATTGGAGATTAGCTGACTTTCAATTGTGGCAACTTGTTTATTTGTCTCAGAGGCAATTTCTTGCATCAATTCGGTAATTCGAGTGAGGGATTTTCCAGTCGAGTCGATCGCTTTCTCTGCCTCTTCAGCTCGATCTAAAATCCCAAAATCTTCAACAGGGATCGCGCTTTCAGTTGCAGCAGGTGCGTCCTTTACAGAAACGTCGAAGTCCTTAGGCTGCCCATGTGGAGTAAAATCTATCTCGTTGGATTTCAAATACTCCTGAATTGGTCTTTGAATGTTTACGCGAACCTCCCTCTGAAGCTCATCGTCATTCTTGAAAAGTCTGTATAGGACTCCCCTTGGCTCCAGTTGTTTTCTAAACTCGGTAAGTTTACTGAATTCGTCTATGGAGATGCTGGAGACGCTATCGATTCGATCCCTGAAATAGACCTGTACACGGTATCGTCCCATCGGGTTATTTGTGTTCGCGATGGCATGCTCAATCTCTTCGACAGTTCCGGAGCGATGCTTTTCTGTCGGTGTTCCAAGCCGTGTGGCAAGAAGAGCGATTAAGATGTCATATTCGCGCAGGATCTGCTGGCTAACGACCTCCTGAACCTCAGATCCGATTCCTGGCGTTGCGTATTCTTCCCATCCTACCCCTCTGAGAGATATCCCTTGAGATTCAAGAGTTCTGTTGAGTTCGTGAATAACGTCGAATACCGCTCGCCGAGTGTCGTATAGCTCAGCAGGGGATGCGACCACGATGCGAAATTCTAAAACTTTGCGGGGCATGACGTAATCCGAGCGATTGGAATATTATCTCGATAGCTCACCGCGGTGGGGCGAATGGATTGATTTGCTGCAATATTAGCGCAAATGCGAAAGTGCTTGCAAAGAAACCGGGCTGTGCCCGGTTTCCAATCGTTCCGTAACGGAGTGGATGCTGCCCTCACAACACCCGATTACTCTCCTTCACCTTCTCCGCATCCAGATAAACGCTGCTTCCCATCTCCTTGAACTTCGCGCTCATCTGCTTCATGCCGTCCTCGGCGGTGCCGCTCATCGACATCCCCACCGCCGCCGGATCGTTCAACGTCGCCGCGTAATCCCGCACGTCCTGCGTGATCTTCATCGAGCAGAACTTCGGGCCGCACATCGAGCAGAAATGCGCGACCTTGTGGGCTTCCTTCGGCAGGGTCTCGTCGTGGAAGTTTTTCGCCGTATCCGGGTCGAGGCCGAGGTTGAACTGGTCGCTCCAGCGGAAGTCGAAACGGGCGCGGGAGAGGGCGTCGTCGCGCAGTTGCGCGGCGGGGTGGCCCTTGGCGAGATCGGCGGCGTGGGCGGCGATCTTGTAGGTGATGACGCCGGTCTTGACGTCGTTGCGGTCGGGCAGGCCCAGATGCTCCTTCGGCGTGACGTAGCAGAGCATGGCGCAGCCGAACCAGCCGATCATGGCGGCGCCGATGCCCGAGGTGATGTGGTCATAGCCCGGTGCGATGTCGGTGGTCAGGGGTCCGAGCGTGTAGAACGGCGCCTCGCCGCATTCCTTGAGCTGCTTGTCCATGTTGATCTTGATCTTGTGCATCGGCACGTGGCCGGGGCCTTCGATCATGACCTGGCAGCCCTTGTCCCACGCAATCTTGGTGAGTTCGCCGAGCGTTTCGAGTTCGGCGAACTGCGCACGGTCGTTGGCATCGGCGATCGAGCCCGGACGCAGACCGTCGCCGAGCGAGAACGAGACGTCATACTTGCGCATGAGGTCGCAGATCTCGTCGAAATGCGTATAGAGGAAGCTTTCCTTGTGATGCGCCAGGCACCACTTCGCCATGATCGAGCCGCCGCGGCTGACGATGCCGGTGACGCGGCTGGCGGTGAGGTGGATGTATTGCAGGCGCACGCCGGCGTGGATGGTGAAATAGTCGACGCCCTGCTCGCACTGCTCGATCAGCGTGTCCTTGTAGAGCTCCCAGGTCAGCTTGACGGGATCGCCGTTGCACTTCTCCAGCGCCTGGTAAATGGGAACGGTGCCGATCGGCACCGGCGAGTTGCGCAGGATCCACTCACGGGTGGTGTGGATGTTGCGGCCCGTGGAGAGGTCCATCACGGTGTCGGCGCCCCAGCGGATCGCCCACACCATCTTCTCGACCTCTTCCTCGACCGACGACGTCACGGCGGAGTTGCCGATATTGGCGTTGATCTTGGTCAGGAAGTTGCGGCCGATGATCATCGGCTCGAGCTCGGAATGGTTGATGTTGCAGGGGATGATGGCGCGGCCGCGCGCGATCTCGGAGCGGACGAACTCCGGCGTGATGAAGGCGGGCACCGCGGCGCCGAAGCTTTCGCCATCGGCGAGGGCGGCTTCCGCGCGCTCCAGCTGCTCTTTGCGGCCGAGGTTTTCGCGGGCGGCGACGTAGATCATCTCCTTGGTGATGATGCCGGCGCGGGCGAATTCGAGCTGGGTGATCTTGTGGCCATCGAGGCCGCGCAGCGGCCTGTGATAGGCCGAGAAGGCGCGCGCGGCCTTGTCGGTGGAGACGCTGCCATTGTCCTCCGGCTTGACCTGGCGGCCGTCATATTCCTCGACGCCGCCGCGCTCCAGCACCCAGGTTTTGCGGTTGCGGGCAAGGCCGGCGTTGACGTCGATGGTGACGGATGGATCGGTGTAGGGGCCGGAAGTATCGTAGACCGGCAGGTTCGGCTCGCCCGCGCCTTCGGACAGGATGATCTCGCGCAAGGGCACGCGCAGATCGGGCGCGGCGTCGGGGGTCGCGAAGATCTTTCGCGAGGAGGGCAGCGGGCCGGTGGTGACGGCGGGGACGGTTTTTTCGGGATTGGAGCGGATGTTCATGGGGAATCCTCCGGTGAGTATGATTATCGCGTCGTCGCGTGCTGTTCGTCATCCTGAGGTGCGAGCGCTTGCGCGCCTCGAAGGATGGAGCCGGGCCGTCGCCCTTCGAGGGCCGCTGAAGAAGCGGCCACCTCAGGGTGACGGGATGAAGAAAGGGGGAGGTGCATCATCACGCCGCCTCCTTCAGGCCGAGCCATTGCCGCACCCTCGCATCGGGGTCGGCGTTCTGGGTGACGTCGGACACCACCGCGATCGAATCCGCGCCGGCGGCAAAGATCTCCGCGGCGTGCTCGAACTTGATGCCGCCGATCGCGACCAGCGGGATGGCGCCGATGCGCTTCTTCCATTCGGTGATCTTCGCAATGCCCTGCGGCTCGAAGCGCATCGATTTGAGCGTGGTGAAGAAGATCGGGCCGAGCGCGACGTAGTCGGGCTTTGCGGCGAGCGCAGTTTCGAGCTCGGCGTCGTCATGGGTGGAGATGCCGAGCGAGAGGCCGGCTTCGCGGATGGCGCCGAGATCGGCCTCGGCGAGATCCTCCTGGCCGAGATGCAGATATTTTGCCCCTGCGACGATCGCGGCGCGCCAATAGTCGTTCACGACCAGCTTGGCCTGGGTGTCCTTGGTGATCGCCAGCGCGTCGCTGACGATCTGCAGCGCGTCGGCGTCGTTCAGCTCTTTGGCGCGCAGCTGGATGGTGCCGGCGCCGAGCTTGGCGAGCCGCTCGACCCATTTGAGGCTGTCGACGACGGGATAGAAGCGATCAGGATACGGCATGCCAGAACGGGGTCCCAACGACAGGGGTGGAGGGGGAGGCGAAGTCGCGGGCGTTCATCAGCCCGGCCTCGAAGGCGGTGCGTCCGGCCTCGATGCCAAGGCGGAAGGCTTTGGCCATCGCGACCGGGTCGGCGGCTTTTGCGATCGCGGTGTTGAGCAGCACGGCGTCATAGCCGAGCTCGAGCGCCTGCGCCGCGTGGCTGGGTGCCCCGAGGCCGGCGTCGACCACCAGCGTGATGTCGGGCAGGCGGTCGCGCAGCAGCTTCAGCGCATCGCGATTGGTGATGCCCTTTGCGCTGCCGATCGGAGCTGCCCACGGCATCACCACCTTGCAGCCGGCATCGACCAGGCGGTTGGCGACCGAGAGATCCTCGGTGCAGTAGGGGAACACTTCGAAGCCGTCCTTGATCAGGATGGTGGCGGCTTCGACCAGGCCGACGACGTCGGGCTGCAGCGTGTCGTTGTCGGCGATGACCTCGAGCTTGATCCAGCTCGTGCCGAACAATTCGCGGGCGAGCTTGGCGGTGGTCACCGCCTCGCGCACGGTGCGGCAGCCGGCGGTGTTCGGCAGCACGGTGACGTCGAGCTCGCGGATCAGCTTCCAGAATGCATCGCCAGTCTTGCCGCCGGCGGATTCGCGGCGCAGCGACACCGTGACGATGTTGGAACCGGAGGCGCGGATCGCGGACTGCATGATCGCAGGCGAAGGATAGAGCGCGCTGCCGATGAGGAGGCGCGAGGCGAAGGTCTTGCCGTAGAAGGTCACCATGATGAAGGTGTCTCCGCATTGGCTCCCTCTCCCCGCTTGCGGGGAGAGGGTTGGGGTGAGGGGGGCTCTCCGCGGAGGAGGTGAGAGTTGGACTCGTGGAGAGCCCCCCTCACCCGGAATTTGCTTTGCAAATTCCGGCCTCTCCCCGCAGGCGGGGAGAGGCGAAGGAAGGCGACCGCGTCGTTCATCTCCCTCACCCTCCCTGCCGCGGCGTGATGATCTCGATCTCGTCGCCGGCCTTCAGGCTCGTCTCGGCCCAGCGGCTTTTCGGCACGACGTCGTAGTTCAGCGCGATCGCGAAATGGGTGCCCTCGTAGTCGAGCTCGGCGAGCAGCGCATCGACGCTGGCCGCGTTCACCTCGCGCTGCTCGCCGTTGACGATCAGGCGCATTGCATCACCTCGTTGTCGATCTGGCCGCGCTCGACATAGGCGAGCGTCAGCTCGGCGAGCGCGGGTGCGATCAGGAAGCCGTGGCGGTAGAGGCCGTTGACGGTGATCCGGCGGCCGCGGATGCCGATGCGGGGCAGGTTGTCGGGAAAAGCGGGCCGCAGCCCCGAGCCGAACTCGACGATGCGGGCTTCGCCGAACGCCGGATGCACCGTATAGGCCGCACCCAACAGCTCCAGCGCGGAGCGGACGCTGACGCCGGTGTCCTCGGCCTCGATCGAGGTCGCGCCCAGCATGAACAGATTGTCCTCGCGCGGGATCACATAGAGCGGCCAGCGCGGATGCATCAGCCGCACCGGGCGGGCCAGCTGCACCTCGGCGGTCTCGATCAGGATCATCTCGCCCTTGACGCCCCGCAGCTCCGGCTGCTCGTCGCGGGCGGACAGGCCGCGGCAGTCGATCACGATGGCATCAGGATCCTTTGCGAGATCCCCCGCCGCGACGTCGCTGCAGAACTTGATGGTGCCGCCGGCGGCGCGGATGCGCTCGTGCAGCTTGGGCAGCACGCGGCGCGGCTCGACATGGCCCTCGGCCGGGAAGAACAGCGCGTCGCGGAAGCGGCCCTCCAGCGACGGCTCGAGCTCGGCAAGGCTAGCTGCGTCGAGCCGGCGGTGGTCCTCGGTCATGCGCGCAAAGCGCTCGAAGTCGTTGCGCTCGCGCGGATGGGCGACGACGAGCGAGCCGTTGAACGGCGTATCCGGCAGCTCGCGCCGCCAGACTTCGAGCGAGCGCAGCCCCAGGCGGCTGATGATGGGTTCGGCGACCTCGGCCTCGCAATAGGGCGCGAGCATGCCGCCGGCCCAATGGCTGGTGGCGTCCGTCATCGCCTCGTCACCGCGCTCGTGCAAGGTCACGGCATGGCCGGCCTGCGCGAACAGCAGGGCCTGCCAGGCGCCCGCAATGCCTGCGCCGATGATGGATACCGGTGAATCCGGTCGCTTGGTCGTTTGCAACATCCCTGTCCCTTCGCCGGCATGACCCGGATCAGGTTCAAAGGGTCACCGCGGTCCTGGCAAGCCGGTTGATCGGCATTGCCCATTTAGCGGTATCTCAGCTCCTCCTCGGAGCACCCCTCGGAACGGGTCTAATGTAGGACAGCGGGACGGGGTGGTCAACGCGGTAGGTCGGGAACCTCACCGCTCGTGCCCCGGACGCAGCGCATCACGCAGTGGTGCGCTGCTGAGCCGGGGCCCATGCTGATGTAGAATGCTGGGTCCCGGCTCTGCGCAGCAGCGTTGCACGCTGCAGCGCGTCCGGGACACGCGAGGTTACTGCGAGGCCTGCGCCCGCGCGTTGCGGACGCGCTGGGCCAGCTTTTTATGCGGCGCATTGCCGAACATCGGCTGCGGATTGCCGTTCGGCTCGAGCCAGGCCTGCGCGTTCGGCTCAAAGCTGGCCTGCTGTACCATCTCCTGCCGCTGGCGCTTGGCGGCGTAGTAATAGCCGCCGGCGAAATAACGCACGGCTTTGGCGTGGTCGCCGTTGGCGGCGCGATAGGCGCCGGCGAGGTATTTCACGGCATAAGTGAGGTTGGTGTTGGGATCGCGCAGGCCCGCGGCATCGCCGGTATAGCCGACGCCGCGCGCGGTCGCGAGCTTGATCTGCATCAGCCCGATGGTGCCGCCGCGGCCGACGAGGTGCGGCTGATAGCGGCTCTCGCGCATGATCACGCGATGCACCAGCGCTTCCGGCACGCCGTTGGCGCGGGCATGGGCCGCCACCATTTCCGCATACTCGGCCTCGCCCGCGAACGCGGCCTGCGGCAATGTCAGTCCGGCCGCGAGCAGCGCGGCAATGCGTAAAATCTTCATGAGATATCCAGACGTCCCTGAATGGCTGCTTGAACCGCCTGCGCCGGTTGCCGTTAGGCCTGCCGAACGCGGCGATGATGTGACCAAACGCTGCCGTTAACGATTTTGCAGCGCAGAGCCGTCGTTACGACTCAATCCCGGCGCAAGAGTTCCCTCAGGCGACAACTCGCGACAGCACGCCTGTCTATTCGCGCGGAGGTGCGAAAGCGAGTAAGAAGCGCCTGCGAATCGGGAGAGGTGCCATGACAAAAACAACCATGGTCAAAGCCCATAGCGGCGACATCCCCAGGCAAAACCCCTGCGCCCAATGCGGCACGCCGATCGCGCAGCCCGACTGGATCGAGCCGGGCGAAGGGCGCGTCTCCTATCTCTGGACCTGCCACGCCTGCAACTATCGCTTCGAGGCGGTGGCGATCTTCGATAAGGCCGCCGTCGAGCACCCGCCGCTCGCGGCGTAAGGGGTGGTTTAAGCCGCCAGCCGCGGCTGCTGCCAGAGCGGCAATTGCATCCGCACGATCAGGCCATGGGGGCTGCGGTCATGCAGCGACAGCTCGCCGCCATGGGCGAGCGCGATCGCGCGCGCGATCGACAGGCCGAGCCCGAAGCCGGTGGACTCGTCCATGGTGCGCGCATCGTCGCCGCGTACGAACGGCTCCAGCATCTCCTGCTTGCGCGCATCCGAAATGCCGGGGCCGTCGTCCTCGACGTCGATGACGAGTGTCGTGCCGGAGACGTCGAGGCGGATCGTCACCTCGGCGCCGAAGCGCACCGCGTTCTCGACCAGGTTGGTGACGCCGCGATGCAGATCGTCGGGCCGCGCGGCGGCGGTCGCGGACGCCGGTCCGTCATAGTGCACGACATGGCCCATGTCGCCGAACTGATCGGCGACGAGCTGGAGTGTGCTGGCGATGTCGACCAGCGTGACGGCCTCGACCTTGCGGTCGTTGCGCAGCAGCGACAGCACGCTTTCCAGCATCGTGCGCATCTGGTCGAGGTCCATCAGCATGCGCTTGCGGTTGCCCTCGTCCTCGATGAACTCGGCGCGCAGGCGCAGCCGCGTGATCGGCGTGCGCAGATCGTGGCTGATCGCGGCCAGCATCCGCGTGCGGTCCGACATCAGCCGCGCGATCCGCTCATGCATGCGGTTCAGCGCGCGCGCCACCGAGCGGATCTCTTCCGGGCCGCGCTCGGGCAGCGGCTCGGAGCCGCCGTCCAGGCTGAAATTTTCGGCGGCCTTGGCGAAGGACGACAGCGGAGCAGCCAGCGCGCGCGCCGCCCACAGGCCGAGCACGGTGACGCAGATGAAGGCGGTCATCAGCGCCATCAGCCAGGGTGCGCCCCAGAGCCACGGCCGCGGCCCGCCATCGACATGTCCTGATATCATGGTGCCGTCGGGCAACTCGACGCCGACGCGGGATTCGCTGCCGGCTGGGGCGAGCTGGACCGCCTTGTAGCCGCGCCCGAGATGGCGGCGCATCGCGCGCAGGTGCTGATTGTCGCTCTCCGCGACGCTCGCGGTGCCGGGCGCGAGCATTTCGATGCCGAGCTTGGGGAAGGCGCGCGCGAGGTCGGCAACGAGGCGCGGACGCTCGCCGGCGTCAGCCGAACCGAGCAGCAGCGCGGCATCGGTCAATTGGTGCGCGCCGTCCGGCGGCGTGTCGAGGCGGTCCGGCCGGCTGATCAGGAAGGCGGTGGTGACGACGAGATGGAGCGCGACGGTCGAAGCCAGCACCAGCGCGGCGATCTGCCCGCCGATCCCCTTGAGGTGAAAGAACCCGAACGGCTTCATCGTCGGCGTCCCCTTCAATTGCTCAGGGGCGCCGCTACTGCTTCCGTGCCTGCCGTCTGGGTGCCTGCGGCTTGCAGCCCTGCAACCTGCGTCCGCGGCGTGAACAGATAGCCGCCGGAGCGAACCGTCTTGATGAGGGTTGGATCGGCCGGATTGGGCTCGATCTTGCGGCGGATGCGGCTGACCAGCACGTCGATGGAGCGTTCGAACGATCCGGTGTTGCGCCCCTGCGTGAGGTCGAGCAGGCTGTCGCGCGACAGCACGCGGCCGGGGCGTTCGCAGAACGTGCGGAGCAGATCGAATTCGGCGCTGGTCACCGCGACGCGCGCGCCCTCGGGATTGCGCAGCTCGCGCAGCCGCAGGTCGATGTGCCAGCCCTCGAAGGTGAGTGCGGAGGCGCCTTCGATCGAGCTTGCCGCTTGCGCCGCGGCCTGCCGGCGCAGCACCGCGTTGATGCGGGCGAGCAGCTCGCGCGGGTTGAAGGGTTTTGACAGATAATCGTCCGCGCCCATCTCGAGGCCGACGATGCGATCGACGTCCTCGCCGCGCGCGGTCAGCATGATGATCGGCGTCTGCGCCTCGGCGCGCACCTTGCGGCAGAGGCTGAGGCCGTCCTCGCCGGGCAGCATGACGTCGAGAATGATGAGGTCGATGCGATGATCGGCCATGGCGCGCGACATCTCGCGTCCGTCGCTCACGGCGGTGACGTTGCAGGCATTGTTGCGCAGGTACTTCGCAATCAACGTCCGGGTTTCGCGGTCGTCCTCGACGACCAGGATGTTGGGATTGGGAATGGCCATGCGCTTTGTTTGTCCAAGATTCGGGCCAAATGGCGAAGATTTTTGTTTCGGATTGTTTCTGTCCGGCTTCCTGCAACAGGCGGCAATCGCACCGTCGCGGAGCGGCAAGGTCTCGTTAAGGCCGTTAACCATACCGTGGCAGCCGCGCACAAGAAACCCCGCAAAAGCCACGGAGCCATCATGACCTCGATTTCGGCGGCCTCCGCCGGTAATTACCAGTCGCCGCTGCAGCGCCTGCAGCAGGAATTGCAGTCGGAAGTGTCCGCCGGCACGATCTCGTCCTCGGACCAGTCCGCGCTCTCGACGGCGCTGACCGACATCGACACGGCGCTCCAGCAGGGCCGGTCCAGCGACCAGTCGAGCGGCACGCGTCCCTCCAAGGAGGACATGCAGTCCAAGATCGACGACCTCATCTCGAACGAGGTGTCGAACGGGACGCTGACCTCGGACCAGGCCGAAGCGCTCAAGGGCGTGTTTCAGTCCGCCTTCGCAAGCGGGCCGGGCGGGGCGGGTGGCGCAGGCGGACCGCCGCCCGGTCCGCCGCCGGGCGACAGCTCTTCGGATTCGTCGTCTTCGACGGATACGACCAGCAGCACCTCCAGCGACCAGACCACCGCCGAGATTCTGCAGCAGTTCCTGCAGGCGCTCCAGCAGTCGCAATCGTCGACATCGTCCTACGGCGCGAGCGGCAGCTCATCCGGCAACTCCGATTTCTCCGCGCTGCTGATCGACTACAAGAGCTGACCCTGAGCGACGCGGGTCGGCGCGGGCCTCGCCGCGATCGTGCTTCACCCAGGGCGCATGATCGTCGGCGGGGAACCGTGCGTCGCAAAATGTTCCTGAGTGACGCAGGAACAGTGCTTGCGAGATTCCATCGCTCGCGCATCGCGCGACGAAATTGCCGCGCGCAAGGAACTGCGTGTGATCAGCGCTGTTCTCTCAACACGAGTTTTTCGTGAAGGAGAGGACAACATGCTGATGAAATCGATCGCCGCCGGCCTGGCCGGTACCGCACTGCTTGCCACCGTTGCGTTCGCGCAATCGCCGACCGCCACCGCCGACAAGGCGCCGACCGCGGCCACCGCCACGACGACGACCACCACCGCGTCGGGTCAGTGGCGTACCTCGAAGATGGACGGCCTGAAGGTCTACAACGAAGCCAACGAGAACATCGGCACCATCAACGACCTGCTGATGGACAAGAACGGCGACATCAAGATCGCCGTGATCGGCGTCGGCGGCTTCCTCGGCATGGGCGAGCATCTGGTCGCCGTGCCCTATGAGAAGCTGAAGTTCGTCAATGAGGCGGTTGCCTCGACCACGACGACCCGCCCGGCAACGACCACGACCGGCGCTGCCACCGGCACCGAGAAGACCACGACGACGGCCCCGGCTGCCTCGACCACCTCGTCGACCTCGAAGTGGTATCCCGACCACGCCGTGTTCAATGCCAGCAAGGACGAGCTGAAGAACATGCCCGAGTTCAAGTACTCGGAGTAAATGAGGCTCGACGGACGGCCCAAACGACGTGCGCCCGGCTTTCGCCGGGCGCACTGTCGTGTCTTGTCTGGCCTCTGCCCGCAAGCGGAGAGAGGCGGCAGGATCAGTGCGTCGCCAGCGGACAGCCGCCCTTGTCGAGCGGACGGAAGGCTTCGTCGCCGGGCACGGTGGCGATCAGCTTGTAGAGGTCCCACTCGCCCTTGGACTCCTCGGGTTTCTTGACCTCGAACAGATACATGTCGTGGACCATGCGACCGTCGATGCGGATCTTGCCGTTCCTGGCGAAGAAGTCGTTGACCGGCGTCTTGCGCATCTGCTCCATCACCTTCGGGGCCTCGTCGGTCTTGATGGCGTCGATCGCCTTCAGATAGTGCATGGTCGCGGAATAGAGGCCGGCCTGGATCATGGTCGGCATGTGGCCGACCTTCTCGTTGAAACGTTTGGAGAAGGCGCGCGTCTCGTCGTTCATGTCCCAGTAGAAGGCATCGGTGACGATCAGGCCCTGCGTCGCCTTGATGCCGAGCGAATGCGTGTCGGTGATCTCCTGCAGCAGCGCGATCATCTTCTGGCCGCCCTGGGTCAGGCCGAACTCGGCCGCCTGCTTCAAGGCATTGGTGGTGTCGCCGCCGGCATTCGCCAGCGCGACCACCTTGGCCTTGGAGGCCTGGGCCTGCAGCAGGAAGGAGGAGAAGTCCGACGAGTTGAGGGGATGACGGACCTCGCCGAGCACCTTGCCGCCGCTCTCCTTGACCACGTTGGCGGCGTCGCGCTGCAGCGCCATGCCGAAGGCGTAGTCGGCGGTGACGAAGAACCAGGTGTCCTCGCCGCGCTTGACCATCGCCTTGCCGGCGACGTTCGACAGCGCATAGGTGTCGTAGGTCCAGTGCACGGTGTTGGGCGAGCAGGCAACGCCGGTGATGTCGGAGGAGCCGCCGCCCGAATTGATGTTGATCTTGTTCTTCTCGCGCGTCAGCGCCGAGATCGGCAGCGCCACCGACGAGGTCGGAACGTCGAAGATCGCATCGACCTTGTCGTTGTCGTACCAGTTGCGGGCGATGTTGACGCCGACGTCGGGCTTGTTCTGGTGGTCGGCGGCGACCACGGCGACCGGCTTGCCCGCGACCTTGGCGCCGTAATCGGCGACCGCCATCTCGACCGCGGCGAGCGAGCCCTTGCCGGTCGCGTCCGCATAGAGGCTCGACATGTCCGTGAGCACACCGATCTTGACGATATCGTCTGAAATCTGCGCCTGCGCGGCGCCCGACGTGGCGGCAAGCGCGATGCCGACCGCGACCGCGGCGACGAGTTTTTGCATGGTTGTTGCTCCCTGTGTGTTGTTGTTTGGGCGTTGTTGAGGGAGCCGTTGTAGCGGCAATCGGTCGCGGCAGGTAAGCCAAAGATGCGTGAGGGGGCAGCGAATATGCAGGGCGCGGCGGTGTTCCCTTCGCCTCTCCCCGCTTGCGGGGAGAGGCCGCAGCGCATCGAAGATGCGGTGCGGGTGAGGGGGACTCTCCGCGAGTCTAGCTGCCGCCGTCCTTGCGGAGACCCCCCTCACCCCAACCCTCTCCCCGCAAGCGGGGAGAGGGAGAAGCGACACCTCCGCTCAGGCGCCCCCGCCCTTCAGCCGTTCGTTGCGTCGGCGCAAGGCTTCCAGCGTCGCGAGGAGGATCACCGACACCGTCGTCAAAATCACCGCCGCAGCCGTGATGGTCGGGCTGATGTTCTCGCGGATGCCGCTGAACATTTCGCGCGGCAGGGTGCGCTGTTCGGGGCCCGCCATGAACAGCACGATCACCACCTCGTCGAAGCTGGTCGCAAAGGCGAACAGCGCGCCGGATGCGAGGCCAGGCAGGATCAGCGGCAGGATCACGCGGCGGAACGCCTCAATTGGCGAGGCGCCGAGCGAGGCGGCGGCGCGCGCCAGATTGGTGTCGAAGCTTTGCAGCGTCGCGCCGACCGTGATCACCACGAAGGGCGTCGCCAGCGCGGTGTGCGCCAGGATCAGGCCGAGATAGCTGCCGGTGAGGCCAATCGGCGCAAAGAAGAAATAGAGGCCGACGGCGGTGATGACGCCGGGCACGACCACCGGGGACAGCACGAAGGCCAGAGCGAGCGGTTTGAACCGGCTCTTCCACTGCGCCAGCCCGAGCGCAGCGAGCGTGCCGAGCACCATGGACAGCGCCGTCGAGGCGACGCCGATGATCACGCTGTTCTTCAGCGCGTTCACCCAGCGCGGCGAGGCGATGAAGTCCTCGTACCAGCGCAAGGACAGCCCGGGCAGCGGATAGGTGAGATAGGCACCCGAGCTGAACGACAGCGGCATGATCGCGAGGATCGGCGCGATCAGGAAGACGAACACCAGCGCGGAGACCACGATGGTCGCGGTCCACGCGATGCGCTGGCTGGGCGTGCGCAAGGAGGAGTTCTCGCTCAATTCTTCATGCCTCCCGTCACCTGCTGGCCCTGCACCAGCTTGCCATAGACGAGCGCCAGTAAAATGGTCGCCAGCAGCAGCACGGCTCCGAGCGCCGAAGCAAGACCCCAATTGGCGGTCTCTGTGGTGTAGAGCGCGATGAAATAGCTGATCATCTGGTCGGCGGCGCCGCCGACGAGGGCAGGCGTGATGTAATAGCCGAGCGCGAGGATGAACACGAGCAGGCTGCCGGCGCCGATGCCGGGCAGGGTTTGAGGCAGGTAGATCCTCAAGAAGGCGGTGACCGGCGGCGCGCCGAGCGAAGCGGCGGCCCGCATGTAAGCGGGCGAGATCGCCTTCATGCTGCTGTACAGCGGCAGGATCATGAAGGGCAGCAGCACGTGCGTCATCGCCACGCAGACGCCGAAGCGGTTGTAGATCAGGCGCAACGGCTCGTCGATGATGCCGAGCCAGTGCAGGCTGTCGTTCACGACGCCCTTGCTCTGCAACAGCACGATCCAGGCGCAGGTGCGGACCAGCAGCGACGTCCAGAACGGCAGCAGGACGAAGATCATCAGCAGGTTCGATCTGGCAGGCGGCAGCGTCGCCAAGAGGTAAGCGACCGGGAAACCGAGGATCAGGCAGAGCGCGGTGACGCTGAGGCTGATGAGGAAGGTGCGGATGAACACTTCGCGGTAGATGGCCTGGTCCGGCGGCGCCGCGATGATCGCGCCATCCGCGTTCCGCGTCAGGTCGAGCGCCGCCAGCAGATAGAAGCCGGTGACCGGACCGCCGGCATCCTTGATCGTCGTCCAGGTGGCGCGCTCGCGCCAGGCCGGGTTGATCTTGCCCAGCGTCTCCTTGGCGGTGCCAGGCTCCGGAGCCGCCTTCAGATTGCGCGACGTGCTGGTGAGGATGGTGCGAAACCCATTCAGCGCGTAGTTCAGCCGCTTGGCCGCAATCGCAATTGTGCCAGAGGCGCGTGCCGCCAGCACGTCGCTCGCCAGCGCCGCATAGGTCTTTTCGTCCGGCAGGTCCTTGCCGTCCCAACTGGCGAGAGCAGCGATGGTTTGCGGCAAGACCTGACGCACCTCGTGGTCATCGACCGCACGCCACAACATGCCGGCGATGGGGCCGGCGAAAGTGAAGAGCAGGAAGACGAGAAGCGGCAGAACCAGCGCCAGTGCCTTGACCTGACGCGCGCGCTCCGCACGCCTCAATCGGCGCTTGAGCGGCACCTCGGTCTCGGTCAGGGACGCCGCGGTCATCGCGCGAACCTCTTTGACCGGACGTCCCTCGCCATTTCGGGGCGGTCTGAGCGCGCGCCTCGTCCTTCGAGACGACCGCTTTGCGGTCTCCTCAGGATGAGGCTCATTGACATCCGGGGCTGTGAAGTCGCGGCCGCACACTCCGTCCTCATCCTGAGGAGCCCGCCTAAAGCGGGCGTCTCGAAGGATGGCCGCAACGCAATGGCCTTCAATGCGCGCCGCACGCCGGTGCTGTCGCTCCCTATTTCGCGGCCCATTTGTTGAAGCGCTCGGTGAGGCGGTCGATGTTCTCGAGCCAGAACGCAACGTTGATCTCGACCGCGTTCTTGATGTTGTCGGGCGCGGTCGGCAGGTCCTTCAGAACGGCGGGCGCAAGCTTGCCGGCTGCGTCCTTGTTCGAGGTGCCATAGGCGATGTTCTCCGACAGCTTCGACTGGTTCTCCGCCTTGCCGGCGAAGTCCAGGAACTTGTAGGCCGCGTCCTTGTTCGGGCTGCCCTTCAGGATGACCCAGCTGTCGAGGGTGAAGAGCGCGCCGTCCCACACCATGCCGAAATTCTTCTTCTCGTTCTTGTTGGCGGTGTCGATACGGCCGTTATAGACCGAGGTCATCACCACCTCGCCGGAGGCGAGCAATTGCGGCGGCTGGGCGCCGGCCTTCCACCAGACGATATCGCCCTTGATGGTGTCGAGCTTCTGGAACGCGCGCTCGACGCCCTCGTCGGTCGCCAGCACATGGTAGACGTCCTTTGGCGGGACGCCGTCGGCCATCAGCGCGATCTCCAGCGTGGTCTTCGGGCCCTGACGCAGGGCGCGCTTGCCCGGGATCTTCTTGGTGTCGAAGAAGTCGGCCCAGCCCTTAGGGGCTTCCTTCAGCTTGTCCTTGTCGTAGCCGAGCACGAAGTCGTAGAGGATGGCGCCGACGCCGCACGGATTGACCGACGGCGGGATGTAGGCGGCCTCGCCGCCGATCTTGGTATAATCCATTTTCTCGAACAGGCCTTCCTCGCAACCGACTGCGAGCTCGTCGCTCTCGACCTGAACGACGTCCCAGGTGGCGGCGCCGCCCTGCACCTTGGCCCGCAGCACGCCGACGCCGCCGTCCCAGGACTCGTCGTTCATCGCAATTCCGGACGCCTTCTTGAACGGCTCGAAATAGACTTTCTTCTGCGCATCCTGGTACGCGCCGCCCCACGATACGATTGTGAGGTCGCGTGCCTCCGCGACCGTCGCCAGCGCAGCGCTGGCACTGAACGCCGCGGCAAAACCCAGAGCAATCTTGCGGTTCAGCATGGTCTTCGTTCCTTCTTCGTGTGAGTTGCGTTGAAGTTGATTGTTTCGGACGCGCTTGGGGTTGGATCAGACCGGATCGAGAGCGAGGCAGTCTTCTGGACGGAACGTGATGAAGACGCTTTCGCCATGTGTGAGGTCATGATGTGCCCCCGGCTGAAGCTTGACCATGAACTCGGCGTTCCCTGCGACCTCGAGCACGGCCAGCGCATGGTCGCCGAGATAAATGGTGTTTTGCACCTTCGCGGGGAGGCGGTTCGGTCCGTCTCCGGAGCTGCCGTCCGGGACAATGGCGATCCGCTCCGGTCGCACCGACAGCGAGGTCGATGCGCCCGCGCCCGAGATGTTGACCGCGCGTGCGGTGACGACACCGCCACCGGCCAGCGCGACGCGGCAATGATCCTTGTCGACCGCCTCGACCGTGCCGGCCAGCACGTTGTTCTCGCCGATGAAATGGGCGACGAAGCTGTTCACCGGATGCTCGTACAGCGCGTCGGGCCTGTCGATCTGCTGCACGATGCCGTCGTTGAACACGGCGATGCGGTCCGACATGGTGAGCGCTTCACTCTGATCGTGGGTGACGTAGACGATCGTGATGCCCATCTGCTCGTGCAGCTGCTTGATCTCGAGCTGCATCTGCTCACGCAGGCGCTTGTCGAGCGCGCCGAGCGGCTCGTCCATCAGCACGAGCTGCGGATTGAACACCAGCGCGCGGGCCAGCGCCACGCGTTGCTGCTGGCCGCCGGAGAGCTGCCCGGGCCGACGGTGCGCCATGGTCTCCATCTTGATCATGCGCAGCGCCGCAGCGACGCGCTCCTGCACGTCCGCCTTGCTCGTGCCACGAACGGAGAGCGGGAAGGCGATATTCTCGGCGATCGTCAGGTGCGGAAACAAGGCATAGTTCTGGAACACCATGCCGATGTCGCGCTTGTGCGGCGGCATGTTCTTGATCGGCCGCTCGCCGAGATAGATCTCGCCATGGGTCGGAACCTCGAAGCCCGCCAGCATCATCAGCGTGGTCGTCTTGCCCGAGCCCGACGGGCCGAGCAGGGTGATGAACTCGCCCTTCCTGATGTCGAGATCGAGGTTCTTCACCACGAGATGCTCGCCATCATAGGTCTTCTGAATGCCGGAAAAGCGCACCAGTGCCGGCGTAGGCGTGACCATGCCGGCTTCCATGTTGACCTCGCGTCGTCCCTAAAGTGCCGTGTGAGACTAGCATCCTGCGGCGAGAATGCCAGCGGCGCAAGCGACGAAGAGGTGTGGGGGCCCCGCTTGTGGCCATCCTTCGAGACGCCCGCTTTAGGCGGGCTCCTCAGGATGAGGACGGAATGCGCGGCCGCAGTTTCAATGGGCACTGACGCTGATTAGCCTCATCCTGAGGAGGCGCGTAAGCGCCGTCTCGAAGGACGAGGCGTGCGCGCTACATCCCCGACAGCTTGGTCACGAACACGTTGAGCGAGCCGCCGGCCTCCGCGACCACGCGCAGCGTCTTGGAATCGAAGGCGATGTCGGCGAGGGTCAGGCTGTCGATCCTGGCGTCGACCTTGACGCCGTCCTCGCTTTTCTGGAAGTCGGCGATGACGCCAGCAATCTTCTCGCGCGCATTGGCGGCGATCGGCTTCAGGTCGAGTGTCGCCTTCTGCAGCAGCGCCTGCTGCATCTGCGGCACCACCGCACGGGCCGCCGCGCCGAGCAGGCCGAACGCCGCCTCGGATTCCACCGCGAGCTGGATGTCGGTGAGCCGCAGCGTCTGTTGCGCCTGGTCGAGCACCGGCCGGCCCCATATATGCACGGTCGCCTCGGCGCCGAGACCGAGCCAGCTCTTCTTCTCCTTGGCGCGCACCAGCAGCGAGATCAGTAGGCGCTCGCCCGACGGGATCACGTTGGCGCTCTTTACCGTGACGTCGACCGGTCCCGAGCCGTCCTCCGGATAGGTGCGGCCGACCATCTGCGCCGCGATCAGCTTGTTGATCTCGGTGAAGGGCACGTCGATGGGAACGCCGATGCTCACGCCGGTGCCGGTCGGCGGCACGATCGAGATCTTGTCGGGGAACGGACAGTCCGGCTTGGTCGGCGTCGAGGTGACGCGCGTCTCGGCTTCCAGGCCCATCAGCAGCGTCACGGCCTGGGCATCGACTCGCGGCTGCGCGGCGATGGCGCGGATCGGCTTCATCTCCAGCCAGAGCGGCGGCAGCGCGGCCGAGGCGCCCGAGCCCTGCAGCGGAATCGAGCGGCACGCCTTGGCCCATTGCAGCTTCGCATTCTCGCGCAAGGAGGGATCGTTGCGGATGCGCTCGGAGACGAGGTTGATCTGCTCGCCGACATTCTTGTCGATCAAAGGCTTCACCTGCGCCGGCACGTTGACCTTGGCGCCGGAGACGTTGAGGTTGGTGTCGCCGAGATTGACCTGGGCGCCGAGATTGGGCTCGAGGTGCCAGTTGGCCGCGAGCTTCGGGCGCGAGGTGACGACCACGTTGCCCCTGATCTCGGCGCTGGCGTTGAGATTCTTGATGTTGACCGCGCCGATCCGTTTCGCCGCGTCACCGCCGAGCACGCCGCTGAGCGCATCGCCGAGCGCGCCGGTGGCTTTCGATGACAGCGAGCCCGTCACATTGAGCTTGCCGCTCAGCGGCGTCGAGATCGTCAGCACGTCCTTGTCGCCGCTGGCGGCCATCGGCCCGCGCACGGCGGTCCAGCCTATGTCGGCGTTCTCCAGGATCTGCGAGATCGGGTTGTCGGCCTTGCCGGCGAAATTACGCGGCGCGGCCTTCTCGGCCTGGTCGCGGATCGCCGACAGCGCGATGGCGACCGGCGCGATCACGATCGAGCTCTTCGAGGCCGGCGGCAATGGCGGCAATTGCGCGACCGGCGGTGCCGAATTCGTCGCGCGCGGCGACAGCAAGTCCATCGCCTTCAAGCTGATGAAGAACGACGCCGCAAGCACCGCGACGCCGATCAGGATCGTCTTCAGATTCAACGTTAGTCGCATCAATCCCCCAGGCCGCCCCGGGGCAGAAGTCTACAGGGCAGGCGAGCAGGGCGCTAGAGCGCACCGGTGGGGTGGAATTGCGGCGAATGTGGTCCGTAGCGCGGCCCCCGAAGCCGGCGGCGGCGGGAAGTCGGCTCGGAGGCGTTGACGAAGTCGGTCTTATCGAGACCGGATCAGATGCGCGTCCTAGTTGAAAACATCGGAGAAGCGCTTCAATATGTCAAGCGATCGGGGGGGCAAGATGGACAAGCGACTTGAAAATCTTCGAATGTATTTTCCGGCAGAAGTGACGGGCGCGTATCTCGCATTCCAATCGTTGTTGAAGACAAATGGCGTGCAGCCTGGCGAGTACACGAAATTCATGCTTTGGGTCTTGGTTGGTCTCTCCGTTTTCAACGTTGCGATCTACTGGAAGTTCTACAATGTGAAGAACGCGTTTGTTCAGTTCATTTTACTCTGCGGCTTTCTCGTCTGGGCAATGAATATCGATACGACGCGTTTCAAAGATGCGCCGTGGGGGCTCGGTGAGAACATAGAAATTGTTGCGCCCAGCCTGCTCATTTTCTACAGCCTTCTCACTTTATTTCTTGCAATTCCGCAAAGGAATCCCGATGCGCCTGGTTAGATTGTCGGCGATTTTGCTCCTCGGTTTCGGATGCGAACCACTTTACGCTGCTCAGCTAGGAGCTTCATACGATAGTTACCGCGACATGCATCGCGATACCGCGTACGGAAGCCTGTTCTTCAATGCGACTGCAATAAGACATGCGGACAACCTCGCAAAGAAGCGGTTTCGTGCCGTGACGGCAAGTGGCGATATAGAGTTACCTTCGCAACAGGGGTATTGCTTCGTCTTCAATCACTATGGGCGTCCGACACTCGACGGAAAATCCCACAGCTATCGCGCAAAAATTACGAAACTGATGATCGACGGGACAAACAGGCTGGAAACCGTCGAGCAGGCCTTTGACCCGACGGATGATCTATCTTCCACGAGTCCTCCCGATCTCTGCATTGCTGGAATCAGGAACGTTTCAAAGGTGACGATCGAGTTCACTTCGGACGACAACAACTATTTCGACTGGCAGATCACCTTTGTTCCTCGCTAGGCTGTTGGACTCGCGGTCACGCCGAAACTTACGCGGCGCATGCAATCAGGCCGTGATTGTGGCTAGCCGCGCCGAGGGCGGCGGACCGCTCTCACATTGCCACTAGCACCGCCGCCGCAGAAGAAGCGGTCGCCGCCGTCGGACTCCAGCCCTGACACCATGGTCCCGGCAGGCAGGTCGAGCTGCTCGAGCACTTTGCCGGTTTCCGGGTCGATCCGCCTGATGTCGCTGTCCTCGCCTTCCCAGGTGCCGTGCCAGAGCTCGCCGTCGACCCAGGTCACCCCGGTCACGAAGCGCTTGCTCTCGATGGTGCGGAGGATCTTGCCGGTTTCGGGATCGACCTGATGGATCTTGCGCTCGCGGTATTGTCCGACCCACAGCGAGCCCTCGGCCCAGGCCAGGCCGGAATCGCCACCGCCGCCCGGCGCCGGAATCGTGCCCAGCACCTTGCCCGAGGCCGCATCGATCTTCTGGATGCGGTCCTCGGCGATCTGGAACAGGTGCCGGCCATCGAACGCCGTGCCCGCATGCGCGGCGACATCGATGGAGCGCGCGACCTTGCCGCTATCAGGATCGACCGCATTCAGTCTGTCGCCGGATGCGAACCAGACATGGCTGCCGTCATAGGTGACGCCATGCACGGCTTCGACGCCCGCAAAGGGCCCGTATTCCCTGATGATCTCGGCGGCTGAACGCTTCATCGGCTCGCTCCCTGTGATGTGGTCCCAATTTACGCCTTCGGGAGCGGGGTGGGGAGTAACAAGCCTGTCGGGAAACCCGGGACGGGCGGCGTCATCCAGCGTCGCGCCCGCCCATGTCCGAACGATTGCACCTTGTCCGACCGCGCCAGCTCGTCGAGGGCCCGCTGCACCGTGCGCGCGCTCGTTGCCAGCGCCAGCGCGAGCGCCGAGCTCGACCAGGGCTCGCCGTCGGAGAGGAAGGCGAGAACAGCGGCGTGCTTTTCCTCGACGGGTCGTGCCAGCACGAGGACGTTGCGCGTCTTGCGCGGCGCCAGCGCAAATCCGTCCCTGGTTGCGCTCACGTCGGCAAGCGGTTTGAGCTTGCTGCGGAGCCGCCCGATCTCGACCCGCAGCCGCGCGCGATGCGATTCATCGAAATGCCTGGCGTGAAATGCGCCCGCGATCAGCGCCTGCCGCGAAACGTCCGCGGGCCACGCCTGCGCCAGGATGCGGACGAGCGCGAACAGCACCGGCCGGGTGCCGAGCGACACCACGGTGCCGCGCCTGCGAACCGAATGGTGGAAGGTGTCGATGACGAGCGCCCGGGATGTCGCGAGATCCTCGATTCCCTCCAGCAGCAGGGGCCGCTCGTCGCCGCGCACGATCAGACGTGCGGCCGGCGTGTCCAGCACGCGGCTTGCGGCATCGACTTCGGCCGTGAGCGCGGGGATACCGGCCTGCTGCGCCGCGCGGGCCGCCCGCGCCAGCGCCGCGCGCGCGTCCTTGGTTCGGAGCCGCCGTATGGCGATGCCGGCCAGCACGAGCTCGCGGACGACGAGAGCGGCGGGCGGCAGCGCGAGGGCGCCGAGCTCTGCGAGCGTACGCTCGGCCTCGTCGATATGCCCGAGGAGGAGCAGGCGCCGCGCCGCGATGTGGCTTGCATGCGCCGCGTTGGCGAGATCGCCGTGCTTCTCGAGGGTCGCGCGCGCCGCGGCGAGCGTCCTGTCCGGCCAGCCCAGATCGCGCGAGACCAGCGCGATCTCGGCTTCGGCCACCACGCATCTGGCACGCGCCACCGCCTCGCGCGGGCCGAACGCGCGCACGGCGCTGCGCAGCAGCGCCTTGGCCTTGGCGAGATCGCCGAGCTGCGCCATCGCGATGCCGCGCAGCGCCAGCGACGGCGCGTCGTTGCGCAGCGCAACCCGGTTCAGCGCGCCGAGCGGATCGCCCGCCTCTAACGCGCGTGCGGCGGCCGTGATCAGCGACTCCATTCAAATCCCGCCACACTTGTTACTCCCACCGCGCAACCGCGCGGTGTCAGAAATCGTTGACGGCCGACGATGTGCGGTGAGAGGCGAGCGGTTCCGCGAGACGCTAGGCCGATCGCCCAGGCAGAAGATTTGGAGAGTCATGATGACATTAGCCCAGAACGAACCGAATAACGGACAGGCTGCCATGCAAATACCGCCGGTGGTGTCGCCGCAGGACTGGGAGGCCGCCCGTCAGCAACTGCTCGTGAAGGAAAAGGCGCATACCCGTGCCCGCGACGTCCTGGCCGCCGAGCGCCGGCGCATGCCGTGGATGGAAGTGACCAAAACCTATGCGTTCGAGGGGCCCGGCGGCAAGCTCAGTCTGGCCGATCTGTTCCAGGGGCGGCGGCAACTGATCGTCTACCGCGCCTTCTTCGAGCCCGGTGTGTTCGGCTGGCCCGATCACGCCTGCCGCGGCTGCTCCATGGTGGCCGACCAGGTCGCCCATGTCGCGCATCTGAATGCCCGCGACACCACGCTGGTGTTCGCCTCGCGCGCGCCGCAGGCCGACATCATCAGGCTGAAGCAGCGGATGGGCTGGACCATGCCGTGGGTCACCGTCACCGACAGCTTCGATGCCGATTTCGGCGTCGACGAATGGCACGGCACCAACGTGTTCTACCGCGACGGGACGCGCATCTTCCGCACCTATTTCGTCAAGAGCCGCGGCGACGAGCAGATGGGCGGCACCTGGAACTATCTCGACATCACCCCGCTCGGCCGCCAGGAGGTCTGGGAGGATTCGCCGAAGGGCTATCCGCAGACGCCGACCTACAAATGGTGGAACTGGCACGACAGCTACACGGAGGGCGCCGAGCCCGACAAGAAGTGGGTCGAGATCTCCGACGCAGGCGAGAAGGCGTTTCGCGAGGAAGCGGCGGAAGGACGTGACTAGTGGCGTGAGCGCAACCGCCGCTGCCAACCGGGACGGCGCGGCGGCGGCGCGCCATCTCGCCCGGTGGCTGGCGTTGGCGGCCACGCCGACCTTCGCGATCATGGCTGGGGTGACGGCCGTCGCCGGCAGCGGTTCGGCGGACATGCTCTGCTCCGCCGGGTACGCCTCTGCGCTCGGCGGGATGGCGCCGATGTATCTCCTGATGAGCGCGTTTCACTCGGTGGCGTGGCTGAGGCTGATTGCGGAGCGGCGGCGCGCACCTCCGCCGGAGTGAACGCCTCGTCCTTCGAGACGCGCGCAAGGGCGCGCTCCTCAGGATGAGGCTAACTGCGAGCAGTTCCGCGTCGACAATATTGCCGCACACTCAGACCTCATCCTGAGGGCCCGCCGCAGGCGGGCGTCTCGAAGGATGATGCGATCCGCGCTTTGCCAGCTCCTGCAGTTCGGCAAAATCGCCGCGCATGAAAGCTTCCTTCTTCGCGCGACTCCACTTCTTGAGTTTCCGCTCGCATTCGATCGCGTCGGTGATGCGATCGAACCATTGCGAGAAGATCAACGTCACGGGGCGACGCGACTTTGTATAGCTCTCGAACGTGCCGGTGTTGTGCTGGGCGATTCTGATGTCGAGCTCGGTGCGCGTCGTGCCGATGTAGTAACTGCCGTCGACGCATCTGAGAATGTAGAGCCAAGCGCCATCAGTCATCGTGAACGCCTCGTCCTTCGAGACGCGCGCAAGAGCGCGCTCCTCAGGATGAGGCTAACTGGCATATGCGGTCTTGCGCAAGAGTTGCGTGAACACTGGCGGCCGCGCACTCCGCCCTCATCCTGAGGAGCCCGCCATCGGCGGGCGTCTCGAAGGATGCGCCACGATTTCCGACGCAAGCCTGAACGCGCGGTTATCGCCTGCCCGCCGCCTGAAGATACGCAACCACCTTCGCCGCTTCATCGGGCGAGATGCCGCCATATGGCTGCATCTTGTTGCCCGACACCACCTCGTCCGGCTTGACCATGAAGCGCGAGAGCTTGTCCTCGTCCCAGATGAAACCGGCATCCTTCATTGCAGAGGAATAATTGTAGTCCGGCAGCGAGCCGGCCTTGCGTCCCAGAATTTTGTTGAGATTGGGACCGAGGCGGTTGTCGCCTTCCTTCGCGGAATGGCAGGTGCGGCAGGAATTGTTGAAAGCCTGCTGCGCCGCCTCATCGCCCGCCGGCTGCTGCGCGAGCGAGGAGGGCGCGGACAGGAGCAGCGTCAGTAGGACGGCGCTGGCGAGGCCGTGCAGCCGCTGATATCGCGAGGATTGCAGGCGTGATTGCATGTGCGCCTCCGTCAGGGATCCGCGCCGCAGCAAGCGCGCGCCGACACGTCGAGGGCAAACGAAAGCGGCCCCGGCGGGGTTCCGGGGCCGTTTGCGTCACAATGTCCTGTCGCTTAGCGCGCCGTGGTTCCGAGCTCCGCGCGGCGCTCCGTCATCGGCAGCACCACGACCTTGGTGCCGACGTTGACGCGGGAATAGAGGTCGGTGACGTCGTCATTGGTCATGCGGATGCAGCCGGACGAGACGCGCTTGCCGATGGTGTCGGGGGCGTTGGTGCCGTGGATGCGGTAGATGGTGCCGCCGAGATACATGGCGCGGGCGCCGAGCGGATTGCCGGGGCCACCGGCCATGTGGCGCGGCAGATAGGGCTGGCGGGCGATCATCTCCGGCGGCGGCGTCCAGGCCGGCCACTCGGCCTTGCGGGTCACCGACTGCACGCCGGACCAGGTGAAGCCGTCGCGGCCGACGCCGATGCCGTAGCGCAGCGCCTGGCCGTTGCCGAGCACGTAATAGAGATAGGTGTTGGGGGTGTCGATGATGATGGTGCCCGGCGCCTCGCGCGTCGCGTAGGAGACGGTCTGGCGGCGGAAGCGCGCCGGCATCTCCACTGCGTCCTGATCGTCGGACGGCTCGGTCTGATAGGCCGGCGCCTGGTAGGGCTGGACCGGCTGCGGCGCGGCGAACGGCGGCAGCGGTTGGAAGAAGGGGAAGATCTGCACCGGCGCGGCCTCGGCCGCACCTGCGAACGCGATTGCTGAGACCGCGACTGCACCGAGCGCAACGGCGCGCGAAAAATTCCTGAACCTGTCCAGATTGAACATGTGATCGCCCCTGTTTGCTCGGTGGTCTCGGCCACCGCGGCACCCTTGCGGTGCTCCGTTGCCTGGATCACTAACGGAAAAACGTTTCGGGACATTTGCGCGGAAAACCGAAAACGGTTTCGTCGCGGAAAGGATTGTTTCATGACAGTTTCGTGGCCGCAGGCGCCCGTTAACGAACAAAACGGTGGGCCGACACTTCTGTGACGTCACACGCCTGAAATATCCTTCGTTGATGGTCGGAAACCGAGAATCATCAAACTCTCGGGATTTCCCCATGCGGGT
Source organism: Bradyrhizobium nitroreducens (assembly GCF_002776695.1). Lineage (GTDB taxonomy): Bacteria > Pseudomonadota > Alphaproteobacteria > Rhizobiales > Xanthobacteraceae > Bradyrhizobium > Bradyrhizobium nitroreducens. The sequence continues at coordinate 4,919,153 of NZ_LFJC01000003.1, forward strand.
ATTAATCGCGACGGACGCCTGGCATCCCCAGGTCAACGGTGTGGTCCGCACCCTGACCTCGCTGGCGAATGCCGCCAAGGCGCTCGATGTCGAGATCGACTTCCTGACGCCGGACGGCTTCCCGTCCTGGCCGCTGCCGACCTATCCGGGCCTGCGCATAGCGCTGCCGAGCGGAAAGGAGATCGCGCGGCGGATCGAGAAGGCCGCGCCGGACGCGCTCCACATCGCGACCGAAGGTCCGATCGGCTGGGCGGCGCGGGCCTATTGCCGTCGCAACCGGCTCGCCTTCACCACCTCCTACACCACGCGCTTTCCCGAATATATCTCGGTACGGACCGGCATCCCGGCGGCGGTCGGCTATGCCGTGCTGCGCCACTTCCACGATGCCGCCGCCATGACCATGGTGGCGACGCCCTCGCTGCGGCAGGAGCTGTCCGAGCGCGGCTTCAAGCGGCTCGGCTTCTGGACGCGCGGCGTCGACACCGAGCTGTTCCATCCGGATAGCCCCGCCAAGTTCGATCTGCCGCGCCCGATCTTCATGACCATGGGGCGCGTGGCGGTGGAGAAGAACCTCGAAGCGTTCCTCTCGCTCGATCTGCCCGGCACCAAGGTCGTCGTCGGTGACGGTCCGCAGAAGGCGGCGCTCGAAAAGAAATATCCGGACGTGGTGTTCCTCGGCGAGAAGAAGGGCGCCGATCTCACCGCGCATCTCGCCGCCGCCGACGTGTTCGTGTTTCCGAGCCTGACCGATACGTTCGGCGTGGTGCAGCTCGAGGCGCTGGCCTGCGGCACGCCGGTCGCGGCGTTTCCGGTGACGGGGCCCAAGGACGTCATCGCCGATCATCCGATCGGCGCAATCGATCACGATCTGCGCACCGCGTGCCTGCGCGCGCTGACCATGTCGCGCGAGACCTGCCGCAATTTTGCGCTGGAGCGCTCCTGGGAAAACAGCGCGCGTCAGTTCGTCGGCAATCTCACCTCCCTCCAGCCCAGCCGCGTCCTGCGCGCCTCGCCCCGCATGGCGCGGCGGCCGGTGCGCGGCTGATCATTCATTTGAACCACAGCGAGAACCCATCGATGGCCAAGATCATGAACCTTGACGGCACCCAGCAGCTCGACCTCACCCGCGGAACGGTCGAGCAGGCCTATGATCGCTGGGCGCCGGTCTACGATCTCGTGTTCGGCGGCGTGTTCGCCAAGGGCCGGCAGGCGGCGATCGCGGCCACCAACAAGATCGGCGGCCGCGTGCTCGAGGTCGGCGTCGGCACCGGAATCTCGCTGCCGCTCTATGCGCCGAACCTGCGCATCTTCGGTACCGACATTTCGGAAGCGATGCTGGACAAGGCACGCCGGCGCGTCGCCGAGGGCGGATTGAAGAACGTCGAGGGGCTCGCGGTGATGGACGCCGAGAAGCTCGAATTCCCCGACAATTCCTTCGACGTCGTGATGGCGCAATATGTCGTCACCGCCGTGCCGAACCCGGAGAAGGCGCTCGACGAATTCGCCCGCGTGCTGCGTCCCGGCGGCGAGCTGATCATCCTGACCCGCGTCAGCGCGGATGCCGGTATGCGCCGCTTCATCGAGCAGAAGCTGCAGCCGGTGGTGCGTCCGCTCGGCTTCCGCACCGCCGAGTTCGCCTGGTCGCGCTATGCGAAGTGGCTGGCCGGCGCTCACGGCATCGAGCTCGCCGAGCGCCGCCTGATCCCGCCGCTCGGTCATTTCTCGCTGGTGCGCTTCCGCAAGGTCGACGTCGCCAAGGCGGCGTGAGAAAGGCGGCGTGAGCTGAAGCTCACGCGTTGCGTGCGTCACCGCGCCGCTGCGTGCCGTCACATGACAAGATGATGTTGTCACACGGCGTACATCGAATCCCTGTAACCCCGTACCCGAAAGCATTTTGGGGAAGAGCATGATCAAGAATTATCTCGAGCAGCTGCGGATCCAGCGCTGGGACGACCATCGCTACTATCACCACAGCCGCATCAATCAGAGCCTGCATTTCGTCAGCGCGCTGAGCTTCCTCTTCGCCTATGTCTGGCTGTTCGTCGATCCCGTCGTCTCCGCGCTGGTGGGCTGGCTGGTCTCGATGACCTCGCGCCAGGCCGGCCATTTCTTCTTCGAGCCGCATACCTACGACCACATCAACCAGGCGACGCACGAGCACAAGGAAGAGATCAAGGTCGGCTACAACCTGCAGCGCAAGGTGGTGCTGATGGCGATCTGGGCGGCCTCGCCGCTGGTGCTGGTCGTCGATCCCACGCTGTTCGGCCTTTTCACGCCCTGGGCAAGTGCGACCGACTTCATGCGGCAGGTCGCCAAGATCTGGCTCGTGGTCGGCGGCGGCGGCCTGTTGTTCCGCACCGTGCACCTGTTCTTCATCCGCGACGTCGAGACCGGCCTCGTCTGGATGACCAAGATCCTGACCGATCCGTTCCACGATTTGATGCTCTATCGCGGTGCGCCGCTGGCGTTGATGCGCGGCGAGCTGATGGATCCGGGCCTGCACCTCAACCCCGAGCACACGCTGGGCCTCATCGGCGAGCCCGTGCTCGAAGAGCAGCACGCCTGAGCGCGCCGCGCATATCGAACACTCCGATGTCTGATGGTTGCGTCATGCCCGGCCTCGTGCCGGGCCTCCACGTGTTGGAGGCTTCCTCGCCGTTGCTCGCGCGGGGGCAGGGGGCCGCCGTAAGCGCCGTCATTCCGGGGTGGTCCGAAGGACCAGACCCGGAATCTCGAGATTCCGGGTTCGGCTCTTCGAGCCGCCCCGGAATGACGGTGGTGGTTAGCGGGGGACCGACCTCAACGCCCAAAACGCTTGGCCAGCATTTCCTTCAGGATCTGCCGCTTGATCTGCTTGTTGGTGAGCGCGCCGTCGTGCCACCAGAAGCCGTCGGCCTTCATCTTCTCGGCGGCGCGGACGAAGCGCTCGGCAACCTCGGTGAAATCGGCGTCGGTGTAGTTGAGGCTGAAGATCAGCCGGCCGGTGCCGACCCAGCTCAAGGCCAGGCCCTCGGCGCGCAGATAATATTGCAGCATCCAGTTGTAGCGGGATGGTGTGGTGTATTTCACCGTCCAGATCGACGAGAAATTGGCGAACCGCACCGGCAGGTCGGCGCCCGCCATCATCTGGTTGAGCTTCTGGACACGGCCGTTCCAGGTGTCATCGAGGCCCTCATACACCGCGCGAAAATTCGGGCTGGCGAGGCGGCTCAAGAACTCGTCCATCGCCGTCATGACGTAGGGGTGCGAGTTGAAGGTGCCGCGGGCGAAGCAGATGTCGGCGGGGCGGTCGTCGCGGAAGCGGCGCATGAGCTCGCTTTTGCCGCAGACAACGCCGACCGGCAGGCCGCCTGCGAGGCTCTTGCCGTAGGTCACCATGTCGGCCTTGACGCCAAAGTATTCCTGGGCGCCACCGGCGGCGAGACGGAATCCGACGAAGACCTCGTCGAAGATCAAGACGATACCGCGCTCGGTGCAGACTTCCCGAAGCTTCTTCAGCCATTCGGTGTAAGCTGCGCGATCGAAATTGCCGCCGCGGGAGGAATCGACCAGCGAGGAATCGCCGGGCGCGTTGACGTTCGGGTGCAGGCCCTGCAGCGGATTGACCAGCACGCAGGCAATGTCCTTGCGCGTCTTCAGCACGTGCAGCGTCTTCTCCGACATCTCGGCGAGGGTGTAGGTCTCGTGCGCGGCAATGGGATTGCCGACGCCGGGCTGCACGTCGCCCCACCAGCCGTGATAGGCGCCGGCGAAACGAACCAGATGGGTGCGCCGGGTGTGGTAGCGCGCGAGGCGCACGGCCTGCATCACGGCCTCGGTGCCAGACATGTGGAACGAGACCTCGTCGAGGCCGGAGATATGGCGGAGCCGCTGCACGTTCTCGAGGATGACGGGGTGATAAGGGCCGAGCACCGGGCCGAGCGCATGCGCCCGCTTCTCCGCGCCCTCGATGCACTCCTTGTAGAAGTCGTTGCCGAAGATGTTGACGCCGTAGGACCCGGTGAGGTCGTAGGAGGTGTTGCCGTCGACGTCAGTGACGGTGACGCCGCTGGACGATTCCATGAAGGTCGAGGTGCCCAGATGCTCGCGGACGAGACGCGAGAACTGGAACGGCACACGGTAGCTCTCGGTGAAGTTCAGGTCGGAAATCGTCTCCGCCGCTTCCCTCGTCATCGCGCGGCCCTTCGGGTAGCGCTCGGCGTAAAGCTTGGCGAGGCGGAAGAAGGCGTCCTTACGCCGCGCGGCGATGTTCGCCGGTGCGCCGTCGCAGGAGAAGTAATCGCTCTCTCCGAACTCGTAGAACGGGAGCAGCTTTGCCACCCGGCGCGACATCTTGGAGTGTCCGGCGAGCGAGCGGTGCTTGGCGCGGGACAGTTCGACCCGCGCCTTGATCTTCGGGAGGACGGCGGCAGCGGACGCTGCGGCGGCCACGGACATCGAGAGAATCGGGAGTGTCGTTTCCATGTCAACAAGCGCTAATACTGTGAGCTGACAGATTCATGACAGTCAAAGCCCTCATTGCCTCCTTCACCCAGCAGGAAGACCTCAACTTCCTGTTGACCAACCGCATTCCCCGCGCGGCGTTGACCCGCTTCATGGGCTGGTTCTCCAAGATCGAGAATCCGCTGGTGAGGGACTTCTCGATCGCGCTGTGGAAGCTGTTCTCAGATCTCGATCTGTCGGAGGCACGCAAGACCCATTTCAAAAGCCTGCACGATTGTTTCACGCGGGAGCTGAAGCCCGGCCTGCGGCCGTTTGATCCGGATCCCTCCATTGTCGCCAGTCCGTCGGACGGCATCGTCGGCGCCCACGGGAAGATCGCCGACACGGAGCTGTTCCAGGTCAAAGGGGCGCCTTATTCGCTGCTCGACCTCGTCGGCGATTCCGCGCTGGTTGACCAGCACCGCAACGGCAGCTTCGTCACGCTGCGGCTGACCTCGAGCATGTATCACCGCTTCCATGCGCCCCATGACGCCCATATCGAACGCGTCACGCTGATCCATGGTGACGTCTGGAACGTCAATCCGATCGCGCTGAAGCGGGTCGAGCGCCTGTTCTGCAAGAACGAGCGCGCGGTGATCCGCACGCATCTTTCGACCGGCGAGGCCGTGACGCTGGTGCCGGTCGCTGCGATCCTGGTCGCGAGCATCCGCCTGCACTTCCTCGACATGGTGCTGAACGCGCAGACACGCGGGCCGGTCAACTTCCCCTGCGACGTCAAGGTGGGCAAGGGCGAGGAGCTCGGCTGGTTCGAACACGGCTCGACCATCATCATTCTCGCGCCCGGCGATTTCAGCTTCTGCGACGGCATCGCCGAGGGCACGCGGATTCGCGCCGGTCAGGCGCTGCTGAGGAGAAAGTAGCCTTCAATCCGCCGTCCCCGTCGCCTATATCGTTCGCGGGGACGATTTGACGACGACGGATTTGGTGATGGCGCGGGCGCCGGTCATGGCGGCGGGTGGTATTGTGCTGCGGCGAGGCTCTGTCCCGCTGATCGCGGTCGTGCGCCAGCGCAAGCGCAACGAATGGGTCTTGCCCAAGGGCAAGCTCGATGACGGTGAGACGCCGAAGGAAGCCGCGCACCGCGAGGTGCTGGAGGAGACCGGCCACGACGTCGCCGTGCACGAATTTCTCGGCACGCTCGTCTACCAATCCGGCGGTCGCTCCAAGGTCGTGCATTTCTGGCGGATGGAGGCCGAAGGCGGGCCGGTCCGCAAGCTGATGAACGACATCAAGGCGGTCGACTGGCTCGCGCTGGACGATGCGATCGGGCGTCTCTCGCGCGAATATGAGCGCGCGTTCCTGACACAGATCGGCCCGATCGCGCTTGCGGCGTCGGGGCTGGTGCCTACAGACGTGGCGTCGCCAACGCCCATTTCCGAGTCGGCGTCGCCATTGGCGAGCGACGAGATCGACGCAGCCTTGCAGACGCTGACGCCGGCCGAAGCCGCCTCCGTCGACGAGTTGCGGCACGGCCTGTTGCAGAAGGTGAAGGCCTGGCTGCGCGGCGAGGCGTGAGTTGTCGGTACCTCTCTCCGCGTTGACGGTGCACCCTCGCCCCTTGTGGGAGAGGGTGGCTCGCCGCAAAGCGGCGAGACGGGCGAGGGATTCTCTCCGCGCGTTTCCAACTCTCAATTGAACGTGCGGAGAGAACCCCTCATCCGGCGCTTCGCGCCACCTTCTCCCACAAGGGGAGAAGGAAAAAAGTCACCGTCGCTCCTTCTCCTTCGGTGGCGGTATCGGCTTGCGCGGCGCTGCGGGGCGTGGTGCGGCGGGGAGGCGTTGCTGGAATCCGCCTTGGCGTTGGATGCTCGGCGGTTGAACCGCGGGTGGCTGGCCCGGCTGCAGGCCGGTGCGCGGCTGTTGCGGCTGCGGGGCTGGTGGCTGCGTCCCGCCCGGTTGCGGCGGCACGATTCCGCCGGGGGGAATTCGTCCATCGCGCTGCGGCTGTTTTTGCTGCGCGCCGTTTGGCTGTGAGCCTTGTCCGGCCCGCGGCGCACCCGGACGTCCCGCGCCTTGCTGCTGGCCGGACTGCGGTTGCCCCTGATGCGGGCCTCGCTGTTGCCCTTGTTGCAGTCCTTGCCCCGCACGCGGTGCGCCCGGCTGCACCGCGCCACCTTGCTGTCCCTGGCCCTGTCGCTGCGGCGGCTGGGCGCCTTGCCGGCCCGGCGTGCCCGGCTGCTGCTGACCCGGACGGTTGTTCTGGCCGGGCTGGCCGTTCGGGCGCTGCGGCTGCTGGGCGGGCACGGTCGCCGGCCGCAATTGCTGCTGCTGCGGCGGCTGGCTGGGGCGCGGAATGCGGCTGAGCGCGGTCGGATTGGCGCGGCGGAAGTCGCGCTGCTCGGTGACGATCTGGCGGCCAGTGGTCTGGGCCAGATGGACCTGGCTGACGAAGCCGCGGTCGCGCGCGATCTGCTGTGCGGGAATCGTGATCGGCACCGCGGCGAAGCGCATCGTGCCGGCAACGGCGGCGCCGGGCCGGATCGCAAAGCCGCTCGCACCTTGCGTCAGTGCGCCGAGCCGCGTGCCGCTGGTGCGGTCGTCGACGTCGATGTGACCGACGCGGCCGTCGGCATCGGGATAGAGCTTGATGTTGACGTTGTTGGCGCCGCCGGCGGTTGCACCTTCGGGCACGTCGACGACACCGGTGGTGCCGCGGATGCCGAGCGTCGCCGTCGGCGTCGTGATCTTCATGTCGCCGGTCTTGGCCACCGCCGCCGCGACGAAAGCGACCGTGCCCTTGCCGATGTCGAAAATCCCCGAGTTCTGCTTGCCGCCGTCCTCATAGACGTAATTGTCGATGGTGATCTTCGAACTGGCGGAAAGGTTGAACGTGGTGGCGTCGTTGAAGGTGATGCCGAGCGTCGAGTTCGACGAGGTTTGCACGACATCGTTGAGATAAATGTCGTCGCGTACGCGCAGCGGATAGGAGTTCTTGTCGCGGATCACGGTCGCGATCCCCGTGACGGTCGCGACGTTGCCGATCGGCTCGACGGCGGCGGATTGTGCATCGGCCGCGGGTGCCGGCGAGGCGGCGGGCGTCGGGGAAGGCGCGGGTTCGGCTTGGGCTTGGGGCTGCGCCTGCGCGATCTCGATCGTCTCCGATGCACAAGCCGCGCTGCTGCCTGCCAGCGGCAATGCCGGCAGCACGAGCGCGAACACGAAGCGGCGCCAAGCCAGCATTGATGTCACGAAGAGGTCCCGGTGAGAACGCGAGGCGAGATCAGCGGATTTCAGCCGGGGCGACCTGAATGGCGGATGAACGTGTGTGGTGCGGGGGGAGGACGAGCTGTCCCCACACCGTCATCGCCGGGCCTGTCCCGGCCATCCACGTCTTGATTGCGGTACGAAGAACCTGGATGCCCGGGACAAGCCCGGGCATGACGAACGATTGTGTATGTGGCGCGAGATCCCGGGTTCGATGCATTCGCATCGCCCGGGATGACACCTTCGGTGTCAGCTCACGCGCTTCCAGGTCTGGCCGCCGCAGAACATGCCGCCGAAGGCGCAGCCCTGCACGCGCATCGCATTCGGACCCTTCATCGCGATGGTCGAGTCGTAGTTGCGGCCGGAGTTGGGATCGTGGATGCGGCCGCTCCACTTCGAGCCCTCGGGCTTCATGTTGATCAGGATGCGCTCGTTGGTCTTCTCGGCATAGCCGCACAGATTGGCGCCGCACTGCTCGACGCGGACATTGCCCTTGTTCTCCTCGGTCGCCCACACGCCGATCGGAGAGTTCGGGGCGGCCACGGGCGCCGCAGCCACCGGGGCCGGAGCAGGTGCGGGAGCAACCGCGACCGGTGCAGGAGCGGGAGCAGGAGCAGGAGCCGCAACGGGCACGGGCGGCGTCGCATTGTCGTAGCTGGCAGACGGAGCGGCGGCCGCCGTCGCTGCCGGAGCGGGCGCCGCAGGCGCGGCCGGGGCGGTAGCCTGGACCGGGGCCTGCTGCACGGATTGTTGCTGGACCGGAGCAGGCGCGGGTTGCGCATTGGTGGCCGGAGCCGGTGTGGTGTCGACGTCATCGTCCTTGGAGCCGCCGAGGCCCTTGAGGTTGATGTTGTTCAGCTTGATCGGTTTGTCCGACAGGCCCGGCGCGACGATGGTCACGCAATTGAGCGAGGCGCAGTTGCGCGGCGTCTCGATGCGGATGTGCTGGCCCTCGATCTGGAACGCGATCGTATTTCCGCCGGCATGCGCGGCGGCGGTCGACGCCAGGAAGAGTGCGGTGGCGGCGATGGTGAGCTTGTTCATGACAACCTCCGAAAATGGCGTGGTCCCGATGGACTGAAGTCGCCGGTGGGTGAAGCGTGGTTCGACCCTACGCGGCGCTGGCGGGGCGTTCTGTGATGGGAATCACAACGGCTCCAGAGGCCAGGGTGAGCCAGCGCACATCCAGCCGCCGTTCATCCCGCATAACCTGTCCCGACACGACAGGAGGCGCCGATGACCCGGCTTCTGACTTCGCTTGGCACATTGATCGCTTTGACGGTGGTCGCGCCCGCAGCCGAGGCCGGCTCGTATTCCTTCTCGATCGGCGGCCACCGCTTCCATGTCGAGGCGGCCAAGACGTGCCGGTCCACATCCTGTGTGTCGATCTCGTCCAATCGCAGCCTTCGGCCGGTGGCAGAGACCGCAACGAGACCGGCCCCGCCGCCGGCGCCAATTGTCCAGGCGCCAGTCGCTCCGGCCGCTTCGATTCGTCCGCCGCCGACGGCCGTGGTCGCGACACCACCTGCGCCTCCAGCGCCCATCCTTGCCGCGACGACGTCGCAGCACGTTGTGCCGCCGCAGGCCCCAAAACCAGAGACATCAAGACCGGAGGCGCTGAATCCCAATCCGCCGCGGGTTGACCTGCCGCGCCTCGATCCGACGCGCATGGAGCCGCCGCCCGCTCCGAGCCCGGAGATCAAGCAGGCCGTGACGGCCGCGCAGCGCAACGACGAGGCGCAGGGCTATACGCCGCTCGGCGAATGGGAGAGCGTCGGCGCCAAGGGCACGGTGCGCATCGAGCGCTGTGGCCCCGCGCTGTGCGGTTACGCGCTGACCGAGGCTTCAAATCGCGGCGAGAGCGTGCTCGTCAACATGAAGCCGAAAGCGCACGACGTCTGGACCGGCAGCATCTACAGCCGCTCCAGTGGACGCACCTATTACGGGACGATGACGCTGAAGGGCTCCGGCAGGCTTCACGTCGAAGCCTGCGCGATCGGCCATTTCTGGTGCTCCGGCAACGACTGGACGCGGGTCGAGGCGCCGCGCGTGCAGCTGCTCACGACGTCGCGGCAGTGGAGCGAGCGGTCGTAGTTGGTGCTTGTAACCCTCCCCTGGAGGGGGAGGGTCGATCGCGCGAAGCGCGAGCGGGGTGGGGTGATCTCTCCACTCAGGTACTGTTGGATGGGGAGAGACCGTCACCCCACCCCGCTGCGCATTCCGCTTCGCTACATGCGCAGCGACCCTCCCCCTCCAGGGGAGGGTAAGAGAGCTGTCGTGGTCGACTGTTGCCTCTAGACCATGCCGAGCACGATGGCGCCGACGAAGGCCATGGCGAGGTACGCGGTGACTACGCTCAGTCTCCCGGCGAACGTCATGAGGTCGCTCCTCCACGCGCGTCAGATTCCGCGCGAGCCCTCATGGTTAACAGAAAGTCTCGCCGCGAAAAAGTCAGCCTTGCTGCCGCTCAGCGTCGGCAGCGTTTTGGTTCGCGCCGGCCGGCATGGTTAAAGAACAGTGAAACCAACGTGTTGAAGAGTCTTTAAGTAAATTCACCGAACGTGCGTGCATGACGCGCGGAGTTCGTTTGTATCTCGTCGGCTCCATCGTCCTTGTTTCGCTAGCGGGTTGCGGTCGCGGCTTCTTCCAGGCCGAGCGCGAGCCATGGCGGGCCGAGGCAGAAGCCGCATGCCTGAAATCGGGCGCGGTGAAAGAGGGGCCGGATCTCGTCCGGATCGATCCGATCTCCGGGCCCGGCATGTGCGGCGCCGAGTTTCCGCTCAAGGTCGCCGCCCTCGGCGAAGCCTCGAGCAGCTACGGCTTTGCCGACGAGGAGTTGCGCCCGCCGGGCAGCATCGGCGGCCAGCCGCGCTGGCCGGTGACGCAGCCGCGGTCGAATTATCCGCAAGCCCAGAATTATCCGGCATCGGCCAACCCGCAGCGTTCGAACTATCCTGAAAGCGCGGTGCGCCAGCCCGCCGGCTATGGTGCATCGTCCGGGCCGATGTCGCTGAACGCGCCCGGCGTGGAGTCGCAGGAGGACGAGATCGACCTGCCGCCCGATGGCACCGACGCCGCCGGTGCCTCGCGCTACATGAATGCGCCGAGCTATCCGGCCCGGCGGGCGCCTTACTCGCAGGCGCCCGCGCAGCAGCCGCTGCCGCGCCTCGGCCCTGCCCAGGGCAATCCCGTCACGACCGTCGGCCCGGTCGCGATCAAGCCGACCGCGACGCTCGCCTGTCCGATCGTCTCCGAACTCGACCGCTGGCTCGCCGACACCGTGCAGCCTTCGGCGATGCGCTGGTTCGGCGTCCGCGTCGCCGAGATCAAGCAGATCTCCGCCTATTCCTGCCGCGGCATGAACGGCAATCCGCATTCTCACATCTCCGAGCACGCGTTCGGCAACGCGCTCGACATTGCCGCCTTCGTGCTCGCCGACGGCCGCCGCGTCACCGTGAAGGACGGCTGGCGCGGCATGCCGGAGGAGCAGGGATTCCTGCGCGACGTGCAGTCGGGGGCCTGCGCGCATTTCACCACGGTGCTGGCGCCGGGATCGAACGTCTATCACTACGATCACATCCACGTCGATCTGATGCGCCGCGCCAGCCGCCGCCTGATCTGCCAGCCCGCCGCGGTCTCCGGCGAAGAGGTCGCCTCGCGCGCGCAGTCGCGCAGGCCCTATGCCAGTGCGCGCGAACCCTCGGTCACCGGCTCGCTCGGTGGGCGCAAGACGACGGCGCACAAGCGCGAGGACGACGATTACGCCGACGATTGAGCGCTTTTGCCGGTAGCCCGGATGGAGCGAAAGCGCAATCCGGGAGACTGTCCCCGCATTCCGCTTCGCTCCATGCGGGCTACGATCTCGCCGGCCTCGACATTGTGGGCGCCAGCCCCATGCAGCGCTGCACCTCGCCCGGGACGTTGTAGGTCCGCATGATATGGCGGCTGTCGCGCAAGCCGGTCGCCTCTCGCTGCACCACGAACATCCAGAGCGCCTGACCGGCTTCCAGCACCAGCTTGCGCCGCGCCGGCTGCATCGAGACCGGAACTTCCGGCAGTGCGTGAGCGGCGTCGAACTCGCGCAAACGCGCCAGCGCCTGCTCCAGCGCGCGCCCCATCCGTCCAAGCGCCGAGGCCTGCTCCTGGACGATCTCATAATGGAGGATATCGACGGGCGGGCGAAGATCACGGGACATGGCCGCAAATATAGTGCTGCCTGTCCCGTCTGCGCAACGCGCCGTTACTTCGTCCGATACGCCGCCAGGAACATCCGCGTCGCGCTGCCGACCACCTCGGTCATGCGCTCCACCGATGGCGCGGGTGCGGCCTGGAACACGAAGGGCAGGAAGAGGGAAGCCTTGCACAATTCCATGAACTGGGAGGCGGCAAGGTCGCAATCGTCGATATCGAGATTGCCGGAACTAACGCGGGCCTGGAGATAGGCGGAGAGGCGGTTGATGCTCTTGTCGAGCACGCGCGCATAGTAGCGGCGGCCGACATCCGGCATGCGTTCGGCGATCGCCATCACGGTGCGGATCGCCGATCCGCCACCGGGCCGGCAGACCAGGTGAAGATAGGCGAGGCCGAACTCCTTCAGCGTGGTCTCGGCATCGCGCGCGGGATCGAAATTGAACACGACCTGGCCGTGCTGGAGTGCCTCCTGCTCGAGGATGGCTTCGAACAGCGCGCATTTGTCGGCGAAGTAGACGTAGAGCGTGCCCTTGGAGACCTGCGCCGCGCGCGCGATCTCGCCCATGCTGGCGCCGTCGAAACCGAGATCCATGAACACCTTGCGGGCGCCGTCCAGGATCTGGCGACGCTTGGAGCCCTCCTCCTCCTGGATGACGTGCAGTTGGTCGTGGCCGGCTACAACCATTGGTTCAGGGTCTCGGAAGGTTTTTGAGTCGGGTCTGCGGCCATGAAACCCGAATAAAGGATTCTCGTCAGTAGGGTTCGGCCGGGAATATTATGTATATTGACCGAACCGTTCGGTCAATGGTATTTGGATCAGCGAGCGGAGAGCGGGCCAGAGGCCTGCCGTCTCCTTGATCGCGTTTTTTGGGGAGGCCTTTATGGCCGTATCGAGAGACCAGGCTGCGCGCGTCCTTCGCCAGGAAGCGGTGGAGGAGCACGCGGGTGGTGACGCTGCGATCGAGGGCTCTGCACCCCTTGCCGAGCAATTGCGCGCCCATGTGGCCGAGGAGGCCAAGCGCCGCACCGCTGAGGCGCCGGAAAAGCCCGTGACCGACAAGCCGGCCGCATCCGCACCGGACGTACCCGCCGCCGGCGCTGCCAAAGCCGGCAAGCGCAAGTTCGTCCTGATGGGCGTTGGTCTGGTGCTGGCGCTCGCGGCCGCGAGCTACGCCGGCTACTACACGCTGGTCGGCCGCTTCTACATCTCCACCGACGACGCCTATGTCCGTGCCAACAACACCATGCTGGGCGCGCGCGTGTCCGGACACATCGCCGCGGTCCTCGCCGGCGACAACACGCCGGTGAGAGCCGGCGACATCGTCCTGCGCATCGACGACGGTGACTACAAGATCGCGGTCGATGCCGCCGCGACGAAGATCGCGACCCAGCAGGCCACCATCGATCGCATCGGCCGCCAGATCGCGGCGCTCGACAGCCAGGTGGCGCAGGCCAAGGCGCAGCTTGTCTCGGCCCAGGCGGGCCTCAAGCGGGCCGATCTCGATTACGAGCGCCAGCAGGCCCTCAGCAACAAGGGATTTGCCTCGCGCGCCACCTTCGAGAGTTCGGAGGCCGGTCGTGACCAGGGCGCCGCCGCGGTCAAGGCCGCGCAGGCCGCCTACGACGTTGCCGTCAGCAATGTCGATGTCGCCAAGGCCCAGCAGGCCGAAGCGCAAGCCCAGCTCGCCGAGCTCAAGACCACGCTCGCCAAGGCCGAGCGCGATCTCAGCTTCACCGCGGTGCGCGCGCCGGTCGACGGCACGTTCTCGAACCGTCTCGTCAACACCGGCGACTTCGTCGCGGTCGGCCAGCGCCTCGGCAATGTCGTGCCGCTCGACGAGGTCTATATCGACGCCAATTTCAAGGAAACGCAGCTCAAGCGCATTCGTCCCGGCCAGCCGGTGATGATCAAGGTGGATGCCTACGGCATGCGCAAGTTCTCCGGCGTGGTCGACAGCATCGCGGCGGGCGCGGGCTCGGTGTTCACGCTGCTGCCGCCCGACAACGCCACCGGCAACTTCACGAAGATCGTGCAGCGGGTGCCGGTCCGCATCCGCGTGCCGAAGTCGGTGGCGAAGCAGAATTTGCTCCGCGCCGGCATGTCGGTCTACGCCACCGTCGACACCAACAAGGGCGCAGCCGACGCCGACAGCGAGGTCGATCTCGACGATCCCACCGCGATCCACCCGCAGTAAATCGCGATCCCAGCGCTGCGAGGTCGGACCATGGCCAATGCCACGACTGCTTCACCTGCCATGATGGCGGCCCCTGCTTCGGACCGCATCGCGCCGAAGCGGCTGTTCGCCTTCATCATCATGGTGTTCGGGATGTTCATGTCGATCCTGGACATCCAGATCGTCTCGGCGTCCTTGAGCGAAATCCAGGCTGGCCTGTCGGCGAGCTCCAGCGAAGTCTCCTGGGTGCAGACCGCCTATCTGATCGCCGAAGTCATCGCGATCCCGCTGTCGGGATTCCTGTCGCGCGCCTTCGGCACGCGGCTCTTGTTCGCGATCTCGGCGGCCGGCTTCACCATATCGAGCCTGCTCTGCGGCTTTGCCACGACCATCGAGGAGATGATCCTCTGGCGCGCGCTGCAGGGCTTCCTCGGCGCCGGCATGATCCCGACGGTGTTCGCCTCGGCCTATACCGTGTTCCCGCGGTCGAAATTCCACATCGTCGGTCCCATCATCGGGCTTGTCGCGACCCTCGCGCCCACGATCGGGCCGACGGTCGGCGGCTACATCACCGACCTGATGTCGTGGAACTGGCTGTTCTTCATCAACGTCGTGCCCGGCATCGGCATCACGCTGGGTGTGCTGGCGCTGGTCGATTTCGACGAGCCGCATTTCGAATTGCTCGACCGCTTCGACTGGTGGGGCCTGTCGTTCATGGCCGGCTTCCTCGGCACGCTCGAATACGTGCTGGAGGAGGGGCCGCAATATGAATGGCTGCAGGATACCTCGGTCGCGATCTGCGCGTGGATCTGCGCGATCTCGGCGATCGCCTTCTTCTGGCGCGTCTTCACGGCGGCCGAGCCGATCGTCAATTTGCGTACCTTCTCCAACCGCAATTTCGCGATCGGCTGCGTGCTGCAGTTCTGCATCGGCATCGGCCTCTACGGCCTGACCTACATCTATCCGCGCTATCTCGCCGAGGTGCGCGGCTACAGCGCGCTGATGATCGGCGAGACCATGTTCGTCTCCGGCATCACCATGTTCCTGATCGCGCCGCTGGTCGGGCGTCTCATGGTGAAGATCGACATGCGCTACATGATCGCATTCGGCCTCGTCGTGTTCGCGATCGGCTCCTACCAGATGACCTGGATCACCCGCGACTACGATTTCTACGAGCTGCTGGTGCCGCAGATCCTGCGCGGTGTCGGCATGATGTTCGCGATGGTGCCGACCAACAACATCGCGCTCGGCACGCTGGCGCCCGACCGGGTGAAGAACGCATCGGGCCTGTTCAACCTGATGCGCAATCTCGGCGGCGCGGTCGGGCTCGCCGTCATCAACACCGTGCTCAACGACCGCACTGACCTCCACATCACCCGCCTCCAGGAGCGCGTGACCTGGGGCAACGCCACCGCGACCGAAACCCTCACCATGTTCATGCAGAAGTTCCAGGGGCTCGGCGATTCCACGCTGATGGCGATGAAACAGCTCTCCCAGCTCGTGCACCGCCAGGCCGTGGTGATGAGCTTCGGCGATGCCTTCTTCGTGCTGACGCTGTTCTATCTCGGCCTCAGCCTGCTGGTGACGCTGCTGAGCAAGCCGGTCTCGCCGACCGCCGGCGGCGACGCGCACTGAGCCCACGCACTCGCTGTCGTCGTCCGGCTTGACCGGGCGATCCAGTATCCCGGAGGCCGGCGTTGGAGTGCTCGCCACATGCGCTGCGGCGTACTGGATGCCCCGGTCGAGCCGGGGCATGACAGCGGAGATGAGGCGGGAGCAACGCCTACCCAAGCGGTGCGCTACTCCGCAAACCAAATTGCAACACTCATCCGTGATCTCGCGCGAGCCCCGTTGCAAAGCGCGAGCGGCACATCTATAAAGCGCACCTCATTCAATCGAACCGGGAGGGATTTGCATGATTTCGTCGCATTCGCAGATCGTACGCCCGCGCTCGATGATCGTCTGGTTCGGTATGTACGCGGCCTGCTAGAGGCCTCTTCCGCCAGCTTCGATTGGGCGCCACGTCCCGATCGCTCCTCTTCCCAAGTCAAAGCCAACTTCAAGTGACGCCCGTCCGGCCCTCGCGGCTGGCCCGCGTCCATCGATGGAGCCGGCCCGCGCAAAGCGGCCGGATGATGTCATGACCGCTCTGTCCAAGAAGCCCGCGGCGATACGCGTGGTACTGCCCTTCGTGTTCCGGCACTGGCTGAAACAGCCGGGGCGGGGGCTCATCGTGGCCAGTGGCCTGCTGGGTGCGACCGTCGCCGACCTGTTCATGCCCGTATTCTCGGGACAGCTGGTCGACGCGCTGACGCGCGGCCCGTCCGATCCTGCTGCACGCCATGCGGCTCTGGTGGCCTTCGGCTCCATCGTGGCGCTGGGCGCGGCCGCCGTGGTGCTGCGGTTGACCGGCCTGCAGGCGATCGTGCCGTTTACGCTCAAGACCATGTCGGACGTCGCGCAGGAGACCTTCACACGCGTGCAGCGTTTCTCCACCGACTGGCACGCCAACTCCTTCGCGGGCTCCACAGTGCGCAAGATCACGCGCGGCATGTGGGCGCTCGACCTGCTCAACGACACCATCCTGATGGCGTTGGCACCGTCGCTGCTGGTGCTGATCGGCTCGATGGTCCTGATCGGCCTGCACTGGGCGTCGCTCGGCGTGGTGATCGCGGTGGGGGCGATCTTCTACGTCACCATCACCGTGGTGTTTTCGACGCGCTACATCGCGCCGGCCGCGCGGGTCTCGAACGCGTGGGACACCAAGGTCGGCGGCACGCTGGCGGACGCGCTCACCTGCAACGCGGTGGTGAAATCCTTCGGCGCCGAGCTGCGCGAGGATGTGCGACTTGCGCGCGTCATCGGCCGCTGGCGGGTGCGGGTGCGGCGGACCTGGCTCCGCTACAACTACACGGCCATGGCGCAGCTGTCGCTGCTGCTATGCCTGCGCGCGTCGGTCATTGGCGGTTCGGTTCTGCTGTGGATGTACGGCCACGCCTCGCCCGGCGACGTCACCTACGTGCTGACCAGCTACTACATCATCCACGCCTATCTGCGTGACGTCGGCATGCACATCAACAACCTGCAGCGTTCGGTCAACGACATGGACGAGTTGGTGGCGATCCACGCCGAGCCCATCGGGATTGCCGATGCTGAGGACGCACGGCCGATTGCGATCGAAGGCGGCGAGATCGTGTTCGACGACGTCACGTTCCATTATGGCGGTCATCACGCGCCGCTGTACGACGGCTTGTCGGTGAAGATCCGCGCCGGCGAACGGGTCGGCCTGGTCGGCCGCTCGGGCTCCGGCAAGACCACCTTCGTCAAGTTGGTGCAGCGGCTCTACGACGTCACCGGCGGCCGCGTGCTGATCGACGGGCAGGACATCGCGCACGCCACGCAGCAATCGCTGCGCAGCCAGGTCGCGATCGTGCAGCAGGACCCGATCCTGTTTCACCGCTCGCTCGCCGAGAACATCGCCTACGGCCGGCCGGGCGCCAGCCTCGAGGCGATCGAGCATGCGGCGCGGCTTGCGAATGCGCACGACTTCATCCTGCGCCTGCCGAAGGGCTACGGCACGCTCGTCGGTGAGCGCGGCGTGAAGCTGTCGGGCGGCGAACGGCAGCGCGTGGCGCTGGCGCGGGCCTTCCTGGCGGACGCGCCGGTGCTGATCCTGGACGAGGCGACCTCGAGCCTCGATTCGGAATCGGAGGCGCTGATCCAGCAGGCGATGGAGCGGTTGATGAAGGGGCGCACCTCGGTCGTGATCGCGCACCGGCTGTCGACGGTGAAGAGCCTCGACCGCATCCTGGTGTTCGACCGCGGCGAGATCGTCGAGCAAGGCACCCACGCCGTGCTCGCGCGCAAGCCGGACGGCATCTATCGCGGCCTGTTCGAGCGCCAGGTGGTGGAGCTCGGGCATATCGCGGCAGCAGAGTGAGGCGCGCGGCGGCGGGCGAGCGTCCCGCCGCCAAGGAATACGTCCAGGAAGCCGTCGAGGAAGCTGTCAAGGATGAGATGTCATGAAAGACCTGACGAACGGCTCCATCGTGAGACATATCCTGGCCATGGCGCCTCCGATCATGGCCGGCATGATCTCGATCATGATCTGCCAGCTGGTCGATCTGTATTTCGTGTCGGGCCAGGGCGATGCCGCCGTTGCGGGTGTCGCTGCGGCCGGCAACGCCGGCTTTCTCGTCAACGGGCTGATGCAGGTGCTCGGCGTCGGCACGGTCGCGCTGATGGCGCATGCCGTGGGACGTAAGGATCGGGCGGACGCAAATTTGATCTTCAACCAGGCGGTCGCGCTGTCGGTGCTGTTCGGCCTGTTGACCCTGGTCGCCGGAGCGGTGCTGTCCCGCCTCTACATGCGTTCGATCGCCGCGGACCAGGCCACGATCGAGGCGGGAACCGTTTATCTGCTGTGGTTCATGCCAGCGCTCGCTCTGGAGTTCGTCATGCAAGTGATTGCGTCCGCGCTCCGCGCGACCGGCATCGTGCGCCCCGCCATGTTGGTGCGGGTGGTCGCGGTCGTCATCAACATCGCGCTGGCGCCGGTGCTGATCTCGGGCTGGGGCACCGGGTACGCGCTCGGCGTCGCCGGCGCGGGGCTGGCGAGTTCGATTGCGGTCGCCATCGGCGCTCTGATGCTGCTGGCGTATTTTCGCAAGGTCGAGCGCTACGTCGCCTTCAATCCGGCGCAATGGCGTCCGCAGCCGCACCATTTGAAACGCATTCTCAACGTCGGCCTGCCGGCCGGCGGCGAGTTCGCGATGATGTTCATCTTCATGGCGGTCGTCTACTACGTGCTGAGCGATTTCGGCGCGGCGACGCAGGCCGGATTCGGCATCGGGCAGCGCGTGCTCGGCCTGATCCACATGCCCGCGCTCGCGGTGGCGCTGGCCGCAGGACCGATCGCCGGCCAGAACGTCGGCGCGGCCGACGCTGCGCGTGTGCGGGAAACCTTCGTCAAGGCCGCGCTGATCGTCACCACCGTGATGACCGGCTTCATGATCCTAGCGCAGGTGAGGCCGCAGCTGCTGCTCGCGGGCTTCTCGAACGACCGCGAGACCATGGAGATCGCATACCTGTTCCTGCGGATCATCTCGCTCAACATGATCGCACAGGGTCTGATCTTCACCTGCTCGAGCATGTTCCAGGCCCTCGGCAACACCAAGCCGGTGCTCCTGAGCTCGGCGACGCGCGTGTTCACCTACTCGCTGCCGGCGATCTGGCTCTCGACGCGGCCGGGCTTTCGCATGGAGTACGTCTGGTACCTGTCGGTCGCGGCGACCACGCTCCAGGCGGGCTTGAGCCTGTGGCTGCTGCGCCGCGAATTCAGCAAGCGCCTGACGCCGGTTCGACCGGCGGAGACCGCAGCGCAGGCCGAGGCTGATGCCGTGGCGCCGCCCGCGCGTGCGCCGGCCTAGCCGCTTGTGACCGGCCCGCGGCTCCGGCTAGTTTCGCAGTACCGTGCGGTGGTCAAAGGGGCGCGATGACGGAGGTGGCGAAGGAGCAGCAGGCGGCATCGTGGCTCGCCGCGATCTGGGCGGCGCGCTACCGCACGCCGGCCCGCTTCGTCGCGCTGATCGCGTTGCTTCTGCCGTGGACCACGACCGGGTTGATCTTCGCGCTCGTTCCCTGGTTGATCGCCTTCGCCTTCCTCGATCTCCGCGAATTTCCGCGCTCGCTGCTTCGCCCGATCTGCCTGCTGCCGATCGCACTGGTCGTGCTCGCCGTCATGGGCACGCTCTGGTCGGATGCGCCCTGGCCGGAGCGAATCCACGCGATCGGGCCGGCAGCGAAGCTGCTGGTCATTCCGCTCCTGATCTACCAGTTCGAGCGCTGGCCCTACGGCCATTGGGTGTTTTCCGCCTTCCTGGCGTCCTGCACGGCCCTGATGCTCTATTCCTTTGCCGTTGCCATCGACCCCTCGCTCTCGCTGAAGCTCTATCTGTCGCGCGGGCCCTACAAGGTCGAAAGCGGGATCGCGGTGCGCAACTATATCGACCAGAGCCAGGAGTTCGCGCTCTGTGCGCTTGCGCTGGTCTACCCGATCGTGTCGCTGCTGCGGCAAGGTCGAGCCCGCAGCGCGGCGGTGTTCACAGTGCTCGCGATCGGATTCCTCGCCAACATGATCTTCGTCGTGGTCTCGCGCACGGCGCTGGTGACGCTGCCGATCCTGGTGCTGGTGTTCGCGCTCCTGCATCTGCGCCGGCGCGCGGCGCTGCTCGCGGCAGGCGCGATGGCGCTGGCGGCCCTGCTGCTCTTGGCTGTGTCGCCGCATCTGCGCACGACGGTTGCGAAATTTCAGGCCGATTATGAGGCGAGCGTGCAGGATGGTCAGGTCAGCGGCATGGGTTCACGGCTGGAATATTGGCGGAAGTCCCTTCGCTTCGTCGCCGATGCACCGCTGATCGGCCACGGCACCGGCGCGATCCGCAGCCTGTTTGCAAGTGCGGCCGCCGATGGGCGCGACGACCCGCTGCGCCGCGAGATCGTCGGCAATCCGCACAATCAGACGCTGAGCGTGGCCGTGCAGTGGGGCGTCATCGGTGTCCTTGCCCTCTACGCGCTGTGGTTTGCGCACCTCTCGATGTTTCGCGGCGAGGGGCTGGCCTGCCGGATCGGGCTTCTGATCGTGGTGCAGAACATGCTGACCTCGTTGCTCAACACCCATCTGTTCGATTTTGTCCCGGGCTGGATCTACGTGCTCGGGGTCGGTGTTGCCGGAGGCATGGCGCTCGCCGCGAAGAGGGCGCGAGCCTAGCTCACCGATCCGGCCGACTGCTTTCGGAAAATGAAGCTGTTGCAGTAGTCCTTGCGCTTCCAGAACCAGTCGCCGTCCTGCCGCTGATGCTTGGCCGCGTCGAATTGCGAAATGGGAAGCACCCGGTGCTGGCACACGAAGCGTCCCTCGTATCCGAGGCGTTCGAGAAATGTGAAGACGTCGCCGACATGACCGGGCGCAAGGTGGCGGTTCTCGCATTCGAAGACCAGCAGCGGCCCGTCGTTGCGCAGGATTCGTTCGGCCCCCTTGAACACGGCAAGTTCGGCGCCTTCGACGTCGATCTTGAGCAAAGCGATCCGCTCGGTCGGCCTGAAGTAGTCGTCCAGCGCGATTGCTGGCACGGTAAGCACGGAAACGCGCTCGGCCTTTGCGTCGCCGTGGCAGAGCGAGGCGCCGGGCTGATGGCCCTCCGGCACGTAGAGATCCTGCGGGCCGGAATGCGAATAAACGGCCTTGGCTTCGACGGTCACGTTCGCAAGTCCGATGACGTCGCAGATGCCGGTGAGCGCGTGCGCCAGTTCGGGCTGCGGTTCGAACGCGAAGATCCGTCCGTCATGGACCCACCACGACAGCCAGTAGATGAAGCTGCCCTTGTTGGCGCCGACGTCGCAGGCGATATCGCCTGGTTTGAGATGCTGCCAAATGGCGGTGAGCTCGGTCCGCTCGTTGCGTAGCAGCGCCTTCAGCGCACGAACCCGAAATCGGATGCTCGTGGCCGTAAGCCAGGCGCGTAAAATGGCCATTGGGTCAAAATATCCTCTTGCAGGCGTCAATGAACTTCAGGCAATGCCAAACCGTAGCCCGCAACCGGACTCGCTGCAACCGCGCGTTGCGTCCCTGCCAACGGTGTTCGAGGGTGCGCCGCGATCTAGATCGCGCCGATGCTGTTCCAGACCAGGGTGAGGCCCGACAGGAACAACAGGCCGAGCACGACATCGCCGAAATGCTTGTCGTTGAGGGCGTGATAGACCCGCGCGCCGGCCCAGGCGCCGATCAGCGTGCCTGGAAACGCCACCATCGCGAGCCAGATCACCTTGAGCTCGACGAGACCCGATGCGGTCTGCAGCAGCAGCGCGGTCGCCAGCACCGTGAAATTGAAGAGCTGGAAGATGCCGCGCCGTTCGTGCTTGTTCCAGCCGCGGATGTTGGCCCACAGGATCGGCAGCGGCCCGGACAAGCCGGCGAGGCCGCCCAGAATACCGCCGGCAAAGCCGATTGCGCCGTCGGCGATCCGGCCGCCGAACTTGATCGCGAGCGGCCGCTTGTTCAGATACATCGCGCTCGAAAAAACCAGAATCAGAACGCCGACGCTCAGCTTGAACACTTTTGGATCGGCCGTGGCGATCAGCATGGTTCCCAGCGGCACTCCGATCAGCCCGCCGATCAGGAACGGCCAGACCAGCGAGAGGTCAAAACTCTTCCACATCGACGGCAGCGTCGAGGTCTGCGCGATCACCGAGCAGATCAGCACCAGCGGCACCGCAAGCGAAGGCGGCAGCACGTAGAGCCAGATGCCGAGCGCCATCAATGCCGTGCCGAACCCGGCCAGCCCCGAGACGAAGCCGCCGGCCAATGCGCCGAGGGGCAGCAGGACGTAGGTCAGAGTGTCCACAGAGTGTCCTTTGCAGCGATCCCGAATTGTTGATCGCCATCGCCCGCATAGCACGGCTGCCGTCGTGCAAGTCAATCCGTCGCGCACGCAAGCGTGATCTGCGGTGTCGGGCGTTCGTGGAAGACGCGCCTACATGACGGTCGTACTTCAATCCGGGGCCGATCGCCGCGATCGTGCTCACTGATCGGCCAGCCCCGAACGAGATGACGGAGAATGACGATGACCCGTACCAACGTCGCCGTTGCGGCTGCATTGTTGTCGGCAGCGGCGTTGATGCCGACATTTGCCCAGGCTCAGTTTTCGGAGCCCGCGGCCTATCAGGCCGCTCATCCTGACCGCGATGTGCTGAATGGCGGCCAGCTCACGCCCGCGGGACGCGCGGCCCGTGGCGAGACAGCGGCGCCGACCGAAGCCTATGCGGCTTATCCGTCAGGTGCGACCCCGGCCGTTCGCCCTCGCCACCGCCGTCACCACCGTTGAGAACAGACTAGACGATCTGCCTGGTGTCGGCTGGCTTCTGCAGCGCGCCAACCAGGATGCGCAGCGCTTCCGTCAATTCAGACCTGTTCCGCGCCGCTCCCAGCGAGACACGTGCCGCGTGCGGCGGTGTCCCGTCGACGATGAAGGCATCGGCGGCGACGACCGCCAGTCCATTGCGGAGCAGATGTGCGGCGACATCGGGTCGGCCCTCGGGCAACCGCAGCCACAGATGATGTGCTGCGGGCTTAGCCAGGAATTGGAAGCCTTTCAGGGTGCGCTGCGCGAGCTGTTGTCGGCCGACCGCCTCGTTGCGGATGGCGGTGATGATGCGATCGGCAATCCCGTTTTCGATCCAATGCGTCACCAGCGCGACCATCAGCGGCGCCGGCATCTGCACGGTCGCCTGCAAATATGCACGCATCTCCCGCTGCGCGTCGCTGTCGGGCGTCACCAGGTAGGCAACGCGCAGCGCCGGCGCGATGCATTTCGACAGCGTGGTCGCGAGATAAGTCCGCTCCGGAATGAGGTTTGCGATCGGCACGGCCGAGCGGTCGAGCAGGCCGTAAGCGTCGTCCTCGATCAGGATCGTGTCGCTATCGCGGATGATCTTCGCGATGGTGCCGCGCCGCTCGGGCGAGAGCGTCGTGGTGGTCGGATTGTGCAGCGTCGGAATGAGATAGACGGCCTTCGGCTCGTACGTGCGACAGGCCTTCGCCAGCGCTTCGGGCAGGATGCCGCCGTCATCCATGGCGACGCCGACGAGCTTGATGCCGAGCCGCACTGCTGCGGCCTTGATGCCGGGGAATGTCAGCGCTTCCGTCAGCACGATATCACCGGGCCGCGCAAGGTGTGCGAGCAGGTTGAACAGGATGGTTTGCGCGCCGGGAAAGATCACGAGCCCGTCGGCACGTGCATGCGGCACCCGTGAACGCATCCAGCGCGCGGCCACTTCGCGCTCATGCGCGCTGCCGCCGGGCGGCTGATAGTTGAGATAGGCCGTCAGCCCCGATTGCGCGCGAACGGCATCCATCCCGGCGATGATGCGCTCGTCGAGTTGCGCCTCCAGCGGATGCGGCGGCACGTTCATCGACAGATCGATCGCAACGGGATGCGGCAGGTCGACCGCGCGACGCGCGCTGGTCTCCGACACGAACGAGCCCTGTCCGACCCGCGCCTCCATGATGCCGCGTCGCCGTGCCTCGGTGTAGGCGCGCGTCACCGTGGTGAGATCGACGTCGA
This sequence comes from Bradyrhizobium nitroreducens, assembly GCF_002776695.1. GTDB lineage: Bacteria > Pseudomonadota > Alphaproteobacteria > Rhizobiales > Xanthobacteraceae > Bradyrhizobium > Bradyrhizobium nitroreducens. Next base: position 4,943,346 of record NZ_LFJC01000003.1, read on the forward strand.
GCGCCTTTGCCAGCGCGCGCTGCGTCGGCAATTGCTGGCCGCGCACCAGCCGGCCGGCGGCAATGTCGGCCTCCATGGCATCGACGATGCGTTGATAGCGCGGGCCTGACAGCTCCGAGATTGTCGGGATCCAATCCATGCAATTTAGGCCCATATCCTTTGAATGTATGGATGCAAGACATTATTGTATGGATCGTCAAAAAGGAAGAGGTGTGGTCATGGCGACCGGTTCGATCTCTCTGGCGAAGGCTATGTGGCGCGGTTTCCGCGGCAGATGTCCGAACTGCGGCGAGGGCCATCTGTTCGGCCGCTTCCTGAAGGTTGCCGACGCTTGCGACCATTGCGGCGAGGAGTTGTTTCACCAGCGCGCCGATGATTTTCCCGCCTATCTCGTGATCGTCGTGGTGGGCCATCTCGTGGTGCCGGCGATCCTCGCGGTCGAGACCGCCTATGCGCCGCCGGAGTGGCTGCAACTCGCGGTGTGGCTGCCGGTGACGCTGTTCGCCTCGCTTGCGCTGCTGCAACCGACCAAGGGCGCCATCGTCGGCCTGCAATGGCAGGTCGGCATGCACGGTTTCGAGGCGGGCAAGCTGCGGCGCGAAGCCGCCGGGCTTGCGCCTGTCCTTGTGAAGGTGGACTCGCGCGCCGCCTGAGCTGGCGGCGTTTACATCGCGGGCGCGGCCGCTACACTCCATCGTACAAACAAGAACGATGGAAACGCCGATGGCCGCACGCGAGAAGACTTTTCTGCTTTGTCACGGCGCATGGTCCGGCGGGTGGGCCTGGAAGAAGATGCATCCGCTGATGGCCGGGGCCGGTCACCGCCCGGTGACGCCGACCTATACGGGCCTCGGCGAACGCGCGCATCTCGCCAGTCCCGCGATCGATCTCGACATGCATATCGAGGACGTCCTCAACGTCATCAGATTCGAAGATCTCAGCGACATCGTGCTGCTCGGCCACAGCTATGGCGGCATGGTCGCGACCGGTGTCGCCGACCGCGCCCGCGAGCGCGTGACGCAGCTGATCTATCTCGACGCTTTCGTGCCACGCGACGGCCAGTCGCTGTTCGACCTTAACGAAGCCGGCCGCGAGCCGATGCGCAAGGCAGCCGCCTCCGGTGACGGCTACCGCATCCCGCCGAACCCGCCGCCACCGGATACGCCGCCGGCCGATCTCGACTGGCTCAACGCGCGCCGGGTCGCGATGCCGGTCAAATGCTTCGAGACGAAGCTGAGGCTCGCGCATGGCGAGCCGGCGATCCCGCGCAGCTACGTCTATTGCACCCGCATTCCGCCGGGCGACGTGTTCGGGCAATTCGCGGCGCGGACGAAGAACGAGGAGGGGTGGCGCTATGTCGAGCTCGACGCCAGCCATGCGCCGAACGTGACGGCGCCGGAGGCGCTGACGAAGGTGCTGAACGAGATCGTCGCCTAGCTCGTCATTCCGGGGCGTGCGCAGCACGAACCTGGAATCCATTCCTCAACCGATTGCGCCGCCCGATGGATTTCGGGCTCTCGCTTCGCGTGCCCAGGAATGACAGCATCTGATTGGCTGCGCTCGCACTCCGCAAATGGTGAGGGGTCCGATGCGGTCAGCATCGAACCCCTCGTCACTTTCTTAGTCTAACGCGTTTTCTTGACGCGAACCGGAAAACCACTTCGCTCGAAAACGCTTTAGAATATCAGCCGGCCTGTAAGCCGGGTTCTGTAGGGCACCGCCCGCTTGCGCGAACGATACGTGACGGCCATTCCTCTGGGACCGTGTTCGCACACGGCCTCGAGCAACCTACCCGGACGGCGGGCCTGACATCGCCCCGCGGCGTTATCGCTTTCGCGAACAGCCCGCTACGCCGTCCCTATTCGGTTTTGCTCCCGGTGGGGTTTACCATGCCGGCTCCGTTGCCGGATCCGCGGTGCGCTCTTACCGCACCTTTTCACCCTTACTCCGCGAAGCCCGAAGGCAAAGCGGAGCGGTTCGTTCTCTGTGGCACTTTCCCTGGGGTCGCCCCCGCCGGACGTTATCCGGCACCGTATGTCAAGGGAGCCCGGACTTTCCTCCCCGGCGGCCTTTCGGCACCTGCCGGAGCGGCCGTCCGGCCGACTGACGGGGCATGCATGGGGCATTTGCATCGGTTTCGTCAAGCCGAGATCGCCGCGCACACCCGGCCCGAAATATTTTATCCTGAAGATGTCGTCTGCTGCGTGCCCCGTTCGACTGGATGTCGGCGACACAGCCGAACAACAGGAGTGAAGCGATGCAATATCTGCTGATGATCTACCAGAACGAGGCCGAGTACGCGAAGAACGACGAGGCGACCAGCCAGAAGATCCTGGCCGAGTACCAGGCTTTCACGCAAAGCATCGTCCAGAGCGGCAACTACAAGGGGGGCGACCGCTTGCGGCCGACCACGACCGCGACGACGGTGCGCGTGCGCGACGGCAAGACGCTGATGACCGACGGTCCGTTCGCCGAAACGCGCGAGCAGCTCGCGGGCTATTACCTGATCGAGGCCAAGGACATCGATGCGGCAACCGCGATCGCGGCCCGGATACCCAGCGCGCGCATCGGCTCGATCGAGGTGCGGCCGATCTGGGAGCACGACAAGTGAGCGGCGGCGGGGAATGACCCCTTCTGAGATCGACAGAATATTTCGCGACGAGGCGGGGCGGGCGCTGGCCACGCTGATCCGCCTCGTCGGAGATTTCGATCTGGCGGAGGACGCGCTGCAGGATGCGTTCGCCGTCGCGCTGGATCGCTGGGCAGCGGGCGAGGTGCCGGCCAATCCGCGCGCCTGGCTCGTCAATGTCGCCAGGCACAAGGTGATCGATCGCATCCGCCGTCAGGCCGTCTTTCGCGGCAAGCAGGAGGCACTGGTGCACGAGATTGAGCTGAATGTGCCAGCCGCCGACGAGCCGCCGGCGATGCTCGACGACGACATGCTGCGGCTGATCTTCACCTGCTGCCATCCCGCGTTCGCGCCCGAGGTTCAGGTCGCGCTGACGCTGCGTACCGTCTGCGGCTTGTCGACCACGCAGGTCGCGCGCGCCTTCCTCGTCGGCGAGGAGGCGATGGCGCAGCGGCTGGTTCGCGCCAAGCAGAAGATCAGGCTCGCCGGCATTCCCTACGAGGTGCCGGAGCGCGAAGAGCTGGCGACGCGGCTCGAAGGCGTGCTCGCGGTGATCTATCTGGTCTTCACGGAGGGCTATGTCGCGACGTCGGGCGCAGATCTGATGCGCCCGGATTTCGCGATCGAGGCGATCCGGCTCGCGCGCCTGCTCGATCGGCTGATGCCGGATCGCGCCGGCATCAAGGGCCTGCTCGCTCTCATGCTGCTGCACGATGCGCGCCGTGCCGGACGCGAGACCGCGGCCGGCGACATCGTGCTGCTCGAAGAGCAGGACCGCTCGCTCTGGGATCGTGCGCAGATCGAGGAAGGTCTGCGCCTGGTCGACGACGCACTGCGCGTGCCCGGCTTGCCGCAACCTTATCTCGTGCAGGCCGCGATCGCCGCGCTGCATGCCCGGGCGCCGAGCTATGAGCAGACCGACTGGCGGCAAATCACCGGGCTCTATGGGGTTTTGCTACGTATCGGTCCCTCGCCGGTGATCGAACTCAACCACGCTGCCGCGCTGTCGATGGTCGATGGCCCGGCGCGTGCGCTCGATCTGGTCGACGCGATCAGTGCACGTGGCGGGCTCCGCGGCTACGCGCTTCTGCCTGCGGTGCGCGCGGATCTGTTGCGAAGGCTGGGTCGCAAGGACGAGGCGCGCGAGGCCTATCAGGCAGCGACTGCGGCGACGCAGCTCGAGCCGTTGCGGCGGCTGTATGCGCGGCGGGTGAGGGAGATGAGGTAGAGGTTCTCGTGCCCCGGACGCAGCGCAGCGTCCCCGGCGATGCGAAGCATCGTCCGGTGCGATGCGCTGCAGAGTCGGGGCCCATCCCGCCGCGAGTCGTGTCGCCCACTGGGTCCCGGCTCGCGCTTCGCGCGTCCGGGACACGAGAGCGAACTGCGCGGCCACATCCTCACTTCGACGCGACGGTCGTCCCATCCGTCGGCAGGCTCGCCAGCAGCGCCTGCAATGTCGACAGCGTCGAGTGGTCCGCAACCCCATCCAGCCGCGCCGGGCGGAAATGGCGCTGGAAGGCCGTGACGACTTCCATGGTGGCGGCATCGTATTTGCCGGTCAGCGGCACCCCGTAGCCGTACTTGGCGAGCGCCTGCTGCATGCTCAGCACCTCGTCGCTGATGGTGCCGAGCATCAGGCTCTCGCCGCGCACGACCGGCGCGGGCGTCACCCAGTGACCGACCCCGGAATTGGCCAGCGAATGCCACGGAAATTTCTCGCCGGGATCCTTCTTGCGCGCGGGCGCGACGTCGGAATGGCCGAGCACGCGATGGGACGGCACCTTGCGGCGAAGCATGATGCCGCGGCACAGCGCGATCACGGCGGCGATCTGGCGCAGCGGATATTCCGGGTAGCCCCAGTCATGGCCCCGATTGATGATCTCGATGCCGATCGAGCAGGAGTTGATGTCGTCTTCGCCGGCCCACGAGGAGACGCCGGCATGCCAGGCACGCTTGGCCTCGGACACGCATTGCACGATGCGGCCGTCCTCCAGCACGACGTAATGCGCCGAGACCTCGGTGCCGGCCGTGCACAAACGCGCCAGCGCGCCCTCGACGTCGGGCATGCCGGTGTAGTGCAGCACGATCATGTCGGGCTGCCGTCCCTTGTTGCGCTCGCCATAGTTCGGCGAAGGGATGATGTCGGAGACGATCGAGGAATCCGGCTCGAACGTCCGCATGTTCGCCGCGGCCTTGGGAACCGGGAGAACGCGTTGACGCTTCGAATCAGATCCAGACGGGGTGGAGGAACCGGACGGCGGCATAAACAACTCAGGTCGGACGCGAATGGGCCAAGCCCTTCTCTTTACTATTCCTTTACCCTCCACCGCGCGCAATCGCGCGGCGCGGTTAACGGATCTATTTTGCGCATGTGTGTGGATGAAGCATCACTGCCGCTTCACCTTTTCGACTTGTAACGAGCCGAGCAACGCTTTCTTAACGCTAAGGGTCGTTACTGAGGGATGAAGAGCCGACCCGCGTCCGGAGGCGGCCAAAGCGTATTTTGGCTCGAAATCCATGGCTGCCCGACAAATTCCGCTGGGAACACTCGGTTTGCGGCCCGGGACGACCGGACTCGGTCATCATGCTGGACGGGGGCTTTGTCGTGGAACCGCCGCGACGCGGAATGATTCGAGGCGCTATGGGCTGGCACGCCCCCGATCTGGCTTGGTCGCTCGGCAGGCTTTGGGTCACAAGGTTTGGCACATGAGCCCCGCTGCTCATATCCCCGTGCTCGGCCGCGAGGCCATCGATCACCTCGCGCCGCGCGCGGGCGGGATCTATGTCGATGCCACTTTCGGCGCCGGCGGTTATAGCCGCGCCATCCTCGACGTCCCGGGAACCCGCCTGATCGCGATCGACCGTGACCGCACCGCCATCGCCGGCGGTGCTGATCTCGTCGCACGCTCCGCGGGCCGGCTGACGCTGGTCGAGCACCGCTTCTCTGACCTCGCCGAGGTCTGTGCGGCGCAGGGCGTGGACGCGGTGGACGGCGTCGTGATGGATGTCGGCGTGTCCTCGATGCAGCTCGACCAGGCCGGCCGCGGCTTCTCGTTCCGCCTCGACGGCCCGCTCGACATGCGGATGGGGCAGTCGGGCCCGACTGCGGCCGACGTGGTGGCCCGCGCCTCGGAAAGCGATCTCGCCGACATCATTTATCAGCTCGGCGAAGAACGGCATTCGCGCCGTATCGCGCGCGCCATCGTGGCCGACCGGCAGGAAACGCCGTTCACGACCACGCGTGCGCTTGCCGATCTCGTCGGCAGGGTCGTGCGCTCGAAGCCCGGAGACATTCATCCGGCGACGCGGACGTTTCAGGCGTTGCGCATCTTCGTCAACGAGGAGCTCGAGGAACTTCAGACCGCGCTGGCTGCGGCCGAGCGCGTGCTCAAGCCGGGTGGCCGCCTTGTGGTGGTCTCGTTCCATTCGCTGGAAGATCGCATCGTCAAGAATTTCTTGTCTGCGCGTTCGAAGACCGGCGGCGGCTCGCGGCATCTGCCGGAGGTGGCGCAAGTTCCGCCGAGCTTCCAGTTGCTGACGCGGCGGCCTGTCGTCGCCGGTGAAGACGAAGTCGCGCATAATCCGCGCGCGCGTTCCGCAAAACTGCGCGCGGCCGAGCGGACCTCTGCGCCCGCGCATGAGGACGACGAGGCATCGTCCTGGCCCAAGCTCTCCGACGTGTTGAGGGGCGGCTAGCGCATGCGCATCATCCACCTCCTCGTCATCGGCGCGCTGATCTTCGCGGCGGCCTATGTCTACCGGATCAAGATGGACTCTACGGCGCGCACCGAGAAGGTGCTGCGGCTGCATGCGGAGATCCGCGAGCAGCGCGACGCGATCGCATCGCTGCGCTCCGAATGGGCAAAGCTCGATGCGCCGCTGCGCCTGCAAGGCCTGTCCGACCGGCATCTGCAGCTCAAGCCGGTCAACGGCACGCAATATGATTCGCTGAAGAACCTGCCGGAGCGTCCGCCGCGGATGTTCAGGCCGGGCGAGCCCGACCCGATCGGGGCCATGCTCAACACCATCGAAGCCGCAAGCGACCCTGACACCGTGACGGGCTCCGTGCCTCAGCCCGAGGACAATCAATGAGCGCTGCGACTCAATCCAAACCTGCGGAACCCTGGCGGCAGCGTCTGATCCGCAGCCTGCTCTACGGGCGCAATGTCGACCGCGCCGCGAAGGCGCGCGCGCGCGTTGGCCTCGCCATGCTCGCCTTCGCCTCGGTCTACGCCCTGATCGGCGGCCGGCTCGTGATGTTTGCAATCGGCGCTGACGCCCATGGCGCCCGCCGCGCCGCGGCGCAGGAGGTGGTGGCGACCGCACGCCCTGATATCGTCGACCGCAACGGCGCCATCCTCGCGACCGACGTCAAGGCGGCGAGCCTGTTCGGCGAGCCGCGCCGCATCATCGACAAGGACGAGGCGATCGAGCTTCTCACCGCGACCGTGCCCGACCTCGACGAGGCCGAGGTGCGCGAGCGCCTGAGGACGCGCAAGGGCTTCGTCTGGCTCAAGCGCGAGGTCACGGCGCAGCAGCAGCAGGCCATCCACAAGCTCGGCATTCCCGGCATCGGCTTCCTGCGCGAGAACAAGCGCGTCTATCCGACCGGCAACGAGGTCGCCCACCTCATCGGTCTCGTCAACATCGACAACCAGGGCATCGCCGGCATGGAGAAGTGGCTCGACAATCAGGGCCTCGCCGATCTCCACCGCGCCGGCTTTGCCACCGACCGGCTGCAGAAGCCGATCGAGCTGTCGATCGACCTGCGCGTCGAGCACGCGCTGCGCGACGAGCTGCTGAAGGCCAAGGACAAGTTCCACGCCAAGGCCGCCTCCGGCATCGTCTCGAACGTCAAGACCGGCGAACTCGTGGCGATGGTGTCTCTTCCGGATTTCGACCCCAACAATCCGAAGGAGGCGCACGATCCCGATCGCATCAACCGCCTGACCACGGGCGTTTACGAGATGGGCTCGACCTTCAAGGCGTTCACGCTGGCGATGGCGCTCGATTCCGGCAAGATCAATCTGAACTCGTCGTGGGATGCGCGCGGAAACCTGCACTACGGCAAGTTCACCATCCACGACAGCCACCCGCTCGGACGTTTCATCAACACCAAGGAAGTCTTCACCTTCTCGTCCAACATCGGCGCCGCGCGGATCGCGCTTAGCCAGGGCGTGGAGGCGCACAAGGCGTTCCTCGCCAAGATGGGCCAGCTGACGCGCCTGCGCACCGAGCTGCCGGAGAGCGCGGCGCCGCTGGTGCCGCGACGGTGGGGCGAACTGAACACTGTCACCATCGCGTTCGGCCAGGGCATGTCGGTGGCGCCGCTGCAGGCGGTGATGGGCATCAATGCGCTGGTGAACGGCGGCTATCTGATTCCGCCGACCTTCATGAAGCGCAGCGAGTCCGAAGCCGCGGCGATGGCCAAGCGCGTCATCAAGACGGAAACCAGCGACAAGATGCGGTTCCTGATGCGGCTGAACGCCGAGATCGGCACCGCCAAGACCGCCGACGTCAAGGGCTATTACGTCGGCGGCAAGACCGGCACGTCCGAGAAGGTCATCAATGGCCGCTATGCCAAGAAGCGCGTGCTCAACTCGTTCACGGCGATCATGCCGTGCGACGATCCGAAATATCAGATCCTGATCATGCTGGACGAGCCGCAGGCGATTCCCGAAACGAAGGGTTTCATCACCTCGGGCTGGAACGCGGTGCCGACCGGCGGCAAGGTGATCGAGCGGATCGCGCCGCTTCTGGGCGTCGAGCCCCGGTTCGACCTGCCGCCTGCGGACCGCCTTATTCTTGCAGCATCCAGGACAACCCAGTAATCAACGGGGTGGCCATCGCCGCGGCTGAGTCGGGATTTTCCCAGGGATTCGGCTTTCCGGCACGGCATTGTCGACTGGAAGACCATGAAGCTGTCCGCCCTGCTAGGCAATGACGCCGCGATCGAGCCCGCCGCCGCGGCGCTCGACGTCACCGGCCTTGCGCTCGACAGCCGCGCGGTCAAGCCGGGCGATCTCTTCTTTGCGCTCGCGGGCAGCAAGACCGACGGCGCGCGCTTCGTCGACGCCGCGATTGCCGCAGGCGCCGTTGCCGTTGTCGGCGACCATGCCCCCGCCGGCGGCAAGGTGCCGTTCGTCGCCGTCGCCAATCCGCGCCGCGCGCTGGCGCTGGCCGCAGCCAAATTCTTTCCCGCCCAGCCGGCGACCATCGCGGCCGTGACCGGAACCAGCGGCAAGACCTCGGTCGCCGCGTTTACACGCCAGATCTGGGAGCGGCTGGGGCATGTTTCAGCCAGTATCGGCACCATCGGCCTCGTCTCGCCCAAGCGCACCGTCTATGGCTCGCTGACGACGCCGGATCCGATCGCGCTGCACCGGCAGATCGACGAGATCGCGCGCGACGGCGTCACGCATCTCGCCTTCGAGGCGTCCTCGCATGGGCTCGATCAGTATCGGCTCGACGGCGTGCGCGTCTCCGCCGGTGGCTTCACCAATCTGTCGCGCGACCACATGGATTACCATCCGACCGTCGCGCATTATCTTGCCGCGAAACTCCGGCTGTTCCGGGAGCTCGTGCCCCCGGGCGGCGCGGCGGTGATTTCGGCCGATCATGAGTGCTCGGCGGAAGTGATCGCTGCGGCAAAGTCGCGCGGCTTGCGCGTGATGGCGGTCGGCCGCAGCGGCGACGGGGCAGGCGAGGGCATCCGTCTCACCGAGGCAGTGGTCGAAGGTTTCTCGCAGAAGCTGACTGTCGAGCACCGTGGCAAGGGCTATGCAATCCGGCTGCCGCTGGTCGGCGAATTCCAGATCGAGAACGCGCTCGTCTCGGCGGGCCTTGCGATCGGCACTGGCAGCGATGCCGCAGATGTCTTCGCAAGCCTTGAGCATCTCGAAGGCGCCAAGGGCCGTCTCGAACGGGTCGGTGAGCGCAACGGCGCGCCGATCTTCGTCGACTATGCGCACAAGCCCGACGCGCTGGCCAAGGCGCTGCAGGCGCTGCGGCCTTACGCGAAACGAAAACTGGTCGTCGTGTTCGGCGCCGGCGGCGATCGTGATGCCGGCAAGCGGCCGATCATGGGCGAGATCGCGGCCGAGAACGCCGACGGAATCATCGTCACCGACGACAATCCGCGCAGCGAGAAGCCGGAAGCGATCCGCGCCGCAATCCTTGCCACGGCCAAGGGCGCCCGCGAGATCGGCGACCGTGCCGCCGCGATCCGAATCGCGATCGAAGAACTTGAAGAAGGCGATGCGCTGCTCGTCGCCGGCAAGGGCCACGAGACCGGGCAGATCGTCGGCGGCCAGACGCTGCCCTTCAGTGATCACGAGGCGGTCGCGGCCGCATTGACGTTGAGGACAGCATGAGCGGGCCCATATGGACGGTTGCCGAAGTGGCGCGTGCGCTGGGCGCCGCCGGACCGTTCCCCAATACTCCGATCGATTTCGTCACCCAGGACAGCCGTCTGGTGAAGCCGGGCAGCCTGTTCGTGGCGCTGAGCGGCACGCCGAGCGGAGGCTTTATCTCGGCCTTCGCCAGCACCCGCGACGGCTGGGAGTTCGCCGACAAGGCGGAAGCTTCCGGCGCGGTCGGGATGATCGTGCCGCACGAGATCGCGGGCATCCGCATTCCGCAGATCGTCGTCAAGGATACCCTGATCGACGGCCTCTGGGGCCTCGCACGCGCCGCGCGCGCCCGTTTCCACGGGCCGGTGATCGGGCTCACCGGCAGCGCGGGCAAGACCAGCACCAAGGAATTCCTGGCGGCCTATCCGAACGCCTATGCCAGCCCCTCGAGCTTCAACAATTTCTGGGGCGTGCCGCTCACGCTGTGCAATGCGCGCACCGATTCCAGCCTCTGGGTCGTCGAAATGGGCATGAACCAGAAGGGCGAGATCGCACGGCTCAGCGAACTGACGCGGCCGACGGTGGCGCTCGTCGTCAACGTCCAGCCCGTGCATCTGGAAAAGCTCGGCTCGCTCGAAGCCATCAGGCACGAGAAGGTGTCGATCGCGCACGGCCTGCCCGAGGACGGCGTGCTGGTGCTGCCCGCCGGGCTCAAGGCGTCGGAATGGAAAGGCAAGGTCGTGCGCTTCGGCGAGCATGCCGAGGTGCACGAGGTTGCGCACGCGCCGCATGGCGAGAGCTGGCAGATCGTGGCCATGATCGGCAAGAAGGAGATCGCCTTCAGCCTGACGCCGGGCGCGCCGCATCGCGTGCAGAATGCGCTGGCTGCGCTCGCCGCCATCCGTGCGGCCCATCTCGATCCGGCGACGCTCGCGATCAAGCTCGACCGGGTCGGCATCATGACCGGCCGCGGCGTCGAGCAGGCGATCGGCGGGATCACCGTGATCGACGACAGTTTCAACGGCAATCCAGCCAGCGTTGCTGCGGCGCTGCAGAGCCTGCAGGCCCGCAACATCACCGGCGGCCGCCGCATCGCGGTGCTCGGCGACATGCTGGAGCTCGGCGATGACGCGCCCAATTATCACACCGCCCTCGCCAAGCATCTCGACGGGATCGACGCCGTCTACTGCGTCGGCCCCCTGATGCGCCACCTCTACGATGTGCTCCCGGCCGGCAAGGGTCTCGGCTGGCACGACGATCCCGCCACGCTGAAGCCGGGCGAGGTCGCGAGCCTGCTGAAGGCGGGCGATGTCGTGGTTGTCAAGGGCAGCAAGAAGATGTTCTGGGTCAACAAGTTTGTGCCCGGCCTGGTGGCCGCCTTGCAGGCAAAGGCGTAAACTGCTTGGAAGGCGCCGTTCCCGAATCCCACCCTTTGCGGCGCGAAGCCGTCCGGTTTCCCGAGGTCGCGCGGCCCATGATGAAGACCAGCGAATGCGCATGAGGCACGTTACGACCATGATCAAGGCCCAGATCGTGCGTGCAAAGCGCCATAGGACCGTTTGAATGTTTTACTGGCTGATCGAGCTCTCCAACACTTTTCCGGGCTTCGGTGCCGTTCGCACCTTCCTGAACGTCTTCCGCTACATCACCTTCCGCACCGGCGGCGCGGTGGTCACTGGCGCGCTGTTCGTGTTCCTGTTCGGGCCCTGGATCATCGATCATTTGCGCATCCGCCAGGGCAAGGGCCAGCCGATCCGGACCGACGGCCCGCAATCGCATCTCGCCAAGAAGGGCACGCCCACCATGGGCGGGCTGATGATCCTGTCCGGTCTCACGGTCGGCACCGTGCTGTGGGCCAATCCGCTCAACCCCTATGTCTGGATCGTGCTGGCGGTGACGCTTGGCTTCGGCTTCGTCGGCTTCTATGACGACTACCTCAAGGTGACCAAGCAGACCACGAGCGGCTTCGGCAGCAAGCTCCGCCTGCTGATCGAAGGGGCGATCGCGCTGGTGGCCTGCTACGCGCTGGTGCGGCTCAACCGCGATCCCGCCTCGACCGCGCTGACGATTCCCTTCCTCAAGGACACCGTGCTGCATTTCGGCTGGTTCTTCGTCATCTTCGGCGCCTTCGTCATCGTCGGCTCCGGCAACGCGGTGAATCTCACCGACGGTCTCGACGGCCTCGCAATCGTGCCGGTGATGATCGCGACCGCGAGTTTTGCGATGATCGCGTATCTCGCCGGCAACGCCGTGTTCGCCGAATATCTCCAGATCAAATATGTCGCCGGCACCGGCGAGCTCGCGGTGCTCTGCGGTGCGCTATTGGGCGCCGGCCTCGGGTTTCTCTGGTTCAACGCGCCGCCGGCCTCGATCTTCATGGGTGACACCGGCTCGCTCGCGCTTGGCGGCATGCTGGGTGCGATCGCGGTCGCGGTGAAGCACGAGATCGTGCTCGCGGTGATCGGCGGCCTGTTCGTGCTCGAGGCGGTCTCGGTCATCGTGCAGGTGGTGTCGTTCAAGCTGACGGGTAAGCGCATCTTCCGGATGGCGCCGATCCATCACCATTTCGAGCAGCTCGGCTGGACCGAGCCGCAGATCGTGATCCGCTTCTGGATCATCTCGGTGATGCTGGCGCTCGCCGGCCTCTCCACGCTGAAGCTGCGGTGATCGCGGTGCTGATTCAGGATCGTCATTCCGGACGACGCAAAGCGGCGATCCGGAATCTCGAGATTCCGGGTTCGACGCCGGCGCGTCGCCCCGGAATGACAGAGGTGTGGTCATGATCCCCGTCACGTCCTTTGCCGGCAAGACCGTCGCGGTGTTCGGCCTCGGCGGCTCGGGGCTCGCCTCCTGCCACGCGCTGAAGGCCGGCGGTGCCGAGGTGATCGCGGCCGACGACAACGCCGAGAACGTCGCCAAGGCCGCGCAGGCGGGCTTCGTCACCGCGGACTTGCGCAACGTCTCCTGGGCGAACTTTGCCGCGCTCGTGCTCGCGCCCGGCGTGCCGCTCACCCATCCGGTGCCGCATTGGAGCGTCCTGAAGGCGCGCGAGGCAGGCTGTGAGGTGATCGGCGACATCGAGCTGTTCTGCCGCGAGCGGCGGCGGCATGCGCCGAACGCGCCGTTCGTCGCCATCACCGGCACCAACGGCAAGTCGACCACGACGGCGCTGATCGCGCATCTGACCAAGGTCGCCGGCTACGACACCCAGATGGGCGGCAATATCGGCACCGCGATCCTGTCGCTGGAGCCGCCGCGCATGGGCCGCGTCCACGTCATCGAGATGTCGTCCTACCAGATTGATCTCACGCCTTCGCTCGATCCTTCCGTCGGCATCCTGCTCAATGTCAGCGAGGACCATATCGATCGTCACGGCACGATCGCGCACTACGCCGAAGTGAAAGAGCGCCTCGTGGCCGGCGTACAAGACGGCGGTACCGCTATCGTCGGCGTCGACGACGGCTTTTGCCGCGACATCGCCGACCGGCTCGATCGCGCCGGCAAGAATGTGGTGCGCATCTCCGTCAAGAACCCGCTGGCTTCAGGCATCCATGTCGAGCATGGCAACATCGTGCGCACGTCCGGAGGCGCCCGCAGCGAGATCGCCGCGCTCGGCGGCATCGGCTCGCTGCGCGGCCAGCACAATGCGCAGAACGCGGCCTGCGCGGCAGCCGCCGCGCTCGCGATGGGCATCAGCCCGGAGGTGCTGCAGAACGGCCTGCGCAGCTTTCCCGGCCTCGCGCATCGCATGGAGCAGGTCGGCCGCCGCGGCAACGTGCTGTTCGTCAACGACTCCAAGGGCACCAACGCCGATGCTACCGCGCATGCGCTGTCGTCGTTCGGCGATATTTTCTGGATCGCCGGCGGCAAGCCGAAGGCGGGCGGCATCACCAGCCTCACGGGGTTCTTCCCGCGCATCCGCAAGGCCTATCTGATCGGCGAAGCCGCGCAGGAGTTTTCGGGAACGCTGGGCTCGGTTGCGCACGAGATCAGCCAGACGCTCGACGTCGCCGTCGAGCACGCCGCGCGCGAGGCGGAAGCCTCCGGCCTCACGGATGCCGTCGTGCTGCTGTCGCCGGCCTGCGCGTCCTTCGACCAGTACCGCAATTTCGAGATCCGCGGCACCAGGTTCCGCGAGCTGGTTCAGGCGCTGCCGGGCGTGAAGCCGGTGGTGTGAGGATGTCGCGGCGACGCTGGATCGGGATTGGCGCCGTTGTGCTCGTTGTCGCAGGCTTCCTCTTCGTTGTGCTCGTTGACAGCATCATGAGCGGATTCGGCGCGTGCCGCGTCGTTCGCCAGCGCGCATTCGCCTCGCCCAGCGGAAGCCAGCTGGTCGTCGTGGTCTGGAAGTCGTGCGGAGCAACGGTGCCTGATAGTACGCAAGCCAGCGTCGTGGCACGTGGCCGGACGTTCTCGCCCGAGAGCACGCCAACCTTCGTCAGTGTGCGCGGGCATCTTGATGTTGTCGTCGCCTGGAGCAGCGAGCGGGCGGTCAGGATCGGCTTCATTCCCGGGCCAGAGCAGGTCTACAAGCGCGATCAACGCGCGGGGGATGTCGCGATCTACTACGAATAGCAGGTGGTGTGAGAGGAGCTGGCTGCGCCTTGCTCCGCTGTCGTCGCCCGGCTTGGATGCCCCGGTCAAACCGGGGCATGACTGTGTTTTGTCGAGGCAGCGGACATCATCTCCAAACATCCGCGGTTCCTTAACCCTGCGGTAACCAACCTCGGCGACCAATGGACGGACCTCTGTCCGAAAGCGGCCGCCCATGCTCTCCCGTGAAGAACGCACCCCCTTTTCCGAGTGGTGGTGGACCGTCGACAAGCCGCTGATGGGCGCCATTTTGGGCCTGATGCTGACCGGCGTGATCCTGTCGCTGGCGGCGAGCCCGCCGGTTGCGACCCGCATCGGGCTCGATCCGTTCCACTTCTTCAGCCGTCACGTGCTGTTCCTTCTTCCGTCCTGCCTGGTGCTGCTCGGGGTCTCGTTCCTGTCGCCGCGGTCGATCCGCCGCTCGGCGCTGATCATCTTCGCGGCCAGCATCATCCTGATCGTGCTGACGCTCGCGATCGGCCCGGAGGTGAAGGGTTCGCGGCGCTGGATCACGCTGCTCGGCGTCAACATCCAGGCTTCCGAAATCGCCAAGCCTTCGTTCGTCGTCATCGCCGCCTGGCTGTTCGCGGAATCGACCAAGCGTCCGGAGATGCCGGCGACCACGATGGCGCTGGTGCTGCTCATGATGCTGGTCGCGCTCCTGGTGATGGAGCCGGATTTCGGCCAGACCATGCTGATCCTGATGGTGTGGGGCTCGCTGTTCTTCATCGCGGGCATGCGCATGATCTGGGTGTTCGGGCTCGCGGGTCTCGGTGCAGCCGGCCTGTTCAGCGCCTATCTGTTCGTCCCGCACGTGGCGGGGCGCATCAAGCGCTTCATGAACCCGGCCTCGGGCGACACCTTCCAGGTCGATACCGCGATGGAGGCCTTCTACAACGGCGGCTGGTTCGGCCTCGGACCGGGCGAGGGCATTGCAAAACGCAGCCTGCCGGACAGCCACACCGACTTCGTGTTCGCGGTCGCGGCCGAAGAGTTCGGCATCATCCTGTGTCTGGCCATGCTGGCGCTGTTCGCCTTCGTCGTGATCCGCACGCTGTCGAGGGCCTATGCCAATGAGGACATGTTCTCGCGCTTCGCGGCCTCGGGTCTCGCCATCCTGTTCGGCATCCAGGCGGCGATCAACATGTCGGTGAACCTGCAACTGATCCCCGCCAAGGGCATGACGCTGCCGTTCATCTCCTATGGCGGCTCCTCGATCGTGTCGCTCGCCTATGGCGTCGGCATGATGCTGGCGCTGACGCGGCTGCGCCCGCGCACCGAGGTCGAGGCCAGCGGCCACGCCGAGGCGATGCGCAGTTACGCGTAGTTGCTCTCGTGTCCCGGACAAGCGAAGCGCAGATCCGGGACCCAGAATGCCGTAACCATGGGCCCCGGTCAGCGGTGCACCACGCTGCGAAGGGCAGCGCGCTGCGCCGCGCCCGGGGCACGTGCCCCCGCTCGCAATGACGACGCAGCCCCTGTAAAAGGGCGTTTATGGATACCTCCCCCTTGATTCTTCTCGCCGCGGGCGGCACCGGTGGCCATCTGTTTCCGGCCGAGGCGCTCGGCGTCGAGCTGATCCGGCGCGGCTTTCGCGTCCGCCTCGTCACCGACGAGCGGGCGCTACGCTACAGCGGGCTGTTCACCAAGGACATGATCGACGTCGTCTCGAGCGAGACCGCGCGCGGCCGTAACCCCTTGCAGCTCGCCTATGCCGGCCTCACGCTCGCTGCCGGCACGCTCGCGGCTTATCGGCTGATCAAGCGGTTGAAGCCCGCGGCCGTCATCGGCTTCGGCGGCTATCCGACGCTGCCCCCGCTGGTTGCGGCGAAGCTCGCCGGCGTGCCCGGCATCATCCACGACGCCAATGCCGTGCTCGGCCGTGCCAACCGGTTTCTGTCGGGCCATGTCCGCGCCATCGCGACGTCGCTGCCCGGCGTGCTCGACCGCGACCCGGCGCTGGCAGGCAAGACCACGACGGTCGGCACGCCGATGCGCCCGGCAATCCTCGCCGCTGCCGCCGTGCCCTATGCGGCGCCCGAGGTGAACGGGCCGCTGCGCCTGCTCGTGGTCGGCGGCAGCCAGGGCGCGCGCATCATGGCCGACATCGTGCCCGGCGCGATCGAGCGGCTCGAGCCGGCGCTGTGGAGCCGGCTCGTGCTCACACAGCAGGTCCGCGACGAGGACATGACCCGCGTGCGCGCGGTCTACGACAAGCTCAAGATCAAGGTGGAGCTCGCGCCGTTCTTCACGGATCTCCCGGCCCGGCTCGCTTCCAATCATCTCGTGGTGTCGCGCTCCGGCGCCGGCACGGTCGCCGAGCTCGCCGCGATCGGCCGGCCCTCGATCCTGGTGCCGCTGCCGGGCGCGATCGACCAGGATCAGTTCGCCAATGCCGGCGTGCTGGCCAAGGTCGACGGCGCAATCCGCATCCCGCAGACCGAGTTCACCTCCGACCGTCTCGCGGCCGAGATTTCCGGCCTTGCCGCCGAGCCCGCGCGCCTTGCCGCCATGGCTGCGGCCGCGAAGGGGGCCGGCCGGCTCGATGCCGCCGAGCGGCTCGCCGACCTCGTCGTGAAGACCGCCGGAATTTGATCCCTCCGCCGTTTAGGATCGTAAGGGCCTCCCGGCCCGATCGCGACGCGTGCCTGTCGAGGCCGCGGCGAACAGGCGCGAAGGACCCGGTCGTGGACGGCCTACTGATTCATTCCCTCTCGGAGTTCTCCGACCTCATCCTCGAGGCGCTCAGGCTCGCGGACGCGCGCGACATCGTCGAGATCGGCTCGGAATATGGCGGCATGTCGCCTTTTCTCGCCGCGCATTGTCGTGCGCGCGACGGGCAACTGACCACGATCGATCCGGCGCCGAAGCGCGAGTTCATGGAATGGCTGAAGGTCAGCCCCGACATTCGCCATCTCGCCAAGACGAGCCTCGAGGCGTTCGCCGACATTAACGGGGCCGACGCCTGGGTCGTCGATGGCGACCATAATTGGTACACGGTCTACAACGAGCTCGGCCAGATCGACGCGATCTGCCGGCGCGCCGGCAAGCCGCTTCTGGTCTTCGTGCACGACATCGGTTGGCCCTGCGGCCGGCGCGACTTCTACTACGCGCCCGAACGGATCCCCGCGGAGCATCGCCATGCCCATAGCTTTCAGGCCGGTGCAATTCCGGGCCGCGATGCGCTGGTCGAGGGGCGCGGATTCCGCGGCATGGGTCAGTTCGCCTTCGCGGAAGGTTTTGGCGGTCCGCGCAACGGCGTGATGACGGCCATCGACGACTTTCTGGCCGAGGCGCTCAGGGACGGCAGGGAGTTCGGCTTTGCCGAGATCCCGGCAGTGTTCGGGCTTGGCGTGATCTTCGACCTCACCGCGCCCTGGAGCGCGCCGCTTGCCGATCTCCTGCTGCCCTATCACCAGAACAAGCTCATCCGCGCGCTCGAGGCCAATCGCCTGCGCAACTATCTTCGGGTGCTCGATCTTCAGGACGAAGCGGCCGCTCGCTACCGGCCCGCCTGAGACATCCGCCGCGGCCCGTTCCCTTCGCGGATCGGAGCGGGGCCTGGCGGCCCCGGAAACCGGCCAAAATGGGGCATTCAAGCCGGAAATTACCGAACGCGACGGCCGGACCGGGCTTGTCCCGGTGCGCCCAGTCTTGCATGAAGTGGAGGAGATTCGCCGCCGGCCGGCTGCCTCAGGCGGAGATGCCAGGCCGGGAAGGATAGATAGAGACACAACAATGAGACTGCCGCGCGAGATCGGACCCATCCACTTCGTCGGGATCGGCGGGATCGGCATGAGCGGCATTGCCGAGGTGCTGGTCAATCTCGGCTATGCCGTGCAGGGCTCGGACGCCTCCGACAATTACAATCTCGATCGTCTGCGCAAGAAGGGCGCCAAGGTTTCGGTCGGCCACAAGGCCGAGAATGTCGACGGCGCCGAGGTGGTCGTGGTGTCGTCCGCGATCAAGCGTGACAATCCTGAATTGATGGCGGCGCGCGAGCGGCGCATTCCCGTGGTGCGCCGCGCCGAGATGCTGGCCGAGCTGATGCGGCTGAAGAGCTGCGTCGCCATCGCCGGCACCCACGGCAAGACCACGACGACCACGATGGTCGCGACGCTGCTCGATGCCGGCGGGCTCGATCCGACCGTGATCAACGGCGGCATCATCAACGCCTACGGCTCCAACGCACGGCTTGGGGCCGGCGACTGGATGGTGGTGGAGGCCGACGAGAGCGACGGCACGTTCCTGAAGCTGCCGACCGACGTCGCGATCGTCACCAATGTCGACCCCGAGCATCTCGATCACTTCAAGACCTTCGAGGCCGTGCAGGACGCCTTCCGTCACTTCGTCGAGAACCTGCCGTTCTACGGCTTTGCCGTGATGTGCATCGATCATCCCGTGGTGCAGAGCCTGGTCGGCAAGATCGAGGATCGCCGCATCATCACCTATGGCGAGAACCCGCAGGCCGACGTGCGGCTGGTCGATCTCACGCCGATGGGTGGCGGATCGAAATTCAAGGTCGCGTTCCGCGATCGCAAGACCGGCGCCGTGCATGAGATCGCTGACCTCATGCTGCCGATGCCGGGCCGCCACAACGCCTCCAACGCGACGGCCGCGATCGCGGTCGCGCGCGAGCTCGGCGTCTCCGACGAGGCGATCCGCAAGGCGATCGCCGGCTTCGGCGGCGTCAAGCGGCGCTTCACCAAGACCGGCGAATGGAACGGAGTGACCGTGATCGACGACTACGGCCACCATCCCGTCGAGATCGCGGCGGTGCTGAAGGCGGCACGGGAGTCCACCAATGGCAAGATCGTCGCCGTGGTGCAGCCGCATCGCTACACCCGCCTGCAATCGCTGTTCGAGGAATTCTGCACCTGCTTCAACGACGCGGACGCGGTTGTTGTCGCCGACGTCTATGCCGCCGGTGAAGCGCCGATCGAGGGCATCGACCGCGATCATTTCGTGGAAGGCTTGCGCGCGCATGGCCATCGCGAGGTGGTGCCGCTGCGGGCGGCGCCGGAGCTTGCCGGCATCGTCAAGGGATTGGCGAAGTCCGGCGATCTCGTCGTGTGCCTCGGCGCGGGCAACATCACGCAATGGGCATATGCCTTGCCAGATCAGTTGAAGGCGTTGGGGTGAGCATGCCGATGGGAGGCTTGCAGCCAGCCGCACGGCAAACTGCGCTCCCTCCCTCCTTGTGGGGGAGGGCGGGGGAGAGGGGTAGCCACAAACTCCGATCTCGCTTGGGGCTACCCCCCTCCCTGACCCTCCCCTACAAGGGGGGAGGGAACGGAGAACGCTTGCGTCCCTCACGTGAGGTGACGACGTGACCTTTCCCGACATCACCCCCGCTCTCAAAGTGGCGATGCCGGACTTGCGCGGCCGGCTGCTGGCCAACCAGTCGCTCGCCGAGCTCACCTGGTTTCGCGTCGGTGGTCCGGCGCAGGTGCTGTTCACGCCGGCGGACGAGGACGATCTCGCCTATTTCCTCGCGCATCTCGCCTCCGACATTCCCGTCCATGTCGTCGGCGTCGGCTCCAACCTCATCGTGCGCGACGGCGGCATTGCGGGCGTCGTGATCCGGCTTGCGCCGCGTGCCTTTGGCGAAGCGAGTGCGAGTGGCGATGTCGTCACCGCGGGCGCGGCGGCGCTCGACAAGCGAGTGGCGGAAGTCGCGGCCTCCGCCAATATCGGCGGGCTCGAATTCTATTTCGGCATTCCCGGCACCATCGGCGGCGCGCTGCGCATGAATGCAGGCGCCAATGGCGGCGAGACTAAGGACGTGCTGATCGAGGCGAGGGGCGTCGGGCGCGACGGCACCAAGCACGTGTTCTCCAACGCGGACATGAAGTTCGTCTACCGCAACAGCGGCGTCGATCCCTCCATCATCTTCACTTCCGCGCGCTTTCGCGGCGAGATCAGGGATCCTGATGCGATCCGCGCGCGCATGGCGGAGGTGCAAAGCCATCGCGAGACCGCGCAGCCGATCCGCGAGAAGACCGGCGGCTCGACCTTCAAGAATCCGCCCGGCCATTCGGCCTGGAAGCTGGTCGACGCCGCCGGCTGCCGCGGCTTGCGTGTCGGCGGCGCGCAGGTCTCCGAGATGCACTGCAACTTCCTGATCAACACCGGCGATGCCACCGCGCACGACATCGAGGCGCTGGGCGAGACCGTGCGCGAACGGGTGAAGGCAAATTCCGGAATTGAGCTACACTGGGAAATCAAGCGGATCGGGGTTTCCGTGTGAGTGTCATTCCGGGGCTCGCGACTTCGTCGCGCCCCGGAATGACGAACGAGAGAGATTACGGACTATGACCATGCGCATCACCATCCTCTTCGGCGGCTCCAACCGGGAGCGTCTGGTTTCGGTCGCTTCGGCCCAGGCGCTGCATCAGGCACTGCCCGAGGCCGATCTCTGGTGGTGGGACGTCGAGGACAAGGTGCATGTGGTGCAGTCCAAGCAGCTGCTCGAACATGCCCGTCCGTTTGAGGACGAGTTCAAGCCGGGAACGTCAGGCATTCCGCTGGAGCAGGCGCTCGACCGGGCCAAGGCAGAAGATCGCGTGCTGGTGCTCGGCCTGCATGGCGGACGGGCCGAGAACGGCGAATTGCAGGTGATGTGCGAGGCGCGCGGCGTGGCTTTCACCGGCTCCGGCTCGGCGTCCTCGCATCTCGCCTTCGACAAGATCGCGGCCAAGCGCTTCGCCGCGCTCGGCGGCGTGACGCCGCCGGCCAACATTGCGCTTGATGATATCGATGAGGCCTTCGCCGAATACGGAAAGCTGATCGCAAAGCCGGCCCGTGACGGATCGAGCTATGGCCTGATCTTCGTCAACGCCAGGCAGGACCTCGTCGCCGTCCGCAACGCGGCCAAGCACGAGGACTACGTGATCGAGCCCTATATCGCCGGCGTCGAGGCGACCTGCGGCGTGCTGGAGCGCACCGATGGCTCGATCATCTCGCTGCCGCCGATCGAGATCATTCCGGGCGAGGGCAATTTCGACTACGCCGCAAAATACCTCCTGTCGACGACCCAGGAGATCTGCCCCGGCCGTTTCGCACCCGAAATCACCGCCGCGCTGAAGGCGCAGGCGATGCTGGCGCACCGGGCGATGTCCTGCACCGGTTATTCCCGCTCGGACTTCATCGTCTCGGCCAAGGGTCTCGTCTATCTCGAAACCAACACGCTCCCCGGGCTGACCAAGTCCTCGCTCTACCCCAAGGCGCTGAAAGCCGAGGGCATCGCGTTCGACGACTTCCTGCGCGGCCTGGTCGAGCTCGCCGGGCGGGGCGTACGGAAATAGTTAGGACTGGTTAACGGCCGCATCGGCGAAATGGGCCGGTTTGGCGTCCAAAACCGGTAAAATGCCGGACATCGCGGTACAAATGCCTCACAGAGCGGGGCAAAATGCGCCGGACGTTAACGAACTTTACCTTTTGTTTACCAGGACGTCCGAAGGTTAACGCTGGCGGCGCATATGGCGCTTTGGCTGCCGGCGCGTGAGCTGTCGCGGGTGATGTCACCCCCGGCGCACGCTTTGAAGGGGAGTGGCTTCTTCTGCTGAAGACCAGCACCCGACCCGGCACGTCCGAGACGTCATGTTCGCCAGGATCCGCGCGATGTCGCGGGGAAACTGTTGACGAGCTCGTGCAATGGATGGAGCAGGAAGCCTCACCCGGTCCTTTTTCAGATCGCTGAGGCCCCAAGCTGACCTGAAGGCGGCCGCGATCGGAGCGGTCGTGCTTCTGCGCGAGTGGATGCAGGACAAGCACGCTGAGGCCCGCGCCGCCGCCAAGGACAGGATCAAGACCAAGGCCCGGGCCAAGGCCGTCGTCGAGCGCGAGCCGCCGCCGCGCTTGGTCGCGCTGGTCGAGCGCTATCTGCCGCGCCGGGTCGGGATCAGCATGACCGTGCTGCTGCTGATCGGCAGCTGCGGCTTCGGCATCGTCAAGGGCGGCCATCTCCAGGATTTCATCACGGCGGTGAGCGACGCCCGTAACGCGCTGGCCAATTCCGCCGGGTTCCGCATCACCTCGGTCGTGATCAACGGCCGCAAGCAGCTCACCCAGGACGAGATCCTGGCGATCGGCGGCGTCAGCGGCCGCTCTTCGCTGCTGTTCCTCGACGCCGACGCGGTGCGCGACAAGCTCAAGGCCAATCCCTGGATTGCGGACGCGACCGTGCTGAAGCTTTACCCGGGCCGGCTCATGATCGAGCTCACCGAGCGCAAGGCGTTCGCGCTGTGGCAGGAGGCCGGACGGCTCTCGGTCATCGCCGACGACGGTGCCGTGCTCGAGCCCTATGTCTCGCGCCGCTTCCTGTCGTTGCCGCTCGTGGTCGGCAAGGGCGCCGAAACCCAGGCCCGCGATTTCCTGGCGCTGCTGGCACGCTATCCGCAGGTCAATGCGGTGACGAAGGCGGCGATCTACGTCGGCGAGCGGCGCTGGAATCTGAGGCTGAAGGACGGCCTCGACATCCGCCTGCCCGAGCAGGACGTCGGCAACGCGCTCGCGATGCTGTCCAAGCTCGACAAGGAGGACCGGCTGTTCTCCCGCGACATCGTCGCCGTCGACATGCGCCTGCCCGATCGGCTGGTGGTGCAGCTATCCGAGGACGCCGCCAAGGCGCGCGAGGATCTGTTCAAGGACAAGAAGAAAAAGAAGACCGGGGATTCCGCATGACCGGTCTCGATCGCACCCAGACGCCGAAGACCCGCCAGATGCCGCATAAGCGCGGCGGCCTCGTCGCCTGCCTCGACATCGGCACCAGCAAGATCGCCTGCATGATCGCGCGGCTGAAGCCGTCTGCGCCAAGTGAGGCGTTGCGCGGCCGCACCCATGCGGTGGAACTGATCGGATACAGCCAGATCCAGTCGCGCGGCATGAAGGCCGGCGCGGTGATCGATCTCGGCGAATGCGAGCAGGCGGTGCGCCAAGCCGTCGCGCTCGCGGAGAAGATGGCCAAGGTGCGGGTCGAGTCCGTGCTGCTCTCGGTCTCCGGTGGCCGGCTTTCCGGCCAGCTGGTCGAGGCCGCAGCCGACATCCGCGGCGGCGCCGTGACGCAGGCCGATGTCAGCCGCGTCACCTCCACCGGCATGCGCCACGCCACCGGCGAAGGCCGCACCGTGCTGCACGCGCTGCCGGTCGGCTACACGCTCGATGGCGTCAAGGGCATCCGCGACCCCCGCGGCATGGTTGCCCACCAGTTCGGCATCGACATGAACGTCGTCACTTGCGACGCCACCGTGGCGCGGAACCTGATGCTGGCGGTGGAGCGCTGCCACATCAATGTCGAAGCCATGGCGGCGAGCCCCTATGTGGCCGGCCTGTCGGTGCTGACCGACGACGAGGCCGATCTCGGCGCTGCCGTCGTCGAGATGGGCGCTGGCACCACCACGATCGCGGTCTATTCCGGCGGCCGTTTCGTGCATGCGGCGGGTTTTGCGGTCGGCGGGCAACACATCACGATGGATCTGGCGCGCGGACTCTCCGCGACCATTGCCGATGCCGAGCGAATCAAGACGTTATACGGGACCGTCATCACCGGCGGATCGGACTCGCGTGAGCTGATGTCTGTGCCGACGGCCGGTGACGAGCAGGATCTGCCGCAGATCGTTTCCCGCGCCACCATCGCCAACATCGTCAAGCACCGTGCCGAGGAAGTCTTCGAAATGGTTCGGGACAAGTTGAAGGATTCGCCCTTCGCCTCAGAGCCCAACGGCCGCGTCGTGCTTTCGGGCGGAGCCTCGCAGCTCACCGGCCTCGTCGAACTCGGAACCCAGATTCTCGGCCGGCCCGTGCGGGTCGGACGTCCGCTCGGCTTCGGCCGGCTGCCCAACGAGGCGAAGAACGCCGCGTTCGCGGTGCCGGCCGGACTCCTCGTCTACCCGCAATATGTTCACCTCGAACATGTCGAACCGCGGCATACGCGGCAGCAGGTCAAGACAGGGACCGGCGGCTATTTCGGAAAGGTCGGACGATGGCTACGCGAGGGCTTCTGATGAATCATTTCCGCAATTCCCGACTTTCACCAACTCCCGCGGCCGCTGGCCGGGGCGAACCCACGCGCGCGTGATCGAGAGGCAAACATGACCATCAGCATCAACGTTCCTGATATTCACGAACTGAAGCCCCGGATCACCGTGTTCGGCGTCGGCGGCGCCGGTGGCAACGCCGTCAACAACATGATCACGGCGGGCCTTCAGGGCGTCGACTTCGTGGTCGCCAACACCGACGCGCAGGCGCTGACGATGTCGAAGGCGCAGCGCATCGTGCAGATGGGCACCGCGGTCACGCAAGGCCTCGGCGCCGGCTCGCAGCCGAACGTCGGTGCTGCTGCTGCTGAAGAAGTCATCGACGAGCTGCGCGACCATCTCTCGGGCGCCAACATGGTGTTCGTCACCGCCGGCATGGGCGGCGGCACCGGCACGGGCGCTGCTCCCGTGATCGCCAAGACCGCGCGCGACATGGGCATCCTCACCGTCGGCGTCGTGACCAAGCCCTTCCACTTCGAGGGCGGCCGCCGCATGCGCACGGCTGAAGCCGGCATCAACGAGCTTCACAAGGTCGTGGACACGCTCCTGATCATCCCGAACCAGAACCTGTTCCGGGTCGCCAACGAGAAGACCACCTTCGCCGACGCCTTCGCGATGGCCGACCAGGTGCTCTACTCGGGCGTCGCCTGCATCACCGACCTGATGGTCAAGGAAGGTTTGATCAATCTCGACTTCGCCGACGTCCGCGCCGTCATGCGCGAGATGGGCAAGGCGATGATGGGCACCGGCGAAGCCTCCGGCGACAAGCGCGCGCTGACCGCCGCCGAAGCCGCGATCGCCAACCCGCTGATCGACGATTCCTCGATGAAGGGCGCCAAGGGCCTCCTCATCTCCATCACCGGCGGCAAGGACCTCACTTTGTTCGAGGTCGACGAAGCCGCGACCCGCATCCGCGAGGAAGTCGACCAGGACGCCAACATCATCGTCGGCGCCACATTCGACGAAGCGCTCGACGGCCTGATCCGCGTCTCGGTCGTCGCCACCGGCATCGAGCAGGCTGCGATCGCCCGCAACAGCCAGGCGACCTCCGCTCCGGTCGCGAACGCCGCGCCCCAGGCGCAGCAGGCGCCCGCAGCTCCGGCCGCAGCCGCCGAGAGCCGTCTCGCCGACCTGACCGCGCGTCTGCGCGCCGACAACCAGCGCCTGGCCGAACGCGCCCAGAAGCTGGAATCCTCGATCCCCGCAGCCCAGGCTCCGACCGCTGCCTCGCCGATGGCGCCCCGTCCGAACGTCGAGCGCGCCGCGCTCGCCGCCATCGCGGCTGCCGTTGCTGATGTCCCGCAGGCACCTGCGCCGACCCAGACCTATGGCGACGTGACCGTGCGTCCGATCGCGCAGAAGCCGACCCTGTTTCCGGAGCCTGAGCAGGCCCCGCTTGCGATCCAGGAGCCGATGACGCCCGAAACCTTCATCCCGCCGCAGGCCGAGCGGGGGCCGAGCCGTGCGCCCCGGATGCCGCGTATCGACGAACTGCCGATCCAGGCCCAGGCCGAGATTCGCCAGGCCCGTGGCGAGGTCGAGGAAGAGCCCACGCACAAGACCCGGCTGTCGTTGCTGCAGCGCCTCGCCAATGTCGGCCTCGGCCGTCGTGACGAGGAGAGCGAGCCGGCGCCCGCCGCCCGCACCGCCGGTCCCGCGATGCCGCCGCTGCCCGAGCGCCGCCCGCAGAAGACCGTGGCGCAGCAGATCGCGTCGAGTGAGCCGGTATCCGAGTATGCTCGCCGTCCCGCGCCCCAGGGGCTGGACATGCATGGCCGACCGGCGCCTGTTGCGCCGACGCCACAGGGCGACGACCATCTTGATATCCCGGCCTTCCTGCGGCGGCAGGCGACCTGAGGATTGTTACAATAAGGCGGACGAAAAAGGGTCCCGGCAACAAGCTTGCCGGGACCTTTCCTTTTGTCCCCTGCATGCCGCGATTATGCGACCAAACAACTGATTTTAAATCATTAATTACGTATTCGGGTGTTCAGTAAAACTGCCGGAGACGGCCCAAAACCTCGGCGCAATTTGGTTAAGCCTTGGCGCGAATACGGCAGGTTTGGGGTAACAATCGGTAAAAAAGCGTGAGTTGGCGCTGTTTGAGGCAGTGACTATGGTTTGCCGTGACTTGGGGATACGGAGATTCGTAAGCGTCGGCGCTGGCCGGCCAAGCGGGTCTCGTATAAGTCGCAGTGGGTCGTAGTGGGGCGGGTTCCTGATGAAATTTAGCCGGCAAACAACGCTTCGTGCGCAAGCCTCCGTGGCAGGCGTTGGCGTTCATTCCGGTCTTCCCGTTACCCTGACGCTTGGGCCCGCGCCTGTCGACGCGGGTTTTATTTTTGTCCGCACCGGGCTCGAGGGAAGTGACCGCGAAGTTCAGGCGACGGCCGGGCAAGTGGTTGCGACAGATCTCGCGACCGTGCTGGGTGACAGCGAGGGACCGCTCGTCTCTACCGCCGAGCATGTTCTGGCAGCCTTGCGCGGCATGGGCGTGGACAATGCCACCATCGAAGTCGACGGTCCGGAAGTGCCGATCATGGACGGCAGCGCCGCGGCCTTCGTTGCGGCGATCGATCAGGCTGGGATTGTCACTCAACCGGCGCCGCGCCGCTTCATCCAGGTTTTGAAGCCCATCTCTGTCGCAATCGGCGACTCCTTTGGCGAATTGCGGCCCTATGCCGATGGCTTCCGCGCCGAAGTCGAGATCGATTTTGCCAATCCCGTGATTGGTCGGCAGAGCTACACGTTGGAGCTGGTGCCGGAGCGGTTCCGCCGTGAAGTTGCGCGCGCCCGGACCTTCGGTCTGATGTGCGATCAAGCGCGGCTCTGGGCTGCCGGCTACGGTCGCGGTGCTTCCTTCGGCAACACCGTGGTGTTCGACGAGGAACGGCTCCTCAATCCCGAGGGCCTGCGCTACGCCGATGAATGTGCCCGCCACAAGGTACTGGACGTGATCGGCGATCTCTCGCTGGCCGGCCTGCCGCTGCTTGGCGCCTACCGCTCGGTGCGTGGCGGCCACAAGCTCAACCACGCTGTCCTGACCGCGCTGCTCGCCGATCGTACCGCTTGGCGGGTGGTCGAGGGCGAGGCGGCCCGCCGCACCACGCGTCCCGTGGGCGACGTCGGTCGCGGCATCGTCGGCGGCCGGATCGCTGCGGCCTACGGGCCGGACGTATCCTGACGGCCTTACCGTCGCGGGCATTGGCCGCGGCTACCCCGGGAAACTCCTGGTAACCATGATCGGCTAGCATTGCGGCAAGTTCGCCTTAATCCGGGCGGAATGCCTGCCTATCCGGTTGGTTAAAGATCGCTTTTCGGATACATCGGCGTGGTCGCATGGCAAGGCACCACGGTTACATTTCGCGCCCATGACGGGGTTCATGGGCTGGCGGGCACCGCATCACAGGGCGTCAGGGCTTAAACTCATGTCGGCACAGCGTATGACGCGCGGATATTTCCAGGCCTCGTCCCGAGAGGTCTCGTCGCGAGCCCGTGGGCTGCTTCAGGCCGTCACCTTCGTTCTGCTTGCACTGCCGCTCGCCGGCTGCGGCACCGGCTCGCTCTGGGACAAGTTCACCGCCAAGGACGACACCTTCGTCGAGGAGCCCGCCGACAAGATCTACAATGAGGGCCTGTACCTCATGAACGAGAAGAAGGACATGAAGGCGGCGAACAAGAAGTTCGAAGAGGTCGACCGCCAGCATCCTTATTCCGACTGGGCCCGTAAATCGCTGCTGATGTCGGCCTATGCGTCCTACCAGGGCGGTGACTACGACGGCTGCATCGGCGCCGCCACGCGCTACGTGACGCTGCATCCCGGCAGCCCGGACGCGGCCTATGCGCAATATCTGATCGCAGCCTCACATTACGACCAGATCCCGGACGTCAGCCGCGACCAGGCTCGCACCGAGAAGGCGATCGCCGCGCTGGAAGAGGTGGTGCGCAAATATCCGAACTCGGAATACGCGACGTCCGCCAAGGCCAAGATCGAGGGCGCGCGCGACCAGCTCGCCGGCAAGGAAATGAATACCGGCCGCTACTACGCGCAGAAGCGCGACTACACGGCCGCGATCAACCGCTACAAGACCGTCGTCACACAATACCAGACCACCCGCCATGTCGAAGAGGCGCTCTACCGGCTGACCGAAGCCTATATGGCGATCGGCATCGTGGGGGAGGCGCAGACCGCGGCGGCTGTGCTTGGCCACAATTTTCCTGACAGCCGCTGGTACAAGGACGCCTATAATCTTGTAAAATCCGGCGGTCTCGAGCCGAGCGAGAATCAGGGGTCCTGGATCAGCAAGACCTTCAAGAAAATGGGTCTCGGCTAGGAAATAGGGTTCCATGCTGGCGCGTCTGTCGATCCGTGACATCGTCCTGATCGAACGGCTCGATATCGAATTCGCCGCCGGGCTCGCGGTTTTGACCGGCGAGACCGGTGCGGGCAAATCCATCCTGCTTGATGCCTTTGCGCTGGCGCTCGGCGGCCGCGGCGATGCCGGCCTCGTGCGCCACGGCGCGGAGCAGGGGCAGGTGACGGCCGTGTTCGATGTCCCCAAGAATCACCCCGCGGCGAAGATCCTCGCCGAGAACGGTCTGGACGATACCGGCGAAATGATCTTGCGCCGCGTGCAGCTCACCGATGGCCGCACCCGTGCCTTCATCAACGACCAGTCGATCAGCGTGCAGACGCTGAAGGCGGTCGGCGCCGCCCTGGTCGAGATCCACGGCCAGCATGACGAGCGCGCGCTGGTCGATGCCGCCACCCACCGCCGCTTGCTCGACGCCTTCGCCGGGCTGGAGAAGGACGTCGCCGCGGTCGAAACGCTCTGGGACGCCCGCCGCACCGCCAACACCGCGCTCGAGGAGCATCGCGCCGGCATGGAGCGCGCCGCGCGGGAGGCCGACTATCTGCGTCACGCCTCGGCCGAGCTGAAGCAGCTTGCGCCCAAGGACGGCGAGGAGACCTCGCTCGCCCATCGCCGCACCACCATGATGCAGGGCGAGAAGATCGCCTCCGATCTGCGCGAGGCACAGGAGGCGGTCGGCGGCAATCATTCGCCGGTCGCGGCCCTGTCGGCCGCCGTGCGCCGGCTGGAGCGCCGCGGCGTCAATTCGCCGGCGCTGGTCGAGCCCGCCGTGAAGGCGATCGACGCCGCGATCAACGCGCTGGAGGAGGCCGACCAGCACCTCCAGGCCGCGCTCGCTGCCACCGACTTCGATCCGGCCGAGCTCGAGCGTATCGAGGAACGGCTGTTCGCCCTGCGCGCCGCCTCGCGGAAATATTCGACGCCGGTCGACGGGCTCGCCGCGCTGGCCGCCAGATATGCCGCCGACGTCGTGATGATCGATGCCGGCGCCTCGCAATTGAAGAAGCTGGAGCAGGCCGCGATCGAGGCGGACAGTCGCTATGCCGCCGCTGCCAAGAAGCTGTCGCTGGCGCGGCAGAAATCGGCGGAGAAGCTCAACAAGGCCGTCAACGCCGAGCTCGCCCCGCTCAAGCTCGAACGCGCAAAATTCATGACCCAGGTCGCGACCGACGAAGCCGCACCGGGGCCGCAGGGGTTCGACCGCGTCGAGTTCTGGGTCCAGACCAATCCGGGCACCAAGCCGGGGCCGATGATGAAGGTGGCTTCCGGCGGCGAGCTGTCGCGTTTCCTGCTGGCGCTCAAGGTCGTGCTGTCCGATCGCGGCTCGGCGCCGACGCTCGTCTTCGACGAGATCGACACCGGCGTCGGCGGCGCGGTTGCCGACGCCATCGGCGCTCGCCTGGCGCGGCTGGCCGGCAAGGTCCAGGTGATGGCCGTGACCCACGCCCCGCAGGTCGCCGCCCGCGCCGACCAGCATCTGCTCATCTCCAAGGACGCCCTCGACAAGGGCAAGCGCGTCGCCACCCGCGTCAACGCGCTCGCCGCCGACCACCGCCGCGAGGAGATCGCGCGCATGCTGGCCGGCGCGGAGATCACCGCCGAGGCGAGGGCGGCCGCGGACCGGCTGCTCAAGGCGGCGACGGCTTAGGCTTCCACCGTCATTCCGGGGCGATGCGCAGCATCGAACCCGGAATCTCGAGATTCCGGGTTCGGCTCTTCGAGCCGCCCCGGAATGACTGCTCAATTGCAGTTCGACTCGTATAGATCATCCCAGTTTGGATTGTCCTTTTCGACCAGCTGGGTTTTCCAAGCCCGCCTCCACGTCTCGAGTTCTTTCTCGCGTGAGATTGCCGAGATTGGATCGTCATAGGCCTCGAACCAAACCAACCGGGATATGTTGTATCTAGCGGCGAATCCAGGGACCGCTTTGATTCGATGTTCATAGACGCGGCGCACCGGGTCATTGGTGATGCCAACGTAGATTGCCCCATCGCGTCGGCTTGCTAGAATATAGACGTAATACGCCATAGCCCCTCCCACGACTTCGTCATTCCGGGGCGCGAAGCGCGATCCCGGAATCTCGAGGTTCCGGGTCTGGTCCTTCGGACCATCCCGGAACGACGAGCCACAACTTTAAGTATAATGGCCAGAGCAGCAAAATCGAAACCGCCTCGCGACGTCGCCGATCTCACCAAGGCACAGGCCAAGGTCGAGCACATGCGGCTGGCGCTCGAGATCGAGGGGCACAACGAGCGCTACTATCAGGAAGACGCGCCGACCGTCACTGACGCAGAGTACGACGCTCTGCGGCAGCGCCTCAATGCGATCGAAAAACGCTTTCCGGAGTTCGTCAGCGCGGATTCGCCGTCGCAGAAGGTCGGCGCCGCGCCGTCCGGCCGCTTCAAGAAGGTCCGGCATTCCGTTCCGATGCTGTCGCTCGACAACGCCTTTGCCGAGGAGGACGTGCGCGACTTCGTCGGCCGCATCGTGCGCTTCCTGAAGCTCGATGACGACAAGATCAATTTCTCCGCCGAGCCCAAGATCGACGGGCTTTCGATGTCCCTGCGCTATGAAGGCGGCGAGCTCGTCACCGCGGCGACGCGCGGCGACGGTGCGGTCGGCGAGGATGTCACCGCCAATATCCGCACGCTCGAGGACGTGCCGCAGAAGCTGAAGGGCCGCAACATCCCCGATATCTGCGAGGTGCGCGGCGAAGTCTACATGACCAAGAAGGCCTTTCTTGCGCTCAACGAGCGGCAAAAGGCGGCCGGAGACACCATCTTCGCCAATCCGCGCAACTCGGCCGCGGGCTCGCTCCGCCAGAAGGACCCGACCATCACCGCCTCGCGCCCCCTCGGCTTCTTCGCCTATGCCTGGGGCGAGATGAGCGCGATGCCGGAGGAGACCCAGAGCGGCATGATCCACTGGTTCGAGCGCTGCGGCTTCAAGACCAATCCGCTGACCAAGCTCTGCCATTCGGTCGAGGAGTTGATCGCGTTCCATCAGAGCATCGAGGAAGAACGCGCCGAGCTCGACTATGACATCGACGGCGTCGTCTATAAGGTCGACCGCATCGATTGGCAGGAGCGCCTCGGCTTCGTCTCGCGCACGCCGCGCTGGGGCATCGCCCACAAATTTCCGGCCGAGCGCGCCATGACGGTGCTGCGCGACATCGAGATCCAGGTTGGCCGTACCGGCTCGTTCACGCCGGTCGGCAAGCTCGAGCCGGTCGGCGTCGGCGGCGTGATCGTGCAGAACGTCACGCTGCACAACGAGGACTACATCAAGGGCATCGGCAACAAGGGCGAGGTGTTGCGCGAGGGGCGCGACATCAGGATCGGCGACACCGTTGTGATCCAGCGCGCCGGCGATGTGATCCCGCAAGTGGTCGACGTCGTCCTCGACAAGCGGCCGAAGGGTGCCCGCGAATTCCATTTCCCGAAGAAGTGTCCGTGTCCGCTCCACACCGATGTCGTGCGCGGCGAGACCGCCGCCGGCGAAGAGGAAGCGCGCGCCCGCTGCACCGGCGAGTTCGCCTGCCCCTATCAGAAGATCGAGCATCTCAAGCTGTTCGTGTCGCGCCGCGCCTTCGACATCGACGGTCTCGGCGAGAAGCAGTTGCAGTATTTCTTCGACGAGGGATGGGTGAAGGAGCCCGCCGACATCTTCACGCTCGAGAAGCGCAATTCGAAGCTCAAGCTGGAAGAGGTCGAGGGCTACGGCGAAATCTCGGTGCGCAACCTGTTCGGCGCCATCGAGAGCCGCCGCAAGATTGCGCTGGAGCGCTTCATCTATGCGCTCGGCATGCGCCATGTCGGCGAGACCACGGCGCTGGCGTTGGCGCGCGGCTACGGCTCGTGGGAAGCCTTCCACGACGCCTGCCTCAAGGTCGCCAAGGGCGACGAGGAGGCGATGGCGGAAATGGACGCGCTCGACCAGATCGGCGACACCGTGATCAAGAGCATCGCCGATTATTTCGGCGAGAGCCACAATCGCGGCATCGTCGAGCGGCTGACCAGGGAGGTCGAGATCGTCGACGCCGAGAAGCCGAAGAGCAACTCCGCCGTCGCCGGCAAGACCGTGGTGTTCACGGGCTCGCTGGAGAAGATGACGCGCGACGAGGCCAAGGCCACGGCTGAGCGCTTGGGGGCGAAGGTGTCGGGCTCGGTGTCGAAGAAGACCGATCTCGTCGTCGCCGGCCCCGGCGCGGGCTCGAAGCTGACGGAGGCCAACAAGCACGGCGTCAAGGTGCTGACCGAGGACGAGTGGCTGAAGCTGATCGGGGAGTGACCGCCGGCGCCGTGACCTCCCCCGGCCTCAGGCGATCCCGGCGGCCCCTGCCGATTGTTGCCTGGTCTTGTCCGCGAGTGCCACGGATTGCTCGAGATCGTACAACCGCAATTGGTCGGCGAGATTGAAGCGCGCCGAGATGCAGTCGCCTGTGTCGGTCACTTTCGCCGCTTCCCAAGGACAGCCCGTCATACACAGCGGCGCGACGTGACAGCTCCGGCACGCGGGTTTGGCTGATGGTTCATACCCCGCCCATTGCTGCTTGACTTCGTTGGGCTGCGGCTCCGTCGCCGGACTATAGCGACCCAGCGCCTGACGCGCATCCTGGTGCGCTTCGTTCCAGCAGTTGAAGATGCCGCCGCCCGGGCCGAGCACGAAGCTGTTGTTGCTGTCCGCCGAGCAGAGCGCCCCGCGCTTGGGTTGCGGCAACATGGCCCCGCTGGCGAATCCCTTGCGGAACTTGAGGAACTTGAATTGCGTCTCGATGGCTGCGAACTCCTCCTTGGTCAGGATATCAGTCGCGCCGACCTCGTCGGTGTAGTGCCAGACATGGCCGAGATAGACGCCGACGTGGCGCAATCCGCGTTCCGTGAGCGCATCGAGCAGCTCCTCCAGACCGTCGACGTTTCGATGGTCGACATTCACGCGCACCAGGATCGGGATATGCCGGGCCGCGGCCACCAGATTGTCCAGGATGCGATCGAAGGTGCCGTTGCCGGCAAGGGTCGGTCGACGGATGTCGTGATGCCTCCGTGCACCATCGAGCGTGACCTGCGCATCGCCGAAGCCCGGAATACTTGCCAGGAAGGCAGCGCGTGCCTCCGTCAGCAGATAGCCGTTGGTGATGATGCTGTGCCCGAACGTGCAATCGCGCTCCATCGCGAGCGCGTGAAGCCGGGGAGCCAGTTTTTCGATCACATCGAATGCGCCCAGCGGCTCACCGCCGAACCAGGTGACGTTGAGCGACGTCCCGGCTTCCAGCCGGGCGTCCACGAACGCCAGCAGATCGTCGATCCTTGCATCGTCCATACGGGTGTTCGAATGGCTCTGGAAGCAATAGCCGCATCCGAAATTGCATGTGATCGTCGGCGCGATAGTGAGGCCGAGGCCACGCGAGGCGGCCTTGCCGCCGTGATAGCGGTTGCTGATTTCGGTCTGCTCGTCGCATTCGTCCGGAATGACGAAACCGTTCTCGATCAGGGTCTTCTGAAACGGCCTGACGGGTTCGGGTGGGCTCCCTGTCGTCTCGATCGACGCAAGCAGGGCCTCGTAGTCGTCGAGCCGTTCGGCATCGAGCGACAGGAACGCTCCGGTCAGCGCGTTGAACGCGAGATGCTTGCCCGGAGCGAAGGATGAGGTCAGACAATTATAGGCCGAGATCTTCATTGTCGGTGTCGCCGGGCATGGACCGTCAGGTCGCGAGATCGGGTCCTGAGAGCGGACGGGATGACAGCTGCGACCAGGATCCGGCCGGGAGCCTGGACATCGCTTCGGTCAGGGCGCCGAGTGTCGATGCCCGCGATTCCCAATGGTGGTAGTTGTTGCAGGAGACCTTTCCGCAACTCACACTCTGACACGTATGGTTGGCGCAGACTTTGGTCGAGCATGCTTCGGTGGGGCAGGCGCTGGACTTCGTGGGGCATGTGACGCCGCTGCAGCTTCCCGGCTTGAAGCCGGAGCAGTCGTGCGGGTCGCAGCCGCCGCTGGCGTACAGAACGTTGCCGATCCGGGCTTCTTCGTTGACGGCGGGGACCGAGATATCGAGACCGATTTGCTTCATCGCCTCGAGCATGTTGGCGACGTCTCGAGGATCGATTGCGCTTTTGATGTCGTAGCCGGCGCTGCGTTCGGTCATGACCTTCCTCCCTGCTCGAATCCGCCATTACGCTCTTCGAAGGTCGGCCAGCCCGCATTGACCTGTATCAACCCATGCGGGAGTCTATTGCCTGTCTATGCGCTTTGGTTGTGGTAACCGGGTGCTGGATCGGAACTGCCGGAGTCCGTCCGCCACTTCACATCACCCCGCTCTCTTCCTCTTCCGCCTGCTCGATCAACGTCTTGCTCACCACCAATTCGCGGCGGGGCACGACGAAGATCATCATGCAGGCACATAGCAGCGAGATGGCGAGGACGGCCGAGGTCAGCGGCAGCGTTGTGACGGAGTGGCCGCCGAGATAGGCGCCGAATTGCGACATCAGCGCGCCGATGCCCTGTTGCAGAAAGCCCATGGCGCCCGACGCGGTGCCGGCGGCCTCGGGGCGGATGCTGATCGCGCCGGCGGCGGAATTTGCCATCACGAAGGCATTGCCGACCATCACGATCATCTGCGTGCCGAACAGCCAGGCCGGAGCTTCGTTCCAGCCGGCAAGGCTCCACAGCAGGTTCAACAGGCTGCCGGCAAGCTGGAGCGCGAGGCCGAACCAGATCAGCCTCTCCAGCGAGTGCCTCGGCGCAAAGCGCACACAGAGCAGGTTGCCGACGAGATACGCAAATCCGGTCGTTGCGAACCACGCGCCGTATTCGGCGCTGCTGCGGCCCATCTGCGTCACGACGATGTAAGGACCGCCGCCGGCGAAGGTGAAGATGATCTGCGAGGCCAGCACCTGGCACATCACATAGCCGATGAAGGCGCGGCTCTTGACCAGCGTGCCGACGTCGCTGCGAAAGCCGCCGCTGCCGACCGCGCGGTCGCGGCGCGTCTCGGGCAGCGCCAGTGCGATGCCGACGGTAACCGTAAGCGCGCCGGCCGTGACGGCATAGAAGATCGCGCGCCAGCCGAACGCGGTCTCGATCAGGCCGCCGGTGAGCGGTGAGACCATCTGACCGATCATCAGGGCGGCGACCACGAGGCTGATCATGGAGGCGACGCGGTCACGCTCGTAGATGTCGCGGATGATGGCCCGGCTGATCACCATGCCGGAGGCGCCGCCGAGCGCCTGGAAGAAGCGCGCGGCGATCAATTGCGGCAGGGTCTCGGCGAAGATGCAGCCGACGCTCGCCACGACCATCAGCGCGAGGCCGCCCAGCAGCACCGGGCGACGGCCGAATCTATCCGACAGCGGCCCCATGATGAGCTGTGACAGCGCGATGCCGACCATGTAGAGCGACACCGTCATCTGCGCGATCGAAATGTCGCGCCCGAAATTCGTCGCCAGCACCGGCAGTGCCGGAACCAGGATGTAGAGCGAGATCGGCGCGATCCCGGTCATGACGACCAGCAGCAGCAACACCGCGCGCGAGGTCGCAAGGTTGGTCGCCGTTCTCGGCGGCTTGCTGATCATGCCGTGCATAAACGTCCGTCTTTCGAATTCGAATCGACTGTAGCGCGCCCGCGCAAGACGGATATCGGCGTTTCGGAATGCGGCTATTCGGATTTTGGGACGGTTATGATGCGGGCACGATGGTGCCCGATTGGGCGCGTTGCTCGTGCCGTAAAGTCGGTGTCATCGCCCGCGAAGGCGGGCGATCCAGTACGCTGCGGCCTCTCCGCCTACGTCTCCTGCCTCTGGAATACTGGATTCCCCGCCTGCGCGGGGAATGACAGCGAAGGCTAGGCACAAGCATTGCGCCAGTCGCGTGGCGCCATGCGCGCTATGCCGTCAGCTCCGCCGTCGCCTGATCGAGCCAGGCCTTCGTCGCCGCGTCCAGCGCCGGCCGCACCTCGGCCCTCACGCGCGCGTGGTAGGCATTGAGCCAGTCGAGCTCACCCTTGCTCAGCATCTCGACCTCGATCAGCCGGCGGTCGATCGGCGCGAGCGTCAGCGTCTCGAAGGCGTTCATCGGCTTCTCGGCGCCCTTGATCTCGGCAGCGACGACCAGCTCGAGATTCTCGATGCGGATGCCGAAACCGTCGGTCTTGTAATAGCCCGGCTCGTTGGAGAGGATCATGCCGCGCTTCAGCGGCGTGGTGCCGAGCTTCGAGATCCGCGCCGGACCTTCGTGCACGCTGAGATAGCTGCCGACGCCGTGGCCGGTGCCGTGCTCGAAATCGACGCCGGCGGCCCAGAGATATTGCCGCGCCAGCGTGTCGAGCTGCGCGCCGGTGGTGCCGTCCGGAAAGACCGCGCGCGCGATCGCGATATGGCCGCGGAGCACGCGGGTGAAGCGGTCGCGCATCTCGTCCGTCGGTTCGCCCACGGCCATGGTGCGCGTGACGTCGGTGGTGCCGTCTTCGTATTGCGCGCCGGAATCGATCAGCAGGAGGTCGCCGGGCGCGATCCGCCGGTTGCTCTTGCGGGTGACGCGATAGTGCACGATGGCGCCGTTCGGGCCGGTGCCGGAGATGGTCGGAAACGACACGTCCTTCAGCGCACCGGTGTCGCGGCGGAACGTCTCCAGCGCCTCGACCGCGTCGATCTCGGTCAGCTTGCCGCTAGGGGCTTCCCGATCGACCCATGCGAGGAAGCGCGCCAGTGCCACGGCGTCGCGCACATGGGCCGTCTTCGTACCCTTGATCTCGGTCGCGTTCTTGACTGCCTTCAGCAGCGCAATCGGATCGCTGCCGCGCACCGGCTTGCCGCCGGCGCCCGTGATCAGGCGGCCGAGCGCGTCGGCCGCGGTAGCGCTGTCGAGAGCGATCGACCCGCCGCCCTTGGCGAGCGCCATCAATGTCGGCGCCATCGCATCGGGCTCGCGCACGTCGGCGGATTGCTCGAGATGGTCGCGCGTGAGGTTGGAGAGCTTGCGGTGGTCGATGAAGATGGTGGGCCGGCCGTCTTTCGGCACCAGCGCGTAGGACAGCGGCAGCGGGGTGTGGGCGACGTCGGCGCCGCGGATGTTGAAGGTCCAGGCGACCGCGTGGCTGTCCGACAGAACCAGTGCATCGACGCCGAGCTTGCCGATCTCGCTTCTGATCTGCCTCAGCTTCTCGGCCTCCGTGATACCGGCATGCTGCAGTCCGTGGACGGCGACGGGGGCGAGCGGCGGCTGCGGACGGTCCTGCCAGATCGCGTCGACCGGATTGCTGTCGACGGCAACGAGCTCGGCGCCGGCCTTGGCGCAAGCGGCGGACAGGCGCTCGGCTGCCGCAAAAGTGTGCAGCCACGGATCAAATCCAAGGCGGTCGCCGGCCTTCAGATGCGCCGAGACCCAACTCTCCGGCGGCGGGTCGATCAGCGATTCCACGGCCCAGGCCTTTGCATCGACCTGCTTGGCGGCCTGAAGCGTGTAGCGGCCATCGACGAACAATGCGGCTTCCTGGCTCAGAACCACCGCGAATCCCGCCGAGCCCGTGAAGCCGGTCAGCCAGGCCAGCCGCTCTTCCGACGGCGGTACGTATTCATTCTGCTGCTGATCGGCGCGCGGAACGACGAAGCCGGTAAGCTTGTGACGGGCGAGTTCTTCGCGAAGTGCCGCCAGCCGCGCCGTCAATGCGACGCCGGCCTCCGGCTCCTCGAATGTCTGGAAGTGTGCTTCGAACATGGTGGATCACTTTAGGATCATGGGGACGAGTCCGCAATCTGGACGCATTTCGCGCCGCATCTGGCATGGACTGTGCTTGAATGGTTCCATTCGAATTGAGTGGAGTAAAGGATGCGGCAGTTGCGCTTCGTCCGGACAACAGGGAAATTCGAGCAGGTGGTTCATCTCAACGGCGAGGGGACACACGATGCCAGCGTTCACGTTTGAGAAGATTTCGCCGCCGGCGCGCCGCAGCCCGGCTGCTCCGGTACCGAAGAAGCCGCGCAGCGTCATCAGCCAGGTGATCGACCGCATTGCCGAGCGCCGAGCCAAGCGCAGCTTGCAGCACGAGCGCGCGCTGCGGCGGGACGATAAGCCGTCGGAATAGGCGGCATTTATAATGCCGTTGGGTGGGTAAAGGCGCTTGGCGCCGTGGCCACCATGTTTGCTTCATTCGAGGCTGAAAGGGTGGGCACGCTTCGCTTTGCCCATCCTGCGTCACCTCGCTCAATCCATCTTCCTCAACAACAGGCTGCTCCACCCCTCGATCCGCAGATGCTTCAGCGGCACGAGGCCGCGCGCGCGATAGGCGGCGATCACGGCGGGGGCCTGATGCGTCAACAGGCCGGAGAGGATGACGCGTCCGCCGGTTGCGAGATGCCGCGCCATCGGGCCCGCCAATTGCCGCAAGGGGTTGGCGAGGATGTTCGCCAAAACGAGGTCGAACGGACCGGCGCGTCCAAAGTCCGGCGCGGCAAAGCCGGTGGCGCGGATCACCCGGACATGCGTGCCGACTTTGTTCAGGGTGGCGTTTTCAGCTGCCACGCGCACGGAGGGCAAATCGATGTCGGAGGCGAGCACGGCGCGGTGCAGCGCCTTGGCCGCGGCGATCGCCAGCACGCCCGTCCCGGTGCCGAGGTCGAGCAGGTTCGCCGGGCGGGAACTCTTGAGGACATGGTCAAGCAGCAGTAAACAGCCACGCGTCGTGCCGTGATGGCCGGTGCCGAACGCGAGCGCCGCCTCGATCTCGATTGCGAGCTTGTTCGGCGCCACCCGATCGCGGTCATGGCTGCCGTGCACGACGAAGCGCCCGGCCGGGACCGGGACCAGATCTTCGAGGCTGGCCTTGACCCAGTCCTTGGCCTCGACGGTGTCGAAGGCAAGCGTCGCGGCGATCTCATTTCCTGCTGAAGTTGCAATGAGTTCGCGTAGCCATGCTTGATCGGGCGCGTCGGCGAAATGGAGCGTGACGTCCCATTCTCCGTCCGGGCGTTCGAAGGCCGCAACGGCCGCATCGCCCTCGAAGAACATCTCGGTGAGCACGTCGACGACGCGCCTGGCGTCGGCTTCACTACCGATCGAAAAGCTGACGCGATGGGTGGGAGAAGGCTGCATTCAAGGTTCCGTTGAGTTCAATTTTTGGAACTTTTGTGGCCAATTATCGCCACAAGTTGCGGTTCCCGGGTTAACCGGGCCGTAGTTTGTGTTCCGTACCCTTCCGGATGTTGAATTAAGCCAACACAGCTTGGAATTGAAACGGAGGCGAGTCTTGAAGAACATGATTCAGAAGTTCTGGTCGGATGAGT
Organism: Bradyrhizobium nitroreducens; assembly: GCF_002776695.1. Classification (GTDB taxonomy): domain Bacteria; phylum Pseudomonadota; class Alphaproteobacteria; order Rhizobiales; family Xanthobacteraceae; genus Bradyrhizobium; species Bradyrhizobium nitroreducens. Next base: position 4,983,606 of record NZ_LFJC01000003.1, read on the forward strand.
CCGGTGCAACGGCGATCGAATACGGTCTGATTGCCGCGGGTATCGCTCTTGCGATCATTACCGTGGTCAACAGCCTGGGCGTCACCCTGAACGACAAGTTCACGTCCATTAGCAGCTCCCTGAAGTAATTTCCGTCCTCATTTCCCAGCGGGGACACTTTCTTCATAGGCTGAGCCTGACGAGCGCCCGCGCGGGGAATTGCCTCCGGCGGGCGAGGTCGTTTTGGAGCCGGTTCTCGCAGGCAGGCCGGTCGAATCTCAGTCCGAATTTGGTGGCCTGACGCCGCAGACGAATGTCTTGGGCGACGATCCGGCGCGCCCGTTCGGCCTGATCTTCCGCAATCAGCTTGGCGACCAGCTATTCATCCACGACCGACGCCGCAACTTGCTCGCTCCAGCGGATATCTTTTGCGTTTCTATTCTCGTCGATCATGCGAGATACCACTCGACGTCCACAGCCTGTGCGCGCGCTATTCGCGACCCATCCACAGCTTTATACCCTCTTTATCCCGCGCCCTTTCCACAGCTTGATCCAGGCTTGTGTTGAAAGACGACGGTAGGTTTGCCACAGCCCTGCCAACAGCCTTTCCACAGCCCATCCACAGGTCTACCCACGGCTTTTGAACAGCGACCGGTGATCGCTCAAGATCACCTGCGCCGCGTTGTGGCCGGGCGCTCCGGTGACGCCGCCGCCGGGATGGGCGCCAGAACCGCAATGGTAGAGGCCCCTCAGGGGCCCGCGATAATCGGCATGGCCCAGCATTGGCCGTGCCGAGAACAGCTGGTTCAAGCTCAGCGCGCCGTGGAAGATGTCGCCGCCGAGCAGGCCGAACTGCCGTTCGAGATCGAGCGGGGACAGGATCTGACGGCCCAGCACGCTCGCCGCAAAACCCGGCGCGTATTTATCCACCGTTGCAATCATGAGATCGGCGACCTCGTCACGATGCTCGTCCCACGATTTTCCATCGGGAAGCTCCGGCGCGACGTGCTGGCAGAACAGGCTCGCGACGTGTTTTCCCGAAGGCGCCAGCGTGTCGTCGAGCGTGGAGGGGATCAGCATCTCGACGACGGGCTCTCGGCTCCAGCCCTGCGCCCGCGCATCGAGCCAGGCGCGATCCATATAGCCGAGGCTCGGCGCCAGGATGATGCCGGAGGTGAGGTGATCGCCTTCACCGGGCAGCGCGCTGAAGGAGGGCAGGCGGTCCAGCGCCACGTTCATGCGGAAGGTGCCGGAGCCGTTCTTCCAGTGTTTGATGCGCGCGAGGAAGTCCTGGGGCAGGGCGTCGGCTGCGATCAGCCGCGTATAGAGCAGTTTTGGATTGACGTTGGCCGCGACATATTTCGCGCGGATCGTCTCCCCGTTCTCCAGCACGACGCCGACGGCGCGGTCGCGCTCGACGATCACCTCGCGCACGCCGGCATCCGTGTCGATCACGACGCCCCTCGCCTTGGCGGCGCGCGCCATCGCCTGCGTGATCGCGCCCATGCCGCCGATGGCATGGCCCCAGACGCCCTTCTTGCCATTCACCTCGCCGAAGGCGTGATGCAGCATCACATAGGCCGAGCCCGCGGCGTAGGGGCTGGCATAGTTGCCGACGATGGCGTCGAAGCCGAACAGCGCCTTGACCAGATCATGCTCGAAGCGCTCATCCAGCATCTCGCCGGCGGAGCGGGTGAAGAGATCGAGCAGGCTGCGGCTCTGCTCCAGGGTGAGTCCGCGCAGGATGCTGGCGGTCTTGAAGGCGTTGATGCCTTCGCGGACAGCCGCCGTGCCAAGACCATCGACGAGGTTCGGCGGCGCACGGAGCACGAACTGCCTGAGCACGTCGGCGATATCTTCCAGCTCGCGTGAAAACCCGTCGAGCGCGCCTGCGTCATGCGCACTCAGCCGCGCGACCGATGCCTTCGTCCGTCCCTCGCCGGTGAGGAGATAGCTGCCGTCGGGCGCGGGCAGGAAATTCTGGGCACGCCGCTCGACGATGCGCAGTCCCTGCTCGGCGAGGCCGAGATCGCGGATCACCTGCGGATTGAGCAGGCTCACGGTATAGGCCGCGACCGAATTGCTGAATCCGGGGTGAAACTCCTCCGTGACCGCGGCGCCGCCGACCACCTTGCGGCGCTCGACCACGCGCACGCGCAAACCCGCCATCGCGAGATAGGCCGCGCAGGTGAGGCCGTTATGGCCAGCGCCGATGATGAGGACGTCGGTTTCGGTCATGATTCTCTTGGCATCATTCAGGGGCGATGCGTAGCATCGAACCCGGAATTTCGAGGTTCCGGGTTCGCCGCTTCGAGGCGCCCCGGAATGACATCTGTATATCAAGCATTCCTCGCTGCAACATCACGAGCCCCTTTATTGCCCGTTCAGGCGGCTTGTGCTCCATTGCGCGCGTCCGGCGCCCGCCGGGGTTTGAGCCGGAGCTTCCATGGATTCGATCGTGCAACCCGCCGCCACGGAGCAGCCGTCCGCCTCGCGCAACCGGCTGCTGCTGACGGTCTACACCGCGGCGATCTTCGTCAGCGCGCTGCTGCTGTTCTCGGTACAGCCGTTGTTCACGAAGATGGTGCTGCCGCGGCTCGGCGGCTCGCCGGCGGTGTGGTCGGTGGCCATGGTGTTCTTCCAGTCGCTGCTGTTGGCGGGCTATGCCTATGCGCATCTGTTGATGCAGGCGAGGAACCGGATCATTCCGGTCGCGGTGCATCTGGTGCTGCTGATCGCGGCCTTCGCCACGCTGCCGCTCGGCATTGCCTCGGACTATGGCGAGCCGCCGGCTTCGGGCTATGCGGTCTGGCTGCTCGGCCTGTTCGTGGTCTCGATCGGGCTGCCGTTCTTCGCGCTCGCCGCCAACAACCCGCTGCTGCAGGCCTGGTTCGTCCGCACCGGCCATCCCGCCGGCCACGATCCCTATTTCCTCTACGCCTCCTCCAACATCGGCAGCTTCCTCGCGTTGTTGTCCTATCCGTTCCTGCTGGAGCCGATATTCACGTTGCACACCCAGAACCGGTTGTGGACCGGCGGCTATGGCCTGCTGCTTCTCCTGATCGCCGCCTGCGGCGTGCTGCTGCTGCGTTCGCCGAAGCTTGCGGTGGTCGACGCGCGAACCGAGGAGATCAATGCGCCGGCGCCCGGCCTCGTGATGCGGCTGCGCTGGATCTTCCTGGCCGCGGTGCCGTCCGGCCTGCTCATCGCCGTCACCGCGCACATCTCGACCGACGTCGCGGCGGCGCCGCTGCTCTGGGTGCTGCCGCTGTCGCTGTATCTGCTCACCTGGGTGGTGGTGTTCCAGTCGCGGCCGCTATTGCCGCACACATGGATGCTGATGCTCCAGCCGGTCGCGATCGCGGGCGTCGTCGTGCTGCTCGCTTTCGGCGGCGAGCAGAATTTGCTGCTGACGCTCGGCGGTCATCAACTCTGCTTCTTCGTCATCGCCATGGCTTGCCATGGCGAGCTGGCGCGGACGCGGCCGGCTGCCAAATATCTCACCGGATTCTATGTCGCGCTGTCGTTCGGCGGCATGGTCGGCGGCCTCTTTGCCGGCCTCGTCGCGCCCTTCACGTTCTCCTGGATCGCTGAATATCCGATCCTGATCGCGTTCGCCGCGCTGTGCCGCCCGCCCACGAACGAGCGCCTCGCCGGCATCGTCAAATGGTACTGGCTGGCGCTCGCCGCGCTCGCGGTGGCGCTCGTTGCGCCGTCCTACACCACGGGCAACCTCTCGACCTGGTTCGAGGATCACCGCGTCTGGGTCGCAGGCTCGGTCGGCGTGCTCGCCGCGCTGCTGACACTGGCGCTCAATGTGAGCCGCTGGAAGATTTTTGCCACCGTCGCGTTGGCGCTGGCATTGATCCGGATCTATCCGGCGGACGAGGGCCGCGTCACCACCGTGCGCAGCTTCTTCGGCGTGCACAAGATCGTGGAGACGCCCGGCGGCTATTTCCACGTGCTGATGCACGGCACCACCATCCACGGCGCCGAGCGCTTCCGCAACAATGACGGCACCCCGGTCACCCGCCGGCCCGAACCGATCACCTATTATCACAAGGACGGCGGCATCGGTCAGGCCGTCAGCGCGATCCGCGAGCGCAAGGGCGCGCCGCTCAAGGTCGCGGCGATCGGCGTCGGATCGGGCACGCTCGCCTGCGCCGCCGAGCCCGGCGAGGACTGGAAATTCTTCGAGATCGACCAGTCGATGGTGGATGCCGCGCGCGACCCCAAGAATTTCCGCTACATCTCGAGCTGCCTGCCCGACCTGAAGCCGGTGATCGGCGACGCGCGCCTCACCTTCGCCAAGGAGGCGGACGGCGCTTACGATCTCATCATCGTCGATGCCTATTCGTCCGATGCGATCCCGATCCATCTCGCCACCGAAGAGGCGATGAAGATCTACAAGGACAAGCTTGCCCCGCACGGCGCCGTGGTGATGCATGTGTCCAACCGCCACCTCGATCTCGAGACTGTCGTGGTCGGCATCGCCGACGCCAATGATCTCAAGAGCTGGGTCTTCAACGAGGATTCCGGGCGAGATGCGGACTATATCTTCTCGACCGACGTCGTCATCTCCGCGCGCGAGGACGCCGACATCGGCCGGCTCGCCGCCTCCAAGTCATGGGAGCAGACTGAAGCCGACGACAGGGTCCGGGTGTGGACCGACGACTATTCCAACATCCTCGGCGCGCTGTACCGGCGCTTGCGGGACGGGGAGTGATGCTCCGTAGCCCGGATGGAGCGTAAGCGTAATCCGGGATTGCGTCCAACGTGCGAGCGGCGCCGGATTGCGCTCCGCTCCATCCGGGCTACAAGGCGGCGGGACGCTACGGCGCCACAGGCGTTCCCGAAGGCAGCGCAATTCCCTTTTCGCCGGCGACCTCGCGCAACAGGTCGGGTCTATCGGAAATGATCCCGTCGACGCCGATCTCGATCATCCGCGCCATGTCTTCACGCTTGTTGACCGTCCAGACCACCACGCGCAGTCCGAGCGCATGGGCTTCGGAAACAAGCGTCGCGGTCACATCGCCGAAATAGGGCGACCAGATCGCGCCGCCCGCAGACTTGATCGTCCGCGGCAGCGAGCCGCCGTGATCGGCCGGGCTGAAACCCGCCGTCCAGCTGGTCGCTTTCTCGAGCGCGATGGTTGGAGCCGAGCCGCGCTGCAGCGTCAGGTACACCGTCGGAATTTTCGGCGCCTGCTGCTGGATCAGGAGCAGGGTCCTCCAGTCGAAGGACTGGATCATGACGCGATCTGAAAATCCCTCGGCCTGGATCACCGCGAGCAGCTTTGCGACGAAACCCTGCGGATCGAGCGTCTCGTCCGGACGGTTCGGATCGATCTTGGTCTCGATGTTGAAGTGCACGCGCGTATTGCCGGACTTGCGCACCAGCGCGAACAGCTCGCCGAGCGTGGGGATGCGTGTCCCGGGCACGGCGCGCTGATCGGGGAATTGTTTCGCATAGGAGCTGTCCGGCCGGATCTGGCCGACGTCATAGGCCTTGATGTCGGCCAGCCGCAGCTTCACAAAGGGCGTCCCGGGCGGAACCACGTAGGCGCCGCTCGCATCCCGCGTGATATCGGCGTTGAGCCCGCGTTCGTGCGATATGACGACCTCGCCGTCAGCGGTGACGCCGACATCAAGCTCCTGCGTGTCCACGCCCATCGACAGCGCGTTGGCGAAGGCGGGCAGGGTGTTCTCCGGTAGCAGCGCCCGGCCGCCGCGATGCGCCTCGATATCGAATCCCATGGCTTGCCCCGTTATCAGAACCGAGAGCACAGTCAGAATTGTGGTGGCACGTGACGGCATCGGGGTTCGCAGCGCTCGAGAAGACAGCAGCTTATGAAATCTTTGCGCGCTTCGTCCAGTCTCGCGGTTGACGGCGGCCGCGGAAGGCGGAAACTGCGCAGCAAAAATAAGGTTCAGGGAGCCACTCACGTGCGGCAGGTCTTCATCGCAACAATGGCGGTTCTCATGGTCGGACAGGCGGCAGCCAGGGATGTGCTTTCGGGCGCGAGCCTCTATGAAGACGTGTCGCGCTATGCCTCATTCGGCCTGCACCGCTTCAGCTCGACCGGCGATCGCGCGACCGCGGACTGGATCGCCGGCGAGATGAAGCGGGCGGGTTTCGACGTCAGCTTTCAGCCCGTCGTGCTCGGCCGGCAATATGTCGTCGAGCAGGCCAGCGCCGAAGTTGCCGGCACGACGGTTGAAGCGACACCATTTTGGTGGCCGCCGGAGGATCGGGCGAGCTTCCATTTGTCCGCGCCGCTCGCACGCGATAGCGATGTCGCCGGCAAGATCCTGTTGCTCGATCTGCCGTTCGATCGCGGCGCCTATCTAGGGCCGACCCATCGTGCCGCCATCAACGAAGCGGTAGCGAAGAAGCCGGCGGCGATCCTGCTGATGATCGGCAACCTCGCCGACGATCGCTTCGCCTACAACGTCACGCAGGAGGATTCGCCCTGGCCGGTGCCGGTGATGGTGGTCGGTGCCAAGTCGCGCGCGGAGTTCGAGCGCGCGCTCGCCGCAGGCATGCCTGTCACCTTCGACGTCAAGGGCCATTACGAGCGCGATGTCGCCGGCCGGAACGTGCTTGCGGAGATCGGCGCCGGCCGCGGCCCGACCATCGTCGTCTCCACGCCGATGACCGGCTGGTATTCCTGCGTCTGCGAGCGCGGTCCCGGAATCGCCAACTTTCTCGCGCTGGCGCGCACCGCTACTGCCGAGAAATGGCCGGCGCATCTCGTCTTCATCGCCACCGCCGGCCACGAGATCGGCCATGGCGGCATGGAGCTGTTCTTGAAAAAGGGGGCGCCGGCGCCGAAGGACACGCTGGCGTGGATTCATTTCGGATCGTCGAACGCGTGCTACGCCTTTGCGGAAGGCGTCCGCACCGACCGGCCCGAGGAAGAGCGCTATCTCGTGCTCAGCAAGTCCGCCGTCGCTCTGACCGACGAGGCCTTCGCCAGGGTCGCGGCGAAGCGCCTGGTGACGGAGAAACAGGCGGTCGGCGAGTTACGCGACGTGCACGCGGCGGGCTACGCCAATTTCCTCGGCATGGCCGGCCGGCATCGCACGTTCCATACGCCGTCGGATGATCTCGGCGCGACCGGGCCCGAGATCCTCGAGCCCGTCGCGCGGGCCTTCGTCGATGCGGCGCGAAAGATCGTCGAACGCGGCGATGCCGCGTTCAGATAGCCTCAGTTCTGGTAGTAGTAGTTGCGCGGCTGATAGTACTGGCGAGGCTGCTGCTGCTGATAATAGTAGCCCTGCTGCCCGTAGCCCTGGTCGTAGGTTGGCTGCGGCAGTTGCTGATAGGCCTGCGTGCCATAGGGGCGCGTGATCGAGCGCGGTGCCGGATAACGCGCGCCGGTGTCGGTGCCGTCGGCCGGATAGATGTAGCTGTCGTCCTGCGGCATGTACCGGCGGGCGGGCTGTGCCGGCGGCGTCAGGTTCACGGGATCGCCGGTGGTGGCGTATTGCTCTTCGGCAGGCTGCTGCGGAGCGCGGGCCACCGCGTTGTTGGTGCGGCCGCGCGGATTGCGCGCCAGCGCCACCTGCGCCGAGCCGGTCAACGTCACCGTGGTGTTGAGCACGCCCTGCTGCTGCACGAGGGCATAGAGCGTCGAGGCATTCTGACGCGACAGCCGCACGCAGCCGTGCGAGGCCGGCGAGCCGAGCCGGCCGACCGAGTCCGTGCCGTGGATGGCGTGCCCGACCTTGGTAAAGAAGATCGCGTGCGGCATCGGCGCGTCGTCGAATTCCTTGGAGTAGTGATCCTCCTCCATGCGGAAGGTGCGGAACGAGCCGTTCGGCGTTTCGCGCGAGGGGATGCCGGTCGACACCGGCCAGTGATAGCGCGCGACGCCGTCGACCGCGACGGTCATCTGCTGATTATCCTTGTCGACGGTGATCTCGACCTTGGCCTGCGCGCTGCCTGCGCCGAGAAACATCAGGGATGTGAAAGCAATGAAAAATGGACGCATCTGGAAACGCATTTGAGTTCTGGCTCCGGCCTGTTCACATAAGGCGCCGCGGCTCTCCGTCCCCCGGCCTGCAATATGCCTGCAATCCGGCTTCCGTTCCAGCAGCTTGCAAAGGTAACCTTCCGGCCATCGTTAACGTGATGCCTGACGTAAGCAAGGCCGCTTTGTGCCGCGCGGCGGGCGCCGGTACTGACATTTTCGCGAGCGCGCGCGTTCACAACGCCGACAATTCGTCACAATGGCGCAACCATTCGGCCGCTCGGTGCGTTGATGATGGTCACCCCTGGCGCGTGGCCGCTGCCACTCGCTTCCCTCCAGGCCTTTCCCCGAGACCGAAAATGAACAAAGCCCATATCGCCGCTGCCAAGCTGCCGGCCAGCTTGCCCGGCCGCCTGTTGTTCGCGGCCGCCGCCCTCTTGCTCGCGCTGCTGGTGTTGCCGCATCCCGGCCACGCCCAAGGCATCGTGCGCGGCGCCCAAGAAGGCTCCTATGAAGGCAACCGGATCGCCGGCCCCGTGGGCGGTGCGGTCGGAGGCGTCGTTGGTGCCGGTGTCGGCGGCGCCGTTGGCGCAGTCGAAGGTGCGCTCGGCATTCCCCACCGTCATTACCGCCGCTGCCGCGGCTACTACGACGGCTACCACCGCTTCCATTGCTATCGGTGAGTCTTCGGTCGTCATTCCGGGCTCGCCCTTCGGGCGCGCCGGAATGACAGCCATCAGTTCTTCAGCCGGTACCCCGTGCGGAAAATCCACCAGATCACGACCAGGCAGATCACCAGAAAGGCAATCGTCATCCCGATGCTGACGGCGACGCTGACGTCGGCGATCTCGTAAAAACTCCAGCGGAAGCCGGAGATCAGATAGACGACCGGGTTGAGCAGCGCGACCGTGCGCCAGGCGGGCGGCAGCATGTCGATGGAATAGAAGCTGCCGCCGAGGAAGGTCAGCGGCGTCACCACCAGCATCGGGATCATCTGCAGCTTCTCGAAGCCGTCGGCCCAGATGCCGATGATGAAGCCGAACAGGCTGAACGTCACCGCCGTCAGCACCAGGAAGGCCAGCATCCAGACTGGATGGTGGATGTGCAGCGGCACGAACAGGCCGGCGGTGGCCAGGATGATGAGGCCCAAAATGATCGACTTGGTCGCGGCGGCGCCGACATAGCCGAGCACGATCTCGAAATAGGAGATCGGCGCCGACAGGATCTCGTAGATCGTGCCGGTGAATTTCGGGAAGTAGATGCCGAACGAGGCGTTGGCGATGCTCTGTGTCAGCACCGAGAGCATGATCAGGCCCGGCACGATGAAGGTGCCGTAGCTGACGCCCTCGACCTGGCTGATGCGCGAGCCGATCGCGGCGCCGAACACCACGAAATACAACGAGGTGGAGACCACCGGCGAGACGATGCTTTGCAGCAGCGTGCGCCAGGTGCGCGCCATTTCGAACAGATAGATGGCGCGGATGGCGCGGTGGTTCATGACGTCCTCACGAGGTCGACGAAGATGTCCTCGAGCGACGATTGCGTCGTGTCGAGATCGTTGAAGCGAATGCCGGCGTTGCGCAGGTCGCTGAGCAGGCTGGTGATGCCGGTACGATCGCCCTTGGTGTCGTAGTCGTAGACCAGCGTCGCGCCGCTATCGCAGAGGTCGAGCTCGTAATGGGCAAGGCTCTCCGGCAGCGAGGAGATCTTGTTCTGCAAGTGCAGCGTCAGCCGCTTCTTGCCGAGCTTCTGCATCAAGGTCGCCTTGTCCTCGACCAGCACGATCTCGCCCTTGTTGATGACGCCGATGCGGTCGGCCATCTCCTCGGCTTCCTCGATGTAATGCGTGGTGAGGATGATGGTGACGCCGGACTGCTGCAGCGTGCGCACCACCTCCCACATGCCCTTGCGCAGCTCGACGTCGACGCCGGCTGTGGGTTCGTCCAGGAACAGGATCTGCGGCTCGTGCGACAGCGCCTTCGCGATCATCACGCGGCGCTTCATGCCGCCGGAGAGCGTGATGATCTTGCTGTCCTTCTTGTCCCACAGCGAGAGGTCCTTGAGCACCTTCTCGATATGGTCAGGGTTCTTCGGCTTGCCGAACAGGCCGCGGGAGAAGCTCACGGTCGCCCAAACGCTCTCGAAGGCGTCGGTGTGCAATTCCTGCGGCACGAGGCCGATCAGCGAGCGGGCCTTGCGGTAGGAGGTCTGGATATCCTCGCCGCCGACGAGCACGCGGCCCTCACTCGGATTGGCAATGCCGCAGATGATCGAGATCAGCGTGGTCTTGCCGGCACCGTTGGGCCCGAGCAGCGCGAAGATCTCGCCGCGCTTGATGTCGAGATTGACGTTCTTGAGCGCCTTGAAGCCGGACCCATAGGTCTTCGACAGATTGGCGACGGAAATGATGGAGGACATGATGGCCGCAGGGCTGAGGGGCGGGGCTGGGGAGGGGAGGCTGGAACCTGCCGGGAGGGCGGGTCAGCGGAGCCCTGAGATAGGAACGGCCTTGCCCGGCCGCAATTGCCCGGAGAAAAATGGTCTCAAAGCAGGCCCTTCAGTGGCAGGTTTCGGGCAGGTGTTGCGCGATGGTCACGGGCTGTGGCTAAGATTGCCATTCACGCGGCTCTTTGTTGCGTCTGCGAGCGCGCCGTGGCTACGATTCCGGCCAATCGCAAAGCGTATTGTCCCCAGGGAAAAGATCGATGAGACCGAACGGCCGTCACACCGCCGGCGCCAGCCAGTTGTCCGCCCTCCGCGTCTGGGCGATGGGCCTGCTCCTGCTGTCAGCTGTTGCCATCAGCCCGACCCCGGCCCGGGCGGCCCCGAGCCAGGCTCAGGTCGCGACCACGCATGTCTATCTGCTCCGTGGCGTGCTCAACATCTTTTCGCTCGGCCTCGACACCATCGGCGCCCGGCTGCAGGCGCAGGGCATCCCGGTGACGGTCGCCAACTTCGTCTCATGGTCCTCGCTCGCCGATGAAGCCGCGACCGCCTACAAGGCCGGCCGGCTCAAGACCATCGTCCTGGTCGGCCATTCCTCCGGCGCCACCGCGCTGCCGGACATGATCGCCAAGCTCAATCAGCTCGGCGTGCCCGTGAAGCTCGCGATCGGTCTCGACTCCGTGTTCAAGACCAAGCTCTCGACCGGGGCGGAGCGCTACATCAACATCTATATCGGCGACGGTCCCGGCGAGCCGGTGCGCGCCGCAAACGGGTTCCGCGGCAAGCTCGACAATGTCGACGTGCGCGGCACCGGCGTCGGCCACATCTCGATCGACAAGAACGAGGCGATCCAGCGCCGCGTCATCGCCGAGATCGACGCCGCGATCATGCGCTCGCGTGCGCCGGCGCTGCCGGTTGCCGAACAGGGGGCGCCGCGTCAGGCGCGCTCGGCGGCGGCGACGGCTCCGGCAAGGAACTGAGCCGGTCTGCGCGAGGGGATCCGTCGCGCAGCACTCTTTTGATGACAATGCCTGCACGTGTGAAGCTCGCGAGCGCGCCTGCGCGCCATCGTGCCTCCCGCCGTCATTTCAGGAACGCGCGAATGCTCTGCGCGATCTCCCGTGCATGCGTCTCCAGCGCGAAATGGCCGGTGTCGAAGAACTGCACCACGGCGTTGGGATTGTCGCGCTTGAACGCCTCCGCGCCGGGCGGAATGAAGAACGGATCGTTCTTGCCCCAGACTGCCAGGAACGGCGGCTTGTGCTTGCGGAAATAATCCTGGAAGGCCGGATAGAGCGCGACGTTGCTCTTGTAATCGCCGAACAGGTCGAGCTGCACGTCGTCCGAGCCTGGGCGCGCCAGATAGAAATTGTCGAGGTTCTGTCCGTCCGGTGACACGGTCGCCGGATCAGGAACGCCATGCGTGTACTGCCAGCGCGTTGCCTCCGGCGTGAGAAGGCTGCGCAACGCGTCGCGATTGGCAGGCGTGGGATCTTGCCAATAGGCCTTGATCGGAGACCAGCCGTCGCTGAGCCCGTCTTCATAGGCGTTGCCGTTCTGCGAGATGATGGCGGTGATGCGCTCGGGGTGACGCAGCGCGAGCCGGAAGCCGGTCGGCGCGCCATAGTCGAAGACATAGACCGCGAAACGATCGAAGCCGATGACTTCAGTGAAGCGCTCGATCACCTGCGCGAGATTGTCGAACGTGTAGCGGAAGGTTTCACGCGCGGGCATGTCGGACTGGCCGAAGCCGGGAAGGTCCGGCGCCACGATGTGAAACCCGTCCGCGAGCAGCGGGATGAGATCGCGGAACATGTGGCCGGCGCTCGGGAAGCCGTGCAGCAACAGCAGCTTTGGCGCGTCCCTGGGGCCGGCCTCGCGATAGAACACCTTGAAGCCATCGACATCGGCGGTGCGATAGGTGGTTGGGGTCATAGCCATCTCCATGGAACTAACCTGTTAAATCCGTAATTGAGGGTTATCTTCTCCTGAGGTAACTTGTCAATGCCATTTTAATAGGTTACATCTTTGTGAGCTTGCTTCAGGGACCGCCCATGGACAGACCACCCGCGATGTTCATCGCAGACTCGCTCGGCCTTGATTTCCTCAACTCGGTGGCGACGCCGGTCGATACGCCTGTCGACTGGCTCGACGACGGCGATGGCCTGATCGACTGGCTGGCCCAGGCGAAGCTGGTGCCGGCGGAGGAGCTGGACGAACTGAAGGCGCGTGCGAAGCCGGGCGAGCTCGACAAGGTCGCCGATCGGGCCCGTGCCTTGCGCGAGTGGTTTCGCGGCTTCGTGCGCAAGCATGCGGGCCGGCCGCTGGCGGTGGATGGACTGCGCGAACTCGGTCCGCTGAACAGCTTGCTCGAGCGCGACGAAATGTTCAGGCGGATCGAGCCCGGGCCGGACGATGGCGGCGTGCTCGCGCTGCGCATGAAGCGCCGCTGGCGGTCGCCGGACTCCCTGCTGCTGCCTATCGGCGAGGCAATGGCGAAGCTCGTCTGCGACGAGGATTTTTCCGACGTGAAGGCATGCGAGGGTCATAACTGCACGATGCTGTTCGCCGACCACACCCGCAGGCGCGCACGGCGATGGTGCATCATGGCGGTCTGCGGCAATCGCGCCAAGCAGGCCGCGCATCGCAGCCGGCTCAGGAACAGACAGTGACCGCGCCGAGAGTGTCCCCGTCCACGAGGTCACGGGTCCTTGATGGGGCGCGTGCCTCAGTTCCCGCGCCCCAAAATGCACCAAATCGCTCGTCACTAAGCCCCGAGGGGAGGCCTCTGCCTCCCGTGGTGGGACTGCTGGACTGATGATTGATCTGAGGCGCCTCGTCGTGCTGGCAGCCGTTGCGCTGTTCGCCCTGGATCCCGGCATTGCCGCCGCTTCACCCGCCAAGTCGAAGCCTGCTGCGGCCGCCATGCCGGTTGCGCCGCCGCCTCCGCCATTCGAGCCGCTGCCGCCGCCGAAGATCTACCTGTTCCGCGGCGCCATGGGCCCCATCTTCTCGACCGGCATGGACCGGCTCGGCGAGAAACTGACGCAGGCCGGCTTCTCAGCCGACGTCTATGAATTCACCATCTGCCGATGGATCGGCGATCGCGCCATCTCCAGCTACAAGGAGAGCCCGGCGCCGATCGTCTTGATCGGGCATTCGATGGGCGGGCTGTGCTCGATCGTCATTTCCGAGATGGCGGCCAAGGAGAACATCCCGATCAGCCTCGTCATCGCCATCGATCCCGCGCATGCGACCGGCGACGTGCCGCTCAATGTCGAGCGCTTCATCAACATCTTCCTGTCCGACAGCGTGCTCGGCGGCGGCGATGTCGTGGCGGTGCCCGGCTTTCGCGGCCATTATGCGAGCTACGACCTGAAGGAAAACGCGCGGGTCTCGCACATCAACATCGAGAAGTCCGACGACATCCATCGCCAGATCGTCGCGATGGTGACGCAGCTGCCGCGCATTCCGCCGCAGACCCAGGCCGATGCCGTGCCGCTGCGCTATCTCGTGCCCGCTGACACTCTGGTCGAGTTGTGGGACAGCGGCGTGCGGGTGCCGGTGCGCCGCGGCGACACCATGGAGAGCATCGCCGCCGCCAATCGCGTGCCGCTGTGGACGCTCGCGCAGAGCAATTCGCTTGCGGAGAACGCGACGCTCACCCCGGGGCAAACCATCATCGTGCCGCGGCATTTGATGCCGCCCGAGCCTGCTTCGGCGATGGTGACGCCGCCGCCGGCAGCGACCGCGAAGCGGAAGTAGATCCTCACCCGTAGCCACGCACGCGGTGCGCTCCCTCTCCAGCAAGCGGGGGAGGCGGAGCGAGCCAGCCCCTGGGCTGGCGTTGATAGAGGCAATGGCCTCACACGTTCGATCCGTTGATCGCGTCGATCACCGCATCCGTCACTTCCTTCGTCGTCGCCTTGCCGCCGACATCTGGCGTCAACACGCCCGCCGCGCAGACACGCTCGACCGCCTTCATCAGCCGCGACGCCGCATCCGTCTCGCCGAGATGCTCGAGCATCTGCGCGCCGGTCCAGAACGTCGCGACCGGATTGGCGATGCCCTTGCCGGTGATGTCGAAGGCCGAGCCGTGGATCGGCTCGAACATCGAGGGGAAGCGGCGCTGCGGATCGATGTTGCCGGTCGGCGCGACACCGAGGCTTCCGGCCAGCGCGCCGGCGAGGTCGGAGAGGATGTCGGCGTGGAGGTTGGTCGCCACGATGGTGTCGAGGCTCTTCGGATGCAGCGTCATGCGCACCGTCATGGCATCGACCAGCATCTTGTCCCAGGTGACGTCGGGGAATTCGGTCGCGACTTCGGCCGCGATCTCGTCCCACATCACCATGCCATGGCGCTGCGCGTTCGACTTGGTCACCACGGTCAGGAATTTGCGAGGCCGCGACTGTGCGAGCTGGAACGCATAGCGCATGATGCGGGTGACGCCGACGCGGGTGAAGACCGCGACTTCGGTGCCGACCTCTTCCGGCAGGCCCTTGTGGGCGCGGCCGCCCATGCCGGCATATTCGCCCTCCGAATTCTCGCGCACGATCACCCAGTCGAGATCGCCGACGCCGACGTTGCGCAGCGGCGAGGCGACGCCCGGCAGGATCTTGGTCGGGCGCACATTGGCGTATTGGTCAAAGCCCTGGCAGATCGGCAGGCGCAGGCCCCACAGCGTGATGTGATCGGGCACGTCAGGCGCACCGACGGCGCCGAAATAGATCGCGTCGAATTTCTTCAGCTCAGTGAGGCCGTCGGCCGGCATCATCACGCCGTGCTTCTTGTAATAGTCCGAGCCCCAGTCGAAAGTCTTGACGTTGAAGGCGAGGTCGCCGCTGCGCTTGGCGAGCGCTTCGAGCACGCGGACACCGGCCGAGATCACCTCGGGGCCGATGCCGTCGGCGGGAATGGCTGCGATCGAATGGGTGCGCATGGATTGGCTCCGTGTGAGAAATGGCGCCCGCATATCCGTCCATCTGCGCCCGGCGGCGAGCCTAGGGCGAGCGCGGGGGCAACTCAATTGCCGCTGGTTTATACAAAAAAATGATATAATCATCGCGTGGATGGGGATTGCGGGATGGAATTGCATCAGCTCCGATGCTTCGTGGCGGCGGCCGAGCAGCTGCATTTCGGCCGCGCGGCGCAGCAGCTCCAGATGCTGCCGTCGGCGCTCGGCCGCCAGATCAGGCTGCTGGAGGAGGATCTGGGCAGGCGGCTGTTCGCGCGGACGACGCGCGCGGTGTCGCTCACCGAGGACGGCGCGACGCTGCTGCGCGATGCCCGCGCGATCCTCGCCAAGGTCGAGGCGGTCGAGAGTAATCTGCGCAACCGCTCGCGCGCGGGCGCCGCGCGGCGGCTGCGGATCGGTGCCATCGACAGCGCCGCGGCGGGCTTGCTGCCGCCGCTGCTGCGCGATTTCCGCGGCAAGCATCCCGAGGTCGCGGTGCAGCTTCTCGAGGACAAGACCGTCCGGCTGCTGCCGAAGATCCTGACCGGCGCGCTCGATCTTGCCTTCGTCCGTCCGCCTGATCGGGCGGACAAACGGCTCGAATTCCGCGATCTGCTGCAGGAGACCGCGATCGTCGCGTTCCCGCAACGCCACGCGCTGGCGGCGCGCCAGTGGGTCACGCTGGCCGACATCGCCGACGAGGCGATGCTGGTGCCGGACCGCCGCTCGCGGCCGCACAGCCACGACCTCACCATCAAGCTGTTCGAGCAGGCGGGCCTCATGCCGCGCATCGTGCAGGTCGCCGACGAGAAGCAGACCATCATCAATCTGGTCGCGACCAGGCTCGGCGTCGCGATCGTGCCGCGCTGGACGACGCGGATGGCGGTCTCGGGCGTGCGCTTCGTGCCGCTGCGGCCGAGGCAGAGCGGCCCGGTTGGCCGGCTGCCGCTTGCCGCCGCCTGGCTGCGCGGCTCGCGCGATCCGGCCCGCGATGCGATGCTGGCCGTGCTGGAGGCGCGCCTGCGCAGCTATGCGCGGGAGGCGTGAGCGGCTATGACGAAGGACCGGAGAAGGTGTTGCCATGACTGAACCGAGCGCATCGAACGAATTGCGAGTCGCCATCGCGGGTCTGGGCTCGATCGGCACCAAGGTCGCGACCGCGCTGGATCAGGGCATCGAAGGGCTGACGCTGTCGGCCGTCGCCGTGCGCGATCCCGCCAAGCATCAGGCTTTCATCGGCGGCCTGAAGCGTCCGCCGAAAATCCTGCCGATCGACCAGCTCGGCGATGCCGCCGACATCGTCGTCGAGTGCGCGCCGAGCAGCCAGTTGCGCGCGATCGTCGAGCCCGCGGTGAAGCGCGGCAAGGCTGCGGTCGTGGTCAGCGTCGGCGGCCTGCTCGACAATTTCGATCTCGTCGATCTCGCCCGCGCCAATGGCGGCCGAATCATCGTGCCGACCGGCGCGCTGATCGGCCTCGACGCCGTCAACGCCGCCGCGGTCGGCACCATTCATTCCGTGAAGATGGTGACGCGCAAGCCGATCGACGGGCTGAAGGGCGCGCCGTTCATCGTGCAGAACAACATCGACATCGACAATCTGCGCGAGCCGCTGAAACTGTTCGAGGGCAGCGCGCGCGACGCGGCGAAGGGCTTTCCGGCGAACGTCAATGTCGCCGTCGCGCTGTCGCTGGCGGGCATCGGGCCCGATCGTACCCAGATCCAGGTCTGGGCCGACCCCACCGTGACGCGCAATGTTCACCGCATCGAGGTCGAAGCGGATTCGGCGCGCTTCTCGATGAGCATCGAGAACATCCCGTCCGAAAATCCAAAGACCGGGATCATCACCGCACTGTCCGTGATCGCGCTGCTCCGCAAGCAGCGTGCCACGTTGTGTGTAGGAACGTGACGAGACCCGATTGGCCTCAGACGACGCTACGCTCCACCACCGTCATCCTGAGGTGCTTGCTCTGCGAAGCGAATGCGCCGCAGGGCAAGCCTCGAAGGACGACGGCCCGGCTGCATCGCGGCCGTTCATCCTTCGAGGCTCCCCACGTGGCGCGTTGCGCCACGCGTCTGGCACCTCAGGATGACGGAACGGAAATGCGATCGCCGCAGCGCCTATCTCGACATATCTCCCCTACGCCCCCGTCACACGCCAGATCACGTTGCCGACGTCGTCGGCCATCAGCAGCGACTTCTTGTCGGAACCGATCACGACGCCGACCGGGCGGCCGTAGGATTCCTTCTCGTCCGGGGACAGGAAGCCCGAGAGGATGTCGCGACCGGGGCCGGACGGCTTGCCATTCTCGAACGGGATGAACACCAGCTTGTAGCCGGACAGCTTGCTGCGATTCCACGAGCCGTGCTGGCCGATTACCATGCCGTCGCCGAAGCCGGGCAGGGTCCCTGCGGGCATCCAGCACAGGCCGAGCGAAGCGGTATGGCCGCCGAGCGCGTAGTCCGGTTGAATCGCCTTCGCGACCATCGCCGGGTCCTGCGGCACGCGGTCGTCCACCGTCTTGCCCCAGTAGCAATAGGGCCAGCCGTAGAAGCCGCCATCGCGCACCGAGGTGAGATAGTCCGGCGGCGTCTCGTCGCCGAGCCCGTCGCGCTCGTTGACGACGGTCCAGAGCACGCCCGTAGTTGGCTCCCAGGCAAGGCCCACGGGATTGCGCAGGCCGGCGCCGAAAATGCGATGCGTGCCGGCGACGAGGTCGAGCTCGTAGACCGCGGCGCGGCCTTCCTCGACCTCCATGCCCATTTCCGCGATGTTGCTGAGCGAGCCGACGCCGGCATAGAGCTTCTTGCCGTCGGGGCTGGCGAGCAGGCTGCGCGTCCAGTGCCCGCCCGGCTTGAAGGTCGTGAGCCGCCTGCCGGACGCGGTGATGCGGTCGGCATTTGCAACGTAAGGGAAGGCCATCACGCCGTCGGTGTTGCCGACGTAGAAGGTGTCGCCGACCAGCGCCATGCCGAAGGGCTGGTTGAGGTTTTCCATGAAGGCGCCGCGCACTTCGGCAACGCCGTCGCCGTCCTTGTCGCGCAGCAGCGTGATGCGGTTGGCGGACACGCCGAGCGCTGCGGCGCGACGCATCGTCGCCTGCATCGCGTAGTGGAACACGCTGCGCGGTGCGCCTGCGATCTGCGTTGCCTCCGCGATCAGCACGTCCCCATTGGGCAGCACCTCGATCCAGCGCGGATGGTCGAGCCCGGCTGCGAATGCGTTGACCTTGAGCCCGGGCGCGACCGTCGGCTTTTGGCCTTCGCTCCAGCCGCGCGCGGTCGGCATTTTCAGTGTCGGGATCGCGCCTTGCGGCTTCGCGTCGGGGATCGCGGGCTTCTCTCCCCAGGCCGGTGCGGGCTCGGTGCCTGTCATCTTGCGCCATTGCAGCGCGATGCCGCCAATGAATGCGACGAACTGCGCGAAGATGCCTGAAAAAGTCATGAAGAGCCCCTGTTTGCGCGCGCATCCAACTGGCTGACGGGGCCCACGTCAACCGGTGCGGCGGGCCGGCGGGGGCTATTCCCGTGGAATGGCAGCCGATCGAATTTGCATGGGACGTACGCAGGCGGGCCCAAGGGGGCTACGGGATCAGCGGCCGATCTGCCGCTCGAGCTGCCGCGCCACGCGAAAATCGTCGAGGTGATGGACGTTCGGTGCGAGCGCCGCCTCTCTGGACAGCAGATGATAGACCCGTGCCACCGTGCGCTGCTTCTGCTTCGTCCGCCCCGGCGGCAACGCCCGCGCTTTGCGGATGGCGGCGATCGCGTGCTCGCGAAAATAATCGTAGGCGTCCGACATGACTCGATGCTCTGCGGCCAATTGCATGCGTCGAATGGGTAACAAGCTGGCGGAGTGGCAGTTCCTGGGCGAATGTTCCGGGTGCGCCATTCCGTTCCCGTCATCCTGAGGTGCGAGCCATGGGGCGCAACGCGCCGCATGGGGAGCCTCGAAGGATGGAGGGCCCGGCTGCATCTCGGCCGTACATCCTTCGAGGCTCGGTTCGCGATGCATGAGCATCGCGAACCTCGCACCTCAGGATGACGGGACCAACAAGCGTCCTACGCTGAAAAAGCGGAAGCCCTTCACCGCGGCGACAGGAACGGGATGATCATCGGCACGCGGCGGCAATAGGCGCCGTAGGCGTCTTCGCCGAGCTCCTTGGACAGGAACACCTCTTCCATCCGGCCCTTCTGCCACATGCCGAGCGAAATCAGGATGGCGCCGAGGATCGTCGTCATCAGGCCGATCGCAACGCCGGTCACCAGCATGCCGAAGATCAGGCCGGTGTAGATCGGGTGGCGCACGATGCCGTAGGGCCCGGTGTCGATGACCCGATGGTCTTCCTTGTGGGTGATGGTGTTGGACCAGAATTTTCCGAGATGCAGCCGGCCCCACCAGGCGAAGGCAATGCCGGCGGCCGAGAGGAGCGCTGCGATGGTGATGCCGGTGTTGCCGAGCACCCAGAGCGGCTTCCAGCCCAGGATCTCCGCGACCCACGGCGTGTACAGGATGCCGCCGACCAGGATCGGCAGGCGATAGCGCTGCGACTCCAGCGTCATGACCTGCTTCTTGGTCTGCCCCTGCCAGAACGAGGCGCCGACCCAGCTGGCGAGAAAGGCGAGCCAGAGCAGGGCCAGGAGTTCGGTTGGCCAGGTCGTGGTCCAGCCACCCCAGGCGACGGAGACAAGCTTGCTGAAATCGAAGGACATGAAGGTTCTTTGCGTTGGGTGGCGGCTTCAGCTGGCGCGCGAGGAGAGCGCGCGATGCTCGATGGCGCCGGAGGGCTGCTGGCCGTTGCGGGCGAGAAGATGGGTGATGGTTTCGCGCAAGACCGGCTCGATCGGACGCGGCGAATAGCCGAGCTCGTTACGGGCCTTGCCGATCGAAAGATCGCTCGCGGCGAGCGCAATGCGCACGCCCTCGGCGGTGCCGTTGGGCGGCCGGCGCGTGAACTGATCGGAGATGTATTCCAGCATGATCGCGGAGAGCTCGGCGATCTTGCCGGGCACGACGATCGGGTACTGCCGACGGCCGCTCATCGCCGACATCATGCGCAGGATGTTGCCGAGCGGAACGCAGTCGCCGCCGAGGATGTAGCGCTGGCCGAGGCGGCCGCGCTCCATCGTCAGCACGAGGCCCATGGCAACGTCGCGGACGTCGACGAGATTGACCAGGAAGTTGAGATGCGGCTGCACCTTCTTCTGCAGGAAGTACCAGAGCATCGCGGTCGGCGGCGTCAGATTGTGGTCGGCAGCGCCGATCGGCATGGTCGGCGTGCCGATCACGAGCGGGAAGCCGCTGGCCGCCGCCTTTGCGGCATGATGCTCGGCGAGCGACTTCGAGCGCGTATAGGCGCCCGGCATCACCTCGGCCGGCTGCAGCGCCTCTTCGGCGGGAGCGCCTTTGAGGTCGGAATAGGGGAACAGGATCGATTCCGTCGAGCAGTGCAGGAAGCGCGAGACGCCGCGCTTCATTGCGGCCGCGAGCACGATTTCGGTGCCGCGGCAGTTGACGTCGTGAAAGTCCTGCTTGTTGGCGACCCACATGCCGGGCAGACCGGCGAGGTGATAGACCTGATCGACTCCGGCGATCGCGGCATCGACGGCGGCGCCGTCCAGCACCGAGCCGTGGACGTGCTCGACGTCGGCGTTCGCCGCAGCCGGCGCGCGGACATCGAGAACACGCACCCGCTGCCCACGGGCGCGGAGCGCTTCGACGAGATGATGTCCGATGAAGCCGCTGCCACCGGTAACCAGTACGAGAGCCATGCAGAAGGTTGCTGTTTCGCTTCTAGAACTATCGGGTTGAAAGGGAATTGGCCGGAAGAGGCGCCAGAATCGCGGCAAGGTCGCGACGGAAGCCCAGTGCAATGAATAATTTCGCCATCACGAACATCGGTCCAAGCAAAAGGTGCGACGGAAAAGTGAACAACGAGGCTTCGCGGCCCTCAAAAACCTTGTGGCCGATGGTCTGCGCGGCGAGGCCGAGCACCACCAAGGCGGCGAAGATCGCCCACATGGTCGCGATGCTGACTTGCGCCGCAATGCTCGTCGCAACCGAAAACAGCACGATGGAAACCGCCAGGATGCCGATCCCGAGCGCCGCGTCGAGCAGCAGCCAATAGATCAAAACCGGCAGGGCCAGGATCACCGCAAGGCTGACGTTGAAACCGAACAGCGGAAACTTGACCAGCGTCAGCGGCAGCACGGCGCCGGTGAACAACAGGAGTATGCCGACCACATGCATCGCCGTGTTCCGGGGGTCGCGGTGGTACTCGACATAAACGGCAAGTTGGCGCTGGAAAAAGCCACCCATTTCGGTCTCATGCAGCACGGGGTCAGGAAGGGCGAACAGTGGCTATAGCACTGGACCGGGCGGTGCACAAACCGGCGCTTTTGTCGCGCGAAACCGTGTTTGTGCGCCCGGGACAGGTTGCAAAACGATCAGGACTTCAAAGGGTTCCGTTGGCTGCGACGCCGCGTTCGCTCAACGCTTCTTGGCGGGCTTTTTCGCCGCAGGCGCTGGCGCCGCGGCCGGATGCGCAGGCGCGTCCTCGGGTACCTTTGCATAGGTCAGGATTTGCAACTGGCTGTTGACGGCCGAGGTCGGCTTGGCCCGATCGAGAAACTGCTCCTCGCCGAGGCCGATCGGATGCAGCCGCTTGGTCGAGATCTTGAACGTGTTCACCAGCACGTCGCGGATCGCGTCCGCGCGGCGCTGGCTCAGAATCGCATTGGCCTCGCGCGTCTTCGAATTGGATTCGACGTGGCCGACGATCAGGAACGTGTAGGGCAGCAGCGAGGAATGAACCAGGGCGTCCGCGATGCGGCCAACGGTCTGGTAGGAGGCCGGCTGGATGATCGGCGTGTCGGCGTCGAACTGGATCTGCGCATTGAAGGTCGGCAGCTTGGCGAGGTCAGGGGCGATCGGCGGCCGGTTCACCGGGCCCGGATCGTTCTTGATCCTGGCCTTGGCGCGCTCCATCACCTGCTGCTTGAGCGCGGGAAGATCGACCTCGCCGGGCTCTTCGAGATGGTTGAGCTTGCCGACAATGTCGTCGCGGGTCGGCGCCGTTGTCTGGGCACCGGCTGCGCCCGCGAGCAGAGCGAAGCCGAGCGCGAGGACCGTTCCGGCCATGAAGAACCTGTTCGCGCGCATCAGCGGTACCCCGCATCGTCGACGGCCTTCAGGCAGTTGTTGCTGATGCCCTTGGGCGTCGAGACCAGGCAGGGGATCGACTTGCTGGTCTCCTTGGTCGAGCCGCCGCAGACCTTGACGATCTCGCGCTGGCAGGCGTTCGCCACCGTGACGCGCGCGGCGACGCGCTTCTGGATGGCGTCGAACGCGCCGAGATAGTCGCTCGCGCACTGCTGGGACAGGACGTCGCGGTTGCGCGACAGGCACTCCTTCAGGCGGGTCGAATCCGGGTTGACGCCGCGGCAATTGGCGACGATTTCCGCACCGCAGCTCTTGGCCAGGAGCCCGATCGAATCGCCAAAGCTCATGGTCTCCGCCGCCGCAAGCGACGGCATCCCCAATGTCAGCAAGATCAGTGCGATGCCCCGGACCATGGCTGCATCTGATACGGGGAAGTTCGCGATGGTCAAGGGCTGTTCGGCGGAGATCTGTCGAGAGTTCGGCGAGTGCGGCGAACAGTCCTCACTCGGCGGTGTCGAGGGGCGGCCAGTCGATCAGGGCAACGGTATGGTTTTTGAGGTCGTCGGCGACATCAGGATCGGCCTTCAGTTCCTCCAGCGTCCGCGGCGGGGGAAGCGCGCGGCCATCCGCGCTCAGCTCCTGCGCATAAAGCGCGAGCGCCTCGGGGGCGTTCTCCAAGGCTTCATCGATGTCGTCGCCGCCAGAAATGCAGCCGGGCAGGTCCGGAAACCACACGCCAACGGCGTGGTCCGGGCCGGCGTTCTCAATGATGGCAACGTAGTGGGGCATGACTACAATTTAACGTAGAGAAAATTAGCGTTTACGGTAATGTTCCTGCCTCAGGGCCATGTAGATTTGTTGTTGAACGAAGCCCATTACACCGAACGTGGTTTTTACATATTCGTCGATTTCTTCTGACGTCGGAGCTTTCAAACTGGCTCCATGCGCGATCGCGTTCCTTACGCCGAGGAGCTTATTCACCGTACCCTTATGGGGTTCGACTTGAGTATAATCTAGTCCGAGCTTGTAGAGATTCTTCATTAGGACAATGGGCTTCAGATTTGACTCGGTGTCGATCAAATCATCCGGCAGCTTAACTGGACGGGCCATGGCAGCTTTGAAGTTTGCAACGAACTCCCTCTCTCTTGCGAAAAGATGAAGTTTAGCGTCGTCGGGCAGCGGACCAGAAAAGAATTCATGCTTACTTTGGGGATGACGCAGCGCAGCGAAGATCTCGGCCATCGATCCGGCGACCAAGGGTGGAGACGCTTCCTCGGCACCAAGATTAAGCGAGTTGATAGCGGACACGTAGGCTGTAAGCGCAAACTTGCAAAATCCTTCAAGATGCGAATAGGTGAGCAGAACCGAAGTTCGGAAAAGCATGTTCCGTTCGTTGTCGCCCGGAACCTGTCGGGCGATATTGCCTATCAGGCGAATTTCGCCTTCGCGAACAGATCGATCGCTCTCCATCTGTCGAAACACGTCATCAGGCAAACTCATTTTTGAGCCTGCTGGAAACAAAGTTGATTCTATTATTGAGGGGGCCGGGCGAGTTCTTTCCTCCTCCGGTCGTGATCCTGATGAAATCCGGATCGAGCTTAATCCGCTCTAGCAGTCTGCTGAAAAACCGGCAAATTCGTTGCTGATTGGCGTTTGGGTTGGACCTTGGTCGGAAGTTTGATGTCGGAGCGGCGATTGCCTCTCCGATCGGCGACCTCAACCTGCGACGAGCTTGGGTATCCGGACGAGGTTGTAGGCAATCAGATTGAGCAGGAAGTCGGCGGCGACGCGAGCGATGCCCCGATGTTTGGTCTTGCGCATGGTGCCATGCTGCTTGCCCCATCCGAAGATGCACTCGACCATCGCCCGCCGTGACTGGGACATGCTGTAGCCCGGGTGCCGCGTTGTGCGCTCGTCGATGGCGCTGTTGCGGGTCTTGCCGGTTTTGGTGACGGCCTGGTTCTGGGTCACATGCGGCGTCACGCCGATGGCACGAAGATTGTCGACATGCTCGGCCGTATCGTACGCCTTGTCCTCACCGGCGGTGATGCGGCGGCCTGCGGCTTTGCGTCTCGCCTTCAGCATCGCCTCTGAAGCCCGGCGTTCGGCGGTACCATTGGCATGCGTGACCTTGCCGGCTACCGCCAGCCCGTGCCGGTTCTCCATGGTGGCGTGGCCCATATAGCAAAGCCTGGCCTCTCGCCCGGCCGCCTTGCGATAGAGCCGGCTGTCAGGGTCGCTGGTGCTCGCATGGGTGTCGTTCTTGCGCTTCTGGCCATGGAAGTTGGCGCCGTCATCATCGTCGCCGCTGCCGTCCTTGGGGCGAAAGCTCTTCTGTGAAGCCCAGGCCTCGATCAGCGTGCCATCCACCGAGAAGTGCTCGCTCGACAACAGGGGCTTCACATCCGGATGGTTCAGAAGCTTCGCCATGAACTTGGCGAACACCTCGCCGTTCTCCAACCGGGCACGGTTCTTCGTAAACGTTGTCGGGTCCCAGACCGGATCATCCGGCGAAAGCCCCACGAACCAACGATACAGCAAATTATAGTCCAGCTGTTCCATCAGCTGTCGTTCCGAGCGGATGCCATAAAAGGCCTGCAGCAGCAGAGCACTCAACAACTGCTCGGGCGGGATCGAAGGACGACCTTCCTTCGAATACAGCCCGCTCAATGTCCGGTTCAGATCGCTCAGAACGGCACGTACAAGATCTCGTATCTTGCGCAACGGGTGGTCCTTCGGAACCAGCGCCTCAGGCAAAACATACGAGAACAGTCCACCCTGATCCTCGAACTTGCCACGCATCCCCAGCCTCCGAGATCCAATGCAAATCAGTGAATCACGAAACTCCGACAAAAACGATAGTTTTTCAGCAGACTGCTAGAGCATTTTCGGTTCTGATTGAATCAGAACCGAAGCTCTAGATTCTTGTTTTGACGCGTTTTCTTCACGCGAACCGGTGTCCACTTCGCTCGAAAACGCTCTAGAAGCCACCGGGACTGGCAAAGGCCCGACAAAGCGGGCCGGGCGCGATGGAAGTATCTAAATACTACCACCTAAGGCACTGAGAAGCCGACGAAATTTCCATGCTGCCTACTGTGCATGGGGTTGTTTTGCAATTTTTGAGGATGCGGCACGCCCGTGTGCCCTCATCCCGCAGGGGACGGCGGCCATTCCGCGGGTCTCTCCTACAGCAGCGCCAGCAGCACGAGTCCGATCACCAGCACGACGAAGCCAGCCGCTGTCGCGGCGGCGAATGACCGCTCAACGTTGTCCATGATGCCACCCCGTTGCCGGCGTGCCACGTTCCCCCATGGCTGCGCCGAACGACGTGGAATCTTGCCGACCTGTGTGTCGGCAGTTGTGCGAACGGATGTCGAAATTTGGACGGGTGCAGGGCCTGTCTGCGGCCTCGGGAGGAAATCCGCCACCTGTCAGGCTGCCGTAAGCGGAGCCCGCTAGGGTAAAGCGGCTATGGTGTTGCAGCCCAGCACCTCAGCCTCCAATAACTCCTGACCCCGCTTGGCTCTCCCCAGGCGGGGTTTTTTCATGCCTTCTCGCCGGCGGGCGAATCCCTGTCCTCCTGCGTCAGACGCAGCGCGAAGGCACGGATCGCGGGCGCCGCCAGCAGCACCACCGGCAGCATCGCGATCCAGGCGATCAGCCACGAGACCATCCAGTGCCTGACGAAGCTCGTCGTGCTGCCCGCGGGAAAGCTGGCGATCCCCGCGGCGATCAGCGAGGTCAATCCGGACTGGATGATGCCGAAGACGAAATGACTGTAGCGGCGGGAAATGCCGAGCATGTGGAGCCCATGTCTGGTTGCCGTCACGACACCAAGCAAGGCACATGCCGCCGCGGTCAGGACATCTCCCCGGCGGGAACCAGCCCTGCGGACGCGGCTCAGGAACTCTGTTCATGGTCGGAGAACCACGGGCACCTGAGGGGTCTACGGATTTTGCTTGTCTTTCGGAATATTATGACGACCAACATGTTAACACTCAAGGACGTGAATCGTGGGAGGTCGCCATGAATCACAGGGGCATCGAGTTCACCGTCGCCAAGACGGCGATTCCCGGAATCTGGCAATGGCAGTTCCGGATCGGCGAGCAGCTGAAGTCCGGCAAGACCGAGACGAAGATTGACCTGCTGGCGATCCGGCGCGTGCAGCTGCGCATCGACCGGGAGCTGAAGCGATCCGGACGGGCTGAACCCGCCGGTTAGGACTGTCGCACGGCACCTTGCGCCGCGACTAACCCCGCGGCGGCATGATCCGTAGCCGCCCGGAATTGATCTGGCGCCGGTTTGGGATTGGAGTGCGCGCGCCCATGGCCTTGGGGGGCGAGGCCATCACGGGCGCGATCGGTGCCAGCCATGCCGCTCTATTTCTTTCGAATCCGGAATGGCCGTTACTCCGGCTGCGCCGATCAGGCGACGGAGTTTGCAAATCGCGATTCGGCCTGGAAAGAGATGACCAGCGTCTGTGCCGACATGACCGCCGGCATTGCCCGCAAGCTCCAGGAGAATTCCGAATGGCAGATGGAGCTGCTTGACGAGGCCAAGGAGCCGGTGTTCCGGATCCGTATCGTCGCCGAAACCCTCGACTAGACTAATCCGCGCTGGGCAGCCGCCGCATGGTGAATTCGATGTCGCCGCCGGGCAATTCGCGCCAGGTCTCGACCGCGCTCATATAGCCGGCCTTGGGGTAGCGGGCGAAGAAAGCCTGCGCCCTCTCCCGTGCTGCCGCGCGCGGCAATGTGAAGGTCTCGCGCAGATAGCCGTCGCCGACCGTTTGGCCGGGCTTGCCGGCCAGCTTGCGCCGGCGCGCCATCCGCTCGGCAAGATCCCGCGGACGATCGGCCATGGCCTGCCCTCCCCTGCGCAACTCACGCTCAGCCAGATGTAGGGCGCCGGCCTAGGGAAGAGGAGTCCCGTCCGGAAGGCGCTGTCGGCCTGCCGGAATCGAGCGGCGGTCAGTTGGCGGCCGTGCCGCTCTTCTTCTTCGGCGCGCTGGTCGCGGCCGATGCCTTCGGTGCCGGCTGCTTCGGCGGATCGGCGCGCATGCCGCCCCAGGGATCGTTGGACGCCTTGGTGTCCGGAATCTTCTTCAGCGTTTCCTTGTAGGCCTTGTCACGCTCGGCTTCCGCGGCCTTCTCCTCGGGGGTCTTGCTCGGGGCATCCTGCAGCAAATTGAGCTGGGGCATTTGCCCATAGGCAGGTCCCGCCACCACGGCCAGCACCGCGGCCAAACGGAAAAGCTTCATCGTCCACTCCTTGATCATCCATGAGGCTCGGATCGCCCGCGCCTCGTCATCCGTGTCGCCGCCCCCGGGGCCGCTGGAGGCCCGCTAGAGCCGATCCGACCTGCACGATTTGGGCCCATGCAGCCAGTCGTCCCAGATCGGGCCGCATTTGGTGCACCCGCTCAGCGCGAGGCCGAGCGCGGCCATGCAGAAAAAGAGGACACACCGGCGCAACATCATCCACCCCTACCCAACCAGGCCATCATATCGGCCCAAGTCGGGCATTTTCAAGCCGACCGGACCGCCGCGAGACCGGGTGACTTTGCCGCGCCGATGCGCGCACAATGGGGCGAAACATCCGGCAATAGGGGAGAGTGCGACAGCAATGCAGATGCAGCCAGACGCCGAATTCGGCCTGTCCGACGCCAGACGCATCCTGGGCGAGGTTTTTGCACCCTGGGTCCAGGACCTCAACCTCGCCGTCGAGCGCATCGAGCACGCGCAGCCGGCGGATGCGCCGGACTGGCAGCCGGGCGCGCTGCTGCGCATGCCGTTTTCGGAGCGGCTCTGCCGGAACGGCGGCGTGGTCTGCGGACAGGCCCTGATGGCGCTTGCCGACACCGCGATGGTGATCGCCATCCTGGCCGCCAATCGCGGCTATCGCCCCATGACCACGGTCGACCAGACCACGCATTTCATGCGCGCGGTGTCCTCAATGGACGTGCTGGCGGATGCGCGCGTGGTGCGGCTCGGGCGCACCATGAGCTTTGGCCGCGTCACGCTGCTCTCGGCTGGCGACAACAAGCCGGTGGCGATGGTCTCGAGCGCTTTCGCGATGTTGCCGGGCTGATCAAAGAAGAGAGCCGCGTGCGCGCAAGGCGCATCGCGGCTCTCCAACGGTGTCGTCGAAGCGCAAGACCGAAGCGCGTTCCGATCGCGCCGAGGTCATCGAACTTCGCGAGCGCTACTTGCCGAGAATTTCGTCGGCCGCGGTGACGACGCTGACGGTCGGATTCTTTCCGCAATAGGCACCGAATTTCTTGGCGTTGTCGATGAACACCTCGGTGTCGATGATCGCGTTGTCCTCGTCGCCCTTGTACCAGCCGTCCATCCAGGTCAGCACGACCGCGATGTTGTCTTCGCCGCTGTCGAGGAACTGCTTGCAGGTCATGGTCGAAAGGTCCCACTTGACCGCGTGGGCCGGCATCGACGACAGCGAGAACGCTGCGGCGAGCAGAAGCGAAAGCGTGGTCTTCATCAGAATCTCCATCGGCGCACAGCGCCATAAAAGAAGGCTTTTCGTGAAAGTCGGCGGAGAGGCTCTCCGCGCGAACGTCGTAAACGAAGTCTGAAACGCCATCGAAGTAGCGCCAGTATTGAGTTTATTTCAACGTAATTTCTATGCACTACTCCAAGATCATCATGATGGATCGACGCCGATGATCGAGAAGCGTACAGCGCAGCGTCACCGTGTTTTCAAGGGTGGAACGATCACCTTCGAAAACGGCGGCATCCCCTGCACCGTGCGAAACATGTCGGTTGGCGGCGCGGCGATCGACCTCGATGCTCCCGTCATGTTGCCGCAATCGTTCACGCTCTCGATCTCGTGCGACGATTTCGTACGGAATTGTCGCACAGTTTGGCGCCGTGACAAGCGCGTCGGCCTCGCCTTTGTGCAATAGCGCGCGCGATGTGAACGAGCGTTCGCATCGCATCCACATCACGATGATGATCGTGTGATGCGGCGAGTTGCGACGTCATCGCAAGGCTCGCGCGCCGCTCGCGGGCGCCTCGTGGTCGATCCCGTAAGTGTGGCTGACGCAACGATTGGCGGAGCGCAACTGAGTCGCGATGCCGAGCCCGTCCACCGCGAGCGCACCGGCGTGCGATCCGAAGGCCCGACTCTATTTCGACTTCTTGGCGGGTTCGCTCGGACGGGCCCCGCCCCAGGGATCGTACTTGTCCTTGGGCTCGGGAATGCGATCGAGCGCGGCCTTGTAGGCTTTCTCGTCGACCTTGGGCATGTTGTCCGCCGGCTTGGCTGCGTCGGAGGGCTGCCGCCGGCCCTGGGCCTGTGCGGAGGCAGCCGCCAGTGCCAGCACGGCGGCCGCGATGACCAGAAACCTCATTGGCGCAATCCCCTTCCTCTGGGGTAGAAACTAGCCTGCAATGGCGGAATAGCAAATGCCGCGGGTTCTCGGCCCAAGCCGAGACTTCAGCAAAACTTGATTGGCCGGGACTTCGCCGGATCGCATTCGTGTCTATCTGTTGGCCCGCAGGGGACCCTCAGGAATGTTGCGGATCATTGCTCATGCGGCGCCGCTCGCCGCCGCGCTCGCGCTCGGCGCCTGCGGCGTTGCCGACAGCCGCGCGCCGGTGCCCGAGTTCATGCGCATGAAGGAGGCCGAGCAGCCGCCGCCCGAGGCACCTCCCGACGTCAAGCGCCTGGTGCGCGAGCAGATCGATGTGGTCTTCCTCACGACCTCCTATCCGCGCGAGGTGCACGTGGCCCCGCCTCATCGTGAGGTGCGAGGACCGGGCTGGACGGCTTGCGTCCGTGCCCAGCTCACCTCCGCGACCGGCAGCCCGCTCGGCGCCCAGACCTACATCGTGACCATCAAGGGCGGAAAAGTGGTCGACCGCCGGCGCGCTGAAGCCGACGACATCTGCGGGACGGAAGCCTACGAGCCGATCTAGAAACCGGCGCAAAGACGTGGGTTCCCGGGAAAAACAGGCATTTTGTCCGGAACGATCACCGCCTCCCCTTCTTGTTACCGCCGAGGGCAGTTTCGGAGGAGGACATGATGAAAACATTTACGATTGCGCTGTTGGCAGGTGTCGGCGCGCTGGCTACCGCGACCGGCGCCAAGGCCGCGGACGTCTATTCGACCAGCGAATTCACGAGCCCTGACCTTGTCCAGCAGGTGCGGCTGGTCTGCGACGATGCCGGCAATTGCTATCGCACCCGGGGCGGCGCGCGCGTGATCGTGCGCGATTCCTACAACTCCATGCCGCGCGAACGCTACTATGAGCGGCGGACGTATCGTCGCGACTGGGATGACGGGCCGCGCGCCGGCGTCGGCATTCGTGCGCCCGGCGTCAGCGTCGGCGTGGGTGTCGGCGACGACCGCTGGTAAGACCGTAAGCTGAGGCAAAAGGACCGGACGACGATCGTCGCCCGGTCCTTTTCGCGTCAGGCAGCCGACTGCGGCGCTCAGGCGGAAGCGGCTTGCTGCTGAAACTGCTCGTACGCCGCGATTGCATCGGCGGCGTACATCAGCGACGGCCCGCCGCCCATGTAGACGGCCATGCCGAGCGTCTCCTCGATCTCTTCGCGCGTCGCGCCGAGCTTGACGAGCGCCTCGGCGTGAAAGCCGATGCAGCCGTCGCAATGCGCGGCGACGCCGAGCGCCAGCGCCATCAGCTCCTTGGTCTTCTTGTCCAGCGCGCCGTCGCGGGTGGCGGCCTGGGCCAGTG
The DNA here is from genome assembly GCF_002776695.1 of Bradyrhizobium nitroreducens. Lineage (GTDB taxonomy): Bacteria > Pseudomonadota > Alphaproteobacteria > Rhizobiales > Xanthobacteraceae > Bradyrhizobium > Bradyrhizobium nitroreducens. Next base: position 5,014,835 of record NZ_LFJC01000003.1, read on the forward strand.
CGGAAAATCCCTTCATCGTGTCGGGAATGTCGTTTCTCAGCTTTTTCAGATTGGCCGAGATGTTCCTGGTGATGTCGACGTAGTTCTTGTCCATCGGATCCTCGCTAGCTGGATTTGGCTGTGGTCGGAGCCGCCTCGCGCGGTGCGCGCAAGGCGATGTAGATCGCGGGGATCACCAGCACGGTGAGCAGCGTTGACGAGGCAAGCCCGAACAGGAGCGAGATCGCCAATCCCTGAAAGATCGGATCGAGCAGGATGGTCGCAGCCCCGATCATTGCCGCGAGTGCGGTGAGCAGGATCGGCTTGAAGCGGACCGCGCCGGCTTCCAGCACCACCTCGCGAAGCGACTTGCCGTCAGCGCCGCTGTGCCGGATGAAATCGACCAGCAGGATCGAATTGCGCACGATGATGCCGGCGAGCGCGATGAAGCCGATCATCGAGGTCGCAGTGAACGGCGCGCCCAGCAGCCAGTGCCCGATCAGGATGCCGATCAGCGTGAGCGGGATCGGCGTCAGGATCACGAGCGGCAAACGGAAGCTCCTGAACTGGGCGACGACCAGCACGTAGATGCCGAGGATGGCTGCGCCGAAAGCTGCGCCCATGTCGCGGAAGGTCACCCAGGTGATCTCCCATTCGCCGTCCCACAGCAGCGTGGGCCGCGACTCGTCCGACGGCTGGCCGTGCAGGCTGATCGCGGGCTTCGGCAGCTTGCCCCAGTCATGGGTCTCCACGCGGTCGGCAACCGCGAGCATGCCGTAAAGCGGCGCCTCGAACCGTCCGGCGAGTTCGGCCATCACCATGTCGGCGAAGCGGCCGTCGCGGCGGAAGATCGTCGGCGAGCCCTGCTCCATCGTCGCCTTCACGACCTGGCCGAGTTCGACCACCGTCTTGCTGCCGGGCAAGGTGTTGGCCGGCACCGGCGTCGAGGCCAGCGCCTCGTCCCAGACCAGATCGCGCTTGCCGAGATGCACCGCGATCTCGATCGGGTTGCGGTCCTCGCCGCGATGCGAATAGCCGACCGAGGTGCCGCCGAACAGCGCCTGGATGGTGTCATAGACGTCGCGCTGCTCGACGCCGAAGAATTCGAGCCGGTCCTGGTCGATCGAGAGCCGCAGCCGCGGCCGCTTCTCGCCGATGGAATCGTCGACGTCGACGATGAACGGCACTTCCGCGAAGACCTTCTTGAGCTCGGCGGTGACGGCACGGCGTGTGGCTGCATCGGGACCGTAGACTTCGGCGAGCAGCGTCGAAAGCACCGGCGGTCCGGGCGGCACCTCGACCACCTTGATGCTGGTGCCTGCGGGCGGATCGAGCGCCTTCAGCTTCTCGCGCAGCTCGAGCGCGATCTCGTGGCTCGCCCGCTTGCGCTCGCCGCGCGCAGCCAGATTGACCTGAACTTCGCCGAGCTCGGGCCTCTCCCGCAAATAATAGTGCCGCACCAGGCCGTTGAAATTGAACGGCGCCGGCGTGCCGGCATAGGATTGCAGCGAAGTGACCTCCGGCAGCTGCCGCGCGATCTCGGCCGCGCCGAACAGCGTACGCTCGGTCGCCTCCAGGCTGGCCCCTTCCGGCAGGTCGACGACCACGGCGATCTCGGACTTGTTGTCGAACGGCAGCAGCTTGACCGTGACCGACTTGGTCGCAAACAGCGTCATCGACAGCAGCGTCGCGATGCCGACACCGAGCAGGAAGATCCAGGCCGACCGCTTGCTCCGCACGATCGGCGCGGCAAAACGGCGGTAGAGCCTGCCGAGCCGGCCTTCGTCGTGCGCCGCATGCGCGGAAGCCAGCTCGCCCTTCGGCGCGAGCTTGAGCATCAGCCAGGGCGCGACCACCATGGCGACGAAGAACGAGAACAGCATGGCCGCCGACGCGTTGGCCGGGATCGGCGCCATATAGGGCCCCATCAGGCCCGACACGAACAGCATCGGCAGCAGCGCGGCGACCACGGTCAGCGTCGCCACGATGGTGGGGTTGCCGACCTCCGCCACTGCCTCGATGGTCGCCTGCAGGCGCGGCCGGCCGTCGCGCATGCCCCAGTGCCGCGCGATGTTCTCGACCACGACGATGGCGTCGTCGACGAGAATGCCGATGGAGAAGATCAGCGCGAACAGGCTGACGCGGTTGATGGTGTAGCCCATCAGATTGGCGGCGAACATCGTGAGCAGGATCGTCGTGGGAATCACGACGAAGGTCACCAGCGCCTCGCGCCAGCCGATCGCGATCGCGATCAGGATGACGATCGAGACGGTCGCGAGGCCGAGGTGGAACAAGAGCTCGTTGGCTTTCTCGTTGGCGGTCTCGCCGTAGTCGCGCGTCACCGTCACCTGGATATCCTCCGGGATCAGGCGCGACTTCAAGCCTTCGAGGCGCTTTGCGATGTTCTCGGACACGACGACCGCATTAGCGCCGGCACGCTTGGCCAGCGCCAGGCTCACGGCAGGCGTCCGCGCCCATTGCCCGCCGGCGGCGCGCGAATCCGTCCAGACGCGATGCTCGACGGTGCTCGGGCCGACGACGACGGAAGCAACGTCCTTGACGTAGACCGGCCGGCCGTCGCGGCTCGTGATCAGCAGCAATCCGATGTCGGGGATGCCTGACAGCGTTTGCCCCGCGGTGACGTTCCGCACGATGCCGGCGTCCCGGACCTGCCCGGCGAGGAACGACCGGTTGGCATCCTTCACCTTGGCGACGAGTTGCTGCAGCGTGATCCCGAACAGCGACAGCTTCTCCGGATCGGGCTCGACCCGGATCTGTTGCGCCGCACCGCCGGAAATGTAGGTCAGGCCGATGTCGTCGACCTTCATCAGCTCCGCGCGTAGCTTGTCGGCGAGCTCGTAGATGTCCTTGTCGGTCCAGCGGCTGGCGGCCTCCGGCTTCGGCGACAGCGTCAACACAGTCACCGCGACGTCGTTGATGCCCCGGCCGACGATCAGCGGCTCGGGAATGCCGACGGGAATGCGGTCGAGATTGGCGCGGATTTTCTCGTGCACCCTGAGAATGGCATCCTCGAACTTGGTGCCGACCAGGAAGCGCGCGGTCACCATCACGCGGTCGTCCTCGGTCTGGCTATAGACGTGCTCGACGCCGTCGATGCCCTTGACGATCGATTCCAGCGGCTTGCTCACCAGCTCCACCGCGTCCGGCCCGCGCAAGCCGTCGGCGTTGACGCGGATGTCCACCATGGGGACGCTGATCTGCGGCTCCTCCTCGCGCGGAATCACCACGACGGCGATCAGCCCCACGACGAGCGCCCCGATCAGGAACAGCGGCGTCAGCGGAGAGGCGATGGTCGATCGGGTCAACCGTCCTGACAGGCCTAGATTCACGGCCGCACCAATTGGTCACCGGTCCGGATGCCCGACAGGATTTCGAGCCCGTCGGGAAGCGAAGGCGTCGGCATGTCGCGGCCGCGCTGCACCGGCACGTCGATCGTCTCGTCGCCCTTCCGGAGCTGGACGTAGTCGATACCGAACCGGGTCGTCACATAGCTGGACGGAATGACGAAAGCCGGCCGCGCGCCGCCGGCAATCCAGACCCGCAAGCGATCGCCGACGAAATACTCGCCGAGCCCCTCGACGGTCGCATCCGCGATGACGCGCCCCTCCTCGATCTGGGGATAGACGAGGTCGACGACGCCCCATTTCGAGGCCTCTCCCGCCAGCTCCGCGCCATCGACGCGGACCTTGTCGCCGGCCTTCAAGGCACGGGCGTGCCGCTCCGGAACGCGCAGCCGCAGCTTGAAGTTCTGCTGGGCGATCGTGACGATCGGATCGCCGGCAAGCACGACGGAACCCACGGTGATCAGCCGTTTCAGCACACGGCCATCCGCCGGCGCGAGCACCTGACCCTGATTGAGCTGCTCACTGGTCACGGCCCGCTCGGCGACCTTGGCGCGCAGGTTGTTGTCGGCGACGTTCAACGCGGTGCGCTGCTCGTCCAGCTTGATGCGCGGCAGGATGCCGCGCTCGACCAGCCCTTCCGTTCGGGTGAAATCGATCTGCGCCTGGTTCGCCTGGGCCTGGAGCGCCTCGATCTGCGCGTCGAGCGATTTCATCTGGAGGACGAGCTTCTCATCGCCGATCGCCGCGATGACCTGACCCGCGGTGACGCGATCCCCTTCGCGCACCTTGAGCTGGACGACGGTGCCGCCGATGCGGCCGCGCGCGGGGACGACGCTGATGCTCTCGACGGTCGCAAAGACCGCCTTCTCGTCGCTGACTTGCTGCTGCGCAACGGTGAGCGTAGCCGCGGCGGCAGCGGATCCCGCCGGTACTCCGATCGCCGCCCACGCAGCCAAAAGTCCGAGGCGCGCCAGATATTGCAAGGGACACATCCGTGTCGTCATAGGGTTCATCACACCGCGCCGCGGTGCTCCTCTCATTTCATCGACATCGGGCGAAGGCGCGTTGATCTCGCGCAAGGCGGGCCCGCCCGCCTTTGCCTAGGCTTCACCTCGTCCTTGCGGACTTCGGCGCGCAGAACACCTGGTAAAGCGTCTTCAGGATCTCGCGCGCCGGCTCGCTGGCGATCGAATAGAAGATCGTCTGCGCATCGCGCCTGGCGGCGACCAGGCCGTCCTTGCGAAGGAGCGCAAGATGCTGGGAGACTGTGGAGTCGCGCAGACTCAGAAACTCGGCCAATTCGCCGACCGATCGCTCGCCGTCGATCAACTGGCAGATGATGAGAAGACGGTGGCGGTTCGAGAGCGCCTTGAGCAGCTCGCTCGCCCGATCCGCCGCCCGCTCCATGATTTCGCTATTTATTTTCATACTTGCGTATATACGCAATTACGAATATATAGTCAAGCGCTGCACGACGGCCGGACTGAACCGGCGAAGCGGCCTGATCCAACGGAGGATACCCATGGCGGAAGTTGTCGTAGTCGGAGCCGGTCTGAGCGGAACACTGATGGCCTATGAATTGCTGCCCCAGTTGAGAAAAGAGGACCGCCTCAGCGTCATCTCGCAAGGCGCGGTCTATCATTTCGTGCCTTCGAACCCATGGGTGGCAATCGGCTGGCGCAAGCGCGAAGAGATCGAGATCGATCTCGCGGACATCATGAAACGCAAGGGCGTGCGACTGCTGACGCAGGGCGCAAAGCGCGTCCACCCCGAGGAGAACCGTGTCGAGCTCGGCGACGGCACGTCGATCGACTATGATTATCTGGTCGTCGCGACCGGTCCCGAACTTGCCTTCGACGAAATCCCGGGCCTCGGGCCGCAGGGCCATACGCAGTCGATCTGCCATGTCGATCACGCCGCCCATGCCCGCGACGCCTTCGAGACGCTCGCGGCCAATCCCGGCCCGGTCGTGATCGGTGCCGTTCAGGGCGCCTCCTGCTTCGGTCCGGCCTACGAGTTCCTGTTCATCCTGGAGACCGAGCTGCGCCGGCGGAAGCTGCGCGACCGGGTGCCGATGACGTTCGTCACCTCGGAGCCCTATATCGGCCATCTCGGTCTCGACGGCGTCGGAGACACCAAGGGTCTCCTCGAAAGCGAGATGCGGGAGAAACATATCAAGTGGATCACCAACGCCCGCGTCGACAATGTCGCACCCGGCTTGATGACGGTGGAGGAGCTTTCAGACAACGGCACGTCCCGCAAGGCCCATGAGCTGCCATTCGTCTATTCGATGATGCTGCCCGCCTTCCGCGGCGTCGAGGCGGTGCGTGGTATCGAGAAGCTGACCAATCCGCGCGGCTTCGTCATCGTCGACAAGCATCAGCAGAATCCCGCCTTCCCCAACATATTTGCGGTTGGCGTCTGCGTCGCGATCGCGCCGGTCGGCGCGACACCGGTGCCGGTGGGCGTCCCCAAGACCGGCTTCATGATCGAATCCATGGTGACGGCGACCGCGATGAACATCGGCGCCCTGCTCCGCGGCAAGGCGCCGACGGCGCAGCCGACCTGGAACGCGATCTGCCTCGCCGATTTCGGCGATTCCGGCGTCGCCTTCCTCGCGCAGCCGCAGATTCCGCCGCGCAACGTCAACTGGTCCTCCAAGGGCGAATGGGTGCACCTCGCCAAGGTCGCCTTCGAGAAATACTTCCTGCGCAAGATGCGGCGCGGCGAGAGCGAGCCGTTCTACGAGCGCTTCGTTCTCGACAAGCTGAACATCGCCAAGCTCAAGGAGGTCCGAACCGGCACATGAGCACGACACGCCAGATCGTCTGCGGACATTGCGGGCGCATCAACCGCCTGCCGGCCGAGCGCGCACCGCAAGATGCGCGCTGCGGCGCCTGTCATCAGCCGATGTTCACCGGCCGGCCGATCGAGGTGGACGAGACGGGCTTCGATCGCCATGTCGCGAGCAGCGACATTCCCGTGCTGGTCGACGTCTGGGCGCCATGGTGCGGACCCTGTCGCGCCATGGCCCCGATGTTCGAGCGCGCGGCGCAGCAGCTCGAGCCCGGCGTGCGGCTGTTGAAGCTGAATTCGGACAACGCACCCGCCTTGTCGTCGCGCCTTCACATCAGCGGCATTCCGACGCTGCTGCTGATGCGCGGCGGCCGCGAAATCGCCCGCCAATCCGGCGCGATGGATGCGCGTAGCATCGTCGCCTGGACCGAAGCCAACCTGACCCGTACTTAAAAAGGAGCCTGCCATGAATGTCGATAAAGCCGTCCTCGCCTTTGCGGGATGTGTCGTCCTGCTCGGTCTCGCACTGGGCACCTATGTCAATGCGTATTGGTACCTGCTGACGGCCTTCGCCGGACTGAACATGTTGCAGGCCTCGTTCACGGGCTTCTGCCCGGCGGCGATCGTGTTCAGGAAGCTCGGCTTGAGCAGCGGCTGCGCGTTCTCCTGAACGCGCCGAATGCAGCCTGGGATGCGGGGGAATTTGCCATGACCGACGACACCTTCATTGAGGGACCTCTCTACGAGAAGCGTAGGAAGGTTTATCCGCAGTCGGTCCACGGGCCGTTCCGCCGCATCAAATGGACGATCCTCTGCGTCACGCTCGGGGTCTATTATCTCCTGCCGTTCGTGCGCTGGAATCGCGGACCCGGCCTCCCCGACCAGGCCGTGCTGATCGACCTGCCGCACCGCCGCTTCTATTTCTTCTTCATCGAGCTGTGGCCGCAGGAGGTCTACTACTTCACCGGCCTGCTCATCCTCGCCGCCATGATTCTGTTCCTGATGAACGCCGTCGCAGGACGGCTGTGGTGCGGCTATTTGTGCCCGCAGACGGTGTGGACCGATTTGTTCTACGCCGTGGAGCGCTGGGTCGAGGGCGACCGCCGCGAGCGCATGCAGGGCGACAAGCGCTACTGGACGTTCGACCACATCCGGAAGGTCGCGCTGAAGCATTTCCTCTGGATCATGATCGCCTGGTGGACCGGCGGTGCCTGGGTGCTCTATTTCGACGACGCACCGACGCTGGTGAAGGAGCTCGCCACCTTCCAGGCCCCATTCATCGCCTATCTCTGGATCGGCATCCTGACCGCGACGACCTACGTCTTCGCCGGCCACGCCCGCGAGCAGATGTGCATCTACATGTGCCCGTGGCCGCGCATCCAGGCGGCCCTGACCGACGAATGGGCGCTCAACGTCACCTATCGCCGCGACCGCGGCGAGCCGCGCATGTCGGTGAAGAAGGCGGAGGCCGCCCGCGCGCACGGCGATGTCGCAGGCGATTGCGTCGACTGCCACCAGTGCATCAACGTCTGCCCGACCGGCGTCGACATCCGCCACGGCATCCAGCTCGGCTGCATCCAATGCGGCCTGTGCATCGACGCCTGCGACAACGTCATGCAGGAGATCGGCCGGCCCAAGGGCCTGATCGGCTACGACACCGACATCAACATGCAGCGCCGGCGGGAGGGCAAGCCGCCGATCTATCGCATCATCCGCGCGCGCACGCTGGTCTATGCCGGAGCCATTGCCATCGTCGGCAGCGTCATGCTGTACACGTTGGCCACGCGCGCGACGATGGACGTCAACGTGCTGCACGAGCGCAATCCGCTGTTCGTCCAGCTCTCGGACGGCGGGGTGCGCAACGATTACACCGTACGCATCCTCAACAAGGGTGCCCAGCGATCGTTTGCGATCGAGGTCTCCGGACTGCCCGGCGCGAGCATCCGCCTTGCGGGCATCGAAGCCGCTTCCGGTGCCAAGCCCGTCGTCGAGGTCGGTCAGGACCAGACCCGCGAGGTCAGGCTGTCGGTACAGGTCGGGCCTGCCGATCTGCCGAAGACCTCGCGCGATCTCGAGGTCACGATCACCGATACCGCCGGCGGCGGACGGGCGAGCGCCCGTGATCACTTCCTGCCCGGCGACAAATAGGGTCTGCGTTGAGCATCCGGCGCCGGATGCTCAACGAGACGTTAACATTACCGTTCGAATTGGAGCCGCGTCCCAACGGTATTTTCCAATCTTTGCGCTAAGCATGGCCACGTGACGCGGCATTCGCCCGCGTGAACGGGACGAGGGGACGTGGTCGACATCGCGCAGCAGGCAGCGCTTCATCCGGCATCCGCGAGGGATGCCATAGTCGCGCGCGTCCCGCTCACGGCGATCGACCCCGGCCAGTGGCGCGCACTGGCGCAGCGCGCAATCGAGCCGAACGGATATTATTTGCCCGCCTGGGAGCTCGCCGTCAGCGCCACCGCACGCGGCCGCACCTCAGCCTCGGCACTGCCCGCATGCGACGGAACTTCGTCGCGACTGATCGGGCTGATGCCCGTGATCTCGCTGTGGCGCTCCTTAAAGATTCCCCTGCCCGCGCTGGTGAGCGCGCATCCCTATGGCACGCTGTGCAGTCCGCTGATCGACCGCGACGCCCCGATCGAGGCGGCCACGCGGCTGTTGCAGCAGGCCCGCGAGGTCGGCGCGCATGCGCTCGTGCTGAACGACGTCGCGCTCGACGGCGCGGCGATGACTGCGCTCGGGCAGGCCCTGAGCCGCGACCGCCTGAAGCCGCGCGTGCTGTCCTCCTACATGCGCGCCAGCCTCGATGCCACGCAGGATGCCGAAACGCTGCTGCGCGAGGCGCTTGGCACCAAGAAACTCAAGGAGCTGCGCCGTCAGCGCCACCGGCTCGAAGCGCACGGCCCTGTGACGTTCGACGTCGCGCGCCGGCCAGATGAGATCGGGCCCGCGATCGAGACCTTCCTGCAGCTCGAAGCGAGCGGCTGGAAAGGCAAGCGCGGCACCGCCCTGGTCCAGCATGATGGCGATGCGACCTTCATCCGCCGCGCCGTGCCGGCGCTGGCGGAGACCGCGCAGTGCGAGATCATCACGCTGCGCGCCGGGACGACGGCGGTCGCCGCCGGCATCGTGCTGCGCCATCAGGATCGCGCCTTCTTCTTCAAGCTCGGCATCGACGAGCGCTTTGCGAAATATTCGCCGGGCGTGCAGCTCACGCTCGAGCTCACCCGCCATCTCTGCGCCGATCCCGCCATCGCCAGCGCGGATTCCACCGCGGGCGCCGACCATCCCATGATCAACCCGATCTGGCGCGGACGCTTTGCTGTCGGCGACGTGCTGATCCCGCTGCGGCGGCACGATCCAATCGTCGCACTAATTCACGGAGCGCTGCTCGGCCTCAACACCGCGCACGAGGCCGCGCGGCGCCTGGTTCGCCGGCTTCGCAAATAGGCGAAATTACTCCGCTGCCTCAGCGTTGATCTCCGCCGAGACCTGGCGGATGGCGCGGGCGAGCAGGTTCGGATCCTGCGCGCCGGAGACGGCATATTTCTGCGCGAACACATAGGTCGGAACGCCGGAGATGCCCTTCTCGGCGGCTTCCTGAGCGTCGGCCGAAACGCGCGCGACGTCTTCGTCGGTGGCAAGGCGCTTGCGCACGTCGTCGGCATCGAGGCCGACATCGGCGGCGGCCTGCACCAGCACGTTCACGTCGGTGAGATCGCCGCCGTCACGGAAATACAGCTCCATCAGGCGCTGCTTCATCTCGGGCGCCTTGCCGATCGTATCCGCCCACAGGATCAGGCGATGGCAGTCGGTGGTGTTGGGCTGGCGCGCCACAAGCTCCGGCTTGTAGACGAGCCCCTCCTCGCTCGCGGCCGCAACGACGCGCCCGGCAATGCCCTTATAGGCCTCGACCGAGCCGAACTTCTGGGTGAGATAGGCCTCGCGGCTGATGCCCTCGCGCGGCACCCAGGGATTGAGGAAGAAGGGGCGGAAATTGAGCTTGACGGGGACATCAGGCACCAGCGCCAGCGCGCTCTCGATCCGGTGTTTGCCGATATAGCACCAGGGGCACACCACGTCGGAGACGACGTCGATCTGGAGCGGTTTCAGCGTGCTCATGTCAGGCGCCTCCTTCGGGCAGGTCAAGGGTTCGTCGGAAGATAAGCCGAACCCGCTCCGAGGCAAGGGCGCTAAGTCATGGCTGCTGCCATCTGCCTGAGCCGCTCGGCGGTGCGCTCGTCGGCCGGGAAGAAGGTTTCCAGCGCCAGCTCCGACAAGGTGATGTCCACGGGCGTGCCGAACACCATGGTGGTGGAGAAGAAACTCAGGATATCGCCCCCGTGGCGCAGCTTGAAGGGGATCGCGACGTTGTCGCTCGACAGCGGCCCCGCGCGCGCCGGAATCGGATAGCTCTTGAGATCGCCATAGAGCTTGATCAGCTCGGGATCGGCGGTCGCCTCGCATTGCCGGTGCAGCCGCTCCAAGAGATGCCCGCACCATTCGGCGAGATTGACCGTGCGCGGCGCCAGCGCCTCCGGATGGAAAGCGAGCCTGAGCACGTTGAAGGGCTGGCCGAGCAGATGCTGCGGAATGCCGTCGAGCAGTGGCGCCACCATGCGGTTGGCCGAGACCAGGTTCCAGTGCCGGTCCACCGCGAGCGCGGGATTGGGCTCATGCGCCTTCAGCACGAGGTCGATTGCCTGGCGGGCTGATTTCAAGGCGGGATCCTCCAGCGGACGCTGCTGGAACGCCGGCGCGTAGCCGGCCGCAACCAGCAGCACGTTGCGTTCGCGCAAGGGCACGTCGAGACGTTCGGCGAGCCTGAGCACCATGTCGCGCGACGGAGCGGCGCGGCCGGTCTCGACGAAACTTAAGTGCCGCGCCGAAATCTCGGCCTCGCCCGCGAGATCGAGCTGACTCATGCGGCGGCGCTGCCGCCATTCGCGCAAATGGTCGCCGATATGGACCGGCTGGCTGCGTTCGGACCGTGCCGTGGATGCATGTGCGTTCATGCCCGGAAACCTATCACGCAGATTTCGGCCCTTCCATTACCCGCGAGGTAATCGAATTGGCCCGCGGGCCGGCGCATCTTCGGTTGCAACAGGAGATGACCATGATCGCGCTGCTGCTCTACCGGACCGTCGCCGACCACCTTGTTCCCTGGGCCATGACGCTCGCGACCCGCATGCTGGCGCGCAGCCTCAACATGCCCGAGCCGCTGGTGCATTCGACCGGCGATTACGTGGTCGCGCAGGTCATCGCCTTCGAGCACGGCATCGGCAGGAGCCTCTGCCCGTTCCGCCTTGCCCGTGTCCTGCGCGCATGGTGGCGCGGACGGCATTGAATCCCACCCCCAGCCCAACCAAGGAGACTTACGATGATCGACGCATCCGCCTTCCTCCGCCGCGCCCTGCTCGCCGATGCCGTCTTCAGCGGCGTTGCCGCCCTCGGCTTCGCCTTCGGTGCGAGCGCTTTCGCATCGCTCTTCAACCTGCCGGAAGCGTTGCTGCGCGAAACCGGCCTGTTCCTGATCGCCTACACCGCCCTGGTCGGCTGGCTCGCCTCGCGCGCCTCGGTGTCGAAGGCGCTGGTGCTGCTGGTCGTGGTCGGCAATGCGGCCTGGACGGTCGGAAGCATCGCGCTGCTGTTCTCCGGCGCGGTGTCGCCGAACATCGCCGGCGAGCTCATGGTCGTCGCCCAGGCGATCGCCACCGGCGTGTTTGCGGAGCTGCAATATGTGGGATTGCGGAAGAGCGGGAGTGTCGTCACAGCGTGACGATCTCGTGTCCCGGACGCGCTGCAGCGCTCTTGCGCTGCTGCGCAGAGCCGGCAACTGTTATGTTGACGGTGCGACCTTATAGATTTTTCGGTCGCGCAGCATAGCGTTGAGGATGGTCAGCA
>NZ_LFJC01000003.1:5026900-5179524 GCF_002776695.1 Bradyrhizobium nitroreducens
TGCAAACGTCACCGCGGGCGCCCCTTCTCCCCTTGTGGGAGAAGGTGGCGCGAAGCGCCGGATGAGGGGTTCTCTCCACTCGCAACACTGTTTGTGAGGATAGATACCCCTCACCCGGCTTCGCTTCGCGAAGCCACCCTCTCCCGCAAGGGGAGAGGGTGGACCGTCCCTGCGGCTAGAACAGAAAGAAGGGGCGAAGACTATGCCAAGGATTAATCGGGACGGCGTCAACATCCACTACGAGGTTCACGGCAACGGGCCGCCGCTGCTGCTCACACACGGCTATTCCTCGACGTCGGCGATGTGGCATGGGCAGGTCGATGCGCTCTCGAAGGATCACACGCTGATCCTGTGGGACATGCGCGGCCATGGCCAGTCCGACTATCCAGATGACCCCAAAGCCTATAGCGAAGCGCTCACGGTCGGCGACATCGCGGCGATCCTCGATGCGGTCGGCGCGAAGCGCGCCGTCATCGGCGGGCTGTCGCTCGGCGGTTACATGTCGCTCGCGTTCTACCGCGTCCATCCAGAGCGCGCCCGCGCGCTGCTGATCGTCGACACCGGCCCGGGCTTCAAGAAGGACGACGCGCGCGAGGCCTGGAACGCGCGGGCGCTCGCCACCGCCGACAGGCTCGATCGCGAGGGCCTCGACGTGCTGAAATCGGCGACGCGCGAGCGCGCCACCGCCAGCCATCGCGACGCCAGGGGTCTGGCGCTGGCCGCACGCGGCATGCTGACCCAGCGCGACGCCCGCGTGATCGAGCTGCTCCCCGACATCAAGGTGCCCTCGCTGATCGTGGTCGGCGCCGACGACACCCCGTTCCTCGCCGCGTCCGACTACATGGCGGCAAAAATCCCCGGCGCACAAAAGGTCGTGATCCCCGCCGCCGGTCACGCCGTCAACATCGATCAGCCCCAGGCTTTTGTTGACGCCGTCGAGCCTTTCCTGAAGAACTTGCCGGCGTAGGACGGGCAATCAGGGACGCAGGACCATGATGCGAGCGATATTTGCGATGGGCGCAATGGCCTCGCTGCTGTCATCGGCGGCACAGGCCGAACCGTTCGGCGCGGTGCCGCCGCGCCAGCCTTTCGTCGCGACCCTGTCGAACAACATACCGCTCGCCTTCGGCATGGATGCCGACCAGACCGCCCGCGCCCTGCGGCAACCGCTGCAATATGTGCGGGGCCGCCCCGGCAACGAGATCTACCTCGCGCTGCGCAACATCGGCGGCAGCGGACTGATCCCCACCCGCCACCGCCTGTTCCTGCAATTCCGTCATGGGCGGCTGGCGGGATGGAAGGAGGATTACGGCGAGAACTGGATGTGGGAGTGAAATCTATCTCCTCATGGTGAGGAGGCGCGAAGCGCCGTCTCGAACCATGCAGGCCCCGCTGCCACGTCACGGGCCTTTCATCCTTCGAGACGCGCGCGAGGAGCGCGCTCCTCAGGATGAGGGGAGACACTGAGTTCCGTACCAACCAAGAAGGACAACCCGCGTGGGACAAGACATCAAACTGACGGCGTCCGACAATTTCCAGCTTGGCGCCTATCGCGCCGATCCCTCAGGAACGCCGAAGGGCGCGGTGGTGGTGATCCAGGAGATCTTTGGCGTCAATCACCACATCCGTTCGGTCTGCGACCGCCTCGCCGGGGAAGGCTACGTCGCGATCGCGCCGTCGATCTTCGACCGCACCGCGCCGAACTTCCAGTCCGGCTATACGCCCGACGAGATCGCCGAGGCGCGCAAGTTCGTCGCCAACCCCGATTGGGCCGCGATGCTGCGCGACGCCCAGGCCGCGATCGACGCCGTGAAGAGCGTAGGCCCGGTCGGCATCATCGGCTTTTGCTTGGGGGGCAGCATCGCCTTCGTCGCGGCGACGCGATTGACCGGCCTGAAGGCCGCGATCGGCTATTACGGCGGCGCGGTCGTGCGCTTTGCCGACGAGACGCCGAAGGTGCCGACGCAATTGCATTTCGGCGAGAAGGATGCGGGCATTCCCCTGACCGACGTCGAGACCATCAAGTCGAAGCGGCCGGATGTCGCCGTCTTCGTCTATCCCGGCGCCCAGCACGGCTTCCATTGCGACGAGCGCGCCAGCTACGACAAGACCAGCGCCGACATCGCCTGGCCGCGCAGCATGGAATTTTTCGCGAAGCATTTGACGAAGTAGCGCGCAGTTCTTTCCTCCGTCATTCCGGGATGCGCCGCGCAGCGGTGCAGGCCCGGAATCCATCGGGCCGCAGAATTTGTGGTGCGATGGATTCCGGGCTCGCGCTACGCGCGCCCCGGAATGACGAGAGGAGGGTCGGGCTGAAGCCTAGAACCAGCGCTCGCCGACGAACACGGTGTCGCCGGGGTTCAAGGGGGTGCCGAGCGGCACCACGGCGCGCATGGAGCCGCCGTTCTCGGTGTGCGTGACGGTGACGACGTCGCGCTTGGCGCGGGGCGAGAAGCCGCCGGCGATCGCGACCGCGCTTTCGACCGTCATGTTCGGCACGTAGGGATATTGGCCGGGCGCGGTGACTTCGCCGAGAATGAAGAACGGGCGGTAGGACTCGATCTCCACGGCGACCGAGGGCTCGCGGATGTAGCCGTTGCGCAGGCGCGCGGCGATCTCGCCGGCCAGGCCCGCCGTGGTGCGGCCACGCGCCGGCACCGCGCCGATCAGCGGCATGGTGATGGAGCCGCCGGCATCGATGGCGTAGCTGTTGGTGAGACCCTCCTGGCCGTAGACCACGACGCGCAGCTTGTCGCCGGCATCGAGATGGTAGGAGGCGTCGTAACGCACCGGCGCCGCCATCGGCGCGGCGTAGCCGACCGGCATGGGTGCGGGCGAAGCGGCAAAGGAATTGCTGAGCGCCGCGATGGCGCCGCCGCCGTTGTTGGCAACGACGACCGGCTGCGGAGCGCCGTAGGGCTGGCCATAGGCCATGGAGTCGAGATCGGCGCGGGGCTGCATCACCGCGACGGGGCCAGCGGTCTGCATGCAGCCGCCAAGGGTCAGCGCGGCGGACGCTGCCAAGGCCACTGCCGAGATCGACGATCGAAACGCGCGTGCAACTGGCACCGGACCTATCCCTCGAAACGAGATGGCTCCAGTGATGCACCACTTATGGTTAATAAAGCGTTGAGCGGACACCGGTGACGGTAGCACCCTCCCCTGGAGGGGGAGGGTCGATCGCGCGTAGCGCGAGCGGGGTGGGGTGACAGTCTCGCGGCAACGAACAGTGCCCGAGTGGAGAGATCACCCCACCCCGTCACGCAATCTCGCTTCGCTCGAACGCGTGCCGACCCTCCCCCTCCAGGGGAGGGTAAGAAACACGCGCGGCGCGATAAGTTTGCGACTTACGCGCTCACACCGACGCCGATCGGGCAGGACACGCCGGTGCCGCCGAGCCCGCAATAGCCGGCGGGGTTCTTCGCCAGATATTGCTGATGATAGTCCTCGGCGAAATAGAATTCGCCTGCCGGCGCGATCTCGGTGGTGATGGCACCGAGGCCCCTGGCTGCGAGCGCCTTCTGATAGAGCGCTTTCGACTCGTCGGCCGCTTTCCTCTGCGCATCGGAAGTGGTGTAGATCGCGCTGCGGTACTGCGTGCCGACATCGTTGCCCTGACGCATGCCCTGCGTCGGGTTGTGGCTCTCCCAGAACGTCTTCAACAGCGTCGCGTAAGAGATCTTGCCCGGATCGAACACGACCAGCACCACTTCGGTGTGGCCGGTGCGGCCCGAGCACGTCTCTTCATACGTCGGGTTCGGCGTGTGACCGCCGGCATAGCCGACAGCGGTGGTGTAAATGCCATCGCCGAGCTGCCAGAATTTGCGCTCGGCGCCCCAGAAGCAGCCGAGCCCGAACACGGCCTCTTCGAGGCCGGCGGGATAAGGCGGCTTGAGCTTGCTGCCGTTGACGAAATGGGTGGTGGCGGTCGGAATGGCTTGTGCGCGGCCGGGCAGCGCTTCAGCTGCGCTCGGCAATGCGGTGGTCTTGCGCATGAACAGCATGATGGGTCTCCGAAACGAGCTGTCCGTCGCGCGAGCCAGATGCTCGGGCGCCGTGCTCGCGATGAGGTGGGAATATAGGTGTTTACGCGGGCGGGAGCAGCGTTGTTACGTCGCGCCTTGCAGCGCTCAATCCCGGCGGGAATTGAAAGCTCAATCCCGGCGGGAATTGGAAGGTCAATCCCGGGAATAGCCGATCAGCGGTTTCCGCGGGCGGAACAGGAGCATCAGCACGATGCCGAGAATGCCGAGGACGGCAAAGACCGGCTGATCCAGCAACAGGCGGATCACCGAGGTCCAGAGCCAGGGCGCCTTGGCCTCGACCCAGGTGCGGAAGGCGGACTGGCTGGCCTGATTGACGTCGTTCCAGAACTGGCCGAACCGGGTGAACCGCAGGGTCTGGTCGGCCACCCAGCGGGCGCCGTCATAGACCATGAAGATGAACCCGCCGGCGAGCAGCAACAGCCCAATCAGTCGGAAAAAGCCGCGGATCATGCCTCACCTTATATGGTCGTCCGATCGGAGGACCTAGACAAAACGCCGCCAGCCAATAGCCGGGCGACGGCAGAAATTCAACCTCTTCAGGGCGTTACGGTGCCCCCTGGAGCGCCCCGGGCCCGCTTTTCCAGCCCGGAAAGCGTTGACGGTGCCCAAGACCCTCTCTATAAGGGCGCCAACTGGCGGCGGGCGCAATCCTGCCGCCGCTGTTCTTTGAGCAGTTGCAGGCTTTTTGAAGCCTCATGTTCCGGGGACGGCCAGCAACCGAACACCCTAAATCCGAGCGTCGATTCCGCGGTCAAGCAAGCCGGCGCTACCCGACCAAGACGCGACCGGACCCCGCAAAGGACATTGAGACCATGGCCAATACCACTTCCGCCAAGAAAGCGACGCGCAAGATCGCCCGCCGCACCGCCGTCAACAAGTCGCGCCGCACCCAGATGCGTGGCGCCGTGCGCACCGTCGAGGAAGCCATCGCGACCGGCGATCGCGCCGCTGCCGTGAAGGCGCTGGCGAATGCCGAGCCCGCCTTGATGCGTGCCGCGCAGCGCAACATCATTCACAAGAACAACGCCAGCCGCAAAGTCTCGCGTCTCACCGCGCAGATCGCCAAGCTCGCCAAGTAACTGGCTCGAGCAACCGCGGACCAATCGGTCGGCTGATCGATCGAACATCACACGCGTCAAACAGCCCGGCATCGCGCCGGGCTTTTTTGTTGCCGTCATATTCACGCAAGCGGTCACGTCGCGATCAATCTTCGATTGGAAGGTTCGCACCGCCTGCGCTATTCTTCGTTCCGTAGTTCTACCTGCCGATGCCGTGCAACAGCGGAAACTTTCTGCGTTGCGAAAACCCTTGTGCTGCGGGCGTAAGTTGAATTCGCGCGCGCGAGAGTTCTGCACACCGTAGATTCACCGGAACGCATCTCGCGGTGGAGTTACCCTGTGAAACGAGACTCAAAAAACGATGTCTCGCTAATCACTTATCGACATAGCGACCGCAAGCATTTGGAAAAATCGCCCCACGCGTCGAACGCGTGACAAATTTGTAAAAAAAATTGGCGGCGGCGGAGAATTGTCACATGAGGCGCGGCATTTTCGATTCTGTGCACGAATCCAAAAACTTGCTCCAAAGCCTGTGCACAAGTCGCGCGCGGCATTAACCGAGGTCAAGTTTTTTTGGTGGCTCAAGTGTGAATCAATTCGTTGCGAGTCTTTCCGCTTAGTGTATTCCTTAAGTCGTCAGCGGCGCCCACGATCTTCAGACCAGCGCGGTTTAGGAAACGGGGCGAGCGTGCAAATCGGCGGCGGTGTGCACGTAGGCGACGCTTCAAAAAGCGATGTCGGATCCAAAACCCATAGCAGCATGGGAATGGTAGTTCTTTGTCTGAATGTCTCCAAGCGGGATCTTCCCGCCTCGCGCCTGGCGCGCATGAGAGACATCGCAAAGCTACCCCGGCACGCAAGGCGGCGAAGCCGAGCGGACGACTAGTACAGACGGGCAGGACATCTGCGACTGAAGCGTTTCAGGGGCGGTTGTCTTTCACACGCAGGACCTTGCCGTGAGCGATCACGGCGGGACGGGGAGGTATCATGTCCTACGGATTCAACGCGGTATTGACACAAGTTCCATCGTTCAACGATGCCGTCTCCGATCCGTCCTGCGTTCAGCCTCCGACGTGTGACGGCGCGTCGAGTACGCGCTGACCTCGCGAACTCTCCATCTTCGACATCGCTGATCTGACCGCGGCGTATCCGCCGAGCGGCCGAGCCATGTCTGATGCTGGACTCGCTTGAGGTCGCGCCATGGCAGGTGACTCTGCATGGCGCTCACCACGCAACCTTATCTCTCAAGAAAAGTTTTCTGACGATGACAATGGAACAGGATCGCTGGTCACGCGTGAAGGGTCGGCTGCGCTCGAGCGTCGGCGAAGACGTTTATACCAGCTGGTTTGCCCGCATGGATCTGGAAGGCGTGCAGGACGAGAGCGTGCGGCTCTCGGTGCCCACGCGCTTTCTGAAGAGCTGGATTCAGGCTCATTATGCCGAGCGCGTGCTGTCGTGCTGGCAGGCCGAGATGCCGGAAGTGCATCGTATCGACCTCACCGTTCGCTCCGCGGTGCGCCCGGTGGTGCAGCCGAAGGAAGCCCCCGCGCCGGTCGAGACGCGCCGCACGCCTGCGCCCGAGCTGCGCTCGACCGCGACCGCGCCGGTCTCGGCCAATCATGACGCGCTCGGCGGCTCGCCGCTCGATCCGCGCCTGACCTTCGCGAGCTTCGTCGTCGGCCGCTCCAACACGCTGGCCCATGCGGCTGCGCGCCAGGTCGCGGAAGGTCGCCGCGGCGACCCCGTGATGTTCAACCCGCTCTACATCCATGCCGGCGTCGGCCTCGGCAAGACTCACCTGCTCCAGGCCGTGACCTGGGCCGGCAATTCCGGCAACGAGCGCAAAGTGCTGTATCTCACGGCAGAAAAATTCATGTACGGCTTCGTCGCCGCGCTGAAGACGCAGACGGCGCTGGCCTTCAAGGAAGCACTGCGCGGCATCGACGTGCTGGTCATCGACGATCTCCAGTTCCTGCAGGGCAAGTCGACCCAGGCCGAGTTCTGTCATACGCTGAACGCGCTGATCGACGCCGGCCGCCAGGTCGTGATCGCGGCCGACCGTCCGCCGTCGGATCTCGAAAGCCTCGACGACCGCGTCCGCTCGCGTCTTGCCGGCGGTCTCGTGGTCGAGATGGGCTCGCTTGGGGAAGAGCTGCGCCACGGCATTCTCAAGTCGCGCGTCGCGGCCGCCCGCGCCCATCATGCGACCTTCGAGGTGCCCGAGGAGGTACTGACCTATCTGGCCCGCGCCATCACGCATAATGGCAGGGATCTCGAAGGCGCGATCAACCGGCTCCTGGCGCACTCCAAGCTCAACAATCGTCCTGTTACGCTGGAGATGGCCGAGCACGAGGTGCGCGACCTGATCCGGCCGCAGGAGCCGAAGCGGATCAAGATCGAGGACATCCAGCGCGTGGTGGCGCGGCAGTACAACGTCAGCCGCTCCGACCTGCTGTCGTCGCGCCGCACCGCCAATGTGGTGCGCCCGCGCCAGGTGGCGATGTATCTCGCCAAGACGCTGACCCTGCGCTCGCTGCCCGAGATCGGCCGCCGCTTCGGCGGACGCGACCACACCACGGTGCTCCACGCCGTGCGCAAGATCGAGGCCCTGGTCTCCAAGGACACCGCCTTGTCGGAGGAAGTGGAGTCGCTGAAGCGCCAGCTTCAGGAATAAACGCCTATTTCTTCTCTTCACCTCTCCCCGCCTGCGGGGAGAGGTCGGAATGCGCGCGCAGCGCGGATTCCGGGTGAGGGGGTACAGGTCCATCGACAGGCTCCCCCGCGGAGAGAGGCCCCTCACCCCAACCCTCTCCCCGTAAGAACGGGGCGAGGGAGCGCACCTCTGTCTGGGCGACGGGTGGTGTTCTGCCTGTAAATCGTGGGGAACTGCCTCCCAATCCCTTGAATTGGATGGCTTTCCGCGCCACCTTGCGCGACCCTGACGGCTTTGGTCATATCGGTTGGATGATCCGGGCCTACCGGGGGTCATCGGTGCCGCGGCGGGCTTTTCGGCCGCCCGGCTTCTTCAACATGATGTTTTCCTGGGGATCGGGCGAGTAGTGCAATGAAGGTTACGGTCGAACGCGCGCAACTCCTGAAGTCACTGGGCCATGTCCACCGCGTGGTCGAGCGCCGCAACACGATCCCGATCCTCGGCAACGTGCTGGTCCGCGCCGAGAACGCCAAATTGTCGCTGAAGGCGACCGACCTCGACCTCGAGGTGACGGAAACGCTTCCGGCGGAAACCGCGACCGCGGGTTCCACCACCGTGCCGGCACACATGTTCTACGACATCGTGCGCAAGCTGCCGGATGGTTCGCAGATCGTGCTGGAGGCCGACGGCGACCGTGCCGTGCTGGCGATCCGCGCCGGCCGCTCGCGCTTCACGCTGCAGACGCTCCCCGAGAATGATTTCCCCGATCTGGCCGCCGGCGACATGTCGCATTCCTTCTCGCTCGCCGCCAAGGACGTCAAGCGGCTGATCGACCGCACCCAGTTCGCGATCTCGACCGAAGAGACGCGCTATTACCTCAACGGCATTTATCTGCACGCGGCCGGCACCGCGAAAGCCGCGACCTTGCGCGGCGTCGCCACCGACGGCCACCGCCTCGCCCAGCTCGATCTCGTGCAGCCCAAGGGCGCCGAGGGCATGCCCGGCGTGATCGTGCCGCGCAAGACCGTCGGCGAGGTGCAGCGCCTGATCGAGGACACCGACGCCGAGATGACGATCGAGCTGTCACAGGCCAAGATCCGCTTCACCATCGGCAACGTCGTGCTGACCTCGAAACTGATCGACGGCACCTTCCCCGATTACGGCCGCGTCATTCCGCAAGGCAACGACAAGGAGCTCATCGTCGACAAGAAGGACTTCGAGAACGCGGTCGACCGCGTGTCGACGATTTCGAGCGAGCGCGGGCGGGCGGTGAAGCTGTCGCTGTCGCCGGGCAAGCTGGTGCTGTCGGTGACCAACCCGGATTCCGGCAGCGCGACCGAAGAGCTTGAGGTCGAATACGCCTCCGACGCCCTCGATATCGGCTTCAACTCCCGCTACCTGCTCGACATCGCCGCCCAGATCGAAGGCGACGTCGCAACGCTCAAGCTCGCCGATCCCGGCTCGCCGACCCTGGTGCAGGACCGCGACGACAAGAGCGCGCTGTACGTGCTGATGCCGATGCGGGTGTGAGGGTATTTTCCCTCTCGTCATGGCCGGGCTTGACCCGGCCATCCATCAAACAAGATGACCTATTGGGTGTACATCCTCGCTAGCAAGCCCGGTGGAACACTTTACATCGGCGTCACCAATAATTTGATCCGACGCGTCTACGAGCATCGCGAAGGCCTGGCAGATGGCTTCACCAAACGTTACGGGGTGAAGACCCTGGTCTATTTCGAGGCGCACGACACGATCGCGACTGCCCTGCAGCGCGAAAAGAACATGAAGCACTGGTCACGCGAGTGGAAGATCGATCTGATCGTGAAGAGCAATCCCGCGTGGCAAGACCTATATGATGAGATAGCCCGCTGACGCGGGCGATGGATTGCCGGGTCAAGCCCGGCAATGACGAGCAGAAATGACCCCCTCCCGCATTCATCGCCTGACGCTGACGCATTTTCGCAATTATCGGGCGGGGGGGCTCGAGACGGCGGCTGACCTGGTGGCGCTGGTCGGGGCGAATGGCGCGGGCAAGACCAATTGCATCGAGGCGATCTCGTTTCTTTCACCCGGGCGCGGCTTGCGGCGCGCCACGCTGGAGGACGTCGCCGACAACCAGGGCGACGGCTCCTGGGCGGTGTCGGCGCAGGTCGAGGGCGCGCTGGGGCTGGCGACGCTCGGCACCGGCATCGAGCCGCCGCGCGCAGATAGCGCCGTAACCCGACGCTGCCGCATCGACCGCGAGCCGGTGGGTTCGGCGAGCGCCTTCGGCGACCACATTCGCATGGTCTGGCTGACGCCGGCGATGGACGGGCTGTTCATGGGGGCTGCCTCCGAACGCCGGCGCTTCTTCGACCGCCTGGTGCTCGCCATCGACAGCGAGCATTCCGGCCGCATCAATGCGCTGGAACGTTCGCTGCGCTCGCGCAACCGCCTGCTCGAGACGCGCAATTACGACGACCATTGGTGCGACGCAATCGAGCGCGAGACCGCCGAGCTTGCGGTCGCGGTGGCGGCAACGCGCGGCCAGACCGCGGCGCGCCTGACCGGCATGCTCAACGCGCGCGCGCAAGCCTCCGCATTTCCGTCGGCTCGAATCGCGCTCGACGGCTGGATGGAGAACGCGCTGCTGACCGAGACGGCGACGTCGGTCGAGGACCGCTACCGCCAGATCCTGCGCGACAACCGTCCACGCGATGCCATTGCCGGCCGCACCACCGACGGTCCGCATCTCACCGATCTCCAGGTGATCTATGCGCCGAAAAGCATGCCGGCGCGGGATGCCTCGACCGGCGAGCAGAAAGCTCTTCTGATCGGCCTCGTACTGGCGCATGCGAGCCTGGTCGCCGAGATGACCGGCATCGTGCCGCTGCTGCTGCTCGACGAAGTCGTGGCGCATCTCGACCCCAGCAGGCGCGCGGCGCTGTTCGACGAGTTGAAGAAGCTCGGCGCGCAGGTCTGGCTGACCGGTGCCGACCCGGCTGCCTTCGCCGAGATCGGCGCGGGAGGCGAGGTGTTTGACGTCGAGAGCGGACGAGTCTCCGCCCGGCGCTAGAGGCGGCATTGAACCCGCCCGTTTCCGTCAGCGACTAGCTGCTTGAGGCCGCAACACGCGGCCATCGCGCGACCATCTCGGACACCCGCGCTGTTCTTGGAGCATTGGCATGACGACGATGAGGCATGGAGCGCAAGCTCCGGCACGATGGCAGTTGTTTGCGTGTGGCCTTGCGCTCCTCGCAAGTTGCCTGCTCGCTGCGAGCGCCGGCGCCTTCGTGTCCAATCTGCCGCCGCTGTTCTCGGCCACACTCACGCTGGACCCGGATGCCAAGCTGCCCGCGCCGACCAGCTTCAGCTACCGCGGCATCCACACCACCGTGATGCCCGGCGTCGAAACCCCGCTGCGGACGCGGCTCGAAGCCCGCGTGCCTGCCGAGCTCGGCGACGTCCTCACCTTCTATCGCTCCGAGCTCGGTAAGCTCGGCTGGCAGGAGAGACCCGAGGGCGCCGAGACGGCGGCCGATCACGTCCAGCTCGCCTTCGCCTCCCCGCTGGGACCGGCCGCACTGGAGCTCGCCCGCAAGGACGGCGGCACCGCGATTCATCTCGTGCAGAAGAATGCCGATGCGGCGGCCCGGGCGAACGTCCTGCCCGAGCCCGGTCGGGCAAAGCTGGTGTTCAGCAATATCAGCGGGACCGACGCCGTGCTCACGATCGATGCGCGGACCGTCACGCGCGCCGCCGGCACGCACGCGGTGTCGCTGGATCTGGCGCCCGGCAAATATTCCTACGAGCTGCGCGTGCCCGAGCGTTCAGCCACCACGAAGACCCTGACCGTTGCGGCCGGCGATGCCTGGGAGGTCACGGTCGGGCGTGACGGCGAGGCCTGGCCACCGCTGCAGCTTTACTGAGCCTTCGCAGCCCTCCCAAGCCTTGCGCGATCTTTGAACCTCACGGGTTCCTGCCGCGACTTCTGGTCATAAGCCGCGACGACGGTGTCGCGGCCTGCAATTGCGCGCGAGCCGATGCGCCGCGCCACGCCCCTGGAGAAGTGACGATGTCGAGGATGACGCGCGGGACGCAGGTCCCGGCACGATGGCGACTGCTTGCATGCGGCCTCTTCCTGGTGGCGAGCTGCTCGGTCGCGGCCGCCGCCGACGCGGGTATCGTCGACGTCCACGCGCTGCCGCAGCTCGAGGGCGCGGTGGAGGACACCTCGCGCCCCGATCCCTACCGCGTCGAATATCGCGTGCCGACGCCGCAAGCCGTGACGTTGCAGGCGGTACGAAAGCTCCTGATCGCCGAGGGCTGGGTGCCCTATGTGCTGCCGCTGGAGGAGAAGAGCACCACGCTGAAATTCAAGAAGGGACGGCAGGGCCTTTCCGTTCACTTCACGCAGGCGCTCGGCCGGCCCGATCAGTCCGTGGTGTATTACACGACCGACCGAATCTATTCGAACGTACCGTTCCCCGACGGCGCGAGCGACCTCGTGTTCGACGGCACCAGGCCCTATCTCGGCTGCATCGCACCCGGCGCGCTCGATGCCACGTCGGCGTTCTACACCAGCCAGATGGAGGCGATCGGCTGGCGCAAGCTCACGGCTGAAACGGCGGCGCGCTGGACGACGGCAGCCCTCGACGAGACCGTTCCGAACGGCGTGCGCGCCTTCTACGACCATCCCGAGGGCGACACGACGCAGTTCTACAAGCAGAAGCCGGTGATGCTGACCTTGACGCGCCGCGACGACGGCCGGACCGATGTCGACATCCGGATCGCACCCTTCGTGCTGCCCGTCGATCTCAGCGCCGATGGCGATGTTGCCGGCCTGCCGCGGCCGAATCCGACCAAGACGGCGAGAGGCCTCGGCAGCGCGACGTCCAACAAGCGCGAGATGAGCGCCGCCGCGATGGCCGAGCTGCCTGCCGTGCTCGCCTTCTACCATCGCGAGCTCGCCGCGCGCGGCTGGCAGGAAGATGGCAGCGCGCCGCTCGCCCCCGGCGACGACGTCGCGCTAAAGATCTCCAACGCCGAGGAAACCGGCCTGCTGCGCCTCGGCCGAAAATACGACTTCACCATGGTCAGCCTGACCGCGCAGCTGAAGGAATCCGCGCTCGCCGCCCGCGCCAAGGCGAAGAAGGAAGCGGACGAGAAGTTCATGAAGGACGCCGAGGCGATGGCCAGGCAGGTCATCGCCGCCGACGAAGCGAGGCGAAAGGTGCAGGCGGCCGCGCTGTCCGATGCGCCGCTCAGCGCGCTTGCCGACAGCAAGACGCCGGTGCCGCTGCCCGAGACCGCCGAGGGCGTGAGATTCGAAGGCGACGGCGGCCATCTCGAATTCTCCTCCACCTCGAGCGTCAAGGCGCTCACCGCGTTCTATCGCGCATCGCTCAAGCCCGTCGGCTGGAAGGAGCAGCCCTCCGTCATCAACCAGCCCAACATGGCGTTGATGGAATTTTCCAAGGGCGGCAAGTCGATCTCGATGACCGTGATGCAGATGGGCCCAAAGGTGAATGTCAGCGCGAGCGGATCGGGCCTGGTGATGGCGGCGGCCAAGCCGGCGGCAATGCAGGAAGTGCAGGCGAAATCCTCCGAGCCGCTCAAGCCGGACCCTGAATCCCAGCTCCCCGTGCCGACGCAGCGGTCGTCGACGTCGCTCTCCACCACCAAAATGCCGGGAAGCGAGATGCCGTTCCGCCGCGAGCTGGCAGCCAGCATCCCGGCCCCGCTCGGCGATGTCCTGGCCTTCTACCGGGCCGAGCTTTCCAGGCTCGGCTGGCAGGAGAAGGCCGACGGCGCCGCCGTGTCCGCCGAACGCGCGCAGATCGACTTCACCTCGCCGCAAGGCCCGGCCGTGCTCAAGCTCGGCCGTGCCAAGGGCGAGACCACGGTCAGTCTGGCGCAGAAGAATCCGGATGCCGCTGCCAAGGCCGACATCATGCCGAAGCCCGGCCAGGCCAGGCTGATGCTCGGCAATATCGGGGCGAAGGACGCCTCGCTGACGATCAACAAGCAGACGGTGAAGATCGCAGCCGGCGCCGGCGGCCCGCAATCGCCGAAGGGCCCGATGCTCGACCTGCCGCCGGGCACGTATCAGTACGCCCTGCGCATGCCCGGGCGCCCGGCCCACACCGAGAGCCTCACCGTGGCCGCAGGCGACGCCTGGGGCCTGATGGTGGGTCCGACCGGCGAAGTGCTGCCGTTGCAGATGTACTGATCTACCGGCCCGCTGATGCCGAGAACGAACATGACGACGATGAAGCCCGTGATGAGAGGTCCGGCACGCCGGTTGCTGCCGCTGTGCGGTCTCGCCCTTCTCGGGGGCGGCCTGATCGCCACGAGTGCCGGCGGATGGATGCCGCATCTGTCACCGCGCACTTCGGCTGCACTCACGCCGGCGGATCCCGACGCCGACATGCCAGTACCGAAGCAACACAGCTCCTCCAGCTCCAACACGACCCGTGTGACCGGCATCGAAATCCCGCTGCGGGTCGGCCTCCAAGCCCATGTGCCGGCCCAGCTCGGTGCCGTGCTCGCCTTCTACCGCACGGAGCTCGCAAAGCGCGGCTGGGAGGAAAAGCCTGATGGCACTGTTGTTGCCGCCGATCACGCGCAGCTCGCCTTCGTCTCTCCGAAGGGCCCGGCAACATTGAAGCTTGGCCGTGCCAAGGACGAGACCATTGTCGACCTGGTGCAGCGGAATACGGAGGCCGTGGCCAAGGCCGACTTCCTGCCGATGCCAGGACAAGCGCGGCTGATCTTCGGCTATCTTGCGCCCGACGTGGCTTCGCTCGCGATCAACGATCAGACCATCAAGATCGCGGGCGGCGAAAATCACCCACAAACGCTGGATCTGCCGCCCGGCACGTATTCCTACCAGCTGGTCGTGTCGGGTTATACGTTGCGCTCCGATACCATCACCGTGGCCGCAGGCGAGACATGGTCCCTCCGGTTGGGTGACGGCGACAGGAAGCCGGATCAGATCTACTGACCCCGGCGGCCTGTTCCGGGACACCACGGCACGTCGGAACAGGCCTCCGCGCCCCCGCAAAATCCACGCCTTTGACGGCCCAAAAAGGGGCCTCGAATCGGGCTTTTCGCGAGCCCCGGAATCGGCCTTCGAACGCCTTGAAAACCGGCCGAAAAACCCCATCTAGTCAAAGGGTTGCCGGGAGATACTTTGCGCTAGGCGCTAAGCGTCTTTCATGGCACAAATAGCCTCACATCAGCGCCTTTTGCGCGGCTGATTCGGGCGACATCTCGAAGGCCTCTCATGACAGAACCTGCTCGGCAGACGCCTGCCGAAAACGAGCCCTCAAATCCGAGCGATTACGGGGCGGAATCGATCCGCGTGCTCAAGGGTCTCGATGCCGTCCGCAAGCGCCCGGGCATGTATATCGGCGACACCGACGACGGCTCGGGCCTGCACCACATGGTGTACGAGGTCGTCGACAACGCGATCGACGAAGCGCTTGCGGGCCACGCCACGCGCGTCGAGGTGATCCTCAACGCCGACAATTCCGTCACCGTGCGCGACGACGGCCGCGGCATTCCCGTCGACATCCACAAGGGCGAAGGCATCTCGGCGGCCGAGGTCATCATGACCCAGCTCCACGCCGGCGGAAAGTTCGACCAGAACTCCTACAAGGTTTCCGGCGGCCTGCACGGCGTCGGCGTCTCCGTCGTCAACGCGCTGTCCAGCAAGCTCGGCCTGCGGATCTGGCGCGACAACAAGGAGCACTATATCGAGTTCGCCCATGGCGATGCCGTGGCGCCGCTCAAAGTCGTCGGCGAGGCGCCGGGCCGGCGCGGCACCGAGGTGACGTTCCTCGCCTCGACCGAGACCTTCAAGAACATCGAATATGATTTCGCGACGCTCGAACACCGCCTGCGCGAGCTCGCCTTCCTCAACTCCGGCGTCAACATCGTCCTCTCCGACATGCGCCACGCGGTCGAGAAGCGCGAGGAGATGCACTATTCCGGCGGCGTCGAGGAATTCGTCAAATATCTCGACCGCAACAAGAAGGCGATCGTGCCGGCGCCGATCATGGTGCGCGCGGAAGCCAACGGCATCGGCGTCGAGGCTGCGCTGTGGTGGAACGACAGCTACCACGAGAACGTGCTGTGCTTCACCAACAACATCCCGCAGCGCGACGGCGGCACCCATCTGGCCGGCTTCCGCGGCGCGCTGACGCGCCAGGTCAACGGCTATGCCGAGGCCAACGCGAAGAAGGAAAAGATCGCGCTGACCGGCGACGACTGCCGCGAAGGCCTCACCGCCGTGCTGTCGGTGAAGGTGCCCGACCCGAAATTCTCGTCGCAGACCAAGGACAAGCTGGTGTCCTCGGAAGTGCGTCCCGTGGTCGAGAACGTTCTCAACGAGGCGCTCCAGGCCTGGTTCGAGGAGCATCCCAGCGAAGCCAAGATGATCGTCGGCAAGGTGATCCAGGCCGCCGCCGCGCGTGAAGCTGCGCGAAAGGCGCGCGAGCTGACGCGCAAGAGCCCGCTCTCGGTCTCCTCGCTGCCCGGCAAGCTCGCCGACTGCCAGGAAAAGGATCCCGCGAAATCCGAGCTCTTCATCGTCGAGGGTGACTCGGCAGGCGGCAGCGCCAAGCAGGGCCGCAACCGCGAATTCCAGGCCGTGTTGCCGCTCCGCGGCAAGATATTGAACGTCGAGCGGGTACGCCCCGACAAGATGCTGGGCAGCGAGCAGATCGGCACGCTGATCACCGCGCTCGGCACCGGCATCAGCGACGAGTTCTCGATCGAGAAGCTGCGCTATCACAAGATCATCGTGATGACGGACGCCGACGTCGACGGCGCCCACATCCGCACGCTGCTGCTGACCTTCTTCTACCGGCAGATGCGCGACATCATCGACGGCGGCTATCTCTATATCGCCCAGCCGCCGCTCTATAAGGTCTCCAGAGGCAAGTCCGAGCAGTACCTGAAGGACGAACGGGCGCTGGAGGACTATCTCATCGACGCCGGCCTCGACGACTGCGTCTTCATTCCCGGCACCGGCGGCGACCGCACCGGCCGCGATTTGCGCGCGCTGGTCGACGATGCCCGCGTGGTCCGCAGCATCCTGCGCAATCTGCACAGCCGCTATAACCGCAAGGTGATCGAGCAGGCCGCCATCACCGGCGTGCTGAACAAGTCGGTTTACGGCAACCTCGAGAACGCCACGGCCGCAGCGCAGTACATTGCGACCCGGCTGGACAGCCAGGCCGAGGAGGTCGAGCGCGGCTGGGTCGGCCAATTCGTCGAAGGCCAGGGTTTCCTGTTCGAGCGCACCGTGCGCGGGGTCAAGGAAGCGGCCGTCATCGACGATGCGCTGCTCGGCTCGGCAGAAGCCCGCAAGCTCGACGAGTACGCGCCCAAGCTCCAGGACGTCTACGCCCGCTCCGGCAAGCTGCGGCGGAAGGATAGCGAGCATGTGGTGCATGGCCCGTCCGACCTGTTCGAGGCGGTCACCGACTCCGGACGCAAGGGCATCACGCTGCAGCGTTACAAAGGTCTCGGCGAGATGAACCCGGAGCAGCTCTGGGAGACCACGCTCGACACCGAGGCGCGCTCGCTCTTGCAGGTGAAGGTCAAGGAGGTCGATGAGGCCGACGACATCTTCACCAAGCTGATGGGCGACGTGGTCGAGCCGCGCCGCGACTTCATCCAGGAACATTCCCTGAGCGCGACGATCGATATCTGAGGCCGGTTGGCTTTGGATTTCATCTCCCTAGCCAAGGCGCTCGCTGTAACCTCTCCCCCTCCCTCCCCCGCGAGCGGGGGAGGGAGCGCACCACCTTCGTGGCAACACCCCCCTGAACCTCCCCACCGGCCACCGCGACAAAATGGCGTAGCTGGCACTGGAAGAGGTCCGAGCGAATGTTGCCGATTTTAGCTGACCAGCACCGAATGTATGTGCAGCAGGTTTTCGAAATGGCCGAACTTTTCGGCCTCGAAACCCGCAACAAGTATCGCATCCGCGACGAAAATGGCCGCGATCTGCTCTATGCGGCCGAACAGCAAAAAGGAATTCTCGGCTTTTTGTGGCGTCAGGCATTTGGGCATTGGCGCTCCTTTGAGGTCCATTTTTTCGACGGCGCCCGACAGCCGGTGATGCGCGGGATCCATCCCTTCCGCTGGTTCTTTCAATGTCTGGAGCTGCGTTCGCGCGACGGCCGCCTCATAGGAACCATCGAGCGTCAGTTTTCGATTCTCACCAAGACCTTCCATGTGCAGGATGCGCAGGGAAGAGTGGTGCTCGAGGTCAGCTCGCCATTTTGGCGCGTGTGGACCTTTCCGTTCATGCGCGGAGGGCGAGAGCACGCGCGCGTTGCGAAAAAATGGTCCGGCCTCGGCTCCGAACTGTTCACCGACCGCGATAACTTTCTGATCGAGTTTCTGGAACGCAGTCTGACGGAAGATGAGCGAGCGCTGGTTCTTGCGGCCGCGATCTACATCGACCTGATGTATTTCGAAGTCAAAGGCGAGGGTGGCGTCATCAATTTGTTCCGCAATTGAGGCGCAGTGGGCCTCTCCCGCCTGCCCGCCGCAGCTCCCTGAACCTCGCCACCCGCCATCGCGACGAAGTGGCATGACCCGCAGGGCCAATTCCGGCCGGGAAGTGTCACGTCATGATCGCCTCTGCAACGACCACTCCAGCCGCACCCTCCCGCCGTCTTGGCATCATCGGCAGCATTGTCGGTGTGCTGGCGCTGATCGCGGCGGTCTTGCCGCATTGGGTCGTGCCGGTGCTCTATCCGCCGCCGCCGGCAGACAAGGTGATCGTCGACACCGGACACCGCCTCAAGGATCGCCTGATCGCACGGGTCAAGGGCGTCGAGTACCAGGCACCACCGCGGGAGAAGTCGACAGGGAGCCAACTGAGGGAGATGTCCTCGATCGGCGCGATCTCGCTCGGCCTGCTTGCCATTTTGTTCTCGGTCCTCGCACTGGTGTTTCGCGAAGAGCGGCTGCTGGCCGGCGTCGCGGCCGCGCTCGGGAGCGGCGCCATCGCCATTGAAATCTCCTTCCTGGCCATGGGCGTCCTGATGCTGATCGTCATCCTTTATGTGGTGGCCAATATCATCGGCTTGTTCTAAACGCCTGATGCAGCGGGCCTGTTCAGGCCAATCGGCGGCCTTCCGACGCGACAAGTGCAGAATTGCTACCCTGCTCAATTCTCGGTAGTTTCCGCTCTCGAAGCAGCCCGCCCCAACGCAACAGGACGGAGAAAACCGACGTGGCGCCCATCCAATACATCGTCGAGGGCGGTCACCGGCTCTCGGGCTCGATCGAGCCGTCCGGCAACAAGAATTCGGCGCTGCCGATCATCGCCGCGGCGCTGCTCACCTCACATCCGGTGACGCTGGAGAACGTGCCGCGCATCCGCGACACCGAGACGCTGGTCGAGCTGATCCGTTCGGTCGGTGCATCCGCGGAATGGACCGCCCGCAACACGCTTCACATCCACGCCAAGAGCATCCGCGCCGCCGATCTCGACCCCGAGCTGTGCGTGCGCATCCGCGCCTCGATCCTGCTCGCAGGCCCCCTGCTCGCCCGCTGCGGCGAAGTGATGCTGCCGCCACCGGGCGGTGACGTCATCGGCCGCCGCCGCCTGGATACCCATGTGCTGGCGCTGGAGCAGCTGGGCGCAAAAGTCACCGCGACCGACCGGCTCGAATTCCGCGCGGCCAGGCTCGCCGGCGCGGACGTGTTCCTGGACGAGCCGAGCGTGACCGCGACGGAGAATGCGCTGGTCGCCGCGGTCGCCGCCGACGGCGTGACCTATTTGCGCAACGCCGCCTCCGAGCCGCATGTGCAGGACCTCGCCAATTTCCTGGTCGCGCTCGGCGCTCGAATCGAGGGCATCGGCACCAACACCATGATCGTGCACGGGCCGGCGACGCTGGGGGAGACGACCTACCGGATCCAGCCCGACCACATCGAGGTCGGCTCACTGATCGGCCTTGCCGCCGTGACGCGCTCGCCGCTGCGCATCACGCGCGCCGGCGTCGAGCATCTGCGCTCGATCCGCATGGGTTTCGAGCGGCTCGGCATCGTCTGCCGCGTCGAGGGCGACGACCTCATCGTGCCCTCCAATCAAACCTTGAAGATCCAGGACGATTTCGGCGGCCACGTGCCGAAGCTGGAGGACCAGCCCTGGCCGGCGTTCCCGGCCGATCTGATGTCGATCGCAATCGTCACCGCCACGCAATGCGAGGGCGTGATCCTGATGTTCGAGAAGATGTTCGAATCCAGGATGTTCTTCGTCGACAAGCTGATCGCGATGGGCGCAAGAATTGTTCTCTGCGATCCGCATCGCGCCATCATCGCGGGCCCCAGCCGCCTCCACGGCGCGACCATGACCTCGCCCGACATCCGCGCCGGCATGGCGATGCTGTTGGCCGCCGTCTGCGCCCAGGGCACCTCGACCATCAACAACGCCGACCAGATCGAGCGCGGCTACGAGCGTATCGAGGAGCGGCTGAACGCGCTGGGCGCGAAGATCAAGCGCGTGCCTGAAAGGAAGGGGTGAGGTTTCTTCTTCGCCTCGCCCCGCTTGCGGGGAGAGGCCGGATTGCATCGCAGATGCAATCCGGGTGAGGGGGACTCTCCGCGAATCCAGCTCTCACCGCACCCGCGGAGACTCCCCCTCACCCCGACCCTCTCCCCGCAAGCGGGGCGAGGGAGAAGAAGCGCGAGCCATGTTTTCGTCGCTCGGGCGTGCTATTGAGCCGCCATGCTCGACACCGTTGAACATCACGCGCAGCCGCAAGCCGGCGTGCCGCAGAACCACCTCGCGCAGGAATTCGTCGAGACGCTGCGGCTGGCCGTGCCGCTGATGCTGACGCAGCTCGGACAGATCGCGATGATCACGACCGACCTTGCGCTGATCGGCCGGCTCGGCGAGGGCGCGGTGGCCGCGGCGGCGCTGGCGCATACGGTCTACTTCGTCAGCTTCACCTTCGGGCTCGGACTGATGTCGGCGGTATCGCCGCTGGCGGCGCAGGCATTCGGCGCCGGCGACGTCAGGCGCATCCGCCACTCCTTGCGTGTCGGGCTTTGGGTCGCGCTCTTGATTTCGCTGCCGATGATGGCCTCGCCGCTCTATGGCGAGCAGATCCTGATCGCGCTCGGCCAGCTGCCGCAATCGGCCGCGCTCGCCCAGCGCTATCTCAACGGCCTCGCCTGGGGCATCGCCCCGGCACTCGGCTTCATCGCCCTGCGCAGCATGATGAGCGCGGTGAACCGACCGCAGGCGCCGCTGTGGATCACGGTAGCCGCGATCCCGGTCAATGCCGCGCTGGTCTATGCCTTGATCCACGGACTGTTCGGCCTGCCGGAGCTCGGCCTGTTCGGGGCCGGCCTGGCGACCACGATCGTCAATCTCGGCACCTTCCTCGCGACTCTCGCCATCGCCGCATGGCGGAAGCCGTTCGTGGACTACCGCCCGCTCGCCCATCTGTGGCGGATCGACTGGCCGCTGATGCGGCAGCTGATCGCGGTCGGTGCGCCGATCTCGTTTTCCCTGCTGCTGGAATATGGCCTGTTCTCCTCGGCCGCGCTGCTGATGGGATTGATCTCGACCACCGCGATCGCCGCGCACCAGATCGCGCTCCAGGTCACAGCCGTGCTGTTCATGGTGCCGCTGGGCATCGGCATGGCGGCGACGGTGCGGGTCGGCCACGCCTTCGGCCGCGGCGATCCGGCGGCGGTGAAGCGCGCCGGGCTGGCCGCCGCCGTGCTTGGCATCACACTGGTCTCGGCCCTGACCCTCGCCATCATCCTCGGCCGATATGAGCTGGGCCGATTGTTCTTCGGCAAAGGTGAAGCCAGCGCGCCTACGGTCGCGCTGACCGCGATGCTGCTGCTGGTCGGCGCCACCTTCTTCATCGCCGACGGGCTCCAGACCATCATGGGCGGCGCGCTACGCGGCCTCAACGACACAAGGATGACGCTGCTGTTCGCTGCGATCGGCTATTGGGGCATCTCCTTTCCCGTCGCCTGGATTCTTGCCTTCCACACCGGACTGGGCGCTGTCGGCATCTGGGTCGGGTTCTCGGTGGGGACCTTCGTCTATGCCGGCCTGCTGATCTTGCGCTTCCGGATGTTGACGCGCAAACTGGCGGCATGATCGCCATGGTCCGCGAAATCACCCCTGATGTCGACGCCGGCACGGTGCTGGCAGGCGCGCAGTTCATCGACGCATTTCGCGCGGATGTCGGCGCGACCAGCGTGAGTGCCCGCGAGGCCTGCACGCGGATGGTGCTGCACGGGCCGCGCTGGGTCGACGCGCTGACGCGCTTGCGCAACGTCCTGGTGAAGCCCTTCGGACTGAAGACGTCGGGCGACGGTGCTCCGGCGCCGCACGGGATGGTCGGCCTGTTTCCAGTCCTGAGCGAAACACCGGAGCGGCTGATCGCCGGCTTTGACGACTACCATCTCGATTTCCGCGTCGTGGTTGACGTCGCCGGCGACGCGGCGGAGCGGCGGGTGACATTGACCACATTGGTACGGACCAACAATCTGCTCGGGCGGGCCTATCTCACGCTGATCGTCCCCTTCCACAAGCTCGTGGCCCGCAGCATGATGGGATGCATCGTGGAGCCGCCCCGATGACGCTGTCCGTCGATCTGTTCTTCTCCTTCCGCAGCCCGTTCAGCTATCTGGCGCTGCCGAAGACGCTCAAGCTCGTCGAGCAATACGACCTCGCGGTGAACCTCCGGCCGGTCTATCCGCTCGCGGTCCGCGTGCCCGGATTCTTCAAGAAGGCCAGCCCGAACTTCATTCGCTATGTCGTGCTCGACAGCACGCGCGTCGCACAGCACGAGGGCATTCCGTTCCGCTTTCCCCGGCCCGATCCGATTGTGCAGGACAAGACGACGTTCGATGTCGCTTCCGAGCAGCCCTACATCCACCGTCTGACCCGGCTCGGCGCCATGGCGCAGCTCGAGGGCCGCGCGCTCGAATTCACATATGCGATCGCGCGCGTGCTGTGGGACGGTTCGGTCGCGGGATGGAACGAGGGCGATCATCTGGCGCGCGCGGCGGAGAAAGCGGGCTTTGATCTCGCCGCGATGGACCGCGCGATCACCACGGACCCGGATCGCTACGAGCAGGTCATCGCGGAGAACGAGAAGGACCACGCCGCATCAGGCCATTGGGGCGTGCCCACCTTCGTGTTCGAGAACGAACCGTTCTTCGGCCAGGACCGCATCGACCTCCTGGTCTGGCGCATGCAAGGCAAAGGGCTGACGAAGCTCTAGATTCTTGTTTGACGCGTTTTCTTCACGCGAACCGGTGTCCACTTCGCTCGAAAACGCTCTAGCCTATTCCGCCACGCGCACGGCCTTGCCGCTTGCGGCGTCCGACCATTCGCCGACGACACGGTCGAGATCGCAGAGGTTCTGGTGCATCTGCTCCAGCGAGAAGCCGAGCGCGAAGAAGCGCTCGGCGGTGTCGCTCGCGTGGCCGCGGATCAGGCCGTCCTGACGGACGGCGGCAACCGCCTCGGCGTAGTGCTGGAGCGCGAGGTGGACGGGATGGATCGGCGGCGCACCGGCGCCCTCGCGCAAGGCCGCGGCGGCCGAGCGCAGGAAGCGCGCGATGACGGTCGAGACCTCCGTCAAGGGCGCGGCGAGCCGCGTCTGCACCTCGGCCGGCAGCGGCACCACGGTGGCGCGACCGATCATCACGACATCATGGCGCAGCCGCAGCACGGTGCGCAGCAGCGGCCCGGTGTCGGGCCCGCTCGACAGCCGCGCGGCGCGCTCGCGCTCGGCCTCGGCGCCTATGGCGTTCATGCCGACCATCGCGGTGCCGATGCCGTCCTGGATCCGGTGCAGCGCGTCGTTGTCGCGGCCGCGGGTGAGGCCCGCCAGCAATTCGGTGAAGGCGTCCGCAATCAGCTCGAGCAGTTGCGCCGCGGCGGGGCGGATCTGCCGCACCGCGCGCGAGGGCAGCACCAGGAACGAGACCAGGAGGCCCGTGACCGCACCGACACCGACCTCGCTGACGCGGTCGATCGCCGAGGTCATGGGATCGGAATGATGCATGGTCGGAACCAGCAGCACGATCACGGCGGTCACCGTGGCCGCGCTCAGGCTCGGATTGACCGCGGCGATGAAGGCAAGCGGGGCGACCGACAGCACCAGCAATCCCAGAAGCCCGGCTTCGCTGGAATAGGGAATCAGGATCGCGATGGCACCGCCATAGATCGCGCCGCCGATGGTGCCGAGCATGTAATCGCGCGTCGCCTTCAGCGAGCGGCCGACGCTCATCTGGGTCACGATCAGCGAGGTCAGGACCGCCCAGAGCGGCAACAGCAGATGCAGCGCGGTGGCGAGCGCATAGGCCGCGGTCGCGGCCACCGTGACCCGGATCGCGAGCCCCAGCTGGGTTCGCCGCGACCTGATCCGCTCGAACACCTTCCCTGCGAACGCCATGCCCGAATATCCCGCTCCAAACCGCGTAAAGCCAGGCAAAAGCATGGCTGATACCCGCGGCCCCAAGGCCGCTTGAAAGGCCAAATCAGCCCGCCTAACTTGCGCGCCAAAACGAGGAAACACGATGGCTCACGAAACCGCAACGCTCGCCGCCTATGTCTTCAAGCTGAAATACCAGGATATTCCGGCGGAAGTGCTGGAGCGCGCCAAGGTGCTGACGCTGGACTTCCTCGGCAGCGCGATCCGGGCGAGGCGCGAGGCGGAATCGACCCCGTCGATGCTGAAAATGCTGGAGGCGCTGGCGCTCGACACCAAGGGCGAATCCACCGTGTTCGGCGACAGCAAGACCTGGACACCCGCGGTTGCCGCGCTGCTCAACGGCGCACTCGGCCACTCCCTCGATTTCGACGACACCCACGCCGATTCCTCGCTGCATCCGAGCGCGCCGGTGGTTCCGGCCGCCTTCGCCGTCGGCGAGATGGTCGGCGCTTCGGGCCGCGACGTGCTGACCGCGATCGTCGCGGGCTATGAGGTCTGCTGCCGGCTCGGCAACGCGCTCGACCCGACCTCGCACTATGCACGCGGCTTTCACCCGACCGCGACTGCCGGCACCTATGGCGCGGCCGCGGCAGCCGGCAAGCTGTTTGGCCTCAGCGAGCAGCAGTTGATCGCCGCCTTCGGCGTCTCCGGCAGCCAGGCCGCGGGCTCGCTGCAATTCCTGGTCAATGGCGCCTGGAACAAGCGCTACCAGGTCGGCGCCGCCGCAATGAACGGCGTGATCGCCGCAACGCTGGCGCGCAACGATTTCGTCGGCGCGACCGAGTCGGTCGAAGGCAAGCACGGCCTGCTCGCCGGCTACACCGACGATGCGCATCCCGACAAGGCGGTTGCCGAACTCGGCAAGACCTATGAGACGATGAAGATCGGCGTGAAGCCGTATCCGAGCTGCCGCTACACCCATGCCGCGATCGACGCGCTGATCGCGATGCGGCGCGAGCACAATCTGACGCCCGACCAGGTCAAGCGCGTCGAGATCGGACTGCACCGCAACGGCATCACGCTGACCGGCGATGCCGCGACCAAGCGGCATCCGACCTCGATCGTCGGCGGCCAGTTCTCGATGTTCTTCACCGGCGCGCTCGCGCTCGACCAGGGCTCGTTCGGCTGGGACGATTATAGCCGCCTCGGCGACGCCGCGATCGACGCGCTCGCCGACAAGTTCGACGTGGTGCAGGACGACCGTCTCGAGATCGGCCGCACCCATCCCTTCGGCGCGCGCGTCAGCATCACCACGGATGACGGCGTACACGAACGGCTCTATGCCGATCCCTCGGGAGAGCCGAATTCTTTCCCCGACGCCCAGGCGATGCAGCAGAAGTTCCTGACGCTGGCGCGCCCGGTGCTGAACGCGCGCGCGGAGAAGTTTGCGGACGCGATCATGACGCTGGAGCGCTTCGATCGCGTGGCGCAGGCGACGGAATTGGGACGCTAGGTTCGCCGCGGCACTCCGCTTACCCTCCCCTGGAGGGGGAGGGTCGGCTCGCGATCGAGCAAAGCGAGATTGCGAGACGGGGTGGGGTGACGGTCTCGCCGCAACGAACAGTGCGCGCGTGGAGAGATCACCCCACCCCGCTCGCGCTACGCGCGATCGACCCTCCCCCTCCAGGGGAGGGTAAGAAGAGACCTCAATTCACTCCCGCCAGCTTGCCCTTCTCGCGCGTCGCGGCCACCACGTCGCGCACGAGATCGAACACGCCATCGGCTTGCGGCGGTGCGTTCGGGGAGCGGCCGAGGCGCACGATCACGAGCTTCTCCGACGGGATCACGATGGTGTACTGCCCGATCGTGCCCTTGGCGAAGAAGGCATCGCGCGGCCAGCCGTGCTCCACGCGAAACTTCGCGCCAAAACTGTCGCCCTGGTTGGTCCAGAAGCCGGCACCGATGCCGACCCACGCATTCGGCGTGGCCGTCGCCGAATAGTTCACCCAGCCTTCCGGCAGGACGCGTTTGCCGCCGACAACGCCGTCATTGAGATAGAGCTGGCCGAAGCGCGCCCAGTCGCGCGCAGATGCGAGCATCTCGCTGGAACCTTCGATCGTACCCGAGCCATCGAGCTGAAGCGTGACATGGCGCATGCCGAGCGGCGCGAACAATTCGCGGCGCGCGAAGCGCAGCGCGCCTTCCGGGGTGCCGCCGGCCGCATCGCGGATCAAATGCGAGAGGATGAGAATGTTGCCGTCGTGATAATTCCACGCGGTGCCGGGCGCGGTCTCGAGCGGAATCGTCTCGGCATAGGCCGCCATGTCGGACTCGACGAACTTCATCCGGTTGACCGGCTCGAAGGCGGAGCCGAGCGAGGCTTCCAGGGAGCTGCCGAGCGCAAGGCCGGCGGTGTGGCGCAGCAGCTGGTCGACGGTGATCGCACGGCGCGGATCGTCGGGATCTCTCCAGGCGGCAACCGGCGCTGGTCCGTCGAGCTTGAGCTTGCCCTGGCGCACGAGGATTCCGGTGAGAGCCGAGATCACCGATTTCGTCATGGAGAAGCCGAGCAGTGGTGTCTCGGGTCCGATGCCGTCGGCGTAGCGCTCGGCGATGATGCGGCCGGCCTTCATCACGACAATCGCGCGGGTACGGCGGTAAGGCGGTTGCGCCGGCTCGGTGAAGGCGCGATCAAGCGCGGCGGCCAGTTCGGGGCTTTGCGGCGGCACGAGTGAGGAGCCGGCGATCTCGGGCAGCGACGCCGGCTGTTTGTCGTCAGGCGGCACCGTCACGTCCGCAATCCCCGCTTCATGCTCGAGCGTGCAGCCAAGGCCCTCGCGATAAACGGCATGGCTACGGCCGATGCCGAACAGCGTCACCGTGACATCCTTGCGCGTGCGATCGACCCGGGTGTCCATCGCCCAGGTGATCAGGCCGGTGCCGGGCATGGCGTCGGTGGTCTCGGTGAAGTTGCGCCTTGGATCGAGGCCGGAGACGAACGTCTCCGAGCACAGGATGTCGGCGACGAAGCCGGTGGCGACCTTAGGCATGTCGCGGGCTCTGGCCGCGCCGAGCACGAGGCCTGCAGCGGCGATGGTGGTGGTGAGGAGGACGATCTTGCGGCGGCGGGTCACGGGCTTTCTCCGGCACAGGGGGCGTGTGCCACGAGGAAGCCGGAGCAGGCTGAGGAGCGCTCGCCGGATTTGGAAAATGGCCTGGTGGAAGTCGGAGGACGCTGGTCGATTCTGGAATATTGCAGCGATTACAGCGACTTAAATTCTAGGCTGCGTTCACCTTCAGCCGTCGATATTCCGTCGGCGTCACACCGGTCACTGCCTTGAAGGCGCGGTTGAACGGGCCGAGCGACTGGAAGCCTGCATCCATGGCGATGGTGATGACGGGGACTTCGGCCTGGGCGGGATCGGCGAGCGCGGCCTTGGCTTCCTCGATGCGGTGGTTGTTCAGGAACACATTGAAGTTGCGGTAGCCCAGGCGCTGATTGATCAGCCGGCGCAGCCGGTACTCGGGAATTTTCAGGCGCCCGGCGAGCGCGCCGATGGTGATGTTCTCCTGGCGATAGATCCGCTCGTCCGCCATCAGCCGCATCAGCGCGTCGATGAGCTTCTGATCGGCGGCGTCATCGGCCGCGGGCTGACTGAAAACGTCAGGCGGTGCGGGCTCCGCCACGGCCGGAAACAGATCCGCCCCGTCAACCCGCATCATCGCATAGACGATCGCCGCGACGGTGCAGGCAAGCACGCCGGCATTGATGGTTTCGGCGATATCGCCGACATGGTGGCCGGCGAAGGCGATCTGGAGCACCGCGTTCAGCCCGCCATAGAGCGCGATTGCGCAGACGATGAAGACGCGAACACGGCGGCGGCGCTCGACCAGGTCGGCCGGCCAGGATGCGATCATCTGCCCGACCGCAAGCGCGATGAAGCCGAGCACAATCAGATTGACCATCGTCACCGAGAACCGCACATGGCCGCCGGGTGCAATCCAGACGCACCCTGCGAAGCTGAAGGCCGCCACCAGCGCCCAGACCCATCCGTGCCACCAGCGAAGGCGAAACTCGTCGTCGAACAGGGAGCGTGTGAACAGCCAGAACACCACGATGGTGCCGGTCGACAACGCGATCAGCGGCGCATGCCAGAGCGGAACCCGCGACGTGACGTCCACCGAATAGCTCAGCGCATGCGCGGCCGAGCCCAGCGCGAAAGCCGCGCCGAGGCGAGCCGCGAGCACCTTGCGGAAGTCGGAGAGCAATGACGCCGCCAGCATCAGCAGCAACGCAACGCTGGCGGCGCGAAAGGCGAGGTCGAGGTTGGCAAGGGTCATCGGATGGGCGGACGGTCGAGGTTGGAACCCGCCGAACATCGTTCGTCGCGCCCGTTTTTTCAAGGACCATCGGTATGCAACGGCGAGAGCAATACCCACGGCCCGCGCTATCGGCCCAGGCCTTTGTCGCGACGGCACTGCAAAATCCTGCTACGCTTGCACTCAACAAAGTCAAAAGGAGTCCACCATGAGCTGGCAGCCCTCGAACGATCCCGTGCTCGGCGATCCCATGTCCTGCGATGCGCTCGATCTCGTCATCGTGCCGCGCACGCGCGATCTCGGCGACGGGTTCGCGGTGCGGCGCGCGCTGCCGCACGGCAAGCGGCAGATGGTCGGGCCCTTCATCTTCTTCGACCATTTCGGGCCGGTGCAGTTCGTCTCCGGCAAGGGAATGGACGTGCGGCCGCATCCGCATATCGGGCTTGCCACGGTCACCTATCTGTTCGACGGCGCGATCATGCATCGCGACAGCGAGGGCAATGTCCAGGAGATCGCGCCCGGCGCGATGAACCTGATGACGGCCGGACGCGGCATCGCGCATTCCGAGCGCACGCCGGATGCGCAGCGCAGCTCGGGGCAGAAGATGCTGGGCCTGCAGAGCTGGATCGCGCTGCCGGCGGGATCGGAGGAAATCGCCCCGTCGTTCCAGCATTACGCGGCGGGCGACCTGCCGATGATCTCCGAACGCGACTTCACCGCGCGGGTGATCGCGGGATCCTCGTTCGGCATCGCCTCGCCCGTATCGATGGTGTCACCCTGGTTCTACACCGAGGTGACGGCCACGGCAGGCGCGAGCGTGCCGCTCGACCCTGATCATGAGGAGCGGGCGATCTACATCGTTGACGGCGAGGTCGAGATCGCGAACGAGCGCTACGAGGCGCCGCGGCTGCTGATCTTCCGGCCCGGCGACCGCATCACCGTGAGGGCGCTCCAGGCGACCCGGATGATGTTTCTCGGCGGCGATGCGCTGGAGGGCCCGCGCCATGTCTGGTGGAATTTCGTCTCCTCCAGCAAGGAGCGGATCGAGCAGGCCAAGCAGGACTGGAAAACCGGCCGTTTCGCGGCAGTTCCGCAGGAACATGAGTTCATTCCGCTGCCGGAATAGGCTAATCCGATTGCCGGTCGCGCCATCAGGCGCGGCGGGATCTCCTGCGCGAACGCCCTGAAAGCTCTGACGATGACCACCATGCTATCCAGCGACCTGCCCCTGACCAAGATCGGGCGCGGCAAGGTGCGCGATATCTACGCCGTCGATGATGACCGCCTGCTGCTGCTCACCACCGACCGCATCAGCGCGTTCGACGTCGTGATGGGCGAGACCATCCCCATGAAGGGCGCGGTGCTCACTCAAATCAGCGCATTCTGGTTCAATGAGCTCGAAGGCGTGGTGCCGCATCACATGATCAGCGCCGACACCGACGAGATCATCGCCGCCGTGCCGGCGCTTGAAGCGCACCGCGCCGAGATCCTCGGCCGCGCCATGCTGTGCAAGCGCACCACCGTATTCCCGATCGAATGCGTGATCCGGGGCTATCTCTCGGGCTCGGCATGGAAGGAATACGCGGCCAGCGGCACGCTCGCGGGCGAGAAGCTGAAGGCCGGTCTCGTCGAAAGCGAGAAGCTGGAGCCCGCGATCTTCAGCCCGGCGACCAAGGCCGAGACCGGGCATGACGAGAACATCACGATCGCGAAGATGCGCGAAGTGGTCGGCGACGAGACGGCCTATACGCTCGAGAGCATGACGCGCGCGATCTACACGCTCGGCGAGGAGCTGGCGCGCGAGCAGGGCATCATCATCGCCGACACCAAGTTCGAGTTCGGCCGCGACAAGGACGGCCGCATCATCCTGATCGACGAGGTGATGACGCCCGATTCCTCTCGCTTCTGGGCCGTCGATAGCTACAAGCCCGGCCAGCCGCAGGCGAGCTTCGACAAGCAGCCCTTGCGCGACTATCTCGACGTCGAGCGCCGCGCCGGCCGCTGGAACGGCGACGCCCCGCCGCCGCCGCTGCCGGCCAGCGTGGTGGAGGCGACGAGCAAGCGGTATCTGGAGGCGTATCGGCGGGTGACGGGCAGGGAGCTCAAGATCTAGGCTGGGCTGCTGCGTCGAACTCCGCTGTCGTCCCTGCCTAGTGCGCACTAGGCAGGGACGACAGCGGTGGGTGTTGCACGAGCGTCGACTTCTTCCTCAACCACGGTTGATCATTCACACGTCGTGAACGGGGATTCGCACCGAACCGCCACATGAAACTGTCGGATGTTTCATAGTTACAAGAATCCTGTTGCGCTAAGTCCGTAGTCATCTACGTCTCAGACGAGATGTTTCAGGAGCGAGCGCAACGGCGTGACCGATCCAGCAATTACTTTCAGTCCGGCCCCTCGTTTCAATCCAGCTCTTAAACGTGCGCTGAATGATATAATGGGCGGCAGCGCCGCCAGCATCCTGACCGTCACGTTCGGGCTGTCCTATTCACTGCTGATCTTTGCCGGCCCGCTGTCGCCCTATCTGTCCTACGGCATCAC
This sequence comes from Bradyrhizobium nitroreducens, assembly GCF_002776695.1. Taxonomy (GTDB): domain Bacteria; phylum Pseudomonadota; class Alphaproteobacteria; order Rhizobiales; family Xanthobacteraceae; genus Bradyrhizobium; species Bradyrhizobium nitroreducens. The sequence goes on from NZ_LFJC01000003.1 coordinate 5,057,946, forward strand.
CGCGACATTCGTCAGCTCCGCGGTGCTTGCCATCGTCGTCGCGCTGTGCAGCTCGCTGCCTTTTGCCGTGGCGGCTCCCGACAGCTCGACGGCGGCGGTGACGGGCATTCTGGTGGCATCGCTGGTCGAGCGCATCGAGGCCACCAGCCCGTCCGTGCCGCTGCTCTCGCCGGTCCTGATCACGCTCGGCCTGTCGACGGTGCTGACGGGGCTGGTGCTGTGCGGATTGGGGCTGACGCGGCTGGGGCGCGCCATCCGTTACGTGCCCTATCCCGTGGTCGGCGGTTTCCTCGGCGCCACCGGGCTCCTCATCGCGCTCGGTGCCATCAGGGTGATCACCAACCACCCCCTGCAGCTCGCGACGCTGCCTTACTTCGCCAACGCCACCACGCTGCTGGAGCTGGGCGCCGCCTGCGCGATGGCGCTGGTGCTGTATCTCACCTGGCACCGCTCGCGCAGCCCGTTCGGGCTGCCGATCATCCTGGTCGGCGGCGTGCTCACCGCGCATCTGGCGTTCTGGATCACCGGCGTGTCGTTCGACAGCGCGCGCACACTGGGCTGGACGTTCCAGCCGCCGCCGCAGGCGGTGTTCATGTTGCCCTGGCACACCGAGGATTTCGCCCGCTATCCCTGGTTCGTCGTGCCCGACCTGATCGGCAACGTCGTCGCCGTCATCTTCGTCACGGCATGCTGCACGCTGTTCAACACCACCGGCATCGAGGTCGCCGTGCACCGCGAAGCCAATCTGGAGCGCGAACTGAACGTCACCGGCATCGCCAACATCCTGAGCGGGTTGCTCGGCGGCTACCCCGGCTGCAGCTCGATCAGCCGCTCGATCCTGAACTACAGCAGCGGCGGGCGCGGCCGCCTGTCCGGCCTTACCGTGGCGGCGCTGTCGCTGGTGATGCTCGCGGTCGCACCGGAACTGCTCGGCTTCATCCCGAAATTCGTGATCGGCGGCCTGCTGCTCTATCTCGGCGCCGACCAGCTGCACAGATGGATCATCGAGTCACGCAAGCGGCTGTCGACGCTCGAATATCTCTCGCTGATCGCCATCATCGCGATCATCGTGACCTGGGGATTCGTGCCGGGCATCCTGATCGGCGTGATCATCGGCTGCGCGACCTTCGCGTTCAGCGCCGCGCGTGTCGAATCGATCAAGTACAGTTTCGACGGCTCGGAGTACCGATCCTCGCTCGATCGCTCGCGGGACGACCAGGAAGTGCTGCTGGCGCATGGCGGCAGCATCCAGGGACTTAACCTGCAAAGCTATCTGTTCTTCGGCTCCGCCAACCGGCTCTACCAGCATGTCAAGCAGCTGCTGCAGGAGCGCCCGGAGTGCCGCTATCTGCTGTTCGACTTCAAGCTCGTCACCGGTGTCGACTCGTCGGCCGCCTACAGTTTCGCCCAGATCAAGCGCAGCGCACACGACCTCGGCGTCGAGCTGATCCTGGTGCATCTGTCCGCCGCGGCCGAGAAGGTGTTGCGCTCCAGCGACTTCGTCGGCGAAGGCGTCACCATCATCCCCGAGCTCGATCGTGCGCTGGAATGGTGCGAGAACGAGATCATCTCCCTGCATCAGGGCCTGGTGCAGGAAGAGGCCAGCCTGCATGACTGGTTCGCGCGGATTCTCGACAGTGAGGACGATGCTGACAGGCTGATTCACCGCTGCCAGCGCATCGAGGTCGAGGCCGGCGAGATCATCGTCCAGGCCGGCGACCCCGCCGATTCCATGCACTTCATCCTCGAGGGACGCGTCGGCATCATGGTCCCCGCAGATGAAGACCGCACCACGCGCGTGCGCAGCCTCGGCCGCTACACCACGATCGGCGAGATGGGCCTGGTGTCGAATACCCCGCGCAGCGCGACGATCCAGGCGGAAGTCGAGAGCGTGCTCTACGTGCTCAACACGCACCAGTTTGACGAGATCAGGGAGGAAGATCCCGCGCTCAGCCACAAGCTGCTGACCTATTTCGTGTCGGTGATGGCGGAGCGGCTGACCTTCGCCAACCGGACGATTGCGGTGCTGAGGAGGTAGCTGGCGGGGAGCCCGCGACGCAACCCAATTTTGCGTCGGGACAGTAGAGGTGGATCGACCTCAAGCCTCGATCATCCGCTGCTCGTCCAAGGCAAGCAGGAGCTCGGCAACCCGGTTGGCGGACGCCGTCCATTCCGCGAGCTTGGCGTAATTGTCCGTGAACCAGTTGAAGGCGGTCTGGACAACGACGAATGCCGCCGAGGCCTGGACCACTTCGCCGAGAGTCATGGTGCTGTCGAGGTACTTGGGCAGGCAAAGCAGCAGGCCGACCACCGGCGTCACCAGGAGACCAGTGTAGGTGACCAGCGTCATCCGCATCAATTGCCAGCAGTAGATTCGCCAGATGGCGATCACCGCTTTCAGAGCGGCGCCCACGGCGTGGCGATCGTTGATGACGGCGTCCTGCACCACCTTGCCCTCGCGGGTCTCGCGCACATGCGTTCCGATCGCCCGCAGCTCGGCTTCCATGCGCTTGTTTTCCTCGATGACCCGGGTCAGACGGCCGGCTGTCAGCCAGATGCCGATCAACAGCAACGCGGAATAGGCGATCACGGCGAGGACGAGGTACCCGGGAATCGCAAATGCGATGCCGTCGAAATGGACCGTGAGGCTGCCCCCAACCGACCATAGCACCCCGACGAAGGTTGCAATGGTGAGCACCGACTGCAGCAGGCCGTTGACCAGATCGACCGGGAGATCCGTCGCGACCCTGGCATCCTCGGCGATGCGATACTCCGGCGCCTCGTGATGTCCCTCGATGGCGTTGCGCCCCGGACCACGATCATCCACCAGCCAGTCGCTATAGAGGCGATGGCTCAACCACTCGCGCCAGGAGCGCTGCAGGGTCATCCGCGCCCACACCGAGAACACGACCAGGGCGATGCTCGACGCGGCCAGCGGCAGAAACCGGAGCGCCAGGGACAGCAGCTCCGCCTGATCCTTCCGGCCGATGGCGTTGAAGAAGTCCCGATTCCAGAAGTTCAGGCCATATTGCGTCAGGAGCTGCAGCACCACGTCGATGATCAAGGCGATCACCAGCAGCCAGGCCATCCACGCCGACGGTCCGCGCCAGTATCCCGAGGCACTTTGCCAGAAGCGGCCAAGGAGCCGCATCTCACCCGGAATGAAGGACGTCCTCGTCAGCATGAGCGAGCCGCAACCCTGCGCGCGCGCCACCCCTATGATGCCGCGCGCGTCAGGTTAGGCGGTCTTGCCCGAGGCCTCTTGACCTGCGTCAAGCAATGCTCGGGGCTACACCCCCGCCATCATCACGTATTTGATCTCGACATATTCTTCCATGCCGTGACGGGAGCCTTCACGGCCGAGGCCGCTTTCCTTGACGCCGCCGAAGGGCGCGACTTCGGTGGTGATGAGGCCGGTGTTGACGCCGACCATGCCCGACTCCAGCGCCTCGGCGACGCGCCAGACGCGGCCGAGATCGCGGGAATAGAAGTAGGAAGCAAGACCGAACGGCGAGGCGTTGCACATGGCGATGACATCCGCTTCGTCCTTGAAGCGGATCACCGGCGCGAGCGGGCCAAAAGTTTCCTCCTGCGACACCAGCGAGTCCGGCTTGACGTCGGCGAGCACGGTCGGCTCGAAGAACGAACGTCCGAGCTCGCTGCGCTTGCCGCCGGTCACGACCTTGGCACCGCGCTTGACGGCGTCTGCAATGTGGCGCTCGACCTTGTCGATCGCCTTCATGTTGATCAAAGGCCCCTGCGTGACACCGCTCTCGGTGCCGTCGCCGATCTTCATCGCCGCGACCTTGGCCGACAGCTTCTTCACGAACTCATCGTAGATCTTGTCCTGGGCGTAGAGGCGGTTGGCGCAGACGCAGGTCTGGCCCATGTTGCGATATTTCGAGACGATCGCGCCTTCGACCGCGGCATCGATGTCGGCGTCGTCAAACACCACGAAGGGTGCGTTGCCGCCGAGTTCGAGGCCGAGCCGCTTCACGCCGACAGAAGCCTGCTGGTAGAGGATCTTGCCGACCGCCGTCGAGCCGGTGAAGCCGACGAAACGCACCGCCGGATGCTCGCACAACACCTTGCCGATCGGCGGCGCGTCACCCGTGACGATGTTGAGCACGCCCTTGGGGATGCCGGCCTTCTCGGCGAGCACGGCCAGTGCCAGCGCCGACAGCGGCGTCTCGTTGGCGGGCTTCAGCACCACCGTGCAGCCGGCCGCGAGCGCCGGCGAGACTTTTCGCGTGATCATCGAGTTCGGGAAGTTCCACGGCGTGATCGCGCCACAGACGCCGATCGGCTGCTTGATCGCGAGCAGGCGCGCATCGGGCCGCTGGGTGGGAATGGTTTCGCCATAGACGCGCCGCGCCTCCTCGGCGAAGAACTCGATATAGGCGGCGCCGATATCGACCTCGCCGAGCGCCTCGGTGAGTGGCTTGCCCTGCTCGGAGGTGAGGATCAGCGCGAGGTCCTCGCGGTTGGCGACGATCAACTCGAACCATTTGCGCAGGATGTTGGAGCGCTGCTTGGCGGTGTGTTTGGCCCAGCCCGGGAAGGCGCGCTCGGCGGCTTCGACGGCCTTGGTCGTCTCTGCGGCACCGAGCTGCGGAACCTTGGCAAGCTCAACGCCGGTGGCGGGATTGTTGACGGCGAAAACCGGCGTGCCGACCCATGCGCCGTCGATGTAGCAGGCCTCCTTCAGGAGCGAAGGGTCCTTCAGCCGGTCGCGCAGGGTTGCGGTGGCTTGCGGGGCGCGTGCGGCGGCGGTCGGTGTCATGGCGTTACTCCCTGGGGGCGATCGGATCGGCCCGCAATATAGGGGCAGGCGGTGCCCAATGCACCGCCCCGCAACGCACATCTGATGGGAGCTTAGGAGAGAGCGGCCTTAGGCCGCGCCGCTCATATAGGTTTCGCGCCGGCCGATCATGCGCTCGGCCGCCGCCTTGGCGTCGGCCTTCGAGGAGGTCGCGCACGTCCGGTATTCGAGATCGGGCACGTCGGAGGCGTTGCGACGTCCGAACCACGACTTCGAACCAACCGGCAACAGCGCCAGGGATTGCGCCAGATTGTCGACTGCCCCGAAGGAATAGAGCGCGCCGGTGCCGGCGATACGCACCTCGTAGATCCCTGGCGAAATCGGCGCCTCCAGGTTCTCGCCCCGTCCGGGACGGGGATAGCGCTTCCATTCGCTCCAGGTCGAAATCATCTGAGTCCCCTCGCGGCCACTCAGGGCCGCCAAATTTGTATCAAGTCTTAACGTCGGCCGCCGATTGGGCCGAGTGCTGAACGCCGCAACGCACAAAATGTTTCAAGTGCTTCAAACACGAGAAACATACCGTCAGAGCCCATCCACGGTCACGGCGAGATGCGGCCATCCACCGCAGATTGCGATGGAGTGTTGCCGTTCGGCCCACTTGTCGTCCTGCGTGGGGCACGGACCGTCAAGTCACGACATCGCGACCGTTGCGGGCATCTGGATGCGCTTGCCGCGCGGGGCGTGCGGTAGGACAATCGATTACTGCCAACAATAATCAAACCCGAGGAAACGCCATGCAAAGCAAAGCCCAGATCGATGAGATTCTGCGTCAGAAGAGCGAGGCCAAGGAGATTCCGGGCGTCGTCGCCATCGCCGCGAGCGGTAACGACGTGCTGTATCAGGGCGCGTTCGGCAAGCGCGACCTGTCCAAGCCCGATGCGATGACGGCTGACAGCGTGTTCTGGATCGCCTCGATGACGAAGGCGGTGACATCGGCGGGAGCGATGCAGCTGGTCGAGCAGGGCAAGCTGTCGCTGGATGCGCCGATCGGCGAGGTGTTGCCCGATCTCGCCAATCCGCAGGTGCTCGAAGGCTTCGACGCCAAGGGCGAAGCCAAGCTGCGGCCGGCCAAGCGGCCGATCACGCTGCGTCAGCTCATGACCCACACCGCCGGCTTCTGCTACAACATGTGGAACGGCGATCTCGCGGTTTATCTCGACAAGAACGGCATTCCCGCCATCACCACCTGCCAGAACGCGGCGCTGAAGACGCCCGTCATGACCGATCCCGGCACCCGCTGGGAATACGGCACCAACATCGATTTCGTCGGCAAGGCGGTGGAAGTGGTCAGCGGCAAACGACTGGACGCCTATTTGCGCGACAACATGTTCAGCCCGCTCGGCATGAGCGACACGGCGTTCAAGATCACCGACAGCATGCGCAAGCGCCTCGTCGGCATGCATGCGCGCGGCGAGGACGGCCAGCTCGCAGCGATCCCGTTCGAGCTCGAGCAGGAGCCGGAGTTCCACATGGGCGGCGGCGGCCTCTATTCGACGGCGGCCGACTACATCAAGTTCACCCAGATGATCCTCAACAAGGGCCGCGGCAACGGCAACCAGGTGCTGAAGGCCGACACGATCGCCATGATGAGCCAGAACCAGATGGGCGATCTCAACATGACCAAGATGACGACGGCGGCGCCGATGTACACCAACGACGTCGATCTCTATCCGGAGCAGGTGAAGAAATGGGGCCTCAGCTTCATGATCAACACGGCGAAGACCGCCGAGGGCCGCAGCGCCGGCAGCCTCGCCTGGGCCGGCCTCGCCAACACCTATTACTGGATCGACCCGGCGCGCGACGTCACCGGCGTGATCCTGATGCAGCTGTTGCCGTTCGCGGACGCGAAATGCCTGGAAGCCTTCGCGGGATTCGAGCGCGGGGTCTATGCCGGGCTCGATGCAGGGAGTGGGCAGAAGGCGGCGTGAGACGCGCTGCTCTCTCCACACGTCATGGCCGGGCTTGTCCCGGCCATCCACGCCTTACCTTGCGGCACGAAGAACGTGGATGCCCGGGACAAGCCCGGGCATGACGACCGGGTAAGACCGCGGCGACCATCCATGACAAGAGGATTTCGATTTGGCTGACAAAGCGGACAGCTACGTTTGCGGCATCTCGGACACGCCGCTGCTCGGCGACACCATCGGTCGCAGCCTCGACCAGGCGGTGCGGCGCTGGGGTAACCGCGAGGCGCTGGTCTCGCCCAGCCACGGCGTCAGATGGACCTGGAAAGAATTCGCCGAGCGGGTCGATGCGCTTGCCACAGGCTTTCTCGCGCTCGGGCTCGAACGCGGGGAGCGGATCGGCATCTGGTCGCTGAACCGGCCGGAATGGACGCTGACCCAGTTCGCCGCCGCCAAGGCCGGCCTGATCCTGGTGACGATCAACCCCGCCTATCGGCTCAGCGAGCTCGAATTCGCGCTGAAGAAGGTCGGCTGCGCGGCGATCGTCACCGCAACTGCGTTCAAGACCAGCAATTACATGGAGATGCTCAACACGCTGCTGCCGGAGCTGGCCGGCGCCAGGCCCGGACAGTTACAGGCGGCGCGGTTGCCGGCTTTGCGGATGGTGATCCAGATCGGCGGCCCGGCGGCCTCAGGCACCATCCCTTTCGAGGACGTCGCACGCATGGGCGGAGCCGAGCATCGCGAGCAGCTTGCCGCGCTCGGCGCCGCGCTTCAGTTCGACGACCCCGTCAACATCCAGTTCACCAGCGGCACCACGGGATCGCCGAAAGGCGTCACTCTGACGCACCACAACATCCTCAACAACGGCTATTTCACCGGGCGCGCGATGCGCCTCTCCGAACAGGACCGCATCTGCATCCCGGTGCCGCTCTATCATTGCTTCGGCATGGTGATGGGCAACCTCGCCTCGGTCACGCTCGGCACCACCATGGTCTATCCCGGCGAGGGCTTTGATCCGCTCGCGACGCTGCGTGCGGTCGAGCAGGAGAAATGCACGGCGCTCTATGGCGTGCCGACCATGTTCATCGCCGAACTCGACCACCCCGAGTTCAAGAATTTCAATTTGAAATCGCTGCGCACCGGCATCATGGCGGGCGCGCCCTGCCCGATCGAGGTGATGAAGCGCGTCAACACCGAGATGAACATGCGCGAGGTCACCATCGCCTATGGCATGACCGAGACCAGCCCGGTCAGCTTCCAGAGCGCGACCGACGATCCGCTCGAGCGGCGCGTCTCCACCGTCGGCCGTATTCATCCGCATGTCGAGGTCAAGGTCGTCGATCTCGAGGGGCGGATCGTCAAGCGCGGCGAGCGCGGCGAGCTCTGTACCCGCGGCTACAGCGTCATGCTCGGGTATTGGGAGGAGAAGGAGAAGACGGCCGACGTGCTCGACGCCAATGGCTGGATGCACACCGGCGACCTCGCCACCATCGATGACGCAGGCTATTGCAACATCGTCGGCCGCATCAAGGATCTGGTGATCCGCGGCGGCGAGAACCTCTACCCGCGCGAGATCGAGGAGTTTCTGTACCGTCACCCCAAAATCCAGGACGTGCAGATTTTTGGCGTCGCGGATACCCGCTACGGTGAGGAGCTCTGCGCCTGGATCCGCGTCAGGCCGGGCGAGACGCTGACGGCCGAGGAGGTGCGCGCCTTCTGCGATGGCCAGATCGCCCACAACAAGATCCCGCGCTACGTCGAGTTCGTCGACGAGTTTCCGATGACCGTGACCGGAAAGATCCAGAAATTCGTGATGCGGGATGCGGTGGAGCAGCGCCTCGGGCTGAAGGCGGCGAAGACGGCGTGAGTCTTGCCGTCATTGCGAGTAGCGCTTGCGACGAAGCAATCCAGGCTCTCTCTGCGGAAACAGAACTGGAATGCTTCGCTTCGCTCGCAATGACGGGGGAGAGAGACGAGCCCTAAGCCGTCAGCCCGCGCTGGCCGGCCAGCTCCTTCAGCGACACCAGCGGGCGGGCGCCGATGTGCTGGATGATCTCGGCGGCCGCAAGCGCGCCGAGCTCGCCGCACTGCTTGTAGGCAAGATTGCGCGACAGGCCATACAGGAAGCCTGCGGCGAAGAGGTCGCCGGCGCCGGTGGTGTCGACCACCTTGTCGACCGGGAAGGCCGGCGCAGCGACGGCGTCTTCGGACGAGACCACCATGCAGCCCTTCTCGCTGCGCGTGACCACGCCGAGATTGACGTCGTTGCGCAGCTGCTTCAGCGCGGTGTCGAAATCCGAGGTCATGTAGAGCGAATGCAGCTCGGACTCGTTGGCGAAGACGATGTCGACGGTGCCGTTGCGCATCAGCGAGAGGAACTCGTCGCGATAGCGATCGACGCAGAACGAATCCGACAGCGTCAGCGCCACCCTGCGCTTGGCATCATGGGCGATCTTGGCCGCCTTGACGAAGGCGTCCTTGGCGTTCTTGGGGTCCCAGAGATAACCCTCGAGATAGACGATACCGGCCGCGGCGATCTCGGCCGGATCGATGTCGGCGGGCGACAGGTCCTGCGCCGCGCCAAGATAGGTGTTCATGGTGCGCTCGCCGTCATCCGTGACCAGGATGTAGGAGCATCCGGTGGCGGGACCGTCCTTGGCGGCAGGTGTGTTGAAGGCGACGCCGGCCGCGCGAATATCGTGGACGTAGAGCTTGCCGATCTGGTCGTCCTTGACCTTGCCGACATAGGCGGCGCGTGCCCCCAGGCTGCCGATGCCGACGATGGTGTTGGCGGCAGAGCCGCCCGAGACTTCCGTGGCCGGCCCCATGTCCTTGTAAATGGCCGCCGCCCGCGCCTCGTCGATCAGGGACATGCTGCCCTTGGTCATGCCGTGGCTGGCCAAAAAGGCCTCGTCGGTTCTGACCAGCACGTCGAACAGCGCGTTGCCGATGCCAAGAACGTCATATTTCACGTCAGCCATTCACCTTGATCCTGTTTGGCGGATTGCGGACCTTACGGAAATCCGCTTCCTGTCGGCCCGAAATCTAAGCTCGCGGCCTATCACGACCGGGCCTGCACGGGCAAGCAACGGTATTATAAAGAGCCGATGATCCGCTCCTTCCTGACCGTCTCGACGGGAACGCTGGCCTCGCGGCTGCTGGGCTTTGCCCGCGATTCCCTGATCGCAGCGCTGCTCGGCACCGGCGCCGTGGCGGATGCGTTTCTGGCGGCGTTTCAGCTCGTCAATGTGGTCCGGCGCCTGCTCAGCGAAGGGGCACTGAATGCGGCCCTGATCCCGGCCTGGCTGCGTGTCAGGGACCGCGCCGGCGATGCGGCCGCGGCGGCGTTCTCGGGGCGCGTGCTCGGCACGGTCAGTGTGGTCCTGATCGCGGTCTCAATCCTGATCGCATTGTCGATGCCGCTGATCATCACGATCATCGCACCCGGATTCCTCGGCAGCCCCACGCTCGATCTCGCGGTGCAGAATGCGCGGCTGATGCTGCCATATCTGGCCTTCGCCGGCCCCGTCACGGTGTTGATGGGACTTCTGAACGCGCAAGGGCGCTTTGCGCTCACGGCGTTCTCGCCGCTGCTGTTCAACATCGCGCTGATCGCTGCGATCGCGGCGCTCATCCTCGCGCATGCCGATGCGGCTTTCGCCGGGTGGATGCTGGCGGCCACCGTCGGCATCGCCGGGCTGCTGCAGCTCCTGATGTTGCTGTCGCAGCGGGGTGCGCGCCTCGCGACACCGCTGCGCGCCAGTTTCGATACGGAGATGCGCAGCTTCTTCGCCAAGGCGATTCCCGGCATGATCGCAAGCTCGGGGCCGCAATGGCTGATGGTGGCCGGCGCGATCATTGCATCCGCGACCCCGTCCGCCGTGTCCTGGCTCTATTTCGCCAACCGGCTGATCGAGCTGCCGCTCGGCATTGTCGGCGTCGCCATGGGCACGGTGCTGGTTCCGGAACTGACGCGCGCCGTCGCCAACTCCGACCGCGCAGCTGTGGCGCATGCGGAATCGCGCGCGCTGGAGCTTGCCGCCGGGCTGGCGCTGCCGGCCGCGCTCGGCCTGATCGTACTGGCCGAGCCGATCGTGCGGCTGCTGTTCGAGCACGGCGCCTTTGGCGCCGTCGACAGCGTGGCGACTGCACAGGCGCTGACGTGGCTGGCGCTGGCCCTGCCGGCGCATGTGCTGATCAAGGCGCTATCGCCGGCCTTCTATGCCCGCAGCGACACGATGACGCCGCTCCAGGCCACCGCCAAGGGTTTTGTCGTCGCGGTCGCTCTCGCTGTCCTGCTCGGCCATTTCTTTGGCGCCAGCGGGATCGCCGCGAGCATTGCGGCCGGTGCCTGGAGCAGCGCGCTCTCGCTGCTGCGGAAAGGCGCCAGCGAGTTCGGCTTCTCGGTCGACGCCGCTGCCCGCAGGCGGCTGCCGCGGATCATGCTCGCCGCAGCCGCCATGGGGGCCCTGCTCTGGCTGAGCGCGGATCTCATGCCCTCGGAGACGCACGGCCTCATCCGCTTCATCGTGCTGGGCCTGCAGATCGGGACCGGAATCGCCGTCTATGGCCTGCTGCTGCAAATCCTCGGCGCGGCCTCGTGGCGCGAGGCGGCTGCCGCCTTGAAGCGGCCCGCTTGACGAATTGCCCTTGACGGAGCAGCGCCGCTGTTGGAAACGACGGCCGAATACCTATGGGAAGGCTGACCATGCCATTCGTTGAACGGGTCTTTTCGGGCGTCCAGCCGACGGGCAATCTGCACCTCGGCAACTATCTCGGCGCGATCGTCAACTTCGTGAAGATGCAGGAAACCCACAGCTGCATCTATTGCGTCGTCGACATGCACGCGATCACGCAAGGCGTCGACGTCTGGGGCGGACCGGCCGAGCTCACGCGCAACACCCGCGAGGTCACCGCGGCGTTCATCGCGGCCGGCATCGATCCCAAGAAGCACATCGTGTTCAACCAGAGTCAGGTCTCGGGTCATGCCGAGCTCGCCTGGATCTTCAACTGCGTCGCGCGCATGGGCTGGCTCGGCCGCATGACCCAGTTCAAGGAGAAGGCCGGCAAGGACCGCGAGAACGCCTCCGTCGGCCTGTTCGACTATCCCGTGCTGATGGCCGCCGACATCCTTTTGTACCGCGCCACGCACGTGCCGGTCGGCGAGGACCAGAAGCAGCATCTCGAGCTCTCGCGCGACATCGCGCAGAAGTTCAACAACGACTTCGGCGAATCCATCCGCGCCCAGGGCGCCAATGACGGCTTGTTCTTCCCGCTGCCGGAACCCCTCATCACGGGCCCGGCAACGCGCGTGATGAGCCTGCGCGACGGCACCAAGAAGATGTCGAAGTCCGAAGCGTCGGACAATTCGCGCATCAATCTGACCGACGACGCCGACACCATCGCGCAGAAGATCCGCAAGGCGAAGACCGATCCGGAGCCGCTGCCGACGGAAGAGAAGGGCCTGGAAGCGCGCCCCGAAGCCGACAATCTCGTCGGCATCTTCGCCGCGCTCTCCGGCCGTTCCAAGGCCGACGTGCTCAGGGAATTCGGCAACGGCCAGTTCTCCAGCTTCAAGAACGCGCTGGCGGAGCTGTGCGTCACCAAGCTGGCGCCGATCGCCGGCGAGATGAAGCGCCTCGTCGCCGATCCCGGCCATATCGACGCGATCCTGAACGACGGCTCCGACCGCGCCCGCGCCATCGCCGACGAGACGATGAAGCTCTCCAAGGACATCGTCGGCTTCATCCGCCGGCGCTAAAGACGGCCGGCGCCCCGAGCGCCGACCGCTTCTCCTCTCCCCAATTTTGCGGGAGTGTGGCAGCATGCCAACCGCGCACAATCCGGGACATGCATGACCAGCAAGCGACTTTGCTACGAGCCGGGTCACAAGCCCAAATGCCTCGTCATCGTCGATGACACCGCCGAATGGGATCGCGCGGTCTACTATGCCAGCCGCTGGGCGATCCGCGCCGGCGGCGGCGTGGTGATGCTGCGCATCATCGAACCCGAACAGCAGAGCCAGGAATGGCTGGGGGTTGCCGACATCATGCGCGCCGAAGCGCAGGAAGCCGCGGAAGCCGCGCTCGACCGCGCTGCGGGCCGGGCCAACGGCATCGCCGCGATCACCCCGGAGCGGGCGATCCGCGAGGGCGCGCCGATGGAACAACTGCTCGCGGTGATCGACGAGGACCCCGACATCGCCATGCTGGTGCTTGCCGCCAGCCCCGGCGCGGAGGGACCGGGACCACTGGTCTCGCTGCTGGCGCATGCGGTCGGGACCTTCCCGATTCCCGTGACGATCATTTCCGGCGCGCTCAGCGACGAGAGCGTGGATTCGCTGTCGTAGGCAGCGGTACCTCTTGCCCTCCCCTGGAGGGGGAGGGTCGGCTCACATCTGAGCGCAGCGAAGATGAGAGACGGGGTGGGGTGACGCTCTCTCCCCATCCAACAGTGCCCGCGTGGAGAGATCACCCCACCCCGCTCGCGCTTTGCGCGATCGACCCTCCCCCTCCAGGGGAGGATAAGCCCAACCCTCTGATTTTTATGGGCTAATATCCCCCCATCCCTTGATCGTGCGTTCGCCGTCGCCATCTGCTAGGAAATAGGGCACGCGCCGGCCTTGAACCGGCGACGTCTGGAGAAAGCCATGTTCATTCAAACCGAAGCCACCCCCAATCCCGCCACGCTGAAGTTCATTCCCGGCCGCGTCGTGGTCGACGGCAGCCCGATGGATTTTGCGAGCCGCGAAGCCGCGACGCGCTCGCCGCTGGCGGAAAAACTGTTCGAAGTGCCCGGCGTCACCGGCGTGTTCTACGGATCAGACTTCATCACCGTGACCAAAGCGGGCGGTGAATGGCAGCAGCTCAAGCCCGCGATCCTCGGTGCCATCATGGAGCACTACATGTCCGGCGCGCCGCTGCTCGCCGACGGTGCGGCTCAAGATGACGCCGACCTCGACGACGAGGACGAGTTCTTCGACGAGGCCGATGCCGAGACGGTCGACATGATCAAGGATCTGATCGAGACCCGCGTACGGCCGGCGGTGGCTAATGACGGCGGCGACATCACCTTCCGCGGCTTCAAGGACGGCGTGGTCTATCTCCACATGAAGGGCGCCTGCTCCGGCTGCCCGTCATCGACCGCGACGCTTCAGCACGGCATCCAGAACTTGCTGAAGCACTTCGTCCCCGACGTGGTCGAAGTCCGGCCGATGTGAATTGCACGGCCTGCGCCCTGATTCCACTCCGTCATGCCCGGGCTTGTCCCGGGCATCCATGTTTTTAGAGCCGCAAAGTCGTGGATGGCCGGGTCAAGCCCGGCCGTGACGGCTAGAACCTTAGGCATCATCCGATTGCCAATGCTATGATCACACCATGCTGATCCTTGCCATCGATACCGCGCTCGACGCCTGCTCCGTCGCCGTGCTCGACACCGAAACGGCCGAGTTGCGAGCGCAGGAACAGCTTCTCATGAAGCGCGGCCACGCCGAGGCCCTGATGCCGATGATCGCGCGGGTCATGCAAACCGCGAACCTCGCCTTCACCGCCCTCGACCGCATCGCGGTCACCGTCGGCCCCGGAAGCTTCACCGGCCTGCGCGTCGGCATTTCGGCGGCGCGCGGCCTCGCGCTCGCGGCCGGGCGGCCTGCCGTCGGCCTCACCACCCTGTCGGCCTATGCCGCCACCGTCGTCGGCCAGAGCAAATCGGCGCCGGTGATCTCCGCAATCGACGCGCGGCACGACCACGTCTATTTCCAGATCGTCGCCGGCGACGGCAGCCAGCTGGTGCGGCCGCGCGTCGCCTCCATCGACGAGGCGATCGCGGCCTCGCAGTTCGGCGCGCCGCATCTGGTCGGCAACGCCGCAAACATCCTCGCCGGGCGTTGGACGAAAGACAGCGAACAACCGGTCGCGGTCGATGCGCAGCCCGCGCCCGACATCGGCTGGGTCGCATGGCTCGGCGCCGCGGCCGATCCGTCGACGAATCCGGCGCGGCCGTTCTATCTGAAGGCGCCCGACGCAAAGCCGCCGGCACAACCGCCATTTGCAGCACAAGCCGCAAGCTCATGATGAGATGGCTGTCGGAATGGTGGCGCGGCGGGACGGCCGCCGTCGAGCCGGCTTCCGTGCGCGACGCCGCACGGCTGGCGCAGCTTCACGCCGCCTCCTTCGCGCACGGCTGGGGCGAGGGCGAATTCGAGAGCATGCTCAGCGAGCGCAACACGCTGGTGCATCGGCTGCGCCTCGGCCGCAGGACCATCGGATTCGCGGTGTCGCGGATCGGCGCGGACGAGGCGGAAATCCTCTCGGTCGCGGTGGACGAGGCCTATCGCGGCCGCGGCCTCTCTCGCACGCTGCTGATGACTCATCTCGGCCACCTCGCAGGGCGCGGCGTGCGCACGATATTTCTCGAAGTCGAGGAAAACAACCAGCCGGCGCGGCGGCTCTACGACAGGTGCGGATTCGTGGTGGTCGGACGCCGCGAACGCTACTATAAGCAGCCGAACGGGGAACAATTGAACGCCCTTCTGATGCGGCGTGACTTGTCGTAATATTGATGGCAGAAAGCGCCCCGTCAGGCAGACAACACATGACTGGACTTAAACCTTCATCCGCATCCAAGGCGTCCGGGATCGAGGCGCGCTGTGCCGCCACCGGCATGCGCATGACCGAGCAGCGCCGTGTCATCGCCCGCGTGCTCGCGGCGGCGGTCGATCATCCCGATGTCGAGGAACTGTACCGGCGCTGCGTCGCCGTCGACGACAAGATCTCGATCTCGACCGTGTATCGCACCGTCAAGCTGTTCGAGGATGCCGGCATCATCGAACGCCACGACTTTCGCGAAGGCCGCGCGCGCTACGAGACGATGCGCGACAGCCATCACGACCACCTCATCAATCTCAGGGACGGCAAGGTAATCGAATTCACCTCCGAAGAGATCGAGAAGCTGCAGGCGGAGATCGCCCGCAAGCTCGGCTACAAGCTGGTCGACCACCGCCTCGAGCTCTATTGCGTCCCGCTCGACGACGACAAGCCGACCAACTAAGTGCCCGTCGACCTCATCATCTTCGATTGCGACGGCGTGCTCGTGGACAGCGAGGTGATCTCCTGTCGCGCCCATGCCGACGTACTGACGCGGCATGGTTATCCGATCACGTCGGAGCAGGTGTCCGAGCGTTTCCTCGGTCGCTCGACAAAACAGGCCAATCTCGAGATCGAGACCGAACTCGGACGCAAGCTGCCCGAGGCCTATCATGGCGACCTGCAGGACGAGCTGTTTCGCGCATTCGAAGCCGATCTCGAGGCGATCCGCGGCATCCACGACGTGCTCGACGTCGTGACGCAACGTGTCTGCGTTGCCTCGAGTGGTTCGCATCCACGCATGCGGGTGAGCCTCGGAAGCACGGGGCTCTATGAGCGCCTCGCGCCGAACATCTTTTCGTCCTCGCAGGTGATGAATGGAAAGCCGGCTCCGGATCTGTTCCTGTTCGCGGCCAAGGAAATGGGCGTCCCGCCCGAGCGCTGCGTCGTGATCGAGGACAGTCTGGCCGGCATCGCCGGCGCGCGGGCGGCCGGTATGAAAGTGTTCGGCTTTTATGGTGGCAGTCATTGCGGAGGCGGCCATGCCGAGACCCTGCGTCAAGCCGGCGCCGACTTGACCTTTGCCGACATGCATCAGTTGCCGGAGCTGGTTCGGCGGAACGTGGCAGTGGCCGAGCTCCGGTCGTGAACAGCGGGCCGGCACCATGGACGAGCCACACGAAATAGCTCTGATCGGCGCCGGTGAAGACCAAAGGGCGGTGTTCACAGAGTACGAAATCGGTCCCGTCTGCAAGCTGAGCTGCGCCTCCCGCGGAAAGACGATCGAGGCCGAGGCCGGCGATTTCTTTGAGGCGCTGTGCCTGATCCGCCGTCAGCTCGAGCCCGAGGGCCTCATCCCGTTCTGCTATGGCGCCAGCCTCAATGTGTATCCGTCCGGAATGGCGAGGGACATGGGCGCGGGGCTCAAGGCATATCGGATGACGAAAGGCGTCCATGCGCGCATGGCCGACCTCGTCGAAATCTTCTCCTCAGGGCCGGATGTGATCCCGGCCTCGGTCGACGCGCAGGAAGCGTTTTGGCGGGAATGGCTCGCCACCCCTCGCGCGTAGCGCCGAATCCATGCGAAGCGAGGCCCATTTCGATCGATTTTGAAGCCAGTTGCGGCTTTGCCCCCTTGGCGGCGACCCGAATCCCCTCCGTGGGCCCCCAATCGCTGGATTTTAGTCTCTCCAGCCTATATCTGAAGGCCGTCCTCCACCTCCATTTCGGGTTCCATGACGCCGCCGCGCAAGCTGCACATCAAATCTTATGGCTGCCAGATGAACGTCTACGATGCCCAGCGCATGGTGGACACGCTGGCTCCCGAGGGATTCGTGGAGACGGCGAGTGCCGAGGAGGCCGACCTCGTCATCCTCAACACCTGCCACATCCGCGAGAAGGCCTCCGAAAAGGTCTATTCCGAGCTCGGCCGATTGCGCGTCGCCAAGGACGAGGCCGCCCGCGGGGGCCGCGCGATGCAGATCGCGGTCGCCGGCTGCGTGGCGCAGGCCGAGGGTGAGGAGATCGTGCGCCGCGCGCCGGTCGTCGATGTCGTGGTGGGACCGCAGAGCTATCATCATCTGCCGGAGCTGTTGAAGCGCGCCGGCAACGAAGGCCGCGCGATCGAGACCGAGTTTCCCGCGGCCGACAAGTTCGGCTTCCTGGCCCAGCCAAAGCCCGATGCGATCCGCGCGCGCGGCATTTCCGCTTTCGTCACGGTGCAGGAAGGCTGCGACAAGTTCTGCACCTTCTGCGTCGTGCCCTACACGCGAGGTTCGGAAGTCTCCCGCCCCGTCGCCAAGATCGTCGACGACGTCAAGCGGCTCGCCGACAACGGCGTGCGCGAGCTCACGCTGATTGGACAGAACGTCAACGCCTATCATGGCGAGGGACCGGACGGGAAAGCCTGGCCGCTCGGCCGGCTGCTCGAGCATCTGGCGACCATTCCCGGCATCGCGCGGCTGCGTTACTCGACCAGCCATCCGCGTGACGTCGATGACAGCCTGATCGCGGCCCATCGCGATCTTGGCGCCCTGATGCCGTTCGTGCACCTGCCGGTACAGTCGGGCTCGGACCGGATTCTCGCCGCCATGAACCGGAAACATACCGCCGATGATTACCGGCGGCTCGTCGACCGTTTCCGCGCCGCCCGCCAAGACATTGCTTTTTCATCAGATTTTATCGTCGGCTTCCCCGGCGAGAGCGAGCAAGATTTTCTCGCCACTCTCGCGCTTGTCACGCAAATCGGCTACGCTGCGGCCTATTCGTTCAAATACTCCGCCCGGCCGGGAACGCCGGCCGCGGACATGCAGGAGACGGTGTCCCCTTCCGAGATGGACCAGCGATTGGAGCGGCTCCAGGAACTGATCGACAGCCAGCAATCGGCCTTCAACAAGGCTGCGATTGGCTCAACGGTCGATGTGCTGTTCGAGCGTCCGGCGCGCAAGGACGGCCAGATCGTCGGCCGCACCGCCTTCCTCCAGCCCGCCCATGTGATGGCCTCGGCCGACATCATCGGACAAATCCTGCCTGTCAGGATCGACAGCCTCGAGCGCTACAGCTTCCTCGGCGAACTCGCCACCGCGCGCGAGCCCGCTTTATCGCAAGCCATCGGAGCCTGAACCCTTGCCAAAAAGCGCATCGGATTCGTCTTCTTTCGCTCCCAGCCGCAAATTTGACCGCGACATGCAAGTTCCGCCCGAGACTCAGGTCGTCATCGACTTCGACGACAACCGCGCCGCATCCGCGCTGGTTGGCCCGTACGGCCAGCACCTGGCGCAGATCGAGCGGCGGCTCGGCGTCGTCGTCGATTCCAAGGGCAACCACATCACGATCGGCGGCACGCGCGACGGCTGCGACGCCGCACGCCGCGTGCTGGAGATGCTGTACGCGCAAGCCGCGAAGGGACAGGACCTCGACCAGGGTGAGGTCGAAGGCGCGATCCGCGCCGTGATCGCGCAGGGCTCGCTGTTCGAGTTCGACGCCAAATCGGCCAAATCGGCCTTTGACAGCATCAATTTGCGCAAGCGCCCCGTGCGCGCGCGCACTGCCGCGCAGGATTCCTACATCCGCGCGCTGAAGCGCCACGAGCTGGTGTTCGGCATCGGCCCCGCCGGCACCGGCAAGACCTGGCTCGCGGTCGCGCATGCGGCGCAGCTGTTCGAGCGCAAGGAAGTCGACAAGATCATCCTGTCGCGCCCGGCGGTGGAAGCCGGCGAGCGGCTGGGCTTTTTGCCCGGCGATCTCCGCGAGAAGGTCGATCCGTATCTGCGCCCGATCTACGACGCGCTCTACGACCTCATGGATGCGCGCATCGTCGAGCGCGCGCTCCA
This sequence comes from Bradyrhizobium nitroreducens, assembly GCF_002776695.1. GTDB lineage: Bacteria > Pseudomonadota > Alphaproteobacteria > Rhizobiales > Xanthobacteraceae > Bradyrhizobium > Bradyrhizobium nitroreducens. The sequence continues at coordinate 5,077,090 of NZ_LFJC01000003.1, forward strand.
GACCGGCGAGATCGAGATCGCGCCGCTCGCCTTCATGCGCGGCCGCACGCTGACCAACGCCGCCATCATCCTGGACGAGGCGCAGAACACCACGTCGATGCAGATGAAGATGTTTTTGACCCGTCTCGGCGAGAACAGCCGCATGATCGTGACCGGCGACCCCTCGCAGATCGACCTGCCGAACGGCCAGACCTCGGGCCTGGCCGAAGCAACGCGTCTCCTGAGCGGTGTCGAGGGCATTGCCCAAGTTCATTTCAAAGCCGAGGACGTGATCCGCCATGAGCTCGTGGCGCGGATCGTCGCCGCCTATGAGGGTTCGCCGCAGCGGCCGGCCGCCGATAAATCCTGACGGGACAACAGCCGGACCAAGAGGGCGCGGACACGGCGTTCTTCGTTCCGAACAAAGACAATGTCACACCCCAATCTTCCCATGACCGAGGTCCTCATCGTTGCCGATTGCTGGCAGCGCGAGCCCGATTCCGAAGCCGTGATCCAGCGCGCGGTTGCAGCCGCCGCCGAGGGTGTCGACGAAGACGTTGCCGACGCCGAAGTGGCCGTGATGCTGACCGACGACGCCGGCATCCGCACCCTCAACAGCAACTGGCGCGGCATCGACAAGCCGACCAACGTGCTGTCGTTTCCCGCACTCCAGCCGGAGGGGGAGTGGAAGGAAGGCGATGCCCCGCGCATGCTCGGCGATATCGCGATCGCCTATGAGACCATGCGGCGCGAGGCCGACGAGGAGCACAAGCCGTTCGACCACCATTTGAGCCATCTGGCCGTGCACGGCTTCCTGCACCTGATCGGCTACGACCATGAGAACGATGGCGACGCCGAGGAGATGGAAGCGCTGGAGACGCAGATCCTGGCTCACCTTGGAATCCCCGATCCCTATGCAGACCGCGCGGGGGCGCATTGAAATGCCGGAGTCCGACCCGATCCAGGACAATCCGCGCAACACGGCCAACCTGCCGGCCGTTGTGACACAGGGCGAGGTGATGCGCCCGACCGCCGATGGCTGGCTCTTGCGCGCCATCCGCACGCTGTTCGGCTGGAAGGCGGGATCGGTGCGCGACGACCTTCAGGTCGTGCTCGACGCGACGACGCCTGACGACACCGGTTTCTCGGCGGTCGAGCGCACCATGCTGCGCAACATCCTCGGTCTGCACGAGCGCCGCATCGCCGACGTCATGGTGCATCGCGCCGACGTCGTCGCGGTGAAGCGGGACATCCCGCTCGGCGAATTGATGGACCGCTTCGAGAGCGCCGGCCATTCCCGCCTCGTGGTCTACAACGAGACGCTCGACGATCCCGTCGGCATCGTCCACATCCGCGACCTGCTCGCCTTCATGACGGCGCGCGCGCGCGTATCCGAAGCGACCAAGACCAAGCGCAAGAAGCCGCTGCCGGCCGGGCTCGATCTGAAGGCCGTCGACCTCGCGCTGCCGCTCGAGGACGCGCGCATCATCCGCAAGCTGCTCTACGTGCCGCCCTCGATGCGGGCGATCGACCTGCTCGCGCAGATGCAGGCCACGCGTATTCACCTCGCGCTGGTGGTCGACGAATATGGCGGCAGCGACGGGCTGGTTTCGCTCGAAGACATCGTCGAGCAGATCGTCGGCGAGATCGACGACGAGCACGACAGCGACGAGCCGCCCTCGATCGTGCGCCTGCCCGACAACGCCTTCATCGCCGACGCCCGCGCCAGCCTCGACGACGTTCGCACCGTGATCGGGGAAGACTTCGTCACCGGCGAAGCCGGCGAGGAAGTCGAGACGCTTGGCGGCTATCTCGTCAGCTTCGTCGGGCGCCTGCCGGTGCGCGGCGAGGTGATCTCCGGCCCCGGCGCTTACGAGGTCGAGGTGCTCGATGCCGATCCGCGCCGCGTCAAGCGGCTGCGCATCTCGACGCGCAAGGAACGGCCCGCGCCGCGGACCCAGCGCGAGAGAAGCCGCCGCGAGGCCGCGCCCGACGGCGGCCAGCCGCCCGCCAGCGACACGCAGAGCCCGCCGCCAAGCGACGGGACCGGTCAACAGTGAGCCCGCTGCAGCGAGTTCGGCAGATCGCGCTTGCCATCATCCTCACCTGGGGATGGAAGCGCGCCGTCATCGCGATGGGGTGCGGCGCGCTGTCGGTGCTGGCGCTGGCGCCATTCAATGTCTTTCCAGTGCTGTTCATCACCTTTCCAGTGCTGGTCTGGTTGATCGACGGCACCGGCGCCGGACGATATGGCGGCGTCCCCGCTGCCGCGCTGACCGGCTACTGGTTCGGGCTCGGCTATTTCGTCCCCGGCCTGTACTGGATCGGCTACGCCTTCTTCGTCGATGCCGACGTGTTCGCCTGGCTGACGCCGTTCGCCGTACTCGGCCTGCCGGCTTATCTGTCCATCTTCACGGCCATCGGCTTTGCGCTGGCGCGCCTGCTCTGGACCAAGAACGCCACCCGCGTGCTCGCACTCGCGGCAAGCCTCACGTTGAGCGAATGGCTGCGCGGCCACGCGCTGACCGGCTTTCCCTGGAACGCGTTCGGCTATGCGCTGTCCGAGCCGCTGCCGCTGGCGCAGACGGCCTCGCTGATCGGCCTGTGGGGCATGACCTTCCTGACGGTTGCGATCTTCGCCAGCCCCGCGACGCTGATCGACCGCACGCCCGATCGCCGCCTGCAATGGCGCGTGCCGGCGGCGGCAATTGCGCTGTTGATTGTCATGAGCATCTTCGGCGCGATCCGCCTGTCGCTGCATCCCACCACGATGGTATCGGGCGCCAAGCTGCGCCTGATGCAGCCAAACCTCCAGCAGGACGCGAAATTCAACTACGCCGCCAAGGCGGAAGTGATGAAGAAGTACCTCGCCCTGTCGGACCGTGCCTCCGGCCCGCAATCCACCGGCGTGCGCGATGCCACCATCCTGATCTGGCCCGAATCCGCATTTCCGTTCTTCCTGACTCGCGAAGCCGACGCGATGGCAGAGATCGCCGATCTCCTGCCGAAAGGCACCGTGCTGATCACGGGCTCGGTCCGCGCGCCCGATCTGCCGCGGGGCACGCCGATCACGCGTGCCTATAATTCGATCTATGTGATTGATCATGACGGCAGCGTGCTTGCGGTCTATGACAAGCTGCATCTGGTGCCGTTCGGCGAATTTCTTCCCTATCAGGCTTTGATGGAGAAACTCGGCTTCGAGCAACTGACGCGTGTGCGCGGGGGCTTCATTCCCGGCACGGTGCGGCATGCGCTGCCGGTCCCCAGCGCACCGCCCGCGCTGCCGCTGATCTGTTACGAAGCAATCTTTCCCGGCGAAGTTGCGGGACGCAACGAACGTCCGGGCTGGATCGTGAACCTCACCAATGACGGCTGGTTCGGCATCTCGACCGGCCCTTATCAGCATCTGGAGCAGTCGCGGATGCGCGCGATCGAGCTCGGATTGCCGCTGGTCCGTTCTGCCAATACAGGCGTCTCCGCGGTGATTGATCCGGTGGGCCGCACCGTTGCCAGCCTCGGACTCGGAATCGAAGGCATTTTGGATGCAAGCCTGCCCGCCGCGATCCCGCCAACCGTCTATGCGCGCGTGGGCGACGTGCCCGCCGCCATGCTCGTCGCGGTGGCCGTGTTTCTGGCCGTCCGCCGGCGTGTCGCCCGGCCGCAGCGCTGATCGCGACCTTCCCAGCAGCGCGGCCGGAAGCTTTTGACAACCGTAGTCCCACGGTTGACAGACTGCACGCAGGCTCCCCATTCTGCACCCGCTGCAAAAGACAGTGGTGCGTTGCTAAATTTCTCCGCAATGTTTCCCAATAACAGGGTTTGATTTGACGTTGCTTGCACCTGAGGCACTCCAATTGATTGCGCTTAAGGTGGTGTTTGGAGGGCTGAGGAAATGTCGAAAGCGCCCAACCCTGTTGACAAATATGTCGGCAGTCGCGTGCGCATGCGCCGCATCATGTTGGGCATGAGCCAGGAAAAGCTCGGTGAAGCTTTAGGCCTGACTTTCCAGCAGATTCAGAAATACGAGAAGGGCACCAACCGGGTCGGCGCGAGCCGTATCCAGCAGATCGCCGAGATTCTGCAGGTGCCGGTGTCATTCCTGTTCGAGGGCGGCCCGAGCGGCGTGCCCGGGCCGGATGGCTTCAGCGAAGGCGCCTCGCCGTCTTACGTCTCGGATTTCCTCGCGACTTCCGAGGGCTTGGCCTTGACCAAGGCGTTCACGCGAATCACCGATTCGAAGATGCGCCGCTCGATCGTCGATCTCGTCGAGCAGATCGCAGCCCGCGAAGGTCCCGACAAGCGCTGAGGCGCCATCTCGATGGCGATTTGAGACGGCGTGAAATCTGGCCTATGTCGTCATTTGTGGCCGCGGCTTGACGCGCGTCCGCCCCGATGATGCGATTCAAAGGCACAGATGCGCCCATGACCAGGTACAATTGGTTCGATTCCCAAACCATTCTCGATGGCATCCGCCGCTGGGTGGAGATCGAGACGCCGACGGAAGCGCCTGAACAGGTCAACGAGCTGGTCTCGGTGGTCGCCGAGCAATACCGCGATCTGCCGGTCACGCTTGAGCGCGTCGCAGGCGTCGATGGCTGCGGCGATCATCTCATGGCGCGCTCGAATTGGGGCCAGGACCAGCCGGGCATCCTTGTGCTGAGCCACCTCGATACTGTCCATCCCATGGGATTCATCGAGCGCCTGCCGTTCAAGGTCGAAGGCGACGTCGCGTTCGGTCCCGGTATCTACGACATGAAAGGCGGCGCCTACATCGCCCATCACGCGTTTCGTGCCCTCTGCGCCGACGGCGATCGTTCGCCGCTCGGCATCACCCACCTGTTCACCTCCGACGAGGAGATCGGCAGCCCGACCTCGCGCGCGCTGATCGAGCAGGAAGGGCGCAGGGCCAAATATGTGCTGGTGACGGAGCCGGCGCGAGACGGCGGCAAGATCGTCACCGGACGCAAGGGCGTCGGACGCTTCCGGGTATTCGTCAAAGGCGTGCCGGCGCATGCCGGCTCGCGGCCCGAAGACGGCCGCAGCGCGGTGCGCGAGCTCGCCAATGTCATCCTGGCACTGGAAGGGATGAACGACCTGAAGCGCGGCGTCACCGTCAATGTCGGCGTTGTGCGCGGCGGCACGCGCCCCAACGTCACGCCGGAGGAGGCCTATGCCGAGGTCGATCTGCGCGTCGTGAGCCTCAAGGACGCAGACGAGTTCGTCGGCAGGATCCTCGCTTTGACCTCGAAGACCGACGGCGTCACCGTGACCGTCGCGGGCGAGCTCAACCGTCCGCCCTACGAGAAGAGCAATGCAGGCGCCTCGCTGTTCGAGCACGCGAAGACGCTCGCCGGCGAGATCGGCTTCGAGCTGATCGACACCCACACCGGCGGCGGCTCGGACGGCAATTTCACCGCGCCGCATACCGCAACGCTCGACGGGCTCGGCGTCGACGGCAAGGGCGCTCACACCCATTATGAGCAGCTCTACATCTCCTCGCTCGCGCCGCGTGCGCGGCTGCTCCATCGCCTGTATCAGACCCTGCGATGAGCGAGCGCAAATCAGATCCCGATCGCGACGACAGCGAGCGCGCCTTCTTCGGGCGCCGCAAGGGCCACAAGCTCAGGCAGCACCAGGCCGAGCTGATCGATCATCTGCTGCCGCATCTCGCGCTCGACATCGACGGTGAGACGCCGGCGGACGCGCGCGAGATCTTTGGCCCCGCAATCGAAGATGTGCGGCTCGAGATCGGCTTCGGCGGCGGCGAGCATCTCGCGGCCGAGGCACAGACCTTCGCCACGACCGGCTTCATCGGCTGCGAGCCTTACGTCAACGGCATGGCAAAGATCCTCGCGCAGATCGAGGCCGCCAATATCGGCAACATCCGCCTGTTCGCCGGCGACGCCGCCGAGCTGCTGGCCTGGCTGCCTGAGGCATCACTGTCACGGATCGACCTGATACATCCCGATCCCTGGCCGAAGCGGCGGCACTGGAAACGGCGCTTCGTCCAGGACAGGACGATCGCCGCGATGGCGCGCGTGCTGAAGCCGAACGGTGAATTCCGCTTCGTCTGCGATATCGACGATTACTGCGCCTGGACGCTGTCGCATCTTGCGCGTTCGCAGGACTTCGTCTGGCCTGCCGAGCGCGCCGACGATTTCAGGCAGCCATGGGCCGGCTATACCATGACCCGCTACGGCCGGAAGGCCGCGCGCGAAGGGCGCAAGGCGGCTTACTTGCGGTTCAGGCGAGTTGGTTAGAGCGTTTTCGAGCGAAGTGGACGCCGGTTCGCGTGAAGAAAACGCGTCAAAACAAGAATCTAGAGCTTCGGTTCAGATTCAGTCAGAACCGAAGCTCTAGCCGTCATTGCGAGGCGCCCGCGACAATTGCGCTGCGCTCGCAATGACTGAGCGCGGAGCTAGATGGTCTGCCGGTTGCGCCAGAAATTCACGACCCGCTCGGCGGTCGTCGGCATCAGGCGCGTGAAGTTCACGCGCGCGGTCTCGATATCGGCGTCGGCCGGCGTGCGATGCGGACCGTACCAGAGCAGGATGAGCGCGCGCACCGTGGGCCAGCCCAGATTCAGCACGCGGCCGACGATGAGAAGCGGATCGCAACGGTCGCCTGAAACCAGGCGGTCGAGAACCGAGAGGCGGACGCCGGACATCGCCGAGAGCGAGGCGATCGATTCCTCGTACTTGTTCGCCTTGGCGAAGCCGAGCAGCGCGCTCTCGCCGAGATGGCCCTCGCGCTGCAAGGTCAGCACCGTACGCTGGGCTCCCGAGAAATCGCGCCGCGGTCCCGGCGGCAGCGCAGCTTCCTCGATCGCCGCCATCGCGCGCTTGATCTCGACCTGGCGCGCGGGATTGACGACGCTGGAGAGGCGGCGGCGGATGACGTCGAGCGTGCCGTCGAGAAGCTGCTTCAGGTTCTCACCCGAAAGATCGGTACGCTGGCCGATCTTGAGCGTCAGCACGCCGTCCTGCGCGGCACGCTTGATGAGCTCGGAATAGCTGCCGGGCGAGAACGCCGCGCCGGCATTGCCCGCGGCACGGCGCACCACGTCGCGATCGCCGCGCTCGACCAGCACGTCGGTGATCTCGGTCGACAATGCGGGGCGCTCGGTCATCGCCAGCAGATGGCCCTGCCCCTTCAGTCGCGCGATCTCGACCAGCGCGGCATCGCCGAGCACGGGCGAGCGGCGCAGCACCGGGCCGGCCACCATGATCTCGTTTTCGTGCGCAAGCTGATTGACCAGATGCGGCGGCGCGTTGTTCAGGTGCGAGAAGCGCTCGGCCAGGTCCACGCGCGAGGCAAGCTCCGCATGCGGCACGAGATCGATCAGGAGATTGTCGAAGAGATCGATGAGCTCGGGACGAAGATTGGCGGAATCCTGGAAGAACAGTTCGGAGATGGCGCGCGCGATCTCGCCGCGTCGCCGCGGATCGCCGCGTTTGACGATATCGTCCAGTCCGGGAATGAGCGACGTGGCAACGGTCATGAAAACGCAACTCGAAGGGGGCACGCCGCGGGCGCGCCCTTGGTCCAAGCCGCCCCACAATCAGGGAATTTAGCCCCCCGAGGTGAAGGAAGCGTTAGGCCCGGGACGCCGCGAATCGGGCGCAAAAAGCCTCGTTTGGCCCGCGATGGGCCTTGTCCAAGGGGAGAGAAAGCGCTATATCAGCGTCAATTCATCTTCTCATACGATCCGCGTAGGAGAGTGGGCCCGAAAGGACCCGCTCTTTTTTATTACCTGAACGCGGCTTGGCGGAAGATGCGGCCCGACGCGTGTCGGGAAGAGTTCCAAAGCGGCTTTGACATCTTAACCAAGCCTTAACCTCAAGCCCTATCCAACGAGCGCCTTGACCCCTGTTATGACCGAACCGAACACTGGTTCCACCGATGCCGAGTTGCTGGCCGAGCCGAGGCTCGTGGTCGAGCCGGGCGTGGCGGCACGTGTGTCTGCGGTCGCAGGTCCGGTGCTCGAGGGCATGGGCTACCGGCTGGTGCGGATCCGCATCTCCGGTGAGGCCGGCTGCACCGTGCAGATCATGGCCGAGCGGCCGGACGGCTCGATGCAGCTCGAGGATTGCGAGGCGATCTCGCGGGCGTTGTCGCCCGTGCTCGACGTCGCCGACCCCATCGACCGGGCCTACCGGCTGGAAATCTCCTCGCCGGGGATCGACCGGCCGCTGGTGCGCCGCTCTGATTTCGAGCGTTATTCCGGCCATCTGGTGAAGATCGACATGGCCGTCGCCCACGAGGGACGCAAGCGGTTCCGTGGCACGCTCGGTGCCGTCGAGGGCGACCGGGTGCACCTGCGTCGCGACGACGTCAAGACGAGCGACAATCCCGACGTTCTCCTGAGGATGGAAGACATCAGCGAGGCACGGCTGGTGCTGACCGACGAGCTGATCGCGGAATCCATGCGCCGCGGCAAGGCGCAGGAGCGTCAGATGCGCCGCGATCTCGGACTGGAGCCGCCGGCTGCACCGCACGCTGAGATCAGCGCGAAGATCACCAAGAACACCAAGCCGGCGAAAAAGAAGCCGGCCCCGACCAACACCAAGAAACATCGCCTTGCCGCCGAACGCGCGCGGCGCGGCGAGATCGATCCTGACCAAGGAGACTAGCCATGGCAGTCAGCGCCAATCGACTTGAATTGCTCCAGATCGCCGACGCCGTTGCGCGCGAGAAATCGATCGACCGCGGCATCGTCATCGCGGCGATGGAGGACGCCATCGCCAAGGCGGCGCGGGCCCGTTACGGCAGCGAGACTGACGTTCACGCCGAGATCGACCCGAAGAAGGGCGAGTTGCGGCTGTCGCGCCACATGCTGGTGGTCGACAAGGTCGAGAACCATTCCAACCAGATCTCGCTGGTCGACGCGCAGCGCGCCAATCCCGGCGCCCAGGTCGGCGACACCATCGCCGACACCCTGCCGCCGCTGGAATACGGCCGTATCGCCGCGCAGTCGGCCAAGCAGGTGATCGTGCAGAAGGTGCGCGAGGCCGAGCGCGACCGGCAGTACCAGGAATTCAAGGACCGCATCGGCGACATCGTCAACGGCGTCGTCAAGCGCGTCGAATATGGCAGCGTGATCGTCGACCTCGGCCGCGGCGAAGCCATCATCCGCCGCGACGAGATGCTGCCGCGCGAAGTGTTCCGCAACGGCGACCGCGTCCGCGCCTACATCTTCGACGTCCGCCGCGAGACGCGCGGTCCGCAGATCTTCCTCTCCCGCACCCATCCGCAGTTCATGGCGAAGCTGTTCGCGCAGGAAGTGCCGGAAATCTATGACGGCATCGTCGAGATCAAGGCGGTTGCCCGCGATCCGGGCTCGCGCGCGAAAATCGGCGTAATTTCCCGCGATTCCTCGGTGGATCCGGTCGGCGCCTGCGTCGGTATGCGCGGCTCGCGCGTGCAGGCCGTGGTGAACGAATTGCAGGGCGAGAAGATCGACATCATCCCGTGGTCGCCCGACATCGCGACTTTCGTGGTCAACGCGCTGGCGCCGGCCGAAGTCTCCAAGGTCGTCATCGACGAGGACCGCGAGCGCATCGAGGTCGTGGTGCCCGACACCAACAACCAGCTCTCGCTGGCGATCGGCCGCCGCGGCCAGAACGTGCGTCTGGCCTCGCAGCTCACCGGCTGGGACATCGACATCCTGACCGAGCAGGAGGAATCGGAGCGCCGCCAGGCCGACTTCGAGAACTCCACTCGCGTCTTCATGGAATCGCTCAACGTCGACGAAGTGGTCGGCCAGCTGCTGGCGTCCGAGGGCTTCACCTCGGTCGAGGAACTCGCCATGGTGGACCTCAAGGAACTCGCTGGCATCGAGGGTTTCGACGAGGAGACCGCGCAGGAGCTGCAGAGCCGTGCCCGCGAATATCTCGAGCAGCAGGAAGCGGAGATCGAGGCGAGGCGCAAGGAGCTCGGTGTCGAGGACGCCGTCAAGGATGTGCCCGGCGTCACATCCAAGATGCTGGTGAAGTTCGGCGAGAACGACATCAAGACGGTCGAGGACCTCGCGGGCTGCGCCACCGACGATCTGGTCGGCTGGACCGAGCGCAAGGAAGGCGGCGAACAGACCAAATTCCCGGGCGCCCTGGACGGCATCGAGATCTCCCGTGACGATGCCGAAGCGATGATCATGCAGGCCCGCGTCAAGGCCGGCTGGATCACCGAGGCCGATCTCGCCAAGCCCGCCGAAGAGGCTGAAGCGACTGAAGATCAGCCGGCTTAAGGGCAAGGAGAATGTCGTCCGGATGCTCGCAGACACTGACCACGAACTCGACAATGGCCCGCGGACCGAAAGGTCCGCGACCATGCGGATGTGCGCGGTCAGTCGGCAGGTCCGGCCGATCGACGAACTGATTCGCTTCGTCGTATCCCCCCAAGGCGAAATAGTTCCCGATCTCAAACGCAAGCTGCCCGGACGCGGCATGTGGGTGACCGCCTCACGCGAGGTGGTTGCGGAAGCCGTGCGGCGTCACCAATTTAGCAAGGCCTTCAAGCGCGAGCTGCGCATCCCTCAGACGCTTCCCGCCGACATCGAGGCGCTCCTGGTTCGGAGCGTCACCGAAGCCCTTGGGATCGCCGCCAAGGCGGGCCAGGTCGTGGCCGGCTTCGGCAAGGTCGAAAGCGCCCTTGGGGAGGGCACGGCCGAGGTCCTGATCCACGCCAGCGACGGGGCTGCGGACGGAATCCGCAAATTGGACATGCTGGCGCGTCAAAATGCCGGAAATCGCGGCGCCAAGCCGCAGATTCCCGTCGTGACCGCCCTGAAATCGGTAGAATTGGATTTGGCACTAACCCGGTCAAATGTGATACATGCTGCCCTGCTCGCGGGCCCGGCGAGCAAGTCATTCCTGTCACGTAGCCAGATGCTGGTCCGATACCGGATGGCGGACGATGACAAGACTGCTGAAAAGCACGGCCAGGATTTCTGAGAGACAACGACGACCCGATTGGACGGTGCGGCAACGCACAACACTGATAAATCAGGATTAGGACTGCTGAATGGTTGATACCAAGACCCCTGGCGACAAGAAGCTGAGCGTTCCGAGCAAGACGCTATCGCTCAAGCCGCGCGTCGAAACGGGCACTGTGCGCCAGAGCTTCGCCCATGGCCGCAGCAAGCAGGTGCTGGTCGAGAAGCGCGGCAAGCGCCGCGTCGACGGCACTCCTGAGCCACAGGCCGCCGAGGTGGCGAAGCCCGCGCCGGCTGCGCCTGCACCCGCTCCGTCGCGTCCCGCGCCGCCGCGCAATGCCGGCTCCGGCGTGGTGCTGCGTACGCTGACCGAGGACGAGCGCTCCGCCCGCGCCAGCGCGCTGGCCGATGCGAAAGTTCGCGAAGTCGAAGAGCGTCGCCAGGCCGAGGAAGAGGCTCAGCGCCGCGCTGTTCGCGAAGCCGCTGAACGCGCCGAGCGCGAAGCCGCCGAATCCCGCCGCAAGGCCGAGGAAGAGCGCCACCGTCACGAGGACGAGGCCAAGCGCAAGGCCGAGACCGAGGCCAAGAAGCGTTTTGGCGAAGGCGAGCAACCGCAATCCGCCTCGCGCCCCGCTGCCGCGGCAGCAGCCCCGGCCGCTCCTGCAGCGCGCCCCGGCGCGCCCGCGCCGCGGCCTGGCGCCACGACGGCTCGCCCGGGAGCGACGACGGCCCGCCCAGGAACCACCACGCAGCGTCCGGCCGGCGGACCGCTCGGTCGCGCGCCCGCGGTTGCCGCTGGACCAGACGAGGACGATGGTCCGCGTCAGATCCGTCGCGGTCCCGGCGGCGCTGCACGTCCTGCGGCAGCCCCCAAGACCACCCACAAGCCCGGCCCGCAGAAAGAGCGCGGCCGCCTCACGGTGGTCACCGCGCTCAATGCCGACGAGGTGCGCGAGCGTTCGATCGCCTCGTTCCGCCGCCGCACCCAGCGTCTGAAGGGCCACGCCTCGAACGAGCCCAAGGAAAAGCTGATCCGCGAGGTGGTGATTCCTGAAGCGATCACCATCCAGGAACTCGCCAACCGCATGGCCGAACGTGCGGTCGACGTCATCCGCATGCTGATGAAGCAGGGCGCGATGCACAAGATCACCGACGTGATCGACGCCGACACCGCGCAGCTGATCGCCGAAGAGCTGGGCCACACCGTCAAGCGCGTCGCCGCCTCGGACGTCGAGGAGGGTCTGTTCGACCAGGTCGACGATTCCACCGACACCGAGACGCGTTCGCCTGTCGTGACCGTGATGGGTCACGTCGACCACGGCAAGACCTCGCTGCTCGACGCGCTCCGTCATGCCAACGTGGTCTCCGGCGAGGCCGGCGGCATCACCCAGCATATCGGCGCCTATCAGGTCGTCTCGCCCGAAAGCGGCAAGAAGATCACCTTCATCGACACGCCCGGCCACGCCGCGTTCACCGCGATGCGCGCCCGCGGCGCCAAGGTCACCGACATCGTCGTGCTGGTGGTCGCGGCCGATGACGGCGTGATGCCGCAGACGGTCGAAGCCATCAACCACGCCAAGGCGGCGCGGGTGCCGATCATCGTTGCCATCAACAAGATCGACAAGCCCGACGCCAAGCCCGAGCGCGTGCGCACCGAGCTGCTCCAGCACGAGGTGCAGGTCGAATCGTTCGGCGGCGACGTCGTCGACGTCGAAGTGTCCGCCAAGAACAAGACCAACCTCGACAAGCTGCTGGAGATGATCGCGCTCCAGGCCGACATCCTCGACCTCAAGACCAATTCGGAACGGCCGGCCGAGGGCACCGTGATCGAGGCCAAGCTCGACCGCGGCCGCGGTCCGGTCGCGACCGTGCTGGTCCAGCGCGGTACGCTCCGGGTCGGCGACATCATCGTCGCGGGCGCCGAGATGGGCCGCGTCCGCGCGCTGATCTCGGATCAGGGCGAAACCGTGCAGGAAGCCGGCCCCTCGGTGCCGGTCGAAGTGCTCGGTTTCAACGGTCCGCCGGAAGCCGGCGACCGTCTCGCCGTGGTCGAGAACGAAGCCCGCGCCCGCCAGGTCACCAGCTACCGCGCGCACCAGAAGCGCGAGAATGCGGCTGCCTCGATCTCCGGCATGCGCGGCTCGCTCGAGCAGATGATGTCGCAGTTGAAGACCGCGGGCCGCAAGGAATTCCCGCTGATCATCAAGGCCGACGTGCAGGGCTCGCTGGAAGCGATCCTCGGCTCGCTGGAGAAGCTCGGCACCGACGAAGTCGCAGCCCGCATCCTGCATGCCGGCGTCGGCGGCATCTCGGAATCCGACGTGACGCTGGCCGAGGGCTTCAACGCCGCGATCATCGGTTTCTCGGTTCGCGCCAACAAGGAGGCCGCTGCGGCCGCCAAGCGCAACGGCATCGAGATCCGCTACTACAACATCATCTACGATCTCGTGGACGACGTGAAGAAGGCGATGAGCGGCCTGCTCGCGCCGACCCTGCGCGAAACCATGCTCGGCAACGCGTCGATCCTGGAGATCTTCAACATCTCCAAGGTCGGCAAGGTCGCCGGCTGCCGCGTCACCGACGGCACCGTGGAACGCGGCGCCAATGTGCGCCTGATCCGCGACAACGTCGTCGTGCACGAAGGCAAGCTGTCGACGCTGAAGCGCTTCAAGGACGAAGTGAAGGAAGTCCAGTCCGGTCAGGAATGCGGCATGGCCTTCGAGAACTACCACGACATGCGTGCCGGTGACGTGATCGAGTGTTACCGCGTGGAGACGATCCAGCGCTCCCTGTAAGTCCAAATCTTACCGAAGCGCCCGGATCTTTTTGAACTGAAATTGCGGGAGTGCGATGGCCGGATTGTTTCCGGCCATCCACCCCTCTTCGTTTCAACAGGACAAATGACAATGCCCGTGTTCCAAGCACGGGCATGACGAGGTGATTTTCGAGAATGCCACGCCATCATCAGAAGAAGAGTTCCGTCCCCGGCGGAGGCTCGCAACGTCAGTTGCGCGTCGGCGAGCAGGTTCGCCACGCGATGGCCGATATTCTGGCGCAAGGCAATGTGCATGATGCTGACCTCGAAGGTCACATCATCACCGTGCCGGAGGTGCGGATGTCGCCCGACCTGAAGCTCGCGACAGTCTATGTGATGCCGCTCGGTGGCCGCGACACCGACATCGTCATCGCTGCGCTCGAACGCAACAAGAAGTTCCTGCGCGGCGAAGTCGCGCGGCGCGTTAACCTGAAATTTGCACCTGACATTCGCTTCCGCGTCGACGAACGATTCGACGAAGCGGAACGGATCGAGAAGCTTTTGCGAACACCTGCGGTGCAGAAGGACCTCGAACAGGACTCCAAACAGGACTTGGAACAGGATCCGGAGACGGATCGGGAAGAAGAACGATGACGATGGACCCGGCTCACGACACGATCAGCGGCGAACAGGCCGATCAGCGCGACGTGCAGAAGAATAATTTTGCGGACATGGGCGGCAATACTCAGCCGCATCACGAGCCGCGCCGCGTCAACAACGATCCGCGTGCCAACAACAAGCAGAAGGGCAACCAGGTTCGCCGCGATCGGCGCGACGTCCATGGCTGGGTCGTGCTCGACAAGCCGATCGGCATGACCTCGACGCAGGCGGTTGCCGTGCTCAAGCGCCTGTTCAACGCCAAGCGCGCCGGACATGCCGGCACGCTCGATCCGCTCGCCTCGGGCGGGCTGCCGATCGCGCTCGGTGAAGCCACCAAGACCGTTCCCTTCGTCATGGACGGCCGCAAGCGCTACCAGTTCACGGTGTGCTGGGGCGAGGAGCGCGACACCGACGACATCGAAGGCCGGGTCACCGCGACCTCCGACCAGCGTCCGACCCGGGAGGCCATCCTGGCCCTCCTGCCGCGCTTTACCGGGGTCATCGAGCAGATCCCGCCGCGCTATTCGGCGATCAAGGTCCAGGGCGAGCGGGCCTATGACCTCGCCCGCGACGGCGAGGTCGTGGAATTGGCGCCCCGTCCGGTCGAGATTCACCATTTAACCCTTGTGGATCAACCGGATAACGACCGGGCCGTGTTCGAGGCCGAGTGCGGCAAGGGCACCTATGTCCGCGCGCTGGCCCGCGATATGGGCCGGATTCTCGGCACTTACGGCCATATCTGCGCGCTCCGGCGGACCCTGGTCGGCCCATTTGGCGAAAACGACATGATTCCGCTGGATCAGCTGGAGGCTTTGTGCGATAGAGCCGCGTCCGGCGAGGGTAGCCTCGCGGACGCGCTTATGCCCGTTGAGACCGCGCTGGACGACATCCCGGCACTGGCCGTCACTCGGGCTGATGCGGCAAGGCTCCATCGGGGCCAGGCCGTTTTGTTGCGCGGACGGGATGCGCCCACTTGTAGCGGCACAGTCTATGTCACGGTGGCAGGCCGTCTTTTGGCGCTTGCTGAAGTTGGCAATGGCGAAATCATCCCCAAGCGTGTGTTCAACCTGACCGGCCTGACTGCCAGCCCCGGTCGCAACGAGAGAAATTGACGATGTCGATTGCCGCAGAACGCAAAGCGGAAGTCATCAAGACGAATGCCACCAAGGCCGGCGACACCGGCTCGCCGGAGGTTCAGGTCGCGATCCTGTCGGAGCGCATCAACAACCTGACCAACCACTTCAAGACCCACGTGAAGGACAACCATTCGCGTCGTGGCCTCTTGAAGCTGGTCTCGACCCGCCGCTCGCTGCTCGACTACCTGAAGAAGCGGGACGAGGCGCGTTACAAGGCTCTGCTCGAGAAGCACAACATTCGTCGCTAAGTGTTCCCACGCGCGCCACCGGCGCGCGTTTTCGTGCGTGGTTTCGAGCGAGAGCGTTTATTTAAGGCCTTTTGATCGAAGCTGCGCGCACGCCGGATGTGGATCGTTGACGATTCGGATCCGGGGCATGATGAGCGAAGACCTAAGTTTCGGTGTTCGCGCTCGTGCCGACTGACAGTCCAGCAGCAATCCGGCGGCTGGGCACAACGGGCAAGGCGCCCGTATGACCCGAAAGGATGGACGCCATCCGAAATCCAAAAACCATGGCAGGATCGCAGGACGCTGATCACCCGCTTCGATCAGCGCCCCGCAATCTTGCGCATGGTTTTTGTTTTTCGAGCCGTCCTTCTTTCGAGAACCCATGAAAGAAGACATCTATGTTCAATAAGCATTCGGTCGAGATCGACTGGGGTGGACGCACTCTCAAGCTGGAAACCGGCAAGATCGCCCGTCAGGCCGATGGCGCCGTCGTCGCCACCTATGGCGAGACCGTCGTGCTCGCCACCGTCGTCGCGGCGAAGGCGCCGCGCGAAGGCGTCGACTTCCTGCCGCTGACCGTCGACTACCAGGAGAAGACCTACGCTGCGGGCCGCATCCCCGGCGGCTATTTCAAGCGTGAGGGACGTCCGACCGAGAAGGAGACGCTGGTCTCCCGCCTGATCGACCGTCCGATCCGTCCGCTGTTCGTCGACGGCTGGCGCAACGAGACCCAGGTGATCGTCACCGTGCTCTCGCACGACATGGAGAACGACCCTGACATCGTCGCGCTGGTGGCTTCGTCCGCCGCGCTGACCCTGTCCGGCGCGCCCTTCAAGGGCCCGATCGGCGCCGCCCGCGTCGGCTTCGCCAATGACGAGTTCATCCTCAACCCGACGCTCGACGAGATGGTCGACACCCAGCTCGACCTGGTCGTCGCCGGCACCGCCGACGCCGTGCTGATGGTGGAGTCGGAAGCCAAGGAGTTGAACGAGGACATCATGCTCGGCGCGGTGATGTTCGGTCACCGTCACTTCCAGCCGGTGATCAACGCCATCATCGAGCTCGCCGAGAAGGCCGCCAAGGAGCCGCGCGAAGTCACCGTCATCGACAATTCCGCGCTCGAGAAGGAGATGCTCGGCCTCGTCGAGCAGGAGCTGCGCGCCGCCTACGCCATCCCGGTCAAGCAGGATCGCTACGCCGCGGTCGGCAAGGTCAAGGAGAAGGTGATCGCCCATTACTTCCCCGAAGGGCAGGAGCCGAAATACGACAAGCTGCGCATCTCCGCGGTGTTCAAGGAACTCGAGGCCAAGATCGTTCGCTGGAACATCCTCGACACCGGCAAGCGCATCGACGGCCGCGACAGCAAGACCGTGCGCAACATCGTCGCCGAAGTCGGCGTGCTGCCCCGCGCCCACGGCTCTGCGCTGTTCACCCGCGGCGAGACCCAGGCGCTGGTCGTGACCACGCTCGGCACCGGCGAGGACGAGCAGTACATCGACGCGCTGTCGGGAACGTACAAAGAGACGTTCCTGCTGCACTACAACTTCCCTCCCTACTCGGTCGGTGAGACCGGTCGCCTCGGCGGCACCAAGCGCCGCGAGATCGGCCACGGCAAGCTCGCCTGGCGCGCGATCCACCCGGTGCTGCCGCCGCACCACGAGTTCCCCTACACCACGCGCGTGGTGTCGGAGATCACTGAATCGAACGGCTCGTCCTCGATGGCTTCGGTCTGCGGCGCCTCGCTCGCGCTGATGGATGCCGGCGTGCCGTTGAAGCGGCCGACCGCGGGCATCGCGATGGGCTTGATCCTCGAAGACAAGCGCTTTGCGGTGCTCTCGGACATCCTCGGCGACGAGGACCATCTCGGCGACATGGACTTCAAGGTGGCCGGCACGGAAGCGGGCATCACCTCGCTCCAGATGGACATCAAGATCGAGGGCATCACCGAAGAGATCATGAAGGTGGCGCTGGCCCAGGCCAAGGATGGCCGTATCCACATCCTCGGCGAGATGGCCAAGGCGCTGACCAACGCCCGCGCCGAGCTCGGCGAATACGCGCCGCGCATCGAGACCTTCAAGATCGCCACCGACAAGATCCGCGAAGTGATCGGCACCGGCGGCAAGGTGATCCGCGAGATCGTCGAGAAGACCGGCGCCAAGGTCAACATCGAGGACGACGGCACCGTGAAGGTCGCCTCCTCCGATGGCGAGGCGATGAAGGCCGCGATCAAGTGGATCAAGTCGATCGCGTCCGATCCGGAAGTCGGCCAGATCTATGACGGCACCGTCGTCAAGGTGATGGAGTTCGGCGCGTTCGTGAACTTCTTCGGCTCCAAGGACGGCCTCGTCCACATCAGCCAGCTCGCCGCCAACCGCGTGCAGAAGACCTCCGACGTCGTCAAGGAAGGCGACAAGGTCAAGGTCAAGCTGCTCGGCTTCGACGACCGCGGCAAGACCCGCCTGTCGATGAAGGTGGTCGACCAGGTCACCGGCGAAGACCTCGAAGGCAAGGGCGGCGAGGGCGAGAAGGCCCCGCGCGAAGCCGCCGGCGAGTAAGCTTCGCTGGACTGCCAGAAACACGAAGGGCGGCCGAAAGGCCGCCCTTTTGTTTGTGCCGCTCCGGGCAATTTGCGCCCCCTCTCCCGCACGCACGCGGGAGAGGTGGAGCACCGCCGCGTCAGGACGCCACGATGTCGTAGCGGTCGAGGTTCATCACCTTGGTCCAGGCCTTGGCGAAGTCCTGCACGAACTTCTCCTTGGAGTCCGAGGTCGCATAGACTTCGGCGAAGGCGCGGAGCTGCGAGTGCGCGCCGAAGATCAGATCGACGCGCGTGCCGGTCCACTTCACCGCATTGGTCTTGCGATCGCGGGCCTCGTAGCTGCCGTCGGCGACCGGCGTCCACTGCGCGCTCATGTCGAGCAGGTTGACGAAGAAGTCGTTGGAGAGCGTTCCCACCGTCTTGGTGAAGACACCGTGCTTCGACCCGTTCGCATTGGCGCCGAGCACGCGCAGACCGCCGACCAGGACGGTCATTTCCGGGCCGGTGAGCCTGAGCAGCTGGGCACGATCGACGAGCGCTTCTTCCTGCTGCATGAACTGATGCTTCTTGCCGACATAGTTGCGGAAGCCATCGGCCCGCGGCTCCAGCGGAGCGAAGGAGGCTGCGTCCGTCTGCTCCTGCGAGGCATCCATGCGACCCGGGGTGAACGCAACCTTGACGTCGACCCCGGCATCCTTCGCGGCCTTCTCGACCGCGGCGGTGCCGCCGAGGACGATGAGGTCCGCGAGCGAGACCTTCTTGGCGCCCGAGGACGCGTTGAAGTCCTTCTGGATCGCTTCCAGCTTGCCGAGCACCTTGGCGAGCTGGGCCGGCTGGTTCACCTCCCAGTCCTTCTGCGGGGCAAGACGGATGCGCGCGCCGTTGGCGCCGCCGCGCTTGTCCGAGCCGCGGAATGTCGAGGCCGACGCCCACGCCGTCGAGACCAGCTCGGAGACCGAAAGGCCGGAAGCCAGGATCTTGCTCTTCAGCGCAGCGATGTCCTGCTCGCTGGCCAGTTCGTGATCCACGGCCGGAATCGGATCCTGCCAGATCAGCGTCTCCTTCGGCACCAGAGGGCCGAGATAGCGCTGGATCGGGCCCATGTCGCGATGGGTGAGCTTGAACCAGGCGCGGGCGAAGGCGTCCGCGAACTGATCGGGATTTTCCAGGAAACGACGCGAGATCTTCTCATAGGCCGGATCGAAGCGCAGCGAGAGGTCGGTCGTCAGCATTCCCGGAGCGTGGCGCTTCGACGGATCGTGCGCGTCCGGCACCGTATTGGCGCCGGCGCCACCTTTTGGCGTCCACTGATGTGCACCACCCGGGCTCTTGGTCAGCTCCCACTCGTAGCCGAACAAATTCCAGAAGAAATTATTGCTCCACTTCGTGGGCGACGAGGTCCAGGTCACCTCAAGACCGCTGGTGATGGAATCGCCACCACGTCCCGAAGCATGCTTGCTCTTCCAGCCGAGGCCCTGATCTTCCAGCGCGCCCGCTTCCGGCTCCGGACCGACCAGCGACGGATCGCCCGCGCCGTGGGTCTTGCCGAAGGTGTGGCCGCCGGCGATCAGCGCGACGGTCTCTTCGTCGTTCATCGCCATGCGGGCGAAGGTCTCGCGGATGTCCTTGGCCGCGGCGACCGGATCCGGCTTGCCGTTCGGGCCTTCCGGGTTGACGTAGATCAGGCCCATCTGCACGGCGCCGAGCGGCTCGGCGAGCTGGCGTTCGCCGCTGTAGCGCTCATCGCCCAGCCAGGTGCCTTCGGGACCCCAATAAAGCTCTTCCGGCTCCCAGACGTCGGCGCGACCGCCCGCAAAGCCAAACGTCTTGAAGCCCATCGATTCCAGCGCGACGTTGCCGGCGAGCACCATCAGGTCGGCCCAGGAGATCTTGCGGCCATATTTCTGCTTGATCGGCCAGAGCAGCCGGCGCGCCTTGTCGAGGTTGGCGTTGTCGGGCCAGCTGTTGAGCGGCGCGAAACGTTGCTGACCGGCGCCGGCGCCGCCGCGGCCGTCGGTGGTGCGATAGGTGCCCGCGCTGTGCCAGGCCATGCGGATCATGAGACCGCCGTAGTGACCGAAGTCGGCCGGCCACCATTCCTGCGAGTCGGTCATCAGCGCGGTCAGGTCCTTGATGACCGCGTTGAGATCGAGCGTCTTGAATTCCTTGGCGTAGTCGAAATCCTTGCCCATGGGGTCGGACAGGGCGGAATTCTTGTGCAGGACCTCAATGTTGAGCTGCGTCGGCCACCAGTCGCGGTTCACGCGCGTGGGCTTTCCGCCCGAAAACGGGCACTTCGAAGAGTCGTCCATGAATACCTCCTCTGGTGGCGTCGAACTCGCGCCTTTTGACCAGGTAGAACCACTCTAGGCGTCGCGTTCGATCAGGGGAAGTTGACTTTAATGATCGCTGCAATAAGATTTGCTGATGCTGAACGTCACGCTGCGCCAGCTCCGGTATTTCGATGCGCTAGCCCGTCATGGTCATTTCGGCCGCGCCGCGGAGGCCTGCTCCATCTCGCAGCCGGCCTTGTCGATGCAGATCAAGGAGTTGGAGGAGGCGCTCGGCGGCCTGCTGCTGGAGCGCAGCGCGCGCCAGGTGGCGCTGACCCGGTTCGGCGAGGAGCTCGCGCAGCGCGTCCGCGACATTTTGCGCTCGGTCGATGAGCTCGGCGATTTCGCCCGCGCCTCGCAGGACCGTTTCGCGGGGCGCCTGCGCATCGGCATGATCCCGACGATTGCGCCCTATCTCCTGCCCAAGATCACAAAGAATCTCACGCGCATGCATCCCGAGCTCGACATCCGGGTGCGCGAGACCATGACGCCGCGCCTGATCCAGGAACTGGTGGAAGGGCGGCTCGACACCGCGATCGTGGCACTGCCGGTGTCCGAGCCCTCGCTCACCGAGGTCGCGCTGTTCGATGAAAAGTTTCTGCTGGTGCGCCCGGGATCCGATGAAGGCACGCCAGTGCCCTCGCGCGAGATGATGCGCGAGATGCGGCTGCTGCTCCTCGAAGAGGGACACTGTTTCCGCGATCAGGCGCTGTCGTTCTGCAACATGCAGTCGGCGCCGCCGCGCGAGATGCTGGACGCCAATTCGCTGTCGACGCTGGTCCAGATGGTGAGCGCCGGCATCGGCGTGACGTTGATCCCGGAGATGGCGGTGCCGGTGGAGACGCGATCGGCCTCAGTCTCGCTGGCGCGCTTCCGCGACCCGCAACCATCCCGCACCATCGGCATGGTCTGGCGCAAGACCAGCCCGCTGGCACGGCAGCTGCTGCAAATCTCGGAAGTGGTGTGCCTGTCGGCCGGCAAGGTGCGCGCACGGCAATCCGTGCGCAGCCAGCGAGCATAAGCTCGCGATGCCGCAGCCCGTCATCCGCCCCGCCCGCCCAGAGGAGTACGACGAGGTCGGCCGCGTCTGGATGGAGAGCTGGGTCTCGACCGGACTGGGCGAAGCGAGCGATTTCCTGCTGGCAAACCTTCGCGCGCGCATCAGGCACGAGATCAATGACGGGTGGAGCCTGTTCGTCGCCGACGATCACGGCACGATCGCCGCCATGCTGGCGCTGCATGTGCCGAGGCTCTATCTCGACATGCTTTTCGTTGCGCCGGCCTATCAAGGGAAATCGCTCGGCCGAAAGCTGCTGGCATTCACGCGCGCGAAAATGCCCCAGGAGATGTACCTGCGCTGCGTCCGCGAGAACGAGAAGGCCTGGCGCTGGTACGAGCGCGAGGGCTTTGTGTTCGAGAAGGAAGAGATCGAGCCGTCGAACGGCTTCATGATGAAGTACTATCGGTGGAAGCGGCAGTCGGCCGGATAAGCGGCGATCTCCTGGTGCAGCTTGCGGTTGTCACCGTCCTAATCTAGGGTGGGTGATCGATATTCTCTCGCTGCTGATGTCCTGGAATCCATGATTCGATCTGCTGCTTCCGCGATCGTTTTGCTGTCTTCTCTAGCTCTGGCAGCAGCTCAAACTCCTCCTGCAACCACCGCGCCACCCACGTCTCCCTCAAAGCCGACCGTCAAGAAAGCCGCGACGAAGCCGAAAACTGCGGCAGTCAAACCTGCCGAGCAGATGACCAGCGGTCCGTGCCGTCTCGGCGTAATCTCGGCAATCGGCGAGCATTACTCCGTACAGAAGTTCGGCGTGACAATCTTCGAGGCGGAAGCAGAGGAGGTCCCGATCGACTGGGGTCTCGATGATCTCGTTTTCGCGCGCGTGCGCGCGGCAACGAACAACGATTCCTCGATACGCAGGATCGCTTATCCCAAGGGCGCCTTCGATCCGTTCTATCATGCGAAGGCGATCTTCATCCCGGACCCCAAAGAGACTCTGCCGGTGATCGTGAAGGGGTTCACCGCGAATGCGAATTGCGATCGCTATCTCGTCGCGACCACTTTCAAGACGAAGCTGCCGAACTCGAACATGACGCTGAACGGCATCGGCACCTACAACCAGCGGCTCGGCAGCTTGATTCGGCACTCACACCTTTTCGCCAATGTTGCGATCACGTTGATTGACGGCCGCAGCTACGAACAGATCAAGCGCCCCCTTACGGATATCGGCGCGAACCTCGCCACAAGCATGCGTCTGTTTGAAGACCCGATCACGAAGCTCGACAATTCTCTATTCCCAGATCCGCCCGAAACAGCTTCGACCAACGCGGCGTTGCGCGAGAGGACGCGTGCGCTCGTCGTAGAACGGCTCGACCGGAACCTCCCCGGCTATCTAAAGGAAGAGTAAGCGCCCTTGCCGACACGACGCGCCAAAGGATCAAGTTTGGCTGCGCCTGCGAACACAGCCATATTCAGCATCATCGCCCGGCTGCTCGCCATTACGATCATCCTATGGTGTTTTTCAACTCAGGCTTCGGCACAAGCCCTACCGGAGACGGCACAAACAACAGTCAAACAAGCCAATGGTAAGCTAACCACGCGGCGTGAAGCGACGGGCAAGCCCGCTCCTATGGCCGGCGGCTCGTGCGACTTCGGTGTCGTCGTCACCACCGGCGATGAGTTCACGGTGCAGACGACCGGCCTGACCATATTTCAGAACAAGAAGACGGTGGTCCCGATCCCAGGCTGGGGACTGAGCGATCTGATCTTCGCGCGGACTCGCGCCGCGATCCCTGCCGGCGCGTCCGCTCTGAGAATCCCCTACAACCCGGCGAAATTTCCTCCCCGCGATGAGTCAAAGGACACGTTGAAAGACAGGTTGGTCCGCGATCCCAACGCGGAGCTGGCCGGATACATGCGCGAGGCCGTGAAAGGAACGAATTGCCGACACTACATCCAGATCCTCAATTCAATCAGTCCGATCGGGTCATCAAGCTATACGGTCCGCGGCTTCGGCATCCTCAACCAGGACGTGGTGCTCGGACGTCGCATCTTTCTCCACGCCCTGGCGTTTATCCGTATCTTTGACGGGCGCGACTTTGCCATCGTCAGACGGAGCTCTGCGCTGATCAACCTGGATCATTCGCTGGCGGTGCAGAGGTTTTTGGGCAAGCTCGTCGGCGGCCCTTATCGCGAGTTGCCCGCAGAATCGTTTCCAACGCGCCCTGAAGATGCCGCCGACAATTCCGCAATGCGCGACGGCGTGCGCGCCATGCTGGCGGAAAGCCTCGACAAGACGTTGCCGCTCTTGCTTGGACGTCGACCAGCAGCACGCCAAAGGGACACTGAACAACGTTGACCCACATATCGCTCACGCTGGTTGGCTTCTGGCTAGGCGTAGTGCGTTGCGAATGCGCGGCAAACGCGGCATGAATTGCGCGCTGTTGGCCTTCCGCCGATGAAAGGTTCCGCGCCATGATCAAGCTCTATTGGTCGCCCCGCTCGCGCTCGTTCACGACGCTCTGGCTGATGGAGGAGAGCGGCCTGCCCTATGAGCGCGTGCTGACCGACATCTCGACCGGCGCGCAGAAGGCACCGGACTTTCTGAAAATCAACCCGATGGGCAAGGTGCCGGCGCTCACCGACGGCGATGTCGCACTCGGCGAAGCGGCCGCGATCTGCGCCTACATCGCCGACCGCTATCCCGAGACCAAGCTGGCGCCTGATGTGACCGACCCGCGCCGCGGACGGTATCTGCAGTGGCTATTCTTTTCTCCCGGCTGCATCGAGCCCGCCATCATCCAGATCTTCACCAAGATCGAGATCCCGACATCGACCGCGGCCTGGGGCAGCGCGACACAGGTGTTCGACGTGCTGGAAGCCGCGCTCGCCAAGGGACCGTGGATTCTCGGCGAGGAATTTTCCGCGGCCGACGTCACGATCGGCTCGGGCCTGAACTTCGCAGTGCGCCAGTTCAAAATGGTGCCGTCGCGCCCGGCCTTCGATGCCTATCTGGCGCGTTGTCTGGCGCGGCCGGCATTCCAGCGCGCGGAGAAGATCGCGGCGGGCTGAGGACGCCGCGTCTACAGCTTGATCTTGAGGACGGCGAGCCCGGACTGCTGAACCAGTCCTGAGGACGTCGCTGCAACACCGTAGCGAATGCCGAGATCAAACCCCTTGCCATCGGCTGCGACGAGGCCAAGCGCGGTCGAGTAGATCCAGGGCGATAGTGCAAGGCCGTTGGTGACGAAACTATCGCCGCCGCCGGCAAATGCCGACTTGATCTGCAATCCCTGGTTCAACGTGTTGTAGCCGACGCCGACATCACTGGTGAGATAGACCTGCTTCGCGATCTGGTATGCCCCCTTCAGCCCGGCCGTCACTGTCAGCTCGCGATAGGTTTGGGCGTCTACGTTGAGGCTGAATCCGCCCGCGCCGGCCTCCTGATAGGCGGGCGAGCGAACCTGCCCATAGTCCAGCCGCAGCGACGGCGCGATGGTTAGTCCCGGCTCGACCGGGATCATCTTGCGGACGCCGGTTCCGACGTGACCGCTGTAGGAGCGATAGCCGGCGCCGGCCGTGCTGCCAATGAAGGTGAGCGAGCGGCTCTCGCTGTTGTCATTCAGCGCACCGTCGAGTTGGCCATCGATTTGAATGCCATGACCGAGCGCATAGGCGCCATAGAGGCCCGCCTGATAAGAATCGATGGAGAGCCGGTTTGGCACGGCGTCGTCGCTGCCGGTGATGGCCTGATGCGAATAGGCGAACACGCCGCCGAGCATCGCGCGCGGCGAGATCGTCGCGTCTGCGCCAACCGCGATGCCGCCACCGGACGCGTTATAGCCGGGGACACCATCGACGCCAGCCTGCCGGGTGCTGCCGCCGAGCGGCTTCATCCAAAGATTTCGCTCGGGCGTGACGCCCGTGTTGTCCATCCCGAGCACACCGTCGAGCCGCCCCGTCATCGCCTGCTGGAACACGCGTTGCGTGGCGTAGGTCGCCTGCGACGCCGCACCGGTGAGAACGGGCAAGGTCTGGTTGACCGCGTTGACGAGACCGGAGCCGCTGAGATTGTCGAGCGCAGTGAAGCCGGCTGCCATGCTCCCCGTCCAGCCGAGCGAGGTCGCCGACAGGCGATAGAGCATGTCGGCTGCACCGAGGCCCGCGCGGCTGTTCTGCGCCTGAAGCGTTTCCGCATAGGGGCGCACCAAAGAGAGATAGGCGATGCCGCCGGTCGGATTGCCGGAGAGATCGTAGGTGCTGACGAGCATTTGCGCGCCCGAGGCATCGCCGCTGGCTGCACCATAGAGGCTGGCGAGCGTACCCTTCGAGAGCGTGTTGAAGAGCACATTGCCCTCCGGCGTTACCGAGCCCAGCAGCGTGAAGTTGGCGGCACTGCTTCCGGCGGGGGCGACGCCCGCACCCCAGAAATACCCATTCTGATAATTCGTGATGACGAAACGGCCGGGGGCCGACGTGCCGAACAACGCGTTGCTGGTGATCCGCCACGGCGTGCCTGAGGTCCACGCCCATTGCGGAACGGAGTTGGCGGGAACGGGCTGCGAAGCCGGCGGCGTGAAGGTCGCGGGATCGTAGGGGAGCATGTAGGCCCAGTGCGTCACGAGCACGCTGTCGCCCGTGATCATCTGCATCTCCATCGAGGTCACGCCACCCACGGTTCGCATATGGCCGAGGCCAACCGTCACCGCGCCGCCGGATGTCGGGGTGAACTGCATGGTGATCTGGCCCGCGGTCGTGACAAAACCCTGGATGGTCGAGGTATCGGTCAGAAGAGCGGGCCCGATCTTGAGTTGTGCCACGCTCGTTCCGGTGAACGAGCCGTTGGTTGCCGTCGCGAGCGACCACAGGGTCTGGTCGCCGATCGGGGTCGGATTGGAGAAGCCGGTCTTCGGCGCGGCATAGGCCAACAGCTGCGCCGTCGGGACATACCAGTTGGTGTTGGAGAGGGTCGCGTCCCAGATCGTCGACTGTGCCTGGGCATGCGAACCGCCGCACAGCAGCATCGCGCCCGCAACGGCCGCCAGCGCGCTCGCGCGACACATCGCATGCAGCCTTGGCACGATCACTCCTCCCGAGCCGCTGGAGAAACGATCCTACGGCGTCACGGGGGAGCAGCAAGCATGATTTGACGGGCGAGTCAGCCCCATGATCGTGGGGCAGGAGGAAGGGCGCGGTCTATTCAGTCTTCAAATCGTCCGGCCGCGGCATCAGGACGATGTTGTAACCGGAATCGACATAGTGGATCTCGCCGGTCACGCCGCCGGACAGATCCGACAGCAGATACAGCGCCGAGCCGCCGAGCTCGTCGAGCGTGACGCCGCGACGCAGCGGCGAATGCTTTTGCATGAAGGCGAACATCGCGCGTGCCTCGCCGATGCCGGAGCCTGCGAGCGTGCGGATGGGACCGGCGGAGATCGCGTTGACGCGGATGCCGCGCGGTCCGAAATCGGAAGCGAGATAGCGCACCGAGGCTTCCAGCGCCGCCTTGGCCACGCCCATCACGTTGTAGTTCGGCATCGCGCGTTCCGAGGCGCCGAAGGTCAACGTGATCATGCTGCCGCCGTCCGTCATCAATTCGGCGGCGCGCTTGGCGATTTCCGTGAACGAGAAGCAGGAGATCACCATGGTGCGCGAAAAATTCTCGCGGCTGGTGTCGGCGTAGCGGCCCTTCAGCTCGTTCTTGTCGGCAAAGCCGATCGCGTGGATGACGAAGTCGAGCTTGCCCCATTTTTCGCGAAGCGCCGCGAACGTGGCATCGACGCTGGCGATGTCCTCGACGTCGCAGGGCAGCACCAGATCCACACCGAGCGATTCTGCCAGCGGTTTGACGCGCCTGCCGAGAGCTTCGCCCTGGAAGGTGAAGGCAAGCTCGGCGCCGTGAGCGTGCAGCGTCTTGGCCATGCCCCAGGCGATCGAATGATCATTGGCGACGCCCATGATCAGACCGCGCTTGCCCTTCATCAAACCTTCCATGGCCTCGCCACTCCCAACCATTCGTGGTCATCGCCCGCCTAGTGCGCAATTGCGCACAGGGGCGGGCGATCCAGTATTCCAGAGACGTTCGTGAAAATTTGAAAAGCCGCGGCGTACTGGATGCCCCGCCCCCGTGCGCAATTGCGCACTAGGCGGGGCATGACGAAATCCGTGCTCACACATCCATCCGGCTGAACACCAGCGTGGCATTGGTGCCGCCGAAGCCGAACGAATTCGACAGCACGGTGCCGATCTTGACGTTGTCGATGCGCTTGCGCACGATCGGCATGTCGGCGAACACGGGGTCGAGCTCCTGGATGTGCGCGCTCTCGCAGATGAAGCCGTTGTTCATCATCAACAGCGAGTAGATCGCCTCCTGCACGCCGGTGGCACCCAGCGAATGGCCGGTCAGCGCCTTGGTCGCCGAGATCGGCGGGCACTTCTCACCAGAGCCGAACACGCGGCGGAGCGCATCGATCTCCGGGGGATCGCCGGCCGGCGTCGAGGTCGCGTGCGGATTGATGTAGTCGACCTTGGTCTTCACCGTCGACATCGCCATGCGCATGCAGCGCTCGGCGCCTTCGCCCGACGGCGCAACCATGTCGTAGCCGTCCGAGGTCGCACCGTAACCGACGATCTCGCCGTAGATGCGGGCGCCGCGCGCCTTGGCATGCTCGAGCTCTTCCAGCACCAGCACACCGGCGCCGCCGGCGATGACGAAGCCGTCACGGTTGAGGTCGTAGGGACGCGAGGCCGTGGCCGGCGTGTCGTTGTACTTCGAGGACATCGCGCCCATGGCGTCGAACAGCACCGACAGCGACCAGTCGAGCTCCTCGCAGCCGCCGGCGAAGATGACGTCCTGCTTGCCGATCTGGATCGTCTCATAGGCATTGCCGACGCAATGGTTCGACGTCGCGCAGGCCGAGGAGATCGAGTAGTTCACGCCCTTGATCTTGAACCAGGTCGCAAGCGTCGCGGAGGCCGTGGACGACATCGCCTTCGGCACTGCAAACGGTCCGACGCGCTTCGGTCCCTTGGTGCGGGTGATGTCGGCGGATTCGACGATGGTGCGTGCCGAAGGACCGCCGGAGCCCATGATGATGCCGGTGCGGATGTTGGAGACTTCCTCAGGGCTCAGACCGGAGTCCTGAATCGCCTGCTCCATCGCAATGTGATTCCACGCCGCGCCCTGGCCGAGGAAGCGCATGGCGCGGCGGTCGACCACCGTCGCGGGATCGAGCGTCGGCGCGCCTTGCACCTGCGAACGAAAGCCGAGCTCGGCATATTTCTCAGCCCGAGAAATGCCCGACTTCGCCTCGTGAAGGCTCGCAAGCACTTCCTGGGTGTTGTTTCCGATCGACGAGACGATGCCCATCCCGGTGACCACAACCCGCCTCATGACAGCCTCGCCCTGCTCGTTGTCTTCTTGCTCGTTGTCTACGTGGTGATGCGCTCAGCCCAGGCTCGTGCCCTGCTTGAACAGGCCGACCTTCAGGTCCTTGGCGCGATAAATAATCTGGTCATCGACCGAAAGCCACCCGTCGGCGATACCGAGCACCAGCTTTGAACGCATCACGCGTTTGATATCGACGTTGTACACAACCTTGCGCGCCTCGGGCAGTACCTGGCCACTGAACTTCAGCTCGTTCAGACCGAGCGCGCGACCGCGACCTTCGCCCCCGGTCCAGCCGAGATAGAAGCCGACCATTTGCCACAGCGCGTCGAGGCCGAGGCAGCCGGGCATCACCGGGTCGTTCTTGAAGTGGCAGCCGAAGAACCAGAGGTCGGGCTTCACGTCGAGCTCGGCGCGCACCAGCCCCTTGCCGAACTCGCCGCCATTGTCGTTGATCTCGGTGATGCGGTCGAACATCAGCATCGGCGGCAACGGCAGCTGGGCATTGCCCGGGCCGAACATCTCGCCGCGGGCACACGCCAGCAAGTCCTCGTATTCGTAACCGTTGCGCCTGTTCAGCATGCACGAGCCTCTGTTCAAATTCCGATTGAGCGGCGTTCTTTGGCGAAAATGGGCCCCGTCTCGGTCGGAGAGCAACGCCAATTGCCGTCGTCAGGCGCAGCTCCCGCAAGCCCCGGATGGACTGCCGGCCGGGCTTCCATGCCCGGCTGCGCCAAAATCGGCTAAGCGGAACCGCGCGCTCTCTAACACAGGCCATTTCAGGTGGCAAAGCGCATCCATGAAGGTAAAATGACGCGATCCGGGCTCGGTTCCAAGACTGCTTAGAACCTTCAAGGCTGATTAGAACCTCTCTAGTTGCGAGAAACTTGCATCTGCATCTTTCTCTTCCTATATTGCGGAGAGATATTGTTCACGCGTGCCTGAAATCTGGAAATGAGCGAGAATACCGCGCCCCATCACGACGACGACGTCCACGCCGCGGCCCTCCTGTCCGGCCGCCAGCCGGCTCTGACCGGCTGTCCCTGGCACGACGTCAACGAAATGCTCCAGTCCGCCGGGCTTCGTCCGACGCGCCAGCGCATGGCGCTCGGCTGGCTGCTGTTCGGCAAGGGTGCGCGTCACCTGACGGCTGAAATGCTCTACGAGGAAGCGACCCTGGCCAAGGTTCCGGTGTCGCTGGCGACCGTCTACAACACACTGAACCAGCTCACCGATGCCGGCCTGCTCCGCCAGGTCAGTGTCGACGGTACCAAGACCTATTTCGACACCAACGTCACCACCCACCACCACTACTACCTCGAGAACAGCCATGAGCTGGTCGACATCGAGGATCCGCATCTGGCGCTGTCCAAGATGCCGGAGGTGCCCGAGGGTTACGAAATCGCGCGCATCGACATGGTCGTGCGCCTGCGCAAGAAGCGCTAGACAGGCCCCGAAATCCAATATGGTCGTCATGGCCGGGCCTGTCCCGGCCATCTACCGTTTTTGGACTAGGCGCGAAGGACGTGGATGCCCGGGACGAGCCCGGGCATGACGCTGGAGCAGCAGCTTACCCGCGGCCCAAAGACGTCAATTCACCTGCTCGTCGGAATACACACCCCAGAGCCGCTCCTGCTGGATCCAGCCATCGAAGCCGTTGCCGGTGACGCGGCACCAGTTTGCAGCGCACTTCTTCACCTGCGTGACGACTCCGGCCTGGAGCTTTGCTGCAACTGCGCTGTCAGGATCGGCCCGGTCGTAGATCGGGGCGAGTTCATCCTTGTGCTTCATGGTGACCACCGCGGTGCGGCGGCCCGACAGCAGCGAGTGATAGACCCAGCCCTCGGCGCCTTCGGAATCGCGCACCCGGCGCCAGTTCTCGAACTCGGCGGTAATTTCGACCGGCAAGCCGGCGCGGGTATAGACCCAGGCCACGTCATTGTCCTTGGTCGGGCCGGCGCGGACGTTGACGTGATCCGATTTGAGGCTGACGTAGCGCGGCACCGGCAGGCCGCTGGCGGTCTGCGGGGTATTGTCCTTGGCCGAATGCGAGGGGCCGACCGAGGCGCTCAACCAGGTGCAAACGAGCGCCATCACAGAACAAAAACGCCCCAACGCCATCTACCCGTCTCCCGTCGCAGACCCGGCCGAGCCGGGTCCTCACTCCAAAATCCAAAACCTGCCGCGTCAGCCCTCTCCCGCCCCACGCGGGTGTTCCCAAAGCCTTAAACCCGTGGTTCTTGTCTTGGCCCGGCCTTCTGCTAGAGAGGACGGGCACTTGAACAACCAGTTTGCCCCGATTTTCCGGCCGGAAATATCGGGAGAACTTGAAGGAAACGCCGGGGACGGACACGGCAAGGGCAGTGTCGAACAACCGGGTTAATGAGGCCTCAACGACCGACCTTTGGCGACAGAGGTGGCCTGCGACGCCTCATGAGAGCAGGACATGTCGGTGAAGAAAAAGCCCCTCGTCGTCGTGACGCGCAAGCTGCCGGATTCGATCGAGACGCGGATGCGCGAATTGTTCGACGCGCGGATCAATCTCGAGGACACGCCGATGTCGGCCGAGCAGCTCGCGGAAGCCGCGCGCACCGCCGACGTTCTGGTTCCAACCGTCACCGACCATATCAGCGCCGACATCGTCAACCAGGCGGACTGCAAGCTGCGGCTGATCGCCAATTTCGGCAACGGCGTCGACAATATCGACGTCGAGGCCGCGCATGCCCGCGGCATCACCGTCACCAACACGCCGAAGGTCCTGACCGAGGATACCGCCGACATGACCATGGCGCTGATCCTGGCCGTGCCGCGCCGGATGATCGAAGGCGCCTCGATCCTGACGGAGGGAAAACCCTGGGCGGGCTGGTCGCCGACCTGGATGCTCGGCCACCGCATCGGGGGCAAGCGCCTCGGCATCATCGGCATGGGCCGCATCGGCCAGGCGGTCGCGCGCCGCGCCCGCGCCTTCGGCCTGCAGATCCACTATCACAACCGCCGTCCCGTCGCGCCGAAGATCGCCGAAGAGTTGGGCGCGACCTATTGGGAGAGCCTCGACCAGATGCTGGCGCGAATGGACATCATCTCGGTGAACTGTCCGCACACGCCGGCGACCTATCATCTGCTCTCGGCACGGCGGCTGAAGCTGATCCGGAAAGACGCCTACATCGTCAACACCGCGCGCGGCGAGGTGACGGACGAGGACACGCTGATCAAGCTGATCGAAGGCGGCGAGATCGCCGGCGCCGGCCTCGACGTCTACGAGCACGAGCCCGCGGTCAACCCGAAGCTGGTGCGGCTCGCCAAGGCCGGCAAGGTGACGCTGCTGCCGCATATGGGCTCGGCCACGATCGAAGGCCGCGTCGAGATGGGCGAGAAGGTGATCATCAACATCCGCACCTTCCTCGACGCCCACAAGCCGCCGGATCGCGTGCTGCCGAGCATGCTCTGAGGTTCATTTGCCGCGCGTTTCGCGCTTGCGCCAGTTCGCGACGAAATCGATGAACGCGCGCAGGGCGGGCGGCGTCTGGCGCCGGCTCGGATAGTACAGGAACGGGCCCGGGAACGGCTCGCACCAATCTTCCATCAGGCTGACCAGCGCACCGGACTTCACGGCTTCGCCGACATAGCCATCGAGCGTCGCCCAGATCCCGACGCCGTCGAGAGCGGCGCGCATCGCAAGGTTCATGTTGGTCGAGATCAGCTTTGCGGGCGGATCGACCTTGACGACATGGCCCGCTTTCTCGAACTCCAGATCGTGCATGACGCCGCTCGAGTAGCGCGCGCGGATGCAATCATGATCGAGCAGATCCTTCGGATGCTTCGGCCTGCCGCAGCGCGCGAGATAATCAGGCGAAGCGACGACGACGTAACTCTGCGGGCCGCTTAGCGGGATCGCCACCATGTCCTGCGCGAGATGCTCGCCATAGCGCACGCCTGCGTCGAAGCCGGCGCTGACGATATCGACGAAGCCGCTTTCGGAGACGATGTCGAGATCGACCTGCGGATGCACGCTCAGAAACGGGCCGACCATCGGCGCCAGCACGAGATCGACCGCCGGAGGCGGCGCATTGATCCGCAGGCGGCCCGAGGCAACCTCGCGAAGGCCGCGGACCTGGTCCAGGGCATCGCCGACATCGCGGAGCGCCGGGGCGACGCGGGACAGCAGCAGCTCGCCCGCTTCGGTCAGCGCGACACTGCGGGTGGTGCGGTTCATCAGGCGGACGCCGAGGCGCTCCTCTAGGTCCCGCAGCCGCTGGCTGAGGCCCGATACGGAGATACGCATGTCGACCGCCGCCCGCCGGAAATTACGGGTGCGGGCAACCGCCACGAAGGCGTCGAGATCGCGCAGATCGGGATCGGCCATTGTTCATTATTTTGAACAAGCCATTCTCGATTGTCCAGCTTATCGGCGCAATCGCGCAGGCGCATATGTGCCCTCGTCACGCGGCGCCATCCGCCGCTTCTTCGAGGAGAGCCATCATGGAGCAACGCAAACTCGGTTCAACCGGCCCCACCGTCTCCGCCCTCGGTCTCGGCTGCATGGGCATGTCGGAGGTCTACGGCCCCGCCGATCGCGGCGAGGCCGTCGCCACGGTGCATGCGGCGCTCGATGCCGGCATCACGCTGCTCGACACCGGCGATTTCTACGCCATGGGTCACAACGAGATTTTGGTGCGCGAAGCGCTGAAGGACGTCGCCCGCGACAAGGTGCGGATCAGCGTGAAGTACGGCGCGCTGCGCGGTCCCGCCGGGGACTTCATCGGAATGGACACACGGCCGGCCGCGACAAAGAATTTCCTGGCGTATTCACTGCAGCGGCTCGGCACCGATCATATCGACATCTACCGGCCGGCGCGGCTCGATCCCAGCGTGCCCATCGAGGAGACCATCGGCGGAATCGCCGATCTCGTGAAGGCCGGCTACGTCAAGCATATCGGCCTCTCCGAGGTCGGCTCCGACACCATCCGCCGCGCGCATGCCGTGCATCCGATCGCCGATCTCCAGATCGAATATTCGCTGATCGAGCGCGGCATCGAACGCGATATCCTGAGCACGTGCCGCGAGCTCGGCATCGGCATCACGGCCTACGGCGTGCTCGCGCGCGGCCTGATCAGTGGCCACTGGTCGAAGGACTCAGGCAAGGCCGGCCGTGACTACCGGCTGATGACGCCGCGCTTCCAGGGCGCAAATCTCGATGCCAATCTGGCGCTGGTGGATCAGCTGCGCATCATCGCCGCGGAGATCGGCGCAACGCCGGCGCAGGTCGCAATCGCCTGGGTGTCCACACAGGACAAGGCGATCGTGCCGCTGGTCGGCGCCCGCACCCGCACCCGTCTCACCGAAGCGCTCGGCGCAACGAAGGTGACGCTGGCGCCGGAGCATCTCGCAGCGCTGGCAAAGGCCTTTCCGCCGAACGTCGCGTCCGGCACGCGCTATGCGGCCGAGCAAATGGCGCATCTCGACAGCGAGAAGCCGGCGACGACCTGACGCGCTCAGGTGCGATGAGCGCTGAGGTCGACGACCACAGGCCCGTCGCCGTTGAGCGGATTGGCAGGATCGCGCGAATAGCGCAGCGTCTCGAAGCGCATCGCGCGCGCATCGATCATCAGGAGGCGGCCGACCAGGCCATCGCCGAAACCGACGATCTCGCGGATCGCCTCCAGCGCCATCATCGAGCCGAGCACGCCCGCCAATGCGCCCATGACGCCGGCTTCCGCGCAGGCCGGCACGGTACCGGGCGGCGGCGCCTCCGGAAACAGGCAGCGATAGGTTGGGTTGAACTCGCCCTGCTCGTTCCTCTCATGCGCGCGAATGGTGGTGAGCGAGCCGTCGAAGGTGCCGAGCGCGGCGGTGATCAGCGGCCGCTTGGCGAAGAAGCAGGCGTCCGAAGCCAGATAGCGCGTCAAGAAATTGTCGGAGCCGTCGAGCACGAGATCGTAATCGCCGATCAGGCTGAGCGCATTGTCGGCGTTGAGCCAGGTGGCATGGCCGACGAAGCGGACATGCGGATTGAGCGCCGCGATCCGCTCGGCGGCGCTCTCGACCTTGTGCCGGCCGATATCCGGCGTGGTGTGGATCACCTGGCGCTGGAGATTCGACAGCGACACCACGTCGTCATCGACCACGCCGAGCGTGCCGACGCCGGCCGCGGCCAGATACATCAGGGCGGGCGCGCCGAGGCCACCGGCACCGATCACCAGCACGGAGGCCCGCTTCAGCGCGGCCTGGCCCGGTCCGCCGACATCGCGCAGCACGATATGGCGGGCATAACGTTCGAGTTCGTCCGGGCTCAGCATCGTCTTTCGTTCCTCTCAAGCCTCCTGGTGAGGAGGCGCGAAGCGCCGTCTCCGGACGATGCTTCGCATCGCCGGGCGAACCATGAAGGCCCCGATCTCGCCTGCGGCCATCCTTCGAGACGCGGCCTTGCGGCCGCTCCTCAGGACGAGGACCTGGGTACGCGTCTCAGCTCGCGCCTGAACCAGCCCAACATTGTTCGCGACCAACGAGATGTGCTTCAATGCCATTGCGTTCAATGGGCGGGTTGGATTTGTCATGAGATCGATGCTTACGGCAACCTTGATGTTTGCGACTGCGACGGCCGCGAACGCCCAGATGACGACACAACCGATCGCCGGCGCCAAGCCGAAGACGGTCCAGACCGTGCCGATTCAACCTCCCGCAATGCAGACGCCGTCGGCGACAGCCGAAGCCATGGCAAAGGCAGAGCGACTGTCTCTGCAATCCGACCTCGCCTGGGTCGGCCAGTACAACGGTGCCATCACCGGCGACGTCAGCGAGCGCATGGTCAACGCCATCAAGGATTACCAGAAGGCCAAGGGCGGCAAGCCGACCGGCGTGCTCAACCCGCAGGAGCGCGCCGCGCTCGCCGAGACGGCGCGAAAGAAGCAGGACGGCGTCGGCTGGAAGATCGTGACGGAGCCGACCAGCGGCGCCCGGCTCGGCATCCCCTCCAAGCTCGTGCCGCAGCAGGCGAGCGACGCCAACGGCTCGAAATGGACCTCGCCGACCGGAACCGTGCAGGTGCTGCTCAGCCGCCGCAAGGAAGCGAACCCGACCTCGGCGAAACTCGCGGAGCTGGAGAAGGAGCCGTCCGGGCGCAAGGTCGACTACACCGTGGTGAAGCCCGACTTCTTCGTGCTGTCGGGCTTGCAGGGCCTCAAGAAATTCTACGTCCGCGGCACCTTCAAGGGCGACGAGGTCCGCACCATGACGATCCTCTACGACCAGGCGACCGAGAACACGGTCGAGCCGGTCGTGATCGCGATGTCGAGCGCCTTCAACGCGTTCCCGTCGGGCCCGCAGGCCGGGCCGCCGCCGCGCAAGACCGTCGAATACGGCACCGGCCTCGTCGTCAGCGACGACGGTGCGATCGTAGCCGACCGCCTCGTCACCGACGGCTGTCTCGCGATCACGGTCGCCGGCCATGGCAGTGCCGACCGTCTTGCCGAAGACAAGGAGCGCGGTCTGGCGCTTCTGCACATCTACGGCGCGCGCGGCCTCAAGCCGCTCGGCCTCGCTGGCGGCGCGGCGAAGACGAACGTCGACGTCGTCGGCATCGCCGATCCGCAGAGCCAGGGCGGCGCAGGCGGCGTGTCGGTCGTCAAGGCTGCGCTGGCGCCAGTCCCGAGCAGCGATGCCATGCTGTCGCCGCCACCGGCGGTCGGGTTCTCCGGTGGTCCCGCAATCGATGGCGACGGCAGGTTCGCCGGCATTGCGCTGTTGAAGCCGGCAACGCTGGCGGGACCTGCGACATCGGTGCCGGCCTCGCAGGCCGTGATGGTGTCCGCAGATGCCGTGCGCGATTTCCTGAAGGCCAACCAGATCACCGCGAACGGCACTTCAACGGATGCAAAGGCCGCCGTCGTCCGCGTGATCTGCGTGCGGAAATAAGCTCACCAGAAATCGTGCGCGCTCCTGTCCCGGACGCGCTGCGGCATGACATGCCGCTCGGCTGAGCCGGGACTCATGCTTCCTCGAATTCCGTGCAAATGGCTTCCTGGGCCCCGTTCCGGCAGCGCATCACTGCCGTGCTGCGCTTTGTCCGGGAGGCGAGATCAACTGACCCACGAACACATCATACGTACGACTACGGGTCCGGTAATGGTACGGATTCGCTGGCATTCCCCATTCCGCCATCATCGTTACTGCTGATTCGGACCTCCGCGATCCCCTTTGGATCGGGCCGGCACGTCCTGAGCGAGAAGAGCTCAGCATCGAGATCGATGCACGTTCGCGTGGCGTATTCCTGACCCAGAACTCCAAAGGATTGATCTTCAAATGCACACGATCGTTTTGGCCACCCAAAAGGGCGGCAGTGGCAAGAGCACGCTCGCCATCGGCCTCGCACTGGCAGCCAAGCAGGCTGGCTTCACCGTTCGCCTGATCGAAACCGACCCGCAGGGCACCCTCTCCAACTGGCAACGCCGCCGCAACGCCGACGATCTCGTCGTCGAGCCGATCTACCATGCTGCCGACATCGAGCCGCGCCTGAAGATGCTGGCGGACAGCGGCCTGCAGCTCGCGATCGTCGATACTGCGGCCGGCCTGTCTGCCGCCACCACCGTGGCGATCCGCAATTCCGATCTCTGCCTGATCCCGGCCCGCCCGAGCGTCGCCGACATCGAGGCGACCGCCTCGACGCTCAGCGTCGCGCGCGCCTGGAAGCGGCCCTATAGCTTCGTGCTCAACCAGACGCCGATCCGCGGCCAACGCATCGACAATGCCGCAGGCGCGCTCGCCGAGGAAGCCGCGCTCGATCTCACCGAAGTGCTCGCGCGCCCGTTGATCGTGATGCGCAACGACCACCAGGACTCGCTCGCCAGCGGTCTCGCCGTCAGCGAGTTCGCGCCGAACGGCAAGTCGGCGGACGAGATCCGCGGCCTCTGGCGCTGGATCGAGACCCGGCTCGAGCTCGAAGCCACGACCAACGTCCTGATCGACCAAGTGATGTCGGCTGCGGACGGCATGCTTCACGTTGCCGCCGAGCACGCGGCGGACGAGACCACGACCCTGGCGTCCTGAGCGGGGCGATCGCTCGGACGGCAGTCGGCCCTTCACCATCCGGAAGGGCCCCAGCGACGAAGCAATCCGGCCACCAGCCCGGCCGGATTGCTTCGCTTCGCGTTTTTGACGAGGGCCAACACGCTCTCGAACAAGAATCTCGAAAACAACCCCATGCACAGTAGAACGGCTCCCCGCCGCGTCACCTCGGCGGCGGCGCGCAGACGTCTGACTCAGCGGGCAAAACGGCTGTTCGCGAGCATTCGTAGCCCGGATGGAGCGCAGCGCAATCCGGGGCGCCTGCATCCGTCGCGCGAAGGTCCCGGATTACGCTGCACTCCATCCGGGCTACGATGCTACGTCACTTCTGACATTTCGGGCACCAGAAGGTCGAGCGGCCATTCTGGGTGAAGCGCTTGATCGTGCCGCCGCAAGCTGGCGTCGTGCATTTCTCGCCTTCGCGATCGTAGACCTTGAACGAATGCTGGAAGTAGCCGAGCTCGCCCGAGGTCTGGCGATGGTCACGCAGACTGGAGCCGCCGGCCTTGATGGCGTCGTTCAGCACGGTGTGGATCGCGCCGACCAATCGCTTGGCATGGTCCGTGGGCTCGCCCTTCCTGGTCGACAGGGTCGCGGCGATCCGGCGCGGCGACAGATGCGAGCGATGCAGCGCTTCGCAGACATAGATGTTGCCAAGCCCCGCCACCACGCGCTGGTCGAGCAGCGCCGCCTTCAGGCTGGTGGTCTTGCCTTGGCAGGAGCGCGCCAGCATCGCGGCGTCGAATTCGTTGCCGAGCGGCTCGGGGCCGAGATCGCGCAGCAGCGGCTCTTCGTCCAGCGCATTGCGCGCGATCACTTTCATGTAACCGAAGCGGCGCGGATCGTTGAAGACGATATCGGCGCCGGAGGACATCCGAAACAGCACATGGTCGTGCACGGAATCCTTAGCCCTAGGATAGTGAAACTCGCCGGGCGCGGCCTCGTTGTCCGGCTTGATGACGCGGAACGAGCCCGACATGCCCAGATGCATCAGCAGCACGTCGCCCGAGGCGAGGTCGGCCATGAGATATTTTGCGCGGCGGCCGAGGCCCGTGACGACCTGGCCCTTGAGCCGGGCCACGAAATCAGGCTGGAACGGAAAGCGGAGATCCGGCCGACGGGCCTCCGCGACCAGGATTTTCGCACCCTCCATGACAGGCTGAAGGCCGCGGCGGACGGTCTCGACTTCGGGCAATTCGGGCATGGTCAGGCATTCACCTTATGAGGGCGGTGTGATAGCGCCATTGCGGCGGGCGCGCTATGGTCCGCCCAGTGGAGTAGAGTAATGGATCGGCCGGGCGAAACCACGCATTTTGGCTTCAAGGACGTTCCCCTCGGGGACAAGCAGACGCTGGTGAACGACGTGTTTCACAGCGTGGCGTCGCGCTATGATCTGATGAACGACCTGATGTCCGGTGGCCTGCACCGGGTCTGGAAGGACATCATGATCAATGCCCTCAACCCGCCCAGGGGCGACCGGCCCTTCGCATTGCTCGACGTCGCCGGCGGCACCGGCGACATCTCGTTCCGCGCCGCCAAGGCCGCGGGCCCCGGCTTCCATGCCACCGTCTGCGACATCAATTCCGACATGCTCGCCGTGGGCCGCGAGCGCGCCGCCAAGCGCCATCTCGAGACCCAGGTCGATTTCGTCGAAGGCAATGCCGAAGCGCTCGCCTTCGCCGACCGCAGCTTCGACGCATATACGATCGCTTTCGGCATCCGCAACGTGCCACAGATCGACCTTGCGCTGCGCGAAGCTTATCGCGTGCTGAAGCCCGGCAGCCGCTTCCTGTGCCTGGAGTTCTCCACCGTGGAGATGCCCGGGCTCGACAAGCTCTATGATCTGTTCTCGTTCAAGGTGATCCCGCCGCTCGGCCGCATGATCACGGGCGATGCCGAGTCCTACCAATATCTCGTCGAATCCATCCGCAAGTTTCCGAAACCCAACGCCTTCGCCGACATGATCCGCGAGGCCGGCTTTTCCCGCGTCAGCTGGCAGACACTCTCCGGCGGCATCGTCGCTCTGCATTCGGGTTGGCGTTTGTGATTTCTGCCATCACCCACACTGCGCGCCTGATGCGCGCTGCGTTCGTGTTCGCGCGCGAGGGCGTGTTCGGCTCGGTCGATCCGAGCCTCGTGCCACCGCCCGGGCAGCTCGCGCTGAAGCTTGCACGCATCATCGAACGTCGTGGTCCGAAGCACGGACCGCGGCTGTCGCGCGCGCTGACCCGGATGGGTCCGGCCTATCTCAAGCTCGGGCAGTTTCTGGCCACGCGGCCCGACGTCGTCGGCGTCATCATGGCGCGCGACCTGGAAAGCCTCCAGGATCGCCTGCCGCCGTTTTCGCAGGCCGAAGCGGAAGCCGCGATCGCGACCTCGCTGGAGCGTCCGCTGACGGAGGTGTTCGCCAAGCTCGGTCCGCCGGTCGCGGCCGCCTCTATCGCACAGGTGCATCGCGGCGAGGTGCTGCACGACGGCATCCGCAAGGCGGTCGCCGTGAAGGTGCTGCGGCCGAACGTCGCCGCGCGCTTCCGCCGCGATCTCTCCGATTTCTTCTTCGTCGCACACAAGGCCGAGACCTATTCGGCGGAGGCGCGGCGGCTGCGCCTGGTCGAGGTCATCAACACCATGTCGCGCTCGGTCGCGATGGAGATGGACCTGCGCCTGGAGGCGGCCGCGCTGTCGGAGATGGCGGAGAACACGCAGGGCGACCCCGACTTCCGCGTGCCTGCAGTCGACTGGGACCGCACCACGCACAACGTGCTGACGATGGAGTGGATCGACGGCATCGCGCTGAACGATCACAAGCGCCTCGAGGAGTCGCAGGTCGACCTGCCCGATCTCGGCCGCAAGGTGATCCAGAGTTTTCTGCGGCACGCGCTGCGCGACGGCTTCTTCCATGCCGACATGCATCCGGGCAATCTGTTCCTGGATGACGCGGGACGACTCGTCGCGGTCGATTTCGGCATCATGGGCCGGCTCGGGATGAAGGAGCGGCGCTTCCTCGCCGAAATCCTGCTCGGCTTCATCACCCGCGATTATCGCCGCGTCGCCGAGGTGCATTTCGAGGCGGGCTATGTGCCCGCGCATCACTCGGTGGAGAATTTCGCGCAAGCGATTCGCGCCATTGGCGAGCCGATTCACAACCGCACGGCGGAAGAGATCTCGATGGCGCGGCTGTTGACGCTGCTGCTCGAGGTCACCGGCCTGTTCGACATGACGACGCGGCCCGAGCTGATCCTGCTGCAGAAGACCATGGTGGTGGTCGAAGGCGTGGCGCGCGGCTTCGATCCGAAGCTCGACATCTGGAAGGTCGCCGACCCCGTGGTGCGCGAATGGATCGAGCGCAATCTCGGCCCGATCGGCCGGGTGCAGGGCGCACTTGCCGGGACCGGAGACATCGCGCGCGTGCTGATGCGCCTGCCCGAGATCGCCGAGCGATCCGTGAAGGTGCTGGAGCAGCTCGAAACCATGACGCGGGAGGGCATCAGGCTTTCGCCTGACAGCATCGCCGCAATGGGCCGCAGCGAAGGTCGCAAGAACCGTTGGCGCACCGTCGCGCTGTGGATCATTGCCGCGACCTTCATCGGGATCCTGATTGCGGTCCGGAATTTGTGATTGCACTGCAATCATGCGAGTGATAGCATCGCAATCATTCCGTGCTGGAGGGCGCCGTGGCAAGCCTGACCATCCGCAAGCTCGACGAGGGCGTCAAAACCTATTTGCGGCTGCGCTCGGCCAAGAATCACAGGTCGGTCGAGGAAGAGGTCCGGGTCATCCTGCGCGAGCTGATCGAGGGCCGCGAGGAGCCGCTGACGCCGTTTTCGGCGCCGCCGGCACCATCGACCAGCCCGACGCCCCAGCGCACCGGCGCCCTTCCCGAGGCCGGCGTGACCCTGATCATCGGCGGCGGCATCGCGGCCTACAAGTCGCTCGACCTGATCCGAAGGCTGAAGGAGCGGCGCAT
Organism: Bradyrhizobium nitroreducens; assembly: GCF_002776695.1. Taxonomy (GTDB): domain Bacteria; phylum Pseudomonadota; class Alphaproteobacteria; order Rhizobiales; family Xanthobacteraceae; genus Bradyrhizobium; species Bradyrhizobium nitroreducens. The sequence continues at coordinate 5,119,072 of NZ_LFJC01000003.1, forward strand.
CGAGGTCCGCTGCGTGCTGACCAAGGCCGCGCAGCAATTCGTCACCCCGCTGGCCGTGAGCGCGCTGTCACATGAGCGCGTCTATACCGACCTGTTCGACCCCCAGAGCGAGTTCGACGCCGGCCACATTCGCCTGGCGCGCGACTGCGACCTGATCGTGGTGGCGCCAGCCACCGCAGACCTGATGGCGAAGATGGCGAACGGCCATGCCGACGACCTCGCCAGCGCCATCCTGCTCGCAACCAACCGAAAGATCCTGCTGGCGCCGGCGATGAATCCGCTGATGTGGAGCAACGCGGCGACCCGGCGCAACGTCGCACAGCTGCAGCGCGACGGTGTGGTGCTGGTCGGGCCGAATTCCGGCGAGATGGCGGAGGCCGGCGAAGCGGGCGTCGGCCGCATGTCGGAAGCGATCGAGATCGCCAATGCCGCCGAACGCCTGTTGCGGCCGCCGGTGCCGCGGCCGCTCGCCGGCAAGCGCGTGCTGATCACCGCAGGGCCCACCCACGAGCCGATCGATCCGGTGCGCTACATCGCCAACCGCTCTTCCGGTAAGCAGGGTTTTGCCATTGCCGCGGCCGCGCAGGCCGCCGGCGCCGAGGTGATCCTGGTCAGCGGCCCGGTCGATCTCGACGATCCCGCCGGCGTGACGGTGAAGCACGTGGAATCCGCGCGGCAGATGCTGGAGCAGGTGCAATCAGCGCTTCCCGCCGACATCGCGATCTTCGCCGCCGCCGTCGCCGACTGGCGCGTCGCGAGCGAGGGCGAGCAGAAGCTGAAGAAGACCTCGGCCGGCATGCCGCCGCTTCAGCTGGTCGAGAACCCCGACATTCTCGCGACGATCTCCAAGCTGACGGACAAGCGCCCGCCGCTGGTGATCGGCTTTGCCGCCGAGACCGAGCATCTGATCGACAACGCCAAGACCAAGCTCGCCCGCAAGGGCTGCGACTGGATCGTCGCCAACGACGTCTCGCCGGCGACCGGCGTGATGGGCGGCGACCGCAACACCGTGCATCTGATAAGCCGGAAGAATGGCGAGAAGGACGGCGAGATTGCAGTTGATTCCTGGCCGGTGATGACCAAAGAACAAGTCGCCATCGAACTGGTCGCGCATATCGCAAAGAGCGTGACCGACAAATCCCTGGAGCCGGCGTCTTGAGCACGAAGGTCGCGGTCGAACTGCAGCAACTGGCGCATGCCGATGGCCTGCCACTGCCGGCCTATCAAACCGCGGAAGCCGCAGGGCTCGATTTGATGGCGGCGGTGGCGGACAGCGAGCCGTTGACGCTCGCACCCGGCCAATATGCGCTGGTGCCAACGGGCCTTGCGATCGCGCTGCCGCCCGGGCACGAGGCGCAGGTGCGCCCGCGCTCGGGGCTTGCGGCCAAGCACGGAATCACCGTGCTGAACTCGCCGGGCACGATCGACGCGGACTATCGCGGCGAGATCAAGGTGATCCTGATCAATCACGGCGCTGCACCGTTCGTGATCAAGCGCGGCGAGCGCATCGCCCAGATGGTGATCGCACCCGTCGTGCAGGCCGCGCTGATTCCCGTCGCCACATTGGCAGCAACCGATCGCGGCGCCGGCGGCTTTGGCTCGACCGGACGCTAACACGCGGCAATTCCAGCCGAATCATCCCGAAGAACTACGTACGCTGGAACACCCCGCCCGGCATTTTTTAGGGACCGCTTTTCCGTTCACGATCTGGACTCTTACCGGCGGAGTCACGGTGAGGGTATTGTCCTTTGATTCGCGCGCGACGGGGGTCGCCGCGCGTAGATTCGTGCGGTCTTGGGGCAACTATGTCAGGCGTGATCGTGTCGATGCGTCGGACGCTGCTGTCGTGCACATCGCTTGCGCGCAACGGCCTGTTGGGAGGCGCTCTCGCAGCGCTGCTGCCGGCTGCGCCGGCCGAGGCCGCCGACCTCATCGACACCCTCTCCATCATGCTGGATTTCAACCGGCAGGAACTCGCGGTGCTCGCCACCGCGCTGGCGCTGCTCGGCTTCTCGGTGATGGCCGCGATCCTGCTGATGCGGACGCGGGTGCGGACCGCGAAGAACGAGGCGCGGCTGCGCGCCCGGATCGGGGAACTACAGCTGCAGGCCGACCGCTTCGGGGCGCTGCTGTTCGCCGAGCCGCAGATCCTGATCTCCTGGCCCGCCGGCGACAACCGCGCGCAGATTTCCGGCGACATCTCCATGGTGCTGCCGCGCGACTCCTCGCCGCAACGCGTGCTCGCCTTCGGAACCTGGCTGCCGCCGGAACCGGCGCTGCAGATGGACCACGCGGTCGACGCGCTGCGTGATCGCGGCGACGGGTTCCAGCTGACGCTGACCACCGCTCACGGCCACACGCTAGAAGCAATCGGCCGCGCCATCGGCGGCCAGGCCATTGTCCGGATTCGCGAACTCTCCGGGCTCCGCCGCGATCTGGCCGAGACCAATCTGCGTTACAAGGCGCTCTCGGACGAGACCGAGATGCTGCGCGGCTTTGCCGCCGCCGCCCCCTGGCCGATCTGGGCCAAGGGCGAGAACGGGGCCCTCACTTTCGCCAACCCGGCCTATGTGCGCGCGACCGAGGCGGCCAGCGTCACCGACGCACAGGAGCGCAAGCTCGAATTGCTCGACAGCGCCGACCGCACCGCGATGGAGCGGGGCCTGAAGGACGCCGAGAGCTTCACCTCGCGGCTGCCGATCGTGATCGGCGGCGAGCGGCGCATCTACGACGTGCGCGCGGTCAATGTCGGCAGCGGCAGCGTCGGCGTTGCCATCGATGCCAGCGAAGCCGATGCGCTGAGCTCGGCGCTGGTGCGGATGGCGGAGGCGCATCGCCGTACGCTGGACCAACTCTCCTCGGGCGTTGCCGTATTCGACGGCCAGCGCCGCCTTGCCTTCTACAACGATTCCTACCGCCGGCTGTGGGACCTCGATCGCAGCTTCCTCGACGCCAACCCTGATGATTCGAGCGTGCTCGACCAGCTCCGCGCCGCGCGCAAGCTGCCGGAGCAGCCCGATTTCCGCGCCTGGAAAGCCAAGCTGCACGAGGCGTATCGTGCGGTCGAGGCTGCCAAGGACACCTGGTACCTGCCGGATGGCCGCGCGCTCTCGGTCGTCACCACGCCGAATCCGGAAGGCGGCGTCACCTATCTGTTCGACGACGTCACCGAGAGCCTCGAGCTGGCCCGCCGCTTCGACGGCATGATCCGCGTCCAGCGCGAGACGCTGGACAGCCTCGCCGAGGGCGTCGCGGTGTTCGGCAGCAACGGCAAGGCGCAGCTGTTCAACCCGGCCTTCGTCCGGATGTGGAAGCTGTCCGCCGATGCCATGCGCGACGAGCCGCACATCCAGACGGTGGAAGGCTGGTGCCATCAACTGTTCGACGACCCCGCGGTCTGGCGCCAGATCCGCGAAGCCGTCACCTCGATCGAGAGCCGCGCCGACGTACCGCTGAAGCTGGAGCGCAAGGACGGCAGCGTGCTCGACGGCATGATCCGGCCGCTGCATGACGGCGCGACCATGCTGACGTTCCAGGACATCACCGACACCGAGAATGTCGAGCGCGCGCTGCGCGAGCGCAACGAGGCGCTGGAGGCCGCCGACCAGATGAAGGTGGATTTCGTCCACCACGTCTCCTACGAGCTGCGTTCGCCGCTGACCACCATCATCGGCTTCGCGCATTTCCTCAGCGACCCCTCGACCGGGCCGCTGACGCCGAAGCAGGCCGAATATCTCGACTACGTCACCAAATCGACCAACGCGCTGCTGGCGCTCACCAACAACATCCTCGATCTCGCCACCATCGATGCCGGCGCGATGAAGCTGGAACTCGGGCCCGTCGACGTCAGCAAGACCATCGAGCTCGCCGCCGAGGGCATCCAGGACCGGCTCGCCACCGACCGCATCCGCCTCAAGGTCGAGATCGCGCCCGATGTCGGCAGCTTCGTCGGCGACGAGAAGCGCGTGGTGCAGGTGCTCTATAACCTCCTCGCCAACGCCGTCGGGTTTTCTCCACAGGATTCCACCGTCGGTATCAGCGCACGGCGCACCGAACGCAGCGTGGTCTTCACCGTGACAGATTCCGGGCCTGGAATACCTGCCGACATGAAGGACAAGGTGTTCAACTGGTTCGAAAGCCGCTCGCAGGGCTCGCGTCACCGCGGCGCCGGACTCGGCCTCTCGCTGGTGCGCTCCTTCGTCGAGCTGCATGGCGGCAAGGTGCGGGTGGATTCGATCGTCGGCCGCGGCACGGTCGTGATCTGCGATTTCCCGACCGACCAGGCGGCGCATCGCGACGCCGCCGAATGACCCAACCCACGACATTCTCCGTCGCGCTCCACAACGAGACGGCGACCGCGCAATTGATGGCCGATCTCGCACTGCTGGTCGGACCGGGCGATGTCATCACCCTCACCGGCGATCTCGGCGCGGGAAAGACCGCGGCGGCCCGCAGCCTGATCCGCTATCTCGCCGGCGACGACGAGCTGGAGGTACCGAGCCCGACCTTCACGCTGGTGCAGGGCTATGAGCTGCCGCCCTTCCCGGTGCTGCACGCCGACCTCTACCGCGTCGAGGACGAAAGCGAGCTCGAGGAGATCGGGCTGTCGCCGCTTCCCGATGCGACGCTCGTCCTGATCGAATGGCCGGAGCGCGCGCCGTCGGCCATGCCCGCCGATCGCATCGACATCGCGCTGACGCATCGGCCGGCGCTGGGCTCGAATGCGCGCGCGGCCGACATCACCGGTTACGGCAAGAGCGCCGCCATCGTTGCGCGGTTGCAGGCGCTGCGCGAATTCCTCGATGCATCCGGATATATCGACGCAACGCGCAAGCGCATGGCCGGCGACGCCTCGACGCGTTCCTATGCGCGGCTGCTGCGCGACGACGGCGTCGTCATCCTGATGAATTCTCCGCAACGGCCCGATGGTGCGGCGCTCTACAACGGAAAATCCTACAGCGCCGCGGTTCATCTCGCCGAGAATATCAAACCCTTCGTCGCCATCGACGAAGGCCTGCGCGCGCAGGGGCTCTCGGCGCCCGCGATCCATCATTTCGATCTCGACCACGGCTTCCTGATCTCGGAGGATTTCGGCAGCGAGGGCGTGATCGAAGGCGATCCGCCGCGACCGATCGTCGAGCGCTACGAGGTCGCGACCGACGCGCTGGCCGCGCTGCACGGCAAGACGCTGCCCGAGACGCTGCCGCTGGACGGACAGACCTATGAGATCCCCGTCTTCGACGTCGAGGCAATGCTGATCGAGATCGGCCTGATGCCGGAATGGTATCTGCCCGATCGCAACGCGCCGCTGAGCGAGGCGGCGCGCACAGAGTTCTTCGCGATGTGGCGCGAGCTGCTGAAGAAGCCGCTGGCCGCGCCGAGGACGTGGATCATCCGCGATTATCATTCGCCCAATTTGATCTGGCTCGGGACACGCACCGGCATCGGGCGCGTCGGCGTGATCGATTTCCAGGATACCGTGCTCGGTCCGCAATCCTATGACGTGGTGTCGCTGCTTCAGGACGCCCGGATCGACGTCCCTGAAAACATCGAGCTGACGCTGCTGTCGCGCTACATCAAGGCGCGCCGCGCCAACGATGCAGGCTTCGATGCGGCCGGCTTCGCCGAGCTCTACGCGATCATGTCGGCGCAGCGGAATACGCGGCTGCTCGGCACCTTCGCTCGCCTCAACCGCCGCGACGGCAAGCCGCATTATCTGCGTCACCAGCCGCGGATCTGGACCTATCTGCAGCGCTCGCTGGCCCACCCCGCGCTGGGCTTCCTGCGCGACTGGTATCTCGCCAACGTTCCCCCGCCCCAAAGGGCTTCAGAAGGCTGATTCGAGGCCCGATTTACCGGCTGTTAGCCAAGACGTCGGTATTCTGGCGGCCAGGCAGCCGAGAAAATACGGGCTGGAGCGGGCAGATGGCGGTAAAGACGGACCAGCGCGGCAACAGCCGGGTTGTTTTCGAGCGTGGGATCCCGGCCCAGATGATGGGAATCGACGGGACCTGGCGGCGCGATTGCACCATGGAGGACGTCTCTGACAGCGGCGCCAAGCTGACCATCGACGGCTCGGTCGAGGGTCTGCATCTGAAAGAGTTCTTTCTGCTGCTGTCGTCCACCGGGCTGGCCTACCGGCGCTGCGAGCTGGCCTGGGTCAATGGCGACCAGATCGGCGTCAATTTCCTGAAGGTCGGCGACAAGAAGAAAAAGGCGCGTTCCACAGCCGTCGGGGCATGACGGCAACACCCGTCGTACAACCGTCACGGCGGGTGGTTAAGGCGGTTGAGATGCGGTGCGGCTGATCGAACCTCGTGTTAGGATTGCTGCGAACGCGAAAGGTCTGAGAAAGCGAAGGATGTCCGTCAAACCGACCAAAGCCATGGTGCTCGCCGCAGGGTTCGGCCTGCGCATGCGTCCGCTGACGGACAAGATGCCGAAGCCCATGGTGCCGGTCGCCGGCCAGCCGCTGCTCGACCACGTACTCGACAAACTCGGCCAGGCCGGTGTGACCGAGGCCGTGGTCAACGTGCATTATCTGCCGGACCAGATCATCGATCACGTTGCCTCGCGCCAGCATCCGCGCGTCACCATCTCGGACGAGCGCGACCAGGTGCTCGGCACCGGCGGCGGCGTGGTCAAGGCGCTGCCGCTGCTCGGCGATGCGCCGTTCTACCATGTCAATTCCGACACGCTGTGGATCGACGGCGTGCGCTCGAACCTGACGCGGCTTGCGGAGAACTTCGACCCCGCGCGCATGGACATCCTGCTGCTGATGGCGCCGACCGCGACCAGCATCGGCTACAGCGGCCGCGGCGATTACGGCATGCTGCCCGACGGCGCGCTGCGCAAGCGCAAGGAAAAAGAGGTCGTTCCGTTCGTCTATGCCGGCGCTGCGATCCTGTCGCCCGCGATCTTCGAAGGCGCGCCGCAAGGCGAGTTCTCGCTGACCAGGATGTTCGACCGCGCGGGCGAGCAGGAGCGGCTGTTCGGCCTGCGCCTCGACGGCGTCTGGATGCATGTCGGCACGCCTGAGGCCGTGCACGCCGCGGAAGAGGCGTTTCTGGAGAGCGTGGCGTAATTCGCCTCGAACACGGTGCCGTAGGGTGGGTTAGCGTCAGCGTAACCCACCTCTTCTATGTCCATGGCGGCGGAAGTGGTGGGTTACGCCATCGGACTGCGCTTCGCGCAGCCGCCGTCTAACCCACCCTACGACACCTGTTCCGGCCCGGCGAACAGCGGGGACTATCTCCCTGCACCCATATCCATTTGAGTCCGCCTCCCTATATTGGCGCCTGATCCCGAATCAGGCAGCTCATGCGCGTTTTCAGCGTTCCCATCTCAGTTCCGTTCCTGCGCACGGTCGTCACGGCCCTGCTCGAGGGACGGCTGGTCGATGGATTCGAGGCGCGCAAGGAGCCGGCGCGGCTGGCGGACGCAACGCTGTACCTGCCGACCCGCCGCGCGATGCGCGTGGTCCGCGAGATCTTCCTCGACGAGATGAAGACGGATGCCGTCGTGCTGCCGCGCATCGTGGCACTCGGCGACATCGACGAGGACGAGCTCGCCTTCGCCGATGAAGCCGAGCAGTTTTCCGGCGCGACGCCGCTCGACATTCCGCCGCGGCTTGGCGAGCTCGAACGCCGGCTGACGCTGGCGCAGCTGGTCGCGGCCTGGGCCAAGGGCCCGGTGCTGTCGCCGCTGGTGGTCGGCGGCCCCGCCTCGACGCTGGCGCTGGCCGGCGATCTCGCGCGCCTGATCGACGACATGGTGACGCGCGGCGTAGACTGGAACGCGCTCGACGGCCTCGTGCCTGATAACCTCGATCGCTACTGGCAGCACTCCCTCGAATTCCTGCGCATCGCGCGGATCGCCTGGCCCCAGCATCTCGCCGAGATCAACCGGATCGAGCCGGCAGCGCGGCGCGATCTTTTGATCGCGGCTGAGGCCAAACGGCTGACCGCGCATCCGAACGGACCTGTCATCGCGGCCGGCTCGACCGGCTCGATGCCGGCCACCGCAAAATTTCTCCGAGCAGTCGCGTCGCTGCCGCATGGCGCGGTGGTGCTGCCGGGCCTCGACACCGATCTCGACGAAGACGCCTGGCGAACGATTGGTGGCGTGCGAGACTCGCTCGGCAAATTCGCGCAGCATCCGGCCTCGAACCATCCGCAATACGCCATGCATGCGCTGCTGGATCGCCTCGGCATCAAGCGCAGCGACGTCGAGATCCTTCAGCCGCCGTCCGCAGGCGGCCGCGACCTGCTCGCCTCCGAATCGATGCGCCCCTCCGCCAAGACGGAAGTCTGGCACGACCGGCTGAAGCAGCCGGATGTCGCTGCGAAGATCTCCGGCGGCATGAAGAACCTCGCCGTCGTCGAAGCTCCCAATCCGGAGATGGAGGCGCTCGCCATCGCCATTGCGATGCGCGAGGCGCGGCATCTCGACAAATCGGCGGCACTGGTGACGCCCGACCGCGCACTGGCGCGACGGGTGATGGCTGCGCTCACCCGATGGGGACTCAGTTTCGACGATTCCGGCGGCGACGTCTTGATGGAAACCTCCGCCGGCGTGTTCGCGCGCCTCACGGCGGAGGCGGCGACCAAGGGACTGGAGCCGCCGACGCTGCTGGCGATGCTGAAGCATCCGCTGTGCCGCCTCGGCCGCGCGCCCGGCGCGTGGAGGGCGGCGATCGAGGACCTCGAGCTTGCAGTCCTGCGCGGCACGCGCCCGCCAGCCGGCACCAGCGGCCTGTCGCGCGAATTCAACCGCTTTCGCGAGGAGCTGGCAAAGCTGTGGCGTGGCGAGGTCTCCGCGCTGCACCGCGCCGAGCCGCGCGCGCGCCTCAAGGCCGAGGAACTCGATCGCATCCAGGCCTTGATCGATGCCTTGCAGAAAGCGCTCGCTCCGATCGAGAGCCTGCCGCCCTCGAAACCGTACGACTTCGCCGAGCTCGCGCACCGGCATCGCGAGATCATGATCGTGCTGTCGTGCGACGAGCAGGGCATCCCGCTCGCCTTCGAGGAGCGCGAGGGCCTTGCGCTCGCTGCCGCCTTCGACGATCTCCTGCGCGGCGGCACGACCAGCGGATTGATCGTGCCGCTGCCTGATTACCCCGACGTTTTCCAGACCGCGTTCAGTGACCGCGCGGTGCGGCGGCGCGACAAGCCCGGCGCGCGGCTGCAGATCTACGGCCCGCTGGAATCGCGCCTGATGCAGGCTGACCGCATCATCGTCGGCGGGCTGATCGAGGGCGTCTGGCCGCCGGCGCCGCGGATCGATCCCTGGCTCAGCCGGCCGATGCGGCACGAGCTCGGGCTCGATCTGCCGGAGCGGCGTATCGGCCTCTCCGCGCATGACTTCGCGCAATTGCTCGGCGGCAATGAGGTGATCCTCACCCATTCCGCCAAGGCCGGCGGCGCGCCGGCGGTGGCCTCGCGCTTCCTGCATCGGCTGGAGGCTGTCGCGGGCGACGATCTCTGGAAGGCAGCCATTCGTGCGGGCGAGAACTACGTGCGATTTGCAGAGAGGCTGGACCAGCCCGACAAGGTCGAGCCGATCAAGCAGCCCGAGCCGCGGCCACCACGCGCGACGCGGCCATTGAAGATGTCGGTCACCGCGATCGAGGACTGGCTGCGCGATCCCTACACGATCTACGCAAAGTACATCCTGTGGCTGGATGCGCTCGATCCCGTCGACATGCCGCTGTCGGCCGCCGACCGCGGCTCAGCGATCCATGATGCGATCGGCGAGTTCACCGAGAGCTTTGCGACACGCCTGCCCGACGATCCCGCCCGCGTGCTGCGCGTGATCGGCGAAAAGCATTTTGCGCCGCTGATGGAGCGGCCCGAGGCGCGCGCGCTGTGGTGGCCGCGCTTCCAGCGCATCGCCCGCTGGTTCGGCGAATGGGAGACGGCGCGCCGTGATGCGATCGCGGCCATCGTCGCGGAGACCCGCGGCGAGATCTCGATCAGGCTCGACAACGAGCGCAGTTTTACCCTCTCCGCGCGCGCCGACCGCATCGAACGGCGCCAGGGCGGCGGCTACGCCATCCTCGACTACAAGACCGGACAGCCGCCGACCGGCAAGCAGGTGCGCATGGGCCTGTCACCACAGCTGACGCTTGAGGCGGCGATCCTGCGCGAGGGCGGCTTTCCCGGCATCGACGCAGGTGCTTCCGTGAGCCAGCTGGTCTATGTCCGCCTCAGCGGCAACAATCCTCCGGGCGAAGAACGTATCCTCGAGCTCAAATACAAGCAGGGCGACGAACCGCAGCCGCCGGATGCGGCCGCCGCGGAGGCGCGGGCCAAGCTGGAAGCGCTGATCCGCGCCTTCGACGACGAGAATCAGCCGTACACCTCGCTGAACCTGCCGATGTGGACGAACCGCTACGGTGCCTATGACGACCTCGCCCGGATCAAGGAATGGTCTGCGGCCGGCGGATTGGGGATCGAGGAATGGTGAAGCTGCCGCGCCCCATCCCCGACGAGGTGCGCGCGCGGCAGGCGCGCGCGTCCGATCCGACTGCGTCGGCCTTCGTGTCGGCCAATGCCGGCTCGGGCAAGACGCACGTGCTGGTGCAGCGCGTGATCCGCCTGCTGCTGACGGGCGTACCGCCGGAGAAAATTCTCTGCATCACCTTCACCAAGGCCGCGGCGGCCAACATGGCCGAACGCGTGTTCACCACGCTTGGTCATTGGGTGACGCTGGACGACACCGCGCTCGACGCCGCGATCCGCGCGGTCGGCATTCCCCACCCCGGCGCGAAACTGCGGCGTGACGCGCGAAAACTGTTCGCCTGCGCGCTGGAGACACCGGGCGGATTGAAGGTGCAGACCATCCACGCGCTGTGCACGCGCCTGCTGCAGCAATTCCCGTTCGAGGCCAACGTGCCCGCGCGCTTCTCCGTGATCGACGAGCGCGACCAGACCGACATGATGGAGCGCGCCAATCTGAAGGTGCTGCTTGAGGCCGCGCGCACGCCTGACAGCGTCACGGGCCGCGCCTTGCTGACCGCGATGGCGAACGCCGCCGACGTCACCTTCAAGGAGGTCGTGCGCGAGGCGTGTCTCAGCCGCGATCATTTCATGGCCTGGACGGACGGTGCCGGCAACGTCGAAGCGGCGGCGGCGCAGATGGCCGCGGCGCTGGGTGTCGATGCTGGCGACCGCATCGAGGACGTCGAGATGGAGATCCTCGATGGACCCTACCTGCCGCGCTCGCGCTGGGATGACATCGCCTTTGCGCTGGAGGATGGCAGCAAGTCCGACAACGACCAGGCCGGCCGGCTCCGCGAGGCCAAAGTGTTTTCCGGCAGCGCGCAGGTCGATGCCTATCTGTCCGTCTTCCTCACCGACGAGAAGCTGCCGCGCAAGGCGGTGCTGACCAAGAAGTTCGGCGAGCATAACCCGTCCGTCGCGCGCCTGTTCGAGAACGAGGCGCTGCGTATCAGCGGATTGGTCGAGAAGCGCCGCGCCGTGACGATGCGCGACCGCACCGCGGCCCTGCTGCATATCGCGACCGCGGCTGCGGCAAACTATCGCCGCGAGAAGCAGGAGCGGGGCCTGCTCGACTACGACGACCTCATCGACAAGACACTGGCGATGCTCGACCGCGTCTCCTCGGGATGGGTGCATTACAAGCTCGATCGCGGCGTCGATCACGTGCTGATCGACGAGGCGCAGGACACGAGCCCACGGCAATGGGACATCATCGCGCACATCATCTCCGAATTCACGGCTGGCGAGGGCGCGCGCGAAGGGCTGAACCGCACCATCTTCGCCGTCGGCGACGAGAAGCAGTCGATCTTCTCGTTCCAGGGGGCGGCTCCGCGCGAGTTCGACGCGCGCCGTCGCGAGCTCCATCGCAAGTTCAGCGCGGCCGGGCTGAAATTCGATCCCGTTGCCTTCACCTATTCATTCCGCTCGGGCGCCGCGATCCTGCATTCGGTCGACCACGTCTTCCGCGATCCCCAGATCTACAAGAGCATCCATTCGGTCGAGATCGGCCATCCCCTGCACAATGCGTTGGCCGATGCCGGCCCCAGCGTGATCGAGCTGTGGGATCTGGCCGAAGCCGACGACCGGCAGGAGATCGAGGGCTGGCGCGCGCCGTTCGACGGCGTCGCCGCCACCAGCCCCGAAGTCAAGCTCGCGCGTCGTATCCAGACCGAGATCAAGCGGCTGGTCGAGAGCGGCACGCTGACGGGGCACGAGGGCGAACGGCGGCCGTTGCGCTATGGCGACATGCTGATCCTGGTGCGCCGCCGCGGTAATGCGTTCGATGCCGTGATCCAGGCGCTGAAGCACGCCGGCGTTCCGGTCGCCGGTGCCGACCGGTTGAAGCTGACCGAGCACATCGGCATCATCGATCTGATGAATCTCGCGGATGCGCTGCTGCTGCCACAGGACGATCTCGCGCTCGCGGTCGCCTTGAAGAGCCCATTGTTCGGACTCGACGACGACGATCTGTTCCAGCTTGCCCATAAGCGCAAGGGATCGCTGCGTCGCGCGTTGGGCGAGCATGCGGCTACAGCTGAGAAATTCGCGACGGTGCTGCGGCGCCTCGAAGCCTGCGAGATGCGTGCGCGCGAGGAGACGCCGTTCGCCTTCTACGCCTGGCTGCTCGGGGGCGACGGCGGCCGTGCGCGCATCCTGCGCCGGCTCGGTCACGAGGCCAACGACGCGCTCGATGAGTTCCTGGAGCTGGCGCTGAACTATGAGCGCAAGGCGCCGGCCTCGCTGCAGGGTTTCATGGCCTGGCTGCGCTCGGCCGACACCGAGGTGAAGCGCGACATGGAAATCTCGCGCGACGAGGTGCGGGTGATGACCGTGCACGGCGCCAAGGGCCTGGAGGCTTCGGTCGTGTTCATGGTCGACACCACGTCGTCGCCGGCGGACTCGCAGCGCGTGCGGCTGATCCACGTTCCGCGCGGCAATGGCGGCGAGGTCGTGGTCTGGGCCGGGCGCAAGGCGGATGATCCCAAGCCGGTCGCGGACGCGCGCAAGGCCATGCTCGAGGAGACGGAAGACGAGTATCGCCGCCTGCTCTATGTCGCGATGACGCGCGCGGCCGACCGGCTGATCGTCGGCGGCTGCATGCCCGGCAATATGAGGACGGTGCGCAAGCTGAGCTGGTACGACCTCATCGACACCGGGCTCGCCGGCTCGGGGCTCGACAAGCAGGTGGTCGAGACGCCGCTCGGCAAGGTGACGCGGTTCGCCCGGCCGGAGGATGCTGCGGCGCTGGGCATGCCGGCAGGCACGATGGATCAAACGATCACTTTGCCGGACTGGCTGCGAGCCCCGGCACCGCGTGAGGCCGTCGACGAGGATCCAGTGCGCCCGTCCGGCCAGTTGGCCGATGAGGGCCGCAGCGTCCGGTCAGGCGAATCGGTGCAGTCTCGCGCGCTCGCGCTGCAGCGCGGCACGCTGGTGCATCGGCTGCTGCAATCCCTGCCTGATATCGCCCCGGAGCGCCGGCGCGAGGCCGCGCTCGGCTTCATGGCGCGCAATGCTGCTGACTGGACCGAAGCTGACCGCACCGCGCTGGCCGACAAGGTGCTCGCTTTGATCACCGAGCCACGCTTTGCGCCGGTCTTTGCCAACGGCAGCCGGGCGGAAGTCGCCATCGCCGGCCGGCTGGCGCGGCCGGGCCGCACCCCGGCGCTGGTGTCGGGGCAGATCGACCGGCTGGTCGTTCGACCCGAGGAAATTTTGATCGTCGATTTCAAGACCAATCAGGCGGCGCCCAAGAGCGCGGCCGAGGCACCTGTCGCGTATGTCCGGCAGCTTGCGCTGTACCGGGCCGTGCTGGCGCGGCTTTATCCCCAAAAGCCCATTCGGGCTGTCCTGCTCTGGACCGAGGCCCTTGAATATATGGAGATTTCAGCCCCCGCGCTGGACGCGGCGCTGGCATCCCTTCATCTCGGTGTGAGCCTCCTTGACCCGGCAAGGAGCCGTTCATAGGTTGACGCCATGATCCCGGGCGCGATTCCACGTCGCGCCGATTCTCTTTCAACCGAGTGAGGTACTCCCATGGCCGTTGGCAAGGTTTCTGACACTGATTTCGAAGCCGAGGTGCTCAAGGCAAACGGCCCTGTCGTCGTCGATTTCTGGGCCGAGTGGTGCGGCCCGTGCCGCATGATCGCCCCCGCCCTCGACGAGATCGCCGGCGCGATGGGCGACAAGGTCAAGATCGTGAAGCTGAACGTCGACGAGAGCCCGAAGACCGCCTCGAAGTACGGCGTGATGTCGATTCCGACCCTGATGATCTTCAAGGGCGGTGAGATGGCCTCCCGCCAGGTCGGCGCGGCGCCGAAGGCGAAGCTGCAGCAGTGGATCACGTCGGCGGTGTGAGCCGCGACGCGAGTGACTGAGAAATTCTGCAACGGCCGGCGACTTGCCGGCCGTTTTGTTTTGCGTAGCCCGGATGGAGCGCAGCGTAATCCGGGGCCGTCATGGGTTGTGGCACGATTCCCGGATTGCGCTGCGCTTCATCCGGGCTACGCGACGACGACTACTTGATCCACCCGGTCGCCAGCGCGTTGGCGAGCTCCGGCTGATCGTTGCGGCGTGCGAGGGCGGCCATCGCCTCGTGATCATAGGTGACGTGGCGGAACGTCACCTGCCATGCCCCGTTCACCAGCTCGAGGATCGCATAGCGCGCGTGCGGCGTGCCGGCCTCGACGACATGTGGGACTGGATGCTTGTCGCGATAGCCGGGACTGCCGACGCTGCCGGGATTGACGATCAGCCGGCCGTCGCGAAGCCGCACCGCTCGGGCAAGATGAGTGTGGGCACAGAGGATCAGCGGCTGCGTGATGCCTTGCGCGAATTGCTCGATGCGGTCGAGCGGCGATAGCGCCACCGTGCCGTCGGGATGCACGGTATCCAGCCAATAGACTTCGTCGTTCTCAGGCGTCGCATGGCAGAGGAACACCTGACCGCGAAACACGCGCGTCATCGGCTGTGCACGCAGCCAGTCGAGCTGCGCTTCGTTGAGCGCCTCGTAGGCGGGACGGTCCCACGAACCCATCTTCTCCGGAGGACGGTCGAGCAGGTAGCGGTCGTGATTGCCCAGCACGTGCACGGCATCGAGCGGCATCAGCATCTCGATGGTCCGGCGCGCGTCGAGCGGGCCGCTCAGCATGTCGCCGAGATTGACGATGTCGGTGATGCCTTGCGCGCTTATGTCGGCGAGCACCGCCTCCAGCGCGAGGTGGTTTCCGTGCACGTCGGCGATTGCGGCAAAACGCATTGGCACTTCCCGTAGCCCGGATGGAGCGCAGCGTAATCCGGGAATCTATCGGTTTGGCGAGACCTCCCGGATTGCGCTGCGCTCCATCCGGGCTACGCAACCACTATGCAGGAGGCGTGCCGTTGAGCCCGAGCACGTGGCCGGCGAGATAGAGCGAGCCTGATATCAGGATGCGCGGCGGGGTCTCGTAGGCGAGCTTCGCCAGGGCGCGCAGCGCGGCCTCGATGCCGGGCGCGATCTCGACGCGCATGCCGAGGCTGCGCGCAGCATCCGCAAGGCGGTCGACCGGCATCGCGTTCTCCATGTCGGGAATCGGCACCGCGACGATGTGGCGGGTGAGGCCGGCGAAATTGGCGAGGAAGCCTTGCGCATCCTTGTTGGCCATCATGCCTGCGACGACGACCAGCGGCCGCGACACCCGCTCTTCGAGATCGCCGAGCGCGGCTGCGGCGACGCGGCCGCCCTCGGCATTGTGCCCGCCGTCGAGCCAGATTTCCGAACCTTGCGGACCCCAAGCGAGCAGCTCGCCCGAGGTGATGCGCTGCATCCGCGCCGGCCATTCGGCACCGACGATGCCGGCCTCGAACGCGGCGTGGCTCACCTTGAAATGCGGGATCGCGCGCAGCGTCGCGATGGCAAGGCCGGCATTGGCGAATTGGTGACGGCCGAACAGACGCGGCGCCGGAAGGTCCATCAGGCCGCGGTCGTCGGAATAGACGAGACGGCCACGCTCGACATTGACGTGCCAGCTCTCGTTCGCGGCAAACAGCGGCGCCCGCATGCGCCTGGCCTGTGCCTCGATGACGGCCATCGCCTCCGGCAATTGCTCGGCGCAAATCACGGACACACCGCGCTTGATGATCGCCGCCTTCTCGCCCGCGATCGACGCCAGCGTATCGCCGAGGAAATCCATGTGGTCCATGCTGACGGGCGTGATCACGCACGCCGCAGGCGCGTCGACCACATTGGTCGAATCGAGACGGCCGCCGAGGCCGACTTCGAGCAGCACCGCATCGGCCGGGTTCTGCGCGAACAAGAGAAAGGCCGCGGCGGTCTTCAACTCGAAT
Source organism: Bradyrhizobium nitroreducens (assembly GCF_002776695.1). Taxonomy (GTDB): domain Bacteria; phylum Pseudomonadota; class Alphaproteobacteria; order Rhizobiales; family Xanthobacteraceae; genus Bradyrhizobium; species Bradyrhizobium nitroreducens. The sequence continues at coordinate 5,135,400 of NZ_LFJC01000003.1, forward strand.
ACCGTTGCCGGCTCTCCGGCATTGACGCGCTCGACCTCTTCCAACGCGGCGCGCAACTCGTCGTCGCCGACCAGCGCGCCGCCACCGACACGGCCGAGCCGGAAACATTCGTTGATGCGGACGAGATAGGGCGAAGTGTAGGCGTGCACGCGCAGGCCTGCGGCCTCCAGCGTCGCGCGCAGATAGGCGACTGTTGAGCCCTTGCCGTTGGTGCCGGCGACGTGGATCACCGGCGGCAGCTTGCGTTCGGGATGCCCGAGCCGTTCGAGCAGGCGGTGCATCCGCTCTAGGCCCAGATCGATGCGTTTCTGATGCAGGGCCGACAGCCGCCCGATCAATTCGCCGAGCGGCGTCTTCGTGCTGTCAGGGGGTGCGTTCACGCGTGGGGCGCAGCCGGCGCCGTCTCAGCGGCCGATACGATCTGCGCCGGGCTCGTGACGGCCTGCGTCGGCCTCGATGCGCCTTCCAGCGCCGGCGCCTTGGTCAGCAGGCGGCAGAGCCGCGCCAGGGTCGGACGCAGCTCGTGGCGATGCACGACCATGTCGACCATGCCGTGCTCCTTGAGATACTCGGCGCGCTGGAAGCCCTCGGGAAGCTTCTCGCGGATGGTCTGCTCGATCACGCGCGCGCCGGCAAAACCGATCAGCGCGCCGGGCTCGGCGATCTGCACGTCGCCCAGCATCGCGTAGGATGCGGTGACGCCGCCGGTGGTCGGATTGGTCAGCACGACGATGTAGGGCAGCTTTGCCTCGCGCAGCATCTGCACTGCGACCGTGGTGCGCGGCATCTGCATCAACGACAAAATGCCCTCCTGCATGCGCGCACCGCCGGAGGCGGCGAACACGATGAACGGCGACTTCTTCTCGACCGCGAGCTCCATTCCACGCACAATCGCCTCGCCCGCGGCCATGCCGAGCGAGCCGCCCATGAAGTCGAAATCCTGCACGGCCACGACGACGGCGGAGCCTTCGAGCTTGCCGTAGCCGACCTTGATCGCGTCGTTCAGATTGGTGCGCGCCCGCGCGTCCTTGATCCGATCGACGTATTTCTTCTCGTCGCGGAACTTGAGCGGGTCGGGCGTGACGTCGGGCAGCGCGACGTCGAACCAGGTCTCGTTGTCGAAGATCGACTTCAAGCGCGCCACCGCGCCCATGCGCATGTGGTAGTTCGAGCCGGGGATGACGAACTGGTTGGCCTCGACGTCCTTGTAGAACACGAGCTGCCCGGAATCCGGACACTTGATCCACAGATTCTCCGGCGTCTCCCGCCGCAGCATGTTGCGGATCTTCGGCCGGACCACATTGGTAAGCCAGTTCATGGTTTGCTCCGATACGCGACCCCGCTTGGGACCGCCTGAAGGGATATATGGCGGCCGGGCCTTTGCCCGGCAAGCCGCCGCGTCACCCGCGTTAGAGCATGATCCGGAAAAGTGTGAAGCGGTTTTCCGACGAGATCATGCTCAAACTTAAAAGCCAAAGCGGAATTATGGCCTATTCGGCCGCTTGTTGCGCGCCCTTGACGCCCCGGGCCAGGGCCGCCGTCAACTCCGCGACGGCATTAACGGTCTTGGCGGTCGCCCGCCCGTCGGCGTCGAGGCTGTTCTTGAGCGCATCGACCAGCGCGGTGCCGACCACCGAACCATCGGCCTTCTCGGCAATGGCGCGCGCCGCCTCCGGCGTGCGGATGCCGAAACCGACGCAGATCGGCAGCCTGGTATGCCGCTTGATGCGCGCGACGGCTTCGCCGACGGCATTGGCGTCCGCGGCCGCGGCACCGGTGATGCCGGCGATCGAGACGTAGTAGACAAAGCCTGACGTGTTCGCGAGCACCGCGGGCAGGCGCTTGTCGTCGGTGGTCGGGGTCGCCAGGCGAATGAAGTTCAGGCCGGCCTTCAGCGCGGGCAGGCAGAGCTCTTCGTCTTCCTCCGGCGGCAAATCGACGATGATCAGGCCGTCAACGCCTGATGTCTTGGCATCAGCCAGGAACTTGTCGACGCCGTAGATGTAGATCGGATTGTAATACCCCATCAGCACCAGCGGCGTGATATTGTCCTCCTTTCGGAAGTCACGCACCAGTTCAAGCGTCTTCTTCAAGGTCATGCCGGCCTTGAGCGCGCGCAGACCGGCAGCCTGAATCGAGGGACCATCCGCCATCGGATCGGTGAAGGGAATGCCGAGTTCGACGACGTCGGCGCCTGCCTTGGGCAGCGCCTTGACGATATCGAGTGACGTCGTGAGATCGGGATCGCCGGCCATCACATAGGTCACGAAGGCCGCGCGGCCCTGCTTCTTCAGTTCGGCGAAACGGGTGTCGATGCGCGTGGTCACTTCTTGCCCCTCAGGATGTCGCCGACCTGCGGGACGTCCTTGTCGCCGCGGCCAGAGAGGTTGACGACCATCAGGTGGTCTTTCGGCCGCTTCGGCGCGAGCTCCATCACCTTGGCGATGGCGTGCGCGGGCTCGAGCGCGGGGATGATGCCTTCGAGCTTCGATAGCAGCTGGAACGCGGCGAGGGCTTCGTCGTCGGTCGCGGAGAGATAGTTCACGCGGCCGACCTCGTGCAGCCAGGAATGCTCGGGGCCGATGCCGGGATAATCGAGGCCGGCCGAGATCGAATGCGCGTCCTGGATCTGGCCGTCGGCATCCATCAGGAGATAGGTGCGGTTGCCATGGAGCACGCCGGGACGGCCGCCCGCGATCGAGGCCGCATGCAGCTGTGTGAGCCCGTGGCCGGCGGCTTCGACGCCGAAGATTTCGACGGAGGGATCGTCGAGGAACGGATGGAACAGGCCCATCGCATTCGAGCCGCCGCCGATGCAGGCGACCAGCGAATCCGGCAAGCGTCCTTCGACCTCCTGCATCTGCGTCTTGGTCTCGTTGCCGATGATCGACTGGAAGTCGCGCACCAGCATCGGATAGGGATGCGGACCTGCGACGGTGCCGATGCAGTAGAAGGTGTTGTGCACGTTGGTGACCCAGTCGCGCAGCGCCTCGTTCATGGCATCCTTCAGCGTGCGCGTGCCGGACTGCACCGGCATCACCGTGGCACCCAGCATCTCCATGCGGATCACGTTGGGCTGCTGACGCTCGACGTCGACGGCGCCCATGTAGACGATGCATTCGAGCCCGAAGCGCGCGCACAGCGTCGCGGTGGCGACGCCGTGCTGGCCGGCGCCGGTCTCGGCGATGATGCGCTTCTTGCCCATGCGCCGCGCCAGCATGATCTGGCCGAGCACGTTGTTCACCTTGTGCGAGCCGGTGTGGTTGAGCTCTTCGCGCTTGAGATAGATCTTGGCGCCGCCGAGATGGTCGGTCAGGCGCTCGGCGAAATAGAGCGGCGAGGGCCGGCCGACATAGTTCTTGAGATAGCCGTTCATCTCGGCCTGGAACGCCGGATCGGCCTTGGCCGCGGTGTAGGCCTTCTCCAGATCGAGGATCAGCGGCATCAGAGTTTCGGCGACGAAGCGGCCGCCGAAGATGCCGAAATGGCCGCGCTCGTCGGGGCCGCTGCGGTAGGAATTTGGCTTGGCGATGTTCATCGAACACTCAACTCTTGGCTGGCGCGCGCGGCGCGAATGAAGGCCTTGATCATCTCGGGGTCCTTCACGCCGGGGGCGCTCTCGACACCGGAGGACACGTCGACGCCACCCGCGCCGGTGACGCGGAGAGCCTCGGCGACGTTCTGCGCATGAAGGCCGCCCGAAACCATATACGGCAGCTTAAGCTCGAGGTTTCCGAGCAGGCGCCAGTCGAAGGGCGTACCGAGGCCGCCGGGCCGCGTCGCGTCTTTCGGTGCTCGAGCGTCGAACAGGATGCGGTCGGCGACCGCCGCGTAGCCAGGCAGCACGGCAAGATCTGCAGCAACCTCGACCGGGACCGCCTTCATCACCGGGCGGCCAAACCGCTGCTTGATGTCGCGCAGCCGCGCGACGCTCTCCTTGCCGTGCAGCTGGAAAATGTCCGGCGACAGCGCGTCCATGATGTTGTCGAACGTCGCATCGTCGGCGTCGACGGTGAGCGCCACCTTGAGCGCGCGGCCCTTCACCTGGCGGCCGAGTTCACGCCCGAGCTCCAGGGACAGGTGCCGCGGCGAAGGCGGAAAGAACACGAACCCCACCATGTCGGCGCCGGCGTCGAGCGCTACTTCAAGCGTCTCGCGTGTGGACAGGCCGCAGATTTTGACGAGCAGGGACATGGTCTCAAAGCAAATGGAGGCCGCGAGCCGCGGCCGGAAAACAGGGCTTTCGGTCGGGGCCGCTTCTACAACGTCGCGCGCTGCTTGTCTCGCCCGACAGGCCCGTAAAGCCCGATCCCGGAAGAAACGGGAAGTCGCTGGGGCTCGGGCCTTGCCGCGGCTGCCTGGGCCCGTAGATCGGCCAGTTCGCCCCTCGCAGCCCGCGCATCGGCCTCATGCCGGCGCGCGGCGCGCCGCCAATGCCGCTGGCCGAACCAGACGGCACAGCCACCCGCCACGACGCCCAGCGCCGCCACCAGGATCAGCAGCAGGAACAGCGGCATGGTGACCGAGAACGAGGGGTCGTCCGAAATGAAGGGGTCGAAGGAGACCGTGACGAAATGCCGGTTCGCCACGGCAAAGGCGACTAGGACCAGGCCCAGCGGAATCAAGATCAGCGCGGTCAGGAACTTTCGCATCTCGCTTCGTCCGCCTTGAGTCAAGCTTCCGGCCACATCGCGCGCGACCGCGGGAAACCCTGACGCCGGCCTTAGTCGGCCGCGCCGGGATCCGGATGGTCGCGGTTCAGCCGCTCGCGCATTTCCTTGCCGGTCTTGAAGAACGGAACGCTCTTCTGATCGACAGGCACATGGGCGCCGGTGCGCGGATTCCGCCCGGCGCGTGCGGGGCGATGCTTGACCGAGAAGGCACCGAAGCCGCGCAACTCGACGCGATCACCGCGCGCGAGAGCCGCTACGATCTCTTCGAGAATCGCATTCACAATGTTCTCGACATCCCGCTGGTACAGATGCGGGTTGTGCTCGGCGATACGCTGAACAAGTTCGGATTTGATCATCGAGAGATAGGACCCGGGAGCGTGCGGATGACCATTTCCGTGAAAATACCGTGATCTGTCAAGACGCTAAATCAAGGTTGAGCGTCGTGAAAATACGTGACAAATGCCGAAAAAGCGGGCTGGCCGAGCACGCGCCAGACGAGAAAAACCTCTGGAACTCGCCCGTCTCCGGTCAGTTTGACGCAGCCGGCTGCCACAGCGCCAGCATTCCATCCATTCCGAGCCGATCGACTGCCTGCGCGACACCGGTTTGCCCAATTTGATGCGCAATCGAGCCCAAACCCAGCGCTTCCAGCGTGACGGCAGCGGCCGTCTTGAGGAACGGCAGATCGCCAAAACGCGGCTGGAGCTTGTAGTCGCGCACGGAAAGCCCCTTCTTGACGCCCTTATGCTCGACCAGCCAGGTCACTGCCGTCTTCTCGTCGCCGAGCTGATCGATCAGCTTGAGATCGATCGCCTGGCGTCCGGTGAAGACACGGCCGTCGGCAACTTTTTCGAGCTGCGTGTCATCCATGCCACGCCGATCCTTCACCAGGCCTTTGAACCAGGCGTAGGAATCCTTCACCAGCGCATCGAGGGCGGCCCGTGCTTCGGGACTGGTGGGCTCGAAACCGTTGGGCGCGGCCTTCAGCGGCGACGACTTTACCTCCTCGACCTTGACGCCGACGGTCTTCAGCAGCTCGGAGACGTTGGGATATTGGAACAGCACGCCGATCGAGCCGACCAGCGAGCTCTGCTGGGCGATGATGTGGTCGCTGGCAATCGCGGTGATGTAGCCGCCGGAGGCAGCCAGACCCTCGACCACGACGACGAGCGGCTTCTTCGCTTTCAGCCGGACGAGCGAGTCGTAGAGCTGCTCGGAGCCGGCAGTGGTGCCGCCCGGCGAGTTGATGTGGACGATGACCGCGGCGGCCTGCGAATTCTCCAGCCGCTCCAGCGCCTGCGTGCGATCGGAATCGCTGCGGATCAATCCCTCGATATGAACCCGCGCGATCGAGCCGGCGGATGCAAAAGTGCCGCGCGCACCGGGCGTCGCAATCAGCGCAAAGCCTGCAATCGCCGCGATCAAGATCAGCGCAGCCATGACGCGCCAGAACGTCAGCTTGCGACGGATCCGGCGGCGATCAACGATGATGTCCGAATCGAGCGACATCGGAATATCTCCAAATGTAAGGCAGGACGCGTTGTGCCGTCACGGCGTGACCAACGGCTTATCTGGATACATCAATTGCGGCGCAATTTGAAGAAAACAAGGCCCGTCGGGTGCAGGCTCAGACGTCGCCACACATCTCAGTCGTCATCCCCGCGAACGCGGGGATCCATAGCCACAGGCAGGCGTGTGAGGCGAGACGCCCACTCCTGGTTTTCGCCAAACTACGTCCTGTGGGTATGGGCCCCGGATCATCGCTCCGCTCCCGACAATGCTGCGCATTGTCATGAGTTTCGCCTGTCCGGGGCAACAGCGGAGTTTCGAGACGGCACACACAAAAAAGCCCCGGCTCGCGCCGGGGCTTCGATGTCAGCGAAATGCTTTCGCTTACTTGCTGTCGCGGTTCTTGAGCGCGGTGCCCAGGATGTCGCCGAGGGTCGCACCCGAATCGGAGGAGCCGTACTGCGCGATGGCTTCCTTTTCTTCGGCGACTTCAAGCGCCTTGATCGACACCTGGACCTTGCGGGCCTTCTTGTCGAACTGGATCACGCGGGCATCGACCTTCTCGCCGACGGCGAAGCGCTCGGCGCGCTGGTCGTTGCGGTCACGGGCGAGCTCGGAGCGCTTGATGAAGGTCGAGAAGTCGGTACCGGTGATCTTCACCTCGATACCGCTCTCCTTCACTTCGAGCACTTCGCAGGTCACGACCGCGCCCTTCTTGACATCGCCCGGCTCGGCGAAGGGGTCGCCTTCGAGCTGCTTGATGCCGAGCGAGATGCGCTCCTTCTCGACGTCCACATCGAGCACCACGGCCTTCACCATGTCGCCCTTCTTGTAGTTATCGATCACCTGCTCGCCCGGAAGCTTCCAGTCGAGGTCGGACAGATGGACCATGCCGTCGACGTCGCCCTCGAGGCCCAGGAACAGACCGAACTCGGTCTTGTTCTTGACTTCGCCCTCGACCACCGAACCGGTCGGGTGACCTTCGACGAAGACCTCCCAGGGGTTGCGCATGGTCTGCTTGAGGCCGAGCGAGATGCGGCGCTTGACGGAATCGACTTCCAGCACCTGCACGTCGACTTCCTGCGAGGTCGAAACGATCTTGCCGGGGTGCATGTTCTTCTTGGTCCACGACATCTCGGAGACGTGGATCAGGCCTTCGATGCCCGGCTCGAGCTCGACGAACGCACCGTAGTCGGTGATGTTGGTGACGCGGCCGGTGAAGCGGGCACCCAGCGGGTACTTGGCTTCGATGCCCTGCCACGGATCGTCCAGCAGCTGCTTCATGCCCAGCGAGATGCGGTGCGTCTCGTGGTTGATCTTGATGATCTTGACCTTCACGGTCTGGCCGATCGAGAGCACCTCGGTCGGGTGGTTGACGCGGCGCCACGCGATGTCGGTGACGTGCAGCAGACCGTCGATGCCGCCGAGGTCGACGAACGCACCGTAATCGGTGATGTTCTTGACCACGCCGTCGATGACCTGACCCTCTTCGAGGTTCTGCACCAGCTCCTGGCGCTGCTCGGCGCGGGTCTCTTCGAGAACCGTGCGGCGCGACACCACGATGTTGCCGCGGCGGCGGTCCATCTTGAGGATCTGGAACGGCTGCGAGTTGTTCATCAGCGGCGCAACGTCGCGGATCGGACGGATGTCGACCTGCGAGCGCGGCAGGAAGGCCACGGCACCGTCGAGGTCGACGGTGAAGCCGCCCTTGACCTGGTTGAAGATGACGCCGTTGACCTTCTCGTTGTTCTGGAACGCCTTCTCGAGCTTGCCCCAGCTCTCTTCGCGGCGCGCCTTGTCGCGCGACAGCACGGCTTCGCCGAGGGCGTTCTCGATGCGATCGAGGAACACTTCAACCTCGTCGCCGACTTTCAGTTCACTGTCACGGCCGGGGCCGGAAAATTCGCGCAGGGCGACGCGGCCCTCGGTCTTCAGGCCGACGTCGATGACGGCCATGTCCTTTTCAATTGCAACCACCTTGCCCTTGACGACGGAGCTTTCCTGCAGGTTGCCACCTGCGAAGGACTCGTCGAGCATCGCGGCGAAATCGTCGCGCGACGGGCTATAGGTATCAGCAGAAGTCGAAGCCATTTGTTCTCCAGTTGCGGATGTCTTGCCGGCCGTTGGGGTTTTGGGCGTATCGGCCGTGCAGTGTCGGAAGGTCCACAAAACCTTCGAGCGACCGCTCGTTGCCCCGGTCGAAAGACCGGAACAGCGGAAGCGGGCCGGCTGGGCCCGCACGTTCGATACGTGGAAATCTTTATGTCCGGAACCTGGATCGCGCCGGTCCCGAAACGGGGACCTGACGTATCGACCTCAAAGAGCGGGAGCGGGCGCTTCCTCCAATGACGTCTACGGCTTAACCCCGCGGACGGCCCGCTCGGACGGCCTCGATAATGTCGATGGCGGCCCGGACGCCGCCTTCTATATCCAGTTGGGAGTTATCTAGCAAGTAAGCATCCGGGGCGGGTTTCAAGGGGGCAATCGGCCGGTTTTTGTCACGTTCGTCGCGCTGGATGATGTCGGCGAGCACGGCCGCCTCGTCCGCCTCCTCACCCCTCGCCTTGGCCTCCATGGTCCGGCGGCGCGCCCGGACTCTTGGATCGGCGACGACGAAGATCTTCACGTCGGCATGCGGGCAGATCACGGTTCCAATGTCCCGGCCGTCCAGCACCGCCCCGGGGGGATCGGCGGCGAACTGCCGCTGGAAATTGAGCAGGACTTCGCGAACCCGAGGGATCGCGGAAACGATCGAGGCGCCCTCGCCGGCCAACTGGGTCTTCAGAGCGGGATTACCGAACTTTTCCGGATCCAGCTCCAGGGCGGCCTGCACTGCCGCTTCCTCGTCCCGGAGATCGTGACCGGACTGCATCAGGGCATAAGCCACCGCGCGGTAAATCACACCGGTATCGAGATGACGATAGCCGTAATGGTGCGCGAGACGCTTGCCGAGCGTCCCCTTGCCCGAGGCCGCGGGCCCGTCGATGGCGATGATCATGTCACTCAAACCTTGGCTGTCTGCGGTCCGCGCGCACGTCGCAATGGCCGCTCTTCGGTAAAAATATTGCGCGACGCGAACTCCGCAGGGCTCGCAAAAGTAAGATATTCGCGCATTGCGTCGGACGGAGACGACGCGGTGAACCATGGCTCGGCGAGCCGTCGGGCCGGATCGCAGACCCAGGCCGGCACCCGGCCAAGACGACGTTGTTTTGCCAGGTATTCGGCGATGGCACCGACGAGAGCGTCGAGCCGTTCGTTCTGCGTCAGCGCCGGCTCCTCCTCGATCGTCTCGTATTGGGCAACGCTCGTCGCGGCCAGATCGAATCTATCGATGAATTCAGCCAACGTCGCGTCCTGCGGCGCGCCGGCGCGAATGCGGTCGACGGCTTCAGCGAGGGTATTTGGGCGCATCCGCTCCTCCCCCGAGATCCATGTTCTTCAACAAGAAGTGTTGCTTCTCCGAGGACGCCGCACTCACCGGAAAATATCGGCCTAGCAAAGCGATGGCTTCCTCAACAGTCGAGATTCCGACGACTTTCATCAAGTTCAGAATGTCCAGCCGCTCCGTCTCTCCGCGAACGGGATCCGTGATCCGGAAAGCCTTCAATTTCAATGCCAGAAGATATGCAGCCGAGGGCACGGAAACCTCAAGCCCCGGTGACGTGCCATCACGCGGGAAAGTACCGAATTCGAGGTGATCGGCGGCGCGATCGGCCAGAGGGCTGAGATGAAATACGACCTGATCGTTGAACCAGTCGGCGTCCCATCCATTCCGCGCGGCAAGTTCGGCTGTTATCCGCTTCAGCCAATCCGGCAGCGGATGCTCGAGCTTCGAGACGTCGACATCTTCCGTCGCAAAGCGGAAATTACTGGCGAGCATGAGGGCGGAGCCGCCATAGACCGCGATCTGAAGCTTGGTTCCGGCGTCGGCCGCAGCGCGGCCGATCGAATCGAAAGCGTCCAGCAAGGCCTCGCGGTCGAAGGCTTCGCTCATGGCCGCGGCCTCATGAAAACTCGGCCCCTAGCGAACGCATCATCGGAATGAAATCCGGGAAACTGGTGGCGATGAAGGCGGTGTCGTCGACGCTCACCGGCTGGTCGGAGGCGCAGCCCATCACCAGCGCGGACATCGCGATGCGATGGTCCATGTGGGTGGCGACGGTGCCGCCGCCGGGAACGTGACCGCGGCCCTCGACGATCAGGTCGTCGCCGGAGACCTCGACCTTCACGCCGTTGACGCGCAGCATGGCGGCGGTGGCCTCCAGGCGGTCGGATTCCTTGACGCGCAGCTCGTGCAGGCCGCGCATGATGGTGGTGCCCTCGGCGAAGGACGCCGCCACTGCCAGCACCAGATATTCGTCGATCATCGAGGGCGCACGCTCCGGCGGCACCTCGACCCCGCGCAATTTCGAGGCGCGCACGCGCAAGCGCGCCATCGGTTCGCCGGCGTCGCCGCGCGCCTCGCTCTCCTCGATCGAGGCGCCCATTTCGCGCAGGGTGGTGAACAGGCCGGTGCGCAGCGGATTGGTCATGACGTCGGACAGGACGACATCCGAGCCCTCGACGATCAGCGCTGCGACCACCGGGAAGGCCGCCGAGGAGGGATCGGCCGGCACCACCACGGTGGCGCCGTGCAGCTCGGGCTGGCCTTTGAGCGTGATACGGCGGCCATGCGTGCCTTCCTGCGCGGAGGAGATGTCGGCACCAAAATGTTTCAGCATCAGCTCGGTGTGGTCGCGGCTGGCTTCGGTCTCGATCACAGTCGTGGTGCCGGGGGCGGCGAGGCCCGCCAGCAGCACCGCCGACTTGATCTGGGCCGAGGCAACCGGGGTCGTGTAGACGATCGGCAGTGGATCGCGCGCGCCCTGGAGGGTCAGGGGCAGACGGCCGCCCTCGCCACCTGAAATGACCTTCGCGCCCATCTTTTCCAGCGGATCGAGGATCCGGCGCATGGGACGGCTGCGAAGCGAGGCGTCACCGTCGAAAACCGCCGAGATCGGGCAGCCGGCGACGGCACCCATCACCAGCCGGCAGCCGGTGCCGGAGTTGCCGAAATCGAGCGGCGCCTTGGGTGGGGCGAAGCCGGCGACACCCACGCCATTGACCTTCCATGCGAAATCGCCGGTGCGCTCGACCCTGGCGCCCAAGGCCTGCATGGATTTGGCCGTATTGAGGACGTCTTCGCCCTCAAGGAGCCCCGAAATCCTGGTTTCACCGACCGCGAGCGCGCCCAGGATCAGGGCACGGTGGGAGATCGACTTGTCCCCGGGGACCCGTACTTTCCCGGTCAGGGGACCGCTGGCACGCGACTGGAGCGGCCTGGTTTGGTCGGAATGGGTCACGATTGTGTCCTTGGATTCACCCGCGAGGGGCTGGGGGGCAGGTACCACATGGTCCGGGCCCCGTCACGGGCATGTCGTTCTCCCGTAATGCGCTATTGACAGCGGGCCGCCAACTAGCCAAGTGAAGCACCGCTTTTCAGACATTCCCAGGATTCCTGCCGTGGCCAAGTCAGAACTCGGAACCAAACGTATTTGCCCGACCACGGGCAAGAAGTTCTACGACCTCAACAAGAATCCGGTGATCTCGCCCTATACCGGCGAAGTCGTGCCGATCGCGCCCGTGGCGCCAGCCCGCGTGCCCCGCGGCGCCGAAGCCCGGCACGCGGCGACGGCGGATGCCACGCCGGAGCCGGCAGAGGCCGAAGAGTTGGTCTCCCTTGAGGAGGCCGATGCCGAGGAGAACACCGGCAAGGTCAAGGCCGTCGTGCCCGAGTCCGAGGACGATATCGAGGTCGATGAGACCCTCGACGACGACGATGACGATGATTCGACCTTCATTGCCGACGAGGAAGAGGGCGATGAGGACGTGACCGACATCATTGGTGATGTCGGAGGTGATGAAGAGACTTGAGATCAGCCCAGATCTGTGAAAAAGGGTGCACCGCGCGAGTCGGAAGGCTCGCCGGTCCGGGGTGATCAACCAGGTTCACGCCGGTTAAGGACTAAGGGGCCATAGCTCAGCTGGGAGAGCGCTTGCATGGCATGCAAGAGGTCGGCGGTTCGATCCCGCCTGGCTCCACCAGCCTTCGCTCGCTTCGCGAGCTTCGGCTCGGCAAGCCAGCTCCGCTCTATCGTAGCGAAGCTAGCGAGGGCTGCCGCGGCGTAGCCCGGAGGGCGAAGCCGGGCCTCGGCAAGCGTATGCGTATCCAATAGGCTGAAAGGCGGAGACGATCCGCCATGAAGTACGTCTACATCCTCGAAAGCCTCGATTCGCTCCACTTCTATATCGGCATCACCGACGACCTTCGAGCCCGGCTTGCAAAGCACAATGCCGGCGAGGTGCCACATACCTCGAAATACGGGCCATGGCGCATCAAGACTTACATCGCCTTCAGTAACGAGAAACAGGCCGTCGCATTCGAGAAGTACCTGAAGTCAGCATCCGGCCGCGCCTTCGCCAAGAAGCGCCTCTAACCCCCTACTCCCCGATCACCGCATTCAGCCGATCCCTCAGCGCGACGATCTCGTCCTTGATCGCGACCAGCTCCGACACCGAGCAGTCCGACGCCGCCAGGATCGATTGCGGCACGGCGCGAGCCTTTTCCTTCAGGGCATGGCCCTGCGCCGTCAGCGCGATCAGCACCTGGCGCTCGTCCTCGCTGGAACGCGTGCGCTTGACGAGATGGGCCGCCTCCAGCCGCTTGAGCAGCGGCGTCAGCGTGCCCGAATCCAGGAACAGCCGCTCGCCGATGTCCTTGACCGGAACGTCGTCGCGTTCCCACAGCACCAGCATCACCAGATATTGCGGATAGGTCAGGCCGAGCCGGTCCAGAAGCGGCTTGTAGACGCGGTTGAAGGCATGCGCGGCCGAATAGACCGCAAAGCAGATCTGGTTGTCGAGCCGCAGCGGCGCGTCCGCTGCCGATGATTTTCGAGGCATGGGGAATCTCTAAAGGACCTGTCTCATTCTGGCGCCGCGCGCCGGCACATTCAATTGCGAACAATTAAATGTGAGACCAGGGAATTTCAATTGCGCACAATCTAATTGTTTGCGATATGGATCGCACCCCATCGAAACCCAAGGGAGACGACAATGTCCGTGAACGTCCTCTACAAGACCAGCGCCAAGGCCACCGGCGGCCGCGACGGCCATGCTGCAACCCTCGACGGCGCGCTCGACGTCAAGCTCACCACGCCGAAGGAGCTCGGCGGCGGTGGCGGCGCCGGCAACAATCCCGAGCAGCTGTTTGCGGCCGGCTATGCCGCCTGCTTCATCGGCGCGATGAAGTTCGTGGCCTCGCAGGGCGGCCCCAAGGTTCCCGCGGACGCCTCCGTCACCTCGACCGTCGGCATCGGCCCGCGCTCCGAAGGCGGCTTCGGCCTCGATATCGACCTCGCGGTCTCGCTGCCGGGCCTCGCCCGCGCTGAGGCCGAAGCGCTGGTCGCCAAGGCGCACCAGGTGTGCCCCTACTCCAACGCCACGCGCGGCAATGTCGACGTTCGCCTGACGGTCGTCTGATCGGAACGGCGGATTGGCTGGCCCGGGATCCCCCTCGGGCCGGCCGCTTCCGTTGATTTCCCACATCGCGGGATTGCGCGGCGGCGGCGCATGCGGCCCTACGCGGCAGACCATTGCTGGCGCAAACAAACCTCGCTAGGCCTGTGACGAAATGTCGACACAGGGGAAGCGAAGGCATGAGTTCTGAAGCCGCGGGTTCTGAAGCTGTTTTGGGTGCCATGAGCGGATTGCGCGTCATCGATCTCACGCGCGTGCTCGGCGGTCCCTACTGCACCCAGATCCTCGCCGATCACGGCGCCGACGTGATCAAGGTCGAGCCGCCTGCCGGTGACGAGGTGCGCGACTGGGGCCCTCCCTTCCACGACGAGGACGCGGCCTATTTCATCGGCATCAACCGCAACAAGCGATCGATCGGCCTCGACCTCGCCTCCGAGGGCGGGCGCATCGTGCTGCTCAAGATGCTGGAAACGGCCGACGTCCTGATCGAGAACTTCAAGCCGGGCACGCTGGAGAAATGGGGCATCGGCAACGATGTGCTCAGCCAGAAATTCCCGCGTCTCGTGCATTGCCGGATCTGCGGCTTCGGCGCCGACGGCCCGCGCGGCGGCAATCCCGGCTATGACGCCATCATCCAGGCCATGACCGGCATGATCGCGGCGACCGGCTCGCCGGAGAGCGGGCCGATGCGGATCGGCGTGCCGCTGGTCGACATCGGCACCGGCCTCTATGCGGCGATCGGCATCCTGATGGCGCTGTCGGAGCGGCAGCGTTCCGGCAAGGGCCAGTTCCTGGAGACGACGCTGTACGAGACCGGCCTTGCCATCATGCATCCGCACACCGCGAACTACTTCATGCATGGCAAGCCGCCCTCGCTCACCGGCAACGAGCATCCCAATCTCGTGCCTTATGCGATCTTCCCGACCAAGACCGACAACATCTTCATCGGCGTCGGCAATGACGGCACCTTCCGCAAGCTCGCCAAGGAGATCGGCAAGCCCGAGCTCGGCACCGACCCGCGCTTTGCCCGCAACAAGGACCGCATCGCCAACCGCGAGGCGCTGCGCGCCGAGCTCGCCGCGGTGTTCAGCCAGCACGAGGCCGAGCCGCTGTGCAATCGCCTGCTGGCCGCGGGCCTGCCCGCAGGGCCCGTGCAGAAGATCGACCAGGCGTTGACGAACCCGCACACGATCGCGCGCGGCGATATTATCGAGAAGGACTGGTACAAGGGCGTGGCGTCACCGATCCGGCTCGACCGCAGCAAGCCGAGCCTGCGCCGGCTGCCGCCGAAATTCAGCCAGCACTCGGCGGAAGTGCTGGGCGAGTTCGGCTACTCCAAGGCCGAGATCGACGCGATGGTCGAAAAGGGCACGGTCTGCGGCCCCGAGCGCAAGCGCTGAGGCAAGAAGAGAATCGAGCGCCAGGGGTAGGTGTGCTCCCTCTCCCGCAAGCAAGCGGGAGAGGGTTTCGAGCCTGTGGCCCGAACGTCGCTTATCCATGCATAATGCCGCACTGCGGCGCGGGCACGATAGTGCACCGCGAACGGGGCAGGCTGCCCGCTTCGTCTTCGCCTATTTGACGACTTCCCATTTGGCAGCGCTTGCTGCTTTCGTTTCTCCCGCTTACACAGTCATGTGAACGTCATATGGCGCTGCTAGCGCAAGCGCTTCTTTAGTGACGGGCAAGGGAGGTTTTCTTGATGGCTCTTCGACATTTTGGCACGGCCGCTGCTGTGGCACTCACGTTTGGTCTCGGCGCAGCGCCGGCGCTGGCCGCGACGGAAATCCAGTGGTGGCACGCGATGACCGGCGCCAACAACGACGTCATCGTCAAGCTCGCCAACGACTTCAACGCAGCGCAGAGCGACTACAAGGTGATCCCCACCTACAAGGGCAACTACGCCGACACGATGAACGCGGGCATCGCGGCGTTCCGCGCCGGCAACGCCCCGCACATCATGCAGGTGTTCGAGGTCGGCACCGCGACCATGATGGCCGCGACCGGCGCCGTGAAGCCTGTCTACAAGCTGATGGCCGAGACCGGCGAGAAGTTCGATCCGAAAGCCTATCTGCCCGCGATCACCGGCTATTACTCGACCTCGAAGGGCGAGATGCTGTCGTTCCCGTTCAACTCGTCGTCGACCGTCATGTGGGTCAACCTCGACGAGCTCAAGAAGGCCAATGTCGAGATCCCCAAGACCTGGCCCGACGTTTTCGCCGCGGCCAAGAAGCTCCATGACAACGGCCATGCGACCTGCGGCTTCTCCAACTCGTGGGTGACCTGGGTCAATCTCGAGCAGCTCTCGGCCTGGCACAACGTGCCGCTCTCGACCAAGGCCAACGGCCTCGACGGCTTCGACACCGTGCTCGAATTCAACGGCCCGCTGCAGGTCAAGCATCTCGAGAAGCTGGTCGAGCTGCAGAAGGACAAGACCTACGACTATGCCGGCCGTACCAACACCGGCGAAGGCCGCTTCACCTCGGGTGAATGCCCGCTCTACCTGACCTCCTCGGCGTTCTTCGGCAACGTCAAGGCGCAGGCCAAGTTCAACTTCACCGCCGTGCCGATGCCGTATTATCCGGACGTCAAGGGCGCGCCGCAGAACTCGATCATCGGCGGTGCTTCGCTCTGGGTGATGGGCGGCAAGCCGGCCGACGACTACAAGGGCGTCGCCAAGTTCCTGAGCTTCCTCTCGGACACCGATCGCCAAGTCTACATCCACAAGGCCTCGGGCTACCTGCCGATCACCAAGGCGGCGTACGAGAAGGCCAAGGCCGAGGGCTTCTACAAGGATCAGCCCTATCTCGAGACCCCGCTGCTCGAGCTGACCAACAAGGAGCCGACCGAGAATTCGCGCGGCCTGCGCCTTGGCAACATGGTTCAGCTGCGTGACGTCTGGTCGGAGGAGATCGAGCAGGCGCTGGCCGGCAAGAAGACCGCCAAGCAGGCGCTGGATGCCGCCGTCGAGCGCGGCAACACCATGCTGCGCCAGTTCGAAAAGACCGCCGTAAAATAAGGCGAAGGCGCCGGCAGGCCACGCGGCCTGCCGGTGCCGTCCATCATGCAAAAGCAAGCCATTTTCCAATCGAAGCTATTGCCTTACGCGCTGGTTGCGCCGCAGCTCGCGATCGTCCTGATTTTCTTCTATTGGCCCGCCCTGCAGGCGGTGATCCAGTCCTTCCTGCTGCAGGACGCCTTCGGTCTGTCGACGAGCTTCGTCTGGTTCGACAATTACATCGAGCTGTTCAGGGATCCCGCCTATTTCGAATCGATCCTGCGGACCTTCTTCTTCTCATTCGCCATCGCGGTCTCGTCGCTGTCCGTCGCGCTGCTGCTCGCCGTCATGGCGGACAAGCCGCTGCGCGGATCGACGCTCTATCGCACGCTTCTGATCTGGCCCTATGCGGTTGCGCCGCCGGTCGTCGGCGTGCTCTGGATCTTCATGCTGCATCCCTCGCTCGGTGTGATCTCGCGCTATTTGCGCGCTGCCGGGATCGACTGGAATCCGCTGCTCGACGGCGACCAGGCCGCCAGCCTGATCATCCTCGCCGCCGCCTGGAAGCAGATCTCCTACAATTTCCTGTTCTTCCTCGCGGGCCTGCAAGCCATCCCGAAGAGCGTGCTCGAGGCCGCCGCGATCGACGGCGCGCGTCCGATGCGCCGGTTCTGGACCGTGACCTTCCCGCTGCTCTCGCCGACCATCTTCTTCCTGCTGGTCGTCAACATCGTGTACGCCTTCTTCGACACCTTCGGCATCATCGACACCATGACCCGCGGCGGTCCCGGCAAGTCGACGGAGACGCTGGTCTACAAGGTCTATTCCGACGGCCTGCTCGGCGGCAATCTCGGCAGCTCCGCGGCGCAATCGGTGATCCTGATGATCATGGTGATCGTGCTCACGGGAATCCAGTTCCGCTTCGTCGAACGCAAGGTGACCTACTGATGGTCGAGGACGAGGGCATTCGGCGCTACGTCGCCCATTTCATTCTCTGGATCGGAATCGCGATCGTCGCGTTTCCCGTCTACATCGCGATCGTCGCCTCGACCCAGGACAACGCGCTGATCGCGAACGGGCAGATGTCGCTACTGCCCGGCGGTCATTTCTTCGAGACCTACTACCAGACCATCTTCGTCGGCACGAGCGGCTCGACCCGCGAGCCGGTCGGCAACATGATGCTGAACTCGCTGGTGATGGCGCTCTTGATCGCGGTCGGCAAGATCGCGATCTCGATCATCTCGGCCTATGCGATCGTGTATTTTCGCTTTCCGCTGCGGATGCCGATCTTCTGGATCATCTTCATCACCTTGATGCTGCCGGTCGAGGTCCGCATCTATCCGACCTACAAGATCGTCGCCGATCTGCACATGCTCGACAGCTATGCGGGCCTCGCGCTGCCGCTGATCGCCTCGGCCACCGCGACGCTGCTGTTCCGGCAATTCTTCATGACCGTGCCGGACGAGCTGCTGGAGGCCTCGCGCATCGACGGCGCAGGTCCTTTGCGCTTCTTCTGGGATACGCTGCTGCCGCTGTCGCGCACCAACATGGCGGCGCTGTTCGTGATCCTGTTCATCCTCGGCTGGAACCAGTATCTCTGGCCATTGCTCATCACCACCCGCGACGACATGCAGACCATCCAGGTCGGCATCCGCAAGATGATCACCACCACCGACGCGCTGACCGAATGGCCGATCGTGATGGCGACCGCCGTGCTGGCGATGCTGCCGCCGGTCTTCGTCGTCGTCGTGATGCAGAAATTGTTCGTGCGCGGTCTGGTCGAGACGGAAAAGTAAGAAGCGAGTTTTCATGGCTAACGTCACCCTGCGCAACGTCCGCAAGACCTATCCCGGCGGCTTCGAGGCCATCAAGGGCGTCGACGTCGATGTCGGCGACGGACAGTTTTGCGTGCTGGTCGGCCCCTCCGGCTGCGGCAAGTCCACACTGCTGCGCATGGTTGCGGGCCTCGAGACCGTCACCGGCGGCGAGATCGACATCGGCGGCCGCATCGTCAACCAGATCGAGCCCGCCGATCGCGACATCGCGATGGTGTTCCAGAACTACGCGCTCTATCCGCATATGAGCGTCTACAACAACATGGCCTACGGCCTGCGCAACCGCGGCATGGCCGAGGCCGAGATCAAGACCCGCGTCGAGGAAGCCGCACGCGTGCTCGAGCTGTCGTCGATGCTGGAGCGCAAGCCGCGCCAGCTCTCCGGCGGCCAGCGTCAGCGCGTCGCCATGGGCCGCGCCATCGTGCGCCAGCCGAAGGTGTTCCTGTTCGACGAGCCACTGTCGAACCTCGACGCGAAACTCCGCATCGCGATGCGGGTCGAGATCCGCAAATTGCAGCGCCGGCTCAACACCACGTCGATCTACGTCACCCACGACCAGCTCGAAGCCATGACGCTGGCCGACATCCTGGTCGTGATGAACGGCGGCCAGGTCGAGCAGATCGGCAATCCCCTGGCGATCTACGAGAAGCCGGCGACCACCTTCGTCGCCTCCTTCATCGGCGCTCCCCCGATGAATCTGATGTCGACGCGGCCCGAGGAGATCCGCTCGCAGCTGGCCGGCAGCAACGCGGCCGACGCCGGCATCCTCGGCATCCGCCCGGAAGACTTCGTCATCACCGACCAGACCCCGGATGGCGGCGTCGCCTTGCCGCTCACCGTGGAGGCGATCGAGCGCGTCGGCGCCGAGACCTTCGTCTATGGCTCCCGCGAGCAGGAAGAGCAACGTGTCGCCGCCACACCCGGCGAACTGCCGCCCGGCGAGATCATCGTGCGCATTCCCGGAACCGAGGCGCCCGCCATCGGCGCGAAAATCCGGGTCGCGGCTGTTCGCCAGAAGCTGCATCTGTTCAGCGGCGATGGGCGGACGCGGCTCGAGGCCTGAGGGCTTCCGAAGCCTCCCAAACCAAAATTGCGAAAACAACCCCATGCACAGTAGAAGGGGCATTGTTTTCGTTGAGGAAATTGGCGACGGAAAATCGTCGCTCCTGCGCTGGTCGACTCAGCCTGAAGGAAATCTCTGCCAAGCGTTCGGAGACATGGCTGACACCTCAGCGATGGCAAGAACGGACCGGCGCGGCCGGCGCTCCCCATCCACAGCTCCCCCCGCTACGTCCTTGAACCAACACGGGAACGTGCCCATATTGCTGATCAAGGGGTGCCACTTGCGGGCCCCGACACACCAAAGTCGCTTCTGCGAGGACTTTGTAAACTATGTCTCGTGTTCCCACGTTATCCAGTCCGTTCCTTCTGGGCTTCGACGAGATTGAGCGCGTGCTCGATCGCGTCGTCAAAGGCGCCGACGGCTACCCTCCCTACAATATCGAGAGGTGTGGCGGCGCGGACGGCCAGCCCGAGCGCTTACGCATCACGCTGGCGGTCGCCGGATTCACCCGCGACCAACTCGATGTAACCATTGAGGAAAACCAGCTCGTGATCCGCGGGCGTCAGCAGGACGACAAGACCCGGCAATACATCCATCGCGGCATCGCCGCGCGCCACTTCCAGCGCACCTTCGTGCTGGCGGAGGGGATGCTGGTGCTGGGTGCGGATCTGAAGAACGGGTTGTTGTCGATCGACCTGGCCCGGCCTGAACCGGAGAGGATCGTTAAGACAATCGCTATCAATGAGCACGAATAATGGAACGAGTAGCGGACTCGACCGCTTAGTGTTCCAGAGGAGTCGAGACCATGAGTGAAGGTCACGTTGCGTTCGAATACGAAGCCAAGGCCGTCTCGCCCGAGACGCTGGCAACCCTCGGCGAAGGCCATATCGCCTATGTGAAGCAGATCCGCTCGGAAGACGTGCCGGGCCTGTTTCCGGAAGCGCCGAAAATCGCGCCGGGCCTCAAGCTCTTCGCGCTCCACGCCGCAGACGGCACGCCGATCATGCTGACCGACAGCCGCGAAGCCGCGATCGCCAACGCCTGGAGCAACGAGCTGCAAGCCGTCAGCGTGCACTGAGCGCACGCGCGTCGCACGAAGAGAGTTTTGACGGGCATGCCTTCAGGTGAAGGCGTGCCCGTTTTAATTTTGGCGATGACGCTGCTGCATCGTCATTGCGGCCGCAGTGACTTGTCCGCCGAAGCCTTGACGAAGTCGGAAGCAATCCAGAATCCCTCCGTGGAAAGGTTCTGGATTGCTTGGTCACAAGCGCTCCTCGCAATGACGGAGTGTGAGGCTACGGCACACGCAACTCCCGTGTCCCGGACGCGCTGCAGCGTGCAACGCTGCTGCGCAGAGCCGGGATCCAGGAGGCAACACGAGCGCTATGGAGACATGGGCCCCGGCTCTGCAGCGCACCGCTGAAGAAGCGCTGCGCTGCGTCCGGGGCACGAGCGCGAAGATATGCTCCCCACTCTCATCATTTCAGCAAACCCAGTCCCTCGCGCGCGGTGTCCACGGCCCATTTGTCGGCCGGCGGCAGCGCGAGCACGCTGTTGAAATCGGCGCGCGCTTGTTTTGGATCTGACATCATCATGTAGAGCAGGCCGCGACTGGCCAGGGTGACCTGGTTGTTCGGATCGAGCCGGATCGCCTCCTTGTAGTCGGCGAGTGCGCGATCGTACTGTCCGATATCCCGAAACACGCCCGCACGATTGCGATAGGCCTCCACATTCCCGGGCTGCAATCGAAGTGCTTCGTCCAGATCTGCCAGAGCACGCTTGTCGTCGCCCTTCCTGTGCAGAGCCACGGCGCGAATGACATAGGCTCTCTCGAAGGATGGCAGGATCCTGGTGACGTCATCCAGCTCCCGGATAGTGCCGTCGACATCGTCCTTCTTCAGGAACACCATGGCCCGGCAATAGTGGCCGCCGGCACTTGCGGGCTCCAGACGGACGGCACTCTCACAGTCAGCGAGAGCCGCATCAATGTCACCCTTGGCGAGACGAATGGTGCTCCGCAACTCGTAGGGCAAGGCTGCGGCTGGATTGCGCTGCATCGCCTCGCTGTAGTCGGCGACGGCTCGCTCGGTGTCGCCCTTCGCGGCGTACACCTCTCCTCGCTTGACCAGCGCACGGTAAGCCTGCCTGGGGCTGCGTTCGATCGCATCGGTGAAGCCCGAGATCGCGAGATCGTAATCACGCCTGTTGAAATATTCCTCGGCGCGCGAGGCATAGGACGCTCCGTAACCCGGATCGAGACGAATGGCCTCGTTGTAGTCGGCCATCGCGTGGTCACGGTCCCCTTTGGCGGAATAGGCGCGGCCGCGGCAATGATAGGCCCGTCCGAAATTCGGATCGATCCGGATCGCAGCGCCGCAATCCTCGAAGGCGCGATTCCAGTCCCGCTTGAGGTACCAGGCTTCCCCGCGCAGCTCGTAAGCGGCTGCGTTGGCCGGATCGGCCGCGATGATCCCGGTCTTCTCCGCGATGACGCGGTCGTTGGCCGCCTCGTCGGCGAGGGCCACCGCCGTGGCGGCAATGGTGACGGAGCAAAGCAGACCGAAAACCCGGCCGATCGAAGCGCAAATCATGTCTCAGAATCCTGCGCTGAATCCGTACCCGTCTCGGGACGATATCGGTGTGCGACCGCGAAGTTGGTCGCGGATGGTGCGGTTCGGGTTCAAGCGAGCGGCGCGAGGCCTGCTCCCCGAGGCGCCGGAAATCGCGCCCGGCCTCGCGCTGCTTGCGCTCTACGCCACCGGCGGCACACCGATCGTGATGACCAACAGCCGCGATCAGCGTGCACGCGACATCAGCGCCCGCATGATGTCCGGCTTCCAGGTTTGACGCGCGCTATCGAAGGCAGCGAAATCATGGTCGAACTGCCAGTAGGCCCATGCCCAGCCAAGCCGATCCGCATTTCGCGCCACGAACGACAGATATCGCGTCCGGGCTTCGGCCGGAGCACGCTCGTACACGCCGAACTCGCCGAGATAGATCGGGCGCTTCTCCCTTTCGGACCAGCCGCGAATCTTCTCGAAATCGGCAAGTGCCCTCCGTTCATCCTCCGGAGTGCCCCAATCGAGCGGTCCGAGTCGCGAAAAAATTGGCGACCACGGCGCACCCTGATGGGTGAAGCGTATCGGCGCGTAATAGTGAAACGTGACGATGAGGTTTCTGTCACCTGACGGCAGGGCCAGGTCCTCGACCGGCATGTCATCGACGTTGAGGACGGCAGCAATGACCGTCCGTCCGGGGTTGCTGGTGCGGATGATGCCGAGGCACTCGTTCAGCAGGGTGTTCCAGCTGGTGGACGTCATCTGCCCACCCGGCTCGTTGAGGACCTCGAAGACAAGCGTCGGATATCTTCCGGCATATCGGCCGGCGATCTGGGTCCAGAACGCTTTCAACTTTTCGGCGCATCCGGCCACGTCGCGCTGGCAAGTGTCCGTGTCGTGCTCGTCGAGAACCGGGATGAGATTCCGGGCGAGCACTTCCTCGATCACGACATCAAGCCGCTTCAAGACCGCTTCATCCAGCCGATCCCCCGGCCCCATGAACTTGAAACCGAAGAAATTGATCCGGACATGCGAGAACCCGGCGTTCCGGATGGCCGTGAGGTTGTCCAGACGAAATGGCGCGTTCCGGCCTCCTTCCCAGATGCCGTCGTAGCCAAGAATGTTGATGCCGCGTCCCAACTCTCCTGGCGCGCGCGCGGTGCCCTGCCCGGCTGCGCCGGCCCGGGAGCAGATTGCGAGAGCGGCTATCGCCAAGGCGAAGCCCAAGCTCACCGACCAACGGGCGCAGATGGCCTTCATCGTGTTTCCACCATCATTGCTGCGGGCCTTGCTGCGGCACCGGCCTGCACACCGCGAAGAAGAATGCGACAAGAAGCACCGACGTGAACATCGTCGAGCGCAGGAACATCGTCTCTGTGAAATTCGATTGAAAGCTCAGGACCACAAATCCGATGATGAGGGCGCACTGGCGACGATCGATCGACCGGGTGGCGATCAAGTACAGGACCTTTTCCGAGAACAGATAGACGCTTGCGACGAACAGCACGTATCCCAGGAACCCGGTTTCAATCGCCACTGCGATGTAACCGCTATGGTAATTGTCGAGCACCCAACCATGGTTCTGGTTGAAATAGTCGTAAATCGAAGGGCGCGTCCAGAATCCGTTGATGCCAAAGCCCAGCAGGGGCGCATCGTTGAAATGGCCGATGGCGTACTGCCAAATGAAGGTCCGCTCCGTCAAATCGATGGTCGATTCACCGAGATGAATGGAATCGTAGCCCGTCACATAGAAGTACAGGAACAGCAGGGCGGCCAGGAGGCTCATGATGAATGGCAGCACCGCATAAGCTCTCATGCAGCGGATCGACCACATCGAAGTCACCAGCAACCCACACGCGGCAACGGCAACAGCGCCGGCACCACGCGATTCCGAGGCGACGACGCATGTCGACGCCAGGAGAAACGTCGTGAGGAATGCGATCCATCCCTGCCCCGCCATCTTCTGATAGCAGGCAAAGAACATCAGATATGCACTGATGAAGCCGAGCGTCTGCTTCGATTCGTAGATTCCCTGCCATTGGCCATTGTGCATCCAGCTCTGATCGACGCCGATCTCAGGCACGAAGACCGCACAGAGGGTCGAGGCGGCGACCAGAATGAAGAACCCCAATGCCGTCGATCCGACGATCTCGTCGATGTCGACACGCGTGATGAGGCAGTACGCACCGAAGGTCGTCACCACGAGTGCCGCGCTTTTCATGATCGCCGCGGCGGCGAGGCCGGTCCACAGGACGGAAATGGCGGCGAGGGCATAGAAGGCGACCAGCGCGATGAGATCGGGATTGGGCTGCACACGTATGCGTGGACGCACGAAAGCGCTGGCGTAGATCAGGACGAGCCACATCAGGAGCGCAACGGCCTGTTGCACATAGCTCCACTCTGCAGGAATCAGCGCGGGGTTGAGGACGCCCATCGACGCGACCACGTTGACGGTGATCGAGCTGCGGATCACCGTTCTGGCAAGCTTCTCCACGCCGGCGACTGGCGCTTTCCAGATCGCGCTTTCGTAGGCCTCGGAATCGTCGGCGGGGTGCAGGCCGGCCCTGAGCTGCCCTTCCCGGAGCACGGCCAATGTTTCCTTACCGCGCATCGCGGCCGCCTTCGCGCGGTCGACGCTCCCGGAACTTGCACCGCGAGCGGACCTCGGAGGTCGCTTCGGGCAAACGCGCGGTCCGGACCCAACGATATCGATGATTGGCCTCACGCCCCCGTCGCCGGCGGCAGCACCGAACGGATCGCCTGGGCGTCGCGCGAGGCACGGAGCTTCTGGACGATCCCCGGCTGCCGAGCATCCGCCGGCCGATGCCCGGCTCCCCGGGCCACTGTCCCGCCGCCGCGCCGATGCGCAACGGCGCCATTCCGATCCGCATCACGTCCGCTCAGTCCAAGGACCTCAAGCGATTCTTAGCGGACCTTGACGACACCCAATGTGCCGTACGTCTCAAGCGGGAGGAATTTCGGAGCGTCTGGAGCCTTTTCGGTTCTGATTGAATCAGAACCGAAGCTCTAGATTCTTGTTTTGACGCGTTTTCTTCACGCGAACCGGTGTCCACTTCGCTCGAAAACGCTCTAGTCCGGCACCGGCACGTCGAACGTGTTGAGCGTGACCGAGACCATGCAGTAGACGCCGACGAGATAGGACAGCTCGGCGGCGCCATGCTCGCCGAACTCCTTCACCGCGGCGCGCCAGGTCAATTCCGGCAGCACGCCGCCGCCGACCAGCGCGGAGGCGACGTCGTAGGCGACGGCCTCCTGCCTGGTGAGGTCGACCGGCCGCTGTCCGGCGACGATGGTCGCGAGCTTCTCGTCGGAGAGGCCGCGCTGCTCGGCAACCAGCACATGGGCATAGAGCTCGTAGCCGGAGCGGAAATGCGAGCCGGTGACGAGGATGGCGACCTCGCGCACCGGCGCCGGCAGCAGCGGGTTCGACGCGATCGCCTTGACCAGCTCCCACACCGGCTTGCCGAAGCGCGGCTCGCGGACCCAGGGATTCCAGGGTCCGAGCAACGCGCCGTCCTCGCGCATGTTCACGAAGCCCTTGAAATGGTCCTTGATGCCGGCCCGCATGTCGTCATAGAGCGGCTTTTGTTCGGCGGTCAGATCCTTGGGATCGAGAATGGGAAGGCGCACGGCGGAGATCTCCTCGTTGAGAGGGCGCGAGGCTCGCCTGCGCACCCGCACAAGGCAAGTGAAGTTGCCGTGACGGCCGTGCAATTTTGCAAATGGCGTGGAGACACGGATTGGAGCCCGTCGAGGCTTCACGCGTTCTGCGGATTGACCACGTCGTCGACGTCCAGCGCCAATGGCGCACCTGTCTCGAGGAACGACGACAGCGCCGCCTCGAACGGCGCCGGATCGAGGCCGCGCGCCTTCAGCCATGCCGGCTCATAATAGGTCTGCCGGTAGCGCTCGCCGGAATCGCAGATCAGCGTCACCAGAGATCCCGTCACATTCGCCTTGCGCATCTCCGCGGCGAGCCGACAGAGCGCCAAGAAATTGGTGCCGGTCGAACCGCCGACCACGCGGCGCAGCCGCCGCGACAGCACGTTCATCGCTGCGATCGTCGCCGCGTCCGGAATCTTCATCATGCGGTCGACCACGCCCGGCACGAAGGACGGTTCGCAGCGCGGCCGTCCGACGCCCTCGATCAGCGACGGTCGGTCGCAAACACGGGAGCGGTCCTGCGAGCGGAAGCAGTCGAAGAAAGCGGAGTGCTCGACATCGGCGACGCACAGACGCGTCGGATACTGGCGATAACGCAAATAGCGGCCGATGGTGGCCGACGTGCCGCCGGTCCCCGCGCCCATCACGACCCAATCCGGCAGCGGACGCGGCTCGCCCTGCAATTGGCTGAAGATCGATTCGGCGATGTTGTTGTTGCCGCGCCAGTCCGTGGCGCGCTCGGCGAAGGTGAACTGGTCCATGTAATGGCCGTTCAGCCGGGCGGCGAGCGCGGCCGCTTCAGCATACAGCGCACGGCCGTCGTCGATCAGGTGGCAATTGCCGCCATAATGCTCGATCGCGGCGATCTTCTCCGCCGAGGTCGTGCGCGGCATCACGGCGTAGAAGGGCACGCCGATCATCTGCGCAAAATAGGCTTCCGACACCGCGGTCGATCCCGACGATGCCTCGACGACAGGCGTGCCTTCGCGGATGTGGCCGTTGCAGAGCGCGTAAAGGAACAGCGAACGCGCCAGGCGATGCTTCAGGCTGCCGGTCGGATGTGTCGACTCGTCCTTCAGATAGATGTCGATGCCCGATAGCGCCGGCACGATCAGGCGGATCAGATGCGTGTCGGCGGTACGGCACTGGTCGGCCTCGATCGCGGCGACCGCCTCGTCAATCCAGCCGCGCCGGTAAGCCGGCCCGGCCGGATTGAGGTGGCGAAAGGGGAATGTCTGCATCGCGCGAACCTCTCATGATGCGGATCGCGCATCAAGT
The DNA here is from genome assembly GCF_002776695.1 of Bradyrhizobium nitroreducens. Lineage (GTDB taxonomy): Bacteria > Pseudomonadota > Alphaproteobacteria > Rhizobiales > Xanthobacteraceae > Bradyrhizobium > Bradyrhizobium nitroreducens. Next base: position 5,162,513 of record NZ_LFJC01000003.1, read on the forward strand.
GCGCTCAAAACTCCAGCGGCGCGTTGTCGACGACTTCCTTCATCACGAAGAAGGTGCGGGTCTGACGCACGCCCGGCAGCGCGATGAGCTGCTCGCCATGGATGCGGTTGAAATCCTCCATGTCTCCGACCCGGATCTTGAGGAAATAGTCGAAGTCGCCGGCGACCAGGTGGCAGTCGAGCACGAATTTCAGTTTTGCGACCGCCTGCTCGAAGATCGCGAAGCTCTCCGGCGTCGAGCGGTCGAGCACGACGCCGACCATCACCAGCGTGCCCTTGGCCACCTTCTTGGGGGCGATCATGGCGCGGACGGCAGCGATGAACCCGTCCTCGAACAGGCGCTGGGTGCGGCGGTGGCAGGTGGCGGGGCTGATCGCGACCGTTTCGGCCAGCTCGGCATTGCTCAGCCGGCCGTTATTCTGCAGCAATCTCAGGATCTTAAGGTCGGTGCGGTCGAGCCGGGCGGCCATGAAAGAAGCTTTCATATATTGGCTATATCTCGGAAGAATTATTAGCAATAGTCGCATAATGCGCAAGAAGATGCGCAATATGGGCGCAATATTCGAGAGCACATTTTTCCGGGGCGATGCTAGGCAGCAGCCAGCACCAACGCCAATCGGGATGACCCATGAAGCTCGACAAATTTCCGCGCTATCCGCTGACCTTCGGCCCGACGCCCATCGAGAAGCTGGAACGGCTGTCAAAGCATCTCGGCGGCAATGTCGAGGTCTATGCCAAGCGCGAGGATTGCAATTCCGGCCTCGCCTATGGCGGCAACAAGCTGCGCAAGCTCGAATACATCATCCCCGATGCGATCGCCTCCAATGCCGACACGCTGGTCTCGATCGGCGGCGTGCAGTCCAACCACACCCGCATGATCGCGGCGGTCGCGGCCAAGATCGGCATGAAGTGCCGCCTGGTGCAGGAAGCCTGGGTGCCGCACGAGGATGCGGTCTATGACCGTGTCGGCAACATCATGCTCTCGCGCATCATGGGCGCCGACGTGCGCCTGGTCGACGACGGCTTCGACATCGGCATCCGCAAGAGCTGGGAGCAGGCGATCGAGGAAGTGAAGGCGGCGGGCGGCAAGCCCTACGCGATCCCTGCCGGTGCCTCCGTGCACAAATTCGGCGGCCTCGGTTATGTCGGCTTCGCCGAGGAAGTGCGCAAGCAGGAAGCCGAGCTCGGCTTCAAGTTCGACTACATCGTGGTCTGCACCGTCACCGGTTCGACCCATGCCGGCATGCTGGTCGGCTTCGCCGCCGATGGCCGTGCGCGAAAAGTGATCGGCATCGATGCTTCTTTCACGCCTGACCAGACCAAGGCGCAGGTGCTCGAGATCGCGAAGAACACCGCTGAGCTCGTCGAGCTCGGCAAGGACCTCGTCTCCGATGACGTCGTGCTGATCGAGGACTACGCCTATCCCGCCTATGGCGTGCCGTCGGAAGAGACCAAGGAGGCGATCCGCCTCACCGCGCGCCTCGAGGGCATGATCACCGACCCCGTCTATGAGGGCAAGTCGATGCAGGGCCTGATCGACCTCACGAAGAAAGGCTATTTCGAGAAGGGTGCGAAGATCCTCTACGCCCATCTCGGCGGCGCGCCGGCCCTGAACGGATATGCGTATGCGTTCCGGAACGGGTGAAATAGCGTAGCTCTCGCCTCGTACACCACTGTCGTCCCGGGCAAGCGTAAGCGCAGACCCGGGACCTATAACCACGGGAAGTGGTTTGGCGAAGAACGTCGTCGCGCCTGCCTCAACATAGATCACGCGGTATGGATCCCGGATCTGCGCGCGCTTTGGGCGCGCTTGTCCGGGATGACGACGTGGAGAGATCAGGGCGCGCCTACCGCGTCCTGACGATCTGCAGCAGCTCGTCGCCGTAATGCTCGAGCTTCTTGTCGCCGATGCCGGGGACGTTGCGGAGCTCATCCAGCGTGGTCGGCCAGGCCCGGACGATGCCGTCGATGGTGGCATCGTGCAGCACGACATAGGCCGGCACGCCACGCTCGCGTGCGATGTCTGACCGCCATGACCGCAGCCGCGCGCGCAATTCGGGGTCGACATCGCCCGGGGGCGTGCCTGCCGCGGGCGCCAGATCGCCGCGCCGTGACTTGGCACGGCTGGCGCGAACGCGGGCCTGCGGCGCCTCCTCGCGCAGCCAGACCTCGGTCTCACCGCGCAGCACGCCGCGCGCGCTTTCAGTCAGCTTCAGCGCGCCATAGGCCTCGCTGTCGCTCTGCAAATGGCCCATCGCCACCAGTTGCCGCAACACGGTGCGCCACTGCTTCTCGTTGAGCTCGCGTCCGATGCCGAACACGGACAATTTGTCGTGGCCGAACTGCGTCACCTTCTCGGTCAGGCGCCCGATCAGCACGTCGATCAGATGCATCGCGCCGAAACGTTGCCCGGTGCGATAGGCGCAGGAGAGCAGCTTCTGCGCCAGCACCTTGCCGTCGCGCATCTTCGGCGGCGTCAGGCAATTGTCGCAATTGCCGCAATTCTCCGCGGTCACCGCCTCGCCGAAATAGGCGAGCAGCCGCCGGCGCCGACACTGCGCGGTCTCGGCCAGGCCGACCAGCGCATCGAGCTTGCCGATCGAGACCCTCTTGAAGTCGTCGGAGGCGCTGGACTCGTCGATCATGCGACGCTGCTGCACGATGTCGGAGAGCCCATAGGCCATCCAGGCTGCCGACGGCTTGCCGTCGCGGCCGGCGCGCCCCGTCTCCTGGTAATAGGCCTCGATGCTCTTGGGCAGGTCGAGATGGGCGACGAAGCGCACGTCGGGCTTGTCGATGCCCATGCCGAATGCGATGGTCGCGACGATGACGATGCCGTCCTCGTTGAGGAAGCGGTCCTGGTTGCGCGAGCGCACGCCGCTGTCGAGCCCGGCATGATAGGGCAGCGCCGCAATGCCGGCGTCATCAAGCGCGGCAGCGACCTCCTCGACGCGGTTGCGCGACAGGCAATAGACCACGCCGGCATCGCCCATATGACGTTCGCGGATGAACTCCTTCAGCTGCGACACGGCGTTGCGCTTGTCGACGATCTCGTAGCGGATGTTGGGCCGGTCGAAGCTGGAGACGAATTGCGGCGCGCCGGTCAGTTGAAGCCGCTCGACGATCTCCTTGCGCGTCAGCTCGTCGGCGGTCGCGGTCAGCGCGATGCGCGGCACGTCGGGAAAGCGCTCGGCAATGATGGAGAGGCCGACATATTCGGGCCGGAAATCATGCCCCCATTGCGAGACGCAATGCGCCTCGTCGATCGCGAACAGCGCCACCTTCGCCTGCGCCAGCAGCGACAGGCAGCGCGGCGTCACCAGCCGTTCCGGCGCGACATAGAGCAGATCGAGATCGCCTGCGAGCAGGCGCCGCTCGATGTCGGAGGCCTCCTGGAAGCTGAGCGACGAGTTCAGCGCGGCGGCATTGACGCCGGCCTCAAGCAGGCCCGCGACCTGGTCGCGCATCAAGGCAATCAGCGGTGACACCACGATGCCGCAGCCTTCGCGCAGCAGCGAGGGAAGCTGGTAGCACAGCGACTTGCCGCCGCCGGTCGGCATCAGGACCAGGCAATTGCCGCCATCCGTGACGTGCCTGACGATCTCACCCTGCGCGCCGCGGAAACCCGGCAGGCCGAACACCGAATGCAGCACCGACAGCGCGTCGCGGCCGTTGGCCGGCGCAGGAAGCGGAGCGGTGGAGGGAGCGGACATGCTTGGCTGGAACCAGGGCCGTGAGATTCGTCACAAGGCCAGTCGCATGGCCGCGTCGGCGTGGCAAGAGTGTTTGCTGCGCAGAGCGTTACCTCCCCCTCTCCCCTTGTGGGCCCCTTGTGGGAGAGGGTGGCTCGCCGCGGAGCGGCGAGACGGGTGAGGGGTCTGTCACCGCGAATTCGATAGGGATTGCTTTGCGGACTTAACCCCTCATCCGGCGCTTCGCGCCACCTTCTCCCGCAAGGGGAGAAGGAAAGAAAAAAACTACGCCCCGATCCTGCGCAGCGCCTCTGCGACCGTCACGATCGGCATGTTGCGCCGTCCGGCGGCTTCCAGCGCGTGGCGCATCAGGTCCGGGGTACAGCCATAGGGGCTCGGCGTGTCCGCAACGTCATGGCCGTAGAAGATGAGCCATCCACCGCTCGCGACGGCCTCGTCGAAATAGCGATCGACGCCCGCCTTGTCGATCTCGCGATCGACCAGGGGCGAAGCGCGCAGGAACTGGAGATCGATGACGTCGCTGTTGACGCCGGGGAGAATGCCGCGCGCCGAACGGAACGCCTTGGCGAGCTGCGGCTTGCGCCAGACCGAGGCGATCCCATAGGGATAGGCGAAGTTCTCCAGATTGATCGAGGAATCGATCGCACGGAAATAGGAGCGGTTCTGATCGATCTCGCGCGCCATCGCCGCCTCGTCGAGATTGGCCGAGCTCTGATGCGAGAAGGTGTGGCAGGCAATCTCGTGACCTGAGCGGTGAAGCCGGACGATCGCGTCGTCCGACAAGCCGTGCCAATGGTCCGACGGCTGACCGATCAGGCTACCGGCGAGATAGAACGTGCCCCGGCCGCCATGCCTTTCCAGAAGCTCGGCGCCCTCGCCTGCGGCACTGTCGGGGGCATCGTCGAAGGTGAAGCTCACGATCGGCGCATGCGCGAGGAGCCGGTGCGGCGCGGCGCGGAAATGCCGGGCCAGCCGATTGCTCACGCGTCCCTGGAGTGCCGACCACACGATGGCGTTCCCGTGATTACATATTTCCGTACTGAAACATTCGCGTGCCGGTCGAGGCAAGCTTAACGCCTGGGTAATCCTAACGCGGAACCAACATCTTTCGATTGACGCGCAGGAATCGACGCCTCGGTCTCCGCGCTGAGATATTGCAGCCAATTGCGGAAAAGTACCGCCGCCGCGCTGCCGGCGTCGATATCGGCGCGCAAATTCAGCCCGGGCAGCTCGTTGGTGAGCGCAGGGTGGCGCTGGTGCGCCGCCTTCTTCTCGAAGCGGGCCAGCTTCTCTTCCGTCGCTGCGTCAAAATAACCCACGGGCAGGCGCGGATAGTTGTCGCGCTCCCGCGCAAGGTAGCGGCCGATGTCGCGCAGATATTCGCGCTGGAGCGACAGTGCGTCGTATTCCGGATGGCCCTGGAAGAACACGAAGCGGCTGGCATATTGGCGAACGAAAACGTCGACGCCGGCCGTCTCGGAGCGTGTCAGCACCTGATAGCCGGCCTGCACCAGGTCGCTCTCCGCGATCTCGTTCAGACGCGAATGCGAGACCTTCAGCGGCGCCGGCGCGGCGTGCGTCATGGAATCGCTCGTCACGACATCGCAATCGAAGATGCCGTGACATTTGGCCGGCAGCCGCCGCCGTGCGATGCCGTCCAGATGCAGCACCGCCGCATGCGCAGCAAGGCACGACCAGATCGTCGAGCGCGTGTTGGCCTTGGCCCAGTCGATGAGCTCGGTGAGGTCGCGCCAATAGGGCTCCTGGTCGAGCTCGGGCGCGACCGGCTCCGCACCGGTGACGATCAGCCCGTCGAACTTCTGCTTCTTCAGATCGGACAGATCGGAATACTCGCTCTCGACATGCCACCGCGCTTCCGGCGAGCGCTTCACGCTCGGAAGCGAGAAGCAGTGGAAGCGGATGCGGCACGGGCCTGCTGCGGCCTGGAGCAGCTTCATGAACTGCCGCTCGGTCGCCTTCAGCGCCGGATCCGGCATGTTGTTGACGAGCCCGATCGTGAGCTCGACGCCGTGATCCCGCGCGAGATCTCGCTCGGTCGGCACCAGCGCCGGGCTCGAGATGACTTGATCCTTGTCGATCAAGATCGTCATTGGCGCCGCCGCCTACTCCGCGGCCTCGAGGCGCGCTGACCGGCAGGCCTTGTCGAGCGCCTGGTCGATGTCCTCGATGATGTCGGAGACATGCTCGATGCCGATCGACAGGCGAATGGTCTCCGGCAGCACGCCGGCAGCGCGCTGCTGCTCCGCCGACATCTGGCGATGAGTGGTCGAGGCCGGATGGCAGGCGAGCGACTTGGCATCGCCGATATTGACGAGACGCGTGATCAGCTTCAGCGCATCATAGAAGGTCTTGCCGGCCTCCATTCCGCCCTTGATGCCGAAGGTGAAGAGCGAGGAGGCATTGCCGTCCAGATACTTCTGGACCAACGGGTAATACGGACTATCGGCGAAGCCGGTGTAGTTGACCCAGGCCACGCGCGGATCGCCGCGCAGGAATTCGGCGACCTTGCGGGCGTTCTCGACGTGGCGCTCCATGCGCAGCGCCACGGTCTCGATGCCCTGGAGCAGCAGGAAGGCGTTGAACGGCGACAGCACCGAGCCCATGGTGCGCTGATAGACGCTGCGCGCCCGCTCGATATAGGCGGTCCGGCCGAAGCGCTCGGCGTAGACGAGGCCGTGATAGGAGGCATCCGGCTTGTTGTAGGCCGGGAAACGCTCGGCATGCTTCGCCCACGGGAAATTTCCGGAATCGACGATGGCGCCGCCGAGCGTGGTGCCGTGACCGCCCAGGAACTTGGTCAGCGAATGCACGGCGATGTCGGCGCCGTAGTCGAACGGCTTGAGCAGAATCGGGGTTGCGACGGTGTTGTCGACGATCAGCGGCACGCCATGCGCATGCGCGACCTTGGCCAGCGCCTCGATGTCGCAGACATTGCCGGCGGGATTGCCGATGGTCTCGGCGAACACCGCGCGGGTGTTCTCGTCGATCAGCTTCGCGACTGCATCCGGTCCGTCGCTCTCGGCGAAGCGGCCGGTGATGCCCTGCCGCGGCAGGATGTGCGAAAGCAGCGTGTGCGTGGTGCCGTAGAGCTGCGGCACGGAAACGATGTTGCCGCCGTGATCGGCGACGTTGACGAAGGCGAAATGCAGCGCCGCCTGTCCGGTCGCGACCGCGAGCGCGCCGACGCCACCTTCGAGCTGGGCGATGCGCTTCTCCAGCACCGCGCTGGTCGGATTGGCGATGCGGCTGTAGCGAAAACCCTCGGCCTCGAGATTGAAGAGCGCCGCGCCGTGATCGGCGCTGTCGAAGGCGTAGGCTGCAGTCTGGTAGATCGGCACGGCAACCGCGTGCGTGGTGGCTTCGGGCTCGTAACCGGCGTGAATAGCGATCGTCTCGTTGCGCATCGTGCCACCTCCGCGTGGGCGGGCCGCACTTATTGGCCTGGAATGAGGCATGTGCGTTGTCCGCCTCGCCCGTGTTAGAGGCAGGTGGTAAAGCGGACAATAATTCGCTTAGAGATCGAGGAAGTAACCCTAACCGTTGTTGGCGAATTGGCTGAAATTCGGGTTAAAGCAGATTAATGAATTTGCACGCTGTGCCGCGACAGCGATGGTGCCATCCTTCTCCCCTTGTGGGAGAAGGTGGCATAGGCGGCCTTCGGCCGCCGTTCTTAAGAACGCCGAAGCGGAGCTTCGGCTATGACGCCGGATGAGGGGTATCCATCCACACGCGAGCTCGTGGAGAGATACCCCTCACCCGTCTCGCCGCTCTGCGGCGAGCCACCCTCTCCCACAAGGGGAGAGGGTGAAAGTACCCGCCACTACGCCATTCTTTCCCAGAGGCGATGGGTGAGCACCCCGGCCCGCTTCTCGATCGCGGCTGCCGCATCGAGCGCGAGATCCTCGCGATAGCGCCCGGCAATGAGCTGCACGCCGATCGGCTTGCCATCATGCAAGGCCACCGGCACCACCGCGCCGGGCAGGCCGAGCACGTTGATCGCCGAGATGAAGCGGATCTCGCCCCAGAAGATCTCCTGCACACGCTCGGCGCTGACGGTGTCGTCGCGCGGCCCTGGCGTCGGCTTCACCGTGGTCGGCGCCAGCACCACCGGATAGTCCTCGAAGAACAATTGCCAGGCGCGGATGTGGCCGCTGCGCGCGGCAGTCGCCTGCATCCAGGCTTTGAGATCGAGCACATTGGCCTTCGCCTTCATGCCGCCCCAGGCCTTGTGGAAGTCCTCGGAGGTGACCTTCAGCATGCCGGCCTCCTGCATCACCACGGTCTCGTTGGTGATGATGTCGCACCAGGTCTGCCAGACGCCGTTGATGTCGGGCACCTCGACCTCGCTGACTCGGTAGCCGGACCGTTCGAGATGGTCGGCGGCCTGGCGCAGCGCCGCGGTGACGGACGGATCGACCTCCATATCCTCGGGAATCTTGGCCAGCGCCACCTTGATCGGCCCCTTCGGCTTCTCGCCGACCAGCGGCGCCGGCACCCACCAGGGATCGCGGGGATCGCGCTGGCTCATCGCCTCCAGCGCGAGACGAACGTCGGCGACGTGGCGCGCCAGAGGCCCCTGCGCCGACATCAGATGCGCCAGCATCGGGCGCTCGGCCGTTGCGCTTGCGTTGAATGCGGGGATGCGCCCCTGGGTCGGCTTGATGGTGGCAACACCATTGCAATGCGCCGGCCAGCGCAGCGAGCCGCCGATGTCGTTGCCATGGGCGATGGTGCCGATGCCGGCGGCCACCGCCGAGCCCGCGCCGCCCGAGGAGCCGCCGCAAGTGATATTCGGGTCCCAGGGATTGATCGTCAGCCCGTGCAGGGGATTGTCGGTGAAGCCGCGAAAGGAGAATTCCGGCGTGTTGGTGAGCCCGATGACGATCGCGCCTGATTTCTTCAGGTTTCGCACCACGGGCGCATCCGACGGGGCGATCAGGCCCTTGTTGGCGGGCACGCCGTTGAAATTCGGCCGGCCCTCGTAATCGACGTTTTCCTTGATGGTGATGGGCACGCCGTGCAGGAGACCGAGCGCACCTCCCCTGGCGCGCTGCTTGTCTGCGGCATGCGCGGCCTTCAGCGCCTCCTCCGAGAGATCGACGACGACCGCATTCAGCTTCGGATTGACGGTGCGCATCCGGTCGAGATGCGCTTCGACGGTTTCGACCGCGGAGATTGCGCCGGAGCGGATGGCAGCGGCGGTCTCCACCGCCGACCATTGCCAAGCCGGTCCCTTGGGACGGCGCGGTGAAGCCGGCCTGCGCGGGGTGGCCTTCTTGGCACCCGGCTTCTTCGCGCCCGACTTCGCAACGACGCCCTTCCGGGCGGGAAATGTTCTGCGCGATGTTTTCGTCGCCGACTTTTTCTTGGAAGCAATCTTCTTCGCCGCCGCCTTCTTCGCCACCTGGCACCTCCTGAAATGAAGCGGCGCGAGGTTACGGAGCTGGATCAGGGCTGTACAGGTGCGTTTCTGCATGGCGCGTTGGCGCAAGCCGCCAATGCGACCAATTGTCGGCCATCCACGCGCTGCGCATGATTGCACCGGCATGCGGCATGTGGTCGGCGGATTGCGCGTGCCCCGGAGCGTCGGGCCGAGTGCCCCGGCCCGACCGATCCCTGGCGCGTTCGGCAGCTGCCGTCGTGCTACGCGATCTCGTTCGATCTTTGAATGAAGGCGATCTCGAAATGCATGCCGTCGGGCCGAGTGCCAAAATGTCCGCCCCAATAGAATCCATGCTTGTTCGCGATCGGGACCAGCTCCCGGACGGAGCCGCGATTGCCCACGAGGACCGGCCGAGCTCCCAACGGATTCTCGTCGGCGTTGATATCGAAGGCGCTCCCGAACGCGTGGTTGCTCAGTTGCGTGGTCGATCCCCGGATGAAGCGAGGCACGAAGGAGCCGTCATATGCCAGAATCCTGTCCAGCAGATTCGCCCGCTCCCAGTCTTCCCAAAGCGCCTTCAGCTGCCCGGCGGCGAGCCTGTGGAATTGGATCGAAGCGGGAGCGTGCGCCCCCAGAGCCTTCCGCAATTGCGGGATAGGAACGCTCACGATGTTGTCCCGCACCCACGTCCCGAGGATTCGAATGTTTTCGCGATTGTCCGGACGGGGCTCCGAGACGAAGTTGAACGCGCCGAAAACGGCCTGCCTCGCCGCCGTGTTTTCGAGCGGCGGAAAATCCGGCCGCGGCGGGAAGTTCGAGCCCGTCATGTCGGAGGAAGGCTCTTCGATCAGCTCGAAGCCGAGTTGCATGGCCTTGATGATCGTTTGTCGACCGGCGACACCGTCGCTCGTCAGTCCGTTGGCTGCCTGAAACGCGCTCGTCGCTGCCTGGGTCTTGTCACCAAACTCTCCGTCGAGACCACCCGGATCGAAATGCTGGCCTTGCAGGAAGCTCTGCCAGGCCTTGACGAGCGGTCCCTGCGAGCCCAGTCGAAGCGCCCGCATGGTGACGGGCCTCGTCGACTCGCCGGTCGACAAGGCTGGCGACAAAGCCGGCGCCTCCGCCAACGGCGCGAGCTCCGGTGCCGGGCCGCCGGCACCGCTCAGCAACATCGCATTGGTTGCGGCCCTTGTCGCGCTGAAGCCGCGCGATTGGGGTGTGATATTCGAGCTTTCGAACTGAGTATCGGTCACGTCAACCTCCTTCGAACTACTGGTGATGAAGCTCTTTGCAACGTTCAATGCGTTGTTCCACCGATTAACCAGGCCCTTCCAGAACTTGCTCGTTTCGCTGCGCTTGGCGACATCCCGCTCGTACTGCTCGCGGGCAGTGCGCATATCCTGCAAGAGCTCCAGCGTGTCGTCCTCGCGGGCGGCAACGAGCGCCCGGCCGGCGTCGTCGATCACGCCGCTATCGGGAACACCCAATGCTCTCTGGAGGATTCTCGCCGCGCCACGAGCCCCCCGATTGAAGCAGCAATCGCGCAGATAACACTCGATCGCCGGCTGTCTCGACCAGGTCGAGACACTGTCGGTGTAAGTGGCGATGATCTCGCAGGCTTGCCGCTCCGCCTCTTGAAACTGTCCGGCCTCGATGAGATCGGCCAGCATCCGTGCTTCCTCGGGATGGAAGCGCTCGTTGATGCCGGCGACTTCATACGCGCCTCCGCCGTCGTCGCTTGGCAGCTTGTAGACTGTAAGCCGCCCCTGCTTGTCGCGCCGAGCCTCGAAGCTGAGGATGGATGCTGCCATTCGCAGGCGGTCCGCAGGTGTGCTCATCCAAAGCCCTCCGCAATCTGCCACGATCCAGCCAGCGCGGCTCTTCGTGGCCGTCATCGGCTCAAAACTGACGGTGCCGGAACAGGCGGCGCCGAGACTGGTCGCGCGCCGGCCTCGAGGCACACCAGGCCAAGAGGATCCAGCGCGTCCGCAACACGCATCGAGAAATGTCAGCCTACGCTTCGAGCTCACACTGCGTTGTGAAGTGCTTCACAATCGCCATGCGATCCGATGACGCGGCCAGCGTTGATGAGATCGCGTTGATGGCGTTGAGACGGATGCACGCCCTCTCTGCTTGCGATGGCGCGGGAGCGCGTTTCTGCAATGGGACAATCCGGACAGAAGGCCCCCCGGTGCTTCGCACCGACCTCTCCCGCAAGTGAGGCGTGGTGGTCGACACACCTGAAGCCATGCCGTTTGGTCCCGGTGGTCTCCGGGCCATAGTGGGATGCATTTTGGAGGCTGGCGGAGAGAGTGGGATTCGAACCCACGGTACGGTTTCCCGCACACACGCTTTCCAAGCGTGCGCCTTAAGCCACTCGGCCATCTCTCCGGAGCGCCCTCTCTTGAAGGGGCGCCGATGATTTTGCAAGGGATCGTGGGGAAATCGGATGAATTTTCCATAACATATTGTATTCACAAGATAATATCTGGCGTCGCGAATGTCCTGGCGGGCGGGCCGGCTGAACCCTTGACGGGTTTGGCGCGACGATTCACGTGAGACCAGCAACCCGACTGGGGACGTCATGACCATCCGCAGCACCATCGCCGCCCTCGGCCTGATGTCGACCCTAGGCTTCGCCTTCGCCGTGCCAGCCGCCGCCCAGGTCTGCACCCGCCAGGGGATCGACGTGAGCTGCGACGACGGGCGGCGCGGGGTGCTATCGGGCGACGCCATCCTCTGGCCGGACGGCACTCGCTCGAGCTCGACCCCGCATCAGAGCGTCATCATCGGCAACAAGAGCTCGGTGCATGTCGGGCCCGGCGTGTTCGTCGGCCAGGGCAAGGGCGTGGTGCCGATGGACGATCCCAACGCGCCGAACAAGCGGCAATGTGCGATCCTGGATGGGATTTCGTATTGCTATTGAGGTGCGCTCTTCCTTCTCCCCTTGCGGAGAGAAGGGAGGAGCAAGCCGAATTAAATCAACCGCACGCCCGAGATCGCCGACTTCAGCCAGCGCAACGCCTGCGGCGGCTGCGTGGCGACCGCGGCCTTCTCGGTCCGGCACTTCTCCAGCTCCGCGACGAAATCGGCCGACCATTGCTGGATGGTGTGACCGCGCAGCTTCTTCATCATCGCGTCCCAGCGCATCTTGCGCTCGGTCAGCGGCATGGCGGCGGCGATCGCAATCGAGCGCGCCATGCCGTCGATGTCGTGCGGATTGACCAGCAGCGCGGCATCGAGCTCATTGGCCGCGCCGGCGAATTTCGACAGCACCAGCACGCCGGGGTCGGCCGGATTCTGGGCTGCGACATATTCCTTGGCGACGAGGTTCATGCCGTCATGCAGCGGCGTCACCACGCCGACCTGCGCGGTGCGGTAGAGCCCTGCGAGCACGGCCTGGCTGAAGCCCTTGTTCAGATAGCGGATCGGTGTCCAGTCGACCTCGCCGTGGCGGCCGTTGACGTCGGAGACGAGGCGCGCGACCTCGTTCTGGAGGTTGCCATAGGCCTCGATCGCGCCGCGCGAGGGATTGGCGATCTGAAGCAGCGAGATGCTGCGCGCAAACTGCGGCTGCTCGGTCCAGAGCCGGTCGAATGCGCTGATGCGGTTGACGAGGCCCTTGGAATAGTCGAGCCGGTCGACACCGATCGCAAGACGCTCGCCGTTGAGGCTGCGCCGCAGCCGCGACACGTCGGGATGCGAGGCGGACTTGGCGGCATAGGCCGCGAACTTCTCCGCGTCGATGCCGATCGGGAAGACTTCACAGCGCGTGCGGCCGTGCTGCGACAGCGCAACGCCGTCCTCGACGGCGAGGCCGAGCTCTCCGCCGACATAGGAGAGGAAATTCTGCCGATCGTCCTCGGTCTGGAAGCCGAGCAGGTCGTAGGCGAGCATCGCGTTGATCAGCTCGCGATGATTGGGCACGCCCTGCATCACAGCAGTGACGGGCCAGGGCGTATGCAGGAAGAAGCCGATGGGATCGTCGACGCCGAGATCGCGCAGCTCGGCGCCGAGCGCGAGGAAATGATAATCCTGCACCCAGAACGCCGTTTTCGGCTTGCGGAAGCGCATCAGGGCGCGCGCCATGAAGGCGTTGACTTCGCGATAGCTGACATAGTCGTCGCGGGAGACGCGGATCAAATCGCTGCGCGAATGCAGCGCAGGCCACAGCGCCGAATTGGCGAAGCCCTCGTAATAGCCGCCGTAATGCGCCGCCGGCAGATCCAGCGTCGCGATCGCGCCCGAGCCCAGCGCTTCGATCTCGGCGAACGGCTCCTTCTGATGGCCATCACGGACTCGGCCCGAGGAACCCACCCAGATCGCGCCAGAATGTTCCACCACCGGCAGCAACGCCGCCGCAAGACCGCCCGTCATGGGCTCATTGGGTTTGCCGCGGGTGACACGATTTGAAACGACGACTAAGTTCACAGGTCGTCCCCTCCTTCATTCCACCCGTTTAACTGCCGTTCATCAATATGGTTCCTGTCATGGTTTCAACCAATTGAAACCAAAATCGGGCATGCGCGTTGGAACTGGTTTCCCTCGCGGAACCCGACGATTTCGCTGCAAAAACAGATTGTGTCCTGATGATGCGCAGCACGCAGTGCGGCGCGCGACGGCGCCGTTCCCGAGGCTTCATGTCGGCGGCGTGGCGCTGCCTTTGTTTCACCTTGGATCGAGCAGTCGGGCAAGGAACGCACGCACATCGCCCGGCGCGTCGAAATGCCCGTTCACGCCCATGGCGCGGCGGCCGACCGAGAACGCAAGCCCGTTCATGTCGGGCATGATCGCGAACACGGTTTCATCGGTGACGTCATCGCCGATGAAGATGGGGCGCCGTCCCTTGAACGGCTCACGCTTCATCAGTTCACGCACGCCGGTCGCCTTGGTGAATCCGGAATGCTTGATCTCGCAGACGAACTTGCCGGGCAGCACCTCGATCGGCGCATTGGGCAGGTCGGCGCGGATCACCGAGACGGATTCGTAGATCGCCTTCTCCGCATGCGGCGCGAGGCGGTAGTGCAGCGCGAGCGAATAGCCCTTGTCCTCGAGCAGAATGCCGGGCGAAAGCTTGGCGATGGCGGCCAGCCGCCGCTTCAGCTCCTTGTCGAGCGGCGGCGCGTGCACGTCATCGGTCTCATTGTCCGCCGACAGCCGCATCTCGGCGCCGTGGCCGGCGACGGCGCGAAACACGTCGGGCGCGAAGATCAGGTCGATGTCGTTGAGCGAGCGGCCGCTGACCAGCGCCAGCGCGCCGGAGGTGCGCTCGGTCAGGCGATTGAGCGTGTCCGACAGGCCCGGCGGCACCCACACCTCACGCGGTGTCGGCATCAGGTCGAGCAAGGTCCCGTCGATGTCGAGCAGGATCGCGATCTCGTCCAGATGCGGCACCAGCGCATGCGGCACCGGCACCGCATCGGGCGCCTCGTCCTCTCGCATGGTGCGCTGCTCGTCCATGGCCATTTCCGCAAGTTCCGATTTCATCAGTCTACTCCATGAAGGCGAGCGGCCGTGCGATTTGTTCGAGCGATTTGCGCTCCGCGGAGACGGCGTAGCGCCACGCCACGATCGCGGCCGCGATCATCAGGAACGCTCCCAGCAAATAGCCCGCGAACACGCTGGTGCGTGATCCCGTGTCGATCAGCGCGCCGAACAGCGCCGGTCCGATCACGCCGCCGATGCCGGTGCCGACCGCGTAGAACACCGCGATCGCCAGCGCGCGAACCTCGAGCGGAAAGGTCTCGCTGACGGTGAGATAGGCTGCGCTCGCGGCCGGCGAGGCAAAGAAGAAGATCACCATCCAGGCAATGGTCTGGCCCTGCGCGGTGAGGACGCCGATGGAGAACAGATAGCCCGAGAGCGCCAGCAACAGGCCCGACACGCCATAGGTGAACATGATCATGGTGCGGCGCCCCAGCGTATCGAACAGCCGGCCCAGCAGGAGGGGCCCGAGGAAGTTACCGGCAGCGAAGGGCAGCAGGTACCAGCCGACATGATCGGCCTTGATGCCGTAGAAGTCAGTCAGCACCAGCGCGAAAGTGAAGAAGATGGCGTTGTAGAAGAACGCCTGTGCGCTCATCAGCGCGAGACCGACCAGCGCGCGCTGGCGGTACGCCGAGAACAGCGTGTGCACGACCTCTCGGATCGGCGTATGATCGCGCATCTTCAGCCGGATCTTGGTGAAGCGCGCATCGCTCGTGTCCTGGTCGTGTCCGATCACGGAGCGTTCGATCTCGTCGACGATCGCATGGGCCTGATCGGGACGGCCGTGGATCATCAGCCAGCGCGGACTTTCCGGAATCCACATCCGCATCAGCAGCACGACGAGACCGATGCTGGCGCCGATCAGATAAGCGAGGCGCCAGCCGAGATCGGGCGCGATCACGGCGGGATCGAGCAGCACGATGGCCGCGACCGCCCCCATCGCCGCGCCAATCCAGAAGCTGCCGTTGATGACGAGATCGGTCCAGCCGCGGTAGCGCGCCGGCACCAGCTCCTGGATGGTCGAGTTGATCGCGGTGTATTCGCCGCCGATGCCGGCGCCGGTGAGGAAACGAAACGCTGCGTAGCTCGCGACATCCCACGACAGAGCGGTCGCGGCCGTCGCCGAGAGGTAGAGCGCCAGCGTGATGAAGAACAGCTTCTTGCGGCCGATGCGGTCGGTGAGCCAGCCGAAGCCGAGCGCACCGAGCACGGCGCCGGCGAGATAGGCGGAATTGGCAATGCCGAGATCGAGATTGGAGAAATGCAGCGACGGGCTCTGCTTCAGCGCACCGGAGAGCGCGCCGGCCAGTGTCACCTCGAGCCCGTCGAGGATCCAGGTGATGCCGAGCGCGAGCACGACGCGGGTGTGAAAGCCGCTCCAGGGCAGCGCGTCGAGCCGCGCCGGAATACTGGTCTCGACGATGCGGTCGGTCGCGGCCGCCGCGACTCCAGATGCGTAATTCAGCGCTGCGCTTTGCTGTAATTCCATCGGGCGGTTGCGTTCGATCAATGGAAGCGGCCCCGGTTCACCTGATGTGGACGGGGCGTTCCGATCAAGGGGGTGCGGCATTCGGCCTGCCACCTGCGACAACGTCTGCGGCAGCGCCGAGTTCCCGGGAACGGTGCTTATGACCGTCCGTTTCCGTTGGTGCCGCAAGGAGTTGACGCATGGCTCATGTCAGAAAGACGACACAATCTCGCAAACCCGCGCACAAGAAAACCAGCGCAAGCCGTAAGCCTGCGCGCAAGAGCCCGAAGCGCTGGTCGCAGCGCGTGACCAGGCAGAGCGACGCGCTCGACCTCAAGCAGGGTGTGTTCAAGCTGGAAAGTCCGAAGAAGATCGCGACGTCATTGAAGCGATCGGCCGAGCACAGCTCACGCCGCAAGGCCGGCGCCTATCGCTCGGCGCTGTCGATGCTGACCTTCTACATCAACCGCGCCGGCAAGACGTTGCCGAAGACGCAACGCGCGCGGCTGGAGAAGGCGAAGGTGGAATTGAAGCGGGCGTTTGGAAGGGAGTGATGTCTTGCTCCGCTGTCGTCCCGGACAAGCGCGCCCAAAGCGCGCGCCGATCCGGGACGGCAGCGGAGGATAAGGCGACAGCGGGGGCAGACGCAGCGACTTACGCCGCCCTGATATTGCCCATGAAGCGATCGAGCTCGGCGCGCAAGCGGGTGCTTTCGGATGACAGCGTCTTGGCCGAATGCAGCACCTCCCCCGAAGCCGCGCCGGTCTCGGCGGCGCCGCGGTTGACCTGGCCGATATCGGTGGCCGCGGTCTGGGTGCCCTGCGCAACGGTCTGGACACTGCGCGCGATCTCCTGCGTGGCCGCGCCCTGCTGCTCGACCGCGCTGGCGATCGACGTCGCGATCGACGAGATCTGGCCGATGGTCGCCCCGATCTCCTTGA
>NZ_LFJC01000003.1:5179534-5328080 GCF_002776695.1 Bradyrhizobium nitroreducens
TCAGGTCGAGACCGGGTCCGCAATCACCTGGAAATATCCGAGCTGCATCTTGCGCGGTGACAATTCGAGCGGCGAGTTCTATTCGATCGCGATCTCGAACGGCTTCCAGCAGGTCGATAGCGGCACCAAGATGATTCACCTCGGCAAGAACACGTCGAGCCGCATCATCTCCAAGGGCATCGCCGCCGGCAAGTCGCAGAACACCTATCGTGGACTGGTGACGGCGCACCGGAAAGCGACCGGCGCGCGCAACTTCACCGCCTGCGACTCGCTGCTGATCGGCGACAAATGTGGCGCGCACACCGTGCCGTATATCGAGGCCAAGAACTCCTCGGCGACGTTCGAGCACGAAGCGACGACCTCGAAGATCTCCGAGGACGTGCTGTTCTACTGCATCCAGCGCGGCCTCAGCCAGGAAGAAGCGGTCGGCCTCGTCGTCAACGGCTTCGTCAAGGACGTGCTGCAGCAGCTGCCGATGGAATTCGCGGTGGAAGCGCAGAAGCTGATCTCGATCTCGCTGGAAGGGAGCGTCGGATGACCATCTTCGAACCCAACAAGCAGGGAGATTTGTGATGACGGCGCTCCTCGAAATCCGCGGGCTCAAGGCCGAGATCGACGGTCGCCAGATTCTCAACGGGCTCGACCTCATTGTGAACAAGGGCGAGATCCACGCCATCATGGGCCCGAACGGCGCCGGCAAGTCGACCTTGTCCTATGTGCTATCGGGCAAGCCGGGCTACGAAATCACCGGCGGAGAGGTGTCCTTCAACGGCGAGGATCTGCTCGCCATGGACCCCGACGAGCGGGCTGCCAAGGGACTGTTCCTGGCCTTCCAATACCCGCTCGAAATCCCGGGCGTCGCCACCTTGACGTTCCTGCGCACGGCGCTGAATGCCCAGCGCAAGAAGCGCGGCGAGGAGGAGCTGTCTTCTCCCGACGTGCTGAAGCGGGTGCGCGAGCTGGCAAAGCAGCTCAGCATCGATCCCGAGATGCTGAAACGCCCGCTCAATGTCGGCTTTTCCGGCGGCGAGAAGAAGCGCAACGAGACGCTTCAGATGGCGCTGCTGGAGCCGAAGCTCTGTGTGCTCGACGAGACTGATTCCGGTCTCGACATCGACGCATTGCGCATCGTGGCCGACGGCGTCAATCGCCTGCGCGCCGCCGATCGCGGCATGATCGTCATCACGCATTATCAGCGGCTGCTCGACTACATCGTGCCCGACGTCGTGCATGTGCTGTCGGCGGGCCGCATCGTCAAGACCGGCGGCAAGGAGCTGGCGCTGGAGCTCGAGGCGACGGGTTACGCGCAGTATCAGAGCGAGGCAGCGTGATCCCATGAATGCGGAGATCCGTCCCGTCAAGACCGCCGCCGAGATCGGCCTGGCCGATCTGTTCGCGGCCTCATGCGCGAGTCTGCCCGGTGGGCGCAACATAGAGACGGTCCGGCGCGGTGCTTTCGAACGCTTCGTGGCGCAAGGCCTGCCGCATTCCCGCGTCGAGGCCTGGAGATATACCGACCTTCGGCGCCTGGTGCGCGATGCCAAGCCGCTGGCGTCGCGGCCCGACGCAACGGCCAAGGAGGCTGCGGGCATTGCCACTGCTGCCTTTGCGAATCTCGGCTTTCGCCGGCTCCTGATCGTGAACGGCGCCTTCGTGCCCGAATTGTCGGATCTCGCCGATCTCGAACCCGGCGTCAGCATCCGTGCCACCGTCAACGGACTCGATGCAGATGATGCGGACGGCGTGCTGGACGGCGGAGACGACGTAGCCACCGCCCTCAATACAGCGTTCGCCGCCGATGGCGTGATCATCGCGATCGATCCCGGTGTAGTCGTGACGCGGCCGATCCATCTGGCGTTCGTGACCACGGCCGCCACACCTGCCGCGATGTTCACGCGGTCTTCGCTGAAGATTGGGGCCGGCGCCGGCGTCACGTTGATCGAGACGCATGAGGGGCCGGATCGGTCCGACTATCAGGTCAATACCGCGCTTCGGACGATCGTCGGAGATGGTGCCCGGCTCGACCACGTCAAGGTCACCTCGGAAGGCGGCGCTGCGCTGCATATCGCAACGTTGCAGGCCGAGATCGGGGCGGAAGCGGTTTACAGCGAATTCGGCCTTGTCACCGGCGGCGCCGTCGTGCGCAACCAGCTCTTTCTCAAGCTTGCAGGCGAGGGGACCATCGCCAATGTTCACCAGGCGAGCCTTCTGGCCGGCCGTCAGCACGCGGACATCACGCTCACCGTCGATCATGTTGCAGCCGGCTCGCAGAGCCGGGAAGTGTTCAAGGCCGTGGTCGACGACGAGGCGCGCGCGGTTTTCCAGGGCAAGATCACGGTGCGGCAGGGTGCACAGCAGACGGACGCCAGGATGATGGCGCGGGCGCTGCTCCTGTCCGACGAGGCCGTCGCCAACTGCAAGCCGGAGCTGGAAATCTTCGCCGACGATGTGCAGTGCGGGCACGGAACCACCACGGGCGCGCTGGACGACCAGTTGAAATTCTATTTGATGGCCCGGGGTATTCCGGAAAAAGAGGCCGAAGCGCTGCTGATCCAGGCCTTTGTCGGCGAGGTGATCGATGCCATCGCGCGCGACGATCTGCGCGAGGCGCTATCGGGCAGGATGCTCGACTGGCTCAAGGGGCGGGAATGATCCCATGCATCCGGCAGTGAGCAACGGAAGCTATGACGTCGATCGTGTCCGTCAGGACTTTCCGATCCTGTCGATGCAGGTCCACGGCAAACCTCTGGTCTATCTCGACAACGCCGCCTCGGCCCAGAAGCCGAGAGCGGTGCTGGACCGGCTGACCGAGGCCTACACCAGCGAATACGCCAATGTGCATCGAGGCCTGCATTACCTCGCCAATGCGGCCACGGAGGCTTATGAGGGCGCGCGCGACAAGGTCGCCAGGTTCCTCAATGCGGAGCGGCGCGAGGAGATCATCTTCACCCGCGGTGCGACGGAGGCGATCAATCTCGTGGCGCAGACCTTTGGCCGGGAGCGGATCGGCGAGGGTGACGAGATCGTGCTCTCGATCATGGAGCACCACGCCAACATCGTGCCCTGGCACTTCCTGCGCGAGCGCCAGGGCGCCGTGATCAGATGGGCGCCGGTTGACGACCACGGCAATTTCCTGATCGACGAGTTCGAGAAGCTGCTCAACGCACGGACCAGGCTGGTCGCGATCACCCAAATGTCGAACGTGCTGGGCAGCGTCGTTCCGGTCAAGGAGGTCGTGCGCCTGGCGCATGCGCGCGGGATTCCCGTGCTGGTCGATGGCTCCCAGGCCGCCGTCCACATGGACGTCGACGTTCGCGATATCGACTGCGACTTCTACGCCATCACGGGACACAAGCTCTACGGACCGACCGGAATCGGCGCGCTCTACGGCAAGTTTGAGCATCTCGCAACCATGCCGCCATTCAATGGCGGCGGTGAGATGATCCGCGAGGTCTCATGCGACGCCGTCAGCTATGGCGAGCCGCCGCACCGCTTCGAAGCCGGAACGCCGCCGATCGTGCAGGCCATCGGCCTCGGCGCCGCCATCGACTATGTCCAATCCATCGGCAAGGCGCGGATCCGCAAGCACGAGAACAGCCTGCTGGCCTATGCCCAGGAGCGGCTGCGCGGGATCAATTCGTTGCGGATCATCGGGACGGCCGCCGACAAGGGGCCGGTCGTGTCGTTCGAGATGAACAACGCCCATGCTCACGACTTCGCGACCGTCATCGACCGCTCCGGCGTTGCGGTGCGGGCTGGCACCCATTGTGCGATGCCGCTGCTCGATCGCTTCGGCGTGACCGCGACCTGCCGTGCGTCGTTCGCACTCTACAACACCATGGACGAGGTCGACGCGCTCGCCGAGGCCCTGACCAGGGCGCAGGAGCTGTTCTCATGAGTGACCAGATCGCCGCCAGGCGACGGCCCGCCGAGTCGCGGCCCGTCGCCCGCGTTGTCTGCGATGCCCATCAGCGCCAGATGGCGCGAAACATGGAACGGCGCTTCACCGGCGAGTTTTCACCCGGCGAGCCGGTCCGCGCCGCGGCCCTGATCAGGAACGACGGCATGTATCCGCACAAGGATATCGGCGAGCCGCTGGTGCATCCCGGCGACGCCGGCATCGTCCGCGAGAGCTGGCGCTTTCTCGGCGAGGTTTACTACACGGTCGAGTTCGTGGCCCAAGCGGTGTTCGTCATCATGCGCGGCCGCGAGATGGTCCGGATCGGAACGGCGTTCGACGTCGGCTGACGATCCCCCCCGGGGCGTCAGACGGCCTCCGCCAACGCGGCTGCCGCATCCGCCCGCATCCGGACCACCATCGACCGGAAGCCGTTCGAGCGTTGCGGCGTCAGGTGCTCGCCGAGGCCGAGCCGCTCGAACAAGGCGAGGGGATTTTCTCCGGTGATCTCCGCCGCGGATCGGCCCGACAGGAGCGCAATCAGAATCGCGACCAGGCCGCGGACAATATGGGCGTCGCTGTCTCCGGCAAAGGTGAGGAGCGGCCGTCCGTTCCGATGCTCGACGGTGGTTGCCAGCCAGACCTGGCTGACGCAGCCCTGCACCTTGTTCGCGTCCGTGCGCTGCGCCTCGGGAAAGGCGGGCAGCTTGCGTCCGAGCTCGATGACATAGCGATAGCGGTCGTCCCATTCCTCGAGGAGTGAGAAGTTCTCGGTGATGTCCTCGATCGGTGTCGGTCGGGAAGCGGTTTCAAGCGGCATGTTCGCCTCGATGCGTTGGTGAGATGCATCAAGCAAGCTCCATACCGCGGCCCGATCGACGTCTCCGTGCAGGAAAATGCATGTTCGATGCCGTCCGGCAGCGGCGCATTGTTTCGTTCCGGACAGCCATCCGCGTACGCGCATGTCGACATGATGCGATGTCGGGTTTGCAACAATAGAAAGCTTCCAAGCTATCTGTCTCCAATCGCTTCGTTTTTCGACGTGGGGACACGCTGGCACACTCGTTGCAAAAGTCCTTGTGCAAGGCGACCTCGCGGAGAGATCGCGAGAGCGGCGCGCCGGTTGAGGCGTCCGATCGTTCACACAGGGATAACCGAGGGATATTCGTATGAGCCTAGCAACCACCGAGAGCGTTGCCGAGATCAAGGCCCGCAACAAGCAACTGATCGACGAGGTCTTGAAGGTCTATCCGGAGAAGACCGCAAAGCGCCGCGCCAAGCACCTCAACGTGCACGAAGCCGGCAAGTCCGATTGCGGCGTCAAGTCGAACCTGAAGTCCATTCCCGGCGTGATGACCATTCGCGGCTGCGCCTACGCCGGCTCCAAGGGCGTGGTGTGGGGTCCGATCAAGGACATGATCCACATCAGCCACGGCCCGGTCGGCTGCGGCCAGTATTCCTGGGCGGCCCGGCGCAACTACTACATCGGCACGACCGGCATCGACACCTTCGTCACCATGCAGTTCACCTCCGACTTCCAGGAGAAGGACATCGTGTTCGGCGGCGACAAGAAGCTCGCCAAGATCATCGACGAGATCCAGGAGCTGTTTCCGCTCAACCACGGCATCACCATTCAGTCGGAGTGCCCGATCGGCCTGATCGGCGACGACATCGAGGCGGTGTCGAAGGTGAAGTCCAAGGAGTACGACGGCAAGACCATCGTTCCGGTCCGCTGCGAAGGCTTCCGCGGCGTCTCGCAGTCGCTGGGCCATCACATCGCCAACGACGCGGTGCGGGACTGGATCTTCGACAAGGTCTCGCCGGAAGCCAAGCCCACGTTCGAAGCCACGCCCTATGACGTCGCGATCATCGGCGACTACAACATCGGCGGCGACGCCTGGTCATCGCGCATCCTGCTCGAGGAGATGGGCCTGCGCGTGATCGCGCAATGGTCGGGCGACGGCAGCCTCGCCGAGCTCGAAGCGACGCCCAAGGCGAAGCTCAACGTCCTGCACTGCTACCGCTCCATGAACTACATCTCCCGCCACATGGAGGAGAAGTTCGGTATCCCCTGGTGCGAGTACAATTTCTTCGGTCCCTCCAAGATCGCGGAATCGCTGCGCAAGATCGCCAGCTTCTTCGACGACAAGATCAAGGAAGGCGCCGAGCGCGTCATCGCCAAGTACCAACCGCTGATGGATGCGGTGATCGCGAAATATCGCCCGCGCCTCGAAGGCAAGACCGTGATGCTGTTCGTCGGCGGCTTGCGTCCCCGCCACGTGATCGGCGCCTATGAGGACCTCGGCATGGAGGTGGTCGGCACCGGCTACGAGTTCGGCCACAACGACGACTACCAGCGCACCGCCCAGCACTACGTCAAGGACGGCACGCTGATCTATGACGACGTCACCGGCTACGAGTTCGAGCGCTTCGTCGAGAAGATCCAGCCCGACCTCGTCGGCTCGGGCATCAAGGAGAAGTACGTCTTCCAGAAGATGGGCGTGCCGTTCCGGCAGATGCACTCCTGGGACTATTCCGGTCCCTATCACGGCTATGACGGGTTCGCGATCTTCGCCCGCGACATGGACATGGCGATCAACTCCCCGATCTGGAAGAAGACCAAGGCACCCTGGAAGGATGCCCCGCGGCCGAGCCTGATGGCGGCGGAATAACAGCAAGCTCTGGCTCCTCCGGCTTGCGGAGGAGCCCGGACAGGCGATCGAACACGAATCCAACAAAGGTGCCACGATGACACAGAATGCCGAACACGTGCTCGATCACTTCGAGCTGTTCCGAGGTCCGGAATACCAGCAGATGCTGGCCAACAAGAAAGCCCTGTTCGAGAATCCGCACGATCCGGTGGAAGTCGAGCGGATCAGGGAATGGGCCAAGACGCCCGAATATCGTGAGAAGAACTTTGCCCGGGAAGCGCTGACCGTCAACCCCGCCAAGGCCTGCCAGCCGCTCGGCGCGGTGTTCGTCGCCGTCGGTTTCGAAGGCACGCTGCCCTTCGTGCACGGCTCGCAGGGCTGCGTCGCCTACTACCGCAGCCATCTGTCGCGGCATTTCAAGGAGCCGAGCTCCTGCGTCTCCTCGTCGATGACGGAAGACGCGGCCGTGTTCGGCGGTCTGAACAACATGATCGACGGGCTCGCCAACACCTACAATATGTACAAGCCGAAGATGATCGCGGTCTCCACCACCTGCATGGCGGAAGTGATCGGCGACGACCTCAACGCCTTCATCAAGACGTCCAAGGAGAAGGGCTCGGTCCCGGCCGAATTCGACGTTCCATTCGCCCACACGCCCGCCTTCGTCGGCAGCCACGTCACCGGCTATGACAATGCGCTGAAGGGCATTCTGGAGCACTTCTGGGACGGCAAAGCCGGCACTGCACCGAAACTGGAGCGGAAGGAGAACGGCAAGGTCAACTTCATCGGCGGCTTCGACGGCTACACCGTCGGCAACATCCGCGAGATCAAGCGCATCTTCGAGCTGATGGGGATCGAGTACACCATCCTCGCCGACAACAGCGACGTATTCGACACCCCGACCGACGGCGAGTTCCGCATGTATGACGGCGGCACCACGCTGGAGGACGCCGCGAACGCGATCCACGCCAAGGCGACCATCTCAATGCAGCAATACTGCACCGAGAAGACGCTGCCGTTCATCGCGGGGCATGGTCACGAGGTTGCGGCCTTCAACCATCCCGTCGGCGTCAGCGCCACCGACGACTTTCTGATGACGCTGTCGCGTATCACCGGCAAGCCGATCGCGAAGGCCCTGGAGCAGGAGCGCGGCCGTCTCGTCGATGCCATGGCCGACTCCAGCGCGCATATCCACGGCAAGAAGTTCGCGATCTACGGCGATCCGGACCTCTGCTACGGACTTGCGGCGTTCCTGCTCGAGCTCGGGGCCGAGCCGACCCACGTGCTCTCCACCAACGGCAACAAGGCCTGGGCGGAGAAGATGGATGCACTGTTCGCGAGCTCGCCGTTCGGCAAGAACTGCCATGCCTATCCCGGCAAGGATCTCTGGCACATGCGCTCGCTGCTGTTCACCGAGCCAGTCGATTTCCTGATCGGCAACACCTACGGCAAGTATCTGGAGCGCGACACCGGCACGCCGCTGATCCGCATCGGTTTCCCGGTGTTCGATCGCCACCATCACCATCGCTATCCGGTGTGGGGCTATCAGGGCGGTATGAACGTTCTGGTCAAGATTCTCGACAAGATATTCGACGAGATCGACAAGAACACCAACGTTCCCGCCAAGACCGACTACAGCTTCGACATCATCCGTTGATGCGAGGGAGACCTGCCGCCGCCTCATTTGCGGGCGGCGGCAGACGACCAGTCTAGCCAGAGCGATCGAGACTGCGGGGCGACGTGCTCGCGCAGCGGGTCCAAGAACGGGAGAGACGAATGAGCTCGCTGTCGGCCACCATCCAGGACGTCTTCAACGAGCCGGGTTGCGGCAAGAACGCCAACAAGACGGAGGCCGAGCGTAAGAAGGGCTGCACCAAACAGCTCCAGCCGGGCGGCGCGGCCGGCGGCTGTGCTTTCGACGGCGCCAAGATCGCGCTCCAGCCGTTCACCGATGTTGCGCATCTGGTCCACGGCCCGATCGCCTGCGAGGGCAATTCCTGGGACAATCGCGGCAGCGCCTCGTCGGGCTCCGATCTCTGGCGGCGCAGCTTCACCACCGACATGAACGAGACCGACATCGTGTTCGGCGGTGAGAAGCGGCTCTACAAGGCGATCAAGGAGGTCATCGAGAAGTACGATCCGCCGGCGATCTTCGTCTACCAGACCTGCGTGCCCGCCATGATTGGCGATGACATCAACGCGGTCTGCAAGGCGGCGGCGACCAAGTTCGGCAAGCCGGTCATCCCGGTCAATTCCCCGGGTTTCGTCGGCCCGAAGAACCTCGGCAACAAGCTCGCCGGCGAAGCGCTGCTCGAGCACGTGATCGGCACCGAAGAGCCCGACTACACTACGCCCTACGACATCAACATCATCGGCGAATACAACCTGTCCGGCGAGTTCTGGCAGATCAAGCCGCTGCTCGACGAGCTCGGCATCCGCATCCTCTCCTGCATCTCCGGCGACGGCAAATATCGCGAGCTCGCCTATTCGCATCGCGCGAAAGCCGCGATGATGGTGTGCTCCAAGGCGATGATCAACGTCGCCCGCAAGATGGAGGAGCGCTACGGCATCCCCTATTTCGAGGGATCGTTCTACGGCATCCAGGATTCCAGCGATTCCCTGCGCGAGATCGCGCGATTGCTGATCGAGCGCGGTGCGAAGGCCGAGTTGATGGATCGCACCGAGGCGGTTATTGCGCGGGAGGAAGCCAAGGCCTGGGCGGCGATCGAGCGCTTCAAGCCGCGCTTCAAGGACAAGAAGGTGCTGCTGATCACCGGTGGGGTGAAATCGTGGTCCGTGGTCGCCGCGCTGCAGGAGGCGGGGCTCGAGATCGTCGGCACGTCCGTGAAGAAGTCCACCAAGGAGGACAAGGAGCGGATCAAGGAGCTGATGGGCCAGGACGCCCATATGATCGAGGACATGACGCCGCGCGAAATGTACAAGATGCTGAAAGACGCGCGCGCCGATATCATGCTGTCGGGCGGCAAGTCGCAGTTCGTCGCGCTGAAGGCCGCGATGCCCTGGCTCGACATCAACCAGGAGCGCTGCCACGGCTATATGGGTTACATCGGCATGGTCAAGCTGATGGAGGAGATCGAGAAGGCACTCTACAACCCGATGTGGGCGCAGCTCCGCAAGCCGGCGCCGTGGGACGATGGCGGCGAGACCTGGCAGGCCAAGGCCATGGCGCAGATGGACGCGCAGGCCGCCGAAATCGCCGCCGATCCGTCTCTGGCCGAAACCACGCGGCGGGCCAAGAAGATCTGCTTCTGCAAGACCGTCGACCTCGGCAGCATCGAGGACGCCATCACCGCGCATGGCCTCACCACCGTCGATGGGGTGAAGGAACACACCAACGCCTCCGGCGGCTGCGGAGCCTGCAAGGGCCGGCTCGAGGACATCCTGGCGGCCCGGCTGGCGCCGCTGCTTCAGGCGGCGGAGTAGGTCGGATGGCGATCGTCACCACCTCGAAGAAGGCCTGCTCGGTCAATCCGCTCAAGATGAGCCAGCCGATCGGCGGCTCGTTCGCGTTCATGGGGCTACGCGGCGCGATGCCGCTGCTGCACGGTTCGCAGGGCTGCACCTCGTTCGGCCTGACGCTGTTCGTGCGGCACTTCAAGGAAGCGGTGCCGATGCAGACCACCGCGATGAGCGAGGTCGCGACCGTGCTCGGCGGCTATGAGAATGTCGAGCAGGCGATCCTCAACATCCACAATCGCACCAAGCCGGAGATCATCGGCATCAATTCGACCGGTGTCACCGAGACCAAGGGCGATGACGTCGAGGGCTTCATCCGCTTGATCCGGCAGAGACATCCGCAACTTGAAAAGCTCCCGCTGGTCTACGTCTCGACGCCCGATTTCAAGGATGCGTTCCAGGACGGCTGGGAGAAGACGGTCGCGCGCATGGTCGAGGTGCTCGTGGACCCGGTCGACGCCGGAGCCGTGCGCGATCCCGCGCGCATCAACATCCTGCCGGGCTGCCATCTCACGCCCGGCGACCTCGACGAACTGCGCACGATCCTGGAGGACTTCGGGCTCAAGCCGTCCTTCCTGCCGGACCTTGCCGGCTCGCTCGACGGCCACATCCCCGACGAGTTCACGCCGACCACGATCGGCGGCATCGGGGTCGACGAGATCGCCACCATGGGGCAGTCCGCCTGGACGATCGCGGTGGGCGCGCAGATGAAGCGTGCGGCGGAAGCGATGCAGGCCAGGACCGGTGTGCCGTTCCGGCTGTTCGAGCGGCTCTGCGGGCTGATCCCGAATGACGAGTTCATGGCCTTCCTTAGCGAGATCAGCGGGCGGCCGGTCCCGGCGAAGTATCGCCGGCAGCGCGGCCAGCTCGCCGATGCGATGCTGGATGCGCATTTTCACATCGGCGGCCGCAAGCTGGCGATCGGCGCCGAGCCGGACCTGCTGTTCGATTTCTCCAGTATGCTGCATGAGATGGGCGCCGAGGTCGAGGCCGTGGTCACCACCACGGCCTCGCCCGTGCTGGAACGCGTCAAGACGCAAGAGGTCCTGATCGGCGATCTCGAAGACCTCGAGGAGCGCGCCAAGGCGCGTGATTGCGATCTCCTCATCACCCATTCCCACGGCCGCCAGGCGGCCTCGCGCCTGAAGATCCCGTTCTATCGGGCGGGCTTCCCGATGTTCGACCGGCTCGGCGCCGGGCATCAGATGTCAGTCGGCTACCGCGGCACGCGCGATCTGATCTTCGATCTCGCCAATCTCGTCATCGCCGACCGCGAGGCCAACCATCAGCCGACTCCTGACACCTGGCGGACCACCGACAGCGGCCTTCAGGTCGTCCCGCCACAGCTGCACTGAAAGAAGAGGGATCAGATCGATGAAAGTTGCCTTCGCCACCCAGGACCTGAAGCGCGTCGATGCGCATTTCGGCTGGGCCAAGAACATCGCCATCTACGACGTCAATCCGGACGGCCATCGCTTCGTCGAGGCGATCCAGTTCGACGGTGACCTCAAGGAGGACGGCAACGAGGACAAGCTCGCGCCGAAGATCGAGGCGATCAAGGATTGCACCATCCTCTACGTCGCGGCGATCGGTGGCTCCGGCGCCGCGCGGGTCGTCGCCAACAACATCCATCCGATGAAGGTGGCGCAGCCCGAGGCGATCGACGACCTCTGCGTCAAGCTCGAGGACGTGCTGAAGGGCTCGCCACCGCCGTGGCTGCGCAAGGTGCTGGCCAAGGGACAGGAACGCAGCTTTGATTTCGAAGATTGAAGGAAACCGGCATGACTGACGCGGCTGAACTGATCCAATCGGACAACGCGACCGAGGCGCCGTTCGTCAAGGAGCTCATCAAGGTCTGGCGGGCCCAGGACACCCATGGCGCCTGGGAGAGCAAGAAAGATCTCGACCTGCTGGAGCCCTACATCCTCGACAAGGAGAAACGCCGCGCGCTGCCGATCGTCGGCGATCCCGATCCGGACACGATCTGGCGGATGGAGCTGTTCTTCAACGCGGTCGCGCTGCTGATCGAGAAGGAGACCGGCGTGATGATCTCGCCGATGTTGAAGATGCATCATGAAGGCTTCGGCCGCATGGTCCTGATCGGCGGGCGCCTCATCGTCGTCAACAAGCAGCTCCGCGACGTGCACCGCTTCGGGTTCGACCATCTGGGCAAGCTCGCAGCCGAAGGCGACAAATATGTCGCGGGCGGGGTCGAGATGATCCGCAAGTTTCCCGATGTTGCAAACTACTGAGGTTCGAGCATGAGCGATCTTGAAACGTTGAAGGCCGAGATCAAGAAGCTATCGGCCAAGGCCACGCAGGCCAAGATGGACCTCCACGATCTCTCGGAGGAGCTTCCGATCAACTGGACCTCGATCCTGAGCGTGGCCCAGAAGGCCCACGACGCCTTCGCCGAGCTCGAGCGCAAGCGTGAGGATCTCAAGTTGCTGGAAAAGGCATAACCGGATCTCGACCATGTCCTACGCAACCCGCGACGGCCGCGACTGGAAGCCGGACTATCTGGTGTCGATCGATGCCCAGAAGTGCATCGGCTGTGGCCGCTGCTACAAGGTCTGCGGCCGCGAGGTCATGACGCTCAAGGGCCTCAACGAGGACGGCGAGATGATCGATCTCGATGACGACGATGACGAGGTCGAGAAGAAGGTCATGGTGATGAACGACGACGGCGCCTGCATCGGCTGTGGCGCCTGCGCGCGGGTCTGCCCGACCAACTGCCAGACCCACGCCCCCGCGATCGCCTGATTGCCGTGGCGGACCCGCGATGAGCAAGACGAGGTTCGCCAGATACAATATCGGCCAGGTGATCCGTCACCGGCTCTATGCGATGCGCGGCGTCATCTTCGACGTCGACACGTCCTTTGCCGGCACGGATGGCGAACCGCCGGCCGACGGGACGTCGGCGGGTCTGGTCTACCGGCTGTTCGCCGATGACGACGAGATCCCCTATGTCGCCAGCATTGCCGAGCACGACCTGGAACCTGACGATTCCGGCGAGCCCGTCCGCCATCCCGGGATTGGTACCATGTTCGAAGTCGGCGAGGCCGGCAACTATCGCTGGCGCCGGCACGCGTTGAATTGACGCGCCGGGGACGCAGCGATCCGCCTTACTCGATCCCCTGTTCCCGCGCCTTCATCATCGCAGCGATGCGGAAGCGTTCGTGGATGGCGACGGGATTGGCGAGCATGTCGGCTTCCGCTTGTTTGAACGCGGTGAGCACGATCTCGGCTTCCGCCGGCGTCAGGGGCACGCGGCCCGCCATGTGGGTCGCTTCCGGTGCGGCGGTGCGGATCGCGCGGCGATAGGGATGATCCTTCACCTCGATCAGCTCGTTGGCTTCGAGCCTGCCGCCCAGCGTAATGGCGAGCCCGACGACCTCGAGCCTGCGACCGTCCTGCGTGGTCTTGACCAGTATAGCCATCGTCAATCGGCCTCCTGCGCCGCGTACCACATGTAACCGTCATTGTCCCAGAGTTGAGCCAGCGCCTGGTCGGGCTTCAAGGCAGGATGTCGCTGCCGCACGGCGCGATAGTCGGCCTCGAAGCGTGAAGCGTGCTCGCCCTCGAGGCGGGCGGTGAAAAAGTCGGACTTTGACCGCAGCACGAAGGTCGATCGATCGGCGCCAATCCGTAACTCGAACCTGTCGCCGTCGGACAGGAGGCGCTCATCGGCCAAGACGGGCATCACGGCACCATCGGCATGGCGAAGCCGGGTCGGGGATGCGCATCGTAATAGTCCGGCCGCTCCGGCCAGCCGCCTTCGGCGATGAACTTGAATGCGGTGATCTTCACCGGCGCGCCCTGCGAGCAGGAGACCTCCGCGAACTTGATCTCGCGCGGCCCGGGGCCTGCGGAAAAGTCTGCGACCACGGTGCCGTCGGCCTTGCAGGCGCGGGCAAAGCCCGGCGTGCCGACGCTGCTCGCCGGCACGGGATTGGCCGCGAGACCTACGCTGCCGTCGCCGCTGAAGGCCGGGCTCGCGAACTTGAACGCGGCGAGCACGCTGCTACGATCGACCGGGCGATCGGCAGTGATCGGGCGCGCGACCGAGTAGACGGTCAGCGTGCCGCCATCGAGCAGCGCCTTGATCTCGTCTTCCGAGCAGGCGGCAAATTCCGATGCAACGTTCATGTCATTCTCCATGCCAACGGGCCTGAATGAACAACATCAATTTCCGTGCCACGCGGAGCTGTACGCCGGATCGTCGAATGCGGCTGAAATACCCTGCGACCTGCCCTCAAAGGCCGCGTGAACAATACACCCGCGCCACGGGGAAAGCCTCCGAGTGTCGGATTCCGGACATGTCAGCGGGCTGGCTGTCTGTCGTGCGTCTAGCGCGATTCTTGCAAAGCCTCGGCAAGCCGTCGACCGCATTCGAGGACAGCATGGACCACAATACCGCCTACGCGATCTGCGCCCTCAACGACATTCCGAGCCAGCGGGCGATCGGCTTTCATCTCATGATCGTCGGTGACGACGGCGCGCCGCGGCCCTGGCCGATCGTGATCGTGCGCTGGGGCAAGCAGGTGTTCGGCTATCTCAACCGATGCCCACATGGCGGCGTGAATCTCGACTGGGAGCGCAACCAGTTCCTGGATGGCAATGGCACCAGGCTCTTGTGCGGCAAGCACGGCGCCACCTTCGAGCTCGGCACCGGCCATTGCGTGGACGGGCCATGCAAGGGCGAAAGCCTGACGCCGATTGCGCTTGCCGTGCTCGACGGCGACATCTGCGTCACCGGTGTGAGGCTGGTGGAGGAGGATGACGAAGCGGCCCGCGAGGAGGCCTGACGCGGGCTGCGTCAAACCGGGCGATTCTCGTTGCGATTCTTCACCGGCTCCATCCTGGCAAGTCCCTCCTCATAGGAAATCTCGGTGTAGGATGCGTCGAGATCCTTGGCGGCATCGAGCAGATAGTCGAGCTTGCCGGCGGTATCGAGCTTCTTGATGTCGTTCTTGTCGACGCCGGCGAGGTCCATCATCTCCTTCCAGACCGTCGATTCATCGCACGGCAGCACACGGAACTCGATGTCGCCGATCTTGGTGCGATATTTCGCCAGGAAGTCGACGTTGTTGCAGAACATGAAATAGCTGCCCTTCGGGCTGAGCGCGCCGTCGAGCACCTTGGCGACGTCGGCCAGATAGGCAAAGGAATGCAAGTAACCGGCGAGCACCGGAATGGTCTGCTCGCCCTCCTGCGTCACGGTAAGCACCTGTTCGAGCGAATAGTCCGGCGGACGCTTCTCGTCGGCGACCTGGGCCTGGAATTTCAGCGCGATGTCGCCGCGAAAGCCGAAGCGTCCTGGCTTGGTAGTATCGCCTTTCAGCACCGCGTTCAGGAGCCGGCCCTCCTTGTCCAGGCGGCCAAGGGCGGTGTTGTCGATCGACGTCATGAAATCTCTCCTCGTCTCATCTGCCGCGCGGCTGTCGGCCGGCGCGAAGGTTTCGATGGTCCTTATGCAAGGAGTTTGCCGACCGCACGTGCATGCGCCGAGAGTGTGAATGCGGCGGGAATCCGCGCCGCTCGGTGTGGTCGCGGCGTGCTGTCTGGTATCACGTTGCCGTTCCGCTTGTCCCGGCTCGCCACGACCGCCTGTCGCAAACCCGACAAGCGTCGCAAAGGCAACAGGTGTACGCCGGGCGAAAACGCAGCGGTTTCAGACATATGCGCTCTGGCACGGGACTTGCGATCCTCATTGCAACAGACCCAGACAGCGAGGGCGAGCGATGATCAACCTGACGGACAGCGCGGTGAATGCAGTGAAGACGGCAATTTCCTCCGGGGCGCAGCCGGCGAGCGGCTTGCGCATCATGGTCGAGACCGGCGGCTGCGCCGGTTTCAAATACATGATGGGCCTCGCCGAAGAGGCCAAGCCAGACGACACCGTGATCGAGCGCGGCGGCGTGAAGGTGTTCGTCGACAATGCGAGTCACGAGCATCTCAACGGCACCACGATCGACTTCGTCGTCGCACTGGAGGGGTCTGGCTTCACCTTCGACAATCCCAATGCGAAGTCGAGCTGCTCCTGTGGCAAGTCGTTCAGCTGAGCTGCGTCCGTCGATCCGATCCGTTACAGAGAGAATTTGAAATGCTCGTCGAATCCGAACACCTGAAACAGTCGCCGGCCGCCGAACCCTCGGGCCGCGAGCAGATCGTCCGCGCGGTGCTCGATGAGGTTCGACCCAATCTCAAGCGCGACGGTGGCGATTGCGAGCTGCTCGAGATCGACGGCAACAAGATCATGGTCAGGCTCACCGGCGCCTGCGTGTTCTGCAAGCTCGCCAGCGCGACGCTGGAGGGCATCCAGGCGCGCCTGATCGAACGACTCGGCGAGTTCGTTCGCCTGATTCCCGTTGCCGGAGCGGCCAAGCCCCGTCACTGAGCAGGCGCGACAGCGAGAGAGGGATTCCGTGCGGCCGATCTACCTCGACAACAACGCAACGACCCGCACGGATCCTTCCGTCGTTGCGGCGATGCTGCCGTTCTTCGCCGAGCAGTTCGGCAATGCGTCCTCAGCCCATGCGTTTGGAAGCGACGTCGCCCAGGCGGTGCGAGCGGCGCGGCGCAGCGTCCAGGGCCTGATCGGCGCCGCGTTCGATCACGAGATCGTCTTCACCTCGGGCGGTACGGAATCCGACAACGCCGCGATCCAGTCGGCGCTCGCCGTGCAGAACGGGCGCGACGAGATCGTCACCACCGCGGTGGAGCATCCGGCGGTGCTGTCACTGATCGAGGATCTCGCCTGCCGCGGCATCAGGAGCCATCTCATTCCCGTCGACAGGCGCGGCCGCCTCGACATCGAGGCCTACAGGCGCGCGCTCGGTCCGCGCACTGCGATCGCCTCCGTGATGTGGGCCAACAACGAAACCGGCACGATCTTCCCGGTCGAGTTCCTGGCCAAGATGGCCCGTTCAGCCGGCGCGCTGTTTCACACCGACGCCGTGCAGGCGGCCGGACGGGTTCCGATCGATTTGAGCGCCGCGGAGATCGACATGCTCTCGCTCTCCGGCCATAAGCTGCACGGTCCGAAGGGGATCGGCGCGCTCTATGTGCGCAAGGGAACGAAATTCAAGCCGTTGATCCTCGGTGGTCCGCAGGAGCGCCGCCGTCGCGCCGGCACCGAGAATGTTCCCGGCATCGTGGGCTTCGGCAAGGCGGCCGAGCTCGCCACGAGCCAGCTCGAGCAGGAGCGGGCCGCGGTCTCCGTGCTGCGAAACCGGATGGAGCAGGGCATTCTGCAGCTCGGCCACTGCATGGTGCTGGGCGACGTCAAGAGCCGGCTGCCGAATACGTCCAACATCGCATTCGAGCATCTCGAAGGCGAGGCGATCATTCATCATCTGAACCGCGCCGGCATTGCCGCCTCGCTGGGGTCGGCCTGCGCTTCTGGCTCGATGGAGCCCTCGCACGTGCTGCGCGCGATGCATGTGCCGCCGCAGGCGCTGCGCGGCGCGATCCGTTTCTCCCTGTCCCGCGAGACCACGGCCGACGAAGTCGACCGAGTCCTGCAGGTGCTGCCGGAGATCCTGTCCAAACTGAGAGCATTGTCTCCTTCGTGGCAAGAGCGCGCGAGCGACACCTCTCGTCCAGCGGAGATGAGTCTATGAAAGTCATGATTCGCCGTTCCCCGGAGACCGGCCTGTCGATCTACGTGCCGAAAAAGGATCTCGAGGAGCCGATCGTGGAATCTGAGCACGAGACCCTGTGGGGCGGCTGGATCAAGATCGCCAATGGTTGGGTGCTCGACCTGCCGCAGATGGCCGCCGATACCAATCTGCCGATCACCATCAACGCCAAGAAGCGCGGCGGCGAGGGAGACGAGTGATGAACGCGCCGGTCCCGCAGATCGACTTCGCCAACCCCGCCGACGCGGAGGCCGTCCTTCGCGACGTCGTCGCGCGGCTGCGCGGCGGCACTGTCATTCCCTATCTCGGACCCGGCGTAGCCGAGCTCGCCGCCCCAACGGCGCCGATGAATCCGGAAGCGCTGGCGGCTTTCTTCGGCACCAAGGTGGCATTGCCGCGCCGCGCCCACGGCAATGCCTGGGCCTCCGCGCAGCACATCGAGAGCACCAGGCACCGCGCCACCGTGACCGCATTGATGGCGGACGCCTTTGCCAGCCCGGTCGCGCCGACGGCGCTGCATCGCCACCTCGGCGCCCTGGCGCTGCCGCTGGTCGTCGACAGCTGGTATGATGGCGCGATGCGGAGCGCGCTCGCCGGGCGCGGCGACTGGGGCGAGATCCAGGGCATCACTCGCGCCGGAATCGGCGAGGACCGCTGGTACCGGTTCTACGATGCCAGCGGCCAGGAGGTCGATCGCGCGCAAGCCAAAGGCTGGACCACGATCCTCTACAAGCCCCATGGCAGCGTCGCGCCGGCGAAGAATTTTCTGATCTCCGACGCCGACTATGTCGAAGTCTTGACCGAGATCGACATCCAGACGCCGATCCCGGAAGAGGTGAAGGTGCGGCGCACCGGCCGGAGCTTTCTGTTTCTCGGCTGCCGCTTCAACGACCAACTGCTGCGCACCTATGCGCGACAGGTCTCGAAGCGTTCGAGCGACACCCACTACGCCGTCGTCGAGCCCGACGCGCTGTCGAAGAACGAACTGCGCTTCCTGGTCAGCCAGGGCCTGACTCCGCTTGCGATCCCGCTCGCGCGCGCAGTGGAGATCGTGCTGGCGGGTTGATCCTCTCGACTTGTCGATCTGACGATCTCCGCGCGAACGATCTTCGCGCGGAGATCGCGCGTGCATCGATGCATCCTGTCGACGATGTCGCGTCTGTCACCTTTCCAACACGCGTTGGCAATCCGACACTGTTCCGTGAGTCCGCTAACTCATTGAAGCGAACGAAGAAAGTCGCGGACGCGACGATGGCATGTGGGTTGCTAATACCTTTCTAGAACGACTCTTAGGACGCTTCTCGAAATCCGAGCCCCGCAAAATCTGTTCGGCTTGCAAGGAGAATTGAGCACATGGACGTTTCAGCGCAACACGACGCGAGCAGCAGCAATGTCGCCGATGTCGGCGAAATCATGCAGGCCATCGCCGAGCACAAGGGCTGCGGTACCACCGGCGGCAGCGGCAAGGCGAGCTGCGGATCGTCGGCGGGGCAGGGCGACCTCCCGACCGAGATCTGGGAGAAGGTGAAGAACCATCCGTGCTACAGCGAGGAGGCGCACCACCACTACGCCCGCATGCATGTCGCGGTCGCGCCGGCCTGCAACATCCAGTGCAACTACTGCAATCGCAAATACGACTGCGCCAATGAATCGCGCCCCGGCGTGGTCAGCGAGAAGCTGACGCCCGAGCAGGCCGCCAAGAAGGTGCTCGCGGTCGCCTCCACCATTCCGCAGATGACCGTGCTCGGCATCGCCGGTCCCGGCGATCCGCTGGCCAATCCGGACAAGACCTTCAAGACCTTCGAGCTGATCTACAATACGGCGCCCGACATCAAGCTGTGCCTGTCGACCAACGGCCTCATGCTGCCCGATCACGTCGACACCATCGCGAAGTACAATGTCGACCACGTCACCATCACCATCAACATGGTCGATCCGGAGATCGGCGCGAAGATCTATCCCTGGATCTTCTACAAGCACAAGCGCTACACCGGCTACGAGGCCGCCAAGATCCTGACCGACCGGCAGCTCCAGGGTCTGGAGATGCTCACCGAGCGCGGCATCCTCTGCAAGATCAACTCGGTGATGATCCCGGGGATCAACGACCAGCACCTGGTCGAGGTCAACAAGGCGGTGAAGTCGCGGGGCGCCTTCCTGCACAACATCATGCCGCTGATTTCCGCGCCCGAGCACGGCACCGTGTTCGGCCTGAACGGGCAACGTGGCCCCAGCGCACAGGAGCTGAAGGCGCTTCAGGACTCCTGCGAAGGCGAGATGAACATGATGCGGCATTGCCGCCAGTGCCGCGCCGACGCCGTCGGTCTGCTTGGCGAAGACCGCAGCGCCGAGTTCACCACCGAGAAGATCATGGCGATGGAGGTCAAGTACGACGCCGACACCCGTAAGGCCTATCAGGCCAAGGTCGAGGAGGAGCGTGTCGCCAAGGTCACGGCCAAGCAGGAGGAGCTTGCCGAGCTCGCCGGTGCTTCAAGCGACATCAAGGTGCTGGTGGCGGTCGCGACGAAGGGTTCCGGCCTGATCAACGAGCATTTCGGTCACGCCAAGGAATTCCAAGTCTACGAGCTCTCCACGGCAGGCGCGAAATTCGTCGGTCATCGCCGCGTCGACCTCTACTGCCAGGGTGGCTACGGAGAAGAAGACAGTCTCGAGACGATCATCCGTGCCATCAACGATTGCCACGCGGTGTTCGTCGCCAAGATCGGCGGCTGCCCGAAGGGCGACCTGATCAAGGCGGGTATCGAGCCGGTCGATCAATACGCCCATGAGTTCATCGAGAAGTCGGCGATCTCCTGGTTCAAGGCTTATCTCGACAAGGTCAACGGCGGCGAGATCGCGCACGTGGAGCGCGGCGATGCCGCCATCCGCCAGGGCGCGCTGATCTCGGCGGCTTGAGGAGAGAGTTCGATGCCGTTCAAGATCATCGCCTCGCAGTGCACCAGCTGCTCGGCCTGCGAGCCGGAATGCCCGAACGTCGCCATCCGTGAGAAGGGCGGGACGTTCGTGATCGATCCCAAGAAATGCACCGAATGCATCGGCCATTTCGACGAGCCCCAATGCGTGGCGGTGTGTCCGGTCGACAATACTTGCGTCATCGACACGTCATTGCCGCGCTACCAGGCACCGGTCTGAGGGAGGAAAGAGATGAATTTCACGATCACACCGGCGGCGCAGAAATTCATGCGCATGATGCTCCGCGTTGACGGCGGCTCGGGCAGCGGCTTCCGTCTTGCCGTCAGTCCCGGCGGCTGCTCGGGCCTTGCCGCCGACATACACGTGCTCGCCGAGCCCAGGGCCGGCGATGCCGTGGTCGAGCGCGACGGCGTCAAGCTGTTCCTGCCGGCTGAAAGCCGGCTGCTGCTTGACGGCGTGACCATCGACTTCGCGGATACGCCGACCCAGACCGGGCTCGTGTTCCGCGATCCGAAGCAGGTTTCGTGCAGCCACCATTGAGCAGACGCAAATGATGCCCGACAATTTCGTCAGCCCGCAAGTCGAGATCAACGAGGCGCTCGTCACCAGCGCCTTGCTCGGCCGCGGCCTGCCGAGCGAGGCCGAGCGTCATTTGTGGGAGGCCGGTCTGTCCTATCACCTGGACGACATCGCGGAGCATCATTTGCGTGAAGCCGAGGCACTCGCGCCCGGCCACGCCGCGGTGCTGATCGGCCTCTATCGATTCTATTTCTACAAGGGACGTCTCGCCGAGGCGCTCGATGTTGCCCGGCGTTGTCTGCTCAAGGCGGCGCAGGAGAACGGCCTTCCGGCCGATTGGCGCTGCGTTCGGGCGGACGACGCCGAGTTTGGCGGCTATGAAGACATCCTCGCGCGCTTCTTCCTGTTCTCACTGAAGGGCTACGCTTACTTGCAGATGCGCCTGGGGCAGACGGAAGAGGGGCGGATCGCGGTGCAGAAGCTGCTCGATCTCGATCCCACCGACAAGATCGGTGCCAAGGTCCTCCTGGGCGTGCTCGACCGGATGGGGCAGGATGATGAGTGACGACATCGATGAAGCCCTCGACTGGCAGGGCAACCAGGTCGATTGCGCCGGATGCGCGCATCTGGCGCTGAACGGCACCGGCGGCTGCCGGATTCGGCACGCCTGCGTCAACGATCGCTATGCCCGCCGGATCGACCGGTTCTTCAACTGGAATCCCGGTCTGGCCGACGGCTATCTCGGCCATCCTCATTTCGAGGTCCGCGCGATCGCGGCAAAATCCGCCAATCTGTTCCTGCTGCCGCCGCTGCTCGACGACGCCGACGAGACCGTGCGCTGGAACGTGGTTCGTCGCCTGCCCAAGCGCTACGCCCTGCAATTGCGCAAGGATCCGCATCGCGAGGTGAGGATGAGGGTTGCGACGCTGATCGAGGGCGACGAGTTGCTGCCGATGGCTGGCGACCAGGACTATTACGTGCGCCTGGTCGTCGCGCGCAGGCTGTCGCCGCTGCTGCTAAGCCGGATGATCAATGACGAGGAGGCGGAGGTCCGCCGCGTCGTCGCCCGGCGTGTTCCGGACGAATGGCTGCTCGGCATGATCAATGACCGCGACGCGGCTGTGCGGCTCGAGGTCGCGCAGCGCCTGTCGCCCGAGCGTCTGGCGCTCATGCGCCGTGATCCGGACTGGCGCATCCGCTACGAGGTCGCGAGCCGCGCCCCGACCGGCGAGCTAACGGCGCTCGTCGAGGATCAGGACAGCCTGGTGCGCGAGGTCGCGCGATCGCGCATCGCCGTGCGGCTCGAACGAGGAACGGGGATATCCGCATGAGCAACATCGTCCGCGACAGCGACGTCGTCGAACTGACGGCACCGCCCTTCTTCAGCTTCGGCGAGAAGGTGCGGGCCAAGCGCACTATCCGCAATGACGGCACCTATGCCGGCAAGGAGATCGGCGATATCCTCGCCAAGAAGGGCGAGATTGGCTACGTGGTCTCGATCGGCACCTTCCTGCAGCAATTCTACATCTATGGCGTCGAATTCCTCGAAAGCGGCAACCGCGTCGGGATGAAGCGCAAGGAGCTCGACCCCGTCACCCCACGCGACGCGGTCGAGGACATTCCGCTGCCGGAGGCTGCATCATGATGATCGAGCCCAAACTGCCGAAGTACCAATGGGGCCAGCGCGTGAAGGCCGCGGTGGACCTGCACAACGACGGCTCGTTTCCCGACGCGCCGGCCGAGGGCCTGCTCGTCGGCGTCGGCCACACCGGGGAGATCGTGCAGGTTGGCCGGCATACCGACGCCAATCTGCCGATCTATCTCGTCGAGTTCGGCGAGCGGCTGGTGGTCGGCTGCCTCGAAGAAGAAATCAGTCCGCTGTAGAGATACCACGATGAATGCCGCGGTCCTCAGACGAATCGATGCCGCCATGCCGGTACATCCGAACGAGCTTGATTGCAGGCGAATCGGGCGCGCGTTGAGAGCGCGGCAGCGCTATCGCTATGTTTCGCCGAACGTCGAGGGTGTCGCTGGCGGCTATTTGATCCAGAGCCCCTGCTGCTCGCGGAACATCGATGCCGAAGGCGGCGTGATCGAAATCGCGTTGCTGCACTACGATGGCGCGAGCGCAACCTGGCATCTGCTCCGCAAGGATCACGAACGGGGCGTCTGGATGCTGCACTCGACACACCAGCGGCTCACCTCGGTGACGGATGTGCTGAACGCCGATCCCGAACGCGTATTCTGGCAGTAGGGGGAGCAGGATGGCTCTGGCAATGCACGAACTGACCGAGATCGAGCGGACGCTCGCCGCGCCGGACGTGGCACCACAGGTGTTCTCGACCCTTCGTCAGAGATTTCCTCACCTCGCCTGGATCCGCTGCGACGCTTCCGACGTGACGGAGACGCCGTACTGCAGCCTCGGGGCGTTCGACCTGCATCTGCTCGACAGCGCCGATCACTGCGCCCAGATCACCGACGATCCGGCGCGCGCGACCGGCATCGTGCTGGCAAAGCGGGCGGTCAAGCCATGACCGAACCGGCTCTCGTCTATGACGACGTGGCGGAG
This sequence comes from Bradyrhizobium nitroreducens, assembly GCF_002776695.1. Classification (GTDB taxonomy): domain Bacteria; phylum Pseudomonadota; class Alphaproteobacteria; order Rhizobiales; family Xanthobacteraceae; genus Bradyrhizobium; species Bradyrhizobium nitroreducens. The sequence goes on from NZ_LFJC01000003.1 coordinate 5,203,223, forward strand.
GCCGCCGAGGCACCGGTCGACGCCGGCCATGACTTCATTCCGCTGTCCGACCCCGACGTCACCCTGGCCGAGATCGGGGCGGTGGATGCCGTGCTGCGTTCGCCGCGGCTCTCCAATGGTCCGCTTTCCGGAGCGTTCGAGGAGGCCTTCGCCGCCTATGTCGGCCGCGCCTATGCGGTCGCGGTACCGAGCGGCACGATCGGCCTGCTGCTCGCCCTGAAGGCCTACGGCATCGGCGCCGGCGACGAGGTCATCGCCTCGGCCTACTCGTTCCGGGAAGCCGCACATGCGATCAGCCTTGCCGGCGCACGGCCGGTGTTTGCCGATATCGACTATTGGTCCGGCAATTTGGCGCCGGCGAAAGTGGAGGAGCGCATCACGCCGGGCACGCGGGCCATTCTCGCGGCCAATACCAATGGCCACCCGGCGCCCTGGTCGGAGCTCCGCGACATCGCGACCCGGAATGGTCTCGTCCTGCTGGAGGATTCCACCGAGGCGATCGGTTCGCGCTACAAGGACAGGCTGGTCGGCAGCTTCGGCGACGTCGCCGTGTTCGATTTCGCGCAGCCGTCGCTGCTGACCTGCGGCGAGGGCGGCATGGTCGTGACCGACGACATCGACCTTGCCGTGACGCTGCGGCGTCACCGTTCGCACCGGCTGAGCGAGCGCTCTTCGGTCGTGGTCGGTTCGGCCGCGCCCTATCAGGCCGGACTCAGCGATCTCGCGGCTGCGCTCGGGCTGGCCCAGCTCGAGCGCATCGACGAGATCATCGAGCGCCGCCGGCTGGTCGAGCAGCTCTATGCAACGCATGTGCAGTCCTTCGAGGGCATCAAGCCGCCTTATGTCGCGCCCGATGTGACCGAGGTGAACTGGTTCCTCTATCTCGTGCATCTCGGCACCCGCTTCACCCGCTCGAGCCGGGATGCCATCGCCGAGGATCTCCGGGTCGAGCAGGTCGAGGCCGCCGCCTACAGCCATCCGCTGCACCTGCAACGGCACTATTTCGATCTCGGCTACCGGCGCGGCGATCTGCTGGTGACCGAGAAGATCGCCGATCGCGCCATCGCGCTTCCGTTTCATACCCATCTCACGGACAGCCAGATCGAATTCATCGTCGAGACCATGAAAGACGCCTCGATCAATGTGGGCGCCGGCGCGGCGATCTACTGAACCACCGACACGCACAACAAGGAGGATGAAGACCATGACCACACTGACCGTGATGCCCGAAGGCAAGATCATCGAGGTTGCCGAAGGCACAACGCTGCTCGCCGCGCTGCTCGGCGCCGAGATCGCGATACCTCACAAATGTGAGGGCCAGGCCAAATGCGGCTCGTGCCACATCTTCGTGCAGGAGGGGCGCAAGGGCCTGTCGAAGATCGCAAAGCTCGAGAACGAGAAGCTCGATTCGATCGTTGGCGTCGGCTCGAAGTCGCGGCTCGCCTGCCAGGCCACCGTGCTCGGCACCGAGGACGTCAAGATCGAGCTGCTCGGCTTCTCGTCGGGCCTGTGAGCGCGGGAGAGGGACGATGGACACGCAGAACGTCATTCTCCACGCGCGGTTTGCGCCGAACGGCACCGTGGTCGAGATCAGCGAGCGGCCCGACGGCCTCACGCCGCAGGCCTGGTTCAACTTTCTCAGCGACAAGGCCGGCGACGTCTACCAGACGCTCGCGGGCGGGCGGGGCGTGTTCCGGTTGACGCGCGAGGAGCTGACGGCGCTGAAGCAGGGGCCGCGCCGGTCGCGGCCTGACCAGCCGGAGGAGCGCGTCATGGGGTCGGAAGAGATCGACGTATTCGTCATCTGTGCGAGCGACGAGATCGAGCGCGGCGGCGCGAAGGCATTCAGCCTGTCGCGCCTTGATGCATCCGGCGAGAGCCGTCCGTTCCCGATCGTCGTGATCCGGAGCCACGACAACGCCTATGTCGGCTATGTCAACGCCTGCCCGCATGACGGGGTCTGGCTCAATATCGGCAGTGGCGACTTCTTCACGCAGGATCGCGCGTTCCTGAAATGCGGCCGTCACGGCGCCACGTTCGAGATCGACAGCGGGCTCTGCATCGGCGGGCCCTGCAGCGGCAAGAATCTGGAGCCGATCGCGCTGGCCGTGGTCGACGGCGAAGTTTGCCTATGCGGCGAGCGGCTGGTCGAGGACGACCGCCCGTTCAGCGCCTTCGACGACCATGACGAGACCATGGAGATCATGATCCATCCGGATTAGCGGGGGGAAGCGAGTGTGACCGTTGCGCAGCTGCTCGATCGACTGAAGGAACTGCCGGAGGACGCTGTGGTGCTGATGGAAAGCGGCGACGGACTTTCGCGCGTGTCGGGGTTGGAATTTGTCGCCGATCAAGGCCCCGGGGCGCCGGCGGAAGTTATCCTGTCGCCGAGCATGGACGAGTAGGCGCATAGCGGAAGGGATCGGCATGAGCGATACCGTGGTCACTGTTTCGATGTTCGAGCGGATCGGCGGGCCTGTGGTGATCGACCGCCTTGTGGAGAGCTTTTATCGCCGGATGGACGAGGCTCCCGACGCGATCGGCATTCGCGCCATGCATGCGGACGACCTCACATCGACCAAGCAGGTATTGAAGCGCTATCTCACCGAATGGACCGGCGGTCCCAAGCTATATTCGCCGGAGAAGGGTCATCCTCGGCTCCGCCAGCGCCACATCGGTTTTCCGATCGGCAGCGCTGAGCGCGATGCGTGGCTGCTGTGCATGCGCGGTGCGCTGGCGGAGACTGTGGTCGACGAAGCGGCGCGGGAAGACCTCGATGCCGCGCTCACCAGGCTTGCCGACTGGATGCGCAACCAGGCCGGCAATCCGCACGATGCGCGCGGCGGGCACGGCTGAAGGGGCGTAGCGTCAGTCCGACAGCGGCAAGCCGAAGAACTCCTCCTCGGCGCCGCCCCACGCTTTGTGCAGGGCGAGGCCGCTCCGCCACTTGCCCATCTCGGTTTCGTTCGCCGCGCGATGCGTGATCTTCCCCTCGGGCCGCTCGGCCAGCAGGAATTCCTTGCCGTTGCGGAGGAAGCGGTTGAGGTCCTTGGTGTCGGTCGGCCGCACCACGCAGCGCGGCGCGTCGTCGATGAGGATGGTGGTCGGCAGCATCTGGCGCGGCTCCCTCAATCCATCGGAGGTCCGAGATCGTCGTCGTCCTTCTTCTTTTTCTTTTTCTCGGTCTTGGCCTGGGCATAGGCGCCGGCATTCTTCAACGGGATCGGCTGCTGTCCTTCGACATATTGCGAGATCCAGAACAGGGTCCGCTCCAGCGCCTTCTCCGCCGCCTTCGTGCGGAAATTGCCGCGCTCGTTGCAGCTGAACCCCTGGGCGGCGTCGGGATAGGTAAAGGCGCTGACGTCGGGACGCCAGGCGCGGAATTGCGTGATGGCCTCCAGCGGCAGCTCGGGATCGCTCGCACCGAAATGCAGCAGCGTCGGAACCTTGCGCTTTTCGCGATAGTCCGCGACGGTCCCGCTGCCGTCATATCCGATCACGCAGGCGATGCCGTTGATCTTGTTGGCCGCGCTGTAGGCGAGGTCGCCGCCCCAGCAATAGCCGACGACCGCGACCTTGCCGGCGTTCTTCACCGCGTCGACGGTCGTCTGGATGTCCGAGATCGCCTGCTCGTTGCCGATCTGCGCGCTGATGGCGGCGCCCTCGGCCTTGCCGCCCTGATCGTGAGCAAGACTGACTCCCGGCCTGACCCGGTCGAACAGGGACGGTGCGATCGCGACATAGCCCTTGGCCGCGAAGGCATCGGCCACCTTGCGGATCTCCGGCGTGACGCCGAAGATGTCCTGGAGGACGACGACGGCGCCCTTGGGTGTATCTGCGGGCTCGGCACGATAGGCGGAGAAACTCGCTCCGTCGCTGGCGGTCAGTTCGATCATTGCATCCTCTCCTCTCCGATGGTCTCCGGTTGTTCCTAGAGCAGGCCGAGCTCGAGCTTGACGTCGTCGGTCATCCGCGACGAATCCCATGGCGGATCGAACACCAGCTGCACCGCAACCTTTTCGACACCGCCGACTTCGCTCACCGCCTTCTCCACCCAGGACAGCATCTCGCCGGCGACCGGACAGCCCGGCGCGGTCAGCGTCATGTCGATGTCGACCAGGCCGCCGTCTTTCGGTTCGACCCGGTAGATCAGGCCGAGGTCGTAGATGTTCACGGGGATTTCGGGATCGTGAACCGTCCGCAGCGCGGCGATGATGCCGGCGATCAGCGTATCGGTGTCGGCAAGCGCTATGGTCGTCATCGCTACCTCACTGGAGCCCTTCGGCGAGCGCCGCGACGACCGGCCAGCCCACCGCACCGGTGGGGTCGAGCCGGCGCAGGGCCGCGAGCATCTCGCGCGCCTGTATCTGTTCGTCCTTGCGCAGATGGATGAAGGCGAGCGCCTTCAAGGTGTAGAGCGCGAAGCGGCCGGCACCCTCGGGCAGTTCGGCTTGCGGCTGCCAGCTCCGCCAATCGCGGCTCCAGCCGGCCTGGTACGCGGCCTCGCGCAATCCGCGCTCGGCGATGCTCTGGGCCTCGTCGAGGCGGCCGCGATAGGTGTGGGTCTTGTAGAGGCAGAAATAGACCGCGAGCTCCGTCGGCGCGGCCTCCAGCGCCTGGCGGAAGATGCGGTCGGCTTCGAGCGGGTCGCGCCGATAGCTGATGACGCCCTGCTGCAGCAGCGAGTCGATCTCGGGTGCGAGCTCACCGAAATTGATGCCGTCGGAATCGACGAGGACGGCCGTCATACGCCACTCTCCGTCGTCGGGATGCGGCACCGAACGTCGAGGCCGCCGGAATCTGTATGGGACAATCTGAGTTCCTCGTCTTGCGTATCGGAATACGGGCGCATCCCTACGAAGCAAAAGCCGGGCCGGACGAGAAACGCTGCGAAAGTGCTTCGATTCGAGGCGTCGCGAGCCGTCGTCGTCGCGTCCGGGGCGAGGCCATCGGGGTTCGTCACGTCATCGACATGGACACGCGCGGCGTTGTCGGAAGTCGGACATGTTGCCGGCGACGAGGTGTGCAAGTCCCTCGGAAAACACGGGTTCCGAAACTGGTTTGGCGCTTGCATGGAGGTGTTCGCAGAGCAGGAGTGTGCGACATGGCGATGGCGGGACCGGACATCGAGCAATTGATCAGGGAAGCGTTCCCGGACGCCCATGTGATCGTGACCGACCTCGCTGGCGACGGTGATCATTACGGTGCGCGCGTCGTCTCGCAGGCATTTGCCGGCAAGAGCCGGATCCAGCAGCACCAGATGGTTTACGCCGCCTTGAAGGGACAAATGGGCGAGGCGCTGCATGCGCTCGCGCTCGAAACGGCGGTGCCGAAGTGAACAAGGAAGGACGAAGGCATGAGTGAACCGACCGAACAACGGATCAAGGACATCATCGCGGGCAGCGACGTCGTGCTGTTCATGAAGGGCGTTCCGGCCGCGCCGCAATGCGGCTTTTCCGGCACCGTCGTGCAGATCCTGAATGGCCTCGGCGTGCCCTTCACCGGCATCAACGTGCTCGCCGATCCCGAGATCCGCGACGGCATCAAGTCGTTCTCGAACTGGCCGACCATTCCGCAGCTCTACGTTAAGGGCGAGTTCGTCGGCGGCTGCGACATCGTGCGCGAGATGTTCAAGCTGGGCGAGCTGGCCGCGGTGCTGAACGACAAGGGCGTTGCGGTGGCGGCATCATGAGCGACGGCATGACCGAGGAGTTCGAGCTGCCACAGCTCTATCGCCATCACGTCTTCGCCTGCCACACCCAGCGCCCGCCGGGCCACCCGCGCGGCAGCTGCGGCGTGGCCGGCGGCGGCCCGTTGTGGGAGCGGCTCGGCAAGGTGATCGAGACGAAAGGGCTCACCGACATCGGTTTCACCGCATCCGGCTGTCTCGGCTTCTGCGGAGCGGGTCCGTTGATGGTCGTCTATCCCGATGGTGTCTGGTACCGGCCGACCACGCCGGAGGACATCGACGAGATCGTCGAGGAGCACCTGAAGCAGGGCCGCCGCGTCGATCGCCTGGTCATGGTGCTGGCACGGAGCTGAATGATGCATTCTTCCTTCTCCCCTTGTGGGAGAAGGTGGCGCGAAGCGCCGGATGAGGGGTTCTCTCCGCGCGCACAACCGTATTAGGCGTTCGTGGAGACAACCCCTCACCCGACTCGCCACGACGCGGCAAGCCACCCTCTCCCACGAGGGGCCCACAAGGGGAGAGGGAAAGATCGCGTGACACTATGCCTCCGCGCAACGCGGCATCGCCTCCGGCCGCGTGCAGCCCTGAAGGTCGCCACGCTCTCCGCCGAGCAATGACGGAACCGGCTCGCGGTCGAATCCGGCGCATCTTGCGCCATCGGTTTCGATCAACGGACGCCGGATCAGCAGGGGATCGTCGAGCATCAATGCGATCGCGTCTGCCGTGTCGATCTCCGCCGGCTTCACTTCGCCGGACTTGATGCGCGGCGCGGCCGGGTTGAACCAGGACGCGATGGGTGTCGCACCGAAGAAGGCGCGCAGTCGCGCTGCAGTCCAGGGCTCGGCCAGCAAGCTCTTCGCGACCACCTGATGACCGGCGGCTTCCAGCGCGCGGATCTGCCGGGCGTTGGTTCCGCAGCCCGGCTTCTGGTAGAACAGCACGGTTGCCACGCCTGCGCTCCTATTTCATCATGCTGAGCTGGACCAGCGGTGCGGCACCGCCGCGGCCGAGGATGGTGTCGACCTTCTTGCGCACGCCTTCCAGCGTCAGCGGTTTCACCACCGCGCCGGCGGCGCCCGCCTTCATGGCCTCGACAGCGGTGGTCTCGTCGGACTTGTCGGTGACGACGAGAACGCGCACGCCAGGAAATTGCGCGCCGAGCTCGCCGATCAAAGCCGGGCCGCGGGCCTTCAGGAACGAGACGCCGAGCAGAACGACGTCGGGCTTCAGCCAGTCCACGCCCTTTTCATAAGCCTCCTCCGGCGTCGCGAGCTCGTGGGTCTCGATCTCGTCATGCAGCATGAACTGCAGCGCCGCGCGGGTGATCTCATCCTCGTCGACCACGAACACGCGCCGCTGGTCGACGGCCTTGGCTGTCTCGACACCGATCTGCATCTGTCCTTCTCCTCACATCGCTTCGACATGGGAGTTAGCAATTTCCGTTCCGCATCCGCGCCGCCGATATCGCGGTGCATTTGCACCGCCATCGCCGAGATTCTTGTCCGGTTTCTGACAGTGGCCGTACCTCTGTAGGGTTCGACACAGCTTCTGTCGACCGCTCGCATCGAAATATTTCGCGAGCGTGATCAGCGCCTTAGAGCGCTCGCAGCGAATGGCACGCCAGTTGCTATTTGGATGCAGCAACAACGAGTGAGGGCTGAGAGCACGCCGACGCCGCTGGCGAGCGATGTTCTCCTTCCCGAACCCCGCGGGCCCACGCTTCTGAGAGAGAAGCAATCTCGCGCGAGAAGCGCGGAGTCATTGGCAATCGGTTGATGGAGAGCAACATGTCTTCACTGAGACAAATCGCGTTTTACGGCAAGGGTGGTATCGGAAAATCGACGACGTCGCAGAATACGCTTGCGGCGCTTGCCGAGATGGGTCACAGGATCCTGATCGTCGGCTGCGATCCCAAGGCGGACTCGACCCGCCTGATCCTGCACGCCAAGGCGCAGGACACCATTCTCAGCCTCGCGGCCAACGCCGGCAGCGTCGAGGACCTGGAGATCGAGGACGTCATGAAGGTCGGCTACAGGGACATCCGCTGCGTCGAGTCCGGCGGTCCGGAGCCGGGCGTCGGCTGCGCTGGCCGTGGCGTCATCACCTCGATCAACTTCCTGGAAGAGAATGGCGCCTATGAGGACATCGACTACGTGTCCTACGACGTGCTCGGCGACGTCGTTTGCGGCGGCTTCGCGATGCCGATCCGCGAGAACAAGGCGCAGGAAATCTACATCGTGATGTCCGGAGAGATGATGGCGATGTACGCCGCCAACAACATCTCCAAGGGTATTCTGAAATACGCCAATTCCGGCGGCGTCCGGCTCGGTGGCCTCGTCTGCAACGAGCGCCAGACCGACAAGGAGCTGGAGCTGGCAGAGGCGCTGGCCAAGAAGCTCGGCACCCAGCTGATCTATTTCGTGCCGCGCGACAACATCGTGCAGCACGCGGAGCTGCGCCGCATGACCGTGCTGGAATATGCCCCCGAATCGCAGCAGGCCGACCACTACCGCAAGCTCGCGGCCAAGATCCACAACAACGGCGGCAAGGGCATCATCCCGACTCCGATCACGATGGACGAGCTCGAGGACATGCTGATGGAGCACGGCATCATGAAAGCGGTTGACGAAAGCCAGATCGGCAAGTCCGCCGCCGAGCTCGCCGCGATGTCGGCCTGACCATCCTGCCGGCCTCCCGTATCGGGGAGGCCGGCACATGTCGAGGACCCCTGCGGCATAACCGGCGGAACGTTTCGTGATTGCGGTGCAAGCGAGGACGATCGAAGCGACGGCGCAACTCCCGGCGGGGTCCGACAACGATGGGCCGCATGTGGGAATAGAGTTCTACCGCCTGCTAACCGGCTGCGATCCGGCTGAAGCCGACATCGGCGCCGACGATGATTTCGACCGTCATGTGCTGGCTTCGATCCTGGCCGCTGCAGTGATGGACGGCGGATCGATCGCGGAGCGCGCCGGCCTTTCGGAACAGGAATTCAACAATCTGCTCGCCCGCCATTTTCCGTTGGCTACGGTCCGTGCCTTCGCCTGGATGCCGAGGCCGGTCTCCGAGATCGACGACGAGACGATGATGGTGCGCGATCTCTTGCGCGCGCAGCGCTCGACCGACGGCGAGGTCGGCCATTGGCTGGCGGCGATGGTGGCGCGGCGCGCGATGGAGCCGAACCATCTCTGGGAAGATCTCGGCTTGCGCGAGCGGCCGGAGCTGTCGCGCCTGTTGATGCGCCATTTTGCGCCGCTGGCGAGCCGCAACACGAAGAACATGCGCTGGAAACGCTTCTTCTACCGCATGCTCTGCGAGGACGACGGCTTCGTGATGTGCACGACGCCGGTCTGCACGCAATGCAACGATTTCGAGCTCTGCTTCGGCGAGGAGAGCGGCGAGAGCCGCATGGCCGAGCGTCGCCGGGAATTTTTGCGCGGCGCCAGCGATCATGTCGACGGCGTAAGGTGATCATGGACGCGTATCCGGAACTATCCGTCATCGATGCATTGGGTTTGGAGCCGCCCGCGCAACGCGAACTCCGTCACGGCGAATGCTCGGCGTTCCACCGCCTGCGTGATGCAGGCCTGCGCCCGACGCGCCAGCGTGTGCTGCTGGCGGAACTGCTGTTTGGCCGGGGGCATCGTCATGTGACCGCGGAGACGCTGTTTGCCGAGTCGGTCGAGGCGAACATCCAGCTTTCGCTGGCAACCGTCTACAACACGCTCAACCAGTTCACCCAAGCCGGACTGCTGCGCCGCATCGGCCCGGATGGCTCGCGCTCGTTCTTCGATACCAACACGACGGTTCATCCGCATTTCTACCTTCACGGCGAGGACACGCTGATCGACGTCCCCGAGACGCTTCTCCTCCAGCAGATGCCCGAGCCTTTGCCGGGTCACGAGATCTCGCGGCTCGACATCATCATCCATATTCGCCGCAAGTCTGCCGACATCTGACACGTCGCCTGTCCGACGCTGTCGCATTTGCGACAAAGCTCGCGCGGCCGATAAGTCGATGGATTTCAAGTGCTTGGCGGTCGATCTGCTGATGGCACGAGGGTTGCTGAATTCCTGATCGGAATGAATGATTGGAGTGCGCGGATGGTGTTTTCCGACCCGACGAAGCGGCTGGATGGCGGTCGGCCCCGACACGTCGTCCTGAACGACACCACGCTGCGTGACGGCGAGCAGGCGCCGGGCGTCGCCTTCACCACCGCGGAGAAGGTCTCGATCGCGCGCGCATTGGCCTCGGCCGGCGTCACGGAGATCGAAGCCGGAACGCCTGCCATGGGCCACGACGAAGTGAGCGCGATCCGCGCCATCGTCGAGGCCGGCCTGTCGGCGACCGCAATCGGCTGGTGCCGGATGCGGACATCGGATGTCGATGCGGCCATCGAAGCCGGCGTCTCCATGGTGAATGTTTCGATCCCGGCCTCCGACGTGCAGATTGCCGCCAAGCTTGGCGGCGGCCGGCCGGCAGCGCTGGAGCAGGTCAGGCGGGTGGTCGGTTATGCCCGCGACAAAGGCCTCGACGTAGCCGTCGGCGGCGAGGATTCCTCCCGCGCCGATGTCGGCTTCCTGGCCGAGTTGATTGCAGTCGCAAAGGCCACGGGCGCGCGACGCTTCCGTATCGCCGACACGCTGAGCGTGCTCGACCCCGATGCCGCCTTCGCCTTGCTGGCGGCACTTCGCGCCACCACGGATCTCGAGCTCGAGTTCCACGGTCACGACGATCTCGGCCTTGCGACCGCCAATACGCTGGCCGCGATCAAGGCGGGCGCCACGCACGCTTCCGTCACCGTGATCGGTCTTGGCGAGCGGGCCGGCAATGCTCCGCTGGAGGAGGTCGCGGTCGCGCTCAAGCAACTCTATGGCTGCGATACCGGCGTGGTGCTGTCCGAACTGGAGAAGGTAGCATCCGTGGTTGCTGCTGCGGCCGCGCGCGCCATCCCGCTCAACAAGGCGATCGTGGGCGAGCATGTCTTTACCCACGAGTCCGGCATTCACGTCGATGGCCTCTTGAAGGATCAGCGCACCTATCAGGCGCTGGATCCGCGGCTGCTCGGCCGCTCCAACCGCATCGTGATCGGCAAGCATTCGGGCCTCGCGGCGATTACCGCGCTGCTCGCCGAGCTACAGCTGTCCGTCAATGCGGAAGAGGCAAGGACTGTGCTCGCCCGCGTTCGCCAGCACGCCGTCGAGCACAAGGGCGCCGTCGGCCGGGAGACGGTGACGGCGATCTGGCGCGAGGTGCGCGAGCGTTCTCTCCTCAATTGCGCGTGAGGGTATCATGGCCTGTGTCGTCGACATTCCGCTCGTTGAGCCGTCGCCCCCCGGACCGGCTAAGCCGTCCTTGCTGAAGTTGATCCGAGAGGACATCGGCTGCGTGCGCCAGCGCGATCCCGCAGCGCGCAGCCAGCTCGAGACGCTGCTGACCTATCCCGGCATTCATGCCGTGATCTGGTACCGGATCGCCAACCGGTTTTGGACCGGCGGCTGGCGCTTCCCGGCCCGGCTGTTGTCCTGGTTCGGACGCTTTGCTAGCAATGTCGACATCCACCCCGGCGCGCGCATCGGCCGGCGTTTCTTCATCGACCACGGCGCGTGTGTCGTCATCGGCGAGACCGCCGAGATCGGCGACGACGTGACGCTCTATCACGGCGTCACGCTCGGCGGCACGTCGTGGTTCCCCGGCAAGCGCCATCCAACGCTGGAAGATCGCGTCGTGGTGGGGGCGGGCGCAAAAATCCTCGGGCCGATCACGGTCGGCGCCGGCTCGCGCGTCGGAGCCAATTCGGTCGTGATCGACAGCACCCCGCCAGATGTCACCGTTGTCGGCATTCCCGCGCGCGTCGTGCGCCCGCAACTCGGTCATCGCCGTGTCGTCGGCCGGATCGACCTCGATCATCATCTGATGCCAGACCCCGTCGGCGATGCCATTGCCGTGCTGCTCGACCGTGTCGAGTTTCTGGAGGCACGGCTCACCCATATGCAGAAGCGCGCCAGGGATGCCGGCGCCCCCGCGCCGCAGAGCACTGCGTGCATGGTACCGCAGAGCCCGATGGAGACCGATAATGGCTGATGGAATTCTCACCCAACTCAACAAGGCCTCGGCCGCCGAGGAGTTCTTCGCGCTGCTCGGCGTCGACTACGATCCGAAGATCGTCAACGTGGCACGGCTGCATATCCTGCGGCGCATGGGTCAGTACCTCGCCGGAGAGGATTTTACCGGAATAGCGGACGAAACCGTGGCGGAACGGTGCAAAACCGTGCTGGAGCGCGCCTATGCGGACTTCGTCGCCTCGACGCCGATCGACCAGCGCGTCTTCAAGGTCCTGAAGGACGCCGTCGCGCCGCGGCCGAAGCAGACGCCGACATTGGTGCAGATCGGCACGCTGAAGTGAAGCCGTGTTCTGTCGCATTTGCGACGCGTGTCGCAGCAGCGTTGTCGGCTCCACTGCCTAAGGCGGATGCAAGCGATACCGTCGCTCTTCTAAGTCGCTGCATCGACATCCGATTTTCATCGCTCGCGCAGTTGGTACGACACTTGCTGTTCCTGCTCTGAACCGAATTTTGAAGACGAGTCCTGGAGAAGCACATGCACATCGTCGTCTGCATCAAGCAAGTCCCGGACTCTGCGCAGATCCGCGTGCATCCCGTGACCAACACCATCATGCGCCAGGGGGTGCCGACCATCATCAATCCCTATGATCTGTTCGCACTCGAAGCCGCGCTCGAGCTGCGCGACCAGTTCGGCGGCGAGGTCACGGTGCTGACCATGGGGCCCCCCTCGGCCGAGGATTCGTTGCGCAAGGCGCTGACCTTCGGCGCCGACCGCGCCGTGCTGCTGACTGATCGATTCTTCGCCGGCGCCGATACGCTGGCCACCACCTATGCGCTGGCAACGGCGATCCGCAAGATCTCGACCGAGTTCGGTGCGCCCGATCTCGTCTTCACCGGCAAGCAGACCATTGACGGCGACACCGCGCAGGTCGGCCCCGGCATCGCCAAGCGGCTCGGCCTGTTGCAGCTGACCTATGTCGCCAAGATCAGCGCACTCGATCTGACGGCCCGGACCATCGACGCCGAGCGGCGTTCCGAGGGCGGCGTCCAGCTGTTGCGCACCAGGCTGCCGTGCCTCGTCACCATGCTGGAGGCGACCAACCAGATCCGGCGCGGCGCCATGGCGGACGCCCTGCGCGCCGCGCGCGCGCCGATCGTGAAATGGAGCGCTCAGGATGCCGGCGTCGAGGACATCTCGAAATGCGGTCTGCGCGGCTCACCCACCATCGTCAAGCGGGTCTTCGCGCCCGTGGCGCGCAGCGAGAAGGCGGAACTGATCGAGGGGGGCGAACAGCCGGCCGAGGCGCTGATCGACGCCATCCTCAAGCGCCAGCCGGCACTCGAAACCGAGCTCGCGGCGTTGGCGCGCGGCTATTGAGGCGAGAGGGAGCAAGCACATGGGCACCGCACCGAAAACCGCAGCTCCTGCCGCCGGCCGCGCCGCGACCAAGAAGGAGCTGCCGGAGCATTTCAAGGCATACAAGCATGTCTGGGTCTTTATCGAGCAGGAGCGTGGCCAGGTTCATCCCGTCTCCTGGGAGCTGATGGGCGCCGGCCGCAAGCTTGCCGACAAGCTCAAGGTCGACCTTGCGGCCGTCGTGATCGGACCCGAAGGCGAGGCGACACAGAGCGCGGCCGCGGAATCCTTCTGCTACGGCGCCGACCTCGTCTACATGGTCGCCGACCATCTGCTCGCCGACTACCGCAACGAATCCTACACCAAGGCGCTGACCGACGTTGTCAACACCTACAAGCCGGAGATCCTCCTGCTCGGCGCCACCACGCTCGGCCGCGACCTCGCGGGTTCGGTGGCGACGACGCTGCTCACCGGCCTCACGGCCGACTGCACCGAGCTCGATGTCGATGCCGACGGTTCGCTCGCCGCGACACGCCCGACCTTTGGCGGCTCGCTGCTCTGTACGATCTACACGCTGAACTACCGGCCGCAGATGGCCACGGTGCGCCCGCGCGTGATGCCGATGCCGGAGCGCGTCGTGCGTCCGGTCGGCCGCGTCGTCAACCATCCGCTCGGCCTCGTCGAGGACGACATCGTGACGAAAGTGCTGTCGTTCCTGCCTGATCGCGATTCCGCAAAATCCAATCTCGCTTATGCCGACGTCGTCGTCGCCGGCGGCCTGGGGCTTGGCTCGCCGGAAAATTTCCAGCTGGTACGCCAGCTCGCCACCGTCCTCGGCGCCGAATATGGCTGCTCGCGGCCGCTGGTGCAGAAGGGCTGGGTCACATCGGACCGGCAGATCGGCCAGACCGGCAAGACCATCCGGCCGAAGCTCTATATCGCCGCCGGCATTTCCGGCGCGATCCAGCATCGCGTCGGGGTCGAGGGCGCCGATCTCATCGTCGCCATCAATACTGACAGGAACGCGCCGATCTTCGATTTCGCCCATATGGGCATCGTCACCGACGCCATCCGGTTGCTTCCCGCCCTGACCGCGGCGTTCCGCGCCCGGCTGTCACCGCATTCGCGAGACCGGATCGCAAGCTAGAACAGGGAGAACCCGCCATGATCGAGGAGAAATTCGATGCCATCGTCGTCGGCGCCGGCATGGCCGGTAACGCGGCGGCGCTCACGCTGGCCCAGCGCGGGCTCAAGGTGCTCCAGCTCGAGCGCGGGGAATATTCCGGCTCGAAGAACGTGCAGGGCGCGATCCTCTATGCCGACATGCTGGAGAAGCTGATTCCCGATTTCCGCGAGGATGCGCCGCTGGAGCGGCATCTGGTCGAGCAGCGCTTCTGGATGATGGACGACCGGTCGCACACCGGTCTGCACTATCGTTCCGACGATTTCAACGAGGAGAAGCCGAACCGCTACACCATCATCCGCGCCCAGTTCGACAAATGGTTCTCGCAGAAGGTTCGCGAGGCCGGCGCCACCGTACTGTGCGAGACGACGGTGACCGAGCTAGCGCAGGACGCCTATGGCAAGGTGATCGGCGTGCGGACCGACCGCGCTGACGGCGAGATCCACGCCGACGTCGTGGTGCTGGCGGAAGGCGTCAACGGCCTGCTCGGCACCCGCGCTCACCTGCGCGAGCGGCCCAAGCCCGACAAGGTCGCGCTTGCCGTGAAGGAGATGCATTTCCTGCCGCGCGAGACCATCGAGGCCCGCTTCAACCTCAAAGGTGACGAAGGCGTGGTGATCGAAGCCGCCGGCACCATTTCCCGCGGCATGACCGGCATGGGCTTCATCTACGCCAACAAGGAGTGCATTTCGCTTGGTATCGGCTGCCTGGTCTCCGATTTCCAGCGCACCGGCGAGACGCCGTACGGCCTGCTCGACCGCTTCAAGCGGCACCCGTCGGTCGCGCCGCTGATCGAAGGCTCCGAGGTGAAGGAATATGCCGCGCATCTCATTCCCGAGGGCGGCTTCAAGGCGATCCCGCAGCTCTACGGCGAAGGCTGGGTCGTGGTCGGCGACGCCGCCCAGCTCAACAACGCCATCCATCGCGAAGGCTCGAACCTTGCGATGACGTCGGGCCGAATCGCGGCGGAGGCGATCTTCCAAGTCAAGTCGCGCAAGGATCCGATGACGGCGGACAACCTGTCGCTCTACAAGACCATGCTGGACCAGTCCTTCGTCATCAAGGATCTGAAGAAGTACAAGGACATGCCGGCGCTGATGCACACCCAGTCGCAGAGCTTCTTCCTGACCTATCCCGAACTCGTCTCCAGGGCGATGCAGAACTTCCTTCGCGTCGACGGCACGCCGAAGGTGGAGAAGGAGAAGACGACGTTCAGATCGTTCATCAAGGCGCGCTCATGGAGCGGGCTGTTCGGCGACGCTTTCCGCCTCGCGCGCGCTTGGCGATGAGACGAGGACATAGACTATCAACGACGGAGACCAAACCATGTCGATCGAGCCATCCGTGCGTGTCGAGGACAAGCTGTTCTACAATCGTTATCTGGTCGATGCCGGACGAGCCCACATCAAGGTGCGGCCGCACACCAAACCGTCGCCGGAGCTTCTCAGCATGCTGAAGGCCTGCCCGGCACGTTGCTACGAGCTCAACGACAAGGGACAGGTCGAGATCACTGTCGACGGCTGCATCGAGTGCGGCACCTGCCGCGTAATCTGCGAGGAGAGCGGCGACATCGAATGGAGCTATCCGCGCGGTGGCTACGGCGTGCTGTTCAAGTTCGGCTGACCCCTGCAGCGTCGACCATGTGCGAAACGGCGCCGGTCGGAAGTGCATGAATTCGCGAGACGGTGAGTTGAGCGCAACGCGCCTTGCGGCTAACATCGGCACTGCCGGAATGCAGGGAATAGAAAATGAAACTGAGTGCACGCAATATTCTTCCCGGAAAAGTCATCGCCGTCACCAAAGGCACGACGACGGCCCATGTGAAGATCGAGCTCGCGCCGGGCTTGGTCGTATTTTCCGCGATCACCAACGAGGCCGTGGACGACCTCGCCCTGAAGGTAGGCGACGCCGTCTCGGCCGTGATCAAGTCATCCGACGTGATGATCGGCAAGTAGCGCGGTAGATGCATCGGCGGGCAGGCGCGCCTCGCGCGCCCGCTTCATGCGCGACGACAGGTCGTGCCACCAGCCTTCGATCGCGCTCCGTTCGCACAGCAGGCTGGTGCCGATCCCGCCGGTAAAATCGTTCCAGGCGTCCAGGCATTTTTCCGGCACCGCCGTCAGCACCGGGATGCCGGCGGCGATCGCGTCGGCCAACTCGTCGCGCAGGCCTTCGCCGGCGGCCTCCTGCTTGGAGAACTTGTTGATCACGACGAGGTCGACATCCGCCGTGATCGCGCGGGCGACGGCTACCGCCGCTTCGGCCAGTCCCGCGGCGTCGAGCTTGCAGGCCATCGCGCCCGAGCCAAGCGGCTGGCAGATCGAGATCTCGCGGCCGGTCATGAGATCGATCGCCTGCATGCCGACCTGGCAGCCGGTGCCGTCCTTGACGTTGCGCTGGACGATACCGCCGATCCGCTCGCCCGATCGCGCCAGAGTTTCGGCGAAGTCGGCGAGCAAGGTGTCGACGTCGTCCTGGGTGCGGTAGAGGATTGCGGCGACGCGATTCGGGTCGATGTCGTGGAAGTCTTTGGGCATGGGGGGCATCCTCGTCGTTTTTCCTACGCTCTTCCGTCGTGTCGAGCAATCTCCGTGCCGACCAGTGCGTCCGGCCAGCGGTATTGGATGGAGGGTATGCAGCGGACCTTCGCCGACGACACGGCCTTGTTCCATCAGCACCAGATGATCGGCAAAGCGTTCGATCTCCGTCATGTCATGGCTGATATAGAATACCGGCAGCGACAGGCGGTCGTGCAGCCGCTCGAGGAAGGGCAAGATCTCGCTCTTGGTGGCGCGGTCGAGCGCCGCGAGCGGCTCGTCCATCAGCAGCAGTTTCGGCTGTGACAGCAGTGCGCGGCCGATTGCAACGCGCTGCCGTTCGCCGCCGGAGAGACGGTTCGGCGAACGGTCGAGCAGGGCGGCTAGGCCGAGCAGCTCTACGACCTCGTCAAAGCCGATCTGCGCCCCTGCGATCCTCGGCGCACCAAACAGCAGATTGCCGCGCACCGACAGATGCGGAAACAGGCTCGCTTCCTGGAACACATAGCCGATCGGTCGTCGATGCACCGGTCGGAACGAACGATGGTCCTGCCAGACGTCGCCGTCCACCGCGCAAAAACCGTCAGTCATATGCTGCAGGCCGGCAATGCAGCGCGCTACGCTGGTCTTGCCGCAGCCGGACGGACCGAAGATCGCGGTGACGCCGGTGGCGGGCACGCTGAGTTCGGCATCCAGCACGAAATTGCCGAGCCGGCCGCGGAAGCCGGCGTTGATGCGCCCGGGTTTGGACGTTCTCATGCCGCAGCCCTCGCGGCGCGCTTGTCGACCAGCGTCATGGTCAGGATCACGGCAAATGCGAAGATCACCATAAGGCCTGCGAGCATGCTCGCCTCGCGCCAGCGCGAGGTCTCGACATAGTCGAAGAGCGCAACCGACAGCACCTTGGTGCGGCCGGGAATGTTGCCGCCGATCATCAGCACCAGGCCAAACTCGCCGACAGTGTGCGCGAAGCCGAGCACGGCCCCGGTCAGGAAGCCGGGCCGCGCCAGCGGCACGGCGACGGTCCAGAACGTCCGCAAGGGCGAGGCGCGCAAGGTCGCGGCGACCTCGAGCGGCCGCTCGCCCATGGCAGTGAAGGCATTCCGGATCGGCTGCACCACGAAAGGCATCGAATACACCACCGAGCCGATGACCAGGCCTTCGAAGGTGAAGGCGAGCGTGCGCCCGCCCCACAATTGTGCGATCCATCCGCCGGGCCCGTCCGGACCGAGCAGCACCAGCAGATAGAAGCCGAGCACGGTCGGCGGCAGCACCAGCGGCAATGCGACCACGCTGGCGACGATCTCGGTCCACCAGCCCTGCGCGCGTGCCAGCCACCAGGCGAGCGGCGTGGCCAGCACCAGCAGGATCGTGGTCGAAATGGTCGCGAGCTCGATCGTGAGCAGCACCGACTGGCGGATCTCCGCTGACCAGACCTCCATGCGCGTCAGCTCTGTCCGTCCAGCGCGTAGCCGTATTTCTCGATGACGGCGCGCGCCTCGGGCCCCCTCAGGAAAGTGATGAACGCGGCGGCGGCCTCGTTGCCGGTGCCGGTCTTCAGCAGGACCGCATCCTGCCGGATCGGATTATAGAGCGCCTGCGGCACCACCCAACGCGAGCCGGCCTCGCTGCCGGTCAATTGCGACAGCGCGACGAAGCCGACCTCGGCATTGCCGGTCTCGACGAATTGATAGGCCTGGGTGATGGTCGCGCCCTGCACCAGCTTCGGCTTCAGCGTGTCATAGAGATTCAGCGACTTCATGGTTTCCACGGCGGCCAGGCCGTAAGGGGCCGCGGCCGGATTGCAGATCGAGAGTTTTGCGAAGGACGCAGCCTTCAACGTCGCTTCGCCGGTCACGATCCCCGGCGACTTGCTCCACAGTACGAGCTTGCCGATCGCATAGGTGGAGCGGCTGTCCGCGACCGCAAGGCCGTCCTCGACGAGCTTCTTCGGCCGCGAATCGTCGGCGGACAGGAAAACCTGGAATGGCGCGCCCTGCGTGATCTGCGTGTAGAACTGGCCGCTCGCGCCGAAGCTCAGCACCGCCTCGTGTCCTGTCTTCTGCTTGAAGATGGCGGCGATCTCCTTGGCGGCATCGGTGAAGTTGGCGGCGACGGCAACATTGGTCTGCGCGGCTTGTGCGGTGGTGGTTGCGAGCAGTAAGCCTGCGGCGACGGCGATCGTGCGAAACAGTTTCATGATGAACTCCAGCGGACGGTAACCGCCTCCGCGTCAGCCTGATCGTCGCGAGGCGGCGGCCATGAGGGCTCAGCAATCGGCGTGCCGGATGCGGCGACCGGAGTCTGGTGCGCGCCTTGCAGAAATCAGCGGCAAAAGCAGAACTTGCTGCCCCGTGTGGCAGCGGGACCGACGATCCCTGTCGGATTTGCGACAACCGCGTCGGCAAGCCGACACCAACGAAGGGAAAGCACGATATGGCAACCGTTGCATCGCGCGCCGAGCTCGAGCGTCTGCTGGAGGACGACGTGCCTTACGGCGATCTCACCACCGACGCGCTCGGGATCGGCGCGGCCAGGGGCGTCATGCAGTTTGCCGCGCGCGCGCCGATGGTGCTGGCGCTCGCCGAGGATGCCGCCGCGATCGTCGCGCTGGCCGGCTGCGAGGTCGAGCTGTTCGCGGCATCCGGTGCGACGCTGGAGCAGGGCGCGCCGATCCTGGAGGCGCGTGGTCCGGCCGCCAGCCTGCTGCGGAGCTGGAAGGTCGCGCAGACCCTGATCGAAATCTGGTCGGGTGTCGCCAGCGAGACCCGCGCCATTGTCGAGGCCGCGAGGGCAGTCGCCCCGCAGATTCCGGTTGCCTGCACGCGCAAGAACGTGCCGGGCACCAAGCGCTTTGCGGTTGCGGCGGTGAAGGCGGGCGGCGCCGTGATGCATCGGCTCGGCTTGTCCGAGACCGTGCTGGTGTTTCCCGAGCACCGCGCCTTTCTCGGCAAGCTGCCGCTGTTTCAGGCGGTCGAACGATTGCGACGGGCCGCGCCGGAGAAGAAGCTTGTGATCGAGGTGAAGACGGCCGACGCTGCACTTGCGGGGGCGGTTGCCGGTTTCGACGTGATCCAGGCGGAGAAGTTTTCACCGGCCGAGATCGCCGCGCTGGTCAAGCGCATGGCATCGATGGCCTATGCACGCGAACGCCCCGTGATCGCTGCCGCCGGCGGCGTCAATGCCGCGAATGCTGCAGCCTATGCAGAGGCCGGCGCAGACCTCCTGGTCACGTCGTCGCCCTATCTAGCTAAGCCGAAGGACGTGCAGGTGCGCATCATCGCCGCGGATGAGACTGGGATTCCTGACATGCGTTCGAACCGCTCTGCCCACACCGCGGGCAGATCGATCATTATTGGGAACGAAACTTAATTCTTGGCGTAGCTCAAACGGTGGGCAGGTGCTGTTCACCATGGGTGTCCATGGCCAGAACCTGTTCATCGATCGTGCCAATCATACTGTGATTGCCAAGTTCTCCTCGTGGTCGGACCGACGGACGGACGCGCCTTGTGGTTGACCCATCGCGCCGTCGCAGAGATCGGAAAATGTCTTTCATGGGTTTGAAGCGGGATGAGCCGGCTGTCATACACCGCGCCGCTGTCGGCTCTGCCGCGGCGTGCCGCCGACGTCGTGGCCGGCAAGATCAGGGGGCGCGTCGTGATTGATGTGAAGGCGCATGATCACCTCTCACGGCGGGGTACGCCGTCGGCCTGTTGGAATAGCCAAGGGCTGCGCCGATGGTTCGGGCTGCCTCCATCACGTGAACCGAATACTCCCTGATCTGCTTGCGCTTGATGCGCGTATCGGGCCCGGACATGCCGATCGCTCCAACGAGTTCGCCGGAGCGACCGAGGATCGCACAGGCGCAGGCCGCAATGCCCTCTCGCCACTCGCCGTGCAGCACGGAGGAGTAGCCTTGCGCGCGTGCCAACTCGATGTCCTCGCGCAACTCCTCGATCGTCGTTCGCGTCGTCTCCGTGTAGCGCCTGAGATGCGGTCGGAACCGTTCCAGGTAGTCATCAGGCACATGTGCGAGCATCGCCTTCCCTGTCGCCATGGTGAACGCTGGTGCGCGCATTCCCACGCTCGTATGGGCGCGGATATGGTGCGCGCTTTCGATCTTGTCGACATAGACGACGTCGGTATCTTCGAGCACGGAGAGGTGAATGGTTTCGCCGGTGATCTCTGCGAGCTTGGTCATTGCCGGCCGCGCGACGTTGATGAGATCCATGCGGTGGATGACATGGCTGCCGAGCGCCCAGATCTTGGTCGTGAGCTCGTAGGTGCTGTGCGGGGGGATCTGGCGCACATAGCCCTGGGACTGCAGGGTCGTCAGCAGCCGATGCACGTTGCTCTTGGTGAGCTTCAGCTCGCTCGCGAGGTCCGTGACCCCGCGGGGCTGCTCGCTCAGAGCAAGTGCTTCTAGGAGACGCAGTCCCTTGGTAAAAGCCTTGTCCATCCACCAGCCAAAATAGGATGATCTTTCACTCGATCTAGCATGGCCGCGCGATCGGCAATAGCCCGCGTTTGGGATCGGCCCCGATCCTCCTCGGATCGGGGCCGATCAGCCGGCCTATTGGGCCAGCAAGGCGTTGAGCTTCTCCTGCCCGTACTCTTCGTTGGTGGAGTTTCCGGCCGGCGAAGGCCCGCCCCAGTAATCCGGGCTCCACTCGATTGCCTTCGAGATGTTGTCCGGGTTGTTGGCCCAGTAGCGGGCGAGCTTCTTGTCGGTGGCGGCCTCGAACACGACCCGGGAGGGCAGGGCGACCGGGAAGGTCGACGTCAGCTGTGCCGCGCGCTTGGGCTCGAGCCGCCAGGACAGCAGTTTCAGCGCGTTGTCGTAGTTCGGTGCGCCCTTGGGGATCGAGAAGAAGTCGTAGTAGACGAAGCCCTGGTTGAAGGTCAGTTCGATCGGCGCGCCCTCCAGGGCGAGCTTGCTCATCGAGCCGGTGTAGGCCATGCACATGTCGGCCTCGCCGTCGAGCAGGAGTTGCGGCGGCTGTGCGGCCGTCGTCCACCATTTGGCGATGTGCGGCTTGATCTCCTTGACCTTCTTCAGCGCCCGCTCCATGTCGAGCGGGTAGAGCTTGCTCTTCTCGACGCCGTCGGCCATCAGCGCCGCTTCGAACACGAAACGCGGCCATGCCGGCATGCAGCGCCGGCCGGGGAATTTCTTCACGTCCCAGAAGTCGGCCCAGCTCGTCGGTACGTTTTCGCCCTTGTACTTGTCCTTGTTGTAGACGAGGCCGACGCCGATCACCTGCAGGGCCACGCCCTTCTTGCGCTTCAGATTGTCCGGCATCGCCGCCAGCGTCTGCTTCGCGCCGTCCGACAGCTTGGAATAGTCGATATCGGCCAGGCAGCAGTCGCCGAGCAGCTTCGTCTCCTGGTCAAAGATGAACGTCAGGTCCCATTGGGCCTTGCCGGCGTCGGCCTGAGCCTTGATGCGCGGGCCGCTACGGGCTTCCTGGACGGTGACGACCTTGATGCCGGTCTCCTTCTCGAACGGGTCGTACATGACCTTGCGCAATGCATCGCCATACCCGCCGCCCGGATCCTGCATGATCACGACGTTGCTCTGAGCCTGAGCCAGACCCGTTCCCATCGCGACGAACAGGGCCGAGGCCAGTACGGAAGCGGATAGCCGCCAGCGTTTCATTCCCAGCATCTTTTCTTTCCTCCAGTTGAAATCGATCATTGTGACGTCGCCTTCCGCGACGTCGCGAGAACGGGGCGTGCAAGGACGAGCCCGGCGATCACCAGCAGCACCTCCAGCGTCGAGACCACGGCCAGAACGGGGTTGAGCCGATAGTTGACGTCGCCCCACAGCATGAGCGGAAGCGTCTTCAGCTGCGCGCTCGACAGGAACAGCGTCAGCACCAGTTCGTCGAACGAATGCAGGAAGGCGAAGAACGTCGCTGCGGCGAGGCCCGGCATGATGGCCGGCAGCGTCACCAGGCGGAACACCGTCAATGACGACGCACCATGGACGGCGGCTGCCTGCTCGAGCCTGGTATCGACGCCCTGAAGCGAGGCGGACAGGATCACCACGACGATGGGAAGGCCGCCGATCGCATGCGCGGCGGCAAGGCCGAAGACGGAGCCGACGAGATCGAAACGCAGGAACAGGCTGTAGAGCGACAGGCCGAGCACGACCGGAGGAACGATGATCGGACTGACGAGAAGCAGCATGATGGCTGACTTGCCGCGAATGTTGCTCCTGACGATGCCGAGGGCCGCCGAGGCGCCCAGCGCGATCGCGATGGCGGCCGACATCGCCGCGACGACCAGGGATGTCCAGAACGCCCGCATCCAGTTCGAATCGGAGAAGAACTGCTCGTACCAGCGCAGCGAGAATCCCGGCGGCGGGAAGGTCAGATAGCTCGCGCTGCTGAAGGAGATGATCATCACCACAATGATTGGCAGGATGAGAACGGCAATGACCAGGCCGCCCATGAGGCGCACGGTCCAGGTCCCGCAGCTCGCCGGCAGGCGCCCGAACAGCCGCAGGAGCGGCCAGCCGATCGCATCGGCAACCGAGGCGCCGAAGCTGCGGCGGCCGGCATCGCCCGTGTGGCGGTCCGTGGCTCTCGGCGCGGCCTCCGTCAGCTTGCGGCCGCCCCAGATGAACTCGAAGCCGAGGAAACGTCCGGCCACCGCGACCACTGCCAGCGTGATCGTCAGCAGCACCACGCCCAAGGCTTGCAGGAATCCCTCGGACGTGACCGAGTCCGCCTGCTGGGTGATATGCATGGCAAACATCTGGTCGCCGGGTCCCCCGAGCAGGGTCGGTGTAATGAAGAAGCCGATCGCGGCGACGAAGACCAGCAGGAAGCCGGCGCCCATCCCGGGCAAGGTCAGCGGCAGCATCACGCGCCAGAACGCTGCAATGGGACCGGCGCCGCTGGCAAGCGCGGCGCGGGCCAGGCTTTGGTCGAGGCGCGCCACGCTGGAATAGATCGTCAGCACCATCAATGGCAGAAGCACCGCGGTCATGCCGAGAAGCACCGTGCCGCGATTGAACAGAAGCTGCACCGGTTCGCTCAAGATGCCGATCGAGACCAGCAGCTTGTTGATCGGCCCGTTGCGGCCGAGCAGGACCATCCAGGCGTAGGTCCGGATCAGGATGGCGATGAAATAGGGCAGCACGATCGCAGTCGCGATCAGGACCTGGGCAATGCCGCGACTGCGATGAATGAGCAGCGCGGTCGGATATCCGAACAGCAGGCACAGGCCTGCGACGGTCACCGAGATCTGCATCGTGCGGACGAGCGAATCCCAATAGAGCGGTATCGCGAACACCCGCGCGAAATACGACGACCACGATGGTCCGCTGACGCTGATGCGGATGAGATCGATCAGCGGGAGGAGATAGATGAAGGCCAGGAAGGCAAGCGCCGGCAGCAGCAGCAGCGCCGGATCCTTCAATCTCCTGACGAGATCAAGCCCCGCAGGACGGTGCGCCTGGACGCTGATCGATGCCGAGCTCATGCAAGCACCCAGCAATCCGCTGCACCCCAACTCACGTGCAGGCGATCCCCGACGGAGGGCAGTGGCCGGTCCGCCATGTCGGTGCACCTGATCAGGAGCGGCTCTCCGCCCTCCATGTGAGCTTCGATCCGCAAGATCTCGCCCAGGAAGATCGCAGACGTGACGCTGACGGGCGTGGAATTCGCAGTCGGCTCGTTCGACACGGCAATGCGCTCGGGGCGCACCAGCACGGTTGCGCGCCCGACGTCGATCGTGTCGCGGCTTTCGGCGTTGAACACGTATCCCGCGCGGTTCTTCATCGTCAGCGTCGATCCGCGCTTCTGCAGAATCTCGGCCTCGATCAGGTTGCTCTCGCCGATGAATGAGGCGACGAAGCGATCGGTGGGATGTCGATAGATGTCCAGGGGGCGGCCGATCTGGACGATCTTGCCTGCGTTGAGCACCGCGATGCGGTCGCTCATGGTCAGGGCTTCGCCCTGGTCATGGGTGACGAACAGGATCGTGCTGCCGATGGTCCGGTGCAGATCGCGAATCTCGATCTGGATCGACTCGCGCAACCGCCGGTCGAGGGCGCTGAGCGGTTCGTCCATCAACACGACCCTCGGCCTCCTGACGATGGCGCGGGCGATCGCGACGCGCTGTTGCTGCCCGCCCGACATCTGCGAGGGGGACTTCGTCGCATGCTCCGTCAGGCGCATGATCTCCAGCGTCTCGGCGACGCGTCGGTCCGTGGCTGCCCGGTCGACGCCCGCCATGCGAAGCGGAAACGCGACGTTCTGGCTCACCGTCATGTTGGGAAACAGTGCGTAGCTCTGGAAGACCATGCCGAAGCCGCGCTTGTGCGTGGGCACGTTGTGGACGGGCTTGCCGTCGACGAGGATCTCGCCGTTGTCGAGGCTCTGGAATCCGGCCACGAGGTTGAGCAGTGTGGTCTTGCCGCTGCCCGAAGGGCCGAGGAGCGTGATGAATTCACCCGGCTCGATGTCGATGCTGATCCGGTCGACGGCGTGAAAGCTGCCGTATCGCTTCACGGCGTCGCGGACGGCGATGCTCGATCCGATGGTGCCACGCTCGCGGGGGAGGCCGCTTGGCGACGTCCGAGCGCCTGCATCGCCGGAGCGCGTTGTGCGCAGAGCCGCGGGCTCACCCATTCTTCTCCTCCCATTTGTTCTATATTGTAGAACGTTATTCCAATTATTGTTGGCGCAGCGCGCGCACTTGTCAAGTCGCGCCGTTCAGCCGCGACGAAGCCGCGCGCGCTGCGATCGTGTGTGCAAGCGACATCCCCTGCAAACAAAGGCCTATCCGGTGAAGCGAGATTGACAGTCGCGTTCAAATCCGTCTAACATTTATTTGGAATAGTGTTCTACAATATAGAACAATCTTTGGGAGGATGGTGGTGTTGAGCGAGCCTCGCGCAATGGCGAAGCACATCGAGCCGGGCATGCGCGTGGCGCTGCCGGTGGATTACGCCGGCGTCTCCATGGCCATGACGCGGCCGATCATCGAGCATGGCGCGGGCGATCTCGATCTCGTGTGCGTGCCGACCGGCGGATTGCAGGTCGACCAGCTCGTCGGCGCGGGTCTGGTCCGCTCGGTCGAGACCAGCGCCGTCTCGCTGGGCGAAGCGGGTGGCGCCCCCCGGTTCAACGCTGCCGTCAAGGAAGGCGCGATCCGATTGAAGGACGCGACGTGTCCCGCCATCCATGCCGGACTGATGGCTGCCCAGAAGGGCAGCCCCTTCATGCCGCTGCGGGGGCTGATCGGAACGGATCTGCTCCGTCATCGCGACGACTGGCGCGTCGTCGACAATCCGCTGGCGGACGGCGGCGATCCGATTGTGCTGATTCCCGCAATCAAGCCCGACGTCACGATATTCCACGTGCCGATGGCCGATCGCTTCGGCAATGTCTGGATCGGACGGCGGCGCGAGCTTGCCGCAATGGCTTACGCTTCCCAGCTCGTTCTCGTCACGGTGGAGCGCATCGTCGAGGAGAATCTGCTTGCGGACGAGATGACCGCTGCCGGCGTGCTCCCCGCGCTCTACGTCACGGCGGTGGCGCTTGCTCCGAAGGGGGCGTGGCCCTATGGCCTGTGGGGCGAGTATCCGACCGACAGCGCGGAGATCGCGCGCTACGCGAAGGCCGCGCGAACGGCTGACGGTTTCGCCGCCTATATGGGCCAGGCGCAGATGGAGTCAGCGTGATGGCCGAGGTTCTCCCTCGCGAAGTGCTGATCTGCACGATCGCGCGGCTGCTCGATGGCGTGAGGCATGTCGCGGTCGGCGCCTCGTCTCCGATTCCCGCCGCCGGCGCGATGCTGCTGCGTGCAATGAAGGAAGCGGAGGGCGCGGTCGGCCCACGCATCTCCATCCTCGGCTCCGTCGAGCATAATTTCTTCACCAACGGTTCGGCGGAACTGTTCGATTGCGCGGGTCAAGGTCGGATCGATGCGTTCTTCCTCGGCGGTGGCCAGATCGACGGTTTCGGCAACGTGAATCTCGTCGGCGCCGGCGACTATCCGCGATCGAGCGTGCGCTGGCCCGGTTCGTTCGGGTCGGCCTATCTCTATTTCGTCGTACCGCGCGTCATCCTGTTCCGCGAGGAGCATACGCCGCGTGTTTTCGTCGAGAAGGTGGACTTCATCAGTGCCCCCGGTGTCAGTCCGGACGGGGTGTTCCGGAGTGGCGGTCCTATCGCCCTGCTGACCGGCAAAGCCCTCTTCCGCTTCGACAAGACGCGGCCGGGCTTCGAGCTGGAGAGTGTCCATCCCGGGCATGATCTCGCGGAGATCAAAGAGGCGACCGGCTTCCGGTTCGCCCATGACGCCGAGCCGCGGCAGACCGCGCTGCCCGGTCGAGCGACACTCGACCTGCTCCGTGGCCGCGTGTTCGACGAACTCGCTGAGACCTATCCCGAATTCGCCGCGCAGATGCGGCGCGAGCTTGGGACGGTTGACGCATGAGTGAGGTCAAGCGGGTCCCGCATTGCAGCCATTGGGGTGCGTACACGATCCTCGTCGAGGATGATCGCATCGTGGGCGTCGAGCCGTTCGAGCACGATCCGGCTCCTTCCCCGATCATCCATTCGGTTGCCGAATGGGCCAACCCGGAGCGCCGCGTGCTGCGACCGATGGTCCGATCCGGCTGGCTGGACAAGCGCGAGAAGAGCGATCGCCGGGGCCGCGGCCGGGAGAAGTTCGTGCAGGTCAGCTGGGACGAGGCAACGACGCTGGTCGCGGATGAAGTGCGCCGCGTGGCCGGCACCTTCGGCAACGCGTCGATATTCGCCGGCTCCTACGGTTGGACCAACTCGGGCCGCCTGCACCATGCCTCGTCGCTTCTGAAGCGCATGCTCAATCTGGTTGGCGGCTTCACCAGGCACGTCGACACCTATTCCATCGCGGCAGGTCCCGTGATCCTGCGCCACACGCTGGGCAGCGACGATGCGTGCGGCGGCCGCGCCAATACGCTCGACACGATTGCGCAGCACACCGAGACGCTGGTGGTGTTCGGCGCGCTCTCGCCTCGAACCGCGCAAAACGAGGCCGGCGGAATCGGCAGCCACCGGCTTGAAACCTATCTCAGGAAAATCGTCGCGCGCGGCGTCAAGGTCATTCATGTCTCGCCGCTGAAGGACGATCTGCCCGACTGGGTCAATGCCGAATGGTGGCCGATCCGCCCGAACACCGACACTGCGCTGATGCTCGGCCTTGCCGGCGAGATCGTGAAAGCGGGCCGGCACGACAGGGATTTCCTGGCGCGCTGCACCAGCGGCGCGGATCGCCTGCTTCGCTATCTCGAAGGCCATGCCGATGGCGTGCGCAAGGACGCCGCGTGGGCCGCCGGCATCTGCGGGCTCGATGCGAGCCAGATTGCTGAGGTCGCAAGGCGCCTGGTCGACACGCGCAGCATGCTGACGGTGAGCTGGAGTCTGCAGCGCGCTCATCACGGCGAGCAGCCGTTTTGGGCGGCGCTCGGACTTGCATCGGTCGTCGGCCAGATCGGATTGCCGGGCGGCGGCGTCGGCTACGGCTACGCCTCCCTGGGGGGCGTGGGAGCGCCGCTCAACCTGGCCCGGTCTCCGGCCATCTCGCAACTGACCAGACCGATCGACAGCTTCATCCCGGTGGCGCGGATCACCGATATGCTGCTCAATCCCGGCCGGCCATTCAGCTATGAAGGCGAGATCCGCACCTATCCGGATACGAAGCTGGTCTACTGGGCGGGCGGCAATCCTTATCACCATCATCAGGATCTCAATCGCCTGTCGGAGGCCTGGACGAAGCCCGAGACGATCATCGTGCAGGATCCGATGTTCACGGCGACAGCCCAGCGCGCGGACATCGTGCTGCCGGCAACCACGTCGATCGAGCGCAACGATCTTGCCGGCAACAGACGCTCCGACTTCGTTCTGGCGATGAAGCAGGCAATCGAGCCGCTGGGCGAATCCCGCTCCGACTTCGAGATCTTCAACGCCATTGCAGGCAAGCTCGGAGTGGCCGATCGCTTCAACGAAGGCCGCGACGAGATGGGCTGGGTCCGGCATCTCTATGAGGCCTGCCGCAGCGACGCCTCGGAGCGCTTCGATTTCGCGATGCCTGATTTCGACGCGTTCTGGGAAGCCGGCTATGCCCGCTGCCCGGTCAAAGCCGAGCAGACGTTCCTCGCCGACTTCCGCAACGAGCCGGAGGCCCATGCGCTGAGGACCGAAAGTGGAAAGATTGTGCTTGGCAGCGAGACTCTGGCCAGGCTGGACTATGCCGATTGTCGCTCGCATCCGGCGTGGATCGAGCCGGCTGAATGGCTCGGCAACGCCGCCGATGCCGGCCAGATGCACCTCATCTCGCACCAGCCGGTCGGCCGTCTTCACAGCCAGCTCGAAACCGGCGCATCGAGCAGGGCCATGAAGCGCAACGGCCGTGAACGGGCTCACCTGCATCCCGGCGACGCGGCTGCTCTCGGCATCGCCGACGGCCAGACGATCCGTATCTGGAACGGCCGCGGGGAGTGCCTTGCGACGGCCGAGGTTACCGACAAGGTTCGCCGGAGCGTGCTGGTGCTCCCGACCGGCGCCTGGTTCACGCCGACCGGCAATAGCGGCCTCGAGG
This sequence comes from Bradyrhizobium nitroreducens, assembly GCF_002776695.1. Taxonomy (GTDB): domain Bacteria; phylum Pseudomonadota; class Alphaproteobacteria; order Rhizobiales; family Xanthobacteraceae; genus Bradyrhizobium; species Bradyrhizobium nitroreducens. The sequence goes on from NZ_LFJC01000003.1 coordinate 5,232,654, forward strand.
TTGCCGGCAATCCGAACGTGCTCACGCTCGACATCGGCACGTCTCAATTCGGCCAGGGCTGCTCGGCCCACACCTGCCTCGTGCGGGTCGAGCCCCACGCCGACGATCGGCGCGATGCGTTCGAGGCCTATCAGGAAACGCTCGTCGCGCTCGCGGCTGTCTAACAGGAGCTTGGAACATGTTTGCGTCTGCCATCAGCCGCTTTCCCGTCCCCGCCATCGCAACGCTCCCCGAGGATATCCGCTCCCGCATTGAGGCGGTTCAGGAGAAGTCCGGCTTCGTCCCCAACGTCTTCCTGACGCTCGCGCATCGTCCGGACGAGTTTCGGGCGTTCTTCGCCTATCACGACGCCCTCATGGACAAGCCCGGTCATATAACCAAGGCCGAACGCGAGATGATCGTCGTGGCGACAAGTTGTGCCAATCAATGCCAGTATTGCGTGGTGGCGCATGGCGCCATCTTGCGCATACGGGCGAAGAACCCGCAGATCGCGGACCAGATCGCTGTCAACTATCGCAAGGCCGATATCACGGCGCGGCAAAGGGCGATGCTTGATTTCGCGATGAAGGTCTCGGCGCGCGCCTATGAGGTGGACGACGCCGACATCGAGGATCTCGAAGGACACGGATTCACGGAGGAGGACGTCTGGGACATTGCCGCGATCGCCGCATTCTTCGGCATGTCGAACCGCCTCGCCAATGTCGCCAGCATGCGTCCGAACGACGAGTTCTTCGCGATGGGCCGCTGAACGCCTCGGACGAAGACTGCAATGGTATCGCTTGTCATCGACAGACGCTTCCGGGGACCGCCGAACTCCGGCAACGGAGGCTATGTATGCGGATGTCTCGCAAGGCACGTCGCGGGAGACGCCGAAGTCACGTTGCGTGCGCCGCCGCCGCTGGAGCGGCCGCTCGACGTCCTGACGGGGGCCGACGGCGGGATCGAGTTGCGCGAGAACGACAGGCTGCTCGCGACCGCGTCCGCAACGAGGATAGACGCTCGGGATATTCCCGAGGTGAGCTACGAGGCGGCGGAAGAAGCCGTCGCCAGAACACCCTACGACGAGCAAACTCACGACCTGCCGACATGCTTCGTCTGTGGCCCCGCGCGCGGCCACGGCGATGGTCTGCGCATCTTCGCAGGTCCGCTGCGGGCGAGAGCAGTCCCGGGCAAGCCCGTGGTGTTTGCGGCGTCCTGGATACCTCACGGCAGCCTGTCCGGCGACGATGGCCATGTCGCGCCCGAATTCGTCTGGGCCGCTCTCGACTGTCCGACCGGCTATTGCAGCGTGGGCGCCCGTCACCTGGGATTGAAGGGCGACGAAACGGCCCTGCTCGGACGCATGGCGGCGCGGGTCGATCGCCGGCCACGCCCCGGCGATCGTTGTGTGGTGGCGGCTTGGCCGACCGGGCGGGAGGGCCGCAAGCTCTTTGCAGAGAGCGCCTTGCTGAGTTCGGACCAGGAAGTGTTGGCGATCGCACGAACCACGTGGCTGCTGGTCGACCGGCAGGTCCAGCGCGGCGCAATCGCATGAACGAGAGTGGGAGCAGCACATGACCAGACGCGAAGCAGAGCTGGAGCTTCGTCAGTCCATCATCGACGCCTGTCGCGAGATGGCGGCGCAAGGCATCAACCAGGGGACGTCCGGAAATATCAGCGTCCGAACCGGCGACGGTATCCTGCTCACGCCGTCCGGCCTTCCATACGACCGCATGAAGCCCGAGGACATCGTGGCCATGAAGTGGGATGGCTCATGGACCGCGCCGGCCGGCAACGTCCCGTCGACGGAATGGCGCTTTCACCTCGACATCCTGAGATCGAAGCCGGAGGTCGGCGCCGTCGTTCACGCCCATCCGATCTTCTGCACCATCATCGCGATCATGAATCGTTCGATCCCTGCGATTCATTACATGATCGCCGCAGCTGGCGGCAACGACATCCCCTGCGCGCCCTATGCGCAATACGGCACGGCCGAGCTGTCGCAGGCGGCCCTGGACGCGCTTCGCTTTCGCCGCGCCTGCTTGCTCGCACATCACGGGCTGATCTCCATCGGTCCCAACCTGCGCAAGGCCATGTGGCTTGCGGTGGAGGTCGAGGTGCTCGCCAAGCAGTATCACGGCTGTCTTCAGCTTGGCTCTCCTCCGCTGCTGCCGGACGAGGAAATCGACAGCATCCTGAAGCGATGGGGACAGTACGGCCTGCGCGATAACGACCGCATGCCCGAGATTCCCCAGCGGTCGAGCTAAATCACGATCAAACCACTGTCCTGCGAGAAATCATGGCTCACTCTCACGACGTCAGCGTCTGCGGCACTTATATTCTGGATATTCTGGGGGTCCCGGTCACCGAGATTCCGCCCGGTGGCGGCCGCTTGCTGATCGAGGAAATTCGGCTCGCAGTCGCCGGCACTGCCGGCGGAACGGTCGTCCCTTGCGCGCGTCTCGGTCTGAAGGCGCTCGCGGTCGGCGCCGTCGGCTCCGACGAGAAGGCCGACTGGATGCTGAATGCGCTGGAGCGGGAAGGCATCGACATCTCCCTCATGGAGCGGATGGCCGGCAGTCCGACCTCGGCCACGATCCTGCCGATCCGGCCCGACGGATCGCGTCCGGTCATGCACGCAAGGGGTGCGTCCGCCCGCTGGCGGATCGCGCCCGAAACGCAAGTGGCCGCCTGCCGGAGCAAGATTCTGCATCTCGGCGGGGTTGGCTCCCTGCTTGCGATGGACGGAGCGCCATCCGTTGCCTTGCTGCGGGACGCAAAAGCGGCCGGCTGCACGACGACGCTCGATCTGATCCAGGCGCGAGGCGAAACGCTGGCGCTGGTCGAGCCGCTATTGCCTTACGTCGACTTCTTCATGCCGAGCATCGACGAGACCAATGCCATGGTCGGGACCGATGATCCCGCCGCGTGCGCGCGGTTCTTCATCGAGAGGGGAGCGGGGGCCTGCGCCATCTCTCTCGGCGCGGATGGCTCTTTCGTGATGACACGTGACGGACGTCAATTCACGGTGCCGGCTTTCGAGGTCGCGGTCCGCGATACCTCCGGATGCGGCGATTCCTACACGGGCGGTTTCATCGCCGGTCTCGCGCGCAACTGGGACCTGCTCGACTGCGCCAAGCTCGCGACCGCGACGGCCGCGATCGTCGCGACGGGCCTGGGCTCGGGCGCCAATCTCGTGTCGTTCGACGAGACCGTGAAAGCCATGAACAGCCTCCCGGTCCGCAAGCCCGCTCGCGTCTGATCCATTCACACCTCAAGAAACATTCATCCGAACACCAGGGGAGAACGCAACATGGCCCGACATGCGATCGTGACCGGAGCAAGCCGCGGAATTGGTCGCGCGATAGCGCTTGGTCTTGCCAGGCGCGGCTACGATCTCGCGCTGACTGACATCGCGGCCCAGGAGAAGGTCCTCCTCGAGACCGTTACGGAGGTCAAGGAGCTCGGCCGCCGCTGCATCCCGGTGCTGGGTGACGTCAGCGACGCCGCCGATTGCAGGCGAGCCGTGGCTGAGGCGGTCCGGGGGCTCGGGCACGTCGACGTCCTCGTCAACAATGCGGGAATACTCAGGCTGGCGACCATCGACGAATTGACCACCGAGACCTGGGATCAGACGTTCGCCGTCAACACGCGCGGCGTGTTCCAGATGACCCAGGCCTTGGTGCCGCACATGAAGGAGCGCAAATACGGGCGGATCGTCAACATCGCCTCGCTCGCGGCTCGAACGGGCGGTCCGGGACAGTCCCACTACGCCGCGTCGAAGTCGGCCGTGGTCGGCTTCACCCGGGTTTCGTCCATGGAGTTCGGAGGCTTCGGCATCACGGTCAATGCCGTATGCCCGGGCATCATCATGACGGAGATGGGGATGAACAATCTTCGCGATCCCGAGCGGGTCGCTTATTTCGAGAAGGTCACGGACCTGCACCGGCTCGGGCAGCCGGAGGACGTCGTCGGGCCCGTGGCGTTCTTCGCGTCTGATGATTCTGCGTTTGTGACCGGCCAGGCCCTCAACGTGGACGGAGGTATCTTCTACAGCTAGCAACGGCTCGATCGCCATAAGAAACTCGCTATCTTGCCGTTCCACTGCGTTGTTTCTGATCCGAAACTGGTACGGTTCGCGTGGTCTAGCAAGCGGCGGCCACTATCGGCTTGGCGTCAGACTTCGCGTTTCCCAGCTCCAGCTTGATCCCTGTCAACGCGAGGCCCGATGGCGACGGAATCTTTTCCGCCTGTTGAAGCGGACGAGGTTCGCGATGAGGTGCATTGTAACACTGAAAGACGGCAGCGCGATGGAACGGGCCATGGGGGCGCTGGCAAAATACCGGTATGCGGCCGGCGCGCTCCCGAGGGACATCCCCAGGAGTGGAAGTAGTGGCTTCTTGAAATCAACTCCGCTGAGGTCGAGGCTATCCGGGGCCATGTGCGTGATGGAGACATCGTCGACATCAAGCCGATCAATGGATCGGATGGCGCTGAATGGCACTGAGCGCAGGCTTTCCACATGGTCGATACGGCGCGGATTTGCTTGCCGGCGGTCATCGCCGCAGGTCAGCTGCCGGAAGCCTCCGCAATTGATCTTTCTCAACTTCGGATACGGCAGAGATGCAATTTTGAAGCACCGAAGCGTTCCGAACGAGACCGGGAAACAGTCATGTCTGCTGTGACCAAGATCGTGTTCTTAGGCGCGAGCAGCGCATCGTTTGGCATGAGCATGTTTCGGGACTTGTTCTCGACGCTGGATCTGACGGGTAGCCAACTGGTTCTTGTTGGCAGAGATGCCGAGCGGCTGGGCCGGTCCGAGCGCGTTGCGCGGCTGGTCAATGAGAGGACTGGGGCAGGGCTGAAGATCGAGTCGACGACGGACTGGCGTGCGGCGCTGGATGGTGCCAATTTTGTCGTTCATTCGACCGCGATTGACCGCAATCGGCTCTGGCGACTGGATTTCGAGATTCCCCGCAAGTATGGAATTCGCCACACGCTGGGGGAAAATGGTGGACCAGGCGGCTTGTTCTTCACCCTGAGAACGCTGCCGGTTGTTTTCGATTTCGTTCGGGAGATGGAGCGTCGCTGCCCGGAGGCGTGGTTCATCAATTTCTCAAACCCGGAAAGTCGGATCGTCCTAGCGCTGGGGCAGCATACCAAGATCCGGAGCCTTGGTTTGTGCCACGGCATTTTCCTGGCTCGTGCGCAGGTGGCGTCGATCCTCGGCTTGCCTGAGGAGCGCGTGGACGTCTGGGGCGCCGGCCTGAACCACTTCCAGTGTCTCCTGCACATTCGCGATCGCGACACCGGCGCGGATCTCTATCCCCAGCTCAAAGAGAAGGAAAAGAGGCTTCAGGAGTCTGTTGCACCGCTGACCCGCAAGCTGCTGCGCGCCTTCGGCTACTGGTTAGGCTGCGGCGATAGTCATGTCGGCGAGTATTTCTCCTTCGGATGGGAGGGGGGAGAGGACGGCTACAACTTCGATTGGGACGACCGCGAACGCGCGAAGCTCCTGCAATTGATTGATGAAGTCCTTGCCGGTCGAGTCGCGATGCCGCCTTGGTGGTTGCAGCCCTCTGGTGAGCGGGCCGCGACGATCATTTGCTCTGTACTGCATGACCGGAAACAGCTGATCGAGTCGGGAGTGGTCTATAACCAGGGCGTGATTCCGAATCTGCCCGCCAACGCCGCGGTCGAGGTGCCTCTTGTTGCAGACGCGGCGGGTGTTCACCCCGTCTCCCTCGGACCGTTGCCAGATGCGGTGAGCAAGCTGATGGCCATCCAGGTCAACGTTCAACAGCTGGCCGTTGAGGCGGCTATGCAGGGCTCGAAGGAGCTTGCACTGCAGGCATTGCTGGTCGATCCCGTAATCAATTCCGAGGACGCGGCCCGAGGATTGCTCGAGGAATTGTGGGAGATCAACCGGCCCTACATTCGCAGATGTATCTGATGGCCAGCTCAAGATTCGTCTTCGACGAGCAAGCCGAATCGGATGCGACCATGGACGACATCGAGGCGATTTGGTCCATCGGCCCGCCGGGCGCTTCCCTTGCGCAACTTGGCCTCCAGCGTCTCGTCCTCGTCGAGCCTGCGCATCACGACGAGCCAGTCAGCACCGGACCGGAACCATCGATCGCGAACCCCCGAGGCACTTTCAGTCAAGGGTACGACGCCCGATAAACGTCGCGTGCAAGCCGGCGATTGAGATTGGCTTCCGCCATGCACGCCGTCCTTCGGCGCGCCAGGGTCGAAAAGTCGAGATAGGGAAGACGGACCGGCTTCTTGAGCTTGTACACCCTCGCGCCGTTCATGAAGACCCTGGACAGATGGCTCTCGCGTGCCTGGAGGCGACCAGGAGCGGGGGTGTAGGTCTCGGGGAGGCTCAGGAATGCCACCTTGCGAGGAAGGGCAGAGACGCTGTCGTTCTCGGCATCCCCGGTCGAAAGCTCGTTCTGGCGGTCCAGCATAGCGGCCTATTGCCAAACGAGCAGCGAGACGGTTTGACGTCGATCAACGATCCAGAGCGGCGACGCAATAGTCTGGCCGAAATTCAAGCGGGTCCGCCGATATGCTCTTTCAGGACAGGGAAGATGCCGGCCGTCAGCTGGCGAGAGCCTTGGTGAAGTACAGGAGCCGCCATCCGGTCATCCTGGCGCTGCCCCGCGGCGGCGTTCCGGTTGCGGCAGAGGTGGCCGAACGGTTGGAAGCGCCTCTCGACCTGGTTATTGTCCGCAAGATCGGCGTGCCGATGCAGCCCGAGCTTGCGATGGGAGCGGTGGTGGACGGGACGCAGCCGCTCATCGTCCGCAACCAGGACGTCATCGAACTGGCTGGCGTGAGTGAGGATGCATTCGACGCGGTCTGCAAGGAGGAGCTTGCTGAGATCGAGCGGCGGCGCGAACGTTATCTGGGCGATCGCGTCCGGTCCGAGATCAAAGGGCAGACCGCGATCATCGTCGATGATGGCATTGCGACGGGGGCGACGACGCTCGCAGCGATCCGGGCGCTGCGAAAGCGGGGGCCGAAAGAATTGGTTCTCGCCGTGCCGGTCGCGCCACTGGAATCGTTGCAGCGACTGCACGGGGAGGTCGACGCGATCGTCTGCCTGGATACACCACGGGACTTCGGCGCGATCGGTTACTACTACCGTGATTTTCTTCAGGTCGGCGACGAGGAGGTCATCGCAATCTTGAAGCGGTTCCCGGCCAGGAAGATGGCGACACCAGCCTCCTGATCCCCTGGGTTGCCCATGGATATGATATGTCGCCAAGTGCGCTCCTGACCGACCTGTACCAGCTGAACATGGTGCAGGCCTATCTGGAAGCGGGCCAGACCGAGACTACCGTCTTCGAGTTCTTCGTCCGCAAGCTGCGGTCCCAGCGGAATTTCCTCGTGGCGGCGGGGCTGGAGCAGGCGCTGGAGTATCTGCAAGGTCTGCGCTTTTCCGATGACGCCGTCGTGGCGGCCCGACTGCGCAATTTTGCACGCGGCCACGACTATGTCGCGAGCTTCGCCGACACGGCGATCCTGTTTCGAAAGCGGATCACGTCGAAGACGGTGAGCGCGTCGAGCTGACGAACCGGCGCCAGGACAGGCGCTGCGGCCGGGAAGAACCGCCGCCGTCCGGACAATGCCGGCCCGGTTGGACGACGACCCCGATCGCCTGTTCGCCTCCGTGCAACATGGTGCTTGCTGAAGAAACCCGAAGCGGATTGTCCGAAGCGCGCGGTCGATTGGCCCCGGGCGATCGACACAAGACCTTCGTCGGGAGCGACGAAGGGGGGCTTGGCTTGCCCATTGAACAACGTTAGATGTAAGCGATCGTGTAGTCCGTGGTTAAGTTGTTGTCTCGATCTGCTGTGCGAGTTGGGGGACCCGGCAAATCCTGCGTGGTTCCCGGTTGGGATCCCGGCCTGTTTCGGCCGGGTTTGAAGTTTGGGTCATGACCATTGCGATTGCGAAAGCGCCGGACGAGACCGCGGACACCACGAGCGGCAATGATCCTGAACTTTCGGCGTCGCTGCTTTCCTTCATTCTGGTCGCTAAATTCCTCGGTGTCCCCGCCGACGCCGGCCAGATCGCCCATGACCATGGCTCGCCGGGCGAGCGGTATCGGCTTGAGGATCTCGCCCGCATCGCCAAGCGCCTGAAGATCGTCGCCAAGGTGAAGCCCGCGGCGGCTGAAGCGCTTCACAAGGTTCCATTGCCTGCGCTCGCCGAATTGCAGGACGGCGAGGCCCTCGTTCTGCTCAAGGTCGATCAGCAGGAGGCCGGATCGCGCTTCCTGGTCCAGCGCGGCAATGGCGGGCGTCCCGAAGTGTGGACGGCGGAGGATTTCGGCGACCGGTATGCCGGGCGGCTGCTTCTCATGACGACGCGCGAGCTGATGGCAGGGGCGACGCGCCCCTTCGACATCAGCTGGTTCATTCCGGCGCTCGTGAAATACCGTGGGCCGCTTCGCGACGTGCTGATCGGGTCGTTCTTCCTGCAACTGATGGGGCTGATCTCGCCCATCTTCTTCCAGCTCGTCATCGACAAGGTGCTGGTCCATCAGTCGCTGACGACGCTCGACGTGCTGGCGATCGGGCTTTCGGCGGTGCTGATCTTCGAGACGGGCCTGTCGGCGCTGCGCAACTGGCTGTTTGCCCACACCACCAATCGCGTCGACAGCGAGCTCTCGGCGCAGCTGTTCCGGCACCTGCTCAACCTGCCGCTGTCCTATTTCGAGGCACGCCGCGTCGGTGACAGCGTGGCCCGCGTGCGCGAGCTCGATCGTATCAGGGAGTTCCTGACCTCGAATGCCGTCACCGTGGTGATCGATCTGTTCTTCACCATCGTGTTTTTCGGCGTCATGTATGCCTATAGTCCGCTCTTGACCCTGATCGTCACGCTGTCGATCCCGCTCTATGTGGCGATCTCGGTGATCGTGACGCCGCCGCTGCGTGCCCGTCTCGACGAAAAATTCAAGCGCGGCGCGGAGAACCAGTCCTTCCTGGTCGAAAGCGTCACCGGCATCGGCACGTTGAAGGCGATGGCGGTCGAGCCGCAGATGCGGGCGAAATGGGAGAAGCAGTTCGCGGGCTATACCAGCACCGGGTTTCAGGTCGCAACGCTCGCGAACTGGGGCAGCCATCTGATCCAGCTTGTCTCCAAGCTGACCACGGTCGCCATCCTGTTCTTCGGCGCGAAAGCGGTCATCGCCGGCGACCTCTCGGTCGGATCGCTGGTTGCCTTCAACATGCTCTCGGGGCGTGTCGCGCAGCCGATCCTGCGGCTGTCCCAGCTCTGGCAGGACTTTCAGCAGGTGCGCATCTCGGTCGACCGGCTCGGCGACGTCCTGAACGCGCCGGCCGAACCCGATCACAATCCCAACCGGGCGAGCCTTCCGCCGATCAAGGGCGCGGTGAGCTTCGATCGGGTTCGTTTCCGCTATCGCCCCGATGCGCCGGAAGCCTTGCGTGGCGTCACGCTCGCAATCGAGCCGGGCGAGATGATCGGCATCGTCGGCCCCTCCGGCTCGGGCAAGTCGACGCTGACCAAGCTCGTGCAGCGCCTCTACGTTCCCGAGCAGGGCAGGGTGCTGGTCGACGGCGTCGATCTCGCGCTGGTCGACCCGGCCTGGCTGCGCCGGCAGATCGGCGTCGTGCTGCAGGAGAACATCCTGTTCAACCGCTCGGTACGCGAGAACATCGCGCTGGCCGACACCACGATGCCGATGGAGCGGGTCATCGCCGCCGCTCAGCTCGCCGGCGCGCACGAGTTCATCCTCGGCCTTTCGCACGGCTACGACACGGTGATCGACGAGCGCGGCGGCAACCTTTCGGGCGGGCAGCGCCAGCGCATGGCGATCGCGCGGGCGCTGATCGGCAATCCCCGCATCCTGATCCTCGACGAGGCGACCAGCGCGCTCGACGCCGAGAGTGAGGAGATCATCCAGCACAATCTCGCCGGCATCGCCCGTGGCCGCACCGTCATCATCATCGCGCATCGCCTCTCCGCCGTGCGTCAGTGCGACCGCATCGTCACGGTCGAAGCCGGCGAGATCACCGAGACCGGCGATCACCAGACGCTGCTGCGCTCGGGCGGCCGCTATGCCCAGCTCTACACCAAGCAGATGGGGCGCTCGACGTGACGGCCTGGGTCGCCGAGCGCTTCCCGACCCTCGCCCGGCATTGGGCCGTGCTGCGGGCGAGCTGGACCATGCAGAACGAGGCCGACCGCAACCGGCGGCCGCGCTCTGACCACGAATTCCTGCCGGCTGCGCTCGAGATCATGGAGAAGCCGCCGAGCCCGGGCCTGCGCATGCTGCTGCTGATGACCTGCGGCTTTTTCACGGCCGCGCTGGTCTGGTCCGTCATCGGCACCGTCGACGTCGTCGCGGTGGCGAGCGGCAAGATCATCCCGTCGAGCAAGGTCAAGACCATCCAGCCGATGGAGATCGGCTCGGTGCGCGCCATCCATGTCGCCAACGGCCAGCACGTCGAGGAAGGGCAGCTCCTGGTCGAGCTCGATCCGACGCTCGCGACCGCCGACGAGGCGCAGGCGCGCCAGAACCTGCAGGCCTCCAGGCTGATCCAGGCGCGCAACGCAGCTCTCCTCGCTTATCTCGACGGCCGGCCGACCGGCTTCGTCGCCCCTGACGACGCGCCGGCGGCGATGGTTGCGGTGGAGGAGCAATATGTCCGCGCCAGCATCGCCGAATACGAGGCGCAGGTCGCCAGCCTGCAGCAGCAGATCGCGCAGCGCGCCGCCGAGCTGACCTCCGCCGAGGTCGAGATCAACAAGCTGCGCCTCACGCTCCCGCTCGTCGATCAATCGCTCGAGGCGCGCCGGCAGCTCACCGAGCAGGGCAATTTCGCGCGGCTGCGGCTGCTCGAATACGAGCAGCAGCGCATTGAGCACGTCCAGAACGTCGACGTGCAGCTCGCCAATGTGGCGCGGGCGCGCGCCGCAATGACGGCGCTCGAGGCCGAGATCCGCAAGCTGCGCGAGACCTTCGGCAAGACCGCCGTCACCGAGATGGTCCAGGCCCGTGACAAGGCGCAGCTCGCGGCCGAAGATCTGCGCAAGACCACGCGGCGGCGCGAGTTCCTGGCATTGCGCGCGCCCGTCGCCGGAACGGTGCAGCAGCTCGTGGTCGCGACGATCGGCGGGGTGGTGCAGCCGGCCCAGCCGCTGATGACCGTGGTTCCCGACGGCGCCGAGATCGAGGTCGAAGCCCAGGTCCTCAACAAGGACATCGGCTTCGTCCGCGAGGGCCAGCCGGTCCGCGTCAAGCTGGAGGCGTTTCCCTTCACCGATTACGGGCTGGTGCCGGGCATCGTCGAGAGCATCAGCCGCGATGCGATCGACCTGTCGCAATCGAACGGCCAGCCGCAGCGCGACGACAAGGGACGGCCGGTCCAGCCCGGCCTCGTCTACGCCGCGCGCATCCGCCTGTTGCAGACCAGCATCCGCATCCGCGACCGCCAGCAGATGCTCGGCCCCGGCCTCTCCGTGCAGGCCGAGATCAAGACCGGCGAGCGGCGCATCATCCAGTATCTGCTGTCGCCGATCACCCAGTCGCTGGATGAGGCCGGGAGGGAGCGGTGACCAAGCGAGCTTGCTGGATAATTGACATCATAGGCTCGTAGCCGACGCGCACGGCATGCGTCGAGCCATGGCAGCCAAGTCTCCGTCGCCGAATACAAATCGGCGACCGGCTCGTTTGCATGACGGCACGGTGACGCCGCAGTGTCGTTCGCGGCCGTTGCTCGCTTGCAGCGCGCCTTGCCGATGTGCGCTGAGCAGTCCGCCGCCAATCTCCTGAAACCGCGCCGAGTTCCATTCTCCGAAACTTCGATCGTTGCCGATCGCAACGGACGGACACATCGCGAAACATTTTTTTGGGCGTATCGCGATTTCGTCTTGAAGTTGTATGCGGGTTAACGTTCTATGAATGCCGAAGGAGGGCAGTGGGGCTGCTTCCGATTATCTGCGGCAGAACTATACATCCGCTCTCTCGTATTGCACTTTTGTGCAACCGGAGCGGGTAGTATGCAGATGACCGGTCTTTTTGCGTCGGCAGACACGCGGCCCTGACGGGGCTGCAGGCCGCCACGGCAGGCTCACTCCTCATGATCGCAATGCGCCCGTTGGGCGGATCGAAACTAGGGAGCGAGAGCCATGGCAAAGAGCGCGAACGAAACGGCGGCCGCCGCCAAGCCGGCATTGAACGGGATCAAGGGCGGGGCTGCGGCCGGGCCGACGGATGCGAAAGAGCGCGCGCTCGATCCGCAAGTGCTGGCGCAAATTGCCGCGTTCAAGATGCGGATCCAAGCCGGCGTCGGCGAGGTCGTCCTCGCCATGCTCAACCTGCCGCGCTACCGCAACCAGACCCTGGCCGACGTCATGCACCTCGTCGTCGAGCCGATGACGCGCGACCGCATCGCCATCGCCAAGGCCGGCGGCGAGGGCAAGGTCGAGGAGACCGCCGGCATCGCGATCTGGGCCAGCGTCTCCGACGAGGTCGACGCCAAGATCCGCGAGCAGATCCAGGCCCGCGTGTTTCCGGTCCGCCTCAAGGCCGAGGACTGGACCAGCGGCGAGACCACCTGGCTGCTCGACGTCATCGCCCCCTCGCAGAAAGTCGCCACCGCCGTGCTGGCGAATTTCAAGCAGGTGGTGAAGGACAAGCCCATCCGCATCCACCCGATCGTGAGCCAGCTGGTCGATCCGGAGGTGCTCGAGAAGATGAAGGTCAAGCCGGTCAGCGAAGCGCAGCCAAAGGAAGAGCGCAGCTGAGCCGATGGCCGCGCCGCTGAAATGCAGATGGCGCGGATACTGAGGACCGATAGTCGACCGGGAATTGCAGATGATGGGACGGCGCGGCATGCTGGCGCTTCTGACAGGCGGCTTGGCGTCAGTGCTCTCGGCCTGCGGCAAGAGCGATGTCACCTTCCGTTATCGGTTGGCCTTCTCCGTTAGCGTCAATGGAGCCGTGAAGTCAGGCTCTAGCATCATCTCGGTGCGCTACTGGAAGGGAGGAGCTTCCTGGGGAACCGGTGAGGCGACCTACGCCGTTGTGAACGGTGTTGCTCCAGTCATCGATCTTGGCGAATACGGCATGCTGGTGGCGGCTATGGCTTACGACGTCGACGCGTGGGCGCGCCGCAAGGCCTGCAAACAACCGCTCGCTGCGGAATCGTTGCCCGGCAAATTTGGCCTCGCACCCGCGGCCCTCGCCAATCTCCGCGAAGGCAAGCGTGACCTGACGGACGGCTCCTGTCCTGCCTTCATCTGGTTCCCGTCCGGCCAATCCTACGAGCGCGCGCAGCAGCTCTGCCCGGAAGAATTCTCCGGCGCGATCGGTGCCAATGTCGAATTGCGATCCGTCACGATCGAGGCCGCACCCGACGCACCGTTGGTGACCAGGCTGGCCATCAGTGCCCCATGGCTAGACGAGATCAGAGCCGATCAAAAAAGCGGTCGGGTGACTACCTGGGCCGGAACTTTCAAGCCGCTCCGCACGAGGCAGATTGAAACGGACGAGACCAACCTATGACCGACGCATCCGAACTGCTCCTTCCGTCTCTCCTGGCCATGGACGTCTATCATCGCGACGTCCCCGGCGGCCTGTATAATGAACTCACGAACAAGACAACGGCAATTGACACCGCTACACCTTTCGCCCAGAGCGATGATCCCCGCATCGGCTTCTTCGCCAAGGCATATACGGTCGGGGATGAAATCTACATCTCTTACCGAGGCACGGATGATGGCTCGCTCCAGCCAGGCAATATTGCGTCGTACGGGTACCAGACTTTAACGTCGCAGGGCCACGGGCCGCTGAAGGATTTGTACTACGGTTATCCCGTGGCGATCGGGCTGGCTACGAGCCTCGGCGGGAGCTACGACGACAGCCAGACGATCGCAGCCATCAAGTTTTACAAGGAGATTGAGCAGCAAGCCGGCGGCAAGAAGATTGTCGTTGTCGGGCAGTCATTGGGCGGCGGCCTCGCCGGCGTTGTCGGAGCAATCTACGGCCTGGACACTTATCTCTACAACCCAGCTCCCTTCGAGCAGGCGGCGCTGGATCTGTGGGCGGCCGCGCAATTGGGGTGGAATGGTCCGCACAACAGTGACGGTACCGACCAACTCATGTCCACGTTCCTGTACGGCGCAAGCGGGACGATAACGCTTCCAAGCTTCAGCCAGATGAAGGGGGGCTATGTCCCCGGAGAGGCCATCGAGCAGCTCGTCGGCTTTTTGAGTGCCGCCGCAGTCGGCTTGACGGCAGCCATCCCCAGTCTACCGCCCGCGTTGACGGCGCTCGTCGCGGCTTACATGTCGACCACGCGCCCGTATGGTTTCGAGACTCCATTTTCCGATTACGATCCCGACGGAATATTGGGCAGCCTCGGTTCCACTCTTGGTCTCGGCGGGCGCCACACCTCCTCAACGCTCGTGACATTGCTTTTCGGCGAGACGCTCGACGACAAGCATTGGCACGACGCCATGAGATATATTTGGCCGGCCTGGGTGGACGATACGATCGCGAAGACCATCGGCTATAAGCCGTCAGTCCTCGAGGTCCCTACAAACAAATTTTACGAGCATAACGTGATGGACGTGTACATCGCGTACACGGCTGTCGACGAGACGGGTCCTTTCGGCACCAACGCTATCCGCGCCTTCTTCAGCGATGCAAATGATCTTGGCACAGTTGTCGGCGGACCGCATTCCGCGCTGTTTGACCTGAAGCTGTACTACAATCCCACCATCCTGGATCCTTTGGCCTTCAAGGATGTCAAAGGTTACCTCGGCGACGTGCTCGTCGAATATGCGGGCGCCCTGGCCTTCAACAACGACACCGTCAAGAAGGACATTGCCGATCTGACCGACGGCGTTCTGGCGCTCTCGGACGACAACAGTGCCCTGGCGCTCGATACGTCGAGCATCTTATGGAAAGACGTCCTAGGCCGCGATACCAAACTCGATCCGGTCCACCTGGACGACTTCCGCGCAGCGTTCTTCAGTCAGTCCGCCGAGACGAGCCCGTCCGTCATAGCGCGGCTTCTCACGGGGATAACGGGAGTTCTGGCCGACAAGGTCGACGAGGAGGCGCTCAAGAAGCTCGCCGCCTTCTGGGAGGCATCGTCCGCATCGATCTTCGATCGATATCACATGGCGAGATACGACGACGATCACGAAGTCACCCTCAGCGAACGTACCTACGAGGACAAGATCCCCGAGACCAAGGGCGATCAGGTCCATGTCGATGTCTACATCGGCACGCAGAGTGATGACGAAGTGCACGGCACCTCCGGCAACGACCTGCTGATCCTCGGTGCCGGCAACGATGTCGTCTATTCCCGTGGCGGCCGGGACATGGTGCTCGGCGGCACCGGCAACGACGAATTCGTCGACCAGATCGGCGAGGTGCACAGTTCGCAGGACGACGGCAGCGACATCTATGTCGGCGATACCCTCGACAAGTCGATGGTGCAGGGCTTCCTGGACTATCTGCGCGGTCTCGTCGGAGCCGGCGATATCGACAAGGTTCACTACAGCGTCGAGGATCCCGTTACGCATCAGCTCGCCGCGAAGGGCCTCCAGATCGTCTCCGGCGAGCTGGTCACTTACGGAACGAGCAAGGGCATCAAGCTGACGGTGCGCGACCTCAATACCGGTCGGGTCAGCAGCGATATCATGATCGATATCGACATCGTGGAGCTGAGCGAGCGAGCCGACTTCGTCTCCATCAGCGATGACCTCAGCAAGCTGCCGGTCATTGTCGACCTCAGCGCTCCCAAGAGCGGGGACCTGGGCGAGCAGGATTTCGACACCGTGTCGTTCGAGGCCCGGACCAACGGCGTCATCACGATCAACGGTTCCGTCGCGGACAATTCCGGCGGCGCCGGCGGCATCGTCGATCTGACGAATTCGGTCGCGCTGAAGCTGCTGAGAGCGTTCTTCAAGCCGGAGGCCGAGCTGCATTTCCGCGGCGCGGAGAACGTCATCCTCACCAGCAAGGACGACGTCTATTTCGGCGGCAATCTGTCCAATCTTCTCGGTGTCCAGCAGGGCTTCTTCGGCACCGCCAATCACGATGGATTCGGCAAGATTTCCGGCGGCGACGGCAAGGACCTCATGGTCTACTACGGCGCCGGACACAAGGATGCGGGCGAGCTCATCGATCCCTCCAAGCCCGACGGCCCGAGAGCGGCCGAGGAGCTGTCGCTCACGGTCGATGGCGGAGCAGGTAACGACGACATTCTGCTCGTCGGCGGCGACCGCGGCATAGCCGCCGGCGGCCTCGGCAAGGACTGGATCTACAACACCTCGAACGGCGGCATCATCTGGGGCGACGCCGTCGGCGGCTATTATGAAAAGCCGGTTTTCGACGAGGATGGCAATCCGGTGCTCAATCCGGACGGCAGCCAGAAGACCACGCCGACCCAGGTCGAAGACACGGCGGAGAATGCGGACAATTTCTGGTATTCGGCCAATACCGTCATCAAGGACGCGCAACACCACGACGTCCTCAAATTCTATGGGTTGACGCTCACGGGCGGCGACGCTGAAGGCGGCATTGCGGGTCTTGCCGCGTTCGGCGGACTCCTCGGCGCCACCATCGGCATGGCCAATTTCTACAACTCCCTGGACGAGAACGGAAAATACGACCCGGCGCGCTCGGTCTATTTCGATGATCTGTTCCCGTGGATGACTTACGTGTTCCGGCCCAATGCCAATGGCGGGCTGGACATGTATGTGACCAACCAGTTCGACCAGCTGTTCACCGCGGTGTTCGGCGGCACGTCGAGCGATGCCTACAAGGCGCAGCAGGCGCTGGACGCGCAGGGCATCCTGAAGGGCTGGATGAAGGTCGAGAACTTCGATCTCGTCGGCAGCTTCATCGGACAGCACCAGGCCGAGCTCGCCGGCGAAGGCGACCTCGGCATGGTGTTCAAGGCGGTCAATCCGCTCGCCGACCTCATGGAGCAGGTTCAGCCGCTGGTCGGCGTGATCGGCATGGCGCTGGCCGCGCAGTATGGCGGCATGGCGCTGGTCGACCAGGCATTGACGCTGTCTGCGGCTGCGGCGCGGTTTGCGGAAGGCATGCGATGGTCCAACGACGCCGATCCACTGGTGATCGACCTGGACGGCGATGGCATCGAGACGACCGAGCTTGCGACCGGGCAAGTCTATTTCGACATTGACAACGACCTGTTCGCCGAGCGCACCGGCTGGCTGAAGGGCGACGACGGCTTTCTGGTCCGCGATGTCAACGGCAATGGCGGGATCGACGATATCTCGGAGATGTTCGGCGGGGTCGGGCGGTCCGGCTTCGCCCAGCTTTCGCAGCTCGACTCCAATGGCGATGGCAAGATCACGGCCGCGGACGTGCTGTGGTCCGAGCTGAAGGTCTGGCAGGACTATGACCGCGACGGCATCACCGATACGGGCGAGCTGAAGACGCTCGATCAGCTCGGCATCATCACAATCGATCTCGGCGTCACGGCGATCGATATCACCACGCCCAACGGCGCGCGGCTGACCGGCGTCGGCGACGTCACCTTCCAGAGCGGTCCCGTCAGGCACATGTTCGACGCCATCCTGGCCTCGAACGACACCGACACCAGATATGCCGGCGAGGCCGGCCGGGCGGCCTGGCAGTCGAGCTCGACGCTCGACGTCAAGGGTTTTGGGCGGGTGACCAACCTTGCAGTCGCTGCCGCCAACGACATCGCGTTCGGCGAGCTCGTGACCTCCACGGCGGCGGCGATGACGACGCCGAAGCTGCGCACGCTGGTGGCGCAGGTCGGCGACGTGCTCGGCGCCTGGGGCGAGGCGCTGGAACAGACGCGCGAACTGACGCCGGTGCTGGTCGGCACCGACGCTGCCGGCAAGGCCGTGCTGCTCGACCGGGGCGTCTATGTCGAGGACGGCCAGGGCGGGTACTGGAGGCTCGCCTCCGGCGCGCCGGTGCTCGACGCGCAGGGCCAACCGATCGCGCGCGCCACCATGCAGGACGTGCTGGCGCAGGCGGCCGCGTCCGGCGCGAGCTGGCGCGTGGAGCAGACCTGGTCGCCGTCGGACCGCGACGCTGCGCTGACGGATCGCGATGCAGCGCCCTATCTGATGAGCGTCGTCAACGGGCGCGCCGTCATCCTCGACTACGGCATCAAGCAGGCCGACGGCAGCTGGAAGCTCGCCTCCGATGCCGCCACCAGCTACGCCAGCAAGGACGCCATCCTCGCGCTCGCCCATCCCACCGGCACCGCGTGGCGGACCGAGCAGCTCGGCTTCAACCCCTATGCCAACCTTCCCGTCGACAAGATCGGGGTGCGCTTCACCGACGGGATCGCGGTCGACTATACCGTCAAGGTGACCGACCAGGACGGCACGTTCTACGTCTGGGCGCGCAATCTCGACCGCGCGCTGCAGCTGGAATGGAAGACCGGCGATTCCCGGGAATTCAACCTGCGCAACTACGCGATCGACTTCGCTACGCTCGACGAGGTGAATTCGACCGACGACTCCACCTACCGCGTCGAGATGCTGACGCCGGCGCAATTCCACTTCGCGACCTCGCTCGGCGGCATCGACTTCCGCCCCGAAATGCTGACGGCGCAGCTCGACAATACGACCGGGCACATCGCCTATGCGGTCGGCCCCGGCGGCAGCGCCAACCTGTCGACCGATCCGGCGCACTACGTCTCCGGCATCGCCACCATGATCGACATGCTGCAGCCGGTCATGACCGAGTACATCTCGACCTCGCGCCGCTATGCGGTGCGCATCGCGATGCAGGGCGGCCTGAAGGACTTCTTCCGCGGCGTCAGCTACGATCTCGCCTCCGACAGCTACAAGCCGACGACCAATCGCGAGCTCGCCCCGATGTTCGAGGCGATCTTCGCCGGCGCGCCGGCGGCCAACACGGACGATGCCGTGTTCGACTACCTCGCGCAGTGGAACGGCATCCTGGCGCAGGTCTATCCGGACTATCATCCCTCCGGCGAAGGTAATCTCGGCGGCTCCACGCTCGCGGTGAACCAGGCCTTCATCATGCAGATGATGCTGCCGGCCTTCGAGACCGTCGGCGTCGATCTCTACATCCGCGGCGTCGCGCATGCGCTCGGGATCAGCGACGAGCGCATCATCACGCATGCTGCCGGTGATACCATTGTCAACGGCACCGACGCGACCGACTATTTCTACATGACCGCGGGGAACCAGACCCTGCGCGGCGGCAAAGGTGCCGACTACTATTTCGTCGGGCGCAATTCCGGCGACGACGTCATCGACGACAAGGACTTTGGCGATAGCGACGAGCTGCGTCTCACCGACGTGCTGTCGACCGACGTCAAGGCGATCCGCGACGGCGAAGATCTGATCCTGCAGATTCGCGGCCGCACCAACACTATCCGCCTGACCGACCAGTTCCTCGGCGAGAACAACGAACTCCTCAGCAATGGCAAGCGGGCCGATTCCGGCGTCAGCGCCATCGTGTTCGCCGACGGCGTCGCCTGGGACCGCTTCCGCATGTCGATGGAGGTGCTCGACCGGGAGCGTGCCGCGGGGCAGTTCAACGACAGCCTGATGGGCTCGGGCTCGGCCGACATCCTCTGGGGCGGCAAGGGCAACGACTACATGAGCGGCGGCGCCGGCGGGGACATCTACGTGTTCCAGGCCGGCGACGGGCAGGACGTCATCGACGACCTCGGCAATTTCTCGTTCGGGCCGGTCAAGGCCGGCATCGACGTCCTCAGCTTCAAGGGCGGCATCAAGCTCGAGAACCTGAAGCTGATCCGCGACGGCGAGAGCCCGGATCTGCAGATCGTCTTCCTCGACAACAACGGCAATCCGACCGGCGACACACTGGTCATCAAGGGCCAGTTCGCCGGCATCAAGACCGGCCTCGGCCTGTTCTCCGACGCGCTCGGCTCGAGCGACGGGCTCGACTATGTCGCGCCGAACCTGATCGAGCGTTTCGTCTTCGACGACGGCTCCAGCCTCGACTTCACCGCGATCGTACAGATGGTGCTGGAGAACGCCAAGACCGCGAACGACGACGCGATCTTCGGCATGATCAATGCCAATACGCTCGACGGCGGCGCCGGCAACGACTTCCTGTCCGGCAAGGAGGGCGACGACACCTACATCTTCGGCCGCGGCTACGGCCGCGACGTCGTGCTCGACAACGCCATTCCCGGCCTGTTCGATCCGCCGCAGCACGACAAGCTGCAGTTCATCGACGAGATCCGCTGGACCGACCTCGACTTCCTGCGCGACGGCCCGAGCGACACGCTGCGCATGCGCATCAAGGGCACGACCGACGAGGTCGTGCTGCAGGACTTCCTGGCCACCGTTCCGATTCTCGGCTTCATCAACGTCATCGAGGACATCCAGTTCGGCGACGGCACGGTGTGGACCGGATTCAAGCTGGCCCAGCACTACATCGACATCGCCAAGACCGCCGGCAACGACACCATCTACGGCTATGACGAACTGTCCGATTCGATCGACGGCGGCGCCGGCGACGACCGCCTGGTCGGCTTCGGCGGCAACGACGTCTATTACGTCGCGCTCGGGGAGGGTAACGACACCATCGTCGAGAGCTCCGGCAACGATCAGGTCATTCTCTCCGGCATCGCCTCGACCGACGTCGACTTCTCCCGCACCGCGCTCGATCTCATCATCACCGTCCGCGCCACCGGCCAGCGCTTCGTGCTGGAGAACCAGTATGTCCGTGACGACGGCCAGACCAATGCTGTCGAGAGCCTGGTCTTCACCGACCGCACGGTCTCGTTCCTCGACGTCAACCCGGAGGACATCGACCTCGTCGGGACCAACGGCGACGAGACCATCACCGGGTCGAATTTCGCCGAAACGCTCGACGGACGCGGCGGCAACGACACGCTGATCGGCGGCGACGGCGGCGATACCTACAGGTTCGACGCCGGCTACGGCCAGGACGTCATCATCGACCGCCGCGTGCGCGCGAGCTGGTCGGACCGGCGCGGCGTGCACGTGCCGGTGGACGACGTCGTTCAGTTCGGCGGCGGCATCACCCGCGACAACGTCGTCTTCACCAAGGACGGCGACGACCTCCTGATCTCGATCACCGGCCGCAGCGACACGCTGCGCATCCGCAACCAGTTCCGCGACGCCGAGGACGGCGTCGAGCTGTTCCGCTTCTTCGACGGCTCGACCATCAAGATCTCGGACGTCGAGCAGTTGCTGCAGATCGCCGGCGGCAACCGCGGCGACAACATCATCACGGGCCTGCTCGATCAGGAGAACGTGCTGGATGGTCGGCAGGGTGACGACACGCTCTACGGCGGCAACCGCGCCGACACCTACGCGTTCTCGGCCGGCTACGGCTTCGACCGCATCATCGAGCGGCCTGATACGGCGGGCATCGTCGATCGCGTGGTGTTCGGTGCCTCCGTCCGCTTCGAGGACATCGTCGTCAGCCGCAACGGCAATGATCTCGTCATCGATCTCGGTAGCGGCCTCGATGTCCTGACCATCGTCGACGGGCTGTCGACCAGCCGCGTCGAGCAGTTCGAGTTCGCCGACGGGCGGATTCTGTCCATTGAAGCCATCATCGACCGCATGCTGACCGGCACCGCCGGCGACGACCATCTGATCGGCTTCGACAACCGCAACGATACGCTGTCGGGTGGGGCCGGCCAGGACGCGCTCGAGGGCGGATTCGGCAACGACACCTACAAGTTCGGCATCGGCGACGGCAGTGATAGCGTCTACGACGCCGGCGGCGTCGACAAGGTCGTGTTTGGCGAGGGCATTACCTCCGACCTCGTCCATTTCAGCAATATCGACGGCGATCTGCTGATCTCGATCGGCAACGGCACCGACCGGCTCGCCATCCTGTCGGGCTACAGCGCGCGGCCGGTCGAGAGTTTCGTCTTCGCCGACGGCACCACGCTGTCGATCGAGGACGTGCGCGGCATCATCCGCGACGGCCTGTCGAACGCCAGCCAGGACCTCGTCGACCTCCGCGAGCTGCCGGCCGCCAGCAGCCTGCATCCCGGTGCCGGGCATGACCGCCTCATCCTGGCCCAGGATTCGCGCGTCGTCATCGGCGCCTCGGAAGGCATCGACAGTGTCGAGATGCCATCAGGCGTGACCAGCGCGACCGTCGTGCTCGAGGCCTACGCCTCCAGCGATGCCACGGTCAGGCTCGTCGCGACCGACTCGACCGACCTCGTCGTCTCCTTCTCGTCGGGAAGCCAGCTGATCGTCCGGGGTGCGCTCGGCAACGGCAGCCTGCCGAACATCGAGTTCGCCAACGGCGTCACCTGGAACGGGGCCGCGCTGGTGCAGGCGGCAATTGCCGGGCAGGCGAGCGCGGGAAGCGACATCATCGTCGGCAGCGGCCGCGCGGACGTCATTGCCGGCGGCGCGGGAGACGACCTGCTGAGCGGCGGGGCCGGCGACGACACCTACAATTTCACGCGCGGCGACGGCCGCGACGTGATCGACGACAGCTCGGGCAACGATACGCTCGCCATCACCGGGTATCGGCCCGAGGAGCTGCGCGTCTCGCAGATCGACCCGGCGCGCAACGAGCTCGTGCTGTCCTTTGCCGATTCGACCGATCAGATCGTGCTGCGCTACGTCTGGGGCTGGAACGGCGTCGACGCGGTTCGTTTCAGCGACGGCACCTCGTTCACGCTCGACCAGCTCCGCGACATGGCGGCCGACGTCGGCACCTGGCAGGACGACCGCATCGTCGGCTCCGCGCGCAGCGAGACGTTCAGCGGCGGCACCGGCGATGACGTCATCATCGGCGGCGGCGGCGACGACGTCTATCGGTTCGGACGCGGCGACGGGCAGGATCGCATCGAGAGCAACGGTTCGGCCGACGGCAAGGGAACGCTCGTCTTCGGAGCCGGTATCGCGCTGGAGGACATCGTCACGACGCGGGATGCCGATGGCAATATCGTGCTGTCGATCAGCGGCACTGATGATCGCGTCACGCTGGTCGATCCCGCCGGCGACATCGATCCGGTCATCGCGAAGGTGGTCTTTGCCGACGGCCGCAGCCTCAGCTACCGGGCGCTTGCCGCCGCGATCGCATCGACCGACGGCGACGATCACGTCATCGTTCCCTCCGATCTCGCCAATCCCGACATCGGCTCGGTCATCTCCGGCGGTCTCGGCAACGACCACATCGAAGGCGGACGGGGCGCCGACGTCATCACCGGCGGCAAGGGCGACGATCTGCTCGAAGGTGGCAGCGGCGCCGATCTCTATTATTTCGCCCGCGGCGACGGGCAGGACACGATCGCCGATGTCGAGATCTCCGATGCGTCCAAGGTCGACAAGGTCCATTTCGCGGCGGGCATCCTGCCGAGCGATATCCGCTTCCTCTCGGTCGGTCCGAACGACCTCGTGATCGGCCTCGTCGGCAGCGACGACCACCTGACGCTCAAGGACATGTTCCGCGCCGGGAGCGGCGCGACCGACTATGGGATCGAGCAGTTCGAATTCGCCGATGGCACGGTCTGGCAGCTCGCCGACATCGTCTCGCATGCGGCGGCGTCGACCGGCGCGGGCGCCGACGCGATCGATTTCGGTCCGCAGCTCGACGTCGCGATCACGCTCGATGGCGGTGCGGGCGACGATGTGCTCGCCGGCGGTATCGGCGACACCACCTACGTCTTCGGACGCGGCTATGGCCGCGACACGATCCGCGAAGCGTCCAATGCAACCAGCTCCAGCGACACGCTGCGCCTGAACAGCGGGATCGTGCCGAGCGATGTCGTCGTCGTCAGGGACGGCAACGATATCGTGCTGCGCTTCGTCGGCAGCGACGACCGGCTGACGATCGTCGGCCAGGCCATTGCAAGTGCCCCGCCGATCGACGTCGTGCGATTCAACGACGGCACGCAATGGAGTGCGGCGACGCTGCTCTCGCGCGCGCTGACGCCGGATGCAGCCGAGCACGTGCTGCATCCAGGCAATCCTTCGGCCGATCCGTTCGCCGACCCGGTTTTCGCGGGCGCAGGGTCGGGCCCCGGCGGTGGAGGATCACTGGGATCCTCGACCGTCGGCCTTGCCCGCTACGATTCCGTCTCGCGGCCGGTCACCGGCCTTGCGGTGGTCGGCTCGGCCTCGGAGATCGGCGGCGGCACCTATCAATTGACGCCGGATGCCGGCAGCAGGGTCGGCGCGGTCTGGGGCAGCATCGACCTCTCGCAGAACGTGGTCTGGACCACGAAGATGTTCTTCGGGGCCAACGAGGGCGGCGCCGACGGCCTCTCCTTCGCCGTTCAGAACAAGAGCGCGGCCGAACTGACGGGGTCGGGCGGCGGCGGGATGGGCACCCTGGTCTCCGGCTCGTTCGGCATCATCTTCGACACCTGGGGACAGGCGACCGATTTCAGCCAGTTCGTCGTCAATGGCCAGGCCGGCGACGACAATTTCGATCCCCGGCACGACTTCAGCCAGCTCGAGGATGCAGCCTGGCACGATGTCGTCATCAGCTGGGATGCGGCAAGCAAGACCTTCAGCTACAGCGTCGATGGCACGCTGATCGGACGCAAGACCTATGATGTCGTCGGCAGCCTGTTCGGCGGCGATTCCGACGTGTGGTACGGCTTCGGCGCGGCCACGGGCGGTGCGACCAACGACCAGCGGGTCCAGATCCTCTCGGTCACCACGCTGCAGGGGGCCGGCGTCGACCCGTCGACGGTCGGGACCATCGAGCAGATCGGCTCGGGCCTGTTCGCGCGGGAACTCGCCGGTGCAGCCGCGCAGAACAGATACGACGTGTTCGTGCCGCTGTCGCGCTGGGGCGACCGTGTCGACGTCGTCACCAACTTCAAGAGCGGTGACGCTGGCGACAGTCTCAACATCGCCATCGCCGAGGGAATGTCTGGGACGCTGCTGGCCCGCGCGGCCGGCTCCGACACGCTGATCTATTTCGCGGAGCAGGGCACGCAGAGCTTTGCCGACGCGCGGCTGCTGTTGCGACTGGATAACGTCTCGCCTGCGAGCCTCACCAGCGTCAACTTTGCCGGCGCCGCGTTCACCGTGGTTGCCAACCAGACCCTGACCGCGACCGGGGCGACCCCCGTTCAAGGCGGTTGGGGCGACGACACGATCAACGGCGACAATTCGGCCAACACGCTGTCCGGCGGGGCCGGCAACGACACGATCGCGGATGCCCGTGACGGCAACGACACCCTGACCGGCGGCACCGGCAACGACTGGCTGCGCGGCGGCGGCGGCAACGATACCTATGTGTTCAACCGCGGTGACGGTCAGGACATCATCAGCGACTGGAATTACGGGACCGACACCATCCAGTTCGGTGCCGGCATCACCGCCGCCGACGTCGTGGTCACGCAAGGCAACAGCGGCCAGGACCTCGTCATCACCTTCATTGGGACCGACGACAGGATCACGATCGAGCGCGGCCTCAGCGCCGACTACAATCGGATCGAGCAGCTGCGCTTTGCCGATGGCAGCACGCTCAGCTACACGCAGATGGTCGATCGGTCGCTGACGCCGACGGCCGGCAACGACACGTTCGCTGGCGACCAGTTTGCCAACACGCTGACGGGCGGGATCGGCAACGACACGATCTCGGATGCCCGCGAAGGTGACGACACCCTGATCGGCGGGGTCGGTAACGATTGGCTGCGCGGCGGCAGCGGCAACGACACCTATGTGTTCAACCGCGGGGACGGTCAGGACACCATCAGCGACTGGAATTATGGCAACGACACCATCCAGCTCGGTGCCGGCATCACGGCCGCCGATGTGGTGGTGACGCAAGGCAATAGCGGCCAGGACCTGATCATCGCCATCGCGGGAACCGAAGACAAGATCACGATCCAGCGCGGTATCGATACCGATTGGAGCCGGATCGAGCTGCTGCGCTTCAGCGACGGCAGCACGCTCAGCTATGCGCAGCTGCTTGACCGTTCGCTGACACCGACCAGCGGCGACGACACGTTTGCCGGGGACCAGTTCGCCAATACGATATCGGGCGGCGCCGGCAACGATACGATCCTCGATGGCCGCGACGGCGACGATATCCTGATCGGTGGCACCGGCAACGACTGGATGCGGGGCGGCAACGGCAACGACACCTATGTGTTCAACCGGGGTGACGGTCAGGACACCATCAGCGACTGGAACTACGGCAACGACACGATTCTGTTCGGGGTCGGCATCACCGCCGCCGACCTCTCGTTGACGCGCGCCAGCAATGGTCAGGATCTGATCATCGCCATCGTGGGGACCGAGGACAGGATCACTGTCCAGCGAGGTATCGATACCGACTGGAGTCGGATCGAGCTGCTGCGCTTCGCCGACGGCAGCACGCTCAACTACACCGACATGCTCGCTCTGGCCGACGCCAACGACCGCAGCGGACTGACCCAGATCGGAGCGGTGCTCGGCAACGGCATCGTCGGGACCGACGCCGCCGAACTCCTCAATGCGTCAGCCTATGCGACCGGCGCCATGTTGGATGGCCGCGGCGGCTACGATCAGCTGACGGGCAGCGTCTATGGCGACGTCCTGACCGGCGGCGCCGGCAACGATGTGCTGACGGGCGGTGCCGGCGCGGACACCTACCGGTTCTCCGCGGGCTTCGGCCAGGACACGATCGACGAATCGACCTCGAACGGCAGCAATAACATCATCGTGTTCGATTCCTCGCTCTCGATCGATGATTTCGTGCTGGAAGCCTATGTCTCGACCGACGGCAACGGCAATTCCGATTTCGGTCAGGCCCGGCTGCGCTTCAACGGCAGCGACGACCGGATCACGATCGCCGATCTCGATACGATCCAACAGATCCGTTTCGCCGACGGCACCGTGCTCGACAGGCAGCAGATGCTGGCCCGCGCGGTCGATCTCTACAGCAACGACAGGTCCATCTCCCCGTCGGATATGCCGATTCCGAACCCTCTGAACGGATCGGCGAAGGACGACCTGCTCGAAGGCCATGGCAGCGACGATACGCTCCTCGGCGGCGTGGGTAACGATCGCATCTACGGCGGTGACGGCGCTGACGCGCTGAGCGGCGGGACCGGCAACGATCTCCTGTCCGGTGGCACGGGCGCCGACGTCTATCGGTTCTCGGCCGGTTTCGGCCACGACACGATCGACACCGGCGATACCGGGCTCGACTGGATCGAGTTCGATTCCAGCCTGACGCCTGATGACATTGAGCTGCTGCGTCCCTATGACCGGTACGAGGGCGGCGGCCTCACCGACGATCTGCTCGTGCACGTGAAGGGCACCGAGGACGTCATCGAAGTCCGCTATACGCTGGCGACGGACCCCTACCAGAGCATTGCCGGCATCCGCTTCGCGGACGGGACGATCTGGACGCTGGCCGACATCATCAACGCCGCGGTGCCGACGCCGGGCATCAACGTGCAGGGTGCGATCTCGGACGACACGCTGATCGGCACGTCGTACAACGATTCCTTCGCGGGAGGAGGCGGCAACGATACGCTGATCGGGGGCGCGGGCGACGACGATCTCTGGGGCGCGGAAGGCGACGACATCCTCGATGGCGGCGCAGGCCGAGATTCGCTGATCGGCGATGCCGGCTCGGACACTTATCGGTTCTCCAGCGGTTTCGGCAACGACTACGTCAGTGATTTCCGCGACGGAATCTCGATGAACGCGATCGTTTTCGATTCGACCATCGCGGTCGCCGACATCGCGGTCTATTACTCGCAGTCCGGCGACCTGATCCTGAGGTCGATCAACTCGGACGATTCCATTACCATCGGCGGCGGCTACGTCGATGAAACCGTTGGCGTCGATGAAGTCCGTTTCGACGACGGCACGATCTGGACCCGCGGCCAGCTCGTTGCGGCGGCGGTGGCAATGCCGGGCAGCCTGATCCAGGGCGACGCGACCGATCAGACGCTGAACGGCACTGCCTTCGACGATGAAATCTACGGCGATGCCGGAAACGAAACCATCGTCGGCGGTGCCGGCAACGACATCCTGCAAGGCGGAGACGGCGCCGACATCCTGATCGGTGGTGCCGGCCACGACGAGCTGGACGGCGGCTACGGCAACGACGTCTATCGCTTCTCGGCCGGCTTCGGCTCTGACACGGTTTACGTCACGCCGTACTATGCAGACGATACCGACGTCATCGAGTTCGACGCGACGATTGCAGCTGCGGATGTCCATCTCACTTTCGAAGGAGATGGATACCCGCCGAGCATGCTGCTGACGATCGACGGCAGCACCGACCAGATCATGCTGAACGGGCTGCACGCGTCCACCGAGATCCATTTCGCGGACGGCACGATCTGGACTTATGACGACATGGCCGCGCTCGCCGCGCCGTGGCTGGGCGTCAATTTGCAGGGCGACCAGGGCACCGACGTTCTCGGAACCAGCGGCTGGGACAAGCTCGAGGCCACTTACGGCGTCGCGTCCACCATCATGGGCTTTGCCGGCGACGATATCCTCAACGGCTCCATTGGCGACGATACCCTCGTTGGCGGCACCGGCGACGACCAGATGCAGGGCAACCAGGGATCCGACACCTACCGCTTCTCGGCGGGATTCGGCCAGGATCAGATCTACGAGTGGGGTTCCGAGGTCAACCACATCGTCTTCGACTCCTCGATCTCGTCCAGCGACATCATCATCGAGCACGAGGCCGGTTATAACGGCGACATCACCTATGCCGACGTGATCCTGCGCGTCGCGGGGACCGAAAACCGCATCACCTGGGGTGGCGGCTTCGGCTCCGCCGACTTCGACATCGCGTTCGCCGACGGCACGGTCTGGAATTCCAACGACATCAGGGCACGCTGGAGCCTGATCGAGCATCCCTATCAAGGTGGCATTCCGATGATCGGAGGCGCCACCAACGACACCATGTACGGCTCGGTCGACGCCGACGTCATGGAAGGCGGCGGCGGCAACGACAGCCTCATCAGCTACGGCGGTAGCGACATCCTGGTCGGAGGGACCGGGTCCGATCAGCTATATGGCGGCGTCGGCAGCGACACCTATCGCTTCTCTGCCGGCTTCGGCGAGGACTGGATCTACGACTCGGTGAACGGCGCGGACGTCAACGTCATCGAGTTCGATGCCACGATCGACCCGGCGCAGGTCAGCGTCATGTCGGACGCCTCCAATCTCTCGGGCAATTACTATCTGTCCATTTCCGGCAGTGAAGATCGGGTCTGGGTCTCGCGCTACGCCCACGACGCCGTGATCTCGCAAGTTCGTTTTGCCAACGGCACGGTGTGGACCGCTGCCGACATCGAGGCGCGCCTGACCTATTCGAACCGGCCCACGATCACGAGTTCGGCCTCCGGCGCACAGATGGTCGGTACGGCCGGCAGCGACAACCTGACCGGAACGGCCGGCGCGGACGACATCAACGGTGGCGGATCGGTCCAATGGCGGCCGGTCGGCGCCAACCTGCTCGTCAACGGCAGCTTCGAGCAGCTCGCCGCGGATGCCAGCCCGCAAAGCTGGGGCTATTCGGCGACGACGTTGCCGGGCTGGACCCGGATCAACAGCACGCAGCCGGGGACGACGCTGGGCATCGAGCAGATGACGTCCGGCTACAACGGTGTCACCGCAACCGACGGCAATTACTGGCTCGATCTCGACGGGACGGGTTCCGGCGGCACCGACGTACAGATCGCCCAGGACGTGACCGGCCTCACCGAGGGCGAGACGCTCCTGGTGCAGTTCGACCACGCCAACCGCACCTGGGACTGGAACGGCTCGTTCGACGTGCTGTGGAACGGCACGGTGGTCGCGAGCTTCAACAATACCGGCACGGCGATGGTGCGCTCCAGCGTGCTGGTGACGGCAGCCGCCGGCACCAACCAGCTCAGCTTCCGCGGCACCGGCAACCAGGACGGCGTCGGCGCCTCCCTCGACAATGTGAGCCTCACGCGTGCGCAAGCCGTTCCGAGCTCGGCGATCGGCAACGACGTCCTGTCCGGCCTCGACGGCGACGATCTCATCCGGGGCGGCGCCGGAGACGATGTGATCTCCGGAGGCAACGGCAACGACACGCTCAACGGCAATGGCGGCAACGACACCATCAACGGCGATGCCGGCAACGACATCCTGGTCGGCGGCAAGGGTAACGACAATCTGGTCGACGGCCAGGGCAACGACGTCTACCGCTTCACGGCCGGCGACGGTCAGGACACCATCACCGACGCGAACGGAACCGACCGGATCGAATTCGGCGCGGGCATCAGTCCGGCCGACGTCAACGTCGCGCTGGTCGGCAATTCCTCGACGCTGGTCGTCACTTTCCGCAACAGCGACGACCGCATCACCATCAACAACGGCTCGGCCAGCGATGGCAGGGCCATAGAGACATTCGCCTTTGCCGACGGCACCGTCTGGTCCTTCGCCGACATCGCGGCGCGCTGGAAGACGCCGACTGCGGGCGCCGACATCATTCTCGGCACCACGAACGGTGAAACCCTCGCGGGCGGGGCGGGCAATGACAGCCTGATCGCCTTCGGCGCAGCCACGCTGCTCGGCGAAGCTGGCGACGACATCCTGACCGGAGCGAACGGCGCCGACATCCTGGTCGGTGGTACCGGCAACGACACGCTGAATGGCGGGCAAGGCGACGACGTCTACCGTTGGGGCCGCGGCGACGGCAGCGACACGCTCACCGACACCGGCGGGACCGACCGCGTCGAGATCGGCGCCGGCGTCGCGCCCGGCGACATCAAGGTCACCTCGCCGGATGGGCGCAGCTTCGTCCTGCGGATTCGCGACACCGGCGAGGAGCTCAAGCTCACCGATGTGATCGCGAACACGAGCAACGTCATCGAGAGCATTGCCTTCGCCGACGGCACCGTCTGGACGATGAACGATCTGAGGGATCAGTCGTACATCGGCGAGGACGCCGCCGACGCCATGACCGGAACCAGCGACGCCAACCGCCTCGACGGGCGCGGCGGCAACGACAATCTCTCCGGTCTCGGCGGCAACGACGTGCTGCTTGGCGGCGCCGGCGACGACACGCTCAACGGCGGAACGGGAGACGACCGTCTGGTCGGCGGTCCCGGTAACGATGCGCTGTCGGGCGGCGCCGGTGCCGATACCTACGTGTTCGCCGCCGGTGACGGCAACGACACGATCACCGACGGCGGCGATGCGACGAACGACACGTTGCGGATCGAAGGCTATGGCCTGTCGCAGATCCGATTCGGCGCGGTGGGTCAGGACCTGGTCATCCGCTTCGCCGGAAGCGCCGATCGCATCGTCGTCCGCAACGGCCTCGGCAGTGGCGTCAGCGATCTGGTCGACGCTTTCGAGATTGTGGCCGACGGCGTCACGCTGTCGCTGGCCGATGTGCGCGCCCGTCTGGTCGAGGACGTCTCCGTCACCGGCGAGTTCCTGGCCGGGACTGCCGCCGATGACGTGCTCACCGGCGGCGCCGGCGACGACTATCTGAAGGGCGGCGAGGGGGCCGACATCCTGTCGGGCGGTGCCGGCAACGATCAGTTCGCCGACATCTCCGCCGATGGTTCCGTCGACACGCTGACCGGCGGCGCCGGCCGCGACACCTATTACTACCTGCCGGTCCGGCAAGGTGCGGCGCCCATCGTCGCCGACGTCATCACCGATTTCCAGGCGGGCGCGGGCGGCGACGTCATCCGCCTGATGACCAGCAATCCCAATCCGTTCGAGGGCGGCAGCATCTTCCTGGCGCAATCGGGCAGCGATGCGGTCGTCATGATGCGGGCCAGTTCCGGGCCCGACCAGGAGCTGGTACGCCTGCTCGGCGTCAATGCCACGACGCTGACCGCGGCCAATTTCGACGGCGTTCCGATCGCGATCGACAATTCGATCAGCATCAATGACGACGATGCCGGCCATGTCCTCAACGGCAGCGCGCTCGACGACCGCATCTTCGGCAATGGTGGCAACGATGTCATCAGCGGCTTCGGCGGCAATGACCGGCTGGCCGGCGGCGCCGACAACGATGTGATTGACGGCGGCCTCGGCAACGACCTGATTGCGGGCCAGGAAGGCAACGACCAGATCATCGGCGGTGGCGGCAGCGACATCATGTCGGGCGGCTCCGGCGATGACGTGATCACCGGCTATGGCGACGGCAGCTTTGCGACCGACACCGACGTGTTCGAGGGCGGGCTGGGCGACGATCAGCTGTCGGGCGGCACCGGCACGGACGTCTACCGCTTCGCGCGCGGCGACGGCCGCGATACCATCTCCGACCTCGGCGGCTCGGATCGGCTGGAATTCGCCGCGGGCATCGCGGCCGCCGACGTCAGCGTCGTGCAGATCGGCCGCGACGTCGAATTGCGCATCAACAACGAGGGCGGCCGGATTCGCGTAACCGGTGCGCTCGACGGCGCCAGCGCCATCGAGACGATCGCCTTTTCCGACGGCACCAATTGGACCTGGAACGACGTGCTGACGCGATCCCTTCAGGGATCTGGCGGCGACGACGTGCTCGCGATTCCCGCAAGCTTCCAGGGTAACTCCGTTACGCTCGACGGCAAGGCGGGGAACGACACCCTGCAAGGCAGCGCGGGCGCCGATACGCTGATCGGCGGCACCGGCAACGACGTGCTGCAGGGCGCCGGCGGTGACGACACCTATCTGTTCGCCCGCGGCGACGGCCAGGACGTCATTCTCGACGCATCGGGCACCAACACGCTGAGCTTCGCGGCCGGGATCCTGGCGAGCGACATCCGCGTCGTGCGAGGGCCTGCCAATCTGGTGCTCGAAATCATCGGCACCGGTGACCGCGTCGATCTCGGCTCTCCGGCGGCGCCGGGCATGGGCGTCTCGCGCGTCACCTTCACCGACGGCACGGTCTGGACCGCGCCGACGCTGATCGCACTCGCCCGCTCGGCGACCGATGGCGACGACGTCATTCGCGGCGACGAGCTCGACGATACGCTCGCTGGCGGCGCCGGCGATGACCTGCTGATCGGCAATGGCGGAGCTGACGATCTCGACGGCGGCACCGGCAACGATCGCCTCGAAGGCGGTGCCGACGACGACACCTACCGCTTCGCGGCGCATGGCGGCCACGATCGCATTGCCGATACATCCGGCAACGACACGCTGCTGCTGGCGGCGGATATCGCACCCGACGACATCACGGTCTCGCAGAGCGAGGACGGGGCCGACTTCACGCTAATCGTCAAGTCGACCGGCGCGCGCATCACCATCGAAGGCGCGCTCGGCGCTGGCGGCATCGAATCGATCCGCTTTGCCGACGGCACGGTGTGGGGAACCAGCGATCTGATCGCGCGGGCGCCGAGCTTTGCCGACGATGTGCTCACCGGCGATGCCGGCAACAACGTCATGGTCGGCGGTCTCGGCAACGACCATTTGTCCGGCGGTGCCGGCAACGACATCTACCGCTTCGCCCGCGGCGATGGCAGCGACGTCATCAACGACAAGGCGTCGTCCGCGGCCGACCGGCTCGAGATCAGCGGCTACACCGCCGCGGAGATCAGCTTCCACCGCATCGCCGCCGACAGCGACGACGTCGCGATCCGCTTTGCCGGGACGACCGACCAGATCGTCATCGTCGACGCGCTCGCCGCCAACTCCGCCGGGG
Source organism: Bradyrhizobium nitroreducens (assembly GCF_002776695.1). Classification (GTDB taxonomy): domain Bacteria; phylum Pseudomonadota; class Alphaproteobacteria; order Rhizobiales; family Xanthobacteraceae; genus Bradyrhizobium; species Bradyrhizobium nitroreducens. The sequence goes on from NZ_LFJC01000003.1 coordinate 5,266,237, forward strand.
TCGAGACTATCGCGCTCGCCGACGGCACGCAGTACACCGTCGCCGATATGAAGCTGGCGATCCTCGCCAGCCTCACCACCGACGGCAACGACATCATCATCGGCACCGACGGCGCCGATACGCTGATGGGCGGCAAGGGCAACGACATCGTCGACGGCGGCTACGGCAACGACACCTATCTCTATCGCCGCGGCGACGGCGACGACCGCATCAACGCGGTCGGCAAGGGCACCGACGTCCTCAGCCTGACCGACTACAACGTCGCTGAAATCGTCTCCGCCGTCCGCGCCGGTCCCGACAGCAACGATCTCGTGCTCACTTTCTCGGGTGCAGGCGATCGCGTGGTGCTGACCGACGCGCTCAGTCCGTCCAACAATCCCGCGTTCGGCCTGTCGGTCCGGTTCGCCGACGGCACGGTCTGGAATCGCGACGCGATGCGCGCCCGCGCGCTGTCGGATATCGACGGTAGCGGCAATGACAACGTCTACGGCTTCGACGGCAACGACATCTTCGCCGCCCGGGCGGGCAACGATCTGCTCTCGGGCGCGGCCGGCGACGATCTCTATCAGTTCAAGCGCGGAGCCGGCAACGACACGGTCGTCGATTCCGGAACGGGCGGCACCGACCGGATCCAGATTGCGGACTTCGCCTCGACGGACGCCCATGTCGAGCAGCTCTATCGCAGCTCGGATGCCGTCGTCATCCGCTTCACCGGCAACAGCGCCGACAGCCTGACCGTGTTCGATGCGCTCTCGACCGATGCCAAGGGGATCGAGAGTTACGTCTTCGCCGACGGCGTGGTCTGGACCAAGGAGACCCTGCGCGAGCTGCTGGGCAACCGCGCCCCGACGGCCCTGGGGGACGGCTTCTTCTCGGTCACGACGGGCGTCGAGCTCGTCATCAAGGCGACCGATCTGCTTCGCAACGACTTCGACGCCGACGGCGATGCGCTGACCATCGTCGGCGTCGATGCCGGCAGTTCCGGCGTTGCCACGATCGATGCCCAGGGCAACATCCACTACACCGCGACCAACGGATATTACGGCTCCGCCTCGATCAGCTACACGATCTCCGACGGCCATAACGGCTTTGCCACGGCCTCGGTCGATCTCAAGGTGCGCCCGGTCGCGACCGCCTACCCGGATACGGGCTTCACCGTCGCCGAGGACGGCTCGCTGGTGATCCGCGTCGAGCGGCTCCTGGCCAACGACCTCGACGGCGACCGCATGATCGTCGGTCAGGTCTATCAGGCCGTCAACGGGACGGTGGCGCTGGCCAGCGACGGCAACATCACTTTCACGCCGAACGCCAATTTCAACGGCACCGCCGAGTTCAGCTATGTCGCGAACACGCCCGAAGGCGGCCGGGCCGAGGCCAAGGTGACGATCCAGGTCACCGCGGTCAACGATGCGCCGGTGGCGCATGACGATACCGTCGACGCGACGCTCGAAAGCACCGCCTTCACGCTCGATCCGAGCACGCTGAGCGCCAACGACAGCGACATCGATCACGACGGGCTCTCGGTGCAGTCGGTGATCTCCAACGCGGATGTCACCGTGACGATCGGCGACGACGGCCTGATCCACGTGACCCCGCGCGCCTATTTCTGGGGCAACGCGCACTTCGACTATATCGTCGCGGACCCCAGCGGGGCGACCTCGACCGGCCGGGTCAACTTCACCGTCACGCCGGTCAACGATCCGCCAGAGCTGCACGACGATCGGTTCGAGACGACCGACAACGGCGATCCGATCCGCGAGGACAACCCGATCGTGATCGGCGCCGATCGGCTGCTCGCCAACGATATCGAGCACGACGGCGAGACGATGACGCTCACCGCCGTCCGCAACAGCCATGGCGGCAACGCCGTGCTGCTCGAGAACAATACAGTCCTGTTCACGCCGACGCCCAATTTCAACGGCGATGCCTGGTTCGAATATCAGGTCGACGACGGTCATGGCGGAACCGCCTGGGCCCGCGCGACGCTGGCCTATCAGCCGGTCAACGACCTGCCGGATGCCCGCAACGACAGCTACACCGACCAGAGCCTGCCGATCCTGCGCGGCACGGAAGACCATTCGATCGAGATTCCGATCATCGAGCTGCTCAAGAACGATAGCGACACCGAAGGCTTCGCGGTGCAGTTCGAGAGCGCCGGCAACGCGGTGCATGGCGACATCACCGTCACCGACCACGGCACGATCATCTTCACGCCGGATGCCGATTTCTGGGGCGAGGCGTCGTTCAGCTATCTCGTCCGCGACAACGAGGGCGCGGTCGACGGCGCCACCGTCACGATGTGGTTCGAGAACGTCGGCGACGCCCCTCCGGTCGCGCATCGCGACGTGATCTATGTGAACGAGGATATCCCGACCGTCATTCCGATTGCCACGCTGCTCGCCAACGACACGGATGTGGACCGCGACCCGCTCCGCTTCCTGGGATGGCGGCTGTCGACGACGCTGGATGCGCTGGTGTTCGGCGGCGATGCCGGCCAGAAGCTGAACGGCACCATCGAATTCGACGCCGATGGCAACCTGGTGTTCACGCCGAACCGGGACGCGAGCCAGAGCTCCGGCTTCGTCTATGGGGTGACCGACGATGCCGACGGCTCGGCGGAAGGCTATGTCGACATCATCATCGTCCCCAGCAACGACGATCCGACCGTCGGCCAGGACGAGGGCTTTGTCACGCCGCTCGATGCGCCGCTCGTGTTGCGTGTCACCGATCTCCTGAAGAACGACTACGACATCGAGCAGGCCGATCACGACGGCGACGGCGTGATCGACGACGATCTCGACAATCCGAACCGCGCCCGCCCGACTTTCGTTGGCGTCGACGGCGTCTATGACGCGGATGCGCTCGCGCTCGGCCAGCGCGTGCCGCGCGGCACCGCGGAGGTGGTCGACTGGAACGGCGAGAAGTTCATCGTCGTGCATTTCTCGGCCGGCCTCACCGGCCAGGTCGCGGTCGAGTACCGGATCGCCGACACCGATGGCGCGACCGACACCGGCTTTGCGATGGCGTCGGTGGCTGACAGCTATAACGGCCTGCTGCGCGGGACGGCGAAGGCCGACTATCTCGTCGGCACCGAGGGCGCGGATCTGATCCAGGCGCTCGGCGGCAACGACTTCGTGCTGGGCGGCGGCGGCAACGACCGGATCGAGGCCGGCAGCGGCGACGATCAGATCGATGCAGGGGCCGGCGACGACTGGATCGACGCTGGCGACGGCGCCGACCGCATCACGGGCGGCGACGGCTACGACACCGTCAGCTTCGAGAACTCCGACTTCCTGGTGCGCGCCGACCTCGAGTCGCGCGTCGGCCAGGGCGGCTACGCCCAAGGCGACGTCTATATTGGCGTCGAGGCGTTGGTTGGTTCGCAATATGCCGATCAGCTCGGCGGCGATGCCGGCGACAACCGGCTCGAAGGCCGTGATGGCAACGACATCCTGGAGGGCCGCGGCGGCAACGACATCCTGCTCGGCGGCGCGGGCGACGACGTCCTGACCGGCGGGGCGGGGGCCGACGTGCTCGACGGTGGCCTCGGCAACAACACGGCCGACTACAGCTTCGGCGCGACTGGCGTGTCGATCTCGCTGGCGTCAGGCACCGCCCATGGCGGCGATGCCGAGGGCGACGTCCTCACCAACATCCAGAACCTCACCGGCACCGATGCGGACGACACGCTGGAAGGCGATGTGCTCGCCAACATCCTGTCGGGCGGTCGCGGCAACGACATTCTGATCGGCAATGCCGGCGACGACACCCTGATCGGCGGCCGCGGTGCGGACCAGCTGATCGGCGGCGACGGCATCGATACGGCCGACTACACGCTGTCGACGGAAGGGGTCACCGTCGACATGGCCAACGGCGCCGCCGGCGGCGGCGATGCGCTCGGAGATACCTTCTCCGGGATCGAGATCGTCCAGGGCTCGTATCAGGACGACACCATCCGTGGTGACGCCGGCGACAACCGCATCCGCGGCGGCCGCGGCGCCGACATCATCGACGGACGCGGCGGCTTCGACATCGCCGATTACAGCCGCGCCGACGAGGGCGTCGCGGTCAATCTGGCGACCGGCCTCGGCACCGCCGGCGAGGCGGCGGGCGACCAGCTCACCTCGATCGAGATGGTGGTCGGCTCGCTTTGGAACGACCAGTTCACAGGCAGCGCCGGCGACGACTGGTTCCAGGGCCTGCGCGGCAACGACGCCATCGCCGGCGGGGCCGGCTCGGATACTTATGTGTTTGGCTTCGACGACGGCCAGGACGTCATCACCGAGCAGGGGGCCGAGACTGACACCGACCGCCTGGTGCTGTCGTCGGCGATCGCGCCGAAGGACGTCTCGGTCATCCGCGAGGGCAACGACCTCCTGCTCGAATTCGAGCGGCAGGACGGCTTCCTGGTCGACACCGTGCGCGTGACCGACCACTTCCTCGGTGCCCAGAGCGGCATCGAGGAGATCGTGTTCGCTAACGGCACAGTCTGGGATCGCGATCGCATCGATCAGCTGCAGCAGCTCGGCCGCTTCAATGCCGCCGACGACATCGTGCATCTCGGCGTCGAGGACGAGCCGGTCGTGATCGATCCGGCGACCCTGTTCGCCAACGACGCCGACAGTGCGGTCAACCTGACGCTCGCCGGCGTTGGCAATGCCGTGAACGGCACCGTGCACGTACGCGAAGACGGCAAGATCGAGTTCCTGGGCGCGCCGAACTACAACGGCGATGCCTTCTTCAGCTACACCGTCCGCGACCAGTTCGGTCGCGAGTCCACGGCCCGGGTCGAGGTCGATCTCGCACCGGTCAACGACGCGCCGACGGCGGTCGATGATGCGCTGGTCTATGGCGTCGAGGACCAGATCCTGCGGATCAGGATCGACACGCTGCTCGCCAACGATTTCGACGTCGATGGCGACGCCGGTCTGGAAGGGCTGCACATCGTTTCGATCGCGCCGCTGACCAACACGTCCGGGCAGGCGATCGACGGCTACAAGGATAACGACTACCAGTTCGAAGCCAGCAACGTGAGCGCGCGGCTGGATGGCGACTACATCCAGTTCAAGCTGCGTCCGGACTATTTCGGCGCGGCAGGGTTCGTCTACACGCTGGCCGACGCCAGCGGCGCGACCTCGACCGCCAAGGTCGAAATCTCGATCTCGCCCGTCAACGACGCACCGCGCGATCGCGACACCTATCGCTGGATCCGTCTCGGCCAGGATACCACCGTCACGGTCGCCGACCTCTTGGCCAACACCTACGACATCGAGGGCGACGGCTTCACCTTCGTCGGCCTGCACGGCGGTCTCGACAACAACCCCGCCAACAATGGCACCCTGGTGTTCGATCAGGCGACCGGCACCATCACCTTCACGCCGGCCTCCCTCGGACAGGCGAGCATCGAATACGACGTGATCGATGCGCGCGGCGCCGCGGCGACGCTGACCTACGACTTCAAGGTCAAGCCGCTCAACGACCCGCCGAAGGCCTACAACGACTATGGCTACCGGACGCTCGAGGACCAGATCCTCGTGATCGACCCGGCGACGATCCTGGCCAACGACACCGACGAGAACGGCGACACGCTGGTGCTCGACAGCATCGCCCGGTTCGCCGATGGCGGTAAGGTCCGCCTGCGCGATGACGGCATGATCGAGTTCCGGCCGACACCGGACTACAACGGCACCGCCGGCTTCCAGTACACGATCAGCGACGGCCATGGCGGCACCTCGACCGCCTATGTCGCGATCACGGTCCTGCCGCGCAACGAAGCTCCGATCCTGCGCAACGACTATGTCAGCGGCCTGGAAGACGGTCCGCTGTTCGTGATCCCCGGCGAGGCGTTCGGCAACGACATCGACGCCGACGGCGACGTGCTGTTCTTCAAGCGCTCCACCGTGCTCGGTGTGGTCGACCACCGCTATCTGTCGGCCGGTTACGCGGTCAGCGCGGCCCTGGCCGACGGCTCGGCCCTGCCGTCCTGGCTGCAGTTCGATCCGGCCACCATGCGGTTCGCGGGATCGCCGCCGGCCGGAATGGATCCGCTCTCCGTCGACGTCTGGGTGAGCGATCCCTCCAATGGACGCATCTTCAACACCCGGTTCGAGCTGACGGCAGGCGATATCTCGGGTGGCTTCGATGCCAGGACCGATGTCCTCAAGGGTTACGAGATTCGCTCCGCCTTCGCGGTCGACTACGAATTCGATGCCTCGGATCTGGATGCGGACACGACCGTCACGGCGAAGCTCGCCGATGGCTCCGTGCTGCCGTCCTGGCTCAGCTTCAACGCCCAGACGCTGCAGTTCACGGGAACGCCGCCCGAGGGGACGACGGATCCGATTAGCGTCCAGCTCACCTTCTCGCATCCGGCCGCAGGCGGCGGCAATCCAGGGATCTTCACCGACAGCATGACGTTGGATCCGGCCGCGCTGCCGGCCGGCGTCACCTATGACAGCCAGCTCGCGCTGCTCGACACCAAGAACGGGACGGTTTCGGCCTCGATCATCGGCGGCCGCCCGCTGCCGGATTGGCTGTCCTTCGACGCCGCGACGCGCACGGTCAGCCTGAGCGGCTTCGCGCCGGATGCGGATGCGCAGCTGGCGCGCCTGCAGGTCGTGTTCACGCCGGCGCCGCGCGTGCTTCCCGACGGGACCTATGCGTCGAGTAATCGCGGCTTCACGCTGGAGTTCGTCGTTGACCCGCATGGCGATCTCGCGAGCCAGATGACGGCGATCAACCACGCGCTGGAAGGCGATGCCTATTTCGCGGGCCAGGGCCTGTTTGCGCTCGACCTGAAGGGTGCCGGTGCCATCACCGCGACCCGCGAAAGCGGCGCGCCGCTGCCGGACTGGCTGAGCTTCGACCCCGCCACCTTCACCTTCTCCGGCATGCCGCCGGCCAACTGGGTCGGCGCCGTGCCGGTCCGCCTCGATATCGCCGCCGGCAACGGTCATCCGGCGATGTCGATCATCACCGAAGCCGTGGTCGACGACACTTTCAAGATTGCGCCGTTCCCGGCCTCAACGGTCGTCTCGCCCGGGCAGATCAACGTCACCGTTCCCACCGACTTCAACGGCACGGTGGTGCTGAGCTATGACGCCACCGACGAGAAGGGCGGCGTTTCCGCCAATCCGGCGCTGATCTTCTACGACGTGAAGCCGACGCGCGAGCGGCCGGACACAGCGGTCGACAATCTGACGGGACGCGAGGGACAAACCACGCGCTTTGCGGTGACCGACCTGCTGCGCAACGACTTCGACCGCGATCGCGATGCCCTGCGCATCCTGTCGCTGGGGCAGCCGGCCAACGGCTCGCTCGTCATCGAGCTCGCCCATGCCAATATCGCGCCGCCCGCCGGCCTCGGCCAGCTGGAAGGCGCGGTCTGGAGCGCGACGCTCGCGGACGGCTCGGCACTGCCGGGCTGGCTCACGATCGACAGCGCGACCGGCGCGCTCTCCGGCGACGTCCCGCTGGCGTTCGCTTCGAACCTCGACATCCGCTTCACGCGGACGCTCGGTGGCGACAGCCAGAGCGCGACCTTGAGCCAGCGCTTCGACGGCAATTCCGGGGCCTACGTCGTCTACACGCCGGCGGATGCTTTCTCCGGCGATGACGGCTTCAGCTATGTCGTGACCGACGACCACGAAGGTCCCTCGACCGGCTCGGCCATCGTGCATGTCGCCGCCGTCAACGATCCGCCGACCACGGTCGAGGACACGGTCGCGGCGATCGAGGACACACCGCTGCTGATCGATCCGGCGACGCTGATCGCCAACGACTACGACGTCGACAACAACCCGATCCGCTTCGTCGACGTCGCCAACGCCACGCACGGCACCGTCAGCTTCGACGGCACCCATATCGTGTTCACGCCGGACCACAATTTCGAGGGCGTCGCGACGTTCGAGTACATCGTGACCGACGACACCAACGGCTCGAGCACGGGCAAGGTCACGATCAACGTCGCCTCGACCAACCGCGCGCCGATCGCCGCGACCGACGTGTTTGAGGCCGTCGAGGATACGCCGTTCGAGTTCACCACCGCCGATCTGCTCGGCAATGACAGCGATGCCGACGGCGACACGATCACGTTCCAGTCGCTGTCGCGCAGCGCCGCCAACGGCCGCATCGTCGAGCTGCCCGACGGACGCTGGCAGTTCGTGCCGAACGAGAACATCAGCGGCGCCGTCAATTTCAGCTATACGATCTCGGACGGACGCAAGACCTCGACCGGCACCGTGACGTTCGACGTCGCCGCCGTGAACGATGCGCCGATCGCCAATCCGGACGGAGCCGGGACGGCCAACGATCCCCTGGGTGTGTTCAGGACGACCCAGGACCAGGCCATCACGATCGACTTCGCCGCACTGATCGCCAACGACCGCGACGTCGAAGGCGACAGCTTCGAGATCGTCGAGGTGTTCGATGGCGACCAGGGCACGGTGGTTCGCGTCGGCTCGACCGCGGTCTTCACGCCGAACGCCGGCTATATCGGCGATGCCGGCTTCCACTACCGCGTCACCGACAGCCATGGCGCTTCCAGCGTCGGCTTCGTGACGCTGCTGGTCGCGCCCAACGTGCCGCTGCCGATCCCGGTGTCGGATGCCGGCTTCGAGGTGCTCGAAGACGGCTTCATCGACATCGATCCCGCCGCGCTGATGGCGAACGACGTCACGCCCGATGGATCGACCCTGACCTTCGTCGGGCTCGAAGGCGCCGAACTGCTCGCCAACGGCAAGTATCGCGTCACGCCCGCCGCCAACTTCAACGGCGAGCTGGTGCTGCACTATTCGGTCAAGAACGAGCAGGATTTCGCGGTCTCGACCACGGTCACGATCAACGTGCTGCCGGTCGCCGACGCTCCTGTCGCGCGGCCCGACTCGCTCGAGATGCGCGAGGATTCGCCGTTGACGCTGTTTGCGAGCCAGCTGCTGGCCAATGACAGCGATGCCGACCAGCAGGCGTTCGTGCTCACCCGGATCGTCGCGACCTCTGGCGTGACGGTCACCGATCTCGGCGTCGGCCAGCTCCAGATCACACCGAGCGCAGATTTCAACGGTCCGGCGTGGTTCGACTACGAGATCGAGGATTCGACCGGCCTGACCGCGACGACGCGGGTCAACATCAATGTCGCAGCAGTCAACGACGCGCCGGTCATCTCCGCGGTACCCGTGCTCAAGGGGATCGAGGATCAGCGCTTCAGCGTGACCCTGCCGGCCGGCTTCGTCAGCGACGTCGACGGCGACGCGCTGTTGGTCGAGATCCGCGGCAAGGGCGGCACGGCGCTGCCGGCCTGGCTGCAATACGATCCGCAGACGCGGCTGCTGAGCGGCGATCCGCCCACCAACTTCAACGGCACGATCCAGCTCGAGATCGCGGCGTCCGACGGCACCGCGCAGACCGTGCGCGAGCTGCTGGTTTCGATCGCCCCGGTCAACGACGCGCCGGCAATCGTCAGCGCGATCGGCGATGTCGACGTCACCGAGGATCAGCCATTCTCGATCGCATTGCCGACCGGCGCGTTTGCCGATGTCGACGGCGATGCCCTGACCTTCGCCGTGACGCTTGGTGACGGCTCGCCGCTGCCGTCCTGGATCTCGGTGTCCAACGGCCGCCTCATCGGCACGCCGCCGGCTGACTTCAACGGCAAGCTGGCGCTTGCGATCACGGCAAGCGACGGCGCGCTGTCGACCTCCGCCGGCTTCCAGCTCAACGTGCTGCCGGTCAACGATGCGCCGGTGCTGGCCCATCCGCTGGACGACCAGGCGGGCCGCGAAGGGGAGGCGCTCGATATTGTGCTCGACAGGTCGGCCTTCGCCGATGTCGATGGTGACACGCTGACGTTCGCCGCACGCTTGAGCGATGGAAACCCGCTGCCGGCCTGGCTCAGCTTCGACGGCTTGCACTTCACCGGAACGCCGCCGCAGAACGCGGCCGGGGACTTCGACATCGAGGTCACCGCGAGCGACGGTACGCTGGCGGCCAGCGACGTGTTCCGGCTGAGCATCGTCTCGGTCAACCAGGCACCGGTGCTGTCGGTGCCGCTGGCCGATGTGTCCTCGTCCGAGGATGCGCCGCTCTCGATCGCGATTCCCGCAGGCAGCTTCACCGACCCCAATGGCGACCCGCTGACCTATTCGGCGACGCTCTCCGACGGCAGCGCGCTGCCGTCCTGGCTCGCCTTCGACGGCACGAATTTCACCGGCACGCCGCCGGCCGACTTCAACGGCAGCTTCGATATCCTGGTCACGGCCAGCGACGGCGCGCGCGCGGCAAGCGACGTCTTCCGCGTGACCATCACGGCGGTGAACGATGCGCCGGTCGTGGCGCAGCCGCTCGCCGACGTGTCGTCGTCGGAGGATACTCCGGTGTCGATCACGATCCCGGCCGGCAGCTTTGCGGATGTCGACGGTGATTCCTTGACCTATGCCGCGACGCTGGCCGACGGCAGCGCGCTGCCGTCGTGGCTCAGCTTCGACGGCACGACATTCACCGGCACCCCGCCGTCGAACTACAACGGCGCGATCGACATCAAGGTCGTCGCCAGCGACGGCACGCTCTCGGCCAGCGACGTCTTCACCCTCAACATCACGCCGGTGAACGACGCGCCGGTGCTGGCGCAGCCGCTGGCCGACATCGTCTCGCCGAAGAACGTCCGCGTCACGATCCCGGTCCCGGCCGGGAGCTTCACCGATCTCGACGGCGACACGCTGACCCTGACGGCGACCCTGGCGGACGGCAGCGCGCTTCCCTCGTGGCTGGCCTTCGACGGCGCCACCTTCAATGGCACGCCGCCCACCAACTACACCGGCGCGATCGACGTCAAGGTCACGGCGAGTGACGGGTCGCTCACGGCGAGCGACGTGTTCCGCCTGACGATTCCGTCGGTGAACAACGCGCCCGTGGTCGCGATCCCGCTGCCCGACGTCTCCTCGCCGGAAGACACCGCCATCTCGGTCGCAATCCCGGCCGGCAGCTTCACCGACGTCAACGGCAACCGGCTGACCTATACGGCGGTGCTCTCCAGCGGGGCCGCGCTGCCGACCTGGCTCGCCTTCGACGGCACCACCTTTACCGGCACGCCGCCGGCCAATTTCAACGGCACGGTCAGCATCAAGGTCACGGCCAGCGACGGCGCGCTGTCGGCCAGCGACATCTTCGTGCTGACGGTCACACCGGTGAACGACGCGCCGGTGCTGTCGGTGCCGCTGTCCGACATCAGCTCGGCTGAAGATGCCGCGGTTTCGTACACGATCCCCACCGGCCGCTTCACCGACGTCGACGGCAACACGTTGACCTATTCGGCGACCTTGGCCGACGGCAGCCCGCTGCCGTCCTGGCTGACGTTGACCGGCGCCAAGTTCGCCGGCACGCCGCCGCTCAACTTCAACGGTGCCATCGACATCAAGGTCACCGCGAGCGACGGGTCGCTCTCGGCCAGCGACGTCTTCACCCTGACGATCACACCGAAGAACGATGCGCCGGTGCTGTCCGTGCCGCTGCCCGACGTGACGTCACCGGAAGACACGCCGCTGTCGATCGCGCTTCCACCCGGAAGCTTCACCGATGTCGACGGCGATACACTGACCTACACCGCAACGCTCTCCACCGGCGCTGCGCTGCCGGCCTGGCTCGCCTTCGACGGCACGAATTTCACCGGCACGCCGCCGGCGAACTACAACGGCACGCTCAACATCAAGGTCACGGCGCGCGACGGCGCGCTGGCGGTCAGCGACACCTTCGCGCTGACCATCACGCCGGTGAACGACGCGCCGGTGGTTGCGGTGCCGCTGTCCGACGTCAATTCGGCGGAGGATACCGCGATCTCCTACACGATCCCGGCCGGCCGCTTCACCGATCCCGACGGCAACACGTTGACCTATTCGGCGACGCTTGCGGATGGCAGCCCGCTGCCGTCCTGGCTGACGCTGACCGGCACCAAGTTCACCGGAACCCCGCCGCTCAACTTCAACGGCGCCATCGACATTCGTGTCACCGCGAGCGACGGGTCGCTCTCGGCCAGCGACGTCTTCACCCTCAACATCACGCCGAAGAACGACGCGCCGGTACTGGCAGTGGCGCTGCCCGATGTGACCTCACCTGAGGATACGCCGCTGGCGATTGCGATCCCGCCCGGAAGCTTCACCGATGTCGACGGCGATGCGCTGACCTACACCGCGACGCTGTCCACGGGTGCCGCGCTGCCGACCTGGCTGAGCTTCGACGGCACCACTTTCACCGGCACGCCGCCGGCGAACTACAACGGCACGGTCAGCATCAAGGTCACCGCCCGCGACGGCGCGCTGACCGCGAGCGACATCTTCACGCTGACCATCACGCCGGTGAACGACGCGCCGGTGGTTTCGGTGCCGCTGTCCGACGTCAACTCGGCCGAGGACGCCGCGGTCTCGTTCACGATCCCGACCGGCCGCTTCACCGATCCCGACGGCAATACGCTCACCTATACCGCCACGCTGGCGGATGGCAGCCCGCTGCCGTCCTGGTTGACGCTGACCGGCACCAGGTTCGCCGGCACCCCGCCGCTCAACTTCAATGGGGCGATCGATATCAAGGTCACGGCCAGCGACGGTTCGCTCACGGCCAGCGACGTGTTCACCCTGACGATCACGCCCGTCAACGACAAGCCGGTCGCGGCCAATGACGGTCCGTTCTCGGTCACCCACGGCGACACGCTTGCCATCGCGCGCGCAAGCCTGCTCGCCAACGACACGGATGTCGACGGCGACAATCTGACCATCGTCTCGGTCGGCGCGCCGCCGAAGGGGACTGTCGTCATCGATGGGCAAGGCGTCAGCTATACGCCCGATTTCGGTTATGAGGGGACCGACAGCTTCACCTATACGATCAGCGATGGCGTCGCCACGGCGACCGCCACCGTCAGCCTCACCATCTCCAACGCCTTCGAGGGCTGGGTGGTGGGCACCGCCAGCTCCGAGACATTGGTCGGCGATGCGGTCGCTCCGAACAGCATCTATGGCGCCGGTGGAAACGACGTCATCACCGGGGGCGCTGCCGCGGACCGCCTGGCCGGCGGCATCGGCAACGACACGCTCAACGGCAATGACGGCGACGACTCGTTCTGGGGCATGGCCGGCAATGACACGATCAACGGCGGCAACGGCACCGACACGGCCTATTACAACGGTGTGATGTCGACCTATTCGATCGTCACGTCGGCCGGGTCGGTTCAGGTCACCGACAATTCCACGGCGAATGGTAGTGACGGCGTCGACACGCTCACCAGCATCGAAAGGCTCATCTTCCGCAACGGCGAGACGGTCACGCTGGCAGCGCCGATCATCCTCGATCTCGACGGGCGGGGTGTGGAAACCACGACGGCCGGCCAGTCCTCGGCGAGGTTCGACATCGATGGCAACGGCACCGCCGACGACACCAGCTGGATCGGGGCCACGGAGGCCTTCCTGTTCCTCGATCGCGACCGCAACGGTACCGTGAGCGGCATCTCGGAGCTGAGCTTCGCCGACGATGTGGCAGGCGCCCGCTCCGATCTCGAAGGGCTGCGTGCCTTCGACAGCAACCGCGACGGAATGCTGTCGGCCGGCGACATTCGCTTCTCCGACTTCAATCTGTGGCAGGACCGCAATGGCGACGGCACGGTCGAGGACGGCGAGATCCTGTCGCTGGCCGCGGCAGGCGTGCGCTCGATCGATCTGACGGCGTCGGCGACGGACGGGTCCTGGGAGTTCGGCAGCACCGTGGTCGTGAATCGCGGCAGCTACACCCGCACCGACGGACACACGATGGACTATGCCGATGCCGTATTGACACAGGCGACGACGCCGCAACCGCCCGCCGCCGACCCGAACGCCGCAAGCTCAGCCAAGACGCTGGCCTCGGCGCTCGAGATCCTGTCCGCAGATCCCGCGCCCTCCATCGGCGAGCAGTTCTGGCACGCGATGGATGCGATGACGGGGCCGGACAAGCCGGTTGCAGCGGTGGGCAGCGGCCCGGACAGTTGGGCGGGCCACGTCGCGAACGGAGTGGGGACGGACCAGGCGCCGGCGCTGCTCGCGCTGATGCGGCAGGAGATGTCTGCGTTCGGCACCAATGCGGGCGCCGCAGACCTTGCCTGGCGCAAGGACGCGGCCACGCATCCCATGGACTATTTCGCCTGACGCCGCGGGCTGCCGCGCCGAATGGCGGACCTCGGAAGAAATGGGGCAAGACCATGGCTTTGCCCCTGTTCCGGTCGCACGAATGTGAGCTGGCCGCAGTTGAGCTGAATCAAGCAGACGCCGCCTGTTCCTCATTACCATTCGGCTTGGCGCTGATGGTGATGGGAGAAGCAGGTTGGAGTCCGATCAAAGTTCACGGAAGCCGGGCCTCGCGATGGCGGCCATCTTTGTGGGTGGTCTGCTGCTCGTCATGCTGCAGTTCGGCCTTGCCACGTACAGTTCGACCGAAACCATTCCCTACAGCCAGTTCGAGCAGCTGCTCGCCCAGGACAAGGTCGCCGAGGTGTCCGTCGGCACGGATACGATTCAGGGGAAATTGAAAGAGCCGCTTCCGGGCGGCAAATCCGCCTTCATCACCGCGCGGGTCGATATGGCCCTGGCCGACAAGCTCGCGGCGAAGGGCGTCAGTGTGACCGGCGTCCCCGGCGGAGGCGCGCTGCAGACGTTGCTGTCCTGGATCTTCCCGCTTCTAGCCTTTTTCCTGATCTGGTTCTGGCTCGGCCGCGGCATCGGAGGCGGCCAGGGCTTGGGCGGGCTGATGTCGATCGGCAAGTCCCGCGCGAAGGTTTACGTCGAGAAAGACATCAAGGTCACCTTCGCCGATGTCGCCGGCGTGGACGAGGCGAAGTTCGAGCTCCAGGAGGTGGTGTCGTTCCTCAGGGATCCCAAAAGCTATGGTCGCCTGGGCGCGCATGTCCCCAAGGGGATTTTGCTGGTCGGACCACCTGGAACGGGAAAGACCCTGCTGGCCCGCGCCGTGGCGGGAGAGGCCGGGGTTCCGTTCTTCTCGATCTCGGGCTCGGAATTCGTGGAGATGTTCGTCGGCGTCGGCGCCGCGCGGGTTCGGGACCTGTTCGAGCAGGCCCGCAAGGCAGCGCCCTGCATCATCTTCGTCGACGAGCTCGACGCGCTCGGACGCAGCCGCGGGCCGCAATCGTTCGGCGGCTATGACGAGAAGGAGCAGACGCTGAACCAGCTCCTGTCCGAGCTCGACGGCTTCGATCCCAGCGCCGGGGTCATTCTGCTGGCGGCCACCAACCGTCCCGAAGTGCTGGACCCCGCGCTGCTGCGGGCCGGCCGGTTCGACCGGCAGGTTCTGGTTGACCGGCCGGACAAGATCGGGCGCGTTGCGATCCTGAAGGTGCACGCCCCCAAGATCCGGATCAGCAAGGATGTCGACCTCGACAAGGTGGCGGGTCTCACGACGGGCTTTACCGGGGCCGACCTTGCAAACCTCATCAACGAAGCCGCGATCGCTGCCACCAGGCGAAGCGGTGAGGAGGTCACGTTCGACGATTTCGTCACCGCGATCGAGCGGATCGTCGCCGGCATCGAGAAGAAGAGCAGGGTGCTCGGCAAGGACGAACGGCGCCGGGTCGCCTATCACGAGATGGGTCATGCCCTCGTTGCCGCCAGCCTGCCCGGCGTCGATCCCGTGCAGAAAGTGTCGATCGTTCCGCGCGGCATCGGCGCGCTAGGGTACACCATTCAGCGTCCGACCGAGGACAGGTTCCTGCTGACGGTCGAGGAGCTGAAGAACCGCATCGCGGTGCTGATGGGAGGGCGCGCGTCGGAGCATCTGATCTTCGACGGGGCGATCTCGACCGGCGCGGCCGATGATCTGCAACGCGCGACCGAGATCGCCATCGAAATGGTGACCAGATACGGCATGGACGAGACGGTGGGACAACGCACCTATGCAGCCAAGCCGCAGGCGTTTCTCATGGCGGCGCAGGACAAGATCGTCGCGGCGGCCGAGGCAACCGGCCGCGAGATCGATCTCGCCGTACGCAATCTGGTCGAGGAGGGCGACCTCCGCGCCCGCGAGATCCTGCAGCGCCGGCGCGCAGACCTCGACGCCGGCGTTGAGATGCTGATCGCGAACGAAACGGTCACGGCCGAGCAGTTCGCGCCACTGATCGGCAAGCGCGGTGGTGGAAGCGAGCAGGTCGCCGCCTGACGGCGCTGGGCGCGTTCAGCATGATTTCCGTCGTCAGATGACATGGGATGGCGTGAAGTCGCTGTCATGATACCGCAGGATTGGAGCGGCCCTGTCGGAAACTTGCCGAATTTTCCCGTGTTTGATCCGGGTCAAGAGTTCGAAATGCCTGCCTCCCTAAGATGCAGTTTCCCGACGTCGCCGCGGATCATCCCCCGCTTCGGCCGCTCTATTTCCGGGATGATGATTTCAACCGAGCCGCGCGAGACCGCGGGAATGAGTCCATGCGCACCTATTATTTCGATATCAAGGACGGCGTGCCCGTCCGGGACAGATCCGGACTGGAGCTCGTGAGCGACGGCGCCGCCATCGCGCATAGCAAGGATCTGGCCGACCGGGTGCGCCGGGAGAAGCCGAAAGGCCATCCGGGCCTCCGCATCGTCGTGCTCGACGAAAGCGGCCGGGAAGTCCACCGAGAGCGGATCTATCCGGACGCGACCTGAGCATTGGCCGGGGCACTTGGGGTGACCCAGCCTCGGTTTCGGGCGTTACGGATCCGAGATCGCCAGCCGCTTCGCGATGGTTGCCGAGATCAGATAGGCTGCGGCAATGGCGGTGATCGTCGCAAGCAGTCCCGCGGGCAGCACGGTAAAGCCGAACGCGCCGCGCCACGGGCCGAGAGCCACCGCCACGCCGGCGAGCAGAGCGCCGCAGGACGTCGCGATCAGGATGTTGGGGGGCCGGTTCGCACGCCACGGCAATTTGCGCGACCGGATCACGAAGATCACCAGAATCTGGGTCGCGATCGATTCCACGAACCAGCCGGTTTGAAACATTGCCGCATCCGCATCGAACAGCTTGAGGAGAACGGCGAAAGTGATGGCGTCGAACAGGGACGACACAATTCCCATGATGATGGTGAAGCGAAGAATGCTTGCCATGTTCCAGGCTTCGGGCCGCGCAACGTCTTCACGGTCGACGTCATCGAAGGGGATGCCGATCTCGGAGAGATCGTAGATCAGATTGTTCAGCAGGATCTGCAGCGGCAGTAGCGGCAGGAATGGAAGAACGATCGAGGCGAGCGCCATCGACAGCATGTTGCCGAAATTCGAGCTCGTTCCCATCCGGACATATTTCAGGATGTTGGCAAAGGTCCTGCGGCCCTCGCGCACGCCGGCCGCGAGCACGGACAAGTCAGGTGCCAGCAGGATCATGTCGGCGGCCGCGCGGGCGACCTCGGTCGCGCCGGTCACGGAGATGCCGACATGCGCGACGTGGAGCGCCGGGGCGTCGTTGACGCCGTCTCCCATGAAGCCGACCACGTGATTGCGATGGCGGAGCGCGACAATGATGCGTCGCTTCTGATCTGGGTCGATCCGTGCAAACAGGTCGACGTGGTCGACCCGGGCGATGAGGGCGGCATCGGTCAGCTCGGAGATCTCGGCGCCGGTCATGATCCGGTCTGCCTTCAAACCGACGGAGCGCGCGACGTGCGCGACCACGGCGTCATGGTCGCCCGAAATGATCTTGATGGTCACGCCGAGCGAGCTGAGCGCACCGATGGCCGCAGCCGCATCCTGTTTCGGCGGATCGGCGAACACGCAAAAGCCGATTAGGGTCAGGTTGGTCTCGTCGCTGACGGCAATGGTCTGCTGCGCGGCCGGAATGGATCTGATGGCGACGGCAAGGAGCCGGAAGCCGTCGCGGGCATAGCGCGCCTGGATATCGGCCATCTTCTGTTGCCAGGCGGCGTCGAGCGGATGAGCCAGGCCATCGATCTCCACGGCCACGCAGCGCGACAGGATGGATTCCGGAGCTCCCTTGGCGATCAGCATGTGTTCGCCATTCCGGACCGCCAGAACCGACAGGCACCGTCGTTCGAAGTCGAACGGCACTTCCGCAAGCCGAACCCAGCCGCCGAGACCATCGCGGCTCGCTGACAGAATCGCATCGTCGAGCGGGCTTCTGACGCCGGCCTGGAACGTGCTGTTCAGGCGCGCCAGGCTCAGAACCCGATCGCTCGATTGCCCCTGCGGCTCGATATGAGCTGCCAACGTGATCCTTGCTTCGGTGAGCGTGCCGGTCTTGTCGACGCAAAGCGTGTCCATCGCACCCAGATCGTGAATTGCCGACAACCGCTTGACGATGACTTTTCGCTTCGCCATGCGCAGGGCGCCGCGGGCGAGGGTCACCGTCATCACCATCGGCAGCAGCTCGGGCGTCAAGCCGACGGCGAGCGCGATCGCGAAAAGGAAGGACTCCATTGCGTTGCGCTGCGCGACGAGATGAGCCATCAGCACGAAAAGCGTGAGAAACAGCGTCAGCCGAAGGATCAGCAGGCCGAGCTTCCGGACGCCTTGTTCAAGAGCCGTCGGCGGTGCGTTGGCCGCCATCGCCGAGGCGATCGCGCCAAAGCGCGTCCGGCCTCCGGTCGTCACCACCAGCATCCTGCCGCTTCCGCCGACGGTGCTGGTTCCCGCGAACAGAGCGTTGGTGGCGTCCGCCGGCAATGCCGCGGAGCAGGGGCGGTCGGTCTTGAACGCCGGAAACGGCTCGCCCGTCATCAGGGCTTCATTGATCTGCAAGTCCTGCGCATCGAGCACGATGCCATCGGCCGGTATCAGATCGCCGATCCGGAGCTTCACGACGTCGCCCGGGACCAGAGCCGCCACCGAGATCGACATGTCCTTGCCGTCCCTGACGACGTCAGCCTGGATGGCAACCGATTCCCGCAGAGCTTCGGCGGTGAGCTCGGCGCGATGTTCCTGGACGATATCGAGCGTGATGGACAGCGAGAGCACGGTTGAGATGATGGCAAAGCTGCCGATGTCGCCACTCAGCCCGGACAGGAGCGCCGCCGCCAGCAGCATCGCGATCAGCGGATTCCAGAGGCGCTGGCCGAGCTTGCGCCAGACCGATCGGCTCTGCGGGGCGTCGGCGCGGTTGGCCCCGTGGATCGCCAGCCGCCTGATAGCTTCGCCCCGCGACAGGCCGTCCGGGCCGGAACCGAGCGCGCGATAGAGGTCGTCCTTTGGCATTTGCCAGAACGCCGCGGCCAAAGCCTTGGCCGGGATAGATTGTTCGATCATGCAAGGGCTCGGCTGTCGCTGACACTGGGGCGAGGCCAAGGTACGTGGCTGCTCGATCCCTGGGTTGATGCAACTCAATCCAGTCTCACCCAGCGTGATCAGGTGGTGGCGCGGCGCAATGCTTAATAGGCGTTAAGCGCAGGCCGTATCACTTTTTCCGGCCGTTTCCGGACGGCGAAAAGATCTGATTGGCGGGCGGTTGTCCGCCGTTCGGCACGCCGATGGCAATGAAGCCGCGGCCCATCGAGCTGTGACAGGCATTGCAGCCATCGGTCAGCCCGCGCATGGACACGGCGAATTTGCGATCATCCCCCGCTGCGATCGCGTCGGCGACCGAGAGCAGCGGCTCCTTCATCGTGGTCACGTTGCTGATGGGAATAGAAGGGTAGAATATCGCGGCTTCGGCGAGGCTATTGGTCAACTGCCGCAACTCGTACGCCGCGAGGTCCCAGTTCTTCGCCTTGCCTGCATACCAAAGCTTGAGGTGTTGAAGCTGCGCCATGCTCATGACCTCGACGAGACGAGGTGCATCCTGTTTTGCATTCGGCGAGGGGGCAAGGCTGGATTGGGCCATCGCCGAGGTCACCGCACCCGCCGAAATCGCCAGCACCGCACACCAATTCTTCAGCGTCATCCGGACCATTCCCTGCTGATTGAAGGCCTGAATATCAGCGCCGCGGGCCGTTCTCTTGCGCTGCGTCAATGCTTCCAGGGCCTCCGCGCCGGTGCCGATCCCATTGTCGTGAAAGGCGCCGGAGTTTGCGCCTCGACAACGTGGTAGCGACTGCAGCCACTTACCGTTGTCGAGTGCCGACATGGGGCGTCGTGCGCGGGCGATGGGAAGGAAGCCGTGATCGGAACCAGCCTCTTTAGATGGGCTATCAGCTACTTCGCGGTCGCGATCGCCTGGCTGCTGCTCGCGGAAGTGTTGATCGTCGCCGGCTTCGGTTTTCCGAATCACGACATCGACGGTCCGGACACGCTCGTCGTCGTTCACATCGTGACCATCGGCTGGTTGAGCACGGCCCTGTGTGGCGCGCTGTTCCAGTTCGTGCCGGTGCTGGTCGCAAGGCCGCTTTATGCGGAGCGCTGGACGTTGCCGGCTCTGGTGCTGCTGACGCTTGGCCTGAGTGTTCTGCTCGCAGGCTTTCTCACACTGGGCGGACACCTCAACGGGCCACGCTGGCTGCTTCCCGTCGGCGCCAGCCTGCTGATCGCCGGTTTCGCCCTGGTCGTAGCCAATCTCGGCATGACGCTCTGGTCGGCGCGTCCCTTGCCGGGGCCGGCGCGGTTCGTCGCAACCGGGCTTGCCTGCATCTGCGTCACGGCGAGCTTCGGCGGCCTGTTCTCGCTGGTGCTGTCCGGAACTGCCATCGGTGCGCAATGGCCGGACCTGCTGGTCTCGGGCGTGCCGATTCACGCGCTCGCGGGGCTTGGCGGATGGCTGACATTCACGGCCATGGGCGTCAGCTATCGCCTGCTCGCGATGTTCATGCTCGCGCCCGATAGCGATGCGCGACTCGGCCGGCTCGCCTGGCTTGCCGGCATCACCGCGCTGGCTGTCGGGCTGGTCGGCGGCGTGCTCGCACTCTGGCGCATGACGGGCCTCAATCTGACGCTGCTGCTGGCGGCGGCAGCGGCGCTGCTGTCGCTCGCCGCCCACGGCCGTGACGTGCTCGGCCTTTACAGAGCCCGCAAGCGCCGTGCGCTCGAGCTCAACACGCGCATGAGTCTCGTTGCGCTGGCGAGCTTCGTCGCCGCAGCGATGCTCAGTGCCGCGTTCGTTGCGGCCGGCTCTTTCGCGTCCCATGTCGGAGCGCTCGCCTTTCTGGTCGCGTTCGGCTGGCTCACGGGCCTTGTGCTCGCCAATCTCTACAAGATCGTGCCGTTCCTGACCTGGCTCGAGACCTACGGTCCGGTGATGGGCAGGGTACCGACGCCTCGCGTGCAGGATCTCGTTGCCGAGCGCCGCGCGTTGAAATGGTTCGTGCTGTTCTTTGCCGGAAGCTGGATGGCGACGCTGATGCTTTTGGTCGACGCGGCACTCGGCTTCCGTCTCGCCGTGGCGGTGGTGACGCTCGCTACGCTTGGCCTGAGCGAGGAGTTCATCAGGGCAAGGCGGCTTGCGGACGTGGCGGAGCCGCTGCGCCTGCCGACGGGAGCAGCCGCGCCTCACCTCCTGGTCTCGCGGAATTGAAAGGAGACTGCAATGACCGAATTCATCGACGTCGATGTCCGGCCGATCCTGCGCGCAGGCGGCGAGCCGTTCTCGATCATCATGGCCGCTCTCGCGCGGCTCTCGCCCGGGGAGGGACTGCGGCTCTACGCGCCCTTCAAGCCGATTCCTCTGTTCGACGTCATGGCGAGCAAGGGCTTTGCGCATCGGGAAGCCGAGCTCGAAGGCGGCGAATGGGAGATCCGCTTCATGCCGGACGATGGCTCGGTCGAAGCGGCCGGGCCAGCTTCTGCTGCGCCGAACGATGACGATTGGCCGGAGCCCGCGGTTCGTCTCGACAATCGCGACCTCGATCCGCCGGAGCCGATGGTTCGGATTCTGGCGGCGCTGGAACGGCTCGCACCGGGCCAGACGCTCCACGCCTTGCTCAGCCGGGAGCCGGTCTTCCTGTTCCGGGAGCTGACCAAGCGCGGCCATCAATGGCGCGGCGGCTTCACGCCGCAGAACGAATTCTATCAACTGACGGTGAGGGTGCAGGCATGACGATCGATGATGAGGACCTCGTCGCCCGGATCAGGCAGGCGCTCAAGGTCGTGATCGACCCGGAGCTCGGCCACAACATCGTCGATCTCGGCTTCGTCTATGATGTGTCCATCGACGACGGCGCCGCGCACATCACCATGACGGCGACCACACGCGGCTGTCCCGCCGCGTCCTTTCTCAAGGAAGGAGTCGCCAACAGCGCGAGCCTGGTTCCCGGCGTGGATACGGTCGACGTCACCATGACGTTCGAGCCGCCCTGGCAGCCTTCGATGATCTCGCCGGGTGTGAAGTCGTCGCTCGGTTTTGCCGAGGTGAACTGATCGGGCGATGTGGCCGGGACTGAAGCTGCGCCGCCGGCTATGCGCCTTCGGAGCCCGGGCCGGACCAGATCCCTGCGGGTGCGCGAAGCTCTGGGAGGTCGAGCAGGT
The DNA here is from genome assembly GCF_002776695.1 of Bradyrhizobium nitroreducens. GTDB lineage: Bacteria > Pseudomonadota > Alphaproteobacteria > Rhizobiales > Xanthobacteraceae > Bradyrhizobium > Bradyrhizobium nitroreducens. Next base: position 5,288,631 of record NZ_LFJC01000003.1, read on the forward strand.
TGATCGCCCGCGCGGCGATCTGGTCGATCACCTCGTCCAGCGACTGCGGCTTGAGATAGAAGGCCGGCATCGGCGGCGCGATGATCGCGCCGATCTCGGTTGCCTGCAGCATCGTCCGCAGATGGCCGAGATGCAGCGGGCTCTCGCGAACCAGCAACACCAGCCGGCGCCGTTCCTTGAGCTGCACGTCGGCCGCGCGGGTCAGAAGGTTGTCGAGCTGCCCCCAGGCGATGGCCGAGAGCGTGCGGATCGAACACGGGGCGACGATCATGCCGGCGACCGGAAACGAGCCGCTGGCGATCGCAGTGCCGATATCTGAATGAAGGTGATGGCGGAAAGCGAGCGCGCGCAGCCGCGCCAGCGCATCGCGCCCCACTTCCGCGGCTAGCGTACGCTCCGCCGCGGGCGAAACCACAAGGTGGACCGCGTAGTGCGGATTGCCCGCCAGCAGCTCGACGATGCGCACGCCGATCGCAGCGCCCGAGGCACCGCTGATACCGACGACGATGCCTTGCCGCCCGCTCATGTCGGGACCGGCGCGCGCAGCGCCGTGCTGGCAAGGCCGAGCCTCGCCCACATCGCATCGACGCGCGCGACGATTGCGGGATCCATGGCCAGCGGAATGCCCCATTCGCGATCCGTCTCCGGTGGAATCTTCGTGGTGGCATCGATGCCGAGCTTGCCGCCGAGCCCCGATTTCGGCGAGGCGAAGTCGAGATAGTCGATCGGCGTGTCGGTGAGCGTCACGAGGTCGCGCGAGGCGTCGCTGCGCGTCGAGACCGCCCACATCACGGCCTGCCAGTCGCGGATGTCGATGTCGTCGTCGACCACGATCAGGAGCTTGGTGTAACTGAACTGCGGCAGCATCGACCACAGGCCTAGCATCAGCCGCCGGGCCTGGCCGGGATAGCGCTTCCTGATCGCCGCGACCGCGATCCGGTAGGAGCACGCTTCCGGCGGCAGAAAGCAGTCGGTCACTTCAGGGAATTGCTGACGGACCAGCGGCACGAACAGGCGGTTGAGCGCCTCGCCGATCCGCGACGGCTCGTCCGGCGGCCGGCCCGTGAAGGTCGAGAGGTAGACGGGCTGACGCCGGCTGGTGATGGCCGTCACCCGCATCACCGGGAATTCCTCGACGGAATTGTAATATCCGGTGTGATCGCCATAGGGACCCTCGGGTGCGGTTTCGGTCGCAGAGACAAAGCCCTCGACGACGATTTCGGCCTCGGCCGGAATCGCGAGGGGCACCGTGAGGCAGGGCGCGAGGTCGGGCCGTTCGCCGCGCAGGATGCCGGCGAAGCGCAGCTCCGACATGGTCTCGGGCAGCGGCAGCACCGCGGCGAGGATGGTGGCGGGGTCGGCGCCGATGACGATCGCGACCGGCATGTCGCGCCCGATCGCCTTCCATTGCTGGTGATGCCGCGCGCCGCCGCGATGCGCGAGCCAGCGGATGATGGCGCGGTCGCGGCCGAGCACTTGCATGCGGTAGACGCCGACATTCTCCTCCTGGTCGGCCGTTGCGGAGTCCGGCGGCACGGTGATCACGAGTGGCCAGGTGATCAGCGGTGCCGGCTCGCCCGGCCAGCAGATCTGGACCGGCAATCTTGCCAGATCGACGTCGGGCCCCATGGTGACGCAGTCCTGCACCGGCGCCGCCGCGCGTGTGCGCGGGCGCGTCGCCAGCGCGGCGCGGGCAAGCGGGAGCTTGTCGAAGGCATCCCTGATGCTGTGCGGCGGTCGCGGTGCGCGCAGTTCGGCCATCAGCTCGCCGAGTTGCTCGAGACGGTCGGGCGCGATCCCCATGCCCCATGCGATCCGCTCCACCGTTCCAAACAGATTGGTGAGGAGCGGCATCTCCGAGGGGCGGCCGTCGGCCTTGACGGGCCGCTCGAACAATAATGCTGGCCCGTGTGCCCCAAGCACACGCCGGTGGATCTCCGTGATCTCGTGGACGACTGAGACCTTCTCGCGAATGCGTCGCAACTGCCCCCGGCTTTCGATGAAGCGCAGGAAGTCGGACAAGTCGCGAAAGCGCGGTACATCACGTTGCAATTGAGCAGGCTCCCAAAAAATCACAGCTAGCCGGCCTGTTTTTGGTCTTCATTGTTCCCGCTCAAATACAGCGGCGTGCAATCCGTCCAGATGTGGGGCCATGAATGATCCGTCTGCCGCATCGCCCGGCCAATTGCCGACGATTCCGCCGCTCGTCGCGTTGGCCATGCGTCCCCTGCCGCTGCTGCCGTTGCAGCTCGTTCTCGGCGGTGTCCTGCAGCGGATCCATCGGCGCAACCCTGCACTATTCGACCGGCTCGGCCCTCACGCACGCGCGCGGTTCGGCATCAGGCCGATCGATCTGCCATTTGCCTTCGTGGTCGAGGCGAAGCCGCCGCGCCTGTCCGTCGTCCGCGATCTGCCGTCGGGACTGGATGCGCGCATCTCGGCTTCCTTCGTCAATCTGCTGGCTCTGCTCGAAGGCAGGGTCGATGGCGATGCCCTGATGTTCTCGCGCGAGCTCGTCATCGAGGGCGATGTCGAGGCGGTGCTGGCGCTGCGCAATGCGATCGACGACGCCCAGCTCGATCTCGCCACTGAAGTGTCCTCGCTGTTCGGCCCGCTGGGCGCGCCGGTGAGGCGCGCCTTCGAAGCCGCCCGCGGCCAGTTGATCGGTTCATCCGGGCAAGCGAGCAGTTGAGATGATGGAACTGATCTGCCCTGCCGGGACGCCGGCGGCGCTCAGAAGTGCGATCGACGCCGGCGCCGATGCGATCTATTGCGGCTTCAACGACGAAACCAACGCGCGCAACTTTCCGGGACTGAATTTCAGCCGCGACGAGATGCGCAAGAGCATCGCGCTGGCGCATGGACGCGGTGCGCGGGTTCTGGTCGCCATCAACACCTTCCCGCGCGCCTCCGCCGTCGAGATCTGGCATCGCGCGGTGGACGATGCGGTGAGTGCCGGAGCCGATGCGCTGATCCTCGCCGATATCGGCTTGATGGACTACACGGCGCGGCGCCATCCGAGCCAGCGTCTGCACGTCTCGGTCCAGGCTGCGGCCGCAAATCCCGATGCCATCGCCTTCTACGCCGAAACCTTCGGCGCAAAGCGCGTCGTGCTGCCGCGTGTTCTGAGCGTGCCGGAGATCGCCGAGATCACCCGGGAGTCCGCCTGCGAGACCGAAGTCTTCGTGTTCGGCGGCCTCTGCGTGATGGCCGAGGGGCGCTGCTCGCTATCCTCCTATGCGACCGGAAAATCGCCGAACATGCAGGGCGTCTGCTCCCCGCCGAGCCATGTCACTTACGAACAGACGGCGGAGGGGACCAAGTCCAGTCTCGGCGGCTTCGCCATCAACCGGTTCGCCGCGACCGAGCCCGCGGGCTATCCGACCCTCTGCAAGGGCCGCTTCTCGACCGCGCAGGGCGCCGGCTACATTTTCGAGGACCCTGTCAGCCTGGACGCAACGACGCTGCTCAAGGGCTTGCGCGATGCCGGGGTGACCGCGCTCAAGATCGAGGGCCGCCAGCGCGGCCGCGCCTATGTCGAAAGCGTCGTGCGCCACTTCCGTCATGCGCTCGCGGCACTCGAGAGCGGGAGCGAGGCCGATATCGCGAGCCTGAAGCCGTTCACCGAAGGGCAGGCCTCCACGCTCGGCGCCTATCGCAAGACCTGGCGCTAATCTTGTCGAACATGTGAGATCCGGAAGATGCAACTCAGCCTCGGTCCAGTTCTGTACAATTGGGCGCCGGAGCGTTGGCGCGATTTCTATTTTCGGATCGCCGACGAAGCGCCGCTCGACGTCGTATCCGTGGGCGAGATCGTCTGCTCGAAGCGTTCCCCGTTCTTCGCAGACCACATCCCGGCCGTGGTCGAGCGGTTGCAGAACGCAGGCAAGCAGGTGCTGCTGGGCTCGCTGATCCTGGTCTCGCTACGGCGCGAGCGCCGCCAGACCGAAGAGCTCGCTGCCGTCGAGGGCGCTATGGTCGAGGTGAATGATCTGACCTGCCTCAGGGCGCTCGCGGGCCGGCCGCACGCCATCGGGCCCTTCGTCAACATCTACAACGAGGCGAGCGCGGCCTTTCACGTTGCGCACGGGGCGAAACGCATCTGCCTGCCGCCGGAATTGCCGCTGGCTTCGGTGGCGGCGATCGCGAAGGCCATTCCGGATGTCACGACCGAAATGTTTGCGTTCGGCAGGGTACCGCTCGCCATCTCCGCCCGCTGCTATCATGCGCGCCTGCACAAGCTCGCCAAGGACAATTGCCGCTTCGTCTGCGAGAAGGACCCGGATGGCCTGCTTCTGAACACGCTGGAGCAGCAGGACTTCCTGACCATCAACGGCGTGCAGACCCTGTCGCACACCTGCGCCAATCTGCTCGGGGAGGCCGGCCTCTTGCACGAGAGCAAGGTCGGCTCGCTGCGCCTGTCGCCGCAGGATTGCGACATGGTCGAGATCGCCAGGATCTTTCGTGATGTGCTGAACGGGCGTGACGATGCCGACGGCGGCAACCGCCGCCTTGCCGCGGCCTATCCCGGTGTGCCGTTCTCGAATGGATTCTTGTGGGCAGAGCCGGGGCACCTCTACCATCGCGCCCGAGCAGGCGACATGCAAGGCGTGGCGCCGAAGATCGGCGCCGTCTAGTTCGATAGACCATGGCGGCCCACGCGCCGGGCCGCCAGGTCCTCGAGCTCAACCTCGATCGACGGATCGCGTGTCGATCGCACGTCGATCAGGCTGCGTTCGACGCCTTGGCGTTGACACCCTTGCGAAGCGCCACCGTGTTCAGCTTGGTGTTGGCAGCCTTCTCCTCGTTGAGATTGGTCGTGAGGAAGCGCACGATGTCGTCGTGGCCGAGCTCTTCGGCCCAGGCGATCAGCGTGCCGTAGCGGCACATCTCGTAGTGCTCCACGGCCTGCGCATTGGCGACGATTGCGGCGTCGAGTACCGCCTTGTCCTCGATCTCGCCGGCGGTCGCGTCGGCTTCCTTGATGAGGCCGTCGATCGCCGGGCACTGCGTGCCGCTGGGCTCCTTGCCGAGCTTGGCGAACACCTTGTCGAGCCGCTCGACCTGCTTGTTGGTCTCGTCCAGATGCGCTTTCAGGCCGGCGACGAGGTCCCTGTTGGTCGCTTTCCCGATCATGTCGGGCAGTGCCTTCAGGATCTGCTGCTCCGCATAATAGATGTCCTGCAGCCCATGCAGCAGCAGGTCTTCCATCGTTTTGATGTCCTTGGTGAAGAAACCCATAAGGGACGCCTCCTTTTCACAATGATGGCACTGGAACGCTCCACGCTGGCAGCTGTTCCATTCCGTGGTGAGACCAGGAGAGCCGAATGAGTGTTGGAGTTGATCATCTTGCGGGCCTGCTCGGACGCGCGGCGATGGATGTGTGGGGCGACATGCCGCGCGACATCCAGGAGGCGCTGTTCGAGACCGCCATGAAGGGACGCGCGACCGAGCGTGAGGAGCTTGCGCGGCTGCTGCACGAGCGGCATCCGCGCACGCAGCATCCGGCCCGGCCGGGATGAGCCCAAGAGGGGAACGATCCTGGGCGCTCACGATTGGTAAATTGGATGACGCCTCGCCGAATGGCTCGCACGAAGCCGCGGCCGGCGCCTCGCTCGACCGTTGATCATATCCGAGAGCTGATCGCCGTGACTGAGCTGAACATTGGAAAATGGTACGACCCGATCTCGGAGCGGTGGATCGTGCCTCGCGACATCCGCGCCATCGCCGGCTACGGTCAACGCAATGGGGAGAAGGTGCCGGACAGATACGAGCGCGGCGAGGCGCAGCGGATCTGGGAGCTGTTGGTGGATTGCTGCGCCGGCGAGTGATGCGGCCACCGGTGACGAGCTGCCCGGCGCCGAATAGCTTTGCCGGCTCATGCCGTCTGCAACATCAATGAAATTGCCGGGGCCTTCGTTCCCCGCGATTCGGCTGTCCGCCGGGCTCCGCGCGGGGCAGCCCGGCGTTTCCGACAAGGCTGATCTCGACGATATCCGCAACGGATCGGTATAGTACCACCCCGATTGCAGGCCGCCGCCGGAACGAGGATCAGACATGGACGACACGATTGGCTTCCCCGACCCCGGTCTGGACTTGTCCGACGGCTTCAAGCCGCACACCTCGCATTGGGGCGTGTTTTCCGCGCGTCAGGGCACAGCTGGCCTCGAGGTCCGGGCCTATGCGGGCGATCCCGATCCCAACGGCATCATCGGCAATTTTCCGGGCGCACTCCGCCACCAGGCGCGCATCGCCCAGCCGGCGATCCGCCGCGGCTGGCTCGAACGCGGGCCGGGCCCCGACCATCGCCGCGGCCGCGACGAGTTCGTCTCCGTCAGCTGGGAGAAGGCCCTCGACCTGCTCGGCGACGAGCTCGGCCGTATCCGCGACACGCGCGGACCCGGCGCCGTGTTCGGCGGCTCCTATGGCTGGTCGAGCGCGGGCCGCTTTCATCACGCCCAGAGCCAGGTGCATCGCTTCCTCAACATCGCGCTGGGCGGCTATGTGCGGTCGGTGAACACCTACTCGTCGGGTGCATCCTCGGTGCTGCTGCCGCAGATCCTGGCGGGCTATGAGGACATCACCAAGCGCAACGTCACCTGGGAGCAGATCGCGACCGAGACCGAGATCGTGCTGGCCTTCGGCGGCATGGCGCTGAAGAACTCCATGGTGGCCGGCGGCTCGATCAGCAAGCACGTCGAGCGCGGCGCGATGGAAGCGGCGCGCAAGCGCGGCTGCGACTTCGTCCTGGTCAGCCCGCTGCGCGACGACCTGCCGGTGGAAGCCGGCGCCGAATGGATGAGCTGCGTACCCGGCACCGACACCGCGCTGATGCTCGGCATCGTCCACACGCTGGTTGCCGAGGGGCTGCACGATCAGGCCTTCCTCGATCGCTACACCGAGGGCTGGCCCGTCTTCCTGCGCTATCTCATGGGCGAGAGCGACGGCCAGCCCAAGCACGCCGAATGGGCCGCCGCCATCTCGGGCGTCGATGCCGAGGCGATCCGCAAGCTGGCGCGTCGGGCCGCCGGCAAGCGCGCGCTGATCACCGTCTCGCATTCGCTGCAGCGCGCCGAGCATGGCGAGCAGCCGGTGTGGATGGGCATGGTGCTGGCGGCAGCCCTCGGCCAGATCGGCCTTGCCGGCGGCGGCTACGCCTATTCGCTGGGGGCGATCGGCTATTACGGCCGCCGCGTCAACGACGTGCCAGGCCCGACGCTCGGGCAGGGCCGCAACGGCGTCGCCGATTTCATTCCGGTGGCGCGCATCGCCGACATGCTGCTCAATCCCGGCACGACCTATCGCTACAACGGTGAGACGCGCACCTATCCGGACATCCGCCTCGTCTACTGGGCCGGCGGCAATCCGTTCCACCATCACCAGGACATCAACCGCCTGCGCAAGGCCTTTGCCCAACTCGACACCTTCGTCGTGCACGAGCTCGCCTGGACCGCGACGGCGCGTCACGCCGACATCGTGCTGCCCGCGACGATGACGCTGGAGCGCGAGGACATCGGCTATTCCACCAACGATCCCCTGATGGTCGCGATGCATCAGGTCGCCGAGCCGTTCGGCCTTGCGCGCGACGATTACGACATCTTCGCCGATCTTGCCGAGCGTCTCGGCGCGCGCGAGCCCTTCACCGAGGGACGTACGTCGCGGCAATGGCTGGAGCATCTGTACGAGCCGACCCGCGCCTCGCTTGCGAAGCGCGGCTTGGAGGCCCCAAGCTTCGAAGAATTCTGGCAGCGTGGCAGTCTCGTCGTGCCGCAGCAGCCCGACGACGGCGGCCGGTTGCGTCGTTTTCGTGAAGATCCGGTCAATCACGCGCTGCCAACACCGAGCGGTCGCATCGAGATCTTCTCAGCCAAGATCGCCGGCCATGGCGATGCGGATTGTCCGGGCCATCCGGTCTGGCTGGAGAAGTCCGACATGCCCAAACCTGGTGCGCCGTGCTTCCTCGTCGCCAACCAGCCGGTGACGCGCCTGCACAGCCAGCTCGATTTCGGCGGGCATTCGCTTGCTGCGAAACATCGCGGCCGCGAGGTCGCGCGCATGAACCCTGTTGACGCCAACGCGCGCGGCATCAGGGACGGCGACATCATCCGCCTGTTCAACGCGCGCGGCGCCTGCCTTGCCGCGGTCCACGTCACCGACGGCATCGCGGTCGGTGTCGTGCAGCTTCCGACCGGCGCCTGGTACGATCCGATGGATCCCGAGGACGAGGCGCCGCTCTGCGTGCACGGCAATCCAAACGTGCTTACTCGCGACATCGGCACCTCATCCCTGGCGCAGGGCTGTACTGGTCAGCTGACGACGGTCGAGGTGGAGAAGTTCACCGGCAATCTGCCGCCGATTCGTGCGTTCGATCCGGCTTAGGGCAGAGTCAGTATTACGCTCTCGTGCCCCGGCTCCGCGCCGCTGACATGGCGCAAAGCAAGACATGGGGCAAAGCAAAAAAGAGGGGCCGTCCTGTGTGGGATCAGGGCGGCCCCGAGAAGCTCGCAGGCCCGGGAGGAGAGGGCGCGAGCCGGCCGATACATTCAAGCGGCTGCGCTGGCCATCCAATCCCGCTCAGGGGCAGGACGACGCGATGAGGGAGCTTCGACCGTGGGCCGATCACCCTTGCTGGCAAGGCGCCAGCGCGCCGGAGACTCGCCACTGATGCGCTTGAAGACGGTCGAAAAATGCGCCTGGGTGCTGAAGCCGACCGCCAGCGCGATCTCCGCCAATGGCCGCTCGGTGTTTGCGAGCAGCATCTTGGCATGCGCGGTCCGGTGATGCAGCAGATATTCGCGGGGACGGTAGCCGGTCGCGGCGCGGAACTGGGCTGCAAAATGCATCCTGGACAGGCCGGCGACATTGGCAAGTTCGGCCAGGCTGATGCAGCGGTCGAAATGATTCGCGATGTATTGCTCGACCCGCCGCAGCCGCCATTTTGGCAAGGCGTTGACCCTGACACGCGGCAGCTCCATTCCCGCGGGCTGGCTTTCCCGGGTGATGGCCGGTGCGGGGCGAAGAACCTCGTGATCCCGGGCGCCGGCGGGAAGATCGATCCAGGCATGCGCCGGGTGCAAGTTGCTCGACATCGTTCGTCCTCTCCAGGCTTTGCGGCTGTTTGCGACGATCGGCAAACGCGCAAACTCAATGCTTTCCATGCTCGGAGGATAGGCGCGAGCTGGCCAGGACGCTCGTTAGTGGTGATTAGGATCTGTTAGATTTTGTGCGCGCGACCCTCGTGCGACAGCCCGCCGCAGGCTCCGATTGTGTCCAATTTGCCAGATATTTGCGCGGATTGAACCGGTCTGAGGGAGAACACGGATCTCGCGTGGCGGTCAGCACCGGTGTGAGGATCCGTGCGGCGCCCTCACTGGACCTCGCATTGATGCCTTGTATATTCGCCCCGCGTTTCGATGAAGCATTTGTCAAGTTGAGCGAGATGTGACCGAGCTCTCGACAGGAGATGGCGCCCGCAGCGGTGACGCCGGAACGATCCTTGATCTCGACACCGTCACGTTCGGGCCCTTTTCGCTGCGCTCTCGGCTGCTGGAGAAGGACGGCGTGCCGGTCAAGCTCGGCAGCCGCGCGATGGATATCTTGCGGTTGCTCGTCAGCCGAGCCGGCGAGGTGGTGCCGAAGAACGAGATTCTCGGCTACGCATGGTCCGGACTCGCCGTGGAAGAGATCAACCTGCGGGTCAATGTCGCGGAGCTGCGCAAGGCACTCGGCGATGGCAAGGACGGGACCCGTTACATCACCAACATCCCGGGCCGGGGCTATTGCTTTGTCGCGCCCGTGCGGCACGGCAAGCGCGCGGAAGCGCCCGTGCTGATGTCGCAGGCGCCTGAAAAAGCAGCGCCGCCGGCTCTGCCGCATCGGCTGGACCGGATGATCGGGCGGGACGAGGTCGTGGCCGAGCTGGAGTCGCGCTTGCTCCGCGATCGCTTCGTCACGCTGCGCGGGCCGGGCGGCATCGGCAAGACCACCATCGCAACCGCCCTTGCGCATGAGATGTGCGACACGTTCGATGGCAACGTGCATTTCCTCGAATTCGGACCATTGAAGGACGCCGCGCTGGTTTCGAGCACGGTTGCGGCTGCATTGGGTCTCGTCGTGCACCACAACGATCCCTCGGGCAGCATCCTCAACTTTTTGCGCGGGCGGCGGCTGCTTCTCGTGCTCGACAGCTGCGAGCATGTCATCGACGAGGCCGCGCGCCTTGCAGAAGACATCTACCGTGAGGCGCCCGGCGTCGCCATCCTCGCAACCAGCCGCGAGTCGTTGCTGGTGGAGGGCGAGAAGATCTTCGATCTGGTTCCGCTGCCCGGTCCGCCGCAGGATGCCCGCCTCAGCGCCGGCGAGGTGCTGAACTATCCGGCGGCGCGTCTGTTCGTGGACCGCGCGGTTGCGGCGGGCCATCGGGACGACCTCACCGAGGAGGATGCGGAAGTCCTGGTCCGGATCTGCGGCAAGCTCGACGGCATCGCGCTCGCGATCGAGCTCGCCGCCGCGCGCGTCGGTCTTTACGGGCTGCGCGAGATGGCGGCGCTGCTCGACGGCCATCCGCAGCTCGAATGGCGCGGACGGAGGACGGCGCCCCTGCGGCAGCAGACGCTCGCTGCCACGCTCGACTGGAGCTTCGGTCTGATCGGCGAGAGCGAGCGCATCGTGTTTCAGCGGCTCGCCGTCTTCGCAGGCCACTTCACGTTGAAGGGGGCGATCGCGGTGGCCGCGGCGGAGGAGATGCCGGAAGATCGCGTCGTCCATGCGCTGGAGCAGCTCGTGGCCAAGTCGCTGGTGTCCTCGCAGCCGGACGGCGCATCGCGGCGCTATCGCCTGTTGGATGTGACGCGGGCCTACGCCATGCAGAAGCTGGCCGATGGCGGCCAGATGGATGCGACCGCGCGACGGCACGCCCTGTTCGTTCAGAGCACGCTCGAAGCCGGCATGGGAGAGATCGGCGGCAGCGGCCAGGCGTCGCGCGCGCAGGAACGGGCGGGTTTGCTCGCCGATGCGCGTGCCGCGCTGGAATGGAGCTTCGTCAACGATGCGGGCGCCGATTTGCGCGTTCCGCTCGCCGGCAGCTGCGCAAGGCTGTTCGTCGAGCTCAATCTGCTGAACGAGGCACGCAGCTGGTCCGATCGCGCCCTTGCCGCTCTCGACGGCGCCGGCCGGGGCGGAAGGTGGGAGCTCGAGCTCCAGTCGACGCTCGGTCACGCCTTCATGTTCACCGAGCGCAACAGCGCGCAGGCCGAAGCGGCGCTCAGGCGTGGGCTGGAGATTGCGGAAGCGCTGGGCGACCACGCCAGCACATTCCGGCTGCTGTCGCGGCTGAACATGTTCTACCGCCGGACCGGCGGCTACCGGAATCTGGTGCCGACGGCGCTTCACGCCGAGCGGATCGCCCGCCTGATCGGCGACACCGCAGGGATCGCCGGCAGCAAGGCGCTCCTCGGCGTATCCTATCACCTCGCCGGGGATCAGGCCGCGGCGCAGGCCCATCTCGACGAGGGCGTGCGCGACGACGCCGCTCTGCGCGGGACGGAGCCCGGACATTTCGCTTATGCGCGTACGCCGCAGATCCCGCTCGCGCGCGTGTTGTGGCTGCGCGGATATCCCGATCGTGCGCTCGAATGCGTCCATCCGCTGATCGGCGCGTCAGCGCCGCGCGACGTGGTCATGCATTGTATCGCGCTCTGCTGGTCCGCCTCGGTGTTCGGATGGGTTGGCGACTGGTCCGCCGTCGAGACCATGACCACCCGCCTGGCAGCGCATGCGAGCGTGCACGGGCTGGTGCCTTACGAGGCCGTCGCGACCGGCTTTCGGGCGCAGACCATGATCGCCCGCGGCAAGGCGACGGGGGGCATCGAGCTGTTGCGGGGTGCGCTTGCGCGCCTGCATGCCGATCGCTACGAGCTCTATGCATCGGCGTTCGCCGCGGATCTCGCGCAGGGGCTGGTCGCCCTGGGGCGGCTGCCGGAAGCGCGCGAGGTGCTGCACGAGACCATTGCGCGGCTCGAGCAGGAAGGCGGCGCCTTCGACATGCCGGAGCTGCTCCGTCTGCGGGGAGAGTTCGAGGTGCATGGCGGCAACCTCAAGGCTGCCGAAGCCGATTTCGTCGCGTCGGCCGCGCTTGCCGAGCAACAGGGCGCATTGTCCTGGCGATTGCGGACCGAGATGTCGCTGGCACGGCTTCGGAAGCGGCAGGGCGTGCCGGATCCGCTCGGAGCACTCGCCAGCACCTACGGCCGCTTCTCCGAGGGTTTCGAGACCGCCGATCTCAGGGCGGCGCGGCTGATGCTGGATCAGCCTGACTGATTGCATCGAAGCGAGGGATCAGTACTTGCGTCCATCCAGCCGTACGAGAAAGTCGCGGACGAGCCAGGCGATCTCGTCAGTGGCTTCATCGAGCGCGAAGTGACCCGCATCGAGGATGTGTACCTCGGCATCCGGCACGTCGTCGCGATAGGCGGCGGCGCCGGCGACGGTGAAGGACGGATCGTATTTGCCCCAGACAACCAGTGTCGGCGGCCGCGTCTTGCGCAGCCAGTCCTGCCATTTCGGATAGGAGGCAACGTTGGTCCGGTAATCCAGGAACAGCGTGGTCTGGATCTCGGTCTGGCCCGGACGCGTCAGAAACGCATATTCGTCCGTCCAGCTGTCGGGATCGTAACGCTCGGGATGCGGGCTGGAGCCGATGTGCCGCAGCCGTGTCGCCTCCAGCGAGGTGAAATTGGCCTTGAGCGCCTCGAGCTCTCGGGCCGGGTCGGCCCAATATTTACGACGCGCTTCCCAGAGCGGGCTCAAGCCCTGTTCGTGCGACACCGCATTCTGGATGACAATGCCGCGCACGCGCTCGGGGTGCGCGAGCGCCATGCGGAAGCCGATGGGACCGCCATAGTCCTGCATGAACAGGACATGCTTGCCCAGTCCGAGCTTCGTCGTGAGCTCGCCGATGATGCTCGCGACGTTGTCGAACGTGTAGCTGAAGGCGGATGGCGGCGGCGCGCTGCTGTTGCCGAAGCCGGGATAATCAGGTGCGATCACGTGATATTTGTCGGCGAGCAGCGGCAGCAGAGGCTCCCACATCCGCGACGAGGAGGGAAAGCCGTGCAGCAGCAGCACGGTCGGGGCGTCGGCGGGGCCGGCCTCGCGGTAGAAGATCTCGAGGCCCCGGACTTCGACGGTGTGGTAGCTGATCGAACGCCGGCTCGATCGCAGGTCCTGTGCCGAGGCCTGTACGATGGCGCCGGCCATTGCGGCCGAGAGGGCAAGTGCAGCTGGGATATTCATGTCATCGCTCCGGCACGTCGTGTCAGTGCGTCGAAAGTGCCAATCGCGCGCTCGCGCGGTGCCAGGAGGCGCCATTGCGGGACGCCTCCTGAGATGCGTCACGTCCGAAAATCTATGATGCCTTCGCCATCTGCTTGCCCCTGAGAGCAGCCAGCAGGGTTTGGGCGGCCGGACCCGAGGAATGCGGGTTCTGGCCCGTGATCAGCAGGCCGTCGCTGACGACGTGGGGCGTCCAGTTGGCCTTTTTCGAGAAGGTGGCGCCAAGGCGCAGCATTTCGTCTTCGACCAGGAACGGCACCACCTTGGTGAGGCCGACCGCCTCCTCTTCGCCGTTGGTGAAGCCGGTCACCTCCTTGCCCTGCACCAGCGGCTTGCCGTCAGGCGTTTTGACGTGGCGCAGCGCGGCCGGGGAGTGACAGACGATGGCGACATGCTTGCCGGCGGCGAAGAAAGACTCGATCAGCTTGACTGAGGCGGGGTCTTCGGCGAGGTCCCACATCGGGCCGTGGCCGCCGGGATAGAACAGCGTGTCGAACTCCTCCTGCCTGACGCTGTCGAGGCGAAGCGTCTTGTCGAGCTGCGCTTCCGCAGCCGCATCGGCCTCGAAGCGGAGCGTCAGGTCGGTGCGGAACTCCGGCTCGTTGCTCTTGGGGTCGAGCGGTGGACGGCCGCCCTTGGGCGAGACCAGCGTGATCTCCGCGCCGGCGTCCTTGAAGACATAATAGGGGGCCGCGAGCTCTTCGAGCCAGAAGCCGGTCTTGCGTCCGGTGTCGCCGAGTTGATCGTGGGACGTGAGAACCATCAGTACTTTCATGACTGTCTCCCTTGTCTGCATTTGCCGAACGACGCGTTCCGGCCTGAAGATGCGTCCGCTTGCCTCGTGCGAGCAGCTCGTTTGATGCGCGCGTGCGCAATCTGCACCCAAGGCAGTCCGTTGGCTCGTTATGTGTTGTTAGACGTTGAGAGCGGGCCGTCGTCAGGCTCGCGCGCGTCGCCGTTATTCGAACACGGCGTCGAAGATCTCGACGTCCATGAGCACGGGCCTGGCGACCACGGTTCCGTCTGGCCGCAACGTCTGAATGCGTCGAAGCGTCGGCACCACGATGCCGCCGAAGCTGTCGTGAGCCCAGGAGGAGTGCGCGACCTTCATTCCGAAGAGATCGTGATCCGTGCGCCGCTGCAAGGCGCTCTCGTCGAAATAGAAGATCTGCTCCGGCGCGAGCGTGATGATGTGCGAGGGGAATCGCGCACGCAGCCGCCGCCACGTTTCGGTGCCCTCTTGCCAGGGCGGCAGCTCTTCCACCACGACATCCTCATGGGCGAGCAGGAACGGGTTGGTCAGATAGTTCCAGATCGTCACGCCGCAGAAGAAGACGAGATGCAGCTCGTCCGCGAGCGCAGGTGGGCTGGCTTCGGGGAACGCGAGGCTCGGGTTGCGCCAGGTCCGCAGGACTGCGCCATCCGGGCTCTCGATGGTGACCGCGTCGGGTTGAAAGGAGCCGGAATATTCACCGCCGGTAATGCCGGTAAAGCGGACCGACTGCGTCCGGGGCGAGCCCTCTGCCGTCACGTCCTTGAATTCCCCGGCATGTCCTGCGTTGGAAAATAGCGTTCCGCCAACGGAAAGGTGGAGCGTGAACCGGTTCAAGCTGTTCCAGCGGGCCAATCCACCGCTGGCATCGATCACATCATCAAGAAGCGCCATGTCCCGCCATATCCACCGTGCAGCGTTTCCACCATGGCGGGGCCGATGCGGCTTGGCGTGTTAGAAGTTGTTAGGAGTTGCGAGCGGGCGGGATGGCGGTATCTCGTTGAAGATGCTCTCAATTCAGGGCGACCAGCAACGCCTTGGCGGCGATCAGATCGCGCGTCTCGAAGCCCTCCTCGTACCGTGCGACGAGCGGGGTGAGCAGGGCGCGCGCGTCGCCGGCCTTGCCCGCCCGCTGCCAGATCCGGCTGAGGCTGATCGCCCCGCGGAGCTCCCAGCCGACCGCGTATTGGCGCCGGGATAGATCGAGCGATTTGCGCAAGGTGCTCTCGGCTTCCGCGGCGTTGCCCAACCCGGCGAGGATGTCGGCCTTGATCCGGAGCATTTCCGGCATGTCAAAGGATTCGCCGTGATCGGGGATCTGGGCAATGGCCTCATTGATCGTCTGCAGGGCCTCGTCGGGCTGGTTCTGGGAGGCGAGACCCTCCGCAAGCGCCGTCGCAAACACCGTTGTCATGATCCGATGCCGTGTTGCCAAGAGCGTGGCCTGGCTGCGGCGGAGGTGCTCGATGCCCCCGTCAACGTCGCCGCGTCGCAGCAGCAGCTCGCCCTTCTGGCCGATGCCGACCGCGTGATAGGGGCCGAGGAAGTGCCGCGCGGAATGATCGATCAGCCGCTCGATCAGAATTTCGGCGTTGGCCCAGTCGCCGACCCAGAGGAACACGTAGATCGTCCAGATCAGGGAGATGCCGAGCGTGAGCGGCTGTTCGAGCAGTTCGGCCTCGCGCACCGTGTATCGCGCCGCCTCGATCGCACGCCCGGGCCGGCCCGTCAGCCACAGTCCGCGCGCCAGCGCCACCAGGGCGACGATGCGGTCGTCGTAGCCAAGATGCCCGATATTCAGCCGCTGCGAGCCGGGATTATGCACCATCGCGCTCGCGCAGAACTGCACGGCCTTGTCCTGGTTGCCGATCAAATGATGCGCGACACCGAGCATCCATTCCACGTTCAGCGTGCTGGCGGGGTCGTTCAGCTTTCGCGCGACGCTCTCACCCTGCTCGCCGGTGCCGAGCGCACCGTGAAAATCTCCGACCCTGGTCAGGTAGATATGCAATCCGCGCAGCAGCCAGAGCTGCCAGTGCAGGTCCTCGAGCTCCCGGGCAAGCTGGAGACTGCGCGTGAATGCCGTGCGAACCGCTTCGGTATTGCCCTGCGTGAACATCACGGAGACGCCGAGCGCGGCCTGCAGCGTCATCTCCTGACGGCTGTCGATCGTGTCGGTTTCGAGCGAAGCAAGGGCCTGCTGGGTCCAGCGATAGCACTCCGTCAGCAAGGTCAGCTCGAGGAAGAACTGGGCGGCCGAAGCCGCAAGATCGACCCCGATCGCCCGATCGCCGCCGTCCGAAAAGCTCCAGCTCAGCGCGGCCCGGACATTGGGCAGATGGTCCGCGTAGGGGAGGAAACCGCCCGCGCTCTGCATGCCCGTGGATTTGAGCGCGATGTCGCGCAGGAAATCGCGGAAATATTCGGCATGGGCGCGCGCGACGCGGTCCGTTTCCCCGTTCTCGGCGAGCTTGTCGGCGACGAAGGCGCGGGTGGTGTCGAGCAGGCGATAGCGCAGCCGACGCTCCGCGGGTGAGGTCGCAATCAGCGATTTGGAGAGCAGGTTCGAGATCGCTTCCACCGCCTCGGGCTCGCTGATGTCCTGGCAGGACGCGACGGCCAGCGCGGCCTCCAGCGTGAACGGCCCGACGAACACCGACAATCCGCGCAGCGTCGCACTTTCGGCCGAGGGCAGCAGATCGTAGCTCCAGGCCAGCGCCGCGCTCAGGGTCTGGTGCCGCGGAATCGCGGTGCGCCGTCCCCGCCACAGCAGCGAGAACCGGCCGTCCAGCAGCGAGGCGGTTCCCGCTATGCCATAGGCGTTGACACGTCCGGCTGCGAGCTCGATCGCGAGCGCAATGCCGTCCAGCCGCCGACAGATCTCGGCGACCAGCGGGGCATCCTCCTCGCTGAGCTCGAATTCGCTCAGGCTCTCCGCAATGCGTTCCACGAAGAGCTGGCTTGCGGGATAGGCAAGGATATCGGCGATGCCGAGCCCGTCGCGCTGCGGCGGGCAATCCAGCGGAAACAGCCGATGGACGCGCTCACCTTCGGTGCGAAGGGATTCCCGGCTGGTGGCCAGGATATGCAGCCCCGGCGCCTCCAGCACGAGGCGCTCGGCCAGAGGGGCGAGCTCGTCGAGGATGTGCTCGCAGCTGTCGAACACCAGCAGCATCCGCCGGCTGCGCAGGAAGGTCAGCAAGCCCGGCACCGGGTCGTCGGAATTGACGGTGAGGCCGAGCGCGGCCGCGATCGTGCCCGGAACGAGCCTGACATCCGTCAGCGCGCCGAAGTCGACGAAACGCACCTGGCCATCGAAGGCTGCAAGCTCGGCATGCGCGACGGCAAGTGCGACCGACGTCTTGCCGATTCCGCCCGGGCCGACGATTGTGACGAAACGATGCAGCGCAAGCTCGGCGGAAATCTTCGCGACCGCGTCGTCACGCCCGATCATCTTGGCGAGCGGCGCCGGCAGCGAGCGGGGCGAAGCGGCGGGATCGCCGGTCCGGATCTCCGGTGGCGCGGCCCGGAGCAGCGGAGCCGCGAAGCAATAGCCGCGTCCGGGGACGTTGATCACGTAGCGGGAACCTTCGCCGGCATCGCCCGAGGCCTTATCGTTCAAGGCCTTGCGCAACGTCGTGATGTGGAAACGCAGGCTGCCTTCGTCGACATTCACGTCGGCCCAGACGCGCTTGATCAACTCCCGCTTGTCGACGACCTCGCCGGCTCGCTCGGCGAGGCAGATCAGGATATCGAGCGCGCGGCCGCCGAGATGATGCGGGACGCCGTCCTTTTCGAGCAATCGCGATTTTGCGAACAAGCGGAAGGGCCCGAAGGCAATAGCCGAATCCTGCTCGTTGGTGTCTGGCACGGGCGAGTAATTCCGGTGAAAGGACTGAAATCCGCACTTTGAACTACCAGAACGCGCCGTCCAGTAAACTGGCCGAAAGTGGCGAAATCGCGTGGCCCTCGGCCGATTGCATGGAGGCGATCCCGGCAATCTCACCCAAAAGCAGCGATTTTGGGCACGTCCGGGCGAGCTCGGCAGTCCCATCGGCAGCGATCGACCGGGCGCTGACCCGGTGCCTGCACCGTCCTTCATAACAGAATCTTGCAACGTCTAACGAGCTAAACAGGTGCGATGCATCCAGTATGGCCTTCGCGTTAGATCCTATTTCAACGGGGAGGCCATGATGTCCGGTATCGGTGCTCGGCCGAACGACCACGTCGTTCGATCTCAATTCGTCGCCAGTCTCGATGACCAGTCGCGTGATTGGGAGCTCGTGCTGCGGGAGTCCCACCATCGCATGAAGAATACGCTCACTCTGCTCGGTGCGTCAGTTCGCCGCGATTTCACGCGCGCAGGCAGAGGGGATGTGTCGATGGCGGTGGACCGGCTCGAGCGGCGCATCGTTGCCTTCGGCAGGCTCTATCAGCTCCTGTCCGACAATGATGACCCGTCGATGGTGTCCGTCGCGCCCTTCTTCGAAAATCTCTGCGGGGCGCTCTCCGAAGCCGTGCTGGAGCCGGCGGGCATCCGCTGCGAAGCTGCGATCGAAAGCGGCAATTTGCCGGCAGCGCAGTGCCATCGGCTCGCGCTGATGCTGACCGAGCTGGTCACGAATGCGGCAAAACACGCCTTTCCGAACAAATCTGGCGCGCTGATCCGTGTCGATCTGGCCGACCGCCACGGCGCCTGGCTCTGCACGGTGGCCGACAACGGCATCGGCGCCACCGCACCGCTGCAGGGCACCGGCAGCCGTATCC
This sequence comes from Bradyrhizobium nitroreducens, assembly GCF_002776695.1. Lineage (GTDB taxonomy): Bacteria > Pseudomonadota > Alphaproteobacteria > Rhizobiales > Xanthobacteraceae > Bradyrhizobium > Bradyrhizobium nitroreducens. Next base: position 5,307,502 of record NZ_LFJC01000003.1, read on the forward strand.
TCGAAGGGCTCGCACGCAGCATCCACGCGAAGCTGCACGGCGAGGCGGGGCAGGGCGGCACGCGCGTGACCATCGCGGTGCCGGCGGCCGTCTGATGAATCGTACGTGCTTGCAATCCGCATTTCATCAGGAGCTCGACATGGCCACCATCGACATCGAACGCGACGCCGCGACCGAGCCCTCCAAGTCCCGTAGCGTCGATCTGAAGCTCGAAGTCGTCGTGATCCCGGTGTCTGACGTGGATCGCGCCAAGGCGTTCTACGCACGCCTCGGCTGGCGGCTGGACGCCGATTTCAGCTCGGGCAACGACTGGCGCGTGATCCAGTTCACGCCGCCGGGATCGGCGTGCTCGGTGATCTTCGGCAGGAACGTCACGGCTGCGGCTCCCGGTTCGGCGCGCGGCCTGTATCTGATCGTCTCCGATCTCGACGCCGCCCGAAAGGATCTGCTCGACCGCGGCATCGCGGTCAGCGAGCCGTTCCATGGTGCCGGCGATGTCCATGCCGGTCCCGACGAGCCATATCTGTTCGGCAGCGTTCGCGTCAGCGGCGCCGACCCGAAGCGCGGCAGTTACAGCTCGTTCGCCTCGTTCAGTGATCCCGACGGCAACGGCTGGCTGTTCCAGGAGGTCACGACGCGGCTGCCGGGTCGCATCGCGGGCGACGGCACGACGTTCGCCTCGACAACCGATCTTGCCGCGGCCCTGCGCCGCGCCGCAGTGGCGCATGGCGAGCACGAGAAGCGGACGGGCGGGCATGACGAGAACTGGGCCGATTGGTACGCCGACTACATCGTGCGCGAGCAGGCCGGCCAGACGCTGCCGTCCTGACGCTGCTGCATTCTTCCCTGACGGCGCGTGCACGATGATGTCTTCGTCGCGCGCCGCTTGCATTGTATCGCGCGGCTTCGCAACAAGCATCCATCACTTGCCTCGACTGCGCAGACTCGCAAGGGATAACGCGCTCTAACAACCCATAACGAGCAAATCGCAAGCGCCTGCGTCAATCTTTCTGCACACGAACCGATGCGTCGAATTTCAAATTCGGTCAGCGTCGCCGACCAAAGCAAGGGAGATTCAAAATGACCACGCAAGCACGCGCCGACATCCTCAACCCCGATCGCCGTCAATTGCTGGGCCAGGCCGCGATGACGGCGGTCGCCGCCAGCGTCTCGAGCCTGCTGCCGCTGCGTTCCGCAAAGGCGGGAGTGAGCGACGCGATCCGACCGTTCCAGGTCAACGTGCCCGAAGCGGATCTGCTCGATCTCCGCCGCCGTCTCGCCGCGACGCGATGGCCGGACCGGGAAATCGTTGCCGACCAGTCCCAGGGCGTGCAATTGACGACGGTGCAGCAGCTCGTGCGCTACTGGCAGAACGATTACGACTGGCGCCGGATGGAGGCGCGGCTGAACGCGATGCCGCAATTCGTCACCGGGATCGACGGCGTCGACATCCATTTCATTCACGTCCGCTCCCGGCACGAGAATGCGCTGCCGATGATCGTCACACATGGCTGGCCGGGCTCGATCATCGAGCAGATGAAGATCGTCGGACCGCTGACCGATCCGACCGCGCATGGCGGAACGGCGGCCGACGCGTTCGATCTCGTGATCCCCTCGCTGCCCGGCCACGGCTTCTCCGGTAAGCCGGCGACGCTCGGCTGGGATCCCCAGCGCATTGCGCGGGCCTGGATCGTGCTGATGAAGCGCCTCGGCTACAGCCGTTATGTCGCGCAAGGTGGCGACTGGGGCAATGCCGTCACCGAGCAGATGGCGCTGGTCGCCCCGCCGGAGCTGCTCGGCATTCATACCAACATGCCGGCGACCGTCCCTGACGACATCGCCAAGGCGTTGCAGCCCGGCGGGACGCGGCCGTCGAACCTCTCGACCGAGGAGCGCATTGCCTACGACCAGCTCGACGATTTCTATAAGCACGGCCTCGGCTATGCCATCGAGATGTCGAACCGGCCGCAGACGCTTCTTGGCCTGGTGGATTCGCCGGCGGGCCTTGCGTCCTGGATGCTCGATCACGATGCGCGCAGCGCCGCGATGATCGCGCGCGTGTTCGACGGCAAGACGGAAGGCCTGACGCGCGACGACGTGGTCGACAACATCACGCTCTACTGGCTCACCAACACCGCGGTGTCGTCGGCGCGACTCTATTGGGAGAACAAGCTGGTGTTCTTCGCGCCCAAGCACGTCAAGATCCCGGTCGCGGTCAGCGTCTTCCCGGACGAGATCTATGCCGCGCCGCGCAGCTGGGCCGAGAAGGCCTATCCGAAGCTGATGCACTACAACCGTCTCGACAAGGGCGGCCACTTCGCGGCCTGGGAGCAGCCCGCATTGTTCACTGCGGAAATGCGCACCGCGTTCCGTCCGCTGCGCCAGTCGATCTGACATCAAGCGACATCAGGAGTGAGACCATGAACCGCCCCGAACGTACTTTCACGACCGACGAGATCCGCCTGGAGCGCCGGCTGCCGACCTACTGGCGCGTCACCTTCGACATGCCGCCGGTCAATATCTTCGGCCCGCGGCATCTTCCGCTGCTCAGCGACATCGTCACCGCGATCGAGACCGATCCGGACGTGAAGGTCGTGGTGTTCGACAGCGCCGTCGAAGGCTTCTTCATCACGCATTACGATTTCCTCGCGCCGCTGGAGGAGTCGCTTGCCGTTCCGCCGGGTCCGACGGGCCTGCAGTCGCTGCCTGACACGCTGGTGCGTCTCAGCCGCGCGCCGGTCGTCTCCATCGCCTCGATCCGGGGCCGCGCGACCGGTGTCGGCAGCGAGCTCGCGCTCGCGAGCGACATGCGCTTTGCCAGCCGCGAGAAGGCGATCCTGTCGCAATGGGAGGTCGGTGCGGGCCTCGTGCCCGGCGGCGGACCGATGGCGCGGTTGCCGCGGCTGATGGGCCGTGGCCGCGCGCTCGAAGTGCTGCTCGGCGCCGACGACGTTCATGGCGATCTCGCCGAGCGCTACGGCTATGTGAACCGGTCGATGCCGGATGCCGAGCTCGACGGCTTCGTCGAGGCGCTCGCGATGCGTATCGCGTCTTTCGACAAGGAGGCCCTCGCCGAGACCAAACGCCTTGTCGATGTCGCGAGCCTGCCGCCGGATGTGGAGATCAAGCCGGAATGGGACGCGTTCCTGGCCGCGCTCGGCCGGCCTGCGAGCCAGACCCGCCTCAAGACGCTGATGGCGCGCGGCTTCCATCGCGCCGGCGACGTCGAGAACCGGCTGGGCTTCCACGTCGGACAGATCGGCAGCTGAGGGAACCGCAGCGGCGCTCGACCGGTTTTGAAGGGGCAGGGGCGCCACGCCGATGTCGCCTTTACCCGGTACGAGCGGCGATCCTCAAACACAAGCCAGGAGAACCATGATGATCCGCAAGGCAACAGCAGTCTGGAAAGGCACCGGTCGCGATGGCACCGGCCATCTCTCGAGCGAATCCGGCGTGCTCGCGCAGACGCCCTATTCGTTCAAGACCCGCTTCGAGAACGAGAAGGGCACCAATCCCGAGGAGTTGATCGCGGCCGCGCATGCGGGTTGCTTTGCGATGGCGCTGGCCTTCGGTCTTCAGATGGCCGGCTTCACGCCGGACGAACTCTCGACCGAAGCCGCCGTCACGCTCGAGCCCGAAGGCAAGGGCTTCAAGATCAGCAAGTCGGCGCTCACCCTGCGCGCCAAGGTGCCGAACCTCGACGATGCAGGCTTTGCCAGGATCGCCGGTGAGGCCGAGAAGAACTGCCCGGTCTCGAAGGTGCTCAACGCCGCAATCACGCTCGACGCCAAGCTGGGCTAGGCGCGCGCGTCAATTCGTGCCATCCGGGCCGAGGGCCCGGATGGTCGTACAGGGTATGCCCGGCTTTCGGCCGGGCTGCGGAAGGCTTAGGATGTGGAAGATGCAGAACCGACAGGGTGGTCAATTGGGAGCGGACAAATGACGATGGAACGCGCAGTTTTGGCCGGAGGCTGCTTCTGGGGCATGCAGGATCTGATCCGCAAGCAGCCGGGCGTGATCTCCACGCGCGTCGGCTACACCGGCGGGCACGTCAAGAACGCCACTTACCGCAATCACGAAGGCCACGCCGAGGCGATCGAGATCATGTTCGATCCCGCCAAGACCAGCTTCAGGACCATGCTGGAGTTCTTCTTCCAGATCCATGATCCGACCACGCTCAACCGTCAGGGCAATGATCTCGGCACGAGCTACCGCTCGGCGATCTTCTACACGAGCGACGAGCAGAGACGTATTGCCGAGGACACCATTGCCGACGTCGAGGCGTCGGGCCTGTGGCCGGGCAAGGTGGTGACCGAGGTCGCGCCTGCAGCCGAGTTCTGGGAGGCCGAGCCCGAGCATCAGGATTATCTCGAACGTTATCCGGACGGCTACACTTGCCACTTCATCCGGCCCGACTGGAAGCTGCCGCGCCGCGCGGCTGCGGTCCAATAGTCGCGAGATCATCGGGAAAGACCGGCGCTGTATCGTCTACCTGACGGCAGCGATCCCTAAGTCACGCTTGAAGGTCACGAGGAGGGGGCCATGGCGAACGTCTCCGACACCTTCTACGCGCCCGGCGCGGCACCGATCGTCGCGCAGCTGGCCGGTATCTGCTCAGGAAGCCGGATCGTCGCGGTCACCTGCCGGCGTCGCGATGGCGAGAACGACTCGCGGCTCAATGCGCCGCTGCGCGGAATCCGCAGATCACGTCCACTGCCTTCCGGGCCAGCTCTCTCAGCTCGGCGCGGCGGACGCCGGCGCGGGCCCGGATGGCGATGGTATGCATCGTGGCTGAGGCGAGGATGGCAAGGGCCGCGGGGTCGGCGTCGCGCTTCAACTCGCCCTTGTCCTGAGCGCGACGGAAACGTGCCTCGAAATCGGCATCGATCGCATGCAGTCCCGCCGCAACGCTGCTGCGGATTGCCGCATCTTCTGCCACTTCGGTCACGGCGGTCCCGACCACGAAACAGCCCCGCGTGGTTCCCTTGCCGGAAAAATAGATCGACAGTGCGGCGTCATAGGCCTGCATCAGGGCTTCGTCCAAGGGATGGTCCCCCGCGAGGGCCTCGCGCGTTGCGGCAAGGCTCATCTCCCAATAGCGCGCGAGCGCTTCGAGATAGAGCGCGTGCTTGTTGCCGAACACTGCGTAGAGGCTCGGTGGGCTCATGCCGGTCGCGGCGGCAACCTTGTCCAGGGATGTGCCGGAGTAACCGGTTCTCCAGAACGTCTCCGTGGCCCGCCTGAGGGCGGTCTCTGCGTCATAGGCGGGCGGCCGTCCGCGGCGCGCCGGGCCGGTTACGCTCTTTTTTCGTGCCATATCGCCAGGATCCCGGTTGTGCTGCTTCACAAATATATTTGTATAGATCGTTATAAAAATCAATGGCCGCGCATCTTGATCACCACACCGGAGTACAATATTTGTAACGATCGTTAGTAAATTAGATGAGGACGAGGACGATGCGTCTGAATATCGCGCCAATCGCCGGCTGGTGGGGCGATCGCAGCTTCCGCGGGAGCGAGGGGGCTGCGCAATTTTTCCGAGCGGACCTTGGCAAGCGGCTGCGGCGCCCCCTGATGCTGGTGGTGCCGGCCATGGCCGCCGTGTTCGGCGCCTTCGTGTATCTGGCGCAGGAACAATATGTTTCGACCGACGATGCGTTCGTGCGTGCCGCCAAGGTGACCATCAACGCGCGGGTGTCGGGCCAGGCGGTCGAGATCGCCGTGCGCGATAACGAGCGCGTGCGACGGGGGCAGGTCCTGTTCCGGATCGACCCCGAGCCCTATCAGATTGCGGTCGATCAGGCCGAGGCCCGGCTCGGCAGCGCGCGGCTCCAGATCGACTCCCTCAAGGCGACCTACCGCCAGCAGCAGGCGGAGCTGCAATCGGCCAAGGAATCCGCTTCCTTTGACGAGCGCGAGTTCGATCGCAAGAAGACGCTGGTGGCCTCCGACTTCACGCCGCGCGCGGTCTATGAGCGGGCCGAGACCGATCTCAAGGTCGCCCGCCACCGCATGGCATCGATCGAACAGCAGATCGCCAACACGGTCGTCGCGCTCAACGGCGATCCCGATATCGACGCCGATCGTCATCCGACGGTCCGCGCGGCAAGAGCCCAGCTCGACCGCGCGCGGCTCGATCTCTCCTACGCCACGGTGGTTGCGCCCGACGATGGCATCGTGACGAAGGTGGACGACTTGCAGATCGGGGGTTTCGTCAATGCGGGAGCGCCGACGTTCTCGCTGATGTCGAGCCGGGACATCTGGATCGAGGCGAATTTTCGCGAGACCGGCCTGACCCACATGCGTCCGGGCCAGGAGGCGACGATCGACGTCGATGCCTATCCGGATCGCAAGTTCAGGGCGCATATCGTCAGCATGAGCCCCGGTACCGGATCGGACTTCTCGGTCCTGCCGCCGGAAAATGCGACCGGGAACTGGGTCAAGGTGGTCCAGCGGTTGCCGGTGCGCCTCGAGCTCGACGATCTCGATCCGACCCGGCCGCTGTTCTCCGGCATCAGCGTGACGGCGCGGGTCGACACCGGCCATCGCCGCAGCTGGCCGTATCGCTTCCAAAGCGCGCTTGCGACGGAGGTCCAATGAGCACGACCGTCCCATCGACCGCCGCGGCCGGCGACCATCGCGCGATCTCCGCGGCGGCCCTCGTCGCGATCTACATGCAGGCCGTCAACATCTCGATACCGAATGCAGCATTGCCGCACATTCAGGCGACGCTCTCGATGGCGAATGACGAGGTCGGCTGGGTGTTTTCCTCGTATATCGCGGCGAGTGCCGTGACCATGTCGATCACGCAGTGGCTCGCGGGTCGCCATGGCCGCAAGGTGGTCTATCAGGCGGCCCTCGCCATCTTCACGCTCGGGCTCGTCCTCGACACGCTGGCAACGACGTCGATCCAGTTCGTGCTGGCGCGGATTCTCCAGGGCGCGGCGAGCGGCCCGCTCGCGCCGCTCTCCGTGGCAATCCTGCTCGAGGCGACGCCGCCGGCGCGGCACGCGCGCATGGGCTTGGCATCGACGGTCTGCTCGCTGCTCGGCATCAGCACTGGCCCCGCCATTGGCGGCTGGCTCAGCGAATATTACGGCTGGGCGTCGATCTTCTACGTCAGCCTGCCGATGACGGCCTTCATCTTGCTGACGATGGCCGCGCTGCTGAGCGAGAAGCGGGCCGAGCGAAGCCAGCCGTTCGATTTCTTCGGCCTGACGACCTTTTCCGTCGGCATGATCGGGCTACAGATGCTGCTGGACCGCGGCGAGCGCCTCGAATGGTTCGCCTCGACGGAGATCTGGGTCGAAGCAATCGCCTCGATCCTGGGCTTCTATCTCTTCGGGGTGCACGTGTTGACGACCCGGGAGCATTTTCTCCGCACGGCGCTGTTCAGGGATCGCAATCTCGTCCTCTCGACGGTCATCTCCTTCGCGCTTGGCTTCGTCCTGTTGCCGACACTGGCGTTGACGTCTCCGATGTTGGAGGAATTGCTCAACTATCCCGTCGACACCACGGGCTACATGACCGTTCCGCGTGGTGTGGCGCTGGTGTTGACGAGCCTCGTTCCGGGGCAGGTCGACTACCGGCCGTTCCTCATGGGCGGAATGGCATTGGTGGTCTATGCCAATTGGCTGATGCTCGGCTATTCGCCGGCGATGGATTGGCGGCCGGTCGTCGAAGCCGGTCTTCTCCAGGGTGCGGGGCTCGGCATGGTGCTGCCGGCGCTGGCGAGGGCCGCGTTCGGCACGCTCGATCCGAAACTTCGTCCCGAGGGTAGCGCGCTGATCAACCTGTCGCGCCTCTATGGCAGCACCATCGGCATCGCGGTGGTCCAGCTGTTCTTCTATGCCAACACCCAGGCCGTGCATATCGCGCTCGCCAAGCACCTCACGCCGTTCCGTGTGGCGGCGCTTGGTGCGGGCTCGACCGGGAAGCCTGGCCTTGCCGCGCTCAACGGCATGGTCACGCATCAGGCGGCCACGGTCGCGGTCATCGATCAGTTCGAGATCCTGATGTTCGCCATGCTCGTCGTGATCCCGCTGGTGTTCTTTCTTCGCAAGCCGCGTCCCGCCGGCTGACGCCGGAGGGTCGTGAAATGACGTTGTATCCGCAACCTCGATCGCTTCGTCCGCATCGCGCGGCTGGCAGTCAACAAGGAGTATCCCATGACGACCTCCGATTCACTTCGTGACACGAAGATTCCCACCCATGAGGCCGTGACGATTCCAGCAGTCGGATTTGGCACGCTCATTCCCGATCCGCTGGTGACGAGGCAGGCCACCAGGGCCGCATTGGAGGCCGGATTTCGACATCTCGATTGTGCGGAGCGCTATCGCAACGAAGCGGCCGTCGGCAATGCGATGCAGGACGCGTTCAGAGCGGGCACGCTTCGGCGTCAGGACCTGTTCGTGACGACGAAGCTGTGGAACACCAATCATCGGCCGGAGCGGGTCAAGCCTGCCTTCGACGCCAGCCGCCGGCGGCTGCAAGTCGACGACATCGACTGCTATATCATCCATACGCCCTTTGCCTTTCAGCCCGGCGACGAGCAGGATCCTCGGGACGCACACGGTCGGGTCATCTATGATTCCGGCGTTACGCTGGCGGAGACTTGGCACGCGATGGAGCGCCTTGTCGACGAGGGGCAATGCAAGTCGATCGGCCTGTCGGACATTACCCTGGAGAAGCTGCGCGAGATCGTCGCCGTGGCTCGGATCAGGCCTGCCATGGTGCAGGTCGAATCGCATCCGTATCTTCCCGAATGGGAGTTGCTCGATTTTTGCCGCGAGCACGGAATTGTCCTGCAAGCGTTTGCCGCGCTGGGACACGCCATGGAGCCGAACCTCCTGGCCGACCCGGTGATCACCGCCATCGCGGAACGCCTGAACAGGACGCCGGCCCAGGTTGCGCTGGCATGGGCCGTCCAGCGCGGCACGGCGTTCCTGACGACCTCGACCAATCCTCGGCGCATCCAGGAGAACTTCGATATTTCGACGCTGCCTGAAGACGCCATGCGGCAGATGCGAGACGGAATCACGACGAACATCCGGTTCAATTCGGTTGTCGAGACCGGCGTACCCGGATTCATTCCGCGGGCTGGATGAATCGCCTCTCGCGGACCGGTCAGGTCCGCAGTCGCTCGCTCAAATCGCGTGCGCTTCCGAGATCGGCGATGGCCGCGCCCTCGGCGAACGGCTCGCATGCACGTTCCAGAATTGCCAAGGCTTCTGCAGTCTGACCAGCTCCGCCGATCAACCGCGCGAGGCTGGTCGCGCATCGCAGCTCCCAGAAGCGCGCGCCCTGCTGGGCGGCTATGCCCATCGCCTCGCGAAAGTGCGCCTCGGCGTGCTCCGAATGCCGCGCGCTTCTCTGCATCAGCTCTCCCTTGATGCGGAGGAGTTCCGGCAAATACCAGAGCTCCTGCCGGTCGTTGCAACGGGCCAGGACGTCCTCGATCACGTCGAGGCCGCGATCGACCTGGTCGGCCTCGAGGAAACAGGCTGCGAGCTCGGCGAGCAGAGGCAGAAAGCGCGGCAGGAAGCGCGCGTCGCCGGCACGATTGAGCTCTTCGCGCAGCAGCGGCAGGCCCGTCGCGATGTCGCCGCGCCTCGCCATGACCGCGGCGTTGAAGGCCCGTGCCCACAGGCCCCACGGCCGGATGGCGTGGCGCTCGGTGTGTTCGAGCAGCTCGGCGCCGTGACGCTCGGCGGCATCGAAATCGCCGGACCAGAACGCGATCGGGCAGGCGGCCTGTCCCAGCACGCTGCAGAAGGTCAGCGCGTGGCCGTTGGCACGGCCTTCCTCGATGTTGTTGGCGGCCAGCGCCTGGGCCTGATCGGCGAGGCCCTGTAGCCAGAGGATGCGGGCCCGGAAATATTGCGTCGATATCCTGAGGTCGAGCGGGAAGATTTTCGGCTTCGTGACCAGCACATGCAGCGAGGCGTTCACCCGATCGATATGCTGCCGCGCCTCGTGCTGGCTGCCCAGATAGTGCAGCGCGACCGCCATCAGGCGGTCACCCAGCATGAGATCGGTGTCGTCGGATGAATTCGCCGCGGCGTTCGCAAAGCGGTCGGCGAGTGCACGGGCCTTGCCGAACTGACCGTTGTTGAACTGGTCGATGCACAGGCCCCAGAGCGCGCGCAGCCGGAAATCCTTGTCGTCGAGGCTCTCGGCCAGCTCGAGGGTCGTCTCGAGGATCGGGCGCGCCTCGCGCGCGCGGCCCTCGCCATACATCAGCGACCAGCCGAGCGCCGACAGCAGCTGCATGCGGATGCGGTCGTTGCCGCCGTCGTCGCCGAGCGCCGCCAGTGCCGTCCGGCAGCGCTCACGGCATTCGGCGAACAGCGACAGACGCACCCACAAGGGCACCGCGGTCGCCGTCAGCGCGATGCCGAGCCTCGCATCGCCGCCTGCCGCGAAGGCCCAGTCCAGTGCCGCGCGCACATTGTCCAGCTCGCCGCCATAGGTGCTCAGCCATTCCGGCAGCGGCGTCGAAATGTCGGTCCCCGCGCGCTCGAGGAGGTCGCGAAAATGCTCCGCATGGCGCCGCGCGAACTGCCTGCTTTCGCCGAGCTCGTTCAGCTTGCCGAGCGCGTAGGTGCGCGTGGTGTCGAGCAGGCGATAGCGCAGGGTTCGCGAACCGGATGGCGAGATCAGCGATTTGGTGACCAGGCTGTCGATCGCCTCCAGCGTCTCGGACGTGCTGAGACCGTCGCCGGAGGCGACCGCGGCGGCGGCCTCGGGCGCGAACGGGCCTGCGAACACCGATAGCCGTCGCAGCGTCGCGCTTTCCGCCGGAGGCAGCAGGTCGTAGCTCCAGTCGAGCGCCGCGGCGAGGGTCTGGTGCCGCGGGACGGCCGTGCGTCGTCCCCGCCATTGCAGCGAAAAGCGGCTGTCGAGCAGGGATGCCGTGCCGGCGATGCCATACGCATTGACGCGGCCCGCCGCGAGCTCGATCGCCAGCGCAATGCCGTCGAGGCGCCGGCAGATGCTGGCGACGAGCGGCGCCTCTTCGGCGCTGAGCTGGAACGGACCCGAGCTCTGCGCGATGCGCTCGACGAAGAGCTGCGCGGCCGGGTAGGCGAGAACCTCGGCGGCTTCGAGGCCTTCGCGCTCGGGCGGACAATCCAGCGGGAACAACCGGAAAATCCGCTCGCCTTCGCTTCGGAACGACTCGCGGCTGGTCGCGAGAACACGAAGCTGCGGCGCTTCGCGAACGATGCGCTCGACGAACGGTGCCAGATTGTCCAGCACATGCTCGCAACTGTCGAAGATCAGCAAGGACGGCCCGGTCTTCAAGTACGTCAGGATGGCCGGCGTCGGATCCTCCGAGTTGACGGTCAGTCCGAGGACGGAGGCGATGGTGGTCGTAACATGGCTGGCATCGCGCAGCGGACTGAAATCGACGAAGAAGACGCGGCCGCCGAAATCCGCCGAGCGGCGATGCCCGACCGTGACGGCGACGGCGGTCTTGCCGATGCCGCCCGGGCCGACCACGGTCATGAAGCGATGGAGGGCAAGGCCGTTCGAAATCTTCTCGATCACCTCCTCGCGTCCGACCATCTTCGCAAGCTGAGCGGGCAGGGCGCGGGGAGGGGTGATCTCGGCGGAGGCTGGCGCGACCTGCGGGGCCGCTTGCGCGAACGAGGCGACGAAGCAATAGCCGCGGCCCGGCACATTGAGGACATAACGGGCCGACTTGCCGGTATCGCCGAGCACCTTGCGCAACGCGGCGACATGGAAGCGCAGGCTGCCCTCGTCGACATTGACGTCGGCCCAGATGCGCTTGACCAGCTCTCTCTTGTCGATGACTTCCCCGGGGCGTTCGGCCAGCACGATCAGAATATCGAGCGCGCGGCCGCCGACATGAAGCGGCGCCCCCTCCTTCTCCAACAGCCGGGACTTTGGAAACAGCCGAAAGGGTCCGAATGAAATGACCGAGTCGTGGTTATTATCAGCTGGCACGTGCCATTGCCCCCGCAACGGGAGTCAAAAAGGTATCCTGTTCTGATCTAGCAGAACGAGACGTCCAGTAAACTGGCCGAAAGCCGCATGGCTGGCAGACCTGCGCGGATGGCTTGGATCGCTCCAGCCCATCCGAATAATGCTTGAAACGGAAGGGGTTAGCTCGCCATGGTCGGAGCCGCGTCCTTTGTGACGAGGCGCGCGGACAGCATGACGAGGCCCATCAGCCCAGCCAGCAGCCAGAATGCCATGGGCAATCCCCCAAGACGCGCGACGAAGCCGACGCCGGCAGGGCCGATCAGGATCCCTGCATAGCCTGCGGTGGTGATCGCCGCGACCGCGAGCCCCGTCGGCATCACCGTTTGCCGAGCCGCCCGGCGGAACAGCACCGGCACGAGGTTGGACGCGCCGAGCCCGATCAGCAGGAATCCGGCGATGGCGACCGCCGCAACGGGCGCCGTGAGCAGGACCACAAAACCGCCGATCGCGATCAGGCTGCCCCAGAGCAAGGTCGTGCGGTCCCCGATGCGCGCGACGACGGCATCGCCGCCGAGCCGCCCCACCGTCATCGCGATCGAGAACACGATATAGCCCATTCCCCCCTGTGCCTCGGGGACGAGGCCCGCGCCAATCACGAGCAGCGCGCCCCAATCGAGCATGGCGCCCTCGACCAGGAAGGTGATGGCGCCGAGCAGCGCCAGCAGCAGCATCGATCCGTGCGGCAGCACGAACAGCGGGCCCTCCTGCACCTGTGCCGAACGCAGCAGGCGCGGCCAGGTCACGGCCATCGCGATCAGCATCAGGACGGAGCAGATCAGCGTGCAGGCGAGGGGGCCGAATTGCAGCGAGAGCAGCGCCGTCATCAACGCCGATCCGGCGAAGCCGCCGATGCTGAACAGCGCGTGGAAGCCGGACATCAGCGGGCGTCCCGCGGCGCGCTCCACCTCCACGGCGTGGATGTTCATGGCGACGTCGATCGAGCCGAGCGCGGCGCCGAAGGCGAACAGTGCCAGCGCCAGCGTGGCGGGCGCGCTTGCGACCGCGAGCAGGGGCAGCGCCAGCGCCAGACCGAAGCCGCCCGCAACGATGATCGGCCTGCTGCCATGGCGCGCGCTCATGATTCCGGTCAGCAGCATCGCGACGACCGAGCCGATGCCGAGGCTGAGCAGGAGCAGCCCGAGCACGCCGTCATCGACGCCGAGCCGCGTCTTCGCGAACGGCACCAGCGGCGCCCAGCACGCGATGCCGAAGCCCGCGACGAGGAAGGCGAGCCGGGTTGCAAGGCGGGTCGCCGGCCGGTCGGCAGAGGACATGGGAACTCGCGGGAGAAGCTGGGCAGGACGATCGACAAGCCCGAGGAATGCCGCGCCTTTATGACGGGGGCGTGCTCGAATTGTCGCGGCCGGCGCCCGAGAGCTGCAAGCGGACGCGCAGGCCGTTTGGCGCGTTGTCGAGCAGCTGCAGCGTTCCGTCATGCGCGGTCACGATCGCCTGTGCGATCGACAGGCCGAGGCCAAATCCGGCCGTCTCGTCCATGGTCCGGGCGTCCTCACCGCGCACGAAGGGCTCCAGCATCGCCGCCTTCCTTTCGTCGGGGATGCCCGGTCCATTGTCGGACACGTCGATGACGAGCCGATCCCCCGACGCCAACAGCGTGACCTCGACTTCGGTTCCGAAGCGCGTTGCGTTCTGCACGAGGTTGGTGATCGCGCGGATGATCTCGTCCGATCGCAGGATGAAGGCGGCCCTGTCCGGGCCGGAATAGCTCACGGCGTGGCCGCAATCGGAGAACTGCTCGCAGACCATCTGAAGCAGCGCGGCGACGTCGACCAACGTCGGCTTGATCGGGCTTTCGCTGCGCAACAGGGAGAGCACCGATTCCAGCATCGACTGCATCTGGTCGAGGTCGCGGACGGTCTGGATGCGTTGCGCCGGATCCTCGATATATTCCGAACGCAGCCGGAGCCGCGTGATCGGCGTGCGCAGATCATGGCTGATGGCGGCAAGCATTCGCGTCCGGTCGTTCATCAGCGCGCTGATGCGCTCGCGCATCCGGTTCAGCGCCCTGGCCGCGGACCTGATCTCCTCCGGCCCGTTTTCCGGCAGCGGCGGCGAGGACCGGCTCAGGCTGAAATTCTCCGCCGCACGCGCAAATGCCGACAGCGGCGAGGACAGTGCGCGGCCGGCCCAGATGCCGAGCAGCGTGACGCTCGCCACCAGGAACAGCAGCGTCGAGGTCCAGAGGCCGCTGACGAAGGCCGGCATCCTGGGCGACCCGATCGTGGCTTCGAGCACGTCGTCGCTGGCAAGATAGAACCAGACCCGATCCTCCTGCGCGCCGGAGCCGGCGATGAACTCGGCCCGGCCCCCAAGCGCGGACGGAATGGGGAGCGACGTTCGCGCCGGCAGCGGCGCAACGGACGTAGAGACGCCGTCCCGCAATTGCAGCTTGAGCGCCGGAAAGGTCCGGCTGATGCTGTCGAGAACGAGAGCGCGCTCCGCCTTGGGCGTATTGCTGATGATCCGCGCGATCAGCTCGAATTGCTCGATCGGGGTGTCGGCCAGCAGATTCGGCCGGTTGAGCAGGAAATATCCGGCGATCAGCACATGGATCAGGACCAGCGACACCAGCACCAGCGCCGCGATCTGGCCGCTGATCCGCCGGAAGCTGAACAGCGCCAGGATGTCGGTGGCGCGGCTCATGCTTCCTCCACCACCGGCGTGAAGACGTAACCGCCGGTGCGCACGGTCTTGATCACGGACGTCTCTTCCGTGCGGTCGAGCTTGCGGCGCAGCCGGCTGACCAGCACGTCGATGCTGCGGCCGAAGCTGCTGCCGGGACGGCCGCGCGTCACGCTCAGGAGATTGTCGCGGGTGAGGATGCGGCCGGCGCGTTCGCAGAAGGCCTGCAGCAGATCGAACTCGGCGCTGGTCAGCGGCACCTGCGCGCCCTCGGGGTCGCGCAACTCCCGCAAGCGAAGGTCGACGGTCCAGCCGTGGAACTTGAGGCGCGCTGCGGCGGAGCTGATCGTACGCCCGCTCGATTGCCGGCGCAGCACGGCGCTGATCCTGGCAACGAGTTCGCGCGGATTGAACGGTTTCGGCAGATAGTCGTCGGCCCCCATCTCGAGGCCGAGGATGCGATCGAGATCCTCGCCCTTCGCCGTGAGGATGATGATCGGCGTCATGGATTCCATACGCACGCGGCGGCACAGGCTGAGGCCGTCCTCCCCCGGCAGCATCAGGTCGAGCACGATCAGGTCGACCTTGTTCTGCGCCAGATACCGGTCCATCTCCTTGCCGTTCGTGACCGCGCCGACCGCAAACGAGTGCTCGCCGAGGTAACGCGAGATGAGGTCGCGGGTCTGCTGGTCGTCTTCGACGATCAGGATGTTTTGCGTGCCATTGGTCATGACGGGTACCGCATCGGGAATTCCGATCGTTGGCCGATTGGCGGACGATTGTCTCGTCCGAAGAACTACGGTCATGGTGCAATCCTAGAATCAGTCACGGCTCAAAGCCACCACGGGATCGAGGAAGGCGGCGCGGCGGGCCGGGAAGAAGCCGAAGGCGACCCCGATCCCGGTCGAGGTCAGGAATGCCGCGCCGATCGAGTACATCGAATAGGTGACCTGGAAGCCCGGCATCGCGATGTTGATCGCCATGCCGAGCAGGATCGCGATCAGGATGCCGGCGATGCCGCCGATGGACGAGATCAGCGTCGCCTCAACCAGGAATTGCTGCAGGATGTCGCTGCGCCGCGCGCCGACCGCCATGCGCACGCCGATCTCGCCGATCCGCTCCGACACCGAGACCAGCATGATGTTCATCACGCCGATGCCGCCGACGACCAGCGAGATCACCGCGATCGCGGCCACCAGGAAGGCGAGCGTCTGCGTCGTGCTGGTGATGGTGCGGCGGATGTCGTCGGTGTTGAGGATGACGAAATCCTTGGTGTTGTGCCGCTGCGTCAGCAGCGTGGTCACGGCGTCCTGCGCCAGGTTGGTCGAGACCGCGTCGCTGATCCGCAGCAGGATGCTGCGCAGGGCGCGATCGCCGGTGAACTGCGCCTGCACGGTGGTGTAGGGCAGGTACACCGACAGGTTCTGGTTGGAGCCGAATCCGCCCTGCTGCTGGGCGATGACGCCGACGATACGGCACGGCACCTTGCCGAGCCAGATCACGCGGCCGATGCCGGAGGTCTGGTCGTCGGCGAAGAACGTCTTGCGGGTGTTGTCGTCGATGACGGCCTGCCGCTCGATGTTGCGCACCGCATCGGCGTCGAACAGGCGTCCTTTCGCGAGCTTGGCGCCCTTGACCTGAAAATAGCTTTCTCCGACGCCGTTGACCAGCACGTTGGACTCGCTGCCGCGATAGCGCACCGTCGTGCTGGTCGAGACCGTCGGGGTAACCCCGGCGATGAAGTCCTGCCGGTCGAGCGCGCGGGCATCGCCGAGCACGAGCGTCTTGATCTTGCCGGCGCGCGCGTCGCCGAAGTCCTTGCCCGGAAACACCTCGATCGTGTTGGTGCCGAGGCTCGAGATGTCCGACAGCACCTTGCGCTGGGAAGCGTTGCCGAGCGCGACCACGGACGACACGGCGGCGATGCCGATGATGATGCCGAGCATGGTGAGGAAGGCGCGCAGCCGATGCGCGGCCATCGCCACCAGCGCCATCCGCGACGCCTCCCGCAGGCGTCCCAATCCGCCGCTCCAGCCGGTGCCGCCGGCCGAAGCCGCCCGCGGCGCTGCGGCAGCCGCTTCCGGTACGCCGGCGGCTTGCGTGCGGCGGTCGTCGACGATCCGGCCGTCCCGCAATTCGATGATGCGATCGGCCCGGGCGGCGACATCGGCATCGTGGGTGACGATGATGATCGTCCGCCCCTCGCGATGCAGTTCCTTCAGGATCTTCAGCACTTCCTCGCCGCTGCGCCGGTCGAGCGCGCCGGTCGGCTCGTCCGCCAGGATGACCTCCGCGCCGTTGATCAGCGCACGTGCGATCGAGACGCGCTGCTGCTGGCCGCCGGAGAGCTGGTTCGGGCGATGACCGCCCCTCGTGCCGACGCCGAGCCGCTCGAGCAGCCCATTCGCGCGCGCGCGTCGTTCGCGCGTATTGACGCCGGCATAGACGGCGGGGATCTCGACATTCGCGGTGGCGGAGAGGTCGCCAAGCAGGTGGTAGCGCTGGAAGATGAAGCCGAAATGCTCACGCCGCAGCGCCGCCAGTTGGTCGGCATCGAGCTCGGCGACGTTCTTGCCGGCGACGCGATAGGTGCCGGATGTCGGGCGGTCGAGACAGCCGAGGATGTTGAGCAGTGTCGATTTGCCCGATCCGGACGATCCGATGATCGCCACCATCTCGCCGGGCTGAATGCCCAGCGAGAGGTCGTCGAGCGCGACCACGCTGGTGTCTCCGGTCGCGAATTCCCGCCGGACGTTCTCCAGCGCGATGATCGGATCGGCCATGTCAGAGACCTCCGGGCGGGCCACTCGGCGCGCCGCGCGACGCGGTCTGCTCGCTCGCCTCTCCGGTGACGACCCGCTCGCCCGCGTCGAGACCGGACCTGATCTCCACGATGGTGCGATCGTTGAGGCCGGTTTTGACCTCGCGCTCGCTGACGTCACCGGACGCGCTGAGGGTGCGGACGGTGCTGCGGCCGTCGGATTTGCGCATCACGGCCAGCGCGGGGATCACCTTCACGCGCTTGGCCTCGCCGGTGACGATGTGAATCTCGGCGGTCATGTAGGTCCGCAGCGCATAGTCCTTGTTCGGGACGTTGAAGACGCCGATGTAGTAGATCGCCGTGCTGGTCGAGCTCGACGAACTCGAGCTCGAGCTGGACGAGGACGTGGTGGTCGAGGAGAAGCTGGCGTCGGTCTTGATCGACTCGGGGGCCGGCTCGATCTGCTCCAGCCGGGCCTCGTAGCGATGGTCCTGGTCGCCGAGGATGGTGAAGTACAGCGATTGTCCCGGCTTGACCTTGACGATGTCGGTCTCGGAGATCTCCGCCCGCACCGTCATGGTCTCGAGCTGGCCCAGCACGACGATGGTCGGCGCGGACTGCACCGCGTTGACCGTCTGTCCTTCCTGCGCCACCGTGGCGAGGACCGTGCCGTCGATCGGCGCGGTGATGCGGGTGTATTCGAGGTTCACGCGCGCGGTCTCGACACTGGCTTCCGCCCCCACGATCAGGGCTTCGAGGGCGGCGATCTGGGCGCGGGTCTGCCGCACGGTGGAATCCGCGCTGTCGAAATCGCTGCGCGATGTGGCGTGCTGCGCCAATGTCGCCTGCTGGCGCGCGAGGTTGGCCTCGGCCAGCACCAGCGCGGCCTCCTTCTCGGCCTTCTGCGCGCGGTAGTTCTTGAGCGACGCCTCGGAGCTGCGCAGATCGTTCTGCTTGGTGACGGGGTCGATCTGGGCGATGACGTCGCCGGCCTTGACCGTATCGCCAACGCGAACGTTGAGGGCGGTGATCCGGCCCGACACCTGCGCGCCGACCGCGGTCAGTCGCGCCGGCTTCAGCGTGCCGCTCGCGAGCACCTCCTCGCGCAGATCGCTGACGGTGACCGGCGCCGTGATGTAGGACTGCGCCTTGTTCGACGTCCCCGGAAAGCGCATGGCCGCGACGACGCCGGTCGCCACGACGGCGACGATTGCCGCGGCGATCTTCAGTCGCTTGGCGGTGATGATATCAGTCACTTCACCGTCTCCCGGACGTGCGGTCCCGTGTTGGTGTCCACGATGATTGGCGTCGAAATGTCGACCGGATCGGACCAGCCCCCGCCGAGCGCCTTGGCGAGGGAAATGTAGTCCTTGACCGCCGACACCTTGCTCTGGATCAGCGAATCCTCGGCCGAGTAGAGCGAGCGTTCGGCGTCCAGCACGTCGATGAAGCTGGCGCTGCCGGTCTCGAACAGCGACCGCGACAATCTTGCAGCCTCGCGGTAGTTCTTCGCGGCTTCCGCGAGCTTGGTCGCGCGGATGCGATCCTGCGACAGCGACACCAGTGCGTTCTCGACGTCCTCGAACGCGGTGAGCACGGTCGAATGGAACGTCGCGAACGCCTGGTCGCGTTGCGCCTCCGCGATCCTGACGGTGGCGAGGCGCTTGCCTGCGTCGAACACCGGCACCGTGACGGATGGCCCGACCGACCAGCTCACGCTGGAATATTTGGCGAGGTCGCCGGCGCGCAGCGCCGATGTGCCGACCGACCCGGTCAGCGACACCGCCGGATAGCGGTCGGCTTCGGCCGCGCCGATCTTGGCGGTGGCCTGCGCGAGCTTGCGTTCGGCGCTGGCAACATCGGGACGGTTCATCAAGAGATCCGCGGGCAGGCCCGTGGGCAGCGGCATGCGCGGCGCCGGCACGGGTGCGGATTTCGCCATCAGCGCAGCGACGCCGTCCGGCGGCCGTCCGAGCAGGATGCCGAGACGGTGAATGTCGGCGGCAAGCGCGGCCTGATAGGTCGGCACGTTCGCTTCCGTGCTGGCGGCCTGTGCGGTGGCCTTGGCGAGATCGACGGCGTTGCCGCTGCCGGCGTCGTACTTGCTGCGGGTGAGCTTTTCGGTGTCGCGTTGCGAGGTCGATGTGCGCTGCGCCAGCGCGATCCGGGCCTGATAGCCGCGCGCCTCGACGTAATAGGCGGCGACATCGCCGATCAACGTGACGAGGCTGTCGCGCAAATCCTCTTCGGCGGATTGCTCGCCGCGCAGCGCCGCCTCGATGCTCCGCTGCGTGCCGCCGAACAGGTCGAGCTCCCAGCTCGAATCGAAGCTCGCCTGGTGCAGCGTGTAGGGTGAAGTGTCGACCACGGTCGAGGCGGAGCCGGCGCTGCTCTTGTTGTCGGTCACCGAGGCCGAGCCGCTCACCGAAGGAAACAGGCCGGCGCTGGTCTGTTGAACCGTTGCGCGTGCCTCGCGCACGACCGCCTTGGCCTTGGCAACGCTCGGATTGGCGTCGACGGCCTGCTCGATCAGACGGTTGAGCAAGGGATCGCGCAGGCGCAGCCACCAGCGATCCAGCGTGCCGGCCTGCCGGCGCGACGCCGGTCTGGCGCTCCAGTGCGCGGGCATGTCGAGCTTCGGCGGTCCGGCATAGTCCGGGCCGACGGCGCAGCCGGCCAACATCGCGCCCAACATCAATGCGGCGCAGGCCGATCCGGCGCGCGAGAAGGCGGCGCGCAACGGGGGCGACGTCGGGCGATGGTTCTGCTCTAGGGCTGGCGTGGGAACGGTGGCGAACACGCGTAACGGCATCAAATCGGCTGAGATCCATGGCCTTGCCGGGGGCGGGCGATGCCCGTGGCCCTCGGAATGGGTAGTCGGAACCGGGTCCATTAGCCGCCCGATCGTGGCCTTTCGGCAGCCTGAACGTTGCTGAATGTAAACAGATGTTGCGCGGCATCTCGGCGCCCCGCCGCCGCAGGGCGTCAGGTCCCTGTTTCGCCGCCGCGTCAAGCCCTTCGCGTCAAAATATTCCACTTTACCGAAATTCGGTTTTGTCGTATGTGTCGTTCATCCCGGCTTATCCAAGAGGGGCGACTTGTGGTCGTCTTGTTCGCGAGCCGGGGTTGCGGTGGACGCGGCAGCGTCGGCATGAGAGGTGCGGGC
>NZ_LFJC01000003.1:5328090-5650036 GCF_002776695.1 Bradyrhizobium nitroreducens
CCCAAGAGCTCAGCTCGCGCCAAACGCCTTGAAGGTGATGATGGTGAGGGTGTCCTGGATGCCGGGCAGCACCTGCACCTTCTCGTTGACGAAATGGCCGATGTCGGTGTCCTTGTCGACGTAGAACTTCACGAGGAGGTCGTATTGGCCGGCCGTGGAGTAGATCTCGGACGCGATCTCGGCTTCGGCAAGCGCATTGGCGACCGTGTAGGACTGGCCGAGCTTGCATTTGATCTGGACGAAAAAAGGAACCATCGCGGGCACTCCAAGAGCATATCTGGCGGCCAATAGGCCAAAACCGGCAGGATTTAGCAAGCACACTTGCCGGGTTTCAAGACGCCACGGTCGTGGCCGCGAACGCCTCTCTGAGCCGCTGGGCGAGCTCGATCTTGCGATAGGGCTTGGTCAGAACGATCGCCTGCGCATGCGCCTGGCCCTGCTCGACCAGGGTCTCCAGCGCGTAGCCCGAGGTGAACAGGACCGGCAGGGAGGGGCGAATCCGCCGGGCCTGGTCGGCGAGGTCCCAGCCGCTCATGCCGCCGGGCATCACGATGTCGGTGAACAGCATGTCGATGCTGGGGTCGGTGCGCAGCTGCTGCAGGGCCTCCTTGCCGTTGACCGCGGCAACGACGCGATATCCCAGGGCTTCCACCCTGCGGATGGCGGAGGAGCGAACGAACGGGTCGTCCTCGGCGATCAGGATCGTCTCGTATCCGCGCGGCGCCGCGTCCTCGCTATCGGAAAGCTCGCCCTGTGATGACCCGGCATCCGCGCGCGGCAGGTAGAGCCGGACCGTCGTGCCGAGCCCTGCCTCGCTGTAGATCGTGACGTGGCCGTTCGATTGCTTGGCGAAGCCATAGACCATGCTGAGGCCGAGCCCGGAGCCCTTGCCGACCTCCTTGGTGGTGAAGAACGGTTCGAAGGCGCGCCGGGCGACCTCCGGCGTCATGCCTTCGCCGTCATCGGTGATCGAGATCAACGCGTAGGCTCCGGCTGCGACTTCGGGATGAAGGACGCGATAGTCCTCATCGAGCGTGGTCAATTCCGTGCTCAGGGTCAGGTGACCTCCGGCCGGCATGGCATCCTGGGCGTTGAGCGCAAGGTTCAGCACGGCGGATTCGAGCTGGGCGCGGTCGGCGAAGGCCTGGATGGTGCCGAGCCCGGAGCTCGTCTTGATCTCGATGTCCTCGCGCAAGGTGCGCTTGAGCAGCTTGAACATGGATTCGAGCAGGCTCCGGCAATCGATCGTCTGCGGCTGCAGCAATTGACGGCGACTGAATGCGAGCAGGCGCTGCGTCAGCTCGGCGCCTCGTTCTCCCGATTGGGCGATGTCGTCGGCAAAGCGCCGCAGGTCGGGCCTCGCCTTCAACTGCTCGCTCAGATGCTCGGCGTTGCCGATGATGACGGTGAGCAGGTTGTTGAAGTCGTGAGCGATGCCGCCGGAGAGCTGGCCGACCGTCTCCATCTTCTGCGCCTGCTGAAGCTGCTGCTCGGTCAGCTTGCGCGCGGTCAGGTCGTGGACGATGCCGACGAAGATCAATTCGCCGTCCTGTCGCGCCTGGCCGACCGACAGCTCCATCGGAAAGGTCGATCCGTCCTTGCGCAGGCCGGTGGCCTCGCCGGCGGTCGCGAATTGCCTCCCCTGACCGTCTGGCGCGGCGCCCGCCTCGGGTATCAGCATCCGGACGTTGCGGCCCATCACCTCGTCGGCCGAGTAGCCGAACAGGCGCGCGCAGGCCGGATTGAACAGCAGGATGCGGTCCTGCGCGTCGAACAGGATGACGCCGTCGACCGCGGTCTCGACGATGGCCGTGAGGCGCGCCATGCTGTCGCGCATCGCGCGCTGCGCGTCGCTGACCTGCTGGAGCAGCAGCGTGGCGTCCCGACTCTTGATCTCCTCTTCCTCGAGCGCAGCCTGGACCTGACGCAGCTCGAACGGCGAGGGGATCGTCAGGATCTTCGGCAGCAGCGGCCAGAGCGCGCCCGCCGTCATCACGGACGCCACCGCGGTCGCCGCCTTGACGATGCCCTCGATGCCGTAGACCGGCACCCAGAGCGTGTAGATGGACAGCACATGCGTGAGGCCGCACGCCATGATGAAGATCGCGAAGGCCCAATAGACCCAACCGAATTTGAGATCGCGCCGCTTGGTGACGAGGATTGCGAGCGCAAACGGGATCGAGAAATAGGCGGCGGCGATGCAGGCGTCGGATACGACGTGAAGCCAGATCAGCTCAGGCTCCCACAACAGGCAGATGCCGTGCGGAGAGAGCATGGACGAGTCGAGGAGACGTTCAAAAAAGGCCCACATCATTCCACCCCAGGATTCCATGTCAGGCAGCTTGCGGGCCGGGGCGGCCCGCGACGTCGGTGTCGCCGGACAGTTCCACCACTGACGTCTCACGCATCGGCGAAGCAGGTTCGCGACTATACCAAGGGTTCGGCGTGGTTGCATTTTCATGCCCGCACCCTTGGGGTACGGAGGCCGTGCTCTGCCCGCCCGACCCCCGGGAACACGCGGGTGTCGCGAATCACGGCTCGTCGCGGCTCGGCAGCGCTTGCTGGAGTTCCACGGTCGCGCTAGGACGGGCCATGGCGTCCCAATCCAGCAAATGTGCCCGTCGATGACGACCCCGGTCGCACTCACCATCGCCGGTTCCGACTCGAGCGGCGGCGCCGGCATCCAGGCCGACCTGAAGACCTTTGCCGCGCTCGGCGTCTATGGCGCGTCCGCCATCACGGCCTTGACCGCGCAGAACACGCGTGGCGTCACCGGCATCCACGCCGTGCCGGCGGATTTCGTCACCGCGCAGATCGATGCGGTGTTCTCCGATCTCGACGTCGGGGCCGTGAAGATCGGCATGGTGGCCCAGGTCGCCAGCATCGATGCGATTGCGGCGGCGCTGACGCGCTGGAACCCGCGGCACATCGTGCTCGACCCGGTCATGGTCGCAACCTCCGGCGACCGCCTGCTGGCATCCGAGGCCGTCGACGCCCTGCGCACCAGGTTGATGCCGCTGGCCTCGGTGATCACACCGAACTTGCCGGAGGCCGCGGCGCTGCTCGACGAGAAGGTCGCGGCAAGCGAGGCGGAGATCGAGAGCCAGGGACGGCGCCTGCTGGCGCTGGGCTGCCGGGCGGTCCTGATCAAGGGCGGGCACGGCGAGGGCGCCGAGAGCACCGACTATCTCGTCGATGCCGACAGCACGCTCGCGCTCACCGCGCCTCGCCTCGCCACGCGCAACACCCATGGCACCGGCTGCTCGCTCTCCTCGGCGGTGGCCGCGGGCCTCGCCAAGGGCGAGGATCTCGAAACCGCCGTGCGCAAGGCCAAGGCCTGGATCAGCGCGGCGATCGGCGCCGCCGACCGCTTCAGCGTCGGTCACGGCCACGGGCCGATCCATCATTTTCACAAGTTCTACTGACGCGGGCTTGCCCCTGAACGCGCGCCTCGTCCTTCGAGACGACCGCTACGCGGTCTCCTCAGGATGAGGCTAAGCAGCACTGTGCCCGTTGAAACTAGGGCCGCACACTCGGCCTCATCCTGAGGGCCCGCCAACGGCGGGCGTCTCGAAGGATGTGCCGCGGGCAGATTGCCTCGGAAACGAACAGGGGCCCGGCGCTCCCGCGGCACCATGTCGCCTGATTGTCGCATGCGGCTGATATTCGCAGGGAGGGCGAGGCGAAGTTTGATTCGTATCTGAAGGTGCCTCAAAAGTTCAATCGGTCATCCCCCTGTCACGGGACATTGTTACAGGCTGGCGCGCATGGGAAGTTACGATGTGAGTGACGAGAGCCCGGAACGGCGCTTTCGCACGTTGTTCATCTCCGACGTTCATCTCGGAGCCCGCGGTTCTCAAGCCGATCTTCTGCTCGACTTCCTGCGCTACCACGACGCCGACACGATCTATCTGGTTGGCGACATCGTCGATGGCTGGGCCCTGAAATCGAGCTGGCACTGGCCGCAATCCCACAACGACCTCGTGCAGAAGCTTTTGCGCAAGGCGCGGAAGGGCGCCAAGGTCATCTACATCCCCGGCAATCACGACGAGTTCCTGCGCAACTATTACGGCACGCATTTCGGCGGCATCGACGTCGTCGAAAACACCGTCCACACCGGCGCGGACGGCAAGCGCTATCTCGTCATCCACGGCGACATCTTCGATCTCGTGGTGCAGAACGCGCGCTGGCTCGCCCATCTCGGCGACAAGGCCTACGACTTCGCGATCCAGATGAACCGCTTCGTCAACTTCTTCCGACGTATGTTCAAGGTGCCCTATTGGTCGCTGTCGCAATGGGCCAAGCAGAAGGTCAAGAACGCCGTCAACTATATCGGCGCGTTCGAGCAGGCGCTGGCCGCCGAGGCGCGCCGTCACGACGCCGACGGCGTGATCTGCGGCCACATCCACTACGCCGTGATCCGCGACGAGGGCGGCATCCGCTACATGAATTGCGGCGACTGGGTCGAGAGCTGCACGGCGCTCGTCGAGCACGACGACGGTCATTTCGAGATCATCACCTGGGCGGATCATCTGCAGAAGCCGGCAGCCGTCCCGCAGGTTGCAGCCAGAGCTGCATAACAGAGGCCGCCTGATGCGCATCCTGGTCGCGACCGACGCCTGGCACCCGCAAGTCAACGGTGTGGTTCGGACGCTGACCAAGCTTGCAGACGCTGCCGAAGGGCTCGGCGTTGTGTTCACGTTCCTCACGCCGCAATCGTTCCGCACCTTCGCAATGCCGAGCTATCGCGACGTGCGCCTGGCGATGCCCCGCCCGGCCCGGATCGCGAAGCTGATCGAGGAGGCGCGGCCCGACAGTATCCACATCGCGACCGAAGGGCCGATCGGCCTGATGGTCCGCCGCTATTGCCGCCAGCGCAAGCTGCCGTTCACGACCAGCTTCCACACCCGCTTCCCCGAATATGTCCGCGCCCGCGTGCCGGTGCCGGGCTCGCTGATCTGGCGGGCGCTGCGCAGATTCCATGCGCCCAGCCGTGCCGTGATGGCGGCAACGCCGGCGCTCGCGCGCGAGCTGACCGAGCGCGGCTTTGACAATGTGCTGCTGTGGCCCCGTGGCGTCGATACCGGCCTGTTCCATCCGCGCGCCGTCGATCTCTGCCTGCCGGCACCGGTGTTCCTGTCGGTCGGCCGCGTCGCGGTTGAGAAGAACCTCGAGGCCTTCCTCGACCTCGACCTGCCCGGCACCAAGGTGATCGTCGGCGACGGCCCGGCACGCGCCGCGCTGGAAGAGGCCTATCCCGACGCGATCTTCCTGGGCGAGAAGCACGGTGAGGAACTGGCGGACATCTACGCGGCCGCTGACGTCTTCGTCTTCCCGAGCAAGACCGACACTTTTGGCCTCGTTCTATTGGAAGCACTCGCCAGCGGCCTGCCGGTGGCGGCCTTCCCGGTGAAGGGTCCGCGCGACGTGATCGGCGATGCCCCGGTCGGCGCGCTCGATCACGATCTGCGCAATGCCTGCTTCACGGCGCTCGGCGTCTCCCGGCAGGATTGCGTCGAATTCGCCGCCAACTACACTTGGGAGGCCTCGGCGCGGGTCTTCATCGACAGCATTTTGGCGGTCGGCGCGGTGCTGCCGGGTCGAAACGGCGCGGAACAGCCCCGCTTCGTGGCCTAGAGCTATCTCGATCCGATGGATCGAAATAGCTCCAGATTCTTGTTTTGACGCGTTTTCTTCACGCGAACCGGCGTCGATTTCGCTTGAAAACGCCTTGGGCGACAATCCTCGCGCGGAGATGCCTTGCCCGGGCCTCATCGGCCGCGATAACATCGGCCATGACCGAACAGCTCCTCCCGATCGGCCCCGCCGATATCGACGCCGCAGCGCGCGTGATCGCGCCCTACGCCATCCGCACCCCGCTGCTGTCCTTTCCCGTGCTCAACGAGCGCGTCGGTGCGAAGGTGTTTCTGAAGCCGGAGATGCTCCAGCGCACCGGCTCCTTCAAGTTCCGCGGCGCCTTCAACAAGGTGTTCTCGATCCCGCAGGACAAGCGCGCCGGCGGCGTGGTCGCGTTCTCCTCCGGCAACCATGCGCAAGGCGTGGCGGCGGCGGCAAAGATCCTCGACATGCAGGCGACCATCGTGATGCCCGCGGATGCGCCGCTGTCCAAGCGCGAGCGCACCAAATCCTACGGCGCCGAGGTCGTGCTCTATGATCGCGACAAGGACGATCGCGAGGCGATCTCGCGAGGCATCGCCGAGAAGCGCGGCGCGACGCTGGTGAGGCCCTATGACGATCCGTTCGTGATCGCAGGGCAGGGCACCGCCGGGCGCGAGATCGCGGAGGACATGGCGGGCCTTGGCCTCAGCCCCGACATCGTGGTGGCGCCGGCTTCCGGCGGCGGCCTGATCGCGGGCGTCGCGACGGCCGTCAAAGCGCGCTATCCGCTGGCCGAAATCGTGGTGGCCGAGCCCGAAGCTTTCGATGATCACGGCCTTTCGCTGACCGCGGGCCATCGCGAGCCGCATGGGCCTGCGGGCCGCACCATCTGCGATGCGCTGATGGCTCTGATCCCCGGCGAGATGACCTTTGCGATCAACAGCAAGCTGCTGGCGCGCGGCGTCACGGCCTCGGACAAGGAAGTCGGCGCCGCCGTCGCCTTTGCCTATCGCGAGCTGAAGCTCGTGGTCGAGCCGGGCGGCGCGGTCGGGCTCGCCGCGCTGCTCGCGGGCCGCCTCGATGTCGCCGGCAAGAACGTCGTCATCGTGCTCTCCGGCGGCAATGTCGATGCGGATCTGTTCGCCGAGCTGGTGGCCTAGCCGTCATTCCGGGCCTGCGCCTCACGGCGCATCCCGGAATGACGATCCTCAAGGGGCGACATGAAGAAGGGGCAGAGCGTTTCCGCTCTGCCCCTTTGTTGTTGACCCGCTGCGATCAGTGCATGAAGCCACGGTGGTTGTTGCCGCCGCCCATGCTCGGGGCCTGGTTCATCGACTGGCGGAAATTGTTGCCACCGCTGTTGACCATGCGGTTGGTCGTAGTGAACTGCGGGCGGTTGTTGTTCTGGACGTTGTTCTGGACCTGCACCTTGTTCACCGGGTTGTTGTTGATCTTCACGCCGTTGTTGACGCGGATCGGGTCGTTCTGCGTCTGGACGTTCACCGGCTTCGTCTCGGTATTCGTGCCGCCCTTGCCGACATTCACCGGCATGCTCACGATCTTGCCCGGCTTGTCGCTGGCATTGCCGCCGTTGGGCTTGTTGTTGGTCGCCGGCAGGGTCACGATCTTGCCGATGCCGCCATTGTTGTTGGTGGTGTTGGTCGGCGCGGGCAGGGTGACGATCTTGCCCGGGGTCTGCGACGGCGTACCATTGGGCTGGCCCGGCTGGTTGTTGTTGCCGGAGGGCAGATTGACGATCTGGCCGCCATTGCCGAGCTTGCCGATGCCGTTGCTGTCGCCCAGCTTCTGCACGACCGGCAGGTTGCCGTTGATCTGGCCGCCATTATTGCCCTGCTGCAGCGGCATGTATTTGGGCTGGCCGAGATTGCCGATCTTGAAGGTCGGAGCAATGTTCTGCGGCGCCAGGAATTTGGTCGCCTGCATCAGGGGGATCTGCTTCGGCTGGGCCTCGAGGTTCAGCGCAACCTTCGCATAGGGCGTGTTGCTGTAGCTGTTGTAGAAGTTCTTGTAGGCGAGCGGGGAGTTCGCCAGCACCGCCTTGTGCCAGGCCTGCGACAGCAGGATGTTGTTGAGCAGCCAGCGGACGTGGTCGCACAGCGGGTCGTGCGGATACATCTGGATGAACTCCTGATAGTATTCCGGGCGTCCCTCGGACACGACGTAGTCATAGGCCTGACGGGTCGAGCGGCTCGGCAGGTTGGAGGCCATCTGCACCACAGGCGTATTCACCGGCGCGCGGTTGGCGGCGACAGCGGTGTCACCGAAGAAGGTGAAATCTGAGGTGAGCGAGGAGCTTTCCCACGGGATCTGCGCGCCGCTGGTGGTCTGGTTCACCTGCAGGCGCACGCGCTTGAACAACTGCTCGATCGGCACGTTGGGCTCGCGCGCGACGTTCAGGAAGGCTTGCGTATAGGGGCTGTGGCCGCCCGTGCCGTCGAGCGCTTCGGCACCCGGCGCAGTCGAGTAGCCGACGATCGAGCCGTTCGGCGCATCGACGATGGCAAGGCCGCGGCCGGCGTCATTGACGCTCGGGAAGGGATTGTTGCGGCAAGCATCGAGGATGACGATGCGCATGCGGCTCGGGATCGTCTCCAGCGTGGACATCACGTCGACGAGGCGCACCGAATTGTTGACGAGCTCGGTCTGGCTCGACACCTTGGCGTCGACGGGAACGAGATAGTTCTCGCCCGCGAGCTGCACGCCGTGGCCGGCGTAATAGACCATCGCCACCGTGTTCGGACCGCGGGCCGAAACCTTGGCGGAGAAATCCTGCACCACGCGGAGCATGTCGTTCTGGGTGAGGTCGGTGGCGGCAACCACCTCGAAGCCGGCGGAGTTCAGGAACTGCGCCATCGACTGCGCGTCGTTGTCGGGATTGGCGAGCTGCGGGGCGTTCTGGTAGTTCGAATTGCCGATCACCAGCGCCACCCGCTGCTCCGGGCCCTGCAGCGCGGTGGGAGCGGGCTCGACGGGGGCGACTTGCGCGGAAACGGGGCCGCAGGCGAAGCCGAACAGGCTTCCCACGAGGCTGGCTGTCATCAGCAACGGCTTTAGGCGGAACATGGCGTGCTCCTTTGGCACTGATCTCGATGCGAGATTGGTTGCGGGGAAGCCTGGCCGCGTTCGAGCTTGAACTCCGTGATTGCGATCACCATGGTGCCCCAGCGTGATCTGAATCACGCTTGGAACCTGCTATGGTTAGCGATCGCTGAGGGAACCGCCGTCACATGCTGAAATCGATCGATCCGATCCTGACGCCCGATCTGCTCTGGCTGCTGGCCTCCATGGGCCACGGCGACGATCTCGTGGTCGTCGACGCCAACCACCCGGCCACGCACATCGCCCGCTCGACCTCGTCGCAGCGCCTGATCCAGCTGCCGGGCATGACGATGGAGACGGCCGTCCGCGCCATCATGTCGGTCTATCCGCTCGACGATTTCGATCCCGATCCGGTGCGCGTGATGGCGCCGGTCGACGATCCCGACCGTGTGCCCGACGTGCAGCGCGCGGTGCTGGCCGAGATCGAACGCGCCAGCGGCGGCCCCATTGCTCCCGGCAAGCTGTCGCGGCCGGATTTTTATCGCGCGGCGGCTGCGGGGTTTGGCGTGGTGCAGGTCGGCGACAGCAGAGGCTACGGCTGCTTCCTGATCCGGAAGGGCGTGATCAGCTAGCGCACGATCCGGAAAAGTGTGCAGCGGTTTTCCGAAAAGATCACGCTCCAACACCAGAGGCTCGCATCAGCTGAGATGGCCAGCCGATCCGCACGAGGAGACCGTCGGGTCCGTTGATGCCCACTTCATACATGCCCCATTCGCGGTGACGCAGCACGCCGCCGGGCCGGATGACGAGATCGTCGACGCGCGCGGCAATGGCCTCGACATCGGGCGTGCGAATGAAGATGCCGAAGGGATTGTGCTCGGGCACGCGCCATGGGCCGTCGCCGGCTTGCGTGAGATGCACCTCGCATCCCCAGCCCCGCATGATGACATAGCCGGCATCGCCGCCGCTGCGCGCAAAGCCGAGGCGTTCCCAGAACGGAATTGCAGCGGCAAGATCGTTGCTTGGAACGATGGCGAAAGCGCCGACGTGCGGGGTTTCAGGCATGCGTTCACTCCGCAAATTATTCGCGCAGCTCCTGCTGCGCCCGGCAAGCTTATCGGGGCAGGCCGACATGTCGAAGCGGCAAAAATGCCTCCCACTCGAATTTGAATGGCCATCCCGCAGGCGAGCGTCTATCGTCGATCCATGTCTCGCCTTCTGTGTCTATTCGTTGCTGTCATCCTGTCGCTGCTGCCCGCGGTCGCGCCCGCTGAGCCCGTGCAGAAGCGTCCCAAGCAGGCTTGGCACGGTTACGGCTTCCTGCCGGGCTATCGCCAGCCGCTGAGCAACAGCATTCCGCTCTACAAGCAGAAGGACGCGATGCGGCGCCTCGCGCGCAACGACCGCCGCCACTGGTACATCGATCCGGTTCCGCAATATTACCGCTGGGACGGCGAGTGGCACTATTTCGGCCGCCCCGGCTTCAACGGGGGTCGCTACAACGGCGGCAGCTATGGCCCGTGCTGGACGCGCACGCCGATCGGTGCGGTGTGGAATTGCGGGTGATGGGGCGCTGACGGCGGCTAGGGAAAGCTGCGGATGACCTCGATCGGTCCTACGATCGCGGCATTGAACGCATCGAGATCTTCGGCGGGAATCCAATACTCCAGATGCGCCCGTCCGCCGGCCTCCTGCACGTCATATTTTTCGATGAGGCTCCGCTTGACCGCAAAGCGCGTCACGAAGCCCGATCCGCTCGCCGGGACATTCCAGTCGCGCGCGATCTTGATGGCGTAGTCCTCGGTCAATACTGGATAGAAGATCGGCTGGTCAGGCAGGCGCGGCGGGAACGCGCGCATGCCGGATTGCCTGATCAGCTCCAGCTCCTTTGGGCCGACGGGCCGCCAGAGGGTGAGGGTGTCTTCGGTGAGGGACATGGCTGTGGTGAGCGGGTTCTAGTGGGTCCCTACATACACCGATCCGTTCGCTCTATCACCGTCACCCTTAGGCGCGCGCTCTGCGGCGCATCGTGCCGTTGAGCGAGCCTCGAAGGGCGACGGCCCGGCTGCATCTCGGCCGTTCATCCTTCGAGGCTCCGCTTACGATGCGTGCGCATCGCAAGCTTCGCGCCTCAGGATGACGGAATTGATAGGTGGGGAGCACACCCCTTACGAGAAGAACGCGATCTTCTCGGCCTGGGTCATGCGACGGATCGGGGCGAGGGGATCGTTCGCGGGGGCGCGGGGCTTTTGCAGAATGCCGCTGGCGAGGATGGTGGCGCCGAGCGAGGGCTCCGGAACGGGCGAGAGCTTGGGCAGCGGCGTCGTCGGTGCTGCGGCGAAATTTGCCGTCGCGGCCATCGCCGGGGCCGGCTGCTCCATCACTTCGGCGGCAGCTTCCGCAATGGCGTCGGTGAGGCGCGCGAGCGAGTCCATTGCGATCGGCGCGTCGGCGGCGGGCTCTTCCACCACGGGGGCGACGACCGGCTGAGACGCGACCGGCTCCGGCAGCTCGGCGGCGATGGGTGCTGCGGCCTCCGCAGCCATCGGCTCCGGGATGGCCGTGTCCATCTCGGCCTGTGCAATGATCTCGTCGAACTCCGGATCGGGCGCGGCCATCTCCAGCGCGATGGCCTCGAGCACGGCGTCGTCTTCGGCTTGCGCGGCCGCGTCGAGCGCGAATGCGCCTGTGGCTTCCGCGAAGGCGGCAGGCTCGGGGGCCGGCTCCTCGAACGAGACGTCTTCACGCGCTTCGGTCGCGATAGTCTCGGGCGCGGCCTGGTCGGGCGCGATGTCCGGGACCGCGATCTCCTGGATCGCGATCTGGCTTTCGGTCGCGATTTCCGGCGCCGCTGCGGCGTCCAATGCCGGCTCGGCAGCGGCAAACGCTTCGGCAGCACCGGCCGCTTCCATGGCAGCTTCCGGCTCGCCAGCTGCCGCGATGTCCTGCGGCGTCTCCGTAAAAGCCACGGGTGCTTCTGCAGTCGCGGGCGCATCACTGGCCATCGCCGCGGGCGCGGTCTCGACGGGCGCGGCCTCGGCGACGAATGAGGGTGCCTCCTGCACCGGAGCGGGTGCCTGCGGCGTTGTGCCGCCGTCAGTCTGTTCGACCCGGTCCTTCAGCAGATCAAACGCAATCCTGAGCTCGACGCGGGGGTCAATGGTCGTGGCCTGTCCGCAGGCGGCCTCGATCGAGGCGAGCTGCGAATCAATCAGGTCGCAGATTCGCCCGTCGGCGCCGATCTCGCGCCAGCGCCAGGAGATCTCCTTGATGATGCGCACCCCGCGCGGGATAGGCGCAAGGCTCGCCTCGATCGCTCCGGGGTCGAACGCTGCAAGCGCGATCGTCTCGGCTTCGCGGATGGCGCGGCGGATCTCGACCAGCGCTTCGGGCAGGCGATCTTCGACGACGGGTTGTCGCTGCGCGGCAAGGGTTTCTTCGATCTTCGCGACTGCGTCGAGCACCATGCGCGTGTCGGCATTGCGGTTGCGCTTGGCGTATTCGCCGAGGAACCAGCGGCCGCGCGCGGTCTCCATGAAGGCTTCGCGGATCGCGTCGTAATCCTGCTCGTTCGGCTCGGCCGCGCGGGCAGACATGGGCGAAAGGGCGAATGCTTCGTTGGCCATGGCGATCTCGTCGCGCAAATCACTGCGCGTTATTGTAACGATCACCACGATATCGACCGAATCGCAATTGGTTTGATGCAGTCCGAATCACAAATCCCCATCGCGGCAGCGAAGAAGCGGCGATTCGCCGTGAACCTGGCCCTGTTCTACTCGGCCTTCTTCGCGGTTCTGGGCACGCATATGCCGTTCTTTCCGGTGTGGCTGAAGGCGATCGGCATCGACGCGGCCTGGATCGGCCTCATCAACGCGCTGCCGGCGATCACGCGCTTCACCACGCTGCCGCAAGTCACGGCCTTTGCCGAAAAGCGACATGCCATTCGCGGCGGCATCATGGTTTCGGTGCTGGCGACGGCGATCGGATTCTCGGTCCTTGGCCTGCAGCAGCAGCCGCTGGCGCTGTTCCTGATCTACGCGCTGACCTGCATGATGTGGACGCCGACGATGCCGCTGACCGACGCCTATGCGCTGCGCGGCGTCGCCCGTTACGGGCTCGACTATGGACCCTTGCGGCTGTGGGGCTCGGCAGCCTTCGCGGCCGGATCGCTCGCTTGCGGCTATCTCGTCGACAGCATCGCGCCGCGCGACCTGATCTGGGTCATCGTGGGCTGGGCCGTCGTTGCGGTTCTCGCCAGCCTGCTGCTTCAGCCGCTTGACGATCTCGGGCGGAGGGCGCCGGAGAGGCATGCCGGCAAGGCGCTGCTGCGCGATGCCGGCTTCTGGGCCGTGATCGCATCGGCGGCACTGATCCAGAGCAGCCACATCGCGTTCTACACCTTCTCGGCCATCAACTGGCAGCTCCATGGCCTCAGCGGGCTGACCATCGCGGCGCTGTGGACGCTGGGCGTGATTGCCGAGATCGTGGTGTTCGCGCTGTCGCCGCGCTTCTCGCTGCATCCGTCCACGCTGATGGCGATCGGGGGCTTGAGCGCCGTCGTGCGCTGGATCGTCACCGCCAGCGAGCCGCCGCTCGCGCTGCTCGCGATCGCCCAGCTCGGCCACGGCTTCAGCTTCGGCATGACCATCCTCGGCACCATGAATCTGTTGGTGCAGCGTGTGCCCGCGCATCAGATCGCGCGCGGGCAGGGCTATTACGCCGCCTGCAACGGGCTGCTCGGCGCAACGACGTCGATCGCGTCAGGCGCGATCTATGCGCGCTACGGTGAGGGCGTGTACTACGTCATGGCGGCGATGGCCGCCGCCGGTGCTGCCCTGATCTGGTCGGCGCGGCATCGGCTCAAGGCTCAGCCCCAGAGCGAGGCGTCGGGCGGATAGACCAGGCTGTCGTCATAGCGCAGGCCGTGATCGCGGTCGCGCGCCAGCAGCAGGGGTCCGTCGAGATCGACGAAGCGCGCCTGCGGCGTCACCAGCATGGCAGGCGCCATCGACAGCGAGGTCGCGACCATGCAGCCAATCATGATCTCGAAGCCGAGCGCCTGCGCGGCATCGGCCATGGCCAGCGCCTCGGTGAGGCCGCCGGTCTTGTCGAGCTTGATGTTCACGGCGTCGTAGCGGTCGCGCAATGAGGCGAGGGAGCTGCGCGTGTGCACGCTCTCGTCGGCGCAGACCGCGAGCGGCCGCTTGATTCTTGCCAGCGCCTCGTCCTTGCCTGATGGCAGCGGCTGTTCCACCAGCGTGACGCCGACGGCGTTGCAGGCGGCGAGGTTGGCTTCCAGGTTGGCCTCGGTCCAGGCCTCGTTGGCATCGACGATCAATTCGGATTCGGGTGCGGCCTTGCGCACCGCGGCGATCCGCTCTGGATCGCCGGCGCCGCCGAGCTTGATCTTGAGCAGCGGCCGGTGCGCCGCCTTGGCGGTCGCGGCGGCCATGGCTTCGGGGGTCCCCAACGAGATCGTGTAGGCCGTGGTGCGCTCGCCCGGCGCCGGGCGGTCGAGCAGGTTCCAGGCCCGTTGTCCCGCCGCCTTGGCCTCGAGGTCGATCAGGGCGCAATCCAGGGCGTTGCGGGCCGCACCGGGTGCCATGGCGGCCTGGAGGGCCTGCCGCGTCAGCCCGTCCACGACGGCCTGCTGCATCGCCTGGATGGCGCCGAGCGTGGCCTCGGGGGTCTCGCCATAGCGGGGATAGGGCACGCACTCGCCGCGGCCGGTCAGGCCGTCCCGGCTGACCTCCGCAACGACCGTCACGGCCTCGGTTTTGGCCCCCCGGCTGATGGTAAAGCTGCCTGCGATCGGGAAGCGCTCGATTCGCGCCGCCAGGGACGCAAATTTCATGGAAGTCATTTTGAACTCTGGCGAAATCTGAACCTGCTAGTTACCTCTAGCAACTAACATTAACCACTTGGGGATACCTTCTCTGGGTAAGGGCGCGTGCGCAACCATCTGATTTTCTCCGCCCCGGCACGGGAGCGGACATTTGAATAGCGATCCGAAGCTGGAACGGATTGCCAAGGGCAACGCGCTGGCACTTTGCGCCACCGGGACCTGGACCGCGAGCTTCGCGCCGGTCCTGGAGCGGATGGTGGCCGACGCCGAAAAGCTCGCCGGCAGCCCCCAAAGCATCTTCATCGACGTCTCCGAGGTCGCCAAGCTCGACACCTTCGGCGCCTGGCTGATCGAGCGGCTGCGCCGCAGCCTGACGAAAGGGCCCGTCGAGGCCCAGATCGCGGGACTGTCCGCCAATTATTCCAGCCTCGTGGACGAGGTGCGGCGGGTCCGGGCGACGGCGGTGGTCGACAGCAGCCCGGTCACCATCACCGGCATGCTGGAGCAGATCGGCCGGGCCGTGGCCGGCGTCGGCGGGACGGTCGCGGGCCTCGTCGACATGCTCGGCGCCGTGCTCGCGGCAGGGTTTCGCGTCCTGATCCATCCGCGCTCGTTCCGTCTGACCTCGACCGTGCATCACATGGAGCAGGTCTGCTGGCGGGCGGTGCCGATCATCGTGCTGATCACCTTCCTGATCGGCTGCATCATCGCCCAGCAAGGCATCTTCCATTTCCGCCGCTTCGGCGCCGACATCTTCGTGGTCGACATGCTCGGCGTGCTGGTGCTGCGCGAGATCGGCGTGCTGCTGGTCGCGATCATGGTCGCGGGACGCTCGGGCAGCGCCTACACCGCCGAGCTCGGCTCGATGAAGATGCGCGAGGAGATCGACGCGCTGCGCACCATGGGGTTCGATCCGATCGAGGTGCTGGTGCTGCCGCGCATGATGGCCCTCGTGCTGGCGCTGCCGATTCTCGCTTTCCTCGGCGCGATGGCCGCGCTCTATGGCGGCGGGCTCGTGGCCTGGCTCTATGGCGGGGTCGAGCCCGAGGCCTTCCTGCTGCGCTTGCGCGACGCCATCTCGATCGACCATTTCATCGTCGGCATCGTGAAAGCCCCGGTCATGGCCGCCGTGATCGGCATCGTCGCCTGCGTCGAAGGCCTTGCCGTACAGGGCAGCGCGGAATCGCTGGGGCAGCACACCACGGCCTCAGTGGTGAAGGGCATCTTCTTCGTCATCGTGATGGACGGCGTGTTCGCCATCTTCTTCGCCTCGATCGGGATGTGACGATGGCAGGAGAAGCTCAACGCGAAACCTCAGATCCCATCATCCGCGTCCGCGACATCACCGTGCAGTTCGGCGCGACACGCGTGCTCGACGGCCTCAACCTCGACGTCAAGCGCGGCGAGATCCTGGGCTTTGTCGGCCCTTCCGGCGCGGGCAAGTCGGTGCTGACACGCACCATCATCGGCCTCGTGCCGAAGGTTGCGGGCTCCATCGAGGTGTTCGGCGTCGACCTCGATTCCTCCAACACCTCGCAGCGCCGCAACGTCGAGCGGCGCTGGGGCGTCCTGTTCCAGCAGGGCGCGCTGTTCTCCTCGCTGACGGTGCGGCAGAACATCCAGTTTCCGATGCGCGAATATCTTCGCGTCTCGCAGCGGCTGATGGACGAGATCACTATGGCCAAGCTCACCATGGTCGGGCTCAAGCCGGAGGTCGCCGAACGCTTTCCCTCCGAGCTCTCGGGCGGCATGATCAAGCGCGTCGCGCTCGCCCGCGCGCTGTCGCTCGATCCGGATCTCGTGTTCCTGGACGAGCCGACCTCGGGCCTCGATCCGATCGGCGCCGGCGACTTCGACGACCTGGTCAGGACGCTCCAGCGCACTTTGGGGCTGACGGTTTTCATGGTAACCCACGATCTCGACAGCCTTTACACCGCATGTGACCGCATCGCCGTTTTAGGGAACGGTAAGATCATTGCGGCAGGGTCGATCGCCGACATGCAGGCCTCGCAGCATCCCTGGTTGAGGCAGTATTTCCATGGCAAGCGCGCCCGCGCGGTCATGACTTGAGTAGCTGGGATGAGTAGCCGGAGCACCTGATGGAAACGCGGGCGAACTACGTTTTGATCGGATCGTTCACGCTGGCGGTGATCGCGGCGGCGATCGGCTTCGTGCTGTGGTTCCAGTCGCTGCACACCACCAAGCAGCGCAGCCCGCTGCGCGTCGTGTTCGAGGGCCCGGCGGCCGGCCTGCGCAATGGCGGCAGCGTCAACTTCAACGGTATCCGGGTGGGCGAGGTGGTCTCGGTGAAGCTCGACAACCCGCGGCGGGTTGTCGCACTCGCCATGATCGAGAACAACGCCCCGATCCGCAAGGACACCCTGGTCGGCCTCGAATTCCAGGGCCTGACCGGCGTTGCCGCGATCTCGCTCAAGGGCGGCGACGAAGCCGCGGCCCCGCCGCCGCTCGACCAGGACGGCATCCCGACGCTGACCGCTGACCCCAACAAGCTGCAGGACGTCACCGAGGCGATCCGCGGCACGCTGCAGAACATCAACAAGATCGTCGCCGACAATCAGGAATCGGTGAAGAACTCGCTGAAGAATCTGGAGACCTTCACCAGTTCGCTCGCGCGCAATTCCGAGAAGATCGACGGCGTGATGGCCAAGGTCGACGGCGTCGTGCTCAAGGCCGACAATCTCATGCTCGGCCTCAATACGCTCGCCGGCGGCAAGGACGGCGGCGAGCTGTTCCAGGCGGTGAAGTCGATCCGCGAGCTCGCCGACGATTTCGACAAGCGCTCGGGTGCGCTGATGGCCGACGGTCGCCGCACGCTGGGTGACATCAGCCGCGCCGTGAACAATTTCGACCGCAACCCGACCCGCGTCCTGTTCGGCGCCAGCAACAGCAGCGCGCCACCGCCCGCGCCGCCGCCGGAGCCGCCGAGGCAGGCACCGGCGCCGAGACGGTAGGAGGGGCACGTTCGCGCTTCTCTCTCCACGTCATTGCGAGCGTAGCGAAGCAATCCAGTCGGTCTGGATTGCTTCGTCGCTTTGCTCCTCGCAATGATGGAGCTTGTAGAAGCCGCCTTGGTAGCCCGGATGGAGCGCAAGCGTAATCCGGGACTTTTTGCTGAGCTCCCCGCATTGCGCTGCGCTCCATGCGGGCTACGAGCCCCTCTCGAAGTGACGCGCCCAAACAAAAACGGAGGCCGCGAGGCCTCCGTTTTCTCATTCGTTGATGACTTGCCCGTTACCCCAGCCGGCCCGCCGCATGCGCGAGCAGCGTGTAGACCAGCCCCGTCTCCGAGGTCAGGTGGCCGCGCAGCTCCTGCGGGCCGCGGCCGTCACGGGCGACCTCGTCGAGCAGGCGCTCGAACTCGGCGACGTAGCGGTCGACCGTGCCCTTGAAGTTGCGGTCGGCGCGGTACTTGCGGGCGACCTCGTCGAAGGCCTT
Source organism: Bradyrhizobium nitroreducens (assembly GCF_002776695.1). Lineage (GTDB taxonomy): Bacteria > Pseudomonadota > Alphaproteobacteria > Rhizobiales > Xanthobacteraceae > Bradyrhizobium > Bradyrhizobium nitroreducens. The sequence goes on from NZ_LFJC01000003.1 coordinate 5,346,071, forward strand.
CTGACCGGCGGGCGTGTAGAGGCGCTTGGTGAAGGCCTTGTTCTCGCCGCGCTGGTAGCGGTCCCACATCTCGGCCGCGAGGTTGCGGTCCATCAGCCGGCCGATGTCGAGCGACAGCGATTCCAGCGGATTGCTGCTGGCCTGCGGGGCCTGCGGCTGCGGCGCGGGGGCGGCGCGGCCACGCGGAGCCTGACCGGTCGGGGCGCCCTGATTGGCGTCCGTGCGGTTGAGCAGGTCCGACAGCCAGCCGTCACGGCCCTGGTCGTTGCTGGACGGCGCGACCGGCGGCGCTTCGGTGCGACGCGAGGGCGCCGGCATGCCGAGGTCCGGCGGCGGCAGCGTGGAAGCGCTGCCGGTGTCGCGCATGCGGGTCTCGGTGCCACGACCGCCGGCAATGGCCATCACCGGCTCTTCCTGGCGCTGGACGGCGACGGACGCGCGGCCCGCGGTGGTGACGTCGAGGCCGCGGCCGTGCTGGGCGACGATGCGGTTGAGCTCGGCGAGAGCCTCGATCTGGTCGACGATCACCTTGCGCATCTGCGCCGTGCTCTCGGCGGCCTCCTGCGGCATCTCGAGCACGCCGCGGCGCAGCTCGTTGCGGGTGGCTTCGAGCTCGTTGTGCATCTCGAAGGCCATCTGCTTCATGCTGGAGACGAGGTTGGTGAACTTCTCGGTCGACTGCTTGAACATCGCATCCGCCTCGTCCGTGGTCTGGCGGTAGATGTCGTGCATCGCCTCGATGGTCTGGCGGTGCTCCTCCTCGGACGCCACGCGCACCGCCTCGAACTGGCGGGTGATCGCGGCGGAGCCGGCGCCGGCGGTCTCGGCGACGACGCGGGCGATGTCGCGGGCGCGCTCTTCGGCGGCCGCCAGCGATTCGTCGAGCAGGCCGGTGAAGCGCGACAGCCGCTGGTCGAGGTCGGCCGTACGCAGGTCTATCGTGGTGACGAGCGATTCCAGCGCCTGCTTGCGCTCGGCGAGCGAGGCGGTGGTGTTCTTGTTGCTCTGCTCGACGACCTGTGCGGCCTCGACCAGCGCCTTGCCGTGCGCGTCGAACTGGGTCGACAGCTCGCCGAGATCCTGCAGCGCCTTCGTGGTCTTGCTGTTGAAGACGTTGAGCTGGTCTTCCAGGTTCTGCGTCGCCGCGCCGTTGCGGGAGGTGACGTCGTTCATCGCCGAGACGAAGTCGGCGACACGCGTCACCAGCGCCCGCTCGAGCGAGTTGAGGTTGTCGTGCGCACCGGTCAGCACCTCCTGGAGCAGGATGTTGCCTTCGCGCAGCCGTTCGAACAGTGCCACCGTGTCGGTGCGCAGGATCTTGCTGGTCTCCTGCATCTCGGTGACGGCCGCGATCGAGACCTGGCGCGACTGGTCGATCGCGGAGCGCGAGGCCTGCTCGAGGTCCTTGAGCGACTTGCCGACCGCGCTGGTCGCGATCTCGCTGGCCGCGTTGATGGTACGCGCGACTTCCGAGCCGTTGCCCATCATGGTCTGCGAGAAGGCCTGGCCGCGCGTCTCGATCGACTTCAGCGCGTCCGAGGTGACGCGGTCGATGTCGAGCGTGAGCTGGCTGGTCTTCGAGCCGATCGCGTCGACCAGCGCACCGCGCTTGGCGTCGATCATGTTCGACAGACGGTCGGCCTGCTGCTGCACATAGGTGACGATCTCGTCGGTCTTGCCGGTCATGGCCTGGCCGAAGCTGCTCGAGGCGGCGAGCACCGAGCGCTCGACGTCGGCCGAGCTCGACTTGACCCGCGAGCTCGCCTCGTTGGAGGCGGTGATCAGCGCGTTCTGGGCGTTGAGCGCGCTGGTCTGGATGTCGTTGGTCGCGTTCGCGGTGGCCGTGCTCAGCGTGCGCTCGATCTCGGTCGAGATCGTGCGGATCTGGCTCGCGGCATCCGCCGAGGTCGAGGTCAGCGAGATCTGGGCCTCACGCGCGCTGTTGAGGATGGTCGAGGCGGTGTCGGCGCCGACAGCGGTCAGCGTGCGCTCGATGTCCGTGGTCAGCGACTTGATCTGGCTAGCCGCGTCGGTCGAGGCGGAGATCAGCGAGCCCTGGGCTTCGCGCACGCCGCTGGTGAGCGCCTCGATGGTGGCGCCGCCGGCGGTTGCCAGCGCGCGCTGCATCTCGGCGGCGAGCGAACGGACCTGGCTGGTCTGCTCGGCCGAGACCGTGAGCAGGGTGCTCTGGGCGTCGCGGGCGCTGGTGGTGATCGTCTCGGCGGTCGACTGGCCGACCTGCGAGAGCGAACGATGCACTTCGGCCGCGAGCGACTTGACCTGGCTCGCCGCGTCCGAGGACGCGGTGACCAGCGTGCTCTGGGCTTCGCGGGCGCCGGTCACGATGGTTTCGGCGGTCGAGGTGCCGGCCATCGTGAGCGAGCGCTGCACGTCCGAGGACAGCGCCTTGATCTGGTTGGCGGTCTCGGTCGAGGCCGCGATCAGCGCGCTCTGCGCGTCGCGGGCGCCGGCGGTGATCGATTCCGCCGTGGTCGTGCCGGCCAGCGACAGCGAGCGCTGCACGTCGGCGGTCAGCGTCTTGACGTGGTTGGCCGCATCCGAGGACGCGGTGACGAGCGTGGTCTGCACCTCGCGGGCGCCGGCCAGGATCGAGGCCGCGGTGGCAGAGCCTGCCGCCGACAGCGTGCGTTCGACGTCGGCCGACAGCGCCTTGATCTGGTTGGAGGCTTCGCCCGACGCCGCGACCAGCGTCGCCTGCGCCTCGCGGGCGCTGCTCAGGATCGAGTTCGCCGAACCGGTGCCGACCGCGGTCAGCGCGCGCTCGACCTCGGCGGAGGTCATCTTGAGCTGGGCGTTGACGTCCGAGGAGACGGTCATCAGCGACTGCTGGGCGGTGCGGGCGCCGGTCTGGATCGTCTCGCTGGTGTTGACGACGAGGTTGGTGAGCGAGCGCTCGGCGTCCTCGACATGCGAGCGGATCGCGGTCGAGATCATCTCGGCGCGGGACATCATGTCCTCGCTGGCCTGGCGGCCGCTGCTTTCGATGCGGCCGGCGACGGCCTCGACGCGCGAGCCGAGCAGGTCCTCGAACTGCGCCACGCGCACGTCGATGTCGCTCGCGACCGAGCCGACCTTGGTCTCGATGGCCTGATGGATCTCCTGGAAGCGCGCCGTGACCGTGTCGGTCAGATGCGTGCTGCGGCCGTCGATGATCTCGGTGACGCCGGTGATGCGGCGGTCGACCGCCTCGATCGCCTGCGCGGTGCCGTCGGTGAGCGTCGAGGTCAGCAGGGTCAGGCGCGTGTCGATCGACTGCACGGCCTGCGAGGCGCCGTTGGTGACGGCCGTGGTCAGGTAGGTGAGGCGGGAGTCGATGGACTCGAGCGCCTGCGTCGCATTGCCCGTCAGCGTCGTCGTGAGGTGGGTCAGGCGGGTATCGATCGACTGGATGGTCTGCGAGGCGCCATCGGTCAGCGAGCTCGTCAGGTGGTTGAGGCGCGCGTCGATGGTCTCGATGGCCTGCGAGGCGCCGCCGGTGAGCGACGTCGTCAGGTGGGTGAGGCGGGAGTCGATCGACTGGATCGCCTGCGCGGCGCCGTCGGTCAGCGACGTCGCCAGCGTGTTGATGCGCCCGTCGATGGTGTCGGTCATGGACTTCGCGCGGCTGTCGAACGACTGTTCGAGCGCGGCGACGCGGCCGACGAGCTGCTCGTCGAAGGTCTTGATGTGACCGCCGATCGTACCGTCGAGGCTGGCGATCTTGCCGTTCAGCGAGGCGTCGAGATTGCTGACGCGTTCGCCGACCGTGGTCTCGAACTGCAGCAGGCGCTGGTCGAGCACGGCCGTGATCTCGCCGCCGTTGGCGGTGAAGCGGGTGTCGAAATTGTCGACATAGGTCTTCAGCGATTCATGGATTTCCTGCGTGCGCTGGCCCATGCGCTCGACGATCTCGCCGCCGAAGGTCTTCACGGTGCGGTCGAACTCGGAGATGTGGCGCGTGATCAGGGCGCCCAGCGTGCCGGAGTCGCGGGCGAACTTCTCGACCAGCTCGGTGCCCTGGTTCCTGACCAGCTCGTCGAACGCGCTCATCTGCAGCGACAGCGAGTCGTGCGCGGTCTCGGTCTGGCTCACGACCTTGGCGACGAGGGTGTTGACGGTGGCGTCGAGCGCCTCGCTCGCCTTGTCGCCGCTCGTCATGATCTGGCCGGCGAGGCGGTTGCCGGCGTCGTCGATCTTGGCCGAGATGTCGTTGGAGCGCAGCTCGAGCTCGAGCAGCAGCGAGTCCGAGGAGTTCTTCAGGCTGTCGTGCACCTGCTCGGTGCGCTCGGAGATGCCGTCGACGATCGCGGCGGAGCGCTGCTCGAACTCGCCGGTGATGCGGTCGATGCGTTCGTTCAGCATCTCGTGGACGCGGTCGGCGAGGTCGACGAACTCGTCGTGGACGTGGCCGGTCTTGAAGTTGAGGCTGGTGGTCAGCCGCTCGCTGGCGTCGAGCACGGCGCGCGTGGTCTCGTTGCTGGCCTCCTCGAGGCGGTCGAGCAGGTCGCCGCCGCGCTCGCCGAGCGCCAGGATCATGTTGTCGCCGGCATTGCTCAGGGCGCTGGTGATGTGGGCGCCGCGCTCTTCGAGAGCACCGGTGATGGACTTGGCGACCTCGTCGACGCGCGAGGCGATCGCGTCGGAGATCAGCGCGATGTCGTGGCGCAGATCGATCTGCACGCCGGAGATGGCGCTGCGGACCTGCTCGGCCTGGCCGACCAGATTGTCGCGCTGATGGGCGATGTCCTGGAGCAGGGCGCGGATACGCACCTCGTTGTCGGAATAGGCGCGTTCGAGTGCGGCGACCTCGTTGGCGACCAGCGTCTCCAGCTCGCCGGCACGCGCGATCGCGCGCTCGATGCCGTCGCCCATCGCCGCGACCTCGCGGCGGATGGCCTGGCCGACGGTGACCATGGAATCGGAAGCCGAGCCCTCGGGCTCGGAGAAGCGGATCGCGACCTGCGCCATCGCCTGGGCGACCGAGCTCATCTGCTGGCCGCGCCAGACCAAACTCGCCAGGAAGTAGAACAGCATGATGGGCGCGAAGAACATGGTGACGAGGCCGGCGATGGCCAGCACGCCGCCGCTCTGGCCCATGGCGGCCTGGATCGAGGGCAGGAAGCCGATCGTCAGTGCGGCGCAGGCCGCGAGCCAGATCACGGTGAAGATCGTCGCGCCGGTGTAGATGCTGCGGGCAGGGCGACCCGTCTGCAACGCCTGGAGCAACTGGCCGATGGTCTCGCGGTCGTCGTTGGCGGCGCGGCGCGAAGCGCGCGGCTCCTCGACCGGGTCGAACACGTTTGCACGTTCATTGGCGGCAGGACGCGGCTCGAAGCTCGGCTCGTCGAAGATCGGGGGCGGCGGCGCCACCGAAGGCGCGGTCTCGTTGCGCATGGCGGCGTTGCGGCTGGTGTCGGCAGCCGTGTCGCTGATGTTCAGGGCTTCCTGGATCGCAGAAAGCGCAACTTCTGTCGGGTCTTTGACCTTTTTCGGAGTGTTCGCCATGTTCAGTCCGAGCCCTCGTTACTTGTACGCGTCCCCCCGCGAGCCCTGCGCGCTGCGCAAGCCCACAGACCGGATCATGCCGCTTACGCGGATCTCCTAGCCGTCCCCACCCGGACGGCTTGTCCGCCAATTTCTGCAACATCCTATTGGCAGAGCGATGCGAATGAAATGCCCGCGATTAAGACATTCTTAATCATCGTTAACAGGATCGCGGCGTAACGCCTTAGCATTAAATGTAATTCTCCACCGGACTCGCCCGATTGCGGCAACTTTTCGTCAATAAACCGGCAGAACTGCGTTCAAGAAGCCAAACATTTCGTTAACCATTTCCATGCTTGGCTGGGCTGAATTCGCCGCCGGACCGGCGGAACCGTCGCGCGATGCCGGGGCCTGCGCCATGATGCCTGAACTGCAACGGATGGACTGGATGCCCTCGCCCCCGCTTGCACCCATCGACAGCCCGCTCGACCTCGACCACCTCTCCCGGATGACGCTTGGCGACGCGGATCTGGAACAGGAAGTGCTGGCCATGTTCGCCGAGCAGGCGGTCCGCCTGATGGCGGCGATGGCGGCCCTGCCGGCCGAGGCCGGCGCACTGGCCCACAAGCTCAAGGGCTCGGCCCGCGGGGTCGGCGCCTTTGCGGTGGCAGATGCCGCGGCAAGCCTCGAGACTGCGATCCTGACCGGCCATAACCAGCGCCACGCCCTCGCCGCGCTGAAGGAGGCGGTCACCGAGGCCCGCGCCGCCATCGAGGCGATCCTGAAGCCTTGAGGCCAAGCGGCCGAGCCGGATTCTAGTCTCTTGTTTTGACGCATTTTCTTGCCGCAAAGCGGGATTCACTTCGCAGCAAAACCCTATGGCGCCGGGCTGATCGACCCGTTATAGGACAGCCCGGACCCTCCTTCATTCCCAGCACCGCGGCAGCACGAGCACACATGGCCAAGATTCACTTTGTCGACCACAAGGGCGAAACCCGTACGGTGGAAATCGAGAACGGCGCAACCGTGATGGAAGCCGCGATCCGCAACAGCATTCCCGGCGTCGAGGCCGAATGCGGCGGCGCCTGCGCCTGCGCGACCTGCCATGTCTATGTCGACGAAGCCTGGCGCGAGAAGGTCGGCAGCCCGACGCCGATGGAAGAGGACATGCTCGATTTCGGCTTCGACGTGCGCCCCAATTCGCGCCTGTCCTGCCAGATCAAGGTCTCCGACGAGCTCGACGGTCTCATCGTGACGACGCCGGAACGTCAGGCCTGATCCGCCTTCCCAAAATTTACGATGCACTCGGCGGCGCGACTTCGATGCCGCGCTTGTGCCAGGGTCTGAATTTCTCGATCACCTCCGCAGTCAACGGGGCCGGCCGGCGCGTCGCCTCGTCCAGCAGGACGCCGACCGAAATCGCCGAGGCGATGCATTTCCCCTCCGAGAACACGACCTGCTCGAAGGTCACGGACGTCCGTCCCAGCTTCACCACACCGAGGCCGAACTCGATCGTGTTCGGCCAGTGCAGTTCGGCGCGGAAATGCATGTCGAGCCGCACCATGATCCAGGCGAGGCCCGGCGGGGTCAAGCCGTACTGGGGAAGCTTCATCAGCGTGACGCGGCCGGTCTCGAAATAGGTGGCGTAGACCGCGTTGTTGACGTGCTGGTTGGGGTCGAGATCGCCAAAGCGGACATTGTCGCTGAGGCGGAAGGGGAAGTCCTCCAGACGCGGCGTCGTGTCGAGGCGGCTTGGTGCGTTCACCGATTGATCTCCGTCATATCCATCCCCGTTACAACCCAGTTATCCTGACCCGGCAAGTGGGCGCGGCTGCGGGGGGCTCCTGCTTTTATGCCTTCCCTGATTCATCCCCGTTGGCTAGACAGGCAGGGTCACCTCTGCCCGCCGGGCGCCGTCCAACCGATAACGATCGATAAAGAGACGACATGAGCGACGTGATCAAAACCGATGTGCTGATTATTGGCGCCGGCCCCTGCGGTCTGTTCGCCGCCTTCGAGCTTGGCCTTCTCGACATGAAGACGCATTTCGTCGACATCCTCGACAAGGTCGGCGGCCAGTGCGCCGAGCTCTATCCGGAAAAGCCGATCTACGACATTCCCGGCATTCCCCAGGTTTCGGGGCAGGGCCTCACCGACGCGCTGATGGAGCAGATCAAGCCGTTCCATCCGACCTTCCATCTCGGCGAGATGGTCGAGACCGTGGAGAAGATCGGCGATCCCGCATTTCGCTGCACCACGGACGCGGGCAAGGTGTTCGAATGCAAGGTGCTGGTGATCGCAGCCGGCGGCGGCTCCTTCCAGCCCAAGCGTCCGCCGGTGCCGGGCATCGAGACCTATGAGGGTACGTCGGTGCATTACGCCGTGCGCAAGATGGAGACGTTCCGCGACAAGAACGTGCTGATCGTCGGCGGCGGCGATTCCGCGCTCGACTGGACGCTCAATCTGCATCCGATCGCGAAGCGCATCACGCTATTGCACCGGCGCGACGAGTTTCGCGCCGCGCCCCACAGCGTCGAGCAGATGCGCGCGCTGGTTGCCGGCGGCAAGATGGATCTGCGGCTCGGCCAGGTCACGGCGTTGTCCGGCGCCGAGGGCAAGCTCTCCGGTGCGACCGTCAAGGGCAACGACAACAGCATCACCGAGATTGCCTGCGACACCATGCTGCCGTTCTTCGGGCTGACCATGAAGCTCGGTCCCGTCGCGAACTGGGGCATTGCGCTGGAGAACAATCTGGTGCCGGTCGAGACCAGTGCATTCGAGACCAATGTTCCCGGCATCTTCGCGATCGGCGACATCAACACCTATCCCGGCAAGATCAAGCTGATCCTGTGCGGCTTCCACGAGGGCGCGCTGATGTCGCAAAAAGCACATCGCTACGTCTATCCGGAGAAGCGGCTCGTGTTCCAGTACACGACCTCGTCCTCCAGCCTGCAAAAGAAGCTGGGTGTCAACTGACGGCAGCGGCGCAGGCGGGGATGCCCCATGTTTCTGGTGCTGGAACCGTTCGCGAAATCGCCGTAGTCTGCGGCCATTCCGGTCGTGGAATTACAAGGTGATCTAATGCGGATTTCTTCCAGCTTTCGGCTGCTCCCCTTCCTTGCGCTTGCATTGTCGCTCGCGACGGTGACGCCGTCTGCGGCGCAGACCACCGAGCCCACGGCGGCGGGCCTGTGGCAGAAGGTCGAAGACGGCAAGACGGTCGGATGGTTTCTCTTCATCGACCATAACGGCATCTTCGAAGGCGTGATCGCCAAGACCTTCCCGCGGCCCGGCGACGATCCGAACGAGATCTGCAGCAAGTGCACCGACGATCGCAAGAACGCGCCGGTGCTCGGCATTTCCTTCGTCCGCAACATGAAGCGCGAAGGATTGAAGTACGAAGGCGGCAACGTGCTCAATCCCCGCGACGGCCAGATCTGGAAGGCCAACATGAAGGTCAGCCCCGACGGACAGACCCTGACCCTGCGCGGCTATCTCGGCATTTCGCTGCTTGGCAAGGACGAGACCTGGATGCGCCTGCCCGACGCCAACATCGCCCAGGTCGATCCCGCCATCGTCGCGAAATATCTGCCCGCGCCGGCTGCGGCCACCAAGCCGCCGGCGCCCGCGACGAAGAAGAGCGGCGGCATGATGATGGCTCCGGCGCCCAAGCAGTAACCTCGGTCCCATTTCTGAGAGTCGTCCCGTCGGCGTCGGATTTTGATCCTACGCCGCATTCGTCGAAAGGCGCATGCCGTTGCGCCGTGCGACAGTAGTTCCCCGGAATGCGCGCTGGCAGCGGATTTGCATAGCTATCGCCAGGGTGCTGGAGGAACGAGTCGCCGGCGCCGTGCCTTGAGCCAAGGCACGGACAACGGACGACATTGTCTGTCTCCCGCACGAATGATTCTGATCGCGGGACGACGAGATGAAATCTTCAAGATTATGCGCGGCGACGCTGCTGGGCGCGACGGCGCTCCTGGCCATCCCGGCACAGGCGCGCGACGACGGACGCTACGCCAACTCGCCGCTAAAACCCTGGTTCGAGAGCCTGCACAGCGAATTCGGTCAATGCTGCACCGACGCCGACGGCTATGTCATTGCCGACGTCGATTGGGAGTCCGATCACGGCCGCTTCCGCGTCCGCATCGACGACGAATGGGTGGTGGTGCCCGACGGCGCCGTGATCACCGTGCCGAACAAGATCGGTCGCACCATGGTGTGGAAGCACTACATCGACGGTCATCCGCGCGTGCGCTGTTTCATGCCCGGCAGCATGACCTGAAAACGCTGACGGCGCCCGCTTCGGATGCAGGCGCCGCAAGCGATGTGAAAGGCTCAGCGCGCCTCGCTTCCCGAACCCGCGCTGGCAAGCCGTTTTACGCGCGGGGACAACACTGAAACCTGCGCGGGCGAGGCGGGCATGCCGGCGACGGTCATCGCGGGCGCGGCCGACTGCTCCTCGACGCCGGCGCTGCCGAGCACCTGCACCTGCATCGCCGAGATCGGCAACGACTTCACTTCGTAAGAGGGAAGCTCACCCGCGAAGGCGCCGGTGGAGCTTGCAATCAAGGCGCCGGCGACGGCAATCATTGTGAGACCACGCATTGGAAAATCTCCGTTGAAGATGTCAATCGGAGGTTTGGTCGTGGCGATGCACAAGGAGGTTCGCTCGTGTGCGAACATTCGTGTGTCCGTGGGCGAACCTATTGGTTGCGTGATGCGACAGGACGAAACGATGACGAAGTTTTTCGCGTCAATGTTTCAGGACGGTTTCGCGGCATCGATCGACGCAGCTCGCAGCTAGCTTGTCTGCAACGCCAGCTGCGCAGGTCCGGTCGGCGCGACGGTCGCCGGAAAGCGCAGGCTCATGGTCGTGCCACGGCCGGGTGCGGACGAGATGATCAACTCGCCGTTGTGGGCCGCCATGATCTCGCGGACGATCGACAGGCCGAGCCCGGCACCGTCGCCGGCGGTATTGCCGGTCTGAAACGGCTCGAGCAATTTGTGTTCGGCGCCATCGGGCAGGCCTGCGCCGTCGTCGTCGATCGAGACGCCGTCGGGGCCCAGCGTGGCGACGATGCGGCGCGCGCCGCGGGCATGGATCAGCGCGTTGCCGACGAGATTGGCCAGCGCGCTGCGGATTGCGGCGTCGACGCCCAGCACCAGGACCGGACCTTTCTCGGCCTGGTCGAGCGCGAGCTCGATGCCGGCGTCCAGCGCCGAGGGACCGAAATCGGCAAGCACCTCGATCGTGATTTGGGCGAGATCGATCGGCCGCTTCTCGACCGCGTGATTCTGCAGCCGGGCGAGGTCGAGCATGGCGGACACCAGCGACGTCAGGCGCCTGACGTCGCGCACCAACTCGGCCCTCAGGGCGGGCTCGGGCACGTCCTCGATCTTCGCGCGCAGAAGCGTGAGCGGCGTGCGCAGTTGATGGGCGGCGTTGCCGAGAAAGCGGCGCTGCATCCTGATATAGGCATCGATCTCGCCGAAGGCGCGGTTCAGCGCCTCGACCAGGGGCTTTAGCTCGCAGGGGACCTCCGACAAGGATATCAAGCCTTGCGGCGCCGACGGATCGATCGCGAGCGCGCGCCGCGCGACCCGCTCGATGCTACGTGAGACGAAACGCGCAGCAAGCGCCGAGCCGACGGCAACGGTCGCTGCAAAGGCCAGCGCCACGAGCATGATCGAAAAGACCCTGCGGAGGAGAAACGTCCGTGCAATCCGGCCAAAGCGGACCTGAGGCTCGCCAACCATCATCCCGAGCCGCAACGAGCCCCGCTGTACGGCGGAGAGACAGAAAGTGCTGTTCTGGTCGAGCGTGCTGAAGACGGAGGAGCCGACGGGCCCGCGGTAGGGAAACACGAAGGGGAGGGCGGGCCGATGTTCGCTGCCGTACTCGCTGAGCAGTTCGCCCGCGGACATGACGTACCAGAGGTTCGGGCTGTCCGCCTTCAATTCCTCGAGGGCAGGAGTCGGACGTACCGTCAGTTTTTGCCCTTCTATGACCGTCGCGCGATCGAGAATGGCAGCCACGACCTGACAGGACCTAAACTCGTGTTCCTCGGTCGGATATCGCCAGATGAAGACGCCGAGCATGGTCAGGAAGATCGTCGTCGCGGCGATGCCGAGCGAGATCGCGAACGTCCGGGCAATCGACGTCATCGCGGCGTCGCCAGCCGCAGGATGTAACCGATGCCCCGCATGCTGCGGATCTCGACGTCGCCGCCGAACGCGGCCAGCTTCTTCCGCAGGCGCGAGACCTGCGCTTCCAGCGTGTTGGATTCGATCTCGTCGTCGAAACCGTAGATTTCCTCGATCAGGGCGGCGCGGGTGATGACGCGGTCGCGCCGCATCAGCAGTGCGCCGAGGATCAGCGCCTCGCGCCGCCGCAGCAGGATCTTCCTGCCGGCGACCACGACCTCGTTGCTGCCGAGATGCAGCTCGACATTGCCGAGCGACAGCACGGAAGGCGCGAGCAACCGGGGCCGCCGCAGCACTGCACGCACCCGTGCGATCAGCTCCTGCGGCTCGAACGGCTTGCCGAGATAATCGTCGGCGCCGCCGTTGAGGCCGTCGACGACGTCCTCCTTGGTGTCCTTGGACGTCAGCATGATGATGGCGGGACGCTCCGGCGACTGACTTAGCGCCGCGACCACCTCGAGCGCATCGCCGTCGGGCAGCATCCGGTCGACGATTGCGAGATCGTATTTGAAATTCTCCAGCGCCTGGCGGGCATCGGCGATCGAGCCGACGACGTCCACGACGCCGTGCAATTGCCCGAGCAGGCGGCTGACATAGGCGCCGATCTGCGGTTCGTCTTCGATCACGAGGGAACGCACGCGGGTCGGTCCTTGACTCTGCTGGGTGACAAGACCCCGAGCGTAACGCTCCCTGGCCGACGTCTGGGTGCTTCGGCTCGTGCGCAGAGTTCCCATTAAGGCAGCGAGCTGGGCGAATCGAAGGCAGGAACGCGGGCGCGGACAGACGCCGCCGGCCGAAGTTTCCGGACAGGGGCACGCCCCGGCAATGTTCGGGCAATGTTGATCCTGCGGCGCGCGTGTCGGCAATGGACGAAGGCGGCGGTTTCGCCCTGCAATCTTGGGGCAATTTAGCCGGATCATATGCTGGGGCTCCAGCCACACGTATCAGACCAGGCCAGCATGGCCGGTCCGGGGCCCTGTAAATGAAGCATCTTGACGAAGCCGCTCTCGACCCTGCGGGGAGCGCGCGGCAGATATCGCTGACCACTTTTCTCGCCGTACTCGGCGCGGTCATCGCGATCCCTCAATCCGCCCGCGCGCAGACGGCGTTCACGCTGCCGGCTCCGCCGTTCGACCTGCCGCTGCTGCCTTCGCCCTCCGGCAACTGGACCGTCATGGTCGGCATCGGCGGAGAGTACACGCCCGATTTCGTCGGGGCGAAGAACGGGAAGTTCGTCCCGATCCCGATCTTCACCATCCGCCGCGCCGGATCGATCGACCAGTTTCGCGGGCCGCGCGACAGCGCCAGCATCGCGCTGCTCGACGTCGGCAATTTCCGCGCCGGGCCCGCGTTCAAATACGTCGCCTCGCGCAAGGCCGACAAATATGCCGAGCTGACTGGCCTTGGCGACGTCAAGGCAGCGTACGAGCTCGGCGGCTTCGTCGAATATTATCCGGTCGACTGGCTGCGCCTGCGCAGCGAATTGCGCCAGGGCATGGGCGGCCATACCGGGACGGTGGCCGATGTCTCCGCCGACGTCATCGTGCCGCTGATCCAGAGGCTCACGATCTCGGCCGGCCCGCGCTTCACCTGGAAGAGCACCAAGGCGACCGCTCCCTATTTCGGCGTCGACGCGGCGCAGGCGCTGGCGTCGGGGTTGCCGACATACGATGCCAAGGGCGGCGCGCATTCGGTCGGCTTCGGCAGCCAGGTCTCCTATCGCATCAATCCGCAGTGGGAGGTCCACGCCTATGTCGAATACGAGAAGCTGCTCGGCGATGCCGCGGACAGCCCGCTGGTGAAGCTGCGGGGGTCGTCGAACCAGACCACCGTTGGCATCGGTGCGTCCTATTCGTTCGACTTCAGGATTCGATAGGCGATGCGCAGCAGAATTATCCTGGCTCTCGCCTGTGCGATCGCGTCCGCCGTCCTCGGTGCTGCCGCGGCGTTCGAGACGCGCGCGACGAAACTCCAGGCGATCAAGACCCTCGGCATCGTCTCGGCCATCGGCGAGGAGATGAGCCTGACGCAAGCCGGCCTGACCGGGCTCGGCAACACCGCGCAAAGCCTCTCGATCAGCGCCTGGGGACTGGACGAGCTGATCGTCCAGCAGGCGACGAAGCTCTTGAGCGGACGCTTTCGCGTGCAACCGGTGAGCTACAGGCGCGCCGCGTTCGCCGCCGTCAGGGATTCGGCGGTTGCGCCCGTCAATCTACTGCGCAGCGATCCGTTCAAGGAGCTGGTTCGCAGCGATGTAACGCCCCAGGGGCTCGATGCCTACGTCGTCATCACCCGGGCAAGATCGAAGCTCGGCAACGGCCGCAACGTCGAGGGCGTCGGGCTCGCCGAATACCGGACGCTGCTGGCGGATTACGGCCTGATTCATGCGCTGTACGAAGTCCGGATCATCGACGGCAAGGCGTTAGACGTGATCGAGAAGCGTGCGGCCGCGCCGCTCGACAACACCGGGACCGTGCGGATTGCCGGCCCGAGCGGCCCGGTCGACGAGACGCTTGGGGGGGCAGCGTCGAGCGAGCGGCTGCGCGCCGCGGTCGTGGACCTCATCACGCGCAGCCTTCCTGTCACGCTGGGCGACATGCACCTGATCGACAGCCAGTGAGGTTCCATCTTGACGCGTTTTCTTCAAGCGAACCGGTATCCACTTCGCTCGAAAACGCTTCAGGTCACCGGCGCCGGATTGAACAGCGTGAGATCGTTGTGGATGCCCCAGCGGTCCGACCACGGCTTGGTGCGGCCGGAGGCGACATCGAGGATCAGGCGGAACAGGTCCCAGCCGCATTCCTCGATGGTCTTCTCGCCGGTGGCGATGCTGCCCGAATCGAAGTCGATCAGGTCCTTCCAGCGCCGCGCCAGCTCGCTGCGGGTCGCGACCTTGATCACGGGCGCGGCCGCGAGGCCGTAAGGCGTGCCGCGGCCGGTGGTGAACACCTGCAGCGTCATGCCGGAGGCGAGCTGCAGCGTGCCGCAGATGAAATCGCTCGCGGGCGTTGCCGCGAACAGCATGCCCTTTTGCGTCGCCTTCTCGCCCGGCGAGAGCACGCCGGTGATCGCGGTGGAGCCGGACTTGACGATCGAGCCGAGCGACTTCTCGACGATGTTGGCAAGGCCGCCCTTCTTGTTGCCGGGTGTGGTGTTGGCACTGCGGTCGGCGCCGCCGCGGGCCAGATATGAATCGTACCAGGCCATCTCGCGCACCAGCGCGCGGCCGACCTCCTCGTTGATGGCGCGCCGGGTGAGCAGCTGGATGGCGTCGCGCACCTCCGTCACTTCGGAGAACATCACGGTGGCGCCGGCGCGCACCAGGAGGTCTGCGGCAAAGCCGACGGCGGGATTGGCGGTGACGCCGGAGAAGGCGTCGCTGCCGCCGCATTGCAGGCCGATGACGAGATCGGCGGCCGGACAGGTCTCGCGCTTGCGCTTGTCGAGGATTTTCAGGCGGGCTTCCGCCTGCGTCATGATCGCATCGACGATCGCACCGAAGCCGTCGAAGGCCTCGTCCTGCATGCGCACGATGGCATCGCTGACGCCTTCCGGCACCAGGCGTTCGGGGGCAAGCTTCTCGCAGCCGAGGCTGATGACCAAAATCTCGCCGCCGAAATTCGGGTTCAGCGCGATGTTCTGCAGCGTGCGGATCGGAACGACGGCATCGGGAGCATTGATCGCGACGCCGCAGCCGTAAGCATGCGTCAGCGGCACCACGTCGTCGACGTTGGGATACTTCGGCAGCAGCTCGGCGCGGATGCGCTTGACCGCATATTCCATCGTGCCCTTGACGCATTGCACGGAGGAGGAGATGCCCAGAATGTTTTTCGTGCCGACCGAGCCGTCCGGATTGCGATAACCTTCGAAGGTGAAGCCTTCGAGCGGCGGCAGCGGCGCGGGTACGGCGGTGGAGATTTCGAGCTTGTCGAGGTCGGGGGCCTCCGGCATGCGGATGCGGGCCTCGTCGACCCATTCGCCGGCCAGGATCGGCGACAGTGCGTAGCCGATGATCTCGCCATAGCGGATGATCGGTGCGCCTTCCGCGATATCGACCAGCGCCGTCTTGTGCCCCTGCGGCACGAAGGCGCGCAGCGTCAGGCCGCTGGCAAAGCGGGAGCCGGCGGGAAGCCCGAAATCATTGACCACGATCGCGACATTGTCGCGCTCGTTGAGCTTGATGTAGCGGGGCTGTTCTTTTGCTGCGACGTCCTGGTCCATGTACACTTGCCTCCGCAGCCGTAGGATGGGCAAAGGCGCAATGCGCCGTGCCCACCATGCTTCACATCGAACGTAAGCGGTGGGCACGCTTCGCTTTGCCCACCCTACGAGATCTTCCCCGTGGTCAGCCCGGGAACGTGTAAGCCGTCTTCACCGTCGTATAGAACTCGCGCGCGTAGGAGCCCTGCTCGCGGGCGCCGTAGCTCGAGCCCTTCCGGCCGCCGAACGGCACGTGATAGTCGACGCCGGCGGTCGGCAGATTGACCATCACCATGCCGGACTCGCTGTTGCGCTTGTAGTGCGAGGCGTATTTCAGGCTGGTGGTGCAGATGCCGGAGGCCAGGCCAAACTCGGTGTCGTTGGAGATCGCGAGCGCCTCTTCGTAGTTCTTGGCGCGGATGACGGCGGCGACCGGGCCAAAGATCTCCTCACGCGCGATGCGCATGTTGTTGTTGGCTTCGGTGAACAGCGCCGGCTGGAGGTAATGGCCGGGGTTCTCGCGCTTGAGCAGCTCGCCGCCGAAGGCGAGCTTGGCGCCTTCGTCCTGGCCGATCTTGATGTAGCGCAGATCCTGGTCGAGCTGGCTCTGGTCGACCACGGGGCCGATATGCACGCCGGCCTTGAGTGCGTCGTCCACCGACAGGCTGTTCAGCCGCTCGGCCACCGCCGCGACGAAGCGGTCGTGGATGCCTTCGGTCACGATCAGGCGCGAGGAGGCGGTGCAGCGCTGGCCCGTCGAGAAATAGGCGCCGTTGACGGCAACCTCGACGGCGGTCTTGAGGTCGGCGTCGTCGAGCACGACCAGCGGATTCTTGCCGCCCATCTCGAGCTGGAATTTCTTCATCGGGTTCGACAGCACGCAGGCCTGCGCGATCTTGCGCCCCGTCTGCACCGAGCCGGTGAAGGAGATCGCGGCGACATCCGGGTGATCGAGCAGGGTCTGGCCGACGACGGAGCCGGAGCCGACCACGAGGTTGAACACGCCGGCGGGAATGCCGGAGCGGGTGATGATCTCGGCCAGCGCGTGACCCGAGCCCGGCACCAGCTCAGCCGGCTTGAACACCACGGTGTTGCCGTAGCAGAGCGCCGGGGCGATCTTCCACGCGGGAATCGCGATCGGGAAATTCCAGGGCGTGATCATGCCGACGACGCCGACCGGCTCGCGGGTGAGCTCGACGTCGAGGCCGGGCCGGACCGAAGCGCCCTTCTCGCCGATCAGGCGCAGCGCTTCACCGGCGAAGAACGCAAAGATCTGGCCGGCGCGGGCGACCTCGCCGATGCCTTCCGGCAGCGTCTTGCCTTCCTCGCGCGCGAGCAGGCGGCCGAGCTCTTCCTTGCGGGCGAGGATTTCGAGCGAAATCTTGTTCAGCGCGTCGAAGCGCGCCTGCGGCGTCGACTGCGACCAGGCGGGGAAGGCGGCCTTGGCGGCGGCGATGGCCTTCTCGGTCTGCGCCTTGTCGGCCTTGGCGTATTCACCGACGACGTCGTTGGTGTTGGAGGGATTGATGTTCCTGGTGACGCCGGAGCCGTCGACCCACTCGCCGCCGATGAAGTTCTTCAGGATCGCAGTCATCGTTTCCTCCAAGTCATTTAAGGGGCAGGATCCTTATCAGGATCACGCCTAACGCACGAGGCAGGGACGCTTGTCGTCGAAGGTCCAGCCTGGGATCAGGTCCTGCATGGCAATAGCGTCATCACGGGCGCCAAGTCCATGCTGCTTGTAGAGGTCATGCGCCGCATCGATGGCGGCTCTGTCGATTTCGATACCCAGGCCCGGCCTATCAGGGACGGCTATCTTGCCGCCCTTGATCTGGAGCGGCTCCCTGGTCAGGGCCTGGCCGTCCTGCCAGATCCAGTGGGTGTCGATCGCCGTGACCTTGCCGGGGGCGGCTGCGCCGACATGGGTGAACATGGCCAGCGAAATGTCGAAGTGGTTGTTGGAGTGCGAGCCCCAGGTCAGGCCGTTGTCGCGGCAGGTCTGGGCGACCCGCACCGAGCCCTGCATGGTCCAGAAATGGGGATCGGCCAGCGGAATGTCCACCGCGCCGAGGCGTAGTGCATGGGAGAGCTGACGCCAGTCGGTCGCGATCATGTTGGTCGCGGTCGGCAGGCCCGTGGCGCGGCGGAACTCGGCCATGATCTCGCGGCCGGAGAAGCTGCCTTCCGCGCCGCAGGGGTCCTCGGCATAGGCGAGGATGCCGTGCATGTCCTTGCAGAGGCTGATCGCCTCGTCCAGCGACCAGGCGCCGTTGGGGTCGAGCGTCACGCGCGCGTTCGGAAAACGCTTGGCGATGGCGGTGACGGCCTCGATCTCCTGCTCGCCGCGCAGCACGCCGCCCTTCAGCTTGAAATCGGCGAAGCCGTAATGGTCGTGGGTGGCTTCCGCGAGCCGCACCACGGTGTCCGGCGTCATCGCCTCCTGATGGCGGAGGTTGAACCACTCAGGCTTGCCAGTTTCGCCCGTGACGTAGTCGAGCTTGCTCTTGCGCCGGTCGCCGACGAAGAAGAGATAGCCGAGCGTCTCGACGCTGTTGCGCTGCTGGCCTTCGCCGAGCAGGGCCGCGACCGGCAGGCCGAGATGCTGACCCAGCAGATCGAGCAGCGCGGATTCGACCGCGGTGACCGCGTGGATCATCACGCGCAGGTCGAACGTCTGCTTGCCGCGGCCGCCGGCGTCACGGTCGGCGAAGGCGGTCCTGATATCGGCGAGGATGTTGTTCATCGCGCCGACGGTCTTGCCGATCACGAGGTCGCGGGCGTCCTGGAGCGTCTGCCAGATCTTCTGCCCGCCCGGCACCTCGCCGACGCCGGTGTGGCCGGCATTGTCGGTGAGGATGACGATGTTGCGGGTGAAGAACGGCGCATGCGCGCCGCTGAGGTTGAGGAGCATGCTGTCGCGGCCCGCGACCGGGATCACCTGCATCGCTGTTACGACCGGTGCGCCAGCGACTTGCGCGCCGGAAATCTCGGTCAGGGCCATCCTACGCTCCTCACTGTTGTTATCAGTTATTCCGCCGCCTGTTGTGTCGATCGGATGGCGGGCAGATTCTTCACCAACGCGGCCAACTCTGCAATCTCCTGCTCGGTGAGATCGGTCAGTGGCGGACGGACCGGGCCGGAGTCGCGGCCGATCACCTTCATGCCGGCCTTGATGATCGAGACCGCATAGCCCTTCTTGCGGTTGCGGATCGCGATCAGCGGCAGGATGAAGTCCTTCAGCCCGGCATGGATCGTCGCATGGTCGCGCTTGCGCACGGCGGCGTAGAAATTGGTGGCGAATTCCGGAACGAAGTTGAACACGGCGGAGGAATAGGTCGTCACGCCCATGTCGAGATAGGGCAACGCAAAGGTCTCCGCGGTCGGCAGGCCGCCGACATAGGTGAGGCGGTCGCCGAGCTTGGTGTAGACGCGGGTCATCAGCTCGATGTCGCCGATGCCGTCCTTGTAGCCGACCAGGTTCGGGCAGCGCTCGGCAAGGCGCGCCAGCGTGTCGGGCTGCAGGATGGCGTTGTCACGGTTGTAGACGATGACGCCGATCTTCACGGCGGCGCAGACCGCCTCGACATGGGCGGCAAGGCCGTCCTGCTCGGCATGGGTGAGATAGGGCGGCAGCAGCAAGAGGCCGTCGGCGCCGGCCTTTTCCGCACCGATCGCGATCTCGCGGGCGATCGCGGTGCCGTAGCCGGTGCCGGCGAGCACGGGCACGCGGCCCTTGGTCTCCTCGACGGCGACCTTGACGACTTCAGGAACCTCGGTCGGGGTCAGCGAGAAGAACTCGCCGGTGCCGCCGGCGGCGAACAGGCCGGCAACATCATAGCCGCACAGCCAGTCCATGTTGGCGCGGTAGGTCGCCTCGTCGAAGGAGTAGTCCGCCCTGAACGGCGTGACGGGAAAGGACAGGAGGCCCGAACCGATCTTCTGGGCCATTTCCTGCGGGGTCATCTTGCTCACGGGCGCTGCTCCCTTGATTAGCGTGTTGTGGCGGACGCGGGCCTTAAGGGCCGGCGCGTCCATGCGCCGTGGTTTAAGAGACCGTTCGATGCGGGTCCAAGCCAAAGCCTATATCGACCGATGCGGATTGAGCATCAATCCTCCACCACCTCCGCGGACGACAATTCACCGGCGATCTTGACCAGCGCCGAGAGCAGCGGATTCTCGTCGTCGCGGCGCCAGACCATGAACAGCTCGACCGGCACGCGGCCCCGCAGCTTCAGCGGCCGCAGCCGGACGTCGGAGATCTTCAGGCCCGCGGCCGCAGCCGGCACGATGGCAAGGCCGAGACCGGCGCGCACCATGGCCAGGATCGAGTGGATCTGGCTGAGGTGCTGGACATAGCGCGGCAGCACGTCGGCGCGGGTGAATTGCGCCACCAGGAGATCGTGGAAGTAGCGGCTCTCATACGGCGAATACATCACGAAGGGCTGGTCGTCGAAATCCTTGATGGTGATGCTCTCGGCGTTCGCCAGCGGATGCTTCTTCGGGATGGCGGCGAGCAGCGGCTCGGCGACGACGCGGCGGCTGGCGACTTCGGGACGCGCGATCGGCGGCCTGAGCAGGCCGGCGTCGATCTGGCCTGACGTGAGCGCCTCGAACTGGTCGCCCGACACCATCTCCTTTAGCGAGAAGTCGACTTCGGGCAGCTTGGCGCGGCACGCCGCGACGAGCTCGGGTAGGAAACCGTAGGCGGCGGCAGCGGTGAAGCCGATCTTCAGCGAGCCGGTCTTGCCGAGCGCGATGCGGCGGGCGACTTGCGAAGCGCTTTCCGCAAGCTTGAGGATGCGCCGCGCCTCGGGGAGGAAGCTGCGCCCCGCCGGCGTCAGGCGTACCGACCGGCTGGTGCGTTCCAGCAGCGGCGCGTCGATGATGTGCTCGAGCACCTGGATCTGCCGGGACAACGGCGGCTGGGTCATGTTCAGCCGCAGAGCGGCGCGGCCGAAATGCAATTCCTCCGCCACCGTGACGAAACAGCGGAGCTGGTTGAGGTCGAACATCGATACATGCCTTAGATGAATAAGGCGTTTCCCCGGGACTTCTAGCATCGATCACCCCCAAAACAAAGACGGCGGCTTTTTGGGCCGCCGTTGAGTTGCCTGGTCAAGCTCCCATGGGAGCCCTCAGGAGGAACGTTTGAGCGTCACCCGCTCGATCTTGCCGACGATGACGAGATAGGCGAACGCCGCCACCAGAGCGTTGAGGCCGACGAACACCAGCGCGCCGTTGAACGAGCCGGTCGCGGCCAGGATGTAGCCGATCACGATCGGGGTGGTGATCGAGGAGAGGTTGCCGAAAGTGTTGAACAGGCCGCCGGAGACGCCGCCGGCCTCCTTCGGCGAGGTGTCGGAGACGACCGCCCAGCCGAGCGCGCCGATGCCCTTGCCGAAGAAGGCGAGGGCCATGAAGCCGACCACCAGCGCCTGTCCGTCGACATAGTTGCAGGCGATGATCGACATCGAGAGCAGCATGCCGCCGACGATCGGGATCTTGCGCGCCATGGTCAGCGAGCCGGTCCGGCGCAGGATCGCATCCGAGATGACGCCGCCGAGCACGCCGCCGATGAATCCGCAGAGCGCGGGCAGCGTCGCCACGAAGCCGGCCTGCAGGATCGACAGGCCGCGCTCCTTGACGAGGTAGACCGGAAACCAGGTCAGGAAGAAATAGGTCAGCGTGTTGATGCAGTACTGGCCGAGATAGACGCCGAGCATCATGCGGTTGGAGAGCAGCTGGCGGATGTGGTCCCATCCGGAGCCGGCCTCGGGCGCACGCACGCGCGGCAGATCGTCCCTGGGCGCGTCGAGATCGACCAGCGCGCCACCGTCCTTGATGTAGTCGAACTCGGCCTCGTTGATCGAAGGATGCTCCTTCGGGCCGTAGATGGTCTTGAGCCAGACGAAGCCCATGACGATGCCAAGCGCGCCCATCACGAAGAACACGAAGCGCCAGCCGTAGGAATGCGCGATCCAGCCCATCAGCGGGGCGAAGATCACGGTGGCGAAATACTGCCCCGAATTGAAGAAGGCTGACGCGGTGCCGCGCTCGTTGCCCGGAAACCACGCCGCGACGATGCGGGCGTTCGCTGGGAAGGATGGTGCTTCCGCAACGCCGACGAGCAGGCGAAGTGCGAACAGCACGACGACGGCCGTGCCGGCGCTGAGGAAGCCGACCCAGCCCTGCATCAGCGTGAACAGCGACCAGATGATGATGCTGAAGGCATAGACGAGGCGCGAGCCGTAGCGGTCGAGCAGCCAGCCGCCGGGTACCTGCGCCGCGACATAGGACCAGCCGAACGCCGAGAATATCCAGCCCATGGCGACCGGATCGAGATGCAGCTCCTTGGAGAGCGCGGGGCCGGCGATCGACAGCGTGGCGCGGTCGGCATAATTCACTGTGGTGACCAGGAACAACATGGTCACGATGAACAGCCTGACGCGAGACCTCCTCGCGTCCGCTGCGGACACCACTGCGCTCATCGGCGCCTCCTTGAAGTCGAACATTTCCTCAAGGCGACTCCTAGAGGCGCGCGCGGCGAAGTGTCCAAGTTCAAGGGAGTATCGATCAATGCCGTTTTTGGATTGATGGAACGGCAGGGGAGGGGAAGATCGCGGCGATGGCGAATGCGGGAGTGCAGCCAATAGTCGCGCCGCGCTGCACCACACACTCCGCTGGATTCCCCGCGAAGGCGGGGAATCCAGTACGCCGCGGCGCCTCGATTCATCACGACCGTCACGGCGTACTGGGTCGCACGATCAAGTCGGGCGATGACGCTGATTGTGTGGAGGCAGCGTGAACTACTGCTGCGCGCTCGGCAACAGTTGCGGCAAAAACCCGCGCGTCACGCCCGGCGGCGCGGCATCGAGACCGAGCACCGCGCTCGCGGCCGGCAGGGCCGCATCCGCCATCGCCGCATGCCCCTCCGCGCTCGGATGCACCGCGCCGCCATAGACGGCGGAGAGCACGCCCCAGGTCGCGTCGTGGATGTCGGTCGGCTGGCTCGCCGCCGGCAACCCTTGCGGATAGGTCATCGCGGCGAAATAGCTGTCATTGGCGTCGCGGATCCAGCGCGCGCGGGGCAAATAGGCGCGGTATTCCGAGGCGCCGCGGCCGCACAGCATCGGCTGGCTCGCCGCGCTGACGATGTCAGGGTTGAAGCTCTGGCCGTTCTCGGCAAAGCAGGCGCGATCGAATTCGGGGTCGTTGCCGGAATGCGCGCAGAAGCCGTGATCGCCGAACGCGGCCTGATGCGCATCGACGAAGGTCATGCGGTCGGCCTCGGGATCGCGGCACAGCGCGCCGCGCGTGCAGGTGGCGAGGCCCTTCAGCTGCGGCAGGAATTCAGTGTCGACGAAGGTCGAGACGCGGGCAAGGCGCTGCGGATCGGCGTTGAAGGCCGGATGGATGTCGAAGCCGGCGCGGCCGCCGCGGCAGGGAACGCCGCCGTCGGCGAGCGCAGGGTTGGCGTATGAGGTATAGACCACGTGCGACAGGTCGCCGCCGACCAGAGGCTTCAGCGCCTCGCGCAGCTTGACAAAATTCTGCGGCAGCTCGCGCGCCAGCGCGTCGCGGGAATCGTCGACGCTCGCCATCACGCCGGAGCGGCGGAACAGCGCCCGTTCGGTCGCGGTCTCGACGATGACGTCGGCGACGAGGCCCGAGAAATAGACGTCGTTGGCGCCGACCGACAGCAGCACGAGATCGAGCGTGCGGTCGGGCTGGCGCTTCTTCGCCGCGGTGAGCGCCTCGCGCAGCTCGGCGACCTGCGCGTTCACGCTGGTGTTGCAGACGCCGGTCTTGCCGGGCGGGCATTCGCGGGCGCGTTGCGAGCCGAGCAGGCCGTCGCCGATGCTTGCGCCGGTGCAGGCGAGCGGCAGATAGGTCACCGCGATGTGGGTGTAGCGCACCGCGAGTGCGAGCGCGGTGCGCGTCTGGTAGCTGTAGAGCGAGCGGTGGCAGGGCGAGTTGAACCAGAGCGCGCTGTAGCGTTGCCAGTTGGCGAGCGTGTCGGGTGCCTCGCAGGCGCGGCCGCCCTTGAAGCCGTGCCGGCTCGGCCGATAGTACTGCGCGCCCGCAGTGCCCAGATAGGAGCGGAAGCAGAAACCTTCGTCGGACAGGGCGAGCGGCCGGTCCGGATTGCCTTCGCCGGAGGCGATGCTGTCCCCGAGGCCGGCGACGAAGATGTCGCGGACCTGGATCTCGGTCTGGATGCGCTGGCTGGGATCGGCGCCGGAGGAGACGTCGACGGTCGCGACCGTCTGCTTGCCGTAGCGGACGCGCAGATTGATCGGCTCGGCGCAGTCGAAGGTCGATTGCTGCGGCCCATCGCCGTCGTCGAACGACCAGGCGCAGGTGGCGCCGACCGGCACGGCGCCCGTGAGGCGCACGGTGACGGGATGGTCGATCGGGGTGAGGTAGTTTTCCTTGGTGTTGTCGCGGGTGCAGGGCTGGTTGACGCGGCCCTGAAGGTCGATGCAGAGCCGATTGACCATGTTGCGGGCCCAGCCGCGGCCCTCGCTCTGGAGCTCCAGCGACTGTTCGGCGGCGAGGATGCTGCGGTTGCGCGCGTTCTCGACATGGAGCAGGAAGTCGCGCTCCTCGCGGAACAGCCGGAAGCGGTTACGCACCTCCCAACTGATCTGCAGGGGGCCGGCATCCTGAGCGGCGGCATGCTCGGCCGGCAAGACGGTCAAAAGCCCGGCCAGCAGCAGGGCGCCGGCGGAAAGGTTACGAAGCAATACAGGGATCATGGCCCGCGTCTTCAACGGCAAAGTTGAGGCGGAAATAAGAGAGGATTGCGCGCCCGTCCGCAACCTTCGTCTCGGCGCCCGCCCTTACCGCTTGTTGGCCTGCCGCAGCGCCCGCTCGCGCTCCATGGCCGCCACCTGCTTGGGCAGATTGGCCTGCGCGCAGGCTTCCGCCAGCCGCCGCCGCTCCTGCCAGGGTTCGACCACGTTCATCCAGAGCTCGCGCGTGCCCATGATGGAGATGGCGAGGCCGAACGGGATCACGAAATAGAGGATGCGGAACACCAGCAGCGTCGCCAGAAGCTGCTCGCGGCCGAATTCCGGCAGCGCCAGCAGCATGGCGGCATCGAACACGCCGATCGAGCCGGGCGCGTGGCTGGCGAAGCCGAGCAGCGTCGCCAGGATGAACACCACCGCGAGCGACAGGAAGTCGATCGGCGGATTGGCCGGCATCAGGAGGTACATCGCCGTGGCGCAGAAGCCGAGATCGACCACGCCGATCAGGATCTGGACCAGCGTCAGCGGCGCCGAGGGCAGCACCACCTTCCAGCCCTTCTGGCCGAGCTCGCGCCGCTTCTCGCCCATGACGAGCCAGACGAGATAGGCTCCGATCGAGGCGAGCCCGCCGAGCGCGATCAGCCGGTTGAGCGACGACGGCAGCTGATCCATCGAGGATGCCGCATCCGGGTGGATCGCCATGCCGATCGAGAGCACGAAGATGTTACCGAGCCAGAAGGTCAGGCCCGACAGGAAGCAAATCTTGGCGACGTCGATCGCGTTCAGCCCGTAGTCCGAATAGATCCGGAAACGGATCGCCCCGCCGGTGAAGACGGTGGCGCCGATATTGTGGCCGATCGAATAGGACGTGAAGCTGGAAAGCGCGGCGATGCGATAAGGCACGTGCTTCTTGCCGATCGTTCGCAATGCAAAAAAGTCGTAAAAGGTCAGCGTGCAGAACGCGAAAAACACGCACACCGCCGCCAGCCCGATGCTGCCGCGGGGAATCTCGGTCAACGCCGTCAGGATGACCCCGGTATCGATGCCCTTGAGGGTCCGCACCAGCGAGGTGATCGCGAAGGCGATGATGAAGATGCTCGCGGCAACTCCAAGCCGTCGCCAGCCGATCCATCTCTTGAAGCCGCGTTGCAGCGCGGGCAGCAATCCGTGCATTCATCCTCCCGGCGGGGGGCAAAGACCGACCGGGCCAGGCATTGGCCAGTCGGGCGCGATCACGGCCAAAGGCAGGCATCGATCGCTAGGCATGATCCAGCTCATTTAATGCAAAAACAGCGGCTTGTGCAGCCCTTGACAACAATAGGTTCTGCGCTGGACCGGCGCTTTTGTCATATGCGGTTCACATCGAAGGCGCGTTAAGCATATGAGTCGAGATACCGGGCTCGGATCGCGTGTCCGTACGGCCAGCACCATCTCAGATTCTGGCGCCGCCGGCATTGTTCCAGCGCAAGCGACACCGGCATTTTTGGAACGCCGGTCCCGCGCGCTCGTTAGCCTCCATCAGCAATCGAACATGGCAGGAATAACCGGCTTTTCATGCACGCCGGCGCCTCCGTGTTCCCGAAACCATAGAGGATCGGAACGATGGGACTGTTTACAAAAGACATCAAAACCATGAACGACCTGTTCGTGCATCAGCTCCAGGACATCTATTACGCCGAGCTGCAGTTGACCAAGGCGCTGCCGAAGATGGCCAGCAAGGCCACCGATCCGCAACTCAAGCAGGGCTTTTTGACGCATCTCGAGGAAACCAAGCAGCACGTCACGCGGCTCGAGGAAGTCTTCAAGATGCACGGCGTCGCTGCGAAGGCGGTCGACTGCCCGGCGATCGACGGCATCATCGAGGAAGCCGTCGAGACCGCAAGCGAGGTCGCCGGCAAGGCGGTGCTCGACGCCGCGCTGATCAACGCGGCGCAGGCCGCCGAACATTACGAGATCGTGCGCTACGGCAGCCTGATCGCCTGGGCCAAGCAGCTCGGCCGCAACGACTGCGCCAGCGTGCTCGCCAAGACGCTCGAGGAGGAAAAGGCGACCGACAAGAAACTGACGACGCTTGCCGAAAGCAAGGTGAACCTGCGCGCGGCCAGTTGATGAAGGTCTAGTGATGGAAGCGCCGCGCGGTCGTCATCTGCGCGGCGCGCCCCTTACCACGGGGATCGTCCGTTCATCATAATCGGTCTCGGTGTTCCCGCGAGGGATGAACAATCCGAGTGATTGAACACATCTTCCGTTCACCATTGCCGCAACAGTCGCGTAGCCGGTTACCACCTGTCCACATTGATCGGGTCAAGTGCGGGTCCACCAGAGGCCCGCAATGCATCAAGTTCTCTACTGTCTCACCGAAGAGCACGATTTACGGCTCGTCGCGCTTGGCGGCGCGGTCTGTCTGCTCGCCAGCGCGGCGGCGATCAGCCTGTTCCACCGGGCGCGCGCGACGCGCGGCCTCGGGCGTCTGGTCTGGCTCGGTCTCGACGCCGCCGTCAGCGGATGTGGCATCTGGGCGACGCATTTCATCGCGATGCTCGCCTACGGACCGGGAGGCGCGGGCGCCTACAACATCCCGGTGACCATCCTGTCGCTGATCTTTGCGATCTCCGTCACGTTCGTGGGGCTGAGCATTGCCGTCTCGTCTTCGCGCGCGGTGTGGATCGTCGTTGGCGGTGCCATCGTCGGCAGCGGTGTCGCGGCGATGCATTACACCGGCATGGCGGCGCTGGAGATACCGGCGCGGGTGGGCTGGATCGGAAGCACGGTCGCCGTCTCGGTGCTGTCAGGAATTCTCTTCGCTGCGCTCGCACTGTTCGTGGCCGCGCGACGCGACGACCTCCCTCATGCCCTGACGGCGACGGCCCTGCTGACGATCGCCATCGTCGCGCATCATTTCACCGCCATGGGCGCGGTGCACCTGACGCCGGATCCGACGCGTGCGATCAGCGGCCTGTCGATCGCGCCGGCCTCGCTGTCCTTCCTCACCGCCAGCGCTGCGGTCGCGATCATTGCGATCGCGCTCGTGGCCGCGCTGCTCGACCGCCGCGCCAGGAGCGAGTTGGGCGCCCAGCAAATGGTGCTGGACTCGGCGCTCGAGAACATGTCGCAGGGGCTTTGCATGTTCGACGCGGACGGCAAGGTCATCCTGTTCAACGAGCGCTACGCGGCAATGCTTCGCCGCACCGACGTCGCGCTGACCGGCCGTCTGTTGATCGACGTGCTGAGGGACGAGCAGGCCAGGGGCGAGTGGCAGGGCGACGCGGACGAGTTCTTCGCCCGCCTCGTCGCCGACGCGCGCGAGGGCCGCACCACGACCGACGTCGTCAGCCGGTTCGGCCGCTCGATCCGGGTGGTCAATCAGCCGATGCAGGGCGGCGGCTGGGTCGCCACCTTCGAGGACATCACCGAATGGCTGGAGGCGCAGGCCAAGATCTCGCACATGGCGCGCCATGACGCGCTGACCGGTCTGCCGAACCGCGTGCTGTTCCACGAGCAGCTCGAGCAGGGGCTGCGACGGGCCGGCTCGGGCGATCAGCTCGCGGTGCTCTGTCTCGATCTCGATCACTTCAAGGACATCAACGACTCGCTCGGCCATCCCATCGGCGACGCCTTGTTGAAGGAGGTCGGCCGCAGGCTCATGGAGACGGTCGGCGACAGCGACACCGTGGCCCGGCTTGGCGGCGACGAGTTTGCCGTGGTCCAGATCGGCCGGTCCGAGGAGACCGCTGCGCGATCCCTTGCCGGCCGTCTGGTCGAGGTCACCTCGGCGCCTTACGAGATCGACGGTCATCAGATCCTGATCGGCGTCTCGATCGGCATCTCGCTGTCGCCGCAGGACGGCAGCAATCCGGACGAACTCCTGAAGAACGCCGACCTCGCGCTCTACCGCGCCAAGGCGGACGGCCGCGGCACCTATCGCTTCTTCGAAACCGGTATGGATGCCCGCGCGCAGGCGCGGCGCCTCCTGGAAATGGATCTGCGGACGGCGCTGCAACGGAGCGAGTTCGAGGCCTATTACCAGCCGATCCGCGACGTCGTCAGCGGTCGCGTCGTTGCCTTCGAGGCGCTGCTGCGCTGGAATCATCCGCAGCGCGGCCTGATCTCTCCCATCGATTTCATCCCGCTCGCCGAGGAGACCGGGCTGATCGTCCAGCTCGGTGAATTCGTGCTGCGCGCCGCCTGTACCGACGCGGCCACCTGGCCAGACGACGTCGACCTCGCCGTCAACCTGTCGCCGGTCCAGTTCAAGAATCCGAACCTGATCGCATCGGTGACCGAGGCGTTGGCCGCCTCGGGACTCGATGCGCGGCGCCTCGAGCTCGAGATCACCGAATCGGTACTGCTGCAGAACAGCGAGGCGACGCTGGCAACCCTGCACGAGCTGCGCGGCATCGGACTACGGATCTCGCTCGATGATTTCGGCACCGGCTATTCCTCGCTGAGCTATCTGCGCAGCTTCCCGTTCGACAAGATCAAGATCGACCGCAGCTTCGTGTCGGAGCTGGCGACGCGCGAGGATTCCATGGCGATCATCCGTGCCGTGACGGGCCTTGGCCGCAGCCTCGGGATCGTCACCACGGCGGAAGGCGTCGAGAACGACGCCCAGCTCGAGCTGCTCCGGCGCGAGGGCTGTGACCAGGCCCAGGGCTATCTGTTCAGCAAGCCGCGTCCGGCCTCCGACGTGTCGATCATGCTGGGCCGCCCGCGGCTGCTGGCGTCGGCGTGAGGCGACTATTGTTGAGCATGATCTGTCCGGAAAACCGCTTCACGCTTTTCCGGATCATGCTCTAGCCGCGGCGCAGCGCGAAATGGGCGCCGCAGAAAGCCATGACGGCGCCGAGGCACAGCGCGGCGAGGCCGGCCAGCACGCCCGAGACGGTCGGGATCGGGCTCGGCGCGGAGGCCGCCTGACCTGCGCCTGCGAGCAGCAGCACGCCGACCGCGATCAGGAACTGGCGCATCCGCTGCGGAATCTGGCCGTCGGCGGCGCTCTGCATCAACGTCGCGGTGAAATAGCCGCCGGAGAATCCGACCGTGGCGATCAGCCACCAGGCGATCGCAGCGCCGGCGGGGATGAACTCGTGCGTGTCGGAGCGCCAGAGCCCGCCGAGGTCGAGCCCGTAGCGCGCGCCCAGCATGTGCACCGCGAGTGCCAGCAGCACGCCGGAGATCATGGCGGCGCCGAGAATCAGGCGGCGCGGAAAAAAGGTCGTCTCAACCATGCCTCGCTTGTAGGATGGGCGAGGGCGATCGCGCAAGCGGATCGCCGAGGGGATGGCGCGGACGGGATAGATTGTCGCGATGCAGGTTTCAGATGCCGATCCGGCCACGAGCTACGCCTACAAGGCGTCGCTGATCGGCTCGGCGCATCGCTTCGAGCTGACCGAGCAGGGGCTGTCCTGGCACATCGGCGGCCGATCTGGCCTGTGGCCTTATGACGAGATCGGCGCGATCCGGCTGTCGTTCCGCCCGGTCTCGATGCAGCAGCACCGCTTTCGCGCCGATGTCACTCACAGCAGCGGCCGCCGCATCGCGATCCTGTCGACGAGCTGGCAGACCGCGGCGCTGATGGCGCCGCAGGACAATGGCTTTCGCGCCTTCATCGTCGAACTGCATGCGCGGATGGCCAAGGCCGGCAGCCGCGCGGTGCTGACCGCAGGCCTCGGCCGCAGCACATATGCGGCGGTGCTGGCATTCCTCGCGGTGCTGACCGTGGCGATGGCGGGCCTGTTGATCCGCGCCCTGGTGATCGGCGAGTTTGCCGGCGCGCTGTTCATCCTCGGCTTTGCCGCGCTGTTCGCCTGGCAGGTCGGCGGCTTCGTGCGGCGCAACCAGCCGCAGAGCTATCGCTTCGATCAGGTGCCGCGCGCCCTGCTGCCCTAGGTGCAATCGGTCGCAATCAAACGTGACTTCGCGCAACTGCGCCGATGCCGCATCGTGCCGCCATGTCAGTCATGGACCGCAGTACACGTCTGCCGACGGCAGATGAGATCGATGGAATCAACCGCGCTCATCTGGTCGATACGCCGCTCCGGCCGGCCGACTTGCTTTTCATGTTCGGCACCCGCGAGGACGTCGGTTTGCGCGCCGACACCGCCGCTCGGCTGTGGCGCGAGGGCTATTTCCGCTGGTCGATTGTGAGCGGCGGCGTGACGCCTGGCTCGGAGCAATCCGAGTGCACGATCATCAAGGCGGCGATGATTGCGGCGGGAGTTCCGGCGGAACTTGTCATCGAAGAGCATCGCGCCATGAACACCGGCGAGAACGTGATTTTCTCGCTGCCGATCCTTGATGCGGCGCTAGGGCTTTCAAACATCCGCAGCGTGATCTGCCTCGGCAATACCTGGACCGCGCGGCGCTACCCGATGACGCTGCACCGGCACTGGCCGGAGGTCGAGAAGATGCTGCTTACCGTCGACAGCTTCGCAACGCCTCGCTCACTGTGGCATACCGACGCCGAATTTCGCCGGCGCGTGCTGCACGAATGGGACAAGATCGAGCCATACAAGGCGAAAGGCTTCATCGCCGAATGGCCGGCGTAACCGGCACAAGGGCGCGCTCGCGAGCTACTCCGTCGAGTCGAAATCCTCTTCCTTGGTGCCGAGCAGCGACACGAGCGTGCGCAGGCCGGAATCGAGTTGCTCGAAGGTGGGCGGGGCGATCGCGAGGCGCACCGCGTTCGGGGCATGGCCGTGGGCGATCGCGAAGGTGGAGGACGGCGTCAGCGCGATGCCGCGCCGGGCCGCCGCGGCGACGAAGGTCTGCGAGCGCCAATGCGGCGGCAGCGTCAACCACAGATGATAGGCGCGGGTGTCGGCGGTGATCTGGTAGCCGGCGAGCAGCCGTGCCGCGGTCTGCTGGCGGCGCGCGGCGTCGATGCGCTTGAGCCGCGTCAGCTCGGCGACGGTGCCGTCGGCCATCAGCCGTTGTCCGGAGGCAAGGGCGTGGCCGGAGGCGATCCAGCCGCCGGTGCGGACCGCGCTCATCACGCTTTCGCGCAGATGCGGCGGCGCGACCAGGATGCCGAGCGCAAGGCCGGGCGCGACCTTCTTGGACAGGCTGTCGATCACGATGCAGCGGTCCGGCCCGAGGGCTGCCAGCGGCGTGTCGTCGGCGAGGAAGCCATAGACGGCATCCTCGATGATGGTGAGATCGAGCTTCTCGGCAACGCGCATGATGTCGGCGCGTCGCGTCGCGTTCATGGTGACGCCGAGCGGGTTCTGGATGATCGGCTGCAGATACAGCGCCGACAGATGTGCCTCGCGATGTGCCTTCTGGATGGCGTCGGGCCGCGCGCCGAATTCATCCATCGGGATCGGGACCAGCGTGATGCCGAGCCGCGCGGCGATGCTCTTGACGTAGGGATAGGTCAGCGCCTCGACGCCGCAGCGGCCGCCGGTGGGGACGAGCGCTGCGAGCGCGGCCGCGAGCGATTGCTTGCCGTTGGCGGTGAACACGATCTGCTCGGCTTGCGGCGCGAAGTCCTTGCGGGCGAGATAGGTGGCGGCGGCATTGCGCGCGCTCTTGGTGCCGGTGCTGGTCGAGACGCGCAGCGCGGATTCCAGTGCGTCGACGCGCTCGAGCCCCGCAAGGCTCTTGGCGATCATCGCCCATTGCTGCGGCAATAACGGATAATTGACCTCGAAGTCGATCCGCGCATCGCGCGGCTCGCTCAAGGCTTCGACCTCGCGCCTGATGGCGCCGGAGATGAAGGTGCCGCGTCCGACTTCGCCGACGACGAGGCCGCGACGAAGCAATTCCGTATAAACACGGCTCGCAGTCGAGACCGCGATGCCACGGTCATAGGCAAAATTGCGCTGCGGCGGCAGCCGGTCGCCGGGCCTTAACGTGCCGTTAGAGATATCCGAGGCAATGGCATCGGCAAGCTTCACGTACTCGAACTTGGACATTATTGCACCGAGAGCAATGTTTTACTTGCTCCGAGAAGTGTACTGGAGCATTTAAGTTCCATCAAGGTCCATGATTGAGCCGAGGAGAGCGAGAGCAATCCGACGGCAAATGAGGTGCAGACGCTGACAAGCGTCCGCGCCAACGGCAATTGCTTCGCCGTGTGGACCGACAGGCCGGAGAAGAAACATGACCACCATCTCGCAAACTGCCGGGCGGAGCTTACGCCCATCCTCCTCGAGCGGATTTCTTGCAACGCTCGTCACCGCCGCCTATGCGCTGTTCGATCGCCTGGAGCGCCGTACCGCCGTCAAGACGCTGAACGAGCTCGACGACCGCGCCCTGCGCGACATCGGGATCACGCGCAGCCAGATCGAGGACGCGGTGTACGGCCAGTTCAAGACCGAGCTGACGCGCTACCTCTAAGCTTGGGTTGAGCGGGCGTCGCTGCTCGCTCTCGTGTCCCGGACGCGGTGCGGCACGTAGTGACGCTCCGCAGAGCCGGGACCCAGCAGGCCACGGCATTCGCTGCAACGTGGGCCCCGGCTCTGCAGCGCACCGCTGAAGTAGCGCTGCGCTGCGTCCGGGGCACGAGCGCATCGTTTGAAGACGCACTGTCTCAACATCGTCATTGCGAGCGCAGCGAAGCAATCCAGAATCCCTCCGCGGAAAGACCCTGGATTGCTTCGTCGCAAGAGCTCCTCGCAATGACGTGGTGATGGCGTCGATCCTTCAACTCGCATCTCACTCTGCAGACGGTTCGTAGGATGGGTAGAGCACTTGCGAAACCCATCATGCTTTCCCTGCGGACGAAAGGTGATGGGTTTCGCTTCGCTCTACCCATCCTACGGCTTCCAGACATGCCTTCGCATCCTCGCGGCGCATTTCGCCCGAGCTTTGCTTCGATGCCTCACCCTCTCATGAAAGAGGGCGCAGGGAAGACCGGGAGCCGGTTGGCTCCCATGGACCGCCATGCCAAGGGCAGACTGCGTGCGCTTCGTGCATAGCGGAGAACAGGGCAACCGGAGCATCCCGGCCTTCCCTGCGCAGTGGCTTTACGGCTTATGTCGTGCTCTCCCCGGGGAGCGTTGCACTATTGCCCCCGTCGCCTTGCGGATGGCTGACGCGCTTGCCCGGTTGAGCAATACACATCACCACAAGACTTGGCGCACAGACCCCCGGGCGCCAGGACCACACGATTTTGCCGTACGCCGATCGCACCGGTCGTGTGCGCGACGGCTTTGCTCACAGTTGCCTGCCCTGCAAAACCCTTCGCGCCGATGCCATCGGCGTCCACCGCCGCCCAGCCCGCGTTCGTGACGATCGCGATACGCCCCTCTTCGTTGGGCCGGGTTGCGGCGATGCATACGCCCTTTCCGAATTTCGGTAAAGTAGAATATTTTCGGGCGCGTGGATTGACCGACCAATTGGGTGTTTTGCCTGTCGGGCAACGCAAGGGATTGTGGCCCGGTCGAACCGGCCGTCGGCACAAACGAAAGGCCCACCGTTCGTGACGAACGGTGGGCCCGATCGCGGGCGGTGCTTACCAGCGATAGCCGCCGGTCAGCGTGCCGTTGTTGTTGCCCTCAGGGCCGACATCGCCCTGTGTCGAGCTCGGGGTCGGATGGTTGGTGCCGTTGAGCGCGCCATAGGGCTCCGCGACGCCAGGATAGTATGCGCGCGGCTGAACCGGTTCGTAGGCGGGCGCGGTGCGGTCCCAGCCGGCGCGTGAGCCGTTCCAATCATAGCCCTGCGCCGAGGCTGCCGCCGTGCCGGCGACGAGTGATGCCGTGATCAGGCAGAGGAGTTTTGACTTGTTCTGCATGCGAGGTGCTCCTTGCTTGTGTCGGGAGCCAACGGTTGCACTGCGGGGGCGTTCCGGAACCGGGCCGGCGGGCGCGATCAACTCCGATCAACTGGTTATGAAGCGCGGGCACCCGAACGAAGCGACGTCAGCGGTCGGTCGCGGGCGTTCTTGCCGCACCGGTTCCCGCGTTAATCCCGTGCCTTAACCAATAATTAATTATAGGTTTGCGGGTGGGTGACAGCCCGGCCTAGCGTAGCTGCGGGGAGCCGCGATCGCTTAAGCCAAACGAGTTGGTGCGTATCATGACCTATCGAATGCATGGGGCCTTGCTCGCCTCGTTCAGCGCAGCCGCGCTGCTTCTCAGTTCCACTGACAGTTTTGCCAGACCCGGCGGCGCCGCACCGCAGGGCCTCGCGGCTGTGCCCTCCGGCACTGTCGCGCGTCCGCCGATTGCGCCGGGTGCCCGGTTCCACCGGCGCAACCCCTTCGTGTACTGGCCTGGCGGCGGCGGCTTCTACTACGACGGCGCCGGCTACAGCCAGCCGTTCGTCGATGCGCAGCCGCCGGTCTCCACCGACGTCCGCTATACCTACACCTATGACGTCCCGTGGGACTGGTCGCATCGCTTCCCGCCAAACGTCGTGCCGTCCGACCGGCCCTATGTGCCGAGCTGCCCGACGGAGCAGGTGACGGTTCCCGGCCGCGGCGGGGTCGAGCACACCGTCAACATCACGCGCTGCTACTGAGATCTAGCCAAGTTCAAAGCTGGTTACGCCGAAGACCCGGTCGATGCGCAGCGGCGCGATCGGCCCGGTGTACATCCGCGCCGTCTCGAACACGGGCTTAAGCCCGAGCGTGGCTGCGAGAGCGATGGCCTCGGGATTGACGGCGGGGACATCGAGGAAGACTTCGCCGCCACCAGCACGCGGCAGCAAGGCCTGCACGATCGCCTCCGCCGCCGCGCCGTCGTCGGCGACGAGCGGGCCGATCTTGCAGCCGGTCCGGCAGGGCCGGATCACGCCCCATGCTTTGAGCTTGCCGTCACGCAGTAGCGCGCGGCCGACATGGCCCGAGGTGTTGATCCAGGCGCGCAGGAAGGTGCTGCGCCGGGCCGGGAAGACGGTGGCGTCGTCGGCCTCCACGAGCGCAAGGGGGATCGTGTCGAGCGTGACGACATCGGCGGGCGGCTTCACGGGCGCGGCGGCGATGCCGCCATAGCGGATATTGGCATAGGCCAGCTGGAAGCCGGACTTTCTGTAATTGTCCTGCTGTGCGACGACGCCGTCGAGCCCGATCACGCGCGCGCCGGCATGCGCGATCGCCGCGTTCCAGATGCGCAGGCCGTGGCCGGAGCCGCGAAAGTCTTCGCGCACGATGTAGAAGCCGAGGAAAGCAAAGCGGTCGTCGTAATTGACGCAGGAGACGGTCGCGACCGGCTCGCCGTCGATCTCGCCGACGAAGAAGCCTTGCGGGTCGGGTACAGCGAAGCAGGCGGCATCGCAGTGGCCCGGATTCCAGCCCTCGGCCGCGGCCCAGTCGATGGCGAGGGAGATCTCCTCGGCGCGCAGATTGCGGATCAGCAAATCACTCATGACGGATCCCTTCGACCATGGACCTGCTGACAGGTCTGGCGGTAGAAGGCCCCATGATAGGCCGGGCCGGCGGCTCGCCTCAACACAAGGGATGATCGGTCATGGCAGCAGAGAAGGTCGCGCTCGTCACCGCGGGCGGCAGCGGCATGGGGGCAGGGGCTGCACGGCGGCTGGCGGCCGACGGCTTCCGCGTCGCGATCCTGTCGTCCTCCGGCAAGGGCGAAGCGCTCGCGGCCGAGCTCGGCGGT
Source organism: Bradyrhizobium nitroreducens (assembly GCF_002776695.1). Taxonomy (GTDB): domain Bacteria; phylum Pseudomonadota; class Alphaproteobacteria; order Rhizobiales; family Xanthobacteraceae; genus Bradyrhizobium; species Bradyrhizobium nitroreducens. The sequence goes on from NZ_LFJC01000003.1 coordinate 5,382,276, forward strand.
TTCGGCGTCACCGGCTCGAACAAGTCGAATGACGACCTGAAGCGTCTGGTCGACGGCGCCATGACGAAATGGGGACGCATCGACGTTCTCGTCAACAGCGCCGGCCACGGGCCGCGGGCGCCCATCACCGAGATCACCGACGAGCAATGGCACACCGGGCTCGACACCTATCTGCTCAACGTGATCCGTCCGACGCGGCTGGTGACGCCGATCATGCAGGCGCAGAAGGACGGCGCCATCATCAACATCTCGACGGCCTGGGCGTTCGAGCCGAGCGCGATGTTTCCGACCTCGGCGGTGTTCCGTGCCGGGCTCGCCGCCTTCACAAAAATCTTCACCGACGCCCATGCGGCCGACAACATCCGCATGAACAACGTGCTGCCGGGCTGGATCGACAGCCTGCCGCAGCAGGATGCGCGCCGCGACAGCGTGCCGATGAAGCGCTACGGCACGGTCGAGGAGATCGCGGCGACGATCGCGTTCCTGGCCTCCGACGGCGCGGCCTACATCACCGGCCAGAACATCCGCGTCGATGGCGGCCTGACGCGCTCGGTCTGAGCCGGGAGATTTGAATCGCGTTCGCGCCTCCTTGTCGTGATGCGACAGGGGCGCGCGTGGTGCGTCGCCGATCAAGGGTGAGGCGTGGCTCTCGGGGCACACTCCTCATCTGTTCGCATGAGGTAAGGCGCACACTACGCCACAGTCCCTATGAACTTCGTCGCTGCCCAAGACGAGCCGCGGCGCTCGCCCTATGCCCTCACTGCGCCGGTTTCTATCGGCGCGCATTCGAAACGCGAGGTCAATCGCGTGGGGCAAGGAGATTGGAATGAACAAGTTTTGGCTGGCGATCGCGTCGGTTGTACTGGGTGCCGCATCCGCGCAGGCGGCCGACCTTGCGGCGCATTACACCAAGGCGCCGGTGATGGCGCCGGTCTATAACTGGACCGGCTTCTACGTCGGCGGCAATGTCGGCGGGCAATGGGGCAGCGCGAACCCGGAGACCACCACGCTGTTTCCGGTGGCCGCCTATTTCGCGAACTCGAGCGTGCCCGCGATCGCAGCGGTCGGCGCCCAGCACATCAACAGCTCCGGGGTGACCGGCGGCTTTACCGCCGGCTACAACTGGCAGGTCAACAACGCCGTGCTCGGCCTCGAAGGCGACATCAACTATTTCGGCTTCAAGGGCAGTGCGAGCCGCACGGGGGTGTATCCCTGCTGCGCGCCTGATAATTTCACCATTAATTCCTCGGTCTCGGCCGATTGGCTCGCCACCATTCGCGGCCGCATCGGCTTCCTCGCGACACCGAGCTGGCTGATTTACGCCACCGGCGGTGCCGCCATCGCCGAGGTCAAGGGCAATTTCAACTTCACCGACAGCTTCGCAGGCGCGACCGAATCCGGAGCGATCCGGGATACCCGCGTTGGCTGGACGGCAGGCTTTGGCGGCGAATACGCCGTGGGCAACGGCTGGTCGTTGAAGGCGGAATATCTCTACGTCGATCTCGGCCGCAGCAGCGTGACCAGCAACAATCTCAACGTCGGTGGGCCGTTGCCGGCCCAGACCTTCACACATTCGGTCGATCTCAAGTCGAACATCGCGCGCGTCGGCGTGAACTACAAGTTCGGCGGACCCGTCGTCGCCAGGTACTGATCTGTCCCGGTCCCATCCTGGTGCGGAAAGCCCCGGCTCGGCCGGGGCTTTTCATTTTGCAGCTCGGCTCGCGTGCGAAGCCGGCAGATACAAACTAAGCCAATCAGCTAACAATCATTGACGCACGCCGCACGGCGTGTATAGTTAGCTTCATGGCTAACAAATTATCCCAGCTCGACCAGGTCTTCGCAGCGCTCGCCGATCCCACAAGGCGGGCGATCGTGATGCGGTTGTGTGCCGGCGAAGCCTCTGTCGGCGAGCTCGCCGATCCCTTCGCCATGGCGCTGCCGAGCTTCATGAAACACATCCACGTGCTGGAGACGAGCGGGCTCGTCCAATCCGAGAAGAGCGGCCGCGTGCGCACCTGCCGGCTCAGTCCCGATGCGCTGCTCGGCGCGGAGGACTGGTTCCAGCAGCAGCGCGCGATCTGGGAGGCACGGCTCGACCGGTTCGAAGCCTATGTGATGAAGCTGAAGAAAGAGAAGGAGCAGGCGGCCGCCAAACGGCCGTCCCGCACAGCGAGGAAGAAAGGTTCCTGACGATGACGAGTTCTGCCAATCCCGCTCTGTCGCAATGGTCGCTCGACCGCGAGATCGTGATGTCGCGCGTGATCGACGCACCCCGCGATCTCGTGTTCGAGGCGTGGTCCGACCCCAAGCATCTGCCGCAATGGTTCGGGCCGAAGGGATTCAAGGTCGAGACCTTCGAGATCGACGTCCGCGTCGGCGGCGTCTGGCGCTTCAACATGATCGGCCCCGACGGCACGGTCTATCCGAACCGCATGCGCTTCCGCCGCATCGAGCGGCCGTCGCTCATGGAGATGGATCACGGCACCGACCAGGACGACGATCCCGGCATGTTCCGCTTCACCGTCACCTTTGCCGAGCAGAGCAACGGCAAGACCGTGCTGATGATGCGTCAGCTGGCCTCGAGCACCGCGCAGCGCGACGGCATGATCGGCTTCGGCGCCGTCGAATACGGCTATCAGACGCTGGACAAGCTCGCGGCCTATGTGGCTGGCATGAAGCGGTAAGCCAAGGTCTAGTCGTCATGCCCGGGCTTGTCCCGGGCATCCACGTTATTCGTGCTGCGCGGTTGGGCGTGGATGGCCGGGACAAGCCCGGCCATGACGAGAGGAGTGGGAACGGCGCCTAACCCGCAAACTCACTCCTTCGCCTCGTCCGTCACGATGTCCCCGAGCTTCTGCCAGCGCTGGCCGTCGAACTGCACCATCTGGAACTGCTTGTTGACGCGATAGTCGGTCGGCGTGGTCGTGACCGAGATCCCGGGAAGGGTGAGATCGAGCACGACGTTCTTGAGGCTCGCTGCCTGCCGCATCACGTTCTCGCGGGTCAGATCGTCGCCACATTGCTTCAGCACCTGCACCAGGAGCTGGGCTGTGATGTAGCCATAGACGTTCAGGTTCGAATCCTTGTCGCCGTCGGGATAGTATTTCGCCATGAAGGCGAGATAGCGCTTCATGCCGGGATCGTCCTTCCATTCGGGATCGGCGGCGTCCTTGACGTAACCGACGCTGATGACGCCCTTGGAATTGTCCAGACCCGCCGGCTTCAGCACGGCGCTGAGGGAGGAGGCGTTGATGTCGATGATGTGCAGCACCTTCCAGCCGATCTCCGCGACCTTCTTGATCGCCTGGGCCGCCTGTTTCGGCGTCGTGGCGCTGAACAGCACGTCGGCACCGGCATCCTTCAACCGCAGAATCTGCGAGTCGATGGTCGGCTCGGTGATCTCGTAGGACGTCTCGGCCACGATCATTTTCGCCTTGTCGCCGAGGCCCGCCTTGAGCCCGGCGAAATAGTCCTTGCCGAGGTCGTCATTCTGGTAGAGCACGCCGATCTTCGCGTTCGGGTGGTTCTTCAACAGGTACTGCGCGTAGATCCGCCCCTCGACGAGGTAGGACGGGTTGAAGCCCATGGTCCAGGGAAAGTTCTTCGGATCGGTGAAGCGCGCCGCGCCGGTCGCCGCGAAGAGCTGCGGGATCTTCTTGGCATTGAGATATTTTTGCACGGCGACGTTCGGCGCGGTGCCGATGATCTGGAACGTCAGCAGCACCTCGTCGCTTTCGACCAGCTTGCGGGTCTGCTCCACGGTTTTCGGCGGCGAATAGGCATCGTCGTACTGGATCAGCTCGACCTTGCGGCCGTTCACGCCGCCCTCGTCGTTGATCATCTTCATATAGGCGGCCTGGGTCTTGCCGATCACGGCATAGGCCGAAGCGGGACCGCTGAGCGGCACGGTCTGCCCGACCTTGATCGCGGTGTCGGATGCTCCGACATCGTATTTCTTCTGCGCCTGCGCGGCCGAGATCGACAGCGCGAGGAGCAGCGCGGAGGCTGCGATGTGCTTGATGGAAGCGCTTGTCATGTCCGGTCCCTCCCGATTGTCATTCGCCCTTGAGACCGGCGTCGCGGATCAGCTTGGTCCACTTCTCCGTCTCGGCGTCGATGAACTGGCCGAACTCGGCCGCCGTGCCGGCACGCACTTCGAGGCCCTGTGCGGTCAGCTTGTCCTTGATCGCGGGCTCTGCGAGCGCGCGCAGGATCTCGGCCTGGAACTTGTCGACGATCGCGCGCGGCGTCGTGGCGGGCGCCATGAAGCCGTACCAGCCCGCGGCGGCCACGTTGGGGAAACCCTGCTCGCGCAGCGTGAGTGCCTGCGGATAGAGCGCGCTGCGCTCGGCCGAGGCGACGCCGAGCACGGTGAACTTGCCGCTCTGGATGTAGGGCAGGGCGGTCGGCAGCGCCGTCAGCGTGGCGTCGACGCGGCCGGCGAGCAGCTCGGTGTAGGAGGCGGCATCGCCCCGGAACGGAATGTTGAGACCCTTGACCCCGGCGTCGCGGAACAGCAGCTCTCCGGCCAAATGCGGCTGCGAGCCGGCGCCGGGAGACGCGAAGGTCAGCCCGTCCGGTTTCGACTTGCCATAGGCGATCAACTCGGGGAGCGTCTTGAACGGCGCATCGGCGCTGATGATGAGGAACAGCGGCGCGACCACGACCATCGCAACCGGCTGCAGATCCTTGCGGTCATAAGTCAGCTTGCCGAACAGCGCTTCGGCGGTCGCGTAGGGGGCCGCGACGTAGAGAAGGGTGTAGCCGTCGCCCGGCGCATGGGCGACCATGTCGTTGGCGATGCGGGTGCCGGCACCCGGCTTGTTCTCGACGATGAACTGCTGACGCAGGCTGCGGCCGAACTCCTCGGCCAGGAGGCGCAGCGAGATGTCGTTGGAGCCGCCGGGCCCATAGGGCGAGATCAGCCGCACCAGGCGCGTCGGCCATGCATCTTCGGCCTGGGCCGTCAGGCCCGAGCCGGCAGCGAGGCCACCTGCGAGCGTGCCCAGCAGAGTTCGGCGTGTGACCTTGAATGATGTCACTGTCTTGTCCTCCCTGTTTTCTTGTCTGTTTTTTTGGTTGTCTTGTTGCGTTCAGATCACCTTTCGCTCGGTGAGCCTTTCGACCTCCTGGTCGGAAAGGCCGAGCCAATCCCGAAACACCTCGTCATTGTCCTGGCCGACGTCGCCGGCGGCGTGGCGCATTTGCGCGGGATCATTGGTGAAGCGCGGGACGACATTGGTCATGGCAACCGTGCCGAAGTCCCGGTCGGGGACGCGGGTGATGACCTCGCGCGCTTTCACCTGCGGATCGCCGGCGATCTGGTCGATCGCATAGATCGGGGCGAGTGTGCCCTGCGCGGCATTGAATCGCGCGAGGACCTCGTCGAGGGGATGGGCGGCGCACCAGCGGGCGAAGATGCTGTTGAGCTCGGAAGCGTGCGCGACGCGCCGGTCGTTGCTGGCGAAGCGCGGATCGGTGATCAGGTCGGGCCGCTCGATTGCCCGGCAGTTCGCCGCAAAGAGGGCGTTGGTCGAGCCCGCCAGCGTCACCCAGTGATCGTCGCTGGTGCGGAACACGGCGGCCGGCGCCGAATAGCCGTTGGAATTGCCGATGCGGCTGCGAACGGTGCCGAGCTGATCGTGCTCGATGGCGAGCACGTCGAGCAGGCGGAAGGTCGCCTCGGTGAGCGAGAGATCGATCTCCTCGCCGGGCGCATCGGGATCGCGCGCCCGTTTCCACAGCGCCGCGAGCACGCCGACGGCACCGAAAAGGCCGCCGATCGAATCTCCGATCGGGTATCCCGGATGGGTCGGCTCGCCGTCGCTTTCCCCCGTAATGTAGGTGAGCCCGCCCATGGCCTCGAAGATGCGGGCAAAGCCGGGCCGCTCGCGATAGGGCCCATCCTGCCCGAAGGCGGTGGCGCGCAGAATCACGAGGCGCGGCTGGATCGACCACAGCACCTCCTTCGACAGGCCCCAGCGATCGAGCGTACCCGGACGGAAATTCTCGATCAGCACGTCGAAGCGCGGAAGCAGCTGCTTGAACAGCGCAAGTCCTTCCCCAGTGCGCAGATCGAGCGTGGCAAACTTCTTGTTGCGGTTGGCGGCCTTCCACCACAGCGGCTTGCCGTTCTTGAACGGCGGGAACGACCGCACCCCGTCGCCGGTCCCGGGCATCTCGACCTTGAGCACCTCGGCGCCATAGTCGGCGAGCAGCGTCGCGGCAAAGGGCGCGGCGATGATCGTCGCGATGTCGAGAACTCTCAAACCTTCCAGCGGCCCAGCCATCTCACGTCCCGGTGTTGATCTTCTTGGTCTTGCGCGCGGGCAGCGCGGGCGTCGCTTGTCCGACGATGGCGCGGATGCTGTCGGCCAGCGCCGCAAGGCGCGGACCGATCTCACTCTCCAGCTGCCCCGGCTGCAGCCGGAAAGCAGGAATCCCACAATTGATCGAGAATGATTGTCTGGTCTCCGTGGCGTGGAACAGCGGCGCGGCGACGGCGTGGATCGAGGCCATGTACTCGCCCCAGCAGGTGCAGAAGCCGCGGCTGACGCATTGGGCAAGGCCGGCGCGGTATCTGTCCTGGAAGGCCGACCAGAGCTCGGAATCTTCCGCGGCGATGCGCCGCTCCAGCCGCGCCGCGTCGGGCGGGGGCAGGGTCGATGCTGCGGCGCGGCCCATGGCCGTCATCACGACCGGAATGGGCATGCCGATGTCGGGCGCGTGCGGGCCGACATCACCGGACCGCGCCGTCTCCACATAGATCATCGACGTCGCATCGAGCAGTCCGATCGAGACGGTGCCGCGCACGCTTTGCGCCAGCTCCTGCATCATGGGCCGCGCGAACTGGCGGAATTGCAGATCGGCGAGCAGCGGGTGCGCCAGCCGCAGGGCGCGCGCACCGACATGATACTTCGCCCGCGCGGGGTCGTAGCGGAGGTAGCCGAGCTCCGCGAGCGTGTGCGTCAGCCGCGCCACCGTTGGCCGCGGGATGCCGGTCAGCGTCGACAGCTCCATGTTGCCGAGCAACGTGCTGCCTGCCTTGAAGGCTTCGAGCACCACGAGACCCTTTGCCAGCGTGGTGGCGAACGCCGCGTCGTCAGCACTTTCCGCGAGAACCGCGGCGGCGGAGGTGGGGTGAGGTGATCTGGATGGAGGACGAGCCATGCCGTCATATTCGGACGAGTGGCCGATGATTGTCCAATAGATTCACGAAGTGGCGATTATTTGTCCAATATGTGGACAAGCTGAAGAGCAGCGTCTTGCTGTGGGCCGCACATCAAGACCACCCGACCGCACGGATTTTTGTCGCGATTCTCTGGCGTGTTGTGACAGGATTGTTACGGCGAAATGTCAGATCGATTACAGCGGAGCGGTTCATGTTGCAGTGGCAGGCGCGGTCAAATCCCCTCGCGTGGTGGTGGGGCTCACTGACGCTTGTGAGCGGCGCCAACATCCTCGTCTGGTTCATGCTGTACCGCGAGTTCTATCCGATACCTTCGGGCAGCCACGGCGGCGCTTCGGATATCGGGCTGATGTTCCTGCTGTGCGCCGGCTATGTGTTCGGCTGCGCGTTCCGCTCGGTGTTGCCGCGCGCCGACGTGCAGCGCATCTGCCTGTTCGACACCTGGCTGTCGAGCGTCGTGGTCGGCCGCACGGTGGCGACCGTGGCCGAGCTCTGCTTCGTCGCGCAATGGGCCATCATCCTGCATCAGCTCGGCAAGATGACGGGCGCCGAGACCGCGGTGAACATCGCGCTCTTGATCGTGCCCATCATCATCATCGCGGAGTGTTTCTCCTGGTACGCGGTGGTGACGACCAACTTCCTCTTCAACGCGATCGAGAACTCGCTGTGGGCGGTGACGTTCTTCCTCGCCGGCATCGCGCTGTGCCGCCTGATGCCGGAATTCCAGGGCGTGGTGCGCTGGGCGCTGACCGCGGGCATCGTCGGCATTGCCTGCTTCCTCGCCTTCCTCGTCACCGTCGACGTGCCGATGTATCTCAGCCGCTGGCGGGCAGGGCACGCCGAAGGCAACACGTTCCTCGGCTTCCTCGAGGGCCTGCATGACGTCTCGACGCGCTGGGTCGTGACCCACGACATCGCGCATTGGAAGGGCGAGCTGACCTGGATGTTCCTGTATTTCAGCGCCGCGGTGTGGTCGAGCCTGGCGCTCTGCGCGCTCTATGCGATGGAAGGCTATCTGGCGCTGTATCTGGCGTGAGCGGTTACTTCCCCACCAGGCTGCACTTGCTGCGGTCGAGCGGACGGAAGGCCTGGTCGGGCGGGATCGTTGCCACCAGCTTGACGAAATCCCACGGACCTTTGGACTCCTGGGGTGTCTTGACCTGCACCAGATAGAGATCGTGCACCATGCGCTGATCCTCGCGGATGCGGCCGTTGGGCGTGTACGCATCGGACACCGGTGTCGCCTTCATCTTGGCCATCACGGTCACGCTGTCGTCGGAATCGGTGTCCTTGATCGCCTGTAGATAATGGCGCACGGCCGAATAGACGCCGGCCTGGATCTGCGAGGGCATGGCCTTGCGGCGCGCATAGAAGGCGTCGGAGAATTTTCGCGCGGCCGGTGAGACGTCCTCGAAGAACGAGGTGACGATGAGGTCGCCGCGGGTTGCCTTCAAGCCGACCGACTCGATATCGACGTTCTGGAACGACATCGGCACGATCTTGATGCCTTGATCGGCGAGGCCGAACTCCTCGGCCTGCTTGATCGCGGTGGCGTTGTCGCCGGCGACGTTGATGGCGAGGATCTTGGCGCCCGACGACTGTGCCTGAAGCAGGAACGAGCTGAAATCGGGCGTGCCGAGCTGCGCCTTGACGCTGCCGGCGACTTTGCCGCCGAGCTCGCCGATGCGCCCGCGCGCCGTCGCTTCGATCGAATGGCCGAAGGCATAGTCGCCGGTGATGAAGAACCACGGCTCCTTGCTGGTCTGCATGATGCCCGAGACCACGGCGGTCGCGGTGGAATAGGCGTCCTGGGTCCACTGCACGCTGGTCGGCGCGCAAGCCTCGTCGGTGAGCTGATTGGCGCCGGCGCCGGAGACGAGGAAGATCTTGCCGTTGCCGCGGACGAGTTCCTGCACCGCGAGCGCGGCGCCGGAGCTGCCGCCGTCGGCAATCGCCTGGACGCCTTCGCTGAACCATTTGCGGGCGAGCGATGACGCCAGATCCGGCTTGTTCTGGTGGTCGGCCTGCAGGATCTCGATCGGCTTGCCGTTGATCCTGCCGCCGAACTCCTCCGCCGCCATCCGCGCCGCCTCGACTGAACCCGGGCCCATGGCGGTGGCGAATACGCCGTTCATGTCGGTGAGCACGCCGATGCGGATGGCATCGCCCTTGATCTGGGCGTGTGCCGCCGGGATTGCGAGAATGAGAGTGAGTAGCAACGTCGTGATGGATGTCGCGCGGTTGGCTGCCATGGCGTGTCTCGATCTTGATGGGGGCGTGTACGCGGCTGTTGCCGCAGTGGATGAAGGCGCGGTGAAGCAAGCCTAGTTGGCGACCTTGCAGGCGGGGTCCACGGGGCCGAAGGCCTGATCGCCGGGAATGCGCGTCAGGATCTTGTAATAGTCCCAGGGGTATTTCGATTCCGCGGGCGTCTTGACCTGCGCCAGCCAGAGATCGTGCATCATGAGGCCGTCGGCCCGCAGCTTGCCGCCGTGTGCGAAGAAATCGTCGATCGGCGTGTCGCGCATCCTGCCCGCGACTTTGCCGGGATCGTCGGTCCCGGCTGCCTTGACGGCATTGAGATAGTGTGTGACCGCGGAATAGACGCCCGCCTGCCACATCGTGGGCATGCGCTGCATCTTGGCGAAGAAGCGCTTTGACCAGGCCCGCGTCTGGTCGTCCATGTCCCAGTAGAAGGCTGTTGTCAGCAGCAGGCCCTGCGCGCTTTGCAATCCGAGCGCGTCGATGTCCGTGATCAGCGCAAGCAGGGCGGCCATCTGTTGTCCGCCCTGGAACAGACCAAATTCACCGCCGGTCTTGATCTCGTTCACGTTGTTGGGTGGGCCGCCGGCTATTCCGATGATCTTCGCCTTCGAGGCCTGCGCCTGCAGCACGAAGGACGACATGTCGGTGGTTCCGAACGGCGGCCGAGCCGAGCCGAGCACCTGTCCGCCTTCGCGCTTGATCACGGCGGTGGCGTCACGCTCCAACGCGTGACCGAACGCAATGTCGTCCGTGAGGAAATACCAGCTGTCGCCACCGCGCTTGACGACCTCCTGGGCAGTGCCGACCGCGAGCGCGTGGGTGTCGAACACCCACTGCATGGTGGTGGGCGAGCAGAACTTGCCGTGAAAGTCTGCGGTTCCGGTCGCTGTCACGATCAGCAGCTTCTTCTTCTCGCTCGCGACCGTCTGCGCCGCGAGCCCCACCGCCGACACCGGAACGTCCACGATGAGGTCGACCTGTTCGGTGTCATACCATCGCCGTGCGATGGCAGCGCCGATGTCCGGCTTGATCTGATGGTCGCCGACGATCAGCTTGATCGGCTTGCCCAACACGCTGCCGCCGAAATCGTCGATGGCCATTTGAGCCGCGGTCACGGAGCCCTGACCGGTCGGTGTCGAGGAGGGACCCGTCATGTCCGACAAGACGCCGATCTTGACCTGGTCGTCCGAGATCTGGGCCTGGGCGACCGTGGTCGCCAGGATTGCCGCTGTCACGGCGAACGCGCGCGCCAGGCGATGCATGTTGTTTCCTTCCCTGTGATGCGTCCCTTTGTGGGATCGCTTTGACTCAGGCCGGCTCGGCGATGACCGCGTTGCGCAAGGTGCCGATGCCGGAGATCTCGACCTCGACGGTGTCGCCCGGGCGCATCCACAGCGGCGGCGTGCGCTTGGCGCCGACGCCGCCCGGCGTTCCCGTGACGACGACGTCGCCGGGGACGAGCGGGCAGATCGTCGAGATGTAGGCGATCAACTCGGGGATGGCTGTGATCAGGAGGTCGGTGGTGGTGTCCTGCACCACGGCGCCGTTCAGCCGCGTCTGCAAGGTGAGCTTCGACGGGTCCGGAATCTCGTCCGCCGTCACCAGCCACGGGCCGAAGCTGCCGCTCTCCGCGAAAGTCTTGCCGGAGAGGAACTGGCTGGTGTGGCGCTGCCAGTCGCGGATGCTGCCCTCGTTGTAGCAGGCATAGCCGGCGATGTGGTCGAGCGCACGGCTCGCCGGGATATGCCGGCCCTGCTTGCCGATGACGAGCGCGAGCTCGCCTTCATAATCGAAATCGTCGCTTACTTTCGGTTTCACGATCGGCTGGAGATGGCCGACCTGGCTGCAGGGGAAGCGAACGAACAGCGCCGGCTTCTCGGTGACAGTGCGCCCGGTCTCGGCGACGTGGTCGCGATAGTTGAGGCCGACGCAGATGATCTTGCCGGGATCGGGGATGACGGGGGCGAAGGCGATCTCGTCGAGCGGATGATCGGGCGCGGCGGACGCGACGATCTCTGCCGCCTCGGCAACGCGACCGGCTTCGAGCAACTGCCGCAGCGTGGCGCAGGGCGCCATGCGCGTGCCGAGATCGACGACGCCATGGTCCTTGAGAGCCCCGAAGGAGGCGCGTCCGCCGGCGACGAATGAGAGCAGCTTCATGAGATGTCCTTGAGTATGTTCGCTTCAGGCCGCGGACGGCACGTGGGTGAGGGGCGTGATGGCGGCGACGAGCTGGTCGAGTTCGGCGTCGTTACGGGCCGTGCCTTGCACATAGCGGTCGGGGCGCACGAGCGCGGCCGTGATGCCGTGCTTGTGCAGCCAGTCGCCGATGGCTTCCGCGTCATCGCCCGTGAGGGTCTCGATGCCTGCCTGTGCAAGGGCCGGGCGCGAGGACAGGGCGGCCGCTGTGACAAGCAGCACATGGCTGTAGCCGACCCGGTCGTCGCTGCGGCTGCCGTTCCGAAGCTCGAACTGCGGCGCGAGATCTCCGGCGAGAGGCTGGTTGCCGATCGTCAGCCCCGGGCCGAGCAGGGGCTTCTTCACCTCGAGCTTCACCGGCGCGTTCTCGCGAGCCTCGCCCGCGGCGAGGCCCGCTTCGATCGCCTTGGTGTTGATCACGCCGCCGAGGCGAATGGCGAGCTCGATGAATTGGCGCACATGCGGCAGGCGCTCGCTTTGATAGGTGTCGAGCAATTCGCGCGTGGCATTGCCCCGCACGACGGCGTCGAGCTTCCAGGCGAGGTTCGCGGCGTCGCGGATGCCGGCGCACATGCCCTGGCCGAGGAAGGGCGGGGTCTGGTGCGCGGAATCGCCCGCGAGCAGCAGTCGTCCGTTCCGCCATTGCCGTGCGATGACGGAATGAAAGGTGTACACCGCCGCGCGCTCGATCTCGGCATCATCAGGCGTGATCCAGCGCGACAGCAGGTCCCAGACTTTCGCGGGTTGCGTGACGTCGTGAGAATCCTCGTCCGGCAGCACCGTGATTTCCCAGCGCCGCCGCTTGCCGGTGCCGCGCACATAGGTCGCGGGCCGCCTGGGATCGCAATGCTGGAGGCTGTAGTCGCCGAGGTCGTCGCGCGCGCGCTTGAGCTGTACGTCGATCACCAGCCACCGCTCGTGGAAGCCGAGGTCGTCCATGCCGGAGCCGATGAAGCGGCGGACCAGCGAGCGGGCGCCGTCGCAGCCGATCACGTAAGCAGCGCGGACTTCAGTGAGCTGTCCGTTCGAGAGGTCTTCGTAGCGCACGCGTACGCCATGGTCGTCCTGATCGAGCGCGAACACATCGCAGCGGTTGCGCAAGACGACGCCTGGAAAGCGGCCGAGACCGCCGATCAGGACATCCTCCAGATCCGGCTGGTGAAAGCGATAGCTGAGATTCCAGCCCATCGGCGTCGGGGTTTGCGGCCGCGACCAGTCCAGCAGCATCTTGCCGTCGGCATCCAGAAACAGCATGCCGGGGCTGAGGATGACGTGCGGCAGGATCGCGTCGGCGAGGCCGATGGTCTGGAACACCCGCATGCATTCGTCGTCGAAATGCACCGCGCGCGGCAGATGATAGCTTCGCGCCTCGCGCTCCAGCACCAAGGTCCGCACGCCGCACAGGCCGAGCAAATTGGCGAGCGTGGCGCCAACCGGCCCGCAGCCGACGATCACGACATCGAACTCTTCGAAGGTGGATTTATCTTGCATGGGGCCATCTCTTCCCCAAGCCATGCCATCCGTTCAACGCCGCCGCGCCAAGTGTCCGCCCAGCGGACGACGACGGGCTGCACACCCATCCTGTCCGCCAGCCGGACATTTCGGCAATTGCGCTGTTTCGGACAGGTTCGGCCTGGCTACCTAGGCGCAGGAAAAAAAGTGCAGGTTGTCGATCGAGGCAGCCGCGGAGGAACGACGATGCTGAAATGCGCGGGAGCGGCGTTGCTTGCGATCCGACTGTTGGTGATGCCGGCTCAGGCCGCAGACATCAACGTCGGAATCCTGCTGTCGGCGACTGGCCCGGCCGCGGCGATCGGGAATGCCGAGCGCAACGGGACCAGCTTCGGTGCGACCGAGATTGCGGGCCACAAGGTCAACTATCTGTTTCTCGACGAAGCCTCGGACAGCACCGCGGCGGTCGCGGCGCTGCGGAAATTGTTCCAGGGCAGCCAGATCGACATCCTCGTCGGTCCGACCACGACGCCGGGATCCTTTGCCGTGATCGATCCCGCGGTCGAATACCGCCTTCCTGTCATCACCCTGGCGCCCGTCAACGCGCTGGTCGCGCCGGTCGATGCGCGCAAGCGCTGGATCTTCAAGACGACCACCAACGACGATCACGAGGCGACGCCGTTGTTCGCGCACATGAAGACGAACGGGGTCAAGACGCTCGCCCTGATCGGCTTCGGCGATTCCTACGGTGATGCCTGGAGCAAGGTCGGCGCGGACATGTCTGCGGCCAATGGCATCAAGCTTGTGGCCGACGAGAAATATGCACGCACCGACACCACCGTCAGCGGGCAGGTGCTCAAGATCGTTGCCGCCAATCCCGACGCCGTTCTCATTGCAGCCTCCGGCGCGCCCGCGGCGCTACCACTGCTTCAACTTCGCGAGAAGGGATATGAAGGCAAGGTGTACGGCACGCTCGGTGCGACTTTCGGCGATTTTCGCAAGCTGACCGGAGCTCAGGGCGACGGGATCTTCGTGCCGCTGAGCCCGGCGGTGGGGGCTGCCTCGTTGCCGGATGAGCATCCCGCCAAGCAGGCGGCGCTGGAATTCATTCGCCGCTACGAGGCCAAGTTCGGGCCGGGAAGCCGCAATATCTTTGCGGGCTCAGCCTATGACGCGTTGCTTCTGATCGAGCGCGCCGCGCCCGCGGCGCTCAAGGCGGGAGAGCCCGGGACCGCCGAATTCCGGGAAGGACTCCGCAGTGCCATCGAAGGGCTGAAGGGCGTGGCCGGTTCGCGTGGCGTCTACAACTACGGAGCCAACGACCACACCGGCCTCGACCAGAGCGCGCTGACGCTCGGCCGGCTCGAGAAGAGCGAATGGGTGGCCGTGCCCTGAGCGGTGCGCTTGAGGCGGGCGGGCGTGCTCTTGGCGGATTCGGAGAATAGAGGATGACGGCCGCTCCCGGACAACCGGTCTATGACGTCGATCTCTACAGCGACGAGGTCTTGCGTGACCCATACCCGCATTATCGCGCCTTGCGCGAACTGGGCGCCGTGGTCTGGCTGCCTCGAAACGGGCTCCATGCGGTCGCGCGGTTCGACGACGTCCGTGCAGCGTTGCGGAATCCAGCAGTGTTCTCGTCGGCCCAAGGGGTCGCCGCGAACGATCACGTCAACGAGATCTCGCGAGGCACGACGCTGGCGAGCGATGCGCCCCTGCACGATCGGCTGCGTACAATCATCGCGGCCCCCTTGCTGCCGCGGGCGCTGCAGGACATCGCACCGCAGATCAGGGCGGAGGCCGGCCTGCTGATCGACGATCTCGTCGCCCGAGGCGAGTTCGACGCGGTCACCGACCTGGCTCAGTATCTCCCCCTGACGATCGTCTCCAAGCTCGTGGGTCTGGAGGATTACGGCCGCGACAGCATGTTGCGATGGGCTGCGGCGACCTTCAACGTGCTGGGCGGCATGAATGCACGGGCGTGCGCGGCGCTGAAAGACGTTCAGGAAATGCGAGCCTATCTCGGCGGAGAGGAGATCAGGACGCGGCTGCGGCCCGGCAGTTGGGGTGACCGGATATTTGCAGCGGCGGATCGGGGCGAGGTCGAGGCTGAGCGCTGTCCGGTGCTGATGCGGGATTATCTCGGACCGAGCCTTGATACGACCATCTTCGCAACGGCCAACCTCATCCTGCTGTTCGGTCGGCATCCCGACCAATGGGAGCTCGTCCGCAACGATCCGGCCCTGATCCCTAACGCGATCAACGAGGCGTTGCGGCTGGAATCGCCGGTCCGCGGGTTTACACGGCACCTCGTGGCCGATGCGACCATTGGCGATCTGGCCGTCCCGCGCAACAGCAGGGTGCTGCTGCTCTACGCCTCAGCCAATCGCGACGAGCGAAAGTGGCAGGATCCCGAGCGATTCGACGTGAAGCGCCGCGCCAACAATCATCTCGGATTCGGCAACGGCACGCATATGTGCGCAGGCCTGCATCTGGCCCGGCTGGAGATGACGGCGCTGCTGGAGGGTCTCGTTGAACGCGTCGCCGGCTTCGAGCTTGGCGAGCCCGTGCTCGCGCTCAACAACGTGCTGCGCGGTCTGGCGTCTCTCCCGGTCCGGGTGACGCGCGCGTAGCTGCCGGCGGGCGCCGTTGTCGCACCCGTAACCAGCGTGAGGCTTGGAGTCAGGCCCCGACGTCGATGGCTGCTGCGGCGCTGCGTATCGGATCGACGAAGCTGGCGATGGCCTCCTCGATCCCCAGCGCCGAGCGAATCCAGATGATGGAGATGCAGCCGAACACGGCATCGTTGCGCACGATGGGCACGGCGATCGACGCCGTCTTGGGATTGAATTCGCCCTCGCTGCGGATCGCATAGCCGCGGGCCTGCGTCTCGGCGATCATGCGGTCGAGGCGGGCTTCGTCGAGAAAGGGGCGGTCATCGGCCTCGTCGATGCGGCGCAAGTGATTGAGAATCAGTTCTCGCTCATGGGCTGGGCAAGCGGCGAGATAGGCGCGGCCCGCTGACGTCCGGAGCATCGGCAGGCGTTTGCCGATCATGCCGCGGTCGATCGAGAGCGGGCTGCGCGCGTGGGTGGTCTCCTGCACGACCATCGCGGCGTTCTCGTAAGTGGAGAGATCGACCGGCCAGACCAGGGTCTTGCTGAGCTCGGCGAGATAGGGCGCCGCCGCCTGGCAGATCACCACGCCGGGATCGTAGCCGTCGCCGAGGCTCAGCGCGCGCCGGGTGACGCGAAAACGGTCGTCGCTGGCGCTGCGGGCGATATAGCCGAGTTCCTCGAGGGTTTCGAGCAGGCGGTAGACGGTGGGGCGGGGCAGGTCGAGCGCGCGGGCGACGTCGCCGGCACGGATGCCGCCCGAGCGGTTGACCTCCCGCAGCACGTCGAGCCCGCGCTTGAAGGCGCGGACGCCTTCCGACTGCCGGGGGACAGCCTTGTCCGTCCGCTCCTTGGACACTTCGCATTTCCTCCCTTGTGGCGCACGGTCCCGCGATTATCGTTGCGAACGCGAAGCGATTGCGGAAGGCTACGTTAAGATCGCGCGCGGCCGGTATCAAGTTCGCCGTATTGCGGCACACGCGATGCCTTCGGGAGGTCGTCGATGGAAATCACTGCGCTCGGCTATATCGGGATCAACTCATCGCAGCTCGACCAGTGGGGGCAGATGGCGACAGGGCTGCTCGGCATGCAGCAGGTCGATCGCGGCGGCAAGATGCGCGCCTTCCGCATGGACGATCGCAAGCAGCGGCTGATTGTCGACGGCAGCAGCGACGCAGGCCTTGCGGTGATGGGATGGGAGGTTCCGTCCACGGCAGAGCTGGATCAGTTGGCGGGACGGCTCGAAAGCCACGGTGTCAAGGTGACGCGCGGCTCGCGCGCGCTGGCCGATGAACGACATGTGGCCGAGCTGATCGCGTTCACTGACCCCGCCGGCAACCGGCTCGAGGCCTTCTGCAAGCCGGAGCTTGCGAGCGAGCCATTCAAGCCGGGGCGGCCGATCTCCGGCTTTCGCACCGGCGCGCTCGGCATGGGGCATGTCGTGCTCAACGTGGAGAATGTCGAACTGCTGTTGCCGTTCTACCGCGACGTGCTCGGCTTCCACGTCTCGGATTTTGGACTGAAGCCCTATGGGCTTTATTTCTTCCACGTCAACGGCCGCCACCACAGCTTTGCGATGGTCGGCTCGGGGCGCAAGGCGATGCATCACTTCATGGTCGAGCTCGGCAGCCTCGACGATGTCGGCCAAGGCTACGACCTCGCGCAGCTGGACGAGGGCCGTATCGCCTATACGCTGGGCCGGCACACCAACGACCACATGACCTCGTTCTACGTGAACACGCCGTCGGGGTTCTTCATCGAATATGGCTGGGGCGCGCGCGTGATCGATCCCGAGACCTGGCAACCGCATGAGACGTTCGATGGGCCGTCGCTGTGGGGCCACGAGCGTCTCCATATGCCGGAAGAGCAGCGCAAGCGCCTGCGCGACATGCGGCTCGATGCAGCAGCGCGCGGCGTGCGCGTCGCCGATCCCCGCGTGCCGCCGCTCAACTGCGCGTGGCTGGACTCCGTCGTCGCGCGCGAATGATCCGCGGCCGCGCGGCAAAAATCTGACGCTCAGGGAAGGACACTATGCTCAAGACTGTATTGCGGGCAGGCTTCGCGCTGCTCGCGCTGACGACGGTTGCCTCGGCCGAACAGATCAAGGTGACGCTGCTCGGCACCGGCGTGCCGACCCCGCGGCCGACCAGCTTCAGCGCCTCGACGCTGGTGGAGGTGGGGAACGAGAAGCTGCTGTTCGACCTTGGCCGCGGCTCGACCATGCAGCTCTACAAGCTGAAGATCCCGCTCGGCGCGATCACCGCGAATTTCATCACCCACATGCATTCCGACCACCTCATCGGTCTCCCCGACATGTGGCTGACGGGCTGGCTCGCCACGCCGTGGGCATCCCGCAAAGGACCAATGAAGCTCTACGGGCCCAAGGGTACGGTCGCGATGACAGAGAACCTGACCAGGGCCTTCGCCGACGACATCCGCATTCGTATCGATGACGAACACCTCGATCCCGAGGCGATCAGATTTGCCGCAAAGGATATCGAGGCCGGGACCGTCTACGACAACAACGGCGTCAAAGTCACCGCGATCGAGGTCGATCACGGCGAGAAGATCAAGCCGTCGTTCGGTTACGTCGTCGAGTATGGCGGGCACAAGGTTGTGCTGTCCGGCGACACCAAATACGACGAGCGGATCGCGAAGGCGGCCGAAGGTGCCGATCTGCTGATCCACGAGGTCGCGGTGATCGAGCCCGAGTTGCTGGTCAAGAATCCAGTCTACAAGGACATCCAGGCGCACCACACCTCGCCCGAGGAGGCCGGCCGGATCTTTGCGTTCGCCAAGCCAAAACTCGCCGTTTACTCCCACATCGTGTTCGGCACCGTGAAGCCCGTGCCTGACATTCCGGAGGAGCCGCTGATCCTGCGCACCCGCACGGGCTACAAGGGACCTCTGCTCGTCGGCCGCGACATGATGTCGTTTGTGATCGGCGACACGGTTGAGGCGTTTGGGCCTGATGGAACGAAGCTTGCGCCTTAGCGGCAGGTGAGCGATCAGGCCTCGCCGAGATCGGGCTCGGTCAACAGTCCCTGGCGCAGCGCGAGGCGGACCAGTTCGATGTCGGAGCCGACGCCGAGCTTGTCCTTGATCAGCGAATGCAGGTTCGCCACCGTCTTCGGGCTGACATGCAGCGTTTCGGCGATCTCGTCCGTCGTCCGCTCGGCGAGCAGCAGCCGCATCACCTCGAACTCGCGCGCGGTGAGGACGTCGGCGGCCGAGCTTTCGCCGCCGAGCCGGCTCAGCGCGAGCTCGTGGTCGATGTCGGGGCTGATGGCGATCTTGCCGGCGAGCACGTCCATCACCGCCCGCACCAGCGTCTCGGGCGGGCTGGTCTTGGTGACGTAACCCCTGGCGCCGGCGCGGATCGCCTGCACGGCAAAGCCCGCATTCTGGTGCATGGTGAAGATCAGGATCCTCGCGCCCTTGTCCCATTGCCTGATGCGGCGGACGGCTTCGATGCCGCCGATGCCGGGCATGCTCAGGTCCATGATGACGAGATCGGGCGCCTCGGATTTGTACAGCCGGTAGGCCTCCGCGCCGTCGGCCGCCTCGGCGATCACGCGCAGGCCCGGCTGCTTCTGCAGCACGGAGCGATAACCCTCGCGGACCACGGAATGGTCGTCGACCAGCAGGATGGACGCATCGGCCGCGCTCATGCCGCATGCTCCAGCAGCTGCCGCTCGCCGGCGGCGAGCGGGATGACGACGCGCAGCGCCGAGCCGCCGTGGGGATCGACCTCGAAGCTCATCCGGCCGCGCAAGGCCGCAACGCGCTCACGCATGCCGAGCAGGCCCATGCCGGATTTGCCGGAGGCATCGCTGGGCGGACCGTCGTCGTCGATGGCGAGCGCGATCTCGTCCGCGGCCATCGTCAAATGCACGCCGACCCTGGTGGCGCCGGCGTGCTTGGCGGCATTGGTCAGCGCCTCCTGCACGATGCGGTAGAGATTGGCGCTGATCGCGGCGGGCAGGGTCTCGAAGGCGCCGTCGAACTGGATCGTGAAGCGCGTCTCGCCGCGGCTGCGTCCGTTCCAGCCCGCGACCAGGCCTTCCAGGCTGGCAACGAGGCCGAGCTCCTCGACATCGGGCGGGCGCAGCCGAAACAGCGCGCCGCGCAGCGTCTCCATCATACCGGTCGCGGTCCGCGCGATGCCGTCGCATTCCGAAAGCAAGGCAGGGCAGTCCTGCACGGCGGTCTGGCGGGCGGAGGAGGCGAGGGCGCGGATCGCGGCCAGCGACTGGCCGAACTCGTCGTGCAGCTCGCGCGCGAGATGACGGCGCTCGTCGTCCTGCAGTGCGATCAGCTTGCGCGTCAGCTCGCTGCGTTCGGCCAGCGCGGTGTCCAGGCTTTCGGCGAGATGGTTGAAGCCGTCGCGGATCGCGGAGAGCTCGGCGAGGTCGAACGGCGGCAGCCGCGCCGAGAGGTCGTTGGCCGCGATTCGCTCGAGGCCGGTGCAGATCAGGCGGGTCGGGCGCAGCGCGCGCGCCAGCGCGGCGTAGACCAAGAGGCACAGCAGCGGCAGCGCGATCGCAAGCGCGATCATCAGGCGGCCGGCCTCATGCCAGGCCTCCGCCGTCTGCACCGCCGGATCGACCGAGACCACGGTCTCGCCGAGCCTGGTGCCGCGCACGGTCACAGGCCGTGCCGCCTCGCGGCCGGGGTCGAACAGGCTGCGATAGAACGCGGTAAAGGCCTGCGGCGGCGGGCTTGCGGGGGCAGGCGCGCCGCTGCAGAACCGCTGCAGCATCTCGCCGCTCTCGCCGCGGAATGCGAGACAAAGGCCCGGGGTCATCACATAGGCGGCGACGGGGTCGAGGTTGGGAAAGTCGCGCGGGCCGGCCGCCCACTGGATCTTGCCCTGCTGCAGCTCCAGCGACTTCGCCACGATCGCGGCAATGCCGTCGAGGCGCGCATGGGCCTCGCGGTCGGCGGCGATCAGGAGATAGGCGGAGATTGCGGCGAAGCAGGCCGCCGTGATCGCGGCCACGCGCAACGTCAGCCGGACCTTGAGATCGAATTTCGGGCGGTTCCGCATCTGAAGGATACCTTGCGCGAACGAGCTTGTCGCTTCCGTATTAAACGGCAGAACGCCGGCCGCGGAAAGCGTTAGGCGTTACCGCAGTGCAATGGCGTGAGATTTTCCCGGCGCTTGCCGGGACCGCCGCCGTTGCAGGGCCGAAGGCTGCCGCCGAAATTTGCGGACCACTCGATCCAGCAAGGCTTCGCTCATGCACCTCTCCCGGTTGATTCTCCCTGCTTTTCTCCTGGCCGTCCTTGTGGGTGTCCAGCCGGCCGCCGCAGCACCGGTCGGCGTGTCGATCGAGGATTTCCAGTATCTGGACACGTCCGGCGAGCCGGTCGACCAGACCGCCGTCCACGAGAAGCGGCTGGGTGCATTCATGGTCGCGCTGCGGCGGGACGTCGGGGCGGACCTGCGCTATCAGCTCACGCCCGCCGGGCAAGACGATGCAAAATTCAAGGTCGTCGGCGGCGTCCAGAAGACGAGCACGCTGGTGCAGTGGGCGCGCGTCGCTGTGATCGATATCGCGGCCAGGAAGGTCCTGTTCGAGAAGCTCTACACGTTCCGCGGCGACAACGACGAAGCCTGGGACCGCGCCGAAGCGTTTCTCGCCCGCGAGGTCATCGCGGCGCTCGGCACGCCTGCGCCGGTCGCGCTCGCCGTGTTTGATTTCGAGCTCGAGGACATGACGGCCGCATCGGGGAGCACCTTGGCCGCTTCAGACGCGTCGTACCTCGCCGAGACCACCGGCAGTGTGCGTGACGTGCTCGGCCAGTCCGGCCGTTACCGGATCGTCGACGTCGGTAGCGCGAGCGGCGAGGCGGCGAAGGCGCGCGCCTTACGAGACTGCGGCGGCTGCGAGGCGGCGATTGCGAAAGGGCTCGGCGCGGATCAATCGCTGATCGGGGTGGTGCGGCGGGTCAGCCGCACCGAATATACGCTCGGCTTCCAGCTGCGCGATGCCCGCACCGGCGCGGTGCTGGCGCGCGGCGACAGCGGCCTGCGCATGGGCGCGGACTATTCCTGGAAGCGCGGCGCGGTACGCCTGGTCGGCGACCGGCTGATCGAGAGCCTGCAGGCCGCCGACGCGGCTAAAAGGTGAGCTGAACCTTCATCGACTGCGAGCGGTCGCTGGCGAGCTCGAAGGCGGCGACCGCGTTCTCGAACGGCATGGTGGCCGTGATCAGCGGCTTCACGTCGATCAGGCCTTCGCCCATCAGCCGCACCGCCAGCTCGAACTCGGGATCGAAGCGGAAGGTGCCGCGGAGCTGCAATTCCTTGGCGACGATGGAGTTGATCGGCAGCGTCATCTCGCCGCCAAGGCCGAGCTGGACCAGCGTCGCGCCGGGGCGCAGCACGTCGAGCGCGGTGCGGAGCGCGGCCTGGTTGCCGGAGGCCTCGAACAGCGTGTCGAACACGCCCTTGCCGGCGCGCCACGGGTCGAGCGCCGAAGCATCGGTCGCAACATTGATGGCATGCGTCGCGCCGAGCTTCCTGGCGACCGCGAGCGGCGCCTCGGCGACGTCGGTCACCACGATCTCGGATGCACCGCCGAAGCGCGAGACCAGAATCATCAGCGCGCCGATCGGGCCGCAGCCGGTGATCAGCACGCGCTTGCCGAGCAGGGGGCCGGCCTGCTTGCCGGCGTGCAGGCACACCGCGAGCGGCTCGGCGACCGCGGCCTCCGCCAGCGACAGTCTGTCGGCGATCGGCACCGCCTGGGCTGCATCGACCGTGATGAATTCGCGAAAGCCGCCTTGCACATGGGGAAAGCGCATCGCGCTGCCGAGGAAGCGCATGTCGAGGCACTGGTTGCGCATTCCCTCCTGGCAATGCAGGCAGTGCCCGCACGGCTTGCTCGGATTGACCGCCACGCGCGTGCCCGCCTTCACGCTGCCGACGCCGTCACCGACGTCAGCCACGACGCCGGCGATCTCGTGCCCCAGCGCCATCGGCTGTTGGACACGCACGACGCCGAAACCGCCGTGATGGTAGTAGTGCAGGTCGGAGCCGCAGATGCCGCCATTGGCGATCTTGATGCGGACCTCGCCCGGGCCGGGTGCCGGATCGGGATAGCTGTCGATCCGCAAATCCTTCGGGGCGTGAATAACGACGGCGCGCATGGGCTCGTTTCCTGTTTCGCTTGTCACATCGCGGCGATCATGCCGCCATCGACATAGATGATCTGGCCGTTGACGTAGGTCGAGGCGTCGGAGGCGAGGAAGATCGCCGCGCCCACGAGCTCGTCCGGCTTGCCCCAGCGCTTGGAGGGGATGCGGCCCATCAGCCAGTTGTTGAAATCGGCGTTGTTGACCAGCGCCTCGTTCATGTCGGTCAGCATGTAGCCGGGGCCGATCGCGTTGGCCTGGATGCCGTGCTGGGCCCATTCCACCGCCATCGAGCGGGTCAGGTTCTTGATGCCGCCCTTGGCGGCGGTGTAGGGCGCGATGGTGGGGCGCGCGAGCTCGCTGCCGAGCGAGCCGATATTGATGATCTTGCCGCGCTTGCGCGGGATCATGCGCTTGCCGGCTTCGCGGCCGATCACGAAGGCGCTGGTGAGGTCGGTCTCGATCACCTTGCGCCATTCGTCGGTGGTGAACTCGACCAGCGGCTTGCGGTGCTGGATGCCGGCATTGTTGACGAGAATGTCGACGGCAATGCCTTGTCTGTCGAAGTCGTTGAATGCCGCGACGATCGCCGGCTCGTCGGTGACGTTGAAGGCCGCGCCTTCCGCCTGATGGCCGGCGGCGCGAAACTCCGCGACGGCCTGCTCGACGCGCTTGGGATCGACGCCGTTGATGATCAGCCTGGCGCCTGCCTTCGCCATGCCCTCGGCGATGGCGCGGCCGAGCCCGCGGGAGGAGCCGGTCACGAGTGCGGTGCGGCCGGACAGGTCGAACAGGGCGGTGCTCATCTCAAAAGATCCTCAAACGTTGGAGCGACGCACGGTGAGATCGGTGCGGTCGAAGACGGCGGGCAGCAGGTCGACGCCAAGACCAGGGCCCTCCATCGGGAAGACGTAGCCGTCCTTGATCACGGGCATCGTGGTGACGAGCTCATTGTACCAGCCCTTGTAGAAGGCGCGCACCGATTCCTGGATCAGCGTGTTGGGCTGGCTGAACGACATGTGGATGGCGGCGATGAAGCCGATCGGGCCGATGCAATCATGCGGCGCGAAGGGCCGGTGATAGGTCTCGGCCATCGCCGCGATCTTGCGGCCCTCGGTGAGGCCGCCGGTCCAGCACAGGTCCGCCATCACGACGTGCATGGCGTCGCGGTCCAGCATGTCCTTGTAGGGGAAACGCGAGCCCAGCGTCTCGCTGGCGCAGACCCAGACGTCGGTCGAGCGGGCGTATTCGGCCAGCGCCTGCGGCGAGTTCATGCGGATCGGGTCTTCGTACCAGGTCGGCTTGTAGGGCTCGAGCGCGCGCGCGATCTGCTTGGCGGTCGGCAGATTCCACAGCGAGTGGAGCTCGACCATGATCTCCATCTTGTCGCCGACGGCTTTGCGGATTTTCTCGAACGGCTCGATCGCCTTCTTCATCTGCGCGGCGGTGATGTAGAGGCCCTTGTTCTCCTGCGCTGCCGGATCGAACGGCCAGATCTTCATCGCGGAGATGCCGCTCTCCAGCAGGCTTTCGGCGAGCGCGTCGGCGTGGTGCATGAAGCCGTCGAGGTCTTCATAGGGACCCTTGGATGCCCCGAGATTCCAGTTGGCGACCGGGCTGATATTGGTGGAGCGGACATATTGGGTGCCGGCGCAGGTGTTGTAGATGCGTTGCTTGTCGCGGCAGAGGCCGCCGAGCATCTGGTGTACCGGCTGATTGCAGACCTTGCCGAACAGGTCCCACAGCGCGATGTCGATTGCGGACGCCGCGCGATACTCGACGCCGGTCGAGGACTGCGCCATCGGCAGGTTCAGCATGTCGCGATGGATCGCTTCGATGTGCAGGGGATTGCGGCCGAGCAGGCGGCCGGCAAACGTGTCGTGGATTTGCGCTTCGACTGCGCCTGCGCCGTAGAAGGTTTCGCCGAGACCGATCATGCCCGTGTCGGTGTGAACGCGCACCCAGATGACGTTGGAAAATTCCTCGGTGCGCAGCGTCTCGATCGACGTGATCTTCACGGCAACAATCCTCCCATCACCGGCGCCTCGCGCCTGACGTCTCATTTTGCGCTGCAACATGTTGCAGGTCGCGCGAAAGTCTTACGCCTGCTTGTAATATATCACAACATGTTTTAAGCCAGTCACAAATAAGGCGCCGCCCTGCGGGGGGACAACGCAGGCCGACGGGGAGGACAACATGGCACGGCGCAAGCGCACGCTCGAGGTGGTGAGAAACGAGGACGACGGCGAGGGCAAGCCCTCCCGCCACAACCGTCTCAACTTCTTCGAGCTGGCCTACCTGAGGATCGAAGAGCTCCTGGTTCATTGCGAGCTCAAGCCCGGCCAGTTCATGACGATGCTGGAATTGCAGCAGATCACCGGCTTCGGCCGCACGCCGGTGCATCACGCGGTCAATCGTCTCTCCGCAGATACGCTCATCATCATTCGACCGCGTCACGGTCTGCACATCGCGCCGATCGATCTTGCGCGCGAGCGCATGCTGCTCGGTCTGCGCCGCGACATGGAGCGTTTCGTGATCCGCCTTGCGGCCGATCGCGCCAGCCTCTCGCATCGCAATCAGGCCCTGCATATCGAGCGTCTCCTGCGCGAGCGCCGCGCCAGCCTGACCCTCGACGAATTCAACCACATCGACCGCCGCATCGACGCGCTGGTGCTGGAAGCCGCCGGCGAGCCGTTCCTGGTGCACACGCTGCGGCCGCTGCACACGCTGTACCGGCGCATCGGCTACATCCACCACCGCTTCATGCCGGGGCAGGCCGATCTGTCGGGCACGATCGATCGACATCTCGCCATTCTCGCCGCGGTGGCCAGCCGGCGCGTCGAGGACGCGGTGAAGGCGAGCGACGGGCTGATCGACTACATGGGCGAGATATTCACGGGCATGGAGGCGGGGATCGACCCGCGCCTGCTCGATTGCAGCATCGAGCCGCTGCTCGGCACGTAGAGTTTTGAAGAGAGGACCAAGCATGACAACGATGGCGATGCCACAACCGACCGCGAGCGAAGCTGCGGTCCGCTACCTCATCACCAACTACAGTCCCAAGGGCAACAAGGTCGGCTGGCTGATGATGGCCTCGATCCTGGTCGAAGCCTGGGACCTCTATTCGATCGCCTTCGTGCTGATCTTCATCAAGGAGCAGTACAATCCCGATCCGCTGATGCTCGGCCTTGCCGCCGCGGGCACGCAGGGCGGCGCGCTGATCGGTGCGCTGCTCGGCGGCTGGCTCTCCGACAAGATCGGCCGCCGCGTCATGTTCCTGGTGACGATGGTGATGTTCATCGTGCTGGCGCTGGCGCAGGCCTTCGTGCCCGATGTCACCTGGCTCATCGTGATCCGCTTCCTGCTCGGCATCCCGCTCGGCTCGGACATCTCGACCGGCTACACCTACATCATGGAATCCATGGCAAAGGGCGAGCGCGAGGTCATGGGCAACCGCTGGCAGTTCATGTTCGCCGTCGGCGAGGTGCTGACCATCGGCGTCATCGTGATCTTCCTGCTGCTCGACATCCACCACGAGACGCTGTGGCGCGTGACGCTCGGCCTCGGCGCGCTGCCGGCGCTGATCATCCTGGTGATGCGTCACGACGTGCCGGAGACGGCGGTGTGGCTGGTGCAGAAGGGGCGCTACCGCGAGGCCAAGCAGGTCGCGCGCGAGATGTTCAACGACAATCTCGACATGCTGCCGGACCAGGACGTGGTGGTTCCGAAGACCAGCACCCGCGCGTTCCTCGCCGACCTCAAGAAGGATCCGATCCGCTGGCGCGCCACGCTGTATGGCTGGATCGCCTGCTTTGCCCAGGCAAGCGAGTTCTCGACCTTTGCGTTCTACCTGCCGGTGCTGTTCGTGATGGTCGGCGTGTCGAGCGTGCTCGGCATCAATCTGGTGACGATGGCGCTGTTCTCCTTCGCTGCCCTGTCGGGGTGGGTTGGACCGCTGCTGACGCCGAAGATCGGCCATCGCGGCATCGCGATCGCGGGCTTCTCGATCGTGCTGGTGTCGCTCCTGGTCGCCGCGTTTGCGCTCTACACCGACAACAAGATGCTGCTGCCGTTCGCCGCCGCCGGCATGCTCTGGGGCCATTATTGGGACGCGTCGAACTGCATGACGATCCCGACCATGGTCGCCCGGCCGCAATATCGCGGCACCGCCAGCGGCTTCGCCTATATGTTCGTGAAGCTGCCGTCGTTCCTGGCGATCTTCCTGTTCCCGACGCTGTTCGCCGCGATCGGGCAGGCCAATGCCACGCTGTTCGTCGCGATCTTCCCGGTGATCGGATTGCTCGCCGCAATCTTCATCCTGCCGGAAGTCTACGGCTACGAGAACGACTGACGAAGCGCCGCCCGGTCGCGGCTACGGCCGCGATCGGGTCCCGCTTCCGGAGGTTCCTGGCCAGTGACTACGGGCTCAGGAAGACCGGATCGATTCCCATCCCGTGGCCGAGCAGGCCAAGGACCTGGAGCTGGGCGCTGTGCAGGTCGATCTCCACGATCGCAAACAGGGTCACCAGCACCACGACTGCGAGGAGCAGCAATGGGTGGGACGTTTCCGCCCGGCTCTGGCCGGGTGCGATGAAGCTCTGATACGAGCGACGCAGGGAAAAGCTCCGTGGCAACGCCTTTGACCGGAACTGCATGATGAACCTCCTTGCCGCGCCCTATGAGGTCGCGCGACAAGTTGAAGGATAGCTACTGCGACGGCGGCGGCATTGATGCGCCGCAAACACCGCGCGTTTACCGGATCGCCGCCGCCAAAGCCGCGATCAGCGCCGGCGGGGTTACCAGCATACCGAGCTTGAGGAAGGGCCAGGCGCCGACCTCGATCTTTTCCCGGCGGAGAGCGACCAGCCAGAGGATGGTGGCGAGCGATCCGGTCACCGACAGATTGGGGCCGAGATCGACGCCGATCAGGAGGGCGCTGACGACGGCCGCCGGCAGATGATCGCTGGCGGCAACCGAGCCGGCGACGAGGCCGACGGGCAGGTTGTTGGCGATGTTGTCGGCGAGCGCGGTTGCAATGCCGACGCTCCAGGCCGCCTGCGGTACCGATTGCGCCACCGCCTGATGCAGCAGCGCGCTGAGCTGCGCGATCACGCCGGTCTTGATCAGCGCCTCCACCATGACGAAGAGTCCGCCGACCAGCGGCAGCACGCTCCAGGACACGCCCCGCAGCACCGGCAATGGCGATTGCCGGCTGAGCAGCAGCACGATCACGGCCGTCACGCTGCCGCAGATGAAGGTCGGCAGGCCGAGCTGCCTGTCCAGCGCCGACGCCGTGACCAGCACGAGTCCGATCGCGACGATGCCGATGGCCGTCAGCTTGCCGCCGCGGCCGAGCCTGGGATGCGGCACGCTGCGCGCAATCGTCTCGTCCTTCAGGGCGCGGTGCTGAGTCAGGCGCAGCACGATATAGGTGAGCAGGATCGAGGCCGCCGAAGGCAGGGCGAACAGGCGCAGCCATTCCGTCAGCTGCGGCATCCGCGCGCCGAACACGACGAGATTGGCGGGGTTGGAGATCGGCAGCACGAAGCTCGCAGCATTGGCGATGAAGGCGCAGACGAACAGATAAGGCAGCGGCTTGGCGCCGGCCGCGCGCGTGGCGGCATAGACCGCGGGCGTCAGCACTATCGCGGTGGCGTCGTTGGAGAGCAGCACGGTCACGAGCGTGCCGACGAGATAGATCAGCAGAAACAGCCGTTGCGGCGAGCCGGCTGCATATTCCACCGCGAGCGCGGCGAGATAGTCGAACAGGCCCTCCAGCCGCGCCAGCTCGGCGATCAGCATCATGCCGATCAGGAAGAGGTAGACGTCGACGCCTTTTTCGATGCCGGCAAGCGCATCCCGCCACGGCAGCAGGCCTGCCAGCACCAGGGCGCTCGCGCCGATCACGGCCCAGACGGCCTCGGGCAGGCGAAACGGCCGGATGATGACGCCTGCGGTGGCGACGACAATGATGCTCCAGGCCCAGATGGCGTCAGACGGCACGTTCAGTCCTTGAGGTGAAATGAGGTCATTCGGCAGCGATAGCGGATGCCCGCGCCGCTGTCTCCCCCCGCCGGCGTGGGCCGCCATGTCGTGTCTCGGGCAGCGCGAGAAGGCAGATCACGGCGCCGATCGCGGCGACAACGCCGAGGGTGATGAACGCCGCGCTGTAGCCCGCGCCGACCACGACGAAGCCGGCCAGCGTCGTCGAAAGCGCGGCGCCGATGCTCTGGGCGGTGATGACGGCGCCCTGCGCGATATTGAAGCGGCCGGTGTTGCGCATGAGATCGGCGACGATGACGGGAAAGATCGCGCCAAAGATGCCGGCGCCGACGCCGTCGAGCAACTGCACGCCGACCAGCCAGAACGGATTGTCCGAGAACGTGTAGAGGGCGCCGCGGATCGGCAGGATCAGCAAGGCAGCAAGGAAAAAGCGCTTGTGTCCCCATGTGTCGGCCTTGGCGCCAACCAGTATCGCAAACGGCACCATCACCAGTTGCGCCGCGACGATGCAGGCGGACATCAGGCTGGTGCCGAGATTCTTGTCCTGTAACGCCAGCTTCTGCCCGACCAGCGGCAGCATCGCAGCGTTGGAGAGGTGAAACAGGAGCGCGCAGATGGCGAAGACGAGCAGCGGGCGGCAGGTCAGCAGCACCTTCAGCCCCGAAGGCTGTTCGTGTTGCTCGGCGTCATTCGCCCCGTCCAGCCCGCGCGCGAGATCGTGGTCGATCGCCCGTTCGGGAATGGCGAGGATGCTGACGAGACTTGCGATGGCCATGCTGCCGAGCAAATAGAACACGACCGTCGGTCCGAACCAGTAGGCCGACAGTCCGGCCAGGCCCGCCGCGACGGCGTTGCCGGCATGGTTGAAGGTCTCGTTGCGGCCGATCCGTCTGGTGAAGGCGCGATGTCCGAAAATGCCGAGTGAAACGGCGGCGATCGCCGGCGGAAAAATGACGCCGGCCGCTTGCGCGATCCCTTGCGAGATCGCGACCGGCAGGAAGCTCGGGAGCCACGGCAGCGACAACGACGCGAGAGTCACGAGGATCGCGGCGACCGCCATCACCGTCCGCTTCGCGCGGGTCGCGTCGACCAGGGCGCCGGCCGGCGTCTGCGCGACGATGCCGGCGATGGTCGCGACCGACATCACGAGGCCGATCCGCGCCTCGTCCCAGTGCTGCTCGGTGAGGAGGTAGACGGCGAGGTAAGGGCCGAGCCCGTCGCGGACGTCGGCGAGGAAGAAGTTGGCCGCATCCAGCGCGCGGCCGGCCTGCCTTGCCTGATCGGGGTTTTCGCTCGGCATCGGTTGCTCGGTCGTCGTTGCGTCAATCAGCGCGCGCCAAGCACTCCGCTGTCGTCCCGGACAAGCGTCAGCGCAGATCCGGGATCCATAACCACAGGATGAAGTTTGGCGAAGATGGTCGGTTACCAGCTCACGCTACAACGTCCGTCTCGGAGTATGGGTCCCGGATCGGCGCGCGCTTTTTGCGCGCTTGTCCGGGACGACAGCGGGGTGCTTGGCTCACACTTACCTTGCCACCGACAGCTTCTCCGATATCGCCTTGCGCAGGATGCGCGAGAGCGATTCCACCGAATATGGCTTCTGGATCAGTTCGAAACCGCGATGGGCGTTTTCGGCCAAGACATTGCTGTAGCCGGACGTGAGCACGACGGGCAGGCCGGGATAGCGCTCGCGGATGATGCCGGCGAGCTCGACGCCGTTCATGCCGGGCATGATGACGTCGGAGAAGACGAGGTCGACGGCGAATTCGTTCTCGCCGAGGATGGCAAGCGCGGCATTGGCATTGGCGACGCGGCGGACGACATAGCCGAGATCTTCCAGCAGCTCGGTCGAGAACTGGCCGACATCGTCATTGTCCTCGACCACGAGCACGCGGTAGCCGCGCCCGGTGGTGGCGGCCTCGCTGGTCAGCGCCGCGGCCTCCTTCTCGGCGGCCGGGCTCTGGGCTTGCGGCAGGTAGATGGTGAACGTCGCGCCTTCGCCTTGCGTGCTCGTGACCGCGATGTCGCCCTCGGACTGTTTTGCGAAGCCGAAGGCCTGGCTGAGGCCGAGGCCGGTGCCCTTGCCGACCTCCTTGGTGGTGAAGAACGGCTCGAAGATCGAATCGAGATGGTCCGGGGCGATGCCGCTGCCGGTGTCGGTGACGGAGATGGCGACATAGTCGCCGCCGCGCGCCGATTGCGCGCGCAGGCTCGGGATGCCCTGCACCTTGCGTACGGCGATGGTGAGGCGGCCTTCGCCGTCCATGGCGTCGCGGGCGTTGATGGCGAGGTTGATCAGCGCGGTCTCGAACTGGGCGATGTCGGCGACGGTGAAGCAGTCGGCATCGTGGATTTCCACCGCGATTTCGATCCGGCCGCCGACCAGTGGCCGGACCAGTTGCGCGACGCCCTCGACCTGGCTGCCGACGTTGAAGATCTGGGGTTTCAGCGGCTGCCGGCGCGCGAATGCCAGCAGCTGGGCCGTCAGCTTGGAGGCACGCTCGACCGTGTCGGAGATGGCGTCGACATAGCGGCGGCGGCGCTCCTCCGGCAGCTCGCGACGGCGCAGGAAATCGGTGGCCGAGCGGATGATGGTAAGGAGATTGTTGAAGTCGTGCGCGACACCGCCGGTGAGCTGGCCGATCGCCTCCATCTTCTGCGATTGCCGCAGCGCTTCCTCGCCGCGGCGGCGCTCGGTGATGTCGACGGCTTCAGGGACGGCGCCGGTGATGTTGCCGTGGCGATCGAGCACGGGGCGCATGCCGAAGTCGAAATCGCGCTCGCCGATGGGGAGGCGCAGACGCATCTCCAGCCGCACGGCCTCACCCTTGAGCACGGTGTGAAAGGCCTCGTGCACCAGCGCGCTCATGCCCTCCGTCGCGCTGAACCAGGGTGTCTCCCACAGCGGCTTGCCGATCACGTCCGAAGAGCTCGCCTTGATGCCGTCGAGCGCGGTCTTGTTGGCGTAGAGCAGTTCGCCCTTCAGATTGACCAGGCCCTGATACTGGTTGCTGGTCTCCAGGATCGCGCGCAGCCGCGCCTCGTTGGATTCGAGCTCGGCGGTGCGCTCGGCGATGCGCTCTTCCAGCGTCTCGTTGAGCCGCCTCAGCTCGATCTCCGCCTGCTTGGCGACGGTGATGTCGTGGGCGACGCCGATGAAGCCGATATGCTTGCCGGTCGGGTCCCAACGCGGCTGCGATTCCGAGCGAAGCCAGCGCCATTCGCCGCTGGCGTTCTTGTAACGCGCTTCCAGCACGAAGGGCTTGAGCGAAGCTTCGCCCTGCACGGATTGCTGCAGCACATGCGGCAGGTCGTCCGGATGCAGCACCTTGCGCCAGTCGAAATCGATGGCCTCCTCGTAGGGCAGGCCGACGAAGTCGACATAGGCCTGATTGGCGAAGGATCGCTTGCGGTCGAGCTTTGTGACCCAGATCGGCACCGGTGCGCTGTCGGCGATCAGCCGAAACCGCTCCTCGCTCTCGCGCAGGGTCTCGCGCGCGAGCATCTGGTCGGTGATGTCGATATGGGCGCCGACCAGGCGGATGGCGCGGCCATCCGTGCCGCGCTCGATCTTGGCGACGACCCGGATCCAGCGGGTCTCGCCGTCATTGGGGCGGATGATGCGGTATTCGGCGGTGTAGTCCTCGCTGGTGCCGGCGAGCGCATCGATGAAGTGCTTGACGGTGGCTTCGCGGTCGTCGGGATGGATACGGTTGACCCAGTCCTCGTGCGACTCCCCGGCCGCTTCCGGCGGCAGGCCGTGGAGCATCAGATATTCGGGCGAGCGGTGGTTCTTGAAGCCTTCGCGGAAGTCTACCTCGAGGCCGCCGACCTTGCCGATGCGCTGGATGCGCGCCAGCTCGGCCTCGCGCTCCTGGAGCGCGCGATAGGCGTTGTCGCGCTCGCGCGCGACGTCCTCGAGGTATTGGCGCAGCCTTTCGGCGGCGATGGTCTCGGGCAAGGGATCGTTCAAGGCATCGGCCGTTGTCATGCGGGAGCGCACGTGCCAGACCGATATTCACACAGACGGAGCGTGATGACCATTGCTTAGAGGAAATAGGCTGCCCGGAAAGGCCGGCGGCGAGCCGGAGCGAGGAAACTGCGATCAGGCAACGCCCGGTCTGGCATTTTGTTCCTGACATTGGAACGATGCGCCCGCGGAGGCGTCTTCGCGAGGCGCCACGACGTCCATCGATAAGACTCTCTTTTCGAAGAGGATAAATCTTGAAGCTGTTTGTCTGCCAGTCCTGCGGCAACGTCCTCTATTTCGAGAACCGCGCCTGCGAACGGTGCGGCCACCGCGTCGCCTTCCTGCCCGAGAAGGAGACGATGTCGGCGATCGAGCCCGACGGAGAGGCCTGGAAGGTATTGGCCGGCAAGGGCGAGAGCCGGATGCTGTGCCGGAATGCCGAGTACGATGCCTGCAACTGGCTGACGGATCCAGGCGAGGGCAATGGCTATTGCCGCGCCTGCCGCCACAACGGCATCGTCCCGGATCTGTCGGACCCCGCCCAGCTTGCCGGCTGGCGCGAGCTGGAGGTGGCGAAACACCGTCTGTTCTATTCCCTGATCCGCTGGAAGCTGCCGCTCCGGACCCGGCAAGACGACCCCGAGCATGGTCTGATCTTCAATTTCCTCGCCGACGATCCGCAGAGCGGCGAGAGGGTCATGACCGGCCACGACAACGGCCTGATCACGATTGCACTCACGGAGACCGACGACATCGAGCGCGAGCGGCGCAGGCTCGAGATGGGCGAGCCCTATCGGACGCTGCTCGGGCATTTTCGCCACGAGGTCGGGCACTATTTCTGGGACGTGCTGGTGCAGGGCGGCGGCAAGCTCGATGAATGCCGCGCGGTATTCGGCGACGATTCCGCCGATTACGGCCAGGCCCTGCAGCGTCACTATGCCGAAGGCGCGCCGCCGGACTGGCAGCAGAACTACGTCTCGGCCTACGCCACCATGCACCCCTGGGAAGACTTCGCCGAGACCTGGGCGCATTACCTCCACATCGTCGACACCCTGGAGATGACCGGCGAGTTCGGCATGGAGGTGCGGCCCAAGGTCGACCGCGACGGGGAGTTGACGGCGCGTATCCGTTTCAACCCCTATGAGGCCAGGGACGTTCAGGCGCTGATTGACGCATGGCTGCCCTTCACCTTCGCCATGAACAGCGTCAACCGCGCCATGGGCGCGCGCGACCTCTATCCCTTCATCCTGTCGCAGGCCGTGGTCGCCAAGCTGAGGTTCATTCATGGCCTGGTCCGGGACGTCGCCAAGTCCATGTCGAGGTCCGGGAAGCCGTAGGTGGTCCGTAGGTGGTCCGAGGGCTCGTCAGGCCGGTTTCGGTCTTGCGCTGGTACGCCAGACGGCCCGGATTTAGACCGTTGCCTCCGGCCGATTTTGATGTACCACGGGAGCCACACGGCCCTCCCATAGGCCCCAACGGCCGGGGAAGGGTCCCGCCCAAGGTCGAGACTCAAGAAAAGCATGTTCAAACGCATTCTGATCGCCAATCGCGGCGAAATCGCCTGCCGGGTCATCAAGACCGCGCGCCGCATGGGAATTGAGACGGTTGCGGTCTATTCCGAGGCCGACCGCGATGCCCTCCATGTCGAGATGGCCGATGAGGCGGTCCTGATCGGACCGGCGGCTGCGGCCGAGAGCTACCTGGTCATCGACAAGATCGTCGAGGCCTGCCGCAAGACCGGCGCGCAAGCCGTGCATCCCGGCTACGGCTTCCTGTCCGAGCGCGAGGCCTTTCCGCGCGCGCTGGAGGCGGCCGGCGTGGTCTTCATCGGGCCCAATCCGGGCGCGATCGCGGCGATGGGCGACAAGATCGAATCCAAGAAGGCGGCGGCCAAGGCCGATGTCTCGACCGTGCCGGGCTTTCTCGGCGTGATCGAGGACGCCCGCCACGCGGTCAAGATTGCCGACGCCATCGGCTATCCCGTGATGATCAAGGCCTCCGCCGGCGGCGGCGGCAAGGGCATGCGCATCGCCTATTCGACCAGCGAGGTCGAGGAGGGGTTTGGCCTCGCCAAGGCCGAAGCCAAGGCGTCCTTCGGCGACGACCGCGTCTTCGTCGAGAAATTCATCGTCGATCCCCGTCACATCGAGATCCAGGTGCTGGGCGACAAGCATGGCAACGTGATCTATCTCGGCGAGCGCGAATGCTCGATCCAGCGCCGCAACCAGAAGGTCATCGAGGAGGCGCCGTCGCCGCTGCTCGACGAGACCACCCGTCGCAGGATGGGCGAGCAGGCGGTCGCGCTGGCCAAGGCCGTGAACTACGACTCCGCCGGCACCGTCGAATTCGTCGCAGGGCAAGACAAGAGCTTCTACTTCCTGGAGATGAACACCCGCCTGCAGGTCGAGCATCCCGTGACCGAGCTCGTCACCGGCATCGACCTCGTCGAGCAGATGATCCGCGTTGCCGCCGGCGAGAAGCTCGCCATCGCGCAGAAGGACGTCACGCTCACGGGGTGGGCGGTGGAATCGCGTCTCTACGCCGAAGACCCGTTCCGCAACTTCCTGCCTTCGATCGGACGGCTGGTGAAGTACCGCCCGCCGGCGGAAGCGAGCAAGGACGGCATCACCGTGCGCAACGACACCGGTGTGCAGGAGGGCGGCGAGATCTCGATCCATTACGATCCGATGATCGCCAAGCTCGTCACGCATGCGCCGTCGCGCGCGGCTGCGATCGAGGCGCAGGCGACCGCGCTCGATGCGTTCTATGTCGACGGTATCAGGCACAACATCCCGTTCCTGTCGGCGCTGATGAATCATCCGCGCTGGCGCGAGGGCAGGCTCTCGACCGGCTTCATCGCCGAGGAGTTTCCCAAGGGCTTTGCCCCGCGCGTGGCCGAAGGCGAAGTTGCGCGGCGGATCGCCGCGGTCGGCGCCGCCATCGATCATGTGCTTGGTGAACGCAAGCGGCAGATCTCCGGCCAGATGGGCGGCCGCATCGTGCAGCGCGAGCGGCGTCGCGCGGTCTGGCTCGACCGCCAGGAAATTCAGCTCGAGGTCGGACGCGAGGGCGAGGCCATCGCGATCCGTTTCGTCGACGCCGAGGGCAAGACCGGCAACGCCCATCTGCTAGCCTCGCCGTGGAAGCCGGGCGATCCGGTCTGGCAGGGCACCATCGACGGCCACTTCGTCGCGGTGCAGGTGCGGCCGATCCCGAACGGCATTCGTCTGGCGCATCAGGGCGTCGAGGTGCCGGTCTATGTCTGGACCGAGACGGAAGCGACCTCCGCGCGGCTGATGCCGGTGACGACGGCCGCCGACACCGGCAAGAAGCTGCTCTGTCCGATGCCCGGCCTCGTGGTCTCGATCGCGGTGAGCGAGGGGCAGGAGGTCAAGGCCGGCGAGACGCTCGCGGTGGTCGAAGCCATGAAGATGCAGAACGTGCTGCGCGCCGAGCAGGACGGCACCGTGAAGAAGATCCACGCCAGCGCCGGCGCGACGCTCGCGGTGGACGCGCTGATTTTGGAGTTTGCGTAAGTCAGCCCACTCTCGTGTCCTGGACGCGATGCAACGCATTAGCCTTGCCTCGCAGAGCCGCGACCCGGATCGTGAGCGGATCACTCGGCAGCATGGGCCCCGGCTCTGCAGCGCATCGCTGAAGGAGCGCTGCGCTGCGTCCGGGGCACGAGAGTGCCCTATTTCCGTTGCTCGCAATGACGGAGTATGCTGCGGCCTCCGCGATCCTGTGAGACAGCACCATGGCCTTTCGTTCCCGCCGCGAGAAATTGCGATCCATCCTGTCGGGCTCGGCCTGCATCCATCCGGGCTCGGTCTATGACGCGATCTCGATCCGCATCGCCGAGGACCTCGGCTTTCCCATCGGCATGTTTGGCGGCTCGGTCGCCTCGCTCGCGGTGCTGGGCGATCCCGATATCACGCTGATCACGCTCACCGAGCTTGCCGAGCAGATGCGCCGGATGTCGCGTGCCTCCGCGCTCCCCGTGCTGGTCGATGCCGATCACGGCTATGGCAATGCGCTCAATGTCCGCCGCACGGTGCAGGAGCTGGAGGCGGCGGGCGCCGCCGGTCTCACCATCGAGGACACGCTGCTGCCGGCTGCTTTCGGCGAGGCGAAGACGCAGCTGATCTCGCTCGAGGAGGGTGTCGGCAAGATGAAGGCGGCGCTCGGCGGCCGCAGCGATCCCTCGCTGGTCATCATGGGCCGCACGGGAGCTGCCTCGATCACCTCGATCGAGGATGCGATCAAGCGTGCGAAGGCCTATGAGGCCACCGGCGTCGATGCGCTGTTCTTCACCGGCATCAAGTCGCGCGCCGAGCTCGATGCGGTTACCGCCGCGACGCGCCTGCCGATCGTGCTCGGCGGGGCGCCGGAGGATTTGAGCGCGCTCGACTATCTCGCCAGCCAGCGCGTCCGCATCGCGCTCCAGGGCCATGCACCGATCGCAGCGGCGACGCAGGCCGTCTACGAGACGCTGAAGGCGCTGCGCGAAGGCACGCCGCCGAAGAACCTTAAGGGGCTCGCATCCTTGGAACTGACGGCGCGCGTCATGCGCGAGGCCGACGTCAAGGCGCGCAGCGCCGATCTCCTCGGACTGAAAAGATGAGCCGGGCGATCCTTCAGGTCATGATCCGCGGGCGCGTGCAGGGCGTCGGCTATCGGGCCTGGGTCGAGTATCGGGCGACGGCGAGCGGGCTCGAAGGCTGGGTCCGCAACCGCCGCGACGGCGGCGTGGAAGCGCTGTTCGCGGGCACGCCGAAGCACGTCGCCGACATGGTCGCGCTCTGCCGTCACGGCCCGCCGTCCTCGCGCGTGGACAGTGTGACGAGCGAGACGGCGAGCGTGGAAGAGCTGAACCTGCGCCGGGCAGGGGAGGCGTTTTCGGTGTTGCCGACGGTATAGGTGGTCTCGCCGCGCAGATGGTGCGCTCCCTCGCCCCGTTCTTACGGGGAGAGGGGTGGGGTGAGGGGCTTCTCTCAACACGGGCGGTCGTCGATAGACCTGTACCCCCTCACCCGGATCGCAAGAGCGATCCGACCTCTCCCCGCAAGCGGTGAGAGGTGAAGAAGAAACACTCACCTCGGCAGCTTCGAGATCGCCTCGCTCAGCTCGTGGATCTCGTACGGCTTGCGCAGGATCGGGAAATCGCCGCGCACGCCGGCGGCGACCTCGCTGTAGCCGGTGGCGAGCAGGATCGGCAGGCCGGGGCGGATCTCGCGGAGATGATGGGCGAGGGTGAGGCCGTCCATCTTGCCGGGCATGACGATGTCCGAGAACACGAAATCGACGCCGTTGTTCTCGATCTCGCGCAAGGCGGCTTCGGCGTCGGCGACCCGGCGCACGTGGTAGCCGAGCTGCTCCAGGAGGCCGATGCTGACGATGGCGACGTCCGGATTGTCCTCCACCAGCAACACCGTGCCGCTGCCTTGGAACGCCGGCTCCCCCGTCGTCGCGTGCGATGGCACATCTTCTCCGCGCGGCAGGAGGATGGTGAAAGTCGTGCCCTTTCCGAGATCGCTTGCGACCTTCACGGTGCCGCCGGCCTGATGCGCGAAGCCGTGGACCTGGGAAAGGCCGAGACCCGTGCCTTTTCCGATCGGCTTGGTCGTGAAGAACGGCTCGAAGATCTTGTCGAGAACGTCGGAGGGAATGCCGAGCCCGGTATCGGCGACATCGATTGCGACGAAATCGCCGGCGAGGGGCGCCTCGTCCAGCACGACATTGCGCGCGCGGATCGTCACGGTGCCGCCGTCGGGCATCGCGTCGCGGGCATTGATGACGAGATTGAGCAGCGCCGTCTCGAGCTCGGAGACGTCGGCCTTGATCGGCCAGACGTCGCGGCCGATGTCGAAGGCCAGCCGTACGGAGCTGCCGATGCCGGCATCGAGCACCTCGCGGATCGCCGCGATGCGCTCGGCGAAATCAATTGCCTGCGGATTGACGCTCTGCCGCCGTGCGAAGGTGAGCAGCTGGTTGGTCAGCGCCGCGCCGCGCTTGGTGGCGGTCTCGATGGCCGAGATCGCGCGCTGAACCTTGGCCGCGTCGTCGGCGCCACGCTTCAGCATGTGGAGGCTGCCGCTGATGATCATCAGGAGATTGTTGAAGTCGTGGGCGACCCCGCCGGTGAGTTGCCCGAGCGCGTCGAATTTCTGGGACTCGGCGAGCTGCTTCTGCATCGCCTCGAGCTTGATCTGCGTATTGCGGCGTTCGGTGATGTCGCGCGTGATCTTGGCGAATCCGACCAGCTCGCCGTCCTCGTGGATGGGATCGATGACGACGCTGGCCCAGAAGAACGTGCCGTCCTTGCGGACGCGCCAGCCTTCCTCCTCGTAACGGCCCTTTTCCCGCGCAATGCCGAGCGCGCGGGCCGGCTTGCCGTTGGCGCGGTCGGTCTCGGTGTAGAAACGGGAGAAATGCTGGCCGAGGATCTCCGAGGGGGAATAGCCCTTGATCCGCTCGCCGCCGATATTCCAGCTGGTGATGATCCCCTTGGGATCCAGCATATAGAGCGCGTAGTCGGCAACCCCCTCAACCAACAGCCGGAAACTGCGTTCGCTCTCGAACAAGTCTCTCTGTTGACTGAACTTTTCGACCATTCCGGGACCCTGCCTCAACGGGGGCAAACGCCGGAGGGGTCGAATGGTTCCCGGAGGGTGGGATATTTTTAGGCAAATCTTTCGCCTCGCATGCCGACGGCACCCACTTGACAGTGGAACGGTTGCGTCAGATATTTCTGTTATGACAGAAATAACCGGAAAGAAGAAACTCCCCGCCGCCGTCGAGCGCTTCATCCTGCATTGGGGCGACATGGGGGATGAGTGGGGCGTCAACCGCTCGGTCAGCCAGATCCACGGGCTGCTCTATCTCGCGGAGGCGCCGATGACGGCGGAGGACATCGCCGATGCGCTCGGCATGGCGCGCTCCAACGTCTCCAACTCGCTGAAAGAGCTGCTAGCATGGAACCTGATCCGGCGCGTGCCGATCCTCGGCGACCGCCGCGACCATTACGAGGCCGAGACCGACATCTGGGAGGTCGCCGCCAGGATCGCCGCGCGCCGCAAGGAGCGGGAGCTCGATCCTGCAATCGCGGCGCTCCGGGCCTGCGTGTCCGACGCCGCCGTCGATCCCACCGTCAATCCGGTCGCGAGCAAACGGTTGAAGGAGATGCTCGCCTTCACCGAGCTCGCCGACCACTGGTTCATGCAGATGCTGAAGGTGCCGCGGCCGCGGCTGGTCGCCTTGATGCGGCTTGGCGAGAAGATCGCCAACCTGCTGCCGCTGGGCAAGGTCAAATAGTTTCGAGGAGGGTGCTATGACGTCGGCTCGCTTGTCAGGCTTAGGCGCAACGCCCTCCGCTCACATCAGGCTGCTCGACGACCGCCGCTTCCATGCGCTGTTGCCGGACGAGGATTGGGGCCGACTGCCGCTCGCGACCTGGCGGCGCTTTTCCAAGCGCGTCGCCGACGGCGACAGCGTGGTCTATGTCGGCGTGGTCGACGAGGTCTTTTTCAGCGACATCGGCTGGTGGCTCGCACAAGCCGTGCGCATGATCGGCGGGCCGCTGCCGACCGGCCGAGACGTTGGCGTGCCGATGATCGTCAGCGTCACCGAGGACGCCGCGACCGGCGGCCAGACCTGGACCCGCATCTGCGCGCGCAAGCGCGGCTTTCCGCAAGTGATCCATTCCGCCAAGCGCTTCGCCGGCCCGACCGGGCTCGAGGAGTATGTCGGCTTCGGCATTTCCATGGCGCTGCGTATCGCGGTCGAGGGCGAGGCGCTGACCTTCCGCAGCGCGGGTTATGGGCTCCAGCTCGGACGCCTCTGGGTCCCGCTGCCGCAATGGCTCACGCCGGGCGATCTCACCGTGACGCACCGCGACCTCGGCGCGGGCGCCTTCCGCTTCACCCTCGATGTCATCCATCCGCGTTACGGCGCGCTGATCCACCAGTCCGCCGTGTTCAGGGAGACCGTGTCATGACCCCGTTGTTGTGGACGCTCATCGCCATCCAGATCGCGATGGGCGTGTTCGACACCTTCTATCACCACGAGTTCACCGAGCGACTGGCCTGGCGTCCGTCGCAGCGCTTCGAGCTGAAGCTGCACGGCCTCCGCAACATGCTTTATGCGCTGCTGTTCCTGCTGCTCGGCTGGCTCGAGGTCTATGGCGTGCTGGCGCTCTTGATCGTCGCCGTGCTGGTCGCCGAGATCGTCATCACGCTGATGGATTTCGTCGAGGAGGATTTGAGCCGAAAGCTGCGGCCGAGCGAGCGCATCAATCATACGCTGCTCGCGATCAATTACGGCGCCATCCTGGTGCTGCTGATGCCGGTGCTGATCGACTGGGCGATGCAGCCATTCGGTGTGTCTGTCGTGTATCAGGGCCTGCTCAGCATCGCCGCCACCGCCTGCGCGGCCGGCGCTGCGCTCTGCGGCGTCAGGGATTTTGCGGCGATGCGCCGGCTCGGCCGCATGCGCAGCGTGCCGCCGGCCGGACTCGTCGAGAAACTCCCGGGCCGCAAGACCGTGCTGGTCACAGGCGCCACCGGCTTCATCGGCAGCCGCCTCGCGGCGAGTCTTGCCGGGGCAGGGCACAACGTCATCGCGCTCATCCGCAATCCCGCCAAGGCCGAAATGCTGCCGCCGCCGGTGACGCTGGTCACCAGCCTCGATCAGCTCGCCGCCGACACCCGGATCGATGCCATCGTCAATCTCGCCGGCGAGCCGATCGGCAACGGTCTGTGGACCGAGGCGAAGCGGGCGAAGATCATCGGCTCGCGCGTCGATATGACGGGCGAAGTGGTGAAGCTGATCGCGCGGCTCGACCGCAAACCCGAAGTGCTGGTCAGCGGCTCCGCGATCGGCTGGTACGGATTGTGGGCGGACCAGGTCCTGACGGAATCGGCGAAGTCGCACGCCTGCTTCAGCCATGAACTGTGCGCAGCCTGGGAGAAGGCGGCGCGGCCGGCGGAGGAACTCGGCGTCCGCGTGGTCTATTTGCGCATCGGCCTCGTGCTCGGCACCGAAGGCGGCTTCATCACGCGGATGCTGACGCCGTTCGAATTCGGCCTCGGCGGCCCGCTCGGCACCGGCCGGCAGTGGATGTCCTGGATCGAGCGCGACGACCTCATTCGCCTCATCGCCTATGTCTTGGCGACGCACGATCTCACCGGCCCTGTCAACGCCACCGCGCCGATCCCGGTCACGAATGCAAAGTTCACCGAGGAGCTCGGCCGCCGGCTGCGTCGGCCCGCCGTGTTCCGCATTCCCGGCGGCCTCTTGCGCCGGATCGGCGGCGGCTTTGCCGACGAGCTTCTGCTTGGGGGGCAGCGCGTGCTGCCCAACAAGGCGCTGAGCCGCGGCTTTGTATTCCGGCACGAGACGCTGCGCAGCGCGTTCGAGGCGATCTTGTGAGAGGTCAGGTGGCGGCGACAATCCGGAACGTCGCCGCTACCGCGCGCAGCGCCGCGAGCTTGGCGGGATCGCTGACCTTCGAATGCAGCATCACCTTCGAGCGGCCGAGTGTTGGCAGTCTATGCGCGGGTCCAATATCGACCAGGCCGGGCGGCGCGATCCGCCGCGCCAGCGGCGCGATCGCCAGTCCCGCGAGCGCGGCGGCAACCACCGCCGTCACGCCGCCACCGACGAAGCGTTCGCGCCAGGCGATTCCGGCCTTATCGAGCGCGCGCACCGCGATGGCGTGGACGCCGCACGGCGGAGCGAGCGTTGCCAGCGGCAGCGCTTCGCCCTTCGGCAGCGTCAAACGTCGTGCGGCGAACCAGCCAAACTCGTCCTCGGTCAGCTTCTCGCCGCCGCGGCGGCTGCCTTCCTGGCGGACGATCACCGCATCCAGCTCGCCCGCGTCGTAAGCGTCCTGCATCTCGCGCGAGAAGCCGATGGTGACGGCGAGGGTGAGGTTTGAAGACATGGCGTGCAGGCGTTCGAGCAGCGGTACCAGCTCCGGGCCCGCGGCGTGATCGGAAATGCCGAGCGAGAGCGACTGCGTGGCGGGAGCCTCGCCTGATAACGCGAGGTCGTGCGCCGCCATCAGCGCGCGGGCGCGGTCGAGGAAGCTGGCGCCATCTGCCGTGAGCCGGACCGCGCGGGGTGAGCGTTCGACGAGGCGTCTTCCGAGCAGCGTCTCCAGCCGCTGCAGCTTGAGACTGACCGCCGCCTGCGTCGTGCCGAGCGCTTCGGCCGCACGCGTAAAGCTCTGGAGGTCGGCGACCAGCAGGAAGGCCTGCACCGTGGCGATGTCGAGCGTTGCTGTCATTATAGATCGTTATCACTGGTATCAATAAAGATAAGATACCAAAATGACGGCCGAGGGTCTAGCTTCTCCTCAACGCCGCGCAACACCCGCGCAGCATCTCGAGGAGAACGACCATGCCGCTGATCACCGTGTCCTACACCACCTCCCGCCAGTCGCCCTCGCTGAAGGCCGACATCGCGAACGCGGTGTCCGAGCTCACCGCAAAAATCCTGCACAAGGATCCCAAGGTGACCGCGATCATCGTGAAGTCGGTCGACGCCGATGACTGGTTCGCCGGCGGCAAGTCGCTGGCCGAGCAGAATCTCGCCAGCTACTGGCTCGACATCCACGTCACCGAAGGCACCAACACCAAGGACGAGAAGGCGGCCTATCTCGCCGCGATGTTCAAGCGCATGGCCGAGATTTTGGGCCCGCTGCATCCCGAGACCTATGCCCATGTCGACGAGGTCAAGGGCGACGCCTACGGGTTTGGCGGCCTGACCCAGGAACGGCGCTACATCGCCGGCAAGCTCGATGTCGCGCTGAAGGCAGCGTAGGGCCGCAGGCCGCGGGTGAGCCCTCGCACCCGCGGCCCGACCGTCAACCTGCCGCGCGGAACTGAACTTCGGAATTGTTCAGGAAGCACGTCTTGTCGAACAGCGTCAGGTCCAGCGGGTTCGGCAAGCGGACGTCGCTGAGATCGGGGCAGGGCTTGACCGCGGGATCGTAGGATCGATCGATCTGCGATATGCAGACGACGATCAGCCCCTGGTCGCGTGCGAACGATTTCAATGCGCGCACTTGAATGGTCAGATCGGGGTTTTCGCGTCTCTGGTCGAGCAGTTGCAGATAGTCGATCACCACGAACGTGCCGCGTTGCGCTGTGGCCATCTGCTTGACGACATAG
Source organism: Bradyrhizobium nitroreducens (assembly GCF_002776695.1). Classification (GTDB taxonomy): domain Bacteria; phylum Pseudomonadota; class Alphaproteobacteria; order Rhizobiales; family Xanthobacteraceae; genus Bradyrhizobium; species Bradyrhizobium nitroreducens. Next base: position 5,426,286 of record NZ_LFJC01000003.1, read on the forward strand.
TCGGCGCTGATCGCGTCGGAGCAATCGACCTCGAATAATTTGTCGAACTGTGCCGGCTCCACGCCGATTGCGCGCAGGCGATCCAGCACGTCTTTCTCGGTGTATTCGAGCGAGAAGAACGCGGCGCGTTGGCCCGACTGCATGGCTTCCACCGCAAGCGCGAGGCTCATCAGCGTCTTGCCTTGACCCGGCCGCGCGCCGACCAGCACGAGGTCGCCGGGACGGAATTGCGGGAACAGCCTGCTGGCGGGCGTCAGCGCGGCGGCTTTCGCTGCGAGCATGCTCCAGGCGGAAAACCCCTCCGTCGCGGCGACGCGGTCGAGTGCGTCGTGCAGCGCAATGCCCGCCTCGCGGGACAGGCGCTTGGCTTGTCGCTTCAGATGATAGATCGGCGCAGAAAGTCTCATCGTCCAAACCTCCCGTTGCGAGCGGAAAGCGCAATCCCTCCTTATGCCCAGTGCTCGAACAGTCGGCCGGTGATCTCATCGCCCTGCATGAGGTCTGCTTTCCCGGCGGAGGGGGGAGGCGTGGGCGGCGCCTGAAACAGCATAGCCGATTCCGCCCGGAGCGGAGAACTCGCGCGGTCGGGCTCGAACAGGAAAATGTCAGGAGACTGATTCCGGCAGCAGCGCGCGGGTCGGTCCGAACAGCTCCTCGAACGCCTGCCGGAGCGCGACGTCGACATCTTCCATGGTCACGAGCTGGCCGAGATCGACCAGCGAGGTGACGCCGTAGCGGGGATCGACCACGCCGCACGGCACGATGCCGGCGAAATGCGCCAGCTCCGGCTCGACATTGATGGCGATGCCGTGGAACGAGACCCAGCGCTTCAGCCGCACGCCGATCGCCGCGATCTTGTCCTCGTGACCTTGCCCCTTGTCGGGCCGCTTGACCCAGACGCCGACCCGATCCTCGCGCCGCTCGCCGCGGATGTTGAAGGCGGCGAGCGTGCGCAGAATCAGCTCCTCCAGGCTCGCGACATAGGCCCGCACGTCCGGCCGGCGGCGCTTGAGGTCGAGCATGATGTAGGCCACGCGCTGGCCGGGGCCGTGATAGGTCAGCTGGCCGCCGCGCCCCGTGGCGAAAATCGGGAAGCGGGGATCGCGCAGGTCGCTTTCCTTGCCCGAGGTGCCGGAGGTGTAAAGCGGGGGGTGTTCGAGCAGCCAGACCAGCTCGGGGGCTTCGCCCGCCGCAATGGCGGCGACCCGGGCTTCCATGGTGGCCACCGCCTCCGGATAGGGCACCGGCGCGTCCGAGATTCGCCACTCGACGGGCGCCCCGTCTGTGGCCGAAAAAGACGTCAAATCGAGCTGTTGGCGAGGGTTTTGCAGCGAATTAACCATTGGCTAACCATAACGTGGTGATCATCTCGGGAGCAAATGCCAAGTCCTTTGTTCAAGTCCTTTGGCCAAGCCCCAGATCTCAAGTCCCAGTCCCAAGTTGCGGCGGTCCTGACAGTGCCCACTCTCGATAAAGTCACCGTGGATCTCATGGTCGTCCTCGGGACCACCACGATGCCGATCCATCAGGTATTACGTCTTTCCCGCGGCGCCATCATCGAGCTCGACGCCACCGAGGCCGACGAGGTCAAGGTTCTGGCCAACAATCTCCCCGTAGCCTCCGGCGTCGTGCTGGTCGATCGCAACCGGATCGCGGTCGAGGTCAAGCAGATGCTGCCGCGTTCGCCGGGCACGCGATAGCGGTCTTGCGGGCGGCTCGCGGCCGATTCGGGCGAGCGGCCCGAATTTTCCTGCAAAGCTTGTGGAATTCAGGGGCTTTGCAGGCTTGTACCCCTCTGATGGATTTGTTAGATCGGCGCCGTTGATCCGGCTGGCCCTCAAGCCTCAAGCCGGCATCCCCAAAGCGCTCGTGGCGGAACTGGTAGACGCGCTGCCTTGAGGTGGCAGTGAGTAAAATCGTGGGGGTTCGAGTCCCTCCGAGCGCACCAGGCTCATTATCTCTTTCAGATCATTGAGATTTCCGGGCTGGAGCCGGCGAGTGCCGCGCTCCGGTGGCTCAGGGCTCGCGCAACGTCGCAAAAGCACGTCGGGCAAGCCTATTGCGGCTCGATTCCGGCCGCCTTGATGATCCGCGCCCATTTGACGATCTCGGCTTTCAGGAAGGCCTCCAGCGCCTCCGGCGTGGCGCGCTCGGGCTCGACCGGAGCCATGCTGAGCTCGGCGAAGCGGCTGACCAGGGCGGGGTCCTTCAGCGCCGTCTGCAGCGCGCCGACGAGATGGTCGACCACGGGCTTCGGCGTGCCCTTCGGCGCATAGAGACCATACCACGTCGTCACGTCGAACGCGGGAACGCCGGCCTCTGTCGAGGTCGGCACGTCAGGCAGCGTCGCCACGCGCCTCCTGCTGGTGATCGCGTAGCCCTTGATCGTGCTCGACTGGATATAGGGCGTCGGTCCCGTCGCGGGATCGCAATAGACGTCGATGTGGCCGGCGATGACGTCGTTCAGCGCCGGTCCGCCGCCCTTGTAGTAGATCGGCGTGAGCTTGGTATCGGTCGCGCTCATGAACATCAGGCCGCAGAGCTGCGAGGCCGAGCCGAGACCGACATTGCCGAAGGTGATCTTGTCGCCGGCGCTGCGGATCTGCGCGATCAGCTCGCCGAGATTCTTGGCCGGAAAGTTCGGCCGCGCCACCAGGATCATCGGCACGTCGGTGACGAGCCCGATCGGGGCGAAGTCGCCGACGGGGTCGAATGGCAGCTTGGCGTAGAGGGCAGGGGCGGTGGCCTGGCCGACATGCATCAGCAGCAGCGTGTAGCCGTCGGGGGCCGCCTTGGCGACGCGGTTGGTGCCGAGTGTGCCGCCGGCGCCGACGACATTCTCGATCACGACGGACTGTTTCAGCGTCGCGCTCATGGCGCTGCCGAGGATGCGCGCGATGACGTCGCCGGGACCGCCGGCAGAGAACGGCACGATGACCGTGACCGGGCGGGCCGGATACTCGTCCGCGATCGCCGCGTCACGAGGGCAGAGCAGAAGGAGCAGGAACAGCGATCGTACGAGAAACTTCATCGAACACTCCCTGGCGGCATTGTTCTAGTCGTCGGAAGGCGCCGCCTCCTTGGCTGCCGACGATTTTTCGATCATGTCGAGCGCGGCCACCGCAGCCGCGTTGATGTGGTCGACGCAGCAACGCTCGGCGAGGTCAGGATCGCCGTTCTGGATCGCGCGCCAGATCGCGGTGACCTCGCGCAGGCTCTTGTTGATCCGCTTCGGCTGCGACATCGAGGTGATCCGCAGCAGCTGGATGCGGTCGTGCAGCGGCTTGAGCATGCGCTCGATGAAGGTATTGCGGCAGCCGCCGATCAGCGCCGCATAGAAATCGGTCTTGGCTTCGAGGCTGCCGACGAGATCCTGCTTGGCCGCGGCCGCTTTCAACCGCGTCAGCGCTTCCCCGATCCGGCGCGCGACCTCGGGATCGTGCAGCCTGGCGCATTCGCGGCCGGCAAAACCTTCGAGCACCGCGCGTGCGGCGTAGAGCTGCCGTGCCTCCTCCAGGCTGATCGTGGACACCACGGGGCCGCGGTGCGGCACCGTTTTGACCAGCCCATCGGCCTCGAGCGCACGCAGCGCTTCGCGGATCGAGGGACGGCTGACGCCCATCATCTCGCAGAGCTCGCGCTCGACCAGGCGCTGGCCCGGCTTCAGAGTTCCGGACATGATCGCCTCACGCAGCTTCTGCGCGACCATCGCCCGGACGGTCGGGACGTCCTCGATGCGGAGTGTCGACTGCAATTCGCGACGTCTTTCCATGTCCTGGTCCTGGTTGGGAAAAATCAGTACCGGTTTACAGGCAGAATCATCATTTCGGCAATTTGTACGTGGGCGGGCTGGTCAAGGGCGAAGACGATCGACCGCGCGATATCGGCCGGATCGAGCGCCATCCTGAACTGGTCGAAATACTCCTTCTCCTTCTGCTGATCGCCGCGGTAGCGGGTTAGGATGATGTTGGTGCGGGTCAGGCCGGGCTGCAGCTCGGTGACCCGGATCGCTGTGTCCGCCAGCTCGCCGCGCAGGGTCTCGGTGAACATGTGCACGCCCGCCTTGCTGGTGCTGTACGCCGCCATGTCGGGCACGATCCGCACCGCGTTGATGGAGCTGATGTTGACGACATGGCCTGCATTGCGCTGGACCATGCCGGGCAGGATCGCCCGCGTGACGCGCATCAGGCCGATCAGATTGGTCTGGATGATGTTGGACCAGTCGTCTGCAGAGCCGATGTCGAAGCGCGTCCGGCCGCCGATGTCGTGGCCGGCATTGTTGATGAGAACGTCAACCGGCTTGAAATGACCGGGAATGGCATCGGGCAGGCGATCGACGGCCTTGGCGTCGCTGACGTCGAGCTGGATCGGAAACACCGCATCGCCCGCCGTTGCCGCCAGTTCCTGAAGCGCCTTGGCGTCGCGGTCGACCAGCACGACGCGGCGGCCACTGTCGAGCAGCGCCTTGGTGATGGCGCGCCCCATGCCGCCGGCAGCACCGGTCAGCACGACGTTCTGGTCTGATCGTTCAGTCATCGCAGCACTCCCATTCCGATATTCTCATGCCACCGACCAGCCTCCGTCGATCGGCAGGCTGGCGCCGGTGATGTCGTTTGCGGCCGGACCGCAGAGGAAGACGACCATGGCGGCGACGGCCTCCATGCCGATGAAGCGCTGCGTCGGCTGGCGCTCGCCGAGATAGTCGGCCGTCACGTCGGCGACGGGGCGGCCGCTGGTCTCCGCCATCGTCGCGATCTTGTTCAGGATCGCGGGCGTCGGCAGCGTGCCCGGGCAGAGCGTGTTGCAGGTGATGCCGCTGCGCGCGGTCTCGATGGCGACGGCGCGGGTCATGCCCAGAATCGCCGTCTTGGTGGTGACGTAGTCGATGCGATCCTCGACCGCGCGGCTCGAATAGATCGAGCCCATGTTGATGATCCGGCCCCAGCCGCGCTGCTTCATCGCCGGCAGCGCCAGGCGGATGAGGTGGAACGGCGCCGACAAATTGACGGCCAGCGCCTCGTCCCAGCGGTCGGACGGAAACTGCTCGATCGCCGAAAAATGCCTGACGACCGCGTTGTTGACGAGAATGTCGATGGCGCCGCAGCGGTCGAGCAGGTCCGCCATCATGGCCTCGATGGACTCGCGCTGGGACAGATCGACGCCGGCCGCGACGACCTCGACGCCGAAGCGGGCGCGGAGATCATCAGCGGCCTGCTTCGGTGCGACGAGATCGTGCAGGACAATATTGGCGCCCGCAGCGGCAAGGCCCTCCGCGATGGCAAGGCCGAGGCCTGCCGTCGCACCGGTCACGAGCGCCCATTTGTCCTTCATGGCCGTCGCGCTCCGCTACGTCTTGTCGAGCTCGGCGAAGACTTCCTTCGCGTTGCGGAACGCATCGACGCCGGCCGGCACGCCGCAATAGATCGCGACCTGCATGAAGACCTCGCGGATTTCCTCCTTGGTCGCGCCGTTGGCGAGCGCGCCGCGGACATGCGTCTTCAGCTCGTGCGGCCGGTTGAGCGCGCAGAGCATCGCCAGGTTGAGGAAGCTGCGCGTCTTTCGTGTCAGGCCTTCGCGGCCCCAGACGTAACCCCAGCAATATTCCGTGGTCAGGTCCTGCATCGGGCGGTTGAACTCGTCCGCGGATGCGATCGCCTTGTCGACGAACTCGTTGCCGAGCACGCTCTTGCGGATTTCGAGGCCGCGGTCGTAAGTCGCCTTGTCCATTGTGGTCTCCGTTTCTTGTTCGGGCGCTATCAGCTCTTGGGTCAGGTCTTGGGCCAGAACGGTTTTGCCAGCGCGAGCTCGGGCGGGAACACCGTCACCGGCACGCCGGCCTGCCATTGCACGATGGTCATGCCGGCGCCGACGCGGCGGCCTTTCTCGTCGAACTTGATCTCGCCCAGCGGGTAATATTTCGAAGGCCCGCCATCCATGGTGCGCAGCGCTTCGCCGACGGCGACGCGATCGGCCTTGCCGGCCTTCTCCAGCGCGTCCTTGATCACCCACATGTCGCCATAGGTGGAGATCGCGTTCTGCGTCATCCACGGCTCCTTGTAGCGGGTCTTCAATTCGGCGATCAGCGCCTCATGGCCCTTGGCGCCCCAGCTTGCGACGCAGGTCAGGACGCCCTGGAGCAGCTCGGGGCTGACGGTCTGCAGCATGTCCGGCTCGGCGATCGCGATGCCGAACGAGATGGTCGGAATCTTGCCCTGGCCGAGGCCGAACTCGTTCATCTTCTCCAGCAGCAGCTTGGCGTCCGAGATCACGGTCGGCAGGAAGAACAGCAGATCGGGCTTCGCCGAACGGATCTTCTGCACCAGCGAGGTTGCGTCGGCGAGCGGCGGCGTGAAGGTCTCGTCGACGATCAACTGCAACTGGTTCTCCGCCAGCAGGCCTTCGCGCATCGCCTTGGCGGAGGCGATCGAGGCGCCCGTGTTGTCGGTGAGGATCGCGACCGTCTTGGGCCGCTTGCCGGAGGCCGTCTCCGCCAGCTTGATGAGCTGGGGCAGTGCCTGCCTGGCCTGCGCCCCCGCGGTGGCCGCGGTCTGGAACACGTATTTGAATCCGCGCTCGGTAATGAGGTCGGAGTAGGAGAGGGTGAGCATCGGCAAATTGGCGCGCTCCGTCACTTCGGTCACCGCGAGGGTGAACGAGGACAGATAGGCGCCGCTCGCCGCAACCAGATCGGTCTCCTGCGCCACCATGCGCTGGGCGGCGTTCTTGGCCTTCTCGGTGGTATCGCCGGAATCCAGCACGACGAGCTTCAGCTTGGCGCCGCCGAGCGCCTTGACGCCGCCTTGCGCGTTGATGTGGTCGATCGCCATCTCGGCGCCTTCGCGCATCACCGTTCCCGGTCGGGCATAGAGCCCGGAGATCGGCACCAGCAGGCCGACCTTCACCTCCGCCGGCTGCTGCGCCCAGGCCGCGCGGGATGCGATCAGCGTGCCGGATGCGCCGGCCAGCAGGGTTCGCCGCGATATCGTGATCTTGCTCTTTGCAGTCATGACAATCCTCCTCCCTGAAAATCGCGCGACGCTTTAGGATTTCTTCGGCCAGAACGGCTGCGCCTGCGCGAGCTCGGGCGGGTAAACGGTGACAGGCACGCCCGATTGCCATTGCACGATGACGACGCCGGCGTCGACGCGGCGGCCCTTCTCGTCGAATTTGAGCTGGCCGCCCGGATAGTATTTCGACGGACCGGCATCCATGGTGCGGAAGGCCTGCGCGACCGCATTGCGGTCGGCCTTGCCGGCCTTCTCCAGCGCCTCCTTCATCAGCCACATGTCGCCATAGGTCGAGATGACGTTCTGCGTCATCCAGGGCTCCTTGTATTTGGCCTTGAGCTCGGCGATCAGCGCCTCGTGGCCTTTCGAGCCCCAATTGGCGACGATGGTCATGATGCCTTGCACCGTCTCCGGGCTCACGCTCTGGAGCATGTCGGGCTCGGCGATGGTGATGCTGAAGGACACGGTCGGGATCTTGCCCTGGCCGAGGCCGAACTCGCTGATCTTCTCCAGGCCGAGCTTGGCGTCAGACACCGCATTCGGCATGAACAGCAGCAGATCGGGCTTGGCCGAGCGAACCTTCTGGATCAGCGGCGTCGCATCCGACAGGGGCGGGGTCCAGACTTCCTCGACGACGAGCTGGAGGCCTTCCTGGGCGAACAGCCTTTCCTTCAGCGCCTTGGCGGTGGCGACCGATGTCGCGGTGTTGTCCATCAGCATCGCCACGGTCTTGGGCTTCTTGCCCGAGGCGTTCTCGGCGAGCTTCATCAGCGTCGGCAGGCCGAGCTCGGACTGGCGGCTCGCGGTCGCCGCGGTCTGGAAGATGTATTTGAAGCCGCGGTCGGTCAGAAGGTCCGAATAGGACAGCGTCAGCACCGGCAATTCGGCGCGCTCGGTCACTTCGGTGACCGCGAGCGTGAAGGAGGAGAGATAGGCGCCGGTGGCGGCGACGAGGTCGGGCTCCTGCGCGACCATGCGCTGCGCGGCGTTCTTGGCCTTCTCGGTGGTGTCGCCGCAGTCGATCACGACGAGCTTGAGCTTGGCGCCGCCGAGTGCCTTGATGCCGCCTTGCGCGTTGATGTGCTCGATGCCCATCTCGGCGCCCATCTTCATGACCTGGCCGGGACGGGTGTAGATGCCCGACAGCGGCACGATCAGCCCGACCTTGATCTCTGCCGGGGCCTGCGCGCGCGCCACGCCGGCGAGACCGACGGCGGCGGCGCCCGACAGCACGGTGCGACGACTCAGTCCCTTTGAAGTCTTGTTCATTTTGTCTCTCCCTGGTCTTTGTTTTTATGTTGGTCACATGCCGAGATAGGCCTTCCGCACGCGGTCGTCGGCGCGCAGCGTGGCGTTGTTGCCCTGGAGCACGACGTGCCCGGCTTCGAGGACATAGCCGTGATCGGCAGACTCCAGCGCTTCCGCGACGCGCTGCTCGACCAGCAGCATGGTCAGCCCCGACTGGCGCCGGATCTCGATCAGCCGCTCGAAGATGAAGTCGGCGGTCGAGGGCGCGAGCCCCATCGAGGGCTCGTCCAGCATCAGAAGCTTCGGCGAGGAGGCGAGGCCGCGGCCGATCGCGAGCATCTGCTGCTGGCCGCCGGACATCGTGCCGGCGAACTGATCGCGGCGCTCCTTCAGCACCGGCAGCCATTCGAAGATGCGCTCGATATTGGTCCGCCAGTCGCGGCGGCCGCTTTCGGTCATCGCGCCCATCTCCAGGTTCTCCATCACGGTCAGGGACGGGAAGACCTGGCGTCCCTCCGGGACGTGGGCGATGCCGAGATGGGCGCGCTGCGGCGGCGGCACCGCGAGCAAATCGACGCCGTCGAAGATGATCGCGCCGCCGCTCGGCTTGACGATGCCGGAGATCGTCTTGAACAGCGTGGTCTTGCCGGCGCCGTTGGGCCCGACGATCGCGACGAACTGGCCGGCGCCGACGTCGATCGAGACGTCGTTCAGGACGGGTTTTGCGGAATAGCCCGCGCTCAATCCTTCAATTCGCAGCATGGCCCGCCCACTTCTTGCCGAGATAGGCCTCGACGACACGGCTGTCGCGCGTCACCACCTCCGGCAGCCCTTCGGTAATGACGGCGCCGTGGTCGAGCACGAGGAAGCGATCGACCAGGCGCACCATCGCCTGCATGGTGTGCTCGATGATGGCGATGGTCATGCCGTCGCGCGCGAGCTGCTGGATCACGGCGACGACCTCGTCCGCCTCGCCATGGCCGAGGCCCGCGAGCGTCTCGTCGAGCAGCAGGATGCGCGGCTGCCCGGCGATCGCGCGGGCCAGCTCCATCAGCCGCAGCTCCTTGGTCGAGAGCTCACCGGCGAGGCGGTCGGCGACGGCGGAGAGCCCCACGCGCGCGACCGCGTCGGCCGCCATCTTGCGGGCCTCATCGTCGGTGCGCGCCCGCACATAGGCTCCGACCACGACGTTATCGAGGATCGACATGCGCAGGAACGGCCGCATCACCTGGAAGGTGCGGCCGATTCCGGCCTCGCAGATCACATGGGGCCGCTGGCCCGACATGTTGCGGCCGTCGATCAGCACCTCGCCCTGGCTCGGCTTCAGGAAGCCGTTGAGCAGGTTGAACAGCGTGGTCTTGCCGGCACCGTTCGGCCCGATGATGCCGAGGATCTCGTTCTTGTGCAGCTTGAAGCTGACGTCCTGCACGGCCTTGAGGCCGCCGAACGAACGCGAGAGGTTCTTCACCTCGAGCATCACTTCGCCCTTGGCGGCGCGCTGCCGCGCCACAGGCTTCAGCGCAGTGATATTGGCGGCAGCTGCTTCCGGCGTGACATCGATCGTCGGCTTGGGCGCGCGTCGCTTGCGCAGGAGATCGCGCAGCTTCCAGAACAATCCTTCCGGCGCGAGCAGAATGACGCAGACGATGGCAATGCCGAAGATGACGCCCTGAATGCCGGGGATGCGCGCGCCGGCTTCGGCGTGCAGGATCTCGGCGAGGGGGATCAGGATCACCGAGCCGATCACCGGCCCCCACACCGTGCCGACGCCGCCGAACATCGCGACCGTCAGCGCCTGTGCCGACACCAGCATGCCGAACACCGATTGCGGCGTCACAACCAGCAGCACCTGCGCGTAGAACCCGCCGATGGCGGCCGCGATCGCTCCGCTCAAGATGATCGCGCGTAGCTTCCAGGCCAGCGTGTTGATTCCGGCAGCCTCGGCCGCGGCCTCGTTCTGCTTGATCGCGAGCAGCGCCATGCCGAAACGGGATCGCTCGATCACCTGCGTCAGCACGATCGTGGCGAGCATGAGCGCGAGCCCCAACAGGGTGTAGAAGTGGGGATCGGCGAACTGCATATAGGCGATCGGTGCGTCGCGCTTGATCGGAAGCGTCACCTCCTGGAAGCCGAGCCATTCGAACACGTAGAGGATGGCGAGCGGGTAGGCCAGCATTGCCAGCGCGAAGTAATGGCCCTGCAGGCGGAAGGTCGGAAAGCCGATGAGGAGGCCGGCGATGCCCCCGAGCATGGCCGCAACCGGGATCAGCAGCCAGGGCGAGATGTCGAAATAGATCTGCCCGAGCGCGGTCGCATAGGCGCCGATGCCGAAGAAGGCGGCGTGGCCGAACGAGATCAGGCCGGTATAGCCGCTGAGCAGGTTCCACGACAGGCCGAACACCGACCACACCGGCACCAGCGTCAGGATGAGCTGGTAGTAGGAGTTGGTGACGCCGAGCGACACGACCGCATAGGCGAGCGTGAAGAGCAGGGGAGGCAGCAAGGATCGCATCCGCAGCATGGTCACGTCCTCTCGACCACGCGCCCGAAGAAACCTTGCGGACGGAAGAAGATGATAAGGAGGAAGACGGCGAAGATTGCCGCGTTCTGCAATTGCGTCGGCAGGATCAGCGTCGACATCTGCTGCACGAGGCCGATCGTCATGCCGCCCCAGAACGCGCCGATGATGCTGCCCATGCCGCCGAGGACGACGCCGGCATACATCACGATGACGTATTCGAGGCCGACGAAGGGGTGGAACGGATAGTTGGTCGCGAGCAGGCCGCCGGCAATGGCGGTGATGCCGCAGCCGAGCGCGAAGGCGGTGCGGTGCGCGCGGTCGACGTCGATGCCCATATAGGTCGCGGCGGTCGGATTGTCCGCGGCGGCCCGGAGCGATTTTCCGATCCGGGTGCGCGTGATCAAGAGCGAGAGCAGGATCATCATGACCAGCGAGACGATCATGTCGATGCTGCGCGCCTTGTTGAGGAAGATGCTCATGTCGAAGATGGGGCCGAGCTCCCAGGCCGAGCTCGACAACGGCGTGCGGATCGAGGCCAGCACCGAGCCGAACACGATGAGGCCGCCGTTCTGCAGGATCAGCGCGATGCCGAGCGTGAGGATGAGCTGGGCGTAATGGCCTTCGCCTTCGAGCGAGGCGGTGCGGGTGCCTGATACGTGCGAGATCAGCGTCCGGTGCACGACATAGCCGAACAGGGCGAGCACGGGCCCGGCCAGCAGGATGGCGACGAACGGCCCGACCGTGTTGCCGAACAGCGTTTGCACGCCGGCGGCCGTGAAGAGATAGAAGGCCGTGTACATGCCGAGCATCATGAAATCGCCATGGGCGAAGTTGATGACGCGCATGACGCCGAAGATCAGGCCGAGCCCCACGCACATCAGGCCGTAGACGGCGCCGATCAGAAGGCCCGCGGCGAGCGCTTGAAAGAACCCTTCCATCAGCCCCGCCTCCGCGCGGTGGCCGCGCTCGCCACTGACGATGCTAGACTGGTCTTCAAATTGACCATGTTTCCCCCGTACTATCAGGCACTTCTTATGATGCCGATCGTAAAACCCGTTCCGTTGCGTTGAGGCGGCATTGCGCGGCGATGTCGCCGGCATTGCCAAGTTGTTCGCAATGGTCGATCAGTTGCTCGAGCCGGCGCGCGCGGTCCGCGTCGAGAACGGCGGCGGCCGCGCGGCGAAAGCGTGCGCGAATATCTGCAGGCGTTGCCGCGATGACGTCGGGCAAAGCGTGCCGGATGGTCCGGCCGTCGCGCAGCTGCACGGTCACCTCCGCGCCCTGCCTGCCCGGGAAGGCGGCGGTGAAGCCTGCGTCTGCCTTGAGGTCGGTGATCGCAACGAGACGGATGATGTCGGCATCGTCGAGTTCGGCGTAGTTCTCTTCCTCGATCTCACCCCGCGCCAGCGTCGCCGCGACACTGAACGGAATACTCATCTTGGCCTGGAGCGCGTTGCGATAGGGCCCCGTGGAGTCGCAGCCGGGATAACGCACGGCGGCATCGGGCGCGCGAATGACGATGCGGTCGATCTCCTCGGCGCTGGCGAGCTCGTGCGAGACGCGAAGCGCTGCCTGTGCCGCTGTCTGCGCGAAATTGCAGGCCGGGACCGGCTTGTTATAGACGGCCATGATCTCGCATTCGCCGTCCGGGAAAAGCGCGATGCTCTCGGGCGCGGCCTGGCGGCGGTATGCGGCGAACAGGCCGGCTTCGCCTTCGAGGATGGTCTCCGAGCCGAACGCGCCGGCCGCGGCGAGGCCGATCGCCTTGATCGCATTGCTCGCGGCAAAGCCGGGATGGAAATACATGTCGGACCCGCCGGCATGCGGCCATTCGTTGAGTCCGCTGGAGGTGTTGGCCGCGATCGCGATGGCGCTGGTCGCCTGGTCTTCCGAAAGGCCAAGCGCAAAACTTCCCGCGAGCGCCGCGCCTGGAGGGGCCACGAGGCCGGTCGGGCGATAGAGGCGCGCGAGGTCGGAGGTCAGCAGCGCGCGGCCGATCCGCGCGCCGGTCTCATAGCCGATGATGGCGGCCGCGAGCAGTCTGTCCCCGCGCAGCGGCGCCTGTTCGGACAGCGCGAGCAGGGCCGGCCAGATCACGACGCCGTGGTGCGCGATGCTGGCCGCATGCATGTCTTCGCGCACGAGGCCGTGCCCCATGACGGCATTGGCGAAGGCCGCGTCAGCAGGAGAGGAGAGCTGCGACGTTCCGACGATCGTCGCATTGCCGCCGCCTTGCGCGATCGCGACCGCCTGGCGGCTCCAGGGATGATGGCCCGCCTCGAAGGCGCAAGACAGGAAGTCGAGCAGGCAGAGTTTTGCTTTCGCGACAACTTCAGGCGCGAAATCACCGAGACCGCGCGCAAGCACGCTCCGCGCCATCTGGCGCGCGAGCGATATCTTGCCTGATCCGGTCGGGCCGATCGTCATCGCGGGTCGCTCTCCCTGAACGTTCGTGCGCTTAGCCGCGCATCTCCACCCCGGCCCATTCCTCGAGCACTTTTGCGATCGAGGTGAAGTCGGACGAGGCGCCGTATTTGGCGTTGGTGATCGCGAGCATCTGCCGCACCACCGCGCCGCAGACCATCGGCACGCCCATGGCCTCGGCTTCGTCCACGCAGAGACGGACGTCCTTGTAGGAGAGGCCGGTGGTGAAACCGAAATCGAACGTGCCGGGCAGTACCGCGCGCGGGAATTTGTCCTCGGAGGCGCTGTTGCGGCCGCTCGAAGCGTTGATGATGTCGATCAGCACCTTGGCGTTGACGCCGCCCTTGACGCCCATGGCGACGGCTTCCGAGGTGATCACGAGGGCTGCGGCCGCCATCAGGTTGTTGGCGAGCTTGGCGGTCTGCGCCACGCCGGGCTTGTCGCCGGTGTAGAACAGCTTGCCGAAATTCTTCAGGATCGGCTGCACGGTCTCGTAGGTCGCCTGCGGGCAGGACACCATCACCGCCAGCGTGCCGTTGACGGCGCCCTTGATGCCGCCGCTCACGGGCGCATCGACCAGCGTCATGCCCTTGGCTTTCAGGCCCTCGGCGACGAGCTTTGCCGCGCCGGGCCCCGAGGTCGACAGGTCAATCACGATCTTCGCGCGATTGCCGCTGCTGATGCCGTCCTGGCCGAGCGTGACCGCCTTGACGATGTCGGGTGTCGGCAGGCTGGCGAGCACGATGTCGGCGCGAGAGGCGACGTCGGCCGGCGATTTGCCGAGCAGCGCGCCGCGCTTGACCAGCGGCTGAGTGGCCTCGGCTTGCGTGTCATAGACGACGAGCGAATAGCCCGCGTCCATCAATCGTCCCGCCATCGGACCGCCCATGCGGCCCGTGCCGATCACGCCGAGCGTTTCTCCCGCCATCGTTCACTCCCTGTCGCGCGGTCCCGCAATGGGGCGCGCCTTCTTGATCTTGTGGTCGTTGATCTCGTGCCGATCGCCGGCCGTGTCGGCCGCAATCGTCGCGGCGAGGGGACCCCGCGCCAGCGGGCGGGATTGTTATGATTGTCAGACAAGCTGTCAAGCATAACATTTGGGGTCGACAGTTTGCCGCGGATCGGCATAAGGTCCGGACAAAACGAGGAAGACGCCCCGCGTGCCGCAAGCCCCGATTCCAAGCGTGAGCAGGACGCTCGCCGACTTCGTCGCGGCGTCGTCATGGGCAGACATGCAGTCGCAGAGCCTCGAGGCGCGGCGCTCGATCCTCAATTTCTTCGCAACAGCGCTTCTCTCCGCGCGCGATCCGGTGGTGATGGCCGCGATGCGCACCTTGTCGCCGTTCAGCGGCACCGCGACATCGACGGTCATCGGCCATGCCCGGTGCATGGATGCGATGTCCGCCGCGTTTCTCAATGCCGTCTCGGCGAATCTGCTCGACTTCGACGACACCCACCTCGACACGATCATTCATCCGGCCGCGCCCGTCGCCGCGGCCGTGCTGGCGCTGGCGGAGACGCGCAGGACGTCGGGGCGCGAGGTGCTGACGGCCTTCATCCTCGGCGTGGATGTCGAGTGCCGGATCGGCAATGCGGTTTCGCCGCGCCACTATGCGCGCGGCTGGCACATCACCTCGACCTGCGGGATTTTCGGCGCGGCGGCGGCGTGCGCGAAGCTGCTGGGCCTGCCGGCGGAGGGGATTGCGAACGCCATCGGCATTGCGGCGAGCCAGTCGGCCGGCAATGTCGAGAACCTGCCCAGTGCCGCCAAGAATGTCAGCGTCGGCAACGCCGCGCGGAACGGATTGTTCGCCGCGCTGCTGGCG
This sequence comes from Bradyrhizobium nitroreducens, assembly GCF_002776695.1. Lineage (GTDB taxonomy): Bacteria > Pseudomonadota > Alphaproteobacteria > Rhizobiales > Xanthobacteraceae > Bradyrhizobium > Bradyrhizobium nitroreducens. The sequence goes on from NZ_LFJC01000003.1 coordinate 5,441,312, forward strand.
CAGCAGGGCTTCGAGGCGGCCCCCCGCGCCATCGAGGGGCCGCTCGGCTGGGCCCGCACCATGGGAGACGAGCTCGATCAAACGAGACTTCTCGATGGTCTCGGCAAGACCTGGGAAATCGCGAAGAACACCTACAAGCCGTATCCGGCCGGCATCGTATTCCATGCGGTGATCGACGCCTGCCTCGGGTTGCGTCAGCGCATCGCCGGACGGGTCGACCAGATCGAGCAGGTGATGGTGCAGGGCTCGGCCTTGCTGCTCGCCCGCGGCGACCGCCCCGTCAACAACGCGCGCGATGCGCGCGTCAGCATCCATCATTGCACGGCGTGCGGCCTCTTGCTCGGCGCGGCCGGCGTGACCGAGTTCGAGCAGGAGACCGTCGATCGGCCCGATATCGCGCAACTGCGGTTGAAGGTGAAGGCGGAGCTCGACCGCGCGATGCCTGACGGCGCCGCGCGCGTCACCTTGCGTCTGGCCTCCCGCGATGTGCTCACGGAAACCGTCACCTCGCCGCGCGGCAGCCAGGCTGCGCCGCTGTCAGACCGTGATATCGAGGCGAAGTTGCGCGACGGCGTACGCACGGGTCGAAGCGCTTGGGATGCGGACCGCGTCATCGAGGCCGTCTGGCGGCTCGATGCGGCGGATGACGTCGGCAATCTCCTGCAATCGCTACGGCCACCATTGGCCTCGCGCTGAACAAACTCCAACCAGCAACTCTCAAGACCTGAAAGGGACGATCATGAGCAAGACCGAACTGTTCGAAAAAGGCCTCAAGGTTCGCAAGGAGGTGCTGGGCGAGGACTACGTCAACAAGTCGATCGCGGGGGCCGACGAGTTCACGCGCACGATGGCGGAGTGGTCGACCGAATTCTGCTGGGGCGCCTTGTGGACGCGGCCGGGTGTCGACCGTCGCACGCGCTCGATCGTCAATCTGGCGATGCTCGGCGCGCTGAACCGGCCGCACGAATTGAAGCTGCATGTGAAGGGCGCCTTGAAGAACGGGCTCACCAAGGAGGAGATCAAGGAGATCCTGCTCCAGGTCGCCGTCTATTGCGGCGTGCCCGCCGGCATCGACGCCTTCCGCAATGCGCGCGAGGCCTTCAACGAGGTCGACGCGGCCGGTTCGTGAGCGCGCATCCCTGATCGGAAGACGTCATGGCTGAGCCGGACTACGAGCTGTTTGCGATCCGCTACGCCACGCGCGATGCGCAGCGCAGCGAGCACTTCATCGGCGGCGACCCGCATGACGGGCCGATGCCGATGGACTATTTCATGTGGCTGGCGCGGGGAGGCGGGCGCACCTTCGTCATCGACACCGGCTTCAACGCGGAGATCGCCAGGCAGCGCAGGCGGAATTTCCTGCGCTGCCCGGTGGAGACGCTGCGCGCGTTCGACATCGACCCTGCCGACGTCAAGGACGTGATCCTCACGCATCTGCACTACGACCATGCCGGCAATTTCGACCGGTTTCCGAACGCGCGATTTCATCTCCAGGAGCGCGAGCTCGCCTATGCCACCGGCCGCTATATGCAATATCCGAGGCTGTCGCATTCCTTCGAGGTCGAGGATATTTGCGGGATCGTGCGGCTGAACTACGCCCGCCGGGTGCTGTTCTACGACGGCGACGCCGAGATCGCGCCCGGGCTGACGGTCCATGCGGCGGGCGGACATTCCGCCGGCCTGCAATTCGTCCGCGTCAATACGCGCCGCGGCCCTGTCGTGCTCGCCTCCGACGTCAGCCATTTCTACGAGAACATGAAGAGCGAGCGTCCGTTCACGACGGCGTTTCATGTCGGCGACATGCTGGTGGGTTTCGACAAGCTGCGCGCCGCGGCGCCTGACGCGGACCACATCGTTCCCGGGCATGATCCGCTCGTCATGGAACTCTACCCCGCGCCAAGCGCGGATCTGAACGGCGTGGCGGTGCGCCTCGACGTGGCGCCGGCCGCAACGCCGGCGTAGCCGCGCGGAGCGAGTTGCAGATCCGCCTGCACCGCGGTGGTTCGAAGCCGATGCCTTTGCCGTACATCTTCGCCCCCGGCGGTCTGCGGGCGACGCCAGGGCCGGCCCTTAAGCCGCCCCGCTCAGCCATATTCCTCGCCGATGCCGTATTCCCGGTAGATCTCCAGCGGGTCGAGGTCGGGAAACAGGCGGCATTTGGCCTGGGCGAGGTGCAGGCTCACCGCCGCCGGCTCCTTGCCGCTCGAGAGCATCTTGCGGATGTCGTCCATATGCGCGTTCGGCTGGTGCTTGGGTTCGAGCTGTTCCAGCGCGACCAGGGCGGTCGCGAGGGCCTCGGTCAGAACCCATTCGTCGTGGCCGGTGATTCCCTTCTTCGGCATCGGCAGACCCCGGATGTGGCGGCAACGTCCAGTCTATCGCGACTTCCGCCAAATCGCCATTGAGCCGTTACGGGAGGGAGCGCCCTTGCATTATGGCGGCGTGTGGCTAAAAGGCGGCAAGTTGCGGGGCCGTGGTATCTTTGCTGAAACAATGTTGGCGTAGACGGGCGTCCGCAGGGATCAGGCTGGCTATTCCGGTCTGGGCCCCTGATCCCGCATTGGGCAGCACGGTCCCGGTTGCCCCCTTCAAGGCTTGAGCCAGCATGGTTTTTCTCAGCTTCGTCTACCGCTTCCTCACCAATTTCGCCTTCATGGCGATGGTGTATTTCAGCCTGAATTTCATGGAGAAATATCCGAACCGGGCGATCGTCGCGATCCTGGTGCTGGTCTATGCCGCCATGCGCGCGGCCTCGACGCTGCGCGCCTTCTACTTCTACCAGAAGATAGAGAGGCTGGAGGCCGAGACGCGGCGCCTTCAGGGTCCGATCAACGACGGTTCGGGCGGGACCAGCGCGCGCAAGCAGGTGGTCGCCGACGTTGCCCGGCTGCGCCGCGACGGCGAGCTCAAGTCCTATATGGACCTGTTCTTCCTCGCGCTGATCGTGCTGCTCTGCGTTGCCGCCATCCTGCGGCAGTAATTCAAAGACCAGAATGAAGCGCGAAGGCGCTTCATTCTGATCGCATCGCACCTGAGAGCGTTTTCGAGCGAAGTGGACACCGGTTCGCGTGAAGAAAACGCGTCAAAACAAGAATCTAGAGCTTCGGTTCTGATTCAATCAGAACCGAAAACGCTCTAAGACAACGATCGACTACTGTCGCGAGGCGATGATCTCGAGCGCGCGTGCGCCCGGGATCGCGTCACCGTTTGAGAGCCGGAGGAAATCGCCGGGCTCGCCGGTCAGCGCCTTGTCGAGCAGCGCGGTGTAGCGCCGCCGCGAGATCTCGACCGCGCCAAAGCTCTTCAGGTGCTCCGTGACATATTGCGTGTCGAGCAGCTCGAAGCCGCCGTAAATCAGCCGCGCGACCAGATGCACGAGCGCGACCTTTGAAGCATCGCGCGCGGTGTGGAACATGCTCTCGCCGAAGAAGGCGCGTCCCAGGCTGACGCCGTACAGCCCGCCGACGAGATCATCGCCCTGCCAGGCCTCGACGCTGTGGCAATGGCCGAGCTCGTACAGGCCGCCATAGAGGTCGCGGATGCGCTTGTTGATCCAGGTGTCCTCGCGTCCTTCCTGCGGCGCGGCGCAGCCGGCGATCGTCGCCTTGAATGCGGTGTTCACCGTCACGCGAAACGCATCCGAGCGCACGGTGCGTGCAAGCCGCGAGGCGACGCGAAATCCGGCGAGGGGGATGACGCCGCGAAGCTCCGGCTCGACCCAGAACAGGGTCGGATCGTCGGCGCTTTCCGCCATCGGGAAGATGCCGCAGGCGTAGGCGCGCAGCAGCACGGCCGGGGTGATTTCAGACGAAGCGGAGTCACGCGAAGTCATGGTGCGCAATCATAGCAGGATCGCGATGCGGTTGCGATGGGGCGCAGCAGGGCGCCAGCTCAGCCCGCGGCGGCGGTGCTGGTCTTGCCGAGGCTTGGGGTCACGCGGCCGAACTTCAGCACGATCCGGGTTCCGGAATGGGTGGGATCGCGCTCGACCGAGGCGTCGAGCTTGGAGGCCATGGCCGCGACGATGCGCTGGCCCATGCCGGTGGAGCGCGGATCGGCCTTGACGTTGTCGCCGACGCCGTTGTCGGTGATCGACAGCAGGAGATCGTCGCCCTGTGCGTTCAGCTCGACATGGATCGGGCCGGCGCCGTCGGGATAGGCGTATTTCACCGCGTTCATCACCAGCTCGTTGACGATGATGCCGACGGCGACCGCGCGGTCCGGGTCGATCTCGATCGGCTCGGCCTTCAGCGTCAGGCGAGACATCCGGTTACCTTCGGCCGAGCGGCGGAGATCCTCGAGCAGCGAGTCCAGATACTGGTTCAGGACCACACTCTTCAGGTCCTGCGACGTGTAGAGGCGGCGGTGCACCTGCGCGACCGCGGCGACGCGGCCCATCGCATTGGTCAACGCCGCCTTGACCTCGTCCTGTGCGGCGGAGCTGGCCTGAAGGTGGAGCAGCGAGGCGATGATCTGAAGCGAATTGCCGACGCGGTGGTTGACCTCGCGCAGCAGCATCTCGCGTTCTGCCGCAAGGGCGGCATAGCGGTCGCGCGAGGCATGGATCTCGGCTTCCGCCTCCTCGCGCGCCTTCTGCAATTCGGCCTGGCGCAGCGCGCCCTCGGTCGCGACGTGGAGCAGGGGTATGAAATCGCCGGTGACGTCCTTGACGAGATAATCGGCCGCGCCCGCCTTCAGCGCGGTGACGGCGATGTTGGAGTCCTGCGAGGCCGTGACGAACACCACGGGCGGGGCGCCCGGGATCGCCATGATCTGCTCCAGTGTCTCGAGGCCATCGAGGCCGGGCATGTACTGGTCGAGCGCGACCACGTCGATACCGCCATCGGTGTTTCCTTGGGCAACCGCGCGGCGGATGCGCTCCAGGCCTTCCTCGCCGCTGGCGGCATGGACGACCTTGTAGCCGCGCCGCGTCAGGCCGCGATCGACCAGGCGCGCCAGCGCACCGTCGTCATCGATGTAGAGCAGGGTGGGCGTGCGCTGGTTCATGGGGCGGCGGGCGGGACCTGGATGACCGAGAAGAACAGGCCGAGCTGCCGGATGGCATTGGCGAAATTCTCGTAGTTGACGGGCTTGGTGATGTAGACGTTGCAGCCGAGCTCGTAGCAACGCTTGATTTCCTGGCTGTCGTCGGTGGTGGTCAGCACCACCACGGGCGAGGCCTTCAGATATTTGTTTTCCTTGATCTGCCTGAGGATGTCGATCCCGGTCATGTCGGGCAGATTGAGGTCGAGCAGGATCAGGAGCGCGTTGCCCTTCTGCACGAGCCCGGAGCCGTCGGCGCCGAACAGGTGCTGCATCGCATCCGTGCCGTTCTGGAAGGAGACGATCTCGTTGTTGACCCCCGAGCGGCGGATGTTGCGCTCGATCAGGCGGGCGTGGCCCTCGTCGTCCTCGATCATGATGATGGTGACTGGCTGGGTCATCGTTCTGCGTTCCGGTTGCTCTCATTCCAGGCGATCGGCAGCGTGATGGTGAAGGTGCTGCCCGCGTTCAGTTCCGATGATACCGACATGGTGCCGCCGAGGCGACGCACAAGTGCACGCACATGCGCAAGACCGATGCCCTGGCCGGGCTTGTCCTGGGTTCCTGCCCGGCGGAACAGGTCGAAGATACGCTGGTGATCCTTCGGATCGATCCCGCGGCCGTTGTCGCTGATCTCGAAGATGGCGTAGCCGAGCTTGGTCCGCCCGCGGATTCTGATCTCGCCGGGCACGCCGCTTTTCAGGTACTTGATGGCGTTGTCGATCAGATTCGAGAAGATCTGCTCGAGTGCGAGGCGGTCGCTCACGATATCAGGCAGCGGCTCGAGGCGAATCTCGGCCTGTGCCTCCGCCGCCTGATGCGCCAGCGTCGACACGACGGCCTCGATCATCTCCCGCGTGTCGATCTTCACGGGCTGGAATTCGCGGCGGCCCTCGCGGGTGAGGTTGAGGATGGCCGAGATCAGCCGGTCCATCTTGGCGATCGACGTCTTGATGAAGCCGAGCGCTTCGGAAAAGTCCTCCGAGAGCTGCTTGTCGGCGCCGTCGAGCACGATTTCGCCCGGCCCGGCGGGGGCCAGCGGCGCGCCCTCCGCGGAAACGTGAGCAAGGCTGCCGATGCGGTGGAAGATGTCGCCGCCGAGCTCTTCGAGCTCGCTGGTGAAGCCCATGATGTTCACGAGCGGCGAGCGCAGATCGTGGCTGACGATATAGGCGAAGCGTTGGATCTCGTCGTTGGCCTCGCGCAGATCCGCCGTGCGCTCGTCGACGACGGACTCCAGGTTGACGTTGGCATCGCGCAGCCGCGCTTCAGCCTCGTCACGGGCGCGGGCCGAGCGCCGCACCAGCCAGGTCGAGATCAAGGCCAACAGCACGACGAGGCCGGAGCCGATGCCCGTCATCGAGGCAGCGAAGGTCTGGCTGCGGTCGGCATTTTCCGAGCGCAGCCGGAACAGCCGTTCCTCTTCCTGGATCATGCCCGTTGCGATCCTGGTGATGGCGGCCGTGGCGTCGGTGGAGACGACTTCGCGGATCAACGCGGCGGCCTTGTCGGGCTGGCCTTGGCGGATGAACTCCATTTCCTGGGCGAACTGGCCGAGGCGCGTCTCGATCGCAGCGCTCAGTTTTTCGACGTTCTCGCGTTGCGCGGGATTGTCGCCGCTTTGGCGTGTCAGCTTGTCCAGCGCCGGGACGATCGCCTCCACGGCCTTTTCGTGGTCGATTTTGAAGCCTTCTGCCTGGGTCAGCAGGAACCCCCGGGCGGAGCTTTCCGCGCGCCGGATTTCCAGCAGCAGGCTGTTGATCTGGTTCTCCACCTCGATGGTGTGAACCACCCACTTGCTGTCCTCGCGCGCCTTGTTGACGAGATAGACCGAGCCGGCGCTGATGACGGCCAGAATCAGAAGACCCGCCGCGATCAGCAGGATCTGCCAGAATGCGCGCCGTCGTTGGGCCTCGGCCGTCACGACGGCCTCGCTCTGTCACGTTCGGTAGAAATCAAAACGCCCCCTTGGAACTGTCCCCGCGTCGAGAACGCAATAGGGGCCAAAGGGTTCCCGCCGGGGCGGGATTTATTGCGGGGTGGGATCCTTGCCGGCCAAATACTGTTCCAGCCAGTGGATGTGGTAATCGCCGTTGATGATGTCGCCTTCCCGCACCAGCGCGCGGAACAGGGGCAGCGTGGTCTCGATGCCCTCCACCACCATCTCGTCCAGCGCCCGGCGGAGCCGCATGAGGCATTCGGCGCGGGTTTTGCCGTGCACGATCAGCTTGCCGACCAGCGAATCGTAGTAGGGCGGGATCGTGTAGCCCTGGTAGACGGCGGAATCGATCCGCACCCCCAGTCCGCCGGGCGGATGGTATTGCAATATGCGGCCGGGCGAGGGGCGGAAGGTCTGGGGATTCTCGGCGTTGATGCGGCACTCGATCGCATGGCCGATCACCTGGATATCTTGCTGCCTTGCCGGCAAATCGCCCCCGGCGGCGATGCGGATCTGCTCCAGCACGAGGTCGATGTCGGTAATGCTCTCGGTGACGGGATGCTCGACCTGGATGCGGGTGTTCATCTCGATGAAGTAGAACTCGCCGTCCTCGTAAAGGAACTCGATGGTGCCGACGCCCAGATATTTCATGTCGCGCATGGCTTTCGCGCAGGTCTCGCCGATCTTGGCGCGCGCGGCGGCGTCAAGGACCGGCGAGGGACCTTCCTCCCAGACCTTCTGGTGGCGGCGCTGCAGCGAGCAGTCGCGCTCGCCGAGATGGATCGCGCCGCCGCGGCCGTCGCCGAGAATCTGGATCTCGATGTGGCGCGGCTTCTGGAGGTATTTTTCGAGGTAGACGGACGCATCGCCAAAGGCGGACTTGGCTTCGTTGGCCGCCGTCGACAGCGCGACCAGAAGGTCGGCCTCGCTGTGCGCGACCTTCATGCCCCGGCCGCCGCCGCCGGCGGCTGCCTTCACCAGCACCGGAAAGCCGATCTGCTTTGCGATCGCCATTGCGTCGTCGTCGGGCCCGACGGCGCCGTCCGAGCCGGGCACCACGGGGATGCCGAGCTTCTTGGCGGTCTTCTTGGCCTCGATCTTGTCGCCCATCAGGCGGATGTGCTCGGCCTTGGGACCGATGAAATGCAGATTGTGCTCGGCGAGGATCTCCGCAAAGCGCGCGTTCTCCGACAGGAAGCCGTAGCCGGGATGCACGGCGTCGGCGCCGGTGATCTCGCACGCCGCGAGCAGCGCGGGCACGTTGAGATAGCTGTCCTTGGACGCCGGCGGCCCGATGCAGACGCTCTCGTCCGACAGGCGCACATGCATGGCGTCGGCGTCGGCAGTGGAGTGCACGGCGACGGTGGCGATCCCGAGCTCCTTGCACGCTCTGAGGATGCGAAGGGCGATCTCGCCGCGATTGGCTATGAGGATCTTGTCGAACATGGTGCCTCAGCGGGCGAAGAGGGAGTAGCGAACAGCGAGTGGCAAGACGGGCATCATTCGCTATTCGCCATTCGCTTATTTATTCAATGATGACCAGCGGCTCGCCGTACTCGACCGGCTGGCCGTCCTCGACCAGGATCTGCGTCACCGTGCCGGCGCGCGGCGAGGGAATCTGGTTCATGGTCTTCATGGCTTCGATGATCAGCAGCGTCTGGCCGACCGAGACCTTGGTTCCGACTTCGATGAACGGCTTGGCGCCGGGCTCCGGCGCCCAATAGGCGGTGCCGACCATTGGCGAGCTGACGGCGCCGGGATGCTTCGACAGGTCGGGTCCGGCGGCGGCAGGCGCGGCCGAGGCGACCGGCAGGGCGGCGGGAGCGGCAGCCATCGGCATAGGCATGGTCGCGGCGACGCTGAGGTTGCGGGCGACGCGCAGGCGCAGGCCTGCGCGTTCGATCTCGATCTCGGTGAGGCTGGTCTCATCGAGCAGCAAAGCGAGCTCGCGGACGAGCGCGGAATCCTCGCTGGAAAACTTTGCGGCTGCTTTGTCGTCTGGCTGGCGCGCCATGTTCTTTGATCCGAATGTTCTGTTTGATGAGGGGGCTTCAGGCTTTGGGCTTGATGGCAAGCTTGGCGGCAAGGCCCTGGATGGCGAGGCGGTAACCCTCGATGCCGAAACCGCAGAGCGAGGCGAACGCCGCGCGTGCCGTATAGGAGTGGTGACGGAAGCTCTCGCGGGCGTGGATGTTGGTTACATGAACCTCGACCGTCGGGATCTGCACCGCGAGCAGGGCGTCGTGCAGTGCGATCGAGGTGTGCGAATAGCCGCCGGCATTGACGATGATGCCCTTCATCTTGCGGGCATGCGCCTCGTGGATGAAGTCGATCAACTCGCCTTCGCGGTTGGACTGCCGGCAATCGGCCTTGAGACCGAACGTCGCCGCGGTCTCCCGGCACAGCGCCTCGACGTCGGCCAGCGTGGCATGGCCGTACTTCTCGGGCTCGCGCGTCCCCAACATGTTGAGGTTCGGCCCGTTGAGGACGAGGATCGTGTCGGTTGCTGGTTCGGCCATTCCAATCCCGCAAAGAGGTGCTTCGGCGTGCCGGGGTTATAGGTAACAAAGCGCGTGAGGGGAAGCCTTGAAGGGCCTCCCAGGCGGCTTCAGGTACCTCATCCGGAGTGCAAAAACCTGTGCGGAAGCTACGGAAATTGCTTGTTAACCAGTCCAAAGCATGGCTGCCGCGCCAACGCCAAAGGGCGGGCATTGCTGCCCGCCCCCTGAGGTTGCCGGTATCCGGCCTTAGCCTTCGATGATGTAGACGATCTCGCGCGTCTGCGGGCGGACGATCACGTACTGGCCGCGGACGAAGATCACTTCATAGCCGCGCCACTGCGGGTAGATCTCGACGATCCGGGGCGGCAGCGGGTGGAAGTGGACGGACGCCGGGACCGCGGCTCCCACCGAGATGTTGAAGTTGACGTTGGTGGTCTCCTCGATCTTGGTCGACTTGATCGCGGTGGAGATTTCGGTCCGCTTCTCGGGAGGCGGAGCGGAAGCGGTCGCAGAGGCGGTGCCGGTCGTGGTCTGAGACTTGGTGTCGCCAGCCTTGCTGTCCGCGCCCTTGGTCTGGGCGTTCATGTTGCCGCTCTTGGTATCTGTCTCAGAGCTCTTGGACTTGTCCATTTGGGACTTGTCCATCGTGCTCTTCGACTTGTCCTGCATGGACTTGTCCTGCGCGCCCTGGGCGTGCTCGCCCTTGGCCGAGCCGGCCTTCTCTTCAGCCGCGTTCTTGTTCATCGCGCCGGACTTCTCCATCCCGCCGGACTTCTCCATGGCACCGGATTTCTCCATCGCGCCCGAGGACTTCTCCTCGGCGGCTCCGCCCGGCTTCATGGCACCGCCGGCCTGGCCGACGGTGCCCTTGTCCCGGCTCATGGCGCCGCCATGCTCCGCCGCGCCACCCGAAGGCTGCGCGTGCTGCGCCGGCTGCTGTTGCGTCGGCTGTGCGCCGGCCGCACCACCGGTGTCGCCTTTCATGCCCTGTGCGTTCGCCACACCTGCGCCCGCGACAAGTGCGGCCGCGGCAACCGAGATCATAAAGCGGTTCAACATAGAATTCTCCTCACGTGGTTCTTTGCGTCATTGCCCGCGCCGACAACGAAAGGAGGTTTGAGTTGTTCCGGAACTTCGGCTGTTCCGCGGCATTTGTTTGTTGAACGCCAGATGAATGGTTTTGCACGAAGACGCCAAGGTTCGGCGCGCAAGAAAAAGGCCGGCTTTTGCAGCCGGCCCTTGGCTCGTTCACGATCGCAAGTCGTGGATCAGCAAGTCGCCTTGCCGCAGCGGGCAATGCCGATCTTTTCACGGAGACCTTCGACGCCGACGGCGCCGATCACGATCTGCTTGCCGATGACGTAGCTCGGCGTGCCGTTCATGCCCATCGCCTCGGCGAGCTTGAAGTTCTCCTCGATGGTGGCGCGCACCTCGGGGCTGTTGATGTCCTTCTCGATCCTGGCGGTGTCGAGGCCGGCTTCCTTGGCCGCCTGGAGCGCGCGCGCCTTGTCCGCGGCGCCGCGTCCGCCGAGCAGCTTCTGGTGGAAGTCGAGATATTTCTTGCCGGTGGGATCCTGCATGCGCACGGCGACCGCGACCTGCGCCGCTTCGACCGAACCCTGGCTCAGCACCGGAAACTCCTTCAGCACGACCTTCAGCTTGGGATCGCTCTTCATGATGGTGAGCATGTCGTCCATCGCGCGCTTGCAGTAGCCGCAATTGTAATCGAAGAACTCGACGAAGGTGACGTCGCCGTCCTTGTTGCCGAGCACGACCTGGCGCGGCGAATTGAAGATCGCGTCCGCGTTCTGCGCGACGCTGGCCTCGTGCTTCTGCGTCTCGGCGGCGGCCTGGCGCTTGCTGAGCTCGGTCATGGCCTCCTCGAGCACCTCGGGATGGCTGACGAGATAATTCTTGATGATCTTCTCGATATCGGTGCGCTGGCTGTCGGAGAAACTGTCGGCCGACGCGGGCACGGTCGCGCCGAACAGGGCGAGCGCAAACAACGCGGGAGCAAGCAGGCGCAGCGAAGGCATAGGCAAAATCCTCTTATCCAAAGCAGGTTTCGAGAAACGTCCCGGCGGACTTAAGCTCGGTGTCGTGACGTCGCGGTGTCGGGCGTCGTTCTGGTCATTTCACTGGGTGGCGGCTTGGCCGCCACCTGGTCAATTGCGCGGCGGCTTCGCCGCCACGATGTCGTCGGCCTTGACCCATCCGGGCGTGCCGACGGCAAAACGGGTCTTCGCGCGCGTGGCAAGCTCGCGGGCGGTTTTGTTGTCGCCGCGCAAGTAGGCGGCCTGCGCCGAGGCGAGATCGGCCTCGGCATATTCTCCCTTCCGGCCATAGGCCATCGCGAGCTGGGTATAGCCGAGCGCCGCCTCAGGCTCTCGCGCTACTGCGGCGCGGAGAATCCGAACGGCCTCGTCCGTGTAGGCCTTATTATCGGTTCCAACCAGAGCCTGCCCAAGTAACATCTCGATGAGGGGTGAATTGTTCGAGAGTGCGACAGCCTTGCGCAGGGCAGGGATCGCCTCGGCCGGCTTGCCGCTTTCCAGCAGGGCCTGGCCGCGCACCTCGTAGAAGTACGGGTTGTTCGGCTGGACCTGGATCAGCGCGTCGATCTGGGTGAGCGCGCTGCGCAAATCGCCGTGCAGATAGGTGCTGATGGCGCGGGCGTAGCGCGCCGGCATGCTGTCATTGGTCTGGGGATAGCGGCGGTACACCGTCTCGGGCCGCTCCATGAAGGCGGAGATCTTGGCGCGTACCATGTCGTGGCGGAGCTGGAGCGCGGGATCGTCCTTCTTGTTCCAGTAGGGGCTGGAGCTTGCGAACTCCTGCAGCGCTGCGACGCGTTCGGCCGGCATCGGATGCGACTGCAGATAGGGGTCGGCGCCGCGCGCGGCGAACAGGCTCTCGCTGGTGAAGCGCTTGAAGGTCTCGTACATGCCCTTCGGCGATTGCTGGGTCGCGGTCAGGAATTTCACCCCGGCGCGGTCGGCGTTCTCCTCCTGCTGGCGCTGGTAGGACAGCAGCGTCCGGCGGATCACCTCCTGCGGAGCGGAGATCGCGGCGGCGCCGGCATTGGCGAGCCCGTTGTTGCCTGCGCTGCTGCGCTGGGTGCTGCCCGCGGCGATCGCGCCGGCGCCGAGCAGCATCGCGATGATCATCTGGGTCTGGGCGGCGGCGAGTTGCTCCCGCAGCTTGGACAGATGGCCGCCGGCCAGATGCCCGGTCTCGTGCGCGAGCACGCCGATGATCTGGTTCGGCGTTTCCGATTGAAGGATCGCGCCCCAGTTGACGAAGATGCGGCGGCCGTCCGCGACGAAGGCGTTGAACGAGCCGTCGTTGAGGATCACCATCTGGATGTTCTGCTTCTCCAGCCCCGCGGCGCGCAGGATCGGGCGCGTGTATTCGCGCAGCAGCTGCTCGGTCTCGGTGTCGCGCAGCACCGGCGGCCCTTTGGCTTGCGCGTGCGCGGCCGAGAACGGCGTCAGCGCGATCGCCGCAGCCGTGACGAGGGCGGTGAGGGCGGAAGCCTTCTTGCGCAATGCGATCTGGAGCGACATCAAACGGTCTTGGTCAAACGGTCGGGACAGCAGTTTCGTGATTGGTTTTGGCGATTGGCGGCGGACCGGATACGCGATATGCCCTTATCAGCCTTACCCCTTATGAGCCGTACAATGCGGCCAGTCTGGGGCGCAAGCGCCCCGTTTTCCGGACCGGTCGCGCCGGCCCGCCAGCGAAATAGCAGAATTCGATGCACGATGCGACATTGAGGAACCGGTTGGGGCAGTGGCTCGCGCCCTCCCGCCGCAGTGATGTTCCCCCGTTCATGGTGATGGACGTCATGGCCGCGGCGGCCCGAATCGAGGCCGCCGGAGGCCATGTCATCCACATGGAGGTCGGCCAGCCCGCGGCCGGGGCGCCCAGGACCGCGATTGCCGCCGCCCATGCGGCGCTCGAGGCGGGGCGTATCGATTATACCTCCGCGCTCGGCATCCCCTCCTTGCGCGAGCGCATCGCGCGCCACTATCGCGATGCCTATGGTCGTGACGTCAGCCCTGACAGGATCGTGGTGACCACCGGCTCCTCCGGCGGGTTCATCCTGGCTTTCCTGTCGATGTTCGAGCCGGGCGACCGCGTCGCCGTGACGGTGCCGGGCTATCCGCCTTATCGCCATATCCTCACCGCGCTCGGCTGCGAGCCGGTGCTGATCGAGACCACCAATGACACGCGCCATGCGCTGACTGGCGAGGCCTTGCTCGCGGCCCATCGCAAGGCGCCGCTGAAGGGCGTGCTGGTTGGCAGCCCGGCCAATCCGACGGGAACGATGATGTCCCGCGAGGCACTCGCCGGCCTCATCACGGCGGCGGAAGACGCCGGGATCCGCTTCATCTCGGACGAGATCTATCACGGACTCGACTATGCGTTTCCGGCGGTCACCGCGGCGGCGCTCTCCGAGCACGCTCTCGTGATCAACTCGTTCTCGAAATATTTTTGCATGACCGGCTGGCGCGTCGGCTGGATGGTCGTCCCCGAAATCCTGGTGCGGCCGATCGAGCGGCTGCAGCAGAACCTGTCGATCTCGGTGCCGTCGCTCTCGCAGATTGCGGCTGAAGCCGCCTTCGACGGTGCGGCCGAGATGGAGGCGATCAAGCACGGCTATCAGGAAAACCGGCGGATCTTGATCGAGGGATTGCCGAAGGCCGGCCTAGCCAAATTCCTGCCGGCCGATGGTGCATTTTATCTCTATGCCGACGTCTCGGACTTTACCTCCGACAGTTTCGAGTTCGCCAAGCAGATGCTGGAGCAGGCACGCGTTGCGGCCACCCCTGGGGTCGATTTCGATCCCGTTCACGGCCGCTCGTTCATTCGCTTTTCCTATGCACGCTCGCCCGAAGAGATGCGCGAGGCAGTTGACCGGATCGCTCACTGGCTTAAATAGCCGCCAGTTTTCGACCACCTCCGGAGTTCATCTTGTCTGACCGATCTGTTCCGACCGCTGCTGCACCGCATTTTTCTCTCGCCGCATTGATGTGGCCGACCCGGCCGGGCGAAACCGTTGGTGCGGTGCGCGCCATCGTGCTGGTTGTGCTCGGCACCGCCTTGATGGCGCTGTCAGCCAAGGTGAGCCTGCCGCTGCCCTACGTGCCGATGACGTTGCAGACGCTGGTGGTGCTGATGATCGGCGCGGCCTATGGCTGGCGCCTTGGCAGCGCAACCATGATCGCCTACCTCGCCGAAGGCGCGCTCGGCGCACCGGTATTCGCCGGGCCGGTGGGGGGAATTGCGCCACTGGTCGGCCCGACCGGGGGCTATCTGTTCGGCTTCGTTGCGGCCGCTTTCGTGACCGGCTGGCTCGCCGAGCGCGGTTGGGATCGCAGCGTGGTGCTGCTGTTCGCGGCGATGGCGGTCGGCCATATCGTCATTCTGGCCGCCGGCTTCGGCTGGCTGGCGTTCGGCCTTGGCCTCGGCGTCGCGAAGGCCTGGCAGGTCGGCATCGTGCCGTTCATTGCGGCTTCGCTGGTCAAGAACGCGCTTGGCGCGACGTTGATGCCCGCGGCGCGCAGGCTGATCGAGCGGCGCCGGTAAAGCGCACAAGGAGTTCGCGGTTCCAATTGACAGGGCCGGCCAAGTTGATCTTGGCTGGCCCGGCGTTTTGAGGGGGAGTGAAACGATGACGACGACAACGATGGCGGGGGCGCCGATCGCGCAGCCCGCAGCAAAGCCGTGGTACAAGGTTCTCTACGTCCAGGTGCTGATCGCCATCGTGCTCGGCGCCATCGTCGGCTGGCTCTGGCCGACGGTCGCCACCAACGAATGGATCAAGGCGCTCGGCGACGGCTTCATCAAGCTGATCAAGATGGTGATCGCTCCCATCATCTTCTGTACCGTCGTCTCCGGCATCGCTCACATCCAGGATGCCAAGAAGGTCGGCCGCATCGGCGTCAAGGCGCTGGTCTATTTCGAGGTCGTCTCGACTTTCGCCCTGGTGATCGGGCTCATCATCGGCAATCTGGTGAAGCCGGGCGCAGGCTTCGGCAGTGGGGCAGCGAACGAGGCGGCGGTTGCAAACTACGCCAAGCAGGCCGCGGGTCAGAAGTCCGTCGACTTCGTGCTGCACATCATTCCCGACACCGTGGTCGGCGCCTTCGCGCAGGGCGAAATCCTCCAGGTCCTGCTGTTCTCGGTACTGTTCGGCTTCGCGATCATGAGCCTCGGCGAGCGCGGTCACACCATCCGCAGCTTCATCGACGATGCCGCGCATGCCGTGTTCGGCGTCATCTCCATCGTGATGCGCGCAGCGCCGATCGGCGCGTTCGGCGCGATGGCCTATACGATCGGCAAGTTCGGCACCGGCGCGATCCTCAATCTGATCGGGTTGATCGCCACGTTCTACGTCACCGCGGCGCTGTTCGTCTTCGTCGTGCTCGGCATCATCGCGCGCCTTGCCGGGTTCTCGATCTTCAAGTTCCTGGCCTACATCAAGGACGAGCTGCTGATCGTGCTCGGCACCTCGTCCTCGGAGAGCGCGCTGCCATCTTTGATGGAAAAGCTGGAGCGGCTCGGCTGCTCCAAGTCGGTGGTCGGCCTCGTGGTGCCCACGGGATACTCGTTCAACCTCGACGGCACCAACATCTACATGACGCTGGCGACGCTCTTCATCGCGCAGGCGCTCGGCTACGATCTCAGCTTCAGCCAGCAATTGACCATCCTGGTCGTGGCAATGCTGACCTCGAAGGGCGCCTCCGGCATCACCGGTGCGGGCTTCATCACGCTGGCGGCGACGCTCGCCGTGGTCGATCCGCGCCTCGTGCCGGGCATGGCGATCGTGCTCGGCATCGACAAGTTCATGAGCGAATGCCGCGCGCTGACCAATCTGTGCGGCAACGGCGTCGCCTGCGTGATCGTCGCCTGGTGGGAGGGTGAGCTCGATCGCGACAAGCTCAACGCCAACCTCGCCAAGCGGATCGATCCGACCGACATGGAGACGGCGATCACGACGGACTGATCGGCAAGCTTCATTCGACGGCGCCAGCCGTGCCGTCGGCACCGGGAGTTTGAGAGGGCTGGTCGAGATCATCGACCAGCCCTTATTTCCGAGCCGACGCCGAGCCCGTCGGAAAGTTGCCGGCGCCCCGACTGACGGAATTTCCCTGGTTGCACGTTTAACGCCCATCTCGGACCTCGAAGGGGCGGTATCGTGGGCAACGCGGCTGTGAATCGGATCGTGGCGGAGGCGGCGGAGCATTTTGGGGCAGGGCGCCCGGATGAGGCAGATGCGCTCTGTGCAGAGGTTCTGAGGGCCGAACCGGATCACGTGCCGGCGCTGCATCTGGCCGCCCTGGCCGCCTTCGTCACCGACCGCGCGGCCGAGGGCGCCGCGCTGCTCGGCCGTATCTTCAGTGTCGATCCCGACCACGGACCCGCACTTGTCACGCTCGGAGACGCGCTTGCGGTGAAGGGGGAGCAGGAGGGGGCGGTGGCGGCGTTCCGGCGTGCCCTGATCCGACGGCCAGACGACGCCGGCCTGCACAACAAGCTCGGCATCGCGCTCGGCGAGCTCGCCCGCTTCGAGGAGGCCGAGGCCGCCTATCGCGGCGCGCTGGCGCTCGATGCGCATCTGACGCGCGCCAGCTTCAATCTCGCCCTCATGCTCGCGGGGCAGCGGCGGTTCGCGGAGGCCGAACAGGCTTATCGCGAGGTCATCGCAAGAGAGCCCTCCTATCGCGGCGCCTGGCTCAATCTCGGCAATCTCCTCGTGGACCAGGGGCGGCTCGACGACGCGGAAGTGGCCTATCGCCATGCGCTCGAGGTTGAACCCGATGATCCCGGATTGCTCTGCAATCTCGGCGCTGCGCTCTATCGGCGCGGGGCGCTGGAAGACGCCATCAGCTCGTACCGCCGTGCGATCGCGCTCGCGCCGGAGCATGGTCCGGCGCAGCGCCTGCTCGGCCTCGTCCTGCACGAGGCCGGTCACCTCGGGGAAGCCGCCGAAATCTACCGGCGGAGCCTTGCGCGCGATCCGTCGGATCACGTGATCGCCAGCAATCTCGGCGCCTGTCTGTCCGAGCTCGGCGCGTTGGAGGAGGCGATCTCGGCCTGCGAGCACGCGCTGCGGCTCAATCCGGGTCACGCTGCCGCCTGGACCAATCTCGGCATCATCCTCGAGAAGCAGGAGCGCGGGGACGACGCGGTGGCGGCGCACCGACGCGCGGTCGCGGCCGACCCTGCCCATGCCAAGGGCCACGCCAATCTCGCAGTCGCGCTGCGCAATGCCGGGGACATCGACGAGGCGCTGGCGGTCTCGCATCGCGCGGTCGCGCTCGATCCGGGCCAGCCGCTCGCGCAGTACAACCACGCGCATTTCCTGCTGATGAACGGCGACTTCGCTGGAGGTTTCGAGGCCTATCGCTGGCGACGCAAGTGCAAGACGTTGTCGGACGGCGATCCCTCGTTCACGGAGCCGGAATGGCATGGCGAGCCGCTGAACGGCCGCACCTTGCTGCTGTTTGCCGAATACGGGCTGGGCGATGCCCTGCATTTCGTGCGCTACGTGCCGATGGTCGCCGCGCGCGGCGGAAAGATCGTTCTCCAGGTTCAGCCGGCGCTGGCCCAGCTGTTGCGGCAGCTCCCCGATGTCAACGTGGTTGCGCGCGGTGAGCCGCTGCCGCCATTCGATCTGCAAGCGCCGCTGATGAACCTGCCGCGGATCTTCGGCACCACGCTCGCCACGGTGCCGGCGGACGTGCCGTACCTGCATCCTGATCCTGCAAAACTGTCGCGCTGGCGTGCGGCGCTCGCGGATGTGACGGCATTGAAGGTCGGCGTGGTCTGGGCCGGCAATGCCAGGCACAAGGGCGACCGGCAGCGCTCGCTGTCCGCAGAGGCCGTGCTGCCACGCCTGGTGATGCCGGGCGTGCAGCTCTACAGCCTGCAGAAGGAGCCGCGTCCCCAAGATGCTCCGGTGCTGGCCGCGCTCGGTGGCGATGTGATCGACCTCGCGCCCGCGCTCGGCGACTTCACGGATACGGCCGCAGCGGTGGCCGCCCTCGATCTCGTGATCGCGGTCGATACCTCGGTTGCCCATCTCGCCGGCGCGCTCGCTCGTCCGGTGTGGATGCTGACGCCCTATGCGCTCGATTGGCGCTGGCTGCGCGAGCGCGAGGACAGCCCGTGGTATCCGACCATGCGCCTGTTCCGTCAGCGCGCTCCGCGCGAATGGGAGGATCCGCTGATGCGCCTGTCGGCGGCGCTTGCGGTGCTCGCCGGGCGTGGCGAAGGCTAAAACCGCTCCGGCCGGTATGGCGCGGGATCGATCGCGGGCGTCTCGCCGCTCATGATCTCGGCGAGCAGACGCGCCGTCGCGGGTCCCAGGGTGAAGCCCTGATGGCCGTGGCCGAAATTCATCCAGAGGCCCGGATGACGCGGAGCCTGCCCGAGCACCGGCAGCATGTCGGGCGTGCAGGGGCGGGTGCCGAACCAGGGATCCGGCTCGACGCGCTTGCCGAGGTCGATCAGCTCGCGCGCGGAGCCTTCCGCGCTGGCGAGCTGCACGGGTGTGGCGAGTGCATCCATGCCGGTCAATTCGGCGCCGGTGGTGATGCGGATTCCCTTCGCCATCGGCCCCATGGCGTAGCCGCCGGCCTTGTCGACCAGCGGCAGATCGAGCGATGCGCCGCCGCTGTAATGCATGTGATAGCCGCGCTTGCGCACCAGCGGGATGCGATAGCCGAATTTGGTGAGGAGGTCGGGCGACCACGGGCCGAGGGTGACGACGGCGTGGGCGGCGTCGAGGCGCCCCTGGTCGGTGTCGACCGACCAGCCGGTCGTGGTCTGTCGCAGCGACTGTGCATCGCCGAGCACGATGGTGCCGCCGAGGCGCTCGAACAGCTCGGCATAGGCCGTGACGAGGGCGCCGGGATCGGACACGGTCCAGGTGTCGAGCCAATGGATCGCACCGGGCAGGTCGTCGCGCAGGATCGGCTCGGCCTTGGCGAACTCGCTGCCGGAGAGCACGCGGAAATTCACGCCGAATTCGCGGCGGTCTTCTTCCGCGGCCTTGATCGCGAGATCAAGATCCGCGGCGTTGCGGTACAGCGCCCGATAGCCGGCGCGGCGGATGAGATTGTCGGCATGCGCTTCGCGAATGAGGATGTCGTGCTCCGACGTCGCGTAGGCGATCAGTCGCGCCCACGCCTCGATCGCCTCGCGATGCCGCTTCGGCGCCGAGTGCCACCAGTAGCGGAGCAGGGGCTCGATATGGAGGTGAAGTGACGACAGGCTGTAGCGCACGTCGTTGGTGCGGCCGGTCGCGATCTTCAGGAGCGTCGCAAGGTCGCGCGGCATCGGATAGGGGCGGACCGCTTCGGCCTGGATCATCCCGGCGTTGCCGTAGCTGGTCTCACGGCCCGGCTCCCTGCGGTCGACGAGCGTGACGGCCCAGCCGCGCTGCCGCAGATGCAGCGCCGCACTGACACCGATCATGCCGCCGCCGAGAACGATTGCGCTTTGCATCGGAAGACTTCTCCTGTCGGACCGCGTCCTTCCCGGATTTATTCCCAGGTGAGGAAGCCGGGAGCGGACGCTAGAGCCGGCGCCGCGGCGAGCCGCGCCATGTCGGGCACGGGCCGGCACATCTGCGCATCGCGTGCGAACGCCGCCTCGATGCTCGCGGCAACCGAGAGCACGATGGCGTCGCCGCCACGCGGGCCGACGATCTGGAGGCCGAAGGGCAGGCCGGCTTCATCGAGGCCGAGCGGAATGCTGATCGCGGGATGGCCTGGCAGCGTGACGGCGTAGGCGAGTGCGAGCCAGTGGAAGTAGGATCTGGTCGGTACGCCGTCGATCTCCGCCGGATGAGGCTCCGACCACGGCCGCGGGCTCAGCGTGATGGTCGGGCTGATCAGTACGTCGCAGGTTTCGAAGAAGCTCTGCCAGGCGCGATAGATCCGCGTCTGCGTCGCCGTGGCCCGCGCGTGGTCTTCGAGCGTGTAACCGAGCCCTTCCTCGACATTGGCGCGGACGTTGGGGCCGAGCATCTGGCGACGCTCCTTGTAGTTCTTGCCGTGCGTCGCCAGGAACATGCCTGCGCGCAGCACGGCGAAGGCGTCGTCCGCGCCGGAGCAGTCGGGCGTCCCTTCGCGGCTCTCGGCAAACAGCGGCGCGAGCTTGCTCACGCGATTGCGAAACACGCGCCGGATCGCCTGCTCGGTCGGGGCAAAGCCAAAATCCTCGGTGAAGGCGAGGCGAAGCTTGCCGAGCTCCGCGGGGCGCGGGCCGGCCCAGCGCTCGGCGCGCGCGCGCACGGGCTCGCCGGGCAGCGTATAGGCAAGCGGATCGCGCGCATCGTCGCTGGCCATCACCGACAGCATCAGCGCGGTGTCGGCGACATTGCGCGCCATCGGGCCGTCGGTCGACAGGTTGGACCAGCCGAAGATGCGCTTTTCGCTGGCCACGAGGCCGTAGGACGGGCGCATGCCGACGATGCCGGCAAAGCCTGCCGGATTGCGCAACGAGCCGCCGGTGTCTGAGCCCGAGGCGAGCGGGGCCATGCCGCAGGCGAGCGCCACTGCCGAGCCGCCGGAGGAGCCGGCCGCAGAGCGCAGGGGATCGAAGGGGTTGCCGGTCGCGCCAAACACGGGATTGCGGGTGTTGCCGCCGGCCGCCCATTCCGGCGTGTTGGTCTTGCCGAAGATGACGGCGCCGGCGGCGCGCAGGCGCGCGACCGAGCCCTGGTCGGTGGCCGGGACGTTATCCCTCAGCAGCGGGCTGCCATAGGTGGAGCGCATTCCGGCGGTGTCCTGGGTGTCCTTGATGAGAACGGGCAGCCCGTGCAGGGCGCCACGCTCCTCGCCGCGCAGGATGGCGGCTTCGGCTGCCTTGGCGGCAGCACGCGCGCCCGGCTCGTCCAGCGTCACGACGGCGTTGACGGCGGGATTGACGGCGGCGATGCGGGACAGGCAGGCGTCCAGAAGCTCGACAGGCGAGATCGCCCGATTGGCCAACAGGCGGCGCAGCTCGACGGCACTGGAATCGCAAAGCTCTGACAATGCCGTCCCCTAATCTGATTGCGAGAACGGCTTAGCACATCGGAACAACGACGAAACAAAAACGCCCGGCAGTGCCGGGCGTCGTGTCTTGCATAGGTCGTTGGGTTTTACTCGCCGCCGCCGAAGCGGCGGGACCACCAGCCGGCGCGGCGCGGGGCGGCCGGCGTTTCGCTGGCCGGCTCCGGCGCGGGCTCAGCTGCCGGCGCGGGCGGGGCGACCGGCTCGGCCGCCTGCGCAACCGGCGCAACCGGCGCTGCCGGCTCGCTCGGGCTGCTCGACAGGAAGCTTACCTTTTCGCGGACCGTGGAGCGGCGCCGTGCGGCCTTGTCGTCGGCGGGTTCTTCCGCGGCGACGGGCTCGGGCTGGGCCGGCACCTCGGTCTGCACCTCGGCGCGCGGCTCAGGCTGAGAGACCTGCGGCTCAGCGCTGTGCTCGGCTTGCGCAATCGGGGGCGCAGCCTCGCTGCCGAAGCCGTCGAAATCGGCGACCGCGTCGCTTGCTTCCGGCGGCGCACTGCCCGCGAGCTCGTCGCTGATGGAGCCGGCGAGACCATCCTCGCCGCCACCACGACGACGACGTCCGCCGCGACGGCCACGCCGGCGGCGGCGGTCACCGCTGCCCTGCTGCTCGCCGCGGGCCGCCTGTTCCTCGCCTTCTTCGCCATCCTGCTCGGACTCGGCATCCTCTTCGCCTTCGCCGGCCGCAACAGCCGCCTCGGGAAGGGTCGCAGGGCTATCCTCGCGCAACTCGCCCTCGCGCTGGCCACCGCGGCCGCGCCTGCGCCTGCGCCGCTTGCGGCGCTGGCCGTCCTGATCGGACGTGGCTTCACCGGACGCCTGCTCCTCGGCAAGACCTTCGGTCTCCTCGGTTTCGACCTCGGATTCGGTCTCGATGTCGAAGCCGTCCTCATCCTCGTAGGCCTCTTCCGCCAGCGGCGGCGGGCTCGCGGCCGCCTGCGCAGCAAGCAGCGCCTTGGCGGCTTCCAGCGTATGCACCTGTTCGCCGCGGTCGATGAGATAGGCCTGCGGTCCGCTGACGCTGGGATCTGCGATCACCGAGAGGGTGACCTTGAAGCCGTTCTCGAGATCGCGCAGATGGCCGCGCTTGTGGTTCAGCACGTAGAGCGCGACGTCGGTGCGGGTGCGGACCACGAGATTGTGGGTCGCGCCCTTCATCAGGATCTCTTCGAGGCCGCGGAGCAGCTGCAGCGCCACCGAGGACACCGAGCGGACATGGCCGGTGCCGCCGCAATGCGGGCAGGGATCGGTCGAACTCTCGAGCACGCTGGCGCGGATGCGCTGGCGCGACATCTCGAGCAGGCCGAAATGCGAGATGCGGCCGACCTGGATGCGCGCGCGATCCTGCCTGAGGCAATCGGACAGCTTGCGCTCGACCGCGCGGTTGTTGCGCTTCTCGTCCATGTCGATGAAATCGATGACGATGAGGCCGGCGAGGTCGCGCAAGCGAAGCTGGCGGGCGACCTCTTCGGCCGCCTCCAGATTGGTCTTGAGCGCGGTGTCCTCGATATGGTGCTCGCGGGTCGACCGTCCGGAGTTGACGTCGATCGAGACCAGCGCCTCGGTCTGGTTGATCACGATATAGCCGCCGGAGCGCAGCTGCACGGTCGGCGAGAACATCGCGTCGAGCTGGCTCTCGACGCCCATGCGCGAGAACAGCGGCTGGCCGTCGCGATACTGCTTCACCGCGCTGACATTGGCCGGCATCAGCATCTTCATGAAGTCGCGCGCTTCGCGGTAGCCGGATTCGCCCGCGACCGAGATCTCGTCGATCTCCTTGTTGTAGAGGTCGCGCAGCGAGCGCTTGATCAGCGAGCCTTCCTCGTAGACCAGGGTCGGGGCCTGCGACTTCAGCGTGAGGTCGCGTACCGTCTCCCACATCCGGATCAGATATTCGAAGTCGCGCTTGATCTCGGGCTTGGTCCGGGCGGCGCCCGCGGTGCGCAGGATGATGCCCATGCCCTCGGGCACGTCGAGATCCTGCACCACTTCCTTCAGGCGGGAACGGTCCTGTGCGCTGGTGATCTTGCGGCTGATGCCGCCGCCGCGCGCGGTGTTCGGCATCAATACGGCATAGCGGCCGGCGAGCGAGAGGTAGGTGGTCAGCGCCGCGCCCTTGTTGCCGCGCTCTTCCTTGACGACCTGCACCAGCATGACCTGGCGGCGCTTGATGACTTCCTGGATCTTGTACTGGCGGCGCGGACGGAAAGTGCGCTCCGGCACTTCCTCCAGCACGTCGTCGCCGCCGACGGATTCGACGACTTCCTCTTCGGCTTCCTCGTCGTCCTCGTCCTCATCCTCGTCGTCTTCGCCGGTCGTTTCCGCAGCCTCGGCATGAGGGGCCTCGCCGTAGACGGCGTCGGCCGGCTCAGTTGAAGCGGTCACGGCTTCGGCGAGGTCCGCGGCGTGCGTTTCGTGGGACTCGGAGGCATGAGCCTCGAAGGTCCGGGCCTCCTGCGGCTCGGCAGCAACCACGGGCTCGGCGCCGACGGCCGCGACAGGCGCGGGGGTCTCATCGGCATGATGATGCTCGTGATGATCGTGACCATGGTCATGATCATGGGCGTGATCGTCGCCATGGGCATGATGATGGTCGTGCGCGTGGTCTTGGTGGTCATGATCGTGATCATGATCGCCATGTTCGTGGTCGCGATGTTCGTGGTCGTGATGATCGTGCTCGCCGTGATGCTCCGCATCGGTGTGCAGATGCTCGCCTTCGTGCGACGCGCCTTCGGCGAGCAGGGCCTCGCCCTCGACCGGCTGGGCCGTGGGATCGGTGCCCTCAACGACGTCGCTGCGGACGCGTTCGCCATGGCTGCGGCGGCGGGAGTTGCGGTGGCGCGAACGGCGGCGACCGTGGGAGCGGTTCTCGCTCTCTTCCTCGGCCTCGCGATGGGCCTGCTCCTCGGCCTCGATCAGCGCCTGCCGGTCGGCGACCGGGATCTGGTAGTAATCGGGATGGATTTCGCTGAAGGCGAGGAAGCCGTGGCGGTTGCCGCCATATTCGACGAAGGCGGCCTGGAGCGAGGGTTCGACCCTTGTGACCTTGGCGAGGTAGATATTCCCGCGCAGTTGCTTGCGTTGCGCGGTCTCGAAGTCAAACTCTTCGACGCGATTGCCGCGGACCACGACGACCCGGGTCTCTTCCGGGTGGGTGGCATCGATCAACATCTTGTTGGGCATGTCTTAACTCTTGGCGGCGGCGGGCGCTACTCACCGTGGGCGCGTATCGCGCCGCCGGGTGACGCGACGGTCCACCTGATTCGGGGGTGAGGGGAAGGCCGAAACGCCGTCTCTCGCGCCTTGCCGAACCGGAAGCTTCAGGACCATGGCGGCGTGCGGGATTTTCACTCCGCAGCGTCGCGAATGGTCCTTCAGAATTCGTCGGCACAGTCTGGCGCATCAAGCGTCGGCCCGTATGAAACACTGGGCGGCGAGGCCGCCCTTCAATCAGTTGCTGCTGGCCAGGCATGGCGCGAGCGCGCTCGCCTTGGGGGATCACGAACCGCTCCCCTGGGATCAAGGGACCGGGTAATGGGTTACATCGCTGTCAGAACCGTCCGGGTCAGTTGAGTGGTAACCCGAGACCGTTCCGCCGTCGGCGCTTGACCCGTTCCACCTCGCTGCCGCGCACCGCGCTGGCCTTTGAGGGAAATGGAAAACGCTGGAATTCCCAAACCTTGGGAGTTCCGGCGCTGCGCCGGCAGGCTGAATGCGACACAACCGGAAATATCGGCCGTCAGCATTCCGTACATACGAGGAATGAGCCATCCGTGCAAGGGAGCGTCGCACGGCGGTCACACTCAGCGAGTTTTGCGTTTCCGTCATTAAGGATCAATTAACCCTGTGGTTCTATTGCGTTAAAAGGGCTGCTCGGAGGCACGGAATCGGTGGCGAGCCGCACAAATCAACGGATCTTGCTGGCATGCGCCCTTCTGTGCGCCGCAGCATTGCCGTGTGCTGATTCATCGCGCCTGAAGGCGGCAGAAAGCCAGCTGCAACCCGCTGTTGCGGCGGCGAATTTTCCAATCGCTTCGGGTGCCCGGCTGGCCGGCGATGGCAAGCAAACCCGCTTCATTCTCGACCTCGATCAGGCCATCACCTTCCGCGCCGTCACGCTGGCCGACCCCTATCGGGTCGTCATCGACGTACCGCAGCTCAGTTTTCAGCTGCCCGCGGGCACCGGGGCCGGGGGACGCGGACTGGTCAAGGCCTTCCGCTACGGGCTCGTCATGCCCGGCGGCTCGCGAATCGTGTTCGATCTGACTGGACCGGCCCGGATCGCCAAGTCCTACGTGCTCGAGGCGGCCAACGGCCAGCCGGCCCGGCTTGTGCTGGAGCTGGAGGAGGTCGACCGAGCCGCCTTCGTACCGGCGCAAGCGCCCGAAAATCGCCCCGAGCTGCGGCCCACGATCGCCGAGGCGCAGCCCGCCACGGCTCCCGCCGCGACAGCCCCTGATACGGCGCAGCAGAAGGCCGATGGCCGCCCGGTCGTCGTGATCGATCCCGGCCATGGCGGAATCGACAATGGCACGCAATCGAGCGGCGAGAGCGAGAAGAACCTGGTGCTGGCCTTCGGGCTGGCGCTGCGCGACAGGCTGGAGAAGGCCGGCAAGTACCGCGTGGTCATGACCCGGGACGACGACACCTTCATTCCTCTCAATGACCGGACCAAGATCGCCCGCAATCTCAAGGCCGCCTTGTTCGTCTCGATTCACGCCGATGCGCTGCCGCGGGCCGAGGGCGATGCGCAGGGCGCGACCATCTATACGCTGTCCGACAAGGCCTCTGACGCCGAAGCCCAGCGGTTGGCGGACGCGGAAAACCGGGCGGATGCGATCGCCGGCTTCAACCTTGCGGAGGAGCCGACCGACGTCGCCGACATCCTGATCGATCTGACGCAGCGGGAAACCCGCACCTTTTCAAATCGTTTCGCCCGGCTCTTGATGGGGGAAATGAAGTCGACGGTGCGGATGCACAAGCATCCCCTGAAGTCGGCCGGCTTCCGGGTCCTGAAGGCGCCCGACGTGCCCTCGGTGCTGGTCGAGATCGGCTACGTCTCCAACAAGGGCGACCTCGAGCACCTGGTCTCCGAGGGCTGGCGGTCCAAGGCGGTGGGCTCGATGGCGCAGGCGATCGACGGGTTCTTGACCAAGCGGATGGCCACGGCGGGATCGTCGAATTGACGACCCGGGGACCGTCAAACTGACGACCCGGGGATCGTCAAATGGACGACCCTGGGATCGCCCAATTGGGCGACCTTGGGAGCTTCGAACTGAAAGGGTTTTTCCGTCTCGCCTTAAAAGCCCTAGTTTGGCCACAGCGGGCGCTTTATAAAAACGCGGCAGGGGGTTCCGGAATCGGCGAGAATCCCGTTCGGCAAGCGTCTTAAGTCCGGCATTGATGGTATTGTGTAAGCCGGTGAATTCGCGACGTGAGGTTGGCGCCAGTTTGAGGTGCCAAGGGACCGATCCTGGGCTGATTCAGAGTTTGAACGGATAAACACATAATGCGCTTGCTGGTGCGGTTCATGGGCTTCCTGTTCGCCGCGGGAACGGTGGTGTTCCTTGTCGGTGTCGGGGCCGTGGCAGGCTTGATCTGGCATTTCTCCAAGGACTTGCCGGATTACTCTCAGCTCCAGGATTACGAGCCGCCGGTGATGACCCGCGTGCACGCGGTCGACGGCTCGCTGCTGGGCGAATACGCCAAGGAGCGGCGGCTGTACCTGCCGATCCAGGCGGTGCCCAAGCTCGTGATCAACGCGTTCCTGGCGGCCGAAGACAAGAATTTCTACGAGCATGGCGGTATCGACTACACCGGCATGGCGCGCGCAGGTCTGGTCTACATCCAAAACTACGGCTCGAACCGGCGTCCGCAGGGCGCCTCCACCATCACCCAGCAGGTCGCCAAGAACTTCCTTTTGACCAACGAGGTCTCGTTCGCCCGCAAGATCAAGGAAGCCTTGCTGGCGATGCGGATCGAGAAGACCTATTCGAAGGACAAGATCCTCGAACTGTACCTGAACGAAATCTATCTCGGTCTCGGTGCCTACGGCATTGCGGCCGCCTCGCTGGTCTATTTCGACAAGTCGGTGAACGAGCTGACTGTCGCCGAAGCGTCCTATCTGGCCGCGCTGCCGAAGATGCCGGCGACCCTGCATCCGGTGCGTAACCGCGACCGCGCCATCGAGCGCCGCAACTACGTGATCGACCGCCTCCAGGAGAACGGCTGGATCAAGC
This sequence comes from Bradyrhizobium nitroreducens, assembly GCF_002776695.1. Taxonomy (GTDB): domain Bacteria; phylum Pseudomonadota; class Alphaproteobacteria; order Rhizobiales; family Xanthobacteraceae; genus Bradyrhizobium; species Bradyrhizobium nitroreducens. The sequence goes on from NZ_LFJC01000003.1 coordinate 5,469,104, forward strand.
AGGCCGACGCCGAGAAGGCGCGCAAGGAGCCGCTGGCCGTGACCAGCCGCTCGAACGGCGCCCACACCTTCGCCGGCGAATATTTTGCCGAGGAAGTCCGTCGCGACATCTTCGAGCGCTACGGCGAGAAGAAGCTGTATGAGGGCGGCCTCTCGGTCCGCACCACGCTCGATCCGAAGATCCAGGTCATGGCGCGCAAGACCATGGTCGCCGGCCTCGTGAACTATGACGAGCAGCAGGGCTATCGCGGCGCCATGAGCAAGCTCGACACGTCGGGCGATTGGGGCGTCAAGCTCGCCGAGATCAAATCGCTCTCCGACATCTCGCCCTGGCGCATGGCGGTCGTGCTGGAGACCAGCGACCAGTCCGCGCGCATCGGCTTCCAGCCGAGCCGCGAGCTTGGCGGCGCCGTCAGCAAGCAGCGCGAGACCGGCCTCGTCACGCTCGACGGCGTGCGCTGGGCGAGGGCAGCGCAGGGCAACACCAAGGGCAAGACGCCGACATCCGTGGCGCAGGTGCTGCAACCCGGCGACGTGATCTATGCCGATCCGCTCTACAGCAAGGAGGGACAGCCGGTCGAAGGCCAGTACCGGCTGCGCCAGATCCCCGAAGTGTCCGGCGCAATGGTGGTGATGGATCCCTGGACCGGCCGCGTGCTCGCGATGGTCGGCGGCTTCTCGTTCGACCAGAGCCAGTTCAACCGCGCCACGCAGGCGTACCGGCAGCCGGGATCGTCGTTCAAACCGATCGTCTATTCGGCCGCGCTCGACAACGGCTATACGCCCTCGACCGTCGTGCTCGATGCTCCCATCGAAATCGATCAAGGCCAGGGCGCAGGCGTGTGGCGGCCGGAAAACTTCTCCTCGGGCAAGTTCCAGGGACCGGTGACGCTGCGCAACGCGCTGCGGCAATCCCTCAACACGGTGACGGTGCGCCTCGCGCAGGACATCGGCATGCCCCTGATCGGCGAATATGCCCGCCGTTTCGGCGTCTATGACGAGCTGCCGAACTATCTCTCCTACGCACTCGGCGCCGGCGAGACGACGGCGATGCGCATGGTCACGGCCTATTCGATGCTCGCCAATGGCGGCCGCCGGGTGAAGCCGACCCTGATCGACCGCATCCAGGACCGCTACGGCCACACCATCTTCAAGCATGACCAGCGCGAATGCCGCGGCTGCGATGCGCCCGGTGGCTGGAAGAACCAGCCCGAGCCGCAGCTGATCGACCGCCGCGAGCAGGTGCTGGACTCCATGACCGCCTATCAGATCACCGAGCTGATGGAAGGCGTGGTTCAGGCCGGTACCGCGACCGTGGTCAAGGAGGTCGGCAAGCCTGTCGCCGGCAAGACCGGCACCACCAACGAGGCCAAGGACGCCTGGTTCGTCGGCTTCTCTCCCGACGTCGCCGTCGCCATCTATATGGGCTACGACAAGCCGCGTCCGCTGGGTAAGGGCAATGCTGCAACCGGCGGCCATCTGGCGGCCCCCATCGCGCGCGATTTCCTCAAGCTCGCGCTTGCCGACAAGCCCGCGGTTCCGTTCAAGGTGCCGGCCGGCATCAAGCTCGTCCGCGTCGTCTCCAAGACCGGCATGCGCGCAGGTCCCGGCGAGACCGGCGGTACCATCCTCGAAGCCTTCAAGCCGGGCACGGCGCCGCCGGACAATTATTCGGTCATTGGTGTCGCCGACGCCGACGGCCGCGGCGGCGGCATGCCGGCCTCACAGCAGCAGCAGCCGGATTCCGGCTTCTTCATGCGGCCGGGCACCGGCGGGCTGTACTAGGCCGCGGATAAGGCTGACGATCGCGGTTCCGGCGGTTGCGCTTTGCGGCCGCCGCCGCTACATCCCCATCTCGAATTGCACGCGGGATTCCGCGAGATCAGAGAACGACATGCGCGCCGAAATCGAACGGTTGGTAGAAGAGATCAAGCAGTCGGTCGGGCTGCTGAGGAGGCATCTTTGACGTCGAGAAATCGACGGCGCGCCTCGCTGAGCTGAACAAGCTCGCAGAAGATCCCAACCTCTGGAACGATCCCCAGAAAGCCCAGAAGCTGATGCAGGAGCGGACCTCGCTGGAGGATTCGCTCTCGGGCATCGGCAAGGTCGAGCAGGAGCTCGAAGACGATATCGGCATGATCGAGCTCGGCGAGGCCGAGGGTGATGACGGCGTCGTGGCGGAAGCCGAAGCTGCGCTGAAGAACCTCAAGAAGGAAGTCGCGCGGCGCGAGCTCGAGGCATTGCTGTCCGGCGAGGCGGACCGCTTCGATTCCTATCTCGAAGTCCATGCCGGCGCCGGTGGCACCGAGAGCCAGGACTGGGCGCAGATGCTGCTGCGCATGTACACGCGCTGGGCCGAAAACCACGGCTTCAAGGTCGAATATCTCGAAGAGTCCGAGGGCGAAGAGGCCGGCATCAAGTCGGCGACCATCCAGGTCTCCGGCCACAACGCCTATGGCTGGCTGAAGACCGAAGCCGGCGTGCATCGCCTGGTGCGCATCTCGCCGTTCGATTCCAATGCGCGGCGGCATACCTCATTCTCGAGCGTGCAGGTATTCCCCGTCATCGACGACAGCATCAAGATCGACATCAAGGAATCCGACGTCCGCACCGACACCATGCGTTCGGGCGGCGCCGGCGGCCAGCACGTCAACAAGACCGAGTCCGCGGTGCGCCTCACGCATATTCCGACCGGCGTTGCCGTGGTCTGTCAGGCCGGCCGCTCCCAGCACAAGAACCGGGCGCAGGCCTGGGACATGCTGCGCGCTCGACTGTATGAAATGGAGCTGAAGAAGCGCGAGGAGAAGGCCGCCGCCGACCAGGCCGCCAAGACCGATATCGGCTGGGGCCACCAGATCCGCTCCTACGTGCTGCAGCCCTATCAGATGGTGAAGGATCTGCGCACGGGCGTGCAAACCTCCGACACGTCGGGTGTGCTCAACGGAGAGCTCGACGATTTCATGGCCGCGACCCTGGCGCAGCGCGCCTTCGGCACCCCCGGTGCCGACATCGAGGACGTGGACTAGCCATGGCACGCGTCGCCTTCATCGGGCTTGGGCGGATGGGCCACGGCATGGCCGGCCGTTATCTCGATGCCGGCTTCACGGTGACGCTGTGGAATCGCAGCAAGGCAAAAGCGGAAGACCTGATCGCGCGCGGCGCGCAATGGGCGACCTCGCCCGAGGATGCCGCGATCGATGCCGATGCGGTCGTGACCATGGTCGCCGACGACGAGGCCTCGCGGGCGGTCTGGCTGGGGCCGAAGGGCGCGGCCAAGACGGCCAAGGCCGGCACCATCGCGATCGAATGCTCCACGGTCTCCTATGACCACGCGCGCGAGATGGGCCGCGAGCTCAACGCGCGGGGGCTGATCTACATCGACTGCCCCGTGACGGGATTGCCCGATGCGGCGGCCGCCGGAAAGCTGACGCTGCTGGTCGGCGCCGATGCCGCCGACCTCGAACGCGCGCGGCCTTATCTCGAGCCGATCGGCTCGACCATCCGCCATTTCGGCGCGGTCGGCTCCGGCACCGTTTACAAGCTCATCAACAATCTGATGGGCGCGATCCAGATCGCCGGCCTTGCCGAAGGTCTTGCGATCGCCGAGCAGGCCGGGCTCGACATGAACCTCGTGCTGGAGTCGATCCAGGCGGGCGTCGCAGCCAGCCCGCAGGTACAGCGTCACTCCAAGCGCATGGTCGCCCGCGATTTTTCCGGCGCGACGTTCACCACAGCACTGCGCCACAAGGATGCAGCCTATGCGATGAGGCTTGCGGAAAGCCTGCTGGCCGACAAGCCGCTGGTTTCGCGCGCCGCAGTCGAGGCCTACGCGCAGGCGAAAGCGGTGATGCCGGATGACGACGAAGGCAGGATGATCGAGCTGGTGTCGCGGCGGAAGAAGCCGTCCTAGCCGGCTGTATCGCCATGGGGCGGCCTCGGTCGCTCCATTCGTTCCGAGCATCGATTTGTAGACCGGTGCTTCATCGGAAATCGGGTGGCGCTGTTCGCCGCGTTGTCCTAGGCCAGCGGGCTCGGCTGCCGATGTGAGAGCCCATGCCTCCAAGCGACAACAGGATCGATGCGCGCGACTGGTCGCTGCTCGCGGTGCTCTCGATCCTCTGGGGTGGCTCGTTCTTCTTCAACGGCGCTGGCTTGCGGGAATTGCCACCGCTGACGCTCGTGTTCCTGCGCGTCGTGCTGGGCGCGCTCATTCTCCTGCCGCTGCTGCGCATGCAGGGGATCGGCTTTCCGAGGGGCATGCGGGGCTGGAAGCCGTTCGTCGTGATCGGATTGCTCAACAACGCCATTCCATTCTCGTTGATCGTGGTCGGCCAGACCTTCATCCCGAGCGGGCTGGCGTCAGTCCTGAACGCGACCACGCCGTTGTTCACGGTGCTCGTGATGGCGGCGGCAGGCGAAGAGACCTTGCATATCCGCCGCGTGGCCGGCGTGGCACTGGGCCTTGCCGGCGTCATCATCTTGCGCGGATGGGGCATCGAGGCGAGGCCGGGGCAGGGGCTTGGCATCCTGCTCTGCCTCGGCGGCGCCTTCAGCTATGGATTTGCCGCACTGGCGGCGCGGCGACTCTTGAAGGACTCGGCTCCGCTTGGGACGGCGACTTTTCAACTGATGGCCTCAACACTGATGATGGCGGTTGTCGCCGGCGTCATGGAGCAGCCATGGCATCTGCCGATGCCGGGTCTCACAACCTGGCTCGCGGTGCTCGGCCTTGCCGCTCTGTCGACAGCGCTCGCCTACATCGTCTTCTTTCAAATCGTGCGACGCTCGGGTGCGAGTAATGTCATGCTGGTGACGCTGCTCATTCCCGTCACCGCCATCCTGCTGGGATGGCTGGTGCTGGGCGAGCCGATCTCCGCGCGCGAGATCGTGGGCGCCGTGGTCATCGGCAGCGCGTTGCTCGTCATCGACGGGCGTGCCTTGCGACTGCTGCGGCGCAACGCGTAGTTCCATTCTCTCCGTTTCATCTTGCGGAAAATCGTGGCGCTTGCCAGCGGCAAGCTTGCTTGCGACACTCTCCACAAAACAACACTACAAAATACAGGGGAGAGAACGATGCCGGGTCGTCGCAAGAATCTCGCTGCCTTCGCCATGCTTGCTGCCGGAGTGATCGTCACGACACCGGCCTCGGCGCAGAAGAGATACGATCCCGGCGCCAGCGACACCGACATCAAGATCGGCAACATCATGCCCTATAGCGGACCGGCGTCCTCCTATGGCGTGATCGGCAAGACCGAGGCCGCCTATTTCAGGATGATCAACGACCAGGGCGGCATCAACGGCCGCAAGATCAATTTCATTAGTTATGACGATGCCTATTCGCCGCCGAAGGCGATCGAACAGGCGCGCAAGCTGGTCGAGAGCGACGAGGTCCTGCTGATTTTCCAATCGCTCGGCACGCCCTCGAACTCCGCGATCATGAAATACATGAACGCCAAGAAGGTGCCGCAGCTGTTCGTCGCCTCCGGCGGCACCAAGTTCGGCGATCCCAAGAATTTTCCATGGACCATGGGCTTCCAGCCCAACTACCAGAGCGAAGGGCGCATCTACGCGAAATATATCCGCGACAAGTTTCCGAACAGCAAGATCGCGGTGCTCTGGCAAAATGACGACGCCGGCAAGGACCAGTTCAAGGGCCTGAAGGACGGCCTCGGCGACAAGGCGAACATGATCATCGCGGACAAGTCCTATGAGGTCAGCGATCCCTCGATCGACTCGCAGATCGTGGCGCTGCACGATTCCGGCGCCGACATCTTCTTCTCGTGGGCCGCGCCGAAGGGATCGGCGCAGGCGATCCGGAAGGTCGGCGAGCTCGGCTGGAAGCCGAAATTCTTCCTGGCCAACACCGCCACATCCATCGCCTCGGTCCTTAAGCCCGCCGGGCTCGACTATGCCAAGGACATCATCTCGACCGCCTATCTGAAGGACCCGACCGATCCGACCTGGGACAAGGACCCGGCCGTGGTGAAGTGGCGCGAATTCATGGACAAATATTATCCCGATGGCGACAAGACCAATGCCAACAACCTTTATGGCTACGTTCAGGCCGAGGCGATGGCGCAGGTGCTGAAGCAGTGCGGCGACAACCTCACGCGCGAGAACGCGATGAAGCAGGCGGCGAACCTGAAGGATTTCCACACCGACCTGATGCTGCCGGGCATCATGGTGAACACGTCAGCCGACGACTATTTCCCGATCGAGCAGATGCAGTTGATGCGCTTCAACGGGCAGGCCTGGGAGCTGTTCGGCGACGTCATCACCGGCGAGGTCGGCCACGAGCGCGGCCAGTAGTCAGCACTGGCCGGCAGTCCTCTTCAGCACCGTGCCGCCGGCGACGCCGACACCTAGCACATACATCCACCCCTCGTGGAAATCGAACAGGTGCGAGTTCAGCAGGGAACTCGTGATGTTCTGCACCACGACGGCGAGGCCGATCCAGGCCGCGAGCCCTTCGCCGAGGAACAGGCGGAGATGGGCGATCCAAAGTGCGTAGAGCAGGACGATGCCCAGGAGGCCCCACTGCACGGCGACGTTGAGGGTCTGGTTGTGCGGGTTGTTGACGATTTCTGCGTCAAGGCGGCTCTCGCTGGTGGCGGCGCGCTCGAATTGTCGCTTGATGGAGCCGGTGCCATGGCCAAACAGAGGCGCTTCGGCGAAGGCCTGAACCGATTTGCGCCAGTAGGTCAGGCGCTGCGCAGTCGAAGCGCGGCTGATGTCCTCGTGGCCGTGGCGGTACTCGACGGCAATGTCCGTGATGCGCTGGCGCAGGTAAGGAGATGTCGTCCAGGCGAGCAGACTCGCGGCGACGGTGCCCGCCAGCAGGGCCAGCGCCGCTCGCCGGCTCAGATGTTTCCACGCAAACAAGGCGAGCAGCATGGCGGTACAGAGCAGCGCCGTACGGGCGGAGGCCACAAAGATCATGCTCGTGGCGAACAGCAGAATGAGTGCAAGGCAGGTGACTGCCGCGATCGCGTATCCGCTGCGCCAGAACGTGAGTACCGGCAGCGCGAGCGCAAAGGCGCAGAGCGTGAACTCCTGGCTCTGGTCGATGTAGTTCTTGACGGGAACGCCCGGTGATGCCGTCGTGGTGAGTTTCCAGGCGGGTTCGAGCAGCACGATCCAGGAGAAGACCGCCAGCACGGCACAGGAGACGAGAAAGGCGAGGCCAACCCAGGCCCCGCGATCCGAGCGGCTGAAATGGTAGAGCAGGGGCGGTATCAGCATCAGCTTTGCGGCAGGCTTGATCGCGTGCAATCGGTCAGCCCAGGCGCCGTCCGACCACAGCATGCCCGCGAGCGCGAGCGGCAGGATCGCGAGCGGCAGAACATACGCCGGCCGTGCGAGCCTGCGCGCATAGTCCGGCCAGTCGATGGTCGGCGTCACCGCGAGCAGAAAAAGCCCGACAAAGATCGAGGGCACCGTGGTCGACCACGGCAGCGAGGCCGCGATCAGGATGACCAGGACGTCTGCCGCCCGGGCCGGTACGGCCGATCTGCGCCAGCTCTGCCATCGGTCCCGACGGTCTCGCTGATCGGCTGGAGCGGGCAACAATGCGCCTTCGATGCTCATCCGTACGATGCGAGCTGTGGGGGCGCGAGGCTTTCGGTGAGTACCGGCTGGCCGAGGAAATCGCGGGCCTGGGTCTCGTAGCCGAAGCGCTGTGCGAGCTCCCGGCGCTGCGCCCGGATCCTGCCGCGCCACTCCTCCTGCCGCGTCAGTGCGCGGGTGACGGAGGCGGCGATCGAGTCCGTCGAGAACGGGTCGAAATAATCGGCGAGCTCTCCCGCGACCTCGCGGAACACCGCGATGTCCGAGCACAGCACCGGCGTGTTCGCGGCCAGCGCCTCGATGATCGGCACGCCGAAGCCTTCGGCGAGGCTCGGCATGATCAGGCCATGCGCCTCCGCAATCAGGGTCGCCTTCTCGTGCTCGTCGACGTAACCGGCGAACCGCACGTTCGGCGGCGGATTGCGCATCCGGCCGATTTCGCCGGCATAGCCGATGACGACGAGATCGGCCTGCGGCACGCCACGGAAGGCGCGGATGAGTGTCGCGACGTTCTTGCGCGGCTCGTTCGAGACGATGACGACAAAGCTCGGCCGCCCCGGACGCCCCGACGGGGCTGGAAGGTGCAGGACATCCGGGGCGTCGAACCGGGTGCGGGGATACACGACCCGCGCCGGCAAGTGCGCAAATTGCGGCAACAGTTCCCTGAACCGCATCATGCTGTAGTTTGAAACGAAGGCGAGCTCGTCGGCCTGGCGCAGGCTGGTGAGGAGCCGCGACAGGAACAGCCGCGTGGCGACGTCGCTGAGCTTGAGGTCGGTGAGCGGCAAGAGGTCGTGCACGACGCAGATCACCTTGGCGCCAGGCTTGCGCGTGATCGCCACCCGGGTCGGGGTGTCCACGACGATGACGTCGTAGTCGCGTGCGTCGATCCGTGGCGGGGGCAGCAGGAAGAAGGCCGAGGAGTCCTGATAGCTGTAGAAGCCGGGCTCGAGCTGAAATTCGCAGAACAGTTCGAGATGACGCAGGTCCGGCGGGACGTATTCGAGTGCCGCGCTCCTGTTCTCGATCAACCGGGCGCGCAAGGCCCGCAGGCCGACCGCGCGCAGGAAGCAGGCGATGTAGTCCCACGACACGGTCATGGTGGCCTTGTGGCGGATCCAGTCGAGCGTGCGGCGCAGGCCGCCGCGCACGACCGGTTCGGTCATGTTGATCTCGTCGAGGAAACGATAGAGGGCGAGCAGCTCGATGTTGCGCGACTGCGCCGGAAACAGCTTGGTGCGCTGCTCGCGCCGCTGCAGCTTGCGATAGCGCCGAGAGGTCTCCACCAGCAGCGTCAGCTCGTGTCCCTCGGCCGCGAGCGAGCGCATCAACTCGCGGGTGAAGTGAAAGATGCCACGCTTGTGGTTGGGTTCGCCCAGCGCTTCGGAGACGACGAGGATATTCTGCTTCATGCACGTTTCTCGCGGAGCTCAAGGGCGTGTGTGGCCGGTGGCTCGACCATGACGGTCGAGGCGATCCGGCCGTGATCGAGAGTGACGATACGGGAGCAGGTGCGGCGCAGCAGCGGCTGGTCGTGCGAGGCGATGATGACGATCGCCGCCTGCGACACGAGGTTCAGCAGCCGCTCCTGGGCTTTCTCCGCAAAGTGCTCGTCGACCACGCTGAGCCATTCGTCGAGCAGGAGGATGTCGGCCGGAAAGGCGGTGGCGGTCGCAAACAGCACCCGCATCAGCATTCCCGAGGAGAACATCCGCAGCGGCAGCCGTTGCATCCGCGCCTCGAGCTCGGTGAAGGCCCAGATCTCGTCGATCGTCGCCCGGGTCGGCTTACGGCCACTGATCCTCAGCAGCAGGGCGATGTTGTCCTCCGCGACGAAGTCGAGGTTGACGCCGGCGTTGAGGCCGAGCAGGGGCACGACATTGCCCTCGACAGCGATGCTCCCGCTGCTCGGCGGATAGACGCCGGCGATCAATCGCAACAGCGTCGATTTGCCGGAGCCGTTGGGGCCGGCAAGCCCGATGCGAGCGCCGGTTTCGGCCTCGATCGTGACGTTATCCACGGCGCGGATGATCCGCATTTCGCCCGGCTCGCGGATCAGACGGCCGAGCAGCCGCCGTTTCAGCGAATAGTCGTAGGCGCCGTAGAGCGGATAATCGAGACAGACGTTGCGCAAGCTGATCGAGACCATGGCTCAGATCCAGAATGCGGCTTTGCGCAGGTGAACCAGCGTCAGCGCGCTCGCAATGATCAGCAGCGCCAGTACCACGAGGACATAGATGATGCTGATGGGATCGACATGGACGCCCGTGAGCGGCTCGCGCCACACCGCGAACAGGTGGGTCAGCGGATTGAGCCGCATCACTGTCGAGCGATGGTTGATCATGTCCGATGACCAGATCACGGGTGAGGCGAGAAAGGCGAGCATCAGGGTCGATTCGATGATCGGCTTGAGGTCGCGATAGCGGGTTGCCATCGCGCCGAGAACGAGGCTCAAGGCGAAGGTGCAAGCCAAGAACAGCAGCAGGCCTGGCAGCGCCGCCGGTGCGTGGGAGAGGTCGTGAGGCGACAGGATGAGCCACAGCACCAGAGGCACGCAGGCATTGTGAAGCGCGAACAGGCCCTGGCGGAACGTGCATTGCAGCAGGAAGATGACCGGCGGCAGTGCGCGGTCGCGGATCAGGCTTGCGGAGCTCTGGAGCGCCGTGGTCGCGTCGAGCACCACGCTGTTGAGGAAGGTCCAGGCCGTCATCGAGAGCGCGAGCATGGGCAGGCGCGACAGCATGTCGGCATTCGACATCTGCCCGATCACCGAGCCGAGCACCGCGACCACGATCGCCATCTGGAGCGACATCCAGAACGGGCCGAGCAGTGAGCGCACGTAGCGGTGGCGCATGTCCGACCAGGCCAGCGTCGCCGCGATCCGGATGCTGTCGAACCATGCGGTCGCTGGCGGTGGCTCGACGTTCATCGATCGCTGCTCGCTGGGCGCCGCAACGGCGTCGCGGTAGACGGTCTCCATGCCCTGCCTGAAGGCGGTGGCCGAATAGCGGGAGAGGGCGCGGGTCCGCGCCGCAAGTCCCATGTGGCGGCGGCGTTCGGGGTCGCGGATCAGGCTGTCGATGGCTTCACCGAGCTTCTCCGAGTCGCCGGGCGGTACGGTGATCGCCTCCATGCCGTGGCGGGCGACCCGCGGCACCGCCGTATCGAGCGCCGTGTTCACGACCGGGCGGCCCGCCGCCATGGCCTCCAGCTGCGCGAGGCCGAAGGTCTCGGCGTTGGTGACCGACGGCAGCACGAAGACGTCGGCAAGACACATCAGCTTGATGCGCTCGCAATCGTTGACCGAGCCGAGCAGACGGACGCGCTCCGTAAGCCCGAGCTCCTCGATCAGCTGCGTCAGCCGCGGTCGCTCGGCGCCCTCGCCGATGATCCAGACCTCGAAACTGTGCGCGGCCGCGGCGCGGATCAGCACGTCGAATCCCTTGTAGGGGACGAGCCGGCCGCAGGCGAGCACCAGCCGGCCGCGGTCGTTGACGTGGTGCGGCTCGATGTTCGGCCAGTCGTAACCCGAAGTGTCGATGCCGAATGGCACGACGTGGCATTTGTCCTCGAATTCGCGCAATAGCGGCGTGTTGTCGACCAGCACGTGGTCCGAGACGATGATCGCCTTGGCGCGCTGCAAGGTTCGCCGCATCAAGGGCTCGATGAGCCAGCGCAGGCCGGCATGGCTGACGATGTCGGCGTGCCAATGCACCACGAGCGGTCGCTTGCGGCCGAAGCCGAACGCGAAAACGAGGTCGGCGAGCGGGAAGGGCGCGTGGAGCGCGAGGAGGTCGTGCTCGGCGATCTTGCGCCAGAGACGCCAGGGATAGGTGGGAGCGGCGGGCAGCGACAGCAGATTGCCGAACGAGCGGACGCGCTCGACCGGCACGTCGTTGACGACGATCTGGCGCTTCGCGGCCGATTGCGAGCAGACCAGCACAGCGGGGGCGAAGGCGTCCTTCAGGCTCGCGCAGATGTCGCGGATCACCGTGAGCGTGCCGCCGAACAGGTCGGGATAGTAGATCTTGAAGATGTGCAGCACCGACGGGCGGCGCGAGTTGTCGCTGGTGTGATGCATGATGGCGGTCAGCCTGCCAGAAGCGCTGCGACGAACGGTGCAGCCAGCACCGAGATGAAGATCACGCCGCGCAGCAGCGCCGGCAGCATCGGTTCGATCGCGCCGCGCCCCCGGTCAGGAGCCGGCACGGCATGCAGTGAACTGGAAATGCGGACCAAGCGGTCAGCCATGGGTGTGTGTCCCTTTACATCGCGCCCCTCAGTGAGGGTTCGTATATGTGGGAAAATTTACCACGTCAATCGGCGGATGAAAAAATGTGGGATTGTGTCCCACATGAGGCATTGGTACAATTCAGACATGAATGCCAAGCCCGGGTCCAAAGCAGCGGCGCCACAGCCGAATGCCGCCGCCAAGCTGCACGCGCCGCTGGCGCGGCTGCTGCGCCCGCTCGTGCGGCTCTGCATCCGCAGCGGCATGACCTTTCCGGCGCTGGCACAATTGCTTCGCGAGCTTTTCGTCAACGTCGCCGAGCACGATTTCGCGCTGGAGGGAAAGGAGCAGACCGACAGCCGCGTCAGCCTGCTCACCGGCATCCATCGCAAGGAGGTGGCGCGTCTGCGCGGCGCGGGCGCGCCCGTGCATGAAGCGCCGGCGGCGGTATCGCTGACCAGCGCGGTGATCGCGCGCTGGCTCGCCGCGCCCGAGTTCACCGATTCGAAGGGCGAGCCGCTGCCGCTGCCGCGCACGGCGGAGGACGATGCGCCGTCGTTCGAGCAGCTCGTCGCTTCCGTCACCAAGGATGTGCGCCCGCGCGCGGTGCTCGACGAGTGGATCGATCGCAAGCTCGTCATCATCAACGAGGATGACGAGATCGAGCTGGTCGAGTCGGCCTTCGTCCCGAGCGGTGAGGACGACAGCAAATGGCACTATCTCGGCCGCAATCTGCACGATCACATCGCGGCCGCCGCGCAGAACGTCTCGGACGATCCGCGCTTCCTCGAGCGCGCGGTGCATTACAACAACATCTCGCCGAAGCTGGCGCGGAAGCTCGAGGCGCGCTCGCGCGAGCTCGCCATGGACGCGCTGAAGACCGCCAACCGCGAGGCCAACCGCGCGCTTGCCAAGGACAAGGGCGGCGACGCCCGCTGGAATTTCGGCATCTACATCTACAGCGAGGATGCCGACGAGGAGGGCGAGGCCAAGGAAAACGGTAGGGAAGGCCGCAAGGAAAACGGCAAAGAGGGCAGTTCATGAGTCGGCCGCCGCTGATCTCGCGCCGTCTGCTGCTGACAGGATTCTGGCTCGCCGGCACGGCCATCGCCCGTGCGCAGGTCAAGCGTGGCACCGATCAGGGCATCGGCGGCACCGGCATCACGCGCGGTGACGATCACGGCATCGGTGGCACCGGTATCGTCGGCGTCATCCAGCGCTTCGGCAGCATCTACGTCAACGGCGAGCGGATCACTTATGCCAGCGACGTACCGGTCCGGATCGACGGCGAGGCGGCGAGCCCCAAGGCGCTGCGCATCGGGCAGCTTGCACGCGTGGTCGCGGTCCGTCAGGCCGATGGCACACTCGTCACGCGCAATATCGCGATCGCGAGCGAAGTCGCCGGGCCGATCGAGACCGTGAAGGGCAGCGAACTGACGGTGCTCGGCCAGAAAATCGTCGCGGACGACAGGGCGAGCAAGCTCCGCCCGGGCACGCAAGTCGCCGTCTATGGTCTACGCCGGACCGACGGCGTCATCGTTGCAAGCCTGATCGAGCCGCGACGCGCGGCGACCGAGCGTGTGGCCGGCCTGGTCGAGCGCGGGCCCGACGGCCTGCGAATTGGCGGGCTCAGGCTGAACGGCGTCGATCCGTTGCTGGTCGGCCAGCGTGTCCTGGTCGAAGGCAGCTCGAGCCAAGGCGCGATGCAGGCGACGCGCACGCGGATCGACGATTTCTCGGATCTGGTCGGCGCAAGCCGTCTTTCGGTCGAGGCTTATGTGCAGCGCGCGGGCGCGAACCTCCAGCTCGGCTCAGGCTTCGTGGCCGGTGACGGCTCGCGGTTTGGGCCGGCGGCCGGCGAAGCGCGTATGGTGGTGAACGGCGCGTTCGACCGTTCCCGCGGCTTCCAGGTGGATGCGGCTCAGGTCATCGGTCAAGGCCCCGGAGCGCCTCCGTCCGGCGGCGGCAATCCCAACCGGTCGTCCGGTGGCTCGATCCTGCATCCGAATCGGAGCACGCCCAATCCGGGTGGTGGTCAGCCCGGCGCACCGGGCGCACCTGCGGCGGGATCGCCTTCCGGCGCAACGCCCGGCTCTGCGCCGACAGGACCTGGTGGTCCGTCGGCCCCCGGCGGAGCGGGATCGCCCGGCGGACCTATGGGCCCGGGTGGCGGAATGGGCGGCGGCTTCGGTGGCCCCGGGGGCGGGATGGGTGGCGGCCGCCGTTGAGCGCGGCGCGGCCAGAACGGAGGAGCGCGGGATTCAGCCCGCGCTGAGACGTACGCCGGCGCGCAGGAATTTCTGCGGATCGACCGCTTCGCCCTCGATCCGGGTTTCGTAATGCAGGTGCGGACCGGTGGAGCGACCGGTCGAGCCGACCAGACCGACGACCTGGCCGATCTTCACGATCTCGCCGACCTTGACGTTGATTTCAGAGAGGTGGCCGTAGCGGGTCGAAAGCCCGTTGCCGTGGTCGACCTCGACCATGCGGCCGTAGCCGCCGGACCAGCCGGCGGAAACCACCTTGCCGTTGGCGGTGACGCGAACCGGATCGCCGGTCGCGGCCCGGAAGTCGAGCCCGGTATGCATCGCGGGCCGTCCGAGGAAAGGATCGCTGCGCACGCCGAAGCCGGAGGTGAACTCGACCTCGCCGATGACGGGCTTGCGGTAGGGCACCAGCGCCAGCGTGCGGTTAAGACGATCCATCTCGGCGCGGGTGACGTTGATGCGATTGAGCTGCTTCTCGAACGGACCGGCGTTGGCGGTCAGCTTGACGGGAACGAACGGTCCGCCCATTGCGCTGCGCGGCACGGCGGCTTCGAGACTGGCGAGATTGAGGCCGAGATCGCTGACCACGCCGCGCATCCGGCGCATGCGCGAATCCATGCCTTCCTCGACGGCGCTGAGCGCCGCCATCTGGCGACGCTCGACCTGATCGAGCGAGGTCGTGAGCCGGACCAGGACGTTGTCAAAACCCTGGTTCTTGGCGAACTGATTGGCTTGGGGAGCCGCCACGGTCGGCGCGCGCGATTCGAGCCGCGCCTCACGGTCCGGCGGCGCGACGAAGATCACGGTGTCGCTGATCGGCGAGGGTTTTGGCGTGCTCTGGCTCGAATCGCCGCGTTGAGGCGTCGCGCGCGGAATCGAGCCGGTCACATCAGGCATGGCTCCAAGCGCCGTGGCCCGGGACTCCAGCGCCGTCTGGCGCTTCATGATCTGGTCGAGCTTCTGGTCGAACTGTTCCTGGTCGAGCAGCTGGCGGCTAGTGGTGCGGTCGACCTTGGCGCGCAGCTCGGCGATGCGGTCCTCATAGGCGTATTGCATCTCGGCCTGGCGGGCGATCAGCCGGGTCAGAACGTCGTCACGGAACGCAAAATAGGTGGCAGTCGCCGCCGACCAGAGACCGAGCAGGACCACCGTCCCGACAACGATCCAGAATACCACGGGCCCGAAGCGGACCTGCTTGCCGGCATGGACGATGGTGTAGGCATCGTCGGTGGCGGGAAGGGGGATGGCAACGGCCGCCGCAACGGCGGGACGCCTCTGCAGGGGCCGGCCGTGGTCGTGAGCATGATGTTGGGGGTACTGCGAATATTGGGCAGAACTTTTCGACATCGGCACTCCCGCGCCGGTCGGATGAGTCCGTACGGCCCTAATTGCCGCAGCAATCTGGGCCGGTCATGGTTAATTTTCCGGAAACGGGAACGCGCGAATTTAAAGGTCTGGTTAAAGACTTCTTGCCGCTTCCAGCACCGCATCGGCATGACCGTCGACCCGGACATTGCGCCAGATCCTGGCCACTTTACCGTCGGCGCCGACCAGTATCGTGGTGCGAAGAATCCCAAGGAAGCGCTTGCCGTACATGGACTTTTCGCCCCAGGCGCCATACGCTTCCAGCATCTGATGCTGCTCATCCGAGATGAGGGGGACACCGAGACTGTGTTTGTCGCGGAACCTCTCCTGGGCCTTTAACGGATCGGCGGAAATCCCGAGGACGGCGGTGCCGGCGGCCGAGAAGGCGCCGGCGAGGCGGGTGAAGTCGATCGCCTCCCGGGTGCAGCCGGGCGTGTCGGCGCGGGGATAGAAGAACAGGACGAGCTTTTGGCCGGCATAATCCCCCAACGTGACCACTTCGCCGCCGTCGCGGGGCAGACGGAAGACGGGCGCCTTGTCGCCCTCGGCCAGGCCGGAATTCGCGACGGCGGGCGAGGACGCCAATTTGGGAGAATTTAACTGTTTCGGCGCGGCCTTATGTGATCCTGCTTTTGCTATGGTCGCGACTGATTTGCTGGCCGCTGTCCGCTGCGTTTTGGCGGACGTTGTTTGACTGGATGCCCGCGTTTTCGCGGCCTTCTTTTTAGCCGTCGGACTGCCGGAGGGCGCCTTGGACGATTTCTTTCGGGATTTCTTGGACATACGCCTTCCTTTCGTCGCTTTCGGCGGGTCAACCGAAGCGGTATTGCAGCTCTCGTCCGGTGTGCCGGACTCGCGCCCTCGGCTGGGCAAGTCTGACGACGCCGGAGTATGGTTACAAGGAATTCCACGCACCACCCCACTGCTCGTTGAACGCGCTCCCGGGGCGAGATGACGAACAGCAGGAATATTAGAGGTATGGCGGCAGTGCCGGCGCAGGGAGCTTCGCTTCCCGTGGACGGCTGCGGTCCCGGCGGCGCTCAATACAACGACGGGCGCCTGTATCGAGAGGCAATGGCAAGGAATAAGTCGCCCCAGGATTACAATCGGGACTTCGATCGGCACGGCGGTCAGCAACAGCCGCAGGAATGGGACGACGCCGATTGGGATCCGGATCAGGAGGCGGCCGCGGGGCATCGCGCGCGCCGGCTGTTGTCGCGTTCCAATTCGGGCTTTCATCGCTTCGGTGACGGGTTTGGCGCGTTGCGCCGCTGGCTGGTCGCCGACCGCTGGTTGAAGCGTGTCGTCCTTGTCGTCGGGACTCTCGCCGTCGTCTTCGTCGGGTGCTTCGGCGCGCTGTGGTGGCGGCTCGGAGCCGGTCCGATCAATCTCGACATCGCAACGCCATGGCTCGCGGCCGCGATCGAGGACAATATCGGTCACGGCAACACGGTCGAGATCGGAGGCACTCAGATCGAGCGCGCCGGCCGGATCCGCATCGCCGTCCGCATCCGTGACATCATCGTCCGCGACCGCGATCACGCCGTGGTCGCCAGCGCGCCAAAGGCAGAGGTGAAGCTGTCGGGGGCGGGCCTGCTGATGGGGCACCTGCGCGCCGAGAGCCTCAATCTCGTCGATGCCGAGCTCGCGATCCGCATCGCGCCCGACGGCACCGTCACCGTATCTGCCGGCGACACCGCAAAGCCGCTGGCCACCGGCGTGGCCTCGAAGAAGGAGGCGGGCCTGCCGCCGACCTTCCCGCGCAATGGCGTCCCGCCGCCGCCATTCGCGACGGCGCCCGCGACCCAGGATCCATCTCAGGCCGCGCCTCAGGCGACCGCGCAGAGCGGCATCCTGCAGGGCCTCGACTGGCTCGACAGTCTGAGCATGACCGGCCTCGACGGCCAGAACCTCAACGAGATCGGCCTGAAGAACGGCAATCTGATCGTCGACGATCAGCAGCGCGGCAGCAAATGGTCGTTCGAGAACATCAGCCTCAGCCTGCGCCGGCCGAGCCGCGGCGGCGTCACGCTGAGCCTCGGCGAGGAGGGCGCGCGTCCGTGGCTGCTGCGGGCCACGATCGGGCCGGCCGAGAACGGCGTGCGCTCGGTCGATATCAAGGCCGACAAGGTCTCGACCTCCAACATCCTCCTGGCGCTGCGCGTCAAGGACCTCACCTACACGGCCGATCTGCCGCTGACCGGCGAGCTCAAGGGCGAGCTCGGCCGCGATGGCGTGCCCACATTCTTCCGCGGCAAGATCACCGTCGGCGCGGGCCATATCATCGACACCGACACGCCCGACTATCCGATGGCGATCGACCAGGCCGAGATCAACGTCGAGTGGGACGCCAATCGGCGGGTGCTGGTCGCGCCGTTCAAGATTCTGTCGGGCGCGAACCGCCTGACGCTCCTGGCCCATCTCGAGCCGCCCAACGGCACGGTCAATGACTGGCAGCTCGGCTTCAGCGGCGGCTCGATCCTGCTCGGCGGCATCGACAACGAGCCGCCGCTCGTCTTCAACCGCATTGCGATCGGCTTTCGTTTCGACACCGATCACAAGCGCTTTCTGCTGACGCAGGCCGATATCAGCAATGGCGAGATCGGCGTCGCCGGCACGGGAGCCATCGACTATTCGGGCGAGCCGCGGCTGACGCTGGGCTTTGCGGGAACGCCGATGTCGGCCTCCGCGCTGAAGCGGATGTGGCCGACGCTGGTGGTGCCGGAGCTGCGCGAATGGGTGATCGAGCGGATCGAGCGCGGCACGCTCCAGCGCATCGAGATCGGCGTCAATTCGCCGACCAAGAACCTGCCGCGCAAGGGCCCGCCCATTCCGGACGACGGCCTGTCGGTCAACATCGTGGCGAGCGGCGTCGCGGTCCGTCCCGTGGACGGCATGCCTGTCGTGCACGATGCCGATTTGAAGGCGCGCGTGACCGGCCGCACCGCGACCGTGACGATCGGCCAGGGCATTGCCGATACGCCCGCCGGCCGCAAGGTGACGATCTCCGATTTCGTCTTCGAGGTACCCGACATGGCGCCGAAGCCCTCGCCGTCGCGGACCAGATTCCGCGTCGAGGGTCCGGTGCCCGCGGCGGCCGAAATGCTGGCCAATGATCGGCTGAGCGATCTGTCGTCGACCGTCGTCGATCCCAACACCAGCAAGGGAACGTTCACGGCGAACATCCAGCTCGGCCTGCCGGTCAAGGGCGAGCTGACCAAGGCCGACACGACCTACGCCGTCACCGCCGACCTCAACGGCTTTGCCGCCGACAAGCTGGTGATGAATCAGAAGCTGGAGGCCAACAACCTCAAGATCGTCGCGAACAACCAGGGCTATCAGGTCAAGGGCGACGTCAAGATCAACGGGCAGGCGGCCTCGCTCGACTACCGCAAGCCGGCCGAGGGCGACGCGGACGTCAGGCTGCAGGCGACGCTGGACGATGCCAGCCGCGCGCGCCTCGGATTTGATCTCAGCCCGGCCGTCAGCGGATCGTTGCCGATCAAGCTGTCGGGCAAGATCGCCGGCGGTCCCGAGCAGACCACGAAGCTCGGCGTGGAGGCCGACCTGACCTCGGTCAAGCTCGACAATATCCTGCCGGGATGGGTCAAGCTGCCGGGCAAGTCGGGCAAGGCCAGCTTCAAGGTGGTGCCGACGGCGCAATCGACGCGGCTGGAGGACATCGTCATCGAAGGCGGCGGCGCCTCGATCAAGGGCTCGCTCGAGGTCGATGCGAACGGCGACCTCATGAACGCGAACTTCCCGGTCTATTCGCCGTCTGACGGCGACAAGGCGTCACTCAAGGTGGAACGCAGCCAGGACGGCGTCGTCAAGGGCACGATGCGCGGTGACGTGTTCGACGGCCGCGGCTTCCTGAAATCGGCGATCTCAGGCAATTCCAAGGACGATGCCAAAAGCAAGCTGAAGAACGTCGATTTCGACATCGACGTGAAGCTCGGCGCCGTCATGGGCTTCAACGGCGAGGCGATGCGCAGCATCGACGCCAAAATGTCGAAACGCAACGGCGCCATCAAGGCCTTCGCGCTGAACGGCAGGATCGGCAAGGACACCCCGGTGGCCGCCGATCTGCGCGGCGGACGTGCGCAGGGCAACCGCGAGGTGATCTATCTCCAGACCAACGATGCCGGTGCTCTGCTGCGCTTCACCGACACCTACACCAAGGCGGTCGGCGGCCAGATGGTGGTGGCCATGGAGCCGCCGACGTCAGAGCCGAACACCTCGCGCGAGGGCTTGATCAACGTCCGCGACTTCACCGTGAAGGGCGAAGCGCAGCTCGAACGCGTCGCCGCAGGCGCGCCCAACGGTACCGGCAACGGCGTCTCGTTCAGTGCATTGCGTGCCGAATTCATCCGCCAGAACGGCGCACTGACGATCCGCGACGGCGTGGTCAAGGGCCCGATGATCGGCGCCACCATCGAAGGCTCGATCGACTATCCCGGCAACCAAGTGTGCATGAGCGGCACCTTCGTGCCGATGTACGGGTTGAACAACATGTTCGGGCAGATTCCGGTGCTCGGGTTGTTCCTGGGGGCTGGCGACAAAGAGGGACTGATCGGCGTGACCTACGAGGTCGTCGGCACGCCGGCCGCGCCCGTGATGCGCGTCAATCCGGTCTCGGCCATGGTGCCGGGCGTGTTCCGCAAGATCTTCGAGTTCAACACCGGCAAGCAGAACACGCCGTTCGAGGAATTCCCGTCGCAGTCCAACGACGGGTCGTCGGGCTCGACCCGCCAGCTCTCGAGCGGATGTAGCCTGACGCGGCGGCAGTAGCGGGACGGCTATCTCCGTCGTCATGGCCGGCTTGTCCCGGCCATCCACGCCTCACCACAGGGCAACAAGAACGTGAATGCCCGGGACAGGCCCGGGCATGACGACGATCGTCTGCAGTGGTGTGTGCCGCCTACGCCGCGCGCACGCCTGCCAGGAACGTCCCGACTTCACCGGAGAGCTGTTCGGCCTGCTTGGAGAGGTTGCTGGCTGCGGCGAGCACCATGCCGGCGGCGTTGCCGGTCTCGTTGGCAGCGGTCGAGACGCCACTGATATTGGTGGTGACCTCCTTGGTCGCCTCCGCGGTCTGCGAGACGCTGCGGGCGATCTCGGCGGTGGCGGCGCCTTGCTCCTCGATGGCCGCGCCGATCGAGGTGGCGATGCGGCTGACCTCCTCGATGGTGGCGGTGATGCCGCCGATGGCGTCCACGGCCTCCTTGGTGGCGCCCTGGATCTGGGCGATCTTGTCGCCGATCTCGCGGGTGGCTTCCGCGGTCTGGCTTGCCAGCGACTTCACTTCGGAAGCGACGACGGCAAAGCCGCGGCCGGCTTCGCCGGCACGCGCGGCCTCGATGGTGGCGTTGAGGGCGAGCAGATTGGTTTGGGCTGCGATGTTGGAGATCAGCTCGGCGACGTGCTCGATCTGCTGGGCGCCGTCGGAGAGCGCGCGCACGATGGTGTCGGTGCGGCGCGCGCTGTCGACCGCGCGGCCCGTCACTTCGGCGGACTGGGCGACCTGGCGGCTGATTTCGGTGATGGAGGAGGAGAGCTCCTCGGCGGCGGCTGCAACGGTCTGGACGCGCTGGCTGGCTTCGGTGGCGGCCGAGCCGACCAATGCGGCGCGGCGGTTGGTGCCTTCGGCGGTCGAAGACATCGACTTGGCGGTATGCTCGAGCTCGCCGGAGCCGGAGGCCATCAGGCCGACGAGCTGCCCGACGGAGGCGTCGAAGCGGTCGGCAAGCGCGACCAGGGCGTCGCGCTTCTCTTGCTCGCTGCGCGACTTGGCTGCCACTTGCTCCGCCTCCAGTGTGCGGGCCGTCAGCGCGGTCTGCCTGAGCACCTCGAGGGTCTCGGCCATGCGGCCGATCTCGTCGCCGCGGCCGGTCTCCTCGACGGGCTTGTCGATGGCGCCTTCGGAGATCGCCTGCATCCGGTTCTTCTGGCGGTCGAGCGCGCCGAGCACGTCGCGGGCGATCAGCCAGGACAAGGTCGCCATCAGCAGCATCAGGCCGATGCCGATTGCGGCGAGCTCCAGTGTCAGCGCGCGCACGTCGGCGTCGATGTCGTCGACATAGAGGCCGTAGGCAATTGCGACGTTCCAGGGCGCAAAGTAGCGCGCGAACACCAGCTTGCGAACCGGAACGGTCTCGCCCGGACGCGGGAAAAGATAGGACAGTATGGCGCCTTCAGGGGCCCGTCTGGCCGTGTTGACGGTTGCATCGCTGATCACGATGCCATTGGCGTCCTTGATGCCGTTGTTCTTGCCCTCGAGCTGAGGCGCGCCGCCGTTCATCATGACGGTCGAATCGGCGGTGTAGACGACGGGATAGCCCTGGCCGCCGCCAAACTTCATCTGCCGGCCGCGCAGCTTGAACTGGGCCTGGGCATCGGCGAGCGTCATCTTGCCGGCGGCGACCTCGTCATGAAGCGATTGCGCGAAGCCGTGCAGCAGATCGACCGCCGTCTGCATCTGGCGCGCGCGATCGTCGAGCATGCGGGTCTTGCTGAGATAGGCCGATGCAACGATGAGCGCGGTCACCGTGAGCGCTGCGAGACAGACCATGCTGGCGAGCTTGGTGCGGATCTTCAGGTGACTGAGCAGCGTCATGACGGCCTCGGGAACGGTTGTAGAATGCTTGTTCTCGCGCAGCCGTATCAGGAAGTTCTTACCATTCCTGAACGCAGCGGATGGCGCGTTCCGGCGCGGCGCAATCCGCGCAGCCGTGGACACGCATATGCAGGCGAGACGCCAACGCCTGCGGCGACGTGTCCCGAAAAATATGGATCGTGATCGCGTTTACGCGGTCGAGCATCGGCTCAACCGATGCATCGATTCGTCGATGCATCGTCGCGTTCGAGCCACGGATGTCGCGCGGCCTACGCCGCGCGCACGCCTGCCAGGAAGGTCCCGACTTCACCGGAGAGCTGCTCGGCCTGCTTGGAGAGGTTGCTGGCGGCGGTGAGCACCATGCCGGCCGCGTTGCCGGTCTCGTTGGCAGCGGTCGAGACGCCACCGATATTGGTGGTGACCTCCTTGGTCGCCTCCGCGGTCTGCGAGACGCTGCGGGCGATCTCGGCGGTGGCGGCGCCTTGCTCCTCGATGGCCGCGCCGATCGAGGTGGCGATGCGGCTGACCTCCTCGATGGTGGCGGTGATGCCGCCGATGGCGTCCACGGCCTCCTTGGTGGCGCCCTGGATCTGGGCGATCTTGTCGCCGATCTCGCGGGTGGCTTCCGCGGTCTGGCTTGCCAGCGACTTCACTTCGGAAGCGACGACGGCAAAGCCGCGGCCGGCTTCGCCGGCACGCGCGGCCTCGATGGTGGCGTTGAGGGCGAGCAGATTGGTTTGGGCTGCGATGTTGGAGATCAGCTCGGCGACGTGCTCGATCTGCTGGGCGCCGTCGGAGAGCGCGCGCACGATGGTGTCGGTGCGGCGCGCGCTGTCGACCGCGCGGCCCGTCACTTCGGCGGACTGGGCGACCTGGCGGCTGATTTCGGTGATGGAGGAGGAGAGCTCCTCGGCGGCGGCTGCAACGGTCTGGACGCGCTGGCTGGCTTCGGTGGCGGCCGAGCCGACCAATGCGGCGCGGCGGTTGGTGCCTTCGGCGGTCGAGGACATCGACTTGGCGGTATGCTCGAGCTCGCCGGAGCCGGAGGCCATCAGGCCGACGAGCTGGCCGACGGAGGCGTCGAAGCGGTCGGCAAGCGCGATCAGGGCGTCACGCTTCTCCTGCTCGGTGCGGGTCTTGTTGGCGGCCTGTTCGGCCTCCAGCGCGCGCGCCGTCAAGGAGGTCTGCCTGAGCACTTCGAGGGTCTCGGCCATGCGGCCGATCTCGTCGCCGCGGTCGGTCTCCTCGACGGGCTTGTCGATGGCGCCTTCGGAGATCGCCTGCATCCGGGTCTTCTGGCGGTCGAGCGCACCGAGCACGTCGCGGGCGATCAGCCAGGACAGCGCCGCCATCAGCAGCATCAAGCCGATGCCGATCGCAGCGAGCTCCAGCGTCAGCGCGCGCACGTCGGCGTCGATGTCGTCGACGTAGAGGCCGTAGCTGATGGTCGCGTTCCAGGGCGCGAATTTGCGCGCGAAGACGGTCTTGCGGACCGGCTCGGTCTGACCGGGGCGGGGATAGAGATAGGAGGTCACGCCGCCCTGCGCGGTTTCGCCGCCGGCCTTGATGATGGCATCGGCGATCAGGACGCCGTTGGAATCCTTGGCGCCGGTGATCTTGCCTTCGAGCTGCTGGTTGGCGCCGTTCACCAGGATGGAGGTGTCGGCATTGTAGACGACGGGGTAGCCCTGGTTGCCGTTGAAGTTCATACGGCGGCCGCGCTGGTGGAATTGGGCCTTGGCATCGGCCAGCGTCAGCTTGCCGGCGGTAACCTCGTCCTGGAGCGATTGCGCGTAGTTATAGAGGAGCTCGACGGCCGTCCGCATCTGCTGGACGCGGTCCTCCATCATGCGGCTCTTGCTGAGGACCGACGAGACGCCGATGATGGCTGCGACTGTGAGAGCCGCGAGGCAGACCATGCTGGCAAGCTTGGTGCGGATCTTCAAATGACTCAGCAGCTTCATCACAGCCCCTACGGAATGGTTGTTATTGCTCGCATCGGTAGCATGAAGTTCTTACCAATCATGAACGTAGGCCGCTGGGCCCCGCCTGTGTGCAAGACGCGCCGCAGCCGTATGCGGGTGTGTGCGGGCAGAAGGCCATGCATCGCCGTGCACCCGTATTTTTGCGGGGGCGAATCGTTCTCGGCCTTTGATGGTGATCGAGCTTCGCTGGAGCGGCAATGAACCGATTCGCTCACCGCATCATCATGTCCATGCTGCTCGTTGCAGCCCTGGTTCTGATCTGGAACGTGCTGGGGACGCGCTGAGACGGCCCGGCGGATCCGCCGGTGCCGTCCTTTTCGTGGGTCGAACAGGGGCGCGTCGGCGCCGTTCGAACCTGCAGCTATTCCTTGCCCATCGCCGCATCGGCGCTGACGGAGCCGCCGCCGGCGGCCGACAGATAGAGGCAGGCGAAGCAGAACAGGATCGCGGCGGTGCCGCCGTTGAGCAGCGGCAGGAACACCGGCGTCTCACCCTTGAACATGTGGCCCATGAAGTAGGCGAAGGCCATTTCGCCGGAGAGGATGAAGGCGGTGAGGCGGGTGAAGAGACCGATCATCAGCAGCGCGCCGAGCACGAGCTCGATGGCACCGGCCGTATAGATCAGCGGCGGGATGTTGGCGAAGTAGGGAAGCACCGGAAACTTGAAGATCTTCGCGATGCCATACTGGAACAGCAGGAGACCGGTGATGAAGCGAAACAGGCTCAAGAGAACCGGTTGAAAGCGAGTGAGATAGGGAAAGTTCATTGGTTTGTGCCCTCCATCCAATGCGCGACTAGGATCGTATTCAGCTCCGCCTCGCAAGCCACCCCGGATCAATTCCACGCTGACATTTTCGTCATGTCCGACAAAACACCGCAGCTCGTCCGTTCACGCAGGTTGCGCCGGATTTTTTTGCGTGAGATGTCCGCCCATCATCCGTAATTCCCCGGTGACATCGAGGGATGCAGGTTACGTCGGAGAGACTTACTCCCGCAAGGCCGGGACGATCAGGAATGGAATCATTCCGAGGATCACACTCGCAAGTGCGAAGACGAGCAGCAGATTGTAGCCATGCGTGAAATCGTGGATCAGGCCGCCGCTCCATGAGCCGAACGCCGAGCCCAATCCACTGCCGATCGAGATGGTGCCGAAGATCGTGCCGACGCGTTTGCCGCGGAAGATCTTCATCGCGGTCGCCGTGATCAGCGGGCCGCGCGAGCCCATCATGCTGCCGAAGCAGACGACGAAGCCGGTGAGCAGGATCACGTTCGGATAGTACTGCAGCAGCCAGAGCAGGACGATGCCGAGGATGGAGATCGCGTAGCTCAGCAGCACCGATGGCCGCCGCCCGATCATGCCGTCGAGCGCGGACACGCCCAACATGCCGAACACCAGCACGACACCCGAAAAGCCCCAGGCCGTCGCGGCCTGCAGCGGCGGAAAGCCGGCGTCGATCAGATAGGCGACGATCTGGGCGGCGATGGAATACATGCCGACGGCGGTGAAGAAGAAGGTCGAGAACAGCGCCCAGAACGCGTGATGACGCATCGCGCTGACAAGCGTCCAGCCATTGTCGATGAAGTCCGGATCGCTTCTCTTCGTCACATGCGGCGAGCCGGCCGAGAACATCCGCCAGGGCAGCAGCAGCAGCGGCACCAGCAGCGCGAGTGCGGCGAGGCCATAGACCTGGTAGGTCTCGCGCCAGCCGAGCCGGTCGATCAGGAGCTGCGAGGCCGGCAGCAGCGCCAGCACGCCGCCGCCCATCGCCGAGTACACCACCGCCATGGCTGTCGGCAGCTTTGGGCCGAACCAGCGGCCGAGCAGGATCGAGTTCGGAACATTGCCGATGAAGGCAACGCCGATGCCGACGCAGAGGCCGATCGACAGCTGGAATTGCCAGAGTGCCTGCGCCTGGCTCGCGATCAGGAAGGCCGAGCCGAGCAGGAACAGTCCGAGCGCGTAGACGATGCGCGGTCCGGAATGGTCGAACAGCCGCCCGACCAGTGGCGCGGTCAGGCCGCTGATCAGCCACGTCAGTGAATAGATCGAGACGACCTGCGCGCGGTCCCAGCCGAAGTTTTCCGAGATCGGCTTGAGGAAGACGGTGAAGCTCTCGCTCAGGCCGCGGCCGAGAACCGCCAGCGTGAAGCACAGCGCGAGCACCACGAGCGCGGTGCGCACTGCGCCTCGCTGCGCATTCGAGGCGTGTTCCCGCGACGCGTCCCTGGGCGTGTTCTGATCCATTATCCGTCAGGGAGCGCGCATCCGTGCGCCCTGACAAGCATCAAAAGCTCATACGCCTATGCAGGCTTGATCAGGACGTGCTTCTTCTTGCCGAAGGACAGCTTGATCACGCCTTCCGGCGTCAGATTGGCCGCCGACAGCGCCATCTTCTCGTCGGTGACTGCCGCGTCGTTGACGCGCAGGCCGCCGCCCTTGATCTGGCGGCGTGCCTCGCCATTGGAGCCAACGAGGCCCGCCTTGACGAAGGCATTGAGGACGCCGAGGCCGGCGTCGAGCTCGCCGCGCGGAATTTCCACGGTCGGCAGGCTCTCGGCAAGCGCGCCTTCCTCGAAGGTGCGGCGCGCGGTTTCGGCGGCTTCGTTTGCTGCGTCGCGGCCGTGCAGCAGCGCGGTCGCTTCGGTGGCGAGCACCTTCTTGGCCTCGTTGATCTCCGAGCCCGCGAGCGCCTCGAGCTTCCTGATCTCGGCCATCGGCAGCGTCGTGAACAGCTTCAGGAACTTGCCGACGTCGGCGTCCTCGGTGTTGCGCCAATACTGCCAGAAGTCATAAGGGCTGAACTGGTCGGCGTTGAGCCACACCGCGCCCTGCGCGGTCTTGCCCATCTTGGCGCCCGACGCCGTGGTGAGAAGCGGCGTCGTCAGCGCGAACAGCTGATGGGTGCCCATGCGGCGGCCGAGATCGACGCCCATGATGATATTGCCCCACTGGTCCGAGCCGCCCATCTGCAATTTGCAGCCGGTGCGCTTGGCGAGCTCGACGAAGTCGTAGGCCTGGCAGACCATGTAGTTGAACTCGATGAAGCTCATCTCCTGCTCGCGCTCGAGGCGCAGGCGCACGGAGTCCATGGTCAGCATGCGATTGACCGAGAAGTGCCGGCCGACGTCGCGCAGCATCTCGATCCAGTTCAGCCTGGTCAGCCACTCCGCATTGTCGAGCATGATGGCGTCGCTCTTGCCGTCGCCGTAGTTCAGCACCTTGGCGAACACGCCGCGGATCGAGGCCTTGTTGGCCTCGATCTCCGCGACGGTACGCATTGCGCGCGTCTCGTCCTTGCCGGAGGGATCGCCCACCATGGTGGTGCCGCCGCCCATCAGCGTGATCGGCTTGTTGCCGGACTGCTGCAGCCAGTGCAGCATCATCATGGTCAGATAATTGCCGATGTGAAGCGAGCGGGCGGTGCAATCGTAGCCGACATAGGCCGTCGCCTCGCCCTTGGCGGCGAGCGCGTCCAGCCCCTCGAAATCGGAGCATTGGTGGATGAAACCACGTTCCTGCAGGGTGTTGAGGAAATCCGATTTAAATGCAGTCATCTGTCGGCATGCCCAGAAATTCTTGGTTTACTGTTTTGGGAGCAATTTAAGGGTCTTCCGTGGGAACCCGGTTGCTGCCCGCCACTTGGCGCTGTGGCATTATAAGATGTGCCCCTCTGGCACAAGATCGGCATGCCGGAGGGGGTGTTTTGAGGACGCTGATCCATGATGTTGACGGCACTCGGTTTGATGAGCGGCACCTCGCTGGACGGGGTGGATGTCGCGCTGATCGAAACCGATGGAAAGCAGGTGAAAGCGTTCGGGCCGTCCGGCTACCGGGCCTATAACCCGGCCGAGCGCAATCTGCTGCGCCAGGCGTTGAGCGAGGCCGTGAACCTGCCGCGGCGCGATGCCCGGCCAGGCATCCTGGCCGAGGCCGAGCGCGCGGTCACGCAGGCCCACGCCGAGGCGGTGGCCGCCTTCCTCGCCCAGAACCGCATGAAGCCGGAAGATATCGACATCGTCGGATTCCACGGCCAGACCGTGCTGCATCGGCCCGAAAAGCGGCTGACGGTGCAGATCGGCGACGCGCCGGCGCTGGCCCGGGCGATCCACATTCCCGTGATGCATGATTTCCGCGCCGCCGATGTCGAGGCCGGCGGGCAGGGCGCGCCGTTCGTACCTGTCTACCACCGCGCGCTCGCCAACTCGCTGGACCGCGAGGGGCCGATCGTCGTGGTCAATATCGGCGGCGTCTCCAACATCACCTATATCGACGGCAACGACACGCTGATCGCCTGCGACACGGGTCCCGGCAACGCGCTGCTCGACGATTTCATGTACCGCACCATGAACCAGGCGTTCGATGCGGAAGGAAAGTTTGCAGCCCTCGGCAAGGTGGACGAAGCCTGGGTTGCGCGCGCGCTGGAGCTGCCGTTCTTTGCGCTGCCGCCGCCGAAATCGCTCGACCGCAACGACTTTGCAGCGCTCAAGCTCGGCGATGTCGCGCCGGCCGATGGCGCGGCGACGCTCACCGCCTTCACCGCGGCTGCGATCGCCCGCGTCATCCCGCTGCTGCCGCGGCGGCCGCGGAGCTGGATCGTCTGCGGCGGCGGCGCCCGCAATCTCACCATGCTGCGCATGCTCCGCGAGCGGGTGGGGTCGGCCACTGTGGAGGCCGCCGAGTCCCTGGGCTGGGCCTCCGACGCCATCGAGGCCCAGGCCTTCGGCTTCCTCGCCGCCCGCGGCCTGAAGGGCCTGCCGCTGTCCTACCCGGCCACGACCGGCGTGCCGATGCCGATGACGGGCGGGGTGATCGCGCGGCCCTGAGGGCGGCGCTGGAGGCGGAATTCGAAGCGGCAGCATTGGCTAATCTCGTGTCCCGGACGCGACGCAGCGTGCAACGCTGCGGCGCAGAGCCGGGCCCCAGCTGCTTGATTCCGGGCTGATGCATGGGCCCCGGCTCTGCAGCGCACCGCACCGGACGATGCTTCGCATCGCCGGGGGCGCTGCGCTGCGTCCGGGGCACGAGAGCAGCGCATGTCTTTGCGACGCTCGCCATGACGAGCGAATGTGCATTGGCATCCTCTCTCCGCTGAAACTTAAACTGCAGACATGCGCTTCCATTCTCGCGGCGCGTTTCGCCCGAGCTTTGCATCTTCGTTCGCGCCTCTAATTGCCAAAGGGCGCAGGGAAGGCCGGGCGCCGGCGGCACCCGCAGGTCCGTGGGCGTCAAGAACGCACACGGGGTGGACCACAGGTGATGCCGGTCGCCCGGCCTTCCCTGCGCGGATGGTTTTAACGGTGTCCTTCGTGCTCTCCTCGGGGAGCGTTGCACTATTGCCCCCGTCGTCTCACGGATGGTCGATGTGCCGCCGGTTGGCGGCCACATCACCGCGAGCCTTGACGCCAGAACCCCGGGCGTCGGGACCACACGACTTCTCCGTCCGCGGACGGCCCTGCCGGAAGCATCGGAGGCTCGCGTGTGCTCGCCCCCGAAGTCCTGCCTGGCCGCTTTGACGGCGCCGTGTCGTAGCGCGTCGCGCATGACTCAACGGTCACCCGTCCCTGTCATCGCGTTCGCGCCGGCGCCGCCGCGTCCACCGCACCCCGGCCCGCATCTCGTGACGATCGCGAAGCGCCCCTCTGGCAGGGCCGGGATGAGCGCTCTATGCCATAAATCCGAAATTCGGGAAAGTGGAATATTTTTGCAGGGAGGGGTTGACGGGTGCTGGGGTGTTTTGCCCGACGGGTCGTTTTGACCAGCCTTCTGCTGCACCAATCGGTAGGTTTCGGTTTCGCTTTCGCTTTACCCATCCTACCATCTAAGATTGCAATAGGTCTCAATTTTGGAGTCTTGGCCCTTGCGCGCCTCATTTCTCGTGCTCGCACTGCTGGTGGCGGGCATATCCGCGGAAGCAGATGCTCAGCCATTCAAGGCAGGAGTCACGCGCATAACGGTGCAGGACGCCATCCCGTTTGACGCGTTGGTTGCATATCCGACCGAGGTGGCCGAACTATCCTTTCAGGACGGACCCTACATTTTTGCCGCTGGCCGTGACGCGCCGATTGCGGCCGGCGCACGTTTTCCGATTGTGCTTTTCTCGCATGGCGGAGGGGGAACGATCAAAGCGGGAGGCACTCCGGTCCCATATGCCGATCTCTTGACGTCGTTGGCGCGCGAAGGTTTTGTCGTGGTCGCGCCGTTTCACCCGGGATCGAGGCGCCCTCGCGAGGCGCTCGAAGATCGACCACGCCAGATCCACAAGGCGCTCGATGCCATGTTGGCCGATCCCCGCTTCGGAACGCATGCCGATCCAACTCGCCTTGGCATGATGGGATTCTCTTACGGCGGCGCCATCACCCTGATCGTTGCGGGCGCAGCTCCCAGCCTGGCTCACTTGGCGGTCTACTGCCGAAACCGCACGGACGATCCGATGGCCTGTGACGGTATCCAAACCGACGGCTCCCTGGCCAACGCCGTCGGCAGGAGATCGCCGGATGCGCTCGCGGTGAAAGCGCTCGTTCTGTTGGAGCCGTGGGGCTCCTTGTTCGATCGGGACGGGTTAGCGTCGCTGGAAATGCCGACGTTGCTCTATCGTGCGGAAAGCAGTGCTCTCAAGGCCGACGGCAATATCCTCACTCTTGCGGCGACCTTGCCCCACCCGCCGCGGCAAGAGACCGTACCAGGCGGCCATTTCATATTTTTCGGTCCTTGCCCTCCGGCGCTGGAAGCGGACGCGCCCGCTGTGTGCAAGGATGCTCCCGGCATCGACCGGGCGGCAGTCCATCGACGGATCAAGGTTGAAATCGGGGACTTCCTGCGCCGAAATCTCTAGCGTCGCATCGGCGAGGTTACGGGGACTATGGTGATAATGCACTCAACTCGCGAGCGATCTCCAAGGGGGCCGCCGCAACGGGAGCACTTTCGGACAGCTCGGAGTTAAGTGCACTGTCACCGTTATCCCCGATGGCAAAGAAGGAAGCCGTTACCTGCCATCACGCAGTCGATGAGTGAAATGGCGGATTACGCTGGCGCTAATCCGCCCTACGCGCTGGTTGTGCACGCCGGATCACAAACGCTTGACGCGACGATTAGAATCACGCTGGCTTATGCTTTCGTCTAGCGGAGAACACCCATGGCGACATCGAAGCGTGACGCGTCGAAGGCCTCGAAATTGTTGCGTACAAGCAAGAGTAAGGACGTTCGCTCGGTTGCGGGCTCGGATCTGGCCCAAGCGAAGCACAAGCCGAAGAAGAAGCCGAAATAGCTGCAACAGCTTCTGAATGAAGAAGCTCATCGCGGTCGCAGTATTCCTGCTGAGTGCGCCTGTAGTGGCCACCGAACTATCCGTAGCGCAGCTATCGGCTGCGCTGGACCAAGACTGCAATGCAAAATTTCCCACCACTCAGGGGCTGAAGGCCCCTGAATGCCTCCAGACGATAGCGCGCGCGTTGAAGCGCATTCTAGATGATGCGGACCAAGCCCGCTCTCAGTCCAACGACGCGGTGCAATCGTTAAAGACTCTACGGAAGTAGAGGCTCGAACGACGCGGAACGTCCCAGGCCGGCCGGTTGACGTTTGCGCGTGGGGTCACGCGTCGCGCGCCTGTCGCTCAGCAGCGTCAGCTGCGGCCGTGCAAATGTGAGCCGCGAGCTTGCTGCTCTCGCCGATAGCTATGAGCTCATCGGCAAGCTTCAGCGCGCCACCAACGTCCAAAGCAACTAAGGGATTGCCATCACCACTGATCGCAACACGCCATAGCCCGTCATCTGGCTTGAGTGCCCGGACGCTCAATCGGGGATGATCCACAATCCCATAACGGCCAAGCACGGCGACGCGCGTGTTCGGATTCGGGAGGATAATGACGTCCGACGGCTCGAGGACGATTCCGAGGCGGTCATCGAACTCGCCGAGCTGGAACTTGACGCTGGCCGCGCGCAAGAAGCTGTCGCTGCACTGCTCAAAGATCGGGAGCATGTCGTGGGGGAGACCGACGCCCACATCGGCGAAGACTCCGCGCTGGGCCTTGCAAGCAATCAACGTTCCGTCTGGCCGCTTGAGATAGAACCGGATGCCGTGGATATCGACCTCCGGCTTTGTGTTGGGAATGGGCTCCAACGTGATCTTGCCGGTATCAGGCAGCAACCCGCTAAGCCGGGCGTGCATGCGCGCGACCTCTACACTCTGATCGTGCAGTCGGGTCCGCACGTCGCACCAAACGCCCAAAGGAACAGGCGCCGTCCCTGCAACCCAACGCCGGAGTGTGCGCTCGGCCACACCGAGCTCGCTGGCTAGTCCGGACTGCCAATTGTTGCCGAACAGGAGAAGCGCAGTTCTGATGAGAAGTTGAATCATGACTTGGGCCTCCTTCGCCCATTCGCGGCGGGGCTTTCCCCATCCGCAGCATCGCCGAGACTATTCCCAGCTCTCCATATTATGGAGGCGGTGGCCTAAGTCTTCAAGCACGAACACGGAATGCTTTGGGAATTGCGGCGACACTTAATGTCAAAGACGACTGGTCATCCGGTGCGGAGTGCTTTGACCCAAAACAACCGTTACACGGCGGGATCCTAGTGCGTCACCCTGTCCACGCAACTGTAACGGGCGCCGCTCAATCAGCGACGCAAGCGCTCATCGATGACGTGAAAAGCCTGCGCTGCTCTGACGAACCCGGATTGCGCTTCGCTCTATCCAGGCTACGGCATCAAAAGAAAAGGCCCGGTCGCCGTCGCGACCGGGCCTCTTCTTTTGTCAGATCGAAGAAGCCGCTCACGCCGCCTTCGACACCAGCGCCTCGCTCTCGATCAGCTCCGTGCCGATCAGATAATCGCGGCAGCCGCGCAAGCTCCGCAGCGCGCGATTGAAGTCGATGCCGGTCGAGACCAGCGCATGCAGCGTTGCCGGATTGCGCACGATGCCGCGCAGCACGGCGGCGAGGTCGATCTGGCCGTTCGGCTTGATGGCGGCGCGGGCGAGCGCCGGCAGCGCGCGATGGGCGGGATCGCTGATGACGCGAACCGCGGCGAAGGGCAGCCCGGCTTCAGCGGCATAGGCGGCCGCGATGTGGCTTTCCATGTCGACGGCGGAGGCGCCGGTCTCGGAATGCAGCGCGGCCTTGCAGGAGCGCTTGGTGACCACTTCCTCGGCACCGGCGAGGCTGCCACGCACCACGCGGCGGCGGCCCGAGGTCAGGCGGTCGATGAGGTCGTCGCCGAGCGAGAGGCCGGCGGCCCAGCGGGTGTCGCCGGAGAGCACCTCGGTCGCCAGCACGACGTCGCCGGAGCGGAGGCTCGGGTCGAGCCCGCCGGCCACGCCGAACGAGATCACGCCGCGAATCGTCTCGGGATCCACCACGGTCAAAAGCGCCCGCAACTGGGTCGGGCTGCTGGATGAGCAGATGACGGCCATGCCGGGGCCGGCCGCGATGCGGGCCTCCTGCACCAATCCAGTCACGATCAAGATCGGCCGCGGATCAATGGCATTGCCCGCGGTAAGATAGTCCCCCGTCCCCAAAGTCACATTCCGACCCCTACCACCCTGCTGTTGGTGCTCCGCAAGTTCCGATACCGCGCCAGTGCCCACAGCGGAAAGAACTTTGGGTAGCCATGATACCGCAGATAGAACACGCGGGGGAAGCCTGTGGCGGTGTACCGCTGCTCGTCCCACAGTCCTTTTTTGTTTTGTGTTGCAATCAGGTACTCCACCCCGCGGGCGACGGCCGGGTGATCAACCTCGCCTGCCGCCATGAGGGCAAGCAAGGCCCATGCCGTTTGCGAGGCGGTCGAGGGGGCGGCTTCCCAGCCCTTGTAATCGAGCCGGTAGCTGACGGCGTCCTCGCCCCAGCCGCCGTCCTTGTTCTGGATCGAGGCCAGCCAGGCCGCGGCCTTGCGAATCATGGGGTCGTCGTGACGGACGCCGGCCATGTTGAGGGCGCAGAGCACCGACCAGGTTCCATAGATGAAGTTCATGCCCCAGCGGCCGTACCAGGACCCCTCGGGGTGCTGGGTCTTGCGCAAATAGGCGACGCCGGCGGCGACGTGCTTGCTGGTCTTCTCGGTCTCGCCGAGCTGGGCCAGCATCGAGATGCAGCGCGCGGTGACGTCCTCGGTCGGCGGGTCGAGCAGCGCGCCGTGGTCCGAGAACGGGATGTTGTTGAGGTAATATTCGAGGTTGTTGACGTCGAAGGCGGCCCAGCCGCCGTCGTCGCTCTGCATGCCCTCGATCCACTCCCGGCCGCGGGCGATCGCGGCGTCATAGCCGGTGGCGCCGTGCTCCCTGCGCATGCGGTCCATCGACATCACCACCACGGCGGTGTCGTCGAGGTCGGGGTAATGGGCGTTGTTGTACTGGAAGGCCCAGCCGCCCGGACGCACGTCGGGCCGCTTCACCGCCCAGTCGCCCTTCACCTCGAGCTCCTGCTTCGGGATCAGCCAGTCGAGGCCCTGCTTCGCCGCGGGCACCGCCTTGTCGCCGCCGGCTTCCAGCAGCGCATGCGCGGTCAGCGTCGTGTCCCAGACCGGCGAGACGCAGGGCTGGCAATAGGCTTCGTCCTCGCCGATGACGAGCAGCTTGTCGATGCCACGGCGGGTGACCGCGCGCGGCGGATAGTTCTCGTCCTTGCCGAGCGCATCGTACATCATGACGATGTTGGCCATGGGCGGATAGATCGCGCCCATGCCGTCCTCGCCGTTGAGCCGCTCCTCGGTGAAGGCGAGCGCGGCGTCGATCGCGCGCTGGCGCAGGCTCTTGGGAAACATCGGCTCGACCACGCGCAGGATCGCATCGAGCGAACGAAACAGCAGGAACCAGGCCATGCTCTGGTGCGGCGCCTTCGCCGTCATGCCGATCGAGCGCGGATCCTGCAGGAACAGCTCGTCGATGCCGACGCCCTTCGGATTCTTCGCGCGCGGCTTCAGCGCGGCGATGACCATCAGCGGCACCATGGTGGTGCGCGCCCAGTAGGAAATCTTGTTGATGTGGAACGGCGACCAGAACGGCAGCAGCACGATCTCGATCGGCAGCACCGGCACCGCGCGCCAGGTCACCACGCCGAACATGGCGAGCATGAATCGCGTGAAGACGTTGCTGTGAATGGCGCCGCCGCGGGCGTGGATCGCCTCGCGCGCGCGCACCATGTGCGGGGCGTCGACGGAATCGCCGATCATCTTCAGCGCGAAATAGGCCTTCACGCTGGCGCTCATGTCGAACTCGCCGTCATGCACCAGCGGCCAGCCGCCATGGGCGCCCTGCACGCGGCGAAGATAATTGCCGATCTTGGCTTCGAGCACGGCATCGACCGGCTCGGCGAGATAGTGGCGCAGGAGGACGTATTCGGCCGGAATCGTGCAGTCGGCCTCGAGCTCGAACACCCAATGGCCGTCGGACTGCTGGAAGTCGAGGACGCCCTGCGTCGCCGATGCAATGCTCGATTCCAGGATGCCCGGTTGCGGGATGCCCGGTTGAAGGGCTTCGCGGCTGGTCGCGTTCACGGAATCCATCTGGCTCGATTGCTCCGATAGTCGATTGAAATTGGCCGGGACACTTGCCCGTCAGGGCCGCCTTTCAGGATGCTTTGGCGGCCAGCACCAGATCGGCGGCGCGATCACCCGACCGGACCGATCCCTCGATGGTTGCTGGCAATCCCGTAGCAGTCCAATCCCCCGCAAGGAACAGGTTTTTCAGCGCAGTGACCGGCCCCGGACGCAGGGCATTCTGGGCCGGCGTCGCCGCAAACGTGGCACGGCGCTCGCGCACGATCTGCCACGGCGGCAGTTCGCCGGACACGCCGCCCGCCTTGCAGACGTCGTTCCAGATCGTCTGCGCCAGCTCCTCGCGCGGCATGTCGACCAGACGGTCGCTGTTGCTGATGGTGACGGACAGCCGGTTCGGGAACGCGAACAGCCACTCCACCACGCCGCCGATCACGCCGAGGATCGGCGCCGAGCCGGGCGGCGGCTCAAAGCGGAAATGGGCGTTGACGATGGCGCGGAATTCGGTCGGCGCCTTCAGGCCCGGCATGAGACTCGTCGCCGCGCGCGGCGGCACCGCCATCACGACGACGTCGCCTTCGGCGAGCTGGATCACGTCCTCGCCGCCGAAATTCAGCGCAGCCGCCTTGCCGTCGCTGGTCGTGAACGAGCGCAGCTCATGGCCGAGCTGAACGGTATGGCCGCGATCGCCCAAGAACTTCACGGCGGGCTCGATCAGCACGGCGCTGAGGCCGTCGCGCGCGATCAGCGGACGGCAGGCTTGCCCGCCCGCCAGCAGCGTCTCGCGCACGATCGCACCGGCAAGTCCCGCCGAGCCCTCGGGCGGATCGACGTTGAGGGCGGCGAGCAGCAGCGGCTGCACCAGGCGCTGATAGAGCACGCCCTCGGTCGGAATCGACTTGCCGACCAGCGTCTCCTCCGACGCCCAGATCAGCGGCGCCAGCTTGAGATAATCGGTGAGGCCGGTATCGGGCACGCGGCGGCTCTCGTCGAGCACCCAGGTCGGCAATCGGCCAGCGCCGAGATCGATCTGCCAGCGCTGCCCGGTCTTGATGTCGACGAAGGGAAACTGCGCGCTCTCGGGTCCGACGAGGCCCGCCTCGGTGCCGATCGAACGCGCATAGGCGCGCGCGTGGCTGTTGCCCGACAGCAGCAGATGATTGCCGTTGTCGATGGTGAGATTGGTGGCGCCGTCGAAATAGGAACGGCAGCGGCCGCCGGCCTGGTGCGTGGCCTCGTGCACGGCGACCTTGAAGCCGGCATTGGCGAGCCGCACGGCGGCGGAAAGGCCGGAAATGCCGGCACCGATGATGTGAGCTGTGTTTTGCATCAGAGAAAAGCGTAACGGAGCAGGATCAGGATGCGTGTGATCTTCGACACACGTACCGGCTGGCGCGGCGCGTTGAAGCCGCGCGCGATCAGGAGATCCAGAATGGAATGATAGTATTTCGACATGATCCGCGGCGCGCGCACGACGCGGCGCTTGTTGCGGTTCATGATCTCGTCCGACTTCTCGAAATGCGCCTTCGCACGCTGCGTCAGCGGCATGCAGACCTTCGGCAGCGCGCGCTCGGCAATCACGCGGTTCGGATCGTCGGAGGTGATGCCGGCATGCAGCAGCGCCTCGCGCGGCAGATAGAGCCGGCCGAGCCCTGCGTCCTCGTCGATGTCGCGCAGGATGTTGGTGAGCTGAAGTGCGCGGCCGAGATGATAGGCGAGCTGGATGCCGTCCTCTTCCGGCAGGCCGAACACCCGCACCGAGAGCCGTCCCACGGCGCTGGCGACGCGATCGCAGTAGAGATCCAGCGTCGCCATGTCGGGCGCGCGGATGTCCTGCGGCACGTCCATCTCCATGCCGTCGACGATCGCGAGGAAATCCTCGCGCTTGAGCCCGAAGGTCTTCACCGAGGCGACGTAGTCCTTCAGCCGCGGCGGCGGATTGCCCTGATAGAGCGCCTCGATGTCGTTGCGCCACTGCTGAAGCGCGGCGAGCCGCTCCTCGCGCGGACCGTCGGAATCGGCGATGTCGTCGACCTGGCGGCAGAAGCTGTAGATCTGGAACATCGCTTCGCGCTGGTCATGCGGCAGGATGCGCATCGCGGCGTAGAAGGAGCTGCCGGATGCGGTCGAGCCATAATCGGCGCCGGGCGCTGTCGCCTCAAGCGTCATGGGCAGTCCCCGGTCTGGAAATGGCCTTGCGTCCGATCGCGCGGCGGCCGGCCTCACTGAGCATTCCGGCAAGGCTGAAGACGAGCAGCTCGAACTTGTTCAGATGCACCCGCTCGCGCAGGGGATCGCGCACCTTGAGCAGGCGCACGATGCGGTCGGCATAGGCCTGGATCACCGCGACGTCGATGCCGAGACGGAAATCCCGGATCTCCGCAGCGAGTGCCCTGCCCTCGTCGAGCAGCGCTTCGTTGCGAACGGCAAGCGCCTGCAGGCAGGCCAGCATCGCCGGCGGCGACTGCGACAGCCCGAGCTGCTCGACCGAGGCACCGTGTGCTGCCAGCGCATCGCGCGGCAGATAGACGCGGTTGAGCTCGCGGAAATCCTTGCCGCAATCCTGGAGGTGGTTGTTGATCTGCAGGCCGGCGCAGAGCGCGTCCGATGCGGCCCAGGTCGAGGTGCTCTCGCCGTGGACGTCGAGCATGAAGCGGCCGACCGGCATCGCCGAGTAACGGCAATAGTGGATCACCTCGTCCCAATTCTCGTAGCGCAGCTTGGTGACGTCCATGCGGAACGCGATCAGCACGTCGAGCGCGTGGCGCGGCGCCATGCCGCGCTCGGCCAGGGCACGGCGCAGGACGACGGCTTCGGCCTGGGTGTCGCCCTTGCCGAGCAGCTCCGCCTCGAGCAGGTCGAGATAGCTGAGCTTCTGGTCGGGCGGCAGGGTCGCGTGATCGGCGATGTCGTCGGCGGTGCGGACGAAATTGTAATAGGCCAGGATCAGCGCACGATGACGCGGATGAATGATCCAGGACGCGACGGGAAAGTTCTCGTCGCGGTCACCCTTGCCGGATCGCAATTCGCTCGCAGAGGTCATCGAGGGCTGGTTTACAATCGTTTGGACAGAAAGGGCTTCTTCGCTCGCGGGCTCATGCCGGCGATCCGCCGCGGCCCCCATATAGGGGAATACGGCCGCAAAACCAATCCTGTCTGGCGATGGCTGCCCTTCCGCGGATCGGCCCGGAAAAGGCGGCCCTGGGGCCGCCTTTGTGGGCCAATGGCTTACTGGTTGTGGTTCTTCAGGACCTGGTCGCAAGCCTGCGAGATCTTGGGCCGGTTTTCCTTGAGGCAGGCCAGGATGGTGAAATCGCCCTGGTCGATGACCGGGCGGCAGAACTTCTGCACGTCACGCGTGCAGGCCTTCTGCTCGGCGTCCGTGCCACGCCCCTGCTGGGCGAACGCCGCCGTCGAAACAGATGCCGACAGCAGGGTGAGAGCGACGAGAAGCTTACGCATTGTATTCCTTCATTCTGGCGGCAGAATCGCACCGGCCCCGGACCGCACGGGGCGGACGACCGGAACGGATTGTTCTGATAGCAAGTCGCCGCGACAGGTGCGGCCTCAGAGAAGGCACAAGCACTGGCAAATGCGGCCAAATTGGCGCCGCGCCCACCAAATCAGGTCTTCCCTCAACCTCCATTGACAGATGTAAGGGGTTGATACTACATCATAATTCAGACACATCGTATTTTACTGCATACCTGTTGCAGAGCTGCATCTGTCCGCACCTCGTTTCCCGCCAGAAACATGCCGAAACAAGGCAAATCAGCGGATCGGGCCTGGCACGCGGTGACGTGAACCACCATCTCTGGCGCCCTGGCTTTGAACCTGACACTGGCTCGGAGCACTAAACTTTCGATGTGGCGAGACGTTATCACGCGTAAGCGGGCGTCATTCCAAAACGGGATATTCGAGATGACATTCTTTGGGCGATCTGGACTGGCAATCAAGGCGGCCGGCATTGGGGCGGCACTGCTCTTCTCGATTTCGGCGAGCCACGCCCAGTCCTCCGGCCCGTTTGCCGGTTTCGACGGCGCATGGACCGGCACCGGCACGGTGTCGCTGTCCGACGGCTCCACCGAGCGCATTCGCTGCAAGGCCGACTACAAGGTCGCCGGCAGCGGCCTCAATCTGAAGCAGGCGCTGCACTGCGCCTCCGACAGCTACAAGTTCGACCTCACCAGCGACGTGACGAGCCAGGGCGAGCGCATCTCCGGCAATTGGAGCGAGTCCAGCCGCAACATCTTCGGCAATCTGCAGGGCACCGCCGGCGGCGGCCAGATCGACGTGTTCGTGGAGGCCAACGGCTTTGCCGCCAACCTCTCGCTGCGCACCAACGGCAGCAAGCAGACGGTGCAGATCTCCTCCAAGGGCGAGATCCGCGGCGTCAACATCACCATGACCAAGAGCTGATACGCTCTTCCCAGCCGAGAGACATACGGCCCCCGGTTCTCGCGAGCCGGGGGCTTTTTGCTGGCATGAGCTCATCCGCAACGGACGTGCCGAGATGGACCCGATACGCAGACATCTGCTCAAGGCCGCAGGGCTCTTCGTGGCCACTCGTGCCTTCGCCAACGATCAGCAGGGAGCGACCATGCCGCCTTCGTTCGTGAAGCCGCGTCACGTCCTCTGCTTCCTCGGCAGGGACGACAGCCTGCTGCAACCGCCGAAAGCGGTGGCCAAGACGATCGCCGATTTCGGCTTCGAGATCGACCGCACCTACTCGCTGGCAAAACCGGATCCGAACATGGCGCGGTCGTTCGGCGTGTGCTGGGACCGCGTCTTCCCGAAAGCGTGGTCAGCGGCAGACGAGGCCGCGGTCGCCAACCACAAGGCGGTGCTCTACGTGCTGAGCCCGCTGATGGATCAGCAGAAGACAGCCGCCGGTTCGGCCGCCGCGCTGCAGATTGTGGACGAGATGTTCGACGCGGGCGCCATTGCAGCGAAAGGCGAAAGTGCCGGCGTGGCGCATGGCGTCGTGCGGTGGCGCAGCCTCGCCGAGCAGGCGCGCAACGGCGCGAAGACAGACCAAGGCCTCCGCATGACGCCCGCCGTCGCCAGGGCTTGTCGGCTTGCTTTCGCCAAGCGCCCGCTCGCGGGGGATCGCTACTTCGAGAGCGTCGGCTACCACCTCGTCGGCTTGCCGGACGTCTATGTCGCGAAATCGCGCGGCAACGACCGGTCCGCGGTGACGTTGATGGACGAGATCGCCGACGCCATGGCCGAGCGCGGCGTCGATGCGACGCTGCGCGATCGCAAGCTCACGCTGTCGCGCGAGCAGGACTACGCCGAGCGCGATTTCAAGTTCAATCCGTACGGGATCGTCCGTATCGAGGCGTGAGCGCAGGGCGAAAGCCTAGGGGTCCGTACGCAGGGACCTGGCAAGATGTACCGATCCGCCATTCATAGCTGGAGGCCGGGAGCCTGCCCGATTTACAACCACAATGAGTTAGAATAGTTTTTCTCTATTTCATTGATTGTTTCATTTTGGAGATGCGGTGCGCCGGCCAAATCCCAGCATCTTCTTCCTTGCACTCGCGGTACTGGCTGCCCCTGCCGACGCAAGAGCAGCGGGCCGTCCGGCTGCCAAACCTCCGATTGAGCAGCCCAATCGTCCCATTTCGCCGCACCCCGGTCCAGGTCCTAAAGACCTGGTTCTGCCTCCATATCTTGACCACGGGCGGATGCCCACCGAGGCAGCGGTCAAGCAATTCGGGCCCCTCGAACAGGGACCGAACCGGCAGAATGTCTACCGCTACAGAAAATCCGTTCTCATTCCTGAGGGTCTTGCAACCCCAGCCTTGTCGTGGGCATTGAACCAACCGTTGTCTCACCCTCCGGTGATCGCCAATTTCGTCGATCGCTTCGCCAATCGCACCGACTACGAGAAGATATCGAGCGCCGCGGGTGCAAACCATCATCAGCTCCCGGAATCGCGCGATCAATTGAGCACATTTTTCGCGGCCAACAATGGAAGCCCAGTCGTCATAGTCGCCCACCTCGAAGGCGGCAGGATCATGATGCAGAAAGAGGGGTTCCGGAAAGAAGAGTGGCCAAGCTACGAGATCAAGCAAGTACTCGACCTCGCCATACAGTACCGGGTCAATCTGCTGTTCCTGTCGTGCCGTGCCGGTACGCTGAGCAATATTCCCGGACCGACGGTGGACCTCTGGACTCCTGAGATTGTCGAACGAATCGAGCGCGTACGCGACGCCGCGACCTTCGGCGACCTGCTCGAAGCGCTGGGTGGGCGCGAAACGCCGTTCGCCATCAATAGCGCCGACGTCGCGGCTTCAATCTTCGCAATCGACTTCATCGCGAAGATCGCAACGAGCACCGGGGAGCTTTTCCAGTACCCGGGCCATTTTGGCACGCCGATTCCGGCGCCATCGACAGCCCCGGTACCAGCAGTCTCGCCTTCGCCCGTAACTTTCATACCGGATGACGGCCCGCTAGCC
Organism: Bradyrhizobium nitroreducens; assembly: GCF_002776695.1. Classification (GTDB taxonomy): domain Bacteria; phylum Pseudomonadota; class Alphaproteobacteria; order Rhizobiales; family Xanthobacteraceae; genus Bradyrhizobium; species Bradyrhizobium nitroreducens. Next base: position 5,511,084 of record NZ_LFJC01000003.1, read on the forward strand.
ACCTTGCTCCGGTGGATTGGATCGTTCTTCACCCTAATCGGCGGCTTGCTGATGCTCGCCTTCGGGCTGGTTCTCGGTTTCCTCGGCCTTCTTGCAATCGTTTCGCCGTTGATTCTCGTCGCGGGATTCATCGACCATCTCTTCAAGCCGACGCTGGTAGCGCCACACTCCGGGAAGGACGAGGCACTCAATTCTCTTCTCAGCCCAGACGATCGTGCCTTAATTGACCGTATTCGCCGCGAGCACATCGCCCCCTGGGATAGCGAGATCGAGGCAATCGAAAACGCCGCCGCCAAGGGAGTGGTCGATGCCAGGACCGCCCATCATAGCCTCACAATCCTACTCAGCCGTGCGCAAGGCGTGCTCGGATCGCGCACATCGGAGAACAAGGGCGCATTTCCTCCCGTACGGCGACCGCAGACGACCCTGCCGACGCAGCCCTATAGAATAACGCTAAACGGATTGGCTACCGACCCAAACAAGAAGCCCCCCTTCCATCTGACCAATATCAAAGGACCGACCTAGGGAATATCAGACCATGCAAGAGACCATCGAATTCCTCTTCAAGCAGAATCCTACCAAGGCTCGCGAGCTGCTCACCGAATTCGAACGCGCAGGAATCGATAGCCCGATGAAATTCGGACCGAACGACAAATCAATCAGCCCCGCCGCGACTTCCGCAGACGGCGACCGCAACAAGCGAAAATTGGCATTGATGCTCGAAGCGGCGATCGCCGCACTGGATGCCGCAGTTTCACTGTTCGATCAAGTCATCTCCAAGATCACACAGCGGCTTAACCGCGCGCAATCGCTTAAGGCCGTCGCCGCCTGCATCACGACCGTCCTCTCGTCCAGTGTCGTGGTCGCCCTGCTCAAGGATGCACCCGCGACATGGACGGTTCCGCTCGGTGCAGTAACCGCACTTGCTTCGGTACTGACCGTGGCGGCGAACCGCCTCGAAGGCGGCGAGAGCAACATCGCACAGACGTTTGCTGAGACATCGACCAAGCACGAGACCGCGCGCGGACTGCTCAATCGCCTGAAAATGTATGCTGGCGACCCAACTCTCTTCGACGACGTCGAAGCCCAGGTCAACAAGGTGGACGATCTTGTCATCTACCTTCGCACAGCCAGTCGGCGATGGGATATCGTTGCATAGAAAGGATCGAGGTTGCGCTCGCTCTAAGGGGGGCCGCCGCACGACAAAGTTCCGATTGATCAGTCCCTGCGTGCGACGCATTCGCACCGGCATCTGAAATACACCGCATCCGGATCGGCTCCCCAGGCCTCCCATCCGGCAAGCGCAGCCTGGATCTCATCGTCCGTCGCGAACCCCTTACCCACGAGTTGCGGTCCGAGGCCGAGCAGGCTCCGCCGTGCGTCAGCGACAGCCTCGCTGCGGCTCGCCGCGTCGGCGCTGTGGTTGACGTAGCTGGCGCCCGCCCAGACCGGCGTAAAGCCGTTGGTGCGGAGAATGGAGCCCTGCTGCCGACCGAAGCGAAGCGACGCGGGATCATCATGCTCGTACCAGCGTTGCCAGAGATCGAGCGCGAGGTGCACGCCGTCGATTTCAGGGTGGAGAACATTGCCGCCGACATCGGCGTCACGCGTTGCGACGAAGCCACCCGGCTTCAGCACGCGTCGCGCTTCCGCCAGCGTTCGCGTCAGCACCGCCCGGCTCTCATGGTACAGCACTGCGTGAAAGAACACGGCATCGAACGTCCCATCCTCGAACGGAAGGGTGGTCATGTCGGCTTCGACAAAGGTCACGTTGGTGAGGCCAGTCCTCGCGGCAAGCCGATTGGCTGCGGCGATCGCCTTGGGCTCGATATCGACGCCGACGGCCTTTGCGACGATGCCCGCGAGCGCGGCCGTGATGGTCCCCGGTCCGCAACCGGCGTCGAGCAAGATCGTATCGGACGTCAGGAATGGGACGAAAAAGGCGGCGCAATCGCCGCCGCGCTTCTGCTGAAACTCCACGATGGAGCTGTCGTGCCGCATTGGCTGCATCCTCAGCCGGAACTCCGGCGCAGTCGTCAAGACTGCGCCGATTCCATGTCTGACTGATGAAGCCGCTCAGATCGCCGGCTTATCGGCCCCCTGCAGCCTGGCGTGCAAATTGATCAGCCACATCGCCGTCGGCCTGAGGATGAAGAGGTCGGCGACCAGCGCCATCACCATCGAGAAGGCGCTGAGCCAGCCGAACAGCCGCAGCGACGGCAGGTCGGAGAACACGGTGACGACGAGGCCGCAGGCCAGCACCACCGTGGTCAGGATCAGCGCAGGTCCGACCAGCACGGTCGCCCGCTCCACCGCGAGCGCGGAGCCCACCCCAGGTTTGTTCTCGAGGCGCAGGCGGTTGAGGAAGTGGATGGTGGCGCTGAGGCCGAGGCCGAACGAGACGGTGAGCGCGACGACGCTGGCGAATTGCAGCCCCTCGCCCATCGCCCACAGCACCGTGCCCGACATCACCACCGGGAAGATGCCCGGCAGGATGCAGGCGAGCGTCACCACCCAGGAGCGGAAGGCCAGACCGATGAAGATCGCGACCAGCGCGAATTCGATCGTGAGGCCATGATTCAGCTTCTCGATCATGCCGGCCGAGTTGCGCGCCGCGATCGCGGCAAGACCAGTCACTGCGATTTCGTAACCGGGATGCTTGTTGCGGACGGCATTGAGCTCGGTATCGAGCTTGTCCACGATCGGCAGGAGCTGGCTGGAATCCTTGTCCGGCACGCGGCCGGCGACCACGACGGCGTCCTGCTCGGCGTCGATGAAGCGCCGCACCAGATGCTCGGGGATGACGCTGACATATTCCTTGAGGGTCGCGACGTCGGCGCTGCCGGCCTTCTCCGCCAGCCAGCGACGCAGCGTCTCCAGCGACCAGACGTTACCGACACCGGCGGCTTTCTCGACCGTCGCATGCACATCCGCGATGGTCTGGAGCGTCTCCGGCGAGTACAGCGTCTCGCCCTTGGGAAACGCAACGAGCACGTTGACGGGGTTGGCGCCTGTGAGCTTGGCATCCAGCCGATCGCTCGCGGCGACCGCCTGGCGCTTGTCCGGCACCTGGTCGGCAAGCCGGTAACGCGGCTCCAGATTGGCGTAGATGACGCCGAGGCCGCCGACGAACAGCACTGCGATCAGGCTGAACAGGCCTGGACGGCCCACCATGCGCACGGCGATCCAGTAGCAGAAATTGCGCAGCGCCTGGACGCCGGCATCGGCGCCCTGGAACTTGACCGCAAAGACCTTCTCGTTGCGCACGAACAGCACGCCGAACACCGGCACCAGCGACAGCACGGCGACCAGCGCGATGATGGTGGCGGCAAGGCCTGCCTCACCGAACTTGCGGATCAGGTCGGAATTGGAGAACTGCAGCGCGATGAAGGAAATGCCGGCGGTGCCGTGCGTCAGCACGCAGGCCGGGCCCACGACGAGGACCGCGTTCTTGAACGCGGTGAACTTGTCCTGGCCTGCGATCAGCCGGTCACGCGCGGCAAAGGTGAGCTGCATCGAGTCCGAGAAGCTGATCACCATGATGAGCGGCGTCATCACGTTCAGGAACATGTTGAGATTGAAATTGGCCCAGCCGAGCGCGCCGAGCGCCAGCAGGATCGCGATCATCGGCGGAAATGCCGCCGCGATCATGAACGAGATCTTGCGGAAGAAGATGATGGCGATGACGCAGCCGGCGAGAATGCCGAGGATGTTGTAGGTCAGCCCGTCGCGCTCGACGGCATTGCGGATCTCGAGCTGCATCACCGGCACGCCGGAGAGCTGCACGTTGAGCCCGGTCTCGCCGAGATCCTCCTTCATCAGCGCGCGGATGTCGGCGACGGTCTTGGTCAGCTTGTTGGAGGCGACGACCTCCGGATCGAGCGACAGCACGATCAGCGCCAGCGTGCCGTCTTCGGACAACAGCTTGCCGCGGATGATCTCGTTGTTCTTGACGGTCTCGATGAACTTGTCATAGGCCGCGCCCTCGGGCAGCTCGGCCGGAAACAGCGCCGCCGGCAGCTTGCCCGGCGCCGGCGCCTGGCGCGCCGAGAACAGCGAGACGAGGCCACGGGTGCCCTCGACCAACTGCAGATCGGTGACGAAGTCGCGCAGCTTCTCGAGATTGTTCCGCGCCAGCAGGGTCTTGCCCTCGACCACGACGAGGACGTCGAATTCCTCGGCCGGGAACTTCTTGGTCACCTCTTCATACTGCTTGAATTCGCGGGTGTCGGAACGAAACAGCTGCGACAGCGAATCGTCGATCTTGATTCGGTGGATGCCGAACACCGCGCCGACGATCAGCGCGAGCAGGATGATGCAGGAGACGATCGGCGCCCGGACGGCGATCAGCCCGAGACGTTCCAGCCCGAAGGCGATCGAGGACGCCGGTCCCTGCTCGACCTTGTCGACATGAACCTCATTCTCGCTGTGCTTTTCGAGCATGCCTTATCCAGTTCCTAAATCGGCTCGGTGTTGAGAGCTTGTTGCGCCCCGCGAACGGCTTGAAAACGCCATACCAATGGGAGGCTTGCCCCTTGAAAATGCGCGGAAAATCGCTGGCAGCGGTTTAGCAGGTCAATCGCCCCTCTCGCAAGCAGGCGAAGGGTGGGCAAATCGATCAAGATGCGGCGATTTCGGGTCCTGCTCCCGGTCAGCACGCCGAGAATGTGCCAATTCGACGCGGCGCGCGGTCCGCGCTCTCGTCCTTCAGCGCCACGCCGCTGACCTCTCGGGCCAGCCCCTCGCGGACCAGCCAGGCGATCTTGAAGGCGCCCTCGTCATAGCTCAACCCGGCCTTGTGGATGTTCGAGACACAATTACGCTCGGCATCGGTGCGGCCGGGCTTCGGCGCGAAGGTCAAATAGGCGCCGAGACTGTCGGGCGCCGACAGGCCGGGGCGCTCGCCGATCAGCATCACGACCATGCGCGCGCCGAGAATGGCGCCGATCTCGTCACCGAGCGCAACGCGCGCGCCTGAGGCGACGACGACATGGCCGAGCGCGACGTGCTCCCCTTCCGCGAGCAGCGGCAGCAGGCGCCGCACCAGCGCCACCGCATGGGCATGAACCGCCGCCGCCGACAGGCCGTCGCCGATCACGAGTGCGAGCTGGCATGGCTCGGCGGCACTTTGCGCGAGCACTTCGGCGGCTTCTGCATCGAGCCGTCGCCCGAGATCCGGCCGGCGCAGATATTCCCTGCGGTCGAGCGCCTGGCTCCTCACCTCGGTGACGACGAGACCCTGTGCGTGAAGATCCGAAACCAGCCGCGGCGCGTCGAAGGCGGCATGCACGGCGTCGCGCGCACGGGCATGGTCCAGCGTGAAATCGAGCAGCGGCTTCGTCGGCACGCTTGCCCCGCTGCGCCCGAGCGCGACGCGCGCGGGCGTGAACGACCTGAGATCGATGGTCGGGCGCGCCGGAGCGGACTTGTCGCTCATTCGGCGGGCACGGCGGCCTCGCGCAGCCGAATCGAATAGTTCGAGGCGTTCTGCGCGCCGCTGGAGGCCGCGCGCGCGAAGGTGATGAGATGGTGCGCGATCAGCGTGCAGCCAATCAGGCCTTCGAGGTCGCCGCGCCTGATGCGTCCGAGCGCAAACTTCCAGAACACGCGCCTGTAGTCGCCGAGCACGCCGACCTTCCAGAAGATGTTCCTGATCATGATCAGGCCGCGCCGGATGTTGGCCCAGGTCTTCATCTCGTCAGGCACCGGCATCTTGAGACGGTTGGGATAGGTGTTGTCGCACTGATACTGGAAGCGCGCGAACACCTTTTCGGGCTCGTAGGCGACGCCCATGGCATGCTTCCAGGACGCCACGACCTCGTCATAAGGCAGCAGGAAGTCGACGTTGGAATCGCGCCCCTCGTCCTCGACCAGGCGGCCTTCCCGCTCCAGCCGGTCCCACAGCGGCGTCTTCGGCAGCGCCTGGAGCAGGTTGATGGTGAGCAGCGGAATCCGGGATTCCTCGACGAATTCGAGCAGCGCATTGGCCGTATTGGGGCCGTCAGTGTCGAGCCCCATGATGATGCCGGACACAACCTCCATGCCGTAGGAGTTGATCGCACGCACGCCCTCGAGAATCGGGACCATCATGTTGTGATCCTTCTGCATCGCATGCAGCGCGTCCGGATCCGGCGTCTCGATGCCGCAGAAGATGGTGATGAAATAGGCCTCGCGCATCTTCTCGAGGATTTCGGGCCGCTTGGCGATGTTGAGCGTCGCCTCGCAGGCGAGCCGCACCACATAGCCGGTCCGTTTCTGCCATTCGATCAGGTGCGGCAGCAGGTCCATCGCCGCCTTGCGGTTGCCGATGAAATTGTCGTCGACGAAATAGACCGTGTCGGTCATGCCGCATTCGCGCAGGCGGTCGAGCTCGGCGATGATCTGCTGCGGCGACTTGATGCGCGGGTTGCGGCCGTACAGGCCCGGAATGTCGCAGAACTCGCACTGATAGGGACAGCCGCTGGAATACTGAATGCTGCCGAGCATGTACTTCTTCACGTCGGCAAGTTCGTAGGCCGGGATCGGAAACTCCGTCATCGGCACCCGGTCCTTGGTCGTGAGGACCACCTGCTGCTCCGGCCGCGAGGGGTCGCGCGACAGAATCTCGATCAGCTGGTTGGTGGCGTCGCCGAGCTCGCCGACATGGAGATAGTCGAACGAGGGATAATAGTCCGGACAGGCGCTGACGGAGGGACCGCCGAGCGCAACGGCCAGGTCGAATTCATGCGCGCGGCGGCAGATGTCGTTCATCTGCTGGCGCTGGATATGCATGCCGCTGACGAAGACCGCTTCCGCCCATTCGAACTCTTCCCTGGTGGTGCTGCGGAGGTTCTCGTCGACGAACTTGACCTGCCAATCCGGCGGCAGATAGGCGGAGATCAGCAGCAGCCCCTGCGGGGGCATGAAGGCGCGGACACCGTCGGTCAGGGGATAGGAATGCTCGAACGTACCGAACGAGGAGGTGTAGCGCGGAAACACGCAGAGAATCCGCCGGGCCGTTCCGTTAATTGCAGCTCGCATCTAAGCTCCCCCGCCACGCTCGACTGATGGTGCGGAAATTGCCAGCCAGACATATACCGTAATGCTGCCGCCGGAATTTCTCAATATTGTGGCACAAGCATAATTCCGGAGGATGCAGATAGTTTCCGAGGAGGGCGCGACGCTTCGAACCGCCTCAGGCGATCAGTCGCGAGGCAAAATCGGGCAACAGACCTGGATCGCCGGCAATGCGGAAATCGGCGCCTGTGATGCCCGACCGCGCCAGCCAATCGTCGAATTCCGGCGCGCGGTGCAAACCGAAGACGTCACGAACATAGAGCGCGTCGTGAAAAGACGTCGACTGGTAGTTCAGCATGACGTCGTCGGCCCCGGGGACGCCCATGATGAAGGTGACGCCGGCGGCGGCGAGCAGCGTCAGCAGATTGTCCATGTCGTCCTGGTCCGCCTCGGCATGATTGGTGTAGCAGATGTCGATCCCGAGCGGCAGGCCGAGCAATTTGCCGCAGAAATGATCCTCCAGCCCGGCGCGGATGATTTCCTTGCCGTCGTAGAGATATTCCGGGCCGATGAAGCCGACCACGCTGTTGACCAATAGCGGGGCAAAGGCGCGGGCGACCGCATAGGCACGCGCCTCGCACGTCTGCTGGTCGACCCCGTGATGGGCGCCAGCCGACAGCGCCGAGCCCTGGCCGGTCTCGAAATACATCACGTTCTGCCCGACCGTGCCGCGCCGCAGCGACAGCCCGGCCTCCTGCGCCTCTTTCAGCAGGGCAAGGTCGATGCCGAAACTGCGGTTGGCGGCCTCGGTTCCGGCGACCGACTGGAAGACCAAGTCGACCGGCACGCCCTGCCCGATCAGCGACAGCGTCGTCGTGACATGGGTCAGTACGCACCCCTGCGTCGGGATTTTCAGTCGCGCGATGATCTCGTCGAGCAGCCGCAGCAATTGCGCGATCACGGCCGGATCGTCGCTGGCCGGATTGATGCCGATGCAGGCATCGCCGGCCCCGAGCAGGATGCCGTCCAGGATCGAGGCGGTGATGCCCCTGGCGTCGTCGAACGGATGGTTGGGCTGCAGCCGCGTGCTCATCCGGCCCTTCAGGCCGATGGTGTTGCGGAAGGCGGAGGTGACCGCGCATTTCCGCGCCGCCAGGATCAGATCCTGGTTGCGCATCAGCTTCGAGACCGCGGCCGCCATCTCCGGCGTGATGCCGGGCGCGAGCGTCTTCAGGACCTCGGGCGTGGCAGCATCCGACAGCAGCCAGTCGCGGAAGCCGCCGACCGTCAGGGATGCCACCGGTGCGAAGGCCTTCGCGTCATGGCCGTCCATGACGAGGCGGGTGACCTCGTCGGCCTCATAGGGGATGACGGCTTCCTGGAGGAATTGGGTAAGCGGAACGTCGGCGAGCGCCATCCGCGCCGCGATCATCTGCTCGGCCGTGCCGGCGGCGATCCCGGCCAGCCGGTCGCCGGAACGCGGCGGCGTTGCCTTGGCAAGGAGATCGCGCAGGTCCGGGAACGTGTGGGTCGTGGCGTCGATGGTGTGGCGGTAGACCAAGGGTGTCTCCGGGGTTCGTCGGCCGGTGGCCGAGTCCGGTCGATGTTGAAGGCGATCCCTCCGTCAAGGAATACGCGCTTGGCGGCCGGCATGCACGCCAATGTGAGGGCTCTCCTCGGGTTCGCCCGGGGGCGATCTGCCGAAAACCGACAGTTTCCTACCAACCAGCTGAAATAATTCGCCATTCCGCCGACCGGGCGCCCTCTTCCCGCGCCCCGCGTTAACGCCGCATCCATCTTCGCCCTGCATATTTTTGCATCAATTTTACACGATCCCGCTCACCGGCCACTTCAGGCCATTCCGGGCCCCTGAACACCATGACCTCAGACCGATCTGGGAATGCCGCCAAGCTGGCTGGCCGCTTCACGCTTGCCACCAAGCTCTATGCCATCTTCGCGCTGTTCGCGCTGCTCACGGCGGCGATCGCCATGCTGTCCGACTACAACAGCCGTCGCGGCGCCGACCTGACCAACGCGATCGAGACGGCGAACGCCGCCGCGCTGAACGTCGAGCGCGTCAACTCGCTGGTCTATGCGGTGGTGATGGAATCGCGCGGCGTCTACATGTCGACCGAGCCGGCCGTGGTGAAGAAATACGGCGAAGGCCTGCTCAAGTTCAACGCCCAGATCCTCGACGTCGTGAAGCGCTGGGAGACCATCGTCAGGGCGGACGATGCCGAGCAGTTCGCCACCTTCAAGAAGCGCATCGAACAATTCGTCGAATTCCGCAAGGAGCTGGTGCGCCGCGGCGTCGAGATCAATGCGGCCGCGGGCCGCGAATGGGGCGACAACGACGCCAACCGGGCCGTGCGTTCGGCGCTGAACAAGGATCTCGAGGCGCTGTCCAAGGTCTATGCCGAGCGCGCCAGGCAGATCGCGCGCGAGACGGAGACCATCCGCACCCTCTCCTTCGTGCTGACCTGCCTCGGCGGCGTGGCGCTGGCCCTGGTCGTGGTCGGCATCGTCATCATCGCCCGCTCGGTCGCCCGGCCGCTCGCCGCGATCACCTCCACCATCAAGCAGGTCGCCGACGGGGCTGAGGGCGTCGTGGTGCCGCACGCCGACCGCGCCGACGAGATCGGCGCGCTGGCCCGCGCGATCCAGGTGTTCCAGGAGGCCATGGGCCGCAACCGCAACCTCGCCTCGCGGGTCTCGCAGGACTCGGCCGCGCGCGAGGAGCGCGCCCGTCACATCGAGCAATCCGTCGAGCAGTTTCGCGAGGCGATCGGCGCCATCATGCGCGGCCTCAGCGACAACGCCTCCGCCATGCGCGAGACCGCGCAGACCATCACCCGCGTCACGGCGGACGCGAACAGCCGTGCCGGCACGGCGGCCAACGCCACCGAGCAGGCCTCCCACAACGTCACGGCGGTGGCGAGCGCCGCTGAGGAGCTGTCGGCTTCGGTGGAAGAGATCGGCCGCCAGGTGCGCCAGAGCGCCGGCGCCGTCGAGCAGACCGGCCAGCGCACCGAGAAGTCGATCTCCGAGATCGAGAGCCTCGCCGCCGCCACGCAGCGCATCGACGGCGTGCTCAATCTGATCCAGGCGATCGCCGAGCAGACCAATCTGCTCGCGCTCAACGCCACCATCGAAGCGGCCCGCGCGGGCGAGGCCGGTCGCGGCTTTGCCGTGGTCGCCCATGAAGTGAAGACGCTCGCGGGCCAGACCGCCAAGGCGACCGCCGAGATCAGCGAGAACGTCGCGATGATCCAGGCCTCGACCCGCAACGCGGTCGACGCCGTGCGCGAGATCGGCGGCGCGGTGCGCGAGATCAACGAGGTCACCTCCGCGATCGCCGGCGCCATCGGCCAGCAGGACGCCGCCACGCGCGAGATCTCGTCCAACGCGCAAAGCGCCGCGCAAGGCAACGAGACGCTGGTCGCCAACATCACCTCGCTGCGCGACGCCATCGGCGAGACCGACACGGCCGCAGCTTCGGTGCTCACGGCCGCGAGCAGCCTGACCGCGACGGCGGACACGCTGTCACAGGAGGTGGAGACGTTCTTCCAGAACCTGCGCGCGGGGGCTACGGACGGCCGTATCGCCAAGGCGGGGTGACGGCGCGCCCGCCGCAGCCGGGCGGCGGGTCCTCCAAACAAAAAACTGCAAAACAACCCCATGCACAGTAGCAGGGGGCAGGTTTTTCAATGAGTTGGTGGCCAGCGCAAAACCTGCTGTTCTTACCGGTATTGATTTTGACTCGTCGGGCAAAACAGAGGCACGATGCGGTCAAGCAGTGCCGGGCAGGACGCGGTGCGTGTCGGCGCGGCTGACTGCGATTGCATAAAAAAAGAACAAAGGAATTCCATGAGCCCGACGCGGCGTGTTCTCTCGGCGCAGGTCGCCCACGAGACCAACACTTTCTCGGTCATTCCGACGACACTCGAGGACTATCGCAAACGGCTGTTCCTGCGTGACGGCGAAATCGCCGCGGCGCTGGCCGACACCAGAATGGAGATCGCCGCGCATCTGGCCGCCGCGAAACGCTACGGCTGGACCCTGGTGCAGCCGGTCGCCGCCGCGGCCACCCCGTCCGGCAAGGTGACGGCCGCGTGCTGGGCCGAACTGCAGCGGCTGGTCTTTGCAGCCTGCGAAACCGGGCCGTTCGACGGCGTCATCCTGGCCTTGCACGGCGCGATGGTGACCGAGACCGAGGACGACGCCGAAGGCGCACTGCTCGAAGGATTGCGCAAGCGTCTGGGCGACACGATCCCGATTGCGGTGACGCTCGACTTGCATGCCAACGTCACCGAGCGCATGGGCCGGCTGGCCAGCATCATGCTGCCCTACCGCACCTATCCGCATATCGACCAGTACGAGACGGCGTTCCGCGCCGCCGAGCTGCTGCAGTCGGCGATGGACGGCACGACCCGCCCGAAGGTCCTCCGCTCGCAACCGGCTCTGCTCGACGGCTGCAATCACGGACGGACCCAGGGCGGCGTGATGAGCGACCTGTTGAAGCGTGCCGCGGACATGCAGGCGCAAACGCCCGGGTTGCTCTCCGTCGACGTCTGCGCGGGCTTCAGCCGCTCTGATATCGCCGAGGTCGGCCCGAGCGTTCAAATCACCTACGATTCCTCCCACAACGCTGCCGAAACGGCGGCGCGGCAGGCTGCAGCGGCGCTCGAGGACGAGATGGTCCGCCGCCGAGCCGAAGTGACCGTCACAGCGCTCGATTTGCCGGCCGCGACGAGGCTTGCCGCGGCAGCCGCAGCCGATGTCGCCGACACCCGCCCCCTCGTGATCGCGGACTTCAGCGACAACCCGGGTTCGGGCGCCTACGGCGACGGCATCCGCCTGCTCGAGGCGCTGCTGCAGGCCGGGATCCGCGGCGTGCTGTTCGGTGTCCTCGGCGATCCCGAGGCCGCGGCGCGCTGCCATGACGCGGGCCTTGGGGCGAGCCTCGATGTCGTTCTCGGCGCCAAGCGCCACCCCGAAAGCTACGGACCTCCGCTCACGCTGACCGGGCGGGTCACCGGACTGTCGGACGGCGCCTTCGTCTGCGAGGGGCCGATGAATGCCGGGCAGCCCCTGACGCTCGGGCCGAGCGCCTTGCTCGAGGTCGACGGCGTCTCCATCGCGATTTCGACCAACACGCTGCAGACCTATGATCAGGAAATGTTCCGGATTCTGGGAGCCGAACCGGCTCAATTCCGGATCGTCGCGGTCAAGTCTGCGCACCACTTCCGGGCTGCTTTCGGGCCCATGGCCAAGGAGGTGATCCTGGCCGATAGCGGCGGCCTTGCCACCTTCGATCACAGCAAGCTGTCGTACCGGAACGTCCGCCGTCCGATCTGGCCGCTCGACGAAATGCAGCCGGGTTGACCAGGCTGCTCGGGCTTCACTGCGGATGAAGCCCTTGCCCGTCATTTCCCGTCGAGGAACGCGCGCACCTTGCTCACGGTCTGCGCCGGCTGCTCTTCCATGATCCAATGTCCGGAGCCGGTGATGATGCCGCCGTCGACCTTGGTGCCGACGTCGCGCATGATCGCGGCCTGCTGATTGCCGAAGGACTTTTCGGCGCCAAGGGCCAGGATCGGCATGTTCAGCTTGGTCGCGGCAAAGACCTTGTTGTCCGTGGCGTCCTTTCCGAACGCGGCGAACTGCTCGAAGGCGTAATGCATGTTGCCGGGCCGGGCGTACAGTTTCGCATAATGGTTGCGCGTCGCCTCGTCGATGGCCTTGGGATCGGCCGACAGCTCGTTGTAGAAGCGGTCGAGATAGATGCGCTCGCGGCCCTTGACCAGGCGATCGACATCGGGACCGCGGAAATTGAAATGCCACAGCATGGGACTCTTGAGTATTTCGTCCCAGGGCCCGATGCCGGGCAGCGGCGCGTCGATGACGACCCATTTGGTGATGCGGTCAGGGTATTGCGCCGCGAGCGCGTAGCCCACCATGTTGCCGATGTCGTGCGTCACCAGGTCGGCTTTCTGGACGCTGAGCTTGTCCATGAGCATGGCGATGTCGACGCCCTGGTTCTTCTTGTCGTAGCCGCCTGGGGCCTGGGACGACAGCCCCATCCCGCGCAGGTCCGGAACGATCACGGTGTGGTCCTTGTAGAGCGCCTTGGCGAGCGGCGCCCACATGTCGCCGGTGTCGGCGAAGCCGTGCAGAAGCACGACCGCCGGTCCCTGTCCGCCCACTCGGACATGCAGCGTGACGCCGTTGACCGCTATCCGCTCGATCTTGAAAGCCGCGGGAAAGGGTTCGACCGCTGCGAGAGCGGGTAGACTACTGCAGATGATCAGGATCGCCAGGATAGAGGCCAGGATGGCCGCGAAGGATCGCGCGCCGGAGGTCCGACTGCTCGGGGTGAAACTGCGCATTGTTGACCTGCTCGCTCAGTGCCGAGCGCAACAACGTCGGCAGTGCCCACATCAAATATTCCTGTCCATCAAAGCATACCATGCTACCTTGTGACCAGAGCTTCCCCGCGATTTCTGCGCCCAGTTCTTGAGCGGCGATCTGCCTACCCCATCACCCCACCGCGCTTGATCAGCTCCTTGCCCACCGCGGCCAGATGCACCTGATCCGGCCCGTCGCCGATGCGGATGAAGCGGGCGTAGACATAGGCGCGCGCGAGGAACGTATCCTGCGAGACGCCGGCGGCGCCGTGGATCTGGATGGCGCGGTCGATGACGCGGGCGGCCATGCCGGGCACCACGATCTTGGCGGCCGCGATCAGGTCGCGCGCGGCCTTGTTGCCCTCGCGGTCCATCTTGTCGGCGGCCTGCAGCGTGAGCAGCCGCGCCTGCGCGATCTCGCAGAAGGAGTGCGCGATGTCCTCGCGCACCGAGCCCTGCTCGGCCAGCGGCTTGCCGAAGGCGACGCGCGAGACGGCGCGCCGGCACATCAATTCGAGCGCGCGCTGAGCACAGCCGATCAGCCGCATGCAATGGTGGATGCGGCCGGGGCCGAGCCGGCCTTGCGCAATCTCGAAGCCGCGGCCTTCGCCGAGCAGGATGTTCTCCACGGGCACGCGGACATTGTCGTAGACGATCTCGGGATGGCCGCTGGGGGCGTCGTCATAGCCGTAGGTGAGCATGTCGCGGACGACGTGGACGCCGGGGGTGTTTCTGGGCACCAGGATCATCGACTGCTGGCGATGGCGGTCGGGATCGTCGGGCGCGGTCTTGCCCATCACGATCAGGATCTCGCAATCCTCGTTCATCGCGCCGGAGGTGAACCATTTGCGGCCGTTGATGACGTAGTCGTTGCCATCGCGCGTGATGGCGCACTGGATGTTGGTGGCATCGCTGGAGGCGACCTGCGGCTCGGTCATCGAGAAGCCGGAGCGGATCCGCCCATCGAGCAGCGGCTTCAGCCAGCGCTCCTGCTGCGCCTTGGTGCCGTAAGTCGCCAGCACCTCCATGTTGCCGACATCGGGCGCCGAGCAATTGAAGACTTCGGGCGCCCAGAGGATGCGGCCCATGATCTCCTTCACGGGGGCATATTCGAGATTGGTGAGACCCGGACCGTGCTCGCCGGAGAGAAACAGATTCCACAGCCCCTGCTCGCGCGCCATCTTCTTCAGATCCTGCAGCACAGGCGGCGTCTTGTAGCGCGCGGCTTCCGGCTTGACCTGCTCGTAATAGAGCTCCTCGACCGGCTCGACATGGGCGCGCATGAATTGCCGCACGCGCTCTTGCAGCTCCAGCGAACGGGGAGAGTGTTGAAAGTCCATGGGGGTCTCCTCTTTCCTTCTCCCCTTGTGGGAGAAGGTGGCGCGAAGCGCCGGATGAGGGGTTCTCTCGACTCGTGAAGCTGCTCGCGAGGATAGAGACCCCTCACCCGGCTCGCCGCTTCGCGGCGATCCACCCTCTCCCACAAGGGGAGAGGGTGCACCGTCTCTGCTGCTACTCGCGTCCCACTCCTCACGTCCCCTTCAACAGCTCGCTCGCCACCACCCAGTCGTTGCCGTCGAACTGCAGCATGTAGCCGTCCTTGATCGGGCGGAAATCCTGCGGCGTGGTGTTGAGGGTGATGCCGGGCATCAGCAGCGACAGCGGCACATTCTTCAAGTTCGCCGCCTGCGCCATGATGTTCTCGCGCGTCAGATTGTCCTTGCACTGCTTCAGCAGCACCACCAGCGCCTCGGCGACGGTGTAGCCGTAGAGGCCGGCGACGTTGTTGACGTCGGCGTTGGGCAGGCGCTTCTTCATGAAGTCGATATAGGCCGTCATCGCCGGATCGTCCTTCGGCTGCTCGACGAAGGGTTTGAGCGAGCCGAGCGACAGCACGCCCTTGCCGGCCTCGAGACCCGCCGGCACCATCACGGTCGCCTTGTTGGCGCAGCCCGAGGCGAGGAAGCGCGTCGGCTGCCAGCCGACCTCATGCGCTTTCCGGATCGCTTGCGCGCAGGCGCGCGGCGTCACCGAATAGATCATGAAGACGTCGGCCTTGGTATTGGCCAGCGTCAGCACCTGGGAATCGACGGTGGGGTCCGTGACCTCGAAGCTCGAGGCCATCGCGATCGCCTTGTCGGCATCCGCGCCGAGCGCTTCCTTGACGCCGCGCAGATATTCCTTGCCGGCATCGTCGTTCTGGTAGAGCACCGCAAAGCGCGCGTTCGGGTTCTTGGCGCGGGCATAGGCGACGTCGATCGCGGCCTCGCTGGTGTAGTTCGGCGCCCAGGGCAGCGCCATCGACCACGGCATGTTGGCGGGATCGTTCCACTTCGAGGCCGAGCTGATCAGGAACAGCTGCGGCACCTTGTTGCTGTTCAGATATTTCGCGATCGCCGAGCTCGGCGCCGTGCCCATGGTCGCGAAGATGAAGGCGACACCATCGCCTTCGACAAGGCGCCGCGCCGCCTCCATGGTCTTGGGCGGCGAGAACGCATCGTCCAGCGAGATCAGATTGAGCTTGCGGCCATTGACCCCGCCCTTCTCGTTGACCTCGTCGAAATAGGCCGCGATCACCCGGCCCGTGATGCTGAGCGGCGAGGCCGGCCCGCTATAGGGCATGGTGTTGCCGATCTTGATCTCGGTGTCGCTGACACCGGGGCCGTAGGATTTTTGCGCGGAGACGGAAGTCGGCAGACAGGCGGCGGCCAGCGCCGCGGCCAGGACCAAGGCAGCTCTCATGGTTTCTCCCCGATGATCATCGTTCGCGCGAGACAACCGCGCGGCGTGCTGCTTTTTGTCAGCACGTCAGATCAGCGGAGTTCCGCAAGATGGTCTTGCGTCGAGTTGCTGATGGACCCGGCACGCACCACGCAGGATCCAGAGCGTTTTCGAGCGAAGTGGGCACCGGTTCGCGTGAAGAAAACGCGTCAAAACAAGAATCTAGAGCTTCGGTTCTGATTCAACCAGAACCGAAAATGCTCTAGTGACGCCGCTTCAGGCTGAAGCCGAGACTGACCCATCCCGCACCCGCCATGATCAGGTCGATGCCGAGGAACAGGCCGAGGATGTAGACGCTGTTCACCGGCCAGCGCGCCAGGATCAGCAGCCCGAGCAGCAGCGTGACGACGGCCGACAGCGCCACCCAGACCCACGGGCTTTCGCGCTTCATGCTGAAGGCGAGAAACAGCCTGACTGCGCCGGAGGCCAGCAGCGAGGCGCCGAGGAACAGCGTCAGCAGAACCGCGGCGAAGAGCGGGTTCTCGAAAGTGAGGAAGCCGGCGATGATGTAGAGCACGCCCAGCAAGGCCCAGATCGAGAACTTCCCCCAGCTCTTCATCTGGAAGGCGCCGATCACCTCGGTCACCCCGGCGACGATCATCATCGCGCCGACCACGATCACGCTCGCTACCGTCGCCATCACCATGCTGCCGAGCGCAACGAAGCCGGCGATGAGGTAAACGACGCCGAGCGCAACGATCCAGCCCCATTTGGCATGTAGCGCAGAGATACTCGAGCCGAGACTGTGGGGCGCGTCTGAAGCACTTGTCATGGGCCACTCCTGCATGCGAAGCCCGCGGGCACGCGCCAGGATAGCACGCACCCGATCGGGACGACAGCCAGCAGAGCAGCCCTCACCTGCTGCAACCTTGACGCAAATCAAGATCGAATGCGGCGCGTCGGCCGCGCGAGCCAGCGCCGGTCATTCGTCCGATTTGGCGAGCCCCAGCAGTTCCTGGCGCGTCAGCGCATCGTCGCGGAACACGCCCCCGCGCGCGGTCATGCAGTGATGCGTCGCCTTGATGATGACGCCGACGCGCTCGGGCTTGAGCACGTCGTTGAGACTGCCTATGACGCAGCCGTCTTCCGGACGTCGATCACGGCCTGCACCCATTCGGCGGGCCGTTCCTGCGGCAAATTATGTCCGGCATCGGTGAAGACGCGGCGCTCGAATGCGCCTTCGAACTTGCGCGCGTGATGGGCGGTGCCGGGATTGACGCCGTCGCTGTCGCCGTCGATCGCAATGGTCGGGACGCGGATCGGCGGCTGGCCGGCCAGCCTCGCCTCGATGGCGGCATAGGCGGGGTCGCCCGCGACCAGCGCGTAGCGGTGGCGGTAGGAGTGGATCACGACGTCGACGAAATCAGGATTGTCGAACGATGCCGCGCTTTTCTCGAACGTGGCGTCGTCGAATTTCCATTTCGGCGACCACATCGCCCAGAGCTGGCGCGCAAAGCCGCGCCGGTTGCGCTCCAGCGCACGGCGGCCGCGCTCGTTGTGGAAGAGATATTGATACCAGAGCGCCGCCTCCTCCGGCGGCGAGGCCGGCTCCATGGCGCGGGCGATGTTCTGGATATTGTAGGAATTGCCGGAGACGAGGCCGATCACCCGCTCCGGATGGAGCGCTGCGACCACGCAGGCCGCACGCCCGCCCCAGTCATAGCCGCCGACGACGGCGCGCTGGATGCCGAGCGTGTCCATGAAAGCCAAGAGATCGGCGCCGAGCGCCGCCTGCTCCCCGGAGCGCAAGGTCGACGCGCTGCGGAAACGCGTCGGCCCATAGCCGCGCAGCCACGGCACCAGCACCCGCGCGCCGGCCTCTGCAAGGATCGGCGCCGTCTCGGCATAGGCGTTCACGTCGTAGGGAAAGCCGTGGCCCATGATGCAGGGCCAGCCGCCGGGCGCGCCATATTCGCGATAGGCGATGTCGAGAACGTCCGTGGTGACGGTTTTTTCTTGCATGGTCTTCTCACGGAATTGGGAGGCCGTAGCCCGGATGGAGCGCAGCGCAATCCGGGATTCTACAACATGCACCGGCCCCGGATTGCGCTGCGCTTCATCCCGGCTACAAGAACGGCCTATTTCTGCGGGCCGGACAGCGAGATGTCGCGCTCGGCGCGGAACACGTTGCTGTAGAGGTTGGCGATCCATTGCCGGCCGATCTCGGTCTTGTTGAGATAACCGATCTCGGTCTGGATGTGCGGTGCGACGCTGTTCCAGTAGAACTGTGGATAGCGGTTCACGATGTCGGCCGGCGAATCGTAGCCGAGCTGGCGATTCATGCCGACCTCCTCGAACTCGTAATAGAGCGCGTTGGCCTTGCGCAGATAATTGGGGTCGCCGAGCTGGCCGATGAAGTCGGCCGCGCGCAGGATCGAGGCCTCGTCGTCGTATTCCTGTCCCTGGCGGGCCGGAAAGCGCGTCCCCTCGATGGCGCGGGCAACGCGCTCCGGATCGACGCCGGGAATATGCCGCAGCCGCCGCGTCACATACAGCTTCGAGCGGTCGACGTGATACATCATCAGGCTCGCGTCCGACGCGCCGCGCGGCAACGAGATCTTGGTGTCGGCCGCGTCGATCACGAAGCCGTCGGCATCGTCCTCCTCGAACAGCCCGCGCACATAGCCGATGTCGTGGGCGAGGCAGGCGATCAGGATATGGACGTAGTCGTCGCCCGACAGGTGGGTATGAAGGCTCCGGCCGCGGAGGATGGCCTGGGCCGCCAGCGTTACCAGCATCGTATGCTCGATATTGTGATAGAGCGCATCGCTGTTGCCGATGCATTCCATCGCGGTGCGGGTCGCGCTCTCGATGATACTGGCAGACGTCTCATCGTACCGGCGACGCATGAACTTCCCGAGGAAGTCCTCGAGGGATTCAGCCGCCAGTCTCGGCAAGGTTATCATGGATGCAGCCCCGTCCGCCGCTGGTGTCCCATGCCATCTCCCGACGTCTCTGTTGTTCTCGGCGCGGCGCCAGCATAGCCCATCTTGGGCCGGCTGACCAAATTCCGTATCAAAAATTCGTAAATATGTTACATTTCCGCTGCGCAACATTTCGGTTGTGGTTATGCTTCGCTACAGCCTGAAGGCGATTACACCGGAAGGGCCCGGGCCTGCCTGTCGCTCTACGGGGCCGACAGGATGTCGGCGCCGTCTGCCGAGCGCGACAGGCTTCTGGCCAGATAGAACAGCTCGACCAGCTTGCCGCGTTTGCCGGCCAGCGAGAAGATGTATTCGGGCGATTCCGCCTCGATTTCCGCGATCGCCACCTTGGCGATGCGATCGACGCGGCTCGAGCCGTGCTCCCAGACAAAGCCGACACCGAGCCGGTTGGCGACCGCCTCCAGCATTCCTTCGCGCGTGTTGACGACGATCGCCGGAGCAGCACGCAGATTGACGGCGCGAAACGCCCTGTCGACGACGCGCTGGGTCGCGGAATCCCGGGTCCGAAACACCAGCGGATATTGCATCAGGCTGACGGCGGACACGCGCGATTCCCGACTGAGGTCGTGAACGGGATGGCAGATCGCGACGACGCGCTGCTGCACGCAGGGCTCGCGACGGAAGCGATTGTCCTGCGGCACCTCCGGCAGCACGGCGACATCGACGCGCTGGTCGACCACCGCCGCCATGATCGCAGACCAGCTCCCGATCTCGATATTGATCTGGATCTTCGGATACAAATTGCGAAACGCCGCGATCAGCGCCATTCCCGGCATGGCGTTGCCGAGCCCGATGCGAAGCTCGCCCCCCGACAGCTCATCGCGCTGCTCGAGGATGGCCTGGGCATCCGCCTCGAGTGCCTGCATACGGTTCGTTGCGGCGTAGAGTCGCCGGCACAGCGGCGTCGGGATCAGGTTCTGTCCGTGGCGGTCGAACAGCGCAACGGCGAACTCGGCCTCGAGATCGCGCACCAGCTGCGCAATTGCGGGTTGCGACACTCCCAGTTTCCTGGCCGCGGCGGCAAAACTGCCGGTGTCGAACACCGCGTTGACCGCCCGGACACGCGACGACGTCAGCGCCACGACAAGAACTCCAAGACCGGCATCCCTGATTCAGGACGCCGCAAAAGAAAAACCTGGGATCAGCATAGGCAATGCCATTGACCGTTATGTGAATGTCAGATGCCGTCCCTACTCCTCATGCGCCGCAACAGGCAGCAGGGGACCAGCGCGAATGGCGCAAATCGAGCTTTCCACGATCCGCAAATCCTTCGACGGGACCGACGTCCTGAAAGGCATCGATTTCCGGATCGAGGACGGCGAGTTCATCTCGCTGGTCGGTCCTTCCGGCTGCGGCAAGTCGACCCTGCTCCGCATCATCGCCGGGCTGGAGCCGCAGAATTCCGGCCAGGTCCATATCGACGGCCGCCCCGTCGACGGCATTCGCCCGAGCGCGCGCAACCTCGCGATGGTCTTCCAGTCCTATGCGCTCTATCCGCATTTGAGTACCTTCGACAACATCGCGGTGCCGCTGCGGATGCGGCGCCTTTCCGCGATCGAACGGCTGCCGCTGCTCGGCCCGCTGCTGCCGGGCCGGCGCGCCAAGGAACGGACCATCCGCGCCGACATCACGGCGATCGCCGAGCAGCTCGACATCGCGCCATTGCTGCGGCGCAAGCCAGGGCAATTGTCCGGCGGACAGCGGCAACGCGTCGCAGTCGGACGCGCCATGGTGCGCGAGCCCCGCGCCTTCCTGTTCGACGAACCGCTCTCCAACCTCGACGCGAAGCTGCGTGTCCACATGCGCGCCGAGCTCGCCGAGCTGCATCGCCGCCTCAAGGCAACGTTCGTCTATGTCACGCACGACCAGGCCGAGGCGATGACCATGTCGAGCCGGATCGCCGTCATGATGGCCGGTGAGCTGATTCAGGTCGGGACGCCCGCAGAGATCTACGACGACCCCGGCGACATCCGTGTTGCCGAATTCATCGGCAGCCCCAAGATCAACATCCTTCCCGGGCGGGTCCGTAAGGACGGCGGCATCGACGTGCTGGGCACCGCTCTGCGGCTTGGGTGTGGCGCGGCCGCGGGCGACTGCCGTGTCGGCGTGCGTCCGGAGCGGATCGAGCTGGGCGCGGGGCCATTCTCCGGAAGTGTCGTTCATCTGGAAAACCTCGGCGCCGAGGCCTTCGTGCACCTTGCGATCGAAGGCGCCGGAGCACGCCTGATCGCGCGGCTTGGCGACGTCCGGCAGCTGCCTGCGATGGGCCGTGCCGTCACGTTCGGCTTCGCGCCCGACGCGGTGCGGGCTTTCGATCCGGCCGGGAAGCGGATCGAGCTCAGGGTCGAGCAGGCCGAGCGCATCCGTGAGCCCGCCCATGTCTGACGGCTCCATCACCATCGACGCGGCGATCGTCCCCGCCGGCACCGCAAGGCGGTCGCTGCCGGCGCATGGCAGCCGGCGCACATATTCCGCCTACGCGCTGGTGGCGCCGGCCGCCGCGCTCATGCTGGTCATGCTGCTCGGTCCGCTCGCCGGCGTGATCGCCCTCTCCTTCACCGATTATCAGCTGGGCGCGCCGCACTTCTCCTGGATCGGGCTCGCCAACTACCAGGACCTGTTCGCCGACAAGGTGTTCTGGACCGCGCTGCGCAACACGCTGACCTATGTCGTGGTCGTGGTGCCCGGCGCCGTGATCGCAGGCCTTGCGATCGCGCTTCTGATCCAGAGCGGCACCAGCCTGCGCAGCCTCTATCGGACCATCTATTTCCTGCCTGTCATGGCGACCCTGATCGCGATGGCGGTGGTGTGGGAATTCATGCTGCATCCGCAATTCGGTCTGGTGAACGGGCTGTTGCGCGGCGCGGGCCTGCCGGCCTTCGCCTGGCTGCAGGACCGCAGCACCGCCCTCTATGCGCTGTGCGCGATCGGCATCTGGCAGGCGGTCGGCTTCAACATGGTGCTGTTCCTCGCGGGCCTCGTCTCCATTCCCAAGCAACTTTACGAGGCGGCCGAAATCGACGGTGCCTCGAGCGGCTGGGCACGCTTCCGCCTCGTGACCTGGCCGATGCTGGGCCCGGTCACGACCTTCGTCGTCGTGATCTCCGGCATCCGCTCGTTCCAGGTGTTCGACACCGTGCATGTGCTGACCAAGGGCGGCCCGTCGAAATCCACCGAGGTCCTGATCCACACCATGTACACGGAAGGCTTCGAGTTCTTCCGTTCGGGCTACGCCGCGGCGATCACGGTCGTCTTCCTGGTCTTCGTCCTCGCGCTCACGCTGATCAAGTCGAGGCTCGCCGATCGCGGCGTGCATTACACATGAGCAACACACATTCCGTCACGTTCCGGGCGATCCTGCGCCACGTGCTCCTGATCGCGGGCGCCGCGCTCATGCTCGCGCCTTTCATCTGGATGATCTCGACCGCGTCCAAGCCGCAGACCGAAATCTTCTCCAGCGAGCTGCATCTGATCCCCCACCGGTTCGCGCTGTGGGACAATCTGCGCGAGGCCTTCGCCAAGGCCAATCTGCTGCGCTTCCTGCTCAACGGCGTCATCGTCACGGTCTCGATCTTCGTGCTGCAGGTCATGGTGGCGCTGCCGGCGGCCTACGCGCTGGCAAAGCTTCGCTTCCTCGGCCGCGAGACGCTGTTCGCCCTGGTCCTGTTCGGGATCCTGATCCCGCCGCAGGCGACCGCGATCCCGGTCTTCCTGCTGCTGCACAAGGCCGGCCTGCTCGACAGCTATGCCGCGCTCGTCCTGCCCTTCACGATCTCGGTGTTCGGCATCTTCCTGATGCGCCAGTTCTTCAAGACCGTGCCCGACGATCTCGTCGATGCCGCGCGCATGGACGGCATCTCCGAGTTCGGCATCGTCTGGCGGGTGATGCTGCCCGCCGCGATCCCGGCCGTGACCGCGTTCGGCATCTTCTCCGTGGTCGCGCATTGGAACGACTATTTCTGGCCGCTGATCGTGCTCAACAGCGAGCAATTGCGGACGCCGCCGCTTGCGGTCGCGCATTTCCGCAACAACGAGGCCGGTACCAGCTACGGCCCGCTGATGGCCGCGGCGATGGTGATCATCGCGCCGCTCGTGATCGCTTTCCTCTTTGCCCAGCGCCGCTTCATCGAGGGCATCACCCTCACCGGGATCAAGTAACCGCGTCACCTCAAACAGGAGTCTATCCATGCTGAAGTCCATCATCGCCGCGGCGGCTCTGTCGCTTGCGGCCGGCTCTGCGCTCGCGCAGACCCAGACCGAGATCGTGATGCAGTATCCGTATCCGGAGCTGTTCACCGAGACCCACAAGCGCATCGCCGATGAGTTCGCCAAGGTGCACCCGGAGATCAAGGTGACGATGCGGGCGCCTTACGAATCCTACGAGGACGCCACCCAGAAAGTGCTGCGCGAAGCCGTCACCAATCAGATGCCTGATGTCTCCTTCCAGGGCCTGAACCGCATCCGCGTCCTGGTCGACAAGAACATCCCGGCCCCGCTCGACGGCTACATCGCCGCGGAAAAGGACTTCGACAAGCAGGGCTTCCACCAGGCGATGTACGACATCGGCACCGCCGGCGGCAAGGTCTACGCCCTTCCCTTCGCGATCTCGCTTCCGATCGTCTACGTCAATCTCGACCTCGTGAAACAGGCCGGCGGCGACGTGAACAATTTGCCGAAGAGCTGGGACGAGCTGCTCACGCTCGCCAAGAAGATCAAGGCGCTCGGCAACGACACCAACGGCGTCACCTATGCCTGGGACATCACCGGCAACTGGCTGTGGCAAGCCCCGGTCTTCGCGCGCGGCGGCACCATGCTCAACGCCGACGAGACCAAGGTCGCCTTCGACGGCGTGGAAGGCAAGTTCGCCATCAACATGATCGCGCGGCTCGTCAACGAGGGCGGCATGCCCAACCTCGACCAGCCGTCGATGCGCGCGGCGTTCGCGGCCGGCAAGACCGGCTTTCACGTCACCTCGACCTCGGACCTCAACAAGGTCACGCAGATGACCGGCGGCAAGTTCGCGTTGAAGACGATCCCGTTCCCGGACGTGGCCTCCCCGAACGGCAGGCTGCCGGCCGGCGGCAACGTCGTGCTGATCCTCGCCAAGGACAAGGCCAAGCGTGACGCCGCCTGGGAAGCGGTGAAGTTCTGGACCGGCCCCAAGGGCGCTGCGATCATGGCGGAGACCACCGGCTACATGCCGCCCAACAAGGTCGCCAACGAGGTCTATCTGAAGGACTTCTACGTCAAGAACCCCAACAACTACACCGCGGTCGGCCAGCTCCCGCTGCTCACCAAATGGTACGCCTTCCCCGGCGACAACGGCCTGAAGATCACCGACGTGATCAAGGATCACCTCAACACGATCGTCTCGGGCGCCCGCGCCAAGGAGCCCGAGGCCGTTCTCGCCGACATGACGGTGGATGTGCAGAAGCTGCTGCCGAAGACCACCGGCGCCGCGCGCTGAGCATCACGACACCGCCAACCACGGGGCGCCGCCGGCGCCCCGTGCCGCAGGAACGGGAAAGAACGATGAAGCTGCTTCACTTGAGCGACATTCACCTGACGGCACCCGGCGCGACCATCGGCGGCCGCGACCCGCGCGCCAATTTCGAGCGGGCGCTGGCGCATGCCCTGAAGGATCACCACGACGCCGAGTTGATGGTGATCACCGGCGATCTCTCGGATTGGGGCGATGCCGCCGACTATCACTGGCTCAAGCAGCGCCTCGACGCATATCCGCTGCCGGTCCGGCTGTGCATCGGCAACCATGACCGACGCGCCGCCTTCCTCAGCGTCTTCCCCGATCTCGCCGACGACAATGGCTTCGTCCAGGGCATCCACGACACCGCTGCCGGCCGCTGTCTCTTCCTTGATACCGCCCATCCCGACACGCATGCCGGCCGCTATTGCGACGATCGCCTCGGCTGGCTCGAGGCACGGCTTGCCGAACATGACGGGCCATTCCTGCTGTTCATGCACCACAACCCGATGCCGGTGCATCTGGCCCCGCTCGACCAGATCCGCCTGCTCGACGACGCTCCGTTCCGGCGTCTCGTCGGCCATCACCGGGCAAAAATCCGCCACGTCTTCTTCGGCCATTGTCACCTACCGCTTGCCGGCTCGGTCGCAGGCGTTCCGGTCTCGTCGCTGCGCGGCACCAACCATGCGAGCTATCCGCTGTTCTCCGAGACCAAATTGCTGAGCGCGTCCGACCTGCCGCAGGCCTATGGCGTCGTGTTCTTCGGGGAAGACTATGTGACCGTGCACATGGTGGAATACGGCTACGAGGGTCCGATCCGCATCGAAGGTTCGCCCGACTATCAGGCCTGGGATCGCGAGACCATGGTCCGGTGACGGGCGAGCGCCGGCCGTTTCCAGGCGCCTAATCACAAACCCGCGCAGCACTCCTCGGAGAGTCCGCTCCTCCTCTATAGCGGCGCGTTGGCGTCCATCACCCTAGGTCGGAGATGGGCCAACGGCCGACGTTCACTAGCCGTCGCTCCTCTCAGGGGACCGTGAGCCCGCCGCCGAAATGCCGCCCATAGTCCTGCGGAAACCGTTCAACGCTAGTTCGGGCAGGGCTTTAAACGGGGCTTGGGGTCACCCACCTTTTAACGCTTATCGGCCTGTCCGTGGTTCGTCCCGCTCTCTGGACCTATATAAATGCCGGTCTTCATGCACTGCTTCCACGCAGCGCCGCACCGTTCTGGCTTGACCGCCCTGGATACACAGATAGCCTTGTAATCGGAGCACGACATTGCTTGCGCTGGATATGACGCAATGACGATGAGTGCAGCAAAAATAATAGCTTTCATTGGTACCCTTTTTGGTTGAAGCCGCAATTAAACGCGACCTTTCGGTCCTTCCAACCTAGCAAAACGCCCGCCCCAGACCACCGCCCAAAACCCAAACAGTTGAGGCTCTGACCGCAGGATTGCTTGATGGCCGCGCCAACGGACTAGTGGGCAGCTTTCTCCCTTTTGCGTGACGAGGCAGGAGCTTTACGTCCTGTCCCGGTGACTGGGGTGCTGTTATACCGCGCGCTGTCGTAGCAGCGCTGTCGATCGGGGTTCGGATTCATCTGCTGGGAAGTGACCGTGCCACCGCATTCCGTGCCGATCGCGGTAGCGGCCAACGCACGGGAAGCGGTCAAGAGCAGGAGGCAGGCAAGCAGGCGAGTCATTTCAAAAATCTTGGTTGGAAAGCAGCTCGGCTTCCTGGGAGGTAATTTTCCGGTGCTGCGCTGCTAGTTGTCGCACTTGCCGGGATTGGCGCTGCACCACCGGCTCACGGCAGCGCTGTCCCACCCGCGAGCCTTATTCACCGATACACATTGTTCATAGGTGCAAGTTTTCGGCTTGGCCGAGCTCTTGGCGGGCTTCGGTTGTGACAAGGCCGGAGTCAGCGAAGCGGCCAAAAGAACAACGGCGACGAGAGCTTTCATGCCCCCCCCCTTAAGTTGAAAGCTATAGTAGAATGCATCTTTTCCGTTGACGCAAGCTGGGCTGGTCCACTCCCTCAGGGACATCGCGCTCGCCGACCGAATGTCCCCGATGGATCACAAGCTGCCGACCACGTTCAAGCTGGCAGACTTCAGCTTTGCGTTGGTAAGCCGAGGCCTATGCGTACCCGCCCTACTCCACCAGCTGCACGTCGACAGCCACCCCGAGCTTCTGCTTCGGCGAGCCGACGATGATGCCGTCGACCGGCGAGACGTCGGAGAAATCGCGCCCGACCGCAAGCACGATATGGTCGTTGCCGATCAGGAGATCATTGGTCGGATCGAGATCGACCCAGCCGAGCTCCGCCCCGCACCACAGCGACACCCAGGCATGGGTGGCGTCGGCGCCCTGCAAACGCGGCTGGCCCGCCGGCGGAATGGTGCGCAAGTATCCGCTGACATAGGCCGCCGGCAGGCCGAGCCCGCGCAGCCCCGCGATCATCACATGGGCGAAGTCCTGGCAGACGCCGTGGCGCTTGTCGAACACCTCGTTCAGCGGCGTCGAGATCACCGTTGCCTTGGCGTCGTAGCGAAACTGGTTGCGGATACGATGCATCAGATCGACCGCACCTTTGAGGACGCCAGCGCCCGGTGGAAAGCTCGAAGCCGCATAGGCGCTGACCGGACGCAGCACCGGCACCAGCGGACTCGCGAAGACATAGCCGACCGGCGAGGCCGGTCCGAGGCTGGTCGCTTCGAAGGCAATGTCGCGAACGCTCTCCCAGGGCGGACTCGCGGCATCGCGCGGCCGCGGCTGACGCGACACCGAGACGCGCGAGCGCGAATCGATCCGCAAGTTGCGATGCGCGGCCTCGATCACGATGCTCTCGGTCAGCGCACCGAAGAAATCGCGCCGCACATTGCGCTCTGCGGGGCGCGGGCGGATCTCGACGCTGTGCGAGATCAGCTCCTGGCCGCCGCCGCTGCGCGGCTCCAGCCGCAGCGTACAGCGGGCGAAGCTGACCGGGTTCTCGTATTCGTAAGTCGTGACGTGACGGATGTCGTAGATCACGCCAACCCCGTCAGCTTTTCCGGCCGGGCGGCATTGGGACCGTGCGGGAAGTAGTGCTGCCCGATCGCATCCGCGAGGTTCAGCAGATCCTGCTCCAGCCCGAACAGGGTCTTGACCTGGAGCTTCTCGGCCTCGGCCGTTGCAAGCATCGCCTGCAGCGCCACCGCGAGCCGCTGCGGCTTCTCGATCAGGCCGTGCTCCTTCAGGCTCGGGAGCGCGGCGATGTGCTCGTTCAGCGTCGCCACCTGGAACGCCACCGAGCGCGGATTGTAGGGATCGAGCACCGCGAGGTCGCGCACCGGCGCCAGGATCGGCGCCAGCAGATAGCGCGAGCGGTAGGTGATCTGGCAATCCACCAGCGTCAGCAGGATGTCGAGGTCCTCGTCGCCGGCCTCGTCATAGGCGAACTGCCGTGCGAAGCGCGTGGTGTTGATGGCGCGCTCGGTGCGGCGGCCGATGTCGAGGAAGCGCCAGCCGGCGGCGCGGTTCATGTTCTCCTGCGCAAGGCCGGCGAAGCTCGCCAGCTCCTGCAAGGTCAGCTCGGCCGCGCTCAGCACGCTGTCGTCGTCCTCGACCTCGTAGGCAAGGCGCTCGGCCAACTCGGTGATGACCTGCCAGGCATCGGGCGACAGCCGTTCGCGCAGGGATGTCGCCGTGCGCTGCGCCGCGCGCACCAGCGACAGCGCCGAGCCGAAACGGGCCTCGCTCTGCAGCGCTTCGGCCACGATGCGCCCCGGGGCCGCGCGCGAGGTCTGCGAGACCGCGCCCCAGGCCACCAACAGGCGCTGGATGCGCTCGCCCGATTGCAGCGAGGCCGCGGTGCCCTTGTTGGGTCCGCTCGGCGAGCCCAAGGCGCGCACGAGGCGCAGCGTCGCCTCGGCGCGCTCGAGGTAGCGGCCGAGCCAGAACAGATTGTCGGCAGCCCGGCTCGGCAGCACGCCGGCGATACGGCGGATGCGGACCTTGTCGGTCGCCGGCAGCAAGGTCGCGGTCGAGACCTGCTTGTCGGACACGATCCAGACGTCGGCGGCGCGGGCGCCGTCGCCCATCGACACCGCGCGCGCATCCGGCTGTTCGGCGATCCGGCAGAAGCCGCCGGGCATGATGGCCCAGCCGTCGGGCGTGGCGGCCGCGAACACGCGCAGCACGAACGGACGCGGCATGATCTGGCCCTGCTCCCACACCGGCATGGTCGAGAGCCGCACCACTTCCTGGCCGACATAGTCCATGCCGCGCGCGGCGATGGCATCGATCAGGCGCTTGCGGTCGTTCGCATCGAGCTCGCTCGCGAGCACCGGCCCCGCACTGTCGAAGCCGGGCACCCCGCGCCGATAGGCGCCTTCGATCGCGACCTCGTCGAGCCGCGCCAGCACTTCGTCGCGCGCGACGCGCTGGCCGCACCACCAGGTCGCGATATGCGGCATCTTCAGCTCTTCGCCGAGCAGGCGGCGGCTCAGCGCCGGCAGGAAGCCGAGCAGCGCCCGCGCCTCGAGCACGCCGGAGCCCGGCATGTTGGCGACGACGACGCCGTCCTTGCGCAGCACGTCGATCAGGCCGGGCACGCCGAGATGCGAGGAGGCGTCGAGCTCAAGCGGATCGAGCGAGTTGGAATCGACGCGGCGGAGCAGCACGTCTAACCGCTTCAGGCCGGCGACGGTGCGGATGTGGATGCGGTTGTCGCTGACGGCGAGATCGTCGCCCTCGACCAGCAGGAAGCCGAGATAGCGCGCCAGCGTCGCGTGCTCGAAATAGGTCTCGCTGAAGCTGCCGGGGGTGAGCACGCCGATCCTGGGCTCGTCGCGGTCGGCACGCGCGCGAAGCGAGTCGCGGAACGCCTCGAAAAACGGCGCGACGCGCGGCACGTTCATCGACTTGTAGAGATCGGAAAAGGCGCGCGAGAGCACCAGACGGTTCTCCAGCGCGTAGCCCGCACCCGAAGGCGCCTGGGTGCGATCGCCGAGTACCCACCAGCGCCCGTCGGGACCGCGACCGATGTCGGCGGCATAGAGCGACAGATAGCGCCCGCCCGGCGGCGGCACGCCGCAGACGGGACGGAGGTATTCGGGACTGCCGGCGATCGCCGCCGCCGGCAGCGCGCCCTCGGCGACCAGCCGGCCCTCGCCGTAGATGTCGCGCAGCACCCGCTCGAGCAGCTCGGCGCGCTGGGTGATGCCGGCGCAAAGCTGCTGCCAGTCGGCCTCGTCGATCAGGAGCGGCAGATGGCTGATCGCCCAGGGCCGGTCGGCACTGTCGCCGGGCGCGCGGTAGGTGACGCCGGCCTCGCGCAGATGGCGGTCGGCCATGCCGAATCGGCGCTCGATCTCGTCGGGGGCGAGCGCGCCGAAGGCATCGAAAAAGCGGCTCCAGACCGCGCGCGGGGCGCCGTCGGGGCCCAGGAACTCGTCGGGAATGCCAGGCAGGCGCTTATAGTCGCGGACCCATTGCGCGAAGCGGCGCTGGCCTTGCACCTTGCCCGCCTTGTCGTCCTCTTCCACTGCGCCCTCGGCCATGCGCCTCTCCCTGCCCCACCATCATACTCATTGCAGGAGCGGAGTCCGCAAGTCGAGGGTCAGCGGGAACTCATTTGTGCGTTCCTCGGGGGGCGGCTGGACCGGCCCCGGCGTATGACCGTGGTCCTGGAAGCGCGCCAGCCGCCGCGCCTCGGCCTCGTAGGTGTTGACCGGCTTGGTGTCGTAGCTGCGCCCGCCCGGATGGGCGACGTGGTAGACGCAGCCGCCGAGCGAGCGGCCGTTCCAGCTGTCGATCAGGTCGAAGGTCAGCGGCGCGTGGACGGGAATGGTCGGGTGCAGGCCGGAGGCCGGCTGCCAGGCCTTGAAGCGGACGCCGGCCACGGCCTCGGCCGAGCGGCCGGTCGAGGTCATCGGCAGGCGGCGGCCGTTGCAGGTGACGATGTGGCGCCCCTCGACAAAGCCCTCCGCCTTGACCTGGAGGCGCTCGACCGAGCTATCGACATAGCGCACGGTGCCGCCGGCCGAGCCTTCCTCGCCCAGCACGTGCCACGGCTCCAGCGCCTGGCGCAGCTCCAGCGTCACGCCGCCATGATGGATGCGGCCGAAGGCGGGAAAGCGGAATTCGAGCTGGGCCAGATACCATTCCGGCTCGAACGGATAGCCGAACTGCTTCAGCTCGCCGAGAACGTCGAGAAAGTCCTCCCAGATGAAATGCGGCAGCATGAAGCGGTCGTGCAGCGCGGTGCCCCAGCGCACGAACTTGCCGGCCTGCGGCTCGCGCCACATCTTGGCGATCAGCGCGCGGATCAAGAGCTGCTGCGCCAGCGACATGCGCGGGTCCGGCGGCATTTCGAGCGCGCGGAATTCGACGAGGCCGAGACGGCCGGTCGGACCATCGGGCGAATAGAGCTTGTCGATGCAGATCTCGGCGCGGTGGGTGTTGCCGGTGATGTCGACGAGCAGATGCCGGAACAGGCGGTCGACCAGCCACAGCGGCGCCTGGTAGCCGGGCGGCGGCACGTGCGAGAGCGCGATCTCGAGCTCGTAGATGCTGTCGTGCCGGGCTTCGTCGATGCGCGGCGCCTGGCTGGTCGGGCCGATGAACAGGCCGGAGAAGAAATAGGACAGCGAGGGATGCCGCTGCCAGTACAGCACCAGGCTCTTGAGCAGATCGGGCCGGCGCAGGAACGGCGAGTCCTCAGGACTGGAGCCGCCGATCACGACGTGATTGCCGCCGCCGGTGCCGGTGTGGCGGCCGTCGACCAGGAAACGGTTGGCGCCGAGACGCACCTTGCCCGCGTCCTCATAGAGACCGGTGGTGATATCGACCGCTTCGCGCCAGCTCTTGGCCGGCTGGATGTTGACCTCGATGACGCCAGGGTCGGGCGTCACCTTGATGACCTCGATGCGCGGATCGAACGGCGGCGGATAGCCTTCGACATGGACGGGGAGCTGCATCTCCTCGGCGGTCGCCTCCAACACGGCGACCAGTTCGAGATAGTCCTCGATGCGCTCGACCGGCGGCATGAAGGCGCAAAGCACGCCGTCGCGGACTTCGACCGACATCGCGGTGCGGACCGGGACGGACGTGTTGAGTTGTTCGGGAGCGGCCCGCGGCGGAGCTTCAGGGCGCGCTTCGAGGGTGAACACCGGAAGCTTGCCGCGCGCCTCCATCGGGTCGCGCTCGACGACGTAGGGATATTGGTTGGGTGGAACGTAGCCGAGCGACCCGATCGGCAGGCGCAAGCCGAGCGGTGAATCGCCGGGCATCAGGAACAGGTGATTGCGCCGGAGCTGCCAGCGTTCGCTGCGCCAGCGCGGCGGCGCGTTCCAGCGCTGCACCGGCAGCACGAAGCCGCGCGGCGTGTTCAGACCCTGCTCGAACACGCGCGCCATGCGTGCGCGATCCTCCGGATTGGCCAATTTCGAGTCGGTCGGATCGACGTTGACGGGAAGCTCGGCTTCCTTCTGAAGCCAGAGCGCCGTGTCCTCGTAGGCCGGCATGATGTAGCCGGGATCGAGCCCGAGCCGCAGCGCCGCGCCCTCCATGAAGGTCTCGGCGTCCTTCGCCTCGGCGCGGCGTGGATTTTGGATCCTGGCGATGAGATCGCCATTCTTCCAGATCGGCGCGCCGTCCTTGCGCCAGTAGAGACCGAAGGCCCAGCGCGGCAGGCTCTCGCCCGGATACCATTTGCCCTGGCCGTAATGCAGCAGACCGCCGGGCGCGAAACGATCGCGCAGGCGGCGGATCAGATCGTCGCCAAGCGCGCGCTTGGTCGGGCCGACCGCTTCCGTATTCCACTCCGCCGCTTCGAGATCGTCGACAGAGACGAAGGTCGGCTCGCCGCCCATGGTGAGCCGCACGTCCGCGCTGGCGAGATCACCATCGACCTGCTCGCCGAGATCGTTGAGCCGCGCCCAGGATTCGTCGGAGAAGGGTTTTGTGATGCGCGGCGCCTCGCGGATGCGCTTGACGCTCATGTCGAAGGCGAACTCGACCTCGGCAAAGCCGGCCCCGCCGGAGATCGGCGCGGCCGAGCGATAATGCGGCGTGGCGGCGACCGGGATGTGGCCCTCGCCCGCGAGCATGCCGGAGGTCGCATCGAAGCCGATCCAGCCGGCGCCCGGCAGATAGACCTCGGCCCAGGCGTGCAGGTCGGTGAAGTCGTTCTCGACCTCGGGCGGGCCCTCGATCGGATCGATGTCGGGACGGATCTGGATCAGATAACCGGAGACGAAGCGTGCCGCGAGCCCGAGATGACGCAGCGTCTGGATCAGGAGCCAGGCGGAGTCGCGGCACGAGCCGGCGCCGGAGGAGAGCGTCTCCTCCGGTGTCTGCACGCCGGGCTCCATGCGGATGATGTAGCGGACGTGCTTCTGAAGCTCGCGGTTGAGATCGACCAGGAAGTTGACGGTGTTCGGGGCTTCATGCGGGATCGTGTCGAGAAATTTCGCGAACAGGCGGTCGGGCTTGACGGTCTCGAGATAGGGCGCGAGCTCGGTTTTCAGGTCCTTGGTGTATTCGAACGGGAAGCTGTCCGCATACGGTTCGACGAAGAAGTCGAACGGGTTGACCGTGGTCATCTGCGCCGTGAAATCGACCTCGAATTTCAGCTCGGTGGTCTTCTCCGGGAAGACGTAGCGCGCCAGCCAGTTGCCTTGCGGATCCTGCTGCCAGTTCACGAAATGGTTGGATGGCGTGACCTTGAGCGAATAGCTCAGGATCGGCGTGCGTGTATGCGGCGCCGGGCGCAGGCGGATGGTTTGCGGTCCCAGATCGATCGGGCGGTCGTATTTGTAGTGCGTGACGTGATGCAATGCGACGTAGATCGACACGGGGTGCGGTGCTCCAGCAGCTTTTTTGAGCAGAACACCTGAGATGGATGCGATCAAGCACTAACAACGGGCAGCGCGTGCCTAGGAAGTATCCCTGCCGTCCGGGCGATCGACCGCACACGATGTCAGCGTTGGCACTCTGAAGCCTCTACGGCGTCATGGCCGGGCTCGTCCCGGCCATCCACGACCTTCTATTGCGGTCACCAAGAACGTGGATGCCCGGGACAAGCCCGGGCATGACGACATCTGGTGGGTGCGCCCTACGCCGCCGAGGTCAGCCGCTGCAGGAACTGCGTCACCTCGCGGCGGAGCGTCTCAACCTCGCCGTGGACGCGTTCGGAGGCGCTGTTGACGCGGCTGGCGACGCGGCCGGTGTCGGCGGCGGCCTCGCTGATGCCTGACACGTTGGAGGACACCTGCGAGGTGCCGGCGGAAGCTTCGTGGACGTTGCGGGCGATCTCGCGCGTCGCGGAACCCTGCTGCTCGATCGAGGCCGCAATGCTCGCGGTGATGCCGTCGATTTCGGCGATGGTCTGCGCGATCGCTTCGACCGCCGCGACCGAGTTGCTGGTCGATTGCTGCATCTCGCCGACCTTGGCGCTGATCTCCTCGGTCGCCTTTGCGGTCTGGTTGGCGAGGCTCTTGACCTCGGAGGCGACCACGGCGAAGCCGCGGCCGGCCTCGCCTGCCCGCGCCGCCTCGATGGTGGCGTTGAGCGCCAGCAGGTTGGTCTGCGAGGCGATTTCGCTGATCAGCTTGACGACGTCGCCGATCCGCATCGCGGCCTCCGCGAGGGTACGGATTTCGTTGCCGGCCCGGTTGGCTTCGTCGACGGCGCGTCCCGTGCTCGTGGTGGAGCCGGCCACCTGGCGGCTGATCTCCGCGATCGAGGATGCGAGCTGTTCCGCCGCACTCGCCACCGTCGCAACATTGCTCGAGGCCTGATCGGATGCACTGCGCATGCCGGAGGTCTGGCGGCTCGTCGTCTCC
This sequence comes from Bradyrhizobium nitroreducens, assembly GCF_002776695.1. GTDB lineage: Bacteria > Pseudomonadota > Alphaproteobacteria > Rhizobiales > Xanthobacteraceae > Bradyrhizobium > Bradyrhizobium nitroreducens. The sequence goes on from NZ_LFJC01000003.1 coordinate 5,545,526, forward strand.
GCCGCCGCCGCCATCTGGCCGGCGTCGGATTCAAGGTCGGTCGCGGCGCTCATCAGGCTGCCTGCGACCTCGTCGAGATGCGTACCGAACTGTTTGGCAAGGCCCGCGATCTCCACCACGCGGCGGCCGAGGCTGTCGGTGCCGGCATTGATGACGGTTGCCGAGCGGCGGAACGAGCCGGGCAGTCCGCGCGCGAGGATCTTGCGGAAATACTTGCCGCGGCTGGCATAGTCCATCGATGCCGAAGCCTCGCGGACGAAGGCGTCGGCGATGTCGAGCATGTCGTTGACGGATTTCTGGATGGCGCCGATCCGCCCGGCCTGGCGCTCGCTCATGACCCGCGCTTCGAGATCGCCGCGCGCCGCCTTGCGGCAGACGTCAGCAACCTCGTCGACGGCCACGGCAACCCGGTGCTGGCACCAGAGCGCGTAGCCGAGCAGCAGGATCGCCGCTCCGAGCGGCGCGGCACTGATGATTCCGCTTCCGCCGAGCAGCGAGACGACGAACGCGATGCCGGCGAGAAGGCACGCGACTGCAGTCGCTCCCTGCGCCTTAGAGAGAGAGCACAAATTCATCGTAGCCAACACCGTTTTGCTTGAGCAGACCGACCATCATGTCGAAGCTCGCACGCATGCCGTCCTTGGCATTGGCGTGGCGCGCCTCTTCCGCGCAGAGCGTCTTGTAGATCGGTTTGATTTTCTCGACCGGCGCCGGATCGGGCCGGCGTCGATTGGAGTGATAGCCGATGATGTTGCCGCGATCGTCGAACGTCGGAGTGACGTGGGCGAACACCCAATAGTGGCTGCCATCGCCGGCGAGATTGACGACGTAGGCGAAGATCTCCTGCTTGGTCTGGAGCGTATCCCACAGCAGCTTGAAGACGCAGCGCGGCATGTCCGGGTGGCGGATCAGGCTGTGGGGCGCGCCCATCAGCTCCTTCCAGGAGTACTTCGCCATGCGGAGAAAGACATCATTGGCGTAAGTGATACGGCCTTTGAGATCGGTCTTCGAGACGATCAGCTCCTCCTCGCCGAGGAGATTTTCCACGCCAGTTGGCCGTACCGCATGCGTCATCGTTGACGTGTCCTGTCAAAGGGGCAGCGCCCTCGAAGGAGTGGCCCGCATTGCTCAAGGATTACGACGGGAACTATTAATCATAGGTGACCAGAGGAATCCGTGCGGCTACGCGGTACCTCCGTAAAGTTACGTAAGCCCTCGCTGCGATGCCGCAAATTTTGGCAGCGATTTGCGCCAAGTTCAATTACATCGTTGCTCCGAGCACCCAGGGCGCGAACTCGGCGCCGCCGAAATCGAAACTCTCGCTCTTGGTCGGCTGTCCCGAAGCCGTCTTGAGAATGAGATCGAAGATGCGCTGGCCGCATTCCTGCACACTCTCCTCGCCTTCGAGGATGGTGCCGCAATTGACGTCCATGTCCTCTTCCATGCGCTTGTACATCGGCGTGTTGGTGGCAAGCTTGATCGAGGGCGCCGGCTTGCAGCCGAACACGCTGCCGCGGCCGGTGGTGAAGCAGACGAGATTGGCGCCGCCGGCGACCTGACCGGTCGCAGCGACCGGATCGTAGCCGGGCGTGTCCATGAAGACGAAACCCTTCTTGGTGATGGGCTCGGCGTAGCGCAGCACCTCGACGAGATTGGTGGTGCCGGCCTTCGCCATCGCGCCGAGCGACTTCTCCAGGATGGTGGTGAGGCCGCCGGCCTTGTTGCCTGGGCTCGGATTGGCGTTCATCTCGGCACCTTCGCGCGCCGTGTATTCGTCCCACCAGCGCATCAGGTCGACCAGCTTCTCGCCGACCTCGCGGCTGACGGCGCGACGCGTCAGGAGATGCTCGGCCCCATAGGTCTCCGGCGTCTCCGACAGGATCACGGTACCGCCGTGGCGCACGATGAGGTCGCTGGCCGCTCCAAGCGCGGGATTGGCCGACACGCCGGAATAGCCGTCCGAACCGCCGCATTGCAGAGCGACCGTGAGCTCGCTCGCCGGCACGGATTCGCGCTTGACCTTGTTGGCGTCAGCCAGCGCCTCGCGCACGAAGGCGATGCCTGCTTCCACCGTCTTGCGGGTGCCGCCGACCTCCTGGATGTCCATCGCGCGCAGGCGTCCCGCGAGCTTCTGCTCTTCCATGAGACCGCCGATCTGGTTCACCTCGCAGCCCAGCCCAAGCACGATGACATGGGAGAAATTGACGTGCCGCGCATAGCCGCCGAGCGTGCGGCGGAGCAGCGCCAGCGGCTCGTTCTGCGTCATGCCGCAGCCGGTCTTGTGGGTGAGTGCGACCACGCCGTCGACATTGGGGAATTCGGCCAGCGGATTGTCGCCGGTGAATGGATTCTTCTTGAAGACGTCGGCGACGAGGCTCGCGACATGCGCGCTGCAATTCACCGAGGTGAGGATGCCGATGTAATTGCGCGTGGCGACGCGGCCGTCCGGGCGGCGGATGCCCTCGAAGGTCGCCGGCAGGTCGAAATTCGGCGTCGGCTTGACGTCGGCGCAGTAGGCATAGTCCTTGGCGAAATCGCCCATGCCGATGTTCTGCACATGGACGTGCTGGCCCGGCGCGATGGCCTGGGTCGCAAAGCCGATGATCTGGCCGTAGCGGATGACAGGCTCGCCCACCAAGAACGGCTTGATCGCGACCTTGTGGCCGGAGGGAATGCGCTCGACCGTGGTCACGCCGTCGGCCACCACCGTTCCCGGCGGCAGGCTGGCGCGCGCGATCAGCACGCCATCATCGGGATGCAGGCGGATGACGGGGCTGATGGTCATGGGAGGTCTCCTAAAAGCGAATCGTGAGTAGCGAGTGCGAATGGAAAAGGGGAGCAGCGCTATTCGCTACTCCCCATTCCCCATTCGCGAGTTTGTTAGGCCTTGCCGCCGGAATCCTTGCGGGTCGCGTTGACCTGCATCTTGGCGTAGGTCGTCATCAGGCCGACCTCGTTCGAGAGCGTCACAAGCTTGAAGCCCATGTTGATGGCGCGTGCCGCGCCTTCTGCGCCGCTGCAATGGATGCCCGGGTTGAGACCGCGCTTGCCGCACTCCTTGATGATCTTCTCGTAGATCGCGAGGATCTCGGGCTCAGAGCGATCGAGCTTGGGCTCGAGGCCGTAGGAGAAGCCGAGATCGGACGGTCCGATATAGACGCCGTCGATGCCTTCGACATCGAGGATGGCTTCCATGTTCTCGACCGCGGTCTTGGTCTCCATCATCGGCAGCAGGATGGTGTCGGCGTTCGCGGTCTTCTGATACGAGCCCGCGGTGCCGTACATGCCGGCGCGGATCGGGCCGTTGGAGCGCACGCCCTGCGGCGGATATTTCGAATAGGAGACGAGGTTCTTCGCCTCCTGCGGCGTGTTGACCATCGGGCAGATCACGCCATAGGCGCCGCCGTCGAGCACCTTGCCGATGATGCCGGGCTCGTTCCAGGGCACGCGGACCATCGGGGTCACGGGATGCTTGTCCATGGCCTGGAAGCACTGCACCATCGACAGATAGTCCTGCACGCCATGCTGCATGTCGACGGTGACGCTGTCGAAGCCGCATTGCGCGATCATTTCGGCCGAGAAGCCGGAGGGAATTGCGAGCCACGCGTTGACCACGGCCTTGCCCGACTTCCAGATTTCCTTGACCTTGTTCGCCACGTTGCCTTCCTTCTTTGTTGTTTGGACCGTGTTATTTGGACCAGCGTCACCACGACGAGCGCCGCGACAGCACGAACCTGCTGTTACCGCGAACCGGGCCGCCGCGCTACGCTCGCAATGACGCAACGCCCATGCGGCCGCCTTCTGGCGCCTGGAATCGGCGCCTGATCGACCGCCAGCCCGGGCCACTATTTGCGCGAAAATGCGCATTCATGTCCATGGCTTGCGGCACCCGGACGTGCATATCTGCTGTCACTCCTCGGAACTTGCCTCCTCGGCGCCGCCGAGCTCCGCAAGACTCTGTTCGAGCGCGCCCAGCATGTCCTGCAATTCGGCGAGCTTGCGCGCGCCAAAGCGCCGCGTGATCTCGGCATAGATCGCTTCCGAGGTGGGCGCGACCGAGGCCATCAGCTTCACCCCCTCCTTCGAGATCGAGACCATGCTGCGGCGCTGGTCCGCTTTCGCCGTCTTGCGTTCGATCAGATGGCGCGCCTCGAGATCGCGCAGGATGCGCGACAGGCTCGGCCCGAGCAGGAACGCGGTGCGCGCCAGTTCCGTGACCTCGACCGCTTCGATCGCCGCCAGGGCACGCAGGATGCGCCATTGCTGCTCGGTCAGGCCGTGCTCGCGCAGCGAGGGGCGAAACTGCCGCATCACCGCCTCGCGCGCCCGCAGCAGCGACATCGGCAGCGAGCGCGAGAAATCGCGCATCGGCACCTGCCTTGCGACAGGTTCTGCGGCAGGGGCGCTTCCGTTGGCTGGATCAGCCGGTCTCTTCACCATGACGCCCTTTCAAACCGCGAAACGTTTGCAGTGCAGCAAGCCGAAATTGTGTTTGACGCATTCACTTAACATGTTAAGTATTTCGCGGCACCCCAATTTGTAAGATCACAAATGGCGCTTTCCAACGACGATATCCAAGCTTGCGCGCGGCGTCTGCACCAGGCGGAGAAGACCCGCACGCAGATCCGCCAGCTCTCGCAGGATTTTCCCGAGATCACCATCGCCGATGCCTACGCGATTCAGAAGGCCTGGGTCGACGTCAAGATCGCGGAGGGGCGCCTCGTCAAAGGCCACAAGATCGGCCTGACCTCGAAGGCGATGCAGAGCGCGCTCAATATCGACGAGCCAGATTCCGGCGTGCTGCTCGACGACATGTTCTTCGCCGATGGCGGGATCGTTCCGACCGAGCGCTTCATCGCGACGCGTGTCGAGGCCGAGCTCGCCTTCGTCATGAGCAAGCGGCTCGCAGGCCCCGACTGCACCCTGTTCGACGTGCTCAACGCCACCGATTTCGTGGTGCCGGCGCTGGAGATCCTGGACACGCGGATCGAGCGCGTCGATCCCCAGACGAAGGCGACGCGCAAGATTTTCGACACCATCGCCGACAACGCGGCCAATGCCGGCATCGTGCTCGGGGGACGGCCGATCCGCCCGCTCGACGCCGACCTGCGCTGGATCGGCGCGCTGTGCTTCAAGAACGGCCAGCTCGAGGAGACCGGCCTTGCCGCCGGCGTGCTTAATCACCCGGCAACCGCCGTCGCCTGGCTCGCCAACAAGATCGCGCCGCTCGGCCTTGCGCTGGAGCCCGGACAGGTCGTGCTCGCGGGCTCCTTCATCCGTCCAATCGAGACCCGCAAGGGCGACACAATTCAGGCCGACTATGGCGCCTACGGCTCGGTCAGCTGCTACTTCGCGTAAAGCAACAAGACGACACAGGGAGTGAAACCGCGATGCCGCATTTCACGATCGAATATTCGGCCAATCTCGACAGCCGTCTCGATATGAAGCTGGTCTGCGAGGTCGTGCGCAAGGCGGCGGTCGAGACCGGCATCTTCCCGCTCGGCGGCATCCGCGTCCGCGCTGTCAGGTGCGAGCACTATGCGATCGCCGACGCACGGCAGGACTACGGCTTTCTCGACATGGTGCTGCGCATCGGCGAGGGTCGCGACCTTCCCACGCGCCAGAAAGCCGGCGAGCACGTCTTCCAGGCGCTCTCGAAGCATCTCGATCCCGTCTTCGCCGCCAGCAAGTTCGCTTTGTCGTTCGACATGCAGATCAACGACAAGGAGACCAGCTGGAAGCGCAACAACATCCACGACGCCCTGAAAGCGGAGGCCGCCCATGGATAAGCCCAGCCCGAAAGCCGATGTGTTCCAGGCCAACCGCGATCGCGCCGCACCGCTCCTGAAGTCGCTGCGTGCCGACGGCATCGGTCACATGATCGACGGCAAGATCGTTGCCTCGATTTCCGGCGAGACCTTCGAGACCAGGTCGCCGGTGGATGGCGCGGCGCTCGCCAGTGTCGCGCGCGGCAATGCGGAGGATATCGACGCGGCGGCGACGGCCGCCTCGCTCGCCTTCAAATCCTGGCGCGACATGGGCCCGGCGATGCGGAAGAAGCTGCTGCATCGCGTGGCCGACGCGATCGAGGACAATGCCGAGGACATCGCGGTGCTCGAATGCATCGACACCGGGCAGGCCTATCGCTTCATGGCCAAGGCGGCGATCCGCGCCGCCGAGAATTTCCGTTTCTTCGCCGACAAATGCGCGGAGGCGCGCGACGGCCTCAACACGCCGAGCGACGAGCACTGGAACATCTCGACGCGCGTGCCGATCGGCCCGGTCGGCGTGATCACGCCGTGGAACACGCCGTTCATGCTCTCGACCTGGAAGATCGCCCCGGCGCTGGCGGCCGGCTGCACCGTCGTGCACAAGCCGGCGGAGTGGTCGCCGGTGACGGCGTCCATTCTGGCCAGGCTGGTCAAGGAGGCCGGCGTGCCCGACGGCGTGCTCAACACCGTGCACGGCTTCGGCGAGGAGGCCGGCAAGGCGCTGACCGAGCACCCCGCCATCAAGGCGATCGGCTTCGTCGGCGAAAGCGCGACGGGCTCGGCGATCATGGTTCAGGGCGCACCGACCCTGAAGCGCGTCCATTTCGAGCTCGGCGGCAAAAATCCCGTCATCGTGTTCGACGACGCCGATCTCGACCGCGCGCTCGATGCCGTCGTGTTCATGATCTACTCGCTCAACGGGGAGCGCTGCACCTCGTCCAGCCGCCTGCTGATCCAGCAGAGCATCGCCGACAAGTTCATCGAAAAGCTGACCGCGCGCGTGAAGGCGCTGAAGGTCGGCCATCCCCTCGATCCCACAACCGAGATCGGGCCGCTGATCCACGAGCGGCATCTTGCAAAGGTCTGCTCCTATTTCGACGTCGCGCGGCAGGACGGCGCAACCATCGCGGTCGGCGGCAAGGCCCATGACGGCCCGGGCGGCGGACATTATGTCGAGCCGACCTTGGTCACCGGCGCGAACGGCAGGATGCGCGTGGCGCAGGAGGAGGTGTTCGGCCCCTTCCTCACCGTGCTGCCCTTCAAGGACGAGGCTGACGCGATCGAGATCGCCAACGACATCCGCTATGGCCTCACCGGCTATGTCTGGACCAACGACGTCGGCCGCGCCTTGCGCGTGGCGGACGCGCTGGAGGCCGGCATGATCTGGCTGAATTCGGAAAACGTCCGCCATCTGCCGACGCCGTTCGGCGGCATGAAGGCCTCCGGCATCGGCCGCGACGGCGGCGATTATTCGTTCGACTTCTACATGGAAACCAAGCACGTCTCGCTGGCGCGGGGCACGCACAAGATTCAGAGGCTGGGAATTTGAGTCGTTCCGGGGCGCGCGACGCGCGTGTCCGGAATCCATTCATCCACCAACTCTGCTGCGCGATGGATTCCGGGTTCGGCTCTGCGAGCCGCCCCGGAATGACAGGACCGAGGGGAAACGCCAATGCCCATACCACAACATATCTTCGAGCCGCCGTTCAACATCATCCGCTCCAGCCACGTCGTGCTCGACGTCACCGATCTGAAGCTGAGCCGCGAGTTCTACGAGACCACCGTCGGCCTGCATGTCGAGGATGCCGACGACAAGGTCGTGTATTTGCGCGCGGCCGAGGAGCACCAGCATCACTCGCTGGTGTTGCGGAAGGCCGCGGCGCCCGCCTGTAACAGGCTCGGCTTCAAGGTCGGCAATGACAAAGACCTCGACAAGGCTGCCGCGTTCCTGTCCGAGAACGGTCTGAGCTACGCCTTCGCCGACCAGCCGTTCCAGGGCCGCACCCTGCAGTTCACCGATCCCTTCGGCTTCCAGATCGAGCTTTATGCGGCGATGGACAAGCGCCCGCATCTGCTGCGCCGCTACGATCTCTACAGGGGCTGCCATCCGCAGCGGCTCGACCATTTCAACGTCTTCGCCGCCGAGGTGCAGGACACCGTCGATTTCTACGCGCGGCTCGGCTTCCGCCTCACCGAATACGCCGAGGAGGATGGACCGAACGGCCGTATCGCAGCGGCCTGGATGCATCGCAAGGGCAACGTCCACGACTTCGCCATCACCAACGGCAAGGGCCCGCGCCTGCATCATTTCGCCTACTGGACGCCGACGGCGATGAACATCATCCATCTCTGCGACGTCATGGCTTCGCAAGGCTTCGTGAAGAACATCGAGCGCGGCCCCGGACGCCACGGCATCTCGAACGCTTTCTTCCTCTATGTGCGCGATCCTGATGGACACCGGCTCGAGCTCTACACCAGCGACTATTTCACCGGGGATCACGACCACGAACCGCTGCGCTGGTCGCTGCGCGATCCGCGCCGCCAGACGCTGTGGGGCGCCCCCGCCCCGCGCTCCTGGTTCGAGCAGGGCTCGCCGTTCACCGGCCAGGCCGTGCGCGAGCCGAAATTCGTGGCCGACGTGCTGGTGGCGGATTGATGCTCGCGAGAACCTCTCAGGCCGTCGTCCCTGCGAACGCAGGGACCCATAACCACAGGACGTGGTTTGGTGAAGACTGGTCGTTCGGTACGCCCGGCGACCACATCGTTAGATCGCGCGGTATGGGTCCCTGCGACAGGAGAGATTGCCGATGAAGCTCCCTCGCCTCGCCACCTATTCCGTCAAGGGTGATGTCAGCTACGGTGCCGTCCTGGAGGGCGGCATCGTCGACCTCTCCGGGCGTTACGCAAAACACTATCCGACGCTGCGCGAGGTGATCGCGGCCGGCAAGCTCATCAGCCTTGCCGAGGAAGCCGCGGGCCGCAAGCCGGACCACGCGCTGACCGACGTCACCTGGCTGCCGCCGGTGCCCGCGCCGGAAAAGATCATCTGCATCGGCGTCAACTACCCTGATCGTAACGCCGAGTACAAGGACGGCCAGGAGGCGCCGAAATATCCGAGCATGTTCATGCGCTCGCCCCGCTCCTTCGTCGGCCACGACACGCCGCTGGTGCGCCCGCGCGCCTCCGCTCAGCTCGATTATGAGGGCGAGATCGTGCTGGTCGTCGGCAAGGCGGGCCGCCACATCCCGGAGAGCAGCGCGCTCGACCACATCGCCGCGCTCACGCTCTGCAACGAAGGCTCGGTGCGCGACTGGCTGCGCCACGCCAAATTCAACGTCACGCAAGGCAAGAACTTCGATGCCAGCGGCAGCCTCGGCCCGTGGCTGGTGCCTTACACGCGGGAATCGCAGATCGCCGACATCAGGCTCACCACCCATGTCAACGGCGAGCTCAGGCAGGACGATCGCACCAGCCGGCTGATGTTTCCGTTCCGCTATCTCTTGAACTATATCTCGACCTTCGCAACCCTCGTCCCCGGCGATATCATCGTAACGGGCACGCCGACCGGCGCCGGCGCCCGGTTCGATCCGCCACGTTACCTGAAGCCCGGCGACGTCGTCGAGGTCGCCGCCGAGGGCATCGGCTTGTTGCGCAACGGTGTCGTCGACGAAGCCTGACCAAAAAATCGAAGTGGAATGATGCAATGACCACCCTCACCGGCGGCGAAGCGATCGTAAGCGGCCTTGTCGCCCATGGCGTCGACACCGTGTTTGGCCTGCCGGGCGCGCAGGTCTACGGGCTGTTCGACGCCTTCCACCAGGCCCAGCTCAAGGTGATCGGCGCACGGCACGAGCAGGCCTGCGGCTACATGGCGTTCGGCTATGCGCGCTCGAGCGGCAGGCCCGGCGTGTTCAGCGTGGTGCCCGGCCCCGGCGTGCTCAATGCCAGCGCGGCATTGCTCACTGCGTTCGGCTGCAACGAGCCGGTGCTGTGCGTCACCGGCCAGGTGCCGACGCAGTTTCTCGGCAAGGGCCGCGGCCATCTGCACGAGATGCCGGACCAGCTTGCGACCTTGCGTACCTATGTGAAATGGGCCGACCGGATCGAATATCCCGCCAAAGCGCCGACGGTCGTCGCGCGCGCCTTCCAGGAGATGATGTCGGGGCGGCGCGGCCCGGCCTCGGTCGAGATGCCCTGGGATATCTTCACACAGCGCGCCGACACGGCCCCCGCGCAAGTGCTGGAGCCGCTGCCAGCGCCGCAGCCTGACCCTGACATGATCAAGCAGGCCGCAGCGCTCATCAAGAACAGCAAGGCGCCGATGATCTTCGTCGGCAGCGGCGCGATCGAAGCAGGCGAGGAAATCCTCGAGCTCGCCGAGATGATCGATGCGCCGGTCGTCGCCTTCCGCAGTGGTCGCGGCATCGTCTCCAACGCCCATGAGCTCGGGCTCACCATGGCCGCCGCCTACAAGCTATGGCCGAGCACCGATCTCATGATCGGCATCGGCACGCGGCTCGAGCTGCCGACCATGTCGCGCTGGCCGTATCTGCCCCCTGGCCTGAAAAGCATCCGCATCGACATCGATCCGGTCGAGATGCGACGGTTCATCTCGGATACCGCCATCGTCGCCGATGCGAAGTCCGCAACCGCCGATCTCGCTGCCGCCGTCAGCAGGGCCGGTTACAGCAAGATGGCCGGCCGCCGCGCAACCATTCGTGACGCCAGCGCGGCGGCGCAGCAGGAGATCCAGCGCATCCAGCCGCAGATGGCCTATCTCAACATCCTGCGCGAGGTGCTGCCGGCGAATGCGATCGTCACCGATGAGCTCTCGCAATTCGGCTTCGCCTCCTGGTACGGCTTTCCGATCTACCAGCCGCGTACCTTCATCACCTCGGGCTACCAGGGCACGCTCGGCTCGGGCTTCCCGACCGCGCTCGGGGCCAAGGTCGCCAATCCCGACAAGCCCGTCGTGGCGATCACCGGCGACGGCGGCTTCATGTTCGGCGTGCAGGAGCTCGCCACCGCCGTGCAGTTCAACATCGGCGTGGTGACGCTGGTGTTCAACAACAACGCCTACGGCAATGTCCGCCGCGACCAGCGCGAACGCTTCGACGGCCGCGTGGTGGCCTCGGATCTCGTCAATCCGGATTTCGTCAAGCTGGCGGAGTCCTTCGGCGTCGCGGCCGCGCGCGTCACTGCGCCGGACCAGTTCAAGGCCGCGATGGAGAAGGCGCTCGCGCATGGCGGGCCGTATCTGATCTCGGTCGAGGTGACCAGGGATTCGGAAGTCAGCCCCTGGGCGTTCATCCACCCGCCGAAGCCTTGACGTGAGCAACGCCCTGTAGCCGGGCCGCCGCGATCACGAGCAGGCCCGCGCCTGCGACCGACCAGCAGGCGACCGGCGCCCAGTGCAGCAGCGGTGCGTAGTCCGGCATCTTCTGCAGGCCGCCGGCGACGGCCGCCATCCGCGCGAAGGTGCCGAGCGCGAGTGCGGAGAACACGAGGCCGGTGACCTTGCCCTCCGCGCCGGTCGAGCCGATCGCAAGCGCCGCGGAGATCGCACTCATGAGCATGCAGCCCCAGGCGGCGCCGGCGAGGAATTGAGCGGCGATCAGGCTATTGAGGCTGCCGGCAAGCTCGGCCGCCGCGATCGCGACCGCGCCGAGCAACCCGGCAGCGCCCATCACGATCAGGCCGCCGCGGTGCTTGACGACGAGGCTCGCCGGAAACATCGCGATGTTGAAACCGATCCAGAACACCGGCATCAGCCATTGCAGCTCACCGGCTGCGGCGAACCGCAGATAGGACGGGGCGCTGTTCATGGCAAAGTGCAGCTGATAGCCGAGCGCCAGCGCCACCATCGCGACGATGAAGGCGATCGGCACGAGGCCGAGCGGTTTGGCCGCTTCGGCCGGCGTCGGCGGCGAGGTGTCGCGCGCCACCTCAAACTCGACCCGCGACAACCCGAGTGCCGTCAGCAGCAGCACGGCGCTGGAGATTACGAAGGGCAGCCGCGCGTCATGCTCGCGCAGCACGACGCCGAGATAGGGCGAGACCGCGCCGGCGACGCCATAGCCCAGCATGGCCAGCGTGGCGAGGAACGGCACCTGTGGCTTCGCGCGATATCTGCCGAGCAGGGTCAGCGGCGGCGCCCGCAGGGCCGACGACGTGATCGACCAGACCACGATCAGCGCGATCAACGGGGCCTGCGCGCCCGCGCCGATCCCGGCCACGAAAGGCATTGCGACGAAGGCCGCGCAGGAGATCGCCGCCAGCACGCCGACGAACAGGCCGAGCCTGCCGGCGAAGGGCGCAATCCTGTCGGCGGCGATTCCCATCGCGGTGTCGGCGATGGTGAAGATGGCCTGGTCCAGCATCAGGATGAGGATCACCGCCGCCGGCGCGATGCCGACATCGGCTGCGAGCTTCGGCAGATAGACGACATAAGTCGTCCAGCCCAGCGTGAACACCAGTTGCAGCACGGCGAGATAAAGTCCCGTGCGAGTTGCGCGTTCGCTCGCGCCGGTCGAGACCTCTGTCGTCGTCATGTCGCCGCCTCCCCTCGCCGAAGCTTAGACGATGGACAGGCGCGAAGGAACTGCTTCAGGCCACCTTGCGGAACGTCAGATTGATCCGCTTCCGGCCGAGCAGCGGATGCTCGCCGTCGGCGAGCGGTGCCACGCCGTGATAGGCGAGCCGGCTGGCACCGCCCCAGACGACGACATCGCCATGCACCAGCCGGAAGCGGCGCGGCTTGTCGCTGCGTGCCATGCCGCCGAACAGGAAGGTCGCGGGCAGGCCGAGCGAGACCGAGACGATCGGCGCGTTGAAATCCAGCTCGTCCTTGTCCTGATGCAGCGACAGCCGGGTGCCGGGCTCGTAGCGGTTGACGAGGCAGGCATCGGGGGCGAAGTTTGCGAAGCCGCCCTGCTCCGCTGCGCGCAAGGCCAGATCGCGGAGCACCGGCGGCATCGCCGGCCACGGCGCGCCGGTGCGGGGATCGATGGGATCGTAGCGGTAGCCGGTGTGATCGGTGATCCAACCGCGCTCGCCGCAATTGGTCATCGCCACCGACATCAGGTGGCCGCCGGGCGTGGTCATGCGGCGGAACGGCGATTGCGCCACGGCCGCGCGGACCGCTTCGATCAGCTCGCTCTCGATCGGCCTGACGAAGCCGCGCAGCAGCACGGCGCCGTCGGCGATCTCCTCGCGCGACGGCTGCGCCTCGGCGACGCTGTCGAACAGATCACCCGTCAATCGCAGCGCTCATTTGGCATCATGAAAGATCACACCCAGCGTGTGGCGCTGGCCGGACCTGATCCTGCTGACGCCATGGCGCAGATTAACGCGGTAGGTGCCGCGTGTCCCCTGCACCGGGCGATGATGCACAGCGAAGGCCACCGCATCGCCCTGCGCCAGCGGCACCACCTCGGCGCGCGACTGCATGCGCGGGCGTTGTTCCGTCAGCACGAATTCGCCGCCGGTGAAATCGCGGCCGGGCTCGGAGAGCAGGATCGCGACCTGGAGCGGGAACACGTGCTCGCCATAGAGATCCTGATGCAGGCAGTTGTAGTCGCCGGCTTGATATTGCAGCAGCAGCGGCGTCGGCCGCGCCTGCCCGGCGTCGTGACAGCGCGTCAGGAACGCCGCATGTTCGGCTGGATAACGGATATCGATCCCCATCGCCTCGTTCCAGCGGTTGGCGATGCCTTGCAGATGCGCGTAGAGAGCCGGGCGCAGCTGCGCGATCAGGTCGGGCAGCGGGTAGGCGAAATATTTGTATTCGCCGCGGCCGAAGCCGTGGCGGCCCATGACGACGCGGCTGCGGAAGTGCGTGTCGTCCGGATAGAGCGCGGCGATGGCGCCGCATTGCCCGGGCGTGAGCAGGCCCTTCAGGACGGCGCAGCCCTGGGTGTCTAGCTCGGAGGTGATTTGGGGCCAGCCCAGGGCATCAACGTGGGCAGCGAGGTCGGTCGCCTCATCGACAGCGGGGGCACGTTTCGCAATTGCCATAGCGGTCATCCTGTCCACTTTTGTCATTCCGGGGCGCGACGCAGTCGCGAGCCCGGAATCCATTCATCCACCAACCTTGCGGCTCGATGGATTCCGGGCTCGCGCCCAAATGGGCGCGCCCCGGAATGACGGCAGTGGGTGTGGCAGATCATGGCTCGAACAACCACCCGATTTCCGCGAGACCGCGCCGCCCCAATTCTGTCTGGTTCCACCGCGAGGTTGTACGCACTCCGTCCCGCTCCTTCAGCCTGCACGCGATGCGCAAATTCTTCGTCGTTGCTGCCAAGACAGCGTTGGTCCTGCTCTCGCTCGGTGTCGCGGGCCTGCTGGCCATCTTCGCCTGGCTGGTCTGGCACTACGGTTACAACATCGGCCTTCCGACCGAAGCCCAACTCGCGTCGGTTTCATCGACAGGCCCGGCGTGCAGGAACGATCCCAAGCGCGCCATCATTCCAGTCGCCGATGTCCCGCCTTTGCTCCGCAACGCGGTGATCGCTTATGAGCAACCTGACTTCTATGAAGCCTGGACACTCAATCCGATCGTCGAGATCGCGCTGGGCCTGGGTACCGGCCACGGCCCGAGACCGGCCGGCATCACGCAATCTGTCACGAACTGCCTAAAATTGCTCAGTCCGGGGCATGACCGGCAGATGGATCCGATCGCGACGATCTACTTCATGCAGCGCGTCACCCGCAGCCTGTCCCGGGACAGGATCCTCGAGATCTACCTCAATGAGAGCTATCTGGGTCGCGGTGCATATGGCGTGGCGGCCGGGGCCGAGGCCTACTTTGGAAAGGCGCTCGCGGACCTCGATATCGACGAAGTCGCGTTTCTCATGACGCGCGCACGACAGCCGTCCCCCAATCGAACATTCGACACTCGCTCACGAGATTACGCCATCGATCGCATGCAGACGGCTGGATTGATCGGCGATACCCAGGCGGCAGTGGCCAAGAGCCGGCCGCTACTGCTGAGGGAAGCACCGGGCGCTCAAGCCAAGCCCGTCAATCAATGACGACGCCGCTCACCCCCGCACCGGCAGCGTCACCACGTCGTACCCATGCTTGATCGTCCGCTTCAGCACGGGATCCTCCAGCTCGAACTCGAACCGCTCCGCCGGGCGGATGCCGCCCTTGGCCGCGAACGTGCCGCCGAACATGGCGCAGCCGTCGGGGAACTTGCCGCCTTCGAAGCCGCGCGCGATGAGGTCCTTGACCGGCAGCATCGCGTCCAGCGTGCCCTCCTGGTAGAGCACGCGCTCGCCCTTGATGGTGGCGTAGGAGCGCAGGATCATCTTGTCCCAGTGGCCGATGACGTCCTCGAGCTCCCATAGCGTCGATGCGATCGGCTTGTCGCACATCTGCTTGGACACCGTGACGTTGTAGGCCTCGACCTTGCGGTCGGTGTGGTCCGAGCCGCAGCCGACGAAAATGCGTCCCTGCCAGCCGATCAGCACGAACTCGACTTCACCCGACGAGTCGCCGCCGCAGCATTCGATGCTGTCGTCCTGGGTGAGCCGCCGGGCCGAGGCACGGTAGTAGATCGGCGTCGAGGCCGGCGGGGCGATGCCCATCTCCTGCAGCTCTTTGATGTGCTTGTCGCGCGCGACGGGATCGCGGCCGGTCCATCCGGCGATGACCATCTGGTCGATCGCCAAGGTCAGCGGCGTGGTAGTGTCCAGGGCGTCGACGGTGAAAGTGAGGTCAAACACGAATGACGGCCTCCATGCCGGCAGCAAGTTCAAAGATACGACGGTCGGTGCCGCCCGCGCCCGCCAGCATCAGGCCGACGGGAATTTCGCCCTCGCGATGCGCGGGCAGCGAGATGGCGCAGCCGTCGATCATGTTGATCAGGGTGCAATTGCGCAGCGCGCGCAAATTCTGGGTGGTGAAGGCCTTGTCGTCGGCAAGGTCGGCGATCTTCGGCGGCGTGTTGGCGGTGGTCGGCAGCACCAGGGCGTCATAGGGCGCGATGCGTGCATTGACGCGGGCGATCAGCGAGCGGCGCTCATTGAGGAGATCGATGTAGTCGGCCGCGCTCTGCGCCTCGCCGCGCATGATGCGGACGGAGACGCGGGGGTCATAGACGTCACCCTTCGCGGTGATGAGATAGCGATGCCAGGCGTAGCTCTCCGAGGCCGCAAAGCCGCCCTTGGCGTTCATCGGCCCGATATCGTGGAATTCCGCCATCTCGATGCGCTCGATGATGGCACCGTGATCGGCGAGCGATTTCAGTGCGCGCTCGAACGTCTCGGAGACCTCCGCATCGAGATCGTCGAGCGCGATCGTGGTCGGCACCGCGAGCCGCATGCCCTTCACCGGGCGCGGCTTCAGCGCCGTGATCGGCTCGTTCGCCAGCACGGCGTCGAGAATGGCACAGCAGCTGACCGATCGCGCCAGCGGGCCGATGCTGTCGAGCGAGAACGACAGCGGCACCGAGCCATCGAGCGGCACGCGCCGCTGCGTCGGCTTGTAGCCGACGATGCCGTTGAAGGCCGCCGGAATCCGGCAGGAGCCGCCGGTGTCGGTGCCGAGCGCGCCATGCGCCATGCCGTCGAGCACGGACACCGCCGCGCCCGAGGACGAGCCGCCGGGCACGTGCCCCTGACCTTGGCCCTCGCCCCGGTTCCAGGCGCCCTTGGGCGTGCCATAGTGCGGATTGATGCCGATGCCGGAATAGGCGAACTCGGTCATGTTGGTCCGCCCGATCACGACGAAGCCGGCCTTGCGCAGCCGCGCCACCGTGACGGCGTCCTGCTCGGCCGGCGGGGAATCGTCGAGCGCGCGGGAGCCGGCGCGCGTCACCTGGCCCCTGATGTCGAACAGATCCTTGATCGAGATCGGGATGCCGGCATAACGCGACGGCGCCGCCTTGACCTTGCGCAAGCCGTCCATCGCATCCGCCGCCGCGAGCGCGGCGTCCTTGTCGACATGGATGAAGACCCGCTGCCCTTCGCCGGCAGGGTCGGCGATCCTGGCAATGCACGCCTCGACCAGCTTTCGGGAGGTCGTGCGGCCGCTTTCGAGGTCTTCGGCGAGCTTCGCCAGTGTCGGAAAATCGGGCATGTCTGTCTCACGGAATATTGTCGCGCGCAATCTATAGCGCTGGCTCAGTTCGACACAAGCATTGTGCGCATGATGGCATGCATGCACATTGCTGGACCGTTGACGCGCCATGGTCGATTGTCGCATCAAGATCGAAATAGGCGGGCGTAAAGCCTGTCCCCTGGGAGGGTCTTCCGACATGGCCGAACCGCAGCGCGCGCGACCGAAACCGACGCCGGAGACCCAGCATTTCTGGGACGGCACCAAGGCAGGCGAACTGCGCCTGCAGCGCTGCGACGCCTGCGCGCATGTCTACTTTCCGCCGCGGCCATTCTGTCCGTCCTGCGCCTCGCGCAAGGTCAGCATCTTCAAGGCGAGCGGCAAGGGCTTCCTCTACAGCTACGTGATCAACCACCGTCCCGCCGCACCCGGCTTCACGCCGCCTTATGCGATCGCCGTGGTGGAGCTCGACGAGGGGCCGCGGATGATGAGCAACATCATCGACTGCCCGCAGACGCCCGAGGCGCTCGAGCTCGACATGAAGCTCGAGGTGGCTTTCCAGGCGCTCGACGACAAGATCACCCTCCCCGTGTTTCGTCCGGCGAAGGGATAAGCCATGCGCAGGAATCAGGTTGCCGTCGTCGGCGCGGCCGAGACCACCGAGCTCGGTGTCATCCCCAACGCCTCGCAGCTCCAGCTGCACGCGGATGCCGCGCTCAACGCCATTGCGGACGCCGGGCTGAAGCTCTCCGACATCGACGGCTTCGCCACCGCGGTCGAAACGCCGCAGCAGGTCTGCCACTATCTCGGCATCAAGCCGACCTGGGTGGACGGCACCTCGGTCGGCGGCTGCTCGTTCATGCTGCACGTCCGCCACGCGGCGGCCGCGATCGAGGCCGGCCTGTGCAAGACGGTGCTGATCACCCATGCCGAGAGCGGCAAGTCGATGATCGGCAAGCTGCCGCGCTCGACGCCGCCGGACAGCCTCAACGGCCAGTTCGAGGCGCCCTACGGCGTCTACGGCCCGCCCAGCATGTTCCCGATTCCCGTGCTGCGCTTCATGAAGACCTACAGCATCACGCACGAGCAACTGGCCTCGGTGGCCGTGGTACAGCGGGAATGGGCGGCGAAGAATCCGCGGGCGATGATGAAGGACCCGATCACGGTCGCCGACGTCTTCAACTCGCGCATGATCGCCTATCCGTTCCGGCTGCTGCAATGCTGCCTCGTCACCGATGGCGGCGGTGCGCTGATCCTGACCTCGGCGGACAGGGCCAAGGACTTTCCGCGCAAGCCCGTCTACGTCATGGGCACCGGGGAGAGCGTGGAAACTCCGATGGTCAGCCAGATGGAGACGTTCAACTCCTCGCGCGCGTTCAAGACCGCGGGGCCGCTGGCCTTCAAGGAAGCCGGCATCGCGCACGGGGACATCGACCATCTCATGATCTACGATGCGTTTGCGCATCTGCCGCTGTTCGGCCTCGGCGATCTCGGCTTCATGCCGCATGAGGAGACCGGCCAGTTCATCGCCGAGGGCAATACGCGGCCCGGCGGCAAGCTGCCGCTCAACACCAATGGCGGCGGATTGAGCTACATGCACTCCGGCATGTACGGCATGTACGCGCTGCAGGAGAGCGTACGGCAGATGCGCGGCATCGCACCGGCGCAGGTGCCAAACGCGAGGATTTCGGTGTGTCATGGTGTCGGCGGCATGTTCGCGGCGAGTGGCACGATCGTGTTTACGAACGAGAGGTAGGGCTGCGCCAGCAACACAAGTGTCGTCATTGCCGGGCTTGACCCGGCAATCCATCCTCTTCCGAAGATGGATGCGCGGGTCAGGCCCGCGCATGACGAGTTGGGTTTGGCGCGGCCGCAGGGACAACAACGGAGCGGCTAACATGAGCAAATCACTGCAGGACAAGGTCATCATCGTCACCGGCGCAGGCCGCGGCATCGGGCGCGAGATCGCGCTGCTGTGCGCGGCCGAAGGCGCCAAGGTCGTCGTCAACGATCCCGGCGGCGCCGCCGACGGCGCCGGCTCGAACGCGGCGCCGGCCGAGGAAGTGGTCGAGGAGATCAAGAAGCGCGGCGGCACGGCGGTTGCCAATTTCGAAAGCGTCGCGGAAGCGATCCCCGCCAGCAAGATCGTGAAGACCGCGACCGATGCGTTCGGCCGGCTCGACGGCGTCGTCAACAATGCCGGCATCCTGCGCGACATGATCTTCCACAAGATGAGCGTGGAGGCGTTCGAGGCCGTCATCAAGGTGCATCTGATGGGCTCGTTCTACGTCTCTCACGCCGCGGCGCGGATCTTCCGCGAGCAGGAATCGGGCTCCTTCGTGCACTTCACCTCGACCTCGGGCCTGATCGGCAATTTCGGCCAAGCCAACTACGCCGCCGCCAAGCTCGGCATCGTCGGCCTCTCGAAGTCCATCGCGCTCGACATGGGCCGCTTCAACGTCCGCTCCAACTGCGTCTCGCCGTTCGCCTGGACACGCATGATCGGCACCATCCCGACCGAGACCGACGCGGAGAAGGCGCGGGTCGAGAAGATCAAGCAGATGGGACCGGAGAAGATCGCGCCGCTGTGCGGCTATCTGATCTCCGATTCCGCCAAGGACGTCACCGGGCAGATCTTCGGTGTGCGCATGAACGAGATCTTCCTGTTCAGCCAGAACCGACCGATCCGCTCGGTACAGCGGAGCGAAGGCTGGACGCCGCAATCGATCG
The DNA here is from genome assembly GCF_002776695.1 of Bradyrhizobium nitroreducens. Taxonomy (GTDB): domain Bacteria; phylum Pseudomonadota; class Alphaproteobacteria; order Rhizobiales; family Xanthobacteraceae; genus Bradyrhizobium; species Bradyrhizobium nitroreducens. Next base: position 5,565,088 of record NZ_LFJC01000003.1, read on the forward strand.
CGGAACACGGCATGCCGGCGCTGAAGGGCTCGTTCTACAAGCTCGACCGCTCCGCCGACATCTTCACTTGGGATCCCGTCTAGACTTGGGATCCCGTCTAGCCGCATTTCCGGCATCCCTGCCCTGCGATCTCCGGTTGTCTCGGCCGGAGATTGCTCCGCTTTACGCCTGATTGCGGGCGAATGGTGCGCCTCCCAACACACTTTGGGAGGAAACCATGACAAGAATACTGACCAACTCTGACGACACGACTGCAAGCAACGGTCTCGCCCGGCGCACCCTGCTCCAGGGCGCGGCGACGCTCGCCGCATCGACACTGCTCGCCTCCAACGCGGAGGCCCGCGAGTTCGGCGCCAATGCCGAACCGCAGCGCTATCCCGACCCCGACATCATTGCCATCGATCCCAAGCGCTTCAAGGCCAAGGTCGGCAACACCGCGATCAAGCGGCTCTACACCGGTTGCCTCTGGGCGGAAGGGCCGGCGTGGAACGCGCAGGGACAATATCTCGTCTGGAGCGACATCCCCGCCAACCGGCAACTGCGCTATCTCGACGATGACGGCCACATCTCCGAGCAGTTCCACAAACCGTCGAACGAGGCCAACGGCAACTCGTTCGACACGGAGGGACGCCAGCTCAGCGCCGAGCGCACCCGCCTCGTTCGCTACGAGCACGATGGCTCGCTGACGACTTTGGCCGAGCAGGCCGGCGGCAAGCCGCTCAACGGCCCCAACGACATGGTGGTGCATCCCAACGACAAGTCGATCTGGTTCACCGATCCCGGCTATGGCGCGATCAGCATCTACGAAGGCAAGCTCGCCAACACCGGCTCGCTGCAACCGCACCAGAAGGAGGCCGTCTATCGTCTCGACACCCAGTCGGGACAGCTCGCCAAGGTCGCCGACGAGCCGTTCAAGCCGAACGGCATCGCCTTCTCCCACGACTACAGGAAGCTCTATGTCTGCGACACCGGCATCACGCATTATCCGCAAGCGGAGAACGTGGTGTGGTCCTACGACATCGACGGGGCGAAGCTGTCGAACCCGAAGCGCCTGATCGACATGAAGCTCGACGGCAAGTCTGGCTTCCCCGACGGATTGCGGGTCGACACCGAGGGCAATATCTGGGTCGGCGCCGGCTGGGTCGGTCCGGGCTATGACGGCGTGCAGGTGTTCGCGCCAAACGACGGCGCGCGCATCGGGCAGATCCTGCTGCCGGAGACCTGCGCCAATGTCTGCTTCGGCGGCAGGAAGCGCAACCGCCTCTTCATGACCGCGAGCCAGTCGCTCTATGCGGTCTATGTGGAGACGCAAGGCGCGCATTTCTGTTGAGACGTACGCTCTCTCCTCGTCATGCCTGGGCTTGACCCGGGCATCCACGTCAATCTGCTTGCTGAAGCGCTGGATGGCCGGGTCAAGCCCGGCCATGACGACCGAGGGGTGTAGCCACTACCCCGTATTCCTCAACCCCGCCGAGATCCCGTTGATCGTCAGCTGAATCCCGCGCAGCACCTGCTCGTCCGGGTTCTGCGCGCGATGCTCTTTCAGCAGCTCGACTTGCACGTGGTTGAGCGGATCGAGATAGGGGAAGCGATGGCGCACGGAGCGCTCCAGCAGCGGATTGCCTTGCAGCAGCCGGTCCTGCCCCATGATGTCCAGCAGCGTCTCGATCGAGGCGTGCCATTCGCGGCGGATGCGGCCGAAGATTTTTTCGCGCAACGCCTCGTCCGGCACGAGCTCGGCATAGCGCGAGGCGATCGCGATCGAGCTTTTGGCCAGCACCATGTCCATGTTCGACAGCAGCATGCGGAAGAACGGCCATTCCCGGTAGAGCTCTTTCAGGAACGGCATGCCCTTGTCGGGATGCTGCGCGATCCACTGCTCGACCGCGCTGCCGAAGCCGTACCAGCCCGGCAGCATCAGGCGGCACTGCGCCCAGGAGAACACCCAGGGAATGGCGCGCAGATCCTCGATGGCGCGCGTCTTCTTGCGCGAGGCCGGACGGCTGCCGATGTTCAGCGTCGCGATCTCGTTGATGACGGTCGAAGCCCAGAAATAATCGACGAAGCCGTCGGTCTCGTAGACCAGGCCGCGATAGGCTTTGAACGCGAGGTTCGACAATTCGTCCATCGCGGTCAGATATTCGCGGCGCGGGGCGCTCTGGCGCGGATGCAACAGGCTCGCCTCCAGCGTCGCAGCCGCGAGAATCTCCAGATTGTTGCGGCCGACCTCGGCGTTGGAATATTTCGACGAGATGATCTCGCCCTGCTCGGTGATGCGGATCTGGCCGTTCACCGCGCCGCCGGGCTGCGCGATGATGGCGTCATAGCTCGGCCCGCCGCCGCGGCCGACAGAGCCGCCGCGGCCGTGAAACAGGCGCAAGCGCACGTGATGTCGCTCGAACACCTCGACGAGGTTGATCTCGGCCTTGTAGAGCTCCCAGCCCGAGGTGACGAAGCCGCCGTCCTTGTTCGAGTCGGAATAGCCGAGCATGACCTCCTGCACGCTGCCGCGGCTGTCGACCAGGCGGCGGTAATCGTGCAGCGACAGCATGCGGTCCATGACGACGCTGGAGGCCTGCAGGTCCTCGATGGTCTCGAACAGCGGCACGATGTTGATGGCGCTGCGCCCGGACGGATGGACGAGGCCGACCTCCTTCAACAATACCGCGACCTCGAGCATGTCGGACATGCCCTTGCACATCGAGATGATGCATTGGGGAATGGCGTCCGCGCCGAACATCGCATGCGCTTCCGCGGCGGCATGGAACACGTTCAGCTCGCCCATGGTCTCGTCGCTGTATTTGACGAAGGGCGAGACCAGCGAGCGCGGGCTGCGCAGTTCGTTGGTCAGAAGCGAAATGCGCGCGTCCTCGCCGAGCGCGAGATAGGACATGCCGGGATTGGCGGCGTCCATTAGCTCGGCAATGGTGCGCTCATGCACCGCCGAGTTCTGGCGGATGTCGAGCCGCGCCAGATGGAAGCCGAAACAGTCGACCGCGCGCCGCAACAGCCTCAAGCGGCCTCGGGCGATGACGCGGGCGTTGTTGGAGATCAGCGAGCGGTGCAGCACGTCGAGATCGGCCTGCAGCTCCTTGACGCTGCCGTAGGGCTCGCCCTTGCCGACCGGCCGGCGCGTGATCTCGACCCGCAGCTTTTCCGCCGTCGCGGTGAGGCGGGCATAGATGCCGGAAACCGCCAGGCGATACGGCTCGCCGCTCCGGTGCGGCGAGGTGTCGGGCGAGCGCTCCGCCAGCTTGCGCAGCTCCTCGGAGACGTCGGCCAGATGCGCCGCGATCGACAGTTCCGAGCCGAGCACGTGCAGCTCGTTGAGATAGAATTGCATGACCCGGCTCGACTGCAGCCGCAACGTGCCGCGCATCACGTCGGCGGTGACGAAGGGATTGCCGTCGCGGTCGCCGCCGATCCAGCTACCCATGCGCAGGAACGAGGCGAGCTCGCCGGCGGCCTGCTCGCCGCCTTCCTCCAGCCGGTCTTCCAGCGCGTTGACGAGGCGCGGCACCTCGCGCAGAAAGGTGTAGTCGTAGAACGACAGGCCGTTGGCGACCTCGTCCAGCACGGTGAGCTTGGTGCGGCGGAGCAGATTGGTCTGCCACAGCGTCAGCACCTCGCGGCGAAGCTGCTCGTCGCTGGCATCGGCCTCCTCAGCAGTCAGCGCGACGCGCTCGCGGCGGTCGAGCAGGTGCGCGACCTCCATCTCACGGTCCATGGTGCTCTTGCGGCGGACCTCGGTCGGATGCGCGGTCAGGACCGGGCTGACCAGCGCGGACTTGAAGAAGCTGCGGAGCTGATCGGGGCCGATGCCCGCCGCCTTGGCATGGGCGAGCGTTTCCGCCAGCACGCCGGAGCCGCCGCGCGCTCCAGTGTCCTTGCCCGCGCTGCGGGCGCGCATCTGGCGGATGTTGTTCTGGTCCTCGGCAATGTTGGCGAGATGGGAAAAATAGCTGAAGGCGCGGACGATCCGCACCGTCTCCGAGATCGACATGCTGTCGAGGATCTGCTCGAGCTCGCGGCGGGCCAGCCGGTCCTCGTCGCGGTGGAACCTGATCGAGGTCTGCCGGATGCGCTCGACCAGGTCGAACAATTCCTCGCCTTCCTGGTCGCGCACGGTGTCGCCGAGGATGCGCCCGAGCAGGCGGATGTCGTCGCGCAGCCGCGTATCGGCCTCCAGCGCCTGGGCATCCTCAGGACGGTTGGCGCGTTGGTCGGGGCTGTCGGACGATACGGTCTGGAGGGACATGGTTCGCTCCTCTTCAAGAGCTCCTTGCGGCTCCCCGGCCCGGAGGAGTGTGCGATATTTTTCTACCGCAACGCAAGATGAACTTGGTGGCGGCGCACACTGGCGCCGCTTGTGTCCCGGACGCGCTGCAACGCCCCTTAGCGTTGCTGCGCAGAGCCGGGACCCAGGAGCTACAGAGTGCAAGCCGAAAGATGGGCCCCGGCTCAGCAGCGCATCACGCCGCGAAGATGCGGCGCGCTGCACTGCGTCCGGGGCACGCGGAGAAGCAGCCTTTTTCACCAAGCACGTCTTCGCGATCTCGCGGCGTATTCCGCCCGAGCTTTGCTATCCATTTCGCCCTCGTCGAGAATAAAGGGCGCTGGGAAGGCCGGGCGCCGGCTGGCACCCGAGGTCCGCACGCGAAAGACGCACGCGGGGTTGACCACAGGTGTTGCCGGTCGCCCGGCCTTCCCTGCGCAATGGTGTTACGGCTTATGGCGCGCTCTCCCCGGGGAGCGATGCACTATTGCCCCCGTCGCCTTGCGGCTGATCGATGCGCGTGCCGGTTGGCCGCCTCATCACCGCAAGCCTTGACGCCAGAACCGCGGGCGTCAGGACCACACGCTTTTGCCGTCCGCGGACGTCCCGCCCCGGACAGCCGGAAGCTCGCGCGTGCTCGCCCCCAACGCCGAAACGAAACGCTGTGACCGCGCCGTGTCGTGCCGCGGATCGCGATGGCTCACGGTCGCCCGCCCTGCCATCACCTCACGCGCCGGCGCTACCGCGTCCATCGCATCCCAACCTACGGTTCGTGACGATCGCGAAACGTCCCTTCTGGCGGGCCGGGATGGAATGCGGTTTAGCCGAAACGGCAAATTCGGTCAATCAGAATATTTTGCGTACCTGTCCCTTGACCTGCATGTTGCGTGTTTTGCCTGTCGGGCAGCGCAAGGGATTGGGAGGCGAGAAGCGGCTGAGCAGCACGCTCCGCACATCCTATGAGCTGTCAGCTCCGAACAGGCTGCCCGATTCCAAGAAGGTTGCCTTCGCTGTCGCGAAACCAGGCGCCTCTCTCGCCGACGCCCTTGCTTGCGTAATTGCCGGCGATGTCGGCGATCCCGTTCACGGTCTTCAGCCCGGGCAGGTCGTATTCCTCGAACTTGACTCCCCGCGCGCGAAGCTCCCGCACCGCCGCATCGATGTCCTCGACTTCAAAGCCCATCTGGGTGTGCGTGCCGGATTGCACGCCGGCCGAGACGAATATCGCAAACTCGCCGCCTGCGCAGACGTAGCGCAGTCCACCTTCGCGCTGTTCGATCGGGTCGAGGCCGAGCTTTTCGGAATAGAACGCGCGCGCGCGGTCCAAATCCTTGGCTGGAAGACGGGTGGCCACTTTTGCGTTTCGTAGCATCCTCGGCTCCTTCCGAGATCGATCACAGGCGGGAGCATCGTGCCCTTCAGCCAACCTCAAACGCGCTACGGGTCAAAAGCCGCGATCGGCGCTCGCGCGGTCCGAGCGCACCTCACGCCGGCACGATCACCTTGCCGATCGGCCAGAGCGCGATGCCGGCGAGCTTGAGGTGCGCCCAGGCAAAGGGAATGCCGATGATGGTGATCGCGAGCACCAGGGCCGTCAGGACGTGGCCGAGTGCCAGCCACCAGCCGGCGAGCACGAACCAGATGATGTTGCCGATCACCCCGAGCGGGCCGGTGCCGATATCCTCGACACCGGTGACGTCGTAGCGGTTCACCGCCTTTGATCCGAACGGCAGCAGGGTGTAGACGGCGATGTTGAACGCCGCCCGCGCCCAGGGCAGGCCGATGATGGTGACGGCCATGATGACCGCGGCCACCAGCCAGCCGAACGCCATCCAGGCGCCGCCGATGAGGATCCAGAGAATGTTGAGCAGCATCGAGACGGGGGTCATGGGGTGATCCGCAGGTGGATGATCCCGTCTATATAGGATCGGAATCTGTCTCTGCTAAGACGGCGCCACGCCCATGAAACGTAGCCCGGATGGAGCGGAGCGCAATCCGGGAAGCGAGCCACCAGCTACAGCGGCCCCGGATTACGCTTGCGCTCCATCCGGGCTACGGGGTTACCGCCCTTCGAACCTCGGCGCCCGCTTCTCCATGAACGCCTTCATGCCCTCGGCCATGTCCTGGGTCTTGAACAGCGGCAGGAGCTGCAGATAGACGTGGTGGACGTGGTCGGAGAAGTTCTCGTTGAGGCCCATCCGCATCATGCGCTTGGAGGCCTGCACGGCAAGCGGCGCGTTGGCGGCGATTTCGCGGGCGATCGCGGTCGTGCGGGTCATCAGCTCGGCGTCCGGCACCACCTCGTTGGCGAGCCCCCAGTCAAGGCATTCGCGGGCGCTGAGCGTGCGGCCGGTGAAGATCAGCTCGGAGGCCTTGGCCCAGCCGAGCATGCGTGGCAACAGCCAGGTGCCGCCGGATTCCGGCACCACGCCGCGCTTGACGAAGGCGGCGGCGAGCTTGGCGGATTCCGCCATGATGCGGATGTCGCAGCCGAGCGCGGTGTCCATGCCGTAGCCGGCCGCCCCGCCGTTGACGGCGCAGATGATCGGCTTGTCCATCGCCTGCAACACCGTCGGCGGCGTGTTGCGGAGGTTGATCGTGGTCGGCGAGGACGCGGCGCTGAGGCCGTTGCCGTCGCGTTCCTTGCGCAGGTCGAGGCCGGCGCAGAACGCCCTGCCCTTGCCGGTGAGGATCACGACGCGGACGTTCTTGTCCTCGTTGGCCTCGGTCAGCAGGCGGGCCAGATCGTTCAGCATCGGGCCGGAGATCGTGTTCATCCGCTCCGGCGCATTCAGCGTGATGGTCGCGATGTGGTCGGCGACCGTATAGAGGACTTCGTTGGCGGCATCGGTCATGACAAATGTTTCCCCATCCGTGTGTTGTTGGTTGGGCAAAGCGAAGCGTGCCCACCACTTCTTAACGGCGGGCACAGGCTACGCGCTGTTGCCCCCCTCCGGCACCGCGTCAGATCTTCCGGCCCGCCTGCTCCCAATAGGGATCGCGCAGCCGGCGCTTGAATATCTTGCCGGAATCTTCGCGCGGCAGGCCGCTGCGGATCTCGATGTGCTTGGGCACCTTGTAGTCGGCCAGATGCGCCTTCAGGCTCGCGCGAACGCCTGCGGCGTCGAGCGTGACGCCGGCTTGCGGCTCGACCACGGCCATCAGTGCCTCGCCGAACTCGGCGTCGGGAATGCCGAACACGGCGCAATCATGCACGCCTGATACGGCGTGCAGCACGGATTCGATCTCCGCCGGGTAGATGTTGACGCCGCCTGATATCACCATGTCGCGCTTGCGGTCGCAGATGAAGACGTAGCCGTCCTCGTCGATATAGCCGACATCGCCGGAGGTGATGAAGCCGTCGCGGTCGATCTCGGCGCGCTTCTCCGGCTTGTTGTGATAGGTGAAATCGGCAAGCTCGGCCATGCGCGAATAGATCTCGCCGATCTCGCCTGTGCCCAGCACGCGGCCGTCCTCGCCAATGAAGCGCAGCTCGGCGCCGGGCGAGATCTTGCCGACGGTGCCGGGCTTCTTCAGCGCGTCCTCCGAGGTCGCGAATGTGACGGCGCTGGATTCGGTCGAGCCGTAGAATTCGTAGATCACCGGCCCCCACCATTCGATCATGGCGCGCTTGACGTCGGCCGGGCAAGGCGCGGCAGCGTGGATGACATGGCGCAGCGAGGAGACATCGTAGCTTTTGCGCACCGCCTCGGGCAGCTTCATCAGGCGAATGAACATGGTGGGCACCATGAAGATGGTGTCGATCTTGTATCGCTCGATCGCTTGCAGAAATTCCTCCGGCTCGAACCGTGGCATCAGCACCAGCGCGCCGCCGAGCTTGCCGGCGCGGATGCCGAACGAGTTCGGTGCGGAATGGTAGAGTGGGCCCGGCAGCAGCGCGCGGGCACCGGGCTTGAGGCCATAGATCATCGCGCGCATGCGCTCGCCGGCGGCCTGCTGCTCCGGCGTCGGCGCGTTACGGCGCACGCCCTTGGGATGGCCCGTGGTGCCCGAGGTGTAGATCATGTTCATCGGCTGCGGCACGACCGGGCCGTCATAGGGCTGGAATTGCGCGAGCCAGGATTCGAAGTCGATCGCAAAATCCGGCGTCGTCAGATGATCGGGATCGATCTTGTAGTTGGACAGGATCTCCGGCGGGGTCGGTACGCTGAGCACGGTGACACCGGCCGGAATGGCATCGCGCAAGCCATGCAGCATGTCGGCGTGGCCGATCAGCACGGAGGTGCCGGTGTCCTTGAGGATGTAGTTGATCTCCTCCGGCTTGAAGTGCCAGTTGATCGGCACGCCGTAGGCACCGAGGCGCATCGCAGCGTAAGCGGCCTCGATGAACGCAATGTCGTTGCGCATCAGCATGCAGACGCAATCGCCCTGGCGGACGCCGATATCTGCAAGGCCGCTTGCGATGCGGTCGGCGCGGGATGCGACCTCCGCGTGGGTGCGGCGGCGATCGCCGGAGACGATGCCGAGGAAGTCAGACGTTTCGCTCATTTTGTTTTTCTTTGTTGGTGGTGGCCGTGCCCGTTGGTCGTCATCACCGGGCTTGTCCCGGTGATCCACGTTCTTTCTTCGCCGCCTGAGGCTAAGAACGTGGATGGCCGGGACAAGCCCGGCCATGACGGAGTGACTATCTAATCCGCGTACTTCGCCGCGCGCTTCTCCAAATTGGCGCGCACCGCTTCGGTCTGGTTCGGGCTGCCGATCAGCTTCTGCTGCTCGACCGACTCCGCGAGCAGTGCCGGACCGGGATCGACCGAGAGATTGTTCAGCAGACGTTTTGCCGCGCGGATCGCATCGGGGCTCTTGCCGGCAATCTCGCGCGCGACTTCGAGAGCGGCCGCGCGCGGATCGTCGCAGATGCGCGTGGCGAGGCCGAAAGCCATCGCCTCCTGCGCGGAGAAGATGCGGCCGGTGTAGGTGAGATCGCGCAAGATGTCGTCGCGCACGAGGCTCGCGAGAATCGGCGTGCCCGCCATGTCGGGCACGAGGCCCCATTTGATCTCCATGATCGACATGCGCGCATCCGCCGAAAGAAAGCGCATGTCCGCGCCGAGCGAAAGCTGGAAGCCGCCGCCGAAGGCGACGCCGTGCACCGCTGCGATCACGGGAACAGGAAGCTGGCGCCATCCCCACACCGCCTGTTGCGGGAAGTTCGCCTGGCCATGTGTGCGCTTGGTGAGATCGCGATTTTCGCCACCCGGAATTCCGTTGCCGCCCTTCTCCTTCATGGCGGCAAAACGCCCCATGTCGAGACCGGCGCAGAAGGCACGGCCCTCGCCTGAGAGCACGACGGCGCGGACGCTCTTGTCCTTCGAAAGCCGGTCGGTTGCGGCGACGAGCGCCTCGAACATGGCCTGATCCAGCGCGTTCATCTTGTCCGCGCGCACCAGGCGCACGTCGGCAACGCCTTCCGAGATCGAGATCGAGACGCGCTCTTCCATGGACGAATTCTCCCCTGTTCTTGACCGGTTGCCGCTTTACAGGACGCTGGCGGCCGGATTTAGTCAATCGACCAATTAACTGACAATCCCTACGGGGGAAACAGCCATGTTCAAGGAAAATCTTCTGGCCGGCCGGCGCATTCTCGTCACCGGCGGCGGCACGGGTCTCGGCAAGTCGATGGCGGCGCGCTTTCTCCAGCTCGGCGCCGAGGTGCATATCTGCGGTCGGCGCAAGATCGTGTGCGACGAGACCGCGACCGAGCTGATGGCGGAGTACGGCGGCCGCGTCACCAGCCACGGCGTCGACATCCGCAACGCGCTCGCTGTCGAGGAGATGGTCGAGAACATCTTTCGCGATGGCGGCCTCACCGACCTCATCAACAACGCCGCCGGCAATTTCATCTCGCGCACCGAGGAGCTGTCGCCGCGCGGCTTCGACGCGGTCGCCAACATCGTCATGCACGGCACGTTCTACGTGACGCATGCGGTCGGCAAGCGCTGGATCGCCTTGAAGCAGCCGGGCAATGTCGTCTCGATCACCACGACCTGGGTGCGCAACGGCTCGCCCTACGTGGTGCCGTCGGCGATGAGCAAGTCGGCGATCCATGCGATGACCATGTCGCTTGCGACCGAATGGGGCCGCTACGGCATCCGCCTCAACACCATCGCGCCGGGCGAAATCCCGACCGAAGGCATGAGCAAGCGCATCAAGCCGGGCGACGAGGCGGGCGCACGCACCAAGGCGATGAACCCGATGGGCCGTGTCGGCACCATGGAGGAGTTGCAGAACGTCGCCGTGTTCCTGATCTCCGGCGGCTGCGACTGGATCTCCGGCGAGACCATCGCCATGGACGGCGCCCAGGCGCTCGCGATGGGCGGCAATTTCTACCAACTCCGCGACTGGAGCGACGACGACTGGAAGACCGCGCGCGAGAGCATCATGGCCCAGAACGAGAAGGACCGGGCGAAGCGGGGGTAGTCTCGTGCCCCGGACGCAGTGCAGCGCGCCGCACTTGCGGCGTGGTGCACTGCTGAGCCGGGGCCCAGCACATTCTTACGTCTCGCGAAAGCATGGGTCCCGGCTCTGCGCAGCAGCGCAAGGGCGCTGCAGCGCGTCCGGGACACGAGATTTCGCTTGTCCGGGACGACAGCGGGGCTGCCATCTTGTCTTCATCCACGGATGACGCCACACTCCCCGGCATAAGAACAACACCGCCACGGGAGAAACATGTCCACACAGCCATTGGCGAACCTCGCCGACATGGTGCGCGAGCGCGCCAAGAGCCGCGGCAATGCCGTCGCTTATGAATTCGAGGGCCGCGCGACCTCCTTTGCCGAGTTCGACGTCAAGACCAACAAGGTCGCGAACGCACTCATCGCGATGGGCGTGAAGAAGGGCGACCGCATCGCCTATCTCGGCAAGAACAGCGATGTCTATTTCGAGCTGCTGATGGGCGCGATGAAGGCCGGGGTCGTCATGGCGCCGGTGAACTGGCGGCTCGCCGGGCCCGAGGTTGCCTTCATCGTCGCCGATTGCAAGGCGCCAGTGCTGTTCATCGGGCCGGAATTCATCACGCAGGTCAAGCAGATCAAGGACCAGCTGCCCGGCGTGCGCACCGTCATCACCACCGAGGGCGGCGCGCCGGAATGGCCGGATTTCACGGCGTGGCGCGATGCGCAGAGCGGCGACGATCCGAAGGTTGCGATCGACACGAAAGACATCGCGATCCAGCTTTACACGTCGGGCACCACGGGCAAGCCGAAGGGCGCGATGCTGAGCCACGCGAACTTCCTCAACCTGGTGCAGACCGGCAATGCCGAGGACAAGCCGGAGTGGAACCGGTGGTCGACCGACGACGTCTCGCTGGTGGCGATGCCGATCTTCCACATCGGCGGCTCCGGCTGGGGCGTGATGGGGCTCTATCACGGCGCCCGCGGCGTGATCGCGCGCGAATTCGACCCGACCAAGGTTTTGGATTTCTTCGAGCAGTCGGGCATCACGAAACTGTTCATGGTGCCGGCGGCGATGCAGTTCGTGGTGCGGCAGCCGCGCGCGAAGACGGTCGACTTCTCACGATTGAAATACATGCTCTACGGCGCCTCCCCTATCCCGGCGGCGCTGCTGAAGGAATGCATCGAGGTCTTCAAATGCGGCTTCGTGCAGATGTACGGCATGACCGAGACGACCGGCACCATCGTCGCACTGCCGCCTGAGGACCACGTCGAGGGCCTCGTGCGGATGCGCTCGGCCGGCAAGGCGCTGCCGGGCGTCGAGATCGCGATTCTGGATGCGGATGGCAAGCCGCTGCCGCCGCGCGAGGTCGGCGAGATCGCGACGCGCTCGGGCTCGAACATGGCGGGCTACTGGAATTTGCCGGAGGCGACCGCCGCGACGCTGCGCGGCGACGGCTGGCTGCGCACCGGCGATGCCGGCTACATGGACGAGGACGGCTACCTCTACATCCACGACCGCATCAAGGACATGATCATCTCCGGCGGCGAGAACATCTACCCGGCCGAGGTCGAGAGCGCGCTGTGCGATCACCCCGATGTCGCCGAAGCCGCCGTGATCGGCGTGCCCGACGACAAATGGGGCGAGGCTGTGAAGGCGGTGGTGGTGATGAAGCCGGGCAAGCAGGCGACCGCCACTGACATTATCAACTTCACCCGGACGCGCATCGCCGGCTTCAAGACGCCGAAGAGCGTGGAGTTCTTGGCGGCGCTGCCGCGGAACCCGTCGGGCAAGATCCTGCGGCGGCAGTTGCGTGAGCCGCACTGGGCGGGGAAGGACCGGCGGGTGAATTGACCAACGGTGCCGTAGAATGGGCAAAGGCGCGCCCTTCGCGCGCCGTGCCCACGCGGACGGAAAGACGTGGGCACGGCGCGAGAGCGCCTTTGCCCCCTACCAAACCGGTGCAAGCCGTTAATGCTTCCCGGGTCCCATATAGCCGAACAGGAATCCCGCCACTTTCCGCATCTGGATCTCCTCGCTGCCTTCGGTGATGCGATAGCGGCGGTGGTGGCGGTAGATGTGCTCGAACGGCTTGTGGCGTGAGTAGCCCATGCCGCCATGGACCTGCATGGCGCGGTCGGCGGATTCGCAGCAGAGGCGGTTTGCCCAGTAGTTGCACATGGAGACGCGGTCGGAGAGCGTGCGCTCGATCTGCTCCTCGGTGAGCTGGTCCATCTCCCAGGCCGTCTTGCGGATCAGGAGGCGCAGCATCTCGGCCTGCGTGGCAAGCTCGACCAGCGGGAACTGGATCGCCTGATTCTCCGCGAGCGCCTTGCCGAACGGCTTTCGCTCGCGCGCATATTTCACACTCTCATTGATGCAGTAGACCGCGGCACCGAGCGAGCTCGCGGCCTGGCGAATGCGGTTCTGATGGACAAAACATTGCGCCAGCGACAGGCCGCGGCCGACTTCGCCGAACAGCGCATCTTCCGGCACGAAGACATCCGTGAAGCTGACGCGCGGATGGTCGGTCGGCATGTTGAAGGTCCACATGTACTCTTCAATCTTGACGCCGTGGCTCTTGGCCGGCACCAGGAAGCAGGTGATGCCGCGGGCATCGCCGTCGTTGCCGGAGGTGCGCGCGAACAGCGCGCAATGCGTGGCGACGTGCATGCCGGTGGTCCACATCTTCTCGCCGTTGATGATCCAGCCCTTGACGTTGTCGCGGGTCGCGGGCACCGCGCGCGTCTCCATGTGGGTGGCGTCGGAGCCGTGAAGCGGCTCCGTCAAACCAAAGGTGATGCGGTACTTGCCCTTGATCGAGCCGTCGATCATCGCCTTCTGGTCGTCGCGGCCGTAGCGGTCGAGCATGGTGACGACGGGGAAATTGCCGACGATGGAATGCTCGTTCTGGAGGTCGTTGTGCAGGCCGAGGCCCTTCGCGGCAAAATGCTCGCGGATCACGGCCATCCAGAGATTGGATCCGTCCTTGCCGCCATATTGCTTCGACACCGGAAAGCGCAGATGCCCGGCGGCGTCGGCGAGGTCCTTGGCCTTGCGCAGCAGCGCCTCCCATTCGTGCCGCGGCAGGCCGCCATTCTCGAAGTCGGTGCGCGCCCATTCGCGGCGATGATCGAAGAAGCGAATGTTGTCGTCGGCTTCCTCCAACGGCTTGATCTCGCGCGCGATGAAACGATCGAGCTCTGCGAGATAGGCGACGAGATCGGCAGGCAATGAGAAATCCAAGGGGTTCTCTCCCGGAGTGATTTTATCGTTTTGCGTTAAGGCGCTAGGCGCGTTTCTGCTTCGCACGATTAAGGTGAGAAGAGCGCGCCCAAGTCAAGCGAGCGAAGGCGTGCCGAAGGCGCAAGGCGCTTTGCGCAATTCGGTGGTGCTCAGGCGTACGCGCACGGTAGTATGGCGCCAATATTCCTTCGAAAGAAAATCCGGGAGCCGCGCGATGGAGCTGAAATTCTCAAAGGTGGAACGCAAGGGGCCGATCACGATCGTCACGCTGTCGCGGCCCGAGGTCTACAACGCGCTGCACACCGATGCGCATTTCGAACTGCAGAAGGTGTTCGATGATTTCTCCGGAGACCCCGAGCAGTGGATCGCTGTCGTCACGGGCGCCGGCGACAAAGCGTTCTGCGCCGGCAACGACCTGAAGTGGCAGGCCGCGGGGGGAAAGCGCGGCTGGGACAAGGGCGGCTTCGCCGGCCTCACCTCGCGTTTCGACTGCGACAAGCCGATCATCGCCGCCGTGAACGGCGTCGCCATGGGCGGCGGCTTCGAGATCGCGCTGGCCTGCGATCTCATCATCGCCGCGGAGAATGCGACCTTCGCCCTGCCCGAGCCGCGCGTTGGACTAGCCGCGCTGGCCGGCGGCCTGCACCGCCTGCCCCGGCAGATCGGGCTGAAGCGCGCCATGGGCATGATCCTCACCGCGCGCCATGTCAGCGCCAAGGAAGGTCTCGAGCTCGGCTTCGTCAACGAGGTGGTGCCGCAGGGCGAGGCGCTCGCGGGCGCGCTGCGCTGGGCGGAGACGATCGCCAAGAACTCGCCGATGTCGATCCGCGCCTCCAAACAGGCGATCCAGAAGGGGCTCGGGGTTTCGCTGGAGCAGGCGATCGCGGAGCAACGCGACTATCCGGCGGTGCAGGCGATGGTGGCCTCGCAGGACTACATCGAAGGGCCGAAGGCGTTCTCGGAGAAGCGGCCGCCGAAATGGGTGGGGAAGTAGGGCGCCGCTCTCACCGCCGTCATTCCGGGGCGCGCCCCTTGGGCGCGAGCCCGGAATCCATCGAGCTTCAGTGACAGTGGATGAATGGATTCCGGGTTCGTCGCTCCGCGACGCCCCGGAATGACGGTGGACAGACCTACCAGCCCCGCCCAAGCTCCCTTCTGTACGATGCGTAGTTCGGCTGATCGACGGCGAGCTTGTCCATCGTGGTCGCCCAGAGGTGGTCGGCAAGTCCGGGCGTTGCGAGATCGAGCTCCCCCTTTGCGATGCGGTCGGCCAGCACCCGGTTCAGCTCGGTCACCGAGCCGTCGATGCCGAGCAAGGCGCGCAGTCGTCCGACTTCCGCGGCATCGCTGTCCTCCTCCCGCGTCAGCTGCCGCGTGACGAGGTCGAGGATGTTGATGGCGACGCGGAGCTTGAAGGCCTGATGGCCGGTGATCAGCGGCGAGATATCGTTGCGGAGGAAGTCGGCGACGGATTTGGTCAGCTCGATCGGGCTCGGCTCGTCCTGCATGTGTCAGCTCCCGCGCGGCGCCAGCAGCCGCAACAGATCGATCTCGGTCTCGCTGGCGCGACGGCCGATCATGGCGCGCTCCATGGAATGGTCGGGGCCCTCGCGGAACCGCTGCATCATGCCGCCGCACATGATGCCCCAGCGCAGCGTGCCCATCACTTCCCAGAATTTGACCCGCGCAGGATCAACCTTGCGGCCGGCGGCTTCATAACCGGCAAACAGTTCCTCGCGCGAGCCAAATCCGCCGACCGGCTTGTCGATCTCGCCGAAGCGCCATGAATTGACGCAGACCCAACCGAGATCCTCCATGGGGTCACCGAGATGGGCGAGCTCCCAGTCCAGCACGGCGCGGACGCCATCCGCACCGATGATGAGATTGCCGTTGCGGAAATCGCCATGCACCAGCGTGGTCTCGGCCGACGGGCCGGGATCGTGGTCGCGCAGCCAGCGCAGCGCCAGCTCGAACACCGGCTTCGGCCAGTTCAGGCTGCGATAATCGCGTTCGAACTCGGAGATCTCCTGCGTCGCACCGCGGCTGCGCAGCTCGGGCAACTTGTCCTTTGGCAACCAGTGCAGGCCAGCAAGAATGCCGCCGATCTGCCGCGCAAGCAGCGGACGCGCCGCCGCATATTCGCCATCGCGAAGGATCTTGCGCGCGATGGTCTCGCCCTCGATCCGCTGCATGATGAAGCCGGTGCCGAGGTCGTCCTCGGGAACGAGCACATGCATCACGCGCGGCGACGGCACGCCGGCCTCGAAAGCGAGCTGCATCAGCTGCGCTTCGGCGGCAAGACCCGCCGCGCGCGTCGGCGCCGCGCCATAGCCCTTCGGCGAACGCCGCAGGATCGCGCCGATGACGCCATCGGGATGCACGATGTCGAAGCGCCAGGTCTCCTGACTGGCGCCGCCCGACAATTTTGCCGCAGAGGTCGCGCCGGTCGCGCCCTTGCACCAGCGCTGAACGCTGCGGGAAAGCTCAGCCTCGATCATTTGCCCTTGAACTGCGCCGGGCGCTTCTCCAGGAACGCACCGACGCCCTCGCGGAAGTCCTGCGTATCGCCGGCGCGAAGCTGGCACTGGAATTCGAGGTTGAGCTGATCCTCGAAGGAGTTTTCGGGGCTGTCCCAGTAGAGCTTGCGGATCAGCGACAGCGCCACCGTCGGGCCGCTGGCGAGATCGCGCGCGAGCTTCATCGCCTCCTCCATCAGCACGGCGTCGTCGTAAACGCGGTTGACGAGGCCCCATTCCAGCGCCTTCTCCGCCGGCAGCCGCTCGCCCATCAGCGACAATTCGATCGAGCGCGCGCGGCCGATGAGGCGCGGCAAGAGCCAGGTCGAGCCGCAATCCGGCACGAGGCCGATGCGACGGAAGGCCTGAAGAAAGTAAGAGGACCGCGCGCATAAAATCATGTCGCCGAGCAGCGCGAAGCTCATGCCGGCGCCGGCGGCCGGACCGTTGACCGCGGTGATGATGGGGCAGTGCAGATTGCGGATGCGGCGCAGGAAGGGGTGAAAACCGGTCTCCAGCGTCAGCCCGGCTTTAGTCTTCTTCGACTGGTTATTGCGCCCTTGCAGATTGGCGCCGGTGCAGAAGGCGCGGCCGGCGCCGGTCAGCACCACGCAGCGCACCTCGTCCTTCTTCTCCTCGATCGTATCGAGCGCTTCGGCGAGGCCGCCCAGCATGTCCACGGACACCGCGTTCATCACCTCCTGATGGTCGAGCCTGAGGATTGCGACCGAGCCATCGAAATCGAGCGTGACGTGTTTGAACTGCATGGTTTCCTCGTCAGTTGCAGCCTGCGCCAGTTTCGCAGACCGGAATTCGTTTTGCCGGGGCGCATATTTGATTTTTGGCGCGGTCTTGTCCATGGTGATCAGAGCATAGCAAGCAATCTTGCGCGCAGCGGCTGATGCGCCGCATCCCATAATGTCGCGCCAAAACAGGAAACGCGCCATGAACCTTTTCGACCTCTCCGGCCGCGTCGCCGTGATCACCGGCGGCAATGGCGGCATCGGTCTCGGCATCGCGCAGGCGCTCGCGGGCCAGGGCTGCAGCGTCTCGATCTGGGGCCGCAACGCCGACAAGAACAAGTCCGCCGCCGCGAGCATGGCGGGGCTGCCGGGCAAGGTCGACGCCCGCGTCTGCGACGTCACCGATCCGGCCTCCGTCAACGCCGCGATGAAGGCGACGCTCGATGTATTCGGCCGGGTCGACGGCTGCTTCGCCAATGCCGGCATCGGCGGCGGCGGCCGCAGGTCCTTCATCGAGCGCACCGAGGAGGAATGGCGCACGATGTTCGCGACCAATCTCGACGGCGTGTTCCACGCGTTTCAGGCCGCGGCAAAACACATGACCGAGCGCGCCAATGCCGGCGATCCCTTCGGCCGGCTGGTTGCGACCTCCAGCCTCGCCTCGATCTTCGGCACGGCGCGCAACGAGCATTATGCGGCGACCAAGGCCGCGATCAACGCGCTGGTGCGCGCGCTCGGCGTCGAGCTCGCCCGCCACGGCGTCACCGCGAACGCGATCCTGCCCGGCTGGATCAAGAGCGACATGACGTCGGGCCTGATGGCCAACGAGAAATTCGTCGGCAACGTGATGCCGCGCATTCCGATGCGCCGCTTCGGCGAGGCCAGCGATTTCGGCGGCATCGCCGTGTATCTGATGAGCAAGGCGTCGTCGTATCACACCGCGGATACGTTCGTGATCGACGGCGGCTATACCGCGTTCTGAGTCTCGTAGCCCGGATGGAGCGAAGCGTAATCCGGGACCGCAAAAAGCAAGCAAGACCCGGATTTCGCTGCGCTCCATCCGGGCTACACACTCTGAGGGGAATGGGCAAATGTTCTCGCATATCATGATCGGCACCAACGATCTCGACAAGGCCAAGGCGTTCTACGACAATCTGCTGAGCACGCTCGAGGTGCGGCCGGCCAGGGTCGACGGCCATCGGATCTTCTACATCACCAAGACCGGCGTGTTCTCGGTGTCGAAGCCGATCAACGGCGAGCCGGCGACCTGCGCCAATGGCGGCACGATCGGCTTTGCCTGCAATTCGCCTGAGCAGGTCGATGCCTGGCACGCCGCTGGCCTTGCGGCAGGCGCAAAATCGATCGAGGATCCGCCGGGCGTTCGTCAGGGTCCGGGCGGCAAACTCTATCTCGCCTATTTGCGCGATCTCGACGGCAACAAGATCTGCGCGATGCATCGGATGCCGAACTAAGCTAGCCGCAAAGCCGGTGTCGTCCCCGCCTGGTGCGCAATTGCGCACGGGAGCGGGGACCCATAACCCCAGGGAGCGGTTATGGAGCGAGTTGGTCACTCCGAGTCTTCGCCAAACTTCTTCCTGTGGTTATGGGTCCCGGATCTGCGCGCGCTTGTGACGCGCTTGTCCGGGACGACACTGGGAAGATCTCTCGCCCCCCATTCAAACAACATTTCAAACGCCACGTGATATTCCATCGCGTGGTATGGCTGCGCGTGAAAATGCGCGCTCGCACTTTGGCCGGGCTGGCACTATTCTGCCGCCAGAACGATCTCAAGCGTCCCGGGAGGAACAATGACAAAACACACCTACATTCCCCGCACCACCAACTACACCCTCAACCCCGGCGACGAGCTCAACGACCTCCGCATGTCGGACCAGGTCCGGCCGCTCTACGATCACGTCAAGAAGTTCATCCGCGACACCGTCGAGCCGATGTCGATCGAGTTCGCCAAGGCCGGCGAAGGCAAGGAGGATCGCTGGAGCTTCACGCCGAAGCAGCTCGAGGTGCTGGAGAAGGCCAAGAACAAGGCCAAGCAGGAAGGCCTCTGGAACTTCTTCCTGCCCGATGACGAGACCGGCCAGGGCCTGAAGAATCTCGATTACGCCTATATCGCATCCGAGCTCGGCAAGAGCCCGCTGGCATCAGAGACCATGAACTGCTCGGCGCCCGATACCGGCAACATGGAGGTGCTGGAGCGGGTCGGCACCAAGGAGCAGAAGGAGAAGTGGCTGAAGCCACTGCTCAACGGCGAGATCCGCTCCGCCTATGTCATGACCGAGCCGAACGTCGCCTCCTCCGACGCCAAGAACATCTCGACCACCGCAAAGCTGGTCGGCGACGAATGGGTCATCAACGGCGAGAAGTATTACATCTCCGGCGTCGGCGATCCCCGCTGCAAGATCCTGATCGTGATGGTGAAGACCAATCCGGACGCGGCGCCGAGCAAGCAGCAGTCGCAGATCCTGGTGCCGCGCGACACGCCCGGCGTCGAGGTGCTCGGGCCCATGTACGTGTTCGGCCAGGACCACGCCCCGCGCGGCCACATGCACATGCGCTTCAACAATGTGCGCGTGCCGAAGGAGAACATGCTGCTCGGCGAAGGCCGCGGCTTCGAGATCTCGCAGCTCCGCCTTGGACCCGGCCGCATCCATCACTGCATGCGCACCATCGGCAAGGCCGAGAAGGCGCTCGACCTGATGGTGCAGCGTGGCCTCACCCGCGAGGCCTTCGGCAAGAAGATCGCCCATCTCGGCGGCAACATGCAGATCATCGCGCAGGCGCGCTGCGAGATCGAGGCGATGCGGCTGATGGTGCTGAAGGCCGCCAAGGCCATGGACGTGCTCGGCAACAAGGAAGCCCGGGTCTGGGTCTCCATGGTCAAAGCCATGGTGCCCGAGCGCGCCTGCAAGATCATCGACCAGGCCATCCAGATGCACGGCGCCACCGGCATCTCGCACTGGACCCCGCTCGCCGAGATGTACCAGGACGTGCGCCACCTTCGCTTTGCCGACGGTCCGGACGAGGTGCACTGGATGGTGGTGGGACGGCACGAGCTGAGCATGGCGTGATCTCAACTCGTCATGCGCGGGCTTGACCCGCGCATCCATCGAAGGGAGCATTTCTTCAGGATTGATGGATTGCCGGGTCAAGCCCGGCAATGACGACTTGCCCACGGAGCCACCATGGACTACGCCGCCAGCGAGCTGACGCCACGCGAGCGCTACAAGGTGCTGACGTCCTTCATCCTGCCGCGGCCGATCGCCTGGGTGACGACGATCGGGCCGACCGGGGTGGTCAACGCCGCCCCGTTCAGCTTCTTCAACGCCTTCTGCGAGGACCCGCCGCTTTGCATGTTCGCGGCCAACCGCAAGCCTGATGGCCGGGACAAGGACACCTTCCTCAACATCCAGGCGACCTCCGAGTTCGTGGTCAACCTCACTGACGAGCCGCTGGCGCGGGCCATGCACGAGAGCAGCGGCGACTTTCCGCCAGACATCGGCGAGCCCGATTATCTCGGCCTGAAGCTCGCGCCCTCGACGACAATCGCCGTACCGCGGCTTGCCGACACGCCCTGGGCGATGGAGTGCAAGCTCTGGAAGCTGATCGACGTCAACGACGATCGCCGCCTGATCATGGGCGAAGGCCTCCACTTCCACATCCGCGACGAGCTGTGGGACGACAAGGCGATGCGCATGCACATGGACCGCTATCACCCGATCGGCCGCATGTTCGCCGACCGCTACTGCCGCACCGATGACCGCGTGGTGTTTCCAGCGGCGGAGGGCGTGAAGACCAAATAACCGAACCCGGGAGCGCGACGATGCCGGAAGCCTTTCGCGACAACGAAGAACGTGAGCGGTTCGAGCTCGATGTCGACGGGCCGATCGCCTTCGTCACCTACCGCAAGACCGACGGCGCGATCACGCTGGTGCACACCGAGGTGCCGCCGGAACTCGGCGGCCGCGGCATCGGCTCGAAGCTCGGCCGCGCCACGCTGGATGCGGTGCGGGCGCAGGGTCGCAAGCTCTCCGTCGAGTGCGACTTCATCCGCAATTTCATGCGCAAGGATCCCGGCTACAACGACCTCCTGGCGGAGGGCGGGGATGCGGACGCTGAGCCGCAGGCGAGCTATCGCGCCGGCTGCTTCTGCGGCGCTGTCGAGGTCGAGGTCACCGGCAAGGCGATGTTTTCGGGCTATTGCCATTGCGCCGACTGCCAGGCGTGGTCGGCCGCGCCGATCAACGCGTTCAGCCTGTGGAAATCGGACAGTGTGCGCATCATCAAAGGCGAGGCGGAGCTCGGGACGTACAACAAGACCGAGCATTCCTATCGGAAGTTCTGCAAGCGCTGTGGCGGCCACGTCATGACCGAGCACCCGCGGATGCGGCTGATCGACGTCTATGCCAATCTGCTGAGGGGATATCAGCACCAGCCGACCCTGCACGCGAACTACGCGAGCAAGATGGTGTCGGTCAGGGACGGCTTGCCGAAATATGCCGATCTGCCGGCGGAGCTCGGCGGCTCCGGCGAGATGCTGCCGGATTGATCGTATGGCGGATTAGCTCGCGGCTGCGCGAAGCGCAGTCCGCTGGCGTAATCCGCCGAACGCATACTGGACGAATAATGGCGGATTACGCCTTCGGCTGATCCGCCCTACGTAGTCAGGTTGCCGGCGCCACCTTGTCCTGCGTCTTGGTCTCGAAATCGCCGGCGTCGTGGCGTTCGTGGAGCTGGCTGGCGGGGTCGCCGGAGACGCGGTTGACCATGCGGCCGCGCTTCACGGCCGGGCGCTGCGCGATCTGGTCGGTCCAACGCTGCACGTTCTTGTAATCCTGCACGGAGAGGAATTCGCCGGCGCCATAGACCAGCCCCTTGGCGAGCGCGCCGTACCACGGCCACACCGCGATGTCGGCGATGGTGTAGTCCTTGCCAGCGAGATATTCGTTGTCGGCAAGGCGCCGGTCGAGCACGTCGAGCTGGCGCTTGACCTCCATCGCGAAACGATCGATGGCGTATTCGATCTTGAACGGCGCATAGGCGTAGAAATGGCCGAAGCCGCCGCCGAGATAGGGTGCGCTGCCCATCTGCCAGAACAGCCAGGACATCGCCTCGGTGCGGGTCTTGACGTCCTTCGGCAGGAAGGCGCCGAACTTCTCGGCGAGGTAGAACAGGATCGAGCCGGATTCGAACACGCGGATCGGCTCCGGACCGGAGCGATCCATCAGCGCGGGGATTTTCGAGTTCGGGTTGATGTCGACGAAGCCGCTGCCGAACTGGTCGCCGTTGCCGATCTTGATCAGCCAGGCATCGTATTCGGCGCCCTTGTGGCCGAGCGCCAGCAGCTCCTCCAGCATCACCGTCACCTTCACCCCGTTCGGGGTGGCCAGCGAATAGAGCTGAAGCGGATGCTTGCCGACCGGCAGCTCCTTGTCGTGAGTGGGGCCGGCGATCGGGCGATTGATGCTGGCGAACTGCCCGCCATTCTCCTTGTTCCAGGTCCAGACTTTGGGCGGCACGTAGGCGGGGGCGTCGGTCATGGGGGGCTCCGGCAGAAAGATGCGTCTGCATTAATTAGCCTGGGATTGGCCGATGGCAAGGGCTCCGAGACGCATGGCCGGGCGGGCAACTCCGCGTTTTGTCATGGCAACCCCTCTCTGCCGTCATTCCGGGGCGCCCGCAGGGCGAGCCCGGAATCCATCGCGCCGCCAGGAATGCTCTCTAAGACATGGATTCCGGGTTCTCGCTTGCGCGAGCCCCGGAATGACGGCGTCACTTAGGACGCCGCAGCCTGCGGATAGAGCGCAACGTCTACACACAAGATGCCTTGCCGAATCCGGCATGTCATCGATCAGCCAGCGTCACCTCGCTCCGAGCCAAGCGAGGTGAGCGCGCAGGCCGCCGGGAGGAAGCCATGAAATCGCCGATCTGCGACATGCTGGGCATCGAGTTCCCGCTGCTCGCCTTCAGCCATTGCCGCGATGTCGTCGCCGCCGTCAGCCGCGCCGGCGGCTTCGGCGTGTTGGGTGCGACCGTGCACACGCCCGATACGCTCGAACGCGAGCTGAAATGGATCGACGATCACGTCGACGGCAAGCCTTACGGCATCGACGTGCTGATCCCCGAGAACATCTCGACCGCAGGCGAGAAGGACGTCACCTGGAAGAGTCTCGAAGCGCGCGTGCCGCAGCAACATCGCGCCTATACGCGCGACCTCCTGAAGAAATACGGCATCGAACTGACGAGCACGGAGGTCGCCGCCGATCAGCCGCAGCCGTTCGATGCGAAGACGGCGCTTGAGCTGCTCGAAGTCTCCTTCAACCATCCGATCCGCCTGATCGCCAATGCGCTGGGCGTGCCGCCGAAGGCGATGATCGAGATGGGCAAGAGGCACGGCGTGCCGGTCGCAGCCCTCGTCGGCGCCAAGGAGCACGCGCTGCGCCAGGTCGCGGCCGGCGTCGACATCCTCGTGGTGCAGGGCACCGAGGCCGGCGGTCATTGCGGCGAGGTCTCGACCATGGTGCTGGTGCCGGAGGTGATCAAGGCGATCAAGCCGATCCGCGACGTACCGGTGCTGGCCGCCGGCGGCATCATGACGGGACGGCAGATGGCGGCCTGCATGGCGATGGGCGCGGCCGGCGCCTGGACCGGCTCGGTGTGGCTGGCCACCGTCGAATCCGAGACCAGCGAAATCTTCCGCGAGAAAATGATCGCGGCGTCCTCGCGCGACGCGGTGCGCTCGAAGGGCCGCACCGGCAAGCCGGCGCGGCAGCTCCGCTCGGTCTGGACCGATGCCTGGGACCGCGCACCGGACAGCCCCGGCGCGCTGCCGATGCCGCTGCAGAGCATCATCAGCCGCGACGCCTTCAACGCGATCGACCGCGCCGCCGCAGGCGGCAACGCCAAAGCGCGCGATCTCGTCAGCTATTTCGTCGGCCAGGGCGTCGGCCTGATCGACAGCGTGAAATCGGCCGGCGCCGTGGTGCAGGAGTTCAAGGAAGAGTTCGCCGAAGCCGTCGAGCACATGAATGCGCTGGTGGAGTAGTCGTGTGTGGCCCATCCTTCGAGGCTCGCCCGACGGCGCGATGCGCCGCCGGTCTCGCACCTCAGGATGACGCTGTCCCCGTAGCCGTCACCCTGAGGTGGCCGCTTCTTCAGCGGCCCTCGAAGGGCGACGGCGTACCGAAAATCTGAAACGTGAAGCAAGAAAAAATGACCAACATCCCCGAAGACCGTATCCCTGTCATCGTCGGCATCGGCGAGATCGTCGACCGCCCCAAGGAAATCACCGACGGGCTCGAGCCGCTCGATCTGCTCGAGCAGGCGTTGCGGCGTGCGGAGGCGGACGCCGGCGCAAAACTGCTCGGCGAGGTGCAGTCGCTCGACGTCGTCAACTTCCTGAGCTGGCGCTATCGCGATCCGGAGCAGCTGCTGGCGCAGCGCCTCGGCGTCTCGCCGTCCCATTGCTATTACGGTCCGGTCGGCGGCGAGAGCCCGATCCGCTACATCCACGAAGCCGCCAAGCGCATCGCGCGCGGCGAGTGCACCGTGGCTGCCGTGTGTGGTGCCGAGGCGCAATCGACCGCAACCAAGGCCGAGCGCGCCGGCGTCAAGCTGCCGTGGACGCCGTTCGCCCATGACGTCGAGGAGCCCAAGCGCGGCGCGGCTTTCCAGAAGCCGCTGGCCGTCAAGCTCGGCGTATTTCGGCCTGTCACGGTCTATCCGTTCTACGAGGCCGCCTCCGCCGCGCATTGGGGCCAGACGCCGCGCGAGGCGATGGCGGAGTCTGGCACGCTGTGGTCGCGCTATTCGGAAGCGGCCGCGCGAAATCCCAATGCCTGGCTGAAGCGGCGCTATGCGCCGGAGGAAATCACGACACCGTCGGCGGACAATCGCCTGATCGCCTGGCCCTACAACAAGCTCATGGTCGCCAACCCCAGCGTCAACATGGGCGGCGCGCTGCTGCTAACCAGCCTTGCCAAGGCGCGGGCGCTCGGCATTCCCGAAGACAAGCTGGTCTATCCACTCGGCGGCGCCTCGGCGGAAGAGCCGCGCGACTATCTGTTGCGCGATCAGTTCTACGAGAGCCATCCGCAGAACGCGGTATTGAAAGCGGTGATGGACCTTGCCGGCGGCGACGGCAGAAGGTTCGATGCGATCGAGCTCTACAGCTGCTTCCCCTGCGTGCCCAAGATGGCGCGGCGTACGCTGGGCCTCGGCGCCGACGTGCAGCCGACCGTGACCGGCGGCCTCACCTTCTTCGGCGCGCCGCTCAACACCTACATGACGCATGCGGCCTGTGCGATGGTGCGGCGGGTGCGCGAGGGCGCAAGGCTCGGCCTGCTCTACGGACAAGGCGGCTTCGTCACCAAGCACCACGCGCTGGTGGTGGCGAAGCGAGCGCCGCGCGAGGCGCTGGCGCAGGAGACGAGCGTGCAAGGCGAGGCCGACCGCAACAAGCGCGCGGTGCCGGAGTTCGTGACGGAGGCTTCGGGCAAGGGCAAGGTCGAGAGCTTTACCGTGCTCTACGGCCGCGGCGGCGATGTCGAGCACGGCGTGGTGATGCTGCGGACGGCGGACGACCGGCGCACGCTGGCGCGGATTCCGGCGAGCGATGACGGGACGCTGGCGCATCTGCTGAATATGGATCGCACGCCGGTGGGTTCGATTGGCGAAATCGCGATGAGTGCGGATGGCGTGCCGGAGTGGAAGGTTTCGTAGGGCGGGCAAAGCGAAGCGTGCCCACGATCTGCATGTGACCCGGAAAGATTGGTGGGCACGGCGCAAGCGCCTTTGTCTACCCTACGAGACCTGCGTCCGGGGCACGAGACTGCCCTACCCCTTCGGCGCCTGCTTCTCCGACGCGGTTGTCGGCTTACCCTTGGCGCCGACCACGCGCACTGCATCGCCGTCCGAGAGGCCGTCCGGCGGTGCCGTGATGACGCGGTCGTCCGCGGCAATCCCCGAGGCGAGCTCGATCTCGCGGCCGAGATCGCGGGCGATGGTCACCGGCTTGAACAGCACCTTGTCGTCGGCACCGACGGTCGCGACACGCAGGCCGCTGCTGTTGAAGATCAGCGCGCTGGCGGGGATGCTGAGCGGGGCGGAATCGCGCTGCAGGTTCAGCTTCACGCTGGCATAGCCGCCGGGCATCAGCTCGCCTGAGGAATTGTCCAGCCCGAGCTGCATGCGCGTGGTACCGGAGGCGACGTCGACGGCCTGCGACGAGGCCTCAACCGTCGCCTGGAAATTCCGGCTCGGGTATTCCGGCAGCGTGATCGTGGCCTTGGCCCCGATCTTGATCGCCGGCACGTAATTCTGGGGCACGTTGACGTAGACGCGCAGCTTGGTGATGTCCGAGACCACGAACATCGCAGGGCCCGAGCCGCCGCCGGCATTGATCAGCGCGCCGACATCGGTGTCGCGCGCGGTGACGACGCCGTCGAACGGCGCGGTGATCTTCTTGTAGCCGGCGAGCGCTTCCAGCCGCTCGACATTGGCCTGGCCCGAGCGAACTGCCGCGTTCTTGTTGGAGAGATCGGCGGTGCGCTCGTCGATCTCCTGCGCGGAGACGAAGTTGGAGGCGACCAGGGTCTTGCGGCGATTGAGGGTCGCTTCCGACAACCTAGCACTGGCCTGCTGGCTGGCGAGGTCGGCTCTTGCCTGCAGCAGTTGCTGGTCGAGATCGGGCGCCTCGATCTCGGCGATCACCTGACCGGCCTTCACGCGCGCACCGATATCGGCGCTCCAGCTCTTGAGATAGCCGGGGACGCGGGCAAAGATCGGCGCGCGATAATAGGCTTCCAGCCGGCCCGGCAGATCGATGGTGGCGTTGAGGGCCTTGGCGCTCGGCTGCGTCACCGCGACGCTCGGAATGGCCTGATCGTCGGTCCACTCCTTCAGCTTGGAGCCCTGCTCCTCGCGGGCGCGGATGCCGGTGCCGACGACGAGACCGGCCGCGATCAGCGCCACCACGCCGAAGATGCCCAGTTTCCGGTGCGACACCGGCGAGCGGGGTTCAGTGGGCGACATGCGGGGTCTCCAATGAGGCGGCGGCTTTGGCGCCTTGTTTCTTGTGTACCATGCTGAACACCACGGGAACAAACACCAGCGTGGCGAAGGTTGCAAAGATCAGGCCGCCGATCACGGCGCGGCCAAGTGGCGCATTCTGCTCGCCGCCCTCGCCCAGCCCCAGCGCCATCGGCGCCATGCCGATGATCATGGCGAGCGCAGTCATCAGGACGGGGCGGAACCGGACGAAGCCGGCTTCGAGCGCCGCCGCGATGGGATCGCCGAGCTCGGCATAGCGTTCGCGGGCGAAGGAGATCACGAGCACGCTGTTGGCGGTGGCAACGCCCATGCACATGATGGCGCCGGTGAGCGCGGGAACCGACAGCGTGGTCCCGGTCGTGAACAGCATCCAGACGATGCCGGCGAGCGCGGCCGGCAGCGCCGTGATGATCACGAACGGATCGGACCAGGACTGGAAGTTCACCACGATCAGGAAGTAGATCAGCACGACGGCACCGAGCAGGCCGAACAAGAGGCCGGTGAAGGCGCCGTTCATGGTCTGCACCTGGCCGAGCAGCACCACGGAGGAGCCCTTCGGCACCTCCTTGGCGGTGTCGGCGATCACCTGGCGGATATCGGCGGCGACCGCGCCGAGATCGCGGCCCGAGGTCGTCGCGAAGATCTGCACCATCGACTGGATGTCGTATTGCGAGACCACCGCGCTCGAGGTCGAGCGCTTGATGTCGGCGATGCCGCCGAGGATCGGCGACTGCGAATTGCCGGCGGCGGTGATCGGCAGCGTCTGCAGCGCGCTGAGCGAATCGATCTGGTATTGCGGCGTCTGCATCACGATCGAATAGGACACGCCGTTGTCAGGGTTGAGGTAGTAGGTCGGCGCGACCTGCGAGGAGCCGGCGAGATTGACCACGAGGCTGTTGGTGACGTCGCGCTCGGTCAGGCCGACATATTGCGCGCGGGTGCGATCGACGTCGATGTTGAAGGTCGGATTGTTCGGCGATTGCTGGATACGCGCGTCGGCAACGCCGGGAATCCTGCGGACCTTGGCGAGCAGGCTGTTGGCGTAGGCGAAGTTGGCGGCAAGATTGGCGCCGCGGATCTGCAGGTCGATCGGCGCCGGCGCGCCGAAGTTCAGGATCTGGCTGACGATGTCTGCAGGAAGGAAGGCGAAGCTGACGCCGGGGAACAGGCGCGGCAATTGCTCGCGCAGCACCTTCACGTGCTCGTCGGTCGGCTTGTGGCCCTCTTTCAGCTTGATCTGGATGTCGCCGTCCTGCGGGCCGATCACGCCGGTGTTGTTGTAGGTCATGTTGATGCCGGAGATCGGCATGCCGATGTTGTCGGTCATGGTCTCGATCTCGCCCGGGATCAGCTTGCGCACGGCCTTCTGCACGTCGGCGAGCTGGTTGGCTGTCTCCTCGACACGGGTGCCGACCTGGGTGCGGACATGCATCAGGATGTTGCCGGCATCGACCGCGGGGAAGAAGTTGCGCCCGAGGAACGGCACCAGCGCGAAGGAGGCACCGACCACGCAGATAAAGCCGATCACGAACACCGCACGGTGTGCCAGCACGAGGCCGAGCAGGTCGTGATAGAAGCCGCGGATGCGCTCGAACCGCGCCTCGAATCCGCGCTGGAACCAGACGAAAGGATTGCGCGATTTCGGCGGCCCGCCTTCGTGATGGACATGGGCCTGCAGCAGATAGTTTGCCATGGTCGGCACCAGCGTGCGCGACAGGATGAACGACCAGATCATCGCGAACATCACCGCTTCCGCCATCGGCACGAACAGGAAGCGCGCAACGCCGGAGAGGAAGAACATCGGCACGAACACGATGCAGATGCACAGCAGCGAGACGAAGGCCGGCGTCACGATCTGGTTGGCGCCGTCGAGGATCGACTGTTCGACCGGCTTGCCCTGCTCCAGATGGTAGTTGATGTTCTCGATGGTCACGGTGGCGTCGTCGACCAGGATGCCGACGGCGAGCGCCAGCCCCCCAAGCGTCATGATGTTGAGCGTCTCCCCGATCGCCGACAGCATGATGATGGCGCCCAGCACCGACAGCGGGATCGACACCGCGATGATGATGGTCGAGCGCCAGCTGCCGAGGAACAGCAGGATCATGACGCTGGTGAGCAGCGCCGCGATCACGCCCTCGACGGCGACGCCCTGGATCGCGCCGCGGACGAACACCGACTGGTCGCCGATGAAGCCGATCTTGAGCGCGTCGGGAAGCTGGTCCTTGACGTCGATCACCTTCTGCTTGATGCCGGCGATGATGTCGAGCGTCGAGGTCGCGCCCGCCTTCAGCACCATCATCAGCACTGAGCGGTTGCCGTCGACATGGACGATGTTGGTCTGCGGCGGATTGCCGTCGCGCACGGTGGCGACGTCACGCACATAGACCATGGCGCCGTTGACGGTTTTGATCGGGAGGTTGCCGAGCTCGTCGATCTTCAGCGGCGAGTTGTTGAGCTGGATGTTGTACTCGAACTGGCCGATCTTCTGGGTGCCGACCGGCGTGATCAGGTTCTGCGCGGCCAGCGCATTGGCGACGTCCTGGCCGGACAGGCCGCGGGCCTGGAGCGCGGTGGGATCGAGATCGATCGTAACCTGGCGCTGCTTGCCGCCGAACGGATAGGGGATCGCGGCGCCGGGCACGGTGACCAGGGGCGTACGGAGATTGTTGATGCCGATATCGGCGAGGTTCTGCTCGGTCAGGCCATCGCCCGACAGCGCCACCTGGATGATCGGCACGGTGGACGCCGAGTAGTTCAGGATCAGGGGCGGCGTCGCCCCCGGCGGCATCTGCTTGATCAGCGTCTGCGAGATCGCGGTGACCTGCGCGTTGGCGGTGCGGATGTCGACGTTGGGCTGGAAGAAGATCTTGATGATGCCAAAGCCGTTGTAGGAATTGGCGGTGATGTGCTCGATGTCGTTGACCGTCGTCGTCAGCGCACGCTGGAACGGCGTCGTGATACGGCCGGACATCTGGTCGGGTGGCAGGCCGGTGTACTGCCAGACCACGCCGATCACGGGAATGCGGATGTCCGGGAAGATGTCGGTCGGGGTCCGCAGCGCCGCCAGCGGTCCGATGATCAGCAGCAGGAGCGCCAGCACGACGAACGTATAGGGCCGGCTCAGGGCAATACGGACCAGAGCAATCATGCGCCAGGCAATTCCAGGTCAAGCGAGAATACGGAATCTGCCCCCACGGCGATCCCCGTTTCTCCTTTACCCCGGCACCGCCGGAAACGCTAATAACCAGAACTATCCTGCATTCACGTCCCTGCTACCGCACTGCGAAATTGACATCACAGCCATGCGGCCACTTGGCTCAGGCGGCGCGGACCGTGTCCAGGAACTTGCCGACCTCGAGCTTGAGGCGATTGGAGTCGCGCGACAGCATCTGCGCTGCCGACAGCACCTGAGACGAGGCCGAACCGGTCTCGGTGGCGCCGTGCTCGACATTGCCGATATTGGCCGACACCTGCTGCGTTCCCTGGGCTGCCTTCTGCACGTTCCGCGCGATCTCCTGCGTCGCTGCGCCCTGCTCTTCGACGGCCGCCGCGATGGCCGAGGCGATCTCCGACAGCTGCCCGATCGAGCCGCCGATGTCCCGGATGGCACCGACGGAGTCCTGGGTGGCTGCCTGAATGCCGGTGATGTGCTGGGAAATCTCGCCGGTGGCTTTTGCCGTCTGCTCGGCGAGCGCCTTCACCTCGGAAGCGACCACCGCAAAGCCCCGACCGGCCTCGCCCGCACGCGCGGCCTCGATCGTGGCGTTGAGAGCCAGGAGATTGGTCTGTCCGGCGATCTGGTCGATCAGTTCGACGACGTCGCCAATCCTGGAGGCCGCTCGGGACAATTCGCCGATCCTGTCATTGGTTCGTCCCGCCTGGCCGACGGCCTCGTTGGCCATCCGCGCCTGATCCTCAACCCGCCGGCTGATCTCGTTGACGGAGGACGAGAGCTGCTCGGTCGCCGAGGCGACCGATTGGACGTTGGAGGATGCTTCGTCCGAGGCCGCAGCGACCACGACCGCCAATTGCTGTGCGCGCTCGGCAGTCGTGTTCAGTGTGCCGGCCGAGGCTTCGAGCTCGGTCGATGCGGAGGACACCGTGTCGATGATCTCGCCGATGGCGGTCTCGAATGCGCCGGCGAGCCTGTGCATGTCGGCCTTGCGCTGCTCGGCGGCGATCCGGTCCTGCGTGATCTTGGCCTCGGCTTCCGCGCGCGCCTTCTCTTCGGCCTTGACCTTGAAGACTTCGACCGCGTGAGCCATGTCGCCGATTTCGTCCTTGCGCCCGAGGCCGGGCAGGACGACGGAGAAGTTGCCGGCGGCAAGTTCGCCCATGGCGCCCGTCAGGGCGGACAGCGGGCGCAATATCCGCGAGAACGCCACCCAAAAGCTGAGCAATGCGAGAACGACGCTCGCAAGGAGGATGCCGCCGCTGACGACGAGATTTGACGTGGCTCTTGCGGCCAGCCCCGCTGCCTCGCGATCAGCATCCGCTGCGATGGCCTGACCAAGCTGCAGGATCGTGTTGATGGCGCCGGTGGCAGTCGCCACATAGTCGTCGCCTGAGATCCTGTACTCGCCCGTCTTGCCGTCTCCGACGACATCTCCGCGCAGCGAACCGTAAGTGCGGAAGTATTTCTGCTCGACGTCCTTGATCGCCTGGACAAGACCCGCCGAGACATCGGCGCGCTGGGCGACGGGTGAGATGGTCTCCCAGGCGAGCTCGACATGGCCGCGGAATCCGGACATCACGCCGATCCCCTCCGCGGTGAGTTTCGCATGGGCGCTGATTAGCCCCCCGAGGAAGGCTCGCTCGCGGCCAGCATTCTCGGCCATCTCCGCGGTGAGATGGCGAAGCCCGACAAGCCGTGTCATGGCCGCCGACGGCGAATCGGTCAACGTCTCCAGAGTCAGTCGCAGCCGGTTGGCGGCGATCTCGATGAGCTCGGTCAAGGCCGGAACGAAGGCGTCGACGACTTTAGGATCGCGCTCAGCCCTCGGCTTGACCAGATCCGCGTCGACCTTGCGGCGCAGGCTCTCGGCGCCCTGAAGCGCGCGCTCGGCTTCCGCGATCCGCGGCTCGGCGGCTTTCATCGCAGGCAAGTTGCGCAGGCGCTGTGCGGCGCCGCGGAAGGCGCGATCGGAAGCTGCGCGGAGCCGGTCGATCTCGGCGCGGCGGTCTGCAGCGACGGGCTGGGGCGCGTTCAGCGCCGCGTTGGTCATTCCCCGCTCCAGAGCCCACTGTCCGGCGCTCACGAGCAATTGCTGCGATATTCCATTGAGGTCGACGAAGGCGTGCGCCTCCTGTCGGTCGTGATAGGCTCCGACAGCCGTGTAACCGGTGGCGGCCACTCCCATCAGGGCGAGAGCCGAGACAATCAGAGGCAGGATCGTTCCAATTCGCAAGTGCACGGCTCGCTTCCCTCTCGTGAGCACCGCCCGAAAACAGCAGTTCTGCGAAAGCAATAGCCGGCAGTGGCAACTTGGGATTGTCTCACATCAAAGAACGTCGCGACCTTCACCTCTGCATGCGATTCTTCGGACCTTATGATTATCGAATCGTTGATTGCGAGGTGCGACGCAAGCCGCAAGAAAAGCTGCGATCGGTGAGATCGCAGCTTGGCAGCCCGTCATGCGCGAGCGCAGCTGATCCGCGGCTAGGCGGCGCGGACGGAGTTCAGGAACTTGCCGACCTCGAGCTTGAGACGATTGGAGTCGCGCGACAGCATCTGCGCCGCCGACAGCACCTGCGAAGATGCCGAGCCGGTTTCGGAGGCGCCGCGCTGCACGTCGCCGACATTGGACGAGACCTGCTGGGTCCCCTGGGCCGCCTGCTGGACGTTGCGGGCGATCTCCTGGGTTGCCGCACCCTGCTGCTCCACGGCCGCCGCAATCGCCGAAGCGATCTCCGACAGGCGCGCGATGGTGCCGCTGATCTCACCGATGGCGCTGACTGAATCCTGCGTCGCGCTCTGAATGCCGCCGACCTGCTGGCCGATCTCGCCGGTGGCCTTGGCCGTCTGCTCGGCGAGCGCCTTGACCTCGGAGGCCACGACGGCGAAGCCGCGTCCCGCCTCGCCCGCCCGCGCCGCCTCGATCGTGGCATTGAGCGCCAGCAGATTGGTCTGGCCGGCGATCGCGTTGATGAGCTCGACGACGTCGCCGATCCGCGAGGCGGCCCGCGACAATTCGCTGACGCGTTCGGTGGTGGCATGCGCCTGGCTGACCGCCTCGCTCGCGATCTTGGAGGAGTCCTGCACCTGACGGCCGATCTCGCGTACTGAGGACGACATCTCCTCGGCGGCGGACGCCACCGAATGGACATTGGAGGACGCAGCCTCCGAGCCGGTTGCCACCGCCGTCGCCAGTTCCTGCGCCCGGCCCGCGGTCGAGGACAGCGTCGAGGCCGACGCCTCGAGCTCGGTTGCGGCCGACGACACCGTCTCGACGATCTCGCCGATCGCGGCCTCAAAGCCGTTGGCAAGCTTGGTCATGTCCGCCTTGCGCTGCGCCTCGGCGCGGCGCTGCACCGCCTGCACCTCGTCGCGGCTGAAGCGGATGATGGTCTGCACGGTCTGAATGTTGCGTAGCGCCTCGCCAATCTCGTCGTCGCGCTCGATCACGATGCGATTGTCCAGCTTGTCCTGCACGAGGTTGACCAGGATCTCGTTGAGCTGCTGCATCGGCCCCTGGATCGCGCGCATGGTTGAGAGGCCCGCAAAGCTGACGATGGCGGTGCCGACGACGGCCAGTGCCGCCAGGATGAGGCTGGTCGAACCGCTGGTGGAAAGCGCGCCGACAATGCTGAGCGCGAGCATGAATAGCGCCTGAAGCACCATCGTCGTGACGAGGCGCGCCTTGAGCGTGCCGGTGAAGACGCTGAAGCGGTCGAGCCACGAGCGGCGGCGGATGATGCCGGCGTCAATGCGATAGCCATGCGACCTCTTTTCACGGATCGCGGCGTAGACCTCTTCGGCAAGCCTGCGCTGGTCGGCCGGCAGCTTGGTGCGAATCGAGGTGTAGCCCTTGACCTGGCCGTTCTCCCGGATCGGAGAGGCCGTCGCCAGCACCCAGTAGAAGTCGCCATTCTTGCGGCGGTTCTTGACCGCGCCGAGCCAAGGCTTGCCGGCCTTCAGCGTGTCCCAGAGGTTGTCGAACGCCTCGGGCGGCATGTCGGGATGACGGACAATGTTGTGCGGCTGGTTCATCAGCTCAGCCGACGTGAAGCCGGCGGCCGCGATGAAATCCTCGTTGAAGTAAGTGAGCTTGCCCTTGAGGTCGGTCCGCGAAACGATCAGCGTCTCGTCGCTGACGGGATATTCAACATCGGTGACCGGAAAATTCTTGCGCATGGGGGACCCCAAAGACCGGATTCAGTAAGATTTATTCAAATTGGGGCGCGCCCGGCATGAGCCGCCCTCTGCCAATTCTCGTAAATCCGATTTAACCATCCGTGAAACGTCTCGCCCGTAAGATTGCGGACAATCTCGGAAGTGCTGCTTCGAGCAATATCATGCCACCGGCAAGACGAAACGAGCGGCGCTTTTGGCGTCGATCGTTTTGCTCGATTGTACAAAGACTTACGCTGCGCGGACGTTGGTCAAGAACCTGCCGACCTCGTTCTTCAGCCGGCCGGAATCGTTCGACAGCATCTGTGCCGCCGACAGCACCTGCGAGGAGGCCGTGCCCGTCTCGGTCGCGCCGCGCTGCACGTCGGTGATGTTGGAGGAGACCTGCTGCGTGCCCTGCGCGGCCTGCTGCACGTTGCGGGCGATCTCCTGCGTCGCCGCGCCCTGCTCTTCCACTGCGGCGGCGATCGCCGAGGAGATTTCCGACAGGCGTTCGATGGTCGAGGAGATCTCCTTGATGGCGCCGACGGAGTCATTGGTCGCCGCCTGGATGCCGGAGATCTGCTGGCCGATCTCGCCGGTCGCCTTCGCGGTCTGCTCGGCGAGCGCCTTCACCTCGGAGGCCACCACGGCAAAGCCACGGCCGGCTTCACCGGCACGGGCGGCCTCGATGGTCGCGTTCAGCGCCAGCAGGTTGGTCTGGCCGGCGATGGTGTTGATCAGTTCGACGACGTCGCCGATGCGGGACGCCGCCTTGGACAGCTCGCTGACGCGCTCGGTGGTGGCGCGGGCCTGGCCGACGGCGTCGCCCGCCATCCGCGCCGATTCCTGCACCTGACGGCTGATCTCGCCGACCGACGAGGCCATCTCCTCGGTCGCCGAGGCCACCGACTGCACGTTGGTCGAGGCTTCTTCCGAAGCGCCAGCCACGGTGGTGGCCAGCCTCTGGGAGCGTTCGGCGGTCGACGTCAGCGTCGACGCCGAGGCCTCCAGCTGGGTCGAGGCCGACGACACGGTCTGGACGATCTCGCCGATCATGGTTTCGAATTCGCGGGTGATGTTGTCGACGCGGCGGCCGCGCTCGATCTTGGCTTCGGCATCGGCGGCCGCAGCCTCGTCGGCGGCCTTCTTGGCGATCAGCGCCTCCTTGAAGATCTGGAGCACGTCGGCCATCGCGCCGATCTCCGTCTTCTCGCCGCGATGCGGGACGTCGGCGGAGAGATCGCCCTTGCCCAGGGCCTGCATCGGCTCGGTGATGGAAGCGATCCCGCTGGAGACGTCGCGGACGAGATAGACGCTGAGAGCAATGCCGATCAGGACGGCGGCGCCGAGAATGACCGAAACCAGCATCAAGGCGTAGGAATAGCTGTCGGCGGCATCCTGAGCGGCCTGTTCGCCGCCCTTGGTGTTGAGCTCGATGTCCTTGTTCAGGACCTCATCCGCCTGCAGTCCGATCTTGTTGACCGTCTTGGAGTTGAGCTCCTGCGCCTCGCGCGGGATCTTGCCGGCCTCCTTGCGCGACAAGGCCATCACCTCCTCAGTGCCCTTCTTGTATTCGTCCCAGAGCTTGGACCACTGGCTGTAGAGCGCCCGCTCTTCCGGGGAGCTGATCATGGGCTCGTACTTGGCGCGCACCTTGGCGAGCGCCTCGCTCACCGTGGCGGCGGTCTTCTCCGTCGCGAGCTTGTCGTCCAGAGCTTCGGCCAGCATGTGCTGACGAACCACGTTGCGATACGTGATGACGCTGGCCCGCAGGTCGCCGATCACCCGCACGCTGGGCATCCAGTTCGCGGTGATGTCGGTGGTGTTGGCATTCATCGACCGCATCTTCACGACGGCGAGCAGACCCATACCGGTCATCGCGACCAGCAGGAACGCCACGACACTAATGATCTTGGCGCGGATGGAAAGCTTGGCAAACATAATCGGGGTCTCGTTGTGCTGGCGCGAGCGCGCGTCGGAAGCTCTAAGAATCAACCAAAAGGAGCAGCGCCGACATCAGACAGCAGACCATCTGCTGAGATGTTAACTACGACTCCGTACGAGTACGGAAAGCGAAAGAAATGAACAGGCGCCTAAGGACGCCCTGCGCTCAGCGCATGAGCCTAAGCGCATCCGAGAAGAAGTCGGGACCACCGAAGTTTCCAGACTTCAACGCGAGCAGCATGTCGCCCGCTTCGGCACCGACGGCACGCAGCACCGGGACTCCCGCAGCGATCTCCGCGCCGACAAGGAAGCCAGGAATTTCGAGGCGGTCGACGACCGCACCGGAGGTCTCGCCGCCGGCCACGATCAGCCGCCGAACACCTGATTTTACTAGGTTTTCCGCAATGTCGGCCATCGTCTGCTCGATGGCGTGACCGGCCGCGTCGCGGCCGTGGCGGGCCTGCAGGGCCGCGACCTGATCCGGCGTCGAGCTCGAGGCGATCAGCACCGGACCTTCGGCCAACCGGGGCCTCGCCCAGTCCAGCGCACGCTGCGCCTCGCCCGGTCCCGTAAGAATACGGTCCGGATCGAGATGGAGCACCGGCATGACTTTTTCGGCGCTGGCGATCTGCTTCAGCGTCGCCTGCGAGCAGCTTCCGGCAAGGCATGCCGCCGTTCCGCCGACGGCCGCTCCGGCCGCGCTGCTCGCCGCCGCGGGCTTGACCTTGCCCGTCGACACCAGCGCCCGCGCCAGTCCAAGGCCGATGCCGGAGGCCCCGACCGACAGGCCATGTTCGCCGGCGACGAGGCCGATGGTTTCGAGGTCGCGGTCGAAGACGGCATCGATGATGGCGGCACCGATGCCTTGGGCCTCAAGCTCGGCCAGCCGCGCCCGCACGGCGTCCGTACCACGCGCGACGGTGGCGAGGTCGACGAGGCCGATCTTCGTCCCGCTCTGACGCGCGAGCACGCGCACCAGATTGGAATCATGCATCGGATTGAGCGGATGGTCCTTCAGCGGGCTCTCGTTCAGCGGCACGGCGCCGACGAAGAGGTTGCCCTGGTAGACCGTGCGACCGGTCTCCGGGAAGGCCGGCGTCACCAGCACGGCTCCCTCGCTGCAATCGGCGCGCAACGCGTCCATGACGGGGCCGATATTGCCGGCGTCGGTGGAATCGAAGGTCGAGCAGATCTTGAACAGCACATGGCTCACACCGCGGCTGCGCAGCCATTTGTCGGCCGCGCGCGAGCGCGACACGGCAAGTCCCGCCTCGATCGAGCGACTCTTCAGAGACACCACGACAGCGTCGACCTCGGGCAGCGCGAGATCGTCGGCGGGGATGCCGATGGTCTGCACGGTGCGCAGGCCCGCGCGCGTCAGCGTGTTGGCGAGATCGGAGGCGCCGGTATAATCGTCGGCGATGCAGCCCAACGCAAGGGTCACGGCTTCACTCCCGCGTAAGGCTTGAACCAGGCGAGGCCCTCGGTGGTCTTGCCACGCGGATTGTATTCGCAGCCGACGAAGCCGGCATAGCCGAGGCGGTCGAGCTCTTGGAACAGGAACGGATAGTTCAGCTCCTCGCCGTCGGGCTCGTTGCGCGAGGGGATGCTGGCGATCTGGACGTGGCCGATGATCGGCATCATCTCGCGCAACCGCATCGTCACGTCGCCATGAATGATCTGGCAGTGATAGATGTCGAACTGGAGTTTCAGGTTCGAAAGCCTCAGCTCCTGGATCAGGTCGCGGGCGAAGCCGAAATCGTTGAGGAAGTAGCCGGGCACGTTGCGCGCGTTGATCGGCTCGATCACGATGTCGATGCCGTGGGGCGCGAAGAATTCCGCGGCCCATGCCACCGACTTGTAGAAGGCCTCGATCGCGACGCGCTCACCGCGGTTGGCGATGCCGGCCATCAGATGCAGGCGCTTGACGCCGGTCGCCTTGGCGTAAGGCAGCGCCGTCTCCAGGCTCGCCTTGAGATCGTTGAAACGCGAGGGGAGCGCCGCAAAGCCCTTCTCGCCAGCATTCCAGTCGCCCGGAGGCAGGTTGAACAGCGCCTGGGTCAGGCCGTTGCGCTTGAGACGCTCGCCGACCGCTTCGGCGGGATGCTCGTACGGAAAGAGAAACTCGACCGCGGTGAAGCCGGCTTGCGCAGCGGCATCGAAACGATCGAGGAACGGCACCTCGGTGAACATCATCGAGAGATTGGCGGCAAAACGGGGCATGGGAGTCCTCTTCGTTACTTGTCGCCGGGCAGCTTCACACCGGTGACCTGCGCATACATGCGCGCGACCGAGGCGTCGTCATCGCGGCCCATGCCGGCGGCAGCCGTCATCAAGAACATCTGGAGTGCGGCGGCAGAGACCGGCACCGGGAATCGCGCGCTGCGCGCCATGTCCTGGATGATGCCGAGGTCCTTGACGAAGATCTCGACGGCGCTGCGCGGCGTGTAATCGCCGTCGAGCACGTGCGGCATGCGGTTCTCGAACATCCAGGAATTGCCGGCGGAGGCGGTGATCACCTCATAGACCTTGCGGATGTCGAGGCCCTGCTTGGCCGCGAAGGCCATCGCTTCCGATGCGGCGGCGATGTGCACACCGGCCAGCAACTGGTTGATCATCTTGAAGGCGGCGCCCTGACCAGCGGCATCGCCGAGCTCGTAGAGTTTCGCAGCCATGGCATCGAGCGCCGGCCGGGCCTTTGCGAACGCGGCGGAGCTGCCGGAGGCCAGGATCGTCAGCTCGCCTTGCGCGGCGCGCTGCGCGCCGCCGGAGATCGGCGCATCCAGATAAAGCCGGCCGGTTGCCTCCAGCTGCTTGGCGAGGCGCCGCGCCACTTCGGGATCCATGGTGGCGGAGGAGATGAAGACGCTGCCCTTTGGCATGGTCTCGGCGGCCCCGTCCTTGCCGAACAGGATCGCCTCGGTCTGGGCGGCGTTGACCACGACGCTGACGACGATGTCGGCGTCCTTGGCAGCCTCGGCCGGCGTCTTTGCGCCCGCCCCGCCGTCCTTCACGAAGCGCGCCACTGCGTCAGCCGAAACGTCACAGCCGGTAACCGCGTGGCCGGCGCGCTTCAGCGAGGTCGCCATGCCATACCCCATCGAGCCGAGCCCGATGACGGCGATGCGCTGTTTTTGAGACGTGGAGGCGGACATATGCAACTGACCCTTGCGAACGTTTCCTGGACGGCCGGCCTTTGCGGCGGCTCGGCGAACCGATAACACGGCTTGGCCGCGCTGCCAAAGCGTGAGACAAGCGGACATGACGGCCATGAGAACTGAAACCAGCGACGAGACGAGGCTGCGCGAGGACATCTGCCGCTTCGGACGGTCCCTGTTCGAGCGCGGGCTGACGCCGGGATCCTCCGGCAATATCAGCGTCCGCCTCGACGGCGGCGGCTGGCTGGTGACGCCGACCAACGCCTCGCTCGGTTTCCTTGATCCGGCAAAGCTGTCACGGCTGGACGCGGAGGGTAAGCTGGTTTCGGGGGATGCCCCGACCAAGGAAGTTCCGCTGCACACCGCGCTCTACGACACGCGCGGCACTGCGCATGCGATCGTGCATCTGCATTCCACTCATTCGGTCGCGCTCTCGATGCTGCCGGAGATCGACCCGCGCGCCGCGCTGCCGCCGATGACCGCCTATTATTTGATGAAATGCGGCGCCACCGCGCTCGTGCCTTACTACCGCCCCGGCGATCCCGCGGTCGCCGCTGCGATCAAGGGCCTGGCGGGGAAATATTCATCGGTGCTGCTCGCCAATCACGGCCCGGTCGTCGCCGGCGACACGCTGGAGGCGGCGGTGTTCGCGACCGAAGAGCTGGAGGAAACGGCGAAGCTGTATCTGCTGCTGCGCGGGCTGAACCCGCGCTATCTGTCGCCGGAGCAGGTGAACGATCTGGTGAAGGTGTTCGGGGTGACGCTGCCGGAGCATGGGCACGAACCACACACACCGACGTCATCCTGAGGTGCGCCCGGCGCGATGCTTTGCATCGCGCCGGGCGCCTCGAAGGATGGGCTACGGGTGCTCGCGGCTCATCCTTCGAGGCGCGCAAGGGCGCGCACCTCAGGATGACGGCTGAATTTGCCGCGCCAGAAAGCTAAAGCCCCAGATACGCCTTCCTGACATCCGGATTGCCCTTGATCTCCGCGGCGGGGCCCTGCATCAGCACGCGGCCGGTTTGCAGGATGTAGGCGCGGTCGGCGATCTCGAGGCACTCGGCCATGCGCTGCTCGACGATCAGGACGGTCATGCCGCTGTCGCGGATCAGCTTCACCGCCTGGAAGATCTCGTCGACCAGCTTCGGCATGATGCCCTGCGAGGGCTCGTCGAGCATCAGAAGCCGCGGGCGCGTCATCAGCGCGCGGCCGATGGCGAGCATCTGCTGCTCGCCGCCGGAGAGCGTCTCGGCGCGCTGCTCCAAACGTTCCTGAAGGCGCGGAAACAGCTTGAAGACGAGATCGAGCGGCGCCTCGCGGTCGGCCTCGCCGCGATAGAGATAGCTGCCGAGGCGCAGATTGTCGCGCACCGACAGGCGCGGAAACAGGCGGCGGTTCTCCGGCACATAGGCGATGCCGGCCGCCGTGATGTGATGCTGCGCCATGCCGTTGATCTGCTTGCCGTCGAAGGTCACGCTGCCCGAGCGCGGACGCTCGGCACCGGCGATCGACTTCAGCAAAGTCGACTTGCCGGCACCGTTGGCACCGGCAACGCAGACGATCTCACCCTTGGTGACCTCGATACTGACCGCGGAGATCGCGACCAGACCCTGATAGGCGGTCGTGACTTCACGCACCGACAGCATGACGATCTCCCAGATATGCCTTGATCACCTTGGGATCGCGGACCACTTCAGCGGGCTTGCCCTCGACCAGGACCTTGCCGAGGTCGAGCACGATGGCGCGGTCGACCAGCGGCATCACGATCTCCATGACGTGCTCGACCATCAACACGGTGATGCCGGCATCGCGCACCTTGCGCACCAGGGCAACGCCGGTCTGCGCCTCGGTCGGCGTGAGGCCGGTGAGGACTTCGTCGAGCAGCAGCAGCTTCGGCTCGGTCGCGAGCGCACGGGCGACTTCGAGGCGGCGCTTCTCGGCCGGCACGAGGTCGCTCGCGAGCACGTCCGCGCGCGCGGCAAGGCCGGTGAACTCGAGCACCTCATGCGCCTTGCGACGTGCCTCGCGCATCACGGTGTTGCGCACGAGGGCACCGACGATGACGTTGTCGATGACGGTCATGGTCTCGAAGCTCTTGACCACCTGGAAGGTGCGCCCCACCCCGCGCTGGCAGCGCGCGGCCGCCGGCATGTGGGTGACGTCCTCGCCGTCGAATAGGATCGAGCCTTGCGTCGGCGGCAAGACGCCGGCGATGAGATTGAACAGCGTCGACTTGCCGGCGCCGTTGGGGCCGATCAGGCCGACGATCTCGCCGCGGCCGACCGAGATCGAGACGTCGCTGTTGGCAACGAGGCCGCCGAATCGCTGCCAGACGCCACGGGTTTCGAGAAGCGCGGTCATCGGGCAGCTCCCGTCTTCTTCGGGCGCGAGAACAGGCTGAGCAGTCCCCGCGGCAAGGCCAGCGAGATCAGGACGATCAGCGTGCCGTAGACGATGAGGTCGACGCCGCGCCCCGAACCGCCGAACTTGAAGCGCGTCAGCTCGGTCAATGGGATCAGGATGGCGGCCCCTAACACCGGCCCCCACAGGGTGCCGATGCCGCCGAGCACGGCGGGCAGCGCCATCAGCAGCGAAAACTGGAAGCCCATGACGCTCTCAGGGTCGATGTAGGAGACGAACTGGGCGTAGAAGCTGCCGCCGACCGCGACCAGGAAGGCAGAGACCGCGGCCGCGCCCATCTTGGAGTTGAACACGTCGACACCGAGGCTCTCGGCTGCATCCGGATTGTCCTTCACCGCACGCCACCAGAAACCCCATTTGGAGTTCTCCAGCCACCAGGTGACGAACCAGGCGAGGCAGCACAGCACCAGCGCGAAATAGAAGTACGGCAGCTTGGTGCGCAGGAACTGGAATTTCAGCCAGCTGTCGCCGCGGATCGGAATGGTGATGCCCATGGCGGCGCCGGCCCATTCCCAGTTGTGGAACAGCAGCAACCCGATCTCGGCGATGACGATGGTGGCGATCACGAAGTAATGGCCACGCAGGCGGAAGAAGGGATAGCCGAGCCCCATCGCGATCAGCGCCGACACCACGCCGCCGGCCAGCATGCCGAACCAGGGCAGCACGCCGAACTTGGTGAACAGCAGCTCGGTGGTGTAGGCCCCGAGGCCGAAATAGAGCGCATGGCCCAGCGAGATCTGCCCGCAATAACCGGACAGGATGTTCCAGCTCTGCGACAAGCCCGCATACATCAGCGTCAGGATCAGGATGTTCTGGACGACGACGTCCTTCACGAACAATGGCGTCGCTGCGGCAATCGCGGCGAGCACCGCGGCGATGATGAGGTCGCGGCGGCGCCGCGCTGCAAATTCCTTGTCCATCAGATCGATCCGAACAGGCCGCGCGGCCGGATGAAGACGACCAGCAGATAGACCGCGTAGATGCCGACCGACTTCAGCGACGGCGGCAGCACCAGCGCGGTGGTGGCTTCGACGAGACCGACGATGATGCCGCCGGCGAAGGCGCCGAACACGCTGCCGAAGCCGCCGAGCGCCACCGTGACATAGGCGATCAGGGCGAAGGACGCCCCGACGTCGGGATAGATGTAGAAGAAGCTCGCCATGATCGCGCCGGCGAGACCGACCAGCGCGGCACCGAGGCCCCAGCCGAACGCAAACACGCGGTTCTTGTCGATGCCGACCAGCGCGACCGCACCGGGATCTTCGCGGGTGGCTTCCAACGCGCGGCCGAAATCGGTGCGATGGATGAAGAAATAGAGACCGGCGAAGGCGAGGATCGAGACCAGTGCGCCGAACAGCTGCGGCTCGGGCAGGAAGATGCCGGCAATCGAGACAGTCTTGCCGCCGAGCCAGGACTGCGGAATGCTGCGATAGTCCGGCGTAAAGAAGAACTGCGCGAGGCCGCGCATCACGATGGCAAGGCCGAACGTGGTGAAGATCTGCACCATACCGGCATTGGCCTTGGCCCGCATCGCGAAGCGTACGATCAAGAGGTAGATGACCGCTCCGAACACGAACAGGGCCGCGGCGACCAATGGCGCGGACAGCAAGGGGTCGATGGCGAAGAACGCGAACAGGAAGAAGGACAGGTACATCGCGATCATCAGGAACTCGCCATGGGCGAAGTTCGTGACGTCCATCAGGCCGAAAATCAGCGCGAGGCCGACCGCGATCAATCCGTAGAGCAGGCCCATGAGCAGGCCGCTCGCGAGACTCTGGATAATGGCTTGGGCTGTCAAAAGTCTGTCCCCCGAAATAGATCCTCATCCTGAGGAGCGCGCACAAGCGCGCGTCTCGAAGGATGGCCCAGCCCTCGTCCTTCGAGACGCGGGCTGCGCCCGCTCCTCAGGATGAGGGCGGGAGCTACGTCTGAGCTCCCGCGTTGCAAGTCTTACTTCATCGGCCAGACCGCTTCCGCAATCGCGGCCTGCGGCGGGAAGATGGTGACGAACTTGCCGCCGATATATTGCAGCAGCACCGGATCGGCATCGTTGTTCTGGCCCATCTCGTCGAACTTGACGCGCTTCCAGGGCATGATGGTCTGCTCGCCCGGGATGTCGGT
Source organism: Bradyrhizobium nitroreducens (assembly GCF_002776695.1). GTDB lineage: Bacteria > Pseudomonadota > Alphaproteobacteria > Rhizobiales > Xanthobacteraceae > Bradyrhizobium > Bradyrhizobium nitroreducens. The sequence goes on from NZ_LFJC01000003.1 coordinate 5,609,322, forward strand.
CGCCGCCAGCGCATCGCGGATCTTCTCGCCGTCGGTCGACTTGGCGCGGCTGATGGCATCGGCCAGGATGATCAGGCCCATGAACTGGCGCGAGGTGAGGTCGTTGAAGTCCTTGCCCGAGCGCGCCTTGAACATGTCGTTGATCTTGCCGACCATCGGGCGCTTCTGCGCGAGGTCGAGCGAGAAGGTGCCGCGCGAGATCACGCCCTCGAGCTTGTCGCCGACGGCATCGTAGAGCGCCTTCTCGGAGAAGCCGGCGTCCTGCGCCACGATCGCATTCGGCTTGTAGCCGAGCTCGGCCATGGTCTTGACCAGGAGGATGCCGTCGGTGGTGTAGCTCGAGGGCATCAGCACGTCGGCGTTCGCGGATTTGAGCTGCTGCACCTCGGCCGAGAGCGAGGGCGAGTTGGCGCGATACTTGATGTCGGTGACGATCTTGTAGCCGCGCTCGCCGGCGATCTTGGCCTGGGCGTTGCCGGAGTCGGTGCCGAAGATGGTGTCCTCGTGGAACAGCGACAGCGTCTCGATCTTGGTGCCCTTCTTCTTCATGGCGTCGAAGAAGTCGAACATGGCGGCCGAGTACATCTCGTCATGCGGCGCGGCGCGGAAATAGTATTTCAGGCCGCGGCGATGCAGGCTGGGCGAGGAATTGTCGGCGGAGACGAACGGAACCTGATAGCGCTCGCAGATCTGGCTGACGGTGACGGCAACCGCGCTCTGATAGGTGCCGATGATGGCGGAAACCTTCTCCTGCGTGATCAGGCGTTCGGCTTCGGCGCGGCCCTTCTGCGGATCGGCCTGGTGGTCGGCGAACACGAGGCGCACCTTGGCGCCGCCGAGACCCGGCAGGCCCTCGCCCTTGGCCAGCGGCAGGTCGAAATCGGTGTCCTTGTTGATGACTTCGAGCGCGGTCTCATAGGCCTTCTGCGCGTCGACGCCCTGCTGCGCGCTGCCGCCGGAGAACGGATAGATCACGCCGATCACGACTTCCGAAGTCTGTGCGCGTGCAGCCAGCGGCACCAGCGCAGCGGTGGCGGTGGCACCCAACAATACGTCGCGGCGAGTGATCGTCATGGCGGAGTCCTCTTTGACTGAATTTCAGCTGATCGAATGAAGCGATTGATGGATGCGGTAAAGCTCGAAGAAGCAGCAAACGCTGCCCACTAAATCACGGCCATGGTCCTGTTCTTGAGATCGGTCACCAGCATCAGGCCGGGCGAATGCGTGATGGCGAACGGGAGCTTGGCGGCATTGATGACCGATTGCGGTGTGACACCGCAGGCCCAGAATACCGGAATCTCGTCGTCGGCGACGGGCACCGGATCGCCGTAGTCGGGCTTGGCGATGTCCTTGATGCCGATCAGGTGCGGATGACCGAGATGCACGGGCGCACCGTGCACGGCGGGATAGCGCGAGGTGATCTGCACCGCGCGGATCGCGTCCGCCGGCTTGAATGGGCGCATCGACACCACCATGGGACCGGCGAACGGACCGGCCTCGCCGCAGGCGATGTTGGTGCGGTACATCGGCACGCGCACATTGTGCTCGATGTGGCGGATCGGCATGCCCTCGTCGAGCAAAGCCTCTTCGAACGAGAACGAGCAGCCCAGCACGAAGGTCACGAGATCGTCGCGCCAGTAGCGTTTCACATCGGTCGGCTCGTCGACGACCTCGCCGTCGCGCCAGACGCGATAGCGCGGCACGTCGGTGCGGATGTCGAGATCGGCGCCGAGCGAAGGGATGAAAGGACTGCCGACGTCTGACATGCCGATGATCGGGCACGGTTTTGGATTGAGCTGGCAGAAGCGGTGAAAGGCGCCGGCATATTCGGCTGGCAGGATCGCCAGATTGCCCTGGACGAAGCCGGGGGCCGCCCCGGCGGTGGAAGCGACCAGCCCCTCGCGATAGGCGAGCCGGGCCTTGCGGCTCGGGAGCGTGTCGGGCGTTTCAGTTTGCTGCGCTGCCACCAAAACAGTCATGTGATCGACCTGCCTATAAACTCGACAAAGACAAGCCAACACCAAGCGTGCTATAAAGTCTAATCGTCGTTTCTAATCAATCTCGATAAATCTGATTTATCGACTGGGAAAATCCTTCCAATGCTGGACTTCAGGTCGATCGAGACGTTCCTCTGGGTTGTGAAGCTCGGCAGCTTTCGCGGCGCCGCGCAACGGCTGAACACCACCCAGCCGGCGATCTCCCAACGCATCGCGCAGCTCGAGCGCGAGATGGGCGTAAAGCTCCTCAATCGCGATCATCGCGTGGCCTCGCCGACCCCGAGTGGCCGGCAGATGATGGTCTATGCGGAGAAGCTGATCGGCCTGCGTGCGCAGATGATGGCGGAGATCAGCGATGCCTCCGCGATGCGCGGCGTGATGCGGCTCGGCGTCGCCGAGACCATCGTGCACACCTGGCTGCCGCGCCTCGTGAAGAGCGTCAACCAGGTCTATCCGAACCTGTCGCTGGAGATCGAAGTGGACATCACGCCGAACCTGACCGCGCGCCTGCTCGCGCAGGAGATCGAGCTTGCGTTCGTCGTCGGACCGCTGTCCGCCTCCGGCGTCCACAACCGCGTGCTCGCCGATTATCCGATCGGGTTTCTCGCAAGTCCCTCGCTTGGCCTCGGCAAGGGCCCGGTGACGCCGGCGGAGCTTGCGCGATTTCCGATCATCACCTTCCCGCGCAAGACCAAGCCCTACGAGGTCGTGCGCGAGGTGTTCGACCGGCCCGAGCTGCCGCCGATCCGCCTGCATGCCTCCGCCTCGCTGGCGACCGTCATCCACATGGCGGTCGAGGGGCTCGGCGTCGCCGTGATCCCCGACGCCATCGTCGAGAACGAGCTTGCGGACGGGCGGCTGCAGCTACTCGACACCGATCTCGCCATCGCGCCGCTGACTTTCACCGCGAGCTGGCTCGCCTCGCCCGACGTCGTCGCCGTGGAGCGCGTCGCCGAGCTGGCACGGCAGATTGCGCAGAGCAGCCTCGCGGTTGACGCGCCCGCGCTGGCGGGTCATTGAAAAAGGCGCCGGACAACCTTCAACGTCATTCCGGGGCGATGCGACAGCATCGAGCCCGGAATCTCGAGATTCCGGGTTCGCCCTGCGGGCGCCCCGGAATGACAGCGATCAATGGAAGAGACGCATGAGCCGAGCCGTCACCAACCTGCAAATCGATTCCGCCCGCCTCTGGGGCTCCATCCACGAGACCGCGCAATTCGGCGCGACGGCCAAGGGCGGCGTGCGGCGGCTGACGCTGAGTGCCGAGGACAAGCAGGTGCGCGACTGGTTCCGCAAAGCCTGCGAGGACGCCGGCCTCGAGGTGCATACCGACGCGCTCGGCTCGCAGTTCGGCCTGCGCAAGGGGCGCGACATGTCGAAGCTGCCGGTCGGCATCGGCTCGCATCTCGACACCCAGCCGACCGGCGGCAAGTACGACGGCATCCTGGGCACGCTCGGCGCGCTGGAAGTGATCCGCACGCTGAACGACGCCGGCATCGAGACCGACGCGCCGATCTGCGTCGTCAACTGGACCAACGAGGAAGGCTCGCGCTTCGCGCCTGCGATGATGGCCTCCGCGGCCTATGTCGGCGATTTCACCACCGACGACATTTTGTCGCGCAAGGACATCGACGGCACCACCGTCGGCCAGGCGCTCGACAGCATCGGCTATCGCGGCGACAAGCCGGTCGGCTTCCAGAAGCTCGGCTGCTTCGTCGAGCTGCACATCGAGCAGGGTCCGATCCTGGAGGCCGAGGGCAAGACCATTGGCGTGGTCGATTCCGGCCAGGGCGTGCTCTGGTACGACGGCAAGATTTCCGGCTTCGAGAGCCATGCGGGCTCGACGCCGATGCCGCTGCGGCGCGATGCGCTGGCGACGCTCTCCGAGATCGTGCTGGCGATGGAAGCGATCGCGAAGAAGCACGGGCCGAAAGCCGTCGGCACCATCGGCGAGGCCGTGATCGCAAATCCCTCGCGCAACGTCATTCCCGGCGAGATCGCCTTCACCGTGGATTGCCGCAGCGCCGACGGCGCGATCATGGACGCGCTCGACCGCGACCTGCGCGCCGCGACTGCCGAGATCGCCGCGCGCCGCAAGGTCGAGGTGAAGCTCGATCTGGTCTGGCGCAAGCCGCCGACGCATTTCGATCCCAAGCTCATTGCGGCGGTCGAGAACGCGGCCAAGACGCTCGGCTATTCCTCGCGCCGCATCACCTCCGGCGCCGGCCATGACGCCTGCAACCTCAACACCAAGATGCCGGCGGCAATGGTGTTCGTGCCGTGCAAGGACGGCATCAGCCACAATGAGCTGGAAGACGCGACGCAGCCCGACTGCGCCGCCGGCACCAACGTCCTCATGCATACCGTGCTGGCGATCGCCGGCGTCGCGTCCTGACCGGAGAGAGCCATGCGCGGAGTTTTCGTCGACGCCAACGAACCCCTCGCCGTGATCATGGAGCGGCTCACGAAACCCGGCGATCCCGAGGTGCGCATCCACAGGGATCCCGACATCAAGCCCGAGCAATACCCTGAAATCCTCGGCGGCGCGGAGATCGCGATCGTCGATCACACGGCTCTTCCGACCGAAGTCGCGAAGAAGTGCGCAGGCCTGAAGCACGTCGTGTTCCTCGGCACCGGCGCGCGCAGCTACATGAATCCGGAGGAACTCGCCGAACTCGGCATCTCCGTGCACCTGATCAAGGGTTATGGCGACACGGCCGTGGCGGAATCCGCGATCGCGCTGATGTGGGCCTCGGCCCGCGTCATCGCGATGATGGACCGCGAGATGCGCGCGGGCAGCTGGCTGCGCGAAGACGGTATGCAGCTCACCGGCAAGACTCTCGGCCTGATCGGCTTCGGCGGCATCGCAGCCGAGGTCGCGCGTATCGCGTCCGGCAGCGGCATGAAGGTGATCGCCTGGAACCGCTCGCCGAAGAGCCATCCGGGCGTCGAGTTCACCGATCTCGACACGGTGCTGGCGAGGAGCGACGTGGTATCGCTGCATCTACTGCTCAACGACGAGACGCGCGGCATGATCACGCGCGACAGGATCTTTGCGATGAAGCGCGGCGTCATCCTCGTCAACACCGCCCGCGCCGCGATCGTCGACGAAGCCGCCATGATCGAGGCGCTGAAGTCGGGCCATATCCGCCATGCCGGCCTCGACGTCTTCAACATCGAGCCGCTGCCTGCGGATCATCCGCTGACCAGGATTCCGAACGTGACGCTGTCGGCGCATTCGGCGTTCCGGACGCCGGAGGCGAGTGAGAACCTGATTGAAGCGGCATGGGTCCACTGCCGCCGGATCGTGAAGGGATAAGAGCAACAACAATGGCCGACTATCGCATCATCAAGGCAGAGCCGCTCACCAACGCCATCCGCGCCATCGTCAAGGCCGGCGGTTCCTCGGACCGCGAGGCCGAGCTCGTCTCCACCAATCTCGTCGAGGCCAATCTCAAGGGCCACGACTCCCACGGCGTCGGCATGATCCCCCGCTATGTCCAGAGCGTCACCAATGGCGGCCTTGCCGTGAACGCGCATGTCAAGATCGTGCTCGACACCGGTCCGCTCCTCACCCTGGACGGCCTCACCGGCTACGGCCAGGTGATCGGCCATGAAGCGATGGAGCTGGCGGCCGAGCGCGCCAAGAAAAACGGCGTGTGTCTCGTCGGCCTCTCCAATTCGCATCATATCGGCCGCATCGGCCATTGGGCCGAGCAGTGCATCGACCACGGGCTGGTCTCGATCCACTTCGTCAACGTGATCTCGCGCCCGATCGTGGCGCCCTGGGGCGGCAGCGATCCGCGCCATGGCACCAACCCGTTCTGCGTCGGCATCCCGCGCAGGGGCAAAGAGCCGATCGTGCTCGACTTCGCCACCAGCCGGATCGCGCAAGGCAAGACACGCGTCGCCCACAACAAGGGCGTAGAGCTCGAGCCCGGCACCATCATCGACAATGAAGGCAAGCCCACGACCAACCCGCGCTACACCGTGATCCCGCCGTACGGCGCCATCCTGCCGTTCGGCGAGCACAAGGGTTCGGGGCTCGCGCTGGTATGCGAGATCCTCGGCGGCGCGCTCTCCGGCGGACAGGTGGTCAAGGGCCCGTCCGACGGCAAGTACAACGTCCTCAACGGCATGCTCTCGATCGTCATCGACCCCGGCAAGCTCGGCACCGGTGAAAACCTCGCGAGCGAGGTCGAGAGCTTTGTCGCCTGGCACACCGGCTCGCCGCCGGCGCCCGGCGTCGACAAGATCAAGATCGCCGGCGAGCCCGAACGAGCGACCAAAAAGAAGCGCCTCGCTGAAGGCATTCCGGTCGATCCGACCACCTGGCAGGAGATCATCGAGGCCGGGAAGACGTTCGGGCTGGATCAGGCGGCGATCGAGAAGATCGCGGGGTGAGCCAGAACGAGGCACATCGCTCGGCATCATCCAGGCCTCCTGCACAATCACGCAGGACGGTATGCGCTAATGCGAAGCTCCTGGAACGGATTTGAACCGGCCTGCGTCGTCTCGCGACAATGCGGATATCCCGGTCCAACGTCCGCCCCCGAGGTTCACGTGTTCTCCCGTCTTGCAAAGCTTATGTCCGGCTCGACCGAGCCGTCACTCGCAGCTGACCTCTACCAGCAACGGCTCGCGATCTATGAGAGCGAGCTTGGCGAACCCGAGCACAGCTTCACCGACAGCGCCGAGCGCCGCATTGACATCCATGCCTTTGGCCGCGATTTCGTGCCCGCATGCCAGGAAGGGTCTGACGAAGGCTACGTCCTGCTGACCAACGGCATGAGCGAACAGCGAATGCCGGGGGTGCGTGGGGATGCGAAGCGTCGTGTCGAGCTGATGTGGTACGTCCGCGAGCCGACGCCGGATGTTTGCGACAATCTGCGCTGGCTCGCCAATTTGCCGTTCATCGACACGACCTGGTTCGGCTTCGGTCACCGCGTCGCGTTGCCGAGGCCGCCGGTTGCCGGAACGGACTTCCAGACGTTCCTGTTTCTCACCCCGATCATCGGCCCCGACAAGTGCATCGCCGAGACGCTGGAGATCGCGGGCGATCCCGTGGAGATCCTGACCGTGAATCTGATCTCGCATCAGGAGCTCGCGCTCATCAAGCGCAGGGGGCTCGATCCGTTTCTCGATCTGCTCGATGAGAATGACTATCCGCCGATCTTCGATCCGGCGCGGAAATCGTATGTGTAGGTGCGCCCCACCTTCTCCCCTTGTGCGAGAAGGTGGCGCGAAGCGCCGGATGAGGGGTTCTCTCCGCGAAGAGCAATTCCGCGACTGAGAGGTCTGTCTCCGCGGAGAGAACCCCTCACCCGGCTTCGATGCTTCGCATCGAAGCCACCCTCTCCCACAAGGGGAGAGGGAAAGGCAGCCCGCTAATCCACCATATCCGCGACCGCCTTGCCGCACGCCGTGGTGTCGGCATTGCCGCCGAGGTCCTTCGTCCGCAACGTACGCTCTGCCAGCGTGCGCTCGATCGCCTCGACGATCGACTTGCCGGCGACCTTCTCGCCGAGATGCTCGAGCATCATCGCGCCCGACCAGATCGCGCCGATCGGGTTGGCGATGCCCTGCCCCGCGATATCGGGCGCCGAACCGTGCACCGGCTCGAACACCGACGGGAAATCGCCTTCGGGGTTGATGTTGCCTGATGGCGCGATGCCGATGGTGCCGGTGCAGGCCGGGCCGAGGTCGGAGAGGATGTCGCCGAACAGGTTCGACCCGACCACGACGTCGAACCAATCCGGGTGCAGCACGAAATTCGCGGTCAGGATGTCGATGTGGTACTTGTCCCACTTCACACCCGGAAACTTCTTGGCCATCGCCTCCACGCGCTCGTCCCAATAGGGCATGGTGATGGAGATGCCGTTCGACTTGGTCGCCGATGTCAGGTGCTTCTTCGGCCGCGACTGGGCGAGCTCGAAGGCGAATTTCAGGATGCGGTCGACGCCGGTGCGGGTCATCACCGTCTGCTGCGTGACGAATTCGCGATCGGTGTCGGGGAACATGCGGCCGCCGACCGAAGAATACTCGCCTTCGGTGTTTTCGCGCACCACCCAGAAATCGATGTCGCCAGGCTTGCGGTTGGCCAGCGGGCACGGCACGCCGGGCATCAGCCGGACCGGACGGAGGTTCACGTACTGGTCGAACTCGCGACGAAACTTGATCAGCGAGCCCCACAGCGAGACGTGGTCGGGAATCTTGGCCGGCCAGCCGACCGCGCCGAAATAGATCGCGTCGTGCTTGCCGATCTTCTCCTTCCAGTCGTCTGGCATCATCTGACCGTGCTTCTCGTAATAGTCCCAGGACGAGAAGTCGAAATGGTCGAAATGAAGGGAGACCCCGTGCTTCTTCGCCGCAGCCTCCAGGACGCGCAGGCCCTCGGGCATCACTTCCTTGCCGATGCCATCGCCGGGAATGACCGCGATCCGGTATTGCTTCTTGCTCATCGAGAACGTCCTTGGTTGGTCCGGCAGCCGCCGTCTTTTTTTGACCGCACTGCAATGGACCAAACGCTTCGGTCATGCAACGCTGCACTGCAATGTTGACGATGGCGCGGCCGAGCGCCTACTGATTTTATCCCGTTCCTGTCCTGCGAGTACCCCTCATGGATCTGCATCTGCGTGGCAAGCGCGTCCTGATCACGGGCGCGTCCAAGGGCATTGGCGCTGCCGCCGCCGAGGCGTTTGCCGAGGAAGGCGCGAACCTGCTGCTCGCCGCTCGCAACGGCGACCAGCTCAAGGCGCTGGCCGACCGCTTGCGCGGCGCGCACCAGATCGATGCTGCAACGAGCATCGTCGATCTGCGCAAGCCTGAGGACGTGGCGCGGCTTGCAAAGGAAGCCGCCGACATCGACGTGCTCGTCAACAATGCCGGCGACATCCCCGGCGGCTCCATCGACAAGATCGACGAAGCGGCCTGGCGGCACGCCTGGGAATTGAAGGTGTTCGGCTATATCAACCTCACGCGGTACATCTACGCGCAGATGAAAGCGAAGGGTGGCGGCGTCATCGTCAACGACATCGGCGCAGCCGGCGAGAAGTTCGACGCCAACTACATCTGCGGCAGCGCCGGCAATGCCGCGCTGATGGCTTTCACCCGCGCGCTCGGGGGAAAAAGCCTTGCCGACAACATCCGCGTGGTCGGCATCAATCCCGGCCCGGTCGGCACCGACCGCCACGTCACGCTGCTGAAGACGCGCGCCAAGCACCAGTTCGGCGACGAGAGCCGCTACAAGGAATTCCAGAAGAGCCTGCCGCTCGGGCGGCCTGCGCATGCGCGCGAGATCGGCGACCTCATGGCATTCCTGGCCTCGGATCGCGCCGGGTATACGTCGGGCGTGATCTACACGGTCGACGGCGGCATCAGCGCCGGTTGGGGTTAGTTGTCCAGGAATCTCTGAAGCACCGTCGTTCCGGGGCGATGCGAAGCATCGAACCCGGAACCTCGAGATTCCGGGTTCGCCCTTCGGGCGCCCCGGAATGACAATCAAGAGGTAGGAGTAAAATAATTGTCTCAAGACCTGATCCGCGAAACTGCTTGCGCCGTCGTCGACAAGTTGCGCTCAGGCGACGTCTCGCCGCTCGAGCTGCTCGATGTGCTGGAGAAGCGCATCAGTGAGGTCGACGGCAAGGTCAATGCGCTGCCGACACTCTGTTTCGACCGCGCGCGGGACAGCGCCAAGGCGTTGATGCGCGAACCCGCCGGCGCGCGGGGACTGCTCGCCGGCCTGCCGCTGCCGATCAAGGATTTGACCGACGTTGCGGGCGTCCTCAACACGCAGGGCTCGCCGATCTTCAAGGACAATATTTCCGCCAAGTCCGACCTCATGGTCGAGAACCTCGAGGCCAACGGCGCGGTGGTCTACGCCAAATCCAACACGCCGGAGTTCGGCGCCGGCGCCAACACCTTCAATGAGGTGTTCGGTGCGACGCTCAATCCCTGGGATACTTCTAAATCCGCGGCGGGCTCTTCCGGTGGCGCCGCGGTAGCGCTGGCCACCGGCATGGCCTGGCTGGCGCAGGGCTCCGACATGGGCGGCAGTCTGCGCAGCCCCGCGGCCTTCTGCGGCGTCGTCGGCATGCGCCCGAGCATCGGCCGCGTCGCACATACCCCAAAATCCGGCATCGATCGCAATCTCGGCGTTGTCGGTCCGATGGCACGCAACGTCGAGGATCTCGCGCTGCTGCTCGATGCCATGAGCGGCGACTATGCCGACGATCCCTTGTCACTGCCGACACCCGTGACCTCGTTCCTGTCGGCGGCACAGGCCGGCAGGAAGCCGAAGCGCATCGCCTATTCGCCCGATCTCGGCATCACCCCTGTCGATCCCGAGGTGAAGGCGATCACGCGCAAGGCCGCGGAGCGCTTTGCCGAGGCCGGCGCCATCGTCGAGGAGGCGCATCCCGACTGGCGCGAGGCGCATGAGTGCTTCCACGTGTTGCGCGCCTTCGATTTCGCGATCAGCAAGGCCAATCTGCTGAGGACCAAGCGCGACCTGCTCAAGCCCGAGGTGATCTGGAACATCGAGGAAGGCCTCAAGCTCACGGTGGAGCAGCTCGAACGCGCCGAGGCGCAGCGCGTCGGCATGACCGCGCGCGCGGTCGAGTTCTTCAAGACCTACGACCTGCTGTTGACGCCGACCACGATCGTGCCGCCCTTCCCGATCGAACACCGCTATGTCGCCGAATGTGCCGGCAAGAAATTCGAGAACTACGTCGAATGGCTCGGCATCGTCTACGCCATCACGCTCGCCTGCTGCCCCTCGCTGTCGCTGCCGTGCGGCTTCACCGCATCGGGGCTGCCTGTCGGCGTGCAGGTGGTCGGCGCCCCGCGCGCGGACGCGCAGGTGATCGCGGGGGCGAAGGTGCTGGAGGACATTCTCGGCTTGCGCGGCAACACGCCGATTGATCCGAAGGTGAAGACGTAACGCGAGCTACAGCACGTGCTCTGTCGTTCCCCTCTCCCCTTGTGGGAGAGGGTGGCTCGCCGCGTGGCGGCGAGACGGGTGAGGGGTATCGCTCCGCGAGTGAATCTCTCACAGGGAATATGAGGATAGAACCCCTTATCCGGCGCTTCGCGCCACCTTCTCCCACAAGGGAGAAGGAAGCTCGCTTCACCTCCCGCTCGCCCCCTCCAGGCTGCGGCTGTAGCGCGACATCGCGAAGCAGAACACGAAATAGATCGCAGCGACGAAGATGTAGACTTCGACCGAGAATTGCTGCCAGGCCGGATCGATGATCGCGGTCTTTGCCGTCGTCAAGAGGTCGAAGATACCGATGATGAGGACGAGGCTGGTGTCCTTGAAGAAGGCGATGAAGGTGTTGACCAGCGGCGGGATGACGTGGCGGATCGCCTGCGGCAGGATGATCAGACGATGCTTGCGCCAGTAGGACAGCCCGAGCGCATCGGCGGCTTCATACTGCCCGCGCGGCACGGCCTGGAGGCCGCCGCGGACGATTTCCGCAAGATAGGCGCCCGCGAACAGGATGATCGCGATCTGCGCACGCAGCAGTTTGTCGATGTTGAATCCGCTGGGCATGAACAGCGGGAACATCACGCTCGCCATGAACAGCAGGCTCACCAACGGCACGCCGCGGATCAGCTCGACATAGAGCACGCTGAGCGAGCGGATCGCCGGCAGCTTCGAGCGCCGGCCGAGCGCGACGAGGATGCCGAGCGGGAAGCCGAAGGCGAGCCCGAACGTCGCGAGGATCAGCGTCACCGGCAGGCCGCCCCAACGGTCCTGCGAGACGAACGACAAGCCGAGCACGCCGCCCCACATCAGCACGCTGATCAGCGCGAGCGCGCCGATCCAGAGCAAGACGAGCTCGCGCCGCCACAACGCGCGGCGGGTCGAGAGATAGAACAACGCGATGAACAGCACGACCGACAGCGCAGGCCGCCACTGCTCGTCGAACGGATAGGTGCCGAACAGGATGAAGCGGTACTTCTCGGGGATGATCGCCCAGCAGGCGCCGACGCCGCGGACCGCGCGGCAGGCGCTGGAGTCGTTCGCGGGCGTCAGCCAGACGGCGTTGGCGATGCCCCACTGGACGAAGCTGAAGACGGCCTTCGCGAGGATCGCGAGCAGCACGATCGAAAGAACGCCGTTCGGGATCGACGAGAACAAATTGGTGCGCAGCCAGCGCAACACCGGGTTGCCCGTTTGCGGGCGGCGAGCAGCGCGCGGCGCATCGGGGATGTCGGCGATCACAGTCATGCTCAGCGCTCCACCAGCGCGATGCGTGCGTTGTACCAGTTCATGAAGAAGCTGATGGACAGGCTGATGGTCAGGAACACCGCCATGATCAACGCGATCGCCTCGATTGCCTGCCCGGTCTGATTCAGCGTGGTGTTGGCGATCGACACTACGTCCTGGTAGCCGATCGCGACCGCAAGCGAAGAGTTCTTGGTCAGGTTGAGATACTGGCTCGTCATCGGCGGCACGATGACACGCAGCGCCTGCGGCAGGATGATCTGCCGCAGCATGAAGCTGCGGCGGAGACCCAGCGCATTGGCGGCGTCCCACTGCCCGCGCGGCACCGACTGGATGCCACTGCGCACGATCTCGGCGATGAAGGCCGACGTGTAGGTGACGAGCGCGATCAGCAGCGCGAAATATTCCGGGGCGAGCGTCAACCCGCCGACGAAATTGAAGCCGCGCAACGCCGGCCATTCGATCGTCCAGGGCACACGGAGCACCAACGAAAGGGCCGCCGGCAGCACGAGGATGAGCCCGAGCGCAAACGGCCAAGCCGGTCGCGGCTTGCCGTCGCGCATCTGCTGCACCACGAGTCGTCTCCTGACGAGATAGAACAGGGCACATCCGAGCACGGCGGTGCCGAGCACCCAAAGCTGCAACGGGCCAATCGGAATTGCCGGCAGGATCAGGCCGCGATTGGACAGGAATACGCCCTCGACCGGCCGCCACGCCGCGCGCGCGGCCGGCAGCGCCTGCATCAGCACGTACCAGAACAGGAGTTGAAGCAGCAGCGGGATGTCGCGGAGCGTCTCGACATAGACCGCGGCGAGGCGCGACAGCAGCCAGTTCGCGGACAGGCGCGAGATGCCGATCAGCGTGCCCAGGACCGTCGCGAGCACGATGCCGATGACGGCGACGCGCAAGGTGTTGCCGACACCGACGACGAAGGCCCAGAGGTAGCTGTCTCTCGGATTATAGGCGAGCAGGCTGTCGGCGATGGGCATGCCGGCCTCGCGGCCGAGAAAGGCAAAGCCGGTGGTGATGCGTCGGGCCGAGAGGTTGGTGACGGTGTTGGACCAGAGGAAGCCGATGACCGCGACCGCGATCCCGACCACCAGCACCTGCCAGAACAGGCCTTGCAGCTCGCGGGGTCCCCATGCGCCGAACAGGCGGCGGCGCGGCGGCGGTCTCGGAGTGTCCGTGGTCACAGCACAAAAATCCTTCTCAACGGCAATGATTTCCGGCGGCGCACGTCAACTGTTGCACCGATCTAAAATTCATGCAACAAATGTTTCATGGTCGAGCCCGCGAAATCCTCGCCGCTGAGCGAACTGCGCATTGCCTTGCCATCGCTCCCGATGCGGCTGCAGGAAGTTGGTCGCTTCGTCGCCGCCAACGACTACGACGCCACCACCCGTTCGATGCGCGACCTCGCGGCGGAAGCCGGCGCAGATCCCGCCGCGTTCACGCGCCTCGCCAAGGCGATCGGCTATTCAGGCTGGGACGAATTGCGCGCGGCCCTGACCGAGGCGCGGCGTCCGTCACAGACCTCGCCGTTCTCCGGCCGCGCCAGAAGCCGCAGGGCCGGCCCGAACGCCGATGTCACGCTCGTCACCGACAAGCTCGAGGCCGAGGCCGCCGGCCTTCCACGGATCCCGGCTCAGCCGATCGCGGAGGCGGCGCGGGCGCTGCATCAGGCCAAGCGGATCTGGATCGCGGGTTATCGGAGTTGCCGCAGCGTTGCGGAGCTCTTGAACTATGAGCTGCGGCTGTTCCGTCCCGAACAGGTGCAGATCGTCGGAACGTCCGGTCCCGACGATCTCGACCTCGGCGCTATCAGGCCCGGCGAAGCCGTCATCGTCATTGGCTTCCTGCCCTATACCCATGCGAGCGTCGGCGTCGCACAGGCCGCCTACCGCGCCGGCGCGACCCTGATCGCGATCGCGGACAGCCCGTCTGCACCGATGGCCGAGGGCGCCGACCACGTGCTGCTGTTCGAAGCGGCCTCCTCTCCCGGCTTCTTCCCGAGCCTCACCGGCGCGATCGCGATCGCGCAGTCGCTGGCTGCAGTGACGTTCTCGCTCGGCGGCGCCACCGCGAAGAAGCGCCTGGAGAATACCGAGGCGCAGCTCACTGCTGCCTCCATCTACGTCTCGGAGAAAGGTTGACCCATGGCCGCCCGCACCAGCCGCGTGCTGCACCGCTCGTTGCGCGAGACGCCGCCCAAGGCTATCGGCGGCGAAGGCGTCTATCTCTTTGCCGAAGATGGACGCCGTGTGCTCGACGCCTCCGGCGGCGCGGCCGTCTCGTGTCTCGGCCACCAGCACCCCCGCGTGATCGCCGCGATGGCGAAGCAAGCCTCGACGCTCGTCTATGCGCACACCGCGTTCTTCTCGTCCGAGCCCGCCGAAGCCCTTGCCGAGACGCTGGTCGGTCACGAGCCCGGCGGGCTCGCTTATGCGTACTTTGTCAGCGGCGGGTCCGAGGCGATCGAAGCCAGCATCAAGCTCTCGCGGCAGTATTTCATCGAACGCGGCGAGCCACAGCGGCAGCATTTCATCGCGCGGCGGCAGAGCTATCACGGCAACACGCTAGGTGCCCTCGCCGCCGGCGGCAACGCCTGGCGGCGCGCGCCCTACGCGCCGCTGCTCTCCGGCGCCTTCAGTCACGTGACACCGGCCTTCGCCTATCACGAGAAGCACGACGGCGAATCCGATGCTCAATTCGTGTCACGGCTGGCGGCCGAGCTCGAAGCCGAGTTTCAGCGGCTGGGTCCCGATACTGTGGCGGCGTTCCTGGCCGAGCCCGTCGTCGGCGCCACCGCGGGCGCGGTGACAGCCCCCGACGGCTACTTCAAGGCGGTGCGCGAGATCTGCGACCGCCACGGCGCGCTGCTGATCCTCGACGAGGTGATGTGTGGCATGGGCCGCACCGGCACCACGCACGCCTGGGAGCAGGAAGGCATCGCGCCCGACATCCAGGCCATCGCAAAGGGGCTCGGCGGCGGCTACCAGCCGATTGGCGCGATGCTCGCGAGCGGCAAGATCATCGACACCATCCGCGCCGGCACAGGCGCCTTTCAGCATGGCCACACTTATCTCGCACATCCCCTCGCCTGCGCGGCCGCGCTCGCAGTGCAGGACGTCATTCGCGAGGACGGCCTGCTCACGCAGGTCAAGGAGCGCGGCCGGCAGCTCGAGCAGCGGCTGACCGAGCGCTTCGGCAATCACCGCCACGTCGGTGATATCAGAGGCCGCGGCCTGTTCTGGGCGATCGAGCTGGTCGCCGATCGCGCCAGCCGCACCTCGTTCGATCCGGCGCTCAAGCTCAACCAGAAGATCAAGGCGGAGGCCTTCGCCCATGGCCTCGGCTGCTATCCCGGCGGCGGCACCGTAGATGGCGTGCGCGGCGACCACGTCTTGCTGGCGCCGCCCTATATCGCCTCCGCCGACGAGATCGACCTGATCGTCGACAGACTCGGCACGGCCGTTGACAACGTGTTGCGTAGTGTCAATCACTGAGGGGAGAGTAGCATGATGAGGAAAGTGGTTATCGCGGCGAGTGTGCTTGCTGCCTCGACGGTCGTCGCATCCGCCGCGACGCTCGACACGGTGAAGAGCCGCGGCACGCTGGTGTGCGGCGTCAGCGCCGGCTTTGCCGGCTTCTCCGCACCGGACTCGCAAGGCAATTACAAGGGCCTCGACGTCGATTATTGCCGCGCGCTCGCGGCCGGCGTGCTGGGCGATGCCAGCAAGGTACGTTACGTCTCTTTGACCGCGCAGAACCGCTTCACGGCCCTGCAATCGGGCGAGATCGACGTGCTCTACCGCAACTCGACGCAGACGTATCTGCGCGGCGTGACGCTCGGTCTGCGCCAGGGTCCGATCAACTTCTACGACGGCCAGGGTTTTGTCGTGAAGAAGGACCTCGGCGTGAAGGAGATCAAGGATCTCAAGGGCGCCACTGTCTGCGTCGCGCAGGGCACGACACACGAAGTTACGCTCGGTGATTACGGCCGCGCCAACGGCATCGACTGGAAGCCGCTGGTGTTCGACCGCGTCGACACCATGTACCAGACCTTCTTCGGCGGCCGCTGCGATGCCATGACCCAGGACGCCTCCGCGCTCGCCGGCGCCGTGACCACCGCGGCACCGAACCCGGCCGACTATGTCGTACTGCCGCAGACCATCAGCAAGGAGCCGCTCGGGCCCTTCACCCGCAATGGCGACGAGGTCTGGAGCGACATCATCACCTGGCTGCATTACGGCCTGATCGAGGCCGAGGAGCTCGGCGTCACGCAAGGCAATGTCGAGGAGATGACGAAGTCGCAGACGCCCGCGATCCAACGCCTGTTAGGGACCTCCGGCGATCTCGGCTCGCGGCTCGGGCTCGACAACAAATGGCTGGTGACTGCGATCAAGGCCACCGGCAATTACGGCGAGATCTATGAGCGCAATGTCGGCAAGGCGAGCCCGCTCAAGCTCGATCGCGGCCTTAACGGCCTCTGGAGCAAGGGCGGCTTGATGTACGCCGCGCCGTTCAAGTAAACGTCTTCTGTGTCCCGGACGCGCGGCAGCGTGCAACGCTGCTGCGCAGAGCCGGGACCCAGCGGCCACAATGGGCCCCGGCTCTGCAGCGCCATACTTCGCATTGCGCTGCGTCCGGGGCACGAGACCTGTCAGGTAGTCAGTTTCAATGACGACGCCCCCTCGCATCGCCCTGATCCACGCCCTCAAGCATTCCATCGCTCCGATCGAGGCGGCGTTTGCGAACGCCTGGCCCCACGCGCGGCTGATGAACCTGCTCGATGACAGCCTGTCGGCGGATCTCGCCCGCGACGGCGCGCTCAACGACGCCATGACCGAGCGCTTCCTGGCGCTCGGCGATTATGCTGCGGCGACAGGCGCGGATGGAATTCTGTTCACCTGCTCGGCTTTCGGCCCCTGCATCGAGGCCGTCGCACGCGCGCATGCGCCGATGCCGGTGCTGAAGCCGAACGAGGCCATGATCGAGCGCGCAGTGACGATGGGCAAGCGCATCGGCCTGCTCTCGACCTTCCCGCCGACGCTCGCTTCGATGCCGCCGGAGTTTCCCGCCTCGGTCCAGCTCGTGCCCAAGCTTGCCGAGGGCGCGCTGGCGGCGCTCGACCGCGGCGACCGCTCCACGCACGACCGGCTGATCGTCGAAGCGTCAAAGGACCTGCGCGATTGCGATGTGATCGCGCTGGCGCAGTTCAGCATCGCGGCGACGGCGCCGCTGGTCGCGGAGGCCACCGGCCGTCCCGTCGTGACCACGCCTGACAGCGCCGTCGACAAGCTGATGACGCTGTTGGGAGTGAAGGTTTAGCTACCTTTCGCTTTTCGTCGCCGCGCGTCCTTGATCGCGTTCGCGAGCGCGGCTTTCGTTTCGTTGACGAAATCCTCGACCAGATCTTCGCGCGTGGTATGGGCGGCCTCGCCGGTGAACAGGCCCTGCTCGGCCAGCATCACGACGCCATGCAGCGCCGCCCAGATCTTGAGCGCTTGCCGTTCGCGCAAATAGCCGACCGCAGGCACCTCCAGCGCCTCGATCACGAGCGCAAATGTCTCGCGCGTAGCCTCATGCAGCTCGCTGCCCTTGGTGGCGCATGACACGGTGCGGGACGCGAACATCAGGCGGTAGATGCCGTTCCGGCGCAATCCGAATTCGAGCATGGCCTGCGCCAGAAGCGACAGTTTCGATTGCTTTGACGGTTTCGCCATCGCCTCCCGAAAGATCGCGCTGAGCTGCCGGAATGCCTCGGCCGTCACCGCCGCGAGCAATGCCTCACGGTCGGCGAAATGCCGGTAAGGCGCCGGCTGCGACACGCCGAGCTGCTTCGCCAGCGCCTTGATGCTGATCGCCTCGGCGCCGCCCTGCTCCGCCTCCCGCAATGCGGCCTTGATCAGAGCATCGCGAAGATCGCCATGATGGTAGGTGTTCGCGGGCTTGCGGGCGAGTTGTGAGCGCATGTTGCGGTCGAGCCTACAAGTTTGCCCTTGACAGGGGAAGGCCGGCGCGAATGTAATAGCATATAACTTAAGACCTGTGGCAAATGCCGCAGATAAAATTGACATGAGGAACGCGCCGCCCCGTGGGCTCTGCGCGCACACGACCGAGGATGCCGCCATGACCGAGCGACTGAGGGTTCACGTCGATCCCGACAAATGCCAGGGCCACGCGCGCTGCAAAGCGCTCGCGCCGGAGCTTTTCGAGCTCGACGAGTTTGGCAACGCGCACGAGGCCGGCGACGGCACGGTCCCGCCCGGGCTCGAAGACAAGGCCTGGCTTGCCAAATCCAACTGCCCGGAAATCGCAATCGATGTGATCGAGGAGTAGCGCGGCCTCCGCCGCTCCCCGTCCTATCAGCGAACACGAGCCAAGGGATTCCCTGACATGTCCGACGTCAGCCAGCCTGTCGCCCATCCGCCCGTCACCGACTGGGTCAACGATTTCGATCACACCGATCCGCAGTGGACGGAAGACCCGTTCCCGATCTGGGATGAGCTGCGCGCCGCAAGCCCGGTCGTGCACACCGAGCGCTTCCTCGGCTGCTACATGCCGACGACATACGAAGCGGTGCGCGAGATCGCGAACGACACCGAGCATTTCTCCTCGCGCCGCATCATCGTGCGCGACGTGCGGCCCGAGCTCGCGAGGAACGCCGCGCCGCCGATCACCTCCGACCCGCCCGAGCACAAGCCGGCCAAGCAGCTCCTGTTGCCGCCGTTTACGCCGGACGCGATGAAGAAGCTGGAGCCGCGGATGCGCGCGATCTGCAACGAGCTGATCGACGGCTTCATTGCCGACGGCAAGGTCGACGCTGCCGCACGCTACGCCAAGTATATTCCGGTTCGGGCCATCGCTCACATGCTCGGCATCCCCGAGAGCGACAGCGATCTCTTCATCAACTGGATCCACATGATCCTGGAACTCGGCATCAAGGACGAGAGCAAGCTGCTCCAGGCCGTGCAGGAGATGAGCGCCTATTTCAGGACGCATATCGAGGAGCGCAAATCGAAGCCGACCGACGATCTGATCTCCTATCTGATGAATGCCAGAGACAAGGAAGGCCAGCCGCTGGAAGAGTCCCACGTGCTGGGCTCGCTGCGCCTGCTCCTGATCGCCGGCATCGACACCACCTGGAGCGCGATCGGCTCCTCGCTCTGGCATCTCGCGAAAACGCCGGCCGACCGTGAACGGCTGATCGCCGAGCCGGCCCTGATGCCGACAGCGGTGGAGGAACTGCTGCGCGCCTATTCGCCGGTGACCATGGCCCGCGAGGTGGTCAAGGACACCTCGGTCTCGGGCTGCCCGGTCAAGGCGGGCAACATGGTGCTGTTGTCCTTCCCGGCCGCCAATCGCGATCCCAAGATGTTTCCGGATGCTGACAAAGTCGTGATCGACCGCCGCGAAAATCGCCACGCCGCCTTCGGCCTCGGCATTCACCGCTGCGTCGGTTCCAATCTGGCCCGCATGGAGATGCAGGTTGCGCTGGAGGAATGGCTGAAGCGGATCCCTGATTTCAGCCTGGATCCGGCAAGCACGGTGACCTGGTCGCAGGGCACAGTGCGGGGCCCCCGCCAGTTGCCAATTGTGCTCGGAAAGGCGATGTAGGCCTCTCCAGACAGCGGAGAGGCCGGACGTGACAGAGCAAGCAACCCATCCGGCCTCTGATCACATAGACCTCGCGGACGCCAAGCGGCGGATCAAGGCGATCTTCATCGGATCGGTCGGCAATCTCGTCGAGTGGTACGACTTCTACGCCTACACGGCCTTCGCGCTCTATTTCGCCCCCGCCTTCTTCCCCGGCAACGACCCCGTCGTCCAGCAACTGAACGTCGCCGTCGTGTTCGCGGCGACCTTCCTGATGCGGCCCCTGGGAGGCTGGTTCTTCGGCTATCTCGCCGACCATTTCGGCCGACGCATCTCGCTGACCCTGTCGGTCGTCTTCATGTGCTTCGGCTCGCTGATCATCGCGCTGACGCCGACCTATGCCACGATCGGATTCGCCGCGCCGGTGATCCTGGCGCTCGCCCGCATCATCGAGGGCCTCAGCCTTGGCGGCGAATATGGCGCCAGCGCCACCTATCTCAGCGAGGTCGCCGATCCCAAGCATCGTGGCTTCTATTCCAGCTTCCAATACGTCACCTTGATCGGCGGCCAGCTCACCGCGATCATCGTGCTGCTGCTCCTGCAAAAGGTCTTCCTCACCCCGGAAGAGCTGAAAGCCTGGGGGTGGCGCATCCCGTTCGCAATCGGTGCGATGCTCGCGATCGTGGCTGCAGTGATGCGGCGTGGCTTGCACGAGACCGAAGCGTTCGAGGAAGCCAAGAAGGTGGTGAAGCCCACCGGCTCGATCACCAATCTGCTGCGCTATCCGCGCGAGCTACTGCTGGTGGTCGGCCTCACCGCGGGCGGCACCGCGGCGTTCTACACCTTCACCACCTACATGCAGACCTTCGTCAAGCTTTCGGTCGGCTTGACCGAGGACCAGACCACCCTGGTGATCTTCGGCACCTTGATCTTCGCGACCATCCTGCAGCCGATCTATGGCGCCATCTCCGACAAGATCGGACGCAAGCCGCTTCTGATCTTCTTCGGCGTCGCCGGCACGCTCGCGACCGTGCCGCTGTTGATGACGCTGAAAGAGACCAAATCGCCCTTCATCGCCTTCATCCTCATCTGCGCCGCCTGGCTGTTCGTCGCCGGCTACACGTCGATCAACGCGGTGGTGAAGGCGGAGCTGTTCCCGACCAATGTCCGCGCGCTCGGCGTCGGCCTGCCCTATGCGATCACGGTCTCGATCTTCGGTGGCACGGCGCCGGCGATCGCCCTCTATTTCAAGAGCATCGGGCACGAAGACTGGTTCTACTTCTATCTTAGCGGTATCATCTGTCTGTCGCTGATCATCTATTCCACCATGCGCGACACCAAGCACGCCTCCGCCATGCACCGCCACGAGTAGCCCATGTCCGACGACAAAGAGCCGCCCGACAGCAAGCTGACCCGCACCAAGGAGAAATGGGCACGCGAGGGCCGTTTTCTCACCGGCAAGATCACGCGGCCGGAAGACCAACGGCTTCCGCCCGGCCAGCACCTCACCAAGGACTGGCCTGTGCTCGATCTCGGGGTCGTGCCGCCGATCTCCCGCGAGCGCTGGCGGCTCGACGTCTACGGCGCGGTCGAGACCCCGGTGTTCTGGACCTTTGCCGAATTCACCGCGCAGAAGCAGGCCCGCTTCACCTCCGACATCCACTGCGTGACGACCTGGTCGCGTTACGACAACGTATGGGACGGCCTTGCCACGCGCGAGCTGCTGGCGGCCTGCCAGCCGCGCGAGGATGCGCGCTTCGTCACGCTGCATTCCTATGACGGCTACACCACCAACCTCGCGCTGGAGGACTTTGCCGCCGAGGATGCGCTGCTCGCCCACAGCTGGTCCGGCCAGCCGCTGACGGAAGAGCACGGCGGCCCGGTGCGCTTGGTCGTGCCACATCTTTATTTCTGGAAGAGCGCCAAATGGCTCCAGGCCATCGAATTCCTGACCGAGGATGCGCCCGGCTTCTGGGAAGTTCGCGGTTACCATAACCGCGGCGATCCCTGGGCCGAGCAACGTTATTCAAGCGATTAGAATTCAAGCAGGAAACGGGGGAAGCCCATGCCAACGGAGCGCTTTCAGTTCACCGGCGAAGGCGGCCATCAGCTTGCGGCCGCGCTGGAAATGCCGGACGGCGAGCCCGCGGCCTACGCGCTGTTCGCGCACTGCTTCACCTGTGGCAAGGACACGCTGGCGGCCAAGCGCATTGCGGTTGCGCTTGCCGCCAAGGGCATCGCGGTGCTGCGCTTCGACTTCACCGGGCTCGGCTCCAGCGAGGGCGATTTTGCCAATTCGACATTCTCCTCCAACGTCGCCGATCTCGTGCGCGCTGCCGATCATCTGCGCAGCGTCCGCAAGGCGCCGTCGATCCTGATCGGGCACAGCCTCGGCGGCGCCGCGATCCTTGCTGCCGCGGGAAAGATCCCGGAAGCCCGAACCGTCGTCACCATCGCCGCGCCCTCCGATCCCGCTCACGTCACCGGCCTGTTCAAGGAGCATCTCGACAATATCCGCACGCAGGGCGAGGTCGAGGTCTCGCTTGCGGGACGGCCCTTCCGGATCAAGCGCGAATTCATCGAGGACATCGCCGAGCACGAGCTGATGGCTGACATCTCCGGCCTGCACAAGGCGCTGCTGGTGATGCACTCGCCTGTCGACGACACCGTCGGCATCGACAATGCGACGAAGATCTTCGTAGCCGCCAAGCACCCCAAGAGCTTCGTCTCGCTCGATCATGCCGATCATCTGCTGACCAAGCCGGCCGATGCGCTCTACACGGCCGACCTGATCGCGGCCTGGGCGAGCCGCTACATCGACACCGCCAAACCTGCGAAGTCGATGGACCTTCCCGAAGCGCCGCGGCAGGTGGTGGTGCAGGAGACCCGCAAGAGCAAGTTCAACCAGATGATCACCGTCGGTCCGCATCGGCTCGTCGCGGACGAGCCGATCGCTGCCGGTGGCGAGGACGCCGGCCCCGGGCCCTACGATTTCCTGCTCGCCGGCCTCGGGGCCTGCACCTCCATGACCATGCGCCTCTATGCCGACCGCAAGTCGCTACCGCTCGACCGCGTCACCGTCACGCTGAAGCACTCCAAGATCTACGCCAAGGACTGCGCGGAATGCGAGACGCGCGAGGGCATGCTCGACCAGATCGAACGCGACATCACGATCGACGGCGCACTCGATGCCGAGCAGCGCAGGAAGCTGATGGAGATCGCCGACAAGTGCCCGGTGCACCGGACACTCACGTCCGAGATCCGCATCGTGACCAGGGCCGTGGAGGTAGCGAGACCGAGCTAGAAGCACGACGCCATCGTCCGCAACGCCGCGCTGATCTCGCTCTCGCGCCATGCCGCAAAGCCGAGCAGCAGACCGTGATCGCGCGGCTTTCCGAGCGACAGGCTGGACACGGCTCGCGTCACGACGCCTGCCTCGGCCAGCCGCCTGACCGCCGCCTGATCACCACGACCGCGCTTGAGGCGCGCGACGAGCTGGATGCCTCCCGAGGGAACCTCCACCGAGAATATCTCGCCGAGAAGGCGCTCCAATTCCCCGACGAGATGATCGCGGCGCGCGTGATAGAGCCGCCGCATCCGGCGCAAATGAGCCAGGAAATGGCCATCGGCAATGAACTCGGCCAGCGCTTCCTGAACATGACTTGATGCGATCAGCCCGATATGCCGCTGTGCGATCTCGAACGTGTTGACCAGCGCCGGCGGCACGACGAGATAACCGAGCCGGATATCTGACGTCATCGCCTTCGAGAACGTCCCGACATAGAACACGCGGCCATGGGCGTCCAAGCCCTGCAAGGCCGGCACCGGCCGGCTGTCATAGTGAAACTCGCCGTCGTAGTCGTCCTCGACGATCCAGGTCTTGCCTGGCCGGCTTGCCCGGAGAAACTCGGTGCGGCGCGCCAGCGACATCAACCGCCCGGTCGGGTGCTGATGCGACGGCGTCATGAAGATGAGTTTTGGCGCGGTCAGTCCGGGCATCCGCTGCATCCCCTGCTCGTCCAGCCTCATGCCCGTCACGCGCGCGCCGGACGCACGGAACGCGGCCGCCGCGCCGGGATAGCCGGGGTCCTCAACCCAAACGTCGTCGCCGGGCGTGATGAGCGCGGCCGCGATCAAGGTCAGCGCGGCCTGTGCGCTGGGCAGGATCAGGATCTGACCCTCCGTGGCACGAACGCCGCGGCTGGTTGCGAGATAGTGCGCCAGCACCTCGCAGAGGCGCGTGCGGTTGACCGGACCGAGCTCGCGCCTCGCCGCATGCACCGCGCTGCGACGCAGGCAGCGCGCCCAGATTTCATTCGGAAACTCCCTTGCATCGCCATGCCCCGGACGCAGCGGCTTGAGCGGCGCCTGATACGACATCGGCCAGTCAGTCTGCTTGAGCTTCGAGGCCCAGGGTGAGAGATGCGGCTTTGCAGGACGCGCGCCGGATACGTCCGCTCCCACGCCGTCACCGGGCGCGCCGCCGTCGGCCGTCACCACCGGGCGGCGGCCGTGCGATGCCGCGAGATATCCCTCGGCCGCGAGCTGCTCGAAGGCATAGGTGACGGTGTTGCGCGAGACGCCGAGATCGTCCGCGAGCCGGCGGCTCGACGGCAGTGCGTGGCCTTTGCCGAGGTGGCCGGTCGCGATCAGGTTTCGGAGCTGGCCAGTCAACTGCGCTACCAGCCCGGCGTCGTCGGCCCGCTTCAGCTCGATCAGGGCCGAGATCATGCTATCCGAAACTGGCACTGTATTCCTTTCCAATCTGGCACTTTTTCAAGTACCAGTCGGGATGCTATCCGGCGGCCTGGACTGCTTCAAGGATTTTGCGATGAACGCCCTCTCCCCTCGCGCGGCCATCGGCCTGTTCCTGATCGTCGTGCTGGCCTGGGGGGTAAATTGGTCGGTAACGAAGCAGCTCGTGCAATTCCTTCCCCCGCTCTGGACCTCGGCGATCCGGAGCTGGATCGCGCTGGGCGGCCTGTTCGTGATCCTCGGCCTCAGCAACAATCTGGTCATTCCCGAGCGGCGCGACATACCCGTGGTGCTGAGCGTCGCGCTGCTGCACATGACGATATTCTCGGTCCTGGTCGCGGCCGGCGTGCGCTTCCTGCCCGCGAGCAAGGCCATCGTGCTCGGCTACACCACGCCGCTCTGGGTCGCGATCGCCGCGCCGCTGGTCGGGAAGGAGACGCTGACTGCACCAAAGCTTGCCGGCGCCCTGCTCGGGCTGGTCGGGCTTGCCGTGATCCTGAACCCCACCTCGATCGATTGGACCAACACCAACGTCGTGCTTGGCGCCGGCATGGTCATTCTGGCCGCGATCTCCTGGGCGGCGAACATCATCTATATCCGCGCGCATCGCTGGATCGCCTCGCCGCTGCAGCTTCTGATCTGGCAGGTGCTCGTTGCGACGATCGTGCTGACGGGGTCGGCGGTGGTTACGGACGGCGCCCCCCATGCGGAATGGTCGTGGAAACTCGTCCTGCTGCTCCTGTATTCCGGCCTGATCGGGACGGCGCTGGCCTATTGGGCGATGTCGATGGTCAACAAGAGCATCTCGGCCCTGACGACGGCGCTCGGCACCACGGGAACGCCGCTCGTCGGCATTGCCAGCGCGGCGATCCTGCTCGGTGAGCCCATCGAGGTGAGTCTCGCCGTCGCGGCCGGACTGATCGTCAGCGGCATCGGTCTTGCGACCTTGGGCGACCGGCTCCTGCGAAGTCAGGCCACAGCGAGAGGCTGAACCCGTAGTGCACCGCGCAGGCCTGCCGTCGTGCCGAGCAGAATACCGGCAAGCGCGACGAACGAGCCCAGCGCGAGTGTCGACATGCCCGTGAGGCCCTGTCCGATCGAGCAGCCGAATGCCATCACGCCGCCGATCCCCATCAGCGCGGCACCGCCGCCCGAGCGCAGCATGTGGCGCGGCGAGGAATAGCCTTCGAGCTTGAAGCGGCCCGTGGCGAGTGCGGTGAGCAGGCTGCCGGCGAAGACGCCGGCAACCGTCGCGATGCCGAAGTTCGGCGTCAAGCCGGTCGAGAGCATGGCGTATTGCAGGGCATCCGCGATAGGCGCGATGAAGGTGAGCGAGGTCACCGGAACCGGATTGAAGTCGTCGGCGCCGAGATAACCGGTGACGAACCAGCCGGCAGCGACGAGGAGGCCGACGATGATTCCCGCCGCGATTTGGCCCGGCGAGCGACGGAACACCGGGTGGGCAAAGGCGAACAGGGTCAACGCGACGACGATGACGGCCGCCGCCAGCGCGCGCGCGAGAGGTTCGGCGAGACCGAGCGTCGCCAGCAATGACGGCAGCGAGTTCGCCTTGACCGTCGTTTGCGAAGCCTGGACCAACGCGATGCGCGCCGGCGCGATCAGGCCCTTGAGCGTCATCTGCGCGGCGATGGCGAGCACGGTCACGACGACGAAGGAGCGGAGATTGCCGCGGCCGAGCAGCACCAGCGCGCGCGAGCCGCAACCGTTCGACAGCACCATGCCGTAACCGAACAGCAGGCCGCCGAGGAACAGCACCGGCACCGAGAATGACTGCTGCAGATAGATCGTCTTGCCGAGGTCGACCATGCCGCTGCCGGCGAGAAATTGGCTCGCGGCGATCGCAATCGCGATCGCCAGCGCATAGGTCCGCACCAGCCGCCCGTCTCCCTCGACCAGCCAGCCGCGCATGCTGCTCATCAGGCAGAAGCCGCTGAGCAGGCCGACGGCGCCATAGATCAAGCCAATGACGAGGCCTGCCAGGATGACGAATTGTACGGACGATTCCATGATTATGGCTTGAGGATCACGCGATCCCGCGAAGAGCCGGCGACAGCGACATAGGCCGCCTTGGCACTCTCGAGCGGATAAACGGCATTCGCCTTGATCGGGAACGGCTTCAGCTGGCCGCTCGCAAAGCCCGGACCGAGGTCGCGCAGCACCGCGCCTGTTGCGGTCGAGGACAGGCCGAGCGTATCGATCCCGACATAGGTGTGCTGTCCCCGGTAGAATTCGAGGATGTTGAACTGCACGATACGGTCGATCGCGGCAATCAGGATCTGGCGGCCACGCAAGGCGAGCGACTTGTGCGCGGCCTGGAAATAGGGATCTCCGACCGTGTTGAAGACGACGTCGGCGCCCTTGCCGCCGGTCACTTCGCGCACGCGCGCGGCAACGTCCGTCGCGGAGGCGTCGATCACCTCGATCGGCGCGTTGCTGTGGCCTTCGTAGGCCTCCGCTTTGCGCACCACGCCGATGACGCTTGCGCCCTGCCATGTCGCGATCTGCACCGCGGCCTGGCCGACCTTGCCGTTGACGCCGAACACCAGCACGGTGTCGCCGGTCTTCGGCAAGCCTGCACGGCGAAAGCCTTCCATCGCGGTGACGAAGGGCACGCCGATCCCGGCAGCCTCCTCCCACGACACCGTCTTCGGCTTCTCCACCACAGCATCGGCCTCGACCACGAGATGGCTGGCATGGGTGCCGTCGCGGCGGATGCCGAGATCGCCGGAGGAGCCGAACACCTCGCGGCCAACCGTGCCGGCCGGTCCGTCGATGACGACGCCGGCATAATCGCGGCCCGGGGTGCGGGGGAACACGGCATAGGGCATCAGCCCGGTCGCGGCCTTCACGTCGGAAGGGTTGACGGCCGCAGCCTTCACCTCGATCAGGAGATCGTTCGGACTGCGTGTCAGCGTGTGGCGCTCGACCACCGGCGCAAGCGCGGCGGCGTTCTCGGCCTTGGCATTGAGGCGTACGCAGCGCACTTCGACGGATTTGGCATCAGCTGGCGACATGAAAAGACCCGCGATTTCTCGCGGCCTTGTCGCCTCTGGGGCCGGTCAAGTCAATCCGTCAACTCGGTCCTTCAAGTCAGTCCTTGGGCCGCTTGTCGTACAGCCGCTTGGCCTTGCCGAGCGAGCGCTCCAGCGTGTCAGGGGGCACGATCTGAACCTTGGAGCTGATCCCGATGGTGTTCTTGACATGGGTCGAGATCCGGTCGGCGTGGTCGACGAGCCCCCTTCCGTCCCAGCTTTCCGGCCGCGCCTCGGCGATGATGGTCAGCTCGTCCATGCGGCCTTCGCGGGTCAGCTCCAGGATGAAGTGGCCGCCGCACCAGTCGGTCGCGAGCAGTACCTCCTCGATCTGGGTCGGGAACAGGTTGACCCCGCGCAGGATGATCATGTCGTCCGAGCGCCCCGTCACCTTCTCCATGCGCCGCATGCCCGGCCGTGCTGTGCCCGGCAACAGCCGCGTCAGGTCGCGGGTGCGATAGCGGATTACCGGGAAGGCTTCCTTGGTCAGCGAGGTGAAGACCAGCTCGCCCTTCTCACCATCAGGCAGCACCGCGCCGGTCTCGGGGTCAATCACCTCGGGGTAGAAGTGATCTTCCCAGATGTGCAGGCCGTCCTTGGTCTCGATGCATTCCTGGGCGACGCCGGGACCGATCACCTCCGACAGGCCGTAGATGTCGGTCGCGTCCATGTCGAAGGCGTCCTCGATTTCGCCGCGCATCGCATTGGTCCAGGGCTCGGCGCCGAAGATGCCGACCTTGAGCGAGCACTGGCGCGGATCGAGCCGCTGGCGCTTGAACTCGTCGAGGATCGCCAGCATGTAGCTCGGCGTCACCGTGATGATATCGGGCCGGAAGTCGTTGATGAGCTGAACCTGCCGCTCGGTCATGCCGCCGGAGATCGGCACCACGGTGCAGCCAAGCTTTTCGGCGCCGTAATGCACGCCAAGTCCGCCGGTGAAGAGACCATAGCCATAGGCGTTGTGGATGATCATGCCGGTGCGGCCGCCGGCGGCGCGGATCGAGCGAGCCATCACATCGGACCAGGTGTCGATGTCGCGCTGCGTGTAGCCGACCACAATCGGCTTTCCGGTCGTGCCGGAGGAGGCATGCACGCGCACCAGCTTTTCGCGCGGCACGGCGAACATGTTGAAGGGATAGTTGTCGCGCAGGTCCGTCTTCACCGTGAACGGAAATTTCGCAAGATCAGGCAAGTCGCGAAAATCGGACGGATGCACACCGGCCTTGTCGAACGCTTTGCGATAATGCGCGACATTGTCATAGGCGTGCTTCAGCGACCAGGCCAGCCGCTGCTTCTGCAGCGCCATGATCTCGTCGCGCGAGGCGCGCTCATGCGAGTCCATCTCGGCGCTATAAGTGCGGCCGCCTTCCTTGAGCCTTGTCAGAGCCATGCTCGTTTCCCCACATTGGTTCGTTCTTTTTATTTGGTCTTATTGATCTTGCGCCGGCAGCCACGTGCCGGGAATGACGCGCGAGTGTCCGCGGAACTCCGCGATGACGGTGTCGCCCGAAGTGACACGCACGTCGTAGATGCCGGAGCGGCCGCCGCGGGTGATCTCCCGCGCCGCCGCAACGAGTCGATCGCCGAGCCTGCCGGGCTTGATGAAGGTGACCTGCCCTTGCGCTGCGACCACGCGCTCGTTGTGCGAGTTGCACGCAAAGGCGAAGGCTGAATCGGCGAGCGTGAAGATGAAGCCGCCATGGGCTATGCGCTGGCCGTTGACCATGTCCGGCCGCACTGTCATCGCCAGCGTCGCGTAGCCGGGGCCAATCTCGATGATCTCCATACCGAGGCCCTTGGAGGCATCATCCTCGGCCCACATTGCGTCGGCGCAGGCGCGGGCGATGTCCTCAGGCGACAGGGCGGCTTTGACGTTCACGCGCTTCTCCCGGCCAATTGTTTACCCATGATGTTCTGCTGGTTGGCCAAAACTGTCAAATAATGCGACGCATTTGCATCGTCAGGCCCTGATACGCCCGATCAGACATGGTCATAATCGACCACGACGCGCTCCGAGGACGGCTTGGCCTGGCAGGTCAGGACGAAGCCCGCCTTCAGCTCCCACGGCTCCAGCGAATAGTTGATGTCCATCGGCGCCTCGCCTTCGACCAGCTTGGCGCGGCAGGTCGAGCACATGCCGCCCTTGCAGGCGAACGGCAGATCGACGCCGGCACGCAGCGCGGCATCGAGGATCGCCTCGTCCTCGGCCACGGGCACGTCACGGCGCTTGCCGTCGATGATCAGCGAGGCGATCGCTTTCGGCGGCGCGTCGGGCGCAACGGCCTTCTTCGGCCGCGGCTTGCCGCCGAACTCGGAGACGAAGCGCTCGACATGGATGCGGTCTTCCGCGATGCCGAGCCTGCGGCAGGTCGTCTCGATGTCCTCGCTCATGCCGAGGGGACCGCAGATGTAGACATGATCGACGCTTCCCGCCGGCACCAGCGAGCGCAGCAGCACCCCCACCTTGTCGCCGTCGAGCCGGCCATGCAGGATCGGGATGTCCTGGTCCTCGCCGGAGATGACGTGGAAGATCGAGAGGCGATCGATGAAGCGGTCCTTGAGCTCCTCGAGCGCTTCGAGGAACATGATGTTGTCGGTGGTGCGGTTGCCGTAGAACAGGAAGAAGCGGCTCTCCCGCTCGCGAGCGAGCACGCCCTTCACGATCGACAGGATCGGCGTGATGCCGGAGCCCGCGGCAAAGCCGACATGGATGCGCGCGCGATCTGCCGGCGGAACCGCGCCGAAGCGGCCCGTCGGCGTCATCACGTCGAGTTCGTCGCCGCATTTGAGGTCTTCCGCCGCCCAATTCGAAAACGCGCCACCGTCGACCTTCTTCACCGCGATGCGGATCTCGCCGTCCTCAGGGCCGGAACAGATCGAATAGGAGCGGCGCACCTCCTCGCCGTCCAGCGTGGTGCGGAGCGTGAGGTACTGGCCGGGCGTGAAGGCGTAGTCGCGCGCGAGTTCGCCGGGAATGGCGAAGGTCATCGAGACGGCGTCGGCCGCCTCGCGGCGAAGATCGTTGACGGCCAGGCGATGGAAGCGGGGTGCGGCTGCTGACATGGTCAATGACACTTGAAATAATCGAAGGGTTCGCGGCAGGACTTGCAGCGCCACAGCGCCTTGCAGGAGGTCGAGCCGAATTCGGAGAGCAGCTCGGTGTTTTCCGAGCCGCATTGCGGGCACGCCACGGCCTGCGCGCCGAACAGGGCGCGGCGTGAGCTGGAGGCCTGCGGCGGCGCGATACCGTAGGCGCGCAGCTTTTGCCGGCCCTCCTCGCTCATCCAGTCGGTGGTCCAGGCTGGCGACAGCACGGTGCGGACCTTTGGGCGGTGAAAACCGGCGCGCTCCAGCGCCAGCTCGATCTCGAGCGCGATCATGTTCATCGCCGGACAGCCGGAATAGGTCGGCGTGATCGCGACCTCGACATGGTCGCCGGCCACGGCAACGTCACGGAGCACGCCGAGATCGGCGATGGTCAAGACCGGGATCTCCGGGTCGACCACGCTCGCCGCGGCATCCCAGGCGCGCTGACGCAGTTCGTTGTCGCGATCGAGCACCGTCACCATGTCAGCCCCGGGAAGGTGCGCTGCATCGATTGCAGCTCGGACAGAAGATGGCCGAGATGCTCGCTGTGTCGACCCGCGCGGCCGCCCTGCTGCATCCAGTCGTTTTGCGGCAGGATCAGCGTGGCCTCGTGTGCGACATCGGACAACGTCTGCAGCCAGCGACCGCGCAAGGGCCCGGGATCGACGGCGATGCCGGCATGGATCAGCGCGCGCTCGCCGTCATCGACGGCAAACATCTCGCCGGTGAAGGCCCAGAGGTGATCGATCGCCGCTTGCGCACGGGCATGACTCTCATCGGTACCGTCGCCGAGCCGGATGAGCCATTCCGAGGCGTGGCGCAGATGATAGGCGCTCTCCTTCTCCGACTTGGCGGCAATCGCGGCCAGCGTCGTGTCGCGCGAAGCCATCATCGCGCGCCAGTAGATGTCGGCGAAGGCGGAATAGAAGAACTGCCGCACCAGCGTCTGCGCAAAGTCGCCATTGGGCTGTTCGACCAGCAGCAGATTGCGGTACTGCCTGACGTCGCGCAGATAGGCGAGCTTGTCCTCGTCGTTATCCCGGCCTTCGGCCTTGGCGGCATAGCCATAGAGCTCGCGCGCCTGACCGATCAAATCGAGCGCGATGTTGGAGAGCGCCATGTCCTCTTCCAGCATCGGGGCATGCCCGCACCATTCCGACAGCCGGTGGCCGAGGATCAGCGCATCGTCGGCACGGCGCAGGGTGTAGAGCACCAGCGGTGTTTCGGAGACCTCGATGTTGGCGGTCGCCATCACATGTGCCCCACTTCCTCGGGCACCTCGTAGAACGTCGGATGCCGGTAGATCTTCGATTCCGCCGGCTCGAACATCATGCCCTTCTCGGCGGGATCGCTCGCGGTGATCGCGCTCGACGGCACCACCCAGATCGACAGGCCTTCGCCGCGGCGGGTGTAGATGTCGCGGGCGGCTTGCAGCGCCATGGTGGCGTCGCTCGCATGCAGCGATCCCACGTGCTTGTGCGCGAGCCCGTTGCGGCTGCGAATGAAGACTTCCCACAGCGGCGTGTTCGGCGTGGACATAACGATCTCCCCTATTCGGCGGCTTGCGCGGTCCGACGTTGCGCGCGCTTGGCGGCATAGGCAGCCGCCGCCTCGCGCACCCAGGCGCCCTCCGCGTGCGCCTTGCGGCGCGCCGCCATGCGATCGCGGTTGCACGGGCCGTTGCCGGCGAGCACCTGCTTGAATTCGGTCCAGTCGATTTCGCTGTAGCGCCAATGCCCGTCGGCATCCTGTGTCATGCCCGGATCGGGAATGGTGAGGCCGAGATATTGCGCCTGCGGCACGGTGGCATCGACGAACTTCTGGCGCAGCTCGTCATTGGAGAAGCGCTTGATCTTCCATTTCGTGGAGGTGTCGCTGTGCTGGCTGGTGGCATCGGGCGGGCCGAACATCATCAGCACCGGCCACCACCATCGATCTAGCGCATCCTGCGCCATCGCCTTCTGCTCGTCCGAGCCGCGGCACAGCGTCAGCATGATCTCATAGCCCTGGCGCTGGTGGAACGACTCCTCCTTGCAGACCCGGATCATCGCGCGCGCATAGGGACCATAGGAGCAACGGCACAGTGGAATCTGGTTCATGATCGCCGCGCCGTCGACCAGCCAGCCGATGGTGCCGATGTCGGCCCAGGTCAGCGTCGGATAGTTGAAGATCGAGGAATATTTGGCCTTGCCGGCGAGCATGGCGTCGACCAGCTCTTCGCGAGAGCTGCCGAGCGTTTCGGCGGCGGCATACAGATAGAGCCCGTGGCCGCACTCGTCCTGCACCTTGGCGAGCAACGCGGCCTTGCGGCGCAAGGTCGGCGCGCGCGTGATCCAGTTGCCTTCGGGCAGCATGCCGACGATCTCGGAATGGGCATGCTGGGAGATCTGTCGGGTCAGCGTCTTGCGATAGGCCGCCGGCATCCAGTCGTTCGGCTCGATGCGCTCCTCGGCATCGATACGCGCCTGGAACTGCGCAGCCTTGGCGGCGTCCTCCAGACCGCGGTCGTCGGTCTCGGCCGTGTTCAGCGCCTGGGTATACATGCGCATCCTCCCGATTTATTGGGAGGCAATATATAACAAAAATGACTTCATGCAAGATATTTCTGTAACATAAAGATCAGGCGCCGAACCTCCGTTCCAGCAGCTTTCGCGCGGGCGGCAACGGCCCCTTTTCGTTGCTTGCATGATCGTCGAGCCATTGCTCGGATGGAGCGAGCAGCGCGCGATAGATTTCGCCGCAGAGCTCACGGGCCGCCCTGCCCGGCCAGTCCGCCGGCAACAGGCTTTCAGGCAGCAGCGGATCGCGCAGCACGACGCGACGGTAGTGGTGGATCAGGAGGATGCGCGCGGTGAAGGCGTCGGCCTCGGACAGATCCCTGCCGCGCCCAATCGCGGCGCGCAGCGGCTCGAACGTCTTCATGAACTTGAGATAGGCATCCGCAGTGCGCTGCAGCGGCCAACTCGCGCTGAGCAGGCGACGGCCGCTGTCATCCTCGGCGGAGACTTCGAGACGGATCGCACCCGCAGCTTCATCCGGCACCGGCACACCTGATGGCGCGACCCAGACGCCCGGCAGCGGACTGCCGAAGCCGGCATTGCGCAGCGCCTCGCGCGAGGCGTCGCGGTCCTCGCCATTGCCGATCAGGAGCAGCTCGAATCGTCCGGTCCAGTCCGACGGCGGCGGATCGTAGATGTGGCGCGTCGCGGCCTCGAAGGTTTGGCGCCCCTTGTCGGCCAGCCGATAGAAGCTGTTGCGGCCGACCTTCTCGCGCGTCAGCCAGCCATCGGCAGCAAGACGCGACATCGCGGTGCGAACGACGCCGCTGTCGATGTCCAGACTCTCGAAGAACTCCAGCAGCGTGCCGAGCCACACCACACCGCCGCGCGGCACGATGGCGTCGCCGAACACGGTGATGACGATGGAGCCGGTACGCGAGGGTTCGCGCTTGAGCTGGTCGATGATGCGGGAGAGCGGATGCGCCATGTGAGAGGCATAGCGCGTTTGGTGCGGGCGCGACAATGGATGGAAGCGACGGCTCTTGCTGCTCCCTCTCCCCGTTCTTACGGGGAGAGGGTTGGGGTGAGGGGCTGTATCCGCAAGCTCAGTGACAGATGGACTCGCGGAGACTCCCCCTCACCCGGAATTTGCTGATCGCAAATTCCGGCCTCTCCCCGCGTGCGGGGAGAGGCGAAGAAAGAAATCACCGGTGCGGATCGGGATAGGCAAGGCTACGCCAGCCGCTGCGGTCGAAGGGCTTCCACTGGCCCTCCTTCTGCGCAAGCCGGTCGGCCACGGCATAGACCGCGGCGGGGTGATGGCCCATGCCGCAATGGCTGCTCTCGATCTCGACGCTCTCGGTCTGCGCGCCGCTCTTCTCCACGCAGCCCTGCCAGGCGCAGACGCCGTCGGTGCGGCTGAAGATGGCGGTGGTCGGCACCGGAGGCGGCACGGCGAGCTCGCCGCCGAAGCGCGGATCGACCTGATCGGCCTTCTGCCCGCTCGCCCATTCATAGACGCGCCAGGCATTGGTGGAGCGCGGGTCGCCGGCAAAGGGGCTGCCGAGGGTGATCACCTGACGCACGCGCTCGGGCATCATCTTGGCGAGCTGGCGCGCGTAGAGGCCGCCGAGGCTCCAGCCAACCAGGCTGATCTTGCGGCCGTGCGTGTCGCTAAGCTCCTGGACCAGATCGACCATCGCATGCTGCACACCCGGACGCAGGCCGTAGTTACGGCCCTGGCGCCAGCCGCTCACCGCGTAGCCCTTGCCGGACAGGAAGCTGCGCAGCGCCCGCGTGGACGCGTCGGAGGCCACAAGGCCGGGCAGCACCAGCACCGGATGCCCATCGCCGCGCGGCGCCAGGCTCAGCAGCGGCAGCGCGCCGAGGAATGCGCCGAACTCGTGGATCGCGCGCCCTTCCAGAAACATCAGGGTACGGGACGGCGGACGCAGCGTCTGGGCAGTAGCGGTCATCAATGTTTCCCCTGGGAAGAAGGCGCCGGCTGCGATGCCGGCAATGGGCATGAATTCCAATACGCCGGCTTCTTGATCGTTCCGCAGCGCAACATGAATCAGCTAAGCGGCCGGTTCCCGACATTCAAGCGGGAGAGATGCGGGGCGACAATAGGCCCCCGCGTTAATGCTAACGGCCGTGACGCAAAAGTCACAGCAATCGGAGCAGGAATTCTACGGAGTAGAGCGCGAGCCCGGCCAGCCCGCCGATCAAGGAGCCGTTGAAGCGGATGTATTGCAGGTCGCGGCCGATGTTGATTTCGATCAGCGAAATCAACTGCGCCATGTCCCACGCCTTGACCTGGTCGGAGATGAAGATCGAAACGCCGCTCTTCTGGTCGGCGACGAAGCTGCGCAGCACCGTCACCAGCCCCTTGTTGATCTCGCCGCGCAGCTCGGCATCACCGGCGAGCGCTTCACCTGCGGAGACGAACATGCCGGCGAGATGATGCTGCAGCACCTGCGTCTCGCCGCTCGCGCTGCGCTCGATGAAGGAGCGCGTGTTGGCCCAGACCGTGCGGGCAAGATCTGCGAGCTCGGGCCGCGCCAGCAGATCGCGCTTCAGCCCGTCGATGCGGTCGATATAGGCCTGGTCGGTGCCGAGCCGATCGACGAAGCTCAGCACCATGCGATCGAACTCGCCGCGGAACGGGTGCTTGGGATCGCTGCGCACCTCGTTGAAGAAAGCGGTGGCGGAGGCGACGATCTTGTTCACCAGGAACTTATCGGCGCGGTAGAGCCTGAGCAGGGTCGGCAACTCCGCACGCACCTTCTCGCGGATCATCGCCATCGTCTCCGTCTGGTTCAGCGTCTCGTGCATCACGCGCAGGAGATCGTCGAACAGGATCTGGTGCCGCCCCTCCGCCACGAAGCCGCGCAGCGTGCCGGCCGCGAGCGGCGCCAGGTCGATCGCCTGAAGCTGCGAGGACATGCGGCGGATGATGAAGGTCATCAGGCCCGAGCTTTCCGTCGCCGAGACTGCCTCCGGCAGCAGGCGTAGCGCGAAGCGCGCGAGGTCATCGCTGCGCTTGCGGTCGCGCAGCCAGTCGGCGACGAAGGAGCCGAAATCGATCTCGTTCAGCTTGGCCTCGACGGGACCGGCCTCGAGGAAATGCACCTGGATGAACTCGCCGAGCTTGTCGGCGATACGGGCCTGATTGCCCTGGATGATCGCGGTGTGCGGGATCGGCAGGCCGAGCGGCCGCTTGAACAGCGCGACCACGGCATACCAGTCGGCGAGGCCGCCGATGGTCGCGGCCTCCGCGAAGGCCGCGATGAAGCCGAACACGGGGTGCACGGGCAGCAGCCATTTCGCAACGACGAACAGCAGAAGCGTCGCCGCCAGCACCAGCGTCGCCAGCGCCTTGACGCGGCGCAGCTCGGCCGCGCGCTCGGCATCGCCGGGGGTGTCGAAGGGGAAGGTGGCGGGTGGGGTCATGACGATTTTAGAATACGTCATTCCGGGGCGGTCCGCAGGACCGAACCCGGAATCTCGAGATTCCGGGTTCGATGCTTCGCATCGCCCCGGAATGACGGCAGAGGCGACGTGACAAAAACAAAAGGCCCGCCGAAGCGGGCCTCAAATTCAGTTTGTGCTCAGGCCGCCGGATCAGGCGGTCTTGTTGTAGACCTTGGCAAAGTTGTCCTGAGCGGACTTCGCACCGTTGGCGGCGAGCTTGCCGAGATAGTCGGTGGTCGCCTTGGCGCGCGAGACGAACGCCTCGCCGCGGGCACGGAGCAGACCCGACTGGATCTCAACGGCTTCGCTGAACGACTTGGCGGACGCGAGCTTGTCGATGCCCGAGAAGAACGCCTCGGCGTCTTCATAGATCGCCTGCTGGATGTTGCGGCTGATCTTGCCGGCTTCGGTGACGGACTCGGTCACCGCGTTCTCGACGGCGGCGGTCACGCGCTCGGAGCCAGCGAACACCTCGGCAGCACGGTCCTTGGCGGTGTTGGCAGACTTCTTGACGAATTCGCGGGCGGCCTCGGGAACTTCCAGATTCTGGATGTTCTTGAAAGCGTCTTTGAAGCCCTCGAAAGCGGTGTTGGTTTCGGTGGTCATGGGGTTCTCTCCATCCTCATTAGGTTGAGCTATGGGCTCACCCCGTCCTCGTTGGCCCGGGGCACGACCTATATGGCATAGTTAATGGTGCGATGCAACATTCGTATTGCACTGCAGTATCACGAATTCGTGAATAGCCTTAATGAGAGGCAATCTGCTGCCTTTCTGGCCCCTTGCCTACTGTGCATGGGGTTGAATTCGATTTTTTAGTGTTGGACGGCGCCCGGCAGCCCATAAGCCTCCATCTGGGCTTGGACCTGCGCGATGTTGTGGCCGAGCACGACGATGTCGTGGGTCTTGCCGTCGACGTCCCGGACATGGTCCCGCAGCAGCGCCTCGGCCTTGAAACCGAGGCTCTCGAACAGGGCGATCGCCGACTGCTGGTCGACCGTCATCTGGACCGAAAGCTTCTCGAGGCCGGCGCCGAGCGCGAGCGCGAAGGTTTCCTGTGACAACGCCCGCCCCACCCCCTTCCCGCGGACATCGAGCGAGACCACCATGCGGATCTCACCGACATGGGGCGACCAGGAGTGGGGATCACGCACCAGAGTGCCGCAGCCGACGACCTTGCCGTCCCTGACCGCGAGCAGGCTCGTGATCGCACCGCGCTCGATCTCCTTGACCCAGGCTGACAGCACCTTCGGCTCGCTGATATTGCGCGGCAGGAACAAGAGGTCGTGGGTCGGCAGCCCCTTGCCGAACGCGAGCACCGCGGCCTCGTCCGCAGGTGCCATCAGACGAATCTCGATATCGCCGGCCTCGGTCTTGACGTGACGCGGATAGGAACGCTGCTCGCTCATGTCGATCTCTTCCCCAGCCAGGAATCCAGTTTCGGCCACAGCCGCTTCACGGCATTGGCGCCCGCGACGAGCGAGACGTGACCGCCTTTCAGCATCACCTCTTCCTTGTCCGCAGATCCGATCTTCGCGATCAGGTGCTTGGCGGCCTCATACGGCACGATGTGGTCGTGCTCGGCCACCGCGTGCAGGATCGGCACCTTGATGTTCTCGAGCTTCGCCGCCCGGCCGCCCACCGACATGGTGTCGTTGAACAGCTTGTTGTCCCACATCAGGTCCTTGGTGATGGTGCGGAAATACTCGCCCGCGAGCGGCAGCGTATCGGTCGCCCAGCGGTCGAACATGCGGTAGGACTTCACGAACTCGTCGTTCCAGATGTTTTCCCAGAGCTGGATCTGGCTCACCGTGCGCGAGGCCGGGCGTAACATCTCGAACGAGGACAGGATCATCTCCGGCGGCACGTTGCCGACGCTGTCGACGAGATGGTCGACGTCGAAATAGCGACGGTCGGAGAAGTTCGAGAACAGCTTCATCTCGCGGAAGTCGATCGGCGTGGTGAAGCAGATCAGGTTCTTCATCGGCCCGTTCGCGTGGATCGAGCCATAGAGCAGCGATAGCACGCCGCCGAAGCAATAACCGATCACGGAGACTTCCTGCTCGCCGGAATCGGCCTGTACGCGGCGAACGCAATCCGGGATGAAGTCGAGGACGTAGTCCTCCATCCGCAGGCTCTTTTCCTCCGGCCGCGGCGCGCTCCAGTCGAGCATGTAGACGTCATAGCCGCGCTTGAGCAGGAACTCGATGAAGCTCTGGCCGGGGACGAGATCGAGAATGTAGCCGCGATTGGTGGTCGCCATCACGATCAGCACCGGCACGCGGTAGATCTCGTCCGACATCGGCCGGTAGTGATAGAGATTCATGGTGCCGCGCGAATGCAGCACGTCCTTGGGCGTCGAGCCGAGCGTCGGGCCTGAGGTCGAGAAATACTCGACACCCTTGATGCTGCGCTGGATGGCGCGCTGCACCTCGGACTGGATGCGCTCGGGGATGGATGCGAAATCGAGTCCTGGCGGCGCGTTCATGCCTGGTCTCCGCCCTCGGACGGCGGACGCTTGGTCCGCGGCGGCCGCGGCGTCCCGTCGGAGCCTTGCGAGATGCCGGAATTCGCCGCCATCTGGCTCAGCATCGACTTGATCTCGCCGATCTGGGCTTCGACGGACTGGAGCCGCTCGGCAAGACCCGTGACCTGCTCCCGGCTCGGCAGGTTCATCGAGACGAGATATTTCTCCATGAGCTCGCCGAGCTGCTTCTGAGCACCTGCAGCAACTCCGCCCGCGCGGTTCACCGCCTGTGAAAACTCGGGCGACGACATGGCCTGGTTGGCGAAAGAGTTGAACCCCTTCTCCATCTCGCCGACCATCTTCTGCCACATGGCAACGGGGTCATTGGTCTTGTCGGTCATCGGCGTCCTCCTGAAATCGAGAGCTGCGATGCCCTTCTTTTTCGCCATACCACACCGTTGCGCGGTGCCGGTCAACCGGCAGGTCGGCCAGTGCGGCGCACATGGCTTCTTTGCGGCGTGAAACCGTGCGATACACGACTGATCAAGAGCGAAGGGAATGCCCGTGACCACCCATCAGTCGCCCCAGACCGTCCGCGCCAACGGCATCGACATCTGCTACGAGATCTTTGGCAACGACAACGCCGAGCCGCTGCTGCTGATCATGGGGCTCGGGGCGCAGATGATCCACTGGGACGATGCGTTCTGCGAGCAGCTTGCCGCACGCGGCTTCCGCGTGATCCGCTTCGACAACCGCGACATCGGCAAGTCCAGCCATCTCACCGGCGGCAAGCGCCTGACGCCGCTCGAGCTCTTGAAGCTGCGCTTCCTCAGGATTCCGGTCGCGGCGACCTACAAGCTGATCGACATGGCGAAGGACACGGTCGGGCTGATGGATGCGCTCGGCATCAAGTCGGCGCATCTGGTCGGGGCGTCCATGGGCGGCATGATCGCGCAGGAGGTGACGCTGTCGTTTCCGCATCGTGTCCGCTCGCTGACATCGATCATGTCGACGACGGGTAATCCGCGCGTGCCGCCGCCGAGCCGCGAGGCCGCGGCGATGCTGATGGCACCACCGCCGCGCAGCAAGGAAGAGTTCATCCTACGTTACGGCCAGACCTGGAAAGTGTTGCGCGCCGGACATTTCCCGGAGGAGGAAGCGCTCGATCCTGAGCGCGCCGAGCGCGTGTTCGCGCGCGGGCTCAATCCGGCCGGCGTCGGCCGCCAGCTTCGCGCCGTGCTGGCCTCCGGCAGCCGCAAGGAGCGGCTGCACGCCGTGAAGGCTCCCACACTCGTCATCCACGGCACCGTCGATCCGCTGGTCCGCCCCGAAGGCGGTAAGGACACAGCGGCGTCAATTCCGAACGCAAGACTGTTGATGATCGAAGGCATGGGCCATGCGCTGCCGATGCGCTTCTGGCCGGAGATCATCGGCGCCATCGACAAGCACGCCCATGGCGCGGCGGCGCAGGCCGCCTAGTGTCCCGAATCTGAAGTTCGACGGACTCCAAATCGACTCGAACCTAGCGGAATCTCTCGATTTTGGGGAGGATCGGTT
>NZ_LFJC01000003.1:5650046-5652405 GCF_002776695.1 Bradyrhizobium nitroreducens
CCCCAGGCCCGGCAGCACCACGTCGAAATTGCCCGAGGCCAGCTCGCGCATCGCCTTGCACATCGCGATCATCGGACGCGAGATGCCGTTGCCGAGCCACAGGGCCAGAACGGCGCCGACGGCCAGCCCGCCCAGCGCCATCATCAGCATCAACTGCTCAGTCTCGCCGATGGTCGCATTGGCGCTCGCCTCGATGCGTTGCTGGTCGGCAGTCAGATCCGAACGCAGCTCACTCGAGAGCTTGAGAATGGTTGCCGCCGTCTTGGTCATGTCGCCATTCGACTTGACGATGACCTTCACGTTCTCGGTCAGCTTTGCGAAGGAGGCGCGGTACTGCTTCAAGAGATCGCCGATCTCCTTGACGCGATCCGTGATCTTCTGGTCATTCGCATAGATGGAGACCAGCAAAGTCTCGAGGAACTTGATACGGGCGATTACGCCGTCGGCGGTCTTGGGCTCCGGCTTGGCGACGAAGGCGCCGACCGAGGTCGAGACCGCCAGATATTGCGAGGTGATGTCCTTGGCCGTGGTCTGGACCGATGCCAGTCCCGCCAGCGCGGCAGTATCGGCGAGATCGTCGAACTTGAAGCGGATCTTGTTGCCGACACTGTTGAGTTCATCGGCCGCGATCTTGTTGTTCTCGCGCGTCAGGGTAATGATCTCCCCGAACACCTTCGTGAAGCGCTGGAACTCGGCCTCGAGCTTGCCGACCTGCTCACGGCGGGCGGCGCCTGTCGTGGCGGACATCGACTTGGCGATCGCGTTCTTCAGATTCGCTTCGGCGGCCTTGGCTGCGGTC
Source organism: Bradyrhizobium nitroreducens (assembly GCF_002776695.1). GTDB lineage: Bacteria > Pseudomonadota > Alphaproteobacteria > Rhizobiales > Xanthobacteraceae > Bradyrhizobium > Bradyrhizobium nitroreducens. The sequence goes on from NZ_LFJC01000003.1 coordinate 5,650,846, forward strand.
TCGTCATCCGCCGCCCCCGTCAGGGTATAGGCTCGTGCCAATCCTTGATAGGCGACCAGCTCGCGGTCGACCGTCCGAGCGAGATCGGCTTCCGACACGCTACTGCGATAGGAGGCCACGGCACCTGCGATCCGCTCGAAGCCGAAATAGGCGAAGGCCATGCTGACGGCGAGGATGGCGAGCACCGCCACGAAGCCGAGGATGATTTTTGCGCGAAACCGCAAAGTTGGCAGCTTCGATTGGTTCGACTTCGACTTGACCGACATTCCCCCACCCCATTCCATTCGCGGAAAACCAGGCGCAGCCCGGAAGCAGCCCGCTTCCTGACTCGTCCGCACGGTAATCGGCAAAGGATAAGCTGTGGTAAATTTATGGCGCCGCAACTGGCGGTTAGGTGACGCAGGGGAGCTACGCATTCCCTGTCGTCCCGGACAAGCGCGCCTTAAGCGCGCGCAGATCCGGGATCCATAACCACAGGATGTGGTTGGGCGAAGACTCGGAGTGACCAACGTCGCTCCACAATCTTTGCCCGGGAGTATGGGTCCCGGATCTACACGCGCCTTAAGGGCGCGCTTGTCCGGGACGACGGCGGAGTGTGACGCGACAGCTCGCCCTACGCCGCCCTGATATTGCCCATGAAGCGATCGAGCTCGGCTCGCAGGCGGGTGCTTTCGCTGGAAAGGGTTTTGGCCGAGTGCAGCACCTCTTCCGAGGCCGAACCGGTCTCGGCGGCTCCGCGGTTGACCTGGCCGATATCGGTGGCCGCGGTCTGGGTGCCCTGCGCCACGGTCTGGACGCTGCGCGCGATTTCCTGCGTCGCCGCGCCCTGCTGCTCGACCGCGCTGGCGATCGACGTCGCGATCGACGAGATCTGGCCGATGGTCGCCCCGATCTCCTTGATCGCCGCAACCGATTCGGCGGTCGCGCCCTGCATCCCCGCAATGTGCGAGGAGATTTCGTCGGTCGCCTTCGCGGTCTGGCTCGCCAGCGACTTCACTTCGCTCGCGACCACCGCAAAGCCGCGGCCGGCTTCACCGGCGCGTGCCGCCTCGATGGTGGCATTGAGCGCCAACAGGTTGGTCTGCTCGGCGATCGCGGTGATCAGTTTCACGACTTCGCCGATCTGCTGGGCGGCGTGCGAGAGCTTGCCGATCCGGCCGTCGGTCTCCCTGGCCTGCACCACGGCGGCTTCCGCGATACGGTTGGAATCGCGCACCTGGCGGCCGATCTCCTCGACCGAGGCGGACAGCTCTTCGGTCGCGGTGGCGACCGACTGCATGTTGGACGAGGCCTGCTCGGACACGCCCGCGACCTGGCTCGACAGGCTCTGGGTGGTCTCGGCGGTACGGGTCAGCGTGGAGGCCGCCGATTCCAGCTGCACGGCCGAGGCCGAGACGTTGGAGACGATGGCGCCGACCGCGCTCTCGAAATCGTCGGCAAAGCGAATTAGCTCGGCACGGCGGCTGGCGGCCTGCTCTCGGTTCTGGACCTCGCTGGCGGCGGCGTCGCGCTCGGCCTTGGCCACCGCCTGAACCTTGAACTCCTCGACCGCGCCGGCCA
>NZ_LFJC01000003.1:5652415-5652763 GCF_002776695.1 Bradyrhizobium nitroreducens
TGACTCCGGAGTGATCGGCTTTACGGCGTATACCGAGGAGGGTGAGAAGGGCGAGCGGGTCTATGCCCGGGGACGGGCGGTGGTGGTGTCGGACGAGATCGCTCCGGCCCTGGACCTCGCGGAGCTGCAGGCGCGATGCACGGAGACGGCGAGCGGGCAGCAGTGCTACCAGGCGTTCAACTCGGTGGGACTGACGCTGGGGCCGGCGTTCCGTTCGGTGCAGCAACTGAGGATGGGAACGGACGCGCAAGCGGCGACATTGGTCGTGGGCGAGTTGTGTCTGGACGACAGCGTTGTCGGGACGCGCGGGGCGTATGTGCTGCATCCCGGGTTGCTGGATGGAGCGTT
>NZ_LFJC01000003.1:5652773-5653006 GCF_002776695.1 Bradyrhizobium nitroreducens
ATTGGCAACCCCGACCGACACGGTCGAGCCCGACACGCTCACCGTGTCGCTCGTCCCGCCGATAGACACGACGGCGCCGGTGCTCAGGATCGTCGCCGTGTCACGAAGCCCGTTCACATTCACCGTCAGCGCACTGCCGCTCAGCGTCACCGTGTCGCTATAGCCGGTCATCGTCACAGTGCGCGCGCCCGACGTGTTCAGCGTGATGTAATCTCCGCTCAGCGTCACGTAAT
>NZ_LFJC01000003.1:5653016-5653123 GCF_002776695.1 Bradyrhizobium nitroreducens
GTTGACGAAGCCGGAATAACTGACCCCGTTGCCGCCCGAGAACGCCACACCGTCATAGGTCTTCCCGGCGTCATTCGCCGTCACCGTCAGCGCCGCCTTGCCGATGC
>NZ_LFJC01000003.1:5653133-5653383 GCF_002776695.1 Bradyrhizobium nitroreducens
TCTTGAGCTGGCCCGAGGTATTCACCGTCGAGTTGGACTGTCCGGTCGCGGTCGAGAGCGTCGCCGCACCCGAAGTGACCTTCGCGGTCTGCACGCCGGTGGCGAGGTCGATCGCGTTGAGCAGGTCGGTTACAGTTGCGCTCTGGAGATAGACGGTCGAGTTGCCGTTGCCGTCGGTGACGATGTTGCCGTTGACACCACCCGAGGTCACGCTGGCTGCCGACTGCGGCGTCTGCGCGTTCTTGAAGGT
>NZ_LFJC01000003.1:5653393-5765466 GCF_002776695.1 Bradyrhizobium nitroreducens
ATCGGCATCGACCTTGGCGTATTTGATGCGGTTGCCGGTCTTCCGGTTGAGCTGGTTGAAAGAGACTTTTTCGGATTCCGACGTGGCCGGATAGAGCGCGACCGGACAGGTGACGAGGGAAAGACGCAGGAAGCCTTTCCAGTTAGCGCGGGGGGCCATGGCGGGGAACTCCGATACTGATGCCGGATTCAAGACGAACGGCTCGCCTTGGTTCCGACACCGCGACCGGTCCGACACGCCGATTTTTCTCACCTAGGCCCCTGGACCGACTCGACTTTTGTTCACTTTATGTTCTAATCGAGGAATGACCGACCGACCCGCGAGCTGGCGCATGCCGCCCCCAAAGCAGAGGGAAAAACTGGCAGCTGACGCGGCGCGCAGGCCTGTTCCCCCCGTCGCGGCTCCAGATGCGCCGCTCCCGGCCGAATATTGGGAATCCGTCCTCAAAGATCCTCGCGTCGGGACGACCGGGGCCCAAATGCGGCAGCGGCGTCTCTCCGAAATTCAGCGGCAGGTGCTCCGCGTCTCCTGCCGCCGCTGCGAGCGGACCGTGGAAATCCAGACCGCCGATGCCGTTCGCCTGTATGGCGCCAACGCGGTCTGGAAGGACGTGGCGCAGCGGCTGCTCGACAACACCTGCCAGCAACGCACCGGCAGGCATGAAGAAGACGGGTGCTGGCCAGCGTTCGAGACGCCGTAGTCGCTCTGGATTTGCCGATCTGATCTCTTTGCGCCTGGATGTCCGGATGGCCCCGAAGTATCACCCTACGCCCCTGTCGGGCGGCGATCGCAAGGCTCTGGCAAAAGAGCTCGGCAAGGCACGCGCAATGGCTAACATCCTGGCTACCCAGTCGGCGGAGATGCGGGCCAAAGGCGAGGCGATGATTCAGCAAGCCGATAGGCTGCTTTGCGAAAGCTGGAACGAGCGGATGTGGAGTGACGGCGAACCGATCGACCCGTCGCCGACCATCGACCAGGCCGTAAACGGAGGCTTCCCCTGGCTGGAGATCAGATGCGCGCGCTGCAATACTCCGAGCGACGTGGATCTCGCGGCGATGAAGCACCCGCCGACCACCTTCGTGCACGATCTCGCCAGCCGGCTGCGCTGCCGCAAATGCGCCAAAGCTGGCCGGCGTCCATCCGCGACTCTGCTACAGTTGACGTGGCAGCCGCGCTACCCTCGAACCGAATCCTGACCGATGTGCAATCTTTACAGCCTCACCAAAGGCCAGGCCGCCATCATCGCGTTTGCCCGAGCCACCCGCGACACGACCGGCAACCTCCCGGTTATGCCGGGCATCTTCCCCGATTACCGCGCCCCCATCGTCCGTAACGCGCCGGACGGTGCCCGCGAGCTATCCCTTGCACGCTGGGGCATGCCCTCTTCCCACGCAGCCCTGTTCGCAGCGACCAAAACGCGCGCAGCGAAACTTGAAGCCAAGGGCAAGCAAGTCGATTTCAAGGAGCTGCTCCGGATGGAGCCGGACAGCGGGACGACAAACATCCGCAACACCAGCAGCAAGCATTGGAAACGCTGGCTCGGGATCGAAAACCGCTGTGTCGTCCCCTTCACATCCTTCAGCGAATTCAACAAAGCCGAAGGCGGCGACATCTGGTTCGCGCTCGATGAGAGCCGCCCCCTCGCCGTATTCGCTGGCCTCTGGACGAATTGGACTTCGGTCCGGAAGGTCAAGGAAGGCGAGACGACGAACGATCTCTTCGCGTTTCTCACCACCGATCCAAACGACGTTGTCGGCCCTATCCACCCCAAGGCGATGCCGGTGATCCTGACTGAACCCGAGGAAATCGAAACGTGGCTTACAGCACCGGCAGAGGAAGCGCTGAAATTGCAGCGTCCTCTTTCAGATGGGATACTGACGATTGTTGCCCGTGGAAAGAAGGAAGACGGCGACGAATAAATGCTGAGGATAACGGGCCGATACCGTCAGCCGCGCCCATAAAGACCGGCTGGCCTCTCAACGCCCGTGTTCGCATTCACTTTGCGAAAGAAGTCGATCAAAAATTTCTGTTGCTCGTCTTTATCAAAGGTGCGGAGTCGCCCGCGATGCACCACGCAGTCATGGTGCATCGGATCACCCGCACCAGCAAACCCACTTCCCATAACGAAAGCTTGTCCGTTGTGGATGATCCGCCGACCTGCGACACCCTCAATTCCCGCCTCAACCTCGACCGGCGGCGCCACGTTCGAAACCTGGTTCATAAATTGGAGGTAAAGGTGCAGCTGGGTGATGAACAGATTTTCCATAGGGAGCGACAAAATGACCTTTCTCTCACCTCGTTCCCCTTGTCTTAAAATGTCCGCGTTCACGCCCCAAATTTCGCCATCGCGGGTGTATTGAGAGAGATTGTCGATACGATCCGTCGATCCGGCTGGGGTAAAAAAAGCGACCCCGTAGGCATTCTGCCTGATGGGTTCGAGGCCTGCGGGCATTCCAAATGGCCCAAACCGACCGACGTTGGTAAGGAGCGTTTGAAGTGCAAGGGGCATCGGAAGCGGCTTGGTTGGGATGACTCGAAGCCACATCACGCTTCTAAAGGGCATCGTATAGGTAGCGTGATCCCGGTCATTCTTGTTCGCGCCGAGCACCTCGCCGCTTGAAAAGAAGATGCCCTTGCCGATCTTCGGCGGCAGTTCCACGAATGGCGTGGCGGTGGGGCTCGGGGAATAGGCGTGGAGAGCCTCGGCAAGCTGTGCGACCAGCTTTTTGCGCTCAGACGCAATTTGCTCCTTCGTCGCATCCGGAGCGAGCGTGTATAGGATCGGACCACCTTTATGGCCGAGATCAAACGGCATGTCGGCACGCTTGCCATAGTGGCCGTTCATTATCATCAGCACGTTTTCGGTTGTTTTTGACTTTAACGCGTATCCTAGCTCGATCGCGACATTCGGGTTCATCAATGCCTTGCCTTCGGAGGACACGTTTTCGTCCGTCACATGCGGTGCACCCCGCCCAACCGGCGTGACGTCTCCTACAAATATTGCGGCCGCATCGATCTTCTTAAGTATTTCTATAGCGAGGTCAGGACTTCCTTTTAATCCCTTTCGCCCGTAGTCGAGTTGTAATCCCGCTTGGAATTCTTCGTCCGGCTCGTCGATGCCGTTTGTAGCGTTGACTTGTCCAATGGCTTCCTCCAAAGCGCCGCGGATGAAATGCCGAGAAATTTTTCCGGGCAGATCAAACTGCCATGCCCAAAATATGTTCATTAATCCACCTCATCTAAGCGAAATGAAAAGCCCGATGAAGCCAAGGACCGCGCCTCGTACGCCAAGCCCGGCGCGATCGAGATGAGGCTGACGGCTCCAGCCGAGGGCGTATTCAAAATGCCGCAGCCCTTACCAAACGGTATTTTAGCAATGTTGGCGCGCAGTGAGAAGGACGATGGCGCAGACGATTAGTCGGGCTGCCCCGCAAGTTCGCGCAAAATGGGTTCAGGTATATCACGCGCCATTTCGCAGACCTCGTCGCTCCCGTGCCAGCGCAGACTTAGCCTCACTTGGCCGGTTTTCAGGATTCGATTGCGTTTGTTCTCAACATGGAGATAGACCCCCAGTGCGTATCGATACATGCCGCGTATTGCTAACATCGCTTCGAGCTTCTGTTTATCCCGCACCGACGTTGCAGCTCTGGCCTTGGCTTCCAGGACCATAATGTTAAACCGATTGTCCATTCGCTTGTGAATGAGGATGTCCGGCTTTATCCGTCCATCGCGTATGGACTTGGGGTGGACCCGTTGGCGGTTGTACTCGCAATCGACATTTAATGCGGCAAACGGCTCAAGATAGACCGCAAGACGATGGCAGATCGCCTGTTCATGTGCGCCGATGGCAAGAAGCATGAGGTCACGCCTCAAAAGCGTCTCGCATCCACGCGTCACCGCAATTTTTGCAGCCTCGGCACGCTGCTCGGAATTCATTCCAAGGATCTGCGCCTCCGACAGCATTATGCGACACCGTCCGTGAGGGTGAGACTGAGCCCATTGGGTACCGTAAGCTGCTCCATCATAGCCGTGAGCCCTTGCGGGATCGGCATACTGAGATTGCGACCGAGGCGCGGATCGGCTTCACGACAGCGTAGCGCGTCGGCAATAAGTTTGCCGACTGTCATCGCATGCGAGAAATCAAGTTTTCCTCCGTGGACGTCGCTCGATGGCACGACCATGATGCTGGATGGTCCGTAAACCCAGACGTAGGAAGACTTGGTGCGCTTCCTCATCTTCCCGACCTGTTCGGCGAGGCCTGCACGGTCGGTCGAGTCATCCCATTTTGATTGGATCGTCATACCCTTATTGACGGTATGATCGGGAGCGTTCATCACGACGGAGATGTAAACGTCAGCGCCGGACTCTTTCTCCCAGCTCCCGCGCCCTTTGTCCGGAAAGTCCTGGGCGTGAACTGACACCCGCATGCCCGATACGGTTAAATTGTCGAGTTCGCTTTCAATGCGGTCAGCGATCTTGCTCGTGAACTGATGTTCCTGCGTCGGCGCAAAATAGTGCCGAGCGCAGGCTTGAGAGACGATCCCATCGATGATTTGGCCCACGAGGCGATAAGCTCGTTCCCGCCGTTCTCGGTTCTCCTCGTCCGCTGCCACTCTTCACTCCTCAAGGCTAGGCTAAGCTACGGCTACCGTCTTGACCCCAGCCTTGGTCAGCAGCTGGTACAGGGCCGCAATTTTGGTACGATCGCCGCGTTGCGCACAGTAAGAAAACAGCACCCGTTGCTTTGCCCGCGTAAACGCGACAAAGAATCCGGCCGTTGCTTCGATCTTATCGTTCGCAAAGCTCCACCAAGCCTGATCGTCCAGCCCGACGAAGATGACGGTATGGTATTCCAAACCCTTGCTCTTATGTACCGTCATCAACGGCACAGCGTGCACACCTTCGTATTCATCGAGGACGTCACTCCAGCCTGACGCCGACTTCGAGCTTGCTTCCAGGTGCAATGCGGCAGCTTCGCAAACTTTGTCGAACCAGTCGCCTTGGCGATACGCTGGAGATGCGGCAAGGATGTTTGGCTTGCCGACGAAGTCGACAAGGGATTGCACGACCTTGATTGCATCTGCGCGGCTTGTGACCGGCGTCGGATACGTTTTGCGGAACTGCACCTCGAACGCATTAAGGCTCTTAACCACTTTCGCTCGGCCGGAATCATCGTCGAACGCGAGACCATTGAGTTGACACATGCGGTCCAAGCAAGCCGTCCAGTGCCGCCCGGCCCGTACGCTCGTGAACAGGCGCAGCAGCACGATAACAAGCTCCGAGACCTCCTCCACGAGCAACTCTTGCATGGTAACTTCGCCGACCTGCTCGACTTCGTTGCGAAGCTGTAGCTTCTGCTTGGCGAACGCTGGTTCAAGCTTTTTATAGTAATCGGCGGCCTTCTGCCGAACGAGGATGCAGAAGTCGCGCGGCAAGAGTTTGTGTTCCACCATCTGTTTCGCCACAAACTCTGCGAGCTTATCAGCCTCGATGGCTGGCGTAGAAAAGTCCCACACAGCGCAACTATCGCCAGCCACGGTGCCCTTAGTCTTCGAAACGGGCGTTGACGCCTTAGCATCGAGGGCTTTCGCCAGCACGTCTTGTATACGCACAAGATCGGGAGACGATCGATAGTTGTTGAGCAAGGGCGTCCGCTTTGCCTTGAATTCGGTTTCAAATAGCTTGAATGGATCGTCCATCGCCAAGGCAAATCGCATGATTTGCTGTTTGTTATCGCCGACTGCCGTTACGACGGTGTCTGACCCGAGAAATATTGCTCTAGCCAAGTCGTATTGCGCCTGCGTAGTATCCTGAAACTCATCCATGAATAGATGCGAGTAAGTCAGCCGTAACGCTTGGGCAACCATCGGATTGCTGGTGACAAGAAGGCCCGCGAGTCGGCTTATCATCGGAAATGTGAGAGAAGACCCTCCGGGCCCATGTATCCATGATTGCCAAAACTGGTCCGCAGCCCACTCGGCCGGCGTAGTAATGGCAGGCACGCCTTCGGGAAGTTGCGCCCCGAACAGCCAGCGGCGCTGGAACTCCTTCGAGCCGATCGCCATGATATCCGCCTTCTTTCCGATCTGGGTCGGTGGCGGTCCCAAAAAGCGCAAAAACTCTTCGAAGGTGCGGTCGTACGCGTCTAGGACAACTTTATAATCGGGCCGAGGTCGCCAGCGTTGCGGCAGCGCCTGGCCGAAACGGTCGACGAGGCTTTTGGCAAACGCGTCGAAAGTCAGCGAGTCAAAGCGATATGCGAGATCAGGGTGACAGCGCTTTTTAACGCGCGCCGCGAGATTGGTGGCAGCGTCACGTTTAAAGCTGATCGCGAGAATGCGCCGCGGAGACTGTGAGATACCGCATTGAAGTAGGTACGACGCGCGCTGAGCCAAAAGCTCAGTCTTGCCCGCACCAGGTCCCGCGATGACCGAGCGATTATCAGTGGAACGAACGACATCGAGCGCATTCGCCTCAAGCGCATCGACGTCAATCGGTTTCCATTGCTCGGGGCGCACTCGACGGCTGACGAGCGTCATGGTCAATCCCGGCTCAGATTTTTGTCGATGTGCGCTAATAGCCGCCGATAAACGTCAGGCATACTCTTTTTGAGTTCTGCGTCGTCGAGCTGCGCAAGTGCTTGTAGGTGTGTTGCGGGCTTGCTGCGCGTCAGGAAATGATAGCGATAAGCCGGCATCCGGTCTTTGTAACCGGCAAATTCGGCGGCCGTATAATCGGCGATGCCTTTGCCACTCTTACCGAGCACAACATCGACCGCCTCATCCGGCGTAAGGGACGGACCTCCGCCCTTGGGAATAATTTCCTCGTAAGCGGCCGGAAACGCGGAGAGCATCTCCATATCGAGATCGAGAGGTGCTGAATAAAAAACGTCGTATCCTTCCAGGAAGCTGACCCACGTCTTGAGACTATCCCAATTCGCGGAGTCCCACGTCTTCATCTTCTCTAGATCGGTTGATCCTTTGCTGGTCTTTAGCAGTTCCTTTTCGTCGGTGCCGACCGCGATTAGCTCGGCAATTGCGGTCCTCACGCGGTCGAAGCCGCCGCCCTTTCTGCCTAGGTCGAGATCAACCAGCGTCGCGTACGGTATCGACAAGCTTTCGAGAAGTTTCCAGAAATGTTGAACGTGTCGTCCGCCGATTGGCACGATGGCAACGAAGGACGGGTCGAGCATGAGTCCTGCAGCCTGTGCAAGGCGAGGAATAACGATGCGCTCAGAGTCACCTTCGACTAAGACCGCAAAGCGCGCGAAGTAAAGTTCCGGGAATGCGAGCAGAGCACCCCTAATGAACTTTGCGGCCTCTGTCGCGTCAGATGGCAAATCGATCCCGCGCAACGTAGACGCTCGAGTATCCGCGTCACAACGGCAGTAGCGGACCTCTTTAGGCTCGATGCGACTGAGCACGGATGGTGAATGGCTTGTAATGAGAGCTTGCGCGGCGTTGCCACCAACGATGGAACGGACCTGCGCCACGATGCGGGACAAGTAATAGGGCGACAGGTGATTTTCCGGCTCCTCAATGCCGAAGATGCTGAGCGCGGGGATGCGCAGCTCATCCGCTCGGAATCCTTTAACCTCGGCGGCTACTGCGTCGCGTTCCAGATCGAAGACCGCTGCTGCGAGCGCGAAGTAGAAGAGCGATTGCTGCCCATCACTCAGTACGTCGAGGCCGCGCTCGATTTTCGCAGGCCCGTGCTGAAACATAACCTGAATATGAGCAACAACTTCTTCAAAGCGTTTGCTGACCAGCGCGAGACTTGGATCGGTGTCCGTTTCTTCGTCGTGCAGTTCCTTCCAGCGGGCACTAAGTGCTTTACTAATGGCGTCTATGGCGGCTTCTCCACCAAAAGCATCCGAGAGCTTCTTGGTCGCATCATCGACCGCCTTGCGCGTACCCTTCGACCATTCGATTGCCTTGATTAAACGTGCAGCTAGCGCTCCTGTCGTAGCGCGAATTTGTGTCGCTGCATCTCGGGACGCTGGAGTGTAATAGAATTGGATAAGACCTCGATCGGCTGGAGAGACGGCATGCTTGTCGTCTGCCTCGACCTTCTCCTTGAGATGGTCGACCCAGAATAGCTCCTGCGTAACCTCGCCCTCGGCTGTACTATCGTCTTGCCAGCGCCCCTCCAGCCGCAAGCGGCATAAAGGCATTGTCTTTGGCCCCTCAAGTTGTTGGTGCCGAAATGTCGGTGCAACGGTCTCCGCCGTAGCAGAGCCATCTTTCAGCTCGGGAAGCGATATTACGACGTCGATGAAAAGGTCGCGTGTTGTGCGGTCGTCGGGCGCCACGTCCTTAGGCAAGTGAAAATCCGACCGATGAAGCATACGTTGCGAACGGGAGACGCCAAACATTTTGGCCAACGTTTGAAGCAGTGCCGTTTTGCCCGAAGCGTTCGGTCCCACGACGGTCGTCAAATCGTCAGCCAGCGTGATCTGCTGGGGCTTTGGTCCGAAAGACCGAAAGCCGGAGACGGTAATTGACTGAATCCGCACGATTCCTCCACACGTTGAATCTTTTAAACGTTGCGCTTTTTTCGATCGAAAAGGTTCCCACGTCAATCACCGCGCCCTGTAAGGCAGCGATTTCCAAGCACTTTCGGAATCTTGTTGACTCTTACAGCTGCGAGAACAAATGTAGAGCATTCGAGTTAAACCCGTTGAGGAGGCCCCGTGGATGGCCCTGGCCAGCCCGCAAGCAACTATTGCCTGTCAATCGGCGTTCGACTGGGCTCTGACGCAAGTTTGGTGCAGCGCCGACTATTCTGCGCCGATCAACCTGGCTTGAAGCAGATCGATTTTACCGCGACCGTACATTTGACGTCGAACGAGCTTGAGGCGCGTAATCTGACCTTCGGTCTGTCCGTTCGACCATGGTGAAGTGATTGCCGCCCGTACTGCAGTCTCATCCTTCGCGACGCCGCTGGCGAACGAGGAGACGAGGCTGGCGCGAGCGCGCTCGATCCATGGGATGAAGCCCGCCTCGGTCTTGCGCCGGGTCATCAGATGGAATTCGGCGATGATCTCGCGTGCCTCGATCAGGGCTGGCACGCCAGCTTCGATCGCCGCGACCGTGACGGTCTCCGCTTTCGTGAGGAGGTCCCGCCCGATGGTCATGAGGCGAGCGATTGCTCTGGCCGACGGAATGCGCTGGAGGTTCTGTGCATCAGCCTTTTCGGCTCGTCGTCTGCGGGTCGCCCACTCGCTGATGACGCGGAGCGAGCCGCGGAAGCCACGCGCTGCTAGGCGGCGCCAGAGTTCAGCCCCGTTTCGGTAGTCGACGCCCACTGATCATCGAGCCATGGCAAATGCAGATCCAACGAGCTTTGCCGGGTCCGAAAGACATCGGTGCGTTCGCCGCGGATCAGCTGCCGTACCAGCTTCCTGCTATGGCCAGTCTGACGCGCGATCTGCTTGATGGGTATGCCGTTCTTGGACAGTGTCAGGATGGCCGCATTGGTCTCTTCGCGTCACAAGTAGCCCTCATACTGGAGGCGCTCGGCTGCTGTCAGCAGCTGGGGATCAATCGTGGTCGCTCCGATGACGGTGCGAATCTGGCGCATCGATTTGCGGACCGCGTCAAGGAAGGCTCGACTGGCGTTCTCCATCAGATGCCAGCGGTCGGCAACCTGCACCGCGTGCGGCAAGGCTTTGGCTGCCGCTTCACCATATCCGCCGCCACGATCGCGGGCGACGATTGCGATCGTGGGATGCGCAGCGAGCCATGCTCTGGCGGTCGCGGGCTCACGATCCGGCAGCAGGGTGACTACCCGGCGCCTTTCCAGGTTGCAGATGATGCTGGCGTATCGGTGCTTACGACGCCAGGCCCAATCATCGATGCCGATAACCTTGAGCGGGTCAGCCGGCAGACGGTGACGGCGTCGGACCACGCGCAGAAGCGTGTCCTTGCTCACCGGCAACATCAGCCGTTTTGCGAAGCCTGCCGCCGGTCGACCGCCAAGCGCCAGACCAAGGTGATGGACGATAGAGTCCAGCCTCGCCGTGCTCCGCGCTGATGGAGCCAATATCCCGTCGGCGAAACGCTCAGTGAAGATCTGGCGTCCGCACAGGACGGCGTCGCTACGGAAGCGGCGTGCGATCACCAGGAGCTTCACGACCCGCCCCGAAAGCGGCAGATCGGTCACACGGCGCCGATAGCGGCTGTGGACACGTCGGGAAGCCGCTCCGCACGATGGACACATGCCAACGCTTCCGGACGCCCGGACCGTGATGACGGCTTTATCACCCTCGTAGCACGCACTCTCTACAACAAACCCACGCGGCACCAGACTGGAGCGGTGGAGTGCTTGCTGCATGGCGCTGATTTTCCTCCAATCAAAACGCCAGACATCCCTCGAACTGCATCAAAAGTGAGTCAGAGCCCCAGTCGAACGCCGATTGACACGGTCGGAAGCACCTTACTCCTGAAAGGGCTCGAAGCCGACATCTCGGTCGTCCTCAATGCCGGCGCTCTCAACGCACGCAATCTCTACGTCGCGATGACCCGCGGATCGCGCCGGGTCTTGGTGTGCTCGCCGTCGCCAATCCTCAACCCGCCCTGGTAAATCGGGGCTACGGCGGTTCGACCCAAGACACTTGCGCCGCCGACATGTAGACGATCGCGCCCCTCTCGGCACCCGTGACACGCAGATAGTCGCGCAGTTGCGCCACATGCGCGCCGTGTGTCGTCGCCGCGGGATTCACGTCTGACTTCCAGTCGACGACGAGTGTGATGCGCTCTCCCTCGATTGCGGCTGCGTCCGCACGACCCGCAAGAAACCGGGGCGGATTTGCCGTCCAGAGCGGGACTTCGGGCACCAGTTTCGCGAGGAAGGGCGCGAGCTCCGGCAGGACCAATGTGCTCAGCGCCGTCTCGGCCATCTCGATCGCGTCGGGCCTTGCGGCATCCGTCGGATCATCGGATTGCAGTTGAGCAAGCAGCTCGGTCGCGCGAAGGGTCGCCTCTTCACGAAATTGCTCAAGTTCCCCCGTGAGCAGCTCTTCCATAAGCTTGTGCAGGATCGTACCTCGGAGGGCGCCCGCTCCTACAATCCGCGCCGTCACGTCGGTCGCCGCATCGACTACGAATGCATCAACAAGGTCGGCGCTGCGATCAGCATCGCGGTCGCTCGGACGGTCCCATACGATTTGCGGTGAAGCGGCGGCCAGTCGCTGGCTTTCTGCAGCAAATACCGCCACCGTCTGATCGTTGGCGATGGGTTGCGAAGCGCTCATAACAGGCTCGGGCAACGCGTCAGCTCGGATCTCGGAAAGTCGCTTTTGCCCGAGATCCATCACCCGCGACCACGATCGCGAGGGAGCGCCAGGCAGATCAGGGATTACCAAGAGATCTCGGGCACGCGTCGTTGCGACATACCAGAGCCGCTCGCGCTGCCGCGCCTCGCGAAATTCCTCCTCTTCACGGGCGGTAGCCAGTTCGGGCGGCTCGATCCCTCCGACGATCCAGTGAATTGTATCGTCTGACTGCCTATAGACGAACTGATCCTGGGGCTTGAACTGCGTCGACGAGTTCACGGTGATGACCACGGGCCATTCCAGCCCCTTGGCGCTGTGCATGGTGACGATCTCCACCGAGTCCTCGGACGCGTCGACTCTCCCTTCCGGATGCCGGCGCTTGCTCTGCCATCCGCGCTGGAGATCGAGCGCGAACGCGCGCAGCCCGGCAACATTGTAGGGTCTGGCGAGTTCGACGATGGCATCAAGGTTTGCGAGCGCGCGCGCGTTGCGCTGGCCATGCCGAGCCGCCATGATCACTCTCAGGTTCAGGCGCTCGATTGCGAAAGCGACGAGCTGCATCGGCGTGAGTTCGGCGGCAAGGCGATGCAGCGCCTGGAGTTTCAACAGAACATCCTTTGCGAGAGGGTTGACTACCTCGTCCGCTGAGGTCCGCAACTGGAAGCGCCGGCGCCCGTCTTGGTCAGGCGAGAGAGCCGCCGTAATATCAAGAAGGTCTTCATCGGTGAGTCCGACAACAGGACCTCGCATGAGCGCGCCGAAAGCCAGAGTGTCGAGCGGGTCGGCCAGCGCACGAACCAAGACGAGCATGTCCTGAAGCTCCTGGCGCCGGAAGAGCGCGTGACCTGCCTGGGAGGCGACCGCGATGCGTTGCGCTTCGAGGGCGCGTTCGTAACGCCAGAGATCGGTGTGCGTAGGAGCAAGTAGCGCTATGTCGCCTGCGCGCAAGTATCGCTCAGTTCCATCCGGATGCTGGATTTTCAGGGCGCCGATCAGGCGCGCGCACAGCTTGGCAACAGCTTCCGCCTCCGCTTCGCGCTGTTCCTCCGCGTTGGCATCACGTGGAACATGGATCGTCAGCTTCGCCGCCGCACTGACCGGCAGTGGCGGCAGCGTAAGAGTCGGTGTGAGCGGGACGAAACCCGGCTGTCCCGCCTTTCCAAGAACGTCGCTGAACACGTGGTTGACGTGCGTGATGACGTCCGGCCGGGATCTGAAATTCGCAGTGATAGAAAGTACGCAGCCATTGCCGGCCTTTCCAAGTACGGACTTCGCGAGGGCGTAAGACTCAATGTCAGCACCGCGAAATCGATAGATCGCCTGTTTGGGGTCTCCTACCAAAAAGAGCGCTCCAGGGCGCAAGCCTGCGCTGCTCCAAGTCGCAGGCTGCGAACGCGCAGCAAGGCAGAAGACGATTTCCGCCTGCACGGGATCAGTATCCTGGAATTCATCGACCAGCAGGTAGGCATACCGGCCGGCGAGCCAAGCGCGAATATCGGGGTTCTCGCAAACAAGCGCCCGCGCCTGACGTAGCAAGTCGTCGAAATCGAGAACGGCCGCCTCTCGCTTGCGCCGGTCGTAGGCCTCGATCACCCCGGTCAGATGCGCAGCCAATTCATGTGCCAGACCTTGCGCAATGCAGCCAATCAACGTTCGATACGCGGCGCGAACCGTCTCGTAGTGTGCGACCGCTTCATTTGCGCGACGCCGTCCATCCGTCTCGCCAAGACTTTGCTTCCAAGCGCGCATCCTGTCATAAGGCAGCAAGTCGATGCTTCTTTGCCGCATCATGCTGACACGGGGCGGCTGGGTCAGGCGCCACAACGCGGAAAAACCCGCGGCGTCGTGATCGCCAGCGAAGAACGAAGCAAGGCGTTCAAGATCCGCGATGAGATCTGCCGTCCACTGCTCTCCTGGTCCCGCGACATGCCAGCGGGCAAATGCAGAGACGGCTTCTGCGAAAGTGTTGTCCGGGCGAGTTGAGAAATCCGGCGCCGGCACGGTCGCGCTGCGATGCTCTCGCCGGAGGATGGCAAGTTCGCGGACCCGCTCAACCACCCCCAACGGGTCATCCTTGGCAAGGACACCGATGGGACCGCCGTCTATTTCGTCAGAGACCAGCATCTCCTTCAGCCAATTCGCGAGCACTTCGTCAAAGAGTGCATTGGCAATGATCGCGTCCACAACACGCGAACCGGGATCGAGGCCCACGTCTATCCCGTGCGAACGAAGAATTCCTTGGCAAAACCCGTGGATGGTCGTGGCGGTGATTTCTCCGATGCGTGGTGCTGCCTCATCAAGATGCGCCCGCTCTGCTGGGTCTAACGGCAGTGAGAGAATTCCGGCAAGTGCGGGCGGAGTCCTTCCGTGGCGAAGCTCCTCGACCGTCCAGCGTATCCGCGCCTCCAGCTCGCTCGCCGCCGGTTCGGTGAAGGTGATCGCTGCAATCTTTGAAGGATCAATCCCGCTTGCGATCATCATCGCGACGCGCGCGGCCATCAATGACGTCTTGCCAGTGCCAGCCGCAGCCTCGACCAGCATGTTGGTCTCAAAATCAGTGAGCGCGCGTCTGCGGGCATCGAGGTCAGGCACGCTCACGGGCTACTCCAAAGTTTGTCTAGCGCGCTGTTCGCTCCAGCAAATAGACGTCGCTTTACGCGACGGTAAGAATCGAGCTCGGCTGGCAGGGCGATAGCAAGCGGATCAAAGAATACAGGCGCAGGCCCTGGCGCAATCTGGCCATTGCGTTGCAGCTGAACGCCGGCCGCCGTGAATGCGACCGCCTGGTCAATCGCCTTCTCAAGTTCCTCGTTCGTAAGGCTTAAAGTCCGCGCCGGGTCGTGCTTTAGGTAAGTCAATTGCGAGCTCACGCTCCGAACATCAGCAAGGAGAGACCGCACGGCGAGGCCGTAGAAGACACGCTGGAGTTCTGCGCCACGATCGAACACGACTGGCTTCTTCCGCTCGGGCGCCGTCCCAACTTTATAGTCCGTGACGACTGCCGCGCCGCGTGCCGCGTCTTCGTCAAGGCGATCAATTCGTCCACGGAAGACAATTCCGGTCTTTCCGATCTGGACCGGTGAGAGTGTGGTCCACGGATGAGGTCCGTCATTGGGCTCGCCAAAAGAAAGCTCGGTCCAGCTCCTGCCGCGCGGTTCATCGATTGCATCTTTGAGTCCTTGCAGCGCTCGCTCGCGTGCCATCTCCACTGTATGACGCCAGAGAAGCCCTGGTGGAACGGCTCTGGTGATTAGCCAGCTTTCGGTAAGAAGGGCGGCCTCTCGATCTAGGGCAATCTCAATCTCATCGATGTTTTTTGGCGCGCCATTCCGCAACACGCCCGCGATAAGAGCGTGAACGAGCTCGCCGAAGGCGCGATGGTTTAGAGCGAGGGGCTGAGGGTCTAGATTTGGCTCGCGCCAGTGAAGGGCGTACTCCCAGACGAACCCCAACGGATCGCATAGAAGGCGATGGAGAGAGGTCGTGGATTGGACTTCGGAAAGGGCATCGACAACGAGCGGGTGGTTGGCACGAACCTTCCCATCATGAGCCGTGTGTTGCTCACCATCCCACCATGCGCGCCAACACGCACGACTCGCACGCACTTGGGGATCTTTGCCGGCGTCGCCAGGTCTGGCGTACAGACGATCGCTTTCGCTGAAAGCATGCGGGGGTATCGCGCTCCGCCCGACGACACGTTCTGCTTTTCTCGGCCACAATGTGCTGGCTGCTTGTAGAGATCCAGTCGCACTCCGATGGGCGCGTGACAGCGAGTAGTTGGTCGATTGGCCGACAATGATGTCATGCGTCATCCGGTCAATTTCGGCTGCTTCAGCGGACGGAAGTCGTAATTGCCCAAGCAGATGTTGCGGTAGCAACGCGTTTTCGTTCGACCGCCTGGGCCACGCGTTCGCATCCAGCCCGACGAGGCGAACATATGCGCGCGGGGCCGCCGCCACGTGACGGGCGGGTCCCCAGGCGATAGAATTTCCCGGCTCGCGTCCGTCGGCAACGCGAAGAGCCTGCAAGGAGAGCTCGATTGCCTGTGGGGGCGCCATGCGCAAAGCATCCCGCCACAGGCTCAGCGCCGGCCCATTCAAAAGACTGCGCCCTACTCCCTCTGCCGACGCAATCCCGCCGGCCAAGTCTTCAAGAATCGGCAACAATGTCCGTTCCGCAAGGTCACCGTTTGCCCTTTCGTCTCGAGTTTGCTCCAGAACATGCCGCCAAAGGGTCGGACTGGTCAGCGCCGCGCTTCGCCGCAAGCCTTTAGCCCAGTCGCTGGGCACGTTTTCCTTGGCTGGGCTGCGCGGCAGCCGGGCAAACAGGAGCCTCACGCGTTCCTGAGACAGCCCACGTAGCAGGATGTCCGCGAGTGCAGCGCAGGCCTGCCCTTCACGGGTCGCTAGCGCCGGAATGCCGTGCGTGAAATGCACGGGCATACCTGCCTCGCGCGAGAGAACCAGAAACGCATCGTCCCAAGCCGACGGCGAGGCAGCCGAAATGGCGACCTCGTGGGGAGCGGCTTTTCCGTCCGCCACAAGCGCGCGCGCCCAACGCAATGATTCCCGCACTTCGTTTCGTGGATCGGCACAGAGATCTGCGGAGCCAAGCAATGCTGTGCCAGATGGGCGCGTTTGGGTCTCCCCAGAGAACCAGTCGCGCCGACTATGCTGCGATGCAATCCATCGCACCGGCACGACATCGCAGAGCGCCTGAATGAGCGGATACCAAACGGCTTGGATATTGGCGACGTCTTGAATAGTGACGGCGCCGAGTACTTTTGGAGCGAAACGAAGTCGCGCCAGGGCAGCTTTGACCAAATCGGGAGGCGTCAGCATTCCAGACGGCAGTTCGTCTCGGACGCGGCGTTCGAGCAACACAAAGTCCCTAAGGCGGGCATTGTCGGGCAAAGAAGCCGGGGCCTCCATGTCCCACCAGTCCCGGAGCGCCGATAGCGCAGCGGCGGGCAACCCGGGCAGTTCGGAAACCTTGCCAATGTCCTCGTATCCGCCCGCCTCGAGCGCCTGCCTGATAGCCAGATTCAGGACCTCGTGCGAGGCTGCCGACACGAAGCCGCCGGCAAGGCGTGCGGCGAGAAGCGGCAGCGTCAGGACCTGCCGACCCGTGGCCCCTTCGCGAGCCGCATCAAGGCGCCGCATTCGCAGCGCTAAAGGCCCATCGACGACTACAGTATGGATTAGCATTTCGCGCCCTATCGCCGGACTGAAGGCAGCGATACCCGATCGCTGCCGAAATCGCGAATCCTAAGGGCGACGCAATTCCCGCCGTCTAACGTGTCGCCGCTATCGCGTCAGCCATCTCGTCGACGGTCTTCTTGAAGTGCGCCGGATCGTTCAGGGCGGCCTTCGCCGCTTCTGCCCATTCCGATCTTGTCGACATCCACCCGACCATCCTCCCCGCATCGATCCCGCGGTTTCGGGCGAGATAGGGTGACAAGATCTTAGCCGGCACCGATTCGCGCAGTAAGTCGGCGCTCTCTGGATGGATCATTTTAAACACGCGCCAAGCCCGGGAAACGGCAACCAGTTCTCCATTCTCTGCAAGTTTGGACAACAGTTCGAGGATTGGCCCAGGCGGTGTGATTTGTGTCTCCGAACCTTTGTCGGCGACGGCTTCCGCTACACGCGTAGGCTGCTCAATTCCGGTTGCGGAGAGCGCCACGGCGAGCGCTTCCACTGCCTCGTCGCCTCCGACGCCAGCGAAATACTGTGCGCGGTCGGTGAACCCTCTGGCCGCGTGCGCAGCGACCTCGTCCTTGTCCGCCGGCAGGACCCGCAGGATGCCATCTTCGTATTCGAATATGCCGGCCGCCACGAGGGAGGCGAAATCCTTCTCGAACCGAGGATGCTCCGCATCGACGCCGAAAAGACTTGCGGTGTCGCCGGAAACGACGAGCGCTAAGGTGTCCGGCTCGAGCTGCGGGATCAATCTCTTGCTGCCTTTTCCTCCGAGCAAGAGAGAGACGACCATCGATTCCCGCAACCGCTGTCCTGCACCGGAGCCAGGCCGAAGCAGAGCGGACTTGCTTCGGTGAATGACGGACGATGAAAAAACGTAGGGCACGACGGCGCGGTAGTAGTTGTGCGAGAGTCCGTCGCCGTCCGATATCTCCAGTTTCCCCTCGTCCAACCAAAACAATGCTGGGATCCAACATGGCTGGGGCAGAAACGCGATCAGCCTCCGGCGAAATGCGCCAGGATCGACGGGCCGTTCCGCCCCTGCCAACGATCTGCTGAGGTCGTGCCAATCTCGAAAGCCGCCCGCGATCGCGGCGGCTTGCTGGCAACGATTTAGCGGAAAAATGATCCCGCTGTCGTCGAATAAAGATTTGAGGTTCTTAGCGAATTTCTTCGCGCCTTCGAGGGTCGAGAACATGCGAGCGTCCTTCATCTCGGCCGGGTCAAGACGCGCTGCTCGTCTCATCGGCCGAATGAGGGGAATCGGTCGCGAGAACTGGATGATGAAGTAGTCGTTGGACCAAAAGTCCTTTGCCGAGGCAGCGGCCTAGCCGACGAAGGCGGCGTGAGGCGAATCTATTGCCGTTCGCCGAACTTTTCAACAATTAGTGTGAATTGTCCCGTGATCTTTGCTCGTCCGAGATTCCCTTCCGAGGACTTCGGTCTGCGACCTTGGCGCATTGTAGACGTCACTCCGAACTGTCCGCGAAAGCACGGCACGAAGCATGGAACTAACGTAGCAGGAGCTCCGCGACGCCGGCTTCATTGTAATCGCCAGCGATGCCAGCATCTAATCAGCGGTCAGCACCGGTAGCGGTTTGTCGCATACACTTTCGTGACGCGATCGGCCCTACGTGAGCACAGACACCCGTGAATTGCGGGCAATGTCCGCTTCACTCCGATGCTCCCATTTGAGCAACTGCGGCAATGAGCGATGGGCCAAAGAAGGCTGAGCTGCCAGTGGGATTGTCTCGATGGTCTTCCTCACAAGGCCCGCAATGCATTTTGAATCCGCCCATCGCTTCGACCTCAAGCCCCGTTCCGACCGGTTACTCGCGCAGCATCTTGGAGTCGTTGAAGAACAGAATCGTGCATATCTGATCGGCGGCCACGCGGAAGGTTTCCTCATAAATCTCGAAATCGTCGGCGCCTCTGCGGTCGAACCACGCATCGGCACCGATGCGCCTCGGGCCACCTTTGTCCTCGTTCTTGCCGAACAGGGCGGCGAAAGCAAAACTCTCATGATCCAATTCCTGCTTAGGAAACCAGTGTTCCGGCACGCTCGGGGCTCTCCTGAACCAGGCCCGCCCGTGCTGGGAATGGGAAACCAGCATGATGGGAAATCGATCGGTCTCGACGATCTTCAAGGCCGTTGCAGTAGCACTCGCATCGAAGGCCTCGGCCGTCTCCCGCACGAACTTCAGCGTCGGGCGAGGACAGGCCTTGAGCATCGGCTCGAGCAGATAACGCGGCAGCAGCAGGTCCGACGCGTAGTCATCGGCTACGCGTTCGGGATCCGTTACGGAGCGCCGTCGATTGCCGATCTCATCCGTCCGGCAGATCAGGCAGCGTCCGCGGTGATGATGCCAATGCCCGAGTTCATGAGCTATCGAAAACCGCTTCCGACGAGGTGTTGCCTTGGAATCCACCGTAATGATGGCACGGCCGCCCTGACCCACGATCCTCGCTTCGCACGAATGCAATTCGCGGTACTTTATGCGCGCACCAAGCTCCCAAGCGATGGCGTGCAGATCGATCTCTTCCGGACGCTCTATCCCGAAGTCCTGCAATAATTGCTCGGGAAGAGTCAGGCGTCGGCTCACGACCGGTCTCGATCCTGCGCTTCCCATGCGTCGAGCTCCGCCAGGTCTTCGTCCAAACTGGCCGCATCCGCCTCCGCGTTCGCCGTCCCGCTTCTTGCGGCGAGCGTCATCTTCTTGTCCAGAGCCGGGTCCGACTTCCGCAATGTATTCACCCTGTGTCCGTCCGTCCTCGGGCGGATCGCCGCGGCGCCTGCCGCGTCCAGCGCGACGTCGGCTTTCGCCCGCGCCAGCCGCAGCTTCCCGACCATCCCTTTCGCTTGAGCCAGGCTTTTTCGCGATGCAGCAACGTCGGCGGCTCCAACGAGCGCGGCGGCTTCCGCTCCGCTCATTCCCAAGATCTCTTCGATTATCGCATCGTCGAGCCGGTCGACACGCTCTTTGTCGCTCATCGTCGCATCCTCAAAGTGGCACGCCGCTTGGAAAGCCTACCTGCAATTTACGAATCCATCGTTTCCGCACTGCAGCCAATCCCTTGGTGTCGGTCCCAAGCACACTCTCCAGATCCTTTCCGCGGTATCCGTCGGCCAACGCCTCGACCAGCAGTTCGAGCTCGTAGTCTCCGGCGACGAGCTTGCCCGCCCGCTCGATTTCCTTCGCATACACGGTCCGTGCCAGAGCTTGGTCCTCGGGAGAAGGCGTAGCACGGTCCACCGGTTCCGAAGAGTCGCCGCTGCCATACTCAGGCACGTAGACCAGTTCGAGCCCGGCCCCATCCCTCGCCCTCTTGCGGGCGCGGGGCATCTCGGAAGCGATACTCTTGACGGTGCCGGCCAGAAATTCGACGATCCCGACGTCGACGCTGCAGGTCCGGCTCGACAGGACCCTGAGAAAGGCCTCCTGCCGCAGGTCGTCTTCGGTCATATCGGTGCGAGGCGCGAAATAGCGCACGATGGCCGTCAACCGACGATGGTCGTCGTCGGTCAGGCCTTCGAGCATCGCCCGGATCTGCTCCGCCGTGTGGCGGGCACCGCCCGGGCCCTCTCCATCGATATCGTCGGACCTCATGAGGCCCCCAGCTGGGCAACCCTATCTTCGAATGCGCGACCGGCGCCGAATTCGGACGAAAAATTTCGTGTCCGAGTCCGGCTCGGCGAGCGCAGATCTTTGTAGATGGCAGCCAATCCGCTGTCCACGCAACCTTGGGCTTAGGCCAGAGAGGATAGCTACCCATGTCCGAACACGGAAACAAGACCGCCGATGAGCTCGAACGCGAGGCGAAATTCCTGAAGAAGGAAATCGAAGGCGTCGACGAGGTCATCCGTTCAGAGGAGAAGATCAAGCACGATCTCGAAGAGCGCGAGCACGAGCTTGAAGAAGAGGCTCGTCGCGAGCGCGAGAAGGACCACGATCACGGTCACGACCACCGCGTCCGGATCACCGTGGTGGTGAACGGTCAGCCGACCGTCGTCGAGGCCAAGGAAGACGAAACGCTGGCCGAGGTCCGCAAGAAGGCGTTGCACGATACCCAGAACGTGGCCCAGCCGCCGGAAAACTGGGAGATCAAGAACGAGGCCGGCACCCTGCTCGATCCCGAAAAGCGTGTGGGCGAATATCATTTCGGCAAGGAAACGACCCTGTTCCTGAGCCTGAAAGCGGGGGTGGCCGGTTGACCGCAGCGCCACAGGTCGTGGATCCCGAGGTCTCGCGAGCCAAATTCGATCGCGAGGTCGCCGCCTACCGCATGCTGGAGGCGACCTACCGAAAGCGCGGTTGGCTTCTGCTCGGCGCCACGTTTCCGGAGGTCTTCGTCGCGTTCGCCGCGACCAAGATCAAGCCGGCGCCGATCGTCGCCGCCGTGATCGTCGACTTTACCGATTACGATCTGCAACCCCCATCGGTCCGCTTTGTCGACCCCTTCACACGCGAGCGGCTGACGGCGTCGAACGTCGGCTTCCAGATGCTCAGGCGTCCTGCCATGCCCGGTGCTCCGCCCGAGATGATCGCGGCGATGATTCAGCAAGGCGCGATCCAGCTGTCCGCGATGCTACAGGCGAACAAGCCGGACGATTTTCCCTTCCTGTGCCTGCCCGGGGTCCGCGAATATCACGACAATCCAGCCCACACGGGGGATTCATGGCTACTGCATCGGGGTTCTGGCGAAGGCTCCTTGGTCTTCATTCTGGAAAAGATCTGGATCTACGGGGCAGATCCTCTCGCTGCGTACAACATCCAGATTCAGATACAGGGCCTCGCCCCGAACCCGATGGGAATCCCGGAATGATGCGTCTGGTCGACGTCGAGAAGGTCGTCGTCAAGCGGCGCGACGCCCAAATCGTCCACAAGCACCTGCGCGACGTCGGTCGGCAAGGCTACGAAGGCCTCGGGCTTTGGGTCGGAAGACAGAACGGCGCGGTATTTCAGGTCGATCAGGCCGTTATTCCCGCGCAGCGCCACATCCGCACCGCCGACGGTGTATGCGTCATCACCGGCGCCGAGGAGCTCCATCGCATCAACGTCTGGCTATACCGCAACGGCCTGTCGCTGATCGCGCAAATCCACAGCCACCCCGGCCGCGCCTACCACTCGAGCACCGACGACGAATTCGCGGTCGCGACCACGGTCGGGTGCTTCTCGCTCGTGGTGCCGGACTTCGCTTCCGGCGTGTTCGATATCGGCCGGCTTGCGTCCTATCGGCTGGACGGCTCGGGCCATTGGCGGGAAATCGCGCCGTCGCGCGCCGCCCAAACGATCGTGATCGAGGACTAGAATGGCCTTCGCGAATTTCTTCGACCGGACCGCTACGGCCGCGTCCCAGGTCCTCCTGAACTTCAATCTGGAAGCGTACAAGGCGACGCTGTCCGGACACGTGATCGGCCTGGCCTTCGACGAGGCGGCAGCCGCGTCGCCGGAAGGACGCGCGACATTGGACCTCTGCGTCAGGATACTCGCGCGGCTCTACCCGACGATCTCCATTGCATGTGCCGGCGGCGAGGCGGAGAAATACCGGAAAGAATTGGAGGGACTGGCTCGCAAGATCAACGACCGTATCGATGTCGAGCGCGACATCACGCGCTCGAGCATCGCGATCGTCGTCGGCTCGACCGATACCGCCGGCGCCATGACCAAGATATTCGCCGGATCGGACGGCTGGCGCGCTTTGATCTCCGCAGACGGCCCGCTCGGCTCCGGCGCGACCACGAACCCGTTTGGCGCCGGCGCTGCTGCCTGCTTCGCGACCGCGAACGTCTTTCGGTTCGTCTTTGCCGGACAGCTTACACGCGGGGAGCTGGACCAGTGGATCGACGTCTCTCTGTTCGACTACGGCCAAGCCGGCGCGCAAAATCCGCCCCTCCCCGCCGAGATCGACCTCGGCGACGCGTATCTCGTCGGACTCGGTGCGATCGGACACGGTGCGATGTGGGCGCTAAGCCGCGTTCCTGGTCTCACGGGAGCTCTCCATGCGGTCGACCATGACACGATCGATCTATCGAACCTGCAGCGATACGTCATGGCCGTTCAGAAGGACGTCGGTCAGCCTAAATCCCGCCTGGCGCAACGAATCCTCAAGAGAAAAGGCCTCAGCGTCGCCGGGCAGCCCATGACATGGAGCGACTACGTCGGCAGCCGTCAGAAGCGGCACTTCGAACGCGTCGCGGTCGCGCTCGACAACGGGCCGGACCGCATCGGCGTACAGGCTTCGTTGCCCCGCTGGATCGTGAACGCCTGGACCCAGCAGCTCGACCTCGGGATCTCAAGACACGGCTTCGACGACGGCAAGGCGTGCCTCGCCTGCCTCTACATGCCGACGGGGACGATCAAGAGCGAAGACGAAAAGGTCGCCGAAGAACTGAGACTTCCCGAAGCGAAGATGGAGGTACGCGCGCTCCTGCAGAACAGCGCCGGCGTCTCCGACAATTTTGTCCAGAGGGTCGCGACCGCCTTCAACGTCCCCTATGCCGATCTATCGTCGTTCGTCGGTCAGCCGCTGCGCACCTTTTACCAGAAGGCGATTTGCGGCGGGTTCATGATCGGGCTGACCGGCATCGGCAATGCCGGCACGGCCATCGTTCCGATGGCGTTTCAATCCGCGCTTGCGGGATTGGGTCTGGCCGCGGACCTCGTCAAGCATGCCGCAGGTCTGCCGGTCCCATCGGCGACCAGCACACGGATCAATCTCATGCGGCCGTTCGCCGCCGTTCTTGCCGACCCGCACGCTCAAGACACGTCAGGCAGGTGCATCTGCCGCGACCAGGATTTCCTGGACGCCTATCGAAGAAAGTATCCGCCGGGCGGTACAACGCGGCGGAAGAGATAAGCTCGACCCTTTCGGGCCGAGAGCAGTTTCACGCCGATAGCCGCTTGCCGATCTCACGCTCTATGATGCGCACGGCGCCGAATCGTTCGACAGGAATCAGCGATGAAGATCGCATATCGTTCCGACCATCGGAAACCGTTCAAGAGCGCGGACGTCATGGAAACGGGCGGTGACCATCTCGACGTCGCCGATTTTCCGGACATCTCGCGCAAAGCCGAGATGGCGTTGCGGAACAGCCCCGAGCATAGCGATATCCGCGCCAACGCGCTCTATCTCTACTCGGATCCGCAAATGGCCGAACAGGACTGGCGGCACCGCGGCAAAGGCGTGCGCACCCTCTACAAGGTGTCTTTCGAGGACGACGACCTGCTCCACACCGGGGACTTGGATACATTCGATCGCGTTGCGAAGGACATCGCAGCGGGGAATAAACCGTCCGTCAACGTCGAGAAGTATTGGGCCGGATGCAGCCCTTCCAGATATTCGGAGCATCTGGTCCGCAAGGCAACCGTCATTGAGATCGTGCGGGAAGCCGCAAGCTGGAAATCGTTTTATCGGACCGCGGTCGAGAGGCTTCGCGACGAGCCCGGCAACGCGTACTGGTACCGCAATCAGACGCTGGACCGGAAGGATTAGGGATCATGGGCCAGGCGAAGCACCGGCGCACGCAGATTGACGGTTGGAAAGCCACCCTCTCGCCCACCGAGGTCCAGATCGCCGAAGCGGCGCAGCGCTTGCTCGAGCGTTTCATCGAGCCCGATGAAGCCACCGGCATGTGCTATCGCATGACGTTCCTGCTGCACCTGTACCTCGCAGAGCTAGGCATCGGCACGACGCCGGTCGTGGGCTACGTCAACGACGGGACGGACGACGCGATGATATCCCACGCGTGGCTCGGGTACGAAGGAAAGAAGACCGATTTGACCCTTGCGCGGGCCGAGCGCCCCGACCTCAATCCGCTCGGCGAGGTACTGATCCTGGATTTTCCTGTTCGGCAGGGGCACAAGTACACCTATCACATCACCAAATCGGAGGCGGCAACTGCGTTGGAGGAGAAGTGGCTCGCCCAGCCGCGATCGGCCGGCGTCGTTCTGAGCAAGCGCACCGAGCATGAAATGATGGCGGGACTTGCGCAGAGCCGGCAACGAATGCGGGTGTATCTCGACAACGCTCCTGATAGGCTCACCTACAGATTCTTTTCGGACATGTTGGATAGGCCATGACCTTCATGCTGCTCACCGGCGCGGGGTTCTCCCATAACTGGGGCGCACCGCTGGCATCGCAGGTGTTCAGTTCGGTCTTGAGCGATCGCGATATCGATGGAGAGACGCGCGAGAGGCTGATTGCTTCGGGCGGCGCATTCGAGGCCGTTATGGCCGATTTTCAGATTTCGAGCGATCCCGAGGACCAGAAGCGCTACGAAGCGCTGCTCACGTCGGTGGTCGGGATCTTCAACGGCATGAACCAATCCTTCATGCAGACCCAGTTCGAATTTGAGAACCCGCCAAGCGTCCAGCATTCCATGGCTGCTTTCCTGAGCCGGTTTCACGCCATCTTCACGCTCAATCAGGACACTCTGTTGGAGCAGCATTACAATCCGCACATCGGGCCGCCGATGAACTGGGGTCATCTCCAATGTCCCGGCATGCGTTACTTGCAGCCTTATACGCCGACCGGCTCGCGACACGACAAGTTCGCGATTATGGAGCCCCATCCACCCTTTGCCACCATCCCCGGGAGCGGCGCGCAGCCTTACGTGAAACTCCACGGTTCCGTGAATTGGGTAGAGTCCAATCGCGGCAAGCGCATCATCATCATGGGTGGTGCAAAAGCCATCAGCATAGGCCGCTTTCCGGTTTTGACCTGGTACCACGACGAGTTTCGCAGAATGCTCGCACGACCATCGGCTCGGTTGATGGTGATCGGCTACAGCTTCAGCGACGAGCACATCAACGACGCCATCGTCGATGGCCTTGCTTCTCATCTGAAACTGTTCGTCGTCGATCCCACCCCATTCCAGGCCATCGATCGAGACAAGCGCATCGACCGGAAGCAGATTATAGGGATGATGAATACGCCGCTGAAAGACATCTTCGGCGGCAACCGCTACGCCCACACCGAGATCTCGAAGTTCTTTAGCTGAAGTCCGGAGATCCGGCGCATTCTCGTCGTGGCTCGTCTCCTGCAATTGTCACTCGGTTCGACACTCGGCGCGACGACGAACAGTTGAGGAAGCAGCTGGCCGTCGCCGTCACCGCGAAGAAATTCAAGAAGCCGTTTTCAGGGGCGAACGGCACGAACATGCTCGGCGCCGAGCACGCGGACATCATCCGTTCGTTAATCGAGGTCGGCTAAAGCTAGCACCGCGCACCACACGTCGGTGTTGTCCATTGAGATGCATGCTTGTTCGGCCCGCTCCGCGAAGAGCCTTGTTGCCTTCGATCCGTTCAAGCCGATCCTTTGACAAGTCTCAGATCTTCTGACGGTCAGAGAGCTAGGCAATCGGATCACTGAAATGGTGTGGAGGAGTTCGCCGATGTTCGCTGGCGCTTATTCGACGGATATTCGACGACTTTTCGAGCGGAGCCGTAAGTCGTTGAAATCTCTGGCGCTCCCTAGGGGAATCGAACCCCTGTTTCAACCTTGAGAGAATTGCATCTCGCACGCTGGCGAACATCGGCGAACATAAATAAACATTGTATTTTCAATTGCTTAGTTCGTTCACGTTCGGTACTATGTGCCTGAATTCTCGAACGCCTTTTGAAGAAAACTTGAAGAAGTGGAGCACGTCGTTGGCACGGGCAGCGCGACACTCGTCACTCGAAACGCGAACAGCTCGCGCGCGTTTACCGGTGCGTCGAACACCCTACTTCGCGAAGATCGCAAAAGGGCTGCGGCTCGGCTACTACCGGGGAGCGGTTTCGGGATCATGGGTCGCAAGCCTCTATCGCGGCGCGGAAGGCTATGACACCAAGGCGATCGGCGCGGCTGACGACACTACTGACGCCGACGGCGCAACGGTCTTTGACTATTGGCAAGCGCAAGTCCAAGCCCGGAACTGGGCCGAGCGGCGGCGCCTCTTCGCGGCCGGTGTCGTTCGTACCGGCCCTTACAAGGTTGCGGATGCCGTCAAGGACTATCTCGCCGAGATCGCTGCCGAGAAGAAGCCGGCGGCCGTTCAGGGCGCCAAATACGTTTTCGATGCCTGGATCTTGCCTGATCTGGGATCTCTCGAAGTCGACAAGCTAACCACGGAGCGATTGGTACGTTGGCGTAACAAGATCGCGACCGAACCAAAGCGAGTGCGGACAAAAAGAACCGCCACCGAAGCCGCCAGGCGCAAGACCCCTGACGACGATGATGCACGACGTGCGCGAAAGGCGACGGCCAACCGCATCCTCACGATACTAAAGGCGGCGCTCAACCGAGCCTTCTTCGCAGATCGCGTCTCATCCGACACCGCCTGGCGAAAGGTGAAACCGTTCAAGCGGGTCGATGAGGCGGTCGTCCGCTATCTCAATATTGCCGAAATCCGCCGGCTCGTGAGTGCCTGTCCGGAAGACTTTCGAAAGTTGATAGAAGCGGCCTTGTACACAGGCTGTCGATACGCAGAGCTGACGCGTTTGAAGTATGAAGATTACAACGACGACAGCGGTACATTGTCCGTTCGTTTGAGCAAGGGCAAGAACCGACACGTCGTGTTAACGGAAGAAGGGAAATCTGCCTTCCGGGAATGGACAAAGGTCCTGCAGCCCGGCCAGCGGATCTTCCTGAGAAGGGATGGCCGGATCTGGGGAACCTCGCACCAGCAGCGGCCGCTCGATGAAGCAAGCCAGCGAGCCACGATCTCACCGCCGGTAAATTTTCATATCTTACGACACACCCACGCTTCATATCTTGCAATGGCTGGCGTACCGATGGCGGTCATCGCCCGACAACTCGGTCATGCCGATACGAGGATGACTGAGAAGCACTACGCTCACCTTGCCCCGAGCTACGTAGCGCAGACCATTCGGGAGAATTTTCCGGTTCTCGAACTTGGAAGCTCGAGGCAAGTAATCCCACTGCACAAGCGCAGCGCCTAACCGTCCGACCTGGGATCCGGCGAGAACCGGGCCCGGCGCGGAAGACGGCGGCCGAAGCCGACGAAGCGAACTGCTCCGAAAATCAGCGAACGAGAAGCCCGAAAGGCCGCAGCGGACTTCGAGAAGGAGCAAAAACGCCGCGATGCGCAGCGCCGGCGGGAAGAGGTTGCCCGTGAAAGGGAGCGCGAACGGCGAGACACGGCGACGGCCAAAGCGCAAGCTGCGCTGGATAAGGCCTAGCGCGAGCAAGAAGAAAAGCAGCGGCCATCCAGGCCGAGGTCGAGGCGCTTGAGAAGCGGTCACGCGCCGAGGATGATCGGTGGGAGAAGCAAAGAGAGCGGCTGCAAGCCTCGCTGATCCCCCTCTCCTGGAAGGTCGGGACATCGGGCAGACTGGCGAGGCGCTCCTTGCCCGCGTCGCAAGGGCGCGAAGCTGCTTTCCTTCGAGGAAGCTGCTGATCCCGACCACTGTTGATGGTGCTACCGAGCAGATCCGTAACGGCGGGCGCGGAGCCTTTGCAGGAGACATGGACGAGCCGCCCAGGTTCACGCTCGCAATCCAGATCTTACCGACGAACCATTGGTGGATCACCCGCAAAGCCGCCCGCGCGCTACGGCGCCATGTGAAGGCGCGCCACCGGGCGGCTTTGCTGATCAGCAAAACCACTCCTCGGGACACGACCGACGTGCCCTGCATGATCAACTCGCCGAGTTCAAAAGCAGCATGCGATCCGCTTGGGTTTGTCGCGAGGCATTTCGCAAGCTCCAGGCGCTTGCTGCCCCGGATCGCTACCGATGCAGCAGGATCGTTTCGCTTGCCGATGAGACCACGATCCACAAGGATTTCGTCGGCATCGCTCCGATCAAATTCAACGCTCGCTTGCTACTAATCAGGCTTGGCTCTGTAAGGCGCACGAGAAACGTACCACGACGCTGAACCCTGATCTCGAACTCTATGTTGTCCTAGCGGAGGCTGACTCCGCCACAAAACCGCCAGAATGCAGCCAGTTTCAGAGGTATTGAGACCGCGTGCTGAGCTTTGACCAAGGACCAAGAATGGTTGATGGCGCAGACCGCCGAGTCCGCAGACCCGAACAATAGATCGTAGCTGTTTGCTCATCTCACGGCAGACGCGATCACGAACCTTCTTGACCTGCAAGATGCTACTCAAGCTGCCTGCTGATAAATAATCCCGCCAGTAGACCAAGACGGCGGATCTGAACACGCCTTAGCTCACGACGGGCTCGCGATTGCATCATTCGTCATCGATCAACTCGCGGAGTTTGACCCACTTTTCTCCATCGAACCTGATCAGTTGAATTTGCCTGATGGCTGAATAGTCGCCAGGAGCGGTTTGTATCGTAACGCCCTCCATGAGCAACGACAATCGTAATCCACGTAGGTTCGTCGCTTGCTTCAGCACATTCTCACGAGTCAAATTATCTCCACAGCGCCGAAGGATCTCGGCAGCCGCTTCCATCACTGAGAATCCCCGAATTGCTGCAATGTCATCGGGGTCATGGCCGGGAAACGCTTTGCTCAGAAAAGACAGATACTCTTGAACGCCTGCGTCGCTCCGCAAAGCGGGATCGCTAGGCGTCTTGTAGCTCGTCGTGCTAATGAGGCCGGTCGAGGCAGCTTCTCCCGCCGGGACAAGAACTTCCTTTACGGAATTTGCTATCGAGGTTGAGATGATCTGGGGTTTCCAGCCCAGTTCAGCGATCTTGCGTATGGCTTGCGCCGCAAAGCGATTCTGAGCGGCGAGAAACACAATATCAGTCGCCGCGGATTTCAAGGCCACGATTTGGGAGTCAATCGTCGGATCCGTCGCTTGGTAGTTGGCCTCTTTCACAATCATCGTGGGAGCCTCAGCCTTTAGCCCCTCACGCAAGCCTTTCATGAAGTCTCTTCCTACGTCGTCAGCTTGATACAACGCGCCGATCTTTTTGCCCCCGTACTCTTCCAAAAGAAAATGGCCGATAGCTCGTCCCTCTCCCACATAAAAAGGGGAGTAAGGGGTGGTCCAGGGAAAGTGCTCGGGATCGTTCCAGCGTGATGCTCCGCTCTGGATAAGGAGATGTGGTACTTTCTTCAGATTCAGGTATTTCTGGATCGCCGCATTTGTCGGCGTTCCGAATGAGCCGACGATCGCGAGAACGTCTTCGTTCTCGACCAATTGGCGGATTACTTCTGCAGTCTTTGGAGGACTATAACCGTCATCCTTTTGGATCAGAAGGATC
The DNA here is from genome assembly GCF_002776695.1 of Bradyrhizobium nitroreducens. Classification (GTDB taxonomy): domain Bacteria; phylum Pseudomonadota; class Alphaproteobacteria; order Rhizobiales; family Xanthobacteraceae; genus Bradyrhizobium; species Bradyrhizobium nitroreducens. Next base: position 5,683,052 of record NZ_LFJC01000003.1, read on the forward strand.
CTGCGTCCATTGACCCCTCCCCGCGCATTCAAGGCATCCAGATAGGCTGCCATGACGCGGTATTGAAAACCGTAGCTCGATCCTGGACCGGAGAAGGGAGCATTCTGTCCTATCTTGATTTCCGTGTCGCTGACGCCCGGTCCGTATTGCTTTTGCGCCTGAGAGACGTCGACGGCGGCGAGTAACGCTCCCGCAAGGAAGAAAACGAAACCGAAAACTCGCATTGCTGCTCTCCCTATCTATCATTATGTTTTCGAAGGACGGTTCGGTTGTCACAGACCTCGGCCTGCGAACAAGCGCCCGTCGGCAACTGGCATCGGCACGGATACGACTGTCGGAAGGTGCGCGAGAACTTTCATTCCAACCGGCAAGTCACGTTGGAAAGTCTGAGATTCATCGAACAGAGATCGACAGTTTCAAGCCTCGGGGGCCTCTCCAGCACGAGCAGCGTACGCCGCAACTCAGACCCTGTAGTGAAAGATTGTCGACGTGTAGAGCTTTGCGAGATCACCTGATTGATTGAAGAACGACTTCACGTACGTCCCGAAGTATCCCTCGCCCAGCCTGGTCTTCTTTATTCCGGAGCAGTCAAGCAGCTCCTCGGTAACACGAATGGTGTCGCCTATTCCCAATGGGGCATAAAATTCCGTTTCGGCTTTGACGACCGCCAGTTCGGGGTAGCCTGGAATGGATAGTGGACGAGAACTATCCGCCCATCCTTTTCGCATCGACTGAAGCAACGGCAACCCTCGCAGTCCCTTCGCGATACCCAGTGGCGTTGTCGCCCCTGGACGCTTGTAGCCGAGCCCCAACTGGACCGACGATCCTGGTCCGAGAAGCATGCCGAACGGAGGAGCAATCAATCGTCCATGCGACGTTGTGCGTGCATATTCCCTGTCCCAGTAAAGTGGGTTCCAGTCCTCGATCGCCTCGCACCAGAGAAGCAGCTCATCCTCCGAGATAGGAACGCTACGACCCTGACTACATTCGCTAACGACACCGATTTTCGCCTTCGCCACCTCAGGCATCGCCGGGTCGATGCGTGTGGCTGCTCGTGAAGCGGTCGTGACTCTCATCGGTGTCGGCGGGCCATCCTGAGATGGCAGAGACAGAGTCGCCCGTCCCGTTGCGGCTCCCTCCGTACCCGCGTAGGAGATACTGAGGTCGTCGATGTCGATGAGTGCCTCACCATTTTCTCCGCGATACTTTCTCTTGACACTGCCCGATACTGTGAGCACATCGCCGACGCAGCTTGGCTTGTTCAGACTGAAGGCGAGTTTGCGAAGAGCCGCATCGGGACCCGACCAATCGCTCAATAATCGTCCGAACAGTCCCGCGACATGAGGCGTTGCGATAAAGGCATCGCGCACCCCGACGGCACGGGCATAGTCGCCATCGAAATGGACGTAGTCGTAGAGCCCGCTTGCACGCACGAAAGCGACAAGCCGTAAGAGGCTGAGCTCGTATTCGTAAGAAGGAAGCCTATCGCCCGCTTGCACTTCTTCCCAAACAATCGATTTATACCTGTTCATTGTCACACTCACTCAATTTCCCCAGCCGACGGTTGGCCCTTATCAGACGGTTCGATACTCGTCGGACACAAGCAGCTTCACCGCGCCCGCAAACCTTCGGCGCAATGTTCTCGCTCAAGTCCGATCCCCTGCACGTCGAGTGAATGCGTCACCAGCAGCCGCACCCGCCACTGTCGGTCACGACGTCAGGTGTTGACGCTTGCCGCACGCCCCTGACGCTTCAATTTCCGCGATCCGCTCCTGGTCATATCCCAAGACCTGCGAGAAGACCTCAAGCGTGTGTTGGCCCAGGAAAGGCGCCGCCCGAGCATCCAGTGCAGGCGTCCCTTCAAGGCGCAGCGGTGACGAGATATTCGGGATCCAACCGATCAGCGGATGCTCTATGCGTCCAACAAGATTCCGCTCCCGTGCTTCGTCGGACGCGAGAGCTTCGCTCAGGGTTCGAACGAGTCCGCAGGGAATCGCTGCCGCGCGCAGCTTACGACTCCAATAATCCCAAGGATGTTTTGCAAACTCCTCGGATATGACGGAGAAGATGAAATCGCGATGCGCGCCCCTCTTTGCATTGCTCGAGAACTCGATGTTGTTAGCGATGTCGGGACGATTGATGACGTTCGTAAACAATCTTTGAAAGATCTTGTCGTTTCCGCAAGCGATATAGACTTCGCGGTCTGCAGTGGCAAAGACGCCGGTTGGACAGGTGTCTGGGCTTACATTTGCGTGACGTTGCGGCTCGGCGCCGGACGTGAGGTGTTGCATCGTCGCAAAACCTGTCATTGTCATCGCAGTATCGAAGAGGCTGATCTCGACTTTTTGACCCATGCGATTGCGCTCACGCGCAAACAGGGCCAGGAGAATTGCGTTACCCGCCATCATCGACGTCGCCATATCCATCACAACCGGGCCAGATCGTACGCCTGGCCGATCCGGATATCCGTTCATCGACATGAAACCACTTTCGGCCTGGACAACGGCGTCCAAGCCACTACGATCGCAAAACGATCCCTGGCGCCCGTAAGCGGAGATCGAGCAATAGATCAGTCGTGGATTCAATTTGGCACAGAATTCATAGTCGAGCCCGAAGCGCTCCATGACCCCCGTAGAGAAATTCTCGACCAGCACGTCCGCGGAGCGAATGAGATCTTTGGCGACCTCAAGACCAGCTGCAGATTTGATATCCAACGCAATGCTTTTCTTGTTGCGATTGGCCCATAGAAACGGCGCGCCGCCTCCGTACGCACCCATTTCGCGATCATGAGGTGGATAGAACCGAAAGTCCTCTCCTCTGCCTGGTGGCTCGATTTTTATCACCTCCGCACCGAAGTCAGCCAGCATCTGCGTTGCGAGTGGTCCAGCCAGGAAATGCGTGAAATCCACGACCCTCAGGCCGTCAAGAGCACTTGGGCCGGACGGCGCTTCACGTGTAAGAACTGGAAGCTCCGAGATTTTTAGTTTGTCGAACATGTCGTTACTCCCGGAAGCGCGGTATGTCTTGCGAGACGTTCAACGGCACAATCTCGCTTAAGGCCTGGAAAGCGACTCCATCTCTACGTAGACAAGTATGAGCTCCACCACTCAGGCTCACCCCGAGATATGCACCGAGCGGTCCCGATTTACAGCCAGGCCTACGACACACCAACCCGTCTTCCTTTCGTGATCGATCAGCGACTCTGCGCGTCGGGCTGGCTATCTCCCGATCTCAAACGCGAAGTATGGGCCGTCCGGATGATGCGTTGCCACTATCGAGCCTCTAAGTCCTACAGCCGGCTTATCGGGCTTGTTCAGTATTCGCGAAGCAAGCCGCACCCCCTGATCGAGGTCAATAATGGCTACGGCATATGGAGCGTCTGCTTCGAAAATTGCGGGGGCTGCATGGATCGTGGTGCATGAATAGATTTCGCCGTCTGGAGACAGATCCACCCATTCCATGTCAATGCACCAGCATCGCGGACAGATGGGCTTCGGCGGGAAGGTACTCTCGGAGCATTTCGCGCATCGCGTCGTCTTGAACTCGCCGTCTTGAAGAGCACGCCAGAATGGCTGGTTGAAGCGCGTAAGTCGCGGTGGGTACGGCCGGACTGTCGGATACTTTCGGATGGCGATCCTCGTCATTGCCCGCGCTCCAGTACGTGAATTAGCGCCGCGTTGTAGTTGCCAAGTTCACAGCTCATCAGCCCCAATCGTGCATCGGCAACCTGTCGGGCGCCGGCCCGCTGGGTTAGCTGCTCGAAGAGTTCCAGGGCGTTGTATAGAGGTGTCAGGCGGGCCGGATGTCCGCGCGACTGGCAGCCGCCAGACGTGTTGATCGGAATCCGACCGCCCAAAGCAGTCTCGCGAGCCGCAGCAGCCCGTGCCCCATCACCTCTCTTGGTCAAGCCAACCGCTTCACTGACTAGAATTTCTACGATCGTGCACGGCGCATAAAGCTCAGCAAGGTCGATGTCCGCAGCACTTATGCCGGCGTCCTGATAGGCCGCCTGCGCGGCCCTAGCAGCAGAATTGAAGGCTATCATGTCGTAAGGTCGATCACCGACTTGGTGAATGCCCTCGTGATAGGAGCCGCGGCCACGAATCCTCACGAACGGCTTGCCGAGCGTGCGCGCATACTCCTCCTCTGCGAGAACTAGACATACTGCGCCATCATCACGCGGAGGAACGTCCAATAGCGATAAGGGCTCGACCACCGGCCGCGAATTTAACACATCCTCGACAGTGATCGGCTTTCGGAAATGAGCAAGGGGGTTCAGGCTCGCGTGCAGCCGATTCTTTACTGCGACAGATGCCAAGTCGGCCCGCGTGGCGCCGTGTTCGTGCATGTAGCGAGTGGCATCCATGGCATACCAAGATATCGGCGTGAAGCCAGCCGGACTGTGGAAGTCAATATCGCCCGTCGCACGCATCGACATGTTCATGTGCTGGGCAGCAGACGTTGCCGTCTCCATGTTTACGCCGAGCGCCAGGGCGACTTTGGCGCGACCAAGTCGGATTTGATCGGCGGCCTGTTCGAACGCAAAGCCTCCGGTCATGCCGTTACCCATCACCTCCATGACGGCCCCACGACATTGGAGCCCGAGATAAGACGTCATGAACGTGGAAAAATAGCGCTGCTGCGTGTAAATGTGCGGTTCGGAAAACACGAGTGAATCGATCGACGATTTGTCGATCCCAGCTTCGTTTACCGCCGCAGTCACTACGCGGGACAGCACCTCGTGCTCGACCACCTGATAGTCGTCCAAGGGCCCAGTCTGGATTTTTCCGACTGGAATCGCGCTCGCCGCCACTATTACGACCGAGGTCGACAAGATCTCCCCCTCCCAACAAGTTGTTGCTGACAGCTAGCCGAGGGCACCAAGCCCAAGCCCAAGCCAAAGCCGCCGATTTTCTAACGGTTAATCGCTAGATACCGGTTTGTCAACCGATCTACATGCGCTTTAAGCCCCATAAATTGCGGCCAACACCTCAGCCCGCGCGAATTCTATCGAATAATTACTAGATTTGTTTGTCAGCATCCGCTACGCCTTCTTCCTCGCGTTCGGAAACCGGTCGACAATCTTGTCTCCTGCTTTGCCGAGCCCACTGTGTTCTAGGTCATCCATTTCGTTGGAGAACGGTATGAGCGTTGCTGTTGAAACCAGCTTCAACACCTTCGGGCTGAACGAACATCAGCGAATGATCAGATCAAACGTGCTTTCGTTACTTCAAGGCGTGATGTCCCGGGAGCAGATCCGTGCGCTTGATAAGGGAGGTGAGTTTCCCGAGCGGGCCTTCAAGGCACTCGCCAGCGCGGGCTGGATGGGCCTACCCTACCCCGAAGCATACGGAGGTAGCGCGGGCTCCTACAAGGATCTCGCCATCCTCGCGGAGACGTTGGGCTATTTCTATGGGGGAATCGCAGCGGCATACCTGGTGACGACGGTGTACGCGGGCATGCATCTTCTGAATAGTGGGTCCGACGCGCTGAAGGAAGAGTTCGTCCCTCGCATCGCGAGAGGTGACGTTCGACTAGCAATCGCAATCACCGAACCTCAAGGAGGTTCGGACGTATCCAATATCCGTCTGAGCGCCAAACGGACGGGGGATCATTACACCCTGAATGGCAGCAAAACTTACATTACCAACGCGCATGTCGCCGACTACATCATAGTTGTAGGTCGCACCATTGCCGACGCCGGCCATAAGGGGCTGTCGATGTTCCTCGTCGACGCAAAATCTCCCGGGCTCACGGTCAGACCGATGGAAATGCTCGGGCGCCGGACGACCCATACCAATGAACTCTTCCTGACGGATGTGCGCGTTCCAGCCTCCATGATGATCGGCGAGGAAAATACCGCGTGGCGATCTCTCATGAAGGGACTCAATTTGGAGCGACTCTGTATTGCAGCATCGGGCGCTGGGAATTGTCAGGCGATTGTCGACTACACGATAGACTATGCGAAGCAGAGGATACAGTTCGGGAGATCGATTTCCGACTTTCAGGTCATTCAGCATCGGATTGCAGACATGAAGATGCTGACCGAGACGGCTCGCCTGGCCAGCTATCGCGTTGCAGATATGATGGATGCAGGCGAGAACCCCGTTATGGAAACTTCCATGGCCAAGGTTCTCGCAACAGAGAATAACTTCACGTGCGCAAACCTTGGTTTGCAAACCTTTGGCGGTGCCGGCTTCGCGATGGAGTACGATACTCAGATGTACTTCAGGGATTCGCGAGTTGGAATGATTGGCGGTGGCACAAATGAGGTACAAAGAAACATCATCGCCAAGCGGCTTGGCTTATGATTGAGAGCGATCGACCGGCGGGGTTCACCGCCAAATTGTGCCCTTTGATGAAGGCATCGAGAACTCGCGCACTTGATGGGCAAACGATCCCGCATTTGCCGTTAGGCGCGTTTGGCTACAACATGTAACCCGACGAACATCCAACGACAGTAATCGTACTTGTCGTGCATCGCTTTGAGAGTGACGGGCGCACGCTTGGTACCACTAGCCCTCCAATGCTTTGGGGGCACGCTCACGCTTCGGAGGCCACTAATTCGCAATGGGTTATGGACGGGAGATCAACATGGCTCGCCGCCTCGCCAATACCGGCGCGTCGAAAAGAGCGTTTGAGGTCAAGTACCTTGGAGCGGCCGTCCGGTTCATGAACACCAACTGATGCCCTTGCGGTTCAAGTCATCGATCTCTGCGTCGGATAACCCCCACGATTTCAATGCCTCAAGCCCACCTTCGCCCACCTGAGGTGCGGATCGTTGAATTACGCCTGGCGTGAGAGAAAGCCTTGGAGCCACGTTTGGCTGAGACACTCCGTCGACCTCTACAAACGCCCGGCGTTCCACGCTGTGTGGATGCGCCGCGGCCTCCGACAAGTCCAGGATGGGAGCATAGCAGGCATCGGACCCCAGAAGCATCGAATCCAGCTCGTCTCGTGTGTACCCGGCGAACGCTTGCTCCAAGCAGCGCCGAAGAGCTGGCCAGCACGCTCGATCGTCGGGACGCTTCCACTTCCCCGCATCAATCCCCATGCGCTTGAGCAACTCCTGGAAGAACTTCGGCTCGATAGCGCCAATCGCGATGTACTTCTTGTCCTTGGTTTGATACGTATCGTACCATGGCGCGCCGCCATCGAGTTCATTGCTGGCGCGATTGGATTTCCACAGGCCAGCCGCATGGCGCCCGTGAAACAGGGTCATCAGCGAAGTCGCTCCATCGACCATGGCGGCATCTACGACTTGTCCTTTCCCGCTCTTTGAAGCATGAATCAGTGCACTGACGATGCCGAAGGCGAGATACAGGGCGCCTCCCCCGTAGTCACCAATCAGGTTTAAGGGGACAACCGGCCGCTCGCCCTCGCGCCCGATACAAGCAAGTGCGCCGGTTAGCGCGATATAGTTGATGTCGTGTCCAGCCGATTGGGCGAGCGGGCCGGTTTGCCCCCACCCCGTGACACGTCCAACGACTAGTCGTGGATTGCGTGCGAGGAGCACGTCGGGGCCGAGTCCCAGCCTTTCGAGGACCCCGGGCCTGAATCCTTCAATCAAGACATCGGCCCGCTCAACAAGCGAGAGGATCGAAGCTATGCTGTCTTCCGACTTTAGATCGGCAGAGATGCTCCGGCGGCCGCGGCTAGTGAAGTCGAACTGGTTCGCGATGGAGAGGCCGATGTCTGACTGCTGCTTGCGATCGATGCGAATAACGTCGGCTCCAAGATCGGACAAGAGCATGCCGCAGAAAGGTGCGGGACCAATAGCAGCCAATTCTATGACTTTAAGTCCGAAGAGCGGGCCACCTTGCGTACCAGGTGCTTTCATCTTGTTGTAGCCTCTGTGTAGACGATCAAGCTTGCCGCTTGGCGCGCGCCAAGACGTCGAGCCGGCGCTGTTCGACCTCCTGCATCTTGACGTCTTGAGCTGAGAGAACTGCGACTTGCGCTTCCAGCGCCAACGCCTCGCGCAAGCTGAGTTGCATCCCTTCATTCAGCAGTTTCTTATACCTGCGGAGCGTGTTGGGCTCGACCGACAGCATCGCCTCTGCGAGGGCAACTGCCTCTGCTTGCAAGGCTTCTGGATCAACGACGTGATTGGTCAGTCCGAATGCCTCCGCACGTTCCGACGATAGGAAATTCCCGGTTAGAGAGAGTTCGCGGGCGCGATACGGTCCGATAGCGCGGGAGAGGCGCTGTGAGAGTCCCCATGCCGGCAGAATTCCTACGCGCGCATGGGTATCGGCAAATCGAGCCAATCGGCTACAAACGATGATATCGCAGGCGAGTGCGATTTCGAATCCCCCGGTGATCGCAGGTCCGTTTACCGCCGCGATGATGGGACAACTTAGTCTCTCCAGAGCGGCTACGGGGTTCAGCGATTGATCATCGAAGCCGAGCACGTCGCTGGAAGCTGCCGAACCGAGTTCCTTCAAATCGAGACCAGCGCAAAAGGCGGTGCCGGCGCCGGTCAAGATCACCACCCTGGCGCGATCATCGCCACCCAGCGCATCGAGCGCTGAGGTGAGTTCCTTTCTAAGCGCGCGCGACAGCGCGTTTTTTGAGTCAGGTCGGTTTAACGTCAGTCGCGTACAACCTGGCAGCGGGTAGTCTACCTTCAAAAGCGAACTGTTCATTTGACCTTCCTAGCTCCGTATTCTATTGTACGATCGTTAGTTTTCTCAGTCAATGACGTTCCATCTGCGAAGCTGCGAAAAGGAATTTAGTGTGCCCCTTCAAGATTCCGCGCCGCGATCCTTGATCCATCTCCGCGGTATAGACATGCAGGTATTTCGACGGGACGATGGCTATTACGACGTCGAGGGACACATCCGAGATGAAAAGCCGTTCGAGAGCGCCGTTCCCTTCGGGGCTACGACTCCGGCACACCACGCCATCCACGAAATGTGGATCAGATTGACCATCGACAAGGAATTTGTCGTGCACGACGTCGCGGCGTCCACTGACGCCGCTCCATATCGAGACTGCTTCGGTGCCTCGTCCACCCTTTCTGTCTTGGTCGGTTCAAGGATTGGAGGCGGCTGGAACCGAGAGGTGCGGGATAAGCTTGGAGGGAGCAAGAGCTGCACGCACCTGATGGAGATGCTGGCGCCGTTGGCGACCGCTGCCTATCAGGCCATGTGGAACGAGAGGCAGGGACAGGCAGACACCTTGGACCGAGACGGCCGCCCTTTCCTTCTCAATTCCTGCTGGGCCATGGCGAGCGACAAGGAGCTGACCTTCAGCCGCTGGCCAGAATACTATACCGGAAAGAAGTAGTGATGCACGTCACGCTTCACCTCGATACTGGCGACATGCTTTGAGCAGATCATCAAAGATCTGCGGGTTCTCCAAGGACCCAACGTTTCCTGGGGGCAATCCGAGCCAGGCTTGACGCGCCAGGCGACGGATAGCTTTGCCATTCCTCGTTTTTGGAAGCTGCGCGACCTCGATCACGGCGCTCGGCTTGTATGGCTTTCCCATTGCTTTCTCAAGCGCATGCGCCGCATAGACAGCCGCCTCTCCGGCAGTCTTCGCATTTGGGCTGGGAACGACAAACAGGACGATTGCTTCTCCGGAGCGAGGGTGGGGAGCACCGATAGCGTAGGCGTCCTTCACGGTCTGATTATCTATCACGATCGCCTCGAGTTCGGATGGACCGACCCGCTTTCCGGCGATCTTCATGACGTCGTCGGAGCGTCCGAGCAACTCGAATTGCCCATTGGGATGTTCGATGGCAAGATCTCCATGCACCCAGACATCAGGAATTTTTGACCAGTAAGATTCGATATAGCGGTCGGACGCTTTCCAGAACCCGTTTGTCATCCCAACGAACGGCTCGAGGATAGCGAGTTCGCCTGGCTCACCGACGATGCGTCGGCCCTCGACATCTACGACGGCAGCATTCATTCCAGGAGCAACGCTATTGAAACAACATGGTGCAATCGGCCGCAGCACGACATTCGTCAAAATTGCACCCGAGACCTCCGTTCCACCCGTGTAATTGATCACAGGAACCATCCCACCGCCAAATTCGTGACTATACCAGTTGAACGTATCTGGATCGATGACCTCTCCAGCCGTTATGAGTATTCGTAACGTGGGAAAAGCGACCGCAAGAGCCTGGTCGGACGCCGCAGCCATCATTCTGATTGCGGTCGGGGATGACCCGAAGTGCGTGACACCATGCATGGCAGCAAGTTCACGAAGCTTACCCACGGTCGGCTGATCGGGCGCACCGTCATACAGAACCAATGTACCCTTTAGCATGAGCACGCCGATGATCGTGAGAGGGCCCACCATCCAGCCCATATCGCTGACCCACATCATGCGATCTCCAGGCCGAAAATCAAAGATATACGCGCAATCCTGAGCAACGCGCAAAGGAAAGCTTGTATGGGTATGCAGCGCTCCCTTCGGCGAACCGGTCGTCCCCGACGTGTACATGATCATGAATGGATCGTCTGTCGCCGTAGCAGCGATGTCGCCGGTGGTAGGTCCTGCCTGTTCCAGTGACGTCCACGGAATCGTTTTGGCGACGTCGATCGACAAGCCAAGCACTGAGCAGACGACGATGCATTTCAATGCAGGCACGGTCGCGGCAATGTCGCCAATGACTCCGTCCAACCGTACCTCACGGCAACGACGGACGAAGCCGTCGGACGTGATGAGAACGTCAGCCCCCGCATCGACCAGACGCTGGCTCGCAGGTGCCGCGCCGAATCCGCTGTAGAGCGGCACCACGATCGCTCCAATCATCGCAATAGCGAGAAACGCGACAACGGCCTCCGGAATATTTGGCATCAAGAGCCCGACCCGAGAACCCTTAGCCACGCCGATTGATCGAAGCCCAGCCGCCACGCGGAAAACACGCGAATTGAGCTCTGCATAGGTCAGCGTAACCGTCTTACCACTTTCTCCTTCCCAGACGAGTGCGAGCCTTTTTTCTCCGTGCTTCTCAGAAGGAGCGCGCAAGCACGCCGCAGCAAGATTAAACTTCCCGTTTGGGAAGAATCGCGGCCACTGTTTGCCCTTACTTTGATCCAGAAATCCTGTCGGATCATCATCGAAGGCGATGCCGAGATCCTTCAGCGATTCGAACCAGAACCGGTCCGGATGATCCTTCGCGAAGTCGAGCAGCTGATCGTAATCGGCAAGCCCTAGTCGCCGAATCAATCGCGCAAGATTAGACGAAACGAGATTTTCGCCAGTTGGTCGCCAGGTGACCACAGGCCCCGCCGCACTCACGCGACCACCTTCGAGTCGTGATTGCGCAGAGATGCCGACTGATATTCGCACTTCATGCGGTCAATAAGATCGGAAACTGCTATGCAGTCGTGAATTGAGCCGACACCCTGACCAGCCGTCCAGATATCGCGCCATGCCTTGGCTTCGTGATTGAACTCCTCACCGAGGTCGATGTGGTCCTTTCGCGGCAGGCGATCGGGATCCATGCCGTTTGCGACGATGCTCGGCCGAAGCATATTCGCCGGGATTCCCGAGAATGCCGGCGTATACACCAGATCTTTGGCGTCACAGTCGATCAGCATGTCCTTGTAAGGCTTACCGGCGAGGCTCTCGTGCGTCGCGATGAACCGAGTTCCGATATATCCAAAGTCAGCCCCCAGTGCCTGTGCGGCATAGACCGACCGACCGTCCGAAATGCAGCCAGACAGCGCAATGGCACCGCCCCAGAATTCTCGAATCTGCGGCACGATCGCGAACGGATTCATCAGCCCCGCATGACCGCCGGCACCCGCGCATACCGGAATAATCCCATCCACGCCCGCATCGATCGCCCTCTTAGCCCAATCAACGGTCGTAACGTCATGAAACACCAGCCCACCGTAAGAATGGACTTGCTCGACGATATCTCGCGGATTCCCGACACTCGTAATGATCAGGGGAACGCGGTGCTTAACAACCAGCGCCATGTCTTCTTCAAGGCGGGTGTTCGTGCGATGCGCGATGATGTTGACACCGTAGGGAGCCGACAGGTTCGCAGGGTGCTCACTATCATGCGCTGCAAGCCGTGACTTGATTTGCTCCAACCACGCCTCGAACGCAGTTGCCGTTCTCAGATTCAAGCTGGGAAAGGTGCCGAGGATGCCGTTGAGGCAGCAACCCACGACGAGATCTGGCCCTGAAACCAGAAACATGGGCGCAACGATTACCGGGATTGAAAGCCTCCCTACGAGCTGGTTTGGCACAGCCATCGTCCGATCGTCTCCTTACAGTTCTGCTGTATGTTCGTTAGATTTTTCGGGCAAATGATTTAGTTCCAATTCCCATGCGCAACGCTATGTCCGCCGTCAGCCCGCAGCGTTTGCCCGGTCAAAAGCATGAGATCGAGATCGAGAAGACCTGCAATGAGCTCCCCAACTTCCTGCGCATAGGCCGGTCGGGCAATCAGCGTCTGTCGCCTGAGGTAATCTATCACCTCGGGCCGCTCCAAATATTCCTTGTTCATATCGGTGGCGACATAACCAGGAGCAACATTGAGCAGCGCAATTTTGTCTCGTGACCACTCGCTGGCGAGGGATCGCGTCATGGCACTCAGCGCCGCCTTCGATGCGCTGTAAAACGCATTCTGCGCTGCGCCGAGCGTCTCAAAGATCGAACCGATATTGATGATCACGCCGCCATCGCGCTTTAGATATGGATAGCACTCGCGCATGGCCTTGAATGACGCGACAGCGTTCGTTTGAAGAAGCAGATCGAACTCATCAGATTTCATACGCGAGCTTACACCCGCACGATGAATACCGGCATTGTTGACAAGTCCCCTGATCTGCCCAAAGCGAGCATCGAGCGCAGCGAGGCACTCCCTAACGTGCGCTTCGTTATTGAGATCACACGCCCTTGCAGTTACGCGATCGGCGTAACTCTCCACTCCGGAGGGAAGCTCTCCAGAACGCGAAAGGGCCGCAACCCGGAAGCCGCGATCAAGCGCCGCTCGGACGATTGAAGCTCCAATACCTCGGCTACCGCCCGTCACCACCAAGGTACCCGTCCTTAATTCACTAGACTTAGGCATTTGAGTTCCTGTCACTCGGACACAATTGGCGCGGGTAACATTCGAGAGCGCAGCGCAGGACATTTCAGGCCATGTTATGGCCGCGATGCGCCCAAACAATGCAACCCCCTCGAACATTCCCCCTGCATGTTACAATGACGCTGATCGGCTCCGGTCTGCGTCGCTTGTTCAGTCCTCCACCGAAAGAAACGGCCTTCTCCTGCGATGGCTCTTACTGAGATCGGCGAAATTTCGGCGTTCTCCCGAGCCGATACCCAGATAGAACTCCCTGACCTCCGAGCTGTCCTTCAGCGTTTGAGCCGTACCATCCATCACAACTCGCCCATTCTCAATGACGTAGCCAAAATCGGCGCAGTCGAGCGCTAGCGTCGCATTCTGTTCCGCGATGAGGAAGGTCACCCGCTCGCGCTGATTGAGATCTCTCACGATTGCGAAGATCTCCTGCACGATCTGAGGGGCAAGCCCCATCGATGGCTCATCGAGCAGGACCATCCTAGGGTTCGACATCAAGGCGCGGCCGATGGCACACATCTGCTGTTCTCCACCCGAGGCATAGCCGGCGCTCAAGCGGCGTTTGACTTTGAGACGCGGAAAATAGTGGAATATCTTCTCGAGACCTGCATTGAGTTCGCTCCGCCGCGCCGACCGGGTGTGCGCACCGGTCAAGAGATTCTCCTCGATCGTCAAATGAGGGAAACATCGCCGTCCCTCCATCACCTGAATAAGCCCAGAGCGGACGAGTGCCTCCGGACCGAGGTCGTCGACTCTCCGTCCTTCGAAATGAATGGAACCTCCGCTGAGGGCCCCGCGTTCCGCAGCCAAGAGATTTGAAATGGCCTTCAACGTTGTGGTCTTGCCGGCGCCGTTGGCACCGAGCAAGGTTACGATCTTGCCGCAAGGCACGCGCATCGACACCCCTCGCAATACGAGTATCATGCCGTTGTAGACGACCTGAACGTTGTCGAGTTTCAGATAGTCCACTCTAGTCTTCCTTGCCACAGTCGCGCGGCGTAATGTTCTTGTCTGCGGCATATTGAGCCGCCGACTGTTCGGCGAGCTTCCGGACGAGGGCCCGATCGCCAGCGACCCACCCCTTCGACTTCGGGATGAAGTTCGTTCCATCCCACTCCTGCACCATTGCCGCGCCCGATCCTTCGTGGTCCGCGCAGCTGGTCTTCATCGGGGGAATCAAACCGAGCGCACCGATCTCCCCTAGGCGCTTTTCGTCGAGGACAAGATGCTCGTATCCCCAACGCACCTGTTCCGCAGTGACCGGCCTTCCAATCCCGTATTTTTGTTGAGCCGCGCGAATTGCCTCAGTCATCAAAATTCCGATGACAATCCCGCGAACGTGCGAGACGCTTCCGAACTTCGCATCACCGCTCAAGTTTCCTTTGCCACGGTCATACAGCGTCCCCTTGATATCCTCGAGCACCGGGAACGATCCGGGAGCCGTGAACGTCATGGACAGATACCCTTTCGCGGCATCCCCAGCCGGAACGGTGTCTACCTCGGATCCAGCCCACCACGATCCAATCATCTTCTCGCGCGGGTAGCCTACCCGCGCGGCCGCCTTCATCGCAGCGGCGTTCATCACTCCAAATCCCCACAAAATGACGTAGTCCGGTTTTGCTTGTCTGATCTGAAGCCATTGCGCCTGCTGTTCGATGCCAGGAGCCGGAATTGCTATCTTGATCAGATTGAAGCCAATCTCTTTGGCATAGTGGTCGAGCACCGGGAAGGATTCCTTCCCATAGGCCGAGTCGTGGTAGAGATCGACGATAGTCTTGCCCTTCAGTCTATCCATACCTCCGGACTGCTGCGCCATATACTCGACCATCGCCGCAGCTTGACTCCAATACGTCGAGATCAACGGAAAGACCCACGGAAACACCCGCCCATCAGCTGCATCTGCCCGACCATATCCCATGGTGGTCATCGGGAGCTTGTCTTGCGGCAGACGATCGAGAAGCGCATAGGCGATCCCGGTCGAGCCGGTCTCGATGACGGATGCTCCTCCCTGGCGATCCTTCAAGCGCTCGTAGCATTCGACGCCCCTTGACGTATTGTATTCGGTTTCACATTCCTCGAACGTGATCCGAACGCCGTTGATGCCTCCCTTCGCGTTCGTCAAGTTGAGGTAATCGATCAAGCCACTGAACATGCTTGCCCCATTCGCGGCAAATGGCCCGACGCGGTACGAAAGAACGGGAATGTACTGCTCGGGCTGATCGGCACAGGCAGGAGCCGCTAATAGCGCGCTTGCGCTCAACAGCACCGTCGCAAGCTTATAGAAGTGCTTCATAATGTTCCTCCCAACTTTGTTAATTCCCTTGTGACGTCAGTGCGACAGAGGCCAGATCTGCAGCTTTTCCTTGGCGCGTTGCCACAGCCGGGCCAAGCCGTGCGGCTCGACCACCAAGAAGACGATTATTATCCCCCCGAATATGATGAGTTCGACGTTCGAGGTGATGCCAGACGGGGCCTTAAGGCCGCTGAAGTGCTCCATCGCACTGAAGAATACGTTCAGCCAGATCGGAAGCAGCACAATGAATGCTGCACCGATGAAGGATCCCAGAATGCTTCCCAGGCCGCCAATGATGATCATGAACAAGATCTTGAACGAAAGATCGAGACTGAACCCATCCGGTTCGACAGTCGACACGTAAGCATATGAATAGAGCGCGCCCGCAATGCCGCAATAGAACGCGCTCACCGCAAAGGCGGTGAGCTTGGCGTAGAGCGGATTGATACCAATGACTTCTGCCGCAACGTCCATGTCCCGGATGGACATCCAGGATCGCCCTATGTTCGACCGCATTAAGTTGCTCGCCACGACGGTTAGCGTCGTGACGACCACAAGCACGAACAGATATTTGCTGACGTGATTGTCCAGTGCGAAGCCGAGTGGTGCGACATGCTGGACCGTAATCACACCAGATGCGGCGTAGTTGGTGAACCAGCCGACCTTGCTGAGGCACCACACGATGAAAAACTGCGTCGCGAGCGTCGAAGCAGCCAGGTAGAAACCGCGTATCCGAAGCGACGGCAAGCCAAAGAGCACCCCGATCGCCGACGCGCACATTCCACCCAGCAAGAACGCCAACAACGAGGGGATTGCTGGAACCCGCAACAGCAGATTGAACGATGCGAATGCTCCGATCGCCATGAACGCAGCGGAACCGAACGACACTTGTCCTGCGAAGCCGGTCAGGATGTTCAAGCCAAGCGCCGCCAACGAGAATATCAAAAACGGAATTAGCACCGCCGACAGCAAGTAGGGCGAGGCAACTAGCGGAATAGCAATCGACGCCACCAACATGGTGGCGATGAATACTGTGCGCTCCAGCTTTTCGCCGATTAGTCTGTTGTCCTCATAGTACGAGGTCCTGAATTGGCCGGATAACCGGTAAAACATGTCCCATTCCCCTCGTTAGACGCGCCGAATGATGCGATCGCCGAACAATCCTTCCGGCCGAACAAGCAGAAACAGCAAGGCAAGGACGTAAGGAAACCAGCTTTCGATTCCGCCACCGATCATCGGTCCGATGTACACGTCTGCGAGCTTCTCCGAGGCGCCTATGATCAGGCCTCCGGCGAAGGCACCCGGTATAGAGCTGAAGCCGCCGATTATCAGAACCGGAAATGCCTTCAATGCGACAAGTGTGAGTGAATACTGGACCCCGTTGCGCGCTCCCCAAAGAAGACCCGCGACCAGCGCCACCAGCCCCGCTGCGCTCCAAACGATGATCAAAACGCGCTCTAGCGGAATGCCGACCGACAGTGCCGCCTTGGTGTCATCAGCCACTGCACGCAGCGCCCGCCCCGTCTTCGTCAGAGAGAAGAACGCCGAGAGCACCCCTATCAAGGCGAGCGCAATGATGGACGCGACAAGATCAAAGGTCGACACTCCTACCCCAGTGCTGTCTAGCAACCACTCGAGCGGAACATCGGGGATACCGAGATCGAGTGCTCGCGCGTTATTTCCCCAGACGGCTTGCGCCAGGCCCTCGATCACGAACGCGAGCCCCAATGTCGCCATGAAGAGCGATATTGGCGGCTGCGCCAATAGCGGCTTGAGAATTAGGCGCTCGATCAAGATAGCGAGAACGACGGTAAAAATGGCGGTCATGGCAATTGCGAGCCACAAGGGAACGCCTTGCTGCTCAAGCCCGGTCGCGGTCAGCGCCCCTAGGAAGACCATCGCGCCCTGAGCGAAATTGAAGACGCCGGATGCCTTGTAGATCAACACGAAGCCTAGCGCCACGAGACCGTACATCACGCCGGCAAGGAGGCCCCCGACGAGAACTTCCACGAAGAACGCCATTGGCTTAACCCACCCGCTCACTTCGGCCGAGGTAGGCCCGGATCACTTCGTCGTTGTCCCGAACACATTTAGGCTGCCCGTCAGCGATCTTTCTGCCATAGTCCAGCACGACGATTCGATCCGATATGTCCATAACGACGCTCATGTCGTGTTCGATGAGAATGATCGTCGTGCCGTCTCGGCGATTGCTGTTCAGGATAAACCTGCACATCTCCCGCTTCTCTTCGGCGTTCATGCCGGCCATCGGCTCGTCCAAGAGCAAGATCCGCGGCTCAGCAGCCAAGGCTCTCGCCAGCTCGACGCGTTTCTGCAGTCCGTACGGTAGTTGCGAAACTACCTTCTTACGGTATCGCTCGAGCTCCATGAACTCGATCACTTCCTCGGCCTTCTCCCGTTGAGCGGCCTCTTCTCGGCGAGCGCGCCCAAACCAGACTGCCTGCTCCAATAGGCTCGCCTTGAATTTCAGGTTTCGTCCCGCGACAACATTCTCCAGGACCGTCATTCCCTGAAAGAGAGCGATATTCTGAAACGTCCGTGCGAAGCCCGCAGCCGCGGCCATCCGCGTGCTCATGCGGGTACGTTTTTCGCCGTTGAAGACAATCTCTCCTTCCTGCGGACAGTAGATGCCATTGATCACATTGAGCATGGAGCTCTTGCCGGCGCCGTTCGGCCCGATGATCGCACGCACCTCGTGCTCCTGCACATCGAACGAAATATTGGCGAGTGCTGCAACTCCCCCAAAGCGAAGCGATATACCTCTGAGTTGGAGGAGTGGAGGGATGGCGTTCTGCATCAATGCACCACCGATGACGCGGTCACTTTGGCACCTACGACTGGCGACACCGCGGACGTTACGGCCGTCCGCGGCCCCGCCTCCGGTGCGGATACCGCCTTAATCCCCAGCGCAGCCAAAAACTCAATAGTCCCATCTCTTGGTACGCCCGCGATGAACATGGCTCTCACTCGCGAGAATCCCAGCACGTCTCGCAATGGCCAGAGCAGAACCGTGCGCGCAACAACGGTCAATAAGATGTTACGCTCTCGACAACGATCTAGCGCCCGAACAAGTCGATCGCGACCCGCGGCGCCGACTCGCGCAAGCGTCGCATCTCTCAACTTCGGGACCAACCAATCAGGGACGAAGTGGATCGTCGGACCGATCTCGCGAACATCTGCCGACACCGTATCCGCGGCCTCGGGAAAATTGACAGTCATTCCCGTTGAAAGAGGCAGGATATGCGAGCCGTATAGATCGGTCCAACAGCCGAATGGCAGATAAGCAACCGCGCCATCTGCCGTGCTAATCTTGTTGTTTCTCGAGTCCGCCAACGACTTTCCGACCGCATCGGCTTGCACGACCCAGACGCTCTCGGTCCGCGTCCAGGATGCGGGAGGCGAACCAAGCGTAACGTCGGGAAACGGCAGATAGGCCAGGCAATCGCGTTGCTGTGGTGATCGTAGCTCCTGGTCCAACTCCTGTCCCAACGTCGAATTGTCCCGCTTCCCCGAGAGGATGACCTCATCCAGCGACTTTGCCGTGAGTGACTCATCGACTTCGAGGTCAGCGACGTTGTCGACTATGACGTATTTGAGTGCAGGTCTAACCGCCTCGGCTGCATGAGCGAGCTTCTCATATTGGCCGCTGCCGTCCACCACCACGACAGAAATGTCGTGTTCAAGAATAAGCCGCACAAGCATATCAGCCGGCGTGTCTGCGGCCATCGGCATCGGCACGCATCTAAGCCATTGCGCCGCCGACAACGCCCAATACAGGCGAGGTCGATTCTCGCCGATGATCCCCACCCGATCGCCGGACCTGATCCCAGACTCGCGAAGCGCGACCGCAAGCGCGCGAACGTTTGCGAACACCTCACCCCAGGTCCATTGCCGCCATATTCCCCGATTCTTCTCGCGCATGCAGATGCGATCTGCGAGCCGAATTGCGTGATCTGCAAATAGCTGTAGCACGCTTTTCGACGCGATTTGACCGTCGGAGCTTGAGGCAAATGCCATGGCCGCTACTTCTCGGCGATTGGGACACAACTGAATCAAGCGACTTGTTCGCCAGACCTTTTGGTGGACGCTCTCGTGCTGACGGCTCGGCCACTCTCAATGTCTGCCGCAGCCATCTCTCGGAGTTTGAACCGCCGGATCTTGCCGTTTGCGGTCAGTGGCAACTCGTCCAGGAAGCTGAATGTACGCGGAAGCTTGTACTTGGCGAGGTGGGCAGCGCAGTGTTCTGCCATCGCAGTCATGTCAACGACGTGCCCCGGACGGAGGACCACAAAGGCGTGAATGTCCTCGCCGCGCAGTTCATCCGGCAGCCCTACCACGGCGACCGACATCACGGCAGGATGGAGGCTGATGGCGTTCTCGACCTCCTTCGGGAAGACGTTGAAGCCATTGGCAACTATCATGTCCTTGACGCGATCCATTATGTAGACGTTGCCATTGGAATCCACTCGGCCGATATCACCCGTGTATAACCAGCCTCCATGGAGGGTACGCGTCGTCAACTCCGGCTGGTTCCAATATCCGTGCATGAAGGTTGGAGACCTAAATACCAGCTCGCCCGCCTCTCCGACCGGCACTTCTTTTCCGTCGGGGTCGAGGACGCGTAGCTCAAACCCCCGCAGCACCGGCCCAGTCGATCCCTCAGGACAATCGACGCCAGGCATTTGAATCGCAGCGACCGTGGAGATTTCCGTCTGGCCATAGCACTCCACAGCCTCAATGCCCTTCGAGCGCAAGTGGCGCTTGAGCGACGGACTGACTGGTCCGCCACCAACATCGAGAATGCGAACGCTTGTAACGTCATGCCCCTCGAGCGCCTTTGCATCGAACATTCGCGCGAACATCGTTGGAACGCCACTGAGGATCGAGACGCGGAACCGCTGGACGGTGTCCAGGGCGCTCTGCGGCTCAAAGCTCGGCAAAACGACCAGCGATGCCCGCACCATCGCGCTGTACATGAAGTCGAAGCTGTAGCCGAAGAGATGGAATGACGGGAGCAAGGTCAGAAACACATCGCGATCGTTGTATTTGATCCTCTCGATCACTCTGGCGGCATTTTCCACCAGACACTCCTGCTTGAGCACGATTCCCTTCGGCTCACCGGTCGTACCAGAGCTATAAATGATGAGGCACGGATCTTCTGGACGACTAAGCGGAGCGGCGATGGCATCCGCTCGCTCAACCAGACCGTCGTAGGAGGACCATCCCGATTGATCCGATCCAACCACGATCTTGAACTTCAGCCTCGCCGCGACATCGTCCGACAACACGCCAATTCGCGTACCCTCGACTATACCAGCGCTCGCGCCGCAGTCGCGTATCAAGCGCCCAATCTCGTAGTCGGTACTTTGCGTATTTATTGGCACCGCGATCGCGCCAAGCAGGCTCGCCGCAATGAAGAACTCGTACAGCTCCCGGCGATTTCCCATCAGACAGACGATTCTGTCACCCCTCCCCACCCCCCCGCTGAAGAGAGCTCCCGCAATGCGGCGGGCTCGTTCGTATGTCTCCGAGTAGGTCGCGGAGCTTCCGTCGAGAAACTGAAGATGCCGAGCCTGGGGAGATCGCTCCGCTGCAGACGCGAAGATCGAGTCGATGGTCATGCTGTTCATGAGGCTCTCCATCATGCTTAAAGAGGGGAAAAGGGCGGAAATGACGGGCTTCGCTTCTCCCTGAAGGAGGCAAGCCCTTCCTTCGCTTCCGGCCCCGTGAAACCCAGGAATTCGAGTGCGAGTGACGCATCGAAGGTTGGGCCAGCCTGACGAAGCCAATTATTGAGGGAGTACTTGGTCCAGCGGATGGCGCTTTGCGCTCCGCCAGCAAGGCGCGTTGCAATCTCGACGGCCTTTGCATCCAGCTCACTATCCTCGACTGCAAGCGAAATGAGACCAATTTTCTCGGCTTCTTCTCCGGAAAGAGGATCGCACAGGAGCAGATAGTACTTTGCCTTGGCCAAGCCGCAAAGCAACGGCCAGACGATCGCCGCGTGATCACCGGCAGCAACACCCAGACGTGTATGACCATCGATGATGCGTGCCGTTCTGGACGCGATGGAAACGTCCGCAAGCAGACCGCAAACAAGACCCGCGCCAACGGCGGGGCCTCGAATTGCGCTGATCACAGGCTTTGAGCAGTTGATGACGTTGTAGACAATATCGCGCGCTTCCTTCCAGTTTCGCGCGCGCGTTTCGAAGTCGTCTATGATCCCTGCGACCATCTCGAAATCGCCGCCTGCTGAGAAATTCGCACCGGTCCCGGTGATGATCGCGGCCGACACTTCGGGATCCGCATCCACGTCGCGCCAAATGGCACCCAGCTCCGCATGCATGACACTATCAGCGGAGTTCATCTTGCCGTTCGCCATGCTGATCCTGAGAACCCTTGGAGCCGGGTAGTCGAACCGAAGGCGCTTGTATTTGCTCGCATAGGCGTCGGTCATGACCGGTCTCCACTCCCCATGGGCACAAACCCAGTTTTATTTCTAACGACTATACGGTAGTTTTTTCTTTGACGCAACGGTCCGCAAGAGCGACCGTTGGTCGCCAACGGTCAAAATCCAGAGAAACGTCAGCTCGTCCAAGACTTGAAAGGATAAGGGGATGGTGCCCCACTTTACTGAAGAACTTCAGGAATTTCGAAAACAGGTTCGCCGCTTCGTGAAAGAGCGAGTTGTGCCTTATGGCGATGCGTGGGAACGCAATCAGATGATCCCCCGCGAACTATTTCGCGAGATGGGTGATCTCGGCTTCTTGGGAGTTATCTATCCCGAAAAATGGGGTGGCTCCGACCTCGGTGTATTCGGTCAGATCGTGCTGGCGGAAGAGCTCGCCAGGTCCACTTATGGCGGCGTAACGGTGGCGGTGATGGTACACGTAGCCATGGCCTCTCCGCATCTTGTGCACGCCGGGACGGAGGACCAGCTCAGTCGATACGCCGGCGACATCGTCGCAGGCCGAAAGGTCTGCGGCATCGCAATAAGCGAGCCCGACGCGGGCTCGGACGTTTCGGGCATACGCACGAGGGCGCATCGAGACGGTAGCGACTGGATAATAAACGGAAGCAAGTTCTGGATCACGAACGGGGCGTATGGTGACCTGTTCTTCGTGGCCGCGCGCACGGATCCCAATGCCAAGGGCTCCAAAGGGATCAGCGTTTTCATTGTCGAAAGAGGCACTCCAGGCTTCACGGTCGGTCGCAAGCTGGAGAAAATGGGCATCTGGTGTAGCGATACGGCTGAGCTCAACTTCGAGAATGTGCGAGTGCCGGCTTCCAATCTGCTAGGCGAGGAAGGCAAGGGATTCTATGCATTGATGCATAACCTTCAGGGTGAGCGCCTGACATTGGGGGCAATGTGCACAGGGGAAGCGGCCGTCGTCCTAAAGCGCACTATTGACTATGTGCGTCAACGCAGGGCATTCGGCGGTACCCTGATGGACAAACAGGCCATTCGGCAGCGCCTCGCCATGCTCCATGCAAAGCTCGAATCTGGCAAACAGCTTCTGTACTACGCGGCGCACCTCGCCAACGAGGGTAAAAGGCCGATCCGCGAAGTATCGATGGTGAAGGCGCTCTGCCCGGAGATCACCAACGAGATCATGTACAATTGCCAGCAATTCCATGGCGGCATGGGATATCTTCGCGACGGAGTTATCGAGCGGATGGTGCGCGACGCTCGGTTGCATGCGATCGGCGGCGGAGCCACGGAAGTCATGCTCGATGAGATCGCGAAACGCTTTGATGACGTCTGGTATTGGGATTGACGCGACCGGGTGCCTCCCGGTGAGGCACCCTCCTTCTTGCTTGAAGTTCGTTACAGCCCTAGCGCAACCAAAGTCCCCTCTTCGATGGCCTGAAATAGTTTCCTTGATCCTTGAACGTCCCCGGCCATGTGAACATCCAATCCGAGTCCTTGAAGGTCTTTCGCTAAATGGTTTTCGGGCTCGTAGCCGGCACAGACGATGATGCTGTCGACATCGTCAATCCTGCGTTCCCGAGATTCGACCTCGACGCGTGCCCATCCTTTACCCACTTCAACGATGCGCGCATGAGTTAGCACATCAACTCCGAGCATCTCGATCCGATCGGTAAAGTACACTCGATCGGCCCACACCGCCTTACCCAGCAGGCCTGATCGAGCCACGATCGTGACGTGGTGACCGCGGGTTGCAAGGAAGTCCGCGACCTCAACCGCCACCAGCCCGCCTCCGACGACAACGTTGCGCCTTCCTGGGTCGATTTGCTCCGAGATGATCTGCCAGCCGAAATAGGCCCGAGCTAGGTCGAGGCCCGGAAGCACCGGTTTGCGCGGGGTGGCGCCTATCGCAATGATGACGTGATCCGGATGAAGGCCAGCCACCTCCTCCAGCGTCCACTCCCGTCCGAGATGAACGATGACTGAACTGCGATGGATCAGATGCCTGAAGTGGTTCAATGCATTCTCAAGTTCCTCGCGATGAGGAGGCTTATGAGCCAACGACAACTGGCCACCCAGCCGATCACTACGTTCGATCAAATGAACGCGGTGTCCGCGATTGGCGGCGGTTCTTGCGGCCGCCATCCCTGCAACGCCTCCTCCTATGACGACGATTGTCTTCGACTTCGAGGCCTTGAGCGTGTTTCGTTCGTACCATAGCTCTCGGCTGGCTCTGGGGTTCATGGTGCAAGCCACCCCCGTATGACCATGGACGGTGGCCAAGCACTCATTGCATGCTATGCAGGGAACGATATCTCGGACAAGACCGCGCTCGGCTTTGATCGGAAAGAAGGGATCTGCGATCAAGGCGCGGCTGAGGCACACAAAGTCGGCCTTTCCGTCCCTAACCATCGCTTCAGCCACTTCGGGCGTATTGATCCGACCAACGACCATGACCGGCACGTTCACGCGCGCCTTGATGTGAGCGCTGTCCGCGGCATAGCAGCCGCGTTCTACGCTCATTTGAGGGACAATCGCATAGGGACGCGATGCGTGAATGCCATTCGACACGCTTATCGCATCCACTCCCGACGCCTGCAACGCCACCGCAATCTCCGCCGATTCGGACAAATCCAGGCCCCCCTCGACGCGGTCACTGGCGTTTATCCTGCAAATCACCGGAAACCCACGATCGACCTCCGCCTTGATACGCCGCACGATGTCGCACAGGATCCGGACCCGGTTTTCGATGCAACCGCCGTATTCATCGATGCGACGGTTGCTGTCCGGCGATAAAAATTGACTTAGAAGATAACCATGGCAGGCGTGCAGCTCGATCGCCTTGAATCCGGCCTCGCGCGCCCGGCCCGCCGCCGCGACAAAGCCCGACGACACCTCGGCGATGTCTTGCCTCGTCATTGCAAGAGGATGATCGGGCGCACCAACAGACGTGTGTCGCGAGGGTATCGACGATGGCGCGATCGGTGAATAGCCAGTGAGCTCTCGTCGACTTTCACGACCGCCATGCGCGAGCTGTAGAGCTGGTACGCCACCATTGTCGGCTATAGCCGAGGCAAGCCTTCGTAGGCCCGGAACGTAGTTGTCATCGTGGATCATGCTGTTGAAGCGGAGGCGGCGGCCTGCAGGGTGAACGTAGGTCGCTTCCACGATAACGAGCCCGGCACCGCCCCGCGCCCTCTCAGCATAAAATGCGATCATCTCATCGGTAACGAAGCCGGCATCGTCGGCCAATTCGGTACTTGTCGCCGCCAGGACGAACCGATTCTTGATCTCAAGTGTACCAAGCCGACCAGGAGAGAAGGCCGAAACTCCTATTGCTCTCCCTTCCGACATCGACGCACCTAGCGGCCTTTCCAGACTGGCTTACGCCCTTCAGCGAACGCGCGAGGACCTTCCTGGGCATCCTCACTGCTGTACGCCTCACGATAGATATGGAACGCAGATTCCATGCCAGCGTCGCATCCGACGCTCATCGCGTTGAGGATCGCTCGCTTTCCGGCAATCACCGACAGTGGTGCGTTGTCCCTGATCGATTCCGCAATTTTCGTCGCACGGGACCGCACTTTATCGGGCGTTTCCTCTAGATAGTTGATAAACCCGAGCTCGTGAAAGCGCTCGATTGGATACAGATCGCCGGTCATGGTCATTTCCATGAGGACCGCTTGCGGCAACATCCAGACCAATGGCATGCCCCAAGGGGAGCCACGCCCGATCTTCGTTTCGGTGATACCGATCTTCGTGTTCTTCAGCCCAACCCGGATATCGCAGTTGAGGCTAAGCATCATACCCCCGGCGGCCAAATGACCTGTCATGGCGGCAACGATCGGTACCTTGACGCGACGCATCCGAGCCTGCATTGGATCCTTGTAGAAGCTCAGGATGTCGCGGCCGGTTTCAGCCTTGAGTCGTGCCGCCTCCTTCAGATCCATACCGGCGCAGAAGGTGCCGCAGTCCGAAGACGTGAAGATGATACAGCGCACGTCCGGAGATTCATCGATCTCTTGCCAGATCCGGAGAAGCGTGTCGGATGTCTCGACGTTGAATGCATTGCGAGCCCTCGGTCGGTTGATCTTGACCGTGGCGATACCATCTTGTTTCGTGAAGATGACGGGTGGTTCAGAGACTGCTGGCTGGTTTGTCATTATTCTCTCTTTTCTGGTTGACGTCCTCGGATCCGAGAACCGACCCTACTGTCACATTCTCTTCGGAATTCCGGCGTGCATTAGCTTGCCGGCAAGTGGTCGCCCGATCATTCGCTCCGCATAGAGAGCTGCTTCGACCAATTTCTCGAGGTCTATTCCGGTCTCAATGCCGAGTTCGTGGCACATGAAGACCATGTCCTCAGTGCAAATGTTGCCAGCACCGTGAGAATTCGCGTGCTTTGCAAACGGGCAACCGCCGAGACCAGCGACCGAACTATCGAATAGGTCTACACCCATCTGCAGGGCGGCATAGACGTTGGCGGCACCCAGGCCGCGGGTATCATGCAAATGCGTCCCGATGCGCGCTGCGGGTACGGCATCGCGAACGGCTGCGATCCGACGCTTGATGCTTTCCGGATTGGCCCATCCCACCGTGTCCGCAAGGTAGATATGAGGAAGCGGCCTTTTGGAAGCAGCGCACAAGTCCTCCAAGAACCGAACCGCATCGACGACCTTGCTGACGGCTACATCTCCCTCGTAATTGCAGCCAAAGGCAGTTATGATGTAGGCTTGTTCAAGAGCAACGCCGGCATTATCATAGAGCGCGATCCATTTTTTTTGCTTTTCCCGCAACTCTTGCACCGTACAGTTATTGTTCTTCAGGCAAAACTCGTCCGTCGTATAGACCAAGAGCTTCCCATCCAGAGTGACACCGGGCGTCGCAACTGCCCGCCTGAAACCCGCCTCGTTAAGCCATAGAGAGGTATACCGCGTGCTCGCCTTCTTATCGATCGCCGCGAAGAGTTCAGCTGTGTCGGACATCGTCGGAACGGCTTTGGGGCTGACAAAGGAGCCGACCTGAATTTGCCGCAATCCCGCTTCGGCCAGCATCTCGATCAAAATCTTGCGTTGCTGCAGCGGATAGTGCGTCTTTTCCATTTGAAAGCCCTCTCGCGGGCCTTCCTCGTGAAATTCGACTGAAGATGGGAAATCGTTCATCGGCTCACACCACCTTGGTTCTGTTCAAGGGTCACTACGACAGAGTTTCTCTCGACAAGGTCGCCTAATGCGCAGTCAACTGACATCACTTGGCCGTCGTATGGCGCGTTGATACTGAGCTCCATTTTCATGGACTCCTGGACGATGAGCGTGTCGTGTTCCTTCACGAAGTCCCCTACCGCGACGTTCACCTTGATGATCTTGCCGATCATGGGGGCGGAAAGCTTTCCACTGACCTGCTCACCGCCTCCTGCATCCGTCAGGAACGGCGCCGCGGAAAACGAGAACCGCCCAAGAGGGCATGAAATCCAAATCTGCTGATCCTGCGCCAAATACGATGTCGTGATGGTGCGATCCGGGAATGCGGCCACACAACGACCTCTAGCTACCTCACGGAACGCAAACGAATGCACCTGCTCGTCGACCGCGAGCATGGTGATTCCCCCGTCTTCGAGTCCGATACGAATGCCATAGCGTCGGCCGCTCGAGAGAAGGAAGAAGGAGGCTTGCTTCGCCGGATGATCATTGTCGTCGCGCAGTCGCCAAGCGGCGTGACCACTCCAAAGATCGCCTTCAATCCGGGGATAATTCAATTCCAGCCAGACTTTTGCTGCGATTGCCACGACCTCAGACGGAGGCTCCGCCTCGCTCACCAAGAACTGAAGTTCGCGATCAATGAAGCGATTATCCACGCCGTTGCTTATGACGGTCGGATTACTCAGTAGCCGGGATAAGAATCCGAGATTCGTCTGAACTCCGGACACCAGCGTGGCATCGACCGCTGCCTTCAATTGTTGCAATGCATCGTCTCGCGTCGACGCCCTTACTATCACTTTTGCGATCATCGCATCGTAATAGGGAGTCACAGTAGAACCGGCGTCGACCCCGATATCGATGCGAACGGCAGCTTGGGGCAGAGCAATTGCGTCTATCCGACCAGTCGACGGGAGGAAACCAGCCTGCGGATCTTCAGCATAGATTCGTGCCTGGATCGAATGCCCGACCGCGCGTACATCGTGCTGCTGAACTGGTAGTTTTCCATTGGCCGCGATGCTGAGCTGGACTTCGACCAGATCGAGCCCTGTTATTTCCTCCGTGACGGTGTGCTCGACCTGGAGCCGCGGGTTGCACTCGAGAAAGAAAAACTCGTCGTCCGAGACCAGAAACTCCATGGTCCCAAGGCTGCGATACGACACGCGTTGCGCCAGTCGGATCGCTGCCTCCAAGAGACGTTGGCGAAGAGCCGGATGGAGGGCCGATGAAGGCGCTTCCTCAACGACTTTCTGAAAACGGCGCTGTAGCGAACACTCACGCTCATACAAGTGGATTACCTGCCCCTCGCCGTCGCCCGCAACCTGGATCTCGATGTGGCGCGGCTTATCGACGAATTGCTCAATGAGCATGTCAGGCCGTCCAAACGACGAGTGGGCTTCGCGCATCGCCGACTCGATCGTCTCTCTCAGACCAACAAGGCTCGACACGACGCGAACACCTCGACCGCCTCCGCCCGCGGCAGCCTTCAGCAGCACCGGCAGCCTAGAATCGCGAACGGCTTTCTCGACGTCCGATGGGTTGCCGAAAATGCCGGTGCTCCCTCCGATGACCGGTATGCCCGCGGCTATCGCTTCACGCTTTGCATCCCACTTATCAGCAAACCGTCGCATGGTCTCGGCACGGGGCCCGATGAAAGTCAGTCCGGCCGCCTCGACTGCCGCCGCGAAGTCAGCATTCTCCGAGAGAAAGCCGATCCCTGGATGGACCGCTGTCGCAGCAACCCTCTTGGCCGCTGCGATGATCGCATCGATGTTAAGGTAGCTATCGGCAGCCTCGGCACCCCCGACTTCGATGGACTCTCCGATCTGGCGCACGTGCAGCGCCTCCCGGTCGACAACTGAATGTACCGTGGCCGACGGAATTCCCAGGCGCGTAGCCGTCCGGTGAATTCGACAGGCGATTTCGCCCCGATTTGCAATCAGTATCTTCTTCAGTGCCTGAACCATGGTCATTACATCCGCAGCACGCCTTGCCGTGTTTCCTCAATGGGCACCCGAGCCGCAAGATCCAGCGCCAGCCCCAACACTTGCCGCGTCTCCGCCGGATCGATGATGTCGTCGATCCAGAGATTGGCCGCAAAGTTGTTCATTGACGCGAAAGCACTGAATTGCTCGCGGATCGGCTGCTTGAATCGCTCCTCTGCGTCATGCGACCATTCCATGCCGTCTCGCTGACGCTTGGCTCGCTGCACCATCGCAAGGGTGGTAGCCGCCTGCTCTGGCCCCATCAAGGCCGCGCGACCATTAGGCCAGCCGAAAGAAAAGCGCGGCTGAAATGGCCGACTACACATTCCCATATAACCTGCGCCGTAGGACGACCCGATGATAAGGTTGTATTTCGGTACGTTCGCGGAAGACATTGCCGTTATCATCTTGGCGCCATCCTTGGAGATGCCGCGCTGCTCAGCCTCTCTACCGACCATGTAGCCTGTGACGTCCGCAGCAAACAGCAGCGGTATCTCTCGCTTGCAGCATAGATCAATGAAGTGGACAGCCTTGATCGAGCTGTCGGACATCAACGGGCCTTGGTTGGCCAGTATTCCGATGGGAAAACCCTCGATATGCGCAAAGCCACAGAGCAACGTCTCCCCGAAATTCGGCTTGAATTCGTCGAATCTGCTGTCATCGACGATACGCGCAAGGATCTCGCGCGTATCGGATTGGACGCGCGTATCCGCGCTTATGAGTCCGTACAACTCTTCGGCGGGGTAGCGCGGGCAAACTGCGGCTTGTGGTGGGCGAATGTATTGCGATGTCTTCGGTAGATCACCGACCAGTTCGCGCAAGATGAGCAGGGCATGCTTGTCATTGTGCGCCAGGTAGTCTGTGACGCCGCTGACTTTGCTATGCATCTCAGCCCCTCCCAATGCCTCGCGCTCGACGACCTCTCCGGTCGCAGCGAACACAATTTCGGGGCCACCCAGATGAACGTATCCCTGGTTGCGGACGATGATTGTCTGGTCAGAAAGCGCCGGCACGTAGGCGCCGCCTGCCGTACAGGCTCCATGAACAACAGCCAGCTGCGCAATCCCCTCGGCTGATTGGCGCACGATCTGATGAAAGACGCTTCCGTATTGACCTTCGTCGGGGAAAATCCCTGCTTGCTCGGGAAGGAACGCGCCACCGGAATCAACTAGCGTGAGGTTTGGGAGGCGGTGCTCCCATGCGATCTTCTGAGCTCGAACATGCTTTTTTGCGGTCAACCGATAGTAGGTGCCACCCTTTACCGTGGCTTCGTTCGCAATGATCATGCAAACGCGCCCACTTACCCTACCGATGCCAGTTACGATACCAGCACCAGGCGGCAACTGATCGTAGAGCCCGTCACCCGCAAGCGTGGCCAGTTCCAGAAATGGCGAACCCGGATCGAGCAAGCTGTTTACCCGATCCCTAGGCAACAACTTTCCCGCAGCCTCATGCCTCTTTCGAGCCTTGTCGTCACCTCCATGGCGCGCCCGGCGTCGTCGCTCACGAAGATCTGCAAGGAGCAAGCGGTAGTTCTCCGCGTTTTTCTGGTAGGCAGCTGATCCGATGGTCGCCTTTGATCCGATAACCGCCATGTTCCCAACCCAAATCCATCTCGCCAGTTACCTACCGTATATTAGTTAGTCTGCCACGACGTCAAGTCTGCGCAGCTTGGATTGCGCCCCACCTAGGCTCACCCACGACGGGTAGGATCGACGATCTCTTGTGGTTCGCTGGGGAGAGAGGCCCTTGCAGCTGGCAAATCCGGACGGCGCAAGCGTCCCCGCTAGAGGCACGTCACACCAATGCCGTCCTAAAATCAGAGGACCTCAGTTCACCCGAGGCAATGCGCGTTATCGACGAGTGACGCGCTTCTGGCCGCCATCGGAAGGCCTCTGCTCTTTGGGGCCGATTCCGTCAAATATCATACTACAGATCATATCGGCGATCGCGTCGATAGATTTCTTACGAGGATTGAACCATTCAGTCGACCAGTTCATTGCGCCAACGAGAAATAGGCGGACGAGGGACAGATCGACGTTTGGCGCGACTTCACCCGCCTTTTGCGCATCTTGAAGCAACTGACGCCAATAGTCGCCATACTGACGCCGAATCGAAAGATTTTTCTCTCGCAGATTCTCCGGCACGAGCGGAAAGTTCCGAATGTTGGCCGAGGTGTAGTCGCCATGCTCAAGTAGGCTCGACAGGTGGGCTGCGATCGCCACTCTAACTCGCTCACGGTAGCTTGCTGAAGGCTCCAGCGCGTCGAGCGCGCGGCGCACGTCCTCGTACACGATCTCGATGCCCTTGTGCAGGACCTCTTCGATCAGCGCATCCTTCGAGGGGAAGTGGTAATATAGGCTGGCCGTTTGTAAACCGACTTCGTCTGCGAGATCTTGGAGACTTGTCTCGGCCAAGCCCTTCTTATTGAGCCACAAAGCTGCAGCATCGAGGATTCGGCGACGAGTTTGTTCTGATCGCCTGATCTTTCCGACCCTCTTGTCCTGCTTGCTTGTGGTCGTGCCGCCTTCCTTACTTCTCACCGAGCCACCTTGCGCAAGATCTGCCACCGCCTAACACCCCTCTAACATCACCGGTAGATTTTCGCCAATACGGCCCTTGCAAACACCTTATGCGCAATCTATTAACCTATCAATCATTCAGTAGAATGATTTGACACATGCAATGATGGCTTCCGATGAAGGCTGATACCTCCGAAATTACTTGCGATCGGCGGGCGGGCGTAGCGCTGATAACCCTCAATCGTCCACAAGCCCGAAATCCACTCTCGCTCTCCTTCGCCGCAAGTCTGCTTGATCTGTTAGACGAACTCGAGCGCGATGATAGCGTCAGCGTGATCGTTTTGACCGGGGCAGGATCCGTGTTCTGCTCTGGAGCTCAATTAGGCGAAGTCGTAAGCATCGACGGGATCGATTCAGAGATTCAACTTCGAAATATCCGTGGATTTAGCAAGGTTGTGCAGCGTCTTCGGGACCTGGACCTGCCAGTCGTCGCAGCGCTCAATGGTCCTGCAGTCGGAGGCGGTGCGGCGCTCGCGTTAGCTTGCGATATCGCAATTGGAAGCGACCAAGCGACTTACTTCTTTGCTTTCGGTCGCGTCGGTGCGGGTGCCAACGATATGGGTTGCGCCTATTTTCTGCCGAAGCTGGTAGGCGCCGCGAGGGCACGTCACTGGCTTTTGACGGGCGCAACAGTCTCAGCTGACGAGGCTTACAAGGCTGGCCTTCTTATCGAGGTCACCCCGCCAGACCGGCTGATAGATCGAGCCCTTGAAATTGCCCAGAGCGTGACAGCTGCGTCACCGCGTCGAGCTGCCGCAGTCACTAAACTCGCAATCAACCGGGGTGAGGATGCGGATCTGCAGACTTGCTTGAGTTATGAGGTTTATCTGCAGACATTCCTTTTCACCAGGGACGAACATAAGGATCGCTTGAAGACGCTCTTGACGCGATTGGGGTCAGGGTAGCGCCTTCCTCGACGCTTTCGATACCGCACGCCATCTGCGGGCGAACGAGTATCTGCTCCAAGCGAAAGATGGAAGTCGCGTCAGCGGCGTTTCCTCCTGACTTGCCGGGATCTGATGGATCCCGGCTTTTTCTTTGGTGATCCAAAAGTTCTTCTGGCTCCCCGGTGCCCCCCGGTTGAGCAAACTAGCAGGCGCTGCCCAGCGCTGCTCCTGACTCGGATCGATTTCAGCAGTTGAACTTTCGACCGATAAGGTTTCGCTGTTTTCCTTATCAGTCCGCGAACTGACTCCGTTTTGTTAGAAACCTTATCAGTCGAAGAACTGACTCCGTGTGCGACCAAAGCTAATCAGTTAGCGGACTGACCCCATTTATCGGTTCTCTGGATTAGTCCTCCATCTGACTCCATTTGCGACCGAACCTTTTCGTCATCGATGATTCCGGGTCACCGCCTTTGTCCTCTCGCTGGTCCGGCGTTGAAATGAATATTTCTTGGCCGCATTGCTCACCAGCACCGACGTGAAGACGCTGCCGAGCGAAGGTCCGCGATTCAAGCTGGCGGAGGCGTCAGCCGGTCGTCAGCGGCCGCGCCGTCGACGGCCGCGATCGCACCTCTCGTCATCGTCGGCATCTTCCTTGAACGACGCATGCTTAACGGCTCACGATGGGTACGGGGAAGTAGCGGCGAGCAATATAGTGAGATCAACTACGGCCGATCGATGCGGTGCACCTTTCCCGCGCAAAGAGAGGTAAGCCGAACAAAAGGTTGCCGCCGCAAAAGAGGAAGCCCGGCTCAAGTTGCTGTCAGGACCCATACCTTTTACTGTCGTGGCTCCTGGCGGTCTTATTCTTGGTACGGAGGTAAAAACCGGCGACCTCTTCAAGGTGGAGCTGAAGCACCTGCAGCACACGCTGATTTGTGGCGTCTCGGGTGCAGGCAAATCGATTCTGCTTCATCTGCTATGCGCACAAATGCTGGCGCTGCCGGACTTCGAAGAGGTGATCCTGGCAGACCTCAAGGACGGCGTGGAGTTCGACCGCTACCGGGAGAACGGCAAGGCCACGGTGGTGTGGGAGTTCGACGACGTGGTGACGGTCGTTGACCGGCTCGCCGAGCTCGCCCGCGAGCGCTCCGCGGTCATGCGGGCAAACCGCTGGCAGCTGTGGCGGGGTGGTCGCGTCGCGCTGATAGTCGACGAATTCACTGAACTGCAAACCGCGATCGACGCGGCGACCGAACGGGAGGATAAGTCCAAGGCGAAGCGGCTGATGACCAACCTGCTGAGTCTTGCCCGGCGCGCGCGCGCCTACGGCATCATCATCGTAATAGCGGTTCAGAAAGCTACGGACGACGCGATACCAAGCGCCCTGCGGAATCTCCTCGGGTGCAGGCTGGTGCTGCGTTGCGGCAGCAGCCTGATGGCGCGGTCCATGCTGGACATCGGGGACGATTACGAGCGGCTGAGTGAACGGCCGACCGAGCTGCCTGATGGCCGGTTCTACTATTACGACACCAGGACCGGCGCTCTGCGTCGTGTGCAGGCACACATCGTGCCTGGGGTAGAGTTGCTTTGACCAAAGGGAGAGCAGGACACGCCAGCGGATGCGAGCACGGGCCGCGCCAGCGGCCCGCGCGCAGCAGCCGCTCTCTTTTCCTAAGATACCTATGTAACATCACAGGCCGTTTGCCCGTGGGCAAGAGCTGCGATGCAAAGACCGGCACCCTTCGTGCTGGGTAAGCAGCAGGGTAGTCGGGCAATCGGATCTGCATGTCAAAGCGCGAACGTGACAAAGCAGGCGAGCAGTATCAGGGCGCCGAAGGCACAACAGGCGAGCCCGTTGAGCTGGCGGCGGCGCTTAGGGGAGAACTCGGCCAGCAAGGGCTGTAGTTCTTGTTGCAGGCCCTTCTGCCACGGCTGTCGCACGGGCTTGGCCCGGGTAACGGTTATGCCTGCGTCAATGCCGTCCCAGGCGCCATTACTGTCGAGGACGTGGTTGATGTACTTGGCGATGACGTCACTGTCGCGGAACGGCACAACGGTATCGTCGCGCCGGAGAGAGCCGCGCATGCGTCGCAGTGATGCGCTATCGGTGTTGATGGTGATGGTGGAGAGCCATGCTGTCGAGGCCATGGAATGTGCTTTCGTTGGTTTCTATTGTACCCAGGGGATTGTCGGGCGCTTGCGGAGGCCGCAGCGCGGCCGAACGCATGCGCCGACTGTTTTCCTTAGATACCCATCCCCCTCTTGTGCTATGGTGGCTTTGCCCCGTTGTCGAGCGGGGCTTTCTGTTGGTGACACGAGCGCAACGTCGCTTCGTCGCTCTTGGTCATGTCGGCGCCTCCTAGTATTCGTCGGCCCGCATGATCGTCATCACGCGCTGGGTAACGGTCGAGTTGGCCGGATCAGGCGAGTAAGCTTTCTTGGACAGATCGTAATAGTCGATCTTCCAGAAATAGCGGACGGCATTCTGGTCGATGGCGCCGAAATCGTGCTCGCCGTGCGGGTCGTTATCGGGCGTGAAGCTGTCAAACGTACGCACCGCTTCGAGCAGCTCGGCCAGACGATCCGGTTCGAGGCAGGTTACGCCCTGGGTAAGCAGGACGGTGCCGCCAAACACGAGGTTGCGCCTGAAGCCATCGTTGAGGCTGCGGATTGTTGCGGTGTTGGTGTCGTTGAGCATTTGAGTTTCTCCCGTTGGTTATCGGCTGCGCCATCGCGGCCGGTCGGGAGAATCCGAGGGCAGCAGGCCTGAGCGACCAGTCAAGGAGGCTCCGCGTGCAAAGCCGCGTGGATGCCTTGACGGGTTGCGCTGCAGACCTATTCACCCGACCTTGCCGGCCGGGTGGTGCAGATCTTCAATGGGGAAGCTAAGCTCGAACCAATAGAGTGGATGTGTAGCAGTAGCGAGCGTTCCGCGGCCCTGACCCAACTTCTGGTGAGGATTCGGCTTTACGCACGGCAAATGCTGCCACAGACTGGCATCGGATGGGGGAAGACCTGTGGGCGCGAAGGAAGTCCAGGCGGCGATCAAGAATGCCCTGGGTGCTGTGTTTCCTCGGGACCTGGTGAAATCTGAATGGAGCGTCCGCTCGGATGCGACCGACGACGTGTTCGGCCGAACGCTCTATGCTCCACGGCTGGATATTGCCGTTGGGCCATTCAATGTCACGCGTGAGCGTAAGGATGCGGACCTGGAGAGCATCGACCGCTATGGGCAACATCCGTTGCTGCTCCACCTGAGAAACGAGGTCACCCGTCAGAACCATGGCGGGTTCTACTACAACCCGAACCCCCGTTGCCTGCTGGCCATTGAGCTTGAGTACTCGACCTCGTCAAAACACATCCTGGGTGGCATCACCAACGCCAGCTTGCTCGGCTCTATCGGCGTGATGATTGGCCCCGCGGCTTATATCAACAAGATCCAGCGCATTTGCGCCTATGCGGCGAAACTGCGAGAGATCGAGAAGGCCCACGACGATATGTTCGCCAATATCGTCTGCTTTCCCGACACGCAGTTCTTGGAGCTGCTGAACGCCGCGCACCGGTAATATTCAGTAGCGTCGCAAAAGCACAAATGCGATTTTACGACGCGCCTCGCGACGATGCGTGGCAAATCGACATCCTACCCAGCGGCGCGGAGCAGAACGGTGCTGAATTTCGACCCCTCCTGGCGCTTTAGATCTCCTGGCAAAATCGCCAGGGGCGTGATCGATGAATTCGCCGTCCTGATCAAGCGGGTTGCGGGCCAATACGGCCAGCGTCAGCCAATTATCGAGCACTACAAGCGCTACTTTGCGGATGCGGCGGGCCGCCCCGCGCACCAGAGCTCCTCAC
This sequence comes from Bradyrhizobium nitroreducens, assembly GCF_002776695.1. Classification (GTDB taxonomy): domain Bacteria; phylum Pseudomonadota; class Alphaproteobacteria; order Rhizobiales; family Xanthobacteraceae; genus Bradyrhizobium; species Bradyrhizobium nitroreducens. The sequence goes on from NZ_LFJC01000003.1 coordinate 5,719,354, forward strand.
TGAGCTGGGCTGAAAGCGATCTCGACGATTACATGCGTGAGGCTGGGGACAACGCGCCGATGTTCATCGAAGCGTTCTTCGACGCTGGCCAGGCCATCAAGAACCAGAACCCGGAGCTGGTAGTGCCTGATACGGCGATGATCAACTATGTGCTGGGCACCCACGAGGCCGGCTACGAGCTGAACCCGCCCCAGCTGATCGCTCGCAATGCACCCTCGCCGGTCGCGATGGAGATCCTGCCGCCATCGCTGGACGCGCAGGCGCTCGATAAAATCCAGCAATCCACGAAGCAAGCCGAGGAATATTTAACGGCTGGGAAGAACCGCGCGGCCGTGCAGGAGATCCTTTGGCTGCTGGAGACGGTGTCGACGGCGTTTCAGGGCATTCCCGTTGGCGATGGCACGATCCAGGGGAAGTATTTCAACAAGATCGCGGATGAGCTGCGTACCCACCGCAAGGGCCAAGTCGCAGAGCAGGCCATCGGCTGGATGAAAACCCTCCATGGCTATCTTTCCTCGCCCACGGGCGGTGGTGTCCGGCACGGGGCAACGCTGTCGGCCGAGTCTGAGCTTTCGGCCCATGAGGCCCGCCTGTTCTGCAATCTGATCCGCAGCTACCTGCACTTCCTCCTGGACGAGTACGACAACCTGAGAGATTCGCGCTAGGCGAGCTTCATCCGGCGCGGAATATAGAGTTGGGTGAGCTCGCGGTCGGCCGGAACAATGGCGAGGTAGCCTACCGTCATCTCCCACGAGGGTTTGTCCCCCCAGTCGGCTCCTCGAAACTTGCGATCACGGGTGGCCGAATAGACGTTGGCACCCAGTCCGCGCAGCTCCTGCAGGACGCCATCAAGATCCTTCGCGAAGCCAAGGCGGCTGGAAACCGGAAAATCATCCACGTCCATCAGATCCTGGACATAGTCGCAGAAGCTGGCAGCGACCTGTTTGGTCTCGTCGGTCAGAGCCGGGTCGATCGTGAACGACACGGCGTTGACGACGCCGGCAAAATGGGCGGCCGCGTCGCCGGTGACCAGCGGCTGCGCGTCGATCCGCACATGGTCCGGGTGCTGGTCATCAAGGCCCTTCTGCTGCAGGTCCTTGAGCCCATCGAAAAACGACAATACACCGGTGATGAACTGCGGGTCCTCGAACGTGTCGGGGTTCTTATATCCGAGCGCCTTCGCCACGGCCCGGCGCGACATGACGTTGATAGGCTGGCCGGCCTCGAAGCGCTGGATCGTCCTGATGTTAACCGACGCATTGGCGGCCAGGGCCTCCTGGGACAGGTGCTGCGCCTCACGGACACAGCGGGCCCAGAAGCCGAGTAGCTTTGGATCAAGTACGGTCGTGGTCATGTCGTCCTCCTATGTTCCGAAGCATAGGCCTGCGCCGCCAAGCCGAACACGGCAGAATGCCGACAGTACACCGCCAGATTTCCGTCCACGCGTCGCCGCGGTCACTAATTCATTGAAATTGCGTGGTGATTTTGACTCATCCCACCTTCCACCTATTGACCGGGGTGCTGGAGGACTTATCTCGACCGGCAAGGGTCTCGGCGAGCAGCGCAGCCCTTCGCATTCGTCCTGCCGGTAAGGGCGGCGGCGCGAGCACACCTGAACGATTTTTTAGCCCGGTACTGCTGAAAGTTCTGCCCGCCCCTTGACGGTCGGGGTAGAATCTTGCCGGGGAAGCACGAAGATGGCGAAGAGTGTAAAGGCCTTGATCAACCCGGCCATGCTTGCATGGACGCGGGAGCAAGCCGGGTTTAGCCCGGACGAGGCCGCACGCCGTCTTCACCTTGATGTCGAGCGTTTGAGCGCGCTTGAAAAGGGCGATGAGACGCCGACCTTTGCCAAGCTCCTCGATATCGCCGACCTCTACAAGCGTCCGGTCAGCCTGTTCTATCTCAAGGCACCGCCGAAGGGCTGGCAGCCGATCCAGGATTTCCGCCGGCTTCCGGGCGTCGAAGAAGGCTTTTCTCCGCAGCTGACTTACAGCATTCGCTTGGCCAGAGAGCGGCGCGAGATTGCGATGACGGTCCGCGACGAACTTGGCGAACCGGTCCAGACTTTTGACCTCAAAGCGACCCTAAAGAGTGATGTCGAGGAGTTTGGTGGCGAGATCCGGAAGTACCTCGATGTGAACGAAGCCAAGCAACAGCGCTTCGGTCGCAAGGCGTTCGATGGCTGGCGAATGGCGATCGAAGCCAAAGACGTGCTGGTCTTCGTGGTCCCACGGCTGAAAATCCGCGAGATGCGCGGTACCGCGCTGGCCGAGCAGAAGATGCCCGTCATCCTCATCAACGGCAAGGATCGCGGCAACGGCCGCGTGTTCACACTTCTTCACGAGTTCTGCCATCTTGCGCTACGCCAAAGCGGCGTGAGCAACATGGGCGGTGACCGGAACGATGCTCCGCACCCCGATGTCGAGAAATTCTGCAACGCCGTGGCTGCCGCGGCTTTGATGCCGCGCGACTGGCTTTTAAGTGAAAAACTGGTCACGCAAAAAGGCAGCCAGAAGAGCTGGCGGGATGATGAGTTGGACGCTCTCGCGTTACGGTTCGGCGTGAGTCAGGAAGCCGTGCTGCGTCGCCTGTTGACGCTCGGCCGCACGACGCAGGCCTTCTATGACAGCAAGCGCGCCGAATTCCAGAAGATCTATGCCCAGCTCGACGAGAAGAAAGAACCGTCTGAAGGCGGCCCCAAGTACCACTACGTGGTGCTGAGCCAGCTCGGCCGGAGCTTCACGCGGCTGATTTTTCAGGGCTATCACGATCGATATTTCACACTGCGCGATGTCGCAGGTCTTTTGAACATGAAGGTTGCTACCGTTCCCGTGATGGAAAAGGCGGCCTTTGGCATGACGGGCTAAGCCGGCATGCCGAAAAAGATCTATTGCATCGATACAAGCGCGCTGATCGCCGCCTGGTACGAGCGCTACAAGCCCAATCGCTTTCCCAAACTGTGGGAGCAACTGGACCAGCTGGTGACAGACGGTCGAATGGTCTCGTCGACACTGGTGCTCCGCGAATGCAACAAGCAACGCTCTGAAGAGCTGCACGGCTGGCTAAAGCCGCGAGAAACGATGTTCATTGCACCGGATGAACTGGTGCAGCAACAGGTGGATCACATCGTCAACACCTACACGGGCCTCATATCGGCTGGTAAGGAAAAATTCCAGGCCGACCCGTTCGTCATCGCGCTCGCCAAGGTCAACAACTACACCGTCATCACCGAAGAAACCGGCCCCGGCAGCCTCGCGAAGATTCCTGGTGTTTGCAACGCGATGAAGGTCGACTGGCTGAACCTCATGCAGCTGATCGACGAAGAGGATTGGGTGCTAGGTTAATCTGGATTGAACGCCAGTAGTCTTGGTATCTCGCCGTCGGCAGTTCAATTTCGACATTTCCAACAAGATAACGCCGCCTCGCTTTTAATCACCGGGATCGCTCATCCTGCCGCAAGATAAACAGATCACGCCGTTCCACGGGCCATTTTGTCCGCAGGACGGACAGATCCAGCTCGCATGACCGGATGTCGACGTGATACCGGTTCGACCGCTTGATGCCCTAACCGTGACGAGATGACCGCGCTGCTCGACCACTTCCCAACCAGGGGCGATCTGGAGGTACACATCCGGCTGTGCGACCGCGGCCTTTCTGACGAGCACAGGCAGCGAAGCAAGAAGCTCGGTAATGTCCGACTCGGTTATGTCACCCCTGTGCATGGCGGCCTCGACCTTCGCCAGTAGCTTTTCTTTCTTCTCATCGGCGTTGAACGCGTTCGCGATGTGCCGCGCCAGGCCGGCCTTGAGGCGAACGGACGAAATAAAGAGGATAAGGGCAGGCGAAGGTTCAAAGACCTGGCTCGATTTCAGGCGATTGCACCTGGAGCATGAGGGAACCAGGTTCTCAAGACCCGAAAAATCGAAATCGGCTGGAAGGGAATATCGACTGACTATCTCCTCGCGCGTTTCATCCGAAGCTACAGCGTCCAGCGGGATCAGGTGGTCGATCTGAACGTCTTTAAATACGACTTTCTCGGCGCACCAGGCGCAGCAACCATCCCAAGCCTTCCAGAGTCCGAAGCGTTCCGGGCGAGATAGTTGCTTTCGCGTGGGCATCTGGCTATGTCGACTTCTTCGTTGTTGGTGGATCACGCTGGGAGAACGTAGACGCCGAGCCTTCGGGGTCTCGGCGGTTTAGGTTTGACTTGCGTTCCCGCAGACGTAGCCCGATTCCGCCGACAGAAGCGTTTACGATGGTTAGACACTCTCGACAATTGGTCAGGCTTTATCCGCCTCCGGGCTGCGGAGCCGCTCGACTATCTGTCTGATCGGGAGCACCTTCTCGAAAAACTTCTCAAACGCCTCATAGAGCGCCTTGCCCCAGTGCTCGCTGTCCTCGGCATCAAGAAACTCGATCAAGCGCTTGTCAAAGGGATCTTCCTGGTAGTGGAAGACCGCATTGCGAAATCGACGGAGACGAGCTTCGTAGTTGTTTGCACCAAGCAGCGCATCTATGGCCTCATCTTTCAATCGAAGTTCGCGATATCCCTCGATGACGACGTAGAACAACCGTAGAAAACGGCCATGGTCTGCACTTGGGACCATTTCTGGCCTTCTGCGGCCAACTGCGGCGGCATGTCTTCTGGAATTGTGATTTCCAGGTGCATGCGAGCCTTCACAGAGTCGGCAGTGATCCAGTGCTTGTAAAGGGAAGCTATCGGAATGCGCATTGCCTCCCGATCGTCGTTGTTGGTCTGCATGTGATGGACTCTCTCGAGGACGTCCTGACGCGGGCTTAGGCCTCACCGGCTACCACTAGTTGCGGCTCCATGGTAGCCTCTTCGCGGCAGGGGGAGGTACGGCTTGCGAATCGTCCACGTCGAGGTAGTCAATTTTAGAGGAATCAAGCAGCTCTCTTGGCATCCGGCACCGGGCACCAATTGCTTGGTGGGTCCGGGCGATTCGGGGAAAACGACTGTTCTCGATGCCATTGAGCTGGCATTTGCTCCGCGCAACAGCGTCACCTTCGACGACACCGATTTTTACGCTGTTGACCCAAAAGCCAACCCGATCGCGATCACAGTCACCATCGGCGATCTCCCCACGGAATTCCTGAAGGAGGATCGGTACGGTCATTACCTGCGAGGGTGGGACGATACCGCCAAACGACTGGAGGATGAGCCTGATGAAGCGCGTGGGCTCGAGGATGTGCTGTCCATAAGGCTCACTGGGGACCACACCCTTGAAGCGGAGTGGACGCTTTTCAATCAACGGGTAGCGCAAGGCGACCAGAGTTCACGCGCATTAGCCTTTCAAGATCGCCAGGACATCGCCCCAAGCCGACTAGGCCCCTACGCGGACCGGCACCTGGCCTGGGGCCGTCAATCGGTTCTCAACCGGATCACGAAGGGGCCAGCGGCTTCCCGTGGCCTGATGGCAGAGGCAGGCCGGGTCGCGCGCCAAGAGTTCTCGCGGGACTCGAAGACCTTATTCGCGGAGACCATTGAAGAGGTCAAACAAGCGGCGCGGCTGCTGGGCGTGCCGGTCGGTGACGCGTTGCACGCGATGCTTGACGTCCAGGCCATGGGACTGTCGGGTGGCGGCATTTCGCTACACGATGGCAATCTGCCCCTTCGCCGGCTTGGCGTGGGATCGTCACGGTTGTTTACGGCCGCGCTGCAGGATTACGCCCGTGCCAGGGCGTCGGTGGCGCTAATTGACGAGGTTGAACACGGGCTTGAACCTCACCGCATATCGAGGCTGTTGCGACAATTGAAGGAAGAAAGAGCAGGCGGCACTACCAAAGCCCAGGTGTTTATGACGACGCATTCGCCGGTGGTGCTTCAGGAGTTAAGTATTGCCGAGCTGAATGTCGTCAGACGTGACCCTCGAACAGGGATCACAATAGTCGTCCCTGCCAACACGCCCTATCCGGGACTCGATGCCCAAAGCCAGCCACGAGCCAACCCGCAGGCCTATCTGGCGCCGGCCATTCTGGTCTGTGAAGGAAAGACTGAGGTTGGGCTTGTCAGGGGTCTCGACGACTACTGGGTCGGCAAGGGGCACCTGCCGTTCTCCACCGCCGGGATCGTGCCGGTGTCCGGCGGCGGCGTCGACAAGGCACCGGTCATCGCCGGCTACTTCCACGCGCTCGGCTATCGGGTCGGCCTCCTGCTCGACAACGACTGCGAGCCAAAGGACGCTAAGATTCTCAACGAACTCACCTCAGCGGGAGTGACGATCTTCCGCTGGGCCCCAGGCCACGCGACGGAGGATCACCTTTTCCGGGATCTTCCGACCGATGCGGTAGCCACACTCATCAAGGCCGCAGCGGCCATTCAGGATAGCGATCAATCGTTCCTCGACCGTCTCTCCAGCAAGTATTCTAAAAAGCGTTTTAAATCGGTCGCGGAAGTCCAGAAGGCTGCGGATGATTCCGAACTCCGCATTGCCATGGGTGAACTCACAAAATCGAAGGGCAAACCAGGCGAGCGCGGGTGGTTCAAGGACATCAGCCATGCCGAGTGGATCGGACGTAAGCATGTCGGACCGCATCTCGACGAGCTGAAGGGCAAGTTTCCGGAGACAATCGCTGAAATTCGGGCTTGGGTAGATCGTGAGCAATGAGCCTATCGTCGACGCGGTTCTGAGTTCGAGGCTCGGGTCCGTCGTTGCGCCCGCCGGCTGCGGCAAGACCGATTGCATTGCTGACGTGGTGAAGGCCGCGGGCGGCCCGGCCAAATGCCTTGTGCTCACACATACCCTGGCTGGCGTGGATTCACTGCGTCAGCGGATGAAAGAGAAAGACGTCAGCCTTCATCACACGGACCTGGAGACGATTGCCGGCTGGTCATTGAGATTTGCAGCAGCCTTCCCACGGAGGTCAGGTCTCGCAACGCGCGAGCCGCGTGGTGAGGATTGGCCGGCCGTATACGCCGCTGCCACGCAACTGATTCGCGGCGGATTCGTCACAGGCGTTCTAAAAGCATCTTACCAACGGGTGCTCGTAGACGAATATCAGGACTGCACGGCCGAGCAGCACGCTTTGATCCTCGCGCTGTCGCAGCATCTACCGACTTGCATATTTGGCGATCCGCTGCAGGCCATCTTCGGCTTTCGCAATGAACAGCTAGCAGATTGGAAGGCCGTCACCACTGACTTTCCACAGATCGGCGCGCTCAAAGAGCCTTGGCGATGGAAGCGGGTAAAGAACGACAAGCTCGGGTGCTGGCTCATCGGCATCCGTGACCAGCTGGAACAGCTAAACCGCGTCGACCTGGCCGCGGCGCCGAGATGCGTGTCACGCGTCATTCCGCAGTCGTTGACCAAGCAAGATCTACTTAAGGCGAATATGTCGGCAGGACGTTCGGTCAAGCTTCGAGGCGAAGAGACGCTGATCGTGATCGGCGATAAGGCCAGCGAGCTTATCCGCGGATCACTGGCGGCAAAGCTGAAATGCTCCGCAATCGAACCTGTAGCTTGTCAGACCCTGGGCAGCTTCCTTGCGGAAATTGACGTATGTACGGCACGGGATCGGCTTACTGCGGTCCTTGATCTCGCGGCCGGTGCAATGTCGGGCTTGGCGAGAGCCGCCTTCGAGCGCCGCGTGGTCCGCCTGGCGGGGGGATGGAAGCCGAGAAATAAGATCACCGAATCCGAGCGCGCGGCGCTTGATCTACTCGCATCAAACGAACTCGCCCACGTGCTCAGTCTCCTGGAGTGCTTACGCCGGCAGTCCGGCGTGGTCGCCTTCCGAAGAGAATTGCTATCAGCCGTGCAGAATACCCTCAGGCTGGTGGTCCGTGGAGAGCATTCAACTCTCGCAGAGGCCGCTTGGCATGTTCAGAACAAGATGCGGCACGCCGGGCGGCGCCTGGCGCGGCGGTCTGTCGGGAGCACACTCCTGGTAAAGGGCCTTCAATTTGACCACGCCGTTATCGTTGCGCCGGAGAAGCTGAGCCGCAACGACCTGTATGTCGCGCTCACCCGTGCTTCGCGGACAATTACTGTAGTCTCGGCCACACCAACATTGATCGTAAAGGCGACGCCGCAGCAAAATGTAAGCAAACGGGGCCAAGGACATGAATAATCCGTCCCTCCACCGCCCCTTCAACCCGCCAGCGCAGGCGCCGCTCTGATGCTTCCATTTTTCGCTTCAGTCATCGAACAGCTCGATCTCGCGCTGGAGCAACTCTCCAAGGGAGACGTTCACTACGCCCGATTTGGCATGATGCTTACGGACAATGCCGTCGAACTGATCCTTCATCAAATTGCAAAGGACAAGGCGTCGAATCTCAAAATGTACGCCTGGCAGAAGGAGACATATAAGCATCAGACGGCATTGGATAACGCGCTGGGGCGCAATTTCGATGCGAAAGTTAAATTCGCGAAGATCGCGGGCGGCCTGTCAGACGAGATCGCGCAGACCATTACGACCATGCACGGCTATCGGAATGAGGTTTACCATGTCGGCCTCAAACACGAAAAGCTCCTGCCGGCGCTCGCGCCGTTCTATTTTGATGTCGCGTGCGGCTATCTGAGTTCGTACAGGCCAAAACGCCTGGGCTGGGGTTCAAACCAGAAATTGCCAGAACGGTCGAAGAAGTATTTCAAGGGCGACCCATTCTTTTCGGTGGGATTCGACGACTTCTCGAACGGTTGTAAAGTGCTCCGTGAGGCATGCAATCACGATCCTCGTCAAACGATCGCCTCTCTGGCCGATGAAATAAATGACGTCATCGAGCAGCAGGACGTCGGGATCGGCATCATCGCGCGCGGCGCTTACGAAGGACAGGAGACGACGCGCGACGTTGCTGTTCTCGATACCCAGGCTTGGCGCCTCGCTTTCTCGAAGGAAGGTCGGGCCTTTGCTGCGGAACGCAGCTGGAACGGCAATATGCACCAGTTTATCGAGTTTCTCCGATCCAACTATCCTCACAAATTTCGATCTGATCCCATCGAATCCTGGAGAGCACAGGCAAGGCGTCTGCGCGCCGGGAAAAACCCGCACGCTGCATTATCGACGTATCAGTCCTTTATGGCGTCGACACAGGATCTTCGCGAAGCCATCGACGAGTCGGAGGCGGCGGCTGAACGGGAGATCGACATGCTGATTGATCGTGCACGTGGCAAGTGATCAAACTGGCTCAGGTTCGCGCAATCGTTCAGCGAGCCTGCGTGCAGCTTCCAATAGCCCTGGCAGGTTTTCTTGCGTGATGTTCCAGATCAGATCCGGATCGACATCCCGATATTCGTGTCGCAGGAAGTTGCCCAGGGTTTCGATCTTACGCCAGGCAATATCCGGTGCGGCTTCCTTCAGTCCGGCAGGCAGGGTCTTGGTGGCCTCCGAGATGATGAGCAATCCATGCTCCACGGCCCGCTGCAGCACCCAAGAATCCTGAAAGCTCAAGCTCGATATCCCAACAAGCGCGCGGCTTATGGCCTCGGCTTCATCGATAATGTGCAAAAGACGGATAACGGGCGTTTTGCTGGGCGCCATCAGAAAACGCGGATGGCCTCGCGTTCAACATCTTCCCGGATGAACTTGGAGAGACCCGTCCGGGTACCGTAGTCGACGTTGACCGGCAGTGCCGCCTTTAGGAGGTCGTAGGCGCCCATGAAGGCGTCGAGATCCAGCTCGGTGCCGGGGGCCCGATCGATAAATACGTCGACGTCGGAATCGGGGCCTGCTTCGTTTCTGGCATAAGAGCCAAACAGGTATAGTCCGTCCACGCCAAAGGCCCGCAACTGCGGTTCTATAGCCCTCAGGCGCGAAATGACTTCTGTCGTCTGCATGCGCGTGCAATACCACAGAGATATGGATGACGGCAAAAGCGCCTGCTGACATCTTCCCTCATTGCGGTCGCGGTGCTGACTTGCGCGACACGCATCGTCGTAAAATCGCAAATGCTATTGGCCGCGATGAGGCCGTCCCCGTAGTCAATAGGAGGGACCCGCGCGCTGCCGCGGAGTGCACTCACGGCTTACGCAGCGGCGCGCGTCGGGAGGTTCCTGTTGACCCACGTGGGCGGCCGGAATGGTGCAGCCCAGCCGGTGGTGTATTCTAGGGAAGGCAAGTGCAATCTCTTACTTACGTCTACCGCAATAGGGGATGCATTCCTGGTCAATCTCGGCGCAGACGGTTATTTACATCTCAATGTGTCGGCATAGCCCAGCGGGTAAAGGAGCAAAGTGCAAAACGATCCGATCGAAACCGAGGAAGAGCCTGAATACTACTCACTGCCCGAAGAGGCGATTCAGTTTCTTCCCGAAGAGTGGCGGAACCATTTCCAGGCTATGGCGGACGACGGACGTGCCGTCCTTGAATCTGTCGATAAGGAACTGTCGCAACTCATCAGGATATCGAACTCGTTCACCTCGTTGGTGGCACTGAAGTATGCGGCGGAACGCCTGTCGGAGTACAAATTCGCGGCCGACATGAAGGCCTTTCTGGAACTCGACATGCTCACGACGGCATTCGTCGTGACCTACGTGCGCCTGCATCAGGGTGGAATCGGCAGCGGGTTCGCTCGCGACATCCTTCCGGAGAAACTCCGGCGAGCCCATGATCAGATCATCGATATGAGGAACAAGAGGTTCGCTCATAACGACGGTCATCGCTCTATCTCGAACGCGATGGAGATCGGGCTTGAGGACAAGCGCTTTATTGTCGGGTTTAATCTCACGCTCGAATTCCAAGTTGGAGGCGCCCCAGAGTGGCAAGATTTGGCCAAATTCCTCGACGTGATGACCGTCGAAAAGATAGAAAAGCTGCTCGCCAGGCTCAAGGCAAAAACCGGCCACGACTGGGTTTGGCCGAAAGGTCCCGCGCCAGACTGAGCGGCTGGTACGGCTGCTTGATTATTGTGCCGGCCTAGCTCACGGCACGGTTCGCACAAACTGCACCGTCAACGCCTAATGCGTCCTCCCGTCTTCCCAGCTCATCGTGAGCCAGCTGGTCGAGGTCGGGTACGATATGATGATTCTTCCTGGCCGATAGTTTGCCCCTCGCAAGAAGGGATATTTGTCGACATCAAGTGGTTCGAGCAACAACACGAAGCCCAGGCCCAGGATGTTCAAGGCCACCGCTTCGATGTCTTCTTGAGCGTTTGTAAGGGGCTGCAATTGGAAGCGCGGATGATTCGACATCCGGTCGCCCGCGTTCATGGTGCAATACAGTCCAGCACCCTCCGGCCAATGGCGCGGGTCGTCGAGCATGTCGAGTATCGCTGAATCCCACGAGAACGCGCCGGAAAGGGGTGTTCGGCCCCTCGCGAGATTCTTTGAGACGGCGGCGGCTTTGGCGGTCTTTAGAAGCCAGCGCTCAACGTCATGCCCCGAAACAAGGGCGTGCCTCATCCCCTCTTCGCGTTCGAGATATGATTTCAGCGACGCAAAGAAGTAGCGCGCTGCGTTGTCGAGCGGATGCAGCGTGCTGTTGTGCTTGGTGCATAGGCAGTTCGTTCGCAGGCTCTGGGGCGCCAGTATCTTCTCCTCGTCTGGCGCAAGCCACGGCAGGCCTCCAATCGAGAACTCACCGTCTCCCATCAGAACTCGTATTACCGACTCCGAGATAATGTGTTCGCCCGAGATGGGGGCGACACAAGATCCCAACTCCTTCATGTAGCACTTGGCCACACTCGACGACGGTGGAAGCGACTTCGGCCCGAGAGTGCAGGCGGGCTTGTGCCACTCCTTGCCATTGAAGCAACAAAGGCGCGCGACCTTCGCCGAGCCGCATGGACAGGGGCCGTTCAGAACCGCTTCTCGTTTTCGTCTCGCCTCGCCCATCGGCCAACCCCGGATTGTTCGAGGCCTAGCGATAGCCTCTCTTGAGCTTCTTCGTCCAGTTCGAGGCCATAGCGATGTCGGCAGCACCCCGGCTCCGATACGTTTCGATGCGAACCGTGCCAGCGCGGCCGATACGCCCCCATTCCCTAACCAGCGAGCATTCGCCAAACAGCGTCGGCTGGATGTCTAGCTTGTAGAACCGCGCCAGGTTGCGGTGGTTGTCGATGCGGGTGAGCATGATGGCGGTCATGCGGTTTTCTCCTCTTCTTGTTTATCAGGGACGTGCGTAGAAGCCTGGGCCGCGCGCAAATAGCGATGAACGGTTTCGCGGCTGACGCCGAACTTTCGCGCCATGGCAACCTTCTTGGCACCCTCCCGGACGCTCCTGACAAGTTCGCGCACCTGTTCTGCATTTAACGAACGCCGTCGACCCGTGTAGACGCCCCTGGTCTTGGCAAACGTGATGCCTTCCCGCTGCCGCTCGCGGATGAGAGCCCGCTCAAACTCCGCAAAGGAGCCCATGACGTTGAGCAAGAGCTGGGACAGCGGCGAGGCCTCTGCCGTGAACGTGAGGCTCTCCTTGAGAAACTGGACTTGAACGCCCTTGCCGGTGAGCTCTCTGACCAGGCGGCGAAGATCTTCGAGGTTGCGGGCGAGCCGGTCCATGGAGTGGACCACGACCGTGTCCCCTTCCCGCACATGAGCCACCATCTGTGCCAGTGCGGGGCGATCGGTGTCCTTGCCAGAGGCGTGATCGGTGAAGGTACGTTGAAGGGGTATGTCGACGAGCTGACGATCGGTCTTCTGGTCGAGTGTGCTCACCCGTACATAACCGACAACCTGTCCCGTCAAACTCCTACGCTTTCTTTTCGTGGCAGGAAGTCTGAGAGCCGATGCCTCACGTGTCAAGAAAATCCGAAACGAACCCTAGTGACACATGTTCTTTGAAGGCGAGCACTGTGGCATTCGGGTGCACCCTAAAAGCACGCTTGATATTGCCTCTAATCCACGCATAGTTTTGAACATGATCAGCAAAGAGCAGCGAATCGAAGCCATGAAGGGCGTGTTGGCCTCTCTCTTTGCTTCGCAGCGAACCTTGAAGTCGCTCGCCCCTCAGTTCAAATGGGCCGGTCTCGGCAATTTGTTGGGCGACTACGGTGAGTTTATTGCGACTGAGGTGTACGGCCTTCAGCAAGCCTCGCGTGGCGCGAACGGCTACGACGCCGTGGCGCCGGATGGCAAAAAGGTGCAAGTGAAGGCAAACTTCGCTGCATCCCAAATCGGCTTTCGTGGCGAAGCGGATATGCTGCTTTGCTTGAAAATCGACCTAACCGGCGATTGGACGGAAATTTACTACGGTGACTTTGCGCTGGTGAGGAGCGTAGCGCGCTACTCCGCCCGCGATAATAAGCATATGGTGGCGATCTCCGCGTTGCAAAAAATTGCCAAAGCCGGATACGTCGTCAACGGTCCTCTGCCCGCGGCAACTGAAGCGCTCGGCACAGACGAACCAATCTAGCCCTGTCGCACCTGCTTTGATTTGTGCAACGGCCAGCTTGCGGAGAAGACCGGAAGCCAGGGCAAAAGGCCATTCCCGGCCTAGTTGCAGCATGATAAGCTAACCTTTTGGCATTGACGGGGGCGGGCCGGTGTTTGGTCTCTTTGGAAACAAGCCCAAGAAAAGCGTCGACAATGAACTTATTCCGGAGCTGAAGAGCCGCGTCGTTCAGATACAGGAGTCGGCGGGTATCAGCTATCTGGCAATTACCTTGCCGATGCTGGGGCTTGGGAGTTCATTTTCAACGGAAGGCAAGGGCGCTCAAGGGCTCGCGCAAGAGATCAACCGGTTAAGCCGTCAGCTCGAAGAAGAACAGAAGGCGCTTGGCTCGCTAGGTTCAGCAATAATGGACGTTGGCGTCCCTGAGCTGCCACGGCAGCATACCGACATCGCGATTGATCGGCTCGCAGATTTTGCCGATTCATTTTCCAAAAGAGGCTACTCCCTCGACGAGATAGGCCGTGCAATGTCGGCTGTCTCCCATCAGCTGGCGAAGGCGATCGACAAGGACAACCTGCTGATTGTCGGCATGTTGCGCAGGGAGATATCTAGGCTACGGGAGAAGTATCACGCGGAGCAATTCAGGCAAACCGCGAGCGGAGAAACCTGCACCGAAGAATCAATCAAGATCCTGCTTCGTGCCGAATCGAGCGGCTTTATGATCACGATCAGCAACGATAGGACATTTGTTCTGAGCAAAGGCTCGACCGTCAACTATCTGCGGTCCAACTGGGATATAAAGCGTTTTGAGAGCAGCCTGAACAGTCAGACAGATGAGGAAGATCATAGTCGAGATCCCATAGATCGACTTCTCGAACAGGGTCACAAGGCCATTCGTGAGCAAAAGCTCGACAGCGCTATCAGCGCGTTTTCTGCGGCGCTCCGTATCTCGCCAAATGACCGTGACATCTACTTCCACCGAGGCATCGCGTGGAGCAATTCGTATTACAATCGCGGGAAGAAGCTTGGAGACCTCGACAGGGCCGTGGAAGACTACACACGGGCGATTGAAATCGATCCTGAGTTTGCAGAGGGATATTTCCAGCGCGCCGGCCTTCTATCTGCCAAGGACGAAAATGCGGCCTCCATCGCGGACTACGGCATGGCAATCGAAAGAGGCCACAAGGCCTCAAGCTCGTACTATTGTCGTGGTTTGCTATGGCAACGTACTGGGGAAGCCGGAAAGGCGAACGCGCTAGCGGACTTTGCTGGGGCGATACAGACTGGAGACCGCGAAGATCAGTTCATGGCGCTCATGGCTCGGGCAGACGCGCACCATGAATTCGGAGATCTGGAGCTGGCGCTTGATGATCTGAATGCGGCCGAAGCATACCACCCTAAAGGACCACCAGGCCTTTATGGAACGCGCGCGGCAATCTTAATGAAGCTTGAGCGGTATACCGAGGCCGTCGCCGATTTTGGCAAGAGTATAGCTGCAGCTTCGCCTTTGGCCTCGTCGGAGTTCATCGCGAATATGTATGAACAACGTGGTCGGTGCCGCGCGCAGCTCGGCGAAAGCTCACTGGCACGGCAGGACCTTGATGCGGCGGCACAGCTTCGCAGAGGCACTCGCTAGCGAGGACCTCGCTTACTTACTTGCGCGCCCCCCGCAACCGGCGGTACATGTTGTAAGAACAGCCGCCAAGAACACAGGAGCTTCAGGTGCTGCGGTTCATTTCAGTGGTCAATGCGCTCGTCGCCGGCACGACCTGGGCGGCGGCTGAAACCATTGACGTCAAATACTACGGCAAGCTCGATCTGGCGCCCCTCGCCTGCACGGACATCACCCGCAGCAGCTTCATCAACCGCGCCTGCTATGACAAGGCCCAGCAGTTCATGGTCGTGCAGCTGAGGTCGGTCTATCATCCCTATTGCGAGATGCCTTCCGCGTCGTTTGAGGCTTTCCTCAACGCCCCCTCAATGGGCAAATTCTACAACGCCAACATCAAGGGCACGGGCATGGACGGCCCGTTCGATTGCCGCACCCACCGGCTCCCCAAATACTGACAGACAGGAAGCGCCATGACAGTTTTCACCGGCTTCACCAACATCTTCATCAACAAAGAAGGCATCAAATATCCGAGTGGACGCATCCACAAAACAGCCAATGATGCGGTTGCCGCGCAATCGGACCCGAAGATCGTAGGCAAGGTGCTGGCGGTTGCCCAGGTCACCTGGGAAGAGAAAGACGAGCCGAGCAAGTAGTCGGCCGCAGATACCCCGCCAGCTTCGTGCCAGGTCGTGAGCCTCCGGTTCGCCAACGGCTACGACCGCACAAACGCGCTATTTATGCTGCGTCACCGGGCTTTCTGGTACCTGCGGCAAAAAATATTTCCGTAAAAGTCTGCCGAATCCGGACGGTCAAAGATCTGCGTCTGGCTAAATAATCGGAACGATCGGTGATCGTCTCCCCTGATTTGGGGCCCAAATCTCTCTGACCAAAGGAGGTAAACGTGCACGCGTTTGCTTACGGTCTGGTGACCTTGGGTTACCTGATCCTTTTCATCCTAAGCCTGGGTTCTTGATTCCAGGTCGCGGGGCAGCTTCGGCTGCCCTGCCCTAGCTTCCGCTGCGGCGTATGTCATCGAGCCGCTGCCGAATCCGGCCCGACACGCCCTGCGTCATGTCAATTAGAAGCTTCAATTCGTCCGGCGAGAACGAGATATCACGGATCGACTGGATATCGGTGACAACGCTGCCCTTCAGCGGCCGCACCGAAATCGTTGAGGCGTCGGTGTGAGCGTATTCCTGGCTTCTTAGCTTGAGCAGCCGTTTATGGAAGGCGGTTTGCCCGGGATCGTATTGCAACAGTCTCTCCGGGAAACTGATGCCTTTTCCGCGCCCTCCGGCAAACGGACGGGCATAGGCGACGATCATCGTCGTCGTAAAAGCGGTCTGTTGAAGTGGCACGCTTCCCCGCCGCAAGAACGACAGGGTGTGCCAACCCTTCTTGAGGATATAGTGGGCGCAAGAACTCGCGATGCCCAGGTCGCCGTGTGAGGCGTGCAATTTCTCATAAAGAGCGCGGTCTCTTGGTGAAAGATCTACGTCTTCAATCATCGCCCCCGCCCAATTGCTCGCTTCGGTGTTAAGTAAGGATTTCCATGACGGACATCTTCAAGTTCTGGTCGATCATCGGCAAGGCCGAAACGATCCATCCGCTCGACCGCCCTGTCTTTGCGCGCCTCAACGACTCGCACGGGTTCGACCTGCGTTGCCTGCCGTCGAATTTCGGCGGAAAGCTGCGAACCGCGCCCGTCGTGTTGCTTTACCTGTCGCCTGGCTTTTCGGAAACCGACGTTCGCGTCGCCAGATCGAAAGAAGGCCAGGAGCGGTATGTCAAACAGCGGACCGGGCGGCTTGGGTTCACGGATCATCATCCGGAGGCCGCAAGGTGGCGCAAAGAGCGACTGGCCTGGCTGGGCGCACCGGACGTCGTCAACGAAAAGGTCGCCATCGCCAACATCGGCGCCTATCACTCCCGCACCTTCACTGATCACCATATCCTCGCGGCCCTTCCCTCCAGCCGGGCGATGCTCGATTGGGCGCAGTCAATCCTGTTTCCGCAGGCTGAGCTGGGCGACCGGATGGTCGTCTGCATGAGGGCCGCGAACTTCTGGGGGCTTGAGTCCGGGCGGCGGTATGGCAAGGCGCTGTTCGCGCCACAAACGACGCGTAGCGGCCATATGCGGCGAGGCAAGATCCGCGAGGACATCGAACGGATGGCCCGCCGCTACGTCTAGGGCCGGCACATTTCAAGCTGCTGAGTGACCGGGTTGGCCCGGCTTGACGATGTCGGGCCCTCGTCTCGCCGCCTTGAGGCGGCTGTGCGGCATGGAATCGAATTATTGTTGGTCTTTTTGCCTCATCGAGCGATTTATTATTGGTCTTTTCCGCCAGACAGGAATTCATGTTGGTTGAAGGGACTCAGGCTGAACTCCATCTTATGGGCATGTCAAATTTGGAGATTTTCCGATGCCTGGCGCAAAACGCCGAGGACGCCCCTCGGGAACTGACTACCGGGAAGACCTTGAGGCCCTAGGCTTGGTGGCCAACATATTGACCGACGGGCCCCATCTGCGCCCAGCGGCGGCCATCCGTCAGGTCATGCGCTCACGCAAATGGACGGGAGCATCAGACAACGCCATTCTCACCCGGCTGCAACGGAAGTGGAAAGTCTTCGGTCCGGGTCTACTTGAGTTGGTTCGCGAGCGTCGAGCCCAGCGCCCCATGCCCCAGCCCGCACACGATATCTTCGCGGGCGCGGCTCGCGCCCAATCGCTGGTCGAGAAATACGGCCGGTCGATCGACAGCCTTGCCCGTATGCAGAAGGCCCTGGAAAATCCTGCTCTGCAAGCGTGGATCAGGGGCAATCAGCCTCGATTCGGTCTGGGGCAGGCTTCGGCGTTTACAAAGCAAGTCGAGCTGATGGAGAAGACGTTCAACTCCCCCGCGATGAAAGCCTGGCGAGAGCGGGAACGAGAGATGACGCGGCTGATGCAATCTCCGGCCGTTCAGTTCATGCAAAACTACATGCAGAAGGTGCGGATCGCGGAACACGCCTTTCCGCCGCGCGTGAACTTCCACAAGAAGCTGGTTTGACCGCTTGTCTACGGCGTTGAACCGCCCGAAGGCCGACGCACAAGCAGAGGCCGGCAACAATGCAGCCGCAAGAGCGTCAGCATAGCGCCGCGTAGCGGGACGCGGGACCGACTGCGGCGACGAGACCGGTTAAAAATGGCACCCGGCGCACGCCTCAGTGATAGCGGTGCCGTCAAGCAGAGGCTTGACCGAGTGCCTCCGGCGAGGAGTGCATTATGGCTTCGCGTGAGGGATTGAGACCCGAATGGGCAGAGACGGCGCAGCGGCTCCGGGCGAAGCCTGAAAGCCCGGCCCGGAGGGCACGCCAAACCCAAAGAGGCCCTCCCGTAGGAGAGCCTCAGCATTTCGCAAACAGTATGAAGGCGGCGGCAAAGCGCTGCCGGAATTCCGCGTCCTGTGGCAACTCAATTGCCTTTTCGATGACAAGCTGGGCTTCGGCCAACGCTTCGACAGCTCGAATGAATTGATCCTTGCGCCACTGGGGCCACGAGGTCATCTCGATATGCGCGTGGATCGCGTCCAGGAGCGCATCCGCTTCGGCGAGCGAAGCAGCTTCTAGTCGCCCTCCTGGTCGCCCTGGGGTTTCGGTTCGCGAAGCACGATCTTGCCCGAGACCGCAAGGCCCGGCGCAATCACGATGTTGAAGCCCTTGCCGTCGTCGTTCGGCCACGCGGCGCCGATCCGCGTCCACGTTGCCTTCCTGCCGTCGCCGCTAACAACGAACGCGTCGTGTGAGGGCATCTTACTCTCGGCCATGGGTACTCCTTTTCAAACGAGAGGGTGTTTCCAGCGAAACGCTGTGATCCGATGCTGACGCAACGTCACGGGACGTAAAGCTGTCAGGCCGGTTTGTTGCTTAGCGAGGCGGCACCTGAATGTACCCGATGTACGAATGTGGGGTGCCGGGGTGCCCCTGGCCGCGGAGAGGTGTGGAGCGCAGCGCGTGCGCTCCGCTGGCCGCTGGGTGGCGCAGCCCTAAGCGGCCATGGGAAGGGTTCGGGGAGGCTCCCCCTCCCCGATGCCGACAAGTCGGCAACAGGTGCTGAAAGCGCCCTCACTACTGTCTAACGTCAGTAGTGAGGGCGCGATCCCCAAGCACGCTGTTGGAATTTGTCCGACAGATTTGGCCCAAATCCGCCCAAAGATTCTGCAGCCGATGCGGAATAGGCACGGCCTCTGCATTGCGCGAGTGCCGGCGAGTGCCAGAAGCAATTTCGCCAGGCTTGTACGACAAAAAAAGGAACCACCCCAGGCCAACCGGCCACGACCTTTTCAATGGAGCAAGATGATGTCGACAAGACAGAAGCGTGCTGGGCGCCACCCAGCAATCCCGCCGCCAGTGCAACCCCACGGGCAATGCCGGCCGCGTACCCAAACGAGGAACGTATTGACAAGGAAACGCTACAAAGACGGCGATGCCGATGCCCAGCAAGGAAGGACGGGCAGCATTCCCGGTGGCGAACCGGTTACAGATCAGAACGAGGCAATGCGGCGTCGCTCGCCGCGTTGACCCGCCCGTCGCGAACTCGCCGAAGGATGCGGAATGCATAGGTGTCCCGTCTCCACGCATCGGAGACTGATTGATTGGCTTAGACATACTGCGGCGATTGAGGGCTGCGCTGAACGGGAGCAGTAGACCCACCCGCGATTATGAATGACCCACCAGGCCGACACACGTCAACGGATCTGCTTGTATACGATTGCCGGCCTTGCCTAGCTCCGACCATGGCAACGGACCGGCATAAATTTGCTGGAGTCCAAAAGCAATTCCACGGTTTCCCCCTCCAAGAAACGAGTGGCGGACGAGACTTTCCTTCGTCCGGAAAACGGGGAGACCACAATGTCAAAGCTTGCCTTTACGTCCCACGCTTCAAGCCGGATGCAGCAACGTGCCATTCCGTACATCGTTGTCGATCTGTTGCATCGATACGGCAGGTCGGCGCGCTCACATCACGCAGATGTCTTGTTCTTCGACAAGAGCGCGGTCAAGCAATTGACGCGAGACATGGGCGGGCCGCGCGGCATGAAGGTCATCGAACGCTGGCTTGATGTCTACGCGGTGGTCGCAGACGACGGCTCGCTTATTACTGTTGCCCATCAAGGTAGGCGCCATCTCCGGCGCCGCTGACCTAGCACGTTCGGTCTAGACCGTCGCCGAAGAAATATTTTGGGGCCGCCGTGCAAAAAGCTCCGAGCTCCCTCCAAGAGATTGATTGAAGTCAACGGGCCAAGTGGCCGAACCAGGAAACTGAAAAATGCTGATCAAGACGCTCGCTATCTTAACCACGACCTCCGCTCTCACCGCCGCTGGCTATGCCGGATTGACGGTCGTATCACCGACCACCGCCAGTACCATCGAAAGCTTCGTCCGCGACAGGGCGCTTGGCTGGAGTGAGTCAGCCTGCCTCGGCAACGCCGAAGGATGCCTCAACAACCGCTACGAAAAGCTGTCTCAGCTGGAGCGGTCTATTGGACAATCGATCGAGGCGGTCAGGGTCGAGTTCAACTCGGTCACTTCGTTGGTTTCCGACCAGGAGCTCCTGGCAGGCAAGAACACCGCTTTCCTAGAACAGGGACGTGCAGCCTACCGTGACAAGGCGGGCTTCCCCGATCAATCGATCATATTTGCCGGCAAAACCTATCCGAGCCTGGACATTTTCCGCTCCCAGCTCGAGCTGCTTTTTCAGGAAAAGACAGCACTGGAGCAAAGTCTGGCGTCGGCCCGCGAACTGCGCAGGAAGTTGAAGGAGCGGCTCGAGGCGCTCATGATCCAGGCCGGACAGATCAGTTTGGCCAAACGGATGGTGCCTGGGCAGTTGCAGCTCGTCAGGGCCAATCAAGTGCTTTCCGATTTCGGCGCAAACGTCGCGATGATCGACGGTATCATCCGCGGCAGCGAGGCCGGCATCAATCAGAGCGAACAGTTGATCCGAACGACGCGTGATCTCGCCGCGCCATCGAAATCCACCGCAAATCCCTCTCGCGCTACTGCCGAAGCGTTTCAGAACTTTCTTCACAACTAGAACAGGTGCTAGCATCCCTAGACCCGCAAGATGGGGGTCTAGGGATTGAGGGATGTCTCGGCTGACAACGGTCGAACTGGGTGTAAGGGATTGTTATGAAAAGCTTTTTTGTTGTCACGCTATTTTGCTTTGTCGCTGCCGGGACCGCTTCCAACGCACAGCAGCGGTTGACGCCGGTCGATCAGTTGCCGGAAGGGCGTCGCATTTCCGGCTGGTTGATTGATCAGGTGAGCTATCCTCGCCGGATTGATGCGGAGGGAGCAGCGCTGGCCCGGTCGTTTGGCTCGCGAGGCGCCCAATCAATATCGGCGGCTCCAAGTTCATTGGAGTATTTGGCCGGCCGAGACAGCAACACAGTTCAATATGGGCGGGCTTTTCTCAAGGTCGATCGTGGCGGGCCACTGACGTTCGTCGTGACTGGTGACATCATCGATTCAACCGTGCCATTCACATCGTGTGAGTTCATCCTGCGCCTTGCAGGCCAGGACATTCTTCGCACGCAGATCAATTCAAGAGGTCCGGGCGGGCGGGAACGAGGAGGGCCAGGGGTCGGCAATGCCGTGCCCGATCCTGGTTACTATCGATTGGAATACGTGATCAGCTGCCCTTACGTGACGCGAGCTAGGTATACGATTGCAGTTCGCGGCGAAACGGATGCGAGCCCAAGAAGCTTTGCACAAAGCGAGCTGTTTCACGTTGCGCCATGAGGCCGGCATTCGCGCAGCCTTCCAAAGAATGATCCCGATCTCACCCGAGAAGATTATGCCCAGCTCATATGATGAAAACCATTGGTACGGCATCGGCTGGCGTCGCATGCGCATGCAGATATTTGAAGTCGCATTAGATCGGTCGCAGCAGCTGTTTGCAGAATTGGCCGAAGTGACGATCATACCTCGAGATGCCGCCGCCAGATTCGTAGAGAATGTGACGCGCGATATCGCCAAACGGATGGACCAGGCCATCCGGCTCCAGCTGTCGAACAAAGATGACGAGGATTGCCCATCGAGCTCATGGGCCTATGCGCTTCCCTTGTTCGGCGAAATCGATCCTTTGGTCCACGCCCTTACCAAGGATGCCGGCAATTTAAGTGCATCAGGGGGCAAGACAACGCCGCAGCAAGCCTTGTTGGAGATCCTTCGTCAATTCCTCGAAAATTCGCGTCGCTTGCAGAGCCCCTCAAGCGCTCAACGGCTGAAAAATTGGGAGGCAATCGATCGCGTGTCGCTCGACATTGCACGTCAGCATGTCGGTACGCCAATTGAATCGCGCAACTCGGATGAACATCTTCTCGCGGTCAGGGACGAGTTGCGCAAGCGATACCCGACCAACAAGAACATCAACCTTTCGCTCGGGACGTTGCGGGCCTATTTCGACGAATTTTGTGCAGAGTGTGAAATCATTCCCTATCAGGAACAGACCGATTTGCGCGCGCTGGAATTCGAAACGGACGTGTGGCCAGCGATGGATCCGTGCGTCGACGCCTTGAAGAAAAAGGACTTGTCCCTTTGGGAAGCGCTGGCGATCGAAACCGAGACATTCGATGACGTGGAGCCCGAGACACGGCAACACTTCATGGCCAGGGTCGGTTTGTCGCGTCGAGCATTCGAGAGCAAGTGGAAGGCCGCGGCCGCTATGCTCAAAGACTGTATAGAAAACTCGTTGGACTTTCAGTTCCGGAGGTCGAGATGACCAACCGATACAATACTCGTCTGCTGTCGGCCATCCTGGGTACCCAGGATGAGCGCAAGGCCACCGGAGCTCTCTCTGAGGAGCGCGCGCGCCAGGCGCTGACCGTGGGACCGCCGCTAAGCCCTGATGAACGGCGATTGATCTGGATGTCGCCTGATGCGCGGGACGTTTTTCTGGCTGTGCGCCGGCAGGTTCGGGCCGACGCAATGGAGCGGGTTCGCGACGCTGGCCTGGGCACCGCTGAACGGCGTCTTGCCGCCAGCGGGGGCAATGCCGACGAGATCGTGGGTAACGGCTTCACCGTGACTGTCTTCAGAGATGATATCCCAGGGGCAGAATGGTCTGTGTCTCTTCAACTGGCTCCCGAATATCTCGCTCTCATCGGATCTTCTACCGCTATCGTTTTGCGCGATTCTGGAGGGCACGTTTGGGTGTCTGGCCTACCGGATTCCCAGGGTTGCGTCAGCGTGGTTTGGGAGTTGAGCACGGAGTCACCGCGAAGCCGGCTGCAAAGATTTAGCCTCGCTCTGGAGCCGTAAGATGCGCTGGGATTGGGGGGCGAAGTCATGGCGATGACTGACTTTGGCTTGTCGCCGGCTGCATACGCCTTGGAAGCGCAAGATACAGCCGCGGGGATTCTAAGCGCGCGCGTCGAGGCATTGTTCGAGAAGCAATGGGGATCGAAATGGCCTCAGCTCGTCCTCGACAAGATGAAGCAGACCGATAATGACAGGAAGCGATCGAATCCGGAATCCAGAGGACGCATTCTATTCAAGGTCGTAAACGGAAAGGCCGAGTGGGACTTTCTCCAGATGCTTCACGCGCTGAGTGATAATGTCCACGCCATTCCAAGCTTGTCCAAACAGACTGGGCCCATTCGCGGGCTTTGCTCACGCCTCATCCAGGGACGCAACCAGCTTGCGCACAAGAAGGCCGGCTTCGATCGAAATAACGTCGGCTTCGCCAAAGCTCACATTGAGAGCTTGATTGCGCTAGCCCGATTTCTCCTTGGCGAACAAGACATGGAGCCGGTCAAGCGGCTCTTAAACCACCTGCTGCAAAAGCCGCTTCCTGAAAAGACTCCCGAACGGAAGGAAGCCGGGCGACCCGAAACCGAGGCGGAAACTGCAAGTAAGGCTGAGCTCGCAGAAATTCGGGCGATGCTTCAAGACGTCGCGAAGGTGCTTGACGAGCGCCTGATCGCCCAGCCTTCGGTTGCTGACAAGATAGCAGCACCTCCGGTGTCACTTTCGGCTTCACCGGCGGCGGGCCCCCGTCGCACCCGCCGGCGGACACCCATACCTGCCCCACGAAATGGGCTGGTCGCTTTTCCGATCGTAGCTGAAGGCGCCGATGCGGACCAACATAGTGAGCTGGGTTATTTGTCGTGCGCCCGCTACGAACCTGAAAGCAGGCAAGACTTCCTCTCGCGCGTGATTGGCTTTGAGGGACATGGTCGCTCCGATGCCTACTATCGCATCGTCATGGATGCTCGCGAGGAAGAGACCAATCACGCTAAAGCAAATCTTTATACGCACAGCCGCATAGACCCAGGCGGGTTTGGCGGCGAGAGCTTTGGGCTTGCCGCCGCGCTCGCAGATCGAAGTGCACGCTATGAGTGGGCGGAATCGGTGCGACAATGCCGGATCGTCGCGACCGGCGTCATAACGCGCGCGATGGCCGGAGAAGTCGGAGCAGTCGATAGTTTTCTCGAGAAGCTGAGGCTGCTAGACCGCGAGCTGTCAGAAGATGCAATTTTCGTTTGCCCGGCGGCGAATGTCCGTGCGGCCAATGCAGCCGAAAAAGCCCTTCTCGAGCATCTGAAAAATGCAAAAAGAACGCATATCCGCGCAATCGACAAGATCTCGGAACTCGACGATCTCTTCAGTCAGCCTGAATTAAGGAAACCGCTCACGACGATCGATCGACCGGGTGAGGACATCCCGTCTGGGCTAGAGCTTAGCTCGTCACAGCGGGTCGAACCAAAAAAGCGGATGTCGCTTGCCGCGATTGTTCTGTTCGCGGCATTCGGTGCCGCTGCCCTTCTGTCCACCGTGTTCCTGGCGGCCAGTCTCATTAACAGGGATCGTCTGACTCCGGAACAGGCGCAAAAGATAGCCGATCTGGTTCAGGCGCATGCTGGACGACAGGCACCGACCATGTCGGCCCAGGAATGTGACTTGTTGACGAGGGCTGCGCGGGCCGTCGCTGGGATCGAGCCGCGACATCACGATGTGGCAGCGAGTGCCGCTTTGACGGAAGCATCGGCATGCACAAGGCGTCTTGCAGATAGCGACGCGCGACTCTCCAAACTCGCAGATGCAAAGCGGCAGATCGTCAGTGGCGGCTTGGCTCTGCCTTCGTGTACGTCGCTTGCGGTCGCCGCCGATCATCTGGAGGCATTCGATCGGGAACGTATGGGCGACATTCACAAGCAGGCGCTTTCAAGCGCCGACGCCTGCAAGCCGCTGCTTGCCGAAAGTGAGAAGAAACTTGCGGATTTTGATCGTCTAGCCGCGGGAGTCGTCGCCTCACGCGAGGATCTTTCCGCATGTGAGGCTTTGATCGCGGCGAGACGTCAGCTTTCGGATCAAGATGTCGCGCGACTTCAGGCCAAGCCGGGTGGCGCTTACGACAAACTGACCGCCTGTACGGCACAGATTGATAGCAGTGACGGCCGAATTAGCGCCTTTCTTAACGCGTCGGATGCATACGCGCCTTCCAATGTCGGAAGCATCGAAGCGCTTGCCACGGCGCGGGCAGGCCTTCAGTCTGCGGATGTCAGGCGGCTCGACCCCACTAAAAAGGACAGACTGCTTGGTACTGCGGCCCAAGCTTCGGAATTGATCAAAGGCAGCGATGCTCGCATTTCTGCGTTCCTCGCGAAATACAGAGAGTGGCGAGCAAGCCCAACACAGCTCAACGCGGTGGCTTTCGATCGCGCGGGGCAGCTGTCGGACTTCGATCGTGGACGGCTGGCTTCATCGGAGGCGCGGAATGCCCAAGCAGAGCTCTCGACGCTTCGTAAGGGCCTTGGTGCGAGTAGGGAACGGTGGGCTCTTGTCGAGCGTTTGACGGCAGCAGCGGCACGCCAGTCGCCTGCGGACTATTGGAGATCGCTTACCGACGCCGTCGCTCGTCTCAACCAGCAGGACAGGGATGCCGCCACTCCAGAACAGTTTGAAACGCTAGAGAAGGCAAACAGCCTTTTGGCTGCGGGGACGCGCAAGACTGTCCCGAGCGATGAGTTCGCAACCATGCCTGCGCCGCGGCGAACACCAGATCGATTGGACGGTTATCAACGACCACCTCCCATTTCAGATGATTTTGCAACAGTGCCCTCTAATTCAAGTCAAAACACTTCACGCCAATAAGATGGTACAGACTATGCTTCGCATCACGGTTCTCGCTTTTTTGGCGTCAGTTCTGGTTATCCCTACGGCTTTGGCGTAGGCTCCACAACAGCAACCACCTAATACGGGTGATATCCTTCATGCCGACCAAGGCCTCCGCGCTTTGGAATTTCAGTGAAGAGATCGTGCCCCGCGTGGTGGTTGTAGCTGGCGGTGGGTCACCGCGTTCGCCGGCGAGCGCCCGATCAGTCCGCCGCTGATTGGCGGGAGGCTGACAGTTAGATCGATGCTCAACGGCGCGATCGTATCCGGCGTCTGCAGCGGGCACGCAGGACGGTCCACTCGCCGTTTTGCTCGAGCGAAATCACGCCGAAGGGACGGACGTTAGCAATCTCGTTGGGGAAAATGCCGACGACTTCAGTCGCGCCGTTTGATCTCGCAGTTGAGCCTCTCGATCGAATTTTTCGAACGCAACTAATGCTTATAGGAGCAGTTGCGAATTATACCTGCCGCCATCCTTCCGTATCGCCCCGAAGGCGCAGATAGGCGACTGATAAGAAAATTCTGAAAACCTTATCAGTTTGCGCGACGCGAGATTTCCGTTGCGCGTAAGTTCGAATGTTCTAGACTCGTTGAGCAATCGAATAGAGCGACATGGCAGGCAAGCAAGCCAAAACCTTATCCGCCGACCACATCGACGATCTCTTGTTTTTCGCCGAGCGCTCTCGGCATCCGCTTCGTAACCGCCTCATTGTCTTGCTGTCGGTCAAAGCTGGCCTTCGCGCCGCAGAGATCGCCAAGCTAAGCTGGGACATGGTCCTCAACCCAAGTGGCGAGGTCGGCCCAATCCTCGAGCTGCAGGACAGGATCGCCAAAAAGCGCGGCGGGCGGTCGATTCCGCTTCACCCTGACCTGCGCCCAGCTCTGAAAGAGGCACTGCGCCTCGGCAAAGGCCATGGGCCAATCATCGTCTCGGAACGCGGCGGCGCAATGACTCCGATGAGTATCGTAGTCTGGTTCAACAGAGCCTATTGCGCACTCGGCTTTGACGGCTGCTCATCCCATTCAGGACGCCGGACGTTCATCACCCGCGCGGCACGTTTGGTGCACAAGGCAGGTGGGTCGCTGCGCGATGTGCAGTTGCTCGCCGGCCATCGGTCCATTCAAACCACCCAGCGCTACATCGATGGCGATAGTGACACGCAGCGAAAGCTCGTTTCACTAATATAGAGCAAGCATCTTGGCGGCAGTTCACATCCCAATGACGGCGCGAGAGCCGCGCGAAATGGCTACACTTTACCCGCCAGAAGCCCTTAATCGGGCAGTCACCCTGGTACGGACCGTCTGTAAAGTTGCGGGCTCCATGTCCCTGCTTGACGAAATCGACACTGAAGCACGGCAGATGGGACTGCTACCAGCCGTATCGCTCGGCAAAACGCCGCCGATATTTGATTGGCTCGTCGCGGCGTTTAGCTACCAAGGCATCTCCGACCGCGTGGCACGCGACTATATGGCAAAGCACGGCACAGCCACGTGGGCCGAGATTGCGACCAGCCTGCAAACCGTCCCCTCCTGCCCTCGCCTACAGCGCTACTGGGCCTATGAGGCGTGCCGGTATGACCAAGCCAGCCGCAGCTGCTCGGAGCCAGACCATATCGATGGCTGCCCCGTGCCGCGCCACCGACTGCGCAACGGTAGGCTCAACCAGACCGCCTACAGCCTTTTCCTGTTTGTTCGCGATCTGACTGACAGCGACCTCGTTGGCTGGATCGACCGCCAATTAGCGACCGCGGCGGCCGTTTCCGCAAGCGATCTAGAAGCGGCTCGGCAGGAAGCTCTGATCGGGCCGCTTCGCAACGTCTATGGTGTGTCCGACAAGATCCTGAAAATGGCACTATCACCGGTGCTCATTGGAGCACGTACTATTCGACCGCTTTGGTACGAAGCGGGCAAGGTGATGATGGCCGTAGACACGCTCGTCCATAACTTTCTTCACAGGACGGGTATCCTTGGTGAGTGTGGCGCTTTCCACGCTTACGGGCCGGCCTGCTATCAGCAAAACGGCTGCGCAGAGATCATCAGAGCGATCTCAGAACGTATCGACGCACGCGCACTGAACCCGAGATTTCCGGTCGTCTTCCCCAGGTTTGTGCAGCACGCGATTTGGCGTTTCTGCGCTGCAGACGGCCTTAACCTCTGCAACGGCAATCGAATTGACGACCGAAAAGCATGCGAAATCAGCTACTGCTATCTACGCCAAAAATGCCATCGCACACCTCTAAAACTCTATAAAAATCAATGATTTATGAGTATTTTTGAGTATATTTTGGCTTGCCTCAAGAGAATGATCTAGCTATACTTGGCTTGCAAGGTCAGACAACGACTTTGTGCATTTTAAACTTGGAGATGCTTCCATGATTACTCTACAACCGCCTGATTGCCGGCTCCGGCCGAACAACAACATCACAGAGAATGCAGATCACGGGGCCCTTTCGGGCCCCGTCTGCTTTTGAGGAGGGAAAAGATGGGAAAACAACAAGACAAGAAGGCAACAGCGACGACCGACAAGTTTTTCGTCTTCGGCATCGACAACGACGGCAAGCCGCGCGGGGCCCGCTTTGCGGAGTATAACCAACGAGCCTTGAGTTACGCTAACGAACTGAAACTGACCGGTGTCTTTCCCGCATCACCGGCCTTTTCGGAGATCGCGACGAAGCTCCCGCCCGGGAGGCTCTATTCTTCTGGCAAGGCGTTCGTGGCCAACATTCGGCGGGACCTAGTCGAGAAGCTTGAGGCAGCCCTGGTTGTCCCCGGCGATGAGAGCCAGACGCATAAGCCGCCCAAGCCCACTACGGACGAAACAAATCCCGGTGAGCCAAGGGTGCAAACGACTTCACCTATCACGTTTGGCCTACCTCGAACCTGGGACGGCATCCAGCCGGGCCACGTGGTCCTGATTCACGAAAGCCCGGCCGACGGCTGGTGGGAGTCAACGGTGGTTGAGCGCGAGGACGAGATTCTCACACTGCGATTCCGGGACTATCCCCGGCAGCCGAAATTCCAGCGGCATATTTCGCAGGTGGCGTTGATCAACCCGGGACCCGACGCCTAGGGCCGCAGTGATCGCAAGCTCGGGCTACGGCCCGGGCTTCGTCCCTAAATCTGGCAGAGCCGCTTCAGGCTCGCTCTCAAATCAATAGTGGAGAACAACCATGTCTGTTACGGACAAGGATCGCATTCGCGCGCTCAATGACGACCTACGGAAAACCCTCCTAGGCGGCGGCGCCGTGATAACCGCTGGAATAGCCGAGCTAGGCCCCGAAGCCGTTGAACGGTTGGTCAAGACCATCGCCGTATTTGACGACTTTTGCCACGCCAACGATCCACACGAAGAACACGATTTCGGGGCCTTCGAGTTCGAGGGCGTCAGGGTCTTCTTCAAAATAGACTATTACGACAAGACCCTAACCCATCACTCGTCCAACCCTGCTGACCCGTCGGTCACCGAGCGAGTCATCACCCTGATGAGGGCAGACGAATATTGACTTTCCGCCACTAGTCGGGCTTGACGCTGGAAAGGTGTTTGATCGCCTCGCGGGCATCGAAGCCAATAGCTTCGGCAAAAGCAAGAAGCTCAACCACGTCAATCTTTCTTTGTCCGCCTTCAACGGTGGCGACAAAAGACTGGTACCGGCGGAGCTTCTTCGCGACTTCCGCTTGAGTCATGCCCGCCTTCTTCCTTTTCATAATCAAGAACGTCTTCAAGGCTTGGTGTCTTGAGGACTGCAGTGTTCGCGACATGACCGACCGCTCAAAAAGAGAGGTCGTCCAAATAATCCGATTTACAGATTATCTAAAAACCAGATATTACCTACTACAGGTCATTACAACCTAGGAGCGGTACAGAAAGGCTCGTACCGCGCAAGGAAAGGGAAACCAAGAAATGAGTGACCAAACTGCCAACTCGCCACCTCCGATACCAACAACCGACGTCGCGCCAAAGAGCAGATGGCGCGGACTCAAGATAGCGGCCGGCATCGTTCTCGGTGCCGTCCTCGTTTCCAAGATTGTTGTCAGCTCCAGTTCAACCTCTATCGACTTGGAATTAACGCGGAAGTACAGCGACGGTACAGTGATCGAAATCATCAACGTTGGGGCTATGCCCATAAGAATCACGAACGTGACAATTAATGACCGCCCCGACTGCAAGGTTGGTTTGTATGACCTTCTCAAAGACTCCAAAGGTGTACCGGCAGACCTCAGGGTTGGTGACAAACTCGAACTTTGGAGCCCTTCATGCCGAATAATTCGAGCCAGGGTTGAAACAGACCAAGGATCCCGAACTTACACGTTTAGTGGCAATTGAAATGCGCGTGCTATTATCTCTGATCATTTCGCTTTGCATTTCGCCAGCAAATGCCGACCAGTTCAAGATCCCGTATCACGGCGATTCTGCCAACAGTCCCACCGCTACGTGGTCCCCCGAGAACAAGGACGACTCCGGCGTCTCGAACAACTTTCTGAACGGCGCGCCGGAAGAAGGCGGCAAGGTGCAGAAGGACGGCGAGCTTTGGGTCGAGACCATCAAGCCTGATGGCACCACCGGCCCGATCCCGTTTGTCGTTCTCATGCATGGCCGCATGGGCATGAGCAGCCTCACCAGTGACTGGGCGCACAAGCTCGCAAAGACGCTCAACACCGAAGGCATCGGCGTCATGGTCGTGGACAGCTACACGACACGCAAGGTCGAGAAAAGCTGCGGCCCGCCTGATTTGCACTGGGGCCGCCGTCGCGTCAACGACGCCTACTCCGCTCTCGATTATCTTGTCGAAAAGAAGCTGGCGAGCGAAGCCTCCATCATGGGCCAGAGCAACGGCGGCTTGACCACGATGGTGGCGATCTCCAAGCAGGAAGACCAGCGCAAGAACAAGTTCGTCGCTGGCTTTTCGGTCGTGCCGCAATGCTCCTACCCTTCGGTGCGCGGCTCGGATTTCTACGCGCCGCTGATTTTGTTCACCGGCGAAAAGGACGACGCTAACAGCCCGAAGAACTGCGTCGAACTGAGCAAGAAGAAGCGTAAGACTCCGGTGCAAGTCGTGATCTACAAGGACGCCGATCACGGCTTCATGGAGGACTACAAGGCACGCACAATGTATGGCTACACGGACAGCCACGGCAAGGTTCACAATTGGACCTTGAGCTACAACCGGCGAGCCGACACTAACATGATGCATTCCATCGTCTCCGCCATCAAGAACAAGACGTTCATGAGAGGCAACGAATTGAGATAGCACTTAGGGCCTCTCGGGGCCGTGTCAGACAATGAGTATTCAGATGGGCCAGAAAGATGAACCATCGGGGGCACATCAGGTCTACATCCTCGGTTTAGACGCTGATGCATATCCATGCGGTGCCCGCTTCAACATCTTGAGGGACAGCATCGTCTCCGCCGCCATGGACCTGAGCTGCCGAATCCTGATCCGACAACCGCCGGAGGTGGGCGCGGTCGCCAGAAAACTGCCGCTGGGCTACGTGCTCGGCACCGGGAAGACGGTCAGGTTGTTCATCCCGAGAATCGGACCTCGTCTTTACCAGCAGGTTTTGGAAGCCGCACAGACTGCCAGAATTCATGAGGAAACCAGATTAGGTGCCGCACTTTCTCAGACCGCACATTGAGTTTTTTTGGCCTTCAAAACGAACGAAAATGCGACTTGGGAGCGTCGGACCAGCTACGACCGAGTGCTAATGTTGAGACAGATATTAGCAGTGGGGTTCATTTTGTGGTTTGGGCCATTGTGCCTGACTGGAGCGGAACACTGTCAAAGGATCCGCTCGCTGATCCCGGCATGTACGAGCCGTCCTCTTGAATAGACTGGCCGCAGTTGATCCGCCATCAGTTCGCGCCGCGCATAAAAAAACGGGCTCGAAAGCCCGCTCCGACCAGAAAACGGTCACCAGCTCCACCGCGACCTGTCACGCCTGCCGATACCCGCTCGAACTGGCAGTGACCCGGTATCGGCCAATGCTTCGTCGAGTACAATTATTCCTTTGCGAGCTTTATCATCTGCTTCGTCGAAGTGAAGTGATGCGAGATCCAGAACAGTCGTCTACGAACATCTTATGATTCGCGAGCCCAATGTTGCACAGCGCCTCACAGACTGCCATTTGTTCAACTGGATCCTCGATGAGCGTCCCGCTGAGGAACGCTCCCAAGTGGTGGTCAAACTTGATCGAGCAGTTGCTAGAATTGGCGTTCAATACAGGGACGAATGCTTGAGAGGTTTTACTTTAGCCATAGAAGTTTCTCCTAAGAGAATCCCGATTGCGGTATGCGTCCGGCGATCTCTAGAGCGGTTCACGTAATTATTGAAGCGGAAGGGATTCCGGAACCCGGGCGAATATGATTCAAGATGCTGGCTGGGCTGGAGGCCAGCATCCGATGGTCCGACCAATTTCCAACGATTTACGGAAGCGCGCGGTATCGGCCGTTTCCAAAGGTGAGAGCTGCCGATCTGTGGCGGAACGGTTTGGCGTTGCAGTCTCGTCGGTTGTGAAGTGGTCCCAGCGTTATCGAGCGACCGGCTCGGTAGCCCCCGACAAGATGGGTGGTCACCGCAAGCCTGTGCTTGATCCGCACCGCGCCTTCATCGTCGAGCGGATCACCGAGACGCCGCACCTGACGCTGCATGGCCTGAAGGCGGAGCTGGCTGCCCGTGGGGTCAAGGTCTCCCACAACGCAGTCTGGCTGTTCCTGCGCCGGGAGGGGCTGCGGTTCAAAAAAAACACTGTTCGCCCTCGAACAGGCTCGCGCCGACGTCTCTCGTAGACGCCTGCGTTGGCGATCCTGGCAGGCCGGGCTCGATCCGGGCCGGCTCGTCTTCATCGACGAAACCTGGATTAAAACCAACATGGCCCCTCTGCGGGGCTGGGGACCCAAAGGGGCTCGCCTGCGCGGCTTCGCTCCACACGGTCACTGGCGTACCCTCACATTCCTCGGCGCGCTCCGCCATGACCAGCTCACAGCACCCTGCGTCTTCGACGGTCCGATCAACGGCGAATGCTTCCGCGCTTACGTGAAGCACGTTCTCCTGCCGACCCTGCGCGAGGGCGACATCGTCATTCTCGACAACCTCGGAAGCCACAAGTCGAACGCCGTCAGGCAGATGATCAAGGCAGCTGGTGCCAGGCTCTGGTACCTGCCGCCATACTCGCCCGACCTCAACCCGATCGAACAGGCCTTCTCCAAGATCAAACACTGGATGCGGCAAGCTCAGAAGCGTACCAGCGAGGACACTTGGCGCCATATCGGTCACCTCGTCCAGGACATCCAGCCGCGCGAATGCGCAAACTACTTCGCCAACGCAGGCTATGCTTCAATCAAAATGTGAAAAGCTCTAGGATGCCTTTACAAGTTTCGAAATCGCTCAAAACTGACCGTCTTCTCTGCGCAAGATCGCTAAGAGCGAATGGCCGATATAAGAATTTCGCCTGAGAAATCGGATGCATCCTCGGAGATTAGGCGGGACGCAGTCGGGCTTCGCGACCGCTTGGGTCAATCCCGGGATGGCACTCTCTCATTGAACGGCCATTGTCTGGCGGCGTGGCGGACAAAAAGGGCGGGGCTTTGAAGCCGCGCCCCGATTGGCGACTTCCATTTCCATTCAACGTTATGGCGGCTCTACGAGATAGAGATGTCTAGGAGGTCACCTAGGCCAAATACTTCTCGACAAAGTCGGTCGTACTTCCCCTTCCATCTACCACGTCAACTCGCCTCGAAGACGTGACGAACTGGCACAGACCGTCCTTTTTCCCGCGGTAATCCAGCAATCCCAACGCATACTGCCCAAATAGGTGGACCACGAAGGACGCCACCTCATCAACCGCTTCTCCGTTGGCGCCCAAAAAATCAGAAAGATCGTCGGCGAGAGTCGAGAACACCACCGGAGCCTCAATCCGTTCGAGTTCGCTTGGAATTCCGTGCCCCTTCACGCCGACATCTGTGTCCAGGTGACGCGAGGGCTTCCAGTATCGAACCTTGCGCCCGCCGTACTTCTCACCTCTGGCGATACCCCGACGTGCCATGCAAGACATGATCAGATGCATTCTGTTAGATCGCGGCAGGTCCGCAAACTCAGGGTTGTGCCTCAACAGGCTGATGTCGAGAACATTGGCGATCTCCGCAACGATGGCGTCAACTCTAACTTTCATCTCATGCTCCTTGTTGGCCGCAACATCGCGGCCGTACAAGGAGCATTTACTAGTTTGCCAATACGCCCCTTCCGCTGCCGACTTCATCGTAGCTAACGGGCTCTCTCCGACCCCACGAGGAGCTTGGCGTGTAAGCCATCAGGTGATCGGATTTCTTGTTCTGGGGGACTCATATGACGCTGACGGTAATTTACATTATACACTGCAGTTCGGCGGCTCCCCTCAGCTAACTTTTGAGAGATTTCACCAAGTGGGTTCATCGATTTCAGTCATGGACAAGTCCGTGACTGGCGTTTCGTCCGCGACCGGCTCTCGGTCACAGTCGCGATCTGATTAGGTAATTCTGGCGTGTCTAGCACCGGAGTCGCTGTATTGCAGATCGGGGCATCGTTATAAGCCTGCAAATATCTAGCTCATCGCCACGGCCAAACATCGCGAGTTTCAGAGCCTGCTGGGCGCGCGTAAGCTCGGTCTCCCGGCCGCCGAGCAAGAACACGGATCGACACCACTGCTAGGTCATTGATCCAACCCGCACCAACGCCTCCGGGTCGGTTTAGCTGAAAACTCGCTCGTTCGATTGCCCGCGTGCTGAATCTCGACGGAGCGAAAGCATCACGGCAGCCGGCCGGCGGCGAGCGTCTTTTTCAACGGTCACAAAGGCTCGCATTTTGGCGCCCCTTTTTAACAATGAGCGATGCATCCTGGTCACCGCGAACAGCCCAGCGGGGGGGGGGGAACTCAAGATAACGAAATCTCGGCTTCCGCCGCCATATCCTCGACATGCCCCGCTAGATCCATAATTTGATCGTCAAATTTGGTAATGAGTTGAAGCACGGCCCGCAGGTCCGCTCGCAGCTCCGCGACCTCTCGGGCAAGGCCCGCGCATGCCCATAGTCTTACTGATAACTCAGATAGCTTCTCTGTCGAGCTTGTCCGTAAGAGGAACGGCAGAATGTCTTTTATCTTGCGGGCCTCGAGCCGCAAACTTTCACCATCCGCAACAATTTCGCTAAGTTCTTCGACCTCATCAGGTAGCAAGGGACTTCTCTCACAAGCCGTTATGGCGTGAGCAAGCTCCTGGATCAGCTGCGGCCTACATTTCGAGTCTTGTTCTAGCAGTTTGGCGTCAATGCTCGCATCTTGTCCCGCAAGGATGTCGTCTAATGGCAGCACAGATCTCCTATAGCTGGCCGCAGGATCGCGACCGAGCGTCACAAAGGGGGATTTACAAGACGGCCGAATCTCAGCGTTCAGAGAATGCCGACTACTGATTTTCCATGAGCACGCTGCTTCGTTCGGAATCGGCCTCATGACGCGGCTCCGTACGCCAACTCGATGTGCGGCAAACTACGCACACAGCGTTTAGGAAGCGCTCGATTTTCAGCGCACAGTAAGCGCAGGTAAATATCGGTCTTCTCCGTGCCGAATCGCGCGCCCCAGGAAGCCTTGGCGATCTAAAAGGATTGCGAGTTCCGCCTGGTGGGGCAGCGCCAATTCATCGGTTTCGGTATCTACGTTCCCACGCCTGTCCCTGCACGGCCTTCGATTTTCGAAGCGCGCTTTGAAAGTATATGTGGCCGTGGTCATCAAGTCTTTGTCCTCGGTCC
Organism: Bradyrhizobium nitroreducens; assembly: GCF_002776695.1. GTDB lineage: Bacteria > Pseudomonadota > Alphaproteobacteria > Rhizobiales > Xanthobacteraceae > Bradyrhizobium > Bradyrhizobium nitroreducens. The sequence continues at coordinate 5,755,189 of NZ_LFJC01000003.1, forward strand.
GTTGCGGGGTGACGACCACGGGCCTTGGCGTGTCTTCATCTCTCGGGTAGTGCCTGCGGAAAGCCCCTTCAATCAGACCTTGCCCACCGCCGCCAACGAGAAAGTAGAGATGCGGGCGCCACCTCGGCGCTCGGTCATCAGCAAAATGCACCAGATTGTAGTCCATGCCACCGAGGAAGATCGCTCTGTTAACTTGGCTCCTCGCGATTTGGTTGCGCAGACGATCCTTGAGTAGCTTCCATCTGAAACGGTGAAGGTGGCCGACGTCGAAGAGGTCCGGAGGCACTATGCTAACCGTAAACCAATAGTCGGGGTCACGCGACATGTAAGCCGCCAACGTCGACCCCCACCAGCGCCGGAAGGCGCGAAGACAGACCGGACAGCCGGCCGAGCGACACCTGAAAAAACCACACCCGGTAAGACGCTCGGCCAGAGCGCGGCCGGGCTCTCCAAAATCTGGAAGGGCTCTCACCAGCCTGCGACGCCGGACGTGAGCTTCACTCATCGTCTCGAACTTTTTCAGTTGTTTTGCAGGGTCGTAGTCTTCGTTGATATCGAGAGAGTAGAAGTTGAATTTCATTTGGGCTTCCATACATGCCATGCTCATAGTCACAGCCGCGCAGCGCGAGCGATGCACGTGCGGGGCACGGTCAGCGGAGACCTGTGTTTTGTACAAACCGAAACACTAAATCGATCAGTCGCTTTCGTTCTCGTGCAGTTCGATTACCTCCTGGACGTCAATCGTCGGCGCACCGCCAACTTTTATTCGCGCGTATCCAAAAATCCCGACCTCAGATCCGTCGGCGAGGCCAGCAATTTTTGCGCGAAGCGCCTGGGGGATGTCGAACGCGACCCGTGTATCTGGTTCGGCGTCTATTCCAGACGGTGCGCGAGATCTCATGTCCCGCGGAGTTGCCTGGCCCTCCTCTTCTCCAATGTCTCCACGCGACCCTCCCGGTTTTCTGAGCGGCTGCCTTGGCGCAGCAGCTGCAACTGGCTGCTCGGCATTTCGGCCGGATGCTTCTGATCGTTCGAAATCGTGATGCGCGGACGGTGGCTGGCTCCGGCCGGCCGGGCTTGTTTCGACGACTACACGCGACGCCGGCGAAGGAGGTGAGTCAGACCTCGGTTCATCCGATGGTTCTGGGACTTTGTTCGTCAGCCTAGCTAGGGTATGAACTTGTGCCACAGAGTTATCACCCGAGGCGGCGACCTCAAGCAGAAGGGTTTGGTTGTCCTCCTGCCTATAGTTGCGGATCGCTTTCTGAACGCCCGGAAGGATCTTTGCGATCTTGCACGACCTCGCAATCTGGTCCGGTGAAACACCCAGCTCTCGCGCCGTCTTCGCGTAAAATTTTTCCTTCGGTTGGCGACCGCCGCGAGGTGCCGCATTTTGCGGTGCCTTCAGCGCAATGTATTGAACCATCGCGTAATCGCTTAGGGCACGGTCCAAAGCAGTGAGTCGCAACCGCCGGTGACGGTTGCTTATCGCCTCGCACGCTTTGGCTTCCTCTTCGGTCGTCACATCCAACACGGATACCGACACATCTGCTTGGCCGAGCTCCTTCAAAGCACCAAGCCTGTTGAGCCCATCCACGAGCATGTAGCCGCCATCCGAAATCCGACGAACCAAGATAGGCGTTGTCTGCCTGAATTCTCGAATGGAGGTTTTCAACTGCGCGACGAGCTTGGGGTCCTCGGGTATGAGGCGTTCGCCGATCGTGATATCGGCGATCGCTAACTTGATCACCGTTCCTGCGCGTTCGGCCTGCTTGAGGGTCAGCAGAGGCCGCTTGACCGCATCATCTTTCTTCAGAACGAGAAAGCTTTCAGCCACGGTTTTCTCCCAAGCTGTCGCGGCCGGAATTGCGCTCGATGCTTTGGATAAATGCATCAAGGGATTTTGCGGAAATCAGGGTTCGGCGACCGATCTTGAGAATAACCAGGTCACCTTGACCAATCAGTGCGTAGATCGTCGTGCGTCCAATGCTCAAAAGGCTGCACGCTTCTTGGATGCTATAAGCAAGCTTCATAGTGTTAGTCCCGACCAGAGGGTTCGCGGAACTACATCATTTGAAGCGGCCTATTTACAACGCCATATCGGGCTCAACTGGGCTCACCGCGGCGACTTGTATCTCAATAGGTCCAATTGCTCCTCGTGGATCTCCGCCAGCGCGCGGTTGATCGTTGCTTTGGAATACTTTTCGGGGAGGTAATCTTCTTCGTTCTTAGCCAGCCACTCGTGAATTTTACGGTCGCGTGCCTTGCCTTGAAACGGAGGATAGCCGTTCCACATCGCATAGACCGCTCGCTTGATGGCTTCTCTCTCCCCAGCTCTGGTTGACGGATATAGAAGGTGATTGATGAGCCACTGGTCAAACTCCTTCCGGTAGATCAGCGCGTACTCCAACTGCGCGTAGAAACGGCTGCCGTCACGCCCTCGGACGCCATAATTGCCGGTCTGGAGAAAATCGTCGGCCAGTCGATCTTTGGGCGTCCACGGAAGCCAATCCTCTGGAAGGAGGGGCAACAACCGATCCTCGGCAGGGTCTCTCACATGGAGGGGCAAGTGCCCCTGCTCCATGTGCAGACGAAGAAACAAGGCCGCCTTTTTGTAATTGTGCCAAACCGCAGCGCTGTCTCCATTGTGCCAAGCCCTGACTGGTGGTGGATACTTATCAGGGAGCCCGTCTTCATTTGCCTGATCGGTCGGCTTCAACAGCGAGGCAAGATCCTTGGCCAGCTCGGTCTGCCAATGATCGGTCCAGCTCGGTTCTTTGGCGGCAATGAAGTTCTCGAGCTCGTTAAGCGCTTCGCTTAAACTGATCAGATCGTCAGCCACTGTTCCTCCTTCAGCCAATCTCAAACGAGGCTCGGCCACTGCACCCTGATGAGGAAAATCTAGTGCTGTGGATCTCTCGACTGACTTGAAGAAAAGTTGAAGAAGGCAACCAAGCAGGCGTCCTAATAAGATCTAACCTGTTGAATTTGCTGGCGCTCCCTAGGGGAATCGAACCCCTGTTTCAGCCTTGAGAGGGGAAACTCGATCCGCTTGATGAAGAGTCCTGCGATGGACTTTCGAGTCCGCTGACCGGCCAGTGGAATCTTCGCCCTCATGATGCGCGGGTCGTTCGCCGCCCCAGTTGCACGAATCCCGAAAGCGGCGGACGAATGTCGGACATATTAGCATCGAGGCATCCTATTCGTACTCTAAAGAAGCCGAATTCCCTCCGCGCGACGGAGAATGCTTTTCGCCTGTAATCTTATCTGCTCATTTTTGCTTCACCAAGACTCTGGTCAAAAGGCCAAGAGCGGCGAGGCATTATGCATTTGCGCCCCGAGAGCATGCAGCCACCCTATTCTTCGACCGAGGTCGCAGCGGCGATTGGCGTCTCTCTGGATACTTTCTATCGCACGCGCCGCCTCAGGCACGAGCGCGATGGCTTGCCTTGGCCGATCAGCGAGCGAGGACCGCTGAAATGGGAACGTACCGGCTTCGATGCTTGGCTTACCCGACATCATCCTATGCGCCCAAAGACGACTGCTAATGACGCATTCGCGCCGCCGCCAGCAGCAAGCGACGAGGAACACCGGGAGCGGCTGCGGAGGGCTTACGGACAGCACGACGCTTGACAGACTAGATCGCGCTAGATTCCAATGGGTGCCATCTCTTACTGGCACTGAGGCTCTTGATGGCCGATCCCAAGTTTCCCCATGTGAAGTGGCGTGATGGCCGTCCTCGCTCTTCGCACGGCGCTTATGCCAGAGCTCTCGGCTTTGTCGATGCCGACTTGCGCCATCCGCCGTACGATGAAAAAGGCCGTCCGGTCGGTGCGTGGTACAATCTCCAGGAAGCCTCAGACTTTTCAGACAAGCGAAAGTCGGAGATCGAGGCGGCGCGCCGCGCCGGGAAGCTACCGAAGAAAATTACGATCCGGAAGCGTTCCACGGTCGAAGATCTTCTGGACGATTGGAGCAAGTCGGTCGAGTTCAAGGCGTTGTCGTCCGCTTCGCAAGCTTCCTATCGCAAATGTATCTCCGCCATCTTGTACCGACCGCAATCACGTGAATTGGCGGCGAAGATGCGCGCCGAAATCCGTGCCGCCAAGCTGCTTGGCGTAGCCGAGCCCGTCCGAGAACGCGAGGCGATCGCGACTGCCACTCCGACATCAATCGGCAAACCGGAGTTCCGAGCCTTCTATAACTATGCAAAATCGGCTCGCGGCCATCATATGGCGCTCTCGATGATAGCGACACTCTCAGCGGCATTCACTTGGGGACAGGAAAGTATCCTGTGGCGTCTCGGGCCCAACCCACGAGAAGGCATGGAGTTCGATCATCCAGAGGGACGCATCGTGCAGGTTGCGATGCCCGAATTTTCGGCCTGGGTCGCAGCAGCCGATGCGATCGAACGGCCTTCGGTCGGTGATAGCTTTCATCTGGCGTTGTTCACCGGGCAGCGCCAGACTGACCGTCTAATTATGCGCAACGAGAGCGAAGTTGAGGGCCGGCACGCGTTCCGGCAGAGCAAGACTGGCGAACTTGTCGACATCAAAGAGGCGCCACAACTCAGCGCGCGGCTGAATGCCTCGCGTGCACGAGTAAAGGAACTCAAGCTTCGGCTTCAACTGGAAAAGGTGCCGCCCGAACTCGTGGTCAATGAGGACAATGGCGAGCCTTATGACGAGAGTACCTATCGCCATTGGGTGTCGACCGCCCGGGCCGTCGCGATCTTCGGCTTTCTCGCGCGCGACAATGCGCGCAAGGCAATTGTACGCGCAGAGCGACTGAGCGCGGAACTGATTAAAAATGTCGACAGGCTGTTCGCTCCTTTTCCTCTGAATGAGGAGAATAAGGCGCAGCGCGCTCGAGCGGTCGATCAGCGCAAGAGCACATTGGCTAAGTGGTTGGATGCGCAGACCGCACGCGACAGCAATGGCGATGACACAGCATGGCGCCTGAAGCCCTGTCCTGAGCTGATGTTTGTAAACGGCGCTGGCGAACTCGACCAGAAGCACGACCAAGACCTACGTGATACCTGCGTCATGCTTCTCGATCGAGCTGGCTGCGACTTGCTGACGATCTGCGACATCACTGGGCATTCATATCGAAGCGCGCAGACCATCGTGAAGCACTACCGCGCCCGGAATGCGGCTCGCGCCGATTCCGGCATCGACAGGCTTGAATTGCAGGTGCGTAAGGAGGGCATGAAGGGCTGAACGCAGACCGGTAGTTCTCATTTGGCTCGCGTTTCAACGGAGCATGGGCTACGGCCTAAGGTCGCGCAGCGCGCGGTCAATCCGGCATTCTGTGTTTCGCCTCATTTGAACGAGAGCCGCGCCCTCAGCCGTGGGTCGTCTGTGAACGTGCAAGGTTTGCCATCTACGATCGCCTGCGCCCGGTGTCAGCGCACCCCAATTATCCGACTCGTCGCACGGCGTGCGACGTACGACCACAAAAAGCGTCGCACGAGACCCGGTTTGTTCTGTCGTGAAAATGAAAAAAGCCCTTGCGGGCCAATCTCTTGAGAGTGGTGGGCGCACCAGGGCTCGAACCTGGGACCCGCTGATTAAGAGTCAGCTGCTCTACCAACTGAGCTATGCGCCCGAAAGGCGGTCAATGCCTTGCGAGGCGGGTCGTTTAGCAAAGCGATCCGGGTCTGGCAAGCGATGCGGCGAAGGTTTTTGCACAGTCCCCAAAATGCGAAAAGCCGCTGGATTCCAGCGGCTTCGCCAAGGTTAATTCCGGGGTTAATCCCCGCAAAAGCCCGCTATGTTCAGAGCCGGCCCTCGCGGTCCCGGTCCGGGCCGCCATCGTGGTCGAAACGATCATGATGGAAGTGCTCCATGCTGCGATCCATCATGCGGCCCATGCCGCGCTCCATGAAGTGGCGGGGCGGGCCGTCTTCGCCGCCGCCGAACGGGCCGCGGTGGCGGGTCAGCACGGCGAGGCGCCGCTTCTGGCCCTCGTCCAGGGTCTTGTAGAGCGGATCGGCGGCGTCGGCGATCTTCTTCAGGGCCGCCGACGTGGCGCCCATGTCCTCGGCGCGCTGGCGCAGGCGGGCGACCGGATCCTCCGGCCTGTCGGCATCCTTGCCGGCGTCGCCGGGGCCGGCATTCATCCGCGCATTGGCGCGGTCGATGCGCAGCTTGGCGAAGTCGCGCACGGCGGCCTCGACCGGCGGCCACAGCTTTTCCTGATCGGCGTTGAGCTTCAGCCCGGCATGGACGGCGGCGATCCGCGCGTCGACGAGGGCGGCGCGGTCTTCCGGGTTCATGCGGATGTGGTGGCGCATGCGCTCCATCCACGGGCGATGGTATTGGGCATAGACCGCGCCCGAGCCGGCGATGCTGAGCACGGCGATGGCGGCGATGGTGAACTTCTTCATCCGAACCTCCTCTGGAAGGATGTCCGTGAAGATGGGCGCAGTGTGGCTGACGCGCAACTTACAACTTGGTCAGGGAGCGCGACGTTACCAAGATGTAACGCGCGATTTTACCTTCAGTCGCAACCTGGAAATCATTCGCAACAGAAAGGCTTCCGTGCAGAGCGCACGGAAGCCTTGGTTCTTCGCTTGAGGCGATCAGTTCGTCGTGCTCAGTTCGTCGTGCTCTTGGCCTCTTTGAGGAATTCGTCGATCAGCGGCTGACCGATGCGGCCCGCGGCATCCTTGTAGACCGGCTCCATCGCCTTGCGCATCGCCTCGTTCTGCTCAGCCGTGAGCTTGACGATCTCGCTCTTGCCGCTCTTCTTGATCTCGGCGAGCGCGTCGTCGTTTTCCTTCTGCGACTGCGCATTGCCGAAATCGGTCGCTTCCTTCATCGCCTTGGTGAGCTGGTCGCGGATGTCGGCCGGCAGATCGTCCCAGAACTTCTTGTTCACGATCACGACGTAGCCGATATAGCCGTGATTGGTCTCGGTGATGTACTTCTGCACTTCGTGCATCTTCTGCGTATAGATGTTCGACCAGGTGTTCTCCTGGCCGTCGACCACGCCGGTCTGCAGCGCCTGGTAGACTTCCGAGAACGCCATCACCTGCGGCAGCGAGCCGAGCGCCTTGAACTGGGCCTGCAGCACGCGCGAGGACTGGATGCGGAACTTGACGCCCTGATAGTCGGCCGGGGTCACCAGCTTCTTGTTGGCGCTCATCTGCTTGAAGCCGTTGTCCCAATAGGCAAGGCCGGTGATGCCCTTGGCATCCAGCAGCTTGAGCAGCCGCGCGCCGAGCGGACCTTCCGTCACCTTCCGCAGCGTCTTCAGGTCGGGCAGGATGTAGGGCAGATCGAACACCTCGAACTCGCGGATGCCGAGCGGTCCGAACTTGGAGTTGGACGGTGCCAGCATCTGCACGCTGCCGAGCTGAAGCGCCTCGAGCTCCTCCTTGTCCTTGTACAGCGTCGAGTTCGGGTAGACCTCGACCTTGACCTTGCCGCCGGTGTACTTCTCGGCGAGTTCCTTGAACTTCTCCGCCGCCTTGCCCTTCGGCGTCTCGGTGGCGACGACGTGGCTGAACTTGATGATAACAGGCGATTGGGCCGATGCCGGCCCGGCAAGCCCGAGTGCCAATGCCGCGATGGATGCGGCGATCGCGAAGGTGCGCATAATCTCTCCCTGATGTTCTTTGGGCCGCCCGGCGTGCGGGCGGCCAATCCTCATGCCGACTGCATCAATAGCGGCTCGCCTACACTGCCGCTATTGGCCCTTAGCAGGGCAGCCATTCATCGCCACACACGCCGTCATTCCGGGATGGTCCGAAGGACCAGACCCGGAATCTCGAGATTCCGGGTTCTCGCTTCGCGAGCCCCGGAACGACGCGCTGACGCGCGTCAGCTCGCCGCGGCCGTCGTGACGGTATCGCGCTGGCGCTTCATGACGATCTTGTTGAGAGCGCCGAGATAGGCCTTGGCCGAAGCGACCAGCGTATCCGGATCCGCCGCGCGCGCCGTCATCGAACGGCCGTCCTGGGACAGCCGCACCGACACTTCCGCCTGCGCGTCGGTGCCTTCGGTGACCGCGTGGACCTGGTACAGCTCCAGCTTGGCCTCGTGCGGCACCAGGCGCTTGATGCAGTTGAACACCGCGTCCACCGGACCGTTGCCCTCGGCTTCCTCGATCTTGATCTGGCCGTCGACGTCCAGCTTCATGGTCGCGCGCTGCGGGCCATGGGTGCCGGCGATCACGGTCAGCGAGGTCAGCTTGATGCGGTCGTGGGACGCCGCCATCTCCTCGTCGACCAGCGCCTCGATATCCTCGTCGTAGATGTCCTTCTTGCGGTCGGCCAGCGCCTTCATCCGCGTGAACGCATCTTCCAGCTGGTTCGGGCCGAGCTTGTAGCCCATTTCCTCCAGCTTGTGCACGAAGGCGTGGCGGCCGGAGTGCTTGCCGAGCACCAGCGAGGACTGCTTCAGGCCGACCATTTCGGGCCGCATGATCTCGTAGGTCGAGGCGTCCTTCAGCACGCCGTCCTGGTGGATGCCGCTCTCGTGCGCGAACGCGTTCCGGCCGACGATCGCCTTGTTGTACTGCACCGGGAACGAGGTCGCCGCCGACACCACCTTCGAGGCGCGGGTCAGCTGCGTGGTGTCGATCTTGTTCCAGTAGGGGAATTTGTCGTTGCGCACGTTGATCGCCATCACGATCTCTTCGAGCGCGGCGTTGCCGGCGCGCTCGCCGATGCCGTTGATGGTGCACTCGACCTGGCGCGCGCCGCCGACGATGCCGGCCAGCGAATTCGCGACCGCCATGCCGAGATCGTTATGGCAGTGCACGGAGAACACGGCCTTGTCCGAGTTCGGCACGCGCTCGATCAGCGTCTTCATGAAGTGGGTGTATTCCTCCGGCACCGTGTAGCCGACGGTGTCGGGGATGTTCACCGTAGTGGCGCCGGCCTTGATCACGGCCTCGACGATGCGGCACAGGAAATCCATCTCGCTGCGGGTGCCGTCTTCTGCCGACCATTCGACGTCGTCGATCTGGTTGCGGGCGCGGGCCACCATCGCGACCGAGGTCTCGAGCACCTCCTCCGGCGTCTTGTTCAACTTCACCCGCATATGCAGCGGCGAGGTCGCGATCACGGTGTGGACGCGGCCGCGCTTGGCGAACTTCACCGCCTCGGCGCAGCGGTCGATATCGGCGGGATGGGCACGGGACAGGCCGGCGATGACGGCGTTCTTGGAGCGCCGCGCGATCTCGCTCACCGCTTCGAAGTCGCCCTGCGACGTGATCGGGAAGCCGGCCTCGATGACGTCGACGCCCATGTCGTCCAAGAGCTCGGCGACCTCGAGCTTCTCCTCGAACGTCATGGTGGCGCCGGGGCACTGCTCGCCGTCACGCAGCGTGGTGTCGAAAATGATGACGCGGTCCTTATCGGACTTGTTCGCGGGGGCCATTGCAAATTTCCTTTTGAGCTTTCGCGCCGTCAGTCTGAAAGGCGCTTGAGGTGTCCGGTGATCTCGACCAACCCCTGAGCGCCCAGGCGCATGGCGCCCAGCCGGCCCTCAGGGGCAAGTAAGAAGAAGCCCGCCAATCAGGAGGGTGGGCAGCAGCGCGGCCGGGATCGTGGCGGCGGCCAGAGCCACCTCCCCCGAAATCCCATCGATTTGGCCGCGAATCAGCATTGCCATACCCTTTTGAGCCCATAAATCCTCGGCCAAAACCGTTGACGGTTGGTTGCCAGAGGGCTCATTGGCCTGTTTCTAGACGAGAAATGCCCGCAACCGCAACGCCAAAAGATGGTCAGAGGGGCTGACCTGTTTGAAGCGCTGGCCTTGGTGTCCCGGACAAGCCGCAGCGCACAGCGTTGCGTTGCGGCGCAGAGCCGGGGCCCAGGCGGCATGGCGCGATGCGGATGGATGGGCCCCGGCTCTGCAGCGCACCGTCCCCCGGACGATGCTTCGCATCGCCGGGATGCGTCCGGGCACGGGAGCGGAGTACGGGGCATGCTTCCGCCGCGTCATTGCGAGCGAAGCGACGCTGTCATTCCCCGCCTTGTGCGCAATTGCGCATTGGGGCGGGGAATCCAGTACGCTGCGGCCTCTCGGTTCGATCACTGCGGCCTCTGGAATACTGGATCGCCCGCCCCTGTGCGCAATTGCGCACTGGCCGGGCGATGACACCGTGTGTGTGGTGGCAGGCATACTTTCTCGTTCTCGCGGCTTGAAACGCCCGAGCTTTGCTTGGTCACTCCACCCTCAAATCCAAGAGGGCGCAGGGAAGGCCGGGTGCCGGCTGGCACCCGCGGTCTGCTGCGCGAAAGGCACGCGCAAAAAAGACCGCACA
>NZ_LFJC01000003.1:5765476-5766036 GCF_002776695.1 Bradyrhizobium nitroreducens
TTATGTCGGCACGCCGACAGTCACATCGATCGCGCCGACGGCTGGTCCGCAGACCGGCGGCACGACCGTGGTCATCACCGGCACAAACCTTTCCGGCGCGAGCGCGGTCACGTTCGGAGCAACGGCGGCAACAGGCTTCACGGTCAATTCGGCGACCTCGATCACGGCGACGTCACCCGCCGGCACGGGCACGGTCGATATTACGGTGACGACCGCGGGCGGCACATCGGCAACCTCGGCGGCCGACCAGTTCACTTACGTGCCCGCACCGACCGTCACCTCGATCTCACCGACGTCGGGTCCGGGTGCGGGCGGCACCACCGTCACCATCACCGGCACCAATCTCTCCGGTGCAACGGCCGTGACCTTCGGCGCAACGCCGGCGACCGGCTTCACGGTCAATTCGGCGACCCAGATCACCGCCACATCGCCGGCCGGCACCGGCACGGTTGATATCAGGGTGACGACCACCGGCGGTACGTCGGCCACCTCTGCTGCGGACCAGTTCACCTATATCCCCTCGCCGACCGTCACCTCGATCTCGCCGACCGCAGGTCCGA
>NZ_LFJC01000003.1:5766046-5767675 GCF_002776695.1 Bradyrhizobium nitroreducens
CTGCGGGTTTTTCAATGGGCGCGATGGTCAATGGATGCCTGTGGTGCGCTCAAGGATCTCGGCGAGTTCCTCGAACGAGAACGGCTTCCTGATCATCGGCAGGCCGCCGCGCCGGGGTTCGCGACCGGACAGCTGCAGCATCTTCAGCTCCGGGCGGACACGCTTGGCCAGCTCGGCCAGCTCATGACCATCCATGCCGGGCATGTTGATGTCGGTGATGAGGATCGAGATGTCCCGGTTCTGTCCGAGCCTTTCGAGCGCGTCCTCGCCGCTGTGGGCGCTGACCACCTCGCAGCCGAGATCCTCCAGCATGTCCACGACCACGTCGAGGACGGCGGGATCGTCGTCAACAACCAGCACAGTGTGCTTCATCGCACCAACGTTCCTTCCATCAATGACATCAACGCGGCCCTCGTCGGGTAAGTTCCGGCGCGCCTAATCGTCCTTCGGCAAATCGCCGGGCTTGGTGGGAAGCTCGATGGTGCCGCCCTCGCCGCGCACGAGGTCGCGATCCCCGTCTGCGGTTTCGGGGGACTCATCGAGGACGATGTCTTGCTTGTTGCGCACCCTGTCGACGTGCGGCTTGCCTTCGTTGCGCGGCTTGCGAGATGGCCAGGGTGTCATGACGGTCCTCCCGATCGACCAACTTCGCTGGAGCACATTCGTTCGTTTGACACGTCGGGCAAAACACCGGCATGAATGACCTCATCGAGACGAGTTTGGTTCATCCGCGCGGATAACTTCCGCTGCGGGTTTTCTCGTCTCGATTTCGAGATCGGACGGCGGCGGCGCATTGCGGCCACGCACTCGCTTGATGCGCGTTCATGGAGCGCCGATCGGCGCGCCGCCTTCGGAACCATTGCTGGCCGTGCGCGCGCGAACGTGCCGGCCCGCGGCGCCGGGGCCAATTGCCAGCGCCGCTGCGGTCTCCGGAAACACGGAGATAGGGTTCGCGCCCGATACGATCGCGCCTCGCCTTGCGTGATCTGCCGCGCGTTTCTTTTCTCTGGAGGGAATAATGACAGCCTATCTGATATCGCTCGCCCTCGCGGGCCTCGTCGCAATCGTGCTGTGGGAGATGGTGTCGTGAGCGAGGATGTCGAGTGCGAGCTCGTTGGCGGGCCGTCCGCCCGGTCCGCGGCTAGGAAAATGGCGCGGCACGGACCCTGACCGAGATCCGATCGCTGGCGCGCGGCCACACAAGGACGGCCCTCAGGGTTCTCGTCGGGATCATGCGCAGCGATGATGCGACGCCGGCCGAGCGCCTCTCCGCGGCCAACGCTATCCTCGATCGCGGCCGGGGCAAGGCCGCACAGCCGGTCGAGAACAACGAAGACGGCGAAGCGATCCACTAGGTCGAGCGCGTCATCGTGCGTCCGGAAGACGCCGTCGAGGGCGATGCCGGGTCGAAGGCCTGAGATGCCGGCGTTTCGAATTGAGATTCCTCCTTTGACACGTCGGGCAGAACACTGGCAGAATGACATCATCGAAAAGTCTAAGTCGACCCGCGCGGGAAGCACCCGGCCGCGGGCTTCTTGTTTCGATGGACACGACGCCGAAGACCGTCGCCAAATGGGTCAAGCGCTTCCGCGCAGAAGGTGTGGATGGCTTGCTCGACCGCTCGTCGCG
>NZ_LFJC01000003.1:5767685-5767918 GCF_002776695.1 Bradyrhizobium nitroreducens
CGGCACCATCGACATCAAGTCGGTGGCCGGCGAGGGCTCTTCCGTCACCATCAAGATCCCGCTGACGCTGGCCATCGTCTCGGCGCTGATCGTCGAGGCCGCCGGCGACCGCTTTGCGATCCCGCAGCTCTCGGTGGTCGAGCTGGTCCGCGCCCGCGCCAACTCAGAGCACCGCATCGAGCGCATCAAGGACACCGCGGTTCTCCGCCTGCGCAACAAGCTGCTGCCGCTGA
>NZ_LFJC01000003.1:5767928-5768222 GCF_002776695.1 Bradyrhizobium nitroreducens
TGTCTTGTTGCAGCATCAGCCATTGCATTTCGACATAGTCACGCGCGTGTCCCCAATCGCGCAAGGCATCCAGATTGCCGAGGTAAAGTCGTTCCTGAAGTCCCAAATGGATGCGCGCCAGAGCGCGCGTGATCTTTCGGGTCACGAAGGTTTCGCCACGAACTGGAGACTCGTGGTTGAAGAGAATGCCGTTGCAGGCATACATGTCATAGGCTTCGCGGTAGTTGACCGTAATCCAGTAGGCGTAAAGCTTTGCAACGGCGTACGGCGAGCGGGGATAAAACGGCGTGGTTT
>NZ_LFJC01000003.1:5768232-5769134 GCF_002776695.1 Bradyrhizobium nitroreducens
CGTACCGGTCAGGGCCGTGGTGCCGTCGCCAGCCGTTGCCGCAGTGCCCGTGAACACGCCCTGGCTCGCGCCCAGGGTCTTGGCAGCCGTAATCGCGGTCGTGCCGCCGGCAGCGCCGGTGTACAACACGTTGCTGGAAGCCGTCGCGCTCTCAAAGGAAGTGGTGCCGCGCAGGTCGGCGGCCGTCGCACCCGAGATGGTGGTAGAGACGTTGGACTTGGTGGAATAGCCGACCGTGGTCTGCAGCGCCTGGTTGGCAATCGACTTCGCGGAGTCGATCAGCTTCTGCAGCGAGGTCAGGCCGGTGTTGGCGGCCTGCAGCACCTGGACGCCGTTGGCGATGCCGTCGAGCAGGTTGTTGATGTCGCTGGCGCGGTTGTCGAGCGACTGTGCGGTGAAGAAGTTGGTGGGATTGTCCAGGGCCGAGTTGACGCTCTTGCCGGTCGACAGACGGTTCTGTGTGGTGGCGAGAAGATCGGCGGTGGACTGGAGAGAGAGCAGGTTCTGACGAACCGACGCAGAGAGAACGATACCGGACATGACTCTTACCCTTCTGGCTTACGCGTCTTCGTTCGATCGCTTCTGGATCGAGTGACGGGGCCAGCGTGCCGCGACATGGCTAACAAAGGGTGAAGCGTATGCGGGCAACCTAAGCGCCGGTTCACCATAACTGAGCGGAAGGCGCCGGCACGGTTCAAAAGGTCTCTGAAATCATTGGAAATTTCCGGCGCTTACGCTCCATTAACCATAACCGCTGGTTACTTTTAATGGTTACTTTTTCCAGGCGTCACCTTACCCGTCGCGCAATCTTGCGCAGCCGAAAAAGAAAGCGGCGGGGCCGAAGCCCCGCCGCCGGATCTTGCTTGCGATGTCGTCCGCGACTTAGCGGAGCAGCTGCAGCA
>NZ_LFJC01000003.1:5769144-5769440 GCF_002776695.1 Bradyrhizobium nitroreducens
GGTACCGGTCAGGGCCGTGGTGCCGTCGCCAGCCGTTGCCGCGGTGCCCGTGAACACGCCCTGGCTCGCGCCCAGGGTCTTGGCAGCCGTAATCGGGGTCGTGCCGCCGGGAGCGCCGGTGTAGATCACGTCGCTCGACGCGGTCGCACTGGCGAAGCTCGTCGTGCCGCGCAAGTCTGCCGCGGTCGCACCGGAGATGGTGGCGGAGACGTTGGACTTGGTGGAGTAGCCGACGGTGGTCTGCAGCGCCTGGTTGGCGATCGACTTGGCGCTGTCGATCAGCTTCTGCAGCGAGG
>NZ_LFJC01000003.1:5769450-5769665 GCF_002776695.1 Bradyrhizobium nitroreducens
TCCTTCTAGCTCGACACTCTCGGTAGGCGCTGCCGGTCTGACAACCGGCTTCTTGGTTGGTATTGTTATCGGCGCTGATCTGTCTTGGTTCGCAGCATTAGCTCTAGATTTCAGTGATCCGGCCCGCATTTGTCGAACGATGCCGTTGCTGGTGGCGACCAGGATCTGTTGTCCGAGCGCATGGGCGCTTCGTGCGGGATCCGCCGCGGGGGCAA
>NZ_LFJC01000003.1:5769675-5770443 GCF_002776695.1 Bradyrhizobium nitroreducens
GAAAGACACGCGGGTTAGACCCGAGGAGAGATTCACTATTCGGCCTCCGTCGTGAAGCAGCGGAAGAAGAGCTTGGGTCAGGAAGAAAACGCCCTTCACGTGCACGTTGAAGAGAGAATCGAATTGAGCTTCCGTCGTCTCGGAAAAGGGGGCCATCTCGCCATGGCCGGCGTTGTTGACGAGATGGTCGAATGTCTCTCGGCCCCAGTTCTCATTCAACGTCGTTTGCACTTCATTGGCGAAAATCTTGAAGGAGGACACTTTGCTCACATCCAACGGCAGCGCGACCGCCTTCCGTCCCAGCGCCTTCATCTCTTGGACCGTCGTTTCGGCCTCGGCTGCGCCGCTGCGATAGGTCAGAATGACGTCGCCGCCGCGGCGGCCGATGCTGAGAGCGGTGTTACGTCCAAGGCCGCGGGTACCGCCGGTGACGATAGAGATTGTGGTCATCGTAGTCTCCTTGTTGATGATCGATACGATGGGACCAGTAATCAGATCAGCCGGCGTTGAAGTTGCCAGATACTCGGAGATCTTTGCCTGTTTCTCGGAGTCGCCAACGCCCACGCGGCTGGATAGTGACAAAATGCTGGAGAAATGCAGGCATGGAGACCCAAGCGAGCTACAGTGTCTTGCCTGAAAGCAGATCAAACTTGCCTGATACTCCAGGGCGGCTTGTCTCCCGAAGTCAGTCCGGCTAGGTTTCACCGCATGAACGATCTGCTGGATGCGGTTCGCCGCTACGCTGAGCACCATTCCGACTGCAATGGA
>NZ_LFJC01000003.1:5770453-5771824 GCF_002776695.1 Bradyrhizobium nitroreducens
CGGGCGGGCCACTCTCAGTCGCGGGTCCGATCGAAATCCTCACGCCGGCGAATCGAGGCCGTGTCGTGTTGAGCGCCCCGTGTCGCGTTCGGCCGTCAAGCCGCTTTGGACGGTCGCCGAAGGCGCCCCGCAAGCGAGATGGCCGCGGCCCATTGCCGCGGGGGGCTTCCAGTCGGGAGGATTGATCGCCGTCAGCGCACACCCATTGTCTTCGGCGCGTTGTTTGTCGTGCGTGTGTTGGATCGATGGAGCCGAACATGAACAGCGAAGTGAAGGCGGATTGCTGAACGCGGATGGCCGGGGGCCTTATCGGCCTCCGGCGCATCCGATCTCGCAGCTGCCTGGCGGCTACCGCACGGCGCGCGGTTTCAACTCAGGACGGGATCATCAGATGACCTTGCTCGATGTAGAGGACGCTCCTTCGACGTTCAACGAATCGTCCGCATGGAAGCGCGTCTGGCGCGCGACCGCCGCTGTTGCCGTCTTGAGCCTGGTCGCTGTGGCGGCCGTGCCGTTTAGCGACGGCCTCGTTGTCGGCGGTCGGGCTGCAGTCGCTGAAAATCTCTCGACCGTGGGCGCGCGAGTCGAGGACTTCGTGCCGGAGGATCGCGGCAAGCTTTCCAAGCCGATCATTGGCGGGCTGGTGGCGGGCGCAGCCTCGGCGGTCGGCAAGCGCGTGGCCAATCTTCTTGTCGACGGGGCGTGGCCGGTTGCTTTAGCCTGGTTTGACCGGACCACGCGTAAGACCGATTTCATGGTGTGGGCCGGCCCGGGTGAGTTCGTCGACGGGGCGCCGGTCGGTCGTGACGACACGCTCATGCACCTGAAGTTCGAGGACAACGGCAATCTGGCATTGGCTTATCGTCTCAGTCGCTTTTTTGCGACGCTGGGTCTCGACGTCGGCAGGTTCGAGATGAGCGCCGTGGCCGAACGGGACGAATGCGCGTGTTCGTATCGGACCTTTGGCGAACAGATTCGGGTATCGACCTCGGGCGACGTCCGTCAGACTTGGCGTTCCGAGAAAAAAGGCGTGATCGCAAACGTCGTCGCCAGGATGGACGCGAACGGCCAGATTGCGGCGGGTGACGTGACGACGAGCTTCGACGACAAGGTTCTGAAGCGTCCCGTCGTGCTCGGCTCGCGCCATGATCATCTGCAAACGGACGAGCGGCTGGACGAGTATTGAGGGAGGTCGGCACTTCCGGTCGCAGGCCAACGCGCAGGATATAGGCGAACGACCTCTCGGTCTTCCAAGGCCGGGAGGTCCTTTTTCCCCGGCGCCCCGCTATGCCGCCGCCTGCGCCGCCAGCAATTGCTTCAGTTTCGCCGCCGGCACCGCCGGGCTGAACAGCCAGCCCTGCATCTGGCTGC
>NZ_LFJC01000003.1:5771834-5902957 GCF_002776695.1 Bradyrhizobium nitroreducens
AGGAAGGGCTTGACGCGGCGGTTTGGTGTTTTGCCCGACGCCTCGCGCGCGGTGGCCCGGGCCGATGTTGGTCATTTCGGGGCGCCCTAAAAGGGCGAACCCGGAATCCATTGCACGGCAGAGCATGCGGCCCGATGGATTCCGGGCCTGCGTGCTCGGGCACGCATCCCGGAATGACGGTGGTTGCGGTGACGGTTCATTTCAGCGGCAGGAACACATCCGCGGTCGCCTCGTGCTCGCCGACATCAGGGAAGAAGCTCAGCCGCTGGCAATAGATCGGGAAGTCGCGCGCCTCCTCGCCGCTGGCCGGGAGCCAGTCGCGATAGAGGTAGAGCGCGGCGGGCTCCAGATTGTCGGTGTAGCCGACCACCCGCAGCACCGCGCAGCGTCCGCCGGGAATCTCGCCGGCCTTGATGTCTTCGCCGTTCGCCTCGATCGGCTGGTCGGTCCCGACGCAGAGGTCCGTGCTGTAGGTGCTGGGCGAGGCTGGTCGCCGCTCGGACCGCCAGACATTGAAGGTCGGATTTGTGCTGGGGTGCAGGCCGCCTGCCTTGCGCCAGGCGATGAACCGCCGGATGGTGTCGCCGAGTGTCGCCGGGTCGCCTCGATGCTCCATGATCGCCACCCGCGTCGGGGGCACATTGCGGATCGTCACGTCGTCAGGGGTAAAAGTCCTCACCAGCTTGCTCCTCGCGTTGTCGAGAGGCCCGAAGGCCACAAGCCACGGCTCCCAGTCGGGAGAGTTGCGGAACGACGACGGCGATTGCCCGAACCGTTGCCGAAAGGCGCGGGCGAAGGCGTCGGGTGCGTCGTAGCCGGCATCCATCGCGATGTCAGTGACGCTTTCGGCGTCGCTGTAGGCCAGCCGGTATGAAGCACGCTTCATGCGGGCGAGCTGGATATAGCGATGCACCGACAGTCCGAAGGTCGCCGTGAACTGCCGGTGGAAATGAAATTTCGAGAAGGCCGCGACGCTGCTCAGCGCGTCCAGGTCCAGATCGTCGTCCAGATGCTGGTCGATGTGATCCAGCACCCGCTGCATCCGGGCATGGTAGGTCTGAAGCGCCGCCGTCATCGTTCCGTTCTCCGTGGCAGCACCAGCTAAAGCGCAGACCGGCGTCGCACGCTCGACCGATCTTGCGGTTTTGCCAGGGGGCGCAGAACGCCGCCAAGGGCTGTTTAGGGCGCTGTGGTGGAGCAGGGCAATCCGCACTTTGAGCGCGCGTTTGGCGGCAGCGAGCATCTGTCATCTCATGGAGGTCCACGACAAGGACGCCGAGGAGGTCGAGCTCCGGCGCAGCGAAGTCATGGATCTGTGCGACGGCGAGCTGATCGTGCTGAAATGGCGGGAATTGCAGCGGCTCGGGGATTTCACTCCGACCTATCTGCATCTGAAGCGGCAGTCGTCGCCTCAGGCATGACGGTGGCGTTAGCCGCCGGCAGTCGCAGCGCCCAACACTTCGTCAAAATGCTTCTTCACCCAGTCGTTGCAGCAGCAGGCTCTGGCCTGGAGCTCCGGCCTATCGAGGATCACGATGGCGCCACGGCGGGTGGCGAGGATGTGCCTTGCCTTGAACATCTGGATGACGCGACTGGCATAGCTGCGGGAGACGCCCAGCATGCTGGCGAGCTGCTCGTGGGTAAGAGGAATCTCGGCCCGGCCGATCCGTTCCTGTGTGGAGATGATCCACTTGGCGGCACGCTGCTCGATCGAATGCGCGGCGTTGCAGGCTGCAGTTTGCAGCAACTGCGCAAACTGGCAGTCGGCATAGCGCAAGAACACATCCTGGAGCGGGGGCGACCTCTGCTGCGCCTGCTCCAGCGCACGCCGGGGCAGCCGGACGAGGGTGCCGCCGAGCTTCACGACGATGCGCGAATAGGTGAGCGAAGGACTGGATCCCGCGGCAACGCCGACAGCGCCCTCCCGTCCCACCAGCATGCTTTCGACCTCGCGGTCGTCCTCGACCGGCACGGCGAACGACACCAGCGTGGGGCCGCAGGGGAAATGAATGGCCGTTACCGCATCGCCGGCGTGATGCAGGATCTGGCTTGCCTCGACTTCGACCGGCTGGAGGTGGGGGGCGAGCAGCTCGAAATCCTGGTGGGAGAGCTGCCGGAGCAGATCGTTGTGGGGCCGACCGGTCACAGTTTCTTCTCTGGGCTGGCCGGGAATCGGCGCCAGCAACAACCCTACGTTTCCGTGGCGGAACCGACGGTTCCAAAGTGCACACAAGGGCGCGCCGGTGCCCAGAGAAGTTGCGCGCCGGCGTTCCGGGATTCCGGAAAGGTAGGATGGAGCGGCCCTGCGCGCGGCCCGGCAGCGGTGATCGTGCGAGGTTTGTTCAGGAGTGAACATAGCGGGCTTGCGGATTGGCGTACCGTCCTTCCGCCGAGCGCCGTACCCCGTGCGCTCTTGCCCGACGGACCGCCGGCCTCAATCCGCTCGAATGCCGCCGGGCCGGCGGCCCCGAGGGGCGGCGAGAACTTTTCAGCCGAAGCGCGCTTCGCGATCCCCCGTGGGATGGCGCTGGGCGGCATGTGTGCGGTAGGCGTCGATCGCCTTGTTGGCGAGCATCAGCTGCCGGCGTTCACCGGTCCTGAGCTGGGCTTCGATGGCGTCGAGAATGACGTTGGCGCTCTCGTCGGGCGGGCCGAGCTCGCCGCTCTGCTCCAGGCAGCTCCAGGCGATGAAGAATGCGCTTTCGACGGTGCAGCGAATGGTCATGCGCAGCCAACGCGGCGAGGCCGCAGGCGTTCCGCGGCGGGCGCAACTTGCGCCGGGCCCGCCGCAGCGATCGTCAGTTCTTCAAAACGATGCGGCCGACGACCTTGCCGGCGCGAAGCTCGTCGATCCATTTCTGGACGTCGCCCATCGGCTCCTCGCGCATCGGTGTCGGCTTGATCTTGCCGGCGCGCGCCAGCGCCATCAACTCCTGCGCCTCGGCCAGCGTGCCGACCATGAAGCCTTCGATGGTCATGCGCTTGTAGACCCATTGCACCATCGGCAGGGTGAACTGGCCACCCATCAGGCCGGAGACCACGATCTTGCCGCCGCGCGCGGCGACCGCGACCGCAAAGGCCATCGACTTCTCGTTACCGGCGAAATCGACGATCTCGTCGAAGCCGCCTTCGGTCTCCTTCAGGATGCGCTTGATCACGTCGGGCTCGGACGGGTCGTAGGCGACCGCGGCGCCGTTCTTCAGCGCGGTGTCGCGCGCGGCCGGCGAGAGGTCGGCAACCGTGATCGGCTGCTTGAACATCGCCTGCGCGAACGACAGGCCCATCATGCCGACGCCGCCGAGGCCGATCAGCAGGAGATTGCGCTGGCGCGGACGATCGACCAGGCGCTTGAGCGCGCCATAGGCGGTGACGCCGGAGCACATCAGCGTCGCGGCCTGGTTGACGGGCAGCGGATCGTAATCGAGCAGATATTTCGCGTCGGGCACCAGCACGTGGGTGGCGAAGCCGCCGTCGATGGAGACGCCGAGGAAGCGCTGCTTCACGCAGAGATTCTCGTCGCCATTGGCGCAGTCGCGGCACTGGCCGCAGCCGATCCACGGAAAGACGGCTTTCTTCGTGCCGACGAGACCGCCGGCGACGTCCGGGCCGACCTCGTCGACCACGCCGGCGATCTCGTGGCCGAGCGTGAAGGGCAGCGTCATGCCGCGCGTGGTGTCGAGCTTCTTGCCGCCGCCGAGATCGGCGTAGCCGTCCTGGATGTGCAGGTCGGAATGGCAGAGGCCGCAGCGCTCGATGCGCACCAGGACCTCGGCGCCTTTCGGCTTCGGCGTGTCGACGATGGTCTCGCACAGCGGCGCATCGAACTTGACCAGGGACTGCCGACGCATCAACGCCATATTCCTTCCTCCGAAATTCTTGGTTACGCAGTTTCGCTGCGTATATCCGCCAATTCGCGCGCCATGGCAACAAAGCCGGAAATGGGGATCGTCTCCGCGCGCCGCGTCGCATCGACGCCGGCGGCCGCGGCAAGCCGCGCCGGATCCGCTTGAAGCGACTTCAGGCTCTGCCGCAGCATCTTGCGGCGCTGGCCGAAGGCGGCGGCTGCGACCTGCTCGAGCATCCTGCGATCGCAGGGCAGCGGTTCTGCGCGCGGCGTGAGGCGCACGACGGAGGAGGTGACCTTCGGCGGCGGCACGAAGGCGGACGGCGAGATGTCGAACAGGATCTTGGTCTCGCAGCGCCAGTTGGCGAGCACGCCGAGCCGGCCATAGGCCTCCTCGTCCTCGTGCGCGACGATGCGCTCGCCGACCTCGCGCTGGAACATCAGCACCATCATGTCGTACCAGGGCGGCCAGGGCTCGGTGGTGAGCCAGTTGATCAGGAGCTGGGTCGCGATGTTGTAAGGCAGGTTGGCGACGATCTTGGCGCGCTCGCCTGCGAGAAGCGGGCGGGGATCGAAGGTCATGGCATCGCCATGCACGATCTCGAGCCTGCCGGGGTAGCGCGCGGAAATATCCTGCAAGGCGGGGATCGCGCGCTCGTCATGCTCGATGGCGATGACGCGTTTGGCGCCGAGCGCGAGCAGCGCGCGCGTCAAGCCGCCCGGGCCCGGGCCGATCTCGACGATGGTGGCGTCCTCGAGCGGCGCTGCGGCGCGCGCGATGCGGGCGGTGAGGTTGAGGTCGAGCAGAAAATTCTGGCCGAGCGATTTGCGCGCCGACAGCGCGTGCTGGCGAATGACCTCGCGCAGCGGCGGGAGGTCGTCGATCGCGCTCATCGGCTTTGCGTTGCCGCCATGCGGCCCGCGAGCTTCAGCGCGGCAACCAGGCTCGAAGGGTTCGCCTTGCCGGTGCCGGCGATGTCGAAGGCGGTGCCGTGATCGGGCGAGGTGCGGATGAAGGGCAGGCCGAGCGTGACGTTGACGGCGTCGTCGAAGGCCACCGTCTTGATCGGGATCAGCGCCTGATCGTGATACATGCAGACCGCGCAGTCATAGAGCTTGCGCGCGGCCTCGTGGAACATGGTGTCGGCCGGCAGCGGGCCCCTGGCCTCGATGCCCTCGCCGCGCAAGGTCTTGAGCGCGGGAGCGATGACCGTCTGCTCCTCGTGACCGAGCGAGCCGTCCTCGCCGGCATGCGGATTGAGGCCGGAGATCGCGATGCGCGGCCGCGCGATTCCGAAGCGGGATTTCAGCTCGGTCGCGACGATGCGCGTCGTCGAGACGATCAATTCGCTGGTGAGCTGGCTCAGCGCCTCGCGCAGGGAGACGTGGATGGTCACCGGCACGACGGCGAGCCGCGGCGACCACAGCATCATCACGGGCTGCGGCACGCGGCCGTTCTCCGCGGCGAGTTCGGCGAGGAATTCGGTGTGGCCGGGATGACGGAAGCCCGCACGGTAGAGCACGCTCTTGGCGATCGGATTGGTGACGATTGCGCCGGCGCGGCCCTGTCGGACATCGCCGACGGCCTGCCGGATCGAGGCGAGCGCGGCGGGCGCGCTCGATGCGTCGGGCTTGCCGGGTTCGGCGGTCGCGCGCTCGCCGGTTTCAACGATGGGGAGGGCCTCGGTGAAAGCGGCCGCGGCCTCGCCGGGGCTCACCGCGGCCGTCCTGACATCGACACCGATCGATCGGGCGCGGCGGGCGATCAGCGCCTCGTCGCCGCGCAGATAGAAGGCGGGCAGGTTCAGCTCACGACGCCTCAGCCAGGCTGCGATCGTGATGTCGGGCCCGATGCCGGCGGGCTCTCCCAGGGTCAGGGCAAGGGGGAGGGAGAGCGGCTTTGCTGCGGAAGCGGCCATCAGCGGTTGCGATATTCGATCATCGCCGCCTTGCGGAGCTCGTCGAGATAGGCCTTCTGGGTCTTCTCGTACTTCTCCTGATACATCTTCTCGCGGACCTCGCGCTTCTTCGGCGTGTCGATCATGGTCGGCTTGCGCGAGCACAGCACCACCATCTCGATGCCGTTCTTGGTCATCTCGGGCGCGGTCAGGTGGCCGATCGGGGTGTCGTCCAGCACCTTGCGCAGCGCCTCCGGCAGCTCGGCGGTGGTCTTGGTGACGGTGTCGCGGATGGTCGCGTTCGGCGTCGAGCGGAACAGCGAGTTGGCTTCCTCGCAGCTGCCGACGCGGGCGCGATAGGTCTCGGCTTCCTTCTTCCGCGTCTCCAGGAACGCCGCGGACGAGCCGCGCGGCACGATCAGCACGATCGGCTGCATCTTGTATTCGGTGCCCTCGATCTGGAGCTTGTCGCCGGTCTGGGCCTGCACGGCCTGCGCGACGTCGCGCTCGCCGACCTGGAGGCGCTCCTTGTAGCGGCCGCGCACGAGACTGGTCCAGACCATCTCGGCCTTCATGCGGCCCTTCAGCGTCTCGGGGCGGACGCCCTTGGATTCGAGCGACTTGGTGAGCTGCTCCGGCGTGATGCGCATGCGCTGCGCCATGCCCTCGTAGGATTGGTTGATGTCGGAGACGCCGGGATCGACCCCGTACTTCTTGCCCTCCTTCATCTTCACCTTGTCGTCGATCAGCTCGTTGATGACCTCCTGCCGGCTCGGGGTCTTCTGCGTCGTCAGCTGGTCGAGCTTGGAGCGCTGCTCGATGTCGAAATCGGTGATCGGGTCGCCGTTGACCATCACGACGATGTTCTGCGCGCGCGAGGGCGAGGGCAGTCCGGTCAGGATCAACCCGGCACTGATGGCGAGCAGGAGGCGGAAGGCGGGCAATGGGATCGTCATGATTGTCGCTCGCATGTCAGCCGCGTCGAGCCTGTGTTGGGGGCAAGCGCGGCCGGCACTTCAAAACGTTCACTGGAGGCCGGAGGAACTGCTGGTCGTCGACGAGTTCGCCAGCGTGCGCAGGCCGATCTGGAACATGAACGCGTGGCTCAGCACGGGCGGCGCGGTGCCCGCAGAATAGCTATACGAAGTTACGTAGTTCGCCGCCAGCACGAAGCAATCGTCGACATAGCCGGCACCGAGCACATACTGGTTGATCTTGTTGGCCTCGAGGTCCCAGCGCGCCGAACCCGACACCACCCAGTTGGTCGCGACCTTCAGCGATCCCGAGGTCAGGATACCCTCGCGGCGGGTGAGATAGCCGAGTTCCGGCTGCGGCGCGTAATTGCCGTAGAGCACGGCGACGGACCACCGATTGAAGTTGGCGCGGCCTTCGGCCTCGAAGCGCTGCACGTTCCAGGTCTGCTCGTCCATGCGGGAGCGGACGCTGAACGTGTAGGTGCTGTTGGGCGAGTAGCTGGCGCTGGCGACGTAATCGGAACGCGGCTTGTCGAGGCCGGAATCGAGACCCGTATTGATGGAGTCCTGAACCGCGAAGGAGTTCATGCCGAACAGCTGGTAGGACTGGCCGAACAGCACCTTGACGGCGCCGCCCTTGTCGAACTGCGTGGTGGACTGCACGCCGACATTGGCGCGGCCGCCGCCCTCGACGCGGTCGTAGCCGGAGAACTTGTCGACGCTGAACAGGTTCGAGGCGTCGAACACCATGCTCTGGGCGTCCTCGTTCGGAAGCTTGCCGGCATAGGTCTCGTTCGGCCGGATGATGATCTGCGCGATCGGCTCGACGGTGGTCGAACCCCAGGGCTGAACGTTGATGAAGGGGTAGCGGTATTCGAGGCCTACCGTCGGCATCAGGCGGAACGCCTGGGTGTCGCCGACGGGAAGATAGTTCGACACGCCCGGCTGGTTGGAGACCGAGGAGTTGATCGCATCGGCGCGCAGGCTGGCGAACGGAGTCCAGATCTGGCCGAACGGATCGGTGAACGACTTGCGCCACTGCGCCTCGGCCGTGAGGCGGGTGTAGGTGCCGGGGAAGCCGCGCAGCAGGCACTGCGACGGCGTGCGGGCCAGCGGATCGGCCGACGCCGTCGTGCACAGGCTGTTGGTGTTCGCGATCGTGGTGATCGGATCGAACACCGCCTGGTCACGCGACAGGTTCACGAAATTGGTCTTGTAGCTGAACTCGCCGCCGAAGACCGGATAGTTGAGCACGTTGGAATAGTCGATCACCGGATAGACGATCGGCACCTGGCTCTGGTTGCCCGAATAGCTCAGCCAGTACATCGTCCGCGCGTCGAAGAAGCTGCGGTTGCCGACGCCGGTCAGATAGAGCTGCGACAGCGCCTCCGTCGGCAGCAGCAGGAACGAGCCGAGCGGATCGCGGTACTGGTAGAGGCGGTAGTCCGAGAAGAAATAGTAGTCGGACATCAGGACGCCGTCCCAACCCCAGACCCATTTGTCGTTCAGCGCGAACTGACCCTTGGTGTCGACGGCGCCGCGGAACTGCTTGTCGCCGGGCTGCCCGGAAAACGCGCCGGGATCGAGCTGGTCGATGCCATAGGCGCGGATCTGGTAGGCGCCGTCGATCAGGCGCTGCCGGAACTCGCCCTGCAGCAGCACGCCCTGCCGCGACAGGATGCGGGGTGTGATGGTGGCGTCCATATCGGGCGCGATCGCCCAATAGTAGGGAACCTCGACGCCATAACCCGTGTTCGACGTGCCGGAAATGTAGCCCGGCATCAGGAAGCCGCTCTTGCGCTTCACGGTCGGGTCGGGCGTCGAGAAATAGGGCATGTAGGCGAGCGGCACGCCGAAGAATTCGAGCTGGGCCGTCTCGAAATACAGCATCTTCTCCTGCTGGTCGTGGATGATGCGCGCACCCTTGACCTGCCACAGCGGCGGCTTCTTCGGATCGTCCCGACACGGCGCGCAGGCCGTGTAGACGCCGTTCTCGAACACCGTGTAGTTGCCGCTGGAGCGGTCGGCGCGGCTCGCGGCCATGCGGGTCTGGTCGGCCGTATCCACGCGCAGCGAATCGACGAAACCGTCGCGGTAATCGTCGGAGAGATCCATGATCTCGGCATAGGTGATCTTGCCGTCGGCATCCGTCATGCGGATGTTGCCTTCGGCATGCAGCCGCTTGGTCTTCTGGTCGTAGATGACCCTGTCGGCCTCGACGCTGGTGCCGTTGTAGAACAGCTGGACGTTACCGACCGCGGACACGCGCGAATTGTTGTAGTCGTAGTCGACCTCGGTCGCCTGAACCAGCATCTGGTTGTCGTTGGCGGCCTTCGGCGGCTTGGGGCGCGGCGGCAGCGGATTGTAGGTGAAGCCCTGGGCCGAGGCGGGGGCGACAGTGGCAACATCGATCAGCGCGCCGAGCGATGCCACGGCAGCGACAGCCATCAACAGCCTGCGAAGAGACAAGCCGGACCCGTTCGCGCGCATCACCATGCGGCGCGTCAAACGAGACACGGGTCCTCGATGGACGGCAGTCACTAACCGTCCTCCTGGTACAACAAGGCCAAAAAGCCGGTGAGGCCGCCCACCACCACGGGCAACCACGCCGCAGCGATCGGATGCATCAACTCAGCCTTGCTCAAGTCTTCAGTCACTTTCGACAGAACGTAGAGCAGAAAGCCTGCGCCCACGCCACTCAAAACCATCTTTTGCACGCCGCCCATCCGGAAGAAGCGCAACGACACGGAGGCCGCGAGCATCACCATGGCCGCCAGCAAAAACGGCTGCGCCAGAAGCTTTTGATACTGGAGTCGGTATCCGGCTGTCGCGAAGCCCGAGCTCTCCGACGAGCGGATGTAGCTCGGTAGTTGCCAAAAGGACACAGTCTCCGGGGTGGAAAAGCTGTTGCGGACCTGCGCCTCGGTCAGCGTCGTCGGAATCTCCAACGTCGCCTGGTCGACCGGCGGCGCGTCCAGCGAGAAGCGGCGAACCCCCTTGAACAGCCAGCGGCCGGTCTCGAGCGTCGCCTCGCGCGCCTCGACGCGTTCCTTGAAGTGCTGGTCCGGGTCGAACCGGAACAGCGTCAGTCCCGTCAGCCGCACGCCCTGCTGCTCGCTGCGCGCCGCATTGATGATGGTCTGGCCGTCGCTGGTGACCTGATTGAGCCAGAAGCCGGAGGCGTCCTGGATGCCGCCGCCGGGCGCCGAGCCGAACAGCTCGGCCTCCATGCGCTTGGAGAGCTCGCGCAAATTGGCGGACATCGGATTGTAGGCGACGGTGGCGATCACGCCGATCAGCAGCGCGCTGCCGAGCGCCGGCGAGATGAACTGCCAGGCGGAGATGCCGGCGGCGCGCGCGACCACGAGCTCGAGTCGGCGGGAGAGGGCGAGATAGCAGGTCATGGCGCCGATCAGCATGCAGAACGGCGTCAGCTTCTCCAGAAGCTGCGGCACCCGGAACAGCGAGGTCTCGGCCACCATGAGCGCCGAGGCGGAGGCGAGCCCCGAGGTCTTGCGCACCATCTCGATGTAGTCGACCAGCACCAGCAGCAGGAAGATGCCGGCGAACACGCCGAGCGCGGCGACCACGAAGCGGCCGGCGAAATAGCGACCGAGTGTGTTGGTGAGCATGCTCATGCGGTGGCCGGACGTCCGAACAGCCGCGCGATGCGTGCATTCGACCTGTTGATGGCCTCCATCAGGCCGGGCGGCGGCTCGACCACGATGCCGCCGATGATCATCCACAGCCCGACGCCGATGGCGCCAAAGACCATCGCGTACTGGACCAGCACCGGGGCAGACGACTTCACGGCCATCACCGAGCAGGCAAATCCCGCCATGCGCAGGCCGAACACGGCGAGCACCGAGCCGCCGATCGAGAAGTTGCGGCTCTGGCGGGTGGTGCGCGGCGCCCCGAGGAAGGCGAAGGTCAGCACGGCGAAGGCGAAGGGATAGATCGGCGCGAGCAGGCTGTCATGCAGGGCAGAGCGGAATTGGCCGGGAATCTGCATGTAGACGGGATCTTTCTCGGACGGCGAGAACAGCTCCCAGAGATAGCGCTCGCGGATGCCCAGGGTGACGTCGCGGCCCTGGTTGGAGAATTTCGACATGTCGAAGCCGTAGCGGCCGAAAGCCACCAGCGCCGGATCGCGCTTGCCCGCCTCGAAGCGCTGGAGATTGCCGGTCTCCAGCACCAGGAACGAGCCGGTGGCGTTCTTCACGACCTCGCCGTGCTCGGCGACGATCGAGACGCGCTCGTTGGGATCGCGGCGGTCGTCGATGAAGATGCCGGCGAGGATGCCGCCGGGCTGGCGTTCGCGAATGCGGATCGTGAGGTTCTTGTCGAGCTGGGCGAAGCGGCCGGGCTGCAGGATGTTGGTGAGCACGTCCGCGGTGATCTCGGCATCCCACTGCTTGATCCGCCGCATGCCGTCGGGGGCGAGATAGGCCGCGATGAAGGCAACCAGCAGCGCCACCACGCAGGTGGCGTAGAAGAACGGATAGAACAGCCGGAACGGCGAGAAGCCGGCGGCATTCATCACGATGATCTCGGAATCGGTCGCGAGCTTGTTCAGCGTGTGCGAGATCGCGATCATCAGCGCGATCGGCGAGATGATCAGCACGAGCGCGGGAACGACGAGGCTGGTGATGCCGAGGAAGGTGAGGATGGTCTGACCCTGGCTCGTCATCAGGTCGATGCCGCGCAACGCCTGCGTAATCCAGATCACGCCGGTGAGGCTGACCAGGACCAGCGCAAACGACGCCAGCGTCGTGCGGAAGATATACCTATCGATCGACCCCATGCGCTACCGCACGAACCCCACCAAGTCCCCAATGTCGGCCGGAAATCCGGCTGTCCGACCAATCCCCGAAAGGGGATCCCCAAGGTCGACCGGCAAGGCTCTTCCGACGGCTCACTCTCTCACTACCATCCCTTTGATCCGTCAACAAAATGGCTGCCCCGTGGCACCCTCAATATATGGTTAATATTTCCCTCGTTGTGGCCTTGAGGCCACGGGGGGTGCTTGGCATCTGCCGGGCCGCTGGCCCATAGTGCGCATGGCTCAGTGAATCGTCATTCAGGCCCGGCTCCCGCCGCGACCGGGAATGATCAAAAGATCAAGATTTTTGAAGGAGTTACCCATGTCCAATGCCATCAAGGTCGGCTTCGTCCCGCTGTCGTCAGCCGCCCGTGGCATCCTGGTCGTGTTCTGTGACGACAGCCTGAAGGTCGGTCCGGCATCCGCCAAGGCACTCGGCGGGGGTATCGAACTCGTGAAGCGCGCGGCGGCCGCCGCCGCCTTCAAAGGTAAAAGCGGGGGCGTGCTGGATATCCTGGCGCCGGAGGGGGTGAAAGCCACCCGGCTGCTCGTGATCGGCGCCGGCAAGGCAACCGGCCTGAAAGCGAACGATTTCCTCAAATTCGGCGGCGTGGCGGCGGGCAAGCTTGGCGCCGGGGCCGCCACCATGACCGTCATGGCGGAGCTGCCCAGTGGCGCCATGACCAGCGAGCAGGTGGTCGCGGTCGCCTCGGGCCTGCGCCTGCGCGCCTACAAGTTCGACCGTTACAAGACAAAGAAGAAGGACGGCGAGGAGGGCGGCTCGCGCGCCGACATCTCGCTTGCGGTCGGCGATGTCGCGGCGGCGAAGAAGGCGTTTGTCGCCGCCGGGCACGTCGTCGACGGCGTGGTCATCGCGCGCGACCTCGTCAACGAGCCGCCGAACGTGCTCTTCCCCGAGGAGTTCGCGCGCCGCGCCAGTCAGCTCCGCAAGCTCGGCGTCAAGGTCGAGGTGCTCGACGTCAAGGCGATGCAGAAGCTCGGCATGGGCGCGCTGCTCGGCGTCGGCCAGGGCTCGGCGCGGCCGAGCCGCACCGTGATCATGCGCTGGGACGGCGGCAAGAAGGGCGAGGCGCCGGTCAGCTTCATCGGCAAGGGCGTCTGCTTCGACACCGGCGGCATCTCGATCAAGCCGGCCGGCAGCATGGAGGACATGAAGGGCGACATGGGGGGCGCGGCCTGCGTCGTCGGCCTGATGCACGCCCTGGCGGCGCGCAAAGCCAAGGCCAACGTGGTCGGCGCCATCGGTCTCGTCGAGAACATGCCCGACGGCAACGCGCAGCGGCCGGGCGACATCGTCACCTCGATGTCGGGCCAGACCATCGAGATCATCAACACCGACGCGGAGGGCCGCCTCGTGCTGGCCGACGTGCTCTGGTACGTCGCCAAGAAGGTGAAGCCGAAATTCATGGTGGACCTGGCAACGCTCACCGGCGCCATCGTGGTCGCGCTCGGCACCGAGCATGCCGGCATGTTCTCCAACAATGACGAGCTCGCCGAACGCCTGTTGACGGCCGGCATCGAGACCGGCGACAAGGTCTGGCGCATGCCGCTCGGCCCCGAATACGACAAGCTGATCGATTCCCAGTTCGCCGACATGAAGAACACCGGCGGCCGTCATGGCGGCTCGATCACCGCGGCGCAGTTCCTGCAGCGCTTCGTCGACGGCACGCCCTGGGCCCATCTCGACATCGCCGGCACCGCCATGGGCGCGCCGAAGACCGACATCAACCAGAGCTGGGCAAGCGGCTACGGCGTCCGACTCCTCGATCGCCTGGTCGCCGATCACTACGAGCGCAAGTGACCTCACGATGACTGAAGTCCTATTCTATCATCTGCAAAACATGACGGTGGAGAACGTGTTGCCGCCGCTTCTCGAGAAATCGCTCGAGCGCGGCTGGCGCGTCGTGGTGCAGGCGACCTCGGAGGAGCGGGCCGACGCGCTCGACGCGCATTTGTGGACCTATCGCGACGATTCCTTCCTGCCGCACGCGACATGGCGCGTGAACGATGCCGCCGATCAGCCGATCGTGCTGGCGATCGAGGAGGGCAATCCCAACGGCGCCCATGTCCGCTTTCTGGTGGACAGCGCCGCCCTCCCGCAGGACGCGGAAGGCTACGCGCGCATGGTGCTGCTGTTCAACGGCGACGATCCGGATGCGCTGGCGCTCGCCCGCAGCGCCTGGACGGATTGCAAGGCGCGGGGATTTGATGTCACCTATTGGCAGGCCGACGAGCGGGGCCGGTGGCAACGTCGGAATTAGCGTCCTTGGCGTCATCCTTGGCAATTAATGATAATTTGCACTTTTCGGGCGATGCTGGCTTTTGTCACCTTCGTGCCGCAAAGTGATGTTGGGACAATCGCTTAGGGCTGGTCCTTCACGCGGGGAATTTGGTTTATCGTGCGACATCAAAAGCTTCCCAGGTCGCTCCTAGTTGCGTTGGTTGCCGTAGCACCGCTGGTCGCGGGCTGCTCGGGCGGGACCGATCTGCTCGCGTCCGCCAAGGATGCACAATGGTTCAACACGCCGAGCCGGCTGTTCATCAAGAACATCTCGATTGAATCGCCGCCGCTGACGCCCGACAAGCCCGTGGGCGCTGAAGATCTCGTCAGCGCCGACGGCGCCTGTCCCGGCATGGCGCCGCCGCCTGGTCCGTCCGATGCCAATGCATCGACGTCGCCGGCCCCGATAGGCGGCACGGTCGCACTCGGCCATACCGAATGCGACGTGGTCCGCGGTATCGGCGCGCCTTCGAACGTCAATCTCTCCAACGATGCCGCCGGCCGGCGCGTCGCCGTCGTGACCTGGACGACCGGTCCGCGCGCGGGGATCTACACGTTCACGGCGGGGCGCCTGTCCTCGATCGAGGGCAATCCGGAGCCGCAGCCGGTGCCGAGGGCGGTGAAGCCGAAAGCGAAGAAGAAATCGGCGTAACCGTACCGTTTGCGACCGTCTTTCGTCGTTGAGGCGGCTGAGTAAGTCACAGATCGTCTTGAAGCGGATGAAACGCCTGAGCCAATAATTAATTCGTGTCTTCTAAAGCTCAGCCAGGGAGTTCATAGACACTCTTACTGCGTTGAAAACGTCCAACGCTTGGGAAGGTGTGTACGAGGTTGCTGGGTGCATCGTATTGTTGCGCCATACAGAGCCGACATGGTGTAGATTGGCTCGGGCAGCTTCCCACTCGTTTTTCCTTCTTTTCAACTTCATCGTATTATCTGGCATTTTCTTGATCTTATCGTCCATCAAGCCTGTCATCTGACGCCAAGTAGTATTAGGCGTGATCGTTACGCCCAGACGCTTGCTAAGGTTACGGACAGCAATTTCCATTGCCCGCATCAAATGGAAGACCGTTGCGTCCGCTTGCCGCAAAGCCAAACAGTTGCCTGCGTTCTCGATGTCTGTCGCAGCCAGTTTGAATTTTTTTCCAACTCTTTCGCCAAATAGATTCCTGTTCCCATAAAAATTAACGTCGCGGCGATCAACTTGAAAATAGTACTCGTTCTGGAGCTCTTCAAAGAGTCTGTATTTCAGGTGCGAGGCCGCTCCTTTCGCGTCCTCGATAACGACATCATTGGTTGTGAGTAGCGAGCCAAAACGATCGATCTCAGGCAAAACTTCCTGAAGGTCAGCAAGGATGCAGACGCGTCTCAAATTAGAGAGAATCGTTGTTGCATCTCTCCTCAACGTTCCGGTCGTATCGACTATGATATTCGAATTCATCTTGCGGGAGAGGATGCACGTCCATTCCAATTGGCCAAGTTGGGCGAGTGCTTGACCGAAGTCCAAGGCGGCTTTTTTGAGCATGATGTCCCAGAGGCTCCAGCAATTGATACTCCCAGGAAAGCATCGTCGGTAGCATTTCGGTGATGCAAGGCGCAATCTCACTGTGCTCTGGATTGTGTTTTCGAACTGCGCGCAGCGCCCTGGATGCGACTACCCCGCCGCCTCATCGAACTGCGTGCTCGCCTCGAGCCATTGCTCCTCCGCCCGCGCCAGCGCGTCGGCTGCGTTCGCGCGGGCCTTCGACAGTTGTGCGGCCTGCTTGGGGTCGCGGGTGAAAATGTCGGGGAGCGACAGCGCGGTGTCGATCTTGGCGATGATGTCGCTGACGCGGGCGATCTCGGCTTCGGCTTCCGCGATGCGCTTCTTCAGCGAGCCGCGATTGTCCGACTTCGGGCGCGGCGGCTTCTCGCTTGCGACGCTGCGCTCGCGCGGCGCGGGTTCGCTGTTGCGCGCCGACAGCACCAGGCGGCGGTATTCGTCGAGGTCGCCGTCGTAATTGGTCACGGTGCGGTCCGCGACGATCCAGAGCCGGTCGGCGCAGGCTTCGATCAGATAGCGATCGTGCGAGACCATGATCACCGCGCCGGGGAATTCGTTGATGGCTTCGGCAAGCGCGGCGCGGCTGTCGATGTCCAGATGGTTGGTCGGCTCGTCCAGGATGATCATGTTGGGGCCGAAGAAGGTCGCCAGCCCCAGCAGCAGCCGTGCCTTCTCGCCGCCCGACAGTTTGGCCACCTTGGTGTCGGCCGCCTTGCCGGAGAAGCCGATCGCGCCGGCACGGGCGCGCACCTTGGCTTCGGGCGCATCGCCCATCAGCTTGCGAACGTGGTCGTAGGCGGAGGCGTCCTCGTTCAGCTCGTCGAGCTGATGCTGCGCGAAATAGGCGATCGACAGCTTGTCCGCGCGCGTCACCTTGCCGGAGAACGGCGCGAGGCGGCCGGCGAGCAGCTTGACCAGCGTCGACTTGCCGTTGCCGTTGGCGCCCAGCAGCGCGATGCGGTCGTCATTGTCGATGCGCAAGGTGACGCGATTGAGCACCGGGCTCGCCGGATCGTAGCCGACCGAGGCGTTGTCGACGGCGATGATCGGCGGCGACAGGATCTTCTCCGGCGCGGGAAAGGAGATCTCGCGCACGTCCTCGGTGACCAGCGCCGTGATCGGCTTCAGCCGCTCCAGCATCTTCACGCGAGACTGGGCCTGCCGGGCTTTCGAGGCCTTGGCCTTGAAGCGGTCGACGAAGGCCTGCAGCCGCGCGCGCTCGGCCTCCTGGCGCTTGACGGCCTTGGCATCGAGCAGCTCGCGCGCGGCGCGCTGCTCCTCGAACGACGAATAGGTGCCCTTGTAGAGCGTGAGCTTGCCGCGCTCCAGATGCAGGATCTGGTCGACCGAGCTTTCGAGCAGGTCGCGGTCGTGGCTGATCACGATCACGGTGCGCGGATAATGGGCGAGGTGATCCTCCAGCCACAGCGTGCCTTCGAGGTCGAGATAGTTGGTGGGCTCGTCGAGCAGCAGGAGGTCCGGGGCGGCGAACAGCGTGGCGGCCAGCGCAACGCGCATGCGCCAGCCGCCGGAGAATTCGGCGCAGGGGCGGAGCTGGTCGGCGGCGGAGAAGCCGAGGCCGGAGAGGATCGCGGCCGCACGGCTCGGCGCCGAATGCGCGTCGATGTCGACGAGGCGAGTCTGGATCTCGGCGATCCGGTGCGGATCGGTCGCGCTTTCGGCTTCGGTGAGCAGGGCGTCGCGCTCGAGATCGGCCTTGAGCACGACGGAGATCAGGCTTTCGGGACCGTTCGGGGCTTCCTGGGCGAGGCTGCCGATGCTCCAGCGCGGCGGCAAGGTCACCGAGCCGTGCTCGGCCGCGAGTTCCCCGCGGATCACCTTGAACAGCGTCGACTTGCCGGTGCCGTTGCGTCCGACCAGACCGACGCGCGATCCCGGCGTGATCTGCACGGAACTCTGGTCAATCAGAAGGCGTCCGGCAAGGCGGATGGAGAGGTCGGAGATGACAAGCATGCGGCCTTGTCACCGCAGCCGAGGTCAAACGCAAGCCGCAACTTAATGCGGCTCGCGGTCGCGCCGCTCCAGCTCGTTGAGGAGCTGCTCGAGATGAGTCGGGAGCCGGGGTTCGGGACGAAGGCTCTGCTGCAACCGCTCGCCCACGGCATCGCAGATCGATCGGCTGGTCCGCCGGTCGATCTGTTCGCTGTCATTGGCAGAAAGGCCAGCCATCGCGTTCGGTTCCGTGTTCTCAAAGGTTCGACACGGTACCAAGTCATTGGCCCCCAAAATGGTTTCGCGATTCCTTGGGAATCGCGGGCATTCTCGTCAAAATTGTATGAATTGCGCCATGTCCGCCCAAAATGCGGAGCCCCGGCGGGGGGATCGCCGGGGCTCCTCTTGGAAGGTACCTGAGGGGGGCGCAGGTACCCCTTGGTTTTCAGGAAGGTGCTGTCGGGCTCAGTAGCAGCGGTTGATCAGCCGCCAGCGGGGTCCCCAGGGGGTCGGGACCAGCCGGCGCACATAGCAGCCGCCATATCCGTAGGAGACGGGGGCATAGAAGCGCGGGCCGCCCCAGCCGTAACCGCGGTGCCAGCCACCGCCGCCGCCGTGCCAGCCCCAGCCGCCGCCATGCCAGTGAGCGGAGGCCGAGGTCGGCGCCAGCGCGGCACCGAGCGCAACCGCAGCGACAGCGGCAAGCGAAAGTTTCCTCAACATGGTGATCTCCTCAAAACTGCCGGCGCGGGGGGGATCCGCGTCGATGAAAGGCCGCCGAAACGGTCCGCCTCGTGATCAGGCTTCGGTTTCGATGGAATGAGCATAGGCCGGCAGGCCGAACCAAAGCCTGAATGGCGCCTTCAGATTGGGTTCATCTGGGTGAAATTGTCGTAACCCAAGCGGAAATCGCCGGTCCCGGTGCTGCGGCGAAGCGTCTGTGGCGTCATCCCGGCGGTCGCTTGCCGGATGGCAAAGGCGCCGATATAAGCCCCGCAACTCGACACCCCCGCTTTTCTTCCCAAGGACAAGATTATGGCCATCGAACGCACTTTCTCGATCATCAAGCCCGACGCGACCGCGCGTAACCTGACCGGCGCCGTCAACGCCGTGATCGAAAAAGCGGGCCTGCGCATCGTCGCGCAGAAGCGTATCCGCATGACCAAGGAGCAGGCCGAGACCTTCTACGCCGTCCACAAGGCGCGGCCGTTCTTCGGCGAGCTCGTCGAGTTCATGACCTCGGGCCCGGTCGTCGTCCAGGTGCTGGAAGGCGAGAACGCCGTCGCCCGCTATCGCGACGCGATGGGTGCGACCGACCCGTCCAAGGCTGCCGACGGCACCATCCGCAAGCTCTACGCAAAGTCGATCGGCGAGAACTCCGCGCACGGCTCGGATGCGCCGGAGACGGCCGCGATCGAGATCGCGCAGTTCTTCTCGGGCAACGAGATCGTCGGCTGATCAACGGCCGTAAGTGAAAGACGAGGGCGAAAGGACTCATTGTGGACTGGCTCTGGCAGATCTTCGATCCCGCGACGATCGGGGTATTCTTCACCCAGTTTCGCAATGAGATGGCTGCGCCGACTTTCTGGATCGCGGTCGGCAAGATCATCTGGATCAACATCCTGCTCTCCGGCGACAACGCGCTGGTGATCGCGCTCGCGTGCCGCGGCCTCTCGCCGCGACACCGGCTGTGGGGCATGATCTTCGGTGCCGGCGCAGCGGTGATGCTGCGGATCATCTTCACCGGCATCGTCGCAACCCTGATGGAGCTGCCGTATCTCAAGCTGGTCGGCGGTCTCGCCCTGATCGTGATCGCGGCCAAGCTCCTGGTGCCGGAACACGAGGACGAGGACGACGTCGACGCGGCCTCGCATCTTTGGCAGGCGGTGCAGATCGTCGTCGTCGCCGACATCGTCATGTCGCTCGACAACGTCATTGCAGTGGCCGCCGCGGCCAATGGCAGCGCGCCGCTCCTGGTCCTCGGCCTTGCCATCAGCGTGCCACTGATCGTCGCCGGCGCGGCGCTGATCATGGCGCTGCTCGAAAAGCTGCCGGTGCTGGTCTGGGCCGGTGCGGCGCTGCTCGGCTGGATCGCGGGCGAGGTGATCTCGACCGATCCCGGCGTCGCGCCGAAGCTGCACACGCTGTTCGACGGTCCGTTCGGCGCCTCGCTCGACGGCATGCTCGGCGCCGTGCGCATCCCGCCGCAGTTCGGCCATGGCGGGGCCGGCGGCGAATATTTCTGCGCCGCGCTCGGCGTCGTCGTCGTGCTCGTGGTCGGCAGCATCTGGCGCCGGCGCAAACTGAACTCTGCCGCGCTGGAATCGTCCGAGCGCCACGCCCGGGCCTCGGCAGAGTAGGGCCGGCTCAGTCGATCATGCCGAGTTCCGTCACCGGCATCGTCCAGTAGACCAGCTTGGTCCCCGCAAACGAAACCCGCAGGCGCTCGAGCAGGCGGCTGGCATCGGTGCTCGCCAGCACCACTTGCACGACGGTCTGATCGGCATGGCCCTTCACGCGTTCGGCGGCCGTCAGCAATCGGACCTCGGTGCCGTGACCTGAGCCCTGTAAGGCCGTGAACCCCGAAACCAGATCGCTCTGCTCGGCGAGAATGTCGAACATTTCGTCGCGAAGCTGATGCGGCACGATCAGCGTGAGACAGACGGGCTGGTCGATCATTTCGTCACCTTCGACGCCCCGCCATAGCGGCGGTACAGGATCGGCAGGAGAATCAGGGTGAGCAGGGTGGAGGACAGCAGTCCTCCGATCACGACGACGGCGAGCGGTCGCTGCACCTCGGATCCCGGGCCGGTGGCGAACAGCAGCGGGATCAGGCCGAGCGCCGTGATGCTCGCGGTCATCAGCACCGGCCGAAGCCGGCGCATGGCGCCTTCGACGACGATGCGATCCTCGGGAAGGCCGTGGGCGCGGAGCTGATTGAAGTAGGAGACCAGCACGACGCCGTTGAGCACGGCGATGCCGAGCAGCGCGATGAAGCCGACCGAGGCCGGCACCGACAGATACTCGCCCGTCACCACCAGCGCGAACACGCCGCCGATCAGGGCAAAGGGAATGTTGACCAGCACCAGCAAGGCCTGGCGGATGGCCCCGAACGTCGTGAAGAGCAGCACGAAGATCAGGCCGATCGCGACGGGGACCACGATCGACAGGCGCGCGGCGGCGCGCTGCTGGTTCTCGAACTGTCCGCCCCAGCTCAGCCGGTAGCCGTTCGGAAGCGGCAGTTCGCTCGCCACCTTCTGGCGCGCCGCTTCGACGAAGCCGACCATGTCCCGACCGCGGACGTTGGCGCGCACCACGCTCATGCGGGCGCCGTCCTCGCGGTCGATCTTCACCGGGCCGTCGACGCGCTGGATGCGGGCAACCTGCGACAGCGCGACATGCCGCCCGGACGCCAGCGTCAGCGGCAGGCTCGCCAGCAGCGTCGGCGCTTCCCGCGTCGTCTCGCTGCCCCGGATGAGGATCGGCGTGCGGCGCCCTTCCTCGAGCGCGGTGCCGATGGTCCGGCCCTCGATCTGGGTGCGCAGCGAGTTGACGATGGAATCCACGGTGAGGCCGAGGCGGCCGGCCTCCATGCGATTGACCGCAACCGTGTAATATTGAGCGCCTTCGTTCAGCGTGGTGTAGACGTCCTCGGCGCCGTCGATGCTGGACAGGATCGCCGACAGTTTCGCCGCGGTTTCGTTCAGCCTGGCGATGTCGGGGCCGAAGATCTTGACGGCGACATCGCCGCGCACACCGCTGATCATCTCCTGCACGCGCATGTCGATGGGCTGGGTGAAGCTGAGCGAGATGCCGGGAAAGCCGGCCAGGACCTCGCGGAGCTTCTGCAGCAGGGCCTCGCGATTGTCGGTCGCGCGCTCGGCGGCCGGCTTGAGCACCAGGAACGTGTCGGTCTGGTTGGGGCCCATCGGATCCAGGCCAAGCTCGTCCGACCCGGTCCGGGCGACGATCCCGGCAATGTCAGGCACGGCCAGAAGCGCGGTCTGCAACCGCGCGTTCATCGCAAGCGACTCGTCGAGATTGACGGAGGGAAGCGTCTCCACGCTGACGATGACGTCGCCTTCGTCCATCGTCGGCATGAAGGTCTTGCCGAGCTGGGTGTAGGCAAAGCCCGCCGCGACGAGGCCGATCAGCGCCGCGGCCATGACCTTGCGCTCGTTGTTCAGGGCCCAGGCCAGTGCCGGCGCGTAGACGCGCTGGGCGGCGCGCACCAGCAGAGGATCGTGATGCGAGGCGGATTTGAGCACATAGGAGGTTGCGACCGGGATCACGGTGAGCGCCAGCAAGAGCGAGCCGGCCAGCGCGAAAATGATGGCCAGCGCGACCGGGATGAACAGCTTGCCCTCGAGCCCCTGCAGCGTCAGCAGGGGCACGAACACGATGATGATGATCAGCACGCCCGAGGCGACAGGCTCCAGCACTTCGCAGACCGAGCGGTAGATCAAATGGATCAGCGGGAGACCCTTGCCCGGCTCATGCTTGCCGAGATTGCCGACGATGTTCTCGACCACGACGACCAGCGCGTCGATCAGCATGCCGATCGCGATCGCGAGCCCGCCGAGGCTCATCAGATTGGCCGACATCCCGACGAGGCGCATGATGATCAACGCGATCACGATGGCGAGCGGCAGGCTGAGGGCGATCACCAGCGAGGCCCGCCAGTTGCCGAGGAAGAGCAGCAAAAGGACGATGACGAGGACGGTGGCCTCGCCGAGGGCCCGCACCACGGTGCCGACGGCGCGGTTGACCAGGCGGCTGCGGTCGTAGAACACGTTGATCGAAACGCTCTTCGGCAGCGCACCTTGCAGCTCGGCAAGCCGGGCGCGGACGTCGCGGATGAGCTGACCCGCGTTGGCGCCGCGCAGGCCAAGCACGAGGCCCTCGACGGTTTCGCCGCGGCCGTCCGTCGTGACCGCGCCATAGCGTGTCAGCGTCCCGACTTTGACGGTGGCGACGTCGTTGACCAGGATCGGAACGCCCTCGCGGGTGTCGACGACGATGGCCTTGATGTCCTCGACCGATCGGATGCTGCCTTCGATCCGAACCAGAGCGCTGTCCTCGCCCTGATTGACCCGTCCGGCGCCGTCATTGCGGCTGTTGGCTTCGATGGCCCGGCGAAACAGCTCGTAGGATATGCCGCGCGCGGCCAGCGCATCGTTGCGCGGCACGATCTCGAAGGCACGGACATAGCCGCCGAGCGCATTGACGTCCGCAACGCCGGGTACCGTCCGCAGGGCAGGGCGGATCACCCAGTCGAGCAGGGTCCGGCGCTCGGCGAGCGAAAGCTCGGGACTGTCGATCGTGAACATGAACATCTCGCCCAGCGGGCTCGTGATCGGCGCAAGACCCCCGGTCACGCCTTCCGGGAAGTCGCGCGAGATGTTCGACAGCCGCTCCGAGACCTGGTTGCGCGCCCAGTAGATGTCGGTGCCGTCCTCGAAATCGACGGTGATGTCGGCCAGCGCATATTTCGTGGTCGAGCGGAGCACCTTCTTGTTCGGCAACCCGAGCAGCTCGAGCTCGACCGGGACGGTGATGCGTTGCTCGACCTCTTCCGGGGTGAGGCCCGGCGCCTTCATGATGACCTTCACCTGAACCGGCGAGACGTCGGGGAAGGCGTCGATCGGCAGGCCGGGCAGGAGGACGGCCCCGGCACCGATCACCAGCAGCACGCCCAGCATCACGAACAGCCGCTGCGATAATGCGAACGCAACCAGGCGGCGGAGCATCTACTGCCCCAGTCCCGAGAGAATGCCGCGAAGCGCCGAGATCCCGCCGATCGCGATCGCGTCCCGCTCTGTGACGGCGCCCGACACGACGACATGATCCTGGTCTTCCGCGAGCAGCTTGACCGGGACCAGCCGGAAGCCGCCGTCGAAGGCGACGAAGACCGACGTTTGCTCGCCCCGGCGGACCAGCCCGCTATAGGGGATCTCGAAGGCGCTTTCGCCGGCGGAGAGAAAGCCGATGCGCGCCGCGGTGGTTTGACCCGGGTGCAACTCGCCATCGTTGGGGACTTCCGCGCGAACCAGAATGGTCTGGGTGGCGGGGTCGATGGTCTCCGAGACCAGCACGACCTTGCCGGGGGTGGAATAGCCCTCGATCTCGATCCTCGCGCCGCTGCGGATCGCGCGAATGTTGGCGGCCGGCACCGCGATTTCGGCCCATAGCGGTGAGAGCCGCGCCAGCTTGACGAGCGGCGCGGATTGTTCGAGGCGCTGCCCCGGCGACACCGCGAGATCGACCACGGATGCGGTTTGCGGCGCGTTGACGGTGAGCGTCGCGCTGATTGCCGCTTCCTGGGCCAGCCGGGACATGGCTTCGTCGGACATCCCGCTCAGATGCAGCATCTGGCGCCGTTCGGCGACGATGAGAGCGGCCTGGCGCGCTTCGGCCTGGCTGGCCTCGAGCACGCGTTGCGGCACGGCCTTGCCCTCGAACAGATCGACGTTCCGATTGAGCTGCTGGTTGGCGAGGCGCTCCTGCGCCATCGCGTGCAAATAGTCGCGTTGCTGCGAGACGAAGCTTGGGCTCTCCAGCGTGACCAGCGGCTGACCGGCCGTGACGCGGTCGCCGCGCCCGACCAGAAGATTGGCAACCATGCCGGCCACCGGTGCGCTGACGACCCACAATTGCTGCGTGGGAATCACGATCTGGGCGGGATAGGGCAGCGTCAGATCGGTCCGGCTCGCGATGGGGTGGGTGACGCGGACGCCGAGATTGCGCGCCTGCGCATCGCTCAGCTTCACCTCGTCCTGCGCCATCGACACGGAAGCCGGCAAGCTCAATGCAACGGCCAAGAGCGTAATGACCGAGAGCGCACGAACGGGCACGCCCCCTGAAGAGGCGAGACGGAGGCTTCTGCGAAGGATTCGCATGAGGAATAATCCACACCCGGATGTGAGCGAAGCGCTGATCGATGGCAGGTTTC
Organism: Bradyrhizobium nitroreducens; assembly: GCF_002776695.1. Lineage (GTDB taxonomy): Bacteria > Pseudomonadota > Alphaproteobacteria > Rhizobiales > Xanthobacteraceae > Bradyrhizobium > Bradyrhizobium nitroreducens. The sequence goes on from NZ_LFJC01000003.1 coordinate 5,796,123, forward strand.
GGGTACTCCACCGGCGCGTGAGTGGGTTGATTTGCCTCAAGCGGGCGAGCCATTGTGGAAAGCTGCTCGGCGCTCGGGGAGCGCTTCGGCGGATCCCGGTCAACTGCTCCTCAGCCGTAGAGACCAGTGGCGAACCGACCTCGCTCACGACCGACGCTTCCTCCCGGTGATCATCGCCTTCACCAGGTTCTCGCGGTGCTCGAAGCTCGCGACCAGGACGCCAAGCACATGAACGACGACGAGGCCGATCGTGAGGTTGGCGAGCGCCTCATGCACCTCTTCCACCCATTTGGCGCCCCAGAAGCTGTCGGTCGTCATCATGTAGCCGGTGGCGCAGGTGCCGATCAGCATGACGATCAGCGCCACGACCATCGCGCCGCCCGCCGGATTGTGCCCGAGATAGCGTGGCGCCTTGAGCAGCGCCACGGCGCGCATATAGGCGAGCACGGCGCGCGGCGAGCGCACGAAGTCGCTGAAGCGCGCATGGCGCGGCCCCACGAGGCCCCACAAAATGCGCAGTGTCAGCAATCCGGCAATCGTGTAGCCGGCGGCGATATGGACGTTCTTGATCTCGTCGCCGGTCGCATAAGCGAGCAGAAACAGCCCGGCCAGCGACCAATGGAACACGCGCACGAAGGGGTCCCAGACCTTGACCGAGGCCGACGGCGTCTCGCCGCCGGCCTCGATCGCGTCGTGAATGGCGCTCATGATGCGGCCCTTTACAGCTGACCGACAATCTGGCCGCTGGTCGGATCGACGAACAGTTCGACCCGGCTGCCGGACTTGTCGATCGTGTAGAGTTCGCCACACGCGTTCTTGAGCTTGGCCTTCTGGACCTTGTAGCCTTGGGCTTCGATCTTGGCCTGCAATTGTTCGAGCGATAGCCAGCTCGCCTGCGGCGCTGCAGTGCAGGGCCGCCCGAGGCTGCCGGCATGAGCCGTCGCTGCGGCTGCAAGCAGGACGGCGGTGGCGGCGATGATGGTGATCTTGCGCATGGTTCTCTCCGGCGTGTGGCGCCCCGGCCGCGTCATGCGGCGAGGCGATGCGCGGACTTTGGCAGAAGGGCCCTGACCGGCGCCTGTTGATCCACGTCAGCAATTTGTCAGGTTGATTGGGGCATTCTCTACTCATGCGAACACCTGGTTTCCTGGAATTCCTCGCGGTGCCGCTGCTGGCAGGCCTCGTGCTCGCGCCGCTGCCGGCGACCGCAGGCGACCACGATAGAGGCGCGCCCGACGCGGTTCGCCGCGCAGTCGAGGCGGGCGAGATCAAGTCGCTCGCCGACATTCTTGCGTCGCTTCGTGGCAAGCTGCCGGGGCAGGTTGCCGGCATCGAAATAGAACGCGCGCGCGACCGCTGGATCTACGAGTTTCGCATCGTCGACGAGAAGGGCCGCCTCTACCAGGTGCACGTCGATGCGCGCAGCGGCGAGATCGAACGCATCAAGGAGAAATGATGCGCCTGCTACTCGTGGAGGACGACCGACGGATCGCGGCCGATGTGGAGAGGGCGCTGCGCGCGGCCGGCTATGTGGTCGAGACCGTCCACAACGGCGAGGAGGCCTGGTTCCGCGGTGATACCGAGGACTACGGCGCCATCATCCTTGATCTCGGCTTGCCCGGCATGGACGGCCTGGCGGTGCTCAAGCGCTGGCGCGCGAACGGACGGACCGTGCCGGTGCTGATCCTGACGGCGCGCGGCAGCTGGGCCGAGCGCGTCGACGGGATCGATGCGGGCGCCGACGACTACCTGCCCAAGCCGTTCCGCATGGAGGAGTTGCTGGCACGGCTGCGCTCGATCGTACGCCGCTCGGCGGGCCATGCCTCCTCACGGATCGTCGCCGGCGACGTCGAACTCGACGAGCGTCAGATGAAGGTGACGCTGCGCGGCGTTCCAGTGGCGCTGTCGCCATTGGAATACCGCCTGGTTGCCTTTCTCCTCCACCATCGTGGCCGCGTGGTGTCGCAGCAGGAGCTGGATGAAAACGTCTATGGCCACGGCGAGGACCACGAGTCGAACGCGCTCGAAGTGCTGGTTGGCCGCGTACGCAAGAAGCTCGGCGCCGATCTGATCGAGACCAGGCGCGGCTTCGGCTATCTGGTGCCGGACACAGCGCCGTGAGCTCGGGCTCGCTACGGCTGAGGCTGGTGGCCGGCGGAGTGGTGGCCATCCTGATTGCGCTCACCCTTGCCGGCGTCGGGCTGACGCTGCTGTTCGAACGCCACGTTTCACGAACCGTCGGCGACGAGCTCGACGTCTATCTCAAGCAACTCGTGGCGGGTATCGACGCCGACGCGCAGGGCACGCTGATGGTCGGCCGGCCGCCGGCCGATCCGCGCTTTGCCGACCCGCTCTCGGGCCTGTATTGGCAGGTGTCGGACGACGGCGGCCAGGTGCTGCGCTCGCGCTCACTATGGGATACGGCTCTGGACCTGCCGCGGGATGAGCCATCGCCTGGCGAGTTGCACCGTCACGTCATCGTTGGCCCGGCGAACGCGCAGCTCCTGGTCAGCGAACGTCGCGTGCTGCTGACCGTGGGAGATCGCCGCGCGCCGGTGCGCGTCGCGGTGGCGGCCGATCTCGCCCGTGTATCGGCCGCTGCCTCGCACTTCGCCAGGGATCTGGCGCTGGCGCTCGGCGTGCTGGGCCTGGTGCTGGCGGCGGCCACCTCGATCCAGGTCGGACTGGGCTTGCGCCCGCTCGACGCGCTTCGCCGCGGCGTCGCGGACGTCCGCTCCGGGCAACGCAAGCATCTCCCCGTCGATGTCCCTGCCGAGGTGAAGCCCCTGGTGGAGGAGGTCAACAGCCTGATCGACGCCCAGGAACGCGAGATCGAGCGTTCGCGCAGCCGCGCCGCCGACTTGGCGCATGGGCTGAAGACGCCGCTTGCCGCACTCGCTGCCGATGTCGCGCTTTTGCGCCAACGGGGCGAGCAGGATGTCGCCCAGGCCATCGAAGCCGTCGGCGATGCGATGAGCCGCCACGTCGATCGCGAACTGGCGCGTGCCCGGGCGAGGGGAACGGCACGACTGCGCGGCGGTATTTCCACGCCCCTCAGACCGCTTGTCCAGACCCTGATGCTGACACTTGCGCGCACGCCCGCAGCGCAGCGGCTCGACTTCAGGACCTGCATAACGGGCGAGCCGAGCGTGCCACTCGATCGGACTGATCTGGCGGAAGTGCTGGGCAATCTCCTGGAAAACGCTGCCCGTCACGCCAGAAACCAGGTGCGCATTGGCGCGGATGCCGCGAAACCGACGATCACGGTCGAGGATGATGGCCCGGGAATCGCGCCCGCCGAACGTTCACGCGTGCTCGAACGCGGGGCAAGGCTGGATGAGCGCGGCGAGGGAGCCGGCCTCGGTCTCGCGATCGTTCAGGACGTACTGAGTGCTTATGGATGGCGGCTCGTTCTTGCCGAGTCCGAGCTCGGCGGATTGAAAGCCATCGTCACCCCCGACGGCAGCCGCGATGGGATGGCTGCTGCTGGTTGAACGTCAGAGCATTTTCGGTTCTGATTGAATCAGAACCGAAGCTCTAGATTCTTGTTTTGACGCGTTTTCTTCACGCGAACCGGTGTCCACTTTGCTCGAAAACGCACTAGCCGCCGCGCAATGCCTTGCCCGCGAGCAAGCTGACGAGCTCCTGCTGACGGGAAAGGCCGGTCTTTGAAAGCACGGCTTTGAGCTGCGTGCGCACCGTCTCGCGCGTCACGCCGATTTTTGCTGCGAGCGCATCGATCGATCCGGCCTGTGCAACGCCACGTGCGACCTGGGCCTCTGCCGGCGTCAGGTCGAACAGCCCTTGCAGGACTTCCGCACTCGGGACCGCGCCGCGATCGACGGGGGTTAGAATGAGCATGAAGGTGGCCAGCGTGAAGATATCGCGTGCCGATCCGCGCACCGGCACGACATGCAGAACCATCGGTACGCGATCCATCGCCGCTGCGATGGCGATGGACTTGACGGCCGGGCTGTTGCCGACGAACGAGGTCCCCAGCGCCGCCAAGAACAATCCGTCCGCAGCGCCATCGGCCAGGGTCAACCGCTCTGCGCGATCTTGGAACAGCGTCGGCATCAGCGCTTCGAACAGGCCGTTCGCCGCGAGCAACCTGCCTCGTTCGCGCAATATCGCTCCGGGCAGCCCAATGGCCTGCAATGCCTCGGCTTGCGCGCGCGCACGCTCGAAGCCAAGGCGGTTCGCAGTCAGGGAGGCTCGAGCCAGATGAGGCCTCAGGCGATCGAGGAACGAGACGACCTCGCGCGGCACCGGTCCGTTGTCCTGGTGTCGCGGCATGACGATCGCAATCGAATCGCCGCTCGGTATTGGAATGATGGTCCCGGCCCTGTAGCCGATTCCGTGCCTGCGGTAGAAATTGCGGTACACGTCATTGGTCGCGATCTCCTCCTCCGAGACAAGGTCTCCATCATTGAGGAAGCCGGCGTAGTTGAGAGCGGCCGCACGCGGCAGCAGCGGATCGCGCTCACTCCATCCCTCTTGCATGAACCGGGACATGGTCTGGTCGTGATTGGCGGAATTGATCCCGCTGACATAGCCGTCGCGTACCGCGAAAAGCAGCCCGCCGTTGCCGCCGACCGCGTTGCCGATCTCATCGAGCAGCTCGGGCCACAACGACGGTATGAGCCCGGCCTCGTAGATGCGGTCAATCAGATGATCGAGATGCCCAAATCCACTCATGTGCAGCGCGAAAGAGCCAGCAGCATAACTATAGTTGGGTAACCGGGCGACACAATCCGGCACATCCCGGCCTTTTCCAAGTCGCGATGTCCTGCGTCCCGCTCTGCGAGGTCAGACCTGCCGGCAAGCTGGCGGATCGCACGTGGCCATTGCAGCGATGAGCCCATCCGCAGGGAAGGACAATCAGCACGCTGAGCTTGGTTTACTCCGGAAGGCGCGGCGTCGCCCGCTTACTTCACCGCCCCAAAGCGGCTGTCGAACGAGTTCGACGACACCACCGGCGCGGCGCCCATGATTTGCGTCGCTTCACCTGCGCCATCGCCCACCGACGGCTTCAGCGCAGGCCGCGTCTGGGCGAGGCGGGTGTCGGGCTTCGCCGGCTCGACGGGCTTGGCGGCCACGGTCGCAGCCGGCTTCGCGTCCTTCGCCGTGTACTTCGCCGTTTCCTTGGACTTGTCGTGGCCCGGCACGAAGCGGGTCACGGCGGCCTTCAGCCGCGACGCGGCGGTCGGCGGCGTCACGGCGGCGGCCGGGGCCACGGACGCGGTGGCTTGTGGCGGCGGGGTGGTCGCGGTCGTCTCGGATGAGCCCATGCCCATCTTGCGGCCGAGGTTGGAGAAGAAGCCTTGCGACTTTTCCTGGGACTTCTCAGTGGGCTGAGCGGTGGCTACGCGGGTGCTGGTCGCGGGCGCAGCCACGGCGACGACCGGCTCTTCCTGCGGCGCCGGCGCGGACGCCACGGAATCGAGATTGGGCTTGGGCGGATTGACGTGGCCGGGGATGGTGCCCGGCGCCTTCGCCATCGCCAGCATCTGCAGCGTGGTGCCTTCGGCGCCCTCGGACAGGCCGGTCGAGCCTTCCGGAATCTTGGCGGCGAAGATCTTGTTCATGCCGCCGTCGATGCCGGTGTTCATGCGCGCCACTGGCGTGCCTTTGGCGACCAGCCTGGCGACCGCGGCCTCGTCCTGCTGCTGCTTCTCGCGCACAGCGCTCGCGATCTCCTCGGGGATCACATAGGCCGGGCATTTGGCCGAGGCGTCGAACACCGGATCGCGCTTGGCGTCGGCCGGCTTGGTCGCGTCAAAGACGTACTTCTTCTCGCAGAAATCGACCTTCGGCTCCTGCCGCGTCACCTCGAAATGATCATAGCCTTCCTTGATCATCTTCCAGAACGGCATGTTCGGATTGTTCCGGTGCCTGGCCATGTTCACCGGCGTCATCTTGAACGGATAGGCCTGCAGCTGGAACGCCTTCTGGCCGCCGAAGAAGGATTCCCGCCCGAGCGAGTAGATCTCCGCGATCTGCTCGTCCGTCATGGCGTAGCAGCCGCGCGAGGAGCAATCGCCGTGCACCATCAGCTGCGAGCCGGTGCGACCCAGCGCCTTGTCGAACGCGTTCGGGTAACCCGTGTTGAAGGACAGGTAGTAGGCCGATTGCGGATTCATCTGGCTCGGATTGATCGAGTAGAATCCCTCCGGCGCCTGGCGGTCGCCTTCGCGCACCTTCGGACCCAAGTCGCCCGACCAGCGGCAGATCGGATAGGTCTTGAGCAGTGCGAACTGGCCCGAGCGGGTCTGCTTCCAGACCTCGAGCTCGGCCTCCTGCTTGAACAGGCGCACCAGGATCGGCGATTGCAGATCCATGTCCTTCTCGGCCATCGCGGCGAGCAGCTTCGGCGGCACCGGCTGGTTGGCCTTGGCGTTGGTAGCGAGCGAGACCTGGTCGGTGTCGCAGCCGGACAGCAGAACGCCGGCCGTCATCAGCGCAACCGAAGCCAAAAGCGCGCGAGCAAGCGAACGAGAAATCAAGATGGACCCCACACCGTGCCGGGCAGAAAGCGCGAACCCCAATTCGTTTGGTGCGTGATCCGACCGGCGAACCGGACCCGTCAAACGGGCTTTTTCAGCTCACGCCCCAGCGCTTATGCCCTGAAGCCATTGATTAAAATTCTAACCTCTGGGTCATGTGGTCGCAACCCGAGCGGGGATCACGAGGCCGTTGGCCCATCGGCATGGTCAACGAAGACTGAATGGACGCCAGTTGGGACGGAACTAGGGCCTTTCGGCCCAGACCAAACTCAGATCGCCGATTTGGGCAAAAAAAGGGTTAACGCGAGGTTACCGGGGAGCTGTGCGGCAGTCTCGTGCCCCGGACGCAGCGCAGCGCCCCTTTGGCGGTGCGCTGCTGAGCCGGGGCCCATTGCTTGAGGCGACGCGCGGAAGCTGCTGGGTCCCGGCTCTGCGGAGCGTCACTTCGTGCCGCACCACGTCCGGGACACGGAAGAGAACCCGAATCAGCCCAGTTTCCGGCCGATATCGAGGAATTTCTGCCGGCGCTGCTGGCGGATGGCGTTGCCGTCCATCCCCCGGAGCTCGTCGAAGGCCTTGGCGATCGCATCACCGGTGGTGGCGATCATGGCGGCGGGGTCGCGGTGGGCGCCGCCAACCGGCTCCTTCAGGATGCTGTCGATCACCCCGAAGCGGAGCATGTCCTGGGCGGTGATCTTCATGTTGTTGGCGGCTTCCTGCGCCTTGGTGCCGTCGCGCCAGAGGATCGATGAGGCCGCTTCCGGCGAGATCACGCTGTAGATGGCGTGCTCCAGCATCAACACCTTGTTGGCGGTGGTGATGGCGATGGCGCCGCCCGACATGCCCTCGCCGGTGATGATGGCGACGTTCGGCACGGTCAGTGCCATGCAGGCATCGGTCGAGCGCGCGATGGCTTCGGCCTGGCCCCGCTCCTCGGCGCCGATGCCGGGATAGGCGCCGGCGGAATCGGCCAGCGACAGCACCGGCAGGCCGAACCGCTCGGCCATCTCCATCAGCCGCACGCATTTGCGATAACCTTCCGGCCGCGCCATGCCGAAATTGTGCTTGATGCGGCTCTCGGTGGAATCGCCCTTTTCCTGACCCATCACGCAGATCGCCTCGCCGCGGAAACGGCCGAATCCGGCGACCAGCGCCTCGTCCTCGCCGAACTTGCGGTCGCCGGCGAGCGGGGTGAATTCGGTGATCAGGCCCTTGATGAAGTCGTTGAAATGCGGCCGCTGCGGATGCCGCGCCACCAGCGTCTTCTGCCAGGGCGTCAGGTTTTGATAGAGATCGGCCAGCGCCTGTGCCGCCTTGTCCTCGATCTTCCCGATCTCCTCGGAGATGTCGGTGCCGGAGGCCGCGAGCGTCCTGAGCTCGTCGACCTTGGAGTCGAGCTCGGCGACGGGCTTTTCGAAGTCGAGATAGCTGCGCATCTGGTCTTGCATCAACTCAATATAGGGGGACGGGGCTCGAGAGCGAAGCGAGGTCGGGGCCGGGGAAAGAAGTGTAGCGTCTTCAAGGACTTGACCTGTGCGCCCGCGGGAGCGCGCCAAATCACGAATGAGGCCCCGGCTCTTTCTGCGGAGATGTGGCCGAAGTCAAGGCGGTTTCACGGGTTGCCCGTAGCCCGGATGGAGCGACGCGCAATCCGGGAAGGTCTGTCCGCGAGGTGAGAACCCCGGATTTCGCGTCGCTCCATCCGGGCTACGGCGACCACTACTTCTCCGCCAGCGGGTGCAGGTCGCGCACCAGGCTCTTCAGCCGCTCCTCGACCACATGGGTGTAGATCTGGGTCGTGGAGATGTCGGTGTGGCCGAGCAGGGTCTGCACGATGCGCAAATCCGCGCCATTGTGCAGGAGGTGGCTGGCAAAGGCGTGGCGCAGCACGTGCGGGGAGACCAGCCGGGCCTGAAGCCCGGAGGCGACCGCGAGCTCCTTCAAGTCGCGGGCGAAATGCTGCCGCGTCAGATGTCCGCTCTCGCCGAACGAGGGGAACAGCCATTTCGAGGCGGCGAGGCTGTCTTTCTTCTTCTCGGTCTTCGCGGCTTCCGTCGCGGCGAGATAATCCGCCATCGCCTGGCGCGAGGCGTCGTTGAGCGGCACCAGGCGTTCCTTGTTGCCCTTGCCGCGCACCACGATCATGCGCGCATCGCGCTTGGCGGCCGAACGCGGCAGCGCCACCAGCTCGGAGACGCGCAGGCCCGTGGCGTAGAGCACCTCGAGCAGGCAATAGAGCCTTAAAGACCGCAGCCGCTTGGCGGGCGAGGCGTCCTCCGCCTCGCTCAATTCCTTGGCGCGGCGGAGCATGCGGTCGACATCTGATATCGACAGCACTTTCGGCAGGCCGCGCCCGCGCTTGGGGCCGGACAGGATCGCGGCGGGATCCTCACTGCGGATGCGCTCGTTCAGCAGGAAGCGATAGAGATGCCGCATCGCCGACAGGCGGCGAGCGACGCTGGTGGATTTGAAGCCGCGGGTGTCGAGATCGGCGAGATAGTCGCGCAGCGTCTGCGTCTCGGCGTCCACGAATGTATGGCCGGCGCGGCCCAGAAATTCCGAGAAATCGGTGAGGTCGCGGCGATAGGCGTCGAGCGTATTGGGCCCGGCACCCTGTTCCGCCGCGAGCATGTCGAGGAACAGGCCGGTGAGCTTGGCGTCTGAGGGCGGGTTGCGCATGCCCTTCAGGCTAGCTCCTATTTCTTGAGAAACTTATCCGGCGGAATCGTCACCGTCATTTCCCGCGACTTGGGACTGACGAAATTGGCCAGTGCGAAGACCACGCCATAGACGATGCCGGCGATCACGGCGACGACCGTCAGGAAGCGGAACAGGCTGGGCATCGGCAGGATCTCGGGAGCAGGTCCAGGTCAGGGTCGAGGCGGGCAAATTAACCAATGAAATCATCCAACATGTTCGCCGTTTCGTGGCAAGAGTCCTCTGGCGAGGGCCCCCTCGGGGTCGTATAGGTGGCCAAAGCTGCCGCCTTTGGCGGCAGATCGAGCGAGATCCAGTCGAGCGAGACATGTCCGACGCCGCGTTGCCGATACCAGCTTCGCTAGAGGCCGACATCCTGTCGGCGCTCGGGGCGCGCTCGATCGTGCTCGTCGGTATGATGGGGGTGGGCAAGTCCACCATCGGCCGTCGCATGGCGCTCAGGCTCAAGCTGCCCTTCGTCGATGCCGACACCGAGATCGAGACGTCGGCCCAGATGAGCATTCCGGAGATCTTCGAGCGCCATGGCGAATCGTATTTCCGTGACGGCGAGGCGCGGGTGATCGCGCGGCTGCTCGACGGCGGGCCTGTGGTGCTGGCGACCGGCGGCGGCGCCTTCATGCGCGAGGAGACGCGCGCGCGCATCGCCGCGAAGGCGGTGTCGATCTGGCTGCGGGCGGACCATGACGTCATCATGCGCCGCGTGCGCCGCCGCGCCGACCGTCCGCTGCTCCAGACCGCCGATCCCGAAGGAACCGTGACGCGCCTGCTCACCGAGCGCGAGCCGATCTATGGCAAGGCTGATCTCACCATCGCATCGCGCGACGTTCCGCACGACCGAATCGTCGAGGAGTGCATCGCGGCGCTGCACGCCCATCTTTGCGGCGAGCATGCCGCCCAACCCCCTGCCGACGTCGCGAGTGCGTTGAGATGACTGCCCCCTTGAAACATTCCGATCCCGTCACCGTCGACGTCGCGCTCGGCGACCGCGCCTATGACATCGTCATCGGCCGCGGCGTGCTGGCCTCGCTTGGCGAACGGATCGCAAGCTTGCGCCCCGGCGTGCGCACCGCGATCGTGACCGATCGCACCGTCGCAAAACACTGGCTCGAGCCGACCGAAGCCTCGCTCGCCGCTGCCGGCATCCCGACCTCGCGCATCGTGGTCGAGGAAGGCGAGATCTCCAAGACCTATGCCGGCCTGGAGAAGGTCAGCGAGGCCCTGATCGCCGCCAGGATCGAGCGCAATGATCTCGTCATCGCGCTCGGCGGCGGCGTGGTCGGCGATCTCGCCGGCTTTGCCGCGGCGATCCTGCGGCGCGGCGTCGACTTCGTGCAGGTGCCGACCTCGCTGCTGGCGCAGGTCGATTCCTCCGTCGGCGGCAAGACCGGCATCAACTCGCCGCAGGGCAAGAACCTGCTGGGGGCCTTCCACCAGCCGGTGCTCGTCATCGCCGACACCGCCGTGCTGGACACGTTGTCGCCGCGCCAGTTCCGCGCCGGCTATGCCGAGGTTGCCAAATATGGCGTGCTCGGGGACGAGGCCTTCTTCTCCTGGCTGGAAAAGAACCATTCCGATATCTTCAAGGGCGGCTCGGCGCGCGAGCACGCGATCGCGACCTCCTGCCGCGCCAAGGCGGGCGTCGTCTCTCGTGACGAGCGCGAGACCGGCGAACGCGCGCTGCTCAATCTCGGCCACACCTTCGGTCACGCGCTGGAAGCGGCCACCGGTTTCTCCGACCGCCTGTTCCACGGCGAGGGCGTTGCCATCGGCATGACGCTGGCGGCGCAGTTCTCGGCCCGGCTCGGCATGATCGGCGAGCAGGACGCGGCGCGCGTCGAACGGCATCTGATCGAAGCGGGGCTCCCGACCCGCCTGCAGGACATCGCCGGCTTTGCGCAGGAGGGGCTTGCCGACGCCGACGCGTTGATGGCCCTGATGGCGCAGGACAAGAAGGTCAAGCGGGGCAAGCTCACCTTCATCCTGCTGGAGGCCGTCGGGCGCGCCGTGATCGCTGGTGATGTCGAGCCGGCGCCGGTGCGCGATTTCCTGAAAGAGAAGCTCGCGCAAAAGGCTTGATGCGCGATTGAACTTCTGTTGAGTGGTTCATGGACTGGCTCGGATTCACCATCGTCATTCTCTGCCTGCTCGTCTCGGGTTTCTTCGCTGCGAGCGAGACTGCGCTGACCGGCGCCTCGCGCGCCAGCATGCTCCGCCTCTCCAAGCAGGGTAATCGCGACGCCGACGTCGTCTCTGATCTGCTCGACATGCGCGAGCGCCTGATCGGCGCACTGCTGCTCGGCAACAACATCGCCAATATCAGCGCGTCTGCGCTTGCGACCTCCATCTTCACCGCCTGGTTCGGCGATGTCGGCGTGCTCTATGCCACCGGCGTGATGACCGCGCTGGTCGTGATCTTCGCCGAGGTGCTGCCGAAGACCATTGCCATCAACGCGCCGGATCGCATGGCGCTCGCGGTCGCGCGCCCGATGCGGCTGACGATGTACGTGCTGGGGCCGCTGCTCAAGATCGTCGAAGTCATCGTTCGCCTGCTGCTGCGCCTGTTCGGCCTCGCCGGCGAGCACCAGGCGATCCTGTCGCCGACCGAGCGCCTGCGCGGCGCGGTCGACCTGCTGCACCACGAGGGCAAGTTCGAGAAGCAGGACCGCGACATGCTCGGCGGCCTTCTGGACCTGCGCGAGCTCCAGGTCTCGGACGTCATGATCCATCGCACCGAGATGATGATGATCAACGCCGATTTGCCGCCGGAAGAGCTGGTGCGCGAGGTGCTGGCCACCGAGTACACCCGCATCCCGCTCTGGCGCGAGAAGCCGGAAAACATCATCGGCGTGCTCCACGCCAAGGATCTCCTGCGCGCGATCCGTGCCGCCGACGGCGACACCTCGCGCATCGACGTCTCCACCATCGCGCTGCCGCCCTGGTTCGTGCCGGAGATGCGCCCCGTCTCGGAGCAGCTCAAGGCCTTCCGCCGACGAAAAACCCATTTCGCGCTGGTCGTCGACGAGTACGGCGAAGTCGAAGGCCTCGTGACGCTGGAAGACATTTTGGAGGAGATCGTCGGCGACATCTCCGACGAGCACGACGTCGTCGTCGCCGGCGTGCGCGCTCAGCCGGACGGCTCGGTCGTGGTCGACGGCTCGGTGCCGATCCGCGATCTCAACCGCGCCATGGACTGGCATCTGCCCGATGAAGAGGCAACCACGGTCGCCGGCCTCGTCATCCACGAGGCGCGCTCGATCCCCGACCGCGGCCAGAGTTTTACGTTCCACGGCTTCCGCTTCCGCGTTCTCCGCCGCGAGCGCAACCGCATCACCGCGCTCCGTATTTCACCGGTGCCGCGCGAGACGGAGCTGGAAGAGGCCAAGCCGAGACGGGCGGGGACGTCGTTTTGATTCTTACCCTCCCCTGGAGGGGGAGGGTCGATCGCGCGTAGCGCGAGCGGGGTGGGGTGATCTCTCCACTCGGGCAGTGCTCAGCGCGGAAAGACCGTCACCCCACCCCGCTTCACATCTCGCTGCGCTCGGTGTGAAGCGACCCTCCCCCTCCAGGGGAGGGTAAGAGGAGATCAACCTTCCCCCGGCGCCTTGGCCTGGATCGCCAGTGCGTGCACGCTGCCGGAGAGTTCCGCGGCCAGCGCCGCATTTATCATGCGATGGCGGTCGACCCGGCTCTTCCCTTGGAAGGCATTCGACACAATATAGACGCGGTAGTGCGTCTCCCCGCCCGGCCGATGCCCGGCATGGCCCTCATGCAAATGTGACTCGTCGACGACTTGCAGGCTTTCCGGCGTGAAAGCTTCCTGCAACTTGTTGCTGATAGTGTCTCGCATAGCCATGTTGTGCCATTCGGGTGCAGAGGTCGCACCCGTTATTTGCCGGGTTTGCAGCGAATTGCAATGTCAAGACTTGAAGGTTTTTGCATTGCGTAGTCAAAGTCAGCCATGCCAATCGATTCATCGAAGTTCTTCGACTCCATCCGCGTCAAGCCGCGGGGCAAGCAGCCGGAAGTAAAGCCGCGCGACACCGCGGTCGGCTGCGAATGGGCCGGATGCCAGAACAAAGGCGCGCATCGCGCGCCGAAGGGCCGCGAGAACCAGCGCGAGTACTGGCACTTCTGCCTGAACCATGTGCGCGAGTACAACCAGAACTACAATTTCTTCTCCGGCATGAACGCCGACGCCGTCGCGCGCTACCAGAAGGACGCGCTGACCGGCCACCGTCCGACCTGGAAGATGGGCGCCAATGGCGGCAAGAAGGGTGCGGAAGCCGAGATCGACATGGCGTCCGATCCGTTCAGCATGTTCTCCGAGATCAACGGCCGCGCCAGCTGGCGGAAGGGGCCCGAAGCCGCGCCCAAAGCCGAGACGCGCAAGGTGATGAACGCCGAGCGCAAGGCGCTGCAGGTGATGGGCCTCGGCCCCGATTCCACGCTCGCCGACGTCAAGAGCAAGTACAAGGCGCTGGTCAAGCAGCACCACCCCGACGCCAATGGCGGCGACCGCTCGACCGAAGACCGCCTGATCGAGATCATCAAGGCGTATAATTATCTGAAGACGGTGGTGCGGGAGGCGTAAGCTGCCCCACTTGTCGCCACACCCTTGGTGTCGTCCCGGACAAGCGCAGCGGAGCGCAGATCCGGGACCCAGAACCCCAGGAAGTAGTTTGGCGAAGACTCGCAGTGAAGAAGTCTTCCTGCGGTACTCCCACCCCCTGCTATCGATAGATCACGCGGTATGGGTCCCGGCGTTCCGCCGGGACGACATGCCGTTATGCGGCGCTATCACGCCTCCGGCATCGCGCCCACGTATGACGAGCTCGGCCTGATCAGCCGCCCGGTGCGCTGCTGTTCGCGCGCATGCGCGGTCCAGCCTGCGGCGCGCGCGACCGCGAAGATCGGCGTGAACGCCTGCCTTGGGATCGCCAGCGCATCGAGCAGGATCGCGGTGAAGAACTCCACATTCGTCTCCAGCGGCCGCTCCGGATTCTTCTTGCGCAGCGCGCTGCGGATATAGGCCTCGACCTCGCCGGCAAAGGGCAAATCGGTGCCGTTGGAGGCAAGCGCCTCGACCGCGGTCTTGAGCACGTCGGCGCGCGGATCGCGCACGCGATAGACGCGGTGGCCGAAGCCCATCATGCGCTCACCGCGGGCCAGCGCCGCATCCACCCAGGGTTTTATGCGCTCGCGCGAGCCGATCGCGTCCAGCATTTCCAGCACCGGCTCCGGCGCGCCGCCGTGCAGCGGGCCGGTCAGCGCGCAATAGCCTGCGGTGACGGCTGCGAACAGATCGGCCTGCGTCGAGGCCACCACGCGCGCGGTGAAGGTCGAGGCGTTCATGCCGTGGTCGCTGGCGGTGACGAGATAGGCATCGAGCGCGGTGACTTCGCGGGTTTCAGGCGCGCGTCCGTGCAGCATGCGCAGCGTATCGGTCGCATGGCTCACATCGGGGTCGGGGGCGACCGGCTCCAGCCCCTTGGCGCGCCGGACCAGCGCGCCCGCGATGACGGGAAACGCGCCGACGATGGTCGCCTCGTGCTCGAGCCCGTGCTCGGCGCGAAGTCCTGCGACCGCCGCGCGAAACCCGTCGATGACGCCCATGCCGCGCGTTGCCGGCAGCAGGTCCGGCAGGCGGGCGAAGGCGCGCTCGCGCGCAATGCCGAGGTGTGAGCGCACATTGGCTTCGGTGAGGGTGGTCTTGCTGGCGCCGTTCCAGAGCCGGGCGGTGACGCCCTCGAAGCTCGACTTGGCGGCGAGGCGTCCGACGTGCTCCCCGGCAATGATCAATTCGCCGCGCTCGCCATCGACATGGCTCAGCACGGTCTCGGCCGCGGGAACGCCGTCCAGCCCGATCTGGCTTTTGGTGAGGTGGATGTTCATGGCCCAAATCTCCCTTTTGCATTGCACGCAGGGGAAAGGTCGGGCCTCTCGACACATTGATCAATCTTGATTACATAAATCAATATGAAAAATTCTTCGGCGCTCTATCTATCCGCCCGGGAAGCCGCAGCTGAGCTCGCGATCTCGCCGGCCACGCTCTACGCCTATGTCAGCCGCGGCCTGATCCGCTCCGAGCCGACGCCGGATTCGCGGAAGAACCGCTACCGGGCCGAGGACGTCCGCGCGCTCAAGGAGCGCCGCATCCCGTCTCCGGAGCCGCGCGGCCTGCGCAGCTTCGATGCCGACCTGCCGGTGATGGATACCGAGATCTCGACCATCACCGAGGAGGGCGCGATCTATCGCGGCGTCAATTGCGTCGATCTTTCCGAGAGCGACACGCTGGAGCACACCGCGACGCTGCTCTGGGACGTCTCCGACGTCGATCCGTTCGCGCCCGACAATCAGCCCGCGCTGTCCGAGGAGATGCGCATGATCGGGCAGGCCGCGCGCCGGGCCGCGCCGATCGACCGCGCCATCGCCGTGCTCGCACTGGCGGCGAGCGTCGATCCCCGCGCGTTCACGCGTGCGCCCGATGGCCGCGCCATGGTCGGCGGGCGTATCGTCCGTCTGCTGGTCGCGACCATGCTCAATGCAGAGCCCTCGGCCGGGCCGTTGCATCAGCAGATCGCAACAGCCTGGGCCGCGGACAACAAGCACGCGCCCGACCTGATCCGCCGCGCGCTGGTGCTGCTGGCCGATCACGAGCTGAACGCCTCGACCTTCACCGCGCGCTGCGCGGCCTCGACCGGCCTCAACCTCTATGATGCCGTGATCGCCGGCCTCGCCGCGCTGAAAGGCCCAAAGCATGGCGGCGCCGGCGTGCTGGCTTCGCAGCTCGTCAAGACGCTGATCGATCGCGACGTCGCCCCTGTCGTGCGCGAGCGCGTCGCGCTCGGCGAGCGCTTTGCCGGCTTCGGCCACGGCGTCTACAAGCGCGGCGATCCCCGCGCGCAATCGCTGCTGAATGCGCTGTCGCGCGCCGGCGCGCCGCGAAAATTCACCCGCGAGGTGCCGGAGCGCATCGCGGAAGCCACCGGCGAGTTCGTCAACATCGACTATGCGCTCGCCGTGCTCGTGCACGCGCTGCGCCTGCCCGCGGGCAGCGAGCTCGCGCTGTTCGCAATGGCCCGCAGCGTCGGCTGGATCGCCCATGCCAGCGAGCAATTGCAGTTCGGAAAGTTGATCCGGCCGCGGGCAAGGTATGTGGGACCGGCGCCGGGGAGGAGAACGTCAGCATAGGCTATAGGCTTCCACCCTCCCCTGGAGGGGGAGGGTCGATCGCGCGCAGCGCGAGCGGGGTGGGGTGATCTCTCCACTCGGATACTGTTGGATGTGGGGAGACCGTCACCCCACCCCGCTACGCATTTCGCTGCGCTCCATGCGTACCGACCCTCCCCCTCCAGGGGAGGGTAAGATCTACGCCCGCGGCTTCGCTTCCGCGACGCCACCGTTCTGCCGCCTCCGATAGATCCACACCGCCAGCCCCCCGGCGATCGCAATGCCCACCACCGTCAGCATCCAGATGTGCTTGCCGACATGCGCGTGGTGATGCAGCCCGGCATATTCGTGCAGGGCCGACACCGCCAGCACGCCCGGCAGCACATGGGCGGGGGCCCAGACCAGGATCGCCGGGATGTTCACCGCATAGAACCTCGCCGGCGCCATGCCGAGCGCACCGGCCGTGACCGGCACGAAGGCGCGGATCGGCGGTACGAAGCGGGCGAAGAACACGGCCCAGGTGCCGAAGCGGTGGAAGAAGCTCTCGCTCTCCGAAACCACGCGCGGATAATTGGTCAGCGGCCAGGTGTTGAGGATTCCGCGCTGCTGCCGGTGCCCGATCCAATAGGCCGAGCCGTCGCCGAGCACGGCGCCGGCTGCGGCGGCCAGCAGTACCCACGGCAGCATCAGCTCGCCACCCGGGACCAGCGCGCTGAGCGCCAGGATGATGGTCGAGCCGGGGATCACCGATCCCACCACCGGGACCGCTTCGAGCAGCGCCGCCAGGAACAGGGTCAGATAGGCCAGCCACGGATGGGCGGAAACGAAGGCTATGAGGGGATCGAGAAAGGACGTCACGTCGTCTCTTGCGGGGCTGGAGCGCGGGGCTTCTGACCCTACATAAGTAAGGGCATGCGGCCAAAGTGCCATTCGCGGGGGTGACCCTTCGAACCCCGCCCGAATTTGGGCGTGATTCGCAAGGCAGCCCTCCAAAAACTGCGTTCCTTGCCTATCTAAATGAAAAGACAACGGAACTTTGATTGGCGGGCGGGCTTCTGCCGGCTCGTTGTCTCTGATAGGTTCGCAGCCGCACCCAGCCGCAGCCAACGTGCAATAACTGGTCTCGGGATCGCCCGGGACCTCGGAGGATTGATGACGACCGCCGCCATGTCCAAAGTTGAGGAAGTTTCCGGTCTGCCCGACATGAAGGTGTCGGTGCGCCAGGTGTTCGGGATCGACAGCGATCTCGAAGTGCCCGCCTATTCCGAAGTCGATCCTCACGTGCCCGATGTCGACCCCGATTATCGCTTCGACCGCGCCACCACGCTCGCCATTCTCGCCGGCTTCGCCCGCAACCGCCGCGTGATGGTGACCGGCTATCACGGCACCGGCAAGTCCACCCATATCGAGCAGGTCGCGGCCCGCCTGAACTGGCCCTGCGTGCGCGTCAACCTCGACAGCCACATCAGCCGTATCGACCTCGTCGGCAAGGACTCCATCGTGGTCCGCGACGGCAAGCAGGTCACCGAATTCCGCGACGGCATCCTGCCCTGGGCGCTGCAGCACAACGTCGCGCTGGTGTTCGACGAATACGATGCCGGCCGCCCGGACGTGATGTTCGTGATCCAGCGCGTGCTCGAAGTCTCGGGCCGCCTGACGCTGCTCGACCAGAACAAGGTGATCAAGCCGCATCCGGCGTTCCGCCTGTTCGCCACCGCCAACACCGTCGGCCTCGGCGACACCTCGGGCCTCTATCACGGCACCCAGCAGATCAACCAGGGCCAGATGGACCGCTGGTCGATCGTCACCACGCTGAACTATCTCAGCCATGACGAGGAGGTCGAGATCGTGCTGGCGAAGGCCAAGCACTATCGCACCCAGGAGGGCCGCGACATCGTCAACAAGATGGTGCGCCTTGCCGATCTCACCCGCAACGCCTTCGCCAATGGCGATCTGTCGACGGTGATGAGCCCGCGTACGGTGATCACCTGGGCGGAGAACGCCGACATCTTCGGCGATATCGGTTTCGCCTTCCGCGTCACGTTCCTGAACAAGTGCGACGAGCTCGAGCGTCCCCTGGTCGCCGAATTCTACCAGCGCTGCTTCAATGCAGAGCTGCCGGAATCGGCGGTGAACGTGGCGCTGAGCTAGGGTTCGGGACGTTGGAGGTCCGGATCGAGACAACTTACGGCGCGACGAAGAAATTCGTCGCAGCCGGTCTCGAGGCCTTCAATCGGCAGCATCAAACGGCCGGTGCGCCAAAGTCGTTTGCGGTGACTGTCAGAGAGAATGACGATGCGCGAGGCGGTTTGGTCGCCGAAGGTGTTGGTCATTGGATGGTCTTCACTCTTTTATGGGTAGAAGACCGATATCGTCGCCGCGGCTTTGGGACCTCATTGCTTCGTACGGCAGAAGCTGAATCGAAGAAGAGAGGTGCAGTTGGTGTTCTGGTGGATACCTATTCGTTTCAGGCGCCGGCCTTCTATAGCAAGAATGGCTACGCGATCTACGGACAGGTTGACGACTTTCCGGAAGCCGGGATGACTTGGTTTCGATTTAAGAAGGCGCTTTGATCGGTTGGCCCCCTTGGATTCTGCAGAGAAGGCGAATGCGATGAGCACGACGACCGGCAAAGTCCGCCCCGGGTCGAACGAAACATCGACCGCGCCCGCCCGCTACGAGGACGATCTCTATGGCTGGGTCGATGCTCAGATCGCATTGCTGAAGGCGGGCCGGCTGACCGAACGACGCGCGTCATCGAATTTGACGATCTCCGGTCGCCGGAAGAATAACATGTTGCTGGAGCTTCGGCCGATCCCATGACCACCTCCAACTCCAAATTCCGCAGCTCCAAGGAAGCGCCGACCGAGCCGTTCAAGCGCTCGGTGGCCTCCTGCCTGAAGGCGATCGCGAAATCGCCCGAGCTCGACGTCTCCTTCGCGGCCGAGCGTCCGGGCCTCGCGCCCGGCAAAGCCCGTTTGCCCGAACCCGCGCGAAAAATGACCAAGCGCGACGCCGCGATCGTGCGCGGCCATGCCGATTCCATCGCGCTCAAGATCGCCTGTCACGATGCAAAACTGCATCGCAAGCTGATGCCGGGCAATCCGCAGGCGCGCGGCGTGTTCGAGGCGGTGGAGCAGGCCCGCGTCGAGGCGATCGGCGCGCGCCGCATGGCGGGCGTTGCGAAAAACCTCACGGCGATGCTCGACGACCATTTCCATCGCGGCAAGTTCGACGAGATCACCGATCGCGCCGACGCGCCGCTCGCGGACGCGCTGGCGATGCTGGTGCGCGAGCGCCTGACGGGTCTTGCGCCGCCGACCGCCGCCAAGAAGATGGTGGATCTCTGGCGCCCCATCCTCGAGGACAAGATCGGCAAGCGGCTCGACCGGCTCGATACTCTCGTCGAGGACCAGACCAGGTTCGGCGATGCCGTGCACGACCTCCTGACGGCGCTGGAGCTCGGCGACGAGCGCAACGCCGACAGCGAGGACAATGACGACAACGACGAGAACCAGGACGGCGACAACGACCAGTCCGGTGCGGAAGGGTCGCCCGATTCCGATGCCGCCCAGGAGATGAGCGCCGACCAGGCGCAGGCGTCGAGCGAGGAGATGAGCGAGAGCGCGATGGAAAGCGCGCAGGCCTCGACCTCCGACACCTTCGACGACGGCGAGCTCGGCGACGACGAGACGCCGGGCGAGGCAACGCGTCCGAACCAGCACGGCAAGAACGAGCCGCGCGGGCCGGAATACCACGCCTTCGCGCCCAAGTTCGACGAGGTCATCGCGGCCGAAGACCTCTGCGACCATGACGAGCTGGAGCGCCTGCGCGCCTATCTCGACAAGCAGCTCGCGCATCTGCAGGGCATCGTCGCCCGTCTCGCCAACCGGCTGCAGCGCAAGCTGATGGCGCAGCAGAACCGCGCCTGGGAGTTCGATCTCGAAGAGGGCATCCTCGACCCCGCGCGGCTGTCGCGCGTCGTCACCGATCCCTATCACCCGCTGTCCTTCATGCACGAGAAGGAGGCGACGTTCCGCGACACCGTGGTGACGCTGCTGCTCGACAATTCCGGCTCGATGCGCGGACGCCCCATTACGGTCGCCGCGACCTGCGCCGACATCCTCGCGCGCACGCTGGAGCGTTGCGGCGTCAAGGTCGAGATTCTGGGCTTCACCACGCGCGCCTGGAAGGGCGGGCAATCGCGCGAGGCGTGGCTTGCCGCCGGCAAGCCGGCCAATCCCGGCCGCCTCAACGATCTCCGCCACATCATCTACAAATCCGCCGACGCCCCCTGGCGCCGTGCGCGGAAGAATCTCGGCCTGATGATGCGCGAGGGGCTCTTGAAGGAGAACATCGACGGCGAGGCGCTGGACTGGGCGCACAAGCGCCTGCTCGGCCGGCCCGAGCAGCGCAAGATCCTGATGATGATCTCGGACGGCGCGCCGGTCGACGATTCCACGCTGTCGGTCAATCCCGGCAATTATCTCGAGCGGCACCTGCGCCACATCATCGAGGAGATCGAGACCCGCTCGCCGGTCGAGCTGATCGCGATCGGCATCGGCCATGACGTCACGCGCTACTATCGCCGCGCCGTGACGATCGTGGATGCGGAAGAGCTCGGCGGCGCCATCACCGAGAAGCTCGCCGAGCTGTTCAGCGAGACCAACACCGCGCCCACCCAGCCGGCCGGTCGCCCGCGACGCAAATTGCATTCGTGAGCACGCACTCATCCCGCCGCAGCTTTCTCAAATACGCTGCGGCGGGAGTCTCCACTCTTGCAGCCTCCCGCACCGTTCTGGCGCAGGGCGCGGCCGAGCCGCCGCGGCGCGCGCTTGCGATCGAGAACGCTGTCAGCGAGCCCGTCGGCGTCGAGGTCAACGCGCGCCCCATTCCGAATTTCGAGCCGCGCGACCGCACGCGCACGCGCTTCGGCTCGCTGGAGTACCGCAGCGGCCTGGTGCTGACCTCGCGCTATCGCGGCTTCGGTGGCCTGTCCGGCATCCGGCTCGATGCCAAGGGCGAGCGCTTCCTCGCGGTCTCCGACCAGGGCGGCTGGTTCACCGGGACCATCCGCTATTCCGGTGGCAGGATGGTTGGCCTCGACGACGTCGAGGCCGCGCCGCTGCTCGGGGCCGAGGGCCGGCCGATCACCGAGAAGCCGCTGTGGTGGGATTCGGAATCGATCGCGCGGGACGGCAGCCTCGTCTATGTCGGGCTCGAGCGGGTCAACCAGATCCTGCGCTATGATTTCTCAAAAGGTGGCACGCGCGCGCGCGGCGAGGTGGTGCCGGTGCCGGCGGGCGTGCGCAAGCTGCCGTCCAACAAGGGACTGGAGGCGCTGGTCGTCGTGCCCCAAGAAAAGTACAAAGGCAAGGACCAGAACATGCCGCTGGCGGGCACGCTGATCGCCTTCTCCGAGCGGGGGCTCGACCATGACGGCAACCTCACAGCCTTCCTGATCGGCGGCGCCTCGCCCGGCCAGTTCAGCGTGCGCCGCACCGAGAAATACGACATCAGCGACGCCGTGCTCTTGCCCTCCGGCGAGCTCCTGATCCTCGAGCGCAAATTCTCCTGGTTCACCGGCGTCAACATCCGCATCCGCTCGATCCCCCTGAAGTCCATCGCACCGGGCGCGCTGGTCGACGGCCCCGCTTTGTTCGCCGCCGATCTCGGCCACGAGATCGACAACATGGAAGGCATCGACGCCCATGTCACGGCCGAGGGCGAGACCGTGCTGACGCTGATCTCCGACGACAATTTCTCGATGCTCCAGCGCACCCTGCTGCTGCAATTCACGCTGGCGGAGTAGGCGCGGCTGTCGCGTCATCCTCCGCTGTCATCCCGGGCTCGCGACTTCGTCGCGCCCCGGGATGACGGTGGCGAGAGAGCTCGATCAGCCAAGCCATTTTCCGCAAATGCACGCCCTGGCGACCCGCCATCCGCTCGTGCCGCTGGCAATCCGCCGCTCGTCCACTAAACTCTCTGCACAATCCTCCATCCCACTGGAACTCCCCCGCATGAGCGCCCTGTTTTCCCCGATCAAGCTGCGCGGCCTGACCTTGAAGAACCGCGTCGTGGTGTCGCCGATGTGCCAATATTCGGCCGACGACGGCGTCGCCACCGACTGGCACTTCACCCACATCAACAATCTCAGCCTGTCGGGTGCGGCGATGTTCTGCATCGAGGCGACCCATGTCGAGGCGATCGGCCGCATCACGCCGGGTTGCCTCGGGCTCTACAGCGATGCGGCCGAAGCCGCGCTGAAGCAGATCCTCACCTCGGTGCGCAAGCATTCCTCCACGGCCATCGCGATGCAGCTCGCCCATGCCGGCCGCAAGGCTTCCAGCGCGCGGCCCTGGGACGGCGGCCAGCTGATTCCGGTCGAGCAGGGCGGCTGGCAGACCGTGGCGCCGTCGGCGCTGCCGCACAAGGAGAGGGAGGCTGCCCCGACCGCGCTCGATGCCGCCGGCCTCGAGCGCATCCGCGAGGCCTTCGTCGATGCGGCCCGCCGCGCGGAGCGCATCGGCATCGACGCCATCGAGCTGCACGGCGCGCACGGCTATCTCCTGCATCAGTTCCTGTCGCCGATCTCCAACAGGCGCACCGACGAATATGGCGGCTCGCTCGAGAACCGCATGCGCTTTCCGCTCGAAATCTACGATGCGGTGCGCGCGGTGTTCCCGCACGACAAGCCCGTGGGCATGCGGGTGTCGTCGACCGACTGGGTCGAGGGCGGCTGGGATCTGGCGCAGACGATCGAGTTCGCCAAGGCGCTGAAGGCGCGCGGCGTCGACTGGATCGACGCCTCCTCCGGCGGCGTATCGCCGTTGCAGAAGATCCCGCTCGGTCCCGGCTATCAGGTGCAGTTTGCGGAGGCGATCAAGCGCGAGACGCGATTGCCCACCATCGGCGTCGGCCTGATCACGGAGGCCAGGCAGGCGGAAGAGATCGTCAGCAGTGGCAAGGCCGACATGGTCGCGCTCGCCCGCGGCATGCTCTACGACCCGCGCTGGGCCTGGCACGCCGCCGCCGAGCTCGGCGGCGAGGTCGAAGCGCCGCCGCAATATTGGCGCTCGCAGCCCTCCGCGCAAAAGGCGCTGTTCGGCAAGACGACGTTTGGGGCGCGGTAGGAGAACGACGGCGGAGTGGGTGGCGTGCCTCCACCGCGCTCCTCCGTAAATCCCCTCAGCTTCCACCCCCCGCAAAACTGGCCTAACCTTGCGCCAAGTCGAGGCAACGGAGGCCGGCCATGCGTTATCCTGTCCGCAAAGCTGCCCACATCTTCGAGCGCGTGGGCCTGGCGATGGCTGGTGCGGCCTGCGGGCTGTTCATCGGAGCCCATGTGGGATCGGAGATTCCGCAGCTCACCACGCAGGGCTTTCTGCTGTTGATGATGCTGCTTGGCGCGGTCGGCTTCTATCTCGGCATCGACACGCCGCAGATGCCGTTCGACGACGCCCACAGCCACATCGACGCCGCCGAATTCCTCTCGGCCGCCGGCACGCTGTTCGCCACGCTCACCGCCTTCGTCTCCGTCGCCGTCATCGTGCTGCGGCTCGATCCGCACATGGGCTGGACCTGGCTCGTCTTCATCGGCTGGCTCGCCGGCGTCGCCATGCAGATCGTGGCCGGCGCAAAGGCCAGGATGCGGAAGTAGGCGGTTTTACCCTCCCCTGGAGGGGGAGGGTCGGCTCACATTGAGCGCAGCGAAAATGTGAGACGGGGTGGGGTGACGGTCTCACCGCGACGAATAGTGCCCGTGTGGAGAGATCACCCCACCCCGCTCGCGCTGCGCGCGATCGACCCTCCCCCTCCAGGGGAGGGTGAGATTCAAAACACCACGCCCACGCGCGTGCCGCGCTTCCAGGCGATGCGGCAGCGCTTCTTGGTGTTGACGTGCAGCAGCTCGAAGCGATCGGGGATTTTCACCTGTCCGCCGAGATCGACGCAGGCCCCGCCGGGCGAATAGTCGATCAGCGTGCAGGGAATCACGGGCGCGCGCGGATCGGTGATGATCTTGGCTTGGCGCGATACCAGCCCTGCGGGTTTCACGCGGGCATATTTGCGTGGGAATTGCGGCACGTCTCCTCCAGCTCCGCAAGGTTTCGCGGTCGATGCAGCGATGATGGAAGAGAGAAGATGCGATCCGGCTAAGCCGCGCGGGAGAATTTTAACGAAAAGTGTCGGCGAAGGCGGAAAGCGAAGGTAGTGGGCCACCCTCCCCTGGAGGGGTCCGGGACGAGCGTAGCTCGCCCGAGGGTCGGCTCGCGTCGCGCAGCGAGGCGAGACGGGGTGGGGTGATCTCTCCACGCAAAGACTGCTCGTGGGGAGAGATCATCCCACCCCGCTCGCGCTACGCGCGATCGACCCTCCCCCTCCAGGGGAGGGTAAGAGAGCGCGAGCGCCCCGCATCACCCCGCCACGCTCTCTCCCGTCGCCGCCTCCATCCCCGGCGGCACCGGCATCGGCACCGTCACATAGTCCTTCGGCATGTTCACCGGCCGGTACTTCGGCTCCACTGCCATCCGCTTCAACACGCTCTCATGCACATGCGCGCCTTCGGGAATGAGGCGCGGCTCGCAATCGGGGATGTAGAAGCCGAGAAACACCTTCCGCTCCGGCCACTCCCGGTACTTCGCACTCTTCGGGATGAACTCCAGCAGCCGCCAGGCCGCTGTCATCGAATTGTGCAGCACGCCGGTCTTGCCCGTATAGGCCGGCTCGACATATTTGAACGGCGAGTTCTTGCGCTGGATGCCCCAGGCGAGCTGCTTCACGGTGGCCGGGTTGAAGTTCAGCCCCGCCTTCTCGGCTTCCGCGATCATCCAGATCAGCGGATATTTGGAGTCGCCGCTTTCGGCTTCCGGATAGCCGCCGCCGACGTCGCTGTGTACGCCGGCGAACCACACCTGCCAGATGTCCTGCGGCACCTTCTTTTCGTCGGGCACGTAGCGGTTGCTCCAGAACTCCTGCGGCTGCTCGTACTTCTTGAGGCGGAACATGCAGCGCCGCTCGTCGATCGCCATCGCCTGCCGGAAGATCCGGACGCTCGGGTTGCGCAGCGTGAAGGCGAGCTCCTCCAGGCTCGGCCAAAACAGCCGGTCGGGGCGCGGCACGATCACGCTCGCCACCGTGTCCCACACGCCGATGAAGTGGATGGTCGGCCAGCGCGTCGAGGTGATGCGCGCGAACTGCGCGGCGAGGTCGAACTGGTCCTTCGGCAGCGGCCCCTGCTCGTCGAACGTGACGTCGCTGAGATCCTCGATGTCGTTGCCGCGCCCGGTGCCGGAATATTGCTTGTAGGCGACGAGGCCACTGCCTGCGAGGTTCGCCTGCTCCGGCCGGATCAGGCCGATCTTGTGGATCAGCCCCGCCAGCACGCGCACCGTATAGGCGCCGCGCGAGAAGCCGAACAGATAGATGCGGTCGCCCGGCGCGTAGTGCTCGACCAGGAAGCAATAGGCGCTGAGCACGTTGTCATCGAGCCCGTAGCCGGTGGCGAGCCCCAGCACCAGGTTGACGTTCGCCTTGAGCCGGTGCCACGTCGTCGGCTCCGTCACCGTGCCGACGCCGGGATCGTAGAACACCATCTGCCGCGGCTGCGTCCGGTCGGTCTTGCGCAGGCAGCGATAGAGCTTCAGGACGTTGGAGATGTTCTCGCTGATCTCGTTGCCGGTGCCGTCGCAGCAGATGACGAGGTTTTTCGGTTCGGGTCTCGGTGCGTGCTCCACAGGTCGGCCTCTCCAGGTGATGCTACCGGAGCGAGTATAGCCGATAAGCGTGGCGGCGAGGAGACGATGGTGCTTGTCCCGGCTGCGATGCGCTCCCTCGCCCCGCTTGCGGGGTCGGGACGAGCTAAGCTCGCCCTGAGAGGGTTGGGTGAGGGGGAGTCTCCGCGAGGGAGGTGAGAGTTGGATCCGTGGAGAGTCCCCCTCACCCGGAATTTGCTGCAGCAAATTCCGGCCTCTCCCCGCAAGCGGGGAGAGGCGAAGGAAGCCCCTACTTCTTCTTCGCCGGACCGAAATCCGGTTGCCAGGCCGCGTCCTTGCGGCTCGGCGCGGCGGCGATCACCTTGGCCTTGTCCTTCTTCGGCTTCTTGGTTTCGCGGTTGCCGCGTTGCTGTCCCTTGGCCATGTCGCTCTCCTGTGGTTTGAGTTCGCCGAGTTCGTCCGCCTGCAGCACGCGCCCGCACGGCGTGCAGACGCGTACGTCCATGTAGCCGTCGCGCAGCAGCTTGTGCGCCAGGCGCAATGCGACAGTGGCGTTGTCGCGTCCGAGATTGGAGCTGCCATATTCCTTTGTGCCGCTGACGAGATAGGGCACGCGCGCGGTCCTAGCCATTGAAGAGGGCTGCCGCGCATATCAGCAGCAGCAGGAACAATGGAACGATCACCGGCGGCACGATCCATTCGGAAAGGCGGAACTTCGACATGCTCGCTCCCGGAAACTCGCGGCGGGAGCGCAAACCGACCCTCAGTCACCGGTCGAAGCCGTTGCCGAGTTGCGGTGATGCGATCGACCCTACGCCTGCCGCGCTCCGATAGCGAGGACTAAAACGCCGTGCGCGCAATCACCGCGCCTGGCGCCGCGGCGCGCGCTGCACCGACAATAACGCTGGCTATTGCCGCGCAATGCGCGCATGCTCGCGTCCGCCAGCGTCCGGTGGGGCCCCCTCTTTTCGAAAGGCAGGCGCGCATGACCATCCGCTCGCGGCGCGAATCCGTGACGTTCAAGCATCCATTCCACATCCGCGGCATCGCGCGCGAACTGCCGGCGGGCGCCTATGAGGTCGTCACCGACGAGGAGATGATCGAGGGCCTGTCGTTCGCCGCCTGGCGCCGCGTCGCGACCATGATCACGGTGCCCGCGGAAGGCGGGCCCGGCGGCACCGCGGAGATGCATGCGATCGGCTCGATCGACCTCGCGGACGCTCAACGCATCGACGCGAGCGCCGCCAATGACTGACCATCCCGTCGACCTCGACAGGCATCGCGGCATGGCCGCGCAGAAGGCGACCGATCTGCGCCGCGCGCTGGCCGATGTCGAGAACAATGTCAGGCAGCTGCGCGAGCGCGAGGCCGATCTCGAACACCGCCTGATGACCGTGCCCGCCATCTCCTGGCCCGAGGCCGCGGTGAAGGCGCGCTACCTGCTCAACCTCTATGCCGCGAGCCTGCCGGTCGAGGACACGCGCCACCGCGCGCTGGTGTCGGCGCTGCTCGACGATTTCGCCCGGCTGTCGGAGGAGAGCTGAGGCGAGTCTCGGCCGCTCGCGTCGCCTCACGCGCGAAAAGACGCGGACGCGACGCGGGCGGCCGGCCCTTGCCGGCCCTTGCTGGCCCTTGGGGGCACTCGTCCGGGCTCGTCGCGCCGAAGCCGCGCCGAAGGCGGAAGCAGCCGGGCTTAACCAACCCTCGACAAGGAGCAGGCGATGACACTCAGCAGCGGCCGCTACATCGGCCTCCAATACGAGCGGATGATCGTGCTGTTCTCGATGCGCGACGGCGCGCGCGAGATCGGCTGCGCGATCTCGACCTCGGCGATGGACGATCTCGAGCGCGGCCCCAGGGTCCCCCCCGAGCACCGCGAAGCCCAGTTCACCCGCCTGCGCGAGCGCATCGAAGCCTGCGCCGCCGGCAAATACCACGCCAGCGAATTCGAGGGGCAGCCGCCGGGGATCGTGCTGCGGAGTATCGATTTTCGGGGGTAGGGGGAGGGGGGCGCTTACGTCGTCGGCCCCGTCACCGCTTTGGCCCCGGTATCGCAGGACGCCATCTGCCGCGGCTGCGTCCTGACGAGGTCTTTGGGGAAGAGGGCAGGTGCGGGATCACGCACGGAATCCATGGGATGCGCCTCGGGGGATGCTGCCGGGGCGAGTATAGCGGAGACGGAGTGGAAGCGCCCAAGTTTGGCGGAAACGTCGACGACATCCGGAGGTTGATACTAATATATCCTCCATCAAAGATGGCGGAGGGCATATGGCGATCAACCTGGACGGTAACTGGAAATCGGGCAAGGCCTACGATCTGCATACTGTATCGAGCACCCATCTCGGGACGGATGAGTCCGGTCATGATCGATTTGACAATACCCGCAGCGAGATGGGCGAGCTCGTGTATCAGCTCAAGTACAAGGGCGATAAGTCCAAAGTTCAGCAGATCGTCACCTTGCTTGACGACATCAAGGGAATCGAGGGATTTGATTTCATCATTCCCATTCCACCGACAAAGAAGAACCGCCCGGTTCAGCCGGTCGAACTGATTGCGGAGGCGCTTGGTGCACGGCGCAAGGTGGCGGTTGCAGTGGGTGCGCTTACCAACAGCGGCAATGAAGAATTGAAGGGTATTACCGACCCGATCGCGCGCAAGGAACTCCTCGATGAGGCCCTCAAGCTGGACGCCTCCCAGGGCAGGTTCAGAGGCAGGAAAGTATTGCTGGTCGACGATCTCTATCGTTCCGGCTCCACGCTACGCGTCGCGACCGATTTGCTATATAAGGAAGGCGAGGCAGCGCAGGTTTCCGTCCTGACGATGACCAAAACGAGAAGCAATCGATGACCACCGTCTTCCTGTCCGGCTCCCGAAAGATCTCTCGTATTGGAAGCGAGGTTCGTGGCCGGCTGGAAAACATGGTCCAGAACGGGCTGACGATCGTCACCGGCGATGCCAATGGCGCCGACAAGGCCATGCAATCCTGTCTGCACGAGTTGGGCTATTCCGACATCACGGTGTATTTCGTCGGAGCCGCGCCACGGAACAATGTCGGAAACTGGCCGACCCGCAACGTCGTTGCCGACGCGAAATTGCAGGGGCGGGAATTCTACGCTCAAAAAGACCGCGCGATGGCTGATATCGCCGATCTCGGTTTTGTCCTGTGGGACGGCAAGAGTTCCGGGTCGGTTCAGAACATGCTCTGGCTCGTCGCGCGAAGGAAGGCGGTCGTGGTCTACTACGCTCCCGAAAAGCAGTTCTACAATTTCAGGAGCGAGAACGAGCTGGTCGATTTTCTCAGCGCTTGCGATGATGAGACGCTGGACGATCTCGGTCGAAAAGTCGCGCTACCCGAACGCTTGAAGAAGGCGCATCGAACGCAGCAGGTACTCAATCTCTAGACAGCCATCGACGGCACATCGTCATCGAGCCCATGGCTGGTGGCGAGCCCCAGCACCAGGTTGACGTTGGCCTTGAGCCGGTGTCACGTCGTCGGCTCCGTCACCGTGCCGACCCCGGTATCGCACGACACCATCTGCCGCGGCTGCGTCCGGTCGGTCTTGCGCAGGCCGCGATGGAGCTTGAGGACGTTGGAGATGTTCTCGCTGATCTCGTTGCCGGTGCCGTCACAAGGTCCAGCGGATCGTCTCCTTGCTTGACGATATCAAGGAAATCGAAGGATTGATTTCATCATTCCCATTTGTTCCCCCCCCCAAACAAAAGACTAGCGGTCGATTTCTATCCAATTCTCCTTGCCACGTTTTCCGACACAGATACGGCCGATAATGCTTCTAGTCGAAAAGTCGTAAAGGGCGCCAACTTGATATACGCGAAGCCCCAGCATTGCTCGTGATTCGGAGGATGTTGCCAAGTGCCGACTGTCAGGTGACACAATTGCAGCCTCTACTCGATACTTTCCACCGTTCTTGGCTGACGAGAGCTGGCTAGCAACCTCCGGCCATCTTTCGACGCCATCCGAATTTCGCCGGATGCCATTGAGCATCTCGATGAGGGGCTGAAGCCGGTAGGGCGCATTTGGCGTCATGTAGTCAAGGTGGATCGCAAGCCCAGTTAATTCACAAGTTCGGATGTCGTCCGGGTGGGCTGTTCGGCCGCTCCATGCGCACGTTTGTCGCTCAGTAGGTGTGCAAAATGTGCCGGTCGATGATCGTTGGGCGATCTGCTCCAAGAGCCGGAGACCAGATAGACTGCTGGTCACGAAGTAGCGCTTGAGTGCCAGTCTGCCGCTTACGGAACATCTTTCGAGGCCAATTGGTAAGACCATCTTGCCGGTAACTTCGCACTTCTCAAGAACTCCTGTTCTGACAGGATGCCCGGTTATCTCGCATTTTTCTGCTTCGTCCATCGCGATGGGGAGGCGTGTTTCGTGACAAAACACAAATTCTTGCTTGTGCCCCGTTCTTCCAGAGACGGACGATTTCATTTCTTCGTCGCGCCGATAGTCCTTTCCAGAAATTTCACTGACGGCCAATTCGTCGGGAAGAAAATCCGACTTGGTGAACGAGCACGCTCGAAAATGCTCTGCTTCGGCCTTCTTTCCACTCATTGCGGACGTCTTGAGGAGGTCGGCTGAGATCAATTTTCCAGATACGGCAGACAGGTCTGCTTCCTCACGAAGAATGCGCTTTCCGCTTTGTGCGCAGACAATCGTGAACTCCGGGAGGACTAGGCGTCCGCTCATCTCGGATCTTATAAGGAGGTGCTGGAGCACGTAGGCGCCTGTTACGTCACATCGCGACAAACAGTGGTTAGGTACGGTCTTTCCAGACTTAGAGCATAAGCTCAGTTCGGGGGCTCGAATGAGTGTTCCATCATGTGGCCGAACGACGAGTAGGCTCTCGTATTCGTCCTCTGAGTCGATGGTATATCGTACCTTTACTCCGATTTCCCTATGCACTCTGCCGTCCAGTCCGACGAGGGTCATTTCCAGTCGGGGAGTGAACTCGTCTTCCAGCTTCTTGCGCTTGCGCGTATCAGATGTGCGCATAGTTTCGTATTCCCGGCGCTCTAGGTAGAAGCGCGAGAACTCCGAAATGCTGTCATCCGATAAGGCGGCTCGCTGAAGTCTGTCGATATCGATGCCGAGTGCTTGAGGCTTGTCGAACGCCTTTGGGATTGGATTGATGGCAGTCTTGCCCGGCTCGGTGCGGTGATCTTGATTCTTGCAGTCGATGCCCACGAGCCGCTCATAGCTATCATGAGCTACAGTGGCTCTGATCCGTAGGAGGGCTGACCCGCCGAACACTCGGATGGCATCGATCAGTTCTGAGGACGTGAAGCGTCCACCGAATTGCGTAATCCAGGTCTGTGCAATTTCTCGGGATGCTCGTGTCGGATCTTGGTCGAGGTCGTCCACCTCGTGGAGTCCGCTCGCAACGATGCGACTGACGAGGCGCTGAAAGGCCGGCGCCCCCGGTGCATATAATGTAGTTCGTTTGGCTGGGTCGGCTGGGTCTGCGAATCTAATGTATTCGCGTCCCCCATTCTCTTCAGCACGGAGAAGTCCATTGGGTTCCTCGGTCAGCTGAACTTTCAGGAATTTGAGCGCCGCCAGTGCGAACTCACGAGGAGCGATCGAGCATTCATTCTTCGGAAGTGTTGGAGTGCGTGGGCCGTCATACTCGGCTTCGTCCATGCCTCCAAGCATGGCGTTGATATTTGCCTCTTCGCGTTCGAGCTCTAACTTGGCGTCCTCAATGCTCTTTTCAGCAAGTTTTGTGGCCCTTTCGACGTCTTTTCCTGCGAGAGCAGCCAGCACAAGATCTAGAATTCTGTCTTCAAAGCCAGATCCGCCATCTTCATCTCCGTCGCTGACATCCGCGCCTTGCAGAAGAGCTTCAACATCACCGACAGCGTGTGATGCCATCTGAAGTTTTTCCATCAGCCGACCGACGATGTAATCTTCAAACGTGCCTCTTAGAGTGACGTTGTAGATGCTTACAAATGCATGAGCCGAAGCGAGACGCTGCACACGCCCGATCCGCTGTTCGACAATCATCGGATTCCAGGGCAGATCATAGTTGACGAGTACGTTTGCTATTTGAAGATTGACGCCTTCGGAGCCAGCTTCTGTTGAAACGATAACTCTGTAGCGTGGCGGTGTTTCACGGAAGAGCTTAATGGTCTCCTGGTTTCGTTCCCCCGAGTCGCCATTAATTATGCCGACTTTCAGCCCGTGGCCTTCGAGGAAGTTTTGGATTGTTGTCTGAGTCTCTCGTCGGATCGTGAATACGACCAACCGCCAGCCGTCGGGATTTTCCTTCTTTAGCTTTTCTATCAGCTTGTTGAGGCCGAGAAGCTTCGCCGTTAGCGGCATCTTGGTAACGATGCCTTTGACTGTCGTTGCAAGGTCGGCCGGAGCCGTCCCGTTTCGAGCCATATTGTCCAACTGAGCGGAGAGTGCCTCGGGACTGCTCGTCAACGCCTGAAGTATCGAGATCTGGGTAAGTCGATTGAGCTTTTGAATCGGCTCAGCAATCGCTTTGATGAGCTGCAGCTCTGCAGGCGTTGGGTCTACCTCGTGCCGTAAGACCTTTCGTTCAGGGAAATAGAGTTTCGCATCACCTCGACGAACCCGGGACATGTAGCCGTAGACGATTGACCGAAATTCGTCTCTTGCCTCTTCCTTTAACTGGCGTGCCCCATCCCGAGGATCTGCAACAAATTTCCTGATGAACGTGCCTTCGTTGCCGAAGGGGTTGTCATGTCCGCGAGCGACAGTCAGTAGGTCAACGAGAGAATATAGGTCCCACAACCGGTTTTGGATGGGCGTGGCGGTCAGCATTAGAACGTAGGGAAATCGTCGTTCCTCTAGCGCCTTGCGAAAGCGTTTGGCCACCTGAGGAGTATTGGGGACGCCGTATAGATTCCTTAGCTTGTGCGCTTCGTCTAGGACGAGCATCTGGAAACGGTCTTCCGGAAGTCTTTCGAGATACAACCGAGCTGAGTTGTATGTTGTGATTACCGCGCCGACCTCGTCAGGCTCAGCGGTAAGTAGGTCCCTTCCAAATGCAACGATGCCTGGAAAGTTGAACTTCGACTCCAGTTCCTCCTTCCATTGCTGGGCGAGAATTTTTGGGCAGACGATTAGGACTTTGGACAGCCGAGATCGGACGACAAGTTCGCTGATAATCAGACCAGCGCTGATCGTTTTGCCGAGACCGACATCATCCGCGAGCAGAGTTACCGGAAGGCGACGACAGAATGTAATGAGGTTGGTGACTTGGTGATGGTAAGGAGTAAGATGATCATTCCATCGTGGCGCTGACTTAAAATCTTCCGGGCGATCAATAACTATCGGATCGGTCAGATCCCATTCGAGACCTGCTCGGTAAATTCTATAATCTTCGGGCTCTTTGCTCCGGCTAAGAATCTTTGACTTAAATTCTGTGGCGACGTCCATCCTCCGACCCAATCTAAGACGTGCTCAACCGCAGGATGCTCGGTTCTACCCTGACGGGCAAGTGCACTTTCGTTGATGGGCCGGGACCAAAAAACAAAAACGGCCGGATCTTCCGATCCGGCCGCAACGCAAACTCTTACTCGGCTAAGCCTACGCCACGCGACGCAACCTAGCCCCCGCCCAATTCTGAAAAACTCAGCTCGCCTTCTTCGCCGGGGCAGCCGTCGGGCCGACCTTCTTGACGATCGCGCGCTTCAGTTCGAGGGCGCGCGGGGAGAGGTTGTCGGCGTTGGCCTTGAGCAGGAAGGCATCGAGGCCGCCATTGTGGTCGACGCTCTTCACCGCGTTGGTGGAGACGCGCAGGCGCACGTTGCGCTCCAGGGCTTCCGAAATGAAGGTCACGTTGACCAGGTTCGGCAGGAAGCGGCGCTTGGTCTTGATGTTGGAGTGGCTGACCTTGTGGCCGACGAGGGGGCCCTTGGCCGTCAGTTCGCAGCGGCGAGACATGGCATCAATCCTTATCCTAAAACCCCCAACGATGTGCGGCCGCCATTCTGGGCGCCACGGGGGCGAATTCTCTGTCCTTGCAGGGAGCGGGCGGACGTATAGGGGGGAAGGGGCGGGACGTCAAGTTTTCGGGCGGTCTTTTCGCCTCTCCCCGCCTGCGGGGAGAGGCCGGAATGCGCGCGAATAGCGCGGATTCCGGGTGAGGGGGGCTCTCCACGGGGGAGGTGTACGGTAGGGATACCCAACTGCCACCGCCCTCGCGGCGAGTCCCCCTCACCCCGACCCTCTCCCCGCAAGCGGGGCGAGGGGGAAGAGACAGAGGGGGAGAGGCGAAGAGATCACCAAAACGGCAATGTTTGTCGCGCCTTACCATCACATAAAGGGCGCATTCGGGCCCGAAGAGTCCGGTGGAGTTCCCTGGGACTCCGGTGGAGTTCCCCGGCCAGACACGCCGGGACACATTGTTTGTCGCGGTTTTTGGCTTAAGTAACGGCCATCGCGTCCCGATTGGCGCCCCGATTGGATTGTTTCGTGCCCACAACGCCCTTTTCTGCGCTCAAATCGCGCTTCGCTCGCCCGCGCCTGGCCGGCTGGCTGACGGTGGTTTGCGGCTTGGCCGTGGTGTGGGGCGCAGCGCCGGCAGCGGCGCAGGGCAAGCTCGAGGCGCAATATGAGGCCTCGCTCGCCGGCATTCCCGTCGGCAAGGGCGCCTGGAACATCGACATCCAGGACGACGTGTTCGCGGCTGCGGCCTCCGGCGGCACCTCGGGCCTGCTGAAATCCTTCACCGGCGGGTCCGGCACCGGCGCTTCGCAGGGGCGCGTCGTCAATGGCGCGCTGGTCGCGACCGGCTACCAGGCCTCCACCACCACCTCGAAGAAGACCGAAGAGATCCGCATCACGCTCGACAAGGGCAATGTGAAGGATTTTGCCATCCTGCCGGAGCCGCCGGTCGATCCCGACCGCATCGTCGTCACCGAGGCGCATCGCCGCGGTGTCTGGGACCCCATGACGGCCTCGCTGCTGCGGGTATCAGGCACTGGCGACCCCGTCTCGCCGGAGGCCTGCCACAACTCGGCCCCCGTGTTCGACGGCCGCATGCGCTACGAGCTCAAGCTCGATTTCAAGCGCATGGAGAGCGTGAAGGCGGAGAAGGGCTACAAGGGCCCGGTCGTGGTCTGCGCGATCTATTTCGTGCCCGTCGCCGGCTACATCCCCGACCGTCCCGTGATCAAATACCTCGCCGCCCAGCGCAACATGGAAATCGCGTTCGCCCCCGTCGCCGGCACGCGCATCCTGGTCCCGTTCTGGCTGAAAGTGCCGACCCCGCTGGGGCCTGCCATGCTGGAAGCGACCAGCTTCATCACCACCGCCCAGCCGCCCCGCGTGGCGAAGACGCAGTAGGACGACCACGGCAGCGGTGCCTCTTAACCCTCCCCTGGAGGGGGAGGGTCGGCAGCCATCGAGCGTAAGCGAGATGGGTGACGGGGTGGGGTGATCTCTCCCCACGGGGACTGTTCGTGTTGAGAGATCACCCCACCCCGCTCGCGCTGCGCGCGATCGACCCTCCCCCTCCAGGGGAGGGTAAGAAAGATCCAGCAATTTCAACCACATCTCTACTGTGCATGGGGTTGTTTTCGCAAAAATGAGTTGGGCCGGCTGCCGCCCTGGAATCCATTTGACTCCTCCCCGATTCTGATTCGACTCCGCGCCGTCCCCAACTTAAGGCTTTCCGCCCTCGAACCGTCACTTGTGCGGCAACCGAAAACTCCATCTAGTTGCAGCCAACAAGACTCCCGCGACATGTTGCGTGAACGGAACGGGACTCAATTGGGAGTCAGCGATTCGGCCGCGATTCGTTCTAGAGTCGTTCCGAAGCTTAAGGCCAACGGGAAAAGCGTCGCAAAGTGAGACAGTTGCGCGGGATTTGGAGCGATGCTCCCACACACTCCGCCGTCGTGCCCCGGTCGAGCCGGGCGATGACAGTCGTGACGGCCGCGCCAGCACAGCGTTCGCAGACATGGCTGACACCTTGCGCGCCCTCCGCCCCAATCCGGCACTGACATTCGCCCAAATCGCCACTACCTAATTCCCTTACATGGCCTTTTCCTCCTCCCCCTTCGCTTCCGAGCGCGCCCTTCACGATCGAGTGCCTGGCGCCGGCGTCACTGCGGTGCTCGGGCCGACCAACACCGGCAAGACCCATCTCGCCATCGAGCGGATGCTCGCGCATCCCTCGGGCATGATCGGCCTGCCGCTGCGCCTGCTCGCGCGCGAGGTCTACAACAAGATCGCCGCGCGGGTCGGCAGCGAGGCGGTCGCGCTCGTCACCGGCGAGGAGAAGATCAAGCCGAGAAATCCGCGCTATTGGGTCTCGACCGTCGAGGCGATGCCGCGCGATCTCGACCTCTCCTTCCTCGCCGTCGACGAGGTGCAGATCGCGAGCGATCTCGAACGCGGCCACGTCTTCACCGATCGCATCCTCAACCGCCGCGGCCGCGACGAGACGCTGCTCTTGGGCGCTGCCACCATGCGCCCGATCATCGAGCGGCTGCTGCCCGGCGTCTCCATGATCACGCGTCCCAGGCTGTCGCAGCTGGAATTCGCCGGCGACCGCAAGATCACGCGCCAGCCGCGCCGCACCGCCATCGTCGCGTTCTCGGCCGATGAGGTCTACGCCATCGCCGAGCTGATCAAGCGCCAGCATGGCGGCGCCGCCGTGGTGCTGGGATCGCTCTCGCCCCGCACGCGCAATGCGCAGGTGGAGATGTTCCAGAACGGCGACGTCGACTATCTCGTCGCCACCGACGCCGTCGGCATGGGCCTCAATCTCGACGTCGACCACGTCGCCTTCGCCTCCGACCGCAAGTTCGACGGCTACCAGTTCCGCCGCCTGACGCCGTCCGAATTCGCGCAGATCGCGGGCCGCGCCGGCCGCGCCACGCGCAACGGCACGTTCGGGACGACGGGGCGCTGCGCGCCGTTCGAGCCCGAGCTCGTCAACGCGCTGCAGAACCACACCTTCGACAATGTGAAGGTGCTGCAATGGCGCAATGCGAAGCTGGATTTCTCCTCGCTCGGCGCGCTGCAGGTCTCGCTGAACCTCGCCCCCGGGCACGAGGCGCTGACGCGCGCGCCCGTCGCCGAGGACATGCGCGTGCTCGAGCACGCCGCCCGCGACGTCGAGGTGCGCGATATCGCGCATGGCAAGGAGGCCGTGGAACGGCTGTGGGAAGCCTGCCAGGTCCCGGATTATCGCAAATTGTCGCCGGCCGCCCATGCCGAGCTGGTGACCACGCTCTACGGCTTCCTGATGCAGAAGGGATGCATTCCCGATGCCTGGTTCGCCGCCCAGGTCACCCAGGCCGACCGCATCGACGGCGACATCGACACGCTGTCGGCCCGGATCGCGCAAATCCGCACCTGGACCTTCGTCGCCAACCGTCCGGACTGGCTGAAAGGCCCCGAACGCTGGCAGGGGGTGACGCGGGAGGTCGAAAATAAATTATCGGATGCGCTCCATGAACGCTTGACTGAGCGTTTCGTTGATCGCCGGACCAGTGTATTGATGCGCCGCCTGCGGGAGAACACGAGCTTGAATACTGAAATCGGCAAGACCGGCGAAGTCATCGTCGAAGGCCATGTCATCGGCCGCCTCGACGGCTTCACCTTTGCACCGGATGCGGCGGAAGCAGGCTCCGATGCGAAAGCCTTGCAGGCTGCAGCGCAAGCGGTGCTCGCCGGCGAGATCAACACGCGCGCCGAACGGCTCGGCAATGCGCCCGACGATCAGTTCGTGCTGACCTCCGAAGGCATCATTCGCTGGACCGGCGATGCCGTGGCGCGACTGTCTGCCGCAGAGGACGCGCTGCATCCGCGGATCCGCATCATCTCCGACGAGCGCCTGACCGGCGCCCCCCGCGAGAAGGTGCAGGCCCGGCTCGAGCTCTGGCTCAAGACCCATATCGAGAAGCTGCTCGGGCCGATGTTCGAGCTCTCCAAGGCCGAGGACGTCACCGGCATCGCCCGCGGCATCGCCTATCAGCTCGTCGAGGCGCTCGGCGTGCTGGAGCGGCCCAGAATCGCCAACGAGCTGAAGGATCTCGACCAGCCCTCGCGCGCGGTCTTGCGGAAGTACGGCGTCCGCTTCGGCGCCTATCACATCTATTTCCCCGGCCTGCTCAAGCCCGCCGCGCGCGCGCTCGCCGCGCTGTTGTGGGCGCTGAAGCAGGACAATGTCGATCTGTCCTCGCTCTCGGGCGCGCAGCATCTGGCCTCCTCGGGCCGCACCTCGTTCCCGGTCGACAAGGCGCTGCCGCGCGATGCCTATCGCGTGCTCGGCTACAAGCAGGCCGGCGAGCGCGCCGTGCGCGTCGACATCCTGGAGCGTCTTGCCGATCTGATCCGCCCGGCGCTGGCCTGGCGCGAGAACGCCTCCGGCGAAAAGCCGGCCGGCGCTTTCGACGGCCGCGGCTTCGTCGTGACGCAGGCGATGACCTCGCTCACGGGATCTGCCGGCGAGGATTTTGCGTCCGTGCTGCGCGCGCTCGGCTATCGCATGGAGAAGCGTCCGCCGCTGCCGGCAAAACCGGCCGTGGTGGAGGCGGTCGCGGCCGAGACGCCGCCGGTCGAAGGCAGCGCCGAGACCGCGAATGAGGCCTCGACCGAAGCCGCCGCGGAGGCCGTTGCCGGCCTGCCCGAGGAGACGCCGGCTGCGGAGACTGCTGTCGAAGCCGTCACCGTCGAGGACGCGCCCGGCATGGAGCAGCACGACGAGCCCGCGCCGGCCGAGCCCGCGCTCGAAGCTTCTCCTGAAGCGCCCGTCACGCCTGAAGATGCCCCCGGTATCGCGCCGCCGGCCGAACAGGCCGCTGCGCCGGCGGAGGCTGCCGGCCTCGAAGCGGCTGCCGCCGAGACCGTGGCAACGGAAGCCGCTGCATCGGCCGATGCCGCCGCGCCTGAGGCTGCGGCCACGCCCGCCGAGCCCGAGCTGGTCGAGGTCTGGCGTCCCGGCGGCCGTCACGAGGACCGCAAGCCGCGCCACGAGCGCCACCGCCACCAGCGTCATCACGGCCAGCGCCCGCAGGCCGGTGCCGAGGCCGGCGCCGCAGCCGGTGAAGCGAGCGCCGCGCCCGGCGAAGCGGCCGAAGGCGCGAAGCCGGGGCATCGCCATGGCGGCGGTCACCGTCGCGACGGCAACAAGGACTTCCGCAAGCCGCGCGAAGGTGGCGAGGGCGGCGAGCGCCGCGACGACCGCAATCGCAGCTTCCAGGGCAAGGACCGCGACAAGGATCGCGATCGCAACCGCGACAACAAGAAGTTCGGCGGCGATCGCGACAAGGGCCGCGACAACCGTGGCCGTGACCGCGACAAGGGCCGTGACCGTCAGGGCGGTCCGTCGCTCCGTCCCTATGCCTCGAGCGCGAATCCGCGCGAGCGCGATCGTCCTGCCGATCCGAACTCGCCCTTCGCCAAGCTCGCCGCGCTGAAGGAGCAGCTGTCGGGGCGCAAGGAGTAGTCCCACGACGACCGAGCGGCAGCGCCTCGACAAATGGCTGTGGCACGCGCGGGTGGTGAAGGCGCGCACCTCGGCTGCCGAGCTGGTCGAGACCGGCCACGTCCGCGTCAACGGTGAGCGCGAAAAGTCGCCGGGCCATGCGGTCAAGCTCGGCGACGTCATCACTGTCGCGCTCGATCGCACGGTGCGCGTCTTGCGAGTGACAAGCTTTAGCGAACGCCGCGGCGATGCTGCTTCGGCACGCGAGCTCTACGAGGAGCTCGGAACGCGCAATTAATTGCGCTTCTCATTCATTTCTTGGTCGATCAAACGCGCAAAGCCGTCATGATCGGGCTTGTCGAGCTTGCGGCGCCGGGCCATCCGCGCTAGGCAAGCCGCGACTTCTAAAAGAGCTTTTCGGAGCGTGTTGGATGACTTACGTCGTCACTGAAAACTGCATCAAGTGCAAGTACACCGACTGCGTCGAGGTCTGCCCGGTCGATTGCTTCTACGAGGGTGACAACATGCTCGTCATCCACCCCGACGAGTGCATCGATTGCGGCGTGTGCGAGCCGGAATGCCCCGCCGACGCCATCAAGCCGGACACGGAACCGGGCCTGGAAAAGTGGCTGGAAGTGAACACCCAGTACGCCAAGAGCTGGCCGAACATCACCCAGAAGAAAGAATCACCTGCCGACGCCAAGGAATTCGACGGCATGGAAGGCAAGTTCGAGAAATATTTTTCTCCGAACCCCGGCTCCGGCGACTAATTCGGGCCCAAACTTAACCCTAATAGCGGCCCTGCCGCCGAAAACCAGCCCTGAAGACCCCTAAATCATTGATTTTTGCGGGAAATGTGCTATATTGGGCACATTAAGCCGAACCCCGTCAGCCCCGTTGGCCCCTCTGGGTTCCCGTGAAACCAAATGTCGAACAGGGGCGTGGCAGTTTCCGCGCGCAGGCTGTGTCACAGAAAACGCGTAAAAAGAGTACTTCAGCGAGGGCTTCCCATAAGGAGGCCAAAAAAGTCGCCGCGGCCAGCCGTAGCGCATCCAAGGGTCGGACCGCGACGAAGGCGCCGGCTGCAAAGTCCTCGAAGAACAAAAGAAGCGCAATGCCTAACAAGACTGCCAAACCGGCCGCGAAAGCGACCGCTGCTAAGCCTGCTGCCAAGCCTGTGACTGCCAAGGCTCCCGCTGCCAAGCCTGCCGCGCCGAAGGCTCCCGTTGCTGCTGCTCCTGCCAAGGCTCCTGTCGCTGCCAAGCCGGCCGCGAAGCCCGCTGTTGCGCCGAAGGTCGAGGAAAA
Source organism: Bradyrhizobium nitroreducens (assembly GCF_002776695.1). Taxonomy (GTDB): domain Bacteria; phylum Pseudomonadota; class Alphaproteobacteria; order Rhizobiales; family Xanthobacteraceae; genus Bradyrhizobium; species Bradyrhizobium nitroreducens. The sequence continues at coordinate 5,836,962 of NZ_LFJC01000003.1, forward strand.
GAAGGTCGTGACCCAGCGCCAGGGCTTCAAGGCCAACGAATTCGTCGTCTATCCCGCTCACGGCGTCGGCCAGATCCTGGCCATCGAGGAGCAGGAGATCGCCGGTGCGAAGCTCGAGCTGTTCGTCATCAACTTCATCAAGGACAAGATGACGTTGCGCGTGCCGACCGCCAAGGTCGCCAATGTCGGCATGCGCAAGCTGTCCGAGCCGACGCTGGTCAAGAAGGCGCTGGAGACCCTCAAGGGTCGTGCCCGCGTCAAGCGCACCATGTGGTCGCGCCGCGCCCAGGAATACGAAGCGAAGATCAATTCGGGCGACATCGTCGCGATCGCGGAAGTCGTGCGCGACCTCTACCGCTCGGAATCGCAGCCGGAGCAGTCCTACAGCGAACGCCAGCTCTATGAAGCGGCGCTCGACCGTCTGTCCCGCGAGATCGCGGTGGTGCAGCACTCGACCGAGACCGAAGCGGTCAAGGAGATCGAGGCCCAGCTCGCCAAGAGCCCGCGCCGCAATGCCAAGGCGGAAGCCGCCGAGGGCGAGGCCGATGCCGAGGGCGAGACCGACGACACCGATGGCGACGACACCACCGTCGCCGACGAGGCCGCGTAAGCGCTTTCGTCGCGTCGATCGCAACAGATCAAAAGCCCGGCCGCTCGGCCGGGCTTTTTGTTTGGGGTGCCACAGCCGTCATTCCGGGGCTCGCGAAGCGAGAACTACGGTGCGCAATTGCGCACCTGAGAATCCATTCGTCCACCGTCTCTGTCTCCCGATGGATTCCGGGCTCGTGCTTCGCACGCTCCGGAATGACGGCGTGAGAGTTGCGGACCACCTACTTCACCGGCCGTTTCTCGAGCTTCCTTGCCAGCGTGCGCCGGTGCATGCCCAATCGCCGCGCCGCCTCGGAGATGTTGAAATCGGTCTCGATCAGGGTCTGGTGGATGCGCTCCCATTCCAGCGTCTTGATCGAGGTCGGCCGTGCATCGAGCGCGACCTCGGTATTGCCTTCGGCCTTGGTGAAGGCGGCTTCGATGTCGTCGGTGTTGGAGGGCTTTGCGAGATAGTGGCAGGCGCCGAGCTTGATCGCCTCCACTGCGGTGGAGATGCTGGCAAAGCCGGTGAGCACCACGATCAGCATGTCGGGATCATGCGTGTGCAGCAGCTCGACGCAGGCAAGGCCCGAGGCGCCGCCGAGCTTGAGATCGACCACGGCATGGCCGAAGGTTCGCTCTTCCAGCACCTGGCGCACCTCTTCGATCGAGGCGGCGAGCACGACCTCGTAGCCGCGGCGCTCGAACGAGCGCTTCAGCGTGCGCGCAAAGCCGGCATCGTCCTCGACGACGATGAGCGAACGGTCAGGCGCCAAAATTTCCTCCGATCGCCAGCGTTGAAAGCGGCAGCGTCAGGCGCACCGTGGCGCCGCGCTTCCTGTGGTTCTCGGCCGTGACGCTGCCCCCCAGCTTGCGCACCACGTTCACCACCAGGAACAGCCCGAGCCCGCCGCCGGCGCGGCCCTTGCTCGAGTGATATGGTTTTCCGAGCTGCGCCAGCATCTCCGGCGCGAAGCCCGGGCCGCGATCGGAGATCGACAGCACGAGGTTGTCACCCTCGCGCTCGGCCACCAGCTCGACCCAGTCGCGCGACACCTCATAGGCGTTGTCGAGCACGTTGAAGATAACCTGCTTCAGCGCGACGTCGGAGACGATGGCCACGTCCGCGCCAAAAGTGTTGACGAAATAGAGCGTCCGTGCCGAGCGCGCGTCGCGCCATTCGTCGACCAGGGCGGTGACGAAGGCCGTCACCGTCGTCGGCGAGGAGCCTTCGCCGCGCGCTTCGCCCGCCGAGACCAGGATGCCTGTGACGATCGACTTGCAGCGCTGCAGCGAGGTTTCCATCTCCGTGAGATCCTCGGCGAGCTCCTGATCGGCGGCAAGATCCGGCATGCGGCGCCAGTCGCTGAGGATCACCGAGAGCGAGGCCAGCGGCGTACCGAGCTCATGCGCCGCGCCGGAGGCGAGCAGGCCCATGCGCACGATGTGGTCCTGCTCGGCGGCATGCTGGCGCAACGCCGCGAGATGCGCGTCGCGCTCGCGCAAATTCCTGTTGATGCGCGTGACGAACACGACCAGCAGCACGGCGTTGAGCACGAAGCCCAAGAGCATGCCGGCAACGGCGAGGCTATAGGTCTCGCTGATTGGGTTCGGCGGCAGATCGAGTGGGCGGTAGGCCAGCGTCAGCCAGACAAAACTCGCGCAGGTCAGCGCGACCAGCGACCAGGTCGAGCGGGCATCCAGCAGCACCGCGCCCAGCGTCACCTGCAGCAGGAACAGCGAGGTGAAGGGATTGGTGGCGCCGCCGGAGAGGTAGAGCTGCGCGGTCAGCGCCGCGACGTCCAGCATCAGGGCGACCAGCAGCTCGTTGTTGGTGATCGCGGCGCGATGGCGCACCCAGATCAGGCTGGAGACGTTGAGCAGCACCAGCGCGCCGATCACCGCGCTCATCCGCTCCAGGGGCAAGGGAATGCCGAGCCCGAAATGCACGCCGCCGATGGTCACGATCTGCCCGACCACCGCGGTCCAGCGCAGCTGGATCAGCAGCGCCATGTTCTTGCGGTTGGTCTCGTCATCGGTCGGCGCAGCACCGACCAGCTCGCTGCGTGCATCCGCCTGCGATTGCAGCGTGACGGTCAGCTCGCCAGGCGCTTGGCGAGGCGCGCTTCCTCCGTCAGGTTTGCTCGACGATCTCTCCAGCATCTGATCCCGTCCTGCGCGCGGTGGCACTTGGGCCACCGGCCGGTTCGTGGACGAAGCGCTTGCGGCGGAACAGCCCGCCGCCGAATGTGACGAAAAGCCTGCCGGCCAGCATAAAGGCCAGGGCAAACCACGTCAGCGCGTAGATCAGGTGGTTATTGGGAAAGCGCACCACGGTCAATCCGCCGATCGGCCCCCCGCCCATTTGTGATCCGGCATCGGCATCGACGAAGAAAGGTGCGACGTTCTGGAGGCCGCGCGCCGCCGCAATCGCGGCGACATCCCGCGAGTACCAGCGGTTGTGCTGGGGCACGTTGTTCCGGAGGAAGCCGCCTTTGGGCTCGGTGATACGGAGCAGGCCGGTGATCTCGACCTGACCGTCTGGATTGCCGTCCTGCCGTGCCGATGGGTCACGCCGCTCCGACGGCACGAAGCCGCGGTTGATCAGAACGGACGTACCGTCGCCGCGCTGAAGCGGCGTCAGCACCCAATAGCCAGGGCCTTCCTCGGTCACGGCCTGCACCAGCGTCTCGCGGTCATGCAGGAAGCGGCCGGTAACGCTGACATGCCGGTATTCGTCGCTCGCGGTGCTGACCGTGGGCCACGCAGCAGGCGAGGGGATCGGCTGGGCTGGGGCATGAACGCGCTGCTCGACGCGGTCGATCAGCGCCAGCTTCCAGGCGCGGCGCTCGATCTGCCAGATTCCGAGCGCGATCAGAGCGACGAAGGCCGTGAGCGAGAGGACCGTGAGCCACAGGCGCGGACGTGCAGCCTTGCGGCGCACGTCCTTTGCCTCGCTCGTCACGGTCCGGATCCCGCTCACTTCATTCCCGTCATCTCGTGCATCGGCATCATGTTGCTGTTGAGGTGGCTCATCACCCAAAGCGAACCGGACAGCGCGATCACCACCATGACGATAGTGAAGATCAGCGCCATCATGCTCCAGCCGTTCTCCGACGTCGTGTTCATGTGCAGGAAGTAGATCATGTGCACGACGATCTGCACGACCGCGAAGGCCATGATGACGAGGGCGGTGACCTGCTTGCTCGGCAGCGCGCCGCTCATCACCAGCCAGAACGGGATCGCCGTAAGCACGACCGAGAGCACGAAGCCCAGCATATAGGTCGAGAACGAGCCGTGGGCGTGGCCATCGTCGTGGTGATGGCCGTTCGCGCCAGCTGTGTGGGTATCGGTGCTCATCGCAGAACTCCCAGGAGATAGACGAAGGTGAAGACGCCGATCCAGACCACGTCGAGGAAGTGCCAGAACATCGACAGGCACATCAGGCGGCGGCGATTGGCCTCGATCAGGCCGAACTTGCCGACCTGCACCATCAGCGTCACCAGCCAGATCAGGCCGCAGGACACGTGCAGGCCGTGGGTTCCGACCAGGGTGAAGAAGGCGGACAGGAAGGCGCTGCGCTGCGGCGTGGCGCCTTCATGGATCATATGGGCGAACTCGGTGAGCTCGATCCCGATGAAGGCGAGGCCGAACAGGCCGGTGATCGCCAGCCAGACTTGCGTCTGCGCCACCTTGTTCTGCTGCATCGTCAGCATGGCAAAGCCATAGGTGATCGACGACAGCAGCAGCATCGACGTGTTCACCGCGACCAGGTTCAGGTCGAACAGGTCCTTCGGCGCCGGGCCGGCGGCGTAGTTGCCGCCGAGCACGCCGAAGGTGGCGAACAGGATCGCGAAGATGAGACAGTCGCTCATCAGATAGATCCAGAAGCCGAGCGAGGTGCTCCAGCCTTCCGGATGCGGATGTTCGTCGGCGAGGTAGAAGACCGGCTCGCCGGTCTGCGAGGGATTGACGGCGACAGTCATTTACTTGGCTCCGGCGAGCAGTTTGGTGCGCGCGTCCTCGGTCCGGATGACGTCTTCAGCCGGAATGTCGAAGTCGCGGTGATAGTTGAAGGTGTGGCCGATGCCGACGACGAGCAGCCCGGCGAAGCTCAATGCGGCCAGCCACCAGATGTACCAGATCAGGCCGAATCCCATCGCGGTGGCGAGGCCGGCGAGGATGATGCCGGTACCGGTGCTGCTGGGCATGTGGATCGGCTTGAAGCCGGTGAGCGGACGCTGGTAGCCCCGGCGCTTCATGTCCCACCACGCGTCATTGTCGTGAACGACGGGGGTGAAGGCGAAGTTGTAATCCGGCGGGGGCGAGGAGGTCGCCCATTCCAGCGTGCGCGCATCCCAGGGATCGCCGGTGACGTCCTTGAGCTGCTCGCGCCTGAGGAAGCTGACCGCGAACTGCATCAGCATGGAGAGGATGCCGAGCAGGACGAGGAAGGCACCGATCGCGGCGATGACGAACCAGATCTGCAGGGACGGATCGTCGAACACGCGCAGGCGGCGGGTCACGCCCATCAGGCCGAGCACGTAGAGCGGCATGAAGGCGAGGTAGAAGCCGGTGACCCAGAACCAGAACGACATCTTGCCCCAGAACGGATCGAGCTTGAAGCCGAACGCCTTCGGGAACCAGTAGGAGATGCCGGCGAACGCGCCGAACACCACGCCGCCGATGATCACGTTGTGGAAGTGCGCGATCAGGAACAGGCTGTTGTGCAGCACGAAGTCGGCCGGCGGCACAGCCAGCAGCACGCCGGTCATGCCGCCGATCACGAAGGTCAGCATGAAGGCGATCGTCCACATCATCGGCAATTCGTAGCGGATGCGGCCGCGATACATCGTGAACAGCCAGTTGAACATCTTCGCGCCCGTCGGGATCGAGATGATCATCGTGGTGATGCCGAAGAACGAGTTGACGCTGGCGCCGGAGCCCATCGTGAAGAAGTGATGCAGCCAGACCAGGTAAGACAGGATGGTGATGACCACCGTGGCGTAGACCATCGAGGTGTAGCCGAACAGCCGCTTGCCGGAGAAGGTCGAGGTCACCTCAGAGAAGATGCCGAACGCCGGGAGAACCAGGATGTAGACTTCGGGATGGCCCCAGATCCAGATCAGGTTCACGTACATCATCGGGCTGCCGCCGAAATCGTTCGTGAAGAAGTTTGTGCCGACGTAACGGTCCAGCGAGAGCAACGCGAGCACGACGGTCAGGACCGGGAAGGAGGCGACGATCAGGACGTTGGTGCAGAGCGAGGTCCAGGTGAAGACGGGCATCTTCATCATGGTCATGCCGGGGCAGCGCAGCTTGACGATGGTGCAGATCAGGTTGATGCCGGACAGCGTCGTTCCGACGCCGGCGACCTGCAGCGCCCAGATGTAATAGTCGACGCCGACGTCGGGACTGTAGCCGATGTTCGACAGCGGCGGATAAGCCAACCAGCCGGTGCGGGCGAATTCGCCGATGAACAGCGAGGCCATCACCAGCACCGCGCCGCCGACCGTCATCCAGAAGCTGAAATTGTTCAGGAACGGGAACGACACGTCGCGCGCGCCGATCTGCAGCGGCACGACGTAGTTCATCAGGCCGGTGACCAGCGGCATCGCCACGAAGAAGATCATGATCACGCCGTGGGCGGTGAAGACCTGATCGTAGTGATGGGCGTTGAGGTAGCCTTCGGAGCCGCCAAAGGCGAGCATCTGCTGGCCGCGCATCATCAGCGCGTCGGCAAAGCCCCGCAGCAGCATCACGATGCCGAGGATCATGTACATGATGCCGATACGCTTGTGGTCCACCGTGGTGAACCACTCGCGCCAGAGGTAGCCCCAGAGGCGGAAATAGGTGAGGCCGCCGAGCAGGGCTGCGCCGCCGAGCGCGACAACGGCGAAAGTGCCGACGACGATCGGCTCGTGCAGCGGCAGAGATTCGAAGCCGAGCCGGCCGAAGATGAGCTTGAGAAGATCAGGAGACATGCGGGGATCTCTTTAGGAATCTGACTTCAGGAATCGGACTTGGGACGAAGTCCGAGGAAGAAGGACGAGGACTTCAGCGGCGTGAAGGTCGGCCGCTTCAGGCCGGCGCCGGTGAGCGGCGCAATGTCGATCGGAGCCTTGATCGACGCCGTGGTCTGGCCTTGCGGCGCATCCGGCGTGCAGGTGCCGGCGACGAAGGTCGGCTCGGGCCCGAGCGGAGCGCCGCGGCGGGCGTATTTGTCGTAAGTGAGCGGCAGCGTGTTGTTCAGGCCCTCATGGCCGTTGCCGCCCTTGGCGTCGATCGCCATCATCTCGCTCTGGCACATCTTGCCGGTCTCGACGCACATGTTGAGGATCAGGCGGTAGAGATCGGCATCGACGGCGCCCCAGCGCCGAACCGGCTCGTTCTGGCTGGGCTTCTCCAACTGGAGATATTCGGCGCGGCCGAGCGCGCCGCCGGCGGATTTGGCCTGCGCGATCCAGGCGTCAAAGCCCTTGTCGTCGAGTCCCCTAAAGTTGAAGTGCATGCCGGAGAAGCCGGCACCGCTGTAGTTCGCCGAGAAGCCCTTGTACGAGCCGGCGTGGTTGACGACGGCATGGAGCTTCGTCTCCATGCCCGGCATCGCGTAGATCTGGCCGGCGAGTGCGGGGATGTAGAACGAGTTCATCACCGAGGATGCGGTGATGCGGAAGTTGATCGGGCGATCGACGGGAGCCGCGAGCTCGTTGACGGTGGCGATGCCGTAGTCCGGGTAGATGAAGAGCCATTTCCAGTCGAGCGCGACGACGTCGACCTCGAGCGGGGCCTTGGACTGGTCGACGGCGCGGTCGGCATGGATGCGGCCGAGCGTGCGATAGGGGTCGAGCAGATGCGTGCCCATCCAGGTCAGCGCACCCAGGCAAACGATGATCAGCAGCGGTGCCGACCAGATCACCAGCTCGAGCGCGGTCGAGTGGTCCCATTCCGGCTCGTAGCGGGCCTCGGTGTTGGACTGGCGATAACGCCAGGCGAACAGCACCGTCAGCGCCATCACGGGGACGACGATCAGGAGCATCAGGACGGTGGAGATGATGACGAGGTCGCGCTGCTGGGCAGCGATATCGCCGGCTGGCGCCAGCACGACGTAGTCGCATCCACTGAGTGCAGCAGCCAGAGGTAGTAGCGCCAGGATCTTGAGACGAGACACGGGCCGAGCCTTTGAGAATGAGTTTCTTTTGCGGGGCCAACGGGTAGCTGCGGCGCAACAATCCGGACATTGGACAATTTGTCCAATGTTGCAGTGCGGGAGGTTGGGTCAGACAGGGCCGGATTGCCGGGCGTTTGCCGGGCGGTCGGCTTTGGTTTTCAGGACGTTAAGGGCGCACGAATGGCGACGGCACAGACCCCCGCAATGGCAGACCTCCACTCGGGCGAGCACGGCCACGACCAGGCCAGTCCCGGCGAGATCGCCATCGGCGTCATCATCGGCCGCACCTCGGAGTTCTTCGACTTCTTCGTCTTCGCGATCGCCTCGGTGATCGTGTTCCCGCGCCTGGTGTTCCCGTTCGCGAGCGAGCTGACCGGCACCCTTTATTCTTTCATGATCTTCGCGCTGGCCTTCATGGCCCGGCCGATCGGCACCGTCATTTTCATGACGGTCGACCGTGCCTACGGCAAGACCGCCAAGCTGATCTCGGCGCTGTTTCTGCTCGGCACTGCCACCGTGGCGCTCGCGTTCCTGCCCGGCTATCACGACATCGGCGTCGCCGCGATCTGGCTGCTGGCGCTGGCGCGTATCGCGCAGGGTCTGGCCTGGGGCGGCGCCTGGGACGGCATGGCCTCGCTGCTGGCGCTGAATGCGCCGGCCTCGCAGCGCGGCTGGTACGCGATGGTGCCACAGCTCGGAGCGCCGCTGGGCCTGATCGTGGCGAGCGCGCTGTTCGCCTATTTCGCCGGCAATCTCTCGGCCGAGGATTTTTTCGACTGGGGCTGGCGCTATCCGTTCTTCGTCGCGTTCGCCATCAACGTCGTGGCGCTGTTCGCGCGCCTGCGCATGGTGACGACGGAGGAATACGCCTCGCTGTTCGAGACCCGCGAATTGCAGCCGGCGCGCATCTCCGAGACCGTCGCGCGCGAAGGCCAGAACATCATGCTCGGCGCGTTCGCGCCGCTGGCGAGCTTCGCGCTTTTCCACATGGTCACGGTGTTCCCGCTGTCCTGGGTGTTCCTGTTCACCCGCGAGAGCCCGGTGCGCTTCCTGATCATCGAGATCGTCGCCGCGGTGTTCGGCGTCGGCGCGATCGTGGCCTCCGGCATCATCGCCGATCGCGTCGGGCGCAAATCGCTGTTGATGGGATCGGCGATCGCGATTGCGATCTATAGCGGCTTTGCCCCGCAACTGCTCGACGCCGGCGCGTTCGGCGAGACCATCTACATGGTGATCGGCTTCATTCTGCTCGGCCTGTCGTTCGGCCAATCCTCCGGCGCGATCGCCTCGAACTTCAAGCATGCCTACCGCTACACCGCCTCGGCACTGACCTCGGACATGGCCTGGCTGTTCGGTGCCGGCTTCGCGCCGCTGGTCGCGCTGCTGCTCGCCACCAATCTCGGCGTCATCGCCTCGGGCGCGTATCTGTTGTCAGGCGCGTTCTGGACTCTGCTCGCACTGTGGCTCAGCGGCCAGCGCGAGAAGGGGGATATGGACGCGGGGCGTTAGTTAGGCGCGGGCTGCGGCTCCAAAAGAGGTGTCGTCCCGGCGAACGCCGCGACCCATAACCCCAGGCAGGGGTTATGGCGCGAGGTGGCAACTCCGAGTCTTCGCCTAACTCCATCCTGTGGCCATGGGTCCCGGATCGGCGCGCGCTTTGGGCGCGCTTGTCCGGAACGACGGATGAGTTTGCAGACCGAGCGCAACCTCAATCCGCCACGATCTTCACGCGGTCGCGCACCTTCACCTGCGCGGTGCGATCGAGGCCGTTGAGCACGCGAAAACGCTCGGCGGGATGATCGACGCCGGCCATGCGGTGAGAGAGCGACTCCACGGTGTCACCGGGCTGCACGGTGATGACCTTGATGCGCAAGGGGCGGGCGGCCTGGATCTCGTCGAGGGTCAGGCGACGGAACGAATTGACGGTCTCGCGCGCGTTGCGCTCGCTCTCGGTCGATTTCTGCCTCGTCGCGAAGATGAAGCGATAGACGTCGCTGCCGAAGCGCAGCGCGTAGACCTTGAACTGCCACTGGTCGCCCTTGGCGGTGGCGGACGCGGCCGGGAAGCCGTTGATGCTGAGGTCCTCGGTGGACGCCTTCTCGACGCCCTCCATCCAGCCGGAATTGAGGTAGTCGCCGAGCGACTGCTCGGCCGGCACGCGCACCACGTCGAAACGCATCGCCTGCGCGCCGCCTTCGCGCACGCCGATCACGGCCTGGGCGGTGTTGTCGAGCGTGAAATTGTCCGGCGCCTGGAAGGTGAAGCCGAGCTTCGGATGCAGGAAACGGCGGCCGCGCACGAAACCTTCGCTGGGATCTTCGCCGTAGACGAGGTTGTCGATCGCGGCGAGATAGCTCTCGCGGTCGCGCTCGGCGCCTTCAGGCGCAGTATATTGCCGCGCAATGGTCTGCGCGTTCTGCACGCGCTCAGGCGTTGCCGGATGGGACGAGGTGAAATCCTGCGCGCGCGGATCGAGCGAGCTCTTGCCGGCCTTCAGCTCGGCATTGCGCTCCATCGCGGAGAGGAAGCGTGCAGCACCGTAAGGGTCGAAATGCGCCTTGGCGGAAATGCCGACGCCGATGCCGTCGGCCTCGAACTCCTGCTTGCGCGAAAAGCTCGCCATGGTGAGCTTGGTCTTGGCCAGCGCCAGCGCGGTGAGGTCGGGGTCGTTGCTCATGTCGGTGACGACGCGGGTGACGATCGCGGCCTGGCGCGCCTGGTCCTCGCGCATCGCCGCGTGCTTGGACAGTACATGCGCCATCTCGTGGCTGAGCACGGAGGACAGTTCCGAGGTGTCGCTGGCGAGCGCCAGCAGACCGCGCGTGACATAGAGCTGGCCGTTCGGCAGCGCGAAGGCGTTCACCGCGCCGGAATTGAGAATGGTGACCCTGTAGCCCTGGTCGGGCCGGTCGGAGGCGGCGACGAGCCGATCGACGGTCTTGGTGACCAGCGATTCGAGCCTGGGGTCGTCATAGGTGCCGCCATAGCTCGCCAGGATGCGCTCATGCTCCTTTTCGGTGGCAGGGGTCTGGGCGACGGCCGGCTTCGGCTTCGGCATCGCGACGGCCGGCGGGGTCGCGGCGGTCTGGAACCGGCCCATGTCGCCGCAGCCCGCCAGCGCCGCGCCCAGCACGAGGCATAGCGCGGCCGGCGCAGCCCGCAGGCGGCGGCGTTCGTTCCGTACGTGCCGTTCTAGCACCCCATTCACGTCGCTTAACCCGTGCCTGGCCCTTCTTTAGGGCCTTACCCCTGTCGGCTCGTTCGCGCCCAGCAACTCGACCTGTCCCACGAGCCGCACATCGATCCGCGGTCCCGTACTTTCCTCAACCCAGCCCCGGATTCGAATACGTTTATTCTCCAAGGACTTAAGGGTGATCCCGGCGCTTTCGAACGCCGGTAACGCGCGCTTTGAGATAGTCGCGGCAAAGCCACGTGTCCAGTTCCGCCCGAAGTTGAGGTAGGTCATTGCCCCAGCTTGCCGGACCGACAGGACTTTACCCTCGACCACCACAAAGCGCCCGATCCCCGCCAAAATATCGTCCGGACTTTCCGCGTTTTTTATGGCCGACGGGTCAGCCCAGCTGCCCTTTTTTTGGCGCCGTGCTGCAGCTTCCGACGCCATCAGCGCGGCCGCGCAGTCCTTGTCCGAGATCTCGGCGGAGACCAGGGCGTCGCCCTGGGCCAGCAGCATGGCTTGTATGGACGTGTCGCCCTCGCCGATGAAGACCAGCGCGCCCTGGCGGCCATAGCGGTCCGGCGTGTCGTCGCTGCCGCGGAGCGTGACGTCGCGGCCGGCGAGCAGCGATGCCAGCGCCTGCCTGGTGGATGCCGTCGCTTCGATTCCGATGAGACGGATTTCGCGGCCGTCGTCGAGACGGACGCTGCGCGCATCGACGATGGCGGCGACGCGGCCTTCGCCCTGCGATTCGAACTGGCACGGCGTCGCGAGCGCGGCGCGGCTCGCGAGGAGAAGGAATGCGACGATGAAGTGAAGCAGTCGCGTCACGTGACCCGGAGAGGTTGCGTTGTGCGATCGTTCTAACCCAAACGTGGCGAATGGCGAAGGGGTTGCCCTCGGGTGGGCAAAGCGAAGCGTGCCCACGTCTTTGCCAATCGCACGAGGCGGTGGGCACGGCGCGACGAGCGCGCCTTTGCCTACCCTACGGCAGAGCGTGTGGAGCTGCGCCGTTGTTTCACACACTCGCAACGACGCGGAAACATCTTGCGTCGTCTCACCATTCCGCTTTGCGGAAAACATGCGCGGCATTCATGCGCGCAACGCGCCTCGCGCTTGCTGCGCTCTTGCGCATGCGGCATGATTGCGGCAACAGCGATTGCCAATAACTATTGCCAAGAGCAACAACCAAGCCGCCATCAGAGTACGGCGCGATAACGGGAGGTCTTTTTCGATGAAGAGAATTTTGTCGGGCATTTTTGCCGCGTCGCTTGCCCTCAGTGCGAGCGCCGCCGCGCAGGCCCAGGACAAGCCGCCGCTCAAGATCGGCGGCATCCTCGACATGTCGAGCCTCTATGCAGACATCACCGGTCCCGGCAGCGAGACTGCGGCCAAGATGGCCGTCGAGGATTTCGGCGGCGAGGTGCTCGGTCGCAAGATCCAGGTGCTGGCGGCCGACCATCAGAACAAGGCCGATCTCTCCGCCAACATCGCCCGCGACATGCTCGACAATCAGGGCGTCGAGATGATCTACGACGTCGCGGCCTCCGCCACCGCGCTTGCGGCCGGCGAGATCGCCAAGGCGCGCAACAAGATCATCATCTTCAACGGTCCGGGCTCGATCCGTCTCAGCAACGAGGCCTGCGGTCCCTATACCGTGCACTACGTGTTCGACACCTACGGCCAGGCCAACGTGACCGGCCTTGCCGCAGTGAAGTCGGGCCTCGACAGCTGGTACTTCCTCACCGCCGATTACGCCTTCGGCCAGGACCTGGAGAAGGACACCAGCGCCGTCGTGACCAAGACCGGCGGCAAGGTGCTCGGCAGCGTGCGCCATCCGCTCAACACCTCGGATTTCTCGTCGTTCCTGCTGCAGGCCCAGGCCTCCAAGGCCAAGGTGATCGGCCTTGCCAATGCCGGCGGCGACACCGTCAACGCCATCAAGCAGGCGGCCGAGTTCGGCATCATGAAGGGCGGCCAGAAGGTTTCGCCGCTGCTCGTCTTCGTCACCGACATCGACTCGATCGGGCTCGAGACGGCGCAGGGCCTGCTGCTGGCCGAAGCCTTCTACTGGGACATGAACGACGACACGCGCGCCTTCTCCAAGCGCTTCCAGGAGCGCGTGAAGCGGCCGCCGACCTCGGCGCAGGCCGGCGTCTACTCCTCCGTGACGCATTACCTGAAGGCGGTGAAGGCGGCCGGCACCACCGATGCTGCCGCCGTCATGAAGGTGATGAAGGAAACGCCCATCAACGACTTCTTCGCCAAGAACGGCAAGATCCGCGACGACGGCCGCATGATCCACGACATGTATCTGTTCGAGGTGAAGAAGCCGTCGGAATCGAAGGGCCGCTGGGACGATTACAAGCTGCTCGCCACCGTCCCCGGCGCCGAAGCGTTCCAGTCGCTGGAGCAGTCGCGCTGCCCGCTGGTGAAGAAGTGACGCGAAGCGTTATCCCGGGGCTCGCGTAGCGAGAACCCGGGATCTCGAGGTTCTCAGGTGCGCAATTGCGCACCTGAGGATCCATCGGGCGGCCGTGAAGGTTGAGAAGTGGATTCCGGGTTCGCGCCAAAGGCGCGCCCCGGAATGACGAGCAAAACAAAAACAAAGGGAGACGCCGCATGAGCAACGACATGGTTCCGCAAAAGCTCGAAGGCGGGCTGCTCACCATCACGATGAACCGGCCCGAGCGGAAGAACGCGCTCAACCCGGAGATGGTGGCCGGGCTGGTCGAAGCCGCACGCCGTGCGGCGGATGATCCCGAGGTGCGCGCGGTGCTGTTCAAGGGCGCCGGCGGCTCGTTCTGCGTCGGCGGCGACGTCAAGTCGATGGCGGCCGGCCGCGCGCCGCTGCCGTTCGAGCAGAAGCTCGCGAATTTGCGTCGTGGTATGGAGGTCTCGCGCATCCTGCACCAGATGCCCAAACCCGTGGTGGCGCAGCTCGACGGTGCGGCGGCCGGCGCGGGCCTGTCGATGGCGCTGTCCTGCGACCTGCGCATCGCATCCGAATCCTGCAAGATCACCACCGCCTTCGCCAAGGTCGGCTTCTCCGGCGATTACGGCGGCACCTATTTCCTGACCCAGCTGCTCGGCAGCGCGCGGGCGCGCGAGCTCTATCTGATGTCGCCGGTGCTCACCGCCAGGGACGCCCATGCGATCGGCATGGTGACCAAGGTCGTGCCTGATGCGGAGATCGATGCCGCCGCGCATGAGCTCGCACTGTCGCTGGCGCAGGGGCCCTCGATCGCGCTCGGCTTCATCAAGCGCAACATCAACAACGCCGAGCATCTGCCGCTGGAAGACTGCTTCGACGGCGAGGCGATCCATCACACCCGCTGCGGCGACACCGAGGACCACAAGGAGGCCGCCAAGGCCTTCGTGGAGAAGCGCAAGCCCACCTTCAGGGGCGCATGACCATGGCGCCCTATCTACGGCTGCGGCAGATCTGCCTGGTCGCGCCGCAGCTCGCGCCCGTCGTCTCCGACATCGCGGAGATCATGGGCCTTGCCGTCTGCTACCGCGACGGCAATGTCGCGAAATACGGACTGGAGAACGCGCTGCTGCCGGTCGATACCATCCTGCTGGAGGTGGTCGCCCCGTTCAAGGATGGCACCACGGCCGGCCGCTTCATCGAGAAGACCGGCGGCCGCGGCGGCTACATGGCGATCTTCTGCTGTGACGATCCCGACGAGCGGGGCCGCCACGCCAACGCAATGGGCGTGCGCACCGCCAACGTCATCGACCATGCGCCCTATCACGGCGTGCAGCTCCACCCCCGCGACTGCCGCGCCGCTTTCATCGAGTTCAACCACACCGAAGGCAGCGACGATATCCTGGGCGCATATCCGCCGGCGGGACCGGACTGGCAGAAGTCCATCCGCAAGGACGTGACGCAGGCGCTTGTCGCGGTGGAGATGCAGAGCCCGGACCCGCAGGGGCTGGCGGCACATTGGGGGAAGACCATCGGGGTTGCGCCTGACGGAGCTGAGCTGAAGCTGCCGAACGCAACCTTCCGCTTCGTCAAGGGCGCCAGCGAGATCATGAGCGCGCTGGAGTTTCGGGTGACCGACGTGGCGCGCGTGCTGCACGCTGCCAAGGCGAAGGGGCTCGCTGTGGCGGGGAACGAGTTCCTGCTGGGTGGGGTGACATTCCGGCTCGCCGCCTGAGTTCTTGCGTTCACGGCTCTCGATCCGTCATCCTGAGGTGCGAGGCGTGCGACGCGACGCGCCGCACGGGGAGCCTCGAGGGATGAACGGCTCGGCCGGTGGCCGTACATCCTTCGAGGCCTCCGCTGCGCTCCGGCGCCTCAGGATGACGGGGATGGAGGCTGCGGCGCGGCAACAATGAGAAGGACTCGCCATGCCGCATCCGCTCGACAGTTTCTTTGCCCCCGCCAGCATCGCGCTGATCGGCGCCTCGCGCGATCACGAGAAGATCCCGGGCCGGCTGCTGTCGATGCTGCGCAAGAACGGGTATCCGGGCGAGATCTACCCGGTGAACCCGAACTACGCGGATATCGACGGGCGCGCCTGCTACAAATCGATCGCGGAGATCGGCGCGCCGATCGATCTTGCCGTCGTCATGATCCCCGCCCGCGCGGTGCTGGCCGCGCTCGAGCAATGCGCCGCCGCCGGCGTCAGGAATGCCGTGATCATCTCCTCCGGCTTCGCCGAGGAGGGCGGCGACAGCGCGGCGATGCAGGATGCGATCGCAGCGCTGGCGAAGCGCACGGGGATGCGGATCTCCGGTCCGAACGCCGAGGGTTTCTTCAGCCAAATGCAGCGCGTGGCGGCAACGTTCAGTCCGGCGGTCGACGTCAAGCCTGGCGTGGTGCCGCTGGTCGCGACGACGAGGCGGATCGGCATCGTCGCGCAGAGCGGCGGTATCGGCTTTGCCTATTATCATCGCGCGCGGGCGCTCGGCGTCGCCGTCAGCTATGTCGTCAGCGCCGGCAATGAATCCGACCTCGGCGCCGGCGAGTTCCTGGACTATCTGGTGCAGGATGCCTCGACCGACGTGATCCTGCTGTTCATCGAAGGCATTCGCGACGTCGAAAAATTCCTCGCCGCTGCACGCCGCGCCGCGGAGGTGAAGAAACCCGTCATCGTCACCAAGGTCGGCCGCTCCGGCGCGGGCCAGCGCGCCGCGGCCTCGCACACCGCGAGCATGGCCGGCTGGTCGGCGGCCTATGACGCGGTGTTTGCGAAATACGGCTTCATCGTCTCCAACGATCTCGACGAGGCGCTGACGATCGCGGCGGTGCTGGCGAGCAATCCGTTGCCGAGGGGCGATCGGGTTGCCGTCGTCACCGTCTCCGGCGGCGCCGGCATCTGGGGCGCCGACGCCGTGGCGCTGCAGGGCCTGCAGGTGCCGGAGCTGTCCGAGTCCGTCCAGGCGGGGATCAAGCAGTTGATGCCGTCCTATGGCACGGCGCGAAACCCGATCGACGTCACCGCGCAGGGCGTCACCTCCGGCGGTTTGCAGAAGAGCGTCGACGTGCTCACGGCGTCCGACGAGGTCGATGCGATCCTGGTCGTGCTGTCGCTGTCGAGCGAGGTGCGCAAGCCGTTCAAGGAAGAGGAACTGGCGCCGGTGCTGTCCGCGCAGCACAAGCCGGTGGTGTTCTATTCCTACACCGTGCCGTCCGACTTCGCGCGGCGCGAGCTTGCGAAATCAGGTGTCGTGGTGCTCTCGGGCCTGACCCATGTCGGCGTAGCGATGCGGCGGCTTGTCGATTACGCCAATTTCAGGCTGCCGCCGGCTGCGGACACGACGCGGCTGCCCTTGCGCGATCTGTCCGCGCATCTGAGGTCGCCGGTCCTGTCCGAGGCCGACAGCAAGACATTGCTCCGCGCCGCCGGCATCGCCTTGCCGAACGAGGTGCTGGTCAAGGACAAGAGCGGGCTCGATGAGGCGCTCGCCCGCGTCGGCTTTCCCCTGGCGATGAAGATTCAGTCACCCGATATCGCTCACAAGAGCGAGGTCGGCGGCGTGCGCCTCAACGTCACCACCAAGGGCGAGGCGTTTCTGGCGTTCGAGGCCTTGCTGAACAAGGCGCGCGAGCACAGGCCTGAGGCGTCGATCCAGGGCGTGCTGATCGGCCCGATGGCGAAGCGGGGCGTCGAGATCATCGTGGGCACGATGCTGGATGAGACGTTCGGGCCGATGGTGATGGTGGGTCTCGGCGGCATCACGACGGAGCTGTTCCGTGATGTTGTCTATCGCCCCGCGCCGGTGAGCGCGGAGGAGGCTGGCGCGATGCTCGCGGAATTGAAAGCCGCGCCATTGCTGAACGGATTTCGCGGGGCGGCGAAGGCGGATGTGCCGGCTCTCTCGCAACTGATCGCCGACATCTCCGTGCTGGCGGCAGCGTATGCCAGGGAGATTTCGGAGATCGAGCTCAACCCGGTGCTGGTGCACGGCGAGGGGCTGGGCGCAACGATCGTCGATGCGCTGGTGGTGGGGAGGCGAGGTTAAGCCCTCTCCCCTTGTGGGAGAGGGTGGCTCGCCGCGATAGCGGCGAGACGGGTGAGGGGTCTCTCTCGGCGTGCACATCGTGAGAGGATCAAGCTCGGAGAGAGACCCCTCATCCGGCGCTTCGCGCCACCTTCTCCCACAAGGGGAGAAGGAAGAAAGGACTCACCTTCCCTTAAAATTCGCCGCGCGCCGCTCTTCCGTGGCCTTCACGCCTTCCTTGAAATCTTCCGTCGCGCGCAGCCGGGTCTGTTCGGCGAGCTCGTGGTTGGTCGCGGCCATGACGCGGTCGGCGAGGCCGTTGCGCATGGTGGCGCGAGTCGAGAGCAGGCCGAGCGGGGAGCATTCGGCGATCTCGTTGGCGAGCTTCATCGCTTCCGCCTTCACCTGGTCCTGCGGCACCAGCACGTTGGCGAGGCCCCACTTCACGGCTTCCTCGCCGGTGACGCGGCGGCTGGTGTAGAACATCAGCTCGGCGTTGTTCTTGCCGATCAGCTCGGGGAGCGTCGTCGTCAGGCCGAAGCCGGGATGGAAGCCAAGCTTGGTGAAGTTCGCGGAGAAGCGCGCTTCGGGGCAGGTGACGCGGAAATCCGCCGACACCGCAAGGCCCAGGCCGCCGCCGATGGCCGCGCCCTGCACGGCGGCGACGATCGGCTTCTTGGCGCGGAAGATGCGCACGGCCTGGATGTAGAGATGGTTGATGGCGCCGAGGCTGTCGGCGGGGTCGCCCTTCTTCCCGGCCTCGCTTGCCTCCTGCGCCTGCCGCGCCGGATCCTGGAAGTTGGCGCCGGCGCAGAACGCCTTGCCCTGCGCCGAGAGAACGGAGCTGCGGATCTCGATGTCGCGGTCGAACTCCTCGAGCGCATCGGCGATCTGGTTGATCAGCGAGATGTCGAAGAAGTTGAGCGGCGGACGGCGGATCTCGATGGTGCCGACGTGTCCGACCTTCTCGACGCCGATGTCTTTATACGTGCTCATGATGTCCTCGATTGAATTAGCGCAGACCCAGTCCGCGCGCGATGATGCCGCGCAGCACCTCGGTGGTGCCGCCCTGGATGGTGAGTTTCGGTGCGGTCTTGATCGCGAAGTCGAGCTGCCGCTCCAAGGTCTCGCGGTTGGTCGCGGTCTCCTCGACGAAGGCGGCGAGATCGCGGACGCGGTGCGGAAGCTGCTGCTCCCAGACCGTGCCGATGTCCTTGACGATGGACGCCTCGACCACCGGCTCCTTGCCGGCTTGAAGCATGCCGGCCACCGAGACCGACATGCGCCGCATGGTGTGGAGCTGCGCAACGAGACGGCCGATGCCTTCGGCACTGCGCGTATCCGGGTTGGGACCGACCGCGCGGACCAGCTCGGTCAGCACGTAATAGGTCTCGAGGAAGCGCTCGGGTCCGGAGCGCTCATAGGCGAGCTCGCTGGTCGCCTGCTTCCAGGCGCCGTCGACCTCGCCGAGCACGTGGTCATCAGGCACGAAGAAGTCGGTGAAGACGACCTCGTTGAACTCGTATTGCCCGGTGATCTGGCCGATCGGGTTCACCTTGATGCCCGGCTGCTTCATCTTGACCAGGAACTGGGTCAGGCCGTGACGGCGGTTTTCCTTGGTCGGCTGCGAGGTCCGGAAGATCGCGATCATGTAGTCGGCGATATGCGCCGACGAGGTCCAGATCTTGGTGCCGTTGATGAGATAGCCGCCGTCGGTCTTGGTCGCGCGCGTCTTCGCCGCGAACAGGTCCGAGCCGGAGTTCGGCTCGCTCATGCCGATGGCGAAGCAGATCTCGCCGCGGCAGATCCGCGGCAGGATGTCCATCTTGATGTGCTCGGGGGCATATTTCAGCAGCACCGGCCCGCTCTGGCGGTCGGCGACGAAGAAGCGCCGCGTCGGCGCGTTGGCGACGCGCATCTCCTCGGTCACCACGTAGCGTTCGAGGAAGGAGCGCTCCTGGCCGCCATATTTCTTCGGCCAGGTCATGCCGAGCCAGCCCTTGGCGCCGACCCGGCGGGAAAATTCCGGCGCGTCGGTGTCCTCGCGGTTGGGCTTGTGCGGATCGAAGGTGCCGGCGGCGATTTCCTCGGCCAGGAAGGCGCGCACTTCCTTGCGCAATTGCTCGCACTTTTCGGGCAGGCGGATCGGGTCGAAACGAAGCGCAGCGGTCATGTGTTTCTCTCCCTGATCAGCGCGATGCCACGAGCGGCCACAGTTCGTCGGCGCCGCGGCTTGCGACCAGCTTGCCGAGCTCGACGGCCCAATGGCTCTCCGAGCCGAAATCGTCGCGCCAGGCCAGCGCCCGCAGCGAATAGCGGTGCAGGATGTGCTCCATGGTGAAGCCGATCGCGCCGTGCACCTGATGCGCGATGGCGCCGCCCTTTTCCGCGGCTTCCGCGCAGCGGATCTTGGCGGAGGCGGCTTCGAGATAGACCTCGTCGTTGAACGCCTCGGCGTTCGCGATGGCGTCAGCCGCGGACGTCGCAGCCGCGAGCGCCGCGGCGGATTCGCCGGCGAGACGCGCGAGATTGTGCTGCACGGCCTGGAATTTCGAGATCTTCTTCTCGAAGGCGACGCGCTCGTTGGAATACCGCACGGAGATGTCGAGCATCGATTCCAGCGCGCCCGCGATCTGAAGGCTGCGCGCAACGCCGCCCATCAGCATGAGCGTGGTCTGGTCAAGCCCCTTCGGCGCGGCCTTCAGCGTGACGGGCTGGACCTTGTCGAGCGTCACGGTGTCGCTGTGATCGTAGCCGACATTGAGACCGGACTCGATCCGGCCCTTGCCGGCATCGACCAGCGCGATCGAGGCGCCGTCCTTGCCATGCGCCAGCACTGCAAAGTGCTTCGCCGTCTTCGCAAACGGCACGCCGCGGGCGCGGCCGGAGAGCGAACCGTCGGCATCGAGGGTGATGCGATCCCTGGGGCTTGCCGGCAGCACCGTCATCTCACCTTCAGGGGACGCGATCTTCGCCTGGGCCAGCAGCCAGCCGGCCAGCATGGTCTCCGCCAGGGGAACCGCGACGGCGAAACGGCCGGCGGCGTTCAGCAGAGCGAAGCCGTCGGCAAGGCTCGCGCCGGATCCGCCGAGATCGTCGGGCACCCAGGACAATGGCAGGCCGGCTTCGCTCAGCGCCTGCCACAGCGGCGCCTGCCAGGAATTCTTCTTGTCGTTGTTGATGGTTTGCGGATCGGCGAGATCTGCGAAGATCTTCTCCGCGGTCTCGACGACGATATTGTCACTCTCCGCCACAGCGTTCCCCGTGTTTTGCCGTTGGCGCGTCCCGCCTGGTGAGCGACCCGCGCAAGTCTTCTTGGCAGGTCTTCTTGCGCCCGATGATCCGAAAAAGCCATGGCCCTGACAAGCGTTGATCGCAGGTCAACCTGCGGCGCGGACATGGGGCCCAAGCTAATTCCGCTTAGCGGAGTTTGCTCGATTTGCAGGGCGCCGCAAACTCGCTAAACAGGGCCGCGGAAGATCAAGGATACGGGGAAGGAAATCCGGATGGCCAAGGACAATCTGTGCGCAATCGTGACGGGGTCGGCTTCCGGCCTTGGCGCTGCGACGGCGGAAATTCTCGCGCGGAGCGGGGCGCGGCTCGTCATCAACTATTCCTCGAGCCAGAAGGAAGCCGAAGCCACCGCAGAACTCTGCCGCAAGGCCGGCGCGGCGGAGGTGCTGGTCGCGCAGGGCGACGTGTCCAAGGACGAGGATTGCCGGAGGATTGTCGCGGCAGCCAGCGGCTGGGGCCGGCTCGATGTCCTCGTCAACAATGCCGGCATCACCAAGCATGTCGCTCACGCCGATCTCGACGGCTTGTCGGCTGAAGATTTCCAACGGGTCTATGGCGTCAACACCATCGGTCCGTTCCAGATGGTGCGCGCCGCGCGCAGCCTGCTCGAGGCCGGCGCGAAGGCCTCAGGTCGGCCCTCCGCCGTGGTCAACGTGTCCTCGGTCGCCGGCATCAGCGGCGTCGGCTCGTCGATCGCGTACGCCGCGAGCAAGGGCGCGCTCAACACCATGACGCTGTCGCTGTCGCGCGCGCTGGCGCCGCTGATCCGCGTCAACACGGTCTGCCCCGGCTATATCGACACGCCCTGGTTCACCAAGGGCCGCGGCGAGGCCGGCGCCAAGCAGGTGCGCGACAGCGTGGTGGCGAAGGTGCCGCTGAAGGTCGCATCGACCGCGGATGATATCGCCCAGCTCGTGTGCTTCCTGGCGATGCCGGCCTCCAGCAACATGACCGGCGAGGTCGTGCGCATGGACGCGGGGATGCATTTGATTACGTGATGTTGCACGACGTCATTCCGGGGCGATGCGATGGCATCGAACCCGGAATCTCGAGATTCCGGGTTCGCTTCGCGCCCCGGAATGACAAACGACCTATCCCTTGATGACGCCGCTCGCCACCAGGCGGTGCCAGATGAACAGCACCACCACCGCGCCGATCGTGGCCATGATGAAGCCGGCGCCCTGATCGGGGCTGTAATGGCCGATGGCCTGGCCGATGAAGGTCGCGAGAAATGCGCCGGCGATGCCGAGGATGGTGGTGAGGATGAAGCCGCTCGGATTGTTCGGCCCCGGCGCCAGCCAGCGCGCGATGAGGCCGGCGATGAAGCCGACGACGATGATCCACAACAGGCCGCCCATGCTCATGAGTGTGCTCCCCTTCCCGAAAGCGTGTCGATCAAGGTCCGACTAGATTCTGCCCGAGATCTCGTTCTCGGTCGGCAGCCGTCCGTCCGGCGTCAGATGGTCGATCACCTGCGGCAGATATTGACTGAGGCCGTTGAGCAGCTCCTCGCGCGACAGGCCGCTCTGGGCGGACAGGCTCTCGATCTGATCGGCGCCGAGGGCGTTGGCGAGGTCGCCCGGCGCGATCGGCTTGTTCTGGCCCTTGCCGACCCAGGAATTCGCGGCCTCGCCGTGGCCGCCCTGCTGGAGCTGGTTGAGGAGGTCGCCAAGGCCGCCGCTCAGCACGGATCCGGCCGCGCCGCCCGCGAGCAGGCCGCCGAGGCCGCCCTTGAGCAGGTCGCTGAGGCCGCCGCTATTGCCGCCCAGCGTGCTGCTGTCGCCCGTATTGACAGGCGTGGGCGGCGGCAGCGGTGAGCGCTGCTGCGGGGCAGGCGCCGCGCCGGGCTGGCTCGCCGTCAGATGCTTGAACGCCTTCCAGGCGAGCAGGCCGAGCAGCGCCATGGTCATCGGCGACATGCCGGATTTCTCGGAGCTCGGCGTCGAGGGACCGCGCGGGCCGTTCTGCATGCCGTTGAGGACGTCGAGTAGACCCATGGTGCTCTCCTTTGGCGTCTCGTCTGGCGAATGCTCGCCGCTGACTGCCCCCGGGGCGAAAACATATGGGGCACTCATGACGGTTACAAGGCGCTTGCTACGCGATTGGTTGCCGGCCGTGCCTCTGTTATCGAAGGCAGGACGTTCAGGGAGCGAGTTCAGTGATGACGGATCGACCGATCGTGGTGGCTGGCGCCGGCGCCATCGGCTGCTTCGTCGGCGGCATGCTGGCGGCCGGTGGCCGCCGTGTCGCGCTGCTGGTGCGGCCGCGGGTGAAGACCGAGATCGAGCGGTTCGGCCTGCGTCTGACCGATTTCGACGGCTCCGAGCGCAGGCTCGGCGCGGGCCAGCTCGCGCTTTCGGAGGATCCCGCGATCCTTCACAGCGCAGGCATCGTGCTGGTCACCGTCAAGAGCGCGGATACCGCCGGTGTCGCGGACCAGATCGCGCAGCATGCGCCCGAGGATGCCGTCGTCGTCTCGCTTCAGAACGGTATCGGCAATGTCGCGGTGCTGCGCGAGCGGCTTGGCAACCGCCGCGTGCTCGCCGGCATGGTGCCGTTCAACGTGATCGCGATGGGTGAGGGCCGTTTCCACCGCTCGACTTCCGGCGACATCCATATCGGCGAGGATGCCGAGAATACGGCCGGAGCGCTGTCGGTAGCTGGCCTCAGCGTGCGCGCGAGCGGTGACATCACCGGCGTGCAATGGGGCAAGCTGATCATCAATCTGAACAACGCCCTCAGCGCGTTGTCGGACATGCCGCTCGCCGCGCAATTGGCAAACCGCGATTGGCGGCGGCTGTTCGCCGACCAGATGGCGGAGGGGCTGGCCGCGCTGAAGGCGGCCGGCATCACGCCAGTCTCGGCGACGCCGATCCCGATGAACTGGTCTCCGACCTTGCTGCGGCTGCCGGATGCGATCTTCAACGCGATCCTGGGGCGGACGATGAAGATCGATCCCGAGGCGCGCTCCTCGATGTGGCAGGACCTGAAGCAGGGCCGCAAGACCGAGATCGACTATCTGCAAGGCGCGGTCATCGCGCTCGCCGAGCAGAACCGTGTCGACGTGCCGCTGATGCGCCGCATTGTTGCGCTGATCAGGGAAGCCGAGGCCGCCGGCAACGGACCGCCGCGGCTGACGCCGCAGCAGATCCGCGGCGTGCCATGATAGCGAGGAGGAACGCGATGAAACCTAGCTTGATGACCGGGCTTTCGCTTGCCGTGCTCTGCGGAGCATCGACGCTCGCCCATGCAAGGCCGCCGACGGTCCAGAACTCTCCAGGATACGACAGGCGATTGCAGGAGAGCAGGTCTCAGTTGGGTAGCTCGCCGACGGTCACGGCGCCGGCGGATGTGCCGGTGGCCAAACCGAAGCACGGCAGGAAGAAGCGCGCGAACTGATGCGTTGCGTGTATGCAGGTGGTGCGGACATCCTCAGTCGTCGTCCCGGATCGGGGCTCCACTCTCGACAACGCTTCGCGTTGTCGAGAGTGGAGCTTGTCCGGGACGACAGCGGAGCTTGTGACGTCAGCTCTTCTTCGCCGGCTTGGTCGGCGTCGGGTTGAACAGCTTCTTCAGGTCGTTCAGGCCTTCTGACAGCCGCGGCCATTCGCAGGAGAAGGAGCCCTTGGTGCAGGTGGCGCCCTTTCGCTGGCCGACGGTCTGCTGCAGCTTCGGCCGCTCGACCGGAACCGGCACGCGCTCGACATCGGTCCTCAGCGCGACCTGCTGGAGCTGCTGCACCTGCCGTTCCTGCTGCTCGCGCTGCTGCCGTGCCATGGCCTGCGCCGCCTCGTTGCTGCGGCGCTCCTTGGCGAGATAGGCGGCATAGGCTGCGTCGATCTTCTTCTGCTCCTCCGGCGTCGGATTGGGCCCGGCGATGTCGAAGGTGCGATCCTGCAGGAAGTCGTAATAGGAGTAACCGCCGCCCGGCTTGCGGCGGCCGGCGAACTTGGCGTTGCAATCGGCAAGCGCCGCCGTCTTCTCGGCCTTGGTCGCGGCTTTCTCGGCAGCGTCCGCGCATTCCTCGAAATCGACCGGCGCGCGCTTCCACCACTGCGCCTGGGCATGCGTATGCGTCAGCAGAAGAACTCCTGCTACGGCCACGGGAACCAGCGCCGCACGACGCAATGCAATCACTGACGACATTCTAAGAGAGCATTCCCTGGAAAACTCAACCCAAACTGAGTCGAGCCGGATTTTTGCCCCTTTATCGCCGGCTTGTCACCCGTGGAACCCGGGAATTTCATGGCTGCAATGCTGACATTTTGTGCTTGACGTGGCGCGGGAGTCACAGCGTTGCAGTCCGGCGAACTGCTACACTTCCGCTTGCGAGCGCCCCACCTGAGGCGACGCCAAGAAAACGAAGTGGAAGCGCCCGATGTTGCTGCCCCTGTCCGACGTGCCGCGCTGGTACGCTGAACGCAAACCGCAAGGCACGATCGCCGTCCAGCATGGACAGGACACGCTGACATGGGACGAGCTCGAGCGCGGCGCCAACCGGCGCGCGCGAGCGTTCATGGCCAAGGGCGTCAAGCCCGGCGACTTCGTCGCGATCGGATTGCCCAACGGCAATGCGTTCTTCGAGACCTCCTTCGCGGTGTGGAAGTGCGGCGCCACACCGACCTCGCTGTCGTGGCGGCTGCCGCGTGGTGAAGCCGCAGGGGTGCTCGACATCCTCAAGCCCGCGCTGGTGGTCGGCGGCGAGGCCGACTGGAACGCGCCGAACCGCCTCGCGGCCGATTTCGTGCCGCAAGGCTTTTCGGACGAGCCGCTCAACCCGCCGGTCGCGCGCTATTGGAAGGCCATGACGTCGGGCGGCTCGACCGGGCGGCCAAAGGTCATCCTCGATCATCAGCCGGCGGTGACCGACACCGTCGCGGCGCCGCCGCTCAGCATTCCCTTCGGCGTCTCGCTGCTCAATCCCGGCCCGCTCTATCACAATGCGCCGTTCATCGTGTCGCATTACGCGCTGTTCACCGGCGGCAAGCTCACCGGCCTCGTCAAGTTCGACGCGGAGGAGACGCTGCGGCAGATCGAACGCGAGCGCGTGCAATGGGTCAATTTCGTGCCGACCATGATGCACCGGATCTGGGCGCTGCCGGAGCACGTGCGCAATGCCTATGATCTGTCGAGCCTGCAGACCGTCTTCCACATGGCCGCTCCGATGCCGCCGTGGCTGAAGGAGAACTGGATCGCCTGGCTCGGTCCCGAGCGCATCTGGGAGCTCTATGGCGGCACCGAGCGGCAGGGCGCCTGCATCATCTCGGGCACGGAATGGCTGACGCACAAGGGCTCGGTCGGCAAGATCGGCGAGATGGCGAAGCTTCGCATCATCGGCGAGGACGGCAAGGACGTCGCGCCCGGCGAGACCGGCGAGATCTATTTCCTCAACAATGACGGCAAGGACGCCACTTATCATTATCTCGGCGCCGAGCCGAAGCGCCGCAGCGACGGCTGGGAATCGCTCGGCGACATCGGCAGGCTGGATGCGGAGGGCTATCTCTATCTCGGCGACCGGCTGGCCGACATGGTGCTGCGCGGCGGCGCCAACATCTATCCGGCCGAGGTGGAGGCGGCCGTCTCCGAGGCGCCCGGCGTGCGGTCCTGCGTGGTGGTGGGATTGCCAGATCCCGAATTGGGCCAGCGCGTGCACGCCATCATCGAGCCGGAGGCGGATACGGATGGCCAGACGATCGCTGACGGCATGGCGGATTTCCTGAAGGATCGGCTCAGCCGCTACAAGCACCCCGAGAGCTTCGAGATCGTCAGCGCTCCGCCGCGCGACGATTCGGGCAAGGTTCGCAGAACACTATTGCGCGACGAACGCGCGGCGTGGATGAAGGAAGGGCGCGCCTTCCGGATCATGCCGGCGAAGGCGCGGGCGCACGCCGACTAATCGACGGAAGGACTTTTGGACATGACGATCACCATCGCAGCGAACAGCGTGGCAAGGCCGCCGGCCGAGATCATCGAGGGCTTTCGCGGGGCGCCGACCTCGGTCATATCGGACAACCTCGCGCGGCTGCCGGGCGCGGTCGGGCTGCGGCCTTATCATCGCGGCGCCAAGCTGGTCGGGACGGCCTTCACCGTGCGCACCCGTCCCGGCGACAATCTCGCCATCCACCGCGCGCTCGAGCTGGTCGGCCCCGGCGACGTCATCGTGGTCGACGGCGGCGGCGACGAGACCCGCGCGCTGGTCGGCGAGATCATGAAGAACATCGCGCAGTGGCGCAAAGCCGAAGGCTACGTCATCGACGGTGCGATCCGCGATGTCGCGGCCTTCGCGGCCGACGATTTTCCCTGCTACGCCCGCGCGGTGATCCATCGCGGTCCCTACAAGAACGGCCCCGGCGAGATCAACGTGCCCGTGACGATCGGCGGCAGCGTGATCTCGCCCGGCGACATCGTCGTCGGCGACGAGGACGGCGTGGTGTCGTTCCCTGCCGCGGGCGCCGCCACGCTGCTGGAAGCCGTGCGCGCCCAGGTCGCGCGCGAAGAGGAGACCATGAAGGCGATCCGCGAGGGCCGCTATCAGGGCTCGTATGGCAAGTCTTGATCAAAGACGAAGGCAGGGGAGGACGATTTGAGCCAGAAGGACGAGTTTCACAACATCGATAACCCCGGCGACGGGCTGTTCCGCGAGCTCGCCGCAGGCGTGACCACGCGCATCTTCTCCGGCGAGCAGGCGATGCTGTCGGTGGTGACGCTGGCCCCGCATGCGCAAGGCACGCTGCACCACCACCCCGAGGAGCAATGGGGCGTGCTGCTCGACGGCTCCGCGATCCGCGTCCAGGGCGACGAGGAGATCGCCGTGAAGAAAGGCGATTTCTGGCGCACCCCGGGCAACGTGCCGCACACCATGCGCGCCGGCCCCGACGGCGCCCGGGTGCTGGACATCTTCAGTCCGCCTCGGCCAGAATACAAGAAAGCGGGGTCCGGTTTCGGGACCGCGTAAGAGGCGCCAAAGAGCAAAAAGCCGGGCGCTGAAAGCAAAAGGGAGGGGACCATGACGATCACACGACGGGCGCTGCTCGCCGCGCCGGCCATTCTCGCGCTGACGCCGGCGATGGCGCAAGGAAGCAAGATCACGCTGGTGGTGCCGTTTCCGCCGGGCGGCTCGACCGATGCGATGGCGCGGCTGCTGCAGGCCAGCCTGCAGACAAAACTCAACCGCATCGTCGTGGTCGAGAACAAATCAGGTGCCGCCGGTGCGCTTGGAGCTGCGCAGGTCGCCAAGAGCCCGGCAGATGGCACCTCGTTCCTGGTCACCTTCGATTCCCATGCGGTGATCCCGTCGATCCTCGACAAGCCGCCGGTCGACGTCGAACGCGAGCTGATGCCGGTGCTCCTGATCGGCACCGCGCCTTACGTGATCGCGGCCGGTGCCGGCCGCCCCTACAAGACCTTTGCCGACGTGGTGGCGGCCTGCAAGGCGACGCCTGGGGCGGTGAAGTATGCCTCCGTCGGCATCGGCACGCTCGGCCATCTCGCCATGACCGTGCTCGGCAGCAAGGCCGGTGTCGAGATCATGCACGTGCCCTATCGCGGCGGCGGCCCGGCCATGAACGACGTGCTCGGCGGCCATGTCGATCTCATCGCGGGATCGGCGGCGCTGGTCGCCGCCCAGCTCGGCACCAACATGCTGCACCCGGTCCTGCAGCTCGGCCGCGAGCGGCTGCCGGCCCTGCCCGACACGCAGACCGCGATCGAGGCGGGCTTTCCCGATTTCGAGACGCTGGCCTGGTGGGGCATCTTTGCCCCCGCAGGCACGCCGCCCGACATCGTCGCCGCCTTCGCGGCGGCGTCCAAGGAAATCCTGAGCGAGCCCGCGACCGCCGCCCAGCTGAAGGAGACGCAGCACATGACGCTGCTGCTCCAGGACGGCGCCGCCTTCAAGACCTTCTTCGACAAGCAGGTCGCCACTTGGGGCAAGGTGGTGAAGGACAACAATATCAGGGCGTAGGATCGGCGCTTCTTTGCCCATTGACCAAAGCGAGGGCTTCCGATCTTGCGCTCGCTTTGATATGTACAGCTCCAGGCAACCTGCCTCATCGGCGGGTTCCGCGGTCCCGTAGCTCAGCCGGATAGAGCGGCGGTTTCCTAAACCGTAGGTCGCATGTTCGAGTCATGCCGGGATCGCCAGCCTCACATTCAGCCGTCCTCTCCGCGCGGCAAGCTCTCCGGCGCAAAAATTGCTAGAAGCAGGGGCTTCCTCCTTCAGCCGGCTTTGCCAGCCGCCTCACCGCCACACATCCGGAGACGATGATGCCTTTCGATTTGATCCTGCGCGGGGGCCGCGTGGTCGACCCCTCGCAGAAGCTCGACGCTGTGACCGATGTCGCCTTTGCCGGCGGCAAGGTGGCGGCGGTCGGCACTGCCCTCAAGGCCGATCCGGGCACGGAGGTGCGCGACGTCTCGCAGTTCATCGTCACGCCGGGGCTGATCGATCTGCACACCCATGTCTATTGGGGCGGCACCTCGCTCGGCATCGATGCCGAGGAATTCTGCCGCCTCTCCGGCGTCACCACGGCGGTCGATACCGGCAGCGCGGGCCCCGGCAATTTCGCAGGCTTCCGCAAGCATGTGATCGAGCCTAGCCAGGTCCGCATCCTCGCCTATCTGCACGTCTCGCATGCCGGCATCTTCGGCTTCTCGCACCGGATCATGGTCGGCGAGAGCGAGGAGCTGCGGCTGATGAATCCGATCGAGGCGGCCAAGGTCGCCGATGCCAACCGCGATCTCATCGTCGGCATCAAGGTGCGCGTCGGACTGCATTCCTCGGGAACGTCAGGCGCGGTGCCGCTCGACATCGCGCTCGAGGTCGCGGGCGAGGTCGGCATGCCCCTGATGGCGCATATCGACCATCCGCCGCCGAGCTATGAGGAGGTGCTGGCGCGCCTGCGTCCCGGCGACGTGCTCACCCACGCGTTCCGCCCCTTCCCGAACACGCCGGCGACCGCGCAAGGCACGGTGAAGAAGGCGGTGCTGGACGCGCGCGAGCGCGGCGTGCTGTTCGACATCGGCCACGGCAAGGGCTCGTTCGCGTTCAAGACCGCGCGCGCGATGCTCGCCAACGGCTTCTATCCGGACACGATTTCCTCGGACATCCACCAGCTCTGCATCGACGGCCCCGCCTTCGACCAGGTCACGACCCTATCGAAATTTCTGTGCATGGGCATGGAGCTGCCGGACGTCATCGCGGCCTCGACGGTGAATGCGGCGATGGCGCTGCGGCGTCCCGAGCTCGGCAGCCTGAAGCCCGGCAGCGTCGGCGACGCCACGCTGATCTCGGTGAAGCAGGGCCAGTTCGACTATGAGGACGTCGTCGGCGAGCACCTGATCGGCGATCGCAAGATCGTGTCCGAAGGCGTCGTCATCGGCGGCCGCTGGTGGCATCCGAATTGACGATCACGAGCCCTGCTCGCGATAGAACTGCAGCAGGCGGTTGCCGGCCGGCGACAGCCAGTCCGGCGCCCCGGTGATGTAGCCTTCGACGCGGCCGCCCGTTCCGACGAGATAGGTAATGGGCATGCCGACGATCGAGAACATCTCGGTAGAGGCCTTGGCCGCCGCGTCATAGGCATCGACATAGCAGGCGAGGTTCTGCAACGAGAGGCCGCCGAGAAATGTGCGGATCTTTCGCAGGTCCTTGCTGTCGGTGCAGATCGCGACGATGTCGAGCCGATCGGGCCGCGAGCCGGCAAGGCTTGCCAGCATGGGCAGATCGAGTTTGCAGGCCGCACACCAGGTCGCCCAGAAGTTCACCAGGGTGATGCGGCCCGGCTTCGCCGTCACGACGGCATCCCGGCCGTGCACGTCCTGAAGCCTGAGCTGCGGCATCGGCGCGCGCGGCCGCACGATCGTGAACTGGCTGCGGCCGGCCTCGAACACCGGCGGCCAGCTGTCCTGTGCGCCAGCGGTGCGCAGGACGGTGAGACAGGCCGGCGCGGCGATCAGGAACGATCGCCGCGACAACGCGCGAGGCTTCTCACGCATGGATGTAGGCCCAACCCTTCAGTTGCAGATCGACGACGCGCCCGATCCCGAACGGGACGAGGCTCGCACCCGATATCAGCGGAATTGAGACCTGCTCCTTGGCTTCCGCGATCGCCTTGGACGACGCGCACATGCTGTAGCTGAGGTTCGGCAGCGACTGCCGCAGCGTCGCGAGCGGCTCGACCAGCGGCGTCTTGTCGGCGCGGAAGACGTCGATGCCCTTGCCGTTGGCGACGACCTCGATCAGCAGCCGCGCGCCCCTGTCGGCAAAATGCCTGGCGAGATTGGCCGAATAGCTGATCGCGTGGCCCATGACATAGGGCTCGTTGCTGTCGATGAGGATGACGACGCCGTCCGCAAGGCGATCCTCCTTGGCCGTGGCGGCGCCGGCGGCCCTGAGGATCGCGCTGCCGGCGAGCAGTCCTCTGCGGGACCATCCGTTGGCGGAGATCATGATGACGGGGCTTCTTGCGGATCAGAACTGCCGCGGCGCGATCGGCGCCTTGCCGTTGCGTCCCCACAGCACGAACAGGCTGAGCGCGAGCAGGACGACGTTGAGCGGCGCAACGTCAGCTTCGCCGCGGGAGAGGTGGAAGACGAGCGCGATGACCTGCAACACCGCGCAGCCGAGCGCAGCGAGCACGGTCAGTCGCGGCAGGATCCGCGTCAGGGCCGGCAGCAGGATGCCGATGCCGCCGGCGAGGTCGACCAAGGCAATGGAGCGGACGAAGGTCTCCGAATACTGGCCGGCCCAGGGCATCATCGCGGCCAGTTGGGGAATCGGCGTGGTCAGCTTCACCAGCCCTGCCGAGATGAAGACGAAGGCGAGGAGCACCTGCGCAGCCCAGAGGCCGATGCGGATGATGCGGCCGGGCGCGGGGGTCTCGAAGGTGGCGGTGGACATGGCGGCTCTCCAGGGATGTGAGGGTTGCCACCATTTGATAGTTTCCTCGTTTTTGATCATTATACGATCCGGGATTGGTTCATTTCCTGGATGTTGATGATTTCATGGATTCTCTGGTCAGCATGAGGGTGTTTTGCCTGGTCGCCGAGCTGAAGAGCTTTGCGACCGCGGCGCAGCGCCTGCGCATCTCCCCGGCCATGGCGAGCAAGCATGTGATGCAGCTCGAGAAGCGGCTTGGCACCCGGCTGCTCAACCGGACCAGCCGGCGCGTCAGCCTGAGCGAGAGCGGCGCGCTCTATTTCGAGCAGGCGCGGCAGATGCTGGATTCACTCGACGAGGTTGAAGCCGCCGTCAGCAACGCGACTGTCGTTCCGCACGGAACGCTGCGCCTGACCGCACCGGTGTGGATGGCGAACGCGATTTTTGCGGGCGTGCTGGCGGACTATCAGGCCCGCTATCCCGAGGTCCGTCTCGACGTCGATCTCAGCGGCCGCCTCGTCAACCTGGTCGAGGAGGGGTTTGACCTCGCCTTGCGGGCAACCGGCACGCCGGACGAGGCGCTGATCGCGCGGCCGATCACCAGCGTTCCGTTCTACATGGTGGCCGCTCCCGCCTTCCTCAAACGCGCGGGACGTCCGGCGACCTTCGCCGATCTCGCCGGCCAGCCGCTG
The DNA here is from genome assembly GCF_002776695.1 of Bradyrhizobium nitroreducens. GTDB lineage: Bacteria > Pseudomonadota > Alphaproteobacteria > Rhizobiales > Xanthobacteraceae > Bradyrhizobium > Bradyrhizobium nitroreducens. Next base: position 5,869,217 of record NZ_LFJC01000003.1, read on the forward strand.
CTGCACTACGCGCTCTATCCGGGCGAGAGCTTCTCGTTCACGGGCGAGCACGGCCCCGAGACCGTCAAGCTCAACCCGGTGCTGCGCAGCGGCAACGAAACGCTGCTGCACATGGCCGCTCTCGAAGGCATGGGCCTCGCCTTCCTGCCGAAATGGCTGGTCACCGAAGACATCGCCGCCGGACGGCTCGAGCACGTCATGCCCGAGCACATCGTTTTTGCCGGGAAACTGTTTGCGGTCTATCCGAGCCGCAAATATCTCTCCGCGAAGGTCAGGACCTTCATCGACTTCATCGCCGCCGACAAGCGGATGAAGTAGCCGCGCACGGCAACCGGATCACAGCGACCGCGAGATCAGCAGCTTCATGATCTCGTTGGTGCCGCCATAGATCTTCTGGATGCGGGAATCGATGAAGATGCGGGAGATCGGGTATTCCTGCATGTAGCCGTAGCCGCCGAATAGCTGGAGGCATTCGTCGGCGGTCTCGACCTGCTTCTCCGAGCACCAGTATTTCGCCATCGACGCCGTGACGGTATCGAGGTCCTTGGCGACCAGCCGCTCGATGCACCAGTCGACGAAGACGCGCGCGATCATCGCCTCGGTCTTGCGCTCGGCGAGCTTGAAGGCGGTGTTCTGGAAGTCCAACAGCGGCTTGCCGAACGCCTTGCGCTCCTTGGTGTAATCGACCGTGAGCTTGACGGCGCGCTCCATCGCGGCGACGGCGCCGACCGCGAGCGCAAGCCGCTCCTGCGGCAGTTGCTGCATCAGCTGGACGAAGCCCTGGCCTTCCTCCTTGCCGAGCAGGTTTTCCGGCGGCACGGTGACGTTGTCGAAGAACAGTTCCGAGGTGTCGGAGGCGTGCAGGCCGATCTTGTCGAGGTTGCGCCCGCGCTTGTAACCGTCCGCGCCCGCGGTCTCGACCACGATCAGCGAAATGCCCTTGGCGCCGGCTTCGCCGGTGCGCGCGACCACGATGACGAGATCGGCGGCCTGGCCGTTGGTAATAAAAGTCTTCTGGCCGTTGATGACGTAGGAATTGCCCTGCTTCTTCGCCGTTGTCTTCACGGCTTGCAGATCCGAGCCGGTGCCGGGCTCGGTCATGGCGATGGCGCCGACCATCTCTCCGCTCGCCATCTTCGGCAGCCAGCGCTTCTTCTGCTCCTCCGAGCCGTAGTTGAGGATGTAGTGCGCGACGATGGCGCTGTGCACGGAGACCCCGGTGGTCAGCTCCGGCACCGTGCTCTCGAGGTCGTCCAGCACGGCGGCGTCATAGGCGAAGGTGGCGCCCAGGCCGCCATATTCCTCCGGCACGCTCGCCAAGAGCGCGCCCATCTCGCCGAGCCCGCGCCAGGCGAAGCGGTCGACCATCTTCTGCTCGCGCCATTTTTCGGCATGCGGCGCCAGGTCCTTGGCGAGGTATTTCCGGAACTGGTCGCGGAAAGTATCCAGCTCTTCGGTCATCCACGATGATCGGTAATGCATCGGCCCCTCGCTCTCAGACAATCAGGCCGCCACCGGCGACGACCACCTGGCCGCTGATATAATTGGATTCCGGGCTGCAGAACAGATAGACGGCGTCGGCGGCCTCTTCCGGCGTACCGCCGCGGCCGAGCGGGATCATGCGCGACATCGCCTCCAGCATGTGCGGCTGGACGCCCACTTTGATGTCGCGGCCGGCGACGTCGATGGTCTTCTGCTGCGCCTCGATCGGCTGGGTCAGGCGGGTGTTGATGAGGCCGAAGGCGACGCAATTGACGTTGACCTTGTAGCGGCCCCACTCCTTGCACATGGTCCGGGTCAGCCCGATCAGCGAGGCCTTGGCCGAGGAATAGCTCGCCTGTCCGGCATTGCCGTAGAGACCGGCGATCGAGGAGATGTTGACGACCTTGCGGAACACCTCGCGGCCCTCCTCGGCTTCCTTCCTGGCGAAGACGCGGATCGGCTCGGCGGCGGCGCGCAGGATGCGGAACGGCGCGACGAGATGGACGTCGAGCATGGCCTGAAACTGCTCGTCCGTCATCTTCTGGATGGTGGAGTCCCAGGTGTAGCCGGCATTGTTGACGATGATGTCGAGCCCGCCGAACTTGTCCAGCGCGGCCCCGATGAAGCGGTCGGCGAAACCGGATTCGGCGACGCTGCCGTTCACGGCAGCGGCGTGACCGCCGAGCGCCTTGATCTCCGCCACCACGGCGTTGCCGGGTTCGGCATCGAGATCGTTGACCACGACCCTGGCGCCTTCATGCGCGAGCTTGAGTGCGATCGCGCGCCCGATGCCGCGGCCCGAGCCGGTGACGAGCGCGACCTTTCCTTGCAGTTTTGCCATTTGCATCTGTCCTCTTGCTGTCACAGCGCGACGATGGCGCTGCCTTCGAGCTTGACCTCGCCGCGATCGTCCCTGGTGGTGAGCGCGAGCCTTGCGCGCCGCTCGCCGTTTTCGGCGAAGAGCTCGGCCACGGTGCCTTCGCATGTCAGCTTGGCGCCAAGCTGGGTGATGGCGACGAACCGGGTCGAGAAATGGCGGAGCCTCGACGGCGGCACCACATCGGTGAGCGCCTGCCCGAGATAGGCCATCACCAGCATTCCGTGCGCGAACACATCAGGAAATCCGGCCGCCCTGGCAAAGTCGATGTCGACGTGAATCGGATTGTGATCGCCCGATGCGCCGCAATAGAGCGCGAGCGTGTGGCGCGTGATCGGCGGAAAGACCTTGTGGACGAGACGGTCACCGGCCTTGATGTCTCCGGATGCCGTCATGCCGCCACCTCGTTGCGGACGACGATCGTGCGCGCGGTATCGGCGACGTGCACGCCGTCCTGATTGGTCACCGCGCACCGGACGCCGATCAGCGTCATCGCGCCGCCTTTCTTCTCCGCCACGCTGGTCACGCTCGGCCGGAAGGTCAGGGTGTCGCCGACCAGGACCGGCGCGTGATAGACGAAGCTCTGCTCGCCATGCAGCACGCGGGCGAGGTCGATGCCGAGCGCGGTGAACATCTCGAAGGGGTCGTCAACGTCCATCATCTCAAGGCAGAACAGATAGGTCGGCGGCACCGGCATGCCGGTCAATCCAGCCGCCCGCGCTGCATCCATGTTGCGGTAGACCGGGTTCTCTTCCCCCAGCGTATTGAGGAAGTAGCGGAGGCGGCCCGGCTCCACGCGCGCGGTGACGGGCGTGAAGCAACGCCCAACGGCTGACTGATCGACCATGGATGTCAGTGCCGCTTGTAGAGCGTAACGACGCAGGCGCCGCCGAGGCCCAGATTGTGCTGGAGCGCGACCTTTGCACCCTCGACCTGCGTGGGGCCCGCCGTGCCGCGCAACTGCCGCGTCAGTTCGTAGCACTGCGCAAGTCCGGTGGCGCCGAGCGGATGCCCCTTCGACAGCAATCCGCCGGACGGGTTGGTCACGATCCGGCCGCCATAGGTGTTGTCGCCGTCATTGATGAACTTGCCGGCCTCGCCCTCGCCGCAGAGGCCGAGCGCCTCGTAGGTGATGAGTTCGTTGTGGGCGAAGCAGTCGTGCAGCTCGACGACATCGAGATCGTCAGGCCCGATGCCGGCGCTCTCATAGACCCGGCCTGCCGCCTCCTTCGCCATGTCGTAGCCGACCAGCTGCATCATGTCGCCGGCCTTGAAGGTCGAGGGCGTGTCGGTGGTCATGGCTTGCGCCGCGATGCGCACCTGTTTGCCGATGCCGTGCTTGTCCGCGAACTGCTCGGACACCAACACCGCGGCGGCGCCGCCGCAGGTCGGCGGGCACGCCATCAGCCGTGTCATCACGCCCGGCCAGATCACCTGGTCGTTCATCACGTCGTCCGCTGTGACCTCTTTGCGAAAGAGTGCGAGCGGATTGTTCCGGGCGTGGCGGCTCGCCTTGGCGCGCACCTTGGCGAAGGCGTCCAGTGGGGTGCCGTATTTCTTCATGTGGCTGAGCCCGGCGCCGCCGAAATAGCGCAGCGCCAGCGGAATGCCGGGGGCGTCGATCAGCTGGTCCGCTGCTGCGTCGAATTCCTCGAATGCGCTCGGACGATCGGTATAGACGCTGCCGAGCGCGCCGGGCTTCATCTGCTCGAAGCCGACCGCCAGCACGCAATCCAGCGCGCCGCTCGCGATCATCTGCCGCGCCATGAACAGCGCGGTCGAGCCGGTCGAGCAGTTGTTGTTGACGTTGACGATGGGGATGCCGGTCATCCCGACGTGGTAGAGCGCGCGCTGCCCGCAGGTGGAATCGCCGTAGACGTATCCGGCATAGGCCTGCTGGATCCTCTCGTAGCCGAGGCCGGCATCCGCAAGCGCCAGCTTGACCGCCTCCGTCCCCATCTCGTGATAGGGCGCGCTGGCGCCCGGCTTGGCGAAGGGGATCATGCCGACCCCTGCGACGATGACGTCAGACATCGCTTCCTCCGAATAAATTACCCATTGGACTTTTTCTTACCCATGGGTAACATATCGGTCGGTGTCCTCCGGAGTCAACCGATCACAACATGGATTCAGCGCCGCCCGCTCCCCCCTCATCGCCGCAATCTTCGCCGCCAACTTCCCCTTGGCTGCCGTTCGAGAGCCGCCGCCGCGCCCGCGACGAAAAGCGCGAGGCGGTGTTGCGCGCCGCCGTCCAGCTTTTCCTGGAGCAGGGCTATCACCGCGTGACGCTGAACGAGGTCGCCGAGCGGCTGAACATCACCAAGCCGGCGCTGTACAATTATTTCCGGGGCAAGGACGAGATCCTGTTCGAATGCTGGTCGATGGGCGCCGAGCTCGTCGACAGCGTGATCACGGAGATCAACGCCGGCGGCGGCTCCGGCCTCGCCAAGCTGCGCAAGCTGGTGCACGCCTATGCCGCGCTCATGGCGACCGACTTCGGTGCCAGCCTCGTGCGTTTCGACTTGCGTGACCTGGCCGAGCGCAACGCAGCTGTCGCGCGCGCCGCCAAGAAGCGGATCGACGCCACCTTCCGGCGATATATCGCCGGCGGCATGGCCGACGGTTCGATCAGGCGGTGCGACCCCAAGCTCGCGGCGTTCGCCATCGCGGGCGCGCTCAACTGGATTGGCCATTGGTACCGCCGCGACGGTGCGCTGTCGCCGACCGAAATCGCCGACGAGTTTACGGTTCGCCTGACGGAAGGCCTGGCGACCGAGAGCCGGCAACAGATGACAAAGAAGACGCCGAGGGCGCCGCGACGGCGCAACTCAGGACGCACAACACCAGGGAAGAAGCGTACAGGAGGACCGCGATGAACATCACGCATGGACTGCGGCGCGCGCTGCAGATCAACCCGAACGGGCTCGCCACCGTCTACGGCCAGCGGCGCCGCAATTGGGGCGAGCTCGGCGAACGCGTTGCGAGGCTGGCGGGCGGCCTGCGCTTGCGCGGCGTCAAAGACGGCGATCGCGTCGCCGTGCTGTCCTTCAACTCGGACCGCTACCTCGAGCTTTACCTCGCGACCGGCTGGGCGGGCGGCGTGATCGTGCCGCTCAACATCCGCTGGAGCGCCCTCGAAAACGAGGACGCGCTGCGCGACTGCCGAGCCTCCGTCCTGCTGGTCGACAAGGCCTTTGCGCAGGTTGGCGCGCAGCTCGCCGGCGCCATTCCGGGGTTGAAGCTGATCTACGCCGACGACGGCGAGGTACCGGCCGGAATGGAGAGCTATGAGGATCTGGTCGCGGGCAGCGCCGCGGTCGCCGATGCCATGCGCAAGGGCGACGATCTCGCCGGCATCTTCTACACCGGCGGCACCACCGGGCGTTCGAAGGGCGTGATGCTCAGTCACCAGAACCTGATGGCCAATGCGCTCAACGCCCTCGGTGAAGGCCTTTTCCCCGCGAGCACGACCTATCTTCACGCGGCGCCGATGTTCCACCTGGCCAACGGGGCGGCGATGTACTCGCTGCTGCTCTCCGGCGGCTCCAACGTGATCGTTCAGGGCTTCACGCCCGAAGGCGTCATGGCCGCGATGCAGAACGAGCGCGTCACCGACGTGCTGCTGGTGCCCACGATGATCCAGATGTTCGTCGATCACCCCGCGATCGGAAACTACGACCTGTCGTCGCTCAGGCACATCATCTATGGCGCCTCGCCGATCAGCGAAGCGGTGCTCGACCGTGCCGCGCGCGCATTGCCGCATGTGCGTTTCACCCAGGCTTACGGCATGACCGAATTGTCGCCGATCGCGACGCTGCTGCACGCCGATCAGCATGTCGGGGAGGGGCGCAGAAAGGGCCGTCATCGCGGCGCGGGCCGCGCCACGCTCGGCTGCGAGGTGCGGATCGTCGACGAGAACGACCAGCCTGTGCCGTCAGGCGCGGTCGGCGAGATCGTGGTGCGCGGCGACACCGTGATGATGGGCTATTGGGAACGGCCGGAGGAGACCGCCCGGGCCGTCGTCGACGGCTGGATGCACACGGGCGATGGCGGCTACATCGACGAGGACGGGTTCATCTATGTCGTCGATCGCGTCAAGGACATGATCATCTCCGGCGGCGAGAATGTGTACTCGGTCGAGGTCGAGAACGCGCTGGCGCAGCACCCGTCGGTGCTGCAATGCGCGGTCATCGGCGTTCCCAACGAGCAATGGGGCGAGCAGGTCCATGCCGTCGTGGTCAAGCGTAGCGGCGTGGAGGTTTCGCCCGGCGAGCTGATCGAGTTCACGAAGACGCTGATTGCCGGCTACAAATGTCCCCGCAGCATCGAGATCACCGAGACGCCGCTGCCGCTGTCGGGCGCCGGCAAGGTGCTGAAGCGCGAGCTGCGCAGGCCGTTTTGGGAGGGACGGGAACGGCGGGTCAGCTAGAGCGTTTTCGAGCGAAGTGGACACCGGTTCGCGTGAAGAAAACGCGTCAAAACCAGAATCTAGAGCTTCGGTTCTGATTCAATCAGAACCGAAAATGCTCTAGGCGCCTCCGTTGGCGCGGGGCGTGCAGATCTGGGACAGCGCGAGGTCTCCTGTTTTCAGATCGCGGTCGCGCGGCTACGATCGAGGAAATTCATCGGGAACCTTCGGTCTTGGTCGAGACGCGCGAACTCAAGCTCGACATCGGGCGTATCGGCACGGTATCGGCGATCCTGACGCGGCCGGACCATGCGCGCGCCTGCTACGTGCTGGCGCACGGTGCCGGGGCCGATATGCGGCATTCCTTCATGGAGAGGGTCGCGGGCGGCCTCGCGAGCCGCGGCATCGCGACGTTCCGCTTCAATTTTCCCTACATGGAAGAGAAAAAGGGCCGTCCCGACCAGCCGGCCGTCGCCCACGCCGCCATCCGCGCGGCGGTCGCGGGGGCGGCGCGGCTGTGTCCCGGGGTGATGCTGCTCGCGGGCGGCAAATCCTTCGGGGGGCGCATGACCTCGCAAGCGCAGTCCAAGGCGCCGCTGCCTGATGTGAGGGGCCTCGCCTTCCTCGGTTTCCCCCTCCATGCCGCCAAGAGGCCGTCGTCCGAGCGCGCCGAGCACCTCGCCGGCATCGGCATCCCCATGCTGTTCCTGCAAGGCACCCGCGATGAGCTTGCCGATCTCGGCCATCTCAGGCCCGTCATCGCATCGCTCGGGGCGAAGGCGACGCTGCATGAAGTCGAAGGCGGCGATCATTCATTCGCAGTGCTGAAAAAATCCGGCCGGACGAATGACGAGGCGCTGACCGAGGTGCTCGACACGCTCGCGGCCTGGATTGACCAGCTCGTCTGAGTTTCACGCCGAGTAAAGTCCCTTGTCCCGCGCCTTCTGGATCGCGAGCGCGGCGATGAGGTCGAGTGTCGGCGTCGACAGGCCGGCGGTGCGCGCGAAGGCGGCGGGCGCTTTCACCAGGACGTCGATTTCCATGGCGCGGCCGAGCTCGTAATCCTGCAGCAGCGAGGGCTTGTGGTTCGGAGCTGGCCCGCTGCGCGTGACGCGCTTGACCTCGGGAATGAAGTGCTGGGCGATGTCGTTGGCCTCGTTCAGCATGCGCGGAATGACATCGGCAAAGGCCGGGTCGTCGCGCACGCCGCGCGCGGTCTGGCCGGTCAGCAGGCACAGCACCGAGAGCGACATGTTGGTCAGCAGCTTTGACCAGATCGCCTCGCGAATCTCGGCCACCGGGGGCGATTCCAGCCGCGCGTCGTTGAAGACATTCCGCAGTCTTGTGATGCGCTCGCAATTGCGGTCGTCGCATTCGCCGATCAGGAGGCGGTTGCGGTCCGGGGTGAGGTTGTGCACGACGCCGGGCGCGGTGACCTCGTTGGAGGAGAAGACGACGCCGCCGATGATCCGCTCCTTCGGAATGCAGGCGCGCAGGCGCCCGCCGGGGTCGAGGAAAGATATATCCGGCGGCGTCGGATGCCGCGGCGGCAGGCCGATCCCGTACCACCAGGGAATGCCGTTCTGGGCGAACACGATGGCGGTATCGTCCTGCAGCAGCGGCTTGATGCTCGAGACCAGCCCCGTCAATGCGGTCGCCTTCAGCGTCGAGATCACCACATCCTGCGGGCCGAGCTGGGCCGGATCACCCGACGCGTTCACCTTGGCGCTGACCTCGGAATCGCCGACCCGCAGCTTGAGGCCGCCTGCGCGCGCGGCTTCCAGATGCGCGCCCCGCATCACGCATGAAACGTCGTGGCCGGCCCGCGCCAGCCGCACCGCAATGTGGCTGCCGACGGCGCCCGCGCCGAAAATGCAGATGCGCATGATGATTCCGTCCTGTCCCTTGGTGCCATCGGGGCGGCAGCATGACACAAGCCGCCATGCGATGGGCGCGACCGCCCCACGCTGGAAAGATATGGATCGGAATGCGTCCTCTCGGCCATAGTGCGCGCCAAGCAAAGAACCGGAGGGATCGCCGATGACTGCCAGCCCTGTTCTGTGGAGCCTCGATGAACGCGGGGTTGCGACCGTCACGTTGAACCGGCCGGAGGTCAACAACGCCTATGACGGCGCCCTGATATCAGGCGTGCTCGCCGCGATGGACGATCTGGCCAAGAAGCCGAACCTGCGCGTCGTCGTGCTGAGGGGGAACGGCAAGCACTTTCAGGCCGGCGCCGACCTCAAATGGATCAACGGCGTGCGGCCGCAATCGGCGGAGGCCAACGAGGCCGCCTCGCGCGCGACCTTCGAGGCGGTGCAGCGGCTCAACACGCTGCCGATCCCGACCGTCGCCCTGGTGCAAGGCGGCTGCTTCGGCGGCGGCACCGGCGTGATCGCGGCCTGCGATGTCGTGATCGCCGCGGACAACGCCCTGTTCTCGATCACCGAGGTACGCTGGGGCCTGACGGCGGCCATCATCATCCCGCAGCTCTGCGACGCCATCGGCGTCCGTCAGGTCCGCCGCTACGCGCTGACCGGCGAACGCTTCGGCGCCGAGGACGCCCGCCGCATCGGCCTCGTCCACGACGTGGTGCCGCTCGCCGATCTGGAGGCTGCCGGTGCCAAGGTCGTCGAGCAGTTGCTCGCCAACGGACCCCACGCGATGGCCGAGACCAAGAAGCTCGCGCTGGAAAGCTCGTTCGGAGGCATGGCGGTGGACGATGCCGCCTACACCCGCCTCGTGCAGCTGCATTCGCTCAAGCGCCAGAGCGCGGAGGCAGCGGAAGGATTAGCGTCGTTCGCCGAGAAACGGGCGGGGAATTGGGGCGGCGGGAAAGGCTGATCGTCAGCAGCCGCGGCAGATGTTGTTGATGCTGCGATAGACCGCCTCGTCCTCCTGCCGCATCTGGCGCAGCGTTTCGAGAGTCTGGCCGTCGCCGGCCGGTGCAGCAGGTCTGCGCTTTGCCGCGAGTTCTTCCTCCTGCCGCTTGTAGCAGGCCTCGCGATCGGGCTTGGCCTGGATGAAGCGGCAGTTCTGCTCGACGGCTGCGGCGGGCGTGGCCGGGATTGCGAGAGCGATCAGGGCGGTGAATGCGTATTTCACAAAGGTCGAATCCATGGTGCCCTTCTGTCAGGTTCGCGATTCCCGAGCAACCGTCTTGTGGCAGGCCTGTAGCCCGGATGGAGCGAAGCGTAATCCGGGGCCGGCCAACCTCATCGTCCGACTGTCCCCGCGCGGCACGAAACCCGGATTGCGCTTCGCTCCATCCGGGCTACGGCACCGCATATTGGGCGCTCTCTACAGCGACGGCGCCAGTGACGTTTTCAGCAGGGTCAACAGCGCCTGCACCGCGGCGGCATTGCGCCGCCGCTCGGGCACGGCGGCCTTCACCCACAATTCCGGAATCGGAAAGTCCCGGAGCACCGGCTTCAGCGTGCCGTCGCGCAAGGCATCGGCCACGAGATAATGCGAGAGCAGCGCGATGCCGTTGCCGGCGATGGCGCTGCGCGCCAGCACGTGTCCTTCGTTGGAGGAGAGCAGCGGGCTGACCTGGATGCTGATGCGACCGCGCGGACCGTCGAAGATCCATTCGGGTCCCGTCGGCAGAAAGCTGAGGCAGCGATGCTCGACGAGATCGCGCGGATGCTTTGGCGTGCCGTGCTTCTTCAAATAGGCCGGCGAGGCACAGAGCAGGCGCTTCAGCGCGCATAGCGGCTCGTCGACCACGCCGCCGAAGGAATGCGGGAAGGCGCCGATGGCGATGTCAAAACCTTCGGTGACGGGATCGACCGGGCGATCGATCAGCACGATATCGAGCTTCAGCCGCGGGTTCTGGGTCTGGAACGCGCTGAAGGCATCGGCGAGCCGCGCCACCGTCAGCGAGGTCGGTGCCTTGATGCGCAGATGATCGACGAGATCGTGGCCCTTCTCGCCCATGCGCGAGAGCAGGTCGGCGGCATCGGTCACGACGCCGCGCGCGCGATGCACGTAGCGTTGGCCGGCCTCGGTGAGACGCAATTGCCGGGTCGACCGGTGAAACAGCGGCGTGCCGATCCGCGCCTCCAGCTGCGTGACGCGTTTTGCTACCACCGAGGTCGAGACATTCAGCCTGCGTGCCGCGGCGGAGAAGCCGGACGCATCGGCCGTGGCGAGGAAGGCCTGCAGGTTCACGAGGATGTCCATGTCGACCTTTCTCGATTCGCGAAAGCTGATCGCGTATTTTGGTGGATTGTAGCCCCTCTCGCGTTAATTCATAGTCGAGCTCAAGCAAGAGATTTTGGGAAGGGACGCGCCATGCGGGCCACGACGATCGACGAACCGGCACGGAAGGTGCCGCTCTATGGCGAATATGAAGTCGTCGTGCTCGGCGGCGGCCCGGCCGGCATCGTGGCGGCGGCTTCGAGCGCGCAAGCAGGGCGCAAGACGCTACTGATCGAGCGCTACGGCTTCCTCGGCGGCATGGGCACCGCGGCTGGCGTCACCAATTTCTGCGGCCTGCATGGCAACGTCCATGGCGAGCACCGGCGGCTGGTGCAAGGCATGGCGTCCGAGCTGCTGGCGCGGATCGATCATTTGAACGGTCTCAACACGCCGCATCTGATCCTCGGAAAGGTGTTCGCCCAGGCCTATGACACCGCCGCCTACAAGATCGCGGCCGATCAGCTGCTCGCCAGCCACAAGGTGCACATCCTGTTTCACGCGCTCGGTGCCGGCGTGGTGATGGGCGACAACAGCCGCATCGATGCGCTGCTGGTCGAGACCAAGGCCGGCCGCCAGGCGGTGCGTGCGGAGATCTTCATCGACTGCTCCGGAGACGGCGATCTCGCCGTCTGGGCCGGGGCGCCGTTCGAGATCGGCGACGCGCACGGCCATCCGCTGTATCCCTCCATGATGCTCCGCCTCAACGGCATCGACCCTGACAAGGCCGGTGATGCCTGGCGGACCATTCCGCAATTGATGGAGAGAGCCGCGGCCGCCGGCACCCACACATTCCCGCGGAAAAGCGCGATCGTGCGGCCGCAAAAGTCCGGCATCGAGTGGCGGGTGAATTTCACGCAAGTGGCGCGCGAGGACGGCAACGCCATCAACGGCGTCGAGCCTGACGATCTCACCCGCGGCGAGATCGAAGGCCGCAAGCAGGCGCTCGCGGCGTACGAGTTCTTGCGCAGCACCGTGCCCGGCTTTGAAAAATCCTACATCGTCGATTTGCCGCCGCAACTCGGCATCCGCGAGACCCGCCGCATCACCGGCGGCTATCAGCTCAGCGGCGAGGACGTGCTCGGCTGCGCCTCGTTCGAGGATTCCATCGGCGTCAACGGCTGGCCGATCGAGGCCCATGTTCCCGGCGACGTCGTCTTCACCTTCCCGCCGATCCCGGAATCGCGCGGCTTCAACGAGCTGCCCTACCGGATGCTGGTCCCGGAAGGCGTCGACAATCTCCTGGTCGCCGGCCGCTGCGCCTCGATGACCCATGAGGGCCAGTCGGCGGCACGGGTTTCCGGTGCCTGTTTCGTGATGGGCGAGGCTGCCGGTTCCGCCGCCGCGCTGGCGCTCTCCGGAAACCGGATCCCGCGCGAAATCCCCATTGAAAAGTTGCAGGAAACGTTGAAACAACAGGGCGCCTTCATCGGGCGCGACCAGACGGTGCCCGAAGGATTGTGACGGGCTGCAATAAGCGACGGCGGAGGAACGGGATGATCGGGATGGTGCGGCTCGCACTTGCGGGCCTGGTGGCGATCACGGCGATGGGCACGGCGCGGGCCGAGGACGCGCTGAAGGCCAGGATCGGCGTGCTGCGCCTGTCCTCCTCCGCGCCGGTCTTCATTGCGCAGGACAAGGGCTATTTCCGCGAGGCCGGTCTCGACGTCGAGCTGAAATTCTTCGATGCGGCGCAGCCGATCGCGGTCGCCACCACCTCGGGCGACGTCGATTTCGGCATCACCGCCTTCACCGCCGGTCTCTACAATCTCGCCGGCAAGGGCACGCTGAAGGTGATCGGCGGCATGAGCCGCGAGAAGGCCGGCTATCCCCTGATCGGCTATTTCGCCAGCAACAACGCCTATGCGGCCGGGCTGAAGACGCCCAAGGACCTCGCCGGCAAGCGCGTGGCGATGACGCAGGTCGGCTCCTCCTTTCACTACTCGCTCGGTCTGCTCGCCGACAAATACGGCTTCAAGCTTTCGGACGTGAAGATCGTGCCGCTGCAGTCGCTGTCGAATGCGGCGGCCGCGCTGAAGGGCGAGACCGTCGATGCGGCGCTGCTGCCGATCTCCACCGCGCGAAAGCTGATGGATGAGGGCGGCGCGAAGTTCCTGGGCTGGGTCGGCGACGAGACGCCGTGGCAGCTGGGTGCGGTGTTCGCGTCGCCGAAGACGCTGACCAACAAGGCGCTGGTGACGAAGCTGCTCGGTGCGCTCGCCAAGGCCGACCGCGAATATCACGACGTCATCCTCGCCGCGATGAAGGACGGCGTTGCGCCGATCAACGACAAGACCAAGCCGCTCCTGGAGATCATCGCAAAATACACCAACCTCCCGGTCGAGCAGGTGGTCGGTAATTGCGCCTATATCGATCCCGACGGCAAGCTCGACGTGAAGAACGTCGACAACCAGATCAAATGGCTGCAGGAGCAGGGCTTCGCCGACAAGGGCTTTGATGCCGAGGCGATCATCGCCAAGGACTACGTGAAGGCGGATTGATGCTGACGATGGAGCCTCTCGCGGCGAGTGATCTGCCACCCTGCCCTCCAGGGGAGGGTGGACAAACGGTGCGCGCCGCATGGACCTGATCGCCAGCCACATCTCCCACCGCTTCGGTGATCTCGCCGTGCTGGACGACGTCTCCTTCACCGTCGGCGCCGGCGAGGTGGTGGCGATCGTGGGTCCCTCGGGCTGCGGCAAGAGCACGCTGCTGTCCATACTAGGTGGCCTCCTGCAGCCGACCTCTGGCGCGCCCGAGCTGCGCGGAGCGCCGCCGGCGGACAGCCTCAATCCGCTCACTTTCGTGTTCCAGGATTTTGCGCTGCTGCCCTGGGCCACGGTGGAGGAGAACGTCGAATTCCCGCTGCTGCACACCCAGCTCTCGGCCGCTCAGCGCCGCGCGCTGGTCGAGGACGCCCTGCGTCGCACCGGTCTGACCGATTTCCGCAAGACCTATCCCAAGCAGCTCTCCGGCGGCATGCGCCAGCGCGTCGGCATTTCGCGCGCGCTCGCGGTCAAGCCTGCGATCCTGCTGATGGACGAGCCGCTCTCGGCGCTGGATTCGCAGACGCGCGAGCTCCTGATGGAGGATTTCGTTCGCCTGCTCGCCGATGGAGGCATGGGTGCGGTCTATGTAACTCATAATCTCGAAGAGGCCGCGCGGCTTGCCGACCGCATCGTCGTGCTGTCGCGCCGGCCCGGCCGCATCCGCGAGGTCGTCGCCGTGCCGATGACGCGCGCCGAACGCGGCGAGACGGCGGCGCGCGAAAAGCTGCTGGCGCTGCAGAACCAGATCTGGTCGCTGATCCGCAACGAGGCGATCGATGCCGAGCGCGAGGTCCAGCATGCTTGATCGCGCGGCAACGGACATGGCGTCCAAGAACGAGACGACGCGTCGCGTCCGCTTTCGTGGCGCCGGCTTCGTACCGGCGTCGAGCCGATATGGCGGCTGGGTCGCGCTCGCCTTGGTGATCGCGATCTGGCAGGCGGCGGGCAGTGCTGGTCTCGTCAATGCGCTGTTTCTGCCGACGCCCGCTGCCATCGTCCGCGCGATCTACCAACTCGCGGTCTCCGGCGCGCTCTGGCAGCATCTCTCGGCCTCGCTGTTGCGCATCGGCGTCGGCTGGCTGCTCGGGACGGGAGCCGGCGTCGTCGTCGGCTTCGCCATCGGCCTGTCGCGGCTGGCGCGCAGCATCGGCATCACCTTCATCTCGGCGCTGTTCCCGATCCCGAAGATCGCGCTGCTGCCGCTGCTCATCCTCTGGCTCGGCATCGGCGAAGAGCCGAAGATCGCGACCATCGCGCTCGGGGTGTTCTTCTCCACCGCGATTTCGGTCTATAGCGGCGTCGATGCGGTGCCGCGCAATCTCATTCGCATGGCGCAAAGCTTCAACGTTCCCTTTGCGACCATCGTGCGCAAGGTGATCTGGCCGGGCGCGCTGCCGGCGATCCTCGCGGGTTTCCGCATCACGGCCTCGGTGGCGCTGCTGCTCGTCGTCAGCGCCGAGATGATCGGCGCGCAATACGGCATCGGCGCCTTCGTGTTGCAGGCCGGCAATCTGATGCAGACGGATCAGCTGCTCGCGGGCGTGGTGATCCTGTCGGTGTTCGGGCTTGCGGTCGGCAAGGTGATCGGCTGGCTGGAGATGAGGCTGTTGCACTGGCGGTAGCGCGAACGCAAAGATGATGAGGACGCAGGCGAGCGCCAAAAATCAGGTCGTCATGCCCGGGCTTGACCCGGGCATCCACGTCTTTCCTCGGGCGCAGTGGCACGTGGATGGCCGGGTCAAGCCCGGCCATAACGGAGGATAGGGCGACGCTTCACGCGTTGCCGCGATCTTCCCTGAACAGATCCAGCTTCTGCTGCACCGGGCGGTCCGAGAAGCTGAACAGCACGGCGTCCTCATCGGCCTCGTGCGTCACCCAGTGCCAGCTCGGCACCACGAACAGATCGCGCGGGCCCCATTCGAAGACGGCATCGCCGATCCGGCTGCGGCCCTTGCCCTCGATCGGGCAGAACACCGTGGCATCGGTCGAGCGATAGCGCGCGGTCTTGAAACCCTTTGGCAGCAGCTGGATGAAGGTGCCGATGGTCGGCATCGCGAAATCGCCGGTCTCGGGGTTGCTGAACTTCAGCTTCAACCCGTGGCAGGCGTCCCATTCCTGGCTCGTCCTGGCCTTCTCCAGCGCCTCGCGCGTGTAGGCATAGGGATAGCTGAAGATCGGCGAAGTCTTCGAGCTCCGCTTGACGTCGACCGGCAGCAGATTGTGGCCGTAGCGTGCAAAACTGTCGCCCGCGGGTTTTGTAATTTTCTGCTGGTCCTCTTTTGAGCCTTCAGCAAAAGAGCAGTCGAAGAACTGCACCAAGGGAATGTCGAGGCCGTCGAGCCAGAACATCGGCTGATCGGTCTCGTTGGAATGATCGTGCCAGGTCATCGACGGTGTGATGATGAAGTCGCCCGGCTCCATCGCGGTGCGCTCGCCGTCCACGGCGGTATGGGCGCCCTTGCCTTCGAGCACGAAGCGCAGCGCCGACTGGCTGTGCCGGTGCGCCGGCGCGATATCGCCGGGCACCACCATCTGCACGCCGGCATAGAGCGAGGTGGTGATCTTGGACTGGCCGCGCAGGCCGGGGTTCTCCAGCACCAGCACGCGCCGCTCGGCTTCCTTGGCGGTGATGAGCTTGCCGGCCTCCGTCATGTAGTCGCGGATGACGTCGAATTTCCAGAGGTGAGGCCTGCAGGCGCTCTTCGGTTCCGGCGTGATCAGATCGCTCATCACCGTCCACAGCGCGGTGAGATTCTCGCCGTCGATCTTCTTGTAGAAGGCCTCGCGTTCCGGCGTCTTGGTCACGGCTTCCATGGCGGCGCTCCCGTTCGTTTGTTAATTGACAGTATACTGACGATCTAGGTAGCGTCAATGTTGGCGGTCGTCGGTTGTCGTCATTCCGGAGCGGTGCGATAGCATCGCATCCGGTATCTCGAGATTCTCGTTCGCGAGCCCCGGAATGACGGAAACAAGAGGGAGGGTTCCAATGAAGCTGCACGGCTATTTCCGCTCCAGCGCCGCCTATCGGGTGCGGATCGCGCTGAATCTGAAGGGCCTCAAGGCCGCGCATCTGCCGCATCATCTGCGCAAGGGCGAGCAATGCGCGCCCGCTTATCTCGCCATCAACCCGCAAGGCCTCGTGCCGGCGCTGGAGAACGGCGGCGCGGTGCTGACGCAATCGGTCGCGATCATCGAATGGCTCGATGAGACCCATCCCGCTCCGCCGCTGTTGCCGAAGGATCCGCTGCGGCGCGCCAAGGTGCGGGCATTCGCGCTGGCGATCGCCTGCGACACCCATCCGGTGCAGAATTTGAAGGTGCTGGCGCGGCTGCGCGAGCTCGGCCTGCCCGAGGAGAAGGTCCAGGACTGGGCCGCCTGGGTCAACCGTGAAGGGCTGTCGGCCTGCGAGACGCTGATCCGGGACGAGCCCGGCCCGTTCTGCTTCGGCGATGCGCCGACGCTCGCCGATCTCTGCCTGGTGCCGCAGCTCGCCAATGCGCGCCGTTTCGGCGTCGACGTCTCGGTCTATCCGCGCCTGCTCCAGGCGGAAGCGGCAGCAAAGGCACTGCCGGCCTTCGCCGATGCCGCACCGGAGAAGCAGCCCGATGCCGAGTAAACCGCCCGCTCCGATCACGATCGACGCAGTCTATGCCGCGCCGGGCTATCTGTTCCGGCGCATGCAGCAGATCGCGGTCTCGATCTTCATGGAGGAGTGCAAGGCGTTCGACCTGACACCGGTGCAATATGCCGCGCTGATCGCGATCCACACCCATCCCGGCATCGACGCCACGCGGCTGTCGGCGGTGATCGCCTTCGACCGCTCCACGCTCGGCAGCGTGATCGAGCGGCTCCAGGCCAAGGACTATATCGAGCGCAAGCCGGCGCCCGAGGACAAGCGGATCAAGCTGCTCTATCTGACCAAGTCAGGCGCTGCGATCCTGCGCGAGATCATCCCGGCCGTCGACCGCGCCCAGGCGCGCATGCTGGAGCCACTCAAGCCGGCGGATCGCAAGACGCTGATGGGGCTGATGTCGCAGCTCGTCGATCTCAACAACGATGCCTCGCGCGTTCCGCTGCGGGCAGAAGATGCGCTGGAGCATCTGGGGAAGGCGGGGTGAGGGTCTCAGTGTCTCGTGTCCCGGACGCGCTGCAGCGCTCTTGCGCTGCTGCGCAGAGCCGGGACCCAGAAGTTGTGGCAGCGTGAAGCCTGGGCCCCGGCTCTGCAGCGCATCGCTTCGCGCTGCACTGCGTCCGGGGCACGGCACTTGTACCTACCGCCAAATCCCTCGCCTCACATCCGCAGCAGCGCCTGCCGGTCGATCTTCCCCGTGCCCGTCTTCGGAAGCTCGTCGATGAAGATCACCTCGCGCGGGTATTTGTACGGCAGCAGCTTGCCCTTGACGTAATCCTGCAATCGCCGCGTCGCGTCGCCCTGGTTGACCGTGCGGTTGTTCATCACGACCACGGCCTTCAGCGTCATCCGCCGGTCCGGCAGCTCGGCCGCGAACACCGCGCATTCGCGGATGTCGGGGTGATCGGCGAGGCAGAGCTCGACCTCGAGCGGATAGACCCACTGGCCCGAGATCTTGATCAGATCGTCGGCGCGGCCGCGGAAGAAGTGGAAGCCGTCGGCATCGCGCACGAAGCGGTCGCCGGTGTAGATCCAGCCGCCCTCGCGGATAGTCTCGGCGGATTTGTCCGGCCGGTTCCAGTACAGCGGCGTGTTGGAATCGCCGCGCACCCACAAAATGCCTTCCTCGTCGTCGGCGACGTCGCGACCGTCCTTGTCGCGCAGCGCGACCTCGTAGCCGGGCACGCGCAGGCCGGCGGCGCCGAGCTTCTTCTGCTCGGGGCGGTTCGAGAGATAGATGTGCAGCACCTCGGTCGAGCCGAGGCCCTCGACGATCTCGAGCCCCGTGAGCGTCTTCCAGCCGTTGAAGACGTCGGCCGAAAGCACCTCGGCTGCGGAGAGCGCCATGCGCAATGACGAGAAATCCGTCCTCTCCGCGCCCTCGGCCTTGGTCAGCGCCGTGTAGAGCGTCGGCAGGCCGAAGAAGACCGTCGGCCTGTACTGCGCGATCGCCGCAAAGATCGCGGCGGGCTTCGGCTGGCCCGGCAGCAGCAGCGTTGCGGCACCGGCCGAGAACGGAAAGGTGACGGAATTGCCGAAGCCATAGGCGAAGAAGATCTTCGGCACGGAGAAGCAGATGTCGTCAGGCGTCAGCTTCAGGATGTTTTTCGCGAAAGCGACCTCGCTATAGGCCATGTCGTGCTGGAGATGCACGATGCCCTTGGGCCGGCCGGTCGACCCCGAGGAATACATCCAGAACGCCATCTCGTTGCGATTTGTGTCAGCTTCCGCCAGCTCGGCGGGAAACTGCGCAAGCCAGCTTGCTGCCGCGAGCGCCCTCGGTGCGGCGTGATCGCCCGCCGGTCCGTTGGCGATGATCAGCGTATGCAGCTTGGTATCCTTGCACGCCTCCGCATTGAAGCGAGCCGCGAACTCGGCGTCCGCCACCGCAACTCCAGCGCCGGAATCTGCGAGATAGAACTGCAGGAGATCGGGCGGCGTCAGCGTGTTGATCAGGAGCGGCACGAAGCCGGCGCGCACCGCGCCGAAGAAGGCGGCCGGGTAGGCCGGCGTGTCGTCGAGGAACAGCAGCACGCGGTCGCCGCGCGTCAGGCCGAGCGAGGCAAGACCGTTGCCCCAGCGGCAGGCCTCGTCGCAGAGCTCGGCGTAAGTTCGCGTGCCCGCCGGTCCGATCAGCGCGGGCTTGTCGCCGCGTCCCTTGCCGAGGTTATCAAACAACACCCGGCTGGCATTGTAGATGTCGGGAACGGCAAAGCCGATCTCACGTGTCCCCGCGCTGTCGGCGGGCACCTGGTCGCGTATCTCGTTGCTCATGCCTCATCCCCACCGTTCTTGGCGGCCTCGTAACGCGCCATGAAGGCTGGCGACATGTGGCGCAGGCGTGCATCGTCGATGCGGCCGGAGCGGGTGATGTAGCTGTAGGCGAAATCCATCAGGCCCTGCTGCATGTGCTGGGCGAAATGCTCGTACCAGAACGCGCTGGTGCGGGCCGCGTTGACGAGCTTCTGCACCACCGGCTTCCGCGCGGCCTGATAGCGGTGCAATGCCGTGGTCAGGTGCGCATCCGATTCCAGCGCCTTGACCAGCGCAATGGCGTCCTCGATGGCAAGCCGCGTGCCCGAGCCGATCGAGAAGTGCGCCGAATGCAGGGCGTCGCCGATCAGCACCATGTTCTTGAACGACCAGTGCTCGTTCCAGACCCAGGGGAAATTGCGCCAGACCGATTTGTTGGAGACGAGGCAATGACCGCCGAGCGTGTCCGCGAACACCTCCTCGCAGACGCCCTTGGATTGCTCGACGTCCTTGTAGGCGAAGCCATAGGCCTGCCAGGTCGCGTGATCGCATTCGACCAGGAAGGTGCTCATGGTCGGCGAGTAGCGGTAGTGATGCGCGTTGAAAGCCCCGCGGTCGGTCTTCACGAAGGTCTGCGACAGCGTGTCGAAGCGCTTCGAGGTGCCGTACCAGACGAACTTGTTGGAGGAGTAGGACAGCGAGGTGCCGAAATCGCCCTCATAGGCGCGGCGCACCAGCGAGTTCAAGCCGTCCGCGGCGACGATCAGATCGTAGCCATTGAGCTGGTCGATCGCGTGGATCTGGGTGTCGAAGCGCGGCGTGATGCCGACCTCGAGCGCGCGCTGCTGCAGGAACCTCAGCAGCTCGAGCCGCCCGATGGAGGAGAAGCCGACGCCGTCGATGGCGACGCTGTCGCCGCCGAGGTTCAGCGTGATGTTCTCCCAGCTCTCCATATGCGGCGCAATCGCGTCGACTGTCTCGGGGTCGTCGGCGCGCAGGAATTCCAGCGCCTGGTCGGAGAACACGACGCCAAAGCCCCAGGTCGCGTCGGCCGGGTTCTGCTCGAACAGGTCGACCTGATCCTCGGGGTGACGCTTCTTCCACAGATAGGCGAAATAGAGCCCACCGGGCCCTCCGCCAATCACGGCGATCCGCAACGCCTGCCTCCCTAATTGACAGTATACTTACTATCTAGGGGTAGACTAATGTGCTCCGGCGTCCCGCGCCAGCGGAATTATCGGCCAGGCGGGCACGCCGCAGCGCGTCTTCGGACTCACGTCTTGCGCGCGCCCGAAGCCGTCAGGTCCGAATCATAGCCAAACCGCGCCGGCTTGGCTATTCGCGTGTCAGACGCAGCGCTTCACGTAGACGCCGTTCACCAGCACCCTGGTGCAACGGACGACCGGAACCGGCTTGCGGACCACGACGGCCGCGTTCGGCCCGGCGCAGCCGGCGCGATAGACGCCGCGGGCGCACACGACCGCATTGGCATCGGTGGCCTCGAGGGTCATGGTTGCGCCGAAAGCGAGGAGCGCAGACGCAACGAGCAGCAATGATCGCATGTTGTCCTCCCGGTCTTGTCGTGATCGAAATCGGATCAGCAAAGGATTTGTCGTTGCAGTCGTGCGAAAATTCAGGCTCGCACGCTGCCAAATATCGATGCGCGCGTTGCGCGGCGCGCTATCGCACCGTGAACGCCGCCAGCACGTCCCGGCACGCCGGCGACAGCGATGACGCGTTGTTCGCAAGGCACTGCATGATGCGGCCGGCGCCGACCTCGACGCCGGCACAGATCGTGCGGATGTCGGCGCCGCAGGCCGATCGGGCGACGAACAGCTCTTCGCGCGGCCGCATCGGACGCAGCACGAGCACGGTGGGCGCCGCGGCAGGGGCGGCTGCCGCGCCTGCAGACGGGGCTGCGGTGGCTG
Source organism: Bradyrhizobium nitroreducens (assembly GCF_002776695.1). Lineage (GTDB taxonomy): Bacteria > Pseudomonadota > Alphaproteobacteria > Rhizobiales > Xanthobacteraceae > Bradyrhizobium > Bradyrhizobium nitroreducens. The sequence continues at coordinate 5,890,545 of NZ_LFJC01000003.1, forward strand.
CCGCTCCGCCGCCGGTTGCTGCGCTGACGGCGCTTCCGCAGGCCGGCGAGACCCTGGCCTTGTTCTTCTCCAGGCATTCCAGCGCAGGCGCGCCGCCCGGCGGCACGCTGGCGCAGACCTTGGGATAATCGCCCCGGCACGCGCTCTTGATTGCGGCAAGTTGCGCGCTGCTCGGCTGCTTGGGCGCGGCCGCCTTCGGCGCCGCTGCGGCGGCGGCCGGCTTCGCAGCGGGAGCCGATTCGGCCTTCGGCGCCGCAGGTGCCGGTGCCGGCTCAGTCTTGGGAGCGGCTTCCTTGGGAGCGGCTTCCTTGGGGGCCGCTTCGGTCTTGGGCGCGGCGGGAGCGGCTTCGGTCTTCGGAGCCGCCGGTGGCGCGATCGCGCGAACCGCGGTCTGGCATCCCGACGAGAGGCTGGACATGTTCTTCTGCAAGCACTGGAACGCTTCCGTGCCGCCGGGCGTCACGCTCGAGCAGTGCGCCATGAAGTCCGAGCGGCATGCGGACCTGATGGCGCTCTTCTGCGCATCGGTCGGCGCTTGCGCGAACGCGCCTGTTGCAGTTGCGAACAATGCCGCCGCCAGCAACGCCTTGCGCGTTGAGACTCGTTTCAACGTGTTGAACATCTGGATGAATTCCTGCCCTGTCGATATCGTTCGACGCTCAATCAAAGTCATGCAATCGCAATCGTCGCGCGTGATGCCTCGCGAGCGATATCATTGGCCGCTTCGGCCGCTACCGCAAGTGGATTATACCGGCGCGGATGTGCCGCGCCGAAATCGTCAGAGCCGGATCATCCGCTTGCCGCGGTTCTCGCCCGCAAGCAATCCGATCAGCGCCTTCGGCGTGTTGGCGAGGCCGTCGATGATATCCTCCTGCACCTTCAGCTTGCCGGACTTGACCCAGGCCTGGAGATCGGCGAGGGCGCGCGGGCTCTCCTTCATGTAATCCATCACGATGAAGCCCTGCATGACGAGCCGCTTCACCACGATCAGGCCCGGCACGCCGCGCGGGCCGTGCGCGGATGGTGTGCCGTCATATTGCGAGATCGCGCCGCAGCAGGCGATGCGGCCGTAATTGTTCATCTGCGGCAGGCAGGCTTCGAGAATGTCGCCGCCGACATTGTCGAAATAGACGTCGATGCCCTTGGGGGCTGCGGCACGCAACGCCTTGAACACCGCACCGTCCTTGTAGTCCACGGCGGCATCGAAGCCGAGCTCCGAGGTCAGCCAGCTACACTTGTCCGCGCCGCCGGCGATGCCGATCACGCGGCATCCTTTGATCTTGGCGATCTGTCCGACGATCGAGCCGACCGATCCCGCCGCCGCGGAAACCACGACGGTCGCGCCTTCTCTGGGTTTGCCGACCTCCAGCAGACCGAAATAGGCGGTGAGGCCGGCGATGCCGAACACGCTGAGCAGATGCGTCATCGGCTCGAGCTTCGGCATCTTGGTGAGATGCTTTGCCGGCACCGCGGCAAATTCCTGCCAGCCGGTGTCGCCGAACACGATGTCGCCGGGAGCTAGCTCAGGCGCCTTCGAGCTGATGACCTCGGCGATGGCGCCGCCGGCCATCACGCTGTTGGCCTCCACCGCAGAACGATAGGTCGCGCCATGCATCCAGGCGCGGTTGGCGGCGTCCAGCGAGATGTAGCGCACGCGCAGCAGGGCCTCACCGTCCTTCGGTTCCGGCATGGCGCCGTCCACCATCTTGAAGTGCTCCGGGCCGAGCTTGCCGCTGGGTTTTTCGACCAGCAGGATCTGGCGATTGACGTTGCCGCTCATGGCGTTTCCCTCTTTGATCGTCTTGACGATTATTGATGCAGCCGTCGCAAAGAAAACGTGCAGGCCACATGCGTTGTGCGCTGCGTGAAGGCTAGATCGCGGCGCTCCATTTCACAACGGGAACATCCTGAAAACGCGATCACACGCAAAGCGTGTTGCGTCGCTATGATATCTGCGACATCATGAAGCGCCGGTGTACGTGGGGGTCAACGATGTCCAACAGGTTTACGCAATACATTCTGGCGGCGATGGTGCTCGGCATCATCATGGGGACGGCGATCTACAATTTCCTGCCGGATACCCGCGCCGAGTGGGCCTCTGCCATCAACCTGATCGCGATGATGTTCCTGCGCCTGATCAAGATGATCATCGCGCCCCTGGTGTTCGCGACCCTGGTCGGCGGCATCGCCCATATGGGCTCCGGCGCCAAGCTCGGACGCATCTTCGCCAAGACCATGGGCTGGTTCGTCAGCGCCTCCTTCGTCTCGCTGCTGCTCGGCCTCGTGATGGTGAACCTGTTGCAGCCCGGCGCGAATTTCCCGGGCACGCTGCCCGCGGCGGGGCAATCGACCGGCCTGCCGGTGTCGGCCTTCTCGATCGAGAAATTCCTGACCCATCTGATCCCGACCTCGATCGCGGACGCGATGGCGCAGAACGAGATCCTGCAGATCGTGATCTTCGCGGTGTTCTTCTCGGTGGCGATGGGCGCAATGCCCGAGCGCTCCAAGCCGATCCTGGCGATGATCGACGATATCGGCCACATCATGCTCAAGGTGACGAGCTACGTGATGCTGTTCGCGCCGCTCGCGGTGTGGGCCGCCATCACCGCGACGGTGGCCAAGAACGGCCTCGCCGTGCTCTGGAAGCTCGTCGTCTTCATGGGTGGCTTCTATCTCTCGCTGATGATCCTGTGGGCCATCCTGGTCGTGGTCGGCTTCATCGTGATCGGGCCGCGCTACAGCCATCTGCTGAAGCTGATCCGCGAACCCCTGATGATCGCGTTCTCGACCGCAAGCTCGGAGGCGGCGTACCCGAAGACGCTGGAGGGGCTCAACCGCTTCGGCGCCTCGTCGCGGATCTCGAGCTTCGTGCTGCCGCTGGGTTATTCCTTCAACCTCGACGGCACGATGATGTATTGCACCTTCGCCAGCGTCTTCATCGCGCAGAGCTACCACATCGACATGCCGCTCGGCACCCAGCTTGCGATGCTGGCGACGCTGATGATCACCTCCAAGGGCGTCGCCGGCGTGCCGCGCGCCTCCCTCGTCGTGATCGCATCGACGCTGGCGCAGTTCAACATCCCCGAGGCGGGCCTGTTGATGATCATGGGCATCGACACCTTCCTCGACATGGGCCGCAGCGCCACCAACGTGATCGGCAACACGCTGGCGACCTCGGTCGTGGCCAAGTGGGAAGGCGAACTGGGGCCGGAGCATGCCATGGGGCCCGGCGACGCTGTGCCTGACGACATGATTCCCGGCGAAGTGCCCGCGATGGCCGGCCATGGTTAGGAGCGAACCATGGGCCAGATCGTGGCGAGGTCACTGACCTCAGGCTGCTTGTTGCTCGCGATGTCCTTGTTCGGGACGTCGGCGTTCGCCCAGACCGGCAGCGAAGGGCTCAGCCCGACGCTGGCGGCCGTCAAGAAAGCGCACGCCGTGCGGCTCGGCTATCGCGAGAGCTCGCCGCCGTTCTCCTTCCTCGACCAGTCGGGCCGTCCGATCGGCTACAGCCTCGAGCTCTGCGAGGCCATCGTCGAGGAGATCGGCGTCGAGGTCGACGATCCCAATCTCAGGATCGACTACGTCAAGGTGACCTCGGACGACCGCATCGATGCCGTGCTCCAGAACAAGATCGACCTGGAATGCGGCTCGACCACGGCCAATGCCGAGCGCGGCAAGCGCGTCGCTTTCTCGCCCCTGATGTTCGTCGCCGGCACCAAGCTGATGGTGCCGAAGGCGTCCAGCGCGCAGTCGTTGACCGATCTGAAGGGCAAGACCGTCGTGGTGACGAAGGGCACCACCAACGAGCAGGCGATCCAGGCCGCGGACAAGAAATTTTCGTTGGGATTGAACATCGCCGTCGGCGGCGATCACGAGCAATCCTACCAGATGCTCGCCGACGGCAAGGCCGATGCGTTCGCGACCGACGACATCCTGCTCTTCGGCCTGATCGCGCGCCACAAGGCGCAGGACAAGTTCCGCGTCACCGGCGATTATCTGTCCTATGATCCCTACGGCATCATGTTCAGGAAGGGTGAGCCGCAATTGTCCGCCGTGGTCGAGCGCACCTTCCGCAAGCTCGGCTCCAATCGCGATCTCGTTCCGCTCTACAACAAATGGTTCACCGCAAGGCTGCCCACAGGCGAACGCCTGAACGTGCCGATCTCGCTGCAGCTGGAAGAGGCGTTCAAGGCCATGGACGATTCAGCGGGGGCGAGTAATTAGCGGCGAGTCTCTCTTACCCTCCCCTGGAGGGGGAGGGTCGATCGCGCGCAGCGCGAGCGGGGTGGGGTGATCTCTCCACTCGGGCACTGTTGGATGTGGAGAGACCGTCACCCCACCCCGTCTCGCATCGCTGACGCGCTGCGAGCCGACCCTCTCCCTCCAGGGGAGGGTGGGCGCCTGCGCCTTGGCTATTTGCCGCCCTCCCCAAACACCCGATCCAGCGCCGCGTCATAGGTCGCCCGCACCAGCTCGGGATGCAGCTTGGCCAGCGCTTCCATCATCACGCCCGAGTTGATCTCCAGCACGCGCCAGCAGCCGTTCACGCGAACCACGTCGATCGAGGCAAAGACAATGCCGATGGCGCGCGCGGCATCGATCGCGAGCTTGACGCAGGCCGCGCGGGCCTCGCCGTCCTGCAGCAGCACCGGCTTCGCGCCGGCGTCGAGATTGTGCCGCCAGTCCGCGCCGCGCTGCTTGCTGTAGACGATCCGAGGCGCATCCTCGAGCAGCACCACGCGGACCTCGTCCTCGATCACCACATAGGGCGAGATCACGAGCCCTGTGCTCATCGAAAACACCTCGCCAGCCGCGTGGTCGAGCTCCGCCTCCGTCGTCACCTTGAACACCGAACGCCCCGAGGTTCCCTCGTTCGGCTTGACCACCACGCCTTGCGGATTGTCGCGCAGCAGGTCCAGCATCGCCTCACGCCAGGTCGCATCAACGACATTGCTGCCCAGCTTCGGATTGAGGAAGAGGTGATGGGGAATGCAGGGCACGCCCGCGAGCGCCAGCACTTCGGCGGCGGCGGATTTGTCGTTGGCGAGGCGATGTGCGATGGCGCTGTTGAGGCCGATGTCGTAGCCGAAGGCGAAGCGCCGTGCCTCGCCGCGATGCATCGCGATCAGCCAGCCGCCGGCGCAGACATCGACCGCGATGCCGTGACCAGCACAATAACGCCGGATCGCCTGAACGAAGATTCGCTCGCTGCTCGCCAAGTCGTTCGTCCTGTCCTTGTCGTTCCCGTCGCCAAAAGCCGCAGAAATGCGGGCAACGGTGTCAATCCCGGGCGGAAATCAGAGCTATTCTTAATGAAATTCTCGCGAGCGCGACGGAAATTAAGTGCTGCATTCGAGCCCTGCAGGGAAAAGAAATTGCCCTCCCTGCGCGCCGGGCAGCAGATTCATTAATGATGCGGCCAATTCCGCCGCAAATGCCGGTTTGATCGGCATCAATTGCATCCGAAACGAGGTTGATTATTGGTCTCAATGGCGTAGATCACACACGCGAAATCCTCCGCCATGGCAATGGTGTCCGCCCGTTTTCAGGGCCGGGCCACGCTTTTGCCCGAAAAACCGCAATTATTCGGAATATCGAAAATCATGAGCGCGTTTTACCGAGAGAAGGTTCTTTCCGTCCAGCACTGGACCGACACGCTGTTCAGCTTCCGCGCCACGCGCGACACCGGCTTCCGTTTTCAGAACGGCCAGTTCGCCATGATCGGCCTCGAGGTCGACGGCCGTCCGCTGCTGCGCGCCTACAGCATGGCGAGCGCCAACCACGAGGAGGAGCTCGAGTTCTTCTCGATCAAGGTGCAGGACGGCCCGCTGACCTCGCGCCTGCAGAAGATCAAGGAAGGCGACACCATCCTGGTCGGCCGCAAGGCGACCGGCACGCTCATCACCGACAACCTCCTACCCGGCAAGCGGCTGATGCTGCTCTCGACCGGCACCGGCCTTGCGCCGTTCGCGAGCCTGATCAAGGACCCCGAGGTCTACGACCAGTTCGAGTCCATCGTGCTGGTGCATGGCTGCCGTCAGGTCTCCGAGCTCGCCTATGGCGAGAAGCTCGTCGCGAACCTTCGCGAGGACGAGCTGTTCGGGGAGCTGCTCGCGGACAAGCTGGTCTACTACCCGACCGTGACCCGCGAGCCGTTCAGGAACCGCGGCCGCATCACCGACCTCATCAACTCCGAGCAGATCTTCAACGATATCGGACAGTCGCCCCTCGACATCGCAACCGACCGCGTCATGATGTGCGGCAGCCCGGGGATGCTCGAAGAGCTGAAGGTGATGTTCGAGAGCCGCGACTTCATCGAAGGCAGCGGCAACAAGCCCGGCCATTTCGTGATCGAGAAGGCGTTCGTCGAGCGCTGATTGTCTTTGTCCCGCTAGCGTGGGACGGCGTCGTCTCACACTCACTCATCGTCCCGGACAAGCGCGCCCCAAGCGCGCGCCGATCCGGGACCGAGACCCACAGGGAGCAGTTTTGCGAAGGCTGGTAACCACCAGCTTTGCCCAACATCCCTTCCTGTGGTTATGGATCCCGGGTCAGCTGACGCTTGCCCGGGACGACAGCTGAATGCTTGAAATGCAGTTGTGGCCCATGCGGAGCCGTCAAGTGCTCCTGCGGGCCGCCGTCCCTCCTCCCCCTCATCCCTCTGCTGCACTGCAAAAGCCTATCCTCTCGGCTGATTGATTTGTCACGGCCGAATTCGCTAGCTTGAAACAAGGGCCGCGTCATATCCGTATGACAGGCGAGGGCGTATCGTACCGCCTCATGCTGGCGAGAGGATCGATCGTGGCCGACGACAACAAGACGCGGGAATCGCCCAACCATACATCCCCGAAGCGCCTGCCGCTGGCGGAGGAGGGGATCATGGAAACCCTGCTGCTGCCATTCTCGCCGCGCTTCATCGTGCTGACGATCTGCGCGGTGGTCACCGCGCTGCTGATCGGCATCGGTATCGTCGATCGCAAGATCTTCGACATCCTGCTGGTCCCGATCCTGATCTTCGGCGCGCTGACGCTGCTCGGAGTCCGCGATCTCCTGCAGAAGAGCCACGCGGTGCTGCGCAACTATCCGATTTCGGCGCATATCCGCTTCCTGCTCGAAGAGATCCGCCCCGAAATGAGGCAGTACTTCTTCGAGAGCGAGAAGGACGGCATGCCGTTCTCGCGCGATACCCGAGCGGTGGTCTATCAGCGCGCCAAGATGGAGCTCGACAAGCGTCCGTTCGGCACCCAGGAGGACGTCTATCGCGAGGGCTATGAGTGGATGCATCACTCGGTCTCGCCGAAGACGCATGCCCAGGAGAAATTCCGCATCAGCATCGGCGGGCCCGATTGCAAGCAGCCCTATTCGGCCTCGGTGTTCAACATCTCCGCAATGAGCTTCGGCGCGCTCAGCCCCAACGCGGTGCGCGCGCTCAATGCCGGCGCCAGGAAGGGGGGCTTCGCGCACGACACCGGCGAGGGCGGCGTCAGCCCCTATCACCGCGAGATGGGCGGCGACATCATCTGGGAGATCGGCTCCGGCTATTTCGGTTGCCGTCATCTCGACGGCAGCTTCGATCCCGAAGCGTTCGCACGCGTCGCCGGCGACGACCAGATCAAGATGGTCGAGCTCAAGGTCAGCCAGGGTGCCAAGCCCGGCCATGGTGGCGTGCTGCCGGCGGCAAAGGTCTCGGAGGAGATCTCGAAAATCCGCGGCGTCGCGATGGGCGAGGATTGCATCTCGCCGGCCTCGCATCGCGCCTTCTCCACGCCCGTTGGCATGATGCAGTTCATCGCGGAGATGCGCCGTCTGTCCGGTGGCAAGCCGGCCGGCTTCAAGCTGTGCATCGGCCATCCCTGGGAATTCCTGGCGATCTGCAAGGCGATGCTTCAGACCGGCATCTATCCGGATTTCATCGTGGTCGACGGCAATGAAGGCGGCACCGGCGCGGCGCCGCTGGAGTTCATGGATCATCTGGGCATGCCGATGCGCGAGGGCGTCAATTTCGTCCACAACGCGCTGATCGGCATCAATGCGCGCGACCGCATCAGGATCGGCGCGTCCGGCAAGATCGCCACCGCCTTCGACATGGCGCGCGCGATGGCGATCGGCGCAGACTATTGCAACTCGGCGCGCGGCTTCATGTTCTCGCTCGGCTGCATCCAGTCGCTGAGCTGTCACACCGACCGCTGCCCAACCGGGGTGGCGACGCAGGATCCGACCCGTGCGCGCGCGCTCTATGTGCCGCTCAAGATCGATCGCGTGCACAATTATCACCACGCGACGCTGCACTCGCTGACCGAGCTGATTGCCGCGGCCGGGCTCGAGCATCCGCAGCAGCTGCGTCCGATTCATTTCAGCCAGCGCACATCGACCACCGACGTGAAGTCCTTTGCGCAGCTCTATCCGGCGCTGCGTCCGGGCGAGCTGCTCGAAGGCACGGAAGACCCGCGCTTCCGCGACGCCTGGCGGATGGCGCAGGCCGACACGTTCCAGCCGGCGCTGTAGGCGCGGCGCTCGCCCCACCGCGATGCCGGCCCGCGCAAGGCACGTCGCGAGCGGCGCGGGCCTTTAACATTTGGTTCAGCTTTGGGTGTAAATTGTGCCCATGGACGAACGGCGCGACAAGGCAAGGCATCGCGTGCTGAAGGCCGGAACGATCGAGTTCGGCGGCGGCGCGATCGACTGCACCGTGCGCAATCTGTCCGACACCGGCGCCGCGCTCGACGTCACCAGTCCCCTCGGCATTCCCGAACATTTCACCCTGTTCGTCCAGGCCGACGGCACGCATCTGTCCTGCACCGTGGTCTGGCGCAAGGAGAAGCGGATCGGCGTGAAGTTCGGGTGAGGTGACTTGGCGCGAGCTATCGCTCGATTCACCCCGTCTCGACCTCGCTCAACCGGCTTGCCAAGATCTTGTCGATACGCCGTCCGTCGAGATCGATCACCTCGATATGCCAGCCGCCGAAGTCGAAGGCGTCGCCGGCGTCCGGCAGCGCGCTGAACTGTTGCAGCACGAGGCCCGCCACCGTGTTGTAACGGTGCGGCGGCAATTCGACGCCGAGCAACTCGCCGAATTCGTCGACCGGCATCCAGCCGGAGATCAGGAACGAATCGTCTGCGCGCTTGACATAAGCCGGCTCCGGCGGTCCCGCTTCCGAATGGAAGGCGCCGACGATCGACTCGAGGATGTCGGCGGCCGTCACCATGCCTTCGAAGCCGCCATATTCATCATAGACGAAGCCGACGTGGACCGGAGCGGTTTTCAGGATGGTCAGCACGTCGCGCGCGTCTGCCGACGCCGGAATGCCGGGCGCCTCGCGCACCAGCGCGCGCAGGTCGGGCTCGCGGTCGTTCATATAGGCGACCAGGAGGTCCTTGGCCTGGAGCACGCCGATCGGCTTGTCACGGTCGCCGTCGGAGACGGGAAAGCGCGAATGCGGGCTGCCCGCGATGATGGCCCGGATGGCGGCAGGTTCGTCGTTCAGATCGATCTCGTCGACCTCCGTGCGCGGCGTCATGACCGCGCCGACAGGCCGGTCGCCGAGCCGCATCACGCCGGCAATCATCTCCTTCTCGCCGGGCTCGAGCACGCCTGCGCTCTCGGCTTCGCTGACGAGGTGATGGATCTCGTCCTCCGAGACCTTCTCCTCGGCCTTGCCGCCGCGGCCGAGCAAGGTGAGGATCAGCTTGCCGGAGAGATCGAGCAGAAAGACCAGCGGCAGCGAGACCTTCGCGAGCACGTGCATGGCCGGCGCAACTCTCACCGCGACGCTTTCGGGGTCGCGCAGCGCCACCTGTTTCGGCACCAGCTCGCCGACGATCAGGGTGGCGTAGGTGATGAGCGTGACGACGATGCCGACGCCGACGATGTCGGCAATGCCGGAAGACAGGCCGAGCTCGATCAGCCATTGCGTCAGCCGCTGTCCGAGTGTCGCGCCCGAGAACGCGCCGGAGAGCACGCCGACCAGGGTGATGCCGATCTGCACCGTCGAGAGGAACTTGCCGGGATCGGCCGCCAGCGTCAGCGCCCGCTCGGCACCGCGCACGCCCTTGGCGGCAAGCAGCGACAGCCGCGCCGGGCGGGACGAAACCACGGCCAGCTCGGACATGGAGAGCAAGCCGTTGATGACGATCAGGACGACGACGATGACGAGTTCCAGCGAGAGCATGATGTTCCGGAGGTAAGCCAGTGTGGCCGGACGGCGGCACAAGCCTTGATATAGGTATTCGGCGAGGAAGTGCCGGCAATTCTGCGCATTCGTACCGCTGGGAACCTGTGTCCCATGCGTCTCAAGAGCCCTCCGCGACGACCTGACGCTCCGCGGAACTACGGATCGTTGCTTAACGACCCCTTAGTGGCGGCCGGGTAGGTTTTCGCCATTGCAGAAATCTATTCGGGGGACCCAAGATGCGCATCGGGAAACTTTTCGCGCTGTCGATGCTGACGGTGACGGTCTTCGCAGTCATCCTCGGCGCCGAGGTGCTGATACCCCAGACGCGCATCTTCACCAACCGCTCCGACGCGATCAAGACCGTCGATGCCTTCGGTGCGATGCTGACGGTCAGCCAGCACGTCGCCGGACTTCGTGCGCCCTACATTACCCCCATCTTCCAGGAAGGTGCGGCAACGCCGGCTCAGACCGAAGCTGCCACGAAGGCGGCGAAAGCGGCCGATGCCGGATTCGAAGCCGCAAGGCGCGCGCTCATGGTGGTCGATGACAGTGCAGCGATGATCGAAACCCTGGACCGCGCCGGCCGCCGGCTCAAGGACGTCGCCACGGCAGCAGATCGCGCGATGAGCGTTCCCCTGGCGGCGCGCGACAGCGCTGTGGTCAAGGGCTTCCTGCCTGCAGTTGCCGAGGTTATCAACAACATCGAGCCCATCATGAACCGGCTCGAAGGACACGTCGTCAATGCCGATTCATCGCTCGCCGCGCTCTTGAGCCTGGCGCGAACCGCGCAGGATCTGCGCGTTTCGGCCGGCAGCCGTGCCGCCACATTGTCGCCGGCGCTGTCCGCGCGCCGTCCGCTCGTGGCCGCCGAATTCTCGCTGATGGACCGCATGCAGGGACGTGTGGAAGCCGACCGCGAGCGCATCGAAGCCGGTATGGAGCAACTCGGCAATCCGCCCCGCATCGCCACGACGCTGAAGGCGGCGACGGAATCCTATTTTGGACAAGCAGCCTCGGTCGTAGAGAAGGAGATGCCTGCGGCGAAGAGCGACGGCAAGTACGGCATCACCGCCGACGAGTTGGCGAAGGTTATCGTGCCGGCCATCCAGATGTTCTACGGCGTGCGCGACGCTGCGCTGGCCGAAGCGGCCGAGCGCGCCTCGGCTGCGCGCAGCGGCGCCTTGGCGATGCTCGCGCTGGCGGGGGTCGCCGTGCTTGCCCTGCTCGGAACGCTCGCCGGCGTGACCATGATGCTGCGCAGCCGCGTGGTGACGCCGCTCGGCCGGATCGCGGACGTGATCGGCAAGCTCGCCGCCGGACAGCACGAGGTCGAGATCCCCGCGACGGGGCGCGATGACGAGATCGGCCAGGTGGCGGGCTCGCTGCAGCACTTCAAGGATTCGCTGCTCGCCAAGAAGGCCGCCGACGAGGCGGCCGCGGTCGAGGCCGACGCGAAGCTCCGGCGCAGCCAGCGCATGGACCAGGTCGCGCGCGACTTCGAAGCCATGATCGGCGATGTGATCAACACGGTGTCGTCGGCCTCGTCGGAGCTGGAAGCGTCCGCGGGAACGCTGACGAGCGCGGCCGATCAATCGGAAAAGGTCACCGCGACCGTCGCGGCCGCCTCCGAACAGGCCTCCACCAACGTGCAGACCGTCGCCGCGGCAGCCGAGGAGATGGCCTCGTCGGTCGACGAGATCAGCCGGCAGGTCCAGGACTCCGCGCGCATCGCCGGCGAAGCGGTGCAGCAGGCAGGGCGGACCAACGACCATGTCGGCGAGCTCGCCCGGGCCGCGGGACGGATCGGCGACGTCGTCGAGCTCATCAGCCAGATCGCAGGCCAGACCAATCTTCTGGCCCTCAACGCCACCATCGAGGCGGCGCGTGCTGGCGAGGCCGGGCGCGGCTTCGCCGTCGTCGCCTCCGAGGTCAAGGCGCTGGCCGAGCAGACCGCCAAGGCCACCGGCGAGATCAGCCAGCAGATCTCTGGAATCCAGACCGCGACGGAGGAGTCCGTCGGTGCCATCAAGGCGATCGGCGACACCATCACCCGCATGTCCGAGATCGCATCCGCGATCGCCTCGGCGGTCGAGGAGCAGGGCGCCGCGACGCGGGAGATCTCCCGCAACGTGCAGCAGGCCGCGCGCGGCACCCAGCAGGTCTCCGCCAGCATCGTCGACGTGCAGCACGGCGCGAGCCAGACCGGATCGGCCCCCCCCCAAAAGCTGGGGGCGGCCC
>NZ_LFJC01000003.1:5902967-5903541 GCF_002776695.1 Bradyrhizobium nitroreducens
TGCGCCGGCATCGGAATGCCGCTCGGCGAAGGGGGAGGCTGCATTCGAACGCAGCCAATTGCTCACTCTGAGTTATGGTTGACAAGTCGCAAATGCCTCGTCGCTGCCCGAAAAAGCATCATCCTATCATGATGATATCGGTGAGCACGTTTCAGCCCGAAGGCGCATATGGTGAATCCGCGCAAGGACTGGCGCGACACGCTTCATGCTTTGTTAGCCCTCAACGTTCACCTTCCCGAGCATCGATTAATCCTAATCGAAGTTTTGTTGCGTTGCGTACCAGAAGGGTAACACTCAATGTCCGGTATCGTTCTCTCTTCCTCGGTTCGTCAGAACCTGCTCTCTCTCCAGTCCACCGCTGACCTCCTCGCCACCACGCAGAGCCGTCTGTCGACCGGCAAGAGCGTCAACTCGGCCCTGGACAATCCCACCAACTTCTTCACGGCGCAGTCGCTCGACAACCGCGCCAGCGACATCAACAACCTGCTCGATGGCATCGCCAACGGCGTGCAGGTGCTGCAGGCCGCCAACACCGGCATCACCTCGCTGCAGAAGCTGATCGACAGCGCCAAGT
>NZ_LFJC01000003.1:5903551-5909243 GCF_002776695.1 Bradyrhizobium nitroreducens
GCTTCTCGCGGATCAGGATCTCGATCCGGCGGTTCTGCGCGGCCGCTGGATCGTTCGGAAGCTTCGGGCGCCGGTCGGCGTAACCTTCGACATGCTCGATCCGCTGCGCGTCGACGCCGGAGCGGACCAGCATGTAATAGGCCATCTGGGCGCGGGCGGTCGACAGCCGCCAATTGTCGTAGTTCTCGGAACGATACGGCCGATTGTCGGTATGGCCGCGGACGATGATCATGCCCTGGCGCTTCGTCAGCAGCGGCCCGATCTTGTCGATCACGCGGATCAGTTCGGGCCGCGGCTCGGCCGACCCGACCGCGAACATGCCGAAGCTCGCATCGTCGGTCAGGCTGATCAGGAGCCCCTCCTCGACCTGACGCACCTCGGCCGCCGGGCCTGCGCCCGCCTTGATGTCCGACAGCGCCTCCGCGATCGCGGACTGCAGCTGCTTGACGGTCGGCTGCTGAGTCTGCGCGGCATCGCGCGGATCGTTCTCCTTGGCGGCATCGTTCGGACGTGCCGGCGCGGCGGCGTTGGCTTGAGCGGTCGCTTGATTGTTCGCCTGAGCCGTCGCCTGGGCGCTGCCTTCGCGCGGCGATTGCGCCGGCGCCGGCGGCATCAGCGGCGACAGGTTCGCGGACGACGCATCCGCGTTCGAAGCCACGCTTCCGCCGGCGTCGTCCGCCTTGGCACGACGTGTCTGCTCACCCGGACTTGCGGCGGCCGCGGCGTCGCGCGCGGAGGCATTCGGCTTGGGCTCGCTTTCGATCATGCGATCCGCGTCCTTGGAGGCTTGCGGAGCCAGCTTCCAATAGCCGGGATCAAACGGATCGCGATAGGCGTCGCCGCCCTTCAGGCCATCCTCTTCGGCCGACGTCAGCGCGCCGGCGCGCCGCTGCCCCGAGGCCTGGTTGGCGCTGCTCGCGATCTCGGCGAGCGTTGCGTAGGGATCGCGGAACAGCACTTTCTCTTCGTAGAAGGGCGGCTTCTCCGCCGTCGGGGAATCGCCGCGGCGCTCTTCGCTCGGACCGGCCGGCTGCCGCCTGCCGTCCTGACCTTCCAACGACGACGGCTCCTTCTTGGAGAGGTCCTTCAGACCTTTCGGGGCAGGTGCGTTCTCCGCGAGCTTGATCGGATTGAAATAGCTCGCGACAACCTGCTTCTGGTCCTGGTTGAGCGCGTTCAGCAGCCACATGACCAGGAAGAACGCCATCATCGCGGTCATGAAGTCCGCATAGGCGATCTTCCATACGCCGCCGTGATGCGCCTCCTCGGCAAAGGCGCTGCGACGGCGGACGATCACGAGCTCATGCTTGACTTCTTCCATGGCGGGTTACCGGCGCGCTTCCTTCAGGCGTTCGCTCCAGGCCGAGATCTGCGTCTCGATCACGGTCTGGTCGGCGACGACGCGGACCTCGACCGTCTCGGCCGCCTCATACTCGATGCCGGTGCGCCTGGACGCCTCGAGCTGGGTTCTCACGAGATCGAGCAGCTCGCTCGGGCCGGTGACCTTGAAGGCAGGCACCGACGAGTTGCCGGTCAGCGCCGCAATCTGCTCGACCAGCGATCCGATCGCCTTGTCACGGACCGCGTCGGCGAGGAACGGCAGCAGGATCCGCGCGACGGAGCTTGCGATGTTGGTCTCGATCTCGCGGCACGCCGCCTCGAAGCCGCTGACGATCGCGACCGCCTGCTGGTCGGACCATTTGGCGCGCTCCTCGCCGAGCCGGACCGCGCTGCGAACGCGCTCCTCGGCAAGCTTGGTGTCGCCTTCCGCAACGCCGGCGGCCAGGCCGCGCCGGTAGGCGTCCTCCAGCAGATTGACCGGCGGCGCTTCCGCCTTCGGCGCCGGAGGCGGCGACTGCGGCTGCGGCTGAGCCTGAAGCTGCGGCTGAGGTTCGCGCGCGATCTCCTTCGGCCTTGTCAGCACGTCCTGGATCTTGGGCGGCGGAGGCGGCGGTGCCTTGGCCCGGCCGTTCGCGTCGAACTGAGTCAGGAGCTTTCCGATTGCCGCGTTCATGCCGCCTCCTCGCGTCGCATCCAGTCTTTAAGGATCGCTGCCGCCTGCGCCTGATCGAGCCGGACGATCTGCTCCAGCCGCTTCTGCGGCGTGCGCTGCATCTTGCCTTCGAGGTCCTCGACGAGGTTGAGCTCGGGGTCGCTGTTCTCTGCAAGGGCAAGGGCCGCAGCGGCTTCCAGCTCAGCGGCCTCGGCGGCCTCCACCTGCTCCTGCTCCGCGCGATGCGTCAGAATGCCGTTGACCGCCGGCCGCAAGCCGAACCAGACCAGCATCGAGGCAACCGCCAGGATCGTCACCGCGTTGATGACGCTGCCGAGCTGCTTGTTGATCATCTCGACGAAGCTGATCGGCGGCACCGGCGCCAGCTCGCGCGAGCCTTCGATGAAGTCGACGGCCGTCACCTGGATCTGATCGCCGCGCGTCTTGTCCAGTCCGCCGGCCGTCGCCGCCAGCTGGCTGATCTCGGCGAGCTTGCTGTCGACGATGGCCTGGTTGGTCTTGTCGCCGAGATCGGCGACCAGCCGGGCCCGATTGACCAGCACGGCGATGAAGAGCTTCTTCACCGAATAGCCGTCGCTCACCGTCGTCGTGGTCTTGGACGAGACCTCGAAATTGGTGACGTCCTCGCGGCGGGTCTTGTCCTCGCTGGAGTTCTTGCCGCCGCCGGCGTTCACCTGCTGATCGGGAAGGTTCTGCTGCACCGTGGTCGGGGTCGAACGGTCGGCGTTCTGCGACGATTCCTTCTCGCGCACGTTCCGCACCGAACGCTCGGCACGGCTCTCGGGATCGTAGACGGTCTCGTTGATCTGCTTCTTGTCGGTGGAGAGCTGCGGGGCGACGCTCACCTCGAAATTGTCGAGGCCGAGATACGGCGTCAGCGCCTTGCGGATGTTCTCCTGCACCATGCCGCCGACCGTCTTCTGCAGGCTCGCCATCTTGGTCGGGGCGGCGCTCGCCTCGTCCTCTTCGGCGAGCAGCATCGAACCGTCGGCGTCGAGCACCGTCACCTTGTCGCGGCTCATGCCCGGAATCGCGGCGGCGACGAGATGGCGGATCGACTGCGCCGTGCGCGCCTCGATCGCGCCGTCGGTGCGCAGCACGACCGAGGCGGATGGCGGCTGCTGCGTCGCGCGGAACGAGCCGCGCACCGGCAGCACGATATGCACGCGCGCCGCCTTGACGCCCTTCATCAATTGAACCGTGCGCGCGATCTCGCCTTCCAGCGCGCGCAGCTTCGTCACTTCCTGCATGAACGAGGTCAATCCGAGCGAGCCGATCTTGTCGAACAGCTCGTAGCCGGAATTGGCACTGGTCGGCAGCCCCTTCTCGGCGAGCAGCATGCGCGCCTGCATGGTCTGGCTCGGGCGCACCGAGAGCGCATCGCCCGCCGTGTTGACGTCGAAGGTGACGTTTTGCTCGCGCAGCGCCGCGCCCATTCGCGTCACGTCTTCGCGGGTGAGGCCGGTATAGAGCGTCTCGAACTCGGGACGGCTCAGATAATACGCGCCGCCGACGACGGTGACGAGAACGGCGAAGCCGATCAGTCCCAAGGCCATCAGGCGTCGCGGCCCAAGCTCCAGCAGGTTGTTGAGCAGTTGCTGTATCTGCGCACGACTGAACAGCATATGACCTCGTACCAATGCGAACGTAGACGACACTCCGCTGCCAACCTTGTCTGAGGGTTGCGCGCGGACGCGATTGTGTCAGTTCGCAGGCACGGCGTTGCAATTTTACAAGAAGCTTGGAGACGCCTTCAGCCTTTCGGCAACGCGCAGTCGCTCCGGGCGCATCATGGTGCGGTCGGTTGCGGCGGGCCGTATCAGGTCTGGCGTCGGGGTCGATTGCGGGCACGTCATGTGCCGTCGCGTCCGCCGGTCACGGCGGGGACCGTGCTCCCTGAAGGGAGCACGGTCGTTTTCGAAAGCGCCGCTTAGCCGCGGAACAGCGACAGGATGCTCTGGCTGTTCTGGTTGGCGATCGAGAGCGCCTGAACGCCGAGCTGCTGCTGGGTCTGCAGCGCCTGGAGCCGGGTCGATTCCGCGTTCATGTCGGCGTCGACGAGCTGGCCGATACCGCGATCGACCGAGTCCATCAGCGACTTCACGAATTCCGTGTTGTTCGAGATGCGGTTCTTGATGGCGCCGAGGTTGGCGGCGGACTGGCTGACGGTGTTGATCGCCGCGGTGACCTTCGCGATGTAGCCATCGAGGATGGTCTGGTCGGCGGCCGAGTCGGTCAGCGCACCGATGTTGAGGCTGTCGACCGAGGCGCTGCCGCTCACCGTGTCGAGGATGCCGTTCGTGCTCGCGGTGTAGAGCGAGTAGTTGGCAACCGTCACCGTGATGGTGCTGATCGTCGGCGTGCCGCCGACGCGCGAGAACGAGGACACCAGGTTGACGGTGGCCGGGGTCGAGGCGTTGGTGCTCAGCCAGTTGACGCCGTTGAAGGTCGCCGCGCTGGCGACGTTCTTCATGTCCTGCTGGATCTGGGTGATTTCCGACTGGATCTTGGTGCGGTCGATGCCGGCGGTCTTGGCTTCGACCAGCAGCGCCTGGAGCTTGGTCAGGCCGGAGTTCTGGTCGCCGATGACCTTGTTCAAGGCGGTGTATTCGGTGTCGACGGTCGCGGCCGACAGACCGAGCGAGTCGGAGACGGCGGAGAGCGCGGCGTTGTCGGCGCGCATCGAGGTCGCGATCGACCAGTAGGCGGAGTTGTCCGATGCAGTCGAGACGCGCTGGCCGGTGGAGATCCGGTTTTCAGTCGTCTGGAGGCTGGCGCTGACATTCCGGAGGGTCTGCAGCGCAGTCATAGCAGCGGAGTTGGTAAGCAGGCTGGAAGCCATTTTTGATGTCCCTTTGAGAGCAGATTGGATTTGGGGACATACCGGGCTTGCACCGGTACGACAGGGCGGCATCATGCCTTTGGGCAGCGGAAATGCGCGTGAACCCAACCCGTCGTAACGGCCAGACTAGCCCGCGAAGCTTGTGCGGGGCTTGCGGCGCCGTGCTCCTTCTGCAACAGGCGCGCCGAAATCATGGCGCGCCGCGGCGCGCCAAACGAAAGGGCCGCGCTTCGGCAGAAGCGCGGCCCTCCCCAGACGGTCTGGGACTTAGCGGAACAGCGACAGGATGCTCTGGCTGTTGTTGTTGGCGATCGAGAGCGCCTGAACGCCGAGCTGCTGCTGGACCTGGAGAGCGGCCAGGCGGGTGGACTCCTGGTTCATGTCGGCGTCGACGAGCTGGCCGATACCGCGATCAACCGAGTCCATCAGCGACTTCACGAACTCCGAGTTGTTCGAGATACGGTTCTTGATGGCGCCGAGGTTGGCGGCGCCCGAAGACACCGTGCCGATCGCCGCGGTGACCTTCGCGATGTAACCATCGAGAATGGTCTGGTCGGCGGCCGAGTCGGTCAGCGCGCCGATGTTGAGGCTGTCGACCGAGGCGCTGCCGCTCACCGTGTCGAGGATGCCGTTCGTGCTCGAGGTGTAGAGCGAGTAGTTCGCGACGGTCACGGTGATCGAGCTGGTGGTCGGCGTGGAGCCGACGCGCGAGAACGACGACACCAGGTTGACGGTGGTCGGCGTGGAGGCGTTCGTGCTCAGCCAGTTGACGCCGTTGAAGGTCGCCGCGCTGGCGACGTTCTTCATGTCCTGCTGGATCTGGGTGATTTCCGACT
>NZ_LFJC01000003.1:5909253-5909754 GCF_002776695.1 Bradyrhizobium nitroreducens
TCGCCCGTGCGATCTCGACTTCGGATGCACCGGCAGGCTCTTCGAGATCGTGGGGAGCGGCAAGGTCGGCAAAGCTGCGGCGCAGCGCCGACAGGCGGGCAACGTCGAGCAGGCTCGCGACGAGATCCTGCCCCACCCGCTTGCGCTCGGCCTGGGTCACCGTGCGGTCGAGCTCGACCAGCACCTGGCCGGCCGTGACCCTGTCGCCGTCATGGACGTGGATCGCCGAGACGATGCCGGTCTCCAGCGGCTGGATCGTCTTGGTGCGGCCGGTCGGCACCACCTTGCCGGTGGCGGTCGCGATGATGTCGACATGGCCGAAGGTCGCCCAGCCGATCGCTAGCGCAAAGAACAGGATGATGGTGAGGCCGACCGCGCGCCCGACGGGCGAGGCCGGCGTCTCCAGGATCTCCAGGGCGGCCGGCAGGAATTCGCGTGCGTCGCGCTGGCGGCGCCAGAACGTCCGGCTCTTGCGCTCGATCACATCAGCCGACGACATGG
>NZ_LFJC01000003.1:5909764-5911459 GCF_002776695.1 Bradyrhizobium nitroreducens
GTCGGCCGCAATGCTTTCATGGCGTCGAGTTCGGCCATTAGCAGGGGATAGAGCGGCTTACCCCTCTTATCGAAGAGCGGCTCCCATGAGCCCGTGCTCGTCTTGTAGTTGATGACATAGACGTGGTTCGGGCGGCTCTCCGGCCGGTAGTGATCCGCCATGAACCGGATGAAGATATGAGCCTTGCGCTGCAGCCATTCCCAACCGATCAGGACACCCGTTGCCAAAGACGGATAGCCCAACTCGATCGCCTTCGCACGGAACGCTGCCAGCTCGTCAAAATCAGCATGCGGCGTTTCGCGCGAGGTCGATTGCAGGCCCATCTTCTCAAATGGGTTTTTCGCCGGAAACAGGTGGGGGTGTGCCCTTGAGATCGTGTTCCATGCGCCGCGAGCGGTCTTCATCGCATGGTTCACCGTCGTGCGGCGTTCAACCTTCTCGCCGTCGACATCTTTGTAGAGCAGCTTCTCGAACAGATCGTCCGCAAACGCGGTGTCGATGCTCGAAACGCGCCGCGTGCCCAGGCGCCTTCCGTCCTTCAACAGGTATTCGCAGACCATCTTAATGCCGGTTTCATGCACGCGACATTGGCCGGGGCTCAAAGGCTGCAAACGCTTCGCAGTTTTCTGTTTCCACGTTCGACGATACTCGTGAAACATCCAGTCCAGCGTTCCGATCACCACCCCGATGCCTACGGGATTCGCATCATCGCCACCTGTCAGCCAGCTGTCGAACGCAGGTAGCAAGATTTTCTCTGCGCGCTGCACGGCCAGCTCGTAATTGGTGCCGAGCGGTTCGTTCTTGACTGGGCAACCTTTCTTACGTGCCCATGTTGGCACGTCGAAAAAATACGCAAGGCTCTCGTTCTGAAGGCGTTTGCGCCTTGTATAGCGAGGCAGCGGCAGCGCCGAACGTCCCACCCTCATCACAGCAAACTCCTGGACATCTCTGGATCGTCCTCAGGGTCTATTGGAATCGATCTTTCTTCCCGTATCAACACGGAAATGCGTCCGTCGGGCCAAATCTCGACGCGCGCGACTTTGCCACCACTGTCAAGAACACCTCTAACAGCGCGCTTAACATCTGCTTCAGTAAATCGGACTCTCGACATCGAAGCCGGTGGGAACGGAGGCGGAGGAGCAGTTGGAAGTTCATTCAATCATGACCCGCAGTGATCGCTCCACTGAAAGTAGAAGAAGCTTGGTGCATGGTGGGGCACCTGAAGCGTTCTAGACTCGAAGTAAGGAAGAGCGATCACAGGAGAGGCTAAAGATCATATTTCGTTGAGATAGTAAAAGCGGTGAAGTGAAGTTGGACCTAGCCGTTGTTGTATGGCTCAAGGTAGCTTAAACTTCCCGATGATGGATTGGAGCGAGAGTTCAATTGTTTCAATGCGCTAAAGGACGGCGTGTGCACGACGTGTGCACCGGGAGATCAAGAAAAATCTCACAGCAATTGCCAAGCAATGCGGTCGCCCGAGTTTTGGCTTAATTTTCGCCGGGAATCCCGGAGGACGCCCAGCGATCTCAAAGTCCAGAATCAGTAGGTCTTAGATGGTCTGTCCGCCGGATACTTCGATGCGTTGAGCCGTCATCCACCGGTTGTCAGGACCAAGCAGGCTCGCGATCATCGGCCCGATATCGTCGGGAACGCCCACGCGGCCGAGCGCGGTCATCCCGGCAAATTGCTTGTTGA
>NZ_LFJC01000003.1:5911469-5911822 GCF_002776695.1 Bradyrhizobium nitroreducens
GGGCGCCGTTCTGCTCAAGCGCAAATCCAGAGCGATTGCCGATGGCGATCACATCTATGGTGTGATCAAGGGCAGCATGGTGAACGCCGGCGGCAAGACCAACGGCTACTCGGTACCGAACCCGAACGCCCAGGCCGATGTGATCCGCCGGGCGATCAAGCAGGCTGGGGTCGATCCGCGCACGATCAGCTACATCGAGGCGCACGGTACCGGCACGGCGCTCGGAGACCCGATCGAGATTGCGGGCTTGAGCAAGGCGTTCCGTGAGTCGACGTCGGACACGCAGTTCTGCTCGATCGGTTCGGTGAAGTCGAACATCGGCCACTGCGAGAGCGCCGCGGGCATGGCGGCGC
>NZ_LFJC01000003.1:5911832-5912333 GCF_002776695.1 Bradyrhizobium nitroreducens
GCGCCCGTGCGATCTCGACTTCGGATGCACCGGCAGGCTCTTCGAGATCGTGGGGAGCGGCGAGATCGGCAAAGCTGCGGCGCAGCGCCGAGAGGCGGGCAATGTCGAGCAGGCTCGCGACGAGATCCTGCCCAACCCGCTTGCGCTCGGCCTGGGTCACCGTGCGGTCGAGCTCGACCAGCACTTGGCCGGCCGTGACCCTGTCGCCATCACGGACGTGGATCGCCGAGACGATGCCGGTCTCCAGCGGCTGGATCGTCTTGGTGCGGCCGGTCGGCACCACCTTGCCGGTCGCGGTCGCGATGATGTCGACATGGCCGAAGGTCGCCCAGCCTAGGGCAATCGCAAAGAACAGGATGATGGTGAGGCCGACAGCCCGTCCCGCGGGCGAGGCCGGCGTCTCCAGGATCTCCAGTGCTGCCGGCAGGAATTCGCGTGCGTCGCGCTGGCGGCGCCAGAACGTCCGGCTCTTGCGCTCGATCACATCAGCCGACGACATGG
>NZ_LFJC01000003.1:5912343-5915056 GCF_002776695.1 Bradyrhizobium nitroreducens
GCGGCGTCGAAATAGCGCTGGCTGCCGACGCGCTGGAAACTCAGCACGGTGGTCAGGCCGCCCTCGGCGGGCTTGGACTTCATCGTGCCGGCATAAGCCTTCGGCACGACGCCGTTGGGCAGAGCCTCCGACATCACCCGGCCGACGAGGCCACCGTTCTGCGAGGCGCGCAGGCCCATCAGCCGGGCGGCCGTCATGCCGACGTCGGCATTGCTGACCGGGATCTCGCTGACATAACCGGCTTTGAAGTCCGGACCGATGGCGGCCATGAAGTTCATGGTGTCGCCGCGGCTGAAGCTGCCATGCATGCCCTGGCCCTGGCGCAGCACGGTATCGGCGACCTGCACCGAACAGTTGGTCGGCGCCTCGCCGCAATCGCTGGCATAGGAGCGGAAGTTGACGACGATCGACGGCGTCGGCGTCGCCGCGCTGCCACGCAGATTGATGCTCGACAGCGGCAGCGTACCGGGGAAGCGGCCGAGCGAGTCCTCGACGAACAGGCCGGAGACATAGTCCTGCGCGAGCAGCGCCTTGATGGTCTTCGCCGCCAGCTTCTTGTCCTTGTTCGGGAGATAGACGAGGTCGGAGCCGCCATTGGTGGCGACGACGAGATCGGGCTTGGTGGGATCCTTGCCGAGCACGCCGTTGCCGGCCTTGGGATGCTTGTTGCCTTCGACCTTCGCGTTCTTGTCGTTGGGGTCGAACAGCGGCAGGTCCAGGGCCTTGGCAAGATCGAGCGCCAGGAATCCCATGGGGAGGAAATCCTTGGGCGTGTCGTCATAGCTGACCTTGGCCGAGGGGCTGGTCTTGCTTTCCTTGGAGATCGTCGAGAAGCCGTGGTCGGCCGAGATGATGATGTTGGTCGAGGCGGCGAGGCCGAGCTCGTCGAGCGCCTTGCGGAGCTGGGCGAGGTTGTTGTCGGCGTTCTTGATGCCGGCCATCGAGGTCGGCCCGTTGATGCCCGGCATGATCTGGTTGAGGCTGTCGCCGGTGTTGTGCTGGCTGCCGTCGGGATCGCGCGACCAGAACACCAGCACGAACGGCTTGTTGCGCGCCTTGAACATCGGCAGCACCACCTTGGCGGCGACGTCGGCGAAATAGGCCTGCTGCGCGACGTTGGCCACAATCGTGCCCGGCGTCTTGGCATCACCCGCCTTGGAATTGTCGCCGCGCGGCGGGGTGGCGGTAGGCAGGCCGGCCTTGGTCAGTGCGTCCTTCACCTCGTCCGACAGGGCGACACCGTTCTTGCCGCCGGTGGAGTCGTCGAACACGACCGAATGCAGGCCGGCCTTTTCGGGCTTGTCGGTATGGTCGAACTGGTAGGTCGGGCCGACCTTGCCGATCGCCGCGGTGCTGAGGCCCTTGTCGCGGGCCAGCTTCAGGATGGTCTCCTCGTTGAGATAGTCGCCCTTGAAATGCTCGTCGATGTCGCCGAGCACGGCATCGTTCTCGATGAAGGGGACCACGGTGTCGCCGGCGGGGGCGGAGGTGTAGCCGGTCCAGATCGTGTTGGAGAACACGCCGGTGTCGCCGAGATAATGGCCGGTCGACATCGCCGAGCCGTTGGCCATGGTGAAGGTCGGGAACAGCGAGTGCGGGTTCTTGAAATTGACACCCTTGTCGCGGACCTCGGCCATCGCGGGCGCCGTGTCGGGGTTCACCTTCAGCGCGCGCAGGCCGTCCGGGATGAACAGGATCAGGTTGCGGGGTGTGTTGTTCTGGGCAGAAGCAAGTCCGGTCGACAGCACGGTCAGTCCGGCGGACAGCAACAGCAGTGAACGGCGCATCGAAATCTCCCTGCGAGGCGGCTCGGCCGCAACCCGCGGCCCCCGGGGCCGCAACTCGCGGTCCCCGGTTCGTTTAGTTTCGCTGCATGACCGTTTTGTTACAAGGCCCGTCGCCGATGCAAGAGGGTTGGGGAGGGGGGCTTGTTAGTCTCGTGTCCCGGACGCGCTGCAACGCTCTTGGCGTTGCTGCGCAGAGCCGGGACCCAGCGGGCCACGGCACGCACCGATGCATGGACCCCGGCTCTGCAGCGCATCGTCGAAGAGACGCTGCGCTGCGTCCGGGGCACGCGAGCGTGGCTTTCGCGCACACTGCCTCCACATCGTGATTGCGAGCGCAGCGACTTGTCTGCCGAAGCCTTGGCGAAGGCGGGAGCAATCCTGAATCTTTCCGCGGTGACGATGTCGATCCCGTCATCCTGAGGTGCGAGGCGTGCGATGCGAACGCATCGCATGCGGAGCCTCGAAGGATGTGCGGCCGAGGTGCAGCCGGGCTGTCGCCCTTCGAGGCCTCCGCTTCGCTCCGGCGCCTCAGGGTGACGGTCACAGATGAGAGCTCGCAGCATCATCATTGCTGACACACGTCCGCATCCTCGCGGCTCATCTCGCCCGAGCTTTGCTTGATCTCCTCACCCTCGATTGAAAAAGGGCGCAGGGAAGACCGGGCGCCGGCTGGCACCCGCGGTCCACTGTGCGAATCCTGCGTAACGAGAAGCTGCACAGCGGCATACAGGTGTAGCCAGGACATCCCGGCCTTCCCTGCGCAGTGGCTTTACGGCTTATGTCGTGCTCTCCCCGGGGAGCGTTGCGCTATTGCCCCCGTCGCCTCGCGGATGACTGATGCGCGTGCCCGGTTGAGCAATGCACATCACCACAAGACTTGGCGCACAGACCCCGGGCGCCAGGACCACACGATTTTGCCGTACGCC
>NZ_LFJC01000003.1:5915066-5916430 GCF_002776695.1 Bradyrhizobium nitroreducens
TCAAATGCGGGCCGTCCTCAAACCGGCGCCCGCCGTAAAGCCGCTCAAGGTCTCAAGAGCAAAAGCCGACCCCGAAATCGACGGATCTCTACGAACTAAAACCGTCGCTTACCTTAAAACGATTGTCGGCAAGACACTCAAGATACCAAGTCAGGAGCTCGATTCATCCGAATCCTTGGACGTCTACGGCATCGATTCAATAGTCGGCGTTGAACTGACAAACCAACTTCAGGAAACGTTCACCGCCGTCGATAGCACGTTGCTGTTTGAACACCGGTCCATAGACGCGCTAGCGGAATACTTCATCAAGAGCCAGCCGCAAGCACTGCAAGCGTTGCTTCAGATCCAGAAGCGTCCCGCTGTCGATCCGCCCCAAATCCAAACGCCGCCTCACGCCAAGCAGCCCACCGTTGCCTCGCGGGCCAGACGACGATCATCGGGGTTTAGCCCTGTACAGCCGCGACCAGGAGACGCTACCCGGCAACCAATCGCGGGATCGAGGGACGTCGCCATCATCGGGATATCTGGCCGCTACCCGGACTGCAGGGATACCGACCTATTCTGGCAAAACTTGCGAGACGGAGCCAACTGTATCGCCGAAGTGCCAAAGGCAAGATGGGATCACGACAAATACTTTGATGAACGCAAGGGACAGTCGGGAAAAACCTACAGCCGATGGGGAGGATTTCTCGACGGGATCGACGAATTTGATCCCCTGTTCTTTAACATTCCCCCCAGTCGGGCGGAGCTGATGGACCCGCAGGAAAGGCTGTTCTTGCAGTCGGTCTATTCCAGTCTAGAGGATGCTGGTTATACAACGACGTCTCTCAGCGCGAACCGAAGAGTGGGGGTGTTCGTTGGAGCAATGAATGGCTACTATGCGACTGGTCCACGCTATTGGTCGATTGCCAACCAGGTATCCTATTTTCTGAATTTTCAGGGACCGAGCATGGCAGTCGATACTGCGTGCTCATCATCGCTCACGGCGCTGCACCTTGCGCTGGAAAGTCTCCATAGCGAGACAAGTGACGTCGCTATCGCCGGCGGCGTGAATCTGATCCTCGATCCAAAGCAGTATCTGGCAATCTCATCCATGGAGATGATATCCGCCGGTAGCAAGTGCCGCTCTTTCGGCGATTTCGCGGATGGGTTCGTCGATGGCGAGGGCGTCGGCGCGGTGGTCTTGAAGCGTCTTTCCCACGCAATTGCCGATGGTGATCACATCTACGGTGTGATCAAGGGCAGCATGGTGAACGCCGGCGGCAGGACCAACGGCTATACTGTGCCGAACCCGAACGCCCAGGCCGATGTGATCCGCCGGGCGATCAAGCAGGCTGGGGTCGATCCGCGCACGATCAGCTACA
>NZ_LFJC01000003.1:5916440-5921539 GCF_002776695.1 Bradyrhizobium nitroreducens
AATGCGCGACAACATCAACCGCGGCGGGGAGAAGTTCGGCACCGAGGATATTGAGATGCTGATCGCGCAGCATCCCGACATCGCCGATGGCAAGGTGGTCGCGATGCCAGATCCGACCTACGGAGAGAAGGCCTGCGCCTTTATCATTCCACGTCCAGGACGCCGAAACGTGACCGTAGCCGAACTCGGATCCTTTCTGCTCGCTCGCGGTCTGGCGAAGTTCAAACTTCCCGAACGTATCGTGCAGGTCGATTCATTTCCGGTAACCAGGGTCGGGAAGTTGGATCGCGCCGCACTCCGCTCGGCCATAGCAAACACGTTGGTGAGCGAGTCAGCTCTGAAGGCGAAGGACATGAACTAGCCAGAAAACTCGTTTCGCCCGAAGAGTTGTCGGGAGTTCGAGTCATTGGTCCGCTACATTGCGAACCCCACTATTTCCGGAGCCCCGCTTTCCTATCGGAGAGCGATCTAACCTGACAATCGGCTTGCAAATTTGCCACCTCGCCGCACCTGCGAATGTTACCCTGAGCTCCAGCCCAAACGGCGCAGCCGGATGAGACAACTGCGGTGGATTCGTTGGCTGGGCCTGTGTTAGTGCATGCCAGACGGACCAACGACGAGCCGGAGTGGCGACAGTGATGCACTGTTATTCGGCGGCCCACGTGTCTCCATGAAGATCAACGCGCCTGTTTGCTTGATAGAAGACGTGCTCGCGATGGAGTCTTGAGCCCTCGCCGTAGAGAGCGTTTATCTCTTCTGAAGCCTCCGGATCGTCTTCTGGATCCAGCTCCTTCTGCTGAATTTCCCATATCTTCTCGTTCTCCGGATAAGCGTCGATTTCGCCAGAGGTGCGTAGGACGACCGGAGCGTCGGGCCACGAAAGTAATATGCTTTGGCTGCCAATGATGAAGACCTTGTCGGTTTTAAACAGCCGGGCAATCACCCTGACTGTCTCGACAAGGTCTTAAATAGTTCGAACAAACGAGTTTTGTGTCACGCCGCCATCCCCGGAAGTGCCGCGGTCTGATGGATCGTAGATCTCTCTGCAATCCGCTTCGCCGCCTTCCAGATACGACGGCGCAGAGTGTCATCCTCGAAGTTGACACCTTCCGCCAAAACGCAAGGCGAGGACAGACGCAGACGCGTTATCTCTTCGTTGCGACTCGTCAAACGGCGCCGTACAGTCGATGGAGGAAAGCCAAGCATGTCCGACCACTCGCGAACGAAAGTGTAGCCTTCGAAACGCTGCGAGTTATGGGCCAAAGAATCCTTCGCCCTTTCGACGAGTGACGGGTCGCGACCGATCTGCCGCGCAATAAGCCGATGCATGATCAGCTTCGGGTGTCGTTCACGTATTCCTGGTTGATCCGGACGCTCATGGCTCTCGACCAATACCTACCTCAGGGCGGAAAATAGGGCATCTACCCTTGAAAATCCAGCTACTCACGGCTCCGGGCTTCTTCACCCCCCTCGCCGGCTCAGCGTCCCACTGACGCTTTGCCGCATCGCTTCCATCAGGTCGACCACATTCTCGCCCTTCGGCCGCTCCTTCGGTCGGATCGTCTTGCCCACACGTTTCCGGCCTCCGAGATCGAAAATGATTGCAATCTAGGGGCGATGACGGCAGGTTATCGTCGCCCCTAGCGTGCATTGCAGAGGGCTTCAGAACACGGTTAGGGGGCTGTTCTGCAGAAGGATCTTGGCTTCGTTTCGCGACTGGAATCGCTTCGTGGTCTCGCGGCCGTCTCGGTGGTGGCGTACCACGCGTTTGGACGCTCCATCGATACAAACGTCACTGGGCTCGCGCCCGTTGTTCTGTTTTTTGTGCTGAGCGGCTTCGTCCTCGCGCGTTCCTTGGCGCGAGGCCCGACGATCGCTGAGTTCTTCAGGCATCGGGTCTTCCGGCTATTCCCCGCCGGCATCGCGGCGGTTCTGCTTCTCACTGCCCTCCATGCGCAGTTTGGTTTCTATCACGGGTTTCCTCCCGACTTTTCCGCGTTCAACGTGCTGCTGAACGCTCTGATGCTTAAGCACGACATCAACGGCCCGATGTGGTCAATGACCGTCGAGTGCTTGGCTACACCAGTCATCCTGGCGACATTCTGGATCTGCCAGCGCTTCGGGTGGCAAAGAGTGCTGCCTGCGATTGTCATCCTCTTCGGTCTGTCCTTCGTCGGTCAGTTCACGCATTTGCTCGGCGGCTTTTCGAATCTCGGACCTCTTTACGCATTTCTAGTCGGCGTCGTCCTGCACTTCACCGGGAAACGCTTTGTCGAAGCGCTCACCAGTAACGGGGGACCTTCGCTGCAATCGTCGCCGCCGCAGTTTTCTCGTATTGCGGTCTTCAAAAACAAACTGGATGGATAATCTTGCTGGAGACGTTGAGCTCTGGTTGCCTGATCGCTCTGATAGCCTTTGCACCAGATTCGAAACTCTTTAGGTTCCTCGACGCAACTTGGAGCAATTTTTTCGGCCAAGTTTCCTACAGCTTTTACCTGCTTCACATGATCGGGCTGTCGATCGCTGTTCGGCTTACGAGTTTCGAGGGATCACCGATCGTTTCGGCCCTTCTCAGCACCGCACTAGGTGTGGTTCTGACCACCCCGCTTGCATGGATCTCCTGGCGTTGCATCGAGCGGCCGTTTATCCGTTTAGGCAGGCGATTGGACAGTTCTCCTAAGCGAGGCTTCATCAACACCACCGTGAGCGCAGAAACCTTCTAGGCTCCTAGGACGGCACAAATCTAAATTGATGTGTTCCGTGCTCGCCGGGATCCGGGCTGCGTTCTACCATCCTGTAACCCTCATGAGCCTCGATAAAAGCTTGCTCGGGAATCCAGGTCCGTTTGTATCTCACAAGTTTTTCCGTGGGCGAGGATACCTGCCCCGGTCCGTTGTCACTCAAGTACGATGTCTGAACCTCTCGCCTGGCCTCTCCGTCGCTTATTGGGACGCGATGCCAGACCAACTTCCGGGGGGCGATTGCGCAGAGTGATCGGATTGTCTCGACGGGGTCCGGCACGTACTGAATTGCGCCATTCGAATGGACCAAATCGACATCTCCGAGCCAGTCGGCCGCCTCGCCGATCTGCTCGAAAAACCTCAAGCTGTCTGTCGATAGCTTTTTCGCACGCCTCACCATGGCAGGCGTCTCAACTACAGCCCACCTAATGTCCGGCAATTGACGTTGGGCCGTCTTGTAGTGGACGCCGGCGCCACCTCCGAAGTCGAGCACTGTTCTCAAGCCTGTGACCAACGGCCAGTCTTCTTCTCCCTGAAAGGCGATGGTCTTGCGAAAGATGATATCGACCAGCTCCTCGCTTTCGTATCCTTCGATCGCTTCTCGCGGCGGAAACAATCGCCTTCGGAGCCTTTGGATCAAACTCATGGTCGTCCCGGCAATTCCATCGGATTCCAGTTGACACAATCAGAAACATTCAGAAATGTACAGCTAGAAGGCGAAGAATTTTCTCGATCAACTGGCGCGGCAAGCCCACCGAAAGTCCGGCGGCATGCAGCATGCCTTCAGTTACTGGTATTGCCGATGGGCGTTTTGCACACGATCGAGCATGGCTTTGTGAGACCGGCGCTGCGCCGAATAAGGCCCGCGAAGCGCATCGTCTTGGGCGGGATCACGGTCGAGTATAAGAGCGAGCTCGATGGGGGCGGCATAGAGTTCGGCCAAGACTTCATTCCATTTCTGCGCTCCCGTGGGATGCCTAAACAGCCTCGCCTCTTCGAGTGGTGCGCCGGACCCGCATTTATCGGCTTTTCGATGTTGGGCCACGGCTTGTGCGAAACGCTCTGCCTAGCCGACATCAACCCCGCCGCGGTGAACCGCTGCAGAAAAACCGTCAAGCTGAACCACCTTGAGGATCGGGTCTCAGTTTACGAATCCAACAATCTGCGAAGCATACCAAAGAGCGAGCGGTGGAACCTGGTGGTGAGTAATCCGCCTCACTTCATCGATCAGTACAAAGGCGACATCCGTGCGCACGATCCCGATTGGTCCATTCACCGAGAGTTTTTCAGCACGATACATCCCTACTTGGCCGATGATGGCGTGATCGTTCTCCAAGAGAACAATCGCGGTTCGACCGTAGAAACCTTCCGCGAGATGATTGATGCGGCGGGCCTAAAAATCGTGTTCACGCACGGTGACCACAAAGAGCTTACACGCGAGAGCGTCTTCTACTTCATCGGCATCGTCAAAAAGGGAGCCGAAATTCCGGCTTGGGCGCGTTAGCGAGGTACAAATCTGAATTACTCTCAGTTTGGATCTGGGCCCCTGTCGGTCGGCAAAGTTCGCCAGTGCCGATAGGAGAGCTGGAGGGCGGGAACTAAAAGCCGAACGAAAAGGCCGTCCAAGCGTTGGCTGGCCAGGAGGATCGGCCAGTGAAACCCAAGCCCTCGCCAAAATTACCAAATCCAAAACCTCGCAGCGACAACGAAGGCGTCCCGCGCAAAATGCTGATCGACAAT
Organism: Bradyrhizobium nitroreducens; assembly: GCF_002776695.1. Lineage (GTDB taxonomy): Bacteria > Pseudomonadota > Alphaproteobacteria > Rhizobiales > Xanthobacteraceae > Bradyrhizobium > Bradyrhizobium nitroreducens. The sequence continues at coordinate 5,920,922 of NZ_LFJC01000003.1, forward strand.
TCCAGTGAGGCGAGTGCCGAGAACCGCGATCTCGTGCACGGCGATAGCGGCACCATCGGCCTTCCCACCAAGCCCGGCGATTTGTCGAAGGACGATTAGGCGCGCGCCGGAACTTACCCGACGAGGGCCGCGTTGATGTCTTCGATAGAAGGAACGTCTGTGCGATGAGGCTCACTGTCCTGGTTGTTGACGACGATCCCGCCGTCCTCGACGTGGTCGTGGGCATGCTGGAGGATCTCGGCTGGGAGGTGGTCAGCGCCCACAACGGCCAGGATGCGCTCGAAAGGCTCGGGCAGAACCGGGAGATCTCCGTCCTCATCACGGACATCAACATGCCCGGCATGGATGGGCATGAACTGGCCGAGCTGGCCAAGCGCGTCCGCCCGGAGCTAAAGATGCTGCAACTGTCCGGTCGCGAACCCCGGCGCGGCGGCCTGCCGATGATCAGGAAGCCGTTCTCGTTCGAGGAACTCGCCGAGATCCTCGAACGCACCACAGGCATTCATTGACCATCGCGCCCAATGAAAAACCCGCAACGGATGGCGTCCGCGCGGGCTGAACCGAACTCTTCTGATGATGCCAATATGCCGGTGTTTTGCCCGACGTGTCAACGCGGCG
>NZ_LFJC01000003.1:5921549-5994002 GCF_002776695.1 Bradyrhizobium nitroreducens
TTAGGGGGTCCCCGTTTCCTGAGGCATGGGAGGCAAGCTCATCGTTTGCGGGGACGACAGAAGAGCCGGTGCAGGCTCGAAAACAGCTCTTCGACCCGCCGGTCTGCGATGCGATACCACATCGTTTGCCCGTCGCGTCGGGCAGCGACGACGCCCTCTGCCTTCAGCTTCGCTAGGTGTTGGGATAGTGCCGAGGCGGAAAGGCCGACGTCTTCGGCCAGAGCACTGGCGGCAACCTCGCCATATTCCACCAGCCTGCAAAGGATGAGCAGGCGGTGCTCATTTGCGAACATGCGCATCAGCGCAGCCACTTCCTTGGCCTGCCGCTCCAGTTCGGTCGTGTTCAAGTGGCGCATGACGGTGATTTCAATAGCATCTGCATGACCGCAGTCAAACCACTCCGGGATCCGAGTTGCCACGCGGCGAAACACTCCCGATGTTCGATCTGAGACGGTCGGCCCTGCGCCCAGCCTGATGGAGTTCGAGGCCGGAGACCAGACCGATCTGCTGGTCGATCGCGCCGGCATGCCGCCGCGACCGCGCCAGGCGGCGCGTTCGCCGACGTGAGGTGGTGCTGTGGATCTGCCGGCCGGCAAACGGTCAGGCCGGACTCTCACGAAAACATAGAGGCGATCGTCTGGATGTGATCGGTCGCAGCGGTGACGAGATCGGCATAGTTGGTGTGTCCCTGCGCAGTTGCCTTGAGAATGCATTCGGCGAGGAACGCCTTCGTTGATATCGTCACCAGGTCGGAAGGCACCTTGGTCATGGCCTCCTCGAGGGCCGTCCTCATGGTGAACACGAGCTCAGGATCGAATTTCGGCATCGATGACAGCTCCATCCATCGCAATGTCCGGATCCCCAATCAGGCAGCCGGAGCCGCAGAAGTCTCACCGCGCGGGGCGGCAAGATCAAATCAACTGGGTTTGACCTCCATGAACTCTTGGAAAGGTTGGGCGGTCTCGCGTCGCGCCGAACCTGATTTTGGCGTCGCGGCCCCTTCAATTGGCAAAAGGGATCGCATGGCTCATCATTGGCCGTGTAAACCATGCTGCCACAATATTCATCACCCAGAGCGTTTTCGAGCGAAGTGGATCCCGGTTCGCGTCAAGAAAACGCGTCAAACAAGACCCTTGAGCGTTTCCCGTCAGCCGAGATGACCCATGCATCAGATCGATTGGATTTCGGCGAACATCGCGGCTTCCGCGACTCAACGCTCGCTGAAGGCGGGGCAGAGTTTGTTTCGAGCCGGCGCGAGACCGGCCGGACTTTACGAGGTCGTCCAGGGCAAGATCCGGCTGGTGCGGCTCGATCGCTCCGGCCGCGAGGCTGTTCTGCAGCTTGCCGCGCCTGGCGACGTGCTGGCGGAGGCGTCACTGTTCTCGTCGGCCTACCACTGCGACGCCATTGCCTCGAGCGAGGCGACCGTGCGCCTGTACCCGAAGTCAGCTCTGCTCGCCGAGCTGGAACGCGACCCGAAGCTGCTGCTGGCTTTCTCGGCGATGCTCGCACGCCAGGTCATGACGCTGCGAACCCGGCTCGAACGCCGCAACATCCACTCGGCTCGTGATCGCGTCAGGCACTATCTGACGGTCAACGCCGACGCCAAGGGGCGGAGCGTGACGCTGCGCGGAACGTTGAAGGATCTCGCAGCGGAGCTCGGGCTGGCGCACGAAGCCCTCTATCGCACGCTGGCGGCGATGGCCGCCGACGGTGAGATCGAACGGGGCAAGGGACAAATCCGCATCTTGAGAAGCGCGGTATGATCGCAATCATACGCCGTCGGCGGACGGCCGTTTAGAAGGAGGAGGGGCGCCTGGCGACGGAAGGGATCGATCATGTTGTCGTGGTGGACGAAAGCCGCATCGGGCGGCGCTGCAATCCTGGCGATGGCTGCCGTTGCGTCGGCCGAGACCTCCAACCATTCCGGCATGCATCATCAGATGCAGGCTGGACAGAGCCAAGCTCAGGATCAGGCCATGAACTCCCACATGTCCCATGGCAGCGCCGCCAAGGACACGCGCGAGATGGTGCAGTTTCCGCCTGATATGCAGACCCATTTCCTCGGCAATATGCGCGATCACCTGCAGACGCTGAACGAGATCGTCGATGCCCTTGCCAGGGACGACTACGCCGCGGCCTCGAAAGCCGCCGCCGAGCGCCTGGGGCTGGATTCGCCGTCGGCGGCAGGATGCAGGCCGCCGTCGCTGCAGCAGGTCAGCCGTCCTCCCGGGAATAAATCCCCGAAGCCGATGACGATGGAAGAGATGATGGAGGCCTATATGCCCGAGGCGATGCGCGGTATCGGCCTGTCGATGCATACGGCGGCGAGCGGGCTCGCCAAGGTCGCGATGACGCAGGACCGCGCCGGGACGATGGCGGCCCTGTCGCACGTCACCCAGAACTGCGTCTCCTGCCATTCGAGCTATCGGTTGCGATGAGCGTCGCGGGGGCGCAAGTGGATCGCGGCCCGGGCTACGCACCGTGCCTGTGTCGCCCTCTGTCAATCCTCTCCGCCAAAAATATTCCACTTTACCGAAATTCGGTTTCGGCGTATGTGTCGCTCATCCCGGCTCACCAAGAGGGGCGACTTGTGGTCGTCATGTTCGCGAGCCGGGGTTGCGGTGGACGCGGCAGCGTCGGCACGAGAGGCGCGGGCAGGGCGGGTAGTCCCTGTGAGCCCGAGGCTTCGTGCGGACGACGGCGCTGCTAGGCTTCGTCTCGCTCGTAAGTTTCCGGCTCTGTCGACGGAGTCTGGAAATACTGCGGCGACATGGCGGGCCGTGCGTACGGCAAAACCGTGTGGTCCTGGCCGTCGTTGCCACGGTCAAGTCTTGCGAAGGTGCGAGCGAGCCCAACCGGGCAGACTGCATCATCCAAATTCGCGGGGCGAGGGAGGCCAAAAGGAATGGTCGGCTCCCGGGAGATCACGGCATAAGCCGTCCAGCCACTGCGCAGGGAAGGCCGAGTGATCGGCGACACCTGTATGCTGCTGTGCGGTCTTTTTTGCGCGTGCCTTTCGCGCAGCGGACCGCGGGTGCCAGCCGGCACCCGGCCTTCCCTGCGCCCTCTTGGCTCAAGAGGGTGGAGCGACGAAGCAAAGCTCGGGCGAATTGAGCCGCGAGAATGCGAAGGCGTGTCTGCAAGCTGAGCTGCGTGCCACAAGCTCGATCTCGTAGGGTGAGCAAAGCGCAAGCGTGCCCACGCCCTGTTGCTTATGGAGGAAGATCGTGGGCACGGCGCTATGCGCCTTTGCCCATCCTACGGCACAGCCGCTGGGATCTGCATTGGAGCATCGCATGACGACGTGGAGTCTTCGCCCTTGCTCCATCCCCGCCGCGTCATGACACCCGAACGGACTACACGTGCTGGCCGCCGTTGATGTGGATCTCGGCGCCGTTGACGTAGGAGCTGGTGTCCGTGCACAGCACGTAGATGATCTTGGCGACCTCGTCGGGCGTGCCGAGGCGGTGCAACGGGATCTGCTGTTCGACGATCTTCTCGGTGCCCGGCGACAGGATCGAGGTGTCGATCTCGCCCGGTGCGATCGCGTTGACGCGCACGCCGACGCGGCCGAAATCGGAGGCCATCTCGCGCGTCAGCGAGGCCAGCGCGGCCTTCGAGGTGGCGTAGGCAGCGCCCGCGAAGGGATGCACGCGCGAGCCCGCGATCGAGGTGACGTTCACGACCGAGCCCTTGGCGGCCTTCAGTTCCTCGATCAGTCCGCGCGCGATCATGATGGGTGCGAAGAAGTTGACGTGGAAGACATGCGTCCAGGTGTCGAGATCGGTGTCGACCGAACCGAGCCGGGAGCCGCCCGGGCCCTTCGGCGAGATTGCGGCGTTGTTCACCAGCGCGTGCAGCATGCCGCCTTCGAGGCGGTCGCGGATATCGGAGATCGCGCGTGTCGTGTCCGCGGGATTGCTGAGATCGACCTGGATGTGATCCTCGGGGCCGGCGTCCCACGGGCAGTCCTCCGGAAAGGGATGCCGCGAGCAGGTGATGACGCGCCAGCCCGCGGAAGAGAAGCGGATCACGGTGGCATGGCCGATACCGCGGCTGGCTCCGGTCAGGAGCAGCGTGCGGCGCGGCGCATTGGACGAATGCGGCATGGACATCTTTCAGGTCGGCCCAATCTTACGGATACATCCGCGTCTTGGACCACGGTTGGCCGGCCGCGTCACGGCGAAATTCGATGCGGTCATGCAAGCGGAACGGGCGGTCGTGCCAGAACTCGATCCGTGAGGGGGTGATGCGCCAGCCGCTCCAGCCCGGCGGCCGCGGCACTTCGCCGATGACGTGTCTGGCCGCGACTTTCGCGATGGCTTGCTCGAAGGCGAAGCGGCTCTCGAGCGCCTGCGACTGCTTGCTCGCCCAGGCCCCGATCTGCGCCTGCTTCGGCCGGGTGGCGAAATAGGCGTCGGCCTCGGCGTCGGTCACCGGCGTCACGTTGCCGCGGATGCGGACCTGACGGCGCAGCGACTTCCAGTGAAAAAGTAACGCTGCCTTAGGATTTGCGGCGAGTTCGCGGCCCTTCTGGCTCGCGATGTGGCTGTAGAACACAAAACCCTCGGTATCGAAGCCTTTCATCAGCACCATGCGCGCGTCAGGCAGGCCGTCAGGGTCGACGGTTGCAAGCGCCATGGCGTTCGGATCGTTCGGCTCGCTCTTGATCGCCTCGTTCAGCCAGCTCTCAAACAGCGCAAATGGCTCGTCGGCGGCGGTAAAATCACCGGATGTTAAGGGTGTCTGGTGTTTCATCGAGGTCGTGTCGGTCATGTCTGGAGTCCGAGTTGCGTCCCGCGGCCCAAAACGCGTTGTTGTCCGCTACCGCCCTATATAGGGCATGGGGACGCGTTGGCCTATCGGCGATCCGGCCGTCCGGCTTTGTCTTGACGATCATTCTCATCGGGCTCGGCACCGGCGGCTGCAGCTTTTCCCGCGGTGACAAGAGCGCCTACGCGAAGGCCGACGACAGCGACCTGACCGGTTCGATTGCGACGCCGGCCAAGGACGCCCCGCCGACCGAGACCGATCTCGCCTTCGCCCGCAACGCCGCCTCCGACGTCCTCAGCAAGGGCGACAAGGATTCCAGCCAGCACTGGGAGAATCCGGACACCGGGGCACGCGGCTCGGTGACGCCGATCGCGCAGTCCTATGCCGCCGAGGACGGCCGCAAATGCCGCGACTTCCTGGCAAGCTACGTCAACGGCAAGACTGAAAGCTGGCTCCAGGGCGCCGGCTGTCAAAGCAGCCGTGGCCGTTGGGAGATTCATACGCTAAAGCCGTGGCGGAGCTAGGATTCGGCCGGCAAGCCTAGTTGCAAAAATGCCACTCCATCCCCACATGGATCGCAGGTGGGGCGGGGAGCCCTTTGGACAATTCGATTTCTTGAAGGAGACGTGACGGATGCGCGACCCCTATGAGGTCTTGGGGGTGCCGCGGAGCGCCAGCGCTGCCGCGATCAAGAGCGCCTATCGCAAGCTTGCCAAGAAGCATCATCCCGACAGCAACAAGGACGACCCGAAAGCCGCCGAGCGTTTCTCGGAGATCAACTCGGCGAACGAGATCCTCGGCGACGAGGACAAGCGCAAGCAGTTCGACCGCGGCGAGATCGACGCCGAGGGCAAGCCGCGCTTCCAGGGCTTTCCGGGTGGCGGCGGCGGGCCGCGCGGCCGCGCCGGTCCCGGCGGGTTCGAGAGCTACACGTTCCGCTCCGGCGGCGGCCCCGGCCAGGGCGGCGGCGCCTTCGAGGACATCCTCAACAGCATGTTCGGCGGCGGGGTGCGCGGCGCGCGGCCCGGAGCTGGCGGCGCCGGGCAGTTCGAATTCGACACCGGCGGGATCGGGCTTGATCTCGACGTCAACGTCGCCATGTCCGTCTCGCTGGAAGAGTCGGTCAAGGGTGGCGAGAAGCGCGTCCGGCTGCCGACGGGCAAGGAGCTCAACGTCAAGATTCCGGCTGGCGTCACCGAGGGCCAGCAGATCCGGCTCCGGGGGCAAGGCGAGAGCGCGCAGGGCCATCCGCCCGGCGATCTCCTGATCACCATCAGCGTCGCGCCGCACCCGTTCTTCAAGGTCGAGGGTGCCGACCTCAGGATCGAGCTGCCGGTCGCGCTCTATGAGGCGGTGCTCGGTGGGAAGGTCCGGGTGCCCACCCTCGGCAATGCCGTGGAGCTTTCGGTCCCCAAAAACACCTCCAGCGGCCGGACCTTCCGCCTCAAGGGCAAAGGTCTGCCAAAATCTGGTGGAACCGGGGATCTCTTCGTCACTATCAGGATTATGCTACCGGACGGGAACGACGCCGAGCTTGAAGCATTGATGGAGAAGTGGCGGGATCAACACCCCTACAATCCACGTAGCGGGCTTGGTTAGGCGATCGAACTGAAGGGGTTCTCCTAAAGGCCTAGGGCATCGTCCTGGAGATGATGCCCATCATATGCCTGAGGCGTGGTAGCGCTTCATGAGCTCGACGTGTCGGCTGTCCGGCGGGGCAGCCGATAAAAAGGTGCGGCCTCGAGAGGGGGACCAGCGCGGTACCAAAATCCCCAATCGAGGCCGCCCGCGTCGATCGGCGGATCGAACGCTGCTCATTTTCGCGTGATCATCCGGTGCGATAATGAGACGCGCCGATGTCCTGATTCCAAATTTTCAATGACGGAATCGAGGCACCGCGCTCAAGCGTCGTTTAAGTGCCGTTTTTTTCCGCCTGATCGTAGACGGCCTGCGCCACCTTGGTCAGCCGCTCGCGGTCGCCGCCGCCGCTGACGACGTAACCCACGCCGCGCTCGGCCCAGAACAATGCGCCGTCCTTGTCGGTCCTGGCGTAACGCATTTGCGTCGCACCATTCTCGGTCTTGGCGGTGTAGATCGTGTACCGCTCGCCCGAGGCGCCCTCATACATCAGGAACGACGCGGGGCCGTTCGGGCCAGGCAAGAGCCGGCCGCCGACGAGCTTCAGCCCGCTCGCCTCCAGATTCGGCGCGAACACGGTCCAGCCGCAGCGCCGGGTCAGCCAGGCCTGCAGGTGGTCGCGCTCGTTGCCGCCGACCTCGACGGGGTGGCGGACCTCGACGACATAGAGGCGGTGGGCGTCGAGCGCGTCCGCCGTGAAGCTCTGGAAGGTCGAAGGCGCGCTGGCCGCGCCATGCGCGACCCAGCCGGCCGTGCCGCCGGCGACGAAAGCGACCAGCACAGCGGCGGCGGCGCCATAGAGCCATTGCCGCGGGCGGCGCTCCAGCCGCTCGAGCTCGAGGCGTGCCGGCACCGGCTCCTGGACGATGGCGTCGTAGCGGGCGTGCAGCATCTCCGCCATGGCGCGCCAGGACTGCACGCGTTCGGCGTCCTCGGGATGGGCGGCCAGCCAGGCCTCGACGTCGGCGCGGCGCTCGGCCGGCAGCTCGCCGTCGACATAGGCGTGCAGTTCGTCCTCGGTCACTGGGATATTGCGGTCGTTCATATCGATCGTCTCTGGCTCTGTGGCCCTAAAAGTCGTTCAAAGCTCAACTTCGTTCGCTGCATCGGAGAACTGCAGGCGGACACTACGCGATGCATCAACCCTGGCATCATTTCACCCGCCTGAGCGCCGGGCGCTCGCCCTCCAGCGAGGCCTTGACGTGGGCGCGGGCTCGGGCAAGGCGTGACATCACCGTGCCGATCGGCACGCCCTGAATGTCGGCGACCTCGCGGTAGCTCATGCCCTCCAGCATCACCAGCAGCAGCACCGAGCGCTGCTCCTCGACGAGCGTCGCCAGCGCCCTCTCGATGTCGCGCCCCTCGGCTTCGGTGCCGCTGGCGTCGGGGTTGTTCTCCGTCAGCTGCATGAACTGCGGCCGCCTTGCCAGCGAGCGCCGCCGGTTCTTGTTGAGGTTGGTCAGGATCGTGTAGAGCCAGCTCCTGACGTCGCCTCCGAGAAACAACCGCTCCGAACGCAGCGCCCGCACCAGCGTGTCCTGCACCAGATCGTCGGCCGCGTCCGCGTCGCGCGTCAGCGCGCGGGCGTAGCGGCGCAACGCCGGGATCATGGCTTCCACACTCTGGCGAAACGCACTCATTGCGAGCTTGACGTCCTGATGTCAGGCGCGAGCGCCCATAGTGATCATAACACCCGAATGGAACGGCTATTCCGGCGCTCGAAACAGCGTTAACGCGGCGTATTAGGACTGTACCGCGGGGGAGGGCTGGTGTACCTCCAGACCTCAGCAAGAGTTCGACGGGACGTTCAAAAATGGCGCAGAATTCAGGTCTGATGCAAGGCAAGCGGGGCGTGATCCTCGGCCTTGCCAACAACCGCTCGATCGCCTGGGGCATCGCCAAGGCATGCCATGCCGCCGGCGCCGAGCTCGCCTTCACCTATCAGGGCGATGCGCTGAAGAAGCGCGTCGAGCCGCTCGCCGCCGAGATCGGTGGTCTCGTGCTCGGCCATTGCGACGTCACCGATGCCGCGACCATCGACGCCGCGTTCGCGGTGCTGAAGGAGAAGTGGGGCAAGATCGATTTCCTGGTGCACGCGATCGCCTATGGCGAGCAGCTCGACGGCCGCTACGTCGACACCACGGCGGAGAACTTCTCCAAGTCGATGCTGATCTCCTGCTACTCGTTCACGGCCGTGGCGCAGCGCGCCGAGAAGCTGATGACGGACGGCGGCTCGCTCATCACCCTCAGCTACTACGGCGCCGAGAAGTGGATGCCGCATTACAACGTGATGGGCGTCGCCAAGGCTGCGCTCGAAGCCAGCGTGCGCTATCTCGCCGCCGATCTCGGCGAGAAGAACATCCGCGTCAACGCGATCTCGGCAGGCCCGATCAAGACGCTCGCGGCATCAGGCATCGGCGACTTCCGCTATATCCTGAAGTGGAACGAGAACAATTCGCCGATGCGGCGCAACGTGTCGACCGAGGACGTCGGCGGCAGTGCGCTGTATCTCCTCTCCGACCTTTCGCGCGGCGTCACCGGCGAGGTGCATCACGTCGATTCCGGCTATCACGTGCTCGGCATGAAGCGCCCGGACGCGCCGGACATTTCGTTCGGCGGCAAGGACTGATCTTCAGCCGGAATGCCCGTGCCCACGATCTATTATCTTCGCCACGGCGAGACCGAGTGGAACGCGCTCGGCAGGCTTCAGGGCACCAAGGACATTCCGCTGAATGCGCGCGGGCGCGGCCAGGCCGTCCAGGCGGGCAGCATTCTCGCCGACCTGTTCAAGCGCGAGGGGCGCGACAAGGCGGCGCTGCCTTACGTGTCGAGCCCGCTAGGCCGTGCGCGCCAGACCATGGAGCTCGCGCGCGGCAGGCTCGAACTGCCGGTTGCAGAATACGCGGTCGATGACCGGCTGCGCGAGATAGGCTACGGCACGTGGGAAGGGCTGACGCTGGCCGAGAGCGAGGCGGCCGATCCCGACGTGTACGCCCGGCGCCTCGCCGACAAATGGTCCGTGGGCCCCGCCGGCGGGGAGACCTATGCCGACGTTCAGGTCCGCGTGCGCGCCTGGTACGACCAGCTGCAGACCGACACCGTCGCGGTCGCCCATGGCGGGACATGCCGGGCCTTGATGGTTTCGCTCGGGCTGGAGACCCCGGTCAGCGCGGCCGAGCTCTATATCGAGCAGGGCGCGGTCTACGTGTTTCGCGACGGGCGGCTGGAGAAGTTCAGTTAAGCCGGCCGCGTTGCCCGTCATGCCCGGGCTTGTCCCGGGCATCCACGCACTAACTCGCTCGTGGCGGCCCAGAACGTGGATGGCCGGGACAAGCCCGGCCATGACGACTGTGGGACCATTTGACCCCCCATTCAGATCGCGTTACGTCACGTTGACATTTAACATTTGCGTTGCATGTCAACGTTAGGCGGCAGTTCGGCATGTCCTTCAACACCTTCGGCCACATGTTCCGCGTCACCACCTTCGGCGAGAGCCACGGGGTGGCAATCGGCTGCGTGGTCGACGGCTGCCCGCCGATGATCCCGCTCTCCGAGGCCGACATCCAGGGCGATCTCGACCGCCGCCGTCCCGGCCAGTCGCGCTTCACCACCCAGCGCCAGGAGCCGGACCAGGTGAAGATCCTGTCGGGCGTGATGGCGCATCCGGAGACCGGCGTGCAGGTGACGACGGGCACGCCGATCGGGCTCCTGATCGAGAACACCGACCAGCGCTCGAAGGACTATTCCGAGATCAAGGACAAGTTTCGTCCCGGCCATGCCGACTTCACCTATGAGGCCAAATACGGCCTGCGCGACTATCGCGGCGGCGGCCGCTCCTCGGCGCGCGAGACCGCGACGCGCGTTGCCGCCGGCGCCATCGCGCGAAAAGTGATACCGGACGTCAGGGTGCGGGGCGCGCTGGTGCAGATCGGCCCGCACAAGATCGACCGCGGCAAATGGGACTGGGACGAGATCGCCAAGAATCCGTTCTTCTGTCCGGACAAGGACAAGGCCGCGTTCTTCGAGACCTATCTCGACGGCATCCGCAAAAGCGGCTCGTCGATCGGCGCTGTCATCGAGGTCGTCGCCGAGGGCGTGCCGGCGGGCCTTGGCGCGCCGATCTACGCCAAGCTCGATTCCGATCTGGCGGGTGCGATGATGACCATCAACGCGGTGAAGGGCGTCGAGATCGGCGCCGGCTTCGGCGCGGCCGAGCTCACCGGCGAAGAGAACGCCGACGAGATGCGCACCGGCAATGACGGCACGCGCTTCCTGTCGAACCATGCCGGCGGCGTGCTGGGCGGCATCTCCACGGGGCAGCCGATCGTGGTGCGCTTTGCGGTGAAGCCGACCTCGTCGATCCTGCAGCCGCGCCTCACCGTCGACCGCCACGGCGCCGACACCGAGATCTTCACCAAGGGCCGCCACGATCCCTGCGTCGGCATCCGCGCCGTCCCCGTCGGCGAGGCCATGATGGCCTGCGTGCTGGCCGACCATTTCCTGAGGCATCGCGGGCAGGTCGGCTGATCGCAGCATCTTGTCGCTGGCGGGATCGCTGCCGATCCGGCACGATGAAGCCATGAGCACCGTTTCATATCGTGATGTCGTCGACTGGCTGATCTCGGCGCGGCACCCCGTGGACAACCCCGAGGGTTGGATGACCGAGTGCTGCGAGCGCATGGTCGAGGCCGGACTGCCACTCTGGCGCGTCGGAGTCTTCATCCGGACGCTGCATCCGGAGGTGTTCGGCCGCAACTTCATCTGGACCGAGGGCGTCTCGGGGATCCAGATGGGCACGGTCGACTTCGAAATCCAAACCACCCCGGAGTTCCAGGCCAGTCCCCTCAGCATCGTGTTCAGCGACGAGGTCGAGGTGAGGGGCAATCCGCATGGTCCCGAGGCCGAGCGCTTTCCGGTCCTGCTCGATCTCAGGAACGAGGGCGCGACCGACTATCTGGCGCTGCCGCTTCACTTTCTCGACGGCACGCTTCACGCGATGAGCGTGAGCACACGGCAGCCTGGCGGCTTCGATCCGGAGCAGATCGCGGCGCTGCGCGTGATCATCGAACCGCTGGCGCGCATCATCGAGATCATCTCGCAGCGCCGGACCGCGGAGATGCTGCTCGACACCTATGTCGGCAACAGCGCCGGCGCGCGCATCCTCGGCGGCCAGATCCGGCGCGGCCACAACGACACCATGCAGGCCGCGATCTGGCTGTCGGATCTGCGCGGCTTCACCGCGCTGTCGGACCGGCTGCCGCCCGAAACGGTGGTCCAGATCCTCAACCGCTATTTCGACTGTCAGGTCACCGCGATCCGGGGCCACGGCGGCGAGGTGCTGAAATTCATGGGCGACGGCCTGCTCGCGGTGTTTCCGATCGACGAATATGTCGGCGATGCCGCGCATGTCAGCGCGCGCGTGCTGGAGGCGGCGCGCGAATCCCGCGCCAGCGTCGAGGCTCTGGCCTTTCCGGTCGGCGACATCGTCGAGCGCTTCCGCTTCGGCGTCGCGCTGCACATCGGCAACATCCTCTACGGCAATATCGGCGGCGGCAACCGGCTCGACTTCACCTGCATCGGACCCGCCGTCAATCTCGCCGCGCGGCTGGAGAAGATCGCAGGCAAGCTCGGCCGCACTGTCGTGGCATCGGAGGGATTTGTGAAAGTCTGCCGCCACGACTGGCGTGAACTCGGCGAATTTCCGATCGCGGGATTTTCGAAGGCGCAGCGCGTGTATGGGCTCGCCGAGGAGACTCGGGCGGCGGTCGTCTGAGCGCTATTCCTCCGGCTCGGTCGTGAACAGCAGCGGATAGCCCTTGGCGCGGCCGGCGTCGGTGGCGCGGGTGGCCTTGGTCTCGGCGACGTCCTTGGTGAATACCGCAACGACGCAGGCGCCCAGCTTGTGGGCGGTGATCATCACCTTGTAGGCCTGATCCTCGGTCATGCGGAACTCGGCCTTCAGGATCATGGTGACGAATTCGCGCGGCGTATAGTCGTCGTTGATCAGGATGACCTTGTGCAGCTTCGGCCGCTCGACCTTGATCCTGGTCCGCGTCTTCGGCTTGGTGACGGTGTTGTTCATTCCGCCTCCTGGACGCGGTGGGCTGGGGTTGCTGCCGGAGCGATCAGCTCGCGGCTTTCTCACCATATTGCAGGACCTGCACCTTCTCCAAGGTGATCAGGCCGCTCGACATCATGCCATCCAGGATGGGCAGGAATGCGTTGATGTTGTCCTCGCTGTCGACGATCTCGATCAGCAGCGGCAGATCTTCCGACAGCCGCAGGATCTTCGAGGTGTGCAGCCGGCTCGACTTGCCGAATCCCATGGGACCACGCAGCACGGTGGCGCCGGCGAGGTGCCGCTCGCGCGCCGTCATCACGATCGCTTCATAGAGTGGCTTGCCGTCGAAATGATCGCTCTCGCCGATGAAGATCCGGAGCGAAACGGCCTGATTGGGAATTTGCATGCTCAGCTCCTTGTCAAGCGGTTGTAGCGGCTCGCCATCATATGGCCGAGCCAGACCGACACCAGCCAGCAGATCACGGATGCGGCGATGTAGGCGAGCGCCGTGTATTTCATGCCGCCGTGGAACAGGCGGAAGGTCTCGAGGCTGAAGGTCGAAAAGGTGGTGTAGCCGCCGCAAAACCCGGTCATGACGAATTGCCGGTGCTCGGGCCGCGCCAGCATGCGGCCGTCCGGGCCGGTCAGCGTCGCGTAGAAGCCGATGATCAGCGAGCCCGTCGCGTTGATGAACAGTGTCGCGAAGGGAAAGCCCGGTCCGGTGTCGAGCGCGAGCCCGACCAGATAACGCGTCAGACCCCCGACGATGCTGCCCGCGGCGACCCAGGCATAGAGCATCGCAGTGCGCCAGCGTTCGGCGGGAGAGTTCATCGGCCGCTAGCCTCCCAGTCCGTCCGCAAGCAGGAAACCGCAACTGACCGCGGCAAGGCACAGCCCGACCGAGAATACGACGTTGCCGAGTGCGTGGATCGGCTCGCCGCTCCGCGCGAGCGTCAGCGTCTGCAGGCTGAACGAGGACACCGTGGTGTAGCAGCCGAGAAAGCCTGTTACGGCGAACAGCCATGGATCGGGCGCGGCGAAGGTCGAGCCGGGATGGGTCGCCAGCGCGCCGAAAATGCCGATCAGGAAGGCGCCGGAGACGTTGATGGTCATGGTGCCCCACGGAAACGTCTCGCCCAGCCGCCGCGCGATCGCACCGGAGACGAAGTAGCGCGCGCAGCCGCCCAGCACGCTGCCGATCATGATCGCGATTGCTCCGCTCAGCACGATGCACAGCCTCCCGTCATGCTTTGTCCTCCGTGGCCAGTCCGTTGCCGACGGCGAGCAGCCCCAGAAGTGAGATCAGCGCGAAGCCGAGCCCGGCCAGGAACGTGCCGATCGGACCATAGGCGTCCCACAGCGCGCCGGCGATCACGCTCGCGGCCAGCAGTGCCAGGCCCGTGAACAGGTTGAAATAACCGAACGCGGTGCCGCGCAGGCTGGGCGGTGCGGCGTCGGCGACGAGCGCCGAGAGCAGGCCTTGCGTCAATCCCATATGCAGGCCCCACAGCACGATACCGAGCGCGAGGCCTGCGAGATTCGCCAGCAGCGCGAGGGCGAGATCGGCGCCGGCGAGGAAGACGAGGCCGAGCGCGAGCAGGCCGGTCCGGTTGATGCGGTCCGACAGCACGCCGGCTGGATAGGCCGACAGCGCGTAGACGATGTTCATCAGCACCAGCACCGCCGGCACCCACATCGCGTTGAGCCCGATGTTCTGCGCGCGCAGGATCAAAAATGCTTCGCTGAAGCGCGCGAGCGTGAAGACGACGCCCACGGCGACGACGCGCCAATAGACCGCGCCGAGCTGCCGCATCGCGGCGAGATTGAGCGGGTTCTTGGCAGGCTCCCGGCTTGGGTCCGGCTCCGGCTCGCTCACGGCGAAGGCGATCAGGCCGAAGGACAGGAAGGCAGGCAGCACGGCGAACCAGAAGACGAGGGCGAAATTGTCTGCCGTCCACCACATCAGACCGATCGCCATGAGCGGCCCGACGAAGGCGCCGATGGTGTCGAGCGATTGCCGCAGGCCGAAGCTTGCGCCGCGCAGGCCGCGAGGTGCGATATCGGCGATCAGCGCATCGCGCGGCGCGCCGCGGATGCCCTTGCCGACGCGGTCGATGAAGCGGGCCGCCACC
Organism: Bradyrhizobium nitroreducens; assembly: GCF_002776695.1. GTDB lineage: Bacteria > Pseudomonadota > Alphaproteobacteria > Rhizobiales > Xanthobacteraceae > Bradyrhizobium > Bradyrhizobium nitroreducens. The sequence goes on from NZ_LFJC01000003.1 coordinate 5,936,157, forward strand.
AGCCATCCGACGCTGGGCGCCAGCGGAAACAGCGGCTTGGTGAGGGCGGCAAGGCCATAGCCGAGGGCGGCGAGCAGCTTGCGGCGGCCGAGCCAGTCCGACAGCGCGCCGGAAAAGATCTTGGTGATCGAGGCCGTCGCTTCCGCAATGCCCTCGATGAAGCCGACGGTCAGCGTCGAGGCGCCGAGCACGGTGACGAGATACACCGGCAGCAGCGCGTGGATCATCTCGGAGGAGACGTCCATCAGCATCGAGACGAAGCCCAGTACCCAGATCCCCCTGGGCAGCGCGCTACGTGCCGTATTCGGTGTCGTCGTCGTCACGTCTTCGCCTTTGTCACCAGACAACAAAAAACCCGCCAGCGGCGGGTTTGTCCATGCTCCCGCCGAAGGCAGAGGCTCAAAGATTGCCCCTCCTCAAGCAGGAGTCATCAGCCCACTACGGTCCAAGATTCGGGTTCAAGGCCGCCGGGCGGTTGTCGGGGGACTCCATCCCCATCTGTGCGGCCAACCTAGCACGGAAATCGCGTCGGACAAGTGGGCGTGACAGCGTCTCCACATCGCACGTGTTTCGACGGCGCAAGCATGGCAGCGGGGTGGCAGCTTTGCGCAATGCGCGAATTCCTAACTCGAATGTGAAGCGCAGGCGATCTTCGCGCTTTGCGGCAAGGCGATTGCATGTCACCATCACGTCATACGACGGGAGGCTGCGATGCGCTTGCTGTTCTCGATCGGGGCTGTACTGGTTGCCGGCATGTTTGCCGGAGGGGACGTCGCGGGCATCGCGGCACCAGGGCCGAAATTCGAGCCGCCCAAAACGCAACCGCAGCGGCTTGCGGCCGACAGAGACGCGCAGACGGTCGACGTCGAGCTGATCCTCGCGGTCGACGTGTCCTATTCCATGGACATGGACGAGCTCGCGATCCAGCGCGAAGGCTATGCGCAGGCGATCCAGTCGAAGGAGTTTCTCCAGGCGCTGAAGCTCGGCCCGAACGGCCGGATCGCGGTGACCTATTTCGAGTGGGCCGCCTCGAGCGACCAGAAGATCATCATTCCCTGGCGGCTGGTCGACGGCCCGGAGACGGCCGATGCGGTCGCCGCCGAGATCATGAAGACGCCGATCCGGCGCGCCTCGCGCACCTCGATCTCGGGCGCGATCATGTTCGCGATGCCGCTGTTCGACGAGGATCCCTATCGGGGCTTGCGCCGCGTCATCGACATTTCCGGCGACGGCCCCAATAACAATGGCGGCCCGGTCACGGTGGCGCGCGATGCCGCGCTGGAGAAGGGTATCGTCATCAACGGGCTGCCGATCATGGTCAAGGAGCCGTCCTATTCGACCATGGATATCGACAATCTCGATCTCTACTACGAGGACTGCGTCGTCGGCGGTCCCGGCTCCTTCGTCATCACGATCAAGGATCGCGACAAGTTCAAGGAGGCGATCCGCACCAAGCTGCTGATGGAGGTGGCCGGCCGTACGCCCGAGCGTCCGGTGATGCGGGTTGCGGACAAGGAGCCGCGAGTCAATTGCCTGATCGGCGAGAAGATCTGGTCGGACCGCTGGGGGCGCTGAAGGCCACGGCTGAGACCTTTTGCCCATCCAGCCGGCAGTTGAGTTTAACGGCTCGTTAACCGGCGCGGGTCCCTAATCGCATGGTTTCTGTTCGTTTCCGGTCGGCATCCCGACATTGCCGAGGCGGACGAAAGCGGGTTTGTCAGGCCCGTCCCCGAGCAATCCAATGGCCATCGTCTCATCGAGCACCAGTCAGATTTCGCCAGCCAACGAGCGCCTGTATCACCAGAGCGCTCTGATCGGCGACTGGAAGGGCAATTGGGTGGGCAACGGCAATCAGCCCGTCGGCTTCAAGGTCGTGAACATCCGCGGTGCCCGGGCGCAGGTCGAATACACCCATAACGGGCACACCGAGCGTGGCTTTGCCGAGGTCCAGGGCACGCTCATCACCTTCGGCGGGGTCACGGTCGGCACCAAGGACGGCAAGAACATGGTGATGCTGTTCTCCTTCGGGGGGGCGGGCAAGCAGACCGCGAACCTGGAGAAGCAGGCCCCGCCGGCCTCCGACAGTCGCCTCATGGGAAGCTGGGGCGGCTATTCTCCCGACAACGGCAAGAGCGCGAGCTTCAAGGTTCTGGCCGTCAATGGCAAGGAAGCGCAGGTCAGCGTCACCACCGACGGCGTCACCCGCCAGGGCACCGGCTACGTCTACAAGAACGTCATCATGTTCGGGCAGGCCCAGATCGCAACCGACGACGGGCAGAACGGCAAGATCATCTACCAGGTCGGCACCAAGTCCTTCATGGTGCCGGTGACGAAATATCCGCCGGCGGATTCATCGTCCTCCGTGGACAGGACGGCATAGCTTTCACGGCCGCGGGCCGCCGGATTGCGCCGGTCCCTTCACCCGTCGGTCGCCCTGTCTCAAGATCGTGCAGCCCTGTGCGAAGCCGCCACACCGATCAATCGCCAGACCTGCGGCTGCGACATTGGTACGGCCGCTCCGCTGGCATTGGTGATGTTCAAGGGGTATAATCTACAAGTTCTGACGGTAGATTTTAATGTTCAGCCTCGCCTCGTCACGTCGTTTGGCAACTCCGCTCGCGGTGCTCTGCCTGGCCGCAGCACCGGTCCATGCGCAGGTCGCGCCGCTGAGATATTGGATTCCGGGCGGGCCCTTCGGCCTCAGCGGCGGCGCCGGCCAGAGTTCCGACACGTACGGCAACTTCACCAGCTTCGATGCGGGCGACGCAAGCGGGCGGACCAATTTCGCGAACGGCTTCTTCGTCGGCAGCCAGCGCGGCAACCTCAATTGGAGCGGCCTTGCTCAGACCGGCTTCAATCAGAACGGGCTTGCCAGTAATTTCAGCGCTCTCTCCTACGACAGCACGCAGTTCGGCTACACCACCAAGAGCTTGGGCGGCATGCCCGTCACATTCTTCGCCGGCTTCGACACGCTGAAATACAATGGCGGTATCGGCAGCTCGGTTGCGCCGCTGACGTCCGGCACAGCGCCCGGCACCAGCGCATTTGCAGGCATCGAGTTCAAGCCGACCTCCAATCTCAGCCTGTCGTTCGGGGCCGGCGTGATCCAGCAGGACTCCGGCCGCATGGACAGCGATATCAGGTCGAACATGTTGCCCGGCGAGTCGCCGGCATTGAGCGGGTTGCGGCGTTAGGATCGCATCACCAGCTCCGGCGGACGCCGCGGCGATTTCGGCAGGTCCGGACCGGTTCCGAAACGCATCACGATATCGGGACGGCGTTCGCCAAGACCAAGTGAGGCCGCAAATTGTGACCTCAAGGCCGCCACCTCGACCGGCTGGTTGACGAAGGAATATTTGAGTCCGAGCGCGGTTGCCTGCAAACCGAAGCGCTGGCAGGCGCGGCCGACCGCGATCCAGTGCGCCTTGTCGCTGCGATCGGCAGCGAGCACGACGACGCCAGAAGAGCTGGCGAGCTGCTCGCGGTACTTCTTGTTTTCTCCGCTCTCGGTGAAGAAGAATTTCAGCAGGGGCCGTGCCAGCCATGACGGCAGGGACGGATTTCCCGAGGCGGGCGCGAACAGCCCGTCCATGGTCGCGAGCGCCTCCGCCTCGTTGAAGCGGATCCAGCTCATGAGCTCGCGCATGAAGGCCTTGTCGCGCATTTGCGCCGAATTGCCTTCGAGCACGTAATCGGTGACCCCGGCGATCGCGGCGCGATCGGTCAGCAGGAGAGCCGTGACATCAGGTTCGCGGCAGGCGTCATCGAGCCCGCGCAAAATCTCGGGCCTGGCCGACCTGCCGTCGAAGACGGCGCGGGTGCATTGCCTGGCTGGAATCGCAGCCGCCAACGCCGACGTGGCGGGCGGGGCTTCCTCGAGCGCGATCACGATCCCGTCGCCGTCGATGACCGGGGCGGCGCGCCAGCCCAGCGTGGACGCCGCGAGGATGAGGTTCTCGGCGGCGCAGCCGAGGCTGACGAACACATGATGATCGTCCGGATCGACGGCCGGACAGCGGCGCGTGAAATCCGGTGCAATCGTGATCTCGTTGCCGCGTGCCGAGAAGATCCACGGCTGGGTGTTGTGGCTGTTGGCGGCGAGGGTGGCAAAACGCACGAGCTCGCGATCCCGCGGCGCGGCCTGCAGCGGAGCCCGTGACGTCTTCACGGCTTCGTCGTAGGTCATGGCCGCAGCTGCAGCGGGGTCGATCGCTGCCCCGGAAAGTCCGAGCGCGGCCGCGATGAATTGGCGTCGGTCAACCACGAACGTCCGCTCCACGTTGAATTGCGCAGGACGCTTTTAACGTCAGCGAACGGCGGCGCGATTGACTGGCATCAAGCCTAGAGGACGCTCGCTCGATTATGAGCTCGCGGTCTGCCGCGTGAACCGCGCCACCAGCTCCACATGCGGCGTGTGGCGGAACTGGTCGACAGGTACCACCGTTTCCAGCCGATAGCCGCCGTCGATCAGGAGCCGCGCGTCGCGGGCGAAGGTCGCGACGTTGCAGGACACCGCCACGATGACAGGTACCTTGCTGGCGGCAAGCTTCAGCGCCTGCGCCTGTGCGCCCTGGCGCGGGGGATCGAACACGACGGCATCGAAGTCGCGCAGCTCCGGCGGCACCAGCGGGCGCCGGAACAGGTCGCGCGGCTCGGCTTTGATCGGCTTCAGGCCCGGCGTGCGCGCGGCTTTCGCCAGCGCTGCGACGGCTCCGGCATCGTTGTCGTAGGCGGTGACACGGGCCTTCTCGGCAAGCCGCAATGCGAACGGGCCGACGCCGCAGAAGAGGTCGAGAACCTCCTTGGCCTTGCCGACGCGCTCGGTGACGAGTGCGGCCAGCGTTTCCTCGCCCGCTACGGTCGCCTGCAGGAACGAGCCCGGCGGCAGCGTGACTTCGGCGCGGCCCATCTTCACCGTCGGCGGCAGGCGTTGCAGCACCAATTCGCCGTGCCGCGTCAGCCGCGCCAGGCGGTGCTGCTCGGCGACGCGGGACAGCGCCGTGACCAGTGGCGTCGGCAGCGGGCCGGAGCCGCGCACGTCGACATCGAGGCCGTTGGCGGTCGCGGTGACCTGGATGTCGAGTGGCTTGGTCACCGGCATCTTCGACGTCAACGGCTCGGCGATCGCCCAGGCGGCCTCGAGCGCGCCATCAAGCGCGGGATCGAGGATCGGGCAGCGATCGATCGGGATGACGTCGTGCGAGCTCGTCGCGGAGAAGCCCACCTTGAGGACGTCATGCGTGCCGAAGCGGCCGTGCAGCGTGATGCGCCGGCGGCCGGCGCCATGGGCATCGACCAGCGACGCCACCTCGCAATCGACGCCGGCCTGCGCCAGTGTCTCCCCGACGATGCCGCGCTTCCAGGCGTGGTACGGCTCGGCCGCCCAGTGCTGGATGGCGCAGCCGCCGCAGACGCCGAAATGCGGACAGAACGGTGCGATGCGTTCCGGGCTTGCGACCTCCACGGCGAGCAGCTTGCGTCGATCGGGATGATGACCCACGACGTGATCTACCTCGACGGTCTCGCCGCCCAGCGTGTAGGGCACATAGACCGCATCGCCCGTGGTGAGCGAGACACCGTCGCCGCGATGGCCGACATGGTCGATGGTGAGACGCTCAACCACGGCGCGCGCCCAGGAAGAATTCGATATTGCCGTCGCCGCCCGCGATCGAGGAGGGGAACACCTCGATGTCGGTGCAGCCGAGCGAGGCCGCGAAGGCGGCGATGTCGTCGCAGATCTCCCGGTGCACGGCGGCGTCGCGGACGATTCCCTTCTTGTTGTGCTTCCTGTCCGCCTCGAACTGCGGCTTGATCAGTGCGAGCAGGCTCATCGGCGCAGCGGCGAGGGAGAGCGCCACCGGCAGCACCGTCTTGAGCGAGATGAAGCTGACGTCGATGACGACGACATCGGGCCGCGCCGGCAGCCGTTTGCCGTCATAGGCGCGGATGTCGGTCTCCTCCATCGACACGATCTTGGGATGACCGCGCAGCGAGGGATGCAGCTGGCTGGTGCCGACGTCGATGGCGAACACCAGGCTCGCACCGTTCGCCAGCAGAACCTCGGTGAAGCCGCCGGTGGAGGCGCCGACGTCGAGGCAGACATGATCCTCGATCTCGATTCTGTAGCGCTCCAGCGCGCCGGCAAGCTTGACGCCGCCGCGCGAGACATAGGGGTGTGCTGGCTCGGCCTGGATCACGGCGTCCTCGGCGATCGTCTCCGACGGTTTCGCCACCGGCTTGTCGTCAGCCGTGACGAGGCCGGCCTCGATCGCCGCACGCGCCCGCGCCCGGCTCTCGAACAGGCCGCGTTCGACCAAAAGAACATCCGCGCGCTTGCGGGCAGGGGACAACCGACTCTCCAGAACAGGGCTGGCGCTCACTTAGCCATCAATCGCGCGGCCGCCATCCGGACGCAAGCCTCGAACGCGGCGAGATCGCGCCAGACGTCGATCGGCATCGTGGCCGGCGTCACCAGCGGGCAACCGTGCAGCTCCAGCGCATGGATCATCATGAGGTTGTCGACGAGGCCGAAATCCTCGACCGTCAGTCCCTGCGCGTCGATCAGCCGCCCGTGCTCGGAGGTGACGTCCATGAAGCGACCGAGGCGGTCGGCGTAGGTGGCGCCATCGTTGGAATAAGCCAGGCAGAACTTGCGGCGGCCGGCCATGTAGCCGAGCTCGTAGACGGTGCCGGGGTCGGCACCGGCGCCGCGGAACGGCGTCAGATTGGCGATGATGGCGTCGGCCTCGTCCATCATCGCCTCGTTGCCGCAGAAAATCTTCCGCGCGGCATCGGGCGCGGCGAGATCGATGGCGTTGTCGAGGGGATAGAGGCCGGTGAGGCCGTAGCGACCGCAGATATCGACCTTGCGCCGGCCGATCTCGATCGCATCCGGCAGGAACACGTCAGGCCCTGCCAGATAGATCTTCATGAAAGTCGCGCTTGCTTCGCCGAAGGTCGAAGCTCGCCCTCAGGCCAGCTTGACCGTCTCGGCCTTGACGTCCTTGCCGAGCGCCTCGAACACCTTGGCGACGATGCCCTTGGCGTCGAGACCGGCGCGGGCGTACATCGCCGCCGGCGTGTCGTGGTCCTGGAACACGTCGGGCAGGACCATCGAGCGGAACTTGACCATGCCGGTGTCGAGCACGCCCTGATCGGTCAGGAACTGCGCGACATGCGAGCCGAAGCCGCCGATCGAGCCTTCCTCGACGGTGATCAGCACGTCGTGGTCACGGGCGAGCTTGAGCACCAGCTCGGTGTCGAGCGGCTTCATGAAGCGTGCGTCGGCAATCGAGGTCGAGAGGCCATGGGCGGCGAGCTCGTCGGCCGCCTTCTCGCATTCGGCGAGGCGCGTGCCGAAGGAGAGCAGGGCGATCTTGCTGCCCTGACGGATCATGCGGCCCTTGCCGATCTCGAGCGGAATACCGACCTCGGGCATCTCGATGCCGCGGCCTTCGCCGCGCGGATAGCGCAGCGAGCTCGGACGATCGTTGATCGCGACCTGGGTCGCCACCATGTGCACCAGCTCGGCTTCGTCCGCCGCCGCCATGATCACCATGTTGGGCAGGCAGCCGAGATAGGCGTTGTCGAACGAGCCGGCATGGGTCGCGCCGTCGGCGCCGACGAGGCCGGCGCGGTCGATGGCGAAGCGCACGGGCAGGCTCTGGATCGCGACGTCATGCACGATCTGGTCATAGCCGCGCTGCAGGAACGTCGAGTAGATCGCGCAGAACGGCTTGTAGCCTTCGGTCGCAAGACCCGCGGCGAAGGTCACCGCGTGCTGCTCGGCAATGCCGACGTCGAAGGTGCGGTCGGGGAAAGCCTTGTTGAAGATGTCGACACCGGTGCCGGACGGCATCGCCGCGGTGATGGCGACGATCTTGTCGTCCTTCTGGGCTTCCTTGACGAGGCTCTGGCCGAACACGTTCTGATAGGCCGGCGCATTCGGCTTGGCCTTGGCTTGCGTGCCGGTCGCGACGTCGAACTTGACGACGGCGTGGTACTTGTCTGCGGAGGCTTCCGCCGGACCGTAGCCCTTGCCCTTCTGCGTCACGACGTGGACCAGGATCGGGCCGGTCTCCATGTCGCGGACGTTCTTCAGCACGGGCAGCAGATGGTCGAGATTGTGGCCGTCGATCGGGCCGACATAGTAGAAGCCGAGCTCCTCGAACAGCGTGCCGCCGTCCATCATGAAGCCGCGCGAATATTCCTCGACGCGGTTGGCGCGGTTGGCGATGACCTTGGGCAGACGCTGGTTGATCTGCTTGGCGGCCTCACGCAGCGTACGATAGGTCTTGCCGGAGTAGAGGCGGGACAGATAGGCGCTCATGGCGCCGACCGGCGGCGCGATCGACATGTCGTTGTCGTTGAGGATGACGATCAGGCGCGAGTTCATCGCGCCCGCGTTGTTCATGGCTTCATAGGCCATGCCGGCCGACATCGCGCCGTCACCGATCACGGCGATGACGTTGTTGTTGCCGCCGGCGAGGTCGCGCGCGACCGCCATGCCGAGGCCGGCAGAGATCGAGGTCGAGGAATGCGCCGCGCCGAACGGATCGTAATCGCTCTCGCTGCGCTTGGTGAAGCCGGACAGGCCGCCGCCGGTGCGCAGCGTGCGGATGCGGTCGCGGCGACCGGTGAGGATCTTGTGCGGATAGGCCTGATGGCCGACGTCCCAGATCAGCCGGTCGCGCGGCGTGTCGAAGACGTAGTGGATCGCGGTGGTGAGCTCGACCACGCCGAGGCCCGCGCCGAAGTGACCGCCGGTCACCGAGACGGCATCGATGGTCTCCTGCCGCAGCTCGTCGGCGACCTGGCGAACCTGCTCGACCTTGAGCTTGCGCAGGTCTTCCGGCGTCCGGATGGTGTCGAGAAGCGGCGTTTTACTATATGCGTTCACGGCGATTTCCAATTTGTCAGCGCCGGAAGGTCATTCCGGTGCGCGATGGGTTTGCACAATATCGGCGCAGCGCGAGTCCTCAAACCGTCGGAGCCACCTGCATGGGGCCAAGCCTCTTCTTCAAGCTGACAACCCCGTCTTCAAGCTTAGGTAAGCTTAAGTGCGCTCCGGTTCAGTCTCTGTGATCCCTGTCACTTAGATCGGCTTCGTCCGTCCCAGCCAATTTCATTAGCAGTTTGAAGCGCTTGTCGTCGGAATTCTCTGCCCACGCAAGGCTTGCAAAAAGCCACACTCCGCGCAGCTTTACACCAAAGCTTGGGCCAAAGCCAACCCGCCGGACCGATTAGGGGTATGCAGATGCAACCGCCGGGCCAGAGTGGTTAACCGCGGTCCGGGGCCGGGGGTTCCTGGCCTCCTGGTCCTTCGGCAGGCTTTTTACCCCGAATGAGGTGGCTTTTCACCCGCTGAGCGCGGATTCGGCACGGACAATGTCGGCCCGCCCGGATGGAACCGCCCCCCCAGGCAGCGTGCGATCACGAAAGGATGGTGCCGACCGCGCCCCTGTGCGAGGAAATTTCAAACCAACTCTCTCAGGGGAGACGCAAGGGCCCGGCCTACTGGACGTCGAGCGGTGCCGTGCCGGCGGCCTGGCCGCTGGCATCGGTGGTGATCTTGTCGACGCGCGCCTCGGCCTGGCGCAGCAATTCCTCGCAGCGGCGCTTCAGCGCCTCGCCGCGCTCATAGATCGACACGGATTCCTCGAGCGGCACCTTGCCATCCTCGAGCCGCTTCACGATCGTCTCGAGTTCCTCGATCGCGCGCTCGAAGGTGAGGCGGGAGACGTCGACTTGGGTGTTTTCGGCCATATCCGTTTCCGATTGCCCGATTCGCTCAGCCCACAGTGAAGGCGGGTTTTGCGGGCTTAATGTGGCGGGTGCGTCAAGCGCCCATCAGGGCGCCGACATGCGCCGTAACAGATTCTTTCAGTCCTTGCAGGTCATAGCCGCCCTCGAGCACCGACACAACGCGTCCTCCCGCGGTCTTGTCGGCGAGATCCATCAGCTTGCGCGTAACCCAGGCATAGTCCTCGGCGCGCAGATTCAGCGAGGCCAGCGGATCGCGGTAATGCGCGTCGAAGCCGGCGGAGATGACCACAAGCTCGGGGCTGAATTTTTCGAGCTGCGGCAGGATCAGATTCTCGAACGCAGAGCGGAATTCCGGCCCGCCGTCCTCGGATGCGAGCGGCGCGTTGACGATGGTGTCGTGATCGCCGCGCTCGCTCTTGGCGCCGGTGCCCGGAAACAGCGGCATCTGATGCGTCGAGCAGTACATCACGGTGGGATCGGACCAGAAGATGTCCTGCGTGCCGTTGCCGTGATGCACGTCGAAATCGACGATGGCCGCGCGCTTGATGCCGAATTTGCGTTGCGCGTGCCGCGCGGCGATCGCGACGTTGTCGAAGAAGCAGAAGCCCATCGGCTTGCCGATCTCGGCGTGATGTCCGGGCGGGCGCACCGCGACGAAGGCGTTGCGATGCTCGCCCGCCATCACCGCTTCGGTCGCCGCGACCGCGCCGCCGACGCCGCGCATCACCGCTTCCCACGTGCCGGGAGACATCGAGGTGTCGCCGTCGATATAGACCTGCCCGCTGCTGGGCGCGATGTGGCGCAGCTCGGTGACGTAATGCTCGTTGTGGCAGAGCGTGACGAGATCGAGGTCGCCCTCCGGCGCCTGGTCGCGCACCAGGAACTGGAAGCGCTCGTGCGACAGCGCTTCCTCCACCGCACGCAGGCGATCGGGCCTTTCAGGGTGTCCCGGTGGGGTGACGTGGTCGAGGCAGGCCTTGTGGGAGAGAAGAAGCGTGCTCATCAGGTCGGCCTCACAGGAAACGGGCTCTTGTCGTCGCTTGGCGCATCCGGCGCCAAAACGCAACGCCTGACGCAATCTATGCGCTTGGGCGGCAATGGCAAAGGGGCGAGCCGGCCCGATTGATCCGGATCAATTCACCCGCAGGATGCGGGTGGGCGGTAACGGACCGATCGGCCCGTGCGCCCGGAAGAACGCGAACAGCGCATCCGCGTCGTAGCCGCCATATTGCGGCGAGGTGCCCTGTTTGGCGACGGTAAAGCCGTCGCCGCCGACGGCGAGGTAATCATTGAGGGTGACGCGGTAGCCGCTTCCAGGTTCGATCGGCCGGCCGCTCAGCATCATCCTCTCGGGGATCACGCGCTCTCCGAATGGCTTGGACGCATCCCAGGCATAGCTGAAGCCGTCCGAGACCTGGAGGATCCGCGGCCGCTTCGGGTCGAGCCATTGCTGCTCCAGCATGTCCTTGAGCTGGCTGCCGGTCAGCGTCATCGTGACGAGGCGGTTGCGGAACGGCTGGCTGGCGAAGACGTCGCCGAAGGATATCGCGCCGTTCTCCTTCGGCACGATGTCGGTGCGGATGCCGCCGGGATTGGTGAGCGCGATGACAGCGCTGCCATCCTGGGCCGACCTGGTCGCGGCAAGCTGCGCGTCCGCGATGACGTCGCCGAGCGCGCTCTCGCCGGCTTCATTCGGCACGCGCGACAGCGTCTGCGTCACCGATCCCGCTGGCCGGTTGGCGATCGGCGCGGATACCCTGTCATAGGCGTCGATCAGCGCGGTCTGCTCGGGATCCTTCGCCAGCGACGCGTTGGCGACGATGACGTTCTCGCCCCTGGCGCTGACGATATCGCGGGTCACAGGATCGAGCCTGAGATCGATCGCTGTGACCAGCGTGCCGTATTTGTCGCCGCTGGTGACGAGCCGTCCGTCGATATCGCAGACATAGGCGCGGTGGGTATGGCCGCTGACGACGACGTCGACGGCGCGGTCGAACTTCTTGACGATATCGACGATCGGCCCGGTGATGCCCGGGCATTCGTTGTAGTCGCCGGCGGGCTCGCCGCCCTGGTGGATCAGCACCACGATCGCTTCAACACCGCGCGCCTTCAACTGCGGCACCAGGGCGTTCACCGTCTCGGCCTCGTCGCGGAATTCGAGCCCGGCGATGCCCGATGGCGAGACGATGCCCGCGGTCTCCTTCAAGGTCAGCCCGATGAAGGCGACGGGAATGCCGTCGAATTCGCGGATCTCATAGGGCGGCAGCACGCTTTGACCGGTCGCGGTCTCCACGGTGGACGCGGCGAGATAGCGGAATTTGGCGCCGGTGAAGGGATGTGGTCCCTGGCACCCGTCGACCGGATGGCAGCCGCCGTTCTGCATCCTGAGCAGCTCGGTCTTGCCCTCGTCGAATTCGTGATTGCCGACCGACGTGATCGCAAGTCCCATCATCGACAGCGCCTCGATCGACGGCTCGTCGTGAAACATCGCCGACAGGAACGGGCTCGCGCCGATCAGGTCGCCGGCCGCGACGAAGATCGTGTTCTTGTGCCCTTCGCGCAGCTGCTTGACCAGCGTCGCCATGTATTCGGCACCGCCGGCCGCGACCATCACCTTCTTGCCTTTGTCCTCGGGATCGCTGATGCGAATGCCGCCCGGCGGCGGCCGCAGATGGCCGTGGAAATCGTTGATCGCGAGGATGCGCAACTCGACGGGGGCGGCGGTCTGGGCCGAGGCGGGGAGGGCGCAGGCGAGAGCGAGAGCGGCAAGGACGGATCGGTATCGCATGGAACCAGATTAGTCGGTCCGCGCGAAGATTTCACGAAGCATTGTCGTGAACGAGCCGCGCTTTCTTCCTTCTCCCCCTGTGGGAGAAGGTGGCGCGAAGCGCCGGATGAGGGGTTCTATCCGCGAATGACGGAGTGAGATGTGCTCGCGGAGACAACCCCTCACCCGTCTCGCCGCTATCGCGGCGGGCCACCCTCTCCCACAAGGGGAGAGGGGAAGAGAGAACTCCTACCGTTTCTTCCGGTTCGCGAACGCGTTGAACGCCGCCACCGCTTCGTCCGACTTCAGCCGCTCGCCGAACAGATGGCCTTCCTGGTCGATGCGGCGGGTGAGGTCTTCGGCCGGCGCGCGCAGCAGCTTGCGCGAGGTTGCGACCGCCTCGGCCGGCAGGCGGCAGATATCGCGCGCCACCTTGCGCGCCTCGACCTCCGTATGTCCCGGCGACACCACGGTGTTGACGAAGCCGGCGGCATGGGCCTCCGCGGCGGAGAAGGTCCGCCCCATCACCAGCATGGCAAAGGCGCGCTGATAGCCCATCGTGTTCGGCATCAAGAGGCTGGCTGCGCCGACCGGCACCAGGCCGAGATGGATATAGGGTGCGGAAAAGGTCGCGGCGTTCGAGGCGAGCACGTAGTCGCAGTGGAACAGCATCACGGTGCCCATGCCGATCGAGGCGCCGTCGACGGCCGCGATGATCGGCTTGACGTTGAGGGCGAGCGAATAGAGAAACTTGGCGCCTTCGGACAGCGTCTCGGGGCGCGACGTGTCGGCTTGCATGAAATCGTCGATGTCGTCGCCGGCGGTGAACACGCCGGAGCCGCCGGTGATGATCATGCAGCGGATATCGGGGTTGTTCTGCGCGGTGTCGATTGCGCGGCTCATCTCCCGGTACATGTGCTGGGTGATCGCGTTCTTCTTGCCCGGACGGCGCAGGGTGATCACGCGCGTTCCGCGCTCCTCGGTGACGACGATATTGCCATTCGCCATGAGAACTCCCTGCGCTCGCAGCTTCGCGAGTCTCGCCGGGCATCAGCCTACATCATCCCGCAGCCCTGCCAATGCGCCGGGTCAACCTTTTCGGCGCCAATTTCCGCAAGGGGCACCGCCGCGCATTGCGACGATTGACGACGATATTTGGAGAAAGCCGGCGGTTGTGGGCGGGATAGCCTCTCGTGCCGCGGACGCGGCTTACCCCAGCAGCACCGCATCCGCCGCCGCAACCGACTCCGCGCTCTCGGTCACCGTGCGTTCGAGCGCGGGCGCCTGCACGGTGATGTTCTCGGCAAAGAAGCGCGCCAGCGAGACGTAGCGCGCGGCGTCCGTGTTGCCCTCGGCTTTCGCGGCGAGTGCCTCGGAGGCGAGCAGGCAGCCGCCGAGCGTGGCGCCGAACTGCTGCAGATAGGGCGTCGCGCCGGCGAGCGCCTCGTTCGGCGCGGACGTCACGCGCTCCAGCAGCCATTTGCTGCTGCGCGTCAACGCATCGAGTGCTTCACGCAATTTCGGACCCGTGGTGCCGAAGGCGGGATCGTTGGAGGCCTCGACCTGCTTGACGGTGGCTGCGAGCTCGTCGAGCAGCGCCCACACCGAGGCGCCGCCGTTCGCCGCCAGCTTGCGCGTGACGAGGTCGATCGCCTGGATGCCGTTGGTGCCCTCGTAGATCGCGGTGATGCGCGCATCGCGATAATGCTGCGCAGCGCCGGTCTCCTCGATGAAGCCCATGCCGCCATGGATCTGCACGCCGAGATAGGCGACCTCGTTGCCGATGTCGGTGGAATAGCCTTTTGCCATCGGCGTCAGCAGCGCTGCGCGCGCGGCGGCATCGGCTCGTACCTTCGGGTCCTTGGCGCGGGTCGAGACGTCGATCGCGACCGCGGTGGCATAGCAGATGGTGCGCGCGGCGGCGGTCTGCGCCCGCATCCGCATCAGCATGCGCTTGACGTCGGGATGCACGAAGATCGCGTCCGAGCCGTCGCCCTTCTTGCCGACGGCGCGGCCTTGGCGGCGCTCCTGCGCGTAAGACAGCGCCTGCTGATAGGCGCGGTCGGCAACGCCGACGCCTTCCAGGCCGACGCCGAGGCGGGCCTGGTTCATCATCGTGAACATGCAGCGCATGCCCTGGTTCTCTTCGCCGATCAAAAAGCCGATCGCGCCGCCATGGTCGCCCATGGTCATGGTGCAGGTGGGCGAGGCATGCATGCCGAGCTTGTGCTCGACGCCGCTGGCAAAGATGTCATTGCGCGCGCCGAGCGAGCCGTCGGCATTCACCATGAACTTCGGCACGAGGAACAGCGAGATACCCTTGGTGCCGGCGGGCGCGTCCGGCAGACGCGCCAGCACGAAATGCACGATGTTGTCGGTCATGTCGTGCTCACCATAGGTGATGAATATCTTCGTCCCCTTGATGCGATAGGTGCCGTCGGCCTGCTTCTCGGCGCGGGTCCGCAGCGCGCCGACGTCGGAGCCGGCCTGCGGCTCGGTCAGCTGCATCGTGCCGGTCCATTCGCCGGAGACGAGCTTTTCGAGATAGATGGCCTTCAGCTCGTCGCTGCCATGGGCGTCCAGCGCCTCGATGGCGGAGGCCGTCAGCAGCGGGCAGAGGCCGAAGGCGACGTTGGCCGCGCTCCAGATCTCGGTGCAGGCGGCGTTGATCGCGATCGGCAGGCCCTGGCCGCCGAAATCTTCCGGGCCGGACACCGCGTTCCAGCCGCCATCGGTCCAGCGCTTGTAGGCGTCCGGCCAGCCCGGCGCGGTCGTGACCTTGCCGGCGTCCAGCTTGATGCCGTGCTCGTCGCCGACCTTGTTGAGCGGCGCCAGCACGTCGGTTGCGAACTTGCCGGCTTCCTCCAGCACGGCCGCGGCAATGTCCGTATCGAAATCGCCGTAATGACCGGCCTCCACGGCAGCCTTCAGGCCGGCGCCATGGTTGAGCGACAGCAGCATGTCATTGATCGGCGCGCGGTAGGTCATGGTTCACTCCCGTGGACAAATATTGGCGCCGTATTCCCATGAAACGGGGGAGGTCTCAATGGGCGGAACGCCTCCTGCCGGTCCCCCGGCCCTATAATAGAGTGTGGCGCGGCCGGTCCCCGGGCCAGCGGTATTTTGCCCCTCCAGGCGGTTGAAATGCCGCGCCGCTCCCTATAGACCGGCTGCGATCGGAGGGAATCTGCGGCGGCCAGTCCTTCGCCATCCCGTCCGTCGTCTGTTGGGGCGTAGCCAAGCGGTAAGGCAGCGGATTTTGATTCCGCCATTCGGAGGTTCGATCCCTCCCGCCCCAGCCAGCGATTCAGCAATGCTGTTGATGAGCGGCGCCCTATTTCGAGAGCCCTGGCAGCCGTCCGGCCAAATAGCGGTCAGGATGGATGCTGCAGGTTGAATGCAGTTCACCAGAAGAGTCTCGCGCCGAATCAATGGAAGGTTCTTGCTCACGGGCTCTTAAAGATCGGATCGACCGGGAATGGACCTCCCGTCAATCCCAACGACTGCAATTCGGCACCATGTAGGTCCACCTCAAGCATCGCCAACAGCAGCGCCAGCACGACCGCGATGAGGAGGAGTGTTGGGGAGGTTTCGCGGGCCGTCGGGGCGTCATCAGGCGACAAAGATGTGCGAAGTGCCCGCAACCGCGAAAGTACCTGCAGATACGTCCTGGGTCGTATTTGCATGCCCATCACCTTTGATGTCCTTGCCGATAGCCTAGGCCCCGGGCCGGTCGGTTCAATCCGGGATTGTTTGAACATGGAACGGAGCAGATTTTCCATTGTTGAGCTGGATCAATCGAATGGGAGGTTCTGGTGCGGCGGTGTTCCATTTTAGCTTTCGCGGCGGTTCTAGCGAGCTCTGGTTTCGCACCTGCTCAATCGGAGGAGCCGAAGGCTGGTCCACCCGGCGCGGCCGCAGGGCGAACAGTCGGCGAGGACAAAGGCCAATTGCAGCCGCAGGGTTGGACCGGGCCGATCAATACCCAATCCGGTGGTGCTCCTGCGGAAAGTCCGCAAGGTCAAAGTCCGCCGGGGATGCAAGCCGCGCCCGAAGGATCGAACAAGACCATTGTCGCACCCGAGAAATAGAGCGCGGGAAGCAGGGCCTTTCGCTCGGATGGTCAATTCGTGCAGGATGACCGGCACATCCTCCTTCAGATCGCATCGGAGTGGGAATGCGTCTGGGCTTTCTGATCTGCACCGCTTCCTTCGCAGCTTCCTTGGCAGCGTGGCCAATTGCCCCATTGTCGCCCGCCCGTGCCCAGCTGGCCGGCCACGGCGGGCCTGTGCGTGCGATCACAATCTCCAACGATGGCAAGACGGCTCTTTCGGGGAGTTTCGATACTGCTGCGATCCGGTGGTCGCTCGCCACGGACGCGGCGGAGCAAGTGCTCCGATTTCATTCGGACGCCGTCAATGCAGTCGCCTTGCTGAACGACGGAAGGATGGCGACGGCGGGCGCGGACGGGCGGATCGCCGTCTGGACGGCCGGGCGCCAAGAGCCGGATCAGGTGCTGGAAGGTCATCGCGGGCCGATCGCCGCACTCGCGGTCTCGCCGGACGGGTCCATGCTTGCATCTGCGTCCTGGGACCATACCGTCCGGTTGTGGTCGTTGCCGGAGGGGACTCAATCCGTCCTGGAAGGCCATTCCCAAAACGTCAACGGTGTCGCCTTTGCCGCCGACGGACGATCGGTCGTCAGCGTCGGCTATGATCTCACGCTCAGGATCTGGAGCTTGCCGGCGGGCGCTCCCGAGGTCGTCACCATGCCATCGCCGCTGAACGCAGTTGCCGTCGAGCCTGACGGCGAGATCGTCACTGGCGCTGCGGACGGCAAGGTGCGCATGCTGACATCGGATGGTGCGCCGATTGGCGAGGTCCAGGCCGCTCCCACGCCGATCGTGGCATTGGCAAGCTCGCGAGACGGAGCGTTGATCGCTGCCGCAGGCATCGGCGGGACCGTGGCAATCATCGATCGCAAGGCACGCAGCGTGCTGCGCACGCTGGTCGGACCGGGCCTTCCGGTCTGGTCGGCTGCATTCTTGCCCGACGGCGAAACTCTGCTGACGGCCGGTGCGGATGGGAAGATACGGCGCTGGAATGCGCGCACCGGCAATCCCATCGGGGCGAGCCTGTCGGGCACGACCGCCGATCCGCTCGCGGCCTATGCGGGAGATCAAGGTGCCGACGTGTTCAGGGCGTGCGTCGCATGCCATACGCTGTCGCAGCGGGAGGTTCCGCGCGCCGGTCCCTCGCTCGCCGGATTGTATGGCCGAAAGATCGCTTCGCTGCCCGGCTACCAGTTCTCCGACGCGCTGAAGAGGATGGACATCGTCTGGTCGCCCGAGACCGTCGCGAAGCTGTTCGAGATCGGCCCGAGCGCCTACACGCCCGGCACCAAGATGCCGGAGCAGCGCATCGGTTCGGCCGAGGACCGCCGCGCGCTGACGGACTTTCTGACGCGCGCGACGTCGAAATGATCCGGTCTTCCGCTGGAAGAGGCCAGGAAGAGCGGGCTTCTCGACCGGCTTGGTTGTCTAGATCGAATCCCAATTTTCCATCGGGAGATCCTTCATCTCCGGATGGTTCTTGAGGATCCCAATCACGTCGATGTTGGGATGCTCCTTGAGAGCTTCAGCGACGCAGTGGTTGACGTATTTCCGGCGCGACAGCCACGCGATTTTCTTGCCCTTCGCCTCCGCCTTGCAGGCAACGATCGCCTGCTTCAGGGCGACCTTTTCAGCTTTGGTGAGAGGAGCGGCGGCGGCGGGCAGGGTGCCGCCGGCAAGAGTCATGGCAACAATGAAGGTCAATGAAACGGTGCTGATGCGAGACATCGTTCGCGTCCTTGGTTCGTTATCCCTGGAGCTGGCGGCTTGTTCGGAAAGTCCTCGTCCTAGTCCTTGTTTTCTCGTTCGCGCAAATAGTCTTCCGTCGTACGGGGCGGCGCGCGTTCCGGAACCCCCTTGAACGGGTCGAATTGTTGCTCGCTCATCGCGACGACACGACAGTCGGCGCACATGCGTAGCACATCGAGGCGCCTGTCGCCGGCCGGGTACATCCAGTGCCGGCCCTCGAGCTTCGCCGCGATCCGATCGATGGTGCTCTTGACGCCGAACGGCTTGCCGCACTGAACGCAAAGCGCGGGCTCTTCTTCCTTGATGATTTGTGCGGGCGCCCGGCTGGCCCGGAAGTCGATCTGCGGCTTGAGCGTGATGACCTTCTCGGGGCACGTGCTCTGGCACAGGCCGCATTGGACGCAGGCGCTTTCGACGAATTTCAGGACCGGGCGTTCCGGGTCGTCGCGTAGCGCGCCGGTCGGACAGGCTGAGACACAGGACAGGCAAAGCGTACAACCGTCGACGTTGATGCTGACTGCGCCGAGCGGCGCACCCTCGGGCAACGCGATCACATCCGTCGGCGCCGGAGCGAGGCGGTGCAGTTCGCTCAAGGCGAACTGCAGCAGATCCCGTCGCTTTCCCACCGTCTTGAAGGTCGCGGGTCTGTCGACTGTCGCGACCGGTTCGATCGCTCGGAGCGCTTCGCCCATCACATCCGGATCGTCGGTCTCGATCGCGGTTATGCGCGGACCCGCGAACCCAAGGCCAGAAATGATAGGAACGGCGGTTGCGATCGTCTGATACAATCCGGTCACGTCGTGCTGAGGCCTTGCCCGCAGCAGAAAGCGCACATTCGCCGCGCCATAGGCAAAGGCCGCGACGATGGCCTCGAGTCCGACCTGGGTGATCTCGTTTAAAGCGAAGGGAAGCACGTTCGCCGGCAAGCCGTCGCCATGGCGCGCCAGCGCGTCGATCAGCGGCGTGCCGTGTTGGCCGTCGTGGATCAGCACGATCGGGCGGACGCCGCCGGCATCGCGATAGGCCAGCAGCATCGCGCGCAGCCGGTGAAGCTGTGTGTCGGCGGGCGGCAGCGCGTAGGCGGCCGCACCGGTCGGGCACGCGGCGGCGCATTGTCCGCATCCGGCGCAGATCTCCGCGTCGATGCTGACGTGATCGCCGGCCGGCGTGATCGCGCCGGTCGGGCACAGATCCAGGCAGCGGTGGCAGCCGGTCAGCTTGGAGCGCGAGTGCGCGCAGAGCTCGGCGGAGAAGTCGACATATTTCGGCTTGTCGAAACTGCCGACGAGATCTCGCGCCTTCAGTACGGCGCGCAGCATCGCGGCCGGATCGCCGGGATCGGCGCGCAGATAGCCGTCGCGCAGATCATGGGCCGGAAACAGCGGAGCGTCGCCCGAGATATCCAGCAGGAGGTCGCAGCGCGATGTCACGCCGCTCCGGGAGGTCTCGAAGATGAAGCGATCGCGTGAGGAGGGGCGAGGCGGCGCGTAGTCATCGATCGAAAGCTCGAAGGCGCCAAAATGCCCTTTCGCGTTGCGGATCGTTCCCCTCACGACCGGGAAATCCGTGGCGGGAGGCGTGACGTCGCCGGGCGTTTTCAGCATGACCGTCACATCAAGGTGATCGGCCAGCAACCTGCCGGCCTCGATCGTCGCTTCGTCGCGTCCATAGATCAGGATGACGCCTTCGCTCGACAGGCTGACGAATTGAAATTGCGGCGTGGGCACGGAAGCCGCGGCGAGCAGCGCGGCCATTTTCGGCCCGGCCTGCGTTCCCTCGCTGGACCAGCCGGCCGCCTCGCGCACGTTCACGAACGCGATCGGATCGGAACGCCCGGCGGATTCCTCGGCAAACAGCGCGGCCTTATGTGTGCAGGCAACCGTCAGCGAGCCTGCCGTCGCGGTCGCCTTGCGAAAATGATCGAGCTCGGGGCCGCAGAGGTGCCGGAAGGCGGCAATCTCGCTGTCGGGGCATCCGCGCCCGATGGCGCCCGCATCGAGGCGCATCGTGTCTTCGCACGAGCAGATCAGGATCGTCCTTCTTGGCTGCGCCAGGTTAGCCTCTCCCCAAAAGTCGCGCGGCTCGCGGACTCGCGCCGCTGTCTCTCCTCGTATAGATATTCCTGATTGGGAAGAAAAGGAAACTGGAGGACGGCGCTGTCGCGGACCGCAACGACCCACGCTTCCACGGTGGACCAGATCAGCCTGCCGCCGCCCTTCACTTTGGTGCGGTTGCGCGAGAGCGGGGATGCTTTTGGCCACGCCTGCCGCACTGCACAGGAGAGCGGTCCAGGGACCCTGGTGTATGTCGGACGGTTCGACCTTGCTGAGTTCGCCGTGGTGCTCGAGCTCGACGAGCCGCTGCGCACGGCGCGTCGCGCCTTCTACGCCGGCATGGTGGCGCTGACCGACGCCTTGCGCGCCTATGCGCCGCCGAACAAGCCGGTCACGATCGACTGGCCGGACACCGTCAAGGTCGATGGTGGATTGGTGGGCGGGGGCCGGCTCGGCTGGCCCGCGTCGGCGCACGAGCACGAGCCGCCCGCGTGGCTGGTGTTTGGCGCCATGATCCGCACCGTGGCGATGACCGACAACGAGCCAGGGCTGCATCCACTGGCCTCGGCCTTGGACGAGGAAGGTTTTGGCGAGGCTGGCGCCGTGCAGGTGACGGAAGGCTTTGCGCGTCATCTCATGCGGGTGACCGACCTCTGGCAGGAGGATGGATTCGAAAGCGTGGCGGGTGATTTCCTCAGCCGGCTGTCGCGTGAGCGCCAGGTGATTCAACGGATCGACGGCAATGGCGATCTCCTCACGCGCCGGATCGGGGCGGAGGGGACCGAACGGCGCGAACTGGCGCAGGCCCTGTCCGTCCCGACCTGGTTCGACCCAAAGCTCGGAGGGCCGCGGCTGTGAAGCTGTTGCGCACCATCGCGCTCGATCCGTCCGACACCTTTGTCTTCGAGGTGCCGGCCGAGCCCGGCGAGTGGGCGGTCTCCGGCGCCTTTCGCTTCTGCGATCAGGATCCCTCAGCCCTTCAGGGCAAGGACCGCTGGGCGTTCCGCGGCGGCTTTCTCGGCCTGCAGTCGTGGGGCTGGTCGACCCTGGTCCAGATCGTGGAGGCGAGCGAAGCGGATCGAACAGCCGTGGTGGAGCTGTTGGCCAGCCGGCTGGTCGAGCGGTTTGGCGCGCCGGATATCGCGACGGCGCGCGTCGCCGCGCAGGAGGAGGTTGCCTTCACCCAGTCGCTCTGCACCCATCCGATCGACACGCTGATCGCGGTGCATCGCACCGCGGTCGATGGCGACATTCGCGAGGCGTTTCGCACCCTGCAGCGCAAGCAGGGCGTGGCCGGCCACGGCAAGGCGTTCGCCTTCCTCGAGGTCGACGACGAAGATGCGCCGGCCGACGGCAGTCTCGACCTCGCCGAGCTGAGCCGGGAGGCGAAGCGCCCATGAAGGATTTCTGGATCGCCTGCGGCCATCATCTGCTCGACCGCAATGCGAGCGGCGGGCTCGTCGTCACCGACGAATTCCTGAAGGCCTATTTTGCGCGCCCCGAACTGATGCCGCCGGACGAGGCCTGCGCGGTCGAACGCCGGTTGCATCGGGACATGCTCGCAAACCCGCGGCGGCCGGTCGAAGCGGACGAGATCGCCGCGATGGCGGATGCGGATGCGCGGGAGAATTGGCAGTTCGTGCTGTCGCTTCGCGATCTTCTGCTGCGCCATCCGACGCTGGAGGCGGCCTATCTCGCGCTGGTCCGCTCCGGGACGAACAGCCTGCCTCCTTTGTTTGTGAATCATCTCGTGCACGTCATCATGCGCAATGCGCTGGACGGCTGCGAGGATCCATTCGTGCTTCGCGCCGCCGAATTGTTCTTCCGGCAGCAGCGCATTCTGCCGCATGAACAGGCGCTGCTGCTCGGCGATGAAGAGATCGTGGGCGGCCGCAGTCCAACGCCGGTGCTCTCGCTGATGTCGATGCTGCTGGGGGCCGTGACCGACGCGCAGCTCGACGTTCTCAGCGAGGAGAGCGCCGACGCCTACTGGCTGCGCAGCGACCAGTTCGACATGGCGCTCGATCTCACGGGCGGAGGAGCGGGCCCGGCCGCCTTGGCGCAAGTGATCACGCGCTGGATTTCCCACCTGCTCGGGATCGAAGTCGTCGTGGAACCGCTGACGGCGCTGCACAATGCGAAACTGGCCTGGTATGTCGGCCTCGACGCGGAAGCCACCAGGCTGGGAGACCGGCTGTGGCGGGGCGAAACCCTCGATGAGCGCGACGAGGGGCGGGTGCTCGCGCTGTTTCGGCTGTCCTTTGCGGACCCGGGCGTGGTCGCGGATGACGTGAAGGGCGAGCCGGTCTATTTGATCCTTGCCATGATGGCGGATCAGAAGGTCCGGATGAAGCCGCAGAACCTCTTGACCGGCCTGCCGATCAAGCACCTTGAGGTGGCGACATGAGCCCTGCTGCCGTCCCATTGCAGCGTATTCCCGTGGGTGTCGTGGTTGAACGGCGCAAATCCAGCTCGCCCTGGGCCGACTACGTCTGGCGAGGTGTCGCCGTGCTGCCGGACGAGCCGGACATGGAGCCGTGGACAGCGCTGCGCGAGCAGGACGAGGCCACGCTGTTCTACGCGGGACGGGCGACGATCGACCTTTATCGCTCCGAGACCGCGCGGTATCGAGATAATCTGACCTCCGGAAATCCCGGCATCTGGGTCGTCCTCAGTCCGTCCGAGGGGGCCTGGCCCTATTCGGTCGCCGCGGCGACGGCCGATCCGGCGGAAGGAGAGGCGTTCACCGAAGCCGGCGCCAATCTGGTCGAGGCCGTGCCGATGCCGGAGGTCGTGCGCGATGCGATTGAAGGCTTCCTGGCCGAGCACCACGTCGAGCAGGAATTCGTCAAGCGGAGGCGGCGGCGCGCCGATCCCGAGGCGCTGGCGCGCCGCACTCATGAAGGCGGGCGCGAATGAGGGAGGAGGATTTCCTTTCACGCTGGTCCCGCCGCAAGCGGGAGGCCAAGGCGGAGACGCCGTCGTCCGAGGCGGCTCCTCCGGTTGAAACCCGTGATGCCCAAGTGCCCTCAAGCGATCCTCGAGAGCTGTCAGGCGACGAGCAGGGTGAACCGGACATCGACTTGTCAAGCTTGCCGTCGATCGATTCCATCACCGCCGCGACCGACATCACCGCCTTCTTGCGCAAGGGGATTCCCCAGGAATTGACACGTGCGGCTCTTCGTCGCGCCTGGTCCAGCGATCCCGTCATTCGCGACTTCGTGGGGCTCGCGGAGAACGCGTGGGACTTCAACGATCCGACCGCGATGCCCGGCTTCGGGCCGCTCGATTGCTCCGATGCGGAGCTGAGTGCGTTGGTCGATCGCATCGTCGGCGGTGTGCGCCGCGTCGCTGACAACCTGACGACCGGGGACGCTCTCACCCAGGAAGCCGCGCAAACAGCCGGGTCGGAGCGTGAAATCGACCAGCAAACCCGTTCAGCCGAAGTGGAACGCGATCCGAGCGTGCGAGATCAAGCCGTGTCGGCCGAACTTCCGCAATCACCTGCTGCACCGCAGAAGGAGATCGCAGAGGTGCTCGTGGCGTTGCGGCGGCGCAAACACGGCGGCGCTCTTCCCGGCATTACGGACGACGGGTCATCGAACGCCTCGTAACCCCTGCGTTCCATCGTCCCGACCAAAGAATATAGCTTAAGGCTATGGGAGAGATTGACCACCTCAGATCGGGGAACTAGTTTTGATTCACTCTAAATAGTCAGCACTTGGCTCGGGATGGGAGGTCCACGTGCGTGATGAGGGCCTTGATCGCGCGATCGGTGCTGCGGGTGGCGTAGCCGAGCTTGCCCGCAGGATCGGCATCAGCCAACCGTCCGTCTCGAGCTGGAGCAGGGTGCCGGCACAGCGGGTCATTGCGGTCGAGAGCGTGACCGGCGTGCCGCGCCGCGAGCTTCGACCCGACCTCTACGGTAGCGAGTTGACCTTGCCGGACGATGCCATCGATCCCGTCGATGCGGCGCGCGCAGCGGAATACGCGCTGCTCGCCACATTGCTGTCTGCAGCCCCGTCCAGCACATTGCTCGACCGGCTTTCCGAATTGAACGGGGATGACACGCCGCTCGGACGCGTGCATGCGATGCTGGCGGAAGCCGCGTCGAATTCCATGTTGGCCGACGTCGAGCGCGAACATTTCGATCTGTTCATAGGTCTCGGGCGCGGCGAATTGCTGCCCTATGCATCCTACTATCTGACCGGCTTTCTCAATGAACGTCCGCTGTCGCGGCTGCGTGCTGATCTCGCGACGCTCGGCATCGAGCGCGTCGAGAGCAATTTCGAGCCGGAGGATCACGCCGCGACGTTGTGCGAGATCATGGCCGGCCTGGCCTCCGGCCGTTTTCCGGCGTCGGTCGAAGCGCAACGCGCCTTCTTCGAAAAACACCTGTCGCCGTGGATGACGCGCATGTTCGCCGACATGGAGAACACGGAGAGGGCGAAATTCTATCGTGCGGTCGGGGCGGTCGGCCGCGTGTTCATGGACATCGAGACTGAGGCATTCACGTTTACGAACTGATCGACTTCGCGTCGGTCCGGGAGAGATGCGATGAAGGACGAAAAGCAAGTGAAAGTCGGCCGGCGTGACTTCCTGCGCAAGGTCGGCGTCGGCACGGTCGGCGCCGGCGCGACACTGGCGACGCCGTTGATCTCCTCCACGTCCGCGCAAGCCGACAGTGAGAGCAACGACGAGAAGCGGAAGGCTCGCTACAAGGAGACCGACCACGTCAAGACGTATTATCGCGTCAATCGTTATCCTGCCTGAGGGGAGGCGGCCGTGCTGATCAAGAGAACACAACGCCAGCGCTCCGACGCGCAATCCCGCGGATCGATCGCCGAATCCCTGTCGGCGCAAGGCGGCGGTCTCGATCGCCGCACCTTCCTGCGCCGCTCGGGCCTCGCCGGCGGCGGGCTTGCCGCATTGAGCGCGTTGCCGACCGGCGGCGTGCGGAAGGCGGAGGCCGCAATGGCCGGTCCGCTGAGCGCCGGCGCCACCGTCAAGAAGAGCATCTGCACGCATTGCGCGGTCGGTTGCACCGTCACCGCGGAAGTCCTCAACGGCGTCTGGATCGGACAGGAGCCGAGCTGGTCCTCGCCGATCAATCGTGGATCGCACTGCGCCAAAGGTGCTTCCGTGCGCGAGCTCGTGCACAGCGATCGCCGCCTGCGCTATCCCATGAAGCTCGTGAACGGTCAGTGGACCCGAGTCTCGTGGGACATGGCGGTCAACGAGATCGGCGACAAGCTCTCGCAGGTTCGCGAGAAATCGGGCAGCGATTCCGTCTACTGGCTCGGATCGGCCAAGATGACGAACGAAGGCGCATATCTCTTCCGCAAGCTCGGCGCCTTCTGGGGGACCAACAACACCGATCACCAGGCCCGCATCTGCCATTCGACCACTGTCACCGGCGTAGCCAACACTTGGGGCTACGGCGCGATGACCAACAGCATCAACGACATCCGCAACTCCAAGACTCTCTTGTTCATCGGCAGCAACGCCGCCGAGGCGCATCCGGTCGGCATGCAGCACATGCTGGAGTCCAAGGAAATCAACCGCGCCAACTTCATCGTTTTCGATCCGCGTATGACGCGCACCGCGGCGCATGCGACCGAATATGTGCGCATCCGTCCCGGCACCGACATCCCCGTGCTCTACGGCATGATGTGGCACATCCTGAAGAACGGCTGGGAAGACAAGGAATTCATCGCGCAGCGCGTCTACGGCTTCGACGACCTCCGCAAGGAAGTCGAGAAGTGGACTCCCGAGGAAACGGAGCGCGTGACCGGGGTACCCGGTGCGCAGCTCGAGCGTGTCGCCAAGATGTTTGCCACCGTCAAGCCCGCGACGATCATCTGGTGCATGGGTCAGACCCAGCACACGGTCGGCACGGCAAACGTGCGCGCAAGCTGCATCGCGCTGCTGATGACCGGCAATATCGGCAAGTCCGGCGCTGGGGCCAACATCCTCCGCGGCCACGACAACGTGCAAGGCGCAACCGATGTCGGGCTCGATATCGTGACGCTGCCCTTCTACTACGGGCTCGCCGAGGGTGCGTGGAAGCATTGGTCGCGGGTCTGGGAGGTCGACTACGACTATCTGGTGTCGCGCTTCGACGAAAAGAAGCAGATGGAGACGCCAGGCATCCCGCTGACGCGCTGGTTCGACGCGGCATTGCTGCCGAAGGCGGACGTCGCCCAGAAGGACAACGTCAAGGCGGTCTTCGTGCAGGGGCACGCCAGCAACAGCATCACGCGCATTCCTGAATCGCTGAAGGGATTGGCGGCGCTCGAGCTTTTGGTGATCGCGGACCCGCATCCGACCACTTGGGCCTCGCTCGCGGTGGAAGCCGGCCGCAAGGACGGCGTCTACATTCTCCCGGTCGCCACCCAGTTCGAATGCACGGGATCGCGCGTCGCCTCGAACCGCTCGATGCAGTGGGGCGAGCAGATCGTCAAGCCGGTGTTCGAATCCAAGGACGATCTCGAGATCATCTACCTCTTGGCGAAGAAGCTCGGCTTCGCCGACAAGATGTTCAAGAACATCAAGGTCGAGAACAATCTTCCGGTCGCCGAGGACGTGCTTCGCGAGATCAACCGCGGCAGCTGGTCGACCGGCTATTGCGGCCAGTCGCCGGAGCGCATCAAGGCGCACATGAAGAACCAGCACAAGTTCGACCTGGTGACCATGCGCGCGCCGAAGGACGATCCGGAAGTCGGCGGCGATTATTACGGCCTGCCGTGGCCCTGCTGGGGCTCGCCCGAGGTGCGGCATCCCGGTTCGCCGCTGCTCTACAACACCAATCTGGGCGTCATGGACGGCGGCGGCGCATTCCGCCCGCGCTTCGGCATCGAGCGCGAGGAAAAACTGGCGGACGGCACCACGCGGAAAGTCAGCCTGCTCGCGGACAAGTCCTTTCCGAAGGGCTCGGAAATCGAGGACGGCTATCCCGAGTTCACGCTGGCGAGCCTGAAGAAGCTCGGCTGGGACACCGATCTCACCGAGACGGAGATGGCCACGATCAAGAAGATCAATCCGGCCAACCCGGACGCGGTGTCCTGGTCGCTCGATCTCTCAGGCGGCATCCAGCGCGTGGCGCTCAAGCATGGCTGCGTGCCGTTCGGCAACGGCAAGGCGCGCATGAACGCGTTCGGCCTCCCGGACCCCATTCCGGTTCACCGTGAGCCGATCTACACGCCGCGCGTCGACCTGGTCGCGAAATATCCGACGCTGCCGGATGCCAAGCAGTTCCGCCTGCCCAATATCGGCTTCTCCGTGCAGAAGGCGGCGGTGGAGAAGGGGATCGCCAAGCAGTTCCCGCTGATCCTTTCGTCCGGCCGCCTGGTCGAATACGAGGGCGGCGGTGAGGAGACGCGCACCAACCCCTGGCTCGCCGAATTGCAGCAGGACATGTTCATCGAGATCAGCCCCGCCGATGCTGCGGACCGCGGCATCAAGGACGGCGGCTGGGTCTGGGTGAGCGGCGCCGAGAACAATTCGCGCGCCAGGATGAAGGCGCTGGTCACCGAGCGCGTCGGCAAGGGCGTGGCCTGGATGCCGTTCCACTTCGGCGGCTGGCTCGGCGGCGCTGATTTGCGCAAGAACTATCCGGCGGGTACCGACCCGATCGTGCTCGGCGAGAGCGCCAACACGATCACGAGCTACGGTTACGACCCGGCCACGGGCATGCAGGAGCCGAAGGTCACGCTTTGTCAGATCGTAGCGGCTTGAGGGAGCAACGAACATGGCTCGAATGAAGTTTCTCTGCGACGCTGACCGCTGCATCGAGTGCAACGCCTGCGTGACGGCGTGCAAGAACGAGCATGAGGTGCCCTGGGGCATCAACCGGCGCCGCGTGGTGACCATCAACGACGGCAAACCGGGCGAGCGCTCGATCTCCATGGCCTGCATGCACTGCACGGATGCGCCATGCGCTGCGGTTTGCCCGGTGAACTGCTTCTACACCACCGCCGACGGCGTGGTGCTGCACTCGAAGGACCTCTGCATCGGCTGCGGCTATTGCTTCTACGCCTGCCCGTTCGGGGCGCCGCAATATCCGAAGGTCGGCAACTTCGGCTCGCGCGGCAAGATGGACAAGTGCACCTTTTGCGCCGGCGGCCCTGAGGCCGATGGCAGCAAGGAGGAGTACGAGAAATACGGCGCGAACCGGCTCGCCGAGGGCAAGCTGCCGCTGTGCGCCGAGATGTGCTCGACCAAATCGCTGCTTGCCGGTGACGGCGAGATCATCGCCCAGATCTACAAGGAGCGCGTGATGAAGCGCGGCTATGGCTCCGGCGCCTGGGGCTGGAAGACGGCGTATCGGGAGTCGATCGAGTCCTGATCGCAGATCGCGTGTGGGCGCGCTGGGACGTGGGGAGGAACTGATGGCGTCGTTTCTTGGACTGATCCGCCTGGTCGTCGGAGCCTGGGCATTTCTCCTGCTGGTCTCGGCGACACCGGCGAGCGCGCAGCAGGTCAATCCGACCGCCAGTTCCGTCAAGGAACAGCAGCTCCTGCAGGAGCTCAACCGCATCCAGGGCCGCGTCAGCATTCCCGACCAGCGCTCCGGGGTGCTTGAGCAGCCGCAGGGCCGCGAGTGGCGCGAATTCCGCAACGTCACGCTGCGGTGGATCGGCGGCGTCGCCATCCTCGGCATGATCGCAGTCATCCTGATCTTCTATCTGACCCGCGGCATGGTCCGGATCGAGGGTGGGCGCTCCGGGCGCACCATCGTGCGGTTTTCCGGCTTTGAGCGCTTCGTCCACTGGATGACGGCAACCTGCTTCGTCATTCTCGCCATCTCGGGCCTCAACATCACGTTCGGCCGCCCGCTGCTCTTGCCGCTGATCGGTTTCGAGGCCTTCTCCGAATGGTCGCAATGGGCGAAATACGCCCACAACTATCTGAGCTTTCCCTTCACCCTCGGTGTGGTGCTGATCTTCCTGATGTGGATCGGCGGCAACATCCCCGGCAAGGTCGACATCGACTGGATCAAGCGCGGCGGCGGTCTGTTCCACGACCATCCACCGGCGCCTCGGTTCAATGCCGGCCAGAAGGGGATTTACTGGATCGTCGTCGTCGGTGGCGGTCTGGTTGCCGCGACCGGATATCAGCTGATGTTCCCGTTCTACGTCAGCGGCATTGAAGGCATGCAGCTTGCCCAGATCCTCCACTCGATCGTGGCGGTTCTGTTCGTCGCGGCGATGCTGGCACACATCTATATCGGTACGATCGGCATGGAAGGGGCCTTCGAGGCAATGGGCTCCGGCGAGGTCGATGTCAATTGGGCCAGGGAGCACCACAGTCTGTGGCTGGATGAGCAGAACGCCCGCTCGCGTGCCGGTGATGCGAATCCCAATCCGGCGGTCACCGCCGCAGAATAGCCGGTCCGATGTTGTTTCCGCGATGCCTCGTCAGAGACGCACGGCACTTGTGGCAAAGGCCTGCTGCACCGGCTCTTGAATCCGGTTAAGCACGACAACTGCGACCGCGCCCATCGCGATCGCAGCCAGGCACGCAAGTAGGAATTCCTTCATCGCGATCTCTCCGTATACGCGCGAGTTTGGCGAAGTATACGATGGCGGCCGGCGCATACAACAGCGTCGGCGAGAGACCTTCTTGCGACTTTTGGTGCGTGCCTATTGCTTGGCTTCCTTCGGAAACTCAAACGTGCGATCCACGAAATCCTGGACCGGAAGGCTGCGGATCTGATCCGCGCTCTGAAGTTCACCGATGGGGGGCATGCCGCTCTTGCCGAAAGGAAATAAAGAGTGCGATTTGAGCACGCTGGTCGCTGCTCCAACCGCAAGCAGGGCGGCAACCACGGAAAGGGTCAGGCGCTTCATGCGATATCTCCATTCGCTTCAGGTCTGTCCCCGAGACGACTGAGGTACGGCAAAACGCACCGTGGAGATGTGAGCTGCGTCACAGGCGGCTGGAAAATTCGAGGTTCCCGCCGCGCGAGGAATGCTCGCTCGCGTGATCCAGAACCATCCGAACCGCGCGGGCCCGGACCTCGGGTAATGGATGTTGTGATAAAATAGCTTTTGGGCCCGACGCGAATCGCGCCTTCGCTGATCGCAGGTATCCGAGCCGCGCCCGCACGGGGCCGCCCTCGCGGGGCGGCTCCTTACCTCGCCATAGTCAAAGGAACGTTCACATAATGAGCGCGACAGGTCTCAAGAGATATTTTGATGATGTCCCGGGTTTGCACGCGCATCCGTTTTTCGCGAAAACCGGGTTGTTGAACGACCTGTTGCTGGGCGAGGTCTTTCCGGCAATCCGCGAGAACGAAGTCCATTTCTATTACGGCGGTGCGCGCTTGTGCGTCTACAAAGGCGGAGAGATGCTTAGCAACAACCGCTATCTCGATATTCCCGACAACGGCAGCTCCCGCGACGTCCGCATCCCATCGGACCGGTATAGCGAGTACCGAGCGATCAAAGACAAATGCAAAGGGTACCGCTCGCCTAACAGGGAGCTGTCGATCGTCAGCTCGCTGTTTTCGGAGTTTTCACTTGCTGCATCGAGCGTGCGGCCGGATCGCGCCCGCTTGCTCGACATCGAGTGCCGATTTCCCGGCGCGCCTCAGCCTGCGGACGCAGAGTCGAAGACGCAGGACATGATCGACTGCCTATTCTTGACGCCACAGGGTACTCTGGTGTTCGTCGAGGTGAAGAGGTCCGACAATGCAGAGGCGCGCAGCAGCGGAGAAAGCGCGGCTGTAGTTAACCAGCTTCGACGGTACCGATCTCAGCTCGGCTCCGAAGCCTTGCGTCGAAATATCAAAGACGTCTACACGGACGCAATTAAAGCCCTCAGTCTGTGTCTGAAGCAAGAGAACCTGCCCGAGGTATTCACGCCGAAAGCCGTGTTCGAGGGCGTACCGCTTTTGATCGTTGGTCCGACAGTATCTTCGCCGTACTCCAAGGAGATCTGGCAGCGCGACCTGTTGGCTGCTCCGCTGTCGCTCCAATCCGACATCATCGGCCTCGATGGACGAGACGAGCGCATGACCGCCGCGCTGGACAAATTCTTCCGCTTCCTCGACGGTAACGTCACGGAGACCGGGAGCCGATGACAGTTCGGCTCACGGTCCATCGCTCGACCCAGGAAATCGGTGGCAACTGCATCGAGGTCGTCGCGTCCGACGGAAGCCGCCTCCTGCTCGACATCGGCCGACCGCTTGATGGAGAAGGCGATGCGGCCGGACTACTGCCCACTACGCTCGATCTCGGTGGTTCGCCGGCTGCGATACTTATCTCGCACCCTCACCAAGACCACTATGGCCTGCTTCAGGCGGCTCCGAACGAGTGGTCCGTGCACTCCGGTGCGGCAACCGAAAAGCTTGTCAAGCTCACGGCCGCCATCGTTGGCGAGCCGATCATTCGCGACTTTCACAACTGGACCAGTGGCCATCCGTTCGTGGTCGGCCCATTCACCGTCACCCCCTTCCTGACCGATCACTCTGCGTTCGACGCCTACATGCTGCTGATCGATGTTGAGGGAAGACGTCTTCTGTATTCCGGCGATTTCCGGGTACACGGCCGCAAGGGATCGCTTGTCAGCCGCCTCATGTCTGCACCGCCGCCCGGGATCGACGTGTTGCTGCTCGAAGGCACCAATCTCGGCGCCGACAAGCCGTGGATGAGTGAGGATGAGCTTGAGGCCGGTTTCCGGAAACTGTTTGAGGAGACTGGAGGCCGCGTGTTCGTTACTTGGTCGGCCCAGAACATCGACCGGACCGTTACGCTCTATCGCGCTTGCCTCAAGGCCAATCGGACACTCGTCATCGACCTCTACACGGCCGAAGTCCTCGAACTCCTGAGCGAGCATGCCAACCTGCCGCGGCCAGGATGGGACCAGATAAAGGTTGTGATCACCAGTGCATTTGCGCAGATGTATCGCGCCAAAGGCCGCGACGCTTTCGTGGCTCGCATGGCCGATCACGGCATCGCGGCCCGCCAACTCAACGACGAGCCAGCACGTTGGGTGGTGATGATGCGCAAGTCCCTTATGCGCGACTACGCGCGCCAGAACGTCGCTCCGGGGCCGGACGATGCCTGGAGTTGGTCGATGTGGCGCGGCTATCTCGACGGCGAGGGTGGCCGGGCCGTCAACGCGTCTTTTGCTGCCGGCGGCGCCCGAGCCTGCCACCTGCATACGAGCGGACATGCATCCCCTGAGGATCTCCTGAAATTTGCACAAGCGATGCGGGCCGGCTGCGTTGTCCCGATTCACGGCGCGGCATGGGACTCGCATGCGGAGGCATTTCCCGCTATTCGCCGTCTGCGTGACGGTGAACCTCTGGCGATCTGAAGCGGGCCGTAAGTTATGCGAATTCACGACATAGCGTTGTTCACCCATCGGGGGGCTGTGCGTGTCCGCAACGAAGACGCGGTCTTCGTCGGCGGAACGATCTTTCAGGAGGACCTACGGGACGTAGTCGCGCTGCGGCTCACAGGCTCGCCCCATGCACTGCTGATCGCCGACGGCATGGGGGGCCATCCCCACGGTGATCTTGCCAGCCACGCTGCCTTGGCCTTCCTGACCTCGCAGGATGGCTTGCTGGACGGCTCGGCCGCCTGCGAGACGGCGTTGCATGCGGCCAATGAGCGGCTCTACGAGCTGATGGATGAGCCTACCCGGATCGGCATGGGCACGACCATAGCCGGCCTGGTGCTGCAGGAAACAGCCATGATCGCGTTCAACGTGGGCGATAGCCGAGCCTACCGACTCAGCAGTGGAGGTCTCCACAAACTGAGCCATGAAGATGTGGTACTCCCGCCGGGCGAGGGCATAGCGCCGGCCCGAACGCATGGAATCACGCAGGCTCTGGGCGGCTCGACCTTTCCGCTCGCGATCGTGCCGCACGTCTGCGTCGAACCGCCGTTGCAGGTCGGAGACAAAGTCCTGCTGTGCACAGACGGACTGACAGACGCTCTCAACGATACGGAGATCGAAACCTTCCTTCAGCTTTCGGCGTCTCCTGCCATCATCATCCAGAAACTTGTCAGGCGAGCGATCTCGGCAGGGACCCGCGACAATATTTCCGTGGTCGTCGGGGTTTGCGTTTAGCTGCGTGTCCCGGTCCAGGGCGCGCCTGATGCACGCTGGCTGGCGTCAAAGCCGCTCCTCTTTAGGGCCGCAGATCTTCCGCTCCGCCTGAAATCGCTCGAGAAGCCGGCCGCGACTGGGTCACGGCCTCATCCGATGAGGTCGATCAAAAGCACGCAGGCGCTTGTGAGCAGTCCCGCGACCGGCACCCACGCCGGTACGAGGAACACGCCGGACGGCGCCTTCGGCTCCGTCAGCTTGATGCGAAGAAGCGCGAGGTTGACCAGGGCAAAGATTGCCAGTGTCAATCGCGACGTCCACTCGGCCAGTCCCGTGAGCGGAACGGCGAGTGCGAAGATCAGGATGGCCGCGACGCCACACAAGGTCGCGACGATGGGCGTGCCGGTTCTGGGGCTTACCTTGGCGAGGATCGGCGGAAGATTGCCCTGGTCGGCCAAACCGTACAGCACGCGGGCGATCATGATCATGTGGACGATGATGCCATTCGCTGTGGCCACGATCGCAATCGCACCCAGAATCTGCGGAGGGAGGCTAGTCAGCCGCTGAAAGACCAACGCCAGCGGAGCAGCGGAGCGGGCGAGCTCGGCTGGCGGCACCGCGGTGACGGCGATCCAGACCACCGCTGCGTAAAGGACTGCCGTCGCGCCCAGCGTGATGAAGAGCGCCCACGGCAAGGTCCGGCGAGGATTTTTCATCTCCTCGGAGATGTTGACGAGGTGCTCGAAGCCGATGAAGGCGAACACGGCCAGCAGCGAGGTCTGGGCGATCCCGGTCCAGGCTCCGAGGTCGCCGGTCGCGGGCCACATTTCGGGCAGTCGCGACACCAGCACGCCACCCTCGGACAGGCCGGCCGCAACGATGAGGAGCAATCCACCGATCTCCACGACCGTCATCAGGCCGGCGAAGCTGACGGACTGGACCGCGGAGAGGCAGGCGACGGCCCCCATCGCCAGCACGACGCCGGCAATGATCCAGCCAGACGACAGCGGAAGGAAGACGCCGAGATAGCCGGCGCTTCCCACGCTGATGGTGGCGCCGGAAATCGTCGCCGCCGCGACCACCAGCAGCCCGGTGGCGCCGCCGAGCCATTTTCGATGGAAGGCGGTCTGCACGTAGGCTGCTTCGCTTGCCGCGACCGGCATCCGTGTGCCCAATTCGGCGAACGTTCCCGCGGTCATCCCCATCACGAATGCCGCGGCAAGAAACGCCAGCGGCGCGTGCATGCCGCTCCGTGCGGCCGCCGCGCCGACCAGAACGTAAATCCCTGCACCGATCGTGACGCCGAGCCCATAGAGCACCGCATGAGTCAGCGTGAGGGAGCGAACAAGCTTCGGCGTGTTCTGAGGCATCATGATCTGTCCGAGAGCCGATGTGCGGAGGCGGGGCGACTGTAGCACCTGTTTGCCACCTGCTTCCGCGCAGTGCTTGAGGCGGATCAAGTGCAGGGATGGCTGCCGGCTAGCTCAACGCCGCCGACAGCTTGTGCATCACCCGGTCGAGCACTCTCACCTCCTCGGCGGTGAGCGCCGCGAGCAGCTCCGTCTCGCGCGCCAGCGCGAAAGGCACGATCTTGCGATAGAGGGCGCGGCCGGCCGGGGTCAGCGAGACGATCAGCTCGCGCCGATCGTCGGGATGGTGCTTGCGGCTCGCAATGCCGCGCGACTCCAGTCCCTGGACGGCGCGGCTGACCTGCATCTTGTCGAGCGTCGTCAGCGGACCGATCTCCTTGGTCGCGATTTCCGCCCGCGCGCCGAGAATGGCGAGCACGCGCCATTCCTGCCGCGTCAGCGCAAAGCGTTCGGCATAGACCTCGGCAACCGCCAGCGACACCTGCTCGGCGAGACGCGCCAGCCGGTAAGGAAAATATCGCTGCAGGTCGAGCCCGCCATCATCCTGCGCCGTAGCGCGCTCGGTCGCTTGCCGCCCTCGCGCCTCGCCCGAACGTCCCATCACGCCGTTTCCGCCTCGCCGGTCCATGGCAGATTCTTCCGAGCCAATTGATCCAGATCAAATCTCGGAAATAGTAACATCTGATACCAATTTCGCAACGGCAGATCCAGGGAGCGGAACATCATGAAGATCGAGAAGATCCACCACGTCGCCTATCGCTGTGTCGACGCCAAGGCCACGGTCGAGTTCTACAAGAAGGTCATGAACATGGATCTTCTCGGCGCCATTGCCGAGGACCGGGTGCCTTCGACCAAGGCGCCGGATCCCTACATGCACATCTTCCTCGACGCCGGGAACGGCAACATCCTCGCCTTCTTCGAGCTGCCGAACTCGCCGCCGATGGGCCGCGATCCCAACACGCCGGACTGGACCCAGCACATCGCCTTCCAGGTCAAGGATCTCGCCGAGCTCGAAGAGGCTAAGACGCGCGCGGAAGCCGCCGGCCTCGACGTCGTCGGCGTCACCGATCACACCATCTTCAAGTCGATCTATTTCCGCGATCCCAGCGGCCACCGCCTGGAGATCGCGGCCTGGACCGCCACGCCCGAGCAGATCGACCGCATGAAGTCGGTCGCGCACGAGATGGTCGAGGAATGGTCGCGCACCAAGCGTCCGCCGCGCCACACCGCCTGGATGCACGAGAAGGAATTCGCGGACGCGCATTGATCCCGGGCCCGTGCATCAGGAAGCGAACATGACGAGCTACATCTATCCGAAGTTCGGCTATCGGCGCTCCCGGGAGCAGGCCGAGGGGATCGTGAAGCGGCATCCGATCGTGGTGATCGGCGCAGGTCCCATCGGCCTGACCGCGGCGCTCGATTGCGCGGCCCGCGGCCAGCCGGTGATCGTGCTCGATGACAACGACACCGTCTCGATCGGCTCGCGCGCGGTCTGCTATGCCAAGCGTCCGCTGGAAATATGGGACCGCCTCGGCTGCGCGGCGCCCATGGTCGAGCGCGGCGTGAGCTGGAATGTCGGCAAGGTGTTCTTCCAGGACGAACTGTCCTACCAGTTCGATCTGTTGCCGGAGGCCGACCATCAATGGCCGGCCATGATCAATCTGCAGCAATATCATCTGGAAGAGATGCTGGTGGCCAAATGCCGGGCCAATCCGCTGATCGAGCTGCGCTGGAAGCACCGTCTTCTCAGCCTCAAGCAGGGCGCCGACCATGCGACGCTGGCGGTGGAAACGCCCGACGGCATCTTCACCATGGAGGCGCAATGGGTGATCGCCTGTGACGGGGCAAATTCCGACGTGCGCAAGATGGTGGGCGCCGAGTTCACCGGACAGTTCTTCCAGGACCGCTTCCTGATCGCCGACGTCGCCATGAAGGCGGACTTCCCGACCGAGCGCTGGTTCTGGTTCGATCCGCCGTTTCATCCCGGCCAGTCGGTGCTGCTGCATCGGCAGGCCGGCAACATCTGGCGCATCGACTTCCAGCTCGGCTGGGACGCCAATCCGGAGGAGGAAAAGCGGCCCGAGCGGGTGATCCCGCGCATCCGCGCCATGCTCGGCGAGGATACCGAGTTCGCGCTCGAATGGGTCTCGATCTACCAGTTTGCCTGTCGGCGCATCGACAATTTCCGTCAAGGCAGGGTGCTGTTCGCCGGCGATGCTGCCCACCAAGTCTCGCCATTCGGCGCACGCGGCGCCAATACCGGCGTCCAGGACATCGACAATCTCGCCTGGAAGCTCGCGATGGTGCTGCGCGGTGAAGCCTCGGAAGCGCTGCTCGACAGCTATCACGAGGAGCGCGCGTATGCTGCGGACGACAACATCCTGAACTCGACGCGGGCCACCGATTTCATCACGCCGAAGACGAAGCCGAGCCGCTACTTCCGCGACGCGGTGCTCGAGCTCGCCCGGCATCACGGCTTCGCGCGACCGCTGGTCAACAGCGGCCGGCTCTCGACGCCGACCCCTTACGTGACGTCGGTGCTCAACACGCCCGACCATGACGCGATGATGGGCGGCATGCGCCCCGGTACGAATGCCGCCGATGCGCCGATTGCGGTTGACGGCAAGCCGGCCTGGTTCCTGCATTGTCTCGGCGATGGCTTCACGGTCGTGGCCTTCGGCAAGGTGAGCGACAAGACGGAGATCGCGGTGGGGCCGTTCGCGGCCAGGCTCATTCTCGTCGGTCGCGACATCGAGGATCCCACGGGTCTCCTCGCGCAGCGCTACGGCGCCGCGCCCGGGACCACCTATCTGTTCCGCCCCGATCAATATGTCGCCGCGCGCTGGAGCGGATTCGACGAGGCCAAGATCACCCAGGCGGTGCTGCGCGCCTCTGGCCACGACGCTGCCGACCGGACGGAGCTTGCGGCATGATGCTCAATTTGTCACCGAACATCGCCGATCCCGACGATTTCTACGCCGAGCTGATCAACAGCCAGCGCGATCTCGACGAGGAGCAGGCGCTGCGCATGAACGCCCGGCTGATCCTGTTGCTCGCCAATCACATCGGCGACCGCAAGGTGCTCACGGAGGCGATCGGCTGCGCCCGCCGCGGTGGTGGCTAACGCACGGGAACATGGCTTTATCGGCAGAGGAGGCCGCTGGCTGCGCTGGTGGAGATCCCACTTGCGTGATCTCGCCGCTTTCTTGACTTGGCTCAAGGTAAATTCGGTGAAGTTCGACAACTTCGTCGGGTCCGCACCAAGGCCGGAGGAAGTGCCATGCTAGGTCGAACCGTTGCTGCAGCGTTGTTGTTCGCCATCCTGGGCCAACCAGCCTTGGCTCAATCGCCGGCGGACCATCAGAACCATCATCCCGGACAGGAGCAGGCGCCGGCGTCGCCGCAGGCGAGTCCTCCAGCCAACCCATCCGCCGAGCGGCAGAGCCCGACGCGCGGTGGAGACATGATGGGAATGATGGGGCGCGGAATGATGGGACAAGGCATGAAGGGGCAAGGAATGAAGGGGGATGGCGCGACCGGCGGTGACGCCATGGAGCCGCCGGTCGCCTTCCGCATCATCTTCGCGCTGATGGATGCCGATGGTGACGGAACCGTCTCGTTGCCCGAGTTTCAGGCCGCTCACGAACGCCTTTTCAAGGCCATGGACCGGGACAAGGACGGCAAACTCACCCTGGAAGAGATGATGGCGTTCATGCACAGGAACAAGAGCGCCGTCCCGCAGCAATAGCGAGTGGAACTCGAAGGGCGGGCGCGCCAAGCCATGTTGTTTGCAAGCCATGTCGTTTGATCGGGTCTTGCGATGGGCTCTGGTTGCGATCGCAATCGCGGGATTGACTGCGGGTACTCTCGCGCGAGCCGCGGGCCGGCCTGAGGCTGCCGATGTCGCGTGGGCGCTCGGCACGGCGCCCGTGATTGCGGGATTGGCGGTCTCGATCGTCCAGGACCTTCTGCGGGGCCGCGTCGGAGTGGACGCGATCGCGCTGCTGTCGATGAGTGCAGCTTTGGCGCTCGGACAGCCGCTCGCAGGCGCCGTGGTCGCGCTGATGTATTCCGGCGGCAACGTGCTGGAGGAGATCGCGGTCGCCCGGGCGGAGCACGATCTGCGATCTCTGGTTGACCGGGCGCCGCGGCAGGTCCACCGCAAGTCCGGCGAGCGGATCGAGGATGTTCCGATCGAGGACGTCGCGGTCGGCGAAGAGCTTCTGGTGAAGGCCGGCGAGATCGTGCCGGTCGACGGCGTCGTTGCGTCGGCCTTCGCTTCGATCGACGAGTCCGCGGTGACCGGCGAGCCGATTCCGGTGGAGAAGACGCGCGGAAGCGCCGTTCTTTCTGGCTCTCTGAACGCGGGCGAGACCTTCCAATTGACTGTGACCGCGGCGGCCAGCGAGAGTACCTATGCGGGCATCGTTCGCATGGTGACGGCGGCGCAGACGGCGAGAGCCCCTTTCGTGCGGTTGGCCGACCGGTATGCGCTGATCTTTCTGCCGGTGACACTCGTCGTTTCCTACGTGGCATGGCACATCTCGGGCGACGTGAC
Organism: Bradyrhizobium nitroreducens; assembly: GCF_002776695.1. Lineage (GTDB taxonomy): Bacteria > Pseudomonadota > Alphaproteobacteria > Rhizobiales > Xanthobacteraceae > Bradyrhizobium > Bradyrhizobium nitroreducens. The sequence continues at coordinate 5,975,593 of NZ_LFJC01000003.1, forward strand.
CCGCAGCCTTGCCGTGCTGGTGGCGGCGACGCCGTGCCCCTTGATTCTGGCCGCACCCGTCGCCTTCATCGCCGGGGTGGCGCGAGCGGCCCGCCGCGGCATCCTGATCAAGGGCGGGAAGGCGCTGGAGGCGTTGGCCCGCGCGCACACCGTGCTCTTCGACAAGACCGGCACCCTGACTGTGGGCGGGGCGCGATTGCTGGCCGTAGAGGTTGCGCCGGGCGAAGATCCGGATGAGGTCCTCACGCTCGGGGCGTCGCTCGAGCAGGCTTCGCATCACGTGCTCGCGAAGGCCGTCGTCGCTGCGGCCCTCGCCCGGGGGCTCGAGCTGAAGCCGCCGGAACACGTCAAGGAGACCATGGGTTCCGGCCTCAGCGGCCGGATCGACGGACGCCAGGTCATGGCCGGTTCGCGAGAGATGCTTCTCTCGCGTTCCGAGCTTTCGCCATGGGAGTTGCGGGCAATTCGACGTGCCTCGTGGCGCTCGGCGCTGATCGTCTTCGTCGCGGTGGACGGCCGTCTCATCGGCGCGTTGCTGCTGGCGGACGAATTGCGTGCCGATACGCCACGCGCGATCCGGCTGCTGCGCGATGCCGGCATTGCGCGCATGGTGATGGTCACGGGTGATCGCGCCGCAGCGGCACAGGCCATCGGAGCGGCGCTGGATCTCGATGCCGTGCTGGCCGATCGCGTTCCCTCGGACAAGGTCGAGGCGGTGCGCAGCGAACAGCGGCTGTACCCCACCATCATGGTCGGCGACGGCATCAACGACGCCCCGGCGCTGGCCGTGGCTGACACGGGGATCGCGCTCGGTGCGCGCGGTGCAAGCGCTTCCTCCGAGGCGGCAGATGTGGTGATTCTCACCGATCGGCTCGATCGGGTTGGCGAGGCGATCATCATCGCCCAGCGCGCACGGCGCATCGCCCTGCAAAGCATCTTCGTCGGGATGGGGTTGTCACTGGCGGCAATGGCGGCTGCCAGCCTTGGCTGGCTCGATCCCGTACCTGCCGCGATCGTCCAGGAGGTGATCGATGTTGCCGTGATCCTGAACGCGCTGCGGGCGCTGAATCCGCCCTACGTCGGGAGCGGTCCGCGCCTCACGGCGGAGCAGGGGCTGACGTTGCATCACGATCATCAGGCCCTGCTCAGGGACCTCGACCGCCTCCGTCATATCGTCGATGCGCTGGACGATGCGATGCCCGAAGCCGTCGCCGCGTTGATCAGCGAGGCCAACCGGCTGGTCCAGGGCAGCGTCGTGATGCACGAACGCGAGGATGAAGACAGCGTCTATCCGAAGCTCACCGAGGTGCTGCGCGACCGCCACGGACTCTCTGCCATGAGCCGTGCGCATCGCGAGATCCTGCATCTTGCGCGGCTGCTCGCGCGGATCGCGGAGGATCTGCCGTCGGAGAAGATCGACCGCTACCTCGTTCGGGACGCTCAGCGCGTGATCGAGGCGATCGAAACGCTGGTGCGCATGCACACGGCCCAGGAGGAGGATATCTACGAGTCCGTTGCGGCATAGGCGAGGACCGCGCGGGGCGCTGGCTCCCGGCGATTGCCGCGTCACGAGACCGAAGCGCCTGCGTTGATGAGTCTGCGCAACTCACGAGCGGACTTGAGTCAGCTCAATGCAGCGCGGGGCGATCGGCTCTAGATGACGGCGCAAGGTCGCGAGGGAAAGATGCAGAAGCTCAAACGGGTATTGTTCGGCACCTTGGTCGTTCTCGCCCTGCTGTGGCTGGTTGCGGAGCCCCAGCCATTTGGCTCGGGTTCCTTCTTCCCGCTTCGCGAGAAAATGGTGCAGCTGAGCGGCGTCCTGGCAATCGGCTGCATGAGCATGGCGATGATCCTCGCGCTGCGACCGCGTTGGCCGGAGGCCTGGCTAGGCGGTCTCGACAAGATGTACCGCCTGCACAAATGGTTCGGGATCGCGGCCCTTGTGACGGCCATTATCCATTGGCTCTGGGCCAATGGTCCGAAATGGGCGGTCGGTTGGGGTTTGCTGACCCGGCCTCAGCGTGGACCAAGGCCTGTCATCGACAATCCGATCGAGGCCTTCTTCGGCGGCCTTCGTGAGCCGGCGGAGGGGCTGGGCGAGTGGGCCTTCTACGGTGCCGTCGTGCTGATCGCCTTGGCGCTCATTCAAATGTTCCTCTATCGGCTGTTCTACAAGACGCATCGGCTCCTCGCCGTCGCGTATCTGGTTCTGGTCTTTCATGCGGTCGCGCTGATCAAGTTCAGCTATTGGATGTCGCCGCTCGGCTGGATCGTCGGGGCGCTGCTTGCCTTCGGGACGTGGGCGGCGGCGGTGACGCTGTTGCGACGCATCGGGGCCGGGCGCCAGGTCCAGGGCAGGATCACCTCGCTCAAATATTATCCCGGCGTCAGAGCGATCGAGACCGAGATCGAGGTGCCCCATGGCTGGCCGGGGCATCGACCGGGCCAGTTCGCCTTCGCCACGTCCGATGTCTCGGAGGGCGCGCATCCCTACACGATCGCCTCCGGCTGGAACGCCGCGGATCCCCGGATCATCTTCATCACCAAGGAACTCGGGGACCACACCAGCCGGCTGCGGGAGAAGCTCCGGGTCGGGCAGGAGGTGAAGGTGGAAGGGCCCTACGGCTGCTTCACGTTCGATGATGACTGTTCGCACCAGATCTGGATCGGCGGCGGTATCGGCATCACGCCCTTCGTGGCCCGCATGAAACAGGCGGCCATGAAGGATGTTCCTGGTTGCTCGGTCGCGCAGACCGTTGATCTCTTTCACACCACCGCAGACGTGGACGAGGAAGCCCTCGGCAAGCTTGCGGCAGATGCGCGTTCGGCAGATGTCCGGCTCCACGTTCTCATCGACGCCCGCGATGGACGCCTGACCGGCGAACGCATCCGCGAAGCCGTTCCGCAATGGCGCGAGGCGAGCATCTGGTTCTGCGGCCCGGCGGCTTTCGGCGAGGCGCTCAGGCGAGACTTCAGTGCGCACGGCTTCCCCGTCGAGCAGCGGTTTCATCAGGAGCTGTTCGCGATGCGATGATGGACAGTCGCACCTCCATTTCGCTTCCCAACTTGCCCTGGCGGCCAGTCCCTGTAATCTGCGGCAAACAACAGGGAAGGGTGCGATGGGAGGAGTTTTGGAGGGCGTGCGCGTGCTCGATTTCGGGCGCTATATCGCAGGGCCCTATTGCGCGACCTTGCTGGCCGAATTCGGCGCCGAGGTCATTCGCGTCGAGAAGCGCGACGGCAGCGAGGACCGCTTCGTGGCGCCGGTCGGCGAGAATGGCGAAGGCGCGCTGTTTCTCCAGGTCAACCGCAACAAGAAGTGCATCACGCTCGATCCGATGAAGCCGGAAGGGCAGGCGGTGATGCGCCGCCTGATCGCGACCGCGGACGTCGTGGTCGCCAATCTGCCGCCGCAGACCCTGCGCGCGATGAAGCTCGACTACGAGTCCCTGAAGGCGATCAAGCCCGACATCATCCTGACCACGGCGACCGCGTTCGGCGGGCCGGGGCCATGGTCCGACCGCGTCGGCTTCGACGGCGTCGGGCAGGTGATGTCGGGATCGGTCTACATGACCGGCGCGGGCGATCCGCCGTATCGCGCCGCGGTGAACTGGGTCGATTTCGGCACCGCGCTGCATTGCGCGTTCGGCACGCTCGCAGCGTTGATCGAGCGCGGCAAATCCGGGCGCGGTCAGATCGTCGAGGGGGCGCTGCTCGCAACCGCCTTGTCTTTCACCAATGCGACGCTGATCGAGCAGGCCGTCATCAACGTCAATCGCGTGCCGACGGGAAATCTCGGCCAGACCGCAGCGCCCGCCGACATTTACCGCACCAAAGACGGCTGGGTGCTGTGTCAGGTCACGGGCCACCCGCTGTTCAAGCGCTGGGCGCGGCTGATGGGCGAGGAGGAGCTGTGGCTGAACGATCCGCGCTTTGCCGACGACATCAGCCGCGGCAACAATGGATCCGTCATCAGCGAGCGGATGGCGCGCTGGTGCGCCGAGCGCACCACGCAGGAGGCCGTCGATGCGCTGGGCGAGGCCATGATCCCGACCGGGCCGGTGCTCTCGCCGCAACAGGCGCTGGATCATCCGCATATCCGCGCCGCCGGCTTCATGCAGGACGTCGACTATCCCGGCCTGCCGAAGCCTGCACCGGTGACGCGGGCGGCCGTGCGGCTCTCGGAGACGCCGGGCGAGATCGCGCACCGCCCGCCGACGCTCGGCGAGCACACCGATCTCGTGCTCGGAGAGCTCGGATATGGCGAAGCCGAGATCACGGCGCTTCGGCAGGGCGGGATCATCTAGTTCGACGCCAGCGCCGCCTTGGCGACTTCCGCCATCCAGCCCGACGCCACCGGCAGGATCGCATCGTTGAAGTCGTAGCGCGGGCCGTGCAGCTCGGCGCCGTCGCGCAAGGGCCCGTTGCCGATCCAGACGAAGGCGCCCGGCCGCTGCTGCAGATAATGGGCAAAATCCTCGCCGGCCATGCTGGGGGCGAGGTCGCGGCGCAGCTCGGCGCGCACCTTCTCCGCGGCGATGCGCGCGAGGCCAGCCTCGTCAGGCGTGTTGACCACGACGCCGACGCCCCAGACGATCTCGGGCGTGACCTTGACGCCGAAGCTGGTCGCAATCCCGGCGCAGCTCCGTTCGATGCCGTCGAGGATGACGTTTTTCACAGCCTCGCGGTGGTAACGCAGCGTGCCGCGGATGGTCACGCGTCCGGCGATCTGGTTCGGCGCGGTGCCGCCTTCGATGGTACAGAGCGAGAGCACGGCAGTGTCGAGCGGATCGACGCTGCGCGCGACCACCGATTGCAGGGCCACGATGAGATGGCCAGCCGCCACCACCGGATCGCGCGTCAGATGCGGCATGCCGGCGTGGCCGGCATGGCCCTCGATGGTGATGGTGATGCGCCCGCCGGAGGCCATGACCACACCGTCGTGCACGGCGATGGTGCCGGCGGCAAGGCCCGGCCAATTGTGGAAGCCGAACACGCGCTCCATCGGAAAGCGGTCGAACAGCCCGGCCGCGACCATCGCGCGCGAGCCGCCAAAGCCTTCCTCCGCCGGCTGGAAGATGAAATCGACCGTGCCGCTCCAGCTGTTGTCAGTGGCGAGCAGCGCGGCCGCGCCGAGCAGCGAGGCGGTGTGCCCGTCATGGCCGCAGGCATGCATCACGCCCGGAGTCCTGGACGCGTAGGCAAGCCCGGTATCCTCGGTGATCGGCAGCGCGTCCATGTCGGCGCGCAGGCCGACCCGCCTTTGCGCATGCCCGCGGGTCAAGGTCGCGACGATGCCGTGGCCGCCGATGCCGGCCTCGAAGGGAATGCCGAGCTCGGTGAGCTTGTCCTGCACGAAGGCGGCGGTGGCTTGTTCCTGGAGCGACAGCTCCGGGTGCGCATGCAGGTGTTGGCGCCACGCGGTCAGTTTCTGGTGCAGCTCGGGTGTCAAGGCAGGAGTCTCTCGCAGGATGTCGGTGACCGACACCATAGCGGATAATCCGCTGCCCGCATCCTGCGTTGGGGAATGGCTCGGGTGCAGCCACATCGTCATGGCGGGCTTGACGGCGCGCTTTACGCCGCGAGCTTCGCAAGCCCCGCCCAGTCAAAGCTGATGCCATGCCCGGGCCGGTCCGGTGCCAGCGCCTTGCCGTCCTGAAGCACCAGCGGATGCTCGATGTACTTGTCCAATCCAAACCCGTGCGCCTCCAGATAGGAGCGGTTCGGGCAGGCCGCGAGCAGATGCACGGTGATGTCGTGGGCGCCGTGGCTGGTGACGGGCAGGTTGAAGGCTTCCGCCAGCCGGGCGATCTTCATGAAGGCGGAAACGCCGCCGCAATTGGTGACGTCGGGCTCGGGATAGGACACCGCGCCGCTCGTGATGTAGTTCTTGAACTCCCATAGCGAGCGCAAATTCTCGCCCGCCGCGATCGGCACACAGCCCTCCTGCATGATGCGCGCGTGCCCGGCGACGTCGTCGGGGATGATCGGCTCCTCCAGCCAGGTGAGGTCGAAAGGAACGAATGCCCGGGCCGCACGGATGGCTTCCTCGACGGTCCATTTCATGTTGGCATCCGCCATCAGCGGAAAACCGTCACCGAGATGCTGCCGCATCGCCGAGACCTTCGCGACGTCGGCTTTGAGGTCGGGCCGGCCGACCTTCATCTTGATGGCGCGAAAACCTTTGGCGAGATTGCCGTCGGTCTGCGCGAGCAGCTCCTCCACGGAGAGATCGAGGTCGATGCCGCCGGCATAGCACGGCACGCGCGCATCGAAGCCGCCGAGCAATCGGTACAGCGGCAGATTCGCGCGCCGCGCCTTCAGATCCCACAGCGCGATGTCGAGCGCGGAGAGCGCCAGCACCACCGGTCCGCCGCGCCCGCCATAATGCAGCGCCCACCAGACATGGTGCCAGATCGCTTCGGTATCGTCGGCCTCGCGGCCTTCGATCAGTGGAGGAAGCTCGCGCCTGAGGATGTCAGCGACAGCGCCACCATTGCGCCCCACCGTATAGGTGTAGCCGACGCCTTCGGCGCCATCGACGTCGCGGATGCGGCAGGTGATCAGCTCGAACGCCGTGATCTCGCCATGGGTGGAGTCGGAGAGCGTGACGGGGAGGGGGATCCGGTAGAGGACGGATTCGATGTTTGCGACGCGCGGCATGGTGCCTCCCTGTTTCCTCTTGTTTCGCGGTCTGTAGGATGGGGCAAGCGCAGCGAACCCCATCATCAACTTCGCAAGCCGCGAGGGGTTTCGCCAACGCTTGACCTATCCTACGCGATCACCGCTTGTGGGCGACATAGTTGATGCTGATCGAGGCCCGGAGCGGCGGCGTCCGCCACACCGACATATCGAGCGTGTCGGCGCCGACGCGCCAGCTCGCCAGGCGATGATTGTCGTCGTTGGACGGCTTGTCGGTCCGCTCACGGGCCCTCAGTGATGTCTCGATCAGCCCGGGCAGCGCCTCGGCCGAGACGCCGACGGCCGACACCGTGCAGCTCACGCTCGGACCATCGTCGGGTCCTGCGAAATAGGCCGTCATGCTGCCGATCCTCTCGCCGCGCCTGATCAGCTTCGCGGTGTAGAGAATGTCGATGCTGGCCCGACGCTCCATCTCGGCCGTGATCGGGCCGCCGTCACTGACAAAACCCAGGCCCGTTGCGACGCGCTCGACCTGGCTCGGCCGCGCCGGCTTTGGCGCGCAGATCTTCGCGAAGAGATCGACCAGCAGCGCGCTGTTGTCCTCTTCCGCGCCAGCCGCGCCCGCAAGCGCCAGCAGCGCAAGTCCTGCGAGCGCGAACCGGCTCACGATCATCACCGCATCGTCGCAACGTGCAGCGCCAGCGCGCACGCCCGGTCGTATTCGTCGAGGTTGATCCATTCGTCCACCGTGTGCGCCTCGTTTTGGCCGGCACCGAAGGTCACGGTCGGAATGCCGTGACGGACCATCCAGTTGGCGTCGAGGCCGCCATTGGCGGTGCGGACGTTCGGCGTGCCGCCGACCGCGGACACGGCCTCGACCGCGCGCTTGATCACAGGCTGGCTGTCCTTCATGCGGAACGGATAATAGTCGGTCTCGGCCTTGAACTTGACCTTGCCGGACTTGCCTTGCGCGTTCGTGACCTTCTTGGCCGCCTTCTCGAACGCGGCCTTGTAGGCCTTGGTGATCTCCTTGAAGAATTTTCCGTCATGGCTGCGGCACTCGCCGCGCACATGCACGTAGTCGGTGACGACATTGGTGGCATCGCCCGCCGGGCGGCCCTCGCCGCCGGTGACGGGGCCGACATTGCTGGTGCCCATCCGCGCGCTCGCGCCCTTGCCCTTCACCACCTTGCCGAACCAGCCGCCGGCCTGCACGTCGGCGAGCGCCAGCGCCATGATCATGGTCGAGGAGATGCCGCGCTCGGGCGCGACGCCGGCATGCGAGGCGCGGCCGAAGATCTCGACGGTCCAGCGGTCGGCGCCGACGGCACCGATCACGACGTTGGAGGCGGAGCCGCCGTCATAGTTGAAGGCCATCACGGGCGAGCCGAGCGCGTCCAGCTTGACGTGGCGGGCGCCATAGAGCCCGCTCTCCTCGCGCACGCAGAACAGCAGCGTGATCGGCGGATGATCGAGCTTCTGCTTTTCGAGCTCGGCCGCCAGCGTCACCAGCACGCCGCAGCCGCAGCGGTTGTCGCCGCCGAGCGCGGTCTTGGCCTCGTTGACGATTCTGCGGCCCGATTTCTTCGGCTTGGCACCGGCGCAGAGCGGCACCGTGTCCATGTGGGTCATGAACATGATGCGCGGCTGGTTGTGCAGCGCGCCGCGGCCGGGCAGGTCGACGATGAGATTGCCGGTCTCGGTCGGCACGGGAATGCGGGTATTGGCATCGTCGAGGCGGATCGCCTTGGCCGGCACGCCGGCCTCCTTCAGCGCGGCCGTGAGCTCACGCCCGATCGCCGCCTCCTGTCCGGTCACGCCCTCGACGGCGAGGAAGCGCATGAGGCGGTCGGTGGCGGCTTTGGTGTCGACAGGCATGATTATTTCCTTTGGCAGACCGGCCCGCCATCCTACGAACGCGGCGAGGTGTAAGTCAAAAACATCAGCACTCCCAATGCCAGCATCGCCGCCATGAACAGCAGCACGGCCGGCAGTCCCGCGAGCGCCGCCACCGCGCCCGTCACCGATTGCATCAGCGCCGCGCCGAGGAAGAAGGCGAGGTTGATGGCCGCCAGCGCCTTGCCTGCCACTTGCGCATCGACGAGCTGGCGGGACATGCCGAACAGCAGCGGTTGGGCGGAGGTGGCAAGGCCGATCAGCACAAACAGCACGAGGTCGTATTGCGGCGGCATCACGGGCACGCCCGATAGCACGGATACCGCATAGTGCGGCGCCCCGAGCGCCATCAGCGCCAGCAGCAGAGCCCCGGCCATGTGCGTGCCCGCCACCAGATCGCGGCGGCGGCCGAGCCTGCGGTCGATCATGCCGATGACAAGCGGACCTGCGATCATCGCCAGCGTGAAGGCAGCGAGCTGGTTGCCGGCCTCGACCCGCGTCAGTCCCTTCACGTCCATCAGCCACGGCCCGCCCCACAATCCGCGCAGCACCAGCGAGGTCGCCAGCGACACCATCGCCAGCGCGATCAGTCCGCGCAGCGGCCGCGACAGGCCGAGCCTGAGCACCTCGATCATCTGCGATAGCGGCGAGGAATCGTCCTTGTGCTCGGCCGGCTGCTGCGGCACCAATGCGAACACGGCGAGCGCGACCGCGACGCCGCCGAGCGCGGAAAGCCAGAACCCGGCACGCCAGCCCCAATTGTCGACGACGAAGGCAAGCGGGCTTGCCGACAGCAGCATGCCGATATTGCCGATCGAGAGGATCGCGCCCGACCACAACCCGAATCGCGCCGCCGACAATTGCTTCGCCGCCAGCGTCATCGGGCACATCAGCATGCCCGACGTCGCAACCCCCAGTATGAGCTGCCCGACCGCAAAGCTCGCAGCGCCGGTCGCAAACCCCGACGCCACCGCGCCGAGCACGGTTCCCGCGAGCAGGCTCAGCGACACCGGGCGCACGCCGAAGCGATCCATCGCCGCCCCGACCGGGATCTGCGCCGCGGCAAAGGCGAAAGGATAGATCGAGGTGAGGCTCGCCAGCGCCTGCGGCTCGAGATGGAAGTCCGCGGCCATCAGGTCGAGGCTGACCGCGGGAATGGTGCGCAGCAAGGTGGAGAGCATGTGGCCGCAGGCGAGCGCGACGAGTGCGAAGATCAGCGCGCGGGTGGCGGTGCCCGCGTGGTCGTGGGTGGTCATGAGCGTCCCGTCCCGGCTGGGTTTGTGGTGGCGTTACAGGATTGGAAGCGGCATGCCAATGGTGAGGAGGAGACTGTCCGTGCTTTGCATGGCCGGCCAGTTCCCGGCTGGTCGCTCAGCTCGGCAACGCGCGCCTCGGTGGCCTTCGCGTCGAGGTGCGGCCGATGCTGGAATCATCCACTCGCGGAATCCGGTGACTTGACCGTCGTTGCTGAGCGCCCTCCAGATCCCCCAGCAGCTTCCGCGCGTCATCCAGTAGCTCCCGGGTCGCCCGTCGCTCCGCGATCTGCTCCCGCGTGAAGGCGCCGTGCTTTTTCGCATTGCGGTTTCCCCTCGGCGCGCCCGATCCGGGCGCGCTGCCGTGCATGCGGCAGCGGAGCCTGCCGCGCATCGCGGGCGCCCGGCAGGCGTGGCCTTCGCGCGTGCCGGCGCCGCAGCGCGGGCTCGCCGCCATCGCGCGCGTGTTGCGGGTGTGACCGGCACTCATGCGGCGCCGCCGTTCGAGGCGATGACGCGGTCGCGTTCGTGTTGGCCCTCATGGATCGGCATGTCGGTGTCGGCGACCGTGAGATGCGCGTGCTGCGCGACGTTCCCCACGATCGCGCTGCCGCCGTCCTGCACCGACAGGTTCTGCACCGTGATCGGACGCTCGCCGTTGCCGCGGTGGCGGTTGAGGGCCTCCATCTGGGCCGCGAAGGTTCGGGCCAGCCGGGTCAATGCGCGCGAAAGGCCCTCCTGCTGCGGGATGCCTTCGGCGAAGGCGAGGCGGCAGGCAAAGCGCATGGTCGCGACGTGGACGGACACCATCTGCGCCGTCAGCATGGTCTCGAGGGAGTCCCGCGGCGCGATGCTTTTCGTCATCGAGATCATGAAGGCGAGATTGTCCTCATCGGGCTTCTGCAGGATCACGCTGGCTTTCATCAATTGCTTGAGGATGCCATGGAGAGCGTCCTGATCGACGGCACCGAGCGCCTCGCCCAGCAAGTGCTCGCCGGTCTCCGCGTCCGGATGCTGAATTGCGATCCGTTGTCCGGTGAGCTTGACCCGCGGTGTGGGCCTGCTGCCGTATTTGGCGATTGGCGTCGTGCCGTTGCGCGTCATGGCTGTTGTCATGTCGATATCTCCTTTGCACCCACGGCACGCGCGAGCAGGCCTCTCTGGTGCGAGGCCGACCCTCTCGGTTGCCGTGCGGCGGTTGCGTTTTCAAATGTCGGTGCTGGGCTTGTGCGCGATCGAGGCGAGGCCCACATGACGATGGAGGCCGATTGCTCACGCGGATCGCGATGATGGCATTATGCCCCTGTTTTGCCCGACGAGTCAAAATCGACTTCGTAACATCCGAAGGCCTCGGCCTGGCGTAAGTCCTTGTTTCGACAGGGGCCGTCTACTGTGCATGGGGTTGTTTTCGCATTTTTTGTTTGGAAGGTGCGCGCACGTGCCGTGCGGCGGAATGCCGGCGCCCAAACGCGATTGCGAAATCCGGTGTGACCGCTATTCATGATCCTCGGATGCGCCGCACCAACAAACATGCACAAGCGGCGCCGCGAGGTCTGGGGAGAGAACCAATGCAACGAACCGTCCGCCTGCTGGCCGTCATCGCCGGATTGTGCGCCGCTGCGTCGTCGACGGGGGCCGTGGCGCAGAAATATCCGGTGCGGCCGGTCAAGGTCATGGTCGGCTTCAGCGCCGGCGGTCCCGTCGATGTCGTTGCGCGCATCATTGGCGATCGCCTCGGCAACAAGCTCGGGCAGCCCTTCGTCGTCGAGAACCGCGCCGGCGCCAACGGCATGATCGCAGCCGAAGGCGTCGCGCATGCCGAAGGCGACGGCTACACCATGCTCGCCTGCAACTCCTCCACCATCACGCTCAACAAGACGCTGTTCAAGGACATCCGCTACGATCCGGAAAGGGATTTTGCGCCGCTTACCACCGTCGTCTCGGCGCCGCTGGTGCTGGTGGTCAATCCCGAGAATCCAAAGACGGCCGACATCAGGTCCGTCGCCGATCTCGTCGCAGCCGCAAAGGCTGCGCCAGGTGCGCTGGCTTACGGGTCGGGCGGCAACGGCAACCTTGCCCATCTCGCCATGGAGCTGCTCAGCCAGAAGGCCGGCATCAAGCTGATTCACGTGCCCTATCGCGGCGGCTCGGCCTCGGAGGTCGGCATCCTCGCGCAGGAGGTGCTGGCTGTGTTCGATCCGCTCTCTGCCGTGCCGCTGGTGAAAGCCGGCAAGCTGCGTGCGCTCGCGGTGTCCTCGGCCGAGCGGCTGCCCTCACTGCCCGATGTGCCGACCGTTGCGGAAGCCGGCTATCCCGGCTTCGACATCTCGTTCTGGGTCGGCTTCTTCATGCCGAAATCCACGCCGGCCCCGATCCTTCAGACGCTGCACCAGGAGATCGTCGCGGCTGCCAGGGAACCGGCGGTCGCGGAGAAGCTGGGCTCGCAAGGCGTCGTCAGCGTGCTCAGCGCGGCCGACTACGCCGCCAAGATCGCGAAGGAGACGAAGGACCTCGCCGAAGTCGTTGCGGCGGCGAACATCAAGGCGGAGTGAGAAGGCCGCTTGCGTGAATTGACCATGATTGCGGTAATCTCTATTCGCCGCCGGCCAGCTGAGCCAGCCGATCGAGTAGCGGGCGCTGTCCGGCGTTGATCTTCTCCCGCGCCGTTTCGAGCGTGAACCATTCGGCGCGGTCCACCTCCGGGAAGACTTGCCGCTTGCCGCTGCGCGGCGGCCATTCCATCTCGAATGTATTGCTGCGAATGCCGCGCACGTCGATATCGAGCTCGGCTGCGAACGCGGTGACGAGCTTGCCGCCGCGCTGCTTGACTTGACCGAGCGCGGTCAGCGGCATCGTCATCTCATGGCCGAGCTCCTCGGCAAACTCCCGTCGTGCGGCGATCGCTGCATCCTCTTCGTCCGCATACTCGCCCTTCGGGATCGACCAGGCACCGAGATCCTTGTTGCGCCAGAACGGCCCCCCGGGATGAACGAGGAGGACCTCGATCTCCCGGCGTTTGCGGTAGGCGATGATCCCGGCACTCTTCGATGGCATCGCGCGTTCCGTGCTGACGGGATGACCGCCTCCCAGAGCGTTTTCGAGCGAAGTGGACACCGGTTCGCGTGAAGAAAACGCGTCAAAGCAAGAATCTAGAGCTTCGGTTCTGATTCAATCAGAACCGAAAATGCTCTAGCATAACTCAATGGCGCAGGCAGCAGGCTGCGCCATCAAGTGGCTTCCGCCTGCCGCCTCAGCTCGCCGAGCGCTCGCGTGATGCGAGCCGGACGGCGCGGGCTTTCGCGCTCTTGCCGGCCGCGCGCGCTGCAACCATGCTGCGCGCCTTGCCGTGGGCGGATGTGGTCTTCCGGAGCAGGGTTGCGAACCGCTTGCGGGAACGGCTCGTCGCCAACCGCGCGGCGAGCTGCTCGGCCTTGCGAATGAAGGCGATGGCGGAGGGCGTCAGATTGACTGGAACCCAGGCGACGTCCTTTGCCTTCGACAGGCTGCCGACCCCTTCGCAAGGTGCTTCGCGCGGCAAGTCGATCCGGATCGCAAGGGCCTCCGATCGCTCGGTCCAGTCCTCGGCCTTGGTGCCGGTGATGATGCGGACATAGTCGCGCGTCTCGCGGGGCAGCTCGCTTTCCTTGGCCAGCCACTTCTGAACGCGGCCCGGGCCCGCATTGTAGGCGGCCGCGGCGAGGCCGAGATTGCCGAAATCATCGCGCAGCTTGCGCAGGAACTTTGCCGAGGCGGGCAGCGCCTTCATGGGATCAAAGGGATCGTCGAGCCCGACTTCGGCGGCCGTCTCCGGCATGAACTGCGCGACGCCCTGTGCGCCGGCCTGGCTGACCTCGTTGGACCTGAAGCGGCTCTCCTGCCAGAGCAGGCGGGCAAAGAACGGCACGGGAATGCCGCTGGCTTCGGCAGCTTCCCTCAGCGCGGAGCAGAATTTCTCGGTCGCGGAAGCCGGAGCCTGCATGGCGGTCTCGACCGTGAGCGGCGGCCCGATCGTCTCCTCGTAGGCCGCGCGTGCATTCGCAAGTTCGATGGCCTGTACGCTTGCGAGAAAGAGCTCGACGAGGGGAACCAGAGAATGCCCGCGATCGGCCTTCGGAAGGGAGCTGTCGATGTCGTCTGCGTGCCGGGACGTCGTCGACCCGACGTCGAACATCAAGATCAGGAACGCAGCGCAAGCCGCGACGAGAAATCGCATCTCGGGAAAAGTCCTCGAACTGTGGGGGAACGACCGGCGTCGGCCGGTGACGAGGACTTCATTAACCGTAATTGCGGCGAAGCTGCGATTCCGCTGGAGAGCCGGTGTTAGTACGGTGTTCCCGCCCCACAGCGAGCGCAACGGCCCGCGGATCTACGGGGCCGCGGCGCTCCGAGCGGTATTGCAGCTCAACCAGTGGCGCTTACGCCTTCGGAAAATCCTTGCGCATCGCGATCTCGGCGGCATCGCCGGGCGACAGTACGGTCTGGTCGAAGGCGGCCTGCGGCTTCGTCATGATGTCGTAGAGCGAGATGCCCTTGATCGGCTTGCCCATCAGCTCGCGGACGCAGTCGGCGAGCGTGCCGTTGTAGACGAGATAGGGCGGACCGCGGTCCTTCTGCCGCTCGCCCTTGAGCGACGGCCACTTCTTCAGTTCGGCCGGCGCGTCATAGGCGATCGGCGATCCCTCTTTGAACATGCGTTTGGCCCCGGTGGCTTGGATCGCAGGGAATCCTAGAGCCGCCGGGTAAACATGCGTTAAAGAATTAGTTCAAATCAGCCGGTCACGAAGGCGAGCAGGGTGCCGTTGGCCTTGGCCGGCGGCACGCAGACCGCAGACCCGCTGCGCACGGCGGCCGACCCCAGCGCCTTCTCCGTCGCAGCGAGATCGCCGCTGACGAGCACCAGCGCTGCCCCGCCGCGCTCGGAGAGGCCGGCGAGCGGCACGCCGGGATAGCGCTTCCCGAGCTGCTCCAGCGTCAGATAGACGAAGTCGGCGCGATCGCCGCCGGAGGGCACGGTCACGGCGCCGTCGGACTCCGCGTTCGGCTCGCGGTCGATCAGCCGGCCGAGATGTGCAGCTTCCTGCGCCGGCTCGGGCGTTGCGATCAGCGTCTGCTTGATCCGCTTCGCCCTATTGGCGTGCTTCATCAGTTCGGGGATCCACACGGTCTCGCGCGTCTTGTGCTGGCAGGCGAAGATGCGAACGCCGCCCGGCGCCTCCGCGGTCGGCCACATGAAGGTGCGGAATTTTGCGGCCGAGACCGTGCCGTCAGGCAGCGTCACCGGCCGCTCGAAATCGGTGGGCCCGATCGGCGTCAGGCCGCGTGCGCGGATCTCCTCCGCGCCCGCGGCGGAATCGACGGCGGTGAAGGCGATGCGCTCGATGCCCTCGCCATGCTTGTCGAGGAAGGCGCGTGCCGGCGCGTTGTGCTCGGTCGCGGCGAGCACGCCGAGCAGCTCCATATAGTCGGGGTCGAACATGATGGTGTAGTTGCCGGTGCCCATATGCGCACTATGGGTGCCGCGCGGGGACACCGTGAAGCCGAGCTGCCGATAATTCTCGGCGGCCTTGTCGAGGTCCTGAACCATGACCACGGCGTGGTCGATACCGATGACGTTCCTGAGGGCCACTGTTCTTCCCCGATTGCAAACCAACTTCGTGCCGCGGCGGCGGCTGCCGGTCCTGTCTACGCCGGATAGGCGCACAAGTCATTTTCAATTCGGCGCGAGACGAGCAATTTCGTTCCGCAGAAATGATCTGTTGGCGCGGCAATCAGCGGGCCTGCTCGAGATAGGCGGCGAGGACGGCGCGCTCCTCGCGGGTCATCTCGGTGATGTTGCCCGGCGGCATCGCGCTGGACCAGGCCGCGACGCGGCCGATCAGGCGGATGTTGCGGTGGATGTGCTCGGGTGCGTCGAGCAGGATGCCTTTCGGCGCGGTGACGATCCCGGCCCAGACCGGCTCGGCTGCGTGGCACATGCTGCAGCGGGACATCACGATCTCCTCGACGTTGGCAAGCGTGACCGGTGCAGACAGCGCGCTCGTTTTCGCCGCGCGCGGACCTGCCGCGGAGAGGAAGAGGATCGCGATGACGCCCACGGTTGCCACGCCCCACACCCACCATGGCGATTTGCGGCCCGCGTGCCGCTCGTTGAAGAAGTGGCGGATCACGGGGCCGAGCGCCAGAATGATCGCGACGATGATCCAGTTGAAGCGGGTGGCGTAGAGCAGGGGATAGTGGTTGCTGATCATCAGCACGACGACCGGCAGGGTCAGATAGTTGTTGTGGACCGAGCGCTCCTTGCTGGCCTTGCCGAGCTTTGGATCCGGCGCCTGCCCGGCGATCAGGCTGGCCACGATCCTCTTCTGGTTCGGGATGATCAGGGTGAAGACATTGGCCACCATGATGGTGCCGATGATCGCGCCGATCTGGTTGAAGGCGCCACGGCCGCTCAGCACGTGGGTGAAGGCATAGGTCAGCGCGACCAGGAACAGATAGCCGCCGATCGCAAAAGGCAGCTCGCGCTGCGCAAGCCCGGTGCGGCAGGCGGCCTCGTAGAGCAGCCAGGCCAGCGCGAGGCTCGCGAGGCTGAACAGGCCTGCCTGGAACGGCGTGAGGTCGAGGATCGACTTGTCGACCAGGAACAGATCGGCCTCGAGATAGTACACCACCACCATCAGCGCGAAGCCGGACAGCCAGGTGGTGTAGGCCTCCCATTTGAACCAGGTGAGTTCGTCCGGCATCTGGCTGGGGGCAACCAGATATTTCATGATCCGGTAGAAGCCGCCGCCATGGACCTGCCAGGCCTCGCCCTGCACGCCATCGGGCAGGTTACTTCGGGGCCTGAGGCTGAGGTCGAGCGCGATGAAGTAGAAGGAACTGCCGATCCAGGCGATCGCTGCCACCACGTGCAGCCAGCGGAGCAGCAGGCCCGCCCATTCCGATATGATCGATCCCCACATGGTCTTCCCAACGATCGCGATAGTGATGCCGCAACTTGCGGCCGCGCCCATATAATCTGTCGCATCGATCGGCCGCATTTTCCAGTACGATGGTCGTGGTTGATGCCCATCGTGCGGGCATCAGCTGGCGCAGGGGCTCGTGGACGTAAAGGGTCGGGAGGATCATGAGGTGACGAGCAGAATTTCGATCGTGGTGCTGGCTGTGGGGGTGGCCGCGACCTGTGCGCAGGCGGAGCCGGCGCTGCAGGGCAAGGATGCCTATGGCGATTGGCAGGCCGACAAGCCCGGCACGGTCAGGCTGATCCGGCCGCAGGATCTGGTCCGGCCCGGCGCGACGCGCTCGGTCGCGAGCTCCTCGCGCGTGGTGCCGCGTCCGGCGGAGGCCGCGCTCCGGGTGCCCGCGGGCTTCAAGATCGAGCTGTTCGCCGATGGCTTGCGCGCGCCGCGCATCGTGCGGGTGGCGCCGAACGGCGATGTGTTCGTCGCGGAGACGCGGGCCGGAACCATCCGTGTGCTGCGCGCCGGCGAGGGTGGCAAGGTCGCGACCAACGAGGTGTTTGCCAGCGGCTTGCGCCAGCCCTTCGGCATCGCCTTCTTCCCGAACGGCGACAATCCGCAATGGGTCTATGTCGCCAACACCGACAGCGTCGTCCGCTTTCCCTATCAGGCCGGCGATCTCAAGGCGCGCAAGGCCGAGACGATCGTGCCGAGCCTGCCGCATGACGGTGGCCATTCCACCCGCGACATCGTCTTCACGCCCGACAACAAGCGCATGCTGGTCTCCGTCGGCTCGCTCAGCAACGTCGCCGAAGGTCTGGGCACGCCGCCGGGCGGGATGGAGGCCTGGTCGAAAGCGCAGCCGCTCGGCGCGGCCTGGGCCAGCGAGACCGAGCGCGCGGCGGTGCTGGCTTTCACGCCCGATGGCAAGGAGCGGAAGATCTACGCCACCGGCATCCGCAACTGCGTCGGTCTTGCGATCCAGCCTCAAACCGGTCTGCCCTGGTGCTCGACCAACGAGCGCGATGGTCTCGGCGACGATCTCGTGCCCGATTACGTCACCAGCGTGAAGGAGGGCGCCTTCTACGGTTGGCCGTGGTTCTACATCGGCAACAACGAAGACCCGCGCCATGCCGGCGCGCGGCCTGATCTCAAGGACAAGGTGACGGTGCCGGATGTGCTGATCCAGCCGCATTCGGCGTCGCTCGGCATGACGTTCTACCAGGGCACGCAGTTTCCGGCCGAATACCAGGGCGATGCCTTCGCCGCCGAGCACGGCTCCTGGAACCGCTCCAAGCGCACCGGCTACAAGGTGATCCGGATACGCATGAAGGACGGCAAGCCGACCGGAGAGTACGAGGACTTCGTCACGGGGTTCGTCGTCAGCGACACGGAGGTGTGGGGAAGGCCGGTGGGCGTGGCGGTGGCGAAGGATGGATCGCTGCTGATCTCGGAAGATGGCAACGGCACGATCTGGCGGGTGACAAGCGCGGCGCGGTGACGGTCTCCTTCGCCTCTCCCCGCGTGCGGGGAGAGGCCGGAATTTGCGCAAGCAAATTCCGGGTGAGGGGGACTCTCCGCGAGTCCATCTATCACCGACTTCGCGGAGGCTCCCCCCCCCCCCCCCCCCCCCCCCCCCCCCCCCCCCCCGGGGGGGGGGGGG
>NZ_LFJC01000003.1:5994012-6063148 GCF_002776695.1 Bradyrhizobium nitroreducens
ACCATCCTGGCCGGTAACGCCAGTAATCAGAGCTCGTTTCTTTGTCATATCAATCCCAAATTTGAGACTTGTGCTTACATGAAATTGACTTGGTTAGGGAGGGTGAATCACCCGAATATCGAGCTTAGATTAACGGCCTTCCCGCTGCCTGCCAGATACTTTGGAATTCATGCCATGGTTACCGTGGGGCCGCTTGCGAATAAGGCGATATCACGAGGGGCATCTTCAGCCGCTGGCCGGTTGGCAGCTAGAAAGCAGCAACTTCGCGCGTCCAACGCTGGGGTTCTGTTCCCGATTCCGCCCGCACGAGGACATATCGGCCCAACGCATCCACGAGCGGCGTGACGACTGGGCTCAGATTATCGAGTACAAGGACCGCCTTTCCCTCGCGCACGAGCAGCACCAGGTGGTGCTCCCCGGTTGCTCGGATGACGACCTCTGCGAGGAGGAGAGCCGAGCTGGGCCAGCCGGATCGCAGCAGCAAATGCCGCTTGGTGACGGCGTAATCCCCGCAATTGCCCTCGTCAGGAAATATCTGCCATTCCGCGTCGCGTCGGCTTGCCGGCGGATCCTTTGGCGCTATGCCGAAATTCACCGTTGAATTGATCTGGGCGAGCTCTCGCCAACGCTGAATTGAGGAGCGGAAGTCTCGGATCCTGCGATCGTCGTGGCGCTGGCAGTCCTCGGGATATTGAATGCAGAATTGTGAAAATGACAACGGTGGCGTCACCGCTTGGGCTTCGTAGTTTGAATAGGCGGGCTGGCCGCAAACACAATACATTATGGCCAGCATGCGGGTCGCATGTCTGATCATCAAAGGTTCGCCTGACATTTCTGATTGCTAAACGAAGTATATTGCGATGCAGTGGAAGCGCCATGACAATTGTGAGGCAATTTGTGCTCATTCGCGGAGCAGGGGCGTTGCGCTCATCCCGACGGGGCTGCAGGCGATCATGGCGTAATGCATGGCCTTCAATTTCTGCGAGATCTATCGCCCGTTCCTGCACCATCGCCCTAGACGGCCGCGTGCCGCATGACGCTAGGGGTCGATATCCAGGTCGATTGCGGCAAGCTCCCCGGGCAAGCGCTGACCGGCGAGTCCGAGGAGGTCTATACTCCGGAGACATGGGCTAGCAAAGGAGTCGAGATAGATTCGACGTGATCCGGATGGTCTGGAATACGGCGATCTCCTGCTGGCCTCCCCATTCGAGGGAGGCACAGCCAAAGGGCATTGGCAAAACCTCTGTGGGATTCCATCGCACGGACGCATTCTCACGTCGGCTTAAGACCTGGTCGCCAGCACGACGCTTGCGAGCGTGAACAGAAGGGCGGCGATTTGGCCGGCACCGAGCGGTTCGTGCAGGGTCGCTGCGGATGCCACCACGCCGACGACGGGAACGCCGATCGTGCCGATCGAGGCGATCGAAGCCGGAAGCCGGGCCAGCGCCGCGAACCAGCTCACATAGGCGACACAATATTGCATGATCGTCACATAGACGATCAGGATCCAGCCGAGCTGCGTAATGGCGAAAACGTCAGTGGTTTCAATCGCAAGTCCGATCAAAGTAATTGGAAGACAGCCGATCAGGATCTGCCAGGCAGCCGACGAGAGCGGCGGCATCTGGATCGGCAGTTTCTTGGCGAAGACGGTGCCGAATGCGAATCCGATCGCGCCGCCCAGAGCCAACACAATGCCCGGAAGCTTTTCCCAGCTCGCGGAGATGCCATTGCCGCCCATGATGGTCGCAAGCCCTGCGAGCGCCATGAACAACGCTGTCGTGCGCAACACGGTCGGCTTCTCGCCGAGCACCGGCCAGGCAATGATCGCGGCCCACACCGGCATGGTGTAGCCGATCAGCGCGACCTCGCTCGCGGGTAACCAGAGTAGAGCAAACCCGATCAGGACCATCCAGCAGGTGACGTTGAAGGTCGCCGACAGAATGATGCGGCCCCACATGCCTTCCGGCACGCGAAGGCTTTGGCCCCGAAGCCCGGCCAGAATTGCGAGCAGCGCCGCACCGACGAGCCCCATGACGCCTCGATAGGTCAGCGGTGGAAGCTGCCCAAGCAGGTATTTGGTCGCGGGCCAGTTGCTGCCCCAGCCAATCGATGTGATGGCAAGGAATGCGAGCCCCGCGGGTGCGATGCGCGCTTTCGCCTTGGATATCGGCTCGTGCATCGGATCACCAGAGGAGCGAGTAGCGGAGTCCAAACTGAACTTTTGGCGCTGGTCTCAGTACTTGAGCGGAAGCCGGGCAGTCTCCGGTGCGGCAAGGACGGACACCAGCGTGAGCATGGAAAGCGCGATGATGAAGATGGAGATTGCCCAGGCCCCGCCGGTCCAGACCAGCAGTGCAGTTGCGATCAGCGGTGAAAGCCCTCCGCTAAGCGCGGCGGCGATGTTGGCACCGAGCGAGGCACCGCTGTAGCGCAGCCTCGTGCCAAACAATTCGGGCATGTACGCGGCCTTCGGTCCGAACAGCAGCGCGTGGGTCAAGGTCATCGTGACGATCAGCGCGAGCGTCACGATGGTGGCATCCTTTGTGTCGAGCAGCCAAAACAGGGGAAAAGCCATAACGATGGAGGCGATGGCGCCGGCGAGATAAAGCGTCTTCCTGCCATAGATGTCGGATAGCCACCCCGCCAGCGGCAGCGTCACGAACTCAACCAGGGCCGCATAGACGACAGAATTGAGGACGGTCTGCCGCGGCATTCCAAGCTTCGTCGTCGAATAGGTGATCACGAACACGGTCAGGAGATAAGCCAAGCCGACCTCGGATACGGTGATGCCGATGGCGAGCAAAAGGTTGCGCCAGTCGCGTCGGAAGATTTCGAAGATCGGTTGGCTTACGACGTCCTTTCGCTCGAGAACCTGTCTGAACTCCGGCGTTTCCGTCAGGCTATATCTTGCGAACAGCCCCACCAAGACCAGGACGATACTGAGAAGGAAGGGCACGCGCCAACCCCAGCTCAGAAAGCTCGCTTCGGGTAGCTGCGTAACGAGCGCAAAGATGCCTGTCGAGGCGGCCACCCCCATTGGAAAGCCCACCTGCACCAGGCTGCCCCAAAATCCGCGCCGTTTGCCCGCGTGCTCGATCATCATCGTCACCGCGCCGCTCCATTCGCCGCCGATCCCGATGCCCTGAACAAAGCGAAGCGCCACCAGCATGATAGGCGCCCAGATGCCTACCTCCTCATAGGTGGGAAGGCAGCCGATCAAGAACGTGCCGATTCCCATCATCAGCAGTGTTGCGACCAGCATCGACTTGCGTCCGATGCGGTCGCCAAAATGACCGATGATCGCGCCGCCGATCGGGCGGGCGACGAACCCGACGGCATAGGTGCCAAAGGCGGCCACGGTGCCGATCAAAGGGTCGAATGCCGGGAAGAACAGCTTGTTGAATACAAGCGCCGCGGCCGTTCCATAAATAAGGAAGTCGTACCACTCGATCGCGGTACCCAGCACACTCGCCCACGCTACCTTTGCGATCGAAGGAGTTCGCACGGACCATTGGTCCGCGACGTCGTCGGTGATGATCGTCAAGGTTGATCCCCTGCTCAGACCGCGCCACAATCCCTGACAGAATTGAAATCCAAGCCGAGCGTACAGGCAAGCGAAATCTCGATCGGATCGGCAAACCGGTGGAGTGGGCTTTCAACTGTCCGAAGGAAGGCCATGTTCGATTGCCTGAAAGCGAACCGGCGCGAGAACGGAGGCCTGCTCCCACCAATCGGCGACCTGCTCGTCTAGCTCGGTCTCGCCGCGCCCCTTGCAGGGGAATATCTCGACGCGCCTAACCGCCTCCGCGTGAAATCCATCGACTTTTCGCGTGACCTTCACCACCGTTCCTTCGCGGTTATGTTTGGTCAGTGGCACCAGGAGCCGTCCGTCAGGGCGAAGCGACTGCAGCCAGAGCGGGTGGGGGTGCGTGAAGCCGGCGTGGACTACGATGACGTCCGCCGGTTCTCCGATATTGCGGCACGCATCAGTGCATAGCGCGCGGACATTCCTGTAGCCGCGCAGGTTCGCTTTTGCTTGGGCGACAAACTCCTTTTCGCAGTCGATCGCGAGGACCTTGCCATGCGGGCCGACAAGTTCGGACAGGATCGCCGAGAAATAGCCGAGGCCGCACCCGATCTGGACAACCCGCTCGCCGGCCTTGATATCGAGAATTTCGAACAGATTGGCCCAGAGGCTGGGAAGGCCGGTGTGCAGCCGTCGCTTTTCGTCGATCGCAACCAGTACGTCATCGTAGAGATGGACCGGATCGGCGTCTGGCGTGGTTTCATATTCGCGACCTTCGGAGGCTCGCACCCGCCAAGGCCCTGGGCCGGCAAAGTGTTCGCGCGAAACAGATGTGAACGCATCAAGCAATCGCGATGATGAAACTCGTCCACGCTTCTTGATTTGCTCGACGTAACGTTTTCGCGCAGCCGCGATGTCGCTCATCTTGCTTCTTCCGATCACCGACGATATCGTCGTGCACGATAGCTCAGGCCCGAAGAAAAGGCACGACCTTGGCCGCTCGAGTCGCATCATCGCAGCGATCGCCGTCGGATCGCGACACGTTCTCCAGCATTGCTGGCCTGCTCGAGTTCTATGCGCGAACCGCGCCCACGCAAAACGCCATCATGGATTCGTTAGGTGTTTCCGTCAGTTATGCGGAGCTTTGGGTTTGCGCGGAGCGTGTCCGACAGCGGCTGCGGCAGTCTGGCATTGCTAGTCACCATCGCGTTGCAGTTGTGCTTCCGCGTGGTGCTGAAAACGCTATCGCGCTGGTTGTGATAGCCGCCGCAGCGGTTTGCGTGCCGATCAATCCTGATTTTACGCCGGATGAGCTGCAGCGATATTTTGCCGATTTGAAGCTGGCAGCGCTCGTCACAAGCGGTGAGGCGAAGCCCGCGAGTAGAAATGTTGCCCAGGCATTAGGAATTCCGGTTCTCGACGTGGCTTCGCGATCGAGAGCAGTCGACTTCGAGCTTTCCAGCAGCACTCGTGGATCACGAGTAGCAGCCGGAGAAGTCGGTCCGGATGACGATGCATTCGTCCTTCTCACCTCCGGCACCGCCGCTCGTCCAAAGATGGTGCCGATTACCCAGGCAAGTGCCTGCCTTTCCGCCAGGAATGCTGGAGCCGTTCTGTCCTTAACAAAGGCCGACCGGCTGCTGAACGTGCTCCCGCTCTTTCATGCGCATGGCCTGATCTCTGGACTCTTGACCGCACTTGCCGCTGGGTCGTGCGTGATATGCACGAAAGGCTTCGACGGAGCGTCCTTCTTCAACTGGCTGAGGGATTTGCAGCCAACTTGGTATACGGCCGTACCGACCATCCATCGCGCAGTGATAGCGGCTGCGCCTGTGGATGGTCGCGCGGCGGGGCGGAGCTCCTTGCGCATCATCCGCTCTGCTTCATCCTCCCTCGCTCCGGCAACGCTTGACCGGCTTGAAGCATTGTTTGCGGTTCCGGTTGTCGAGACTTATGGAATGACGGAAGCCGCCTCGCAGATTGCCGCCAATCCCCAGCATCTGCGCAAGTCCGGCTCGGTCGGCGTGGCTTCCGGCCCGGACATCGCGATCATGGATGGTGACGGCTGCTTACAGGCGAGCGGCCAGCATGGCGAGATCATGCTGCGCGGTCCGACCATCACGCGTGGTTACGACAATGACCAGGAGGCGACGAAAGCAGCGTTCAGGGACGGCTGGTTGCGCACCGGCGATCTCGGTTATCTCGATGAGGACGGCTATCTCTTTATCGTCGGACGCATCAAAGACGTCATCAACCGGGGAGGCCAGAAGGTTTCGCCGCTCGAGGTCGAGGAAACCCTGCTGACGCACCCCGACGTCCTAGAGGCCGGAGCTTTCGGTATCCCTCACGACAGGCTCGGTGAAAACGTTGCGGCGGTCGTGGTGCTGAGGCGGGGTGCTGACGTCACGCCGCAACAGATGCGGCAATTGGCGGCAAGCCGGCTCGCCGCCTACAAGGTACCGAGCTTGATCCACATCGTCGACGAAATTCCCAAGGGGGCCAGCGGAAAGATCACGCGAAGCGCGCTCCCCGGCTTGATCGCCTCGAGTCCCGGAGCGCCAACCGTCGCGGCTCGCTCGACGTTGGAGGCCCAACTCGCCGCGATCTGGTCCACGGTCCTCGAAGTGGACCGCATCGGGATCGATCAGGATTTCTTTGCGCTTGGCGCCGATTCCCTGGCGGTGACGCAGGTATTGTCGCGCCTACGCGAGCAGTTCGGGGTCGACCTTACGTTCGGCGATGTCTTTGACGCCGGAACGATCGCGGCGCTAGCGGCCCGATTGCGGGCGGCATCGGTCCGCCATGAGGAAGCCGCGCCCAAATGGAGGGCTGCATCCGATGGGGGGGCCGGCCCGCTCTCGTTCCAGCAGCAGAGGATGCACATCCTCAGTAAGCTCGATCCGACCAAGTACAATTACAATGTCGTTGAGGTGGCGCGATTGTCTGGCCGGCTCGACGTGAAGGCTCTGGAAGCGGCTATCAAGGCCGTTGCCCGGCGTCACCAGGTCCTAAGATCTACGTTCTCCGAGGCTGATGGTGAGCCGCTGCAGAAAGTCGGCCGCGTCTCGCCGGAGCTCGAGCAGATCAGGTTGGCCGGCTATGCGGGCGGAAAGCGGTCGGGCGCAATCCGGCGCGAGGCAATGAAGGTTGCCCAATATTGTTTCGATCTCGAACGGGAGCCGCCGTTCAAGGCAACGCTCTTACGATTTGACGCGACGGATCACGCTCTTATCGTCACGCTGCATCACATCGCGACCGACGGCTGGTCACAGCGGCTGTTATGGCAGGAGCTCGCGGCTCACTACTCGGCCGGGCGAGACGGAAAGCGGACATCGGTTCCCCATCTCAGATACCAGTATCAGGACTATGTCGGTTGGCAACAGGCGTGGGCGCGGACGCAGGCGGCCGGCCAACAGCTCGACTATTGGCGCAAGCAGCTGGATGGTGTGACCACGCTGCCGCTTCGCACTGATCGCCCCCGCGGCGAGAGCTGGACGGGGCGCGGCGCCAGACACTACGTCAAGATTCCGCGGGCGCTGTCCGTCCGGATCAAGGAGCTTGGCCAGCACAACAGTGTTACCCCCTTCATGACGCTGCTGGCCGCGTTCCAGTGTTTTCTGTGTCGGTACACAGGTCATGAGGACGTGGCTACGGGTTCCTTGATCGCCAATCGCAACCAGATCGAAGCCGAGCCGCTCATTGGCATATTTGCCAACAGCGTGATTATGCGGACAGACCTGTCCGGCGACCCGAGCTTTCGCGAACTGCTGCAACGCGTACGCCGGGTTACGCTCGATGCCTATCGCAATCAGGATGTCCCCATCGAAACGGTCTTGCGTGCGCTCCAGGCATCGCGCCGGGACGGCAGCCCACCATTTCAGATCATGTTCATCCTGCAAAACGCCGCGGTCGAGGCCGGCCGTTTCCCTGGCTTGTCGACGCAACGGATCGAGATCGACCCGGCGGTTGCCCGGTTCGATATCACCCTCGAGCTCCTTGAGACCGACGGGCAGTTCTCGGGATTCTTCGAGTACGCCACCGATCTGTTCGACGCGGACACGATTGTGCGGATGGCGGGTCATTTCCAATCGCTGCTTCAGGGCATCGTGACCGATCCCGACATGAAAATATCCCGCCTGCCTTTGCTCGGTTCGGTGGAACGGCAACGCCTGCTCCAGGACTGGAAGGGCGCAAGCCTTGCCCGACGTGGCAATTTCATCGAGCGCTTTGATCGTCGGGTGGCGCGTGATCCCAGGATGACGGCCGCCAGCGACAGCTACGGCAAATCGAGCTATCACGAGCTCGCCAGCCGAAGCCTTGCCATCGCGCAGCGGCTGGCCCGGGAGGGCGTCGGGGAGGACATGATCGTCGCGCTCCTCGCCGAGCGGAGCGTCGACCTGCTTGCGGCAATGATCGCGGTCCAGCGTGCCGGCGCGGCATTTCTCTGTCTGGACCCGGCGCAGCCTGCTGCGCGGCTTGCCGCAATCATCCAGTCCGCGCGACCCCGGCTGCTCTTGAGCTCGCGCAGCTGCGCCGCTCGGCTCGATGAGATGTTATCGCTCTCTTCGGCTGCTGATCTACCCTGTGCGACGCTCGAGGACATCAAGGGGCGCGGCCAGGGCAAGCCGATGAAAGCACGTGCGCCATCGGGCCTTGCGTACCTCATCTACACATCTGGCTCGACGGGCGCGCCGAAGGGCGTGATGATCGAGCAGCGGGGTTTGTCGAATCATCTGGCTTCGCTGGTGTCCGAGCTCGCCCTCTCGAATAAGGACGTGATCGCTCAGACGGCGCCGCAAAGCTTCGTCATCTCGGTCTGGCAGTTCCTGGCCGGCCTGACCGCCGGCGCGCGTGTCCACATCTGCGCAGATTCAATTGTTCAGGATCCCCTGTTACTCGCACAAGACATGCATCGCGAAGGCGTCACGGTCCTGCAGATCGTTCCGTCGCTCCTCAGGTTGATCCTTGAGCGGGTGAATGAGACCGCAATCTATCGTGCCTTTGCGGGCCTTCGGTTGTTGATCTCGACGGGCGAGCCGCTGCCAACCGATGTCTGCCGGAGCTGGTTCCAACATTTTCCGGGCGTGCCGGTGATCAATGCCTACGGCGCATCGGAATGTTCCGACGATGTTTCGCTGCATCGTTTGGATGCGGCCCCAACAGGGTCCGTCGTGTCCGTCGGTCGCCCCCTGCCGAATGTCCAACTCTATGTTCTTGACGCCAGGCTGCAACCATTGCCGATTGGCGTGACCGGCGAGCTGTATGTCGGCGGCGACGGCGTGGGCCGAGGCTACGTTGGAGACAACGAGCAGACCAGCGCGCGTTTTCAGCGCGATCCTTTCACTGATCGTGCACACGCGCGGCTCTATCGTACGGGTGACCTCGCGCGCTGGCGCGTGGATGGAACCATTGAGTGTCTCGGTCGGGCTGATCATCAGGTAAAGGTCCGCGGCTATCGCGTCGAGCTCAAGGAAATCGAGCATGTCCTTCTGGATCATCCACGGATCGGCGCCGCGGTGATTGAGCCGCGCCGTGAGGCAAGTGGCGACATCAAGCTGTTTGCCCATGTCGTTGCCACGGGCGCGCATCAGCCGAGCGCGACCGATCTACGCGAATTTCTCAAAGCCAGGCTGCCAAGCCAGGCGGTGCCGTCGGCCTTCCTGTTTTTGGAGCGGATGCCCCTCAATGGGCACGGCAAGGTCGATCGCGCAGCAATCGCCGCGTCCCCCCGATCGGAGCCGATTGTCGTGCCTCCGGCGGTCGAGCCGTCCCGCTCTACCGAGAAGGCCATCCGCGACATCTGGAGTGACCTGCTGAATGTGAGCGATATCAAGGTCTCCGACGATTTCTTCGACCTCGGCGGTCACTCCCTGCTGGCGGGCCGTGCGATGGCCCGCATCAAGCAGGCCTTCGGGGTGACGCTGCCGATCCGGACGATCTTCGATCTGCCAACGATCGAGGCGCTCGCCAAATGGGTCGACGAGGCCCGCGGTGTAAAGGTGCCCACTGAGGCTGCGTTGCTTTCAAAAGACGAGCAAAGTAGTCCGGCGGCACTATCGTTTGCACGGGCCGAAATGACGGCCGAGCAGGAAGACGATGTGAGGGACCTGCTCGCACGCCGCAAGCGCGAGCTTCAGGATGCCATTCGCAATGCGGGAGCAGGCATTGGCTCACCAGTCCCGCACTCCGGCAAGTCAAAGGCGAAAGCCGGCAGGAAGAATGCGATCGAGCAGATGCCGGATGCCCAGGATTAGGCGTTTTGGGGCGGGGGAATGGCACACGAACGGATCGGCCTCGATAGCGGACTGCTCGATGTCCTCGACTCCCGACGGGCTCTGAGCGTCTACGCGCGATCCTGTCGCCGGCGGAGCCGGATCGTGCGGCGCGGTTCGCGTTCGACGCCCATCGCCGTCGCCGCTGGCCGCCGTCCAGGAGCGCCTAGATGAACAATGCAAGTCTTCGTGTCTTTCCCGCCATTTCGCGCAATCGGGATCCCGGCAAATATGTCGACGAACTGATGCACGTCGCGCGTTTTGCGGATCTCCATGGTCTCGCGGGAATCCTGCTCTTCGAAGGCAATGACGTGCTCGTCCAGCCTTGGGCGATGGCGCAGCACATCGTGGCCCAAACCAAGCGCAGTTCGCCGTTGATCGCGGTCAACCCCGTCTACATGCATCCTTTCACCGCGGCCAAGCTGGTGTCGTCCTTTGCGCAGCTCTATGGGCGTAAGCTGTATCTGAATATGATCACCGGTACCGCCGTGAGCGACTTGCAGGCGTTGGGCGACCAATGTGCGCACGCCGACCGGTATGTCAGGCTGGGCGAGTTTATCAAAGTCGTCCGCCTGCTGCTTGAAAGCTCCCGCCCGGTCGATTTTCGCGGAAACTTCTACACGGCGTCCGGCCTGCATCTTCACTACCGGCCTCCGGCCAACCTGCTGCCCGAATTCCTGATTGCCGGCCAATCCGACGCTGCCCAGCGCATTGCCTCTGAATCCGGTTGTATCAAGATGCAAATGCTACCGCCGGATCACGACCGCGGCATCAAGGCGCCCGGCTTGAACTTCGGGATCTTTGCACGGCAGGGCCGTGAGGCCGCGCGCCGGGCCGCGCGTGAGCGCTTCTGCGACAGTGCAGAGGGTCGCGAACTGCTCACGCTTACGATGGAGAATACGGATTCGGTGTGGAAGCGGCGGCTCTTTGAGGGACAGACGGCCGAGATGCAACACAACGGGTATTGGCTACTGCCGTTTCTCACCTTCCAGGCGGATTGTCCCTATCTGGTCGGCAGCTATGCGGAGATCGGTGAAAAACTCAGAACGTTCGCGGCCCAGGGCCTTACGACGATCATGCTCGACATGATCGCCGACGAAGCCGAGATGCGGCATGTGGGCAACGCGCTGGAGGCGAGCGGCTTGTTCTGAGCCGGGAAGCACGTCTTCGTTCGGACAATCAACGTGAGCTGCGAGTGATGTCGGATATTCGTTCTCCACCCCTCGAACTGCCGGATCCGCCGCCACTGACAGTGCGCTCGGCTGGCAGTCGGGTGCCGCTGTCCCACGCGCAGGAAGGGCTATGGTTCCTTGAGCAGCTTGGGCTCGTGGGCGCGGCTTACAACATGCCCTGGATGCTGCAACTCGAAGGAGCGTTGGATGCTCTCGCTCTCGAGCAGAGTTTCGGAGAAGTCGTGCGACGTCACGAAAGCCTCCGCACCAGGTTCGAGACAGTGGACGGCCGCGGCTTTCAGGTGGTCGACGAGGCGGGAGCCTTCCGCCTCGATACGGTCGATCTTTCGACGCTTGGAGACGACGAGCGGCGGGCGGAGACCGGGCGTTTGATGTCGGAGGATGGACAGCGCTTGTTTGACCTGTCGGCCGGGCCGCTATTTCGCGTCACGCTACTTCGATTGACACAGAGCCAGCACATCGTGCTCGTCAACATGCATCACATCATATCGGATGCCTGGTCGATCGGCGTGATGTTGGCCGAGGTTACAGCCCTGTATGCAGCCCGAGTAGCGGGACAGGTGTCGCCCCTGGAGAGCTTGCAGGTTCAATACGCGGATTACGCGCTTTGGCAACGCCAATGGCTTCGGGGCGAAATGCAGACGCGGCAGCTGGATTACTGGAAGCGGCAGCTCGCAGACGCGCCCCAGGCGCTGGCGCTGCCGACCGATCGCGCGCGGCCACAGATCCAGAGTTTTCGAGGTGCAAGCCGCGGCTTCAGCCTGACGCCACAGCTTTCATCGGACCTGCGCGTTCTCGCGCGTCAAGAGAAGGCGACACCTTATATGGTGTTCTTGGCGGCATTTTCGGTGCTGCTGGCGCGCTATAGCGGGCAACGGGACATTCTCATTGGCTCTCCCTTCGCTGGTCGCGGGCTGCCGGAGCTGGAGGCTATGGTCGGTTGCTTCGTGAACATGCTCGTCATGCGCACGGATGTGTCTGACGATCCCAGCTTCCGCGATTTGCTGCAGCGCGTGAAGGAAACGACACTTTCCGCCTATGAGAACCAGGATGTGCCGCTCGAAAGGGTGGTGGAGGCGCTGCAACCTCATCGTGATTTGTCCCGCCAGCCGCTGTTCCAAGTCGCCTTGATCCTGCTGAACGGCCCCCCGGCCCAGCTCGATCTTCCGGGACTGCGAGTAAGTCAGGTCGCCACCGAGCACGTCACGACAAGGTTCGACCTGTCATTGACCTTGTACGAAGCCTCCTCCGGGATACGCGGATGGTTCGAGTATGCGTCGGACTTGTTCGATGACGATACGATCGCACGTATCGTGGGCCACTTCGAGAATTTGTTGAGCGCAATCGCTGCCGATCCGGACAAGCGCGTCTCGGAGCTTAAGCTTCTGGATGCGCTCGAGCACGGTCACCTGATCACCGAATGGAACGCAACGACGGTCGATTATCCTGCTGAGAAGTGTGTTGGCGAGTTGTTCGTGGAGCAGGTGGGGCGCACGCCGCATGCGGTGGCGGTCGTTGGCGGAGCTCACGAGCTGACGTATCGTGAGCTGAACGTGCGGTCGAACCGCCTTGCTCACCACCTGCGCGGACTTGGCGTCAAGCCGGATGATCGCGTCGCGATTTGCGCCCTGCGCGGTGCCGAGATGCTCGTGGCTCTGCTCGCGGTCCTCAAGGCAGGTGGGGCTTACGTCCCAATGGATTCCACCCTTCCGATCAAGCGGCTGGCGGACATGCTGGCGGACTGTGCGCCACGCGCAATACTGTCGGATGCGGAGACGATGGGAATCCTGGAGGGCCACACGGGAGGCCTGCCGGTGATAGATCTCGACAATGAGGCGCTTTGGACGAATGGTCACGAGAGCAATATTCGGCCCGCTGCGGTTGGATTGCGACCCGAAAGTCTCGCCTACGTCATCTACACGTCGGGCTCGACCGGGCGGCCCAAAGGCGTCATGGTCGAGCATCGGTCGCTGGTGAATCTCCTGACATCCATGAGCGAGCTCGTCGGTATGAATCCGGCTGATCGCTTGCTGTCGGTGACCACTGTAGCGTTCGATATCGCGGGCCTCGAGCTGCTCATGCCTTTGCTTGTCGGCGCCAGAGTTGTCATCGCCGACCGTAAGACGAGCAGCGATCCGAGACGGATGATGGATCTGCTGCTGCGGGAGCAGATCACGGTCTTGCAGGCAACTCCGGCGAGCTGGCGGGCTCTGATCGAGAGCGGTTGGGTGGGAGAGCCACGTCTCCGCGCGCTGTGTGGCGGCGAGGCCATGACGGCCGATCTTGCCGACCAATTGCTCCGGCGAACCTCGGCATGCTGGAATGTTTATGGGCCTACCGAGACAACAATCTGGTCGTCGGCTCACGCGATCAAGGAGCCGGTGCATCCGTCGACCGTCGTCCCGATCGGCCGACCAATCTCGAACACGAGGATCTATGTCCTCGACGAGCACCGTGCTCCCGTCCCGATCGGAGTCGTCGGCGAAATTTATATCGCCGGCACGGGGGTGGCGCGCGGCTATCTTAATCGACCCGAGCTGACCGTGGAGCGGTTTGTCACCGAGCCGTTCGCTACCGACCCGGACGCGCGGATGTATCGGACAGGCGATTTGGGACGGTTACTGTCAGCGGGAAGTATCGAATATCTCGGGCGAAACGATTTTCAGGTGAAGCTGCGCGGCTACCGAATTGAACTTGGTGAAATCGAGGCAGCATTGATGGGCCATGCGTCGGTGCGGCAGGCGGTGGTCGTCGCGCGCGAAGATCGTGCCGACGATCCTCGCCTGGTGGCCTATGTGGTGGAGCACCGCGGGACATCCGTAAAGCGGCGGGGAGGGCGCGAGAGCCGTTCGACAGCGACGGGCACGTTGTCGGACGACTTGCGAACTCATCTCCAGAAGCACCTGCCGGACTACATGGTGCCGTCGACCTTTGTTGTGCTCGACGCGCTGCCGTTGACCCTCAACGGGAAACTGGACCGGGGCAGCTTGCCCGCGCCTTCAGGCCATTCGCGTAGATCCCGCGCCTATGAGCCCCCGCGTGGCAGGCTGGAGAAGATGTTGGCGCAGACTTGGAGCGAGTTTCTGGAGATCGATCGCGTCGGACGTGACGACAATTTTTTCGAGCTTGGCGGCCACTCGCTCTTAGCCGTGCGCCTGGTCAACGAATTGAGTCGTCGGGGCACCGACATCTCGCTGGCCAAGCTGTTCGCAAGCCCGACAATAGCGCTGCTCGTACGCGAGGAGGCTGGCACTGATAACCGCGCGAGCGACGGCGCTGCAATTACTCTTCGTGCTGAGGGAAGCGGCGCTCCGCTATTCCTCGCGCCGGATCTCTTTAATCAGATGGTCTATGGTCCGATCCTTACCCGACACCTTCGCGGCGGCTTCCCCGTGTATGGTTTGACGATGAGCGAAGTGGGAGCCGCATCGGCACGCACGATCGAGGCGATCGGTAGGAGCTTGGTCCGGACAATACGGTCCATTCGCCCGTGCGGGCCGTACCGCCTGGCAGGCTGGTCGTTCGGCGGAATACTGGCCTACGAGATCACAAGACAGCTCGTCGATGAAAACGAGACCGTACAGTTCCTGGGATTGATCGACGCGCTGTACGGGCAGCCGAGCTCCCCGTCGAAGACGTCAGACGTCGTATTCCTGCGGAACTACATTGGCAGCCGGACGGGCGGTCGAATGCATCAGTCCGACTTTCGCTCGATGGTTCTAGAATGTCGTGAGAAGGCTTTGTTGCCCTGGTCATCTACAGAAGAGGACGTTCGCCTCATGATTGCGCAGTCGCGGACACGCGAGCGCGCGGGCAGCAGATACGTTGGGGCGGCTATTCCGATCGCTCTCCAGCTTTTCACGGCGGCGGAAAATCCCCTGGATGACCGGTTCTATGGTTGGGATCGAGTTGTTCAGGCGCCCCGGATCCACAAGACCGTTGTTCAGGGTACGCATCATTCGATGCTGCAGAGCCCTTACGTAGCGTCGCTGGGTAAGGTGCTCTCGGAAGCTATCTTGCTGCCGGCGGGATAGAGATGCCAGCTTTGGCTGCCAGCTCAGGCTGTTTCATTCGCACCGTTTGCGGGAGGCGCACCAAGACGGTTGGCATTGTGCCTTGGGCGGCTCTTGATTACGGCAGCGTTCTCGGCGCCGATCCGAAGCAAGGCGCTGACAGGTCGTCGAGGAGCGGAATGAAGTCAAACTCGTTGGGATACAATTTGGTAGGCTTCCGGGCCCAGCAGTCTGCGGGCTGGACGATTGATCGACCGATCAATAACCTATTACGCATGTATTGATTTGGACCGAAAAGTCTTCTCCCCAGAATAAGGCCTTGATTGTGACTGCGATTGCTGTTGTCGGCATTGGCTGCAGGCTTCCGGGCCATATCGATTCGCCGGATGCCTTTTGGGCCGCGCTGCTGGCAGGGACCGACCTCGTTACCGAGATTCCGCAGCAGCGCTGGAATGCCGACGATTACTACGATGCCGTGGCAGGCGTGGCGGGCCGCTCGGTTTCGCGCTGGGGCGCGTTCCTGGACGCCCCATCGGGCTTTGATCATCGCTTTTTCGGCATTGGCGAACCCGAGGCCCTAGCCATGGACCCCCAGCACCGGCTGTTGCTCGAGGTCACCTGGGAGGCCGCCGAACATTCCGGCCGCGATCCGCGCTGCCTGTTTGGAACGGAAGCCGGCGTATTCTTCGGCCTTTCGCACCAGGACTACATGCAGGTTACGCGCGACGCAGGTGCGATGGGCCAGGCCTACGCTTTCACGGGAACGCCTTTCAGCATGGCGTCAGGGCGGGTCGCCCATGCGATGGGGCTTACGGGGCCCGCTATCACCATGGACACGGCCTGCTCGTCCAGTCTCGTCGCCGTGCATGCGGCTCGGCGGAGCCTGCTCGCGCGCGAGTGCCGCGTCGCGTTTGCCGGCGGGGTCATGCTGATGTTCTCGCCCGCAACGTTCGCCTCGGCGTCCGGGCTCGGTATGCTGTCGCCGACTGGGCGGTGTCATGCGTTTGATGAGCGCGCCGATGGCTTCGTGCGCGCCGAAGGCTGTGGCGTGGTGATGCTCAAGCTGCTGAACGACGCCTTGCGCGACAACGACCGGGTGCTTGCCGTCATTCGCGGTAGCGCGGTCAACCAGGACGGACGCACGCACAACATTCTCGCACCTTCCCGCGCGGCCCAGATCGCGGTCATCGATCGGGCACTTGCCGAAGCACAGGTTGACCCCTCATCCGTCGGCATGATCGAGGCGCACGGCACTGGTACGCCCGTGGGCGACACTGAGGAGTTCCACAGTCTTTCAACGCAGTATGGACGGCAGTCGCCCTGCGCTCTTGGCTCGCTCAAAAGCAATCTTGGTCACGCGGAATCGGCGGCGGGCATCCTTGGTCTGATCAAGGCGACGCTCGCACTGGCGCACGGCGCCGTACCGCGATCACTTCACTTCCATCGGCTGCCTGCTCATCTCCAGCCGATCGCGACGCGGCTTTTCGTCCCGACCGACACTGTGCCCTGGCCCTCGACTGGCGCCGACGGACTCCGCCGCGCAGCCGTCTCGTCTTACGGCATGTCCGGCACGAACGCGCACGTCGTGCTCGAACAGGCTCCTCAGGCACCTGCCTTGTCGTTTTCACCAGAGGCCGCCCGAACACAGGAGCAGCCGTGGCTGTTTCCAATTTCTTCCACATCGCCAGAGGCGCTTCGTGCGACAGCCGCGCGCCTCGTGGCTTGGCTGAACGCGAACGCCGTCAGTCATCGTCCCGGTGACGTCGCACGGACCCTTGCCTGCAGACGCGGGCACCGGCCGGTCCGGCACGCGCTCGTTGCGAAGACGCTCTGCGACCTGACGGCGCAATTGCGCGGACTGGCAGCCGATCAGTCTATCGATGCGGATTGGGCCGACCATGATAGCCGCGGTCCCGTCTTCGTATTCTCCGGACAGGGCTCGCAGTGGGAGTCGATGGGTGCGGAACTGCTCGATATCGACCCGGCCTTCGCCGGGATGGTTGCCGCCATCGAGCCTCTGATTCGGGCGATCGGCGGTTTCTCGGTAACCGATACCCTGCGTCGGCCCGCGCAACTCGAGGGCATCGCGCGTATCCAGCCCGCCATTTTCACATTTCAGGTCGCGATGGCGGCGTCGTTGAAAGCCCTGGGTGTGGTGCCGTCGGCACTGATCGGCCATTCGATGGGCGAAGTGTCGGCGGCAGTCGTGGCCGGCGCACTCTCGCTCGAAGATGGCGTGCGGGTGATCTGTCATCGCGCCATGCTGTGCCAAACGCTCGCTGGATCCGGCGCGATGGCAGCCGTTGGGATGGCACCGGCGGCGGTTCGCGAAGATCTGGCGCGCCGACGGATCGACGATGTCGAGATCGCCGTGCTGGCTGCGCCGGCTTCAACGGTCGTCGGGGGCTCCGTCGCGGCCGTGCAAGGCCTCGTGGCTGCGTGGCAAGCCGAAGGCCTGTTCGCCCGCGAGGTCGCGGTCGATGTGGCCTCACACACGTCGCAAGTCGAACCGATCCTCGCGCAGCTGTCGGAGCGTCTCGCGGGAGTGACTGCGCACAATCCGCGCATACCGATGTACTCCACCGTGCTGCTTGATCCGCGCCAATCCCCCGTTTGCGATGGCGCCTACTGGATCGACAACCTTCGGCAGTCGGTTCGCTTCCGTCCCGCCGTGCAGGCGGCGCTTGAAGATGGCCATCGCGTTTTTGTCGAGCTTTCGCCGCACCCGATCGTGACCCGCGCGGTGTTGGAGAATGCTGCCGCAACGGACTTCGCAGTCCGCGCGCTTCCGTCGATGTCGCGCGGCGAGTCCATGCCCAACGGGCTTCTGAACCTGGTGGGCGCGATCCATGTCGCGGGGGCCTCGATCGATTTCAATGTCCTGTATCCGGAGGGCCAGCTGCTTGACCTGCCGTTGCCGGCCTGGACGCACACTCCGCTGTTCCTTGCGCCGGCGACGCCGGCCGCAGGTCCGTATCACGTGGCGGCAACGCATCCGCTGTTGAACGTCCACCGCGTCCTGCACGAAGAGCCGGAACGCCACATCTGGGCATGCGAGGCTGGCCTCGATGCTCACCCCTGGCTTGCGGACCACCGGGTCAACGGAACGCCGCTCTTCCCGGGCGCCGGCTTCTGCGAAATGGCGCTCGCTGCGGCGCGCACCGCCCTTGGTACGTCGCTCGTCGAAGTGCAGACGATCACGTTCGACCATGCGTTGCGGTTGGAGCCATCGGTGCCGATCGTCTGCACGGCAGTGTCGGACCGACCGGGTGAGTTGAAATTCAGGCTGGAGAGCCAGGCGATGAGCGAAGCGCGGGTGCATGCAAGCGCCCGGCTTTATGGGGCAACAGCCTCTGCAGGGCCGCCTGCCACGTACGACCTAGCCGCGCTGCGCGCCGCTCACGCGACGCCCGTTGCCACCGACGCGGTGTGGCGGTGGTTCGACTCGCAGGGTATCCAGTACGGACCGTCATTTCGGGCACTGGCTGCCGGCCTGGCCTTGTCCGCGGACGGCGCCTCGCTCCTTGCGGATCTTCGGCTTCCGAGTTCGCTCCGAACGGGCGGGCGTGGCTACACGGTGCATCCCGTGCTGCTTGACGCGTGCTTCCAGTCCGTCGGGGCGTTCGCCCGGGTCGTTTCAGAGACAAGCGGGCGTTTGCTGCTGCCGCTCTCGGTGCGGCGCCTCCGGCTCCACTGCTCGGATGCGGACGCCGCCCACTGCATGACTCGCTTGGTCGCCATCGACGCGCTGCAGGTCGAGGCGGACATTGAATTGCTTGACGCGTCCGGTCGCGTGCTGCTCAGCGTCGATGGATTGGTAATGGGGAGCGGCGCGGCTGAACAGCATGCTGACGCCGTCGCCTGCAACTCGCGCCTGCTCGACATAAGCTGGCAGCCATGGGGCATCCCTCCTGCCACGGTCAGGCCGGACGATGGTGCCTGGTTGCTGCTCGATGCCGACGATGCGGGGCATCGCTTGATGCTGGATCTGGATGGAAGCCTGCGCGAGCAAGGGTTCAAGTCTCGCATCCTCAGCAGCGCCGGGGCGGGGAAGGGGGACGCATGGCGCGAGCAGATTGAGGAGGCTCTGCGTCTGCATCGCCCTGGAGGCGTGGTGGTGGTCTTGCCACGCGGCAATGAGCCGGCGAGTCCCGACGCATCTCGGGCGAACATAAGCAGCCTGCTCTATCTGACCAACGCATTGAGGCAATGCGAGCGGTTGCCCCGCCTCTTCGTCGTCACATGTATGACCCAACGCGTACTGCCGGACGATGCCGTTCGGCTCGCGCACGCCGGTGTGCGTGGGTGGCTGCGAGCCATCGGCGCCGAATTTCCCGCACTCCGTCCTACGCAGATCGACGTGAACTCGCAGGCGGACGTGTCATCGCTTCGGTCCCAGTTGCTGAGCGGCTCGAGCGAAGACGAAACGGCGATCCGCGGAGCGAGCGCGTATGTCGCACGACTGCAGCGAAGTCCGCTTGGTCGCGCTGATCGCCGAACGGTGGACCGCGACGCGGCCCGCGAGGGTCTACGCCAGGAAATCCGTACGCCCGGTGACCTACAGAGCCTGGAGATGGCGGCCTTCGAGAGGCGTGCGCCGGGCGCGGGCGAGGTGGAGGTCGCTATCCATGCCACGAGTGTCAATTTCGCCGATGTGCTGGTTGCACTTGGCCGCTATCTTTCATTCGATGGTCGCCCGCAGGGACTTGGCCTGGACTACGCCGGCATTGTCACCGCGGTCGGACCTGGCGTTTCGGCATTTCGCGTCGGCGACCGCGTGGCCGGGCTCTGCTGCGGGGGAGCCTGGGGCACCTTTCTGACTTGCGATGCACGCCTGCTTGTCGCGATTCCCCGCACGCTCACGGATGCCGAAGCCGCCGCCATTCTCACGACAACTGTCACGGCCATGTATGGCCTCGAGGATCTGGCCCGGATCGGTCCTGGCGACAAGGTGCTCATTCACTCGGCGACGGGCGGCGTGGGTCGGGCGGCTGTGGCCATTGCCCGAGCGGCCGGTGCAGAGATCTTTGCAACAGCGGGCTCGGAGGCGCGACGAGAGCTGCTGCGCGCAGACGGCATCCGGCACGTGTACGACTCGCGAACCGCATTATTCGCCGAGCAGATCCGGCAGGACACAGCGGGCTACGGCGTGGACGTTGTCCTCAACTCGCTCACGGGCGCGGCGCAGCGCGCTGGCCTGGAGCTCCTTGCGGCCGGCGGGCGGTTCGTCGAGATCGGCAAGAAGGACATCTATGGAGGTACGTGGCTCGGATTGTCTCCGTTCAAGCGCAACCTCTCGTTCTTCGCCGTTGATCTTGCGCAGATGTGCATGACGGCTCCGGCCCGCGTTCAGGCACTGCTGTCGCGAGTCATGCATCTTGCCCGGGAGCAGCGGCTGCCCCTGCCGGACATCGCGACCTGCCCCCTCGTCGAAGCGGCCAGCGCCATTCGCACTGTTGGCGGCGCCGGTCACACCGGCAAGCTCGTGCTCACCGTTCCGAGAACCGGCCGCTACCGGGTACCGGCGGCACCGGAGCGCTTCACGCCGTTCAGGCGCGATGGTGCTTACATCGTCACCGGCGGCCTTGGCGGGCTCGGCCTTTTCCTCGCTGACGCGATGTCCGCCGCCGGGGCCGGTCGCGTCATCGTCAACGCGCGCTCCAAGCCAGCCGACGCCGCGACGAGCGTGCTCGTCGCAATGAAAGCGCGGGGCACCGAGGTTCGGGTGATAAGTGCAGATATCGCGGAGCCGTCGACGGCGCGACGTCTGGTCGAAGCTGCCACCGCGACGGGCCTGCCGTTGCGCGGCGTCCTGCATGGTGCAGCCGTCGTCGAGGACGGCACGCTTCCATCCGTCACGGAGGAGAGGCTGCATCGGAACTGGGCCTCCAAAGCGGAGGGCGCCTGGCATCTGCATGAGGCAACGCTGGCGCAACAACTAGACTGGTTTTGCTGTTTTTCCTCGGTTGCCGCGCTCTTTGGTTCGCCGGGGCAGTCCGCGTACGCAGCCGCCAACAGTTGGCTCGATACGTTCACACAGTGGCGGCGCGCCCAGGCGCTGCCTTCGTCGGTCATCGCCTGGGCGGCGTGGGCGGATATTGGTGCCGGTGCGCAGCTCTCGGCCCGC
This sequence comes from Bradyrhizobium nitroreducens, assembly GCF_002776695.1. Lineage (GTDB taxonomy): Bacteria > Pseudomonadota > Alphaproteobacteria > Rhizobiales > Xanthobacteraceae > Bradyrhizobium > Bradyrhizobium nitroreducens. The sequence continues at coordinate 6,015,144 of NZ_LFJC01000003.1, forward strand.
GGCGATGCGCGAATGATCGAGCCGGGCGACGGTGCCTACGCATTCCAGACGCTGCTGCGGCACGACCGAGGGTATGCCGCCTATGTCCATCTCGACGGCGCCCCATGGCTGACGGCGCTCGCTGCGCGGAGCCCGTTTGGAGCGGCGTTGTCGCAGGCTCCAGAGGCAGAGAGCGAACCGGCGCGCCGCCTGCGTTTGGAGTTGAGGCGCGCGCCGTCGGACGAGCGGCCGGCCCTGCTGCGGCGTCTGATCATCGAGCATCTCGCTGTCATCCTGCGCCGCACCGTGAATCCAGATCGCTCGTTCTTCGATTACGGCCTCGACTCGCTCGGGACGCTCCAACTGCTGATCGCGCTCGAGGCCGATACAGGCGTCCGGCTCCGTTCCGTGAACGTGACGACCGTGCGGGCACTCGCCGACACGCTGAATGGCGCCATGCAGGCGCTGCAGGATGCTGGAGCAGATGCCGGTGACTGATTTGCGTCCGCTGCACGATTGGTCAGGGCCTCCGGCAATGCTGACTCTCTGGTGTCCGTCTGCTGCGTCGATGGAAAGTGCGAAACACGCACCGGTGTCTCCCGTATTACCCAGCTACGAACAGGAGCAGCATCTGCACGCCTTCCATGCGTGCGAGCAGCGGCACGAGGCGATGGCGCGGCTGCTGGTCGTTGTGTGGGACGAACCCGGTCGGTGTGACCTCAGAGCCATGACCCACGTGGTGACGGCACATCTGCGCAGGCACGACACGTATCACAGCTGGTTTGAAGAACGCGGCGGAGCGATCGTACGGCACGTACTCACGGACCCCACGGTCATCCAGATGGAGCCCAGGACACTCGGCGAGGTGCGCGCGGAGGATTGGCAGAGACATGTCATGGCAACTCCTCATCCGTTTGCATGGGATTGCTTCCGATTTGGCATTCTCCAGCACGACAGGGGCTTCACTTGCTTCGCAAGCATCGATCATTTGCATGCCGACGCTACCGTCATAGCGTTCCTGATGGCGGAGATCCGCTCAGCGTATCGCGCCGTGCTCGATGGTGAGGGGCCGCTTCAACTCGGACCACCGGGAAGCTATCTGGATTACTGCGCCAGTCAGCGTCAGCGGGCAGCGGCGATGACGCTGGCGGATCCTGAGGTGAAACGATGGATCGCGTTCCTGCACCGCAACGGCGGGCGGATGCCCTCTTTCGCGCTCCCGCTCGGTGTGCTGGAGGATCGCTATCACGCGGAGTATGTGCATCTGGACATCCTTGATGATGCCGTCATGGACGCGTTCGAGTCCGCGTGCCACGCTGCTGGTGCGCGAGCGATCGGCGGCCTTTTGGCCTGCGCGGCCCTGACCGAACGGGGGTTGGCTGGTCGGTCGCGCTACAGTGTCGTCACTCCCACGACGACGCGAAGATCGCCAAAGGCTTTCAGGACGACCGGCTGGTGCGTGGGCGTGGTGCCGATCGACTTCGACGTGCAACAACGAGCATTTCCTGAACTTGCCTTGACGGCCCAGCGCAACTTTGACGAACGGTTGAGCCTGGCCGAGGTACCGATCGAGCTCGTGCTCGAACTCGCAGCCGGATTGCCGACGGTGGGGTCCGTTGCCACAGGCGGCGTCATGCTGTCCTTTATGGATGTGAACGTTCCTCCGCTCAGTGCGCACATTGCCCGTGAATGGCATCAGGCGAATGGGAGGGTCTATATCAACCAGGGCATCGCCGCACAGGTTGCGATCTGGCTGTTCCGTACGCCACGCGGGCTCTCGCTTACGGCGGCCTATCCGGCAAATGAGACAGCCCGCGCATCCATGCACCGCTATGTCAAGGCGTTCGCGGGCGCATGCCGTCAAGCAGCCGAGGCATTGATGCCGACGTACTCCGATGCCGGTCGTGAACAATGACGCATGCGACGGCGCACCCAGCGAACGTGTCGGATATGCCGGCTGCATTCTTGTCCTTCGCAGATCAGGCCATGTATCTCGCGCATGTCTCGCTCGGGCAGCATGCGGTCATTCAGGTGCTGTGGCGCTATCTGCGGCCCATGGACATCGACACGTTGACCCGGTTTCGTGACAATCTCGCGCATGGCGATCTGGCGCGGCTGATCCGGCCGGCGCTGCTTCCGTTCGGACGGCACCAATGGGCTCACGCGCCACCGCCGTCGGCTGCTCTAGCTACCGTTGAGGCGCCGCTTGCGCCCGAGGCGATGCAGGCGTGGGCCGACGCGCAGGTGGAGCTTCCATTGGACCCCGTGCGCGGACCTGCATGGACCTTGACGAGCCAGGCCTTTACCGATGGCTCCACGCTGGTCTCGCTTGTGGTGTCGCACTGCATCGCAGACGGAGTGACGATTGCAAGGGCCGTGAGCGACGCTGTGCGCGGGGAACGGCGGATTCCAATCTATCCTGGAGTTTCGACGCTGCAGCGTGCCGCGACAACGCTGCGAGCTGAGCTCCAGCGCATTGCACGTGACGCGCCCGCGACATTTCGAGCGCTCGGCCAACTGGCCCGTACGGCATACACCTCGCCCGGCCCGTCCAACACACCCGCCGCATCGCCGGTGTCGCCAGCCGCAGATGACCGTATGGTCGTGTTTCCGTCGGTCTTCATACGCGTGCCCATGTCGATCTGGGACGCCAGGGCACGGAGCCGCGGAGCGGCCCGTCTCACGCTCCTGGCCTCGATAACCGCGGCGTTCGCCGAGGCGCTCGGTCGCGTCCGCGACGATGGAGTGACCCTGCTGATCCCTGTGAACCAGCGCGAAGGTCTGTCGCACACCGGCGGAAACAGCGTCGCGCTCGCCACATTGAAGGTGCGTGTCGATGAAACGCGCGGAGGCTTGTATGCGTTGCAGCGGCGTCTGCGGACTACGCTGCTGCGAACCAGACGTGAGCCTAATCGGCTTGCTGCACTGCTGCCCTTGGTACCCTTTGTGCCCAGACGCGCATTTTCGGCTGCCAGCCATCTGGCGCTTGGCGCGCTCGCAGACCTGCCGGTCACGTGTTCGAACTTGGGCGACTTGCCCAAGGACGTACTCCAGATCGATGGCAAAGCGGCTGATCGAATCTGCTTTCGTGGCATCGACCGCGCGGTCGCGCGCCGAGCGATCGAAGCGCGTCAAGGCGTGGCCACGCTCTTCGCCGGCGCCATACCGGGATTCATCGCCCTGAGCTTCGTTGCCTACCAGCCTGGCGTGGTAACGGAGCCTCGGCATCTTCGTACGCTCGTCGAGCGTCTTTTGGCCGGTTACGAGCTCGCGGGCGAGTTTTTCGATGCTTGAGACGAGCACGGCCGGCACCTCCACCTACGCAAGGCACCGCCTCGCCTGGCTCGACCAACTGGCCTACGAATTGTTCAGGGTCACCGGCCGGAGCCAGTTGATGCAATGTCTCTGGCTCTACGATCGTGACGTGAACCTCGATGCGCTGGTGCAAACATACGAAAGGCTCACCGCCCTGTCATTCAACCGGCTCATCGAGCCGTCACCTCTGCCATGGGGCAGGCCGCGTTGGGTGAAGCCGCTCGCAGGGTCCATTCCGTTCGAGCATAGCTCGGACTTGCTGCCACGATCGCAGCTGCTGCACTGGGCCAACCAGCATGCGCGCGCGCGGGTGGACCCTGTCCAGGGTCCCCCCGGGCGAATGGCCATTCAGCCATTCGACGATGGCAGCACGGCCGTGAGCATCGTCGGATCGCATTTGGTACTCGACGGCATGGGCGCCTTGCGCGTCATCGCGGCTGCCGTGAACGGCACGGGCGTCCCGAATCGGTACTTGCCTCAAGGCGCTCGCGGGCGGCTGTCCGGGTGCGTGTCGGACGCGTGGCAGATCCTCGCCGACGCTCCACGCACAGTTGCCGCGCTCGCTCGGATTGGGCTGGCGAGCTGGTCGAGACCCGTCACCTCCGGAGAAGGTCCAGCCGGAACGGCCGCAGAAGCACTTCACGGCCCGTCAGCGATCGTGGAGCTTCCAGCTGTCGCGGTGACCGCTGAATCGCGTGTTTGGTTCGCGTGTGAGCAGCGGCTCGGTGGTGGCATGAATACGCTGCTGCCGGGCTTCGTGGCGTCGCTGGCATCGCATCTGGGCCGTCGCCGCTCATCTGATGGCGCTGTCAGCCTGCTGGTCCCAAGAAGCCGAAGGCGTGGTCTGGCCGACGAACGTGCTCTGGCGATCGAATTCCATATGATGAATGTCGCGCCCGAAGGCCTGACCGCGGATCTGGAGCCCGTGAATGCAGCGAGGGCGCTGCTTCGTGGCGCGAGGAAGAAGCAGACCGATGTCCTGACCTCGTTGCTGCCCGCCGTCGCCTGGATGCCCCGCACTGCCGCAAGGACGCTCGTGAACAGGTTGTTTGATTATGCCGATGAGCTGCCGGTAAGCTGTTCAGATCTTGGAATGCTGCCGGAAGGGCTCGCGCGCATCGACGGCGCACCGTGCCGGCACGTGCTGACACGAGCGGTGGATGTCAACGTCACGCGCCAGGACTTGGAGCGTTCCCACGGTCATCTCGTCGTCGTGGCCTCCCACTACAACAAGACTATTTCTCTTTGCATCGAGGCCTGCCAATTGCGACCCGCCCCAACCACCGCGGACGAACTTCGCCTGCTGGTCTCTCGAACGCTTGCCGATTTTGGACTGGAGGCGGTCATTGATGCCTGATCCCGACGCGTCTCGGGAGCCGGCTATTCCCAATCGATAGGAGATAGAGCCGTGATTTGCGGCGGTCACATCGTGCAGCAAGACGCCGGGGGGCCTGAGGGGTGAGCGCTTCTGCCAGCAAAAGGCGGAGCGGATCCCGCGCCGGGGCGAGCGTCCCCGATGCCGGGGCGAATGACGTTCTGTGCTATATGGACCAGGCCTCGTTCGTCGGACTGCGGGCGCTTGGGCGCGGGCCGGCGCTGCAAGTCACTTGGCTATATCCTCACGCGATCGATGAGACCGCCGTGACGCAATTCAGCGAGCGGCTCGCACAGGGATTGCTCGGACGCCTCGTGCAGCGTTCACCATTGCCATGGGGGCGGCACCGTTGGGTGGCCAACCCCGTGCCAGGCCCGGTGGCGTGGTTTCGCGATCCGCTCCCTCGCGAGTCTCTCTCAAGGTTGCGACGCGTGCTGCTGGATCTGCCCGTGGATCCCGAGCGTGGTCCAGGCTGGCGCTTGGCAGTCCAGGCGCTGGAAGGCGGTGGCTGCGCGTTGACACTGCTGGTGTCGCACACGATCGCCGACATGCAGGCCACCAGCCAAGCCATTGCCGACGCGGTGGCCGGTCGACGTCTCGGCTGCGGGTTCTCGCCTCCATCTTGGCGAGGGTCTCCCCTGATGCTGGCGCGCGACAGCGTCGAGAGCCTGCGCGCCCTGCCTGGTGTTTGGCGCGCTGTGGTGGCTCTCACGCAGCGCTCGGGCAAGCGGCGGGCGAGCTTGCCGCGCTCGAGGCCTGGCGCGCGAAGCCGGTCTCAGTTTGAGCCGGCAGTGGACGTGCCGCTCGTGCAGGTGGTCATCGACGCAGGAGTGTGCCAGCAGCGTGCGTCGGATCTGGGCGTCGCGAGCAACACGCTGATCATGGCGTTCGCGGCACGGCTCGCTTTCAGGATGGATCGCGTGGACGCATCAGGACGCGTGAAACTGGTGTTGCCGGTCAGCGACCGTCATTCGAATGATCGGCGCGGCAACGCGCTGCGGTCGATCACGGTGATGGCGGACCCCGATGCTTGCCGCAGCGATCCGCGCACCTTGCAACGGGATCTCAAGGCCGCACTGGCCTCGCTGATCCGAAACGGCGACGATCTATCGCCATTGTTTCCGCTGATCCCCTATGTGCCGCTGTGGCTGGCGCGCCGCCTGGAGCGGGAGGCGCTCGGGGCGGACCTGCCTGTTGGCTGCAGCCTGATCGGCGAATTGCCGCTCGACGTGAACCGCCCCTGCGGCGAGGCATCGCTCCTGCAGATTTCGTTGCTGGAGTGCTATACAGCTTCGGAGCTCGAGCGGCTGGGAGGCGTGCTATTCATCCCGTGCTACCGCGTCGGCGAGCGGCTATTCATGACCGTGTCCGGATACGCGCCAGACCGCGTAACGACCCGTGCTCAGTTGGCGCCCTTCGTGCGCGATGCGCTCCGGGATATGTGCATATACGGGACGGCGAGCTGACGATAACCGAAGACGGAATATCGCGCCACGATCGAGATGGAGAACCTAGGTTTCACGTTCAAGCGACGCGCAGCGCGTCGACGATCTTCATGCGGGCGGCTCGCACCGCCGGCAGGAAACCGCCGAGGAAGCCCATCACGAGAGCGAAAACGAGCGATTTCAGCACGATCCCGGGCGTCAGTACAAACCGAAATGCGAGCTCGGAGAGCGATGTCCAGTTGAGCGTCGTGATCTTCACCTGCGTCATCAGTGACGCGAATAGGATTCCAAAGGCCCAACCGATCAGCGCGAGCAGCAGCGCCTCGACAAGGAATGCAATCAGGATCCGTGAGCGCCGAAACCCGAGCGCGCGCAGCACTCCTACTTCCATCATGCGGCTGGCCACGGCCGCGTACATGGTAATCGTCGCGCCGATGACCGCGCCGAGCGAGAACATCACCGAGAGCGTGAGCCCGAGAACCTGAATAAACCCTGAGAGCAGGCGTGACTGCTCCTCATAGAAGATGCGCTCGCGCTTGGCCTCGATGGTAAGGCGGGGATCCGCTTCGAGGCGCGCCTTGAGGGCGTCGAAGCCGGAGCGATCGGCCAGCCGTACCGTGATCGAAGAGAAGAAGTCTCGACGGAACGATTGCATGAGCTGTTCGCTATCGCCCCAGATCTCGGAATCGAACCCGCTGCCGCGCGCGTCGAACCGGCCCACGATCCTCCACTCCCGCTGAGCAAACCGGAGGCTCGATCCGATCTCGACGTCTTCGAAGCGTCCCGCGAGGGCTCGGCCAATGACGATCTCGTTCGATCCCGGACGAAACATGCGCCCCTCGGCGATCCGCACTTGCGGGCGCACGGCCAAGGCGGCCGGACCGACCCCGCGGATCAAGAGGTTGCTCGCCTGCCTGGTCTTGCGCCTTGGCTGCGCGATCAAAACCGCCACCTCCTTCGATACGAGCGGCGCGCCTTCGGCCCCGATGACGATTTCGGGCTGGCTTTCGATGATCCTGGCCTGCCGGCGGTCGATCAGGCTCTGGATCTCGACTTCCGCAGAGCGGCGCACGAAGATGACATTCGTGTCTTCGCCGGTCGCGACGAGCGTCTGTTTCAGTCCGGAGTCGAGCATGAGCACGGCAGCGTAGACGAACACCACGAGGGCCATGCCCGTCGCGGTCAGCAAATTGGTGAGCTTGCGCTCCTGCAGGTTTCGCAAGCTGTAGGAGAGCAGCAACGGCATGGTCAGCCCAACGCCCGAAGGCCGTCGACGATGTTGACGCGGGCTGCCCTGCGCATCGGCAGGACCGCGGCCAGGATTCCGACCACCACCGCCGCAAGTGCCTGCAGCATGACAGTGTTGGCGCTCACGATCAGCGTCGGGAACAGCGTGGCGGAGAGCTCGGCAAGGTGCGCGGCGACCGGAGGCGTGAGCCCGATGCCGATCGCACCGCCGATCGAAGCTATCAGGATGGATTCCCCGAGGATCAATCGCGCCACGTAGCCGGGGCTGAAGCCGATGGCTTTCAGAGTGGCATATTCGCGGAGCCGCTCGCGGGCCGTCATCGCCATGGTGTTCGCCATGACCGCCAGGATGATGAAGATCACCACGAAGGAGACGACACGAATGGAAATGAGGATTGCCTCGGTCTGCTTTACGAAGCCGATCTGGAACGCGCGCTCGGTCTCGGTGAGCGTCTCGGCGAGCGAGTTTCGAAACACTTGGTCGATGGCCTGACTGACGTCCGCGACGCTATCCAGGCCGGCGACGTCCACGGCGAACACGCCCACCTGGTCGGCTTGTGCCTTGGAGCGCACGCGCAATGTTTCGTTCAGGTAGTCCCAGCGGAAGAAGAGCTGCGACGTGTCGGTCTTGGGATCCCGGCCGTCGAAGACGCCGCAGATCAAGAACTCCCAATTGCCGGGGAAGATGGTCCCGCGCAGCTGGATCACGTCGCCGGGCTTGAAGCCGTAGCGTCTGGCGAGCTTGCGCCCGACAATCGCGCCGCGGCGCTCGTGCAGGAAGGCGCGCCGCACATCGTCCGGAACCAGGATCTCGGGGAACATGTCGAGATAGCTCGCGGCATCGATCGCAAACTGGGGAAAGAAGTTCTTCGAATCCTTGTAGACGCCGCCGAACCAGCTCAGATGAGTGACGCGCCGCACGCCTTCGACGGCGCTGATGCGCTTCTGATAGGATTTCGGCAGCGGCAGCGTAAAGGAGACGGCGTTTCGGGTCAGCAGCCGCGAAGGCACGGCGCCGTCCACCCCCGCATACCACGTTTTGACGACGGTCTGGAGCACGCCGAAGGCGAGGATCGCGACAATGAGCCCGACGAGCGTCAGCGACGTGCGCAGCCGGTGGCGCAAGATGTTGCGCGCCACGAGCGTGAGCCACTGGCTCATGACCGGCACTCACTCAAGGCGCTGCTCCACCAGATAGGAAAGATCGCCCTTCTCCAGGCTCATGATGCGTTTCGCATGCGCGGCGGCGCGGTGATCGTGCGTGACCATGACGATCGTCTTGCCCATGTCGCGGTTCAACCGCTGCATGATCTCGAGCACCTCCTTCGCCGACTGCCGGTCGAGGTCACCTGTCGGCTCATCGGCCACCAGCAACGTCGGGTCGGTCACGATCGCCCGCGCGATCGCCACGCGCTGCTGTTGTCCCCCCGATAGTTCCGAGGGCAAATGCTTGACGCGATCGCTGAGGCCGACCAGGCCGAGCGCGAATTGCGCGCGGTCTCGGCGTTCGCGCCGCCCCAGATCCGTGAGCGTGAGAGGCAGCTCGACGTTCTCGAGCGCCGTGAGCACGGGCATCAAATTGTAGAACTGGAAGATGAAGCCCACGTTCGCCGCGCGCCAGTCGGCGAGTTCTGCTTCCGGAAGGAGCGTGATGTCCTCGCCGCCCACCTTGATCGAGCCGTGATCCGGACTATCGATGCCGGCGATCAGGTTGAGCATCGTCGATTTGCCCGACCCCGACGGGCCCATCAGGGCGAGGAACTCCTTGCGACGGATGTCGAAGGTGAGTCTGGAAAGAACCGGGACGATCTGTGCGCCTCGCCGGTAGCTCTTGCTCACGTCGCTCAGCGCGATCAGCACGTCTTCTCCGGTCCGCGCCTCGGAGAGGTGAAGCACGGTCACTTCGTCGCCTGCTTTACTGCGCGCCCGTCGACGAGATCTTCCAGCGGCCGAACCACGACGCGGGTGCCGGCTTTGAGGTCGCGGACCTCGATCTGGTCGCCCACCTTCGCGCCGAGATCCACACTGCGCAGTCGGGCCTTGCCATCCTCGACGACGAAAAGATGCTGTCGCCCATCGAGCTCGAAGACAGCAGCCATCGGCACCGCAAGAACAGGCTTGCGCTCCGGTTCGGATACTTCACGCTCGAGGAAAGCGACCTTGGCGCTCATGTCCGGAAGCATTCTCGGGTCGCGCTGCACGAACCGGGCTTTCACGAGGGTCGAGGCCTTGGCGCGATCGACGGTCGGCACCATCCGGCTGACCAGGCCCTCGAAACGCTCGCCGGGGATCGCGTCCAGCTGGATCTCGACCGGTTGCCCGACGTGGATGCTGAGATAAGACGACTCCGCCACGTCGGCTTCCACCTCCAGCGAGTCCATGTCGGCGATGGTGACGACCGCGCCCTTGGTGTCGACCGCCTGCGAGAACGGCGTGATCGTGTCGCCCACGTTGGCGTGCCGGGTGAGGACGACGCCGTCGAACGGCGCTCGGATCTGGGTCTGTCCGACGGCAACTTCGGAGGCGCGGAGATTGGCCTGCGCCGCGGCAATGGCGGCCCCGTATCCGGCAAAGGCAGCGCGTGCCTTGGCGAGGCGTGCCTCGGCGCTTTCGCGCGTCGAGTCGCTGATGATGTTCTTCTCGCCGAGGGCCTCGGAACGCTTGAACGCGATTTCAGCCTGCGTGAGCTCCGCCCGTCCCTGGGCAAGGTTGGCTTCCGCAACCTGCACGTTGGCGGCTGCCTGGTCGCGCACCGCCACCGTGTCGCTGCTTTCGATCCGGGCGATCACCTCACCCTCGTGCACCTTGCTGCCTTCAAGCACACCGAGCCATTCGAGACGGCCCGTCGCCTTCGAGGCGACGGACGCCTTGCGTTGCGCGACGACGTACCCCGTCGCGTTCAGCAGCGTCAGCGCCTGCGACGGATAGATGGAGTAGACGACCGCCGTCTCGACGACGATCTGCGAATGCCGGCGCCACATCCAGATCGCGCCGGCGATACCGACGAGCAGCGCGACGAGAAAGACCCGTCCCAGGGTACGGCGGAATTGTCTGCGCCGCCGCGAGCCAGCGCTACGGTCGATTGCGAGGCCGGACAGATCGGAGGCGTCGGATGCGCCGTCGCTCAGGGCTTGGGGCAAAGTCATGGTTTGATCATGGACTTCCGAACAAAATAGCGCAGACTTTTAAGGAAATATCCTATCCAGAAAGCCGTAAGCCATGCGCTTGACCACTGTCAATTAGCATTAAAGGGTCGCCCTTGACATCCGTGATTTCGTATTCTCCAAATCTTCTTCGAGCGTGAGACATAGCCGCTGGCAGCCGCGCCGACGCGATCGCCATAACTCGACACCGCGAAAACCGGAGCGGGCCATAAAGTTTGCTATCGCAGTCCACGGGACACGAGGAGACATCGAGCCTGCAACTGCGGTGGCGCGTGAGCTGCAGCGCCGCGGGCACGACGTGAGGATGGCCGTGCCTCCCAATCTCGTCGGGTTCGCCGAGTTGGCCGGTCTAGGTTCGGTGAGTTCTTACGGCCCCGATTCCCAACGGCAGCTCGAGGCGGAGGTTTTCCACGACTGGTTCGAGTTGCGCAATCCGGTCAAGGTGCTGCGCCAAGCGCGGGAGTACCTCGTCGAGGGCTGGACGGACATGAGCGCGACCCTCACCCGTTTGGCCGCCGGCGCCGATGTGATCCTCAGCGGTACGACCTATCAGGAGCTGGCCGCAAACGTTGCCGAGGCCCAGGGAGTGCCGCTTGCCGCCCTGCATTACTTCCCCGTCAGGGCGAACAACCACATCCTGCCGTTTCGATTACCCCAGAGTTTGGTCGCGCCCCTGTGGTCGGTTGCCGAGTGGTTGCATTGGCGCCTGTTGCGGCCGGCCTATGATGAACAGCGCCGGGCTCTGGGGCTTCCGCACTCCAGAATTCGTGCCGTGCGTCAGATCGTCGAATCCGGCGCGCTGGAGATTCAAGCCTATGACAAGGTGTTCTTTCCCGGACTTGAGGCGCAATGGGGCTGGAAGAGACCGTTGGTGGGAACGATGGCTTTGGAATCCGCCACCCGCTTCGATGATTCCGTGAATTCCTGGATCGGCGCCGGCTGCCGGCCAATTTACTTCGGGTTCGGCAGCATGCCGGTCGACAAGCCGGCCGAGACCGTTGAGATGATCGCAAATGCGTGCCGGGAACTCGGTGAGCGTGCGCTGATCTGTTCTGGAATCCTGCCCCTTGAAGGCACGGCCCCGACACGGGACGTCATGATCGTGCCCTCGGTCAATCACGCCACGGTCTTACCGCGCTGCCGCGCCATCGTTCACCATGGCGGCTCCGGCACCACGGCCGCGAGCGTGCGCTCCGGCGTTCCGACTCTTGTCCTCTGGATCGGCGCCGACCAACCGGTATGGGCGACACAGATCAAACGCCTGGGAGTGGGTACCTCACGTCGGTTCACTGCAACGACCGCGGAGACCCTTCGACATGATCTACGGACCGTTCTGGCGCCAGGATGCGCCACTCGGGCGCGCGAGATGGCCAATCAGATGACGCCGCCGAGCAGAAGCCTGACGGCTACCGTCGCGCTTCTCGAAGAGTTGGCCGCCATGCGCGCGTGACGTTGATCTCCAGGCGATCCGCGCACGAGGCCCGGGCCGCGAGCGGTTTAAGGAAGCGCGATCTCGGCCGACGGAGACAAACCAGATCCTCACCCCAGCTGCGAAACCAGCGTGACCAGCTCCGACTGGCGATGAACTCCCGTCTTCGAGAAGATCGACTTGAGGTGGTTGCGGGCCGTTTCGCGCGAGATGTTCAGGTGTTCGGCCGCGCCGGCGATCGATGTGCCGGTTGCAAGCAGGGCGGCCAGGCGGGATTCCGCCGGGGTGAGATCGAACGCCTGGCCGATCAGCACCGGGTCCGGCGCCGGGCGCGGCGTGAGGTTGGACAGGATTAGCAGGACGCGCGCGCCGAGGAAGACGGAACGCGCCGCGCCGTCCACTGGCAGGGTCCGCAACACGACCGGGGGCTTCATCGTCCGCCGAATGAGGATGGGAGAGGCGGGGATGGCGGCAGCGTCCGGCGTCGATCGGATCATGCCGATCAACTGATCGAACCTCGTCATCGCCTGCTTGTCGCGGAGAATGAGACGCCGCTCCCTAACGCGGATCTCGTCGTCGAAGCCGCGATCGGCCGCCGCGTTCGTGCGCAGGACCATTCCCTCCCGGTTGAGGATCAAGGCGGGCTGTCGGACCCGGTCGAGGACGTCGGTCATCGAGGTCAGTGCCGCCCGTCCAACCACTGTGGCGAGCGTGGCGGTTTCGGTCAGGCGCGGCGCCAATTGGGCCAGTAGCTCCTTGTCGCGCGCCGCGAAGGAGCCTTCGCGGCCAGTTCGCTGGAGCGTCAAGGCCCACGCCGCGCTGCCAGCCCAGAAGCCGATGCCGGCAAACCAACGGTATCCGAATGGAAACAGCACCTCGTTGTACATGGGATCGGCACGAATCTGCTCAGCGCTCATCACATCGAGATCGGTCACGACCTCGCCCGCCATCATGCGCGGAAAACCCTTGGCGCGCGGGTCCCTCAAATGCCAATTATTCCTGAAGTAGAAGTCGGTGGCTTCGGCGATCGATTCCGTGCGTGGGACGTCCGGCGTCCTGATGTCGCTCTGAAGGAGTATGGCCGCTGAGGCTCCAACCGCCTTGCAGATGTCGTCCATGATGCCGCGCCAGGCTTCCGGATTTACGGCAGCCTCGCCAAGTCGATCGAGGACCTTCGAAAGCTCCCCATCGTCAATCTTACTCGCCTTCACGCGCGGTCCCCCTCCGCCGAGCCCTTGGTCACGTGCTGCAAGCCGGCGTGCATCTCCCGCTGCATGCCATGCGGACACTCGCTCATGTCGGGCCTTCTGTGCGTTTCCCTGACCCGTCATGCTTCGCGAGGAGGCAGCCCGACGCAAGCCCTTTGCCGGTTTTTCCTGAGAGTCGGCGCTAAACCAAAGTCTAACCGGATAATGTCCGCACGGATGGCGCTACCAGGTGCCGGATGACCCATTCGGGTCATGCGTCACGACGTACCGGCGCTATTCCATGAACGAGGAATAGTCTTCATTTCGGGAATCGAGATGACGTTGCCCTGCGAGAGCCAAATGGTCTTCGGTGTTGCTGCTCCGCTCACGGCGCCGATCCGCGGTGAGATTGAGGTGCGGCAGAGTGTCGCAGGAGGCTCGGCGCGGCGAGGCGCGAACGGCATGCGGGCGCCATCAGTGGTGGTAGCTGGCTGGATTGGCAGCCTGGGCGATCTCGTCACTCCCGATCCGGGGCGAAGTGCGATCGCTTCGTTGGAGCCCTTAATGTGCGGCAGTCCCGCAAAGCTTCGATCTCGCGGGTTACCGAAATCGGGCGCGACCGCCGGTTGGGTGCGCGCGCATCCCAGGCTGCGCTGTCCAGTCCACACCCCGCTTAAGGTTAGCCGCTGTGCTGTCTTGACGCAGTCACGCAACAGTGGAAACAATTTGCAATTATCAGAAAAGTCTTTTCGACGGTCGGAAATTGCAATTGCGAGAATCCAGGCGATGCCGGGCAACGGAGCAAGGCGTCGAACAATAACAAGACCATTTCATTTCAAACTCACGCCGTTGGGCTGACGGCGAACCCAAGAAATCAAGAAGGTTACGGGAGGGGCTCACCATGAGCGACCGCACGATGTCACGCGTCGCGTCCATACCGCGTTTCGTTTTCGACGATTGAACATTTCTCCATCCGCACAACGCGACGTCGCTTCCGCGCGCTCGCGAACAATGCCTGTTGCCCCATCGAGAAAGATGAATCGCCATGATCATTAACGGCACCAACGCAAACGATCAGATCACCGGCACCAGCGCGTCTGACATCATCAATGCGAAGAATGGCGACGATACCGTCGGCGCCGGGGCGGGGAATGATCTCATTCAGGGCGGCAACGGCAACGACAACATCAGTGCCGGCTCGGGCAACGACATCATCGACGCCGGCAATGGCAACGACACGGTGGATGGCGGCACCGGCAACGACATCATTTTCGGTGGCAACGGTAACGATACGCTGCTCGGTGGGGCGGGCAACGACCTGATCTCCGGCGATAATGGCGACGATATCATCGACGGCGGCGCCGGCACCGACCTCGTCAGCGGCGGCAACGGCAACGACATCCTGATCTATCGTGCTTCGGAGAACGTGGGCTCGGTCGATATCTACGACGGCGGCAGGGGCCAGGACACACTTCGTCTCGTCGTGACGCAAGCGATGGCGAACTCGGCTTCGTTCAGGTCCGATCTTGCGGCCATCCAGGCCCTTATCGCGCGCTATGGCAGCGCGGACTATGCGTTCAGGAGCTTCGATCTCGCCGTCGCCTCGATCGAAAAGGTGGAAGTCGTCATCGAAGGCCCGACCAACCATGCGCCGGTCGCGGTCGCGGACACCGCCTCCGTCAAGGAGGACGTGACGACGATTGCCAGCGGCAATCTGCTCGCAAACGACACGGACGCCGATGCCAGTGATACCCACACCGTGTCGGCCGTGGCGGGAGGCACGGACAACGGCACCACGATCACCGTCGTCGGCACCTATGGAACGCTGGTGGTCACCAAGGCGACCGGCGCCTACACCTATACGCTCAACAATTCCAGCGCCTCCGTGCAAGCGCTCGCCGCAGGCCAGCAGGTGACGGAGCAGTTCACCTACACGAATGCCGACAATCACGGTGGAACAGGTTCGTCGACGCTCGCGGTGACCATCACCGGCAACAACGACGCGGCCACGATCACGGTATCGGGGAGCCAGGACATTTCCGTGACCGAGGCCGGAAGCATCGCCGGCGATCCCAGCGCGTCGGGCAAGCTTGCGGTGCTTGATGCCGACACCGGCCAGGACCATTTCGCAGTCCCGGTCTCGCTGGCCGGCACCTATGGCAATTTCACTTTCAATGCGGCCACGGGCGCCTGGACCTATACGCTCGATCCCGTGAAGTCGAACCCGCTCGCCGCAGGGCAGCAGGTCACCGACACCCTGACGGTCGCCTCCGCCGACGGCACCGCCACCCGTGACATCGTGGTGAACATCACGGGTACCAACGACGCAGCCGTGATCGGCAATCCCGATCAGCACGACGTCACCGAGGACGGCGTCCTGACGGCGTCCGGCACGCTGTCGATCAACGATGTCGACCTGAATCAGAATTCGTTCCAGACCGTCGTCGCCTCGGCGCCCGGCAATCTCGGGACGCTGACCATCGGCGCCAATGGCGCCTACAGCTATTCGGTCGCCAACGGCCTCGTTCAATATCTCGGCCAGGGAGAGACCCGCGACGAGACCTTCACCGTCAAGGCCCTGGACGGCACGACCAAGGACGTGACGTTCACGATCCACGGCATCAACGACGCCGCAGTCATCGGCGGCCCCACCCAGCACGACGTCACCGAGGACGGCCAACTTACGGCATCCGGCCAACTGACCATCAGCGATGCCGACCAGAACCAGGCCGCGTTCCAGGCCGGCCAGATCACGGCGTCCGGCAATCTCGGCACGGTGACGCTGCAGGCCGATGGCCATTACAGCTATTCGGTCGACAACACGGCGGTCCAGTATCTCGGCGCCAACGACGTCAAGACGGAGACGTTCACGGTCAGGTCGGTCGACGGCACCACGAAGAGCATCAGCTTCGACATCCACGGCGCGCAGGACGCGCCAAATCTGAGCGTCCAGGACTCCTCGGGTAACGCCGATCAGAACATCACGCTGCACATTGCCGCAAGCAAGATCGACCTGGGCAGCACCCTGTCGGTGAAGATCGAGGGCGTGCCGTCGAGCTTTACGGTCCAGAACGGCGCAGCGATCGGCGACGGCACGTGGCTTGTGACGGGCGACTCGATCCAGAACGTCGTGCTGATTCCGAACCATGCCGTCGGCAGCCCCGATCCGTTCACCCTGCACATCACCGCCATCTCCGACGACGGCGTTCATCAGGCCGTGAGCACGGCCGATCTTGCGCTGACGGTGAATTCAGGCGCCAACGAGATCAACGCGCTGGATATCGACGGCTATATCGGCGGCGCGACCGTCTTTGCCGACGCCAACAACAACGGGATACTCGACGCCGGCGAGGCGTTCACGACCACGCGGGCGGACGGCAGCTTTACGCTGGCGGGCGGATCCGGCCCGCTCGTGAGCATCGGCGGTGTCGATATCTCGACGGGCTTGCAGGTCGCGGGTGTGCTGCGGGCGCCGGAGGGCTCCACCGTCATCACGCCGCTGACGACGCTGATCGTCGCTTTGGTCGACAGCACGGCAGGAGATGAGCATCCGCTGACGGTGGACCAGGCCATCGGCGCCATTGCGGCCGCGTTCAACGTCAATCTCCTCTCTGATCCCCAAAACCCGATCGACCTTCTCTCGTACGACCCGGTGCCTGCTGCGGTGAGTGGCGATGCGACGGCGACGGCGGTGCTTGCGGCGGCCATCCAGGTCCAAAGCACGGTGGCTCAGGTGTCGGCCGTCGGCGTGGCACCGGATGCGGTCATTTCAGCAATTGCGGGGGCCATTACCGCATCCCAGACCGTGCCCAACGCGCCGGCCTTCGATCTGGCGTCTTCGAACACGGTTCAGAGTGTTGTCACGCTGTCCGGAGTCAGCACAGCCGCTGCTGCGACGGTTATCCAGGTCGTTGCTGCCGCGAACGACAGCATCCAGACGGCCACGAACGTCACCGAGCTGGCGCAAGCCGGTCAGGTCGCCCAAGGTGCGGCCGCCGATCAACTGGCTTCGACCGACTTCACGGATCAAGGTTCCATCGATCAGCTTACGGGCCGCTTTGTCGATCACCTCGACACAGAGGTTGCCAATGCCGTGCTGACCCCGATCGGGAGCACCTTGTTCGGCTCGCTCGGCGATGACGTGCTGTCCGGCGGAAGCGGCAATGATCTGATCGATGGCCAGGACGGCAACGATCGCATCAGCGGCGGTGACGGGAACGACATCCTGTTCGGCGGCGCCGGCAGGGACTATCTCACCGGCGGTTCCGGCGATGATATCCTCGACGGCGGTCCCGGCTTCGACCGCGCTGTCTATACGGACGCGACTGGCGGCGTCACGATCAACCTCGCATTGGGGACGGCGAGCGGTGCAGGCGTGGGGACCGACACGCTCGTCAACATCGAGGCGGCCATCGGCAGCAACTTTGCCGATACGTTCAACGGCGCCGGCTTCATCGGCGACGCTCATGTCCCGGGCAGCCCGGTCGGCTACAACGAGTTCGAAGGCAAGGGCGGCGACGACACGATCATCAGCAACACCAACAGCCAGGGAGCCGAGCTGACGCGCGTCTCCTATGTCAGCGCCACCGGGGCGGTGACGGTGGATCTCGCAGCCGGCTATGCGCAGGGTGATGCGTCGGTGGGCCACGACACGCTCGTTGGCTCGGGCTTCAACGGCGTCTGGGGCTCCGCCTACAACGATACGATTCTGGGCAGCAACAATCCGATGTTCACCGCGGAGGTGTATTCGGGCTTTGCGGGCAACGACTATATCGACGGCCGCGGCGGTTATGACCGCGTGGACTACAACGTCGATCCGAACACCACGACGGGAATTGCGGTCAATCTGGCTGGCGGCGTCGTGACCGGCGATTCGACCATCGGAACCGATACGTTGCGCGGGATCGAGGCGATCCGCGGCACCAACTTCGCCGATACCTACAATGCCTCCGGCTTCGGCTCGGGCAGCATCAATGCCGGCTCGAACGGGACGTTCAACGAGTTCACCGGCAACGGTGGCGACGACCTCATCACCGGCAACGGCTTCACGCGGCTCGGTTTCAATAATGCGACCGGCGGCGTCAACGTCGACTTCGTCACCGGCTTTGCCACCGGCGATTCATCGGTCGGCACCGATCAATTCACCGGCGTCAACGCCGTCCAGGCTTCGATGTTCGACGACACGCTGCTGGGCGGCGCGACCAACGACACGTTCACCGGCCTTGCCGGCAACGACTACATCGACGGCCGTGGTGGATTCGACGTCTCGTCCTACAACAATATCTTCTTCATCACGGGCAGCATCACCGTCAATATGGCGGCCGGCATCGTCACCGGAGATGTGTCGAACGGTACGGATACGTTACGTTCGATCGAAGGTATCCAGGGCACCAACTTCGACGACACATATAATGCGACCGGTTACGGTACGACGGGGGCCAATGTCGGTAACAACGGCACCTTCAACCAGTTCGAAGGCCTTGGCGGCGATGACCAGATCACCGGCAACGGCAACACGCGCCTGATCTTCGTCAACGCGACCGGCGGCGTGACCATCAATCTCGCGGGCGGCACCGCTACCGGCGACGGCTCGACCGGCCAGGATAGCTTCACGGGCGTCAACAGTGCGTTCGGCAGCAATTTTGCCGATGTTTACGACGCGACCGGTTTCACCGGTCCCAACGCGAATTTCAATTCGTTCCAGGGCAACGCCGGAAACGACATCATTACCGGCAACGGCAATACCCAGATCCAGTTCGGCAATGCGACCGGCGGCGTGACCGTCAACCTCACTGCGGGCACGGTCGACGGCGACGGCTCGGTCGGCCACGACACCATCACCGGTGGTGTGTTCAACGTGGCGGGATCCAATTTCAACGACACCATCATCGGCAGCACCGGCAACGACAGTCTCTCTGGCAACGTCGGCAACGACACCCTCGACGGTCGCGCCGGCAACGACTTCCTCAGCGGCGGCGCCGGTGCGGACACCTTCGTCTATGCGACCGGCGGCGGCTTCGACTTCATCCAGGACTTCGTCCCTGGCCAGGACAAGATCGATCTGACCGGTGTCTACGGCATCTTCAGCCTTGCCGATCTGCAATCGCATGCGATGCAGAGCGGCCCCAATACCGTCATCACGTTCAGCGCGACTGAGGGCCTCACGCTTCAGAACGTCAACCTGAACAGCCTGACGGCGAGCGACTTCCTGTTCGGCACGCCGGCGGCACCGATCGTCGGCGACGACAATCCGAATACGCTCGTCGGCACGGCGAACGCCGAAGCCATCAGCGGCCTCGGCGGCAATGATCGGCTTCAGGGTCTGGGCGGCAGTGATTATCTGGATGGCGGTCTGGGCTTCGACCGAGCGATCTATGCCGACGCGACCGGTGGTGTTTCCGTCAATCTTACGGCAGGCACGGCATCTGGACCGGGCGTCGGAACGGACACGCTCGTCAACATCGAAGGCGCGGTCGGCAGCGACTTTGCTGATACGTTTAATGCTACCGGGTTTCTGGGCGACAGCGGGATTCCGGGAGCCGCGATCGGCTTGGCCGAGTTCGAGGGCAGGGGCGGAGACGATACTATCATCGGCTCAGTCAATGCGTCCGGTGAAATCCTGGGACGAGTATCCTATGCCAGTGCCACGGCGGCCGTGACGGTCGACATCGCTGCGGGAACCGCCGACGGCAATGCTTCGGTCGGACACGATACGTTCAGCGCCATCAACGCGATCGTCGGCTCCGCCTATGCCGACACTCTGCGCGGCAGCGACAATCCGAGCGGCACTTACGAGCAGTACGATGCCCGCGGCGGTAATGACCTGATCGACGGCCGCGGCGGCTACGATTTTGCGACCTATAATAACGACCCGACGACGACATCTGGCATTACGGTCAACCTCGCCGCCGGCATTGTCACGGGAGATAGCTCGGTCGGTACCGACACGTTGCGTTCGGTCGAGGCCGTGCGCGGAACGAATTTCGCCGACACCTACAGCGCCGTCGGTTTCAGCGGCGTGAGCACCAATGCCGGCTCGTTCGGCACTTTCAACAACTTCGAAGGTATGGGCGGCGACGATACGATCAGCGGAAATGGCTCGACCCGGATCCAGTACACCCTGGCGCTCGACGGCGTGACGGTCGATCTCGCCCTGGGAACGGCCCACGGTACCGCGGCCGGCGACATCGCGCAGGTCGGCACCGATCATTTCACGGGTGTCAATGCGGTGATGGGATCGCTGTTTGGCGACGTCATCAACGGGAGCGGTGCCAGCGAAGTCTTTATGGGGCTCGCCGGAAACGATCAGATCGACGGAGGCGCCGGGTTCGACACCGCTCAATACAGCAACCTGACCTTCGTCACGGGGGGTGTCAGCGTCAACATGGCGAGCGGCACGGTCACCGGCGACGCCTCGACGGGCACCGATGGCCTGCGCTCGATCGAGGGCGTTCAGGGCACAATCTTCGCCGATTCCTATGATGCGACAGGCTTTGGTCAGGCTGGCGCACTCAACGTCGGCAACAACGGCGCTTCCAACAATTTCGAAGGTCTCGGCGGGGACGATGTCGTCACGGGCAACGGCAGCACGAGGCTAATCTACGGCAGCGCTACGGGCGGTGTGACCATCAACATGAGTGCCGGCACGGTCACGGGCGATGTGTCCGTCGGCCATGACAGCTTCACCAATGTCAACGCCGTCAACGGCAGCAATTTCGCCGATCTTTACGACGCGACCGGATTTGTCGGCCCGAACAACAATTTCAATATATTCCAGGGCCTGGGTGGCGACGATCAGGTCATCGGCAATGGCAACACTCAAATTCAGTATGGCAATGCCACCACCTCGGGCGTGACGGTCCATCTGGCGGCGGGCACCGCGAGCGGTGACGGTAGCGTCGGCCATGATACCTTCACCGGCGTCAACCAGGTTGTCGGCAGCAACTTTGCCGACGTTTACGACGCGACGGGCTTCAACAGCGTCTACGGAACGTTCAACAACTTCATGGGCGGTGCCGGCAACGACACCATCACCGGAAACGGCGATACGCAGATCACGTTCGGCAATCCGACGGGTGGTGTTGTCGTCAACCTTGCCGCAGGAACCGTCGACGGCGATGCGTCGGTGGGGCATGACACGATCACGGGCGGCGTCAGGGCTGTCCAGGGCACGATATTCAATGACATCCTCACCAGTGGCGGCGGTGACAACGCCCTGTTCGGCAATGCCGGCAACGACGTCCTCGATGGCGGTGCCGGGAACGACTATCTGAGCGGTGGTACCGGTGCCGATACCTTTATCTACGCGACCGGCGATGGTTCGGACTACGTCCAGGACTTTCTCCATAGCGATGGTGACAAGATAGATCTGACCGGCGTCAACGGAGTGTTCAGCCTTGCCGACGTGCAGGCTCACGCGACACAAATCGGTTCAGACACGAGCCTGGACTTCGGGGGCGGCAACACGCTGTATTTGCAGAACGTCAATCTCGGCAATCTCACCGCTAGCGACTTCGTGTTCGGAACGCCGATCATGGGAGACGACAATCCCAATACGTTGGTGGGTACGGCGCACAACGACACGATCGTTGCCCTCGGGGGTAACGACAAGCTTGAGGGCGGCGACGGTCTCGACCTTCTCGACGGTGGATTTGGCTTCGACCGGGCCATCTATGCCGCTGCTACGGGCGGCATCATCGTCAACCTCGCGGCCGGCACCGCCTCGGGGGCGGGCGTCGGAACGGACACGCTCGTCAACATCGAGGGGGTGATCGGCAGCGATTTTGCCGACACGTTCAACGCGGCCGGCTTCATCGGTTCGACCGGTCTGCCCGGCGTCGCCACCGGCCAGAGCGAGTTTGAAGGGCGCGGCGGCAACGACAGCGTCGTCGGCGATATCAACGCCCTGGGCCAGATCGTGACCCGTCTGTCCTATCTCGGGGCAACCAGTGCGGTTGCCGTCGACATCGCTGCAGGGACGGCGGATGGCGACGCCTCCGTCGGCCACGACACCTTCTCCAACGTCTCGACGATCTGGGGCTCCGGCTACAACGACACGATCTACGGCAGCAACAATGCGTCCTTCACGTATGAGACCTATGAAGGTCGCGGGGGGGACGACTATATCGATGGCCGCGGCGGCTACGACCAGGTCACCTACAATTCGGATACGACGACCACGTCGGGCATCTATGTTCACCTCGCCGCAGGCACCGTGAACGGCGACGCAACCGTGGGCACCGATACGATACGCAGCGTCGAGGCCGCCCGCGGCACCAATTTCGACGACACGTTTGATGCCACCGGATTCGGCCAGGCCGGGGCAACCAATGTCGGCTCCTCCGGAACCTTCAACGACTTCGCCGGCGCCGGCGGCAACGACACCATCATCGGCAACGGCTTCACCCGTCTGAACTACCAGATCGCGGCCTCGAGCGTCAGCGTCGACCTCGAGACCAGCGCCATCGGGACGACCAATGCGGTCACGGTTGCCGGCAGCGCCACCGGTGCGACCGAGGGCACCGATACCTTCACTGGTGTCAATGCGGTGCAGGGCTCGACCTACTCGGACACGCTGCTCGGCAGCAGCTTCAACAACAACTTCACCGGTCTCGGCGGCGACGACTATATCGACGGCCGCGGCGGCTTCGACACTGCGATCTACAACAGCCTCAGCACGGTCACGAGTGGTGTCACCGTTGACATGGCGGCGGGTACTGCGACGGGCGACGCGTCGATCGGCACGGATACGCTGCGTTCGATCGAGGGTGTTCAGGGCACGGGCTATGCCGACACCTATGTGGCGACGGGCTACGGGCAGGTCGGCGCGCTCAATATCGGCAACAACGGCACCTTCAACCAGTTCGAGGGCCTGGGCGGCGACGACCAGATCACTGGCAACGGCAACACACGCATCCTCTACGGCAATGCGACGGCTGGCGTCGCCGTCAACTTCCAGGCTGGAACGGCCAGCGGCGATGCCTCGGTCGGCCACGACACGTTCTCCGGTGTCAACAGCGCGACCGGCAGCAACTTCGCCGATGTGTTCGACGCAACCGGGTTCGCCGGCTTCAACGTCGTGCAGGGCCAGGGCGGCAACGACACCATCATCGGCAACGGCAGCACGCAGATCCAGTTCGCCAACGCGACCTCTGGCGTGATCGTCAACCTCGTGAACGGCACCGCGGATGGCGACGGTTCCGTGGGGCACGACACCATCACGGGGGTGACAAACGTTTCGGGCTCGAACTTCGACGACACGATCACCGGTTCCAACGGCAGCGACCAGCTGTCCGGCAACAGCGGCAACGACCGGCTCAGCGGCGGCGCCGGCAGCGACGTCCTGAACGGCGGCACCGGCGCTGACACCTTCGTCTATGCCGCCGGCGGCGGCGCCGACACCATCGTCGACTTCCTGCAGATAGACGCCGACAAGATCGACCTCACGGGGATCCCCGGTGTCTCGACCCTCGCCGACATTCAGGCGCTTGCCACACAACAAGGGTTGAACACGGTCATCAACTTCGGCAATGGTGACACTCTCACACTGCTGAACGTGACGCTGGCGAACCTCACGGCCGCCGACTTCATCCTGGGGCAAGGCGTGCACCTCACCGGCGATGCCGGCGCAAATACGCTGGTCGGTACCGCCTACGCCGATAATCTGAGCGGTCTCGCCGGCAACGACCGCCTCAAGGGCCTCGACGGCAATGATCTGCTCGATGGCGGCCTCGGCTTCGACCGCGCCGACTATGTCGCGGCAACCGGAGGCATTACCGCAAATCTCGCGGCAGGCTCCGTGACGGGACCAGGCGTCGGCACTGACACGCTGGTGAACGTTGAGGCCATCGTGGGCAGCGACTATGCCGACACGTTCAACGCGACCGGCTTCACCGGCGATACCGGCATTGCCGGCACCAACGCGGGCTTCAACGAGTTCGAAGGCCGCGGCGGGAACGACAGCATCACGGGAGCGATGAATAGTCTGGGTGCGCTCCTGACGCGCATCTCCTACGCCAGCGCAACGGGCAGCGTGACCGTCGATCTGGCGGCGCATTCGGCGACCGGAGATGGTTCGGTCGGCACCGATACCCTGGTGGGCTCGGGCTTCGGGGGCGTTGTCGGCTCCGGCTCTGCGGACCAACTGCTGGGCAGCACCAATGGTCCGGGGACCGTGGAAATCTTCGAAGGCCGCGCCGGCGACGACTTCATCGACGGCCGGGCTGGCTTCGATCGGGCGGACTACGCGCTCGACCCGGCCGCAGTGGGCGGTATCAACGTTCAGCTGGCTTCGGGAATTGTGACGGGCGACGCCGCAACGGTCGGCACCGACACGCTGCGATCGGTCGAATCCGTGCGCGGCTCGACCAAAGCCGACACGTTCAATGCCGTCGGCTTCGGCTCGGGCAGCACAAATGCCGGATCGAACGGGACCTTCAACGAATTCATCGGCATGGGAGGTGACGACAGCATCGTTGGCAACGGAAGCACGCGCGTTGCCTTCACCAATGCGACCGGCGCGGTGGTCGTTGACCTGCAGACCGGCGCGACACCCGGTACAGGTACCGCAAGTGGTGATGATTCCACGGGTAACGATACGTTCAGCGGTGTCAACGCCGTGATGGGGTCGATGTTCAACGACACCATCCGCGGCAGCAACATTACAACGACGACGGAGACGTTCACCGGCTTTGCCGGCGACGATTTCATCGACGGCCGCGGTGGATTCGACATCGCCAGCTACAACAACCTCTACTTCTCGACCGGACCTGTTACCATCGACTTCACGGCGGGCACCGCGACCGGCGACGCCTCGATCGGCAACGATACGCTCCGCGGGATCGAGGGGGCCCAGGGCACCAACTTCAACGATGTCTTCACGGCCACGAATTTCGGTGCCGTCGGCTTCCAGAATGCCGCAACCAACAACGTCGGCAACAACGGCAATTTCAACCAGTTCGAAGGTCTGGCCGGCAACGACACGATCACCGGCAACGGCAACACCCGGATCATCTATTCTAGCGCGACCGATGCGGTGACCATCAATCTGCAGGCGGGGACTGCAACCGGCGGCAGCTCGATCGGTACCGACACCTATGTCGGCGTCAACAGCGCGACCGGCAGCAGCCTGAACGACGTCTACAATGCCACAGGCTTCACCGGCGTCACCTCGGCCGGATCGTTCGGTACCTTCAACCTGTTCGAAGGCCTGCTCGGCAACGACACCATCACCGGTAACGGCAATACGCGGGTCTCGTATTCCCAGGCGAGCGGGGGCGGAGTTTCCGTCGACCTTTCAACGGGAATTGTGAGCGGCGCGGCCGGCGCCGATGTCATCGCCGGCGGCGTCAACAGCGTCCAGGGTTCGAACCAGGCCGACCTGCTGGTCGGCAGCTCGAACAACGAGTTCTTCTTCGGCGGCGGTGCCGGCGACACGATCAATGCCGGCGGCGGCAATGACGGCATTACCGGCCAGGGCGGCGACGATGCGATCGACGGCGGTGCCGGCACCGACATGGCGATCTTCTCGGGCACGCAATCGCAGTACACCATCACGACGGCGGCTACGATCCAGGTTCAAGACAATGTTGCGGGACGTGACGGCACCGACACCTTGACCGATGTCGAAGTGCTGCAGTTCAGCAATGCCATCGTGCTGCAGTCGGCGGGTACCTTGGGAAATCCGATCGATCTCTCGACGCAGCAGTTCTCCAACTCAGCACCCGTGATTGGAACGGCTGCAGACGATTATCTTCGCGTCGGAAGCAACATCTTCGGACATGCGCTCAATCTGGGTGCGGGGACGGGCGACACCGTCCTGCTCAACGGCACCTTCGGCAACGGCTACACGCTCAATCTCGCCGGCGTCGAGAACGTGACCGGCACTGGCAGCGACGAGTTCGTCAACCTCACGACGAATGCCAACGGGCTGGTCGTCGATCTCGGCGGCGGCAACGATCAGCTCAGCCTCGCGGGCGGTGCCAACACGCTCAGCCTGATTGGCGTCGAGAATATCGGCGGAACCGATTACGGCGCGGTGCCCGGCGTGAACGACGTGCTCACGCTGTCGACGACGGTCACGGGCCTGAACATCAGCCTCGGCAACGGCGACAATACGATGTATCTCGCGGCCGGCGCCAACTCGTTCGTGAACATCTACGACGTCAACCACGTGTACGGAACCGCGAGCCTGGACACCCTGACCGTCACCGGTGCGATCGCGGCTGCCAACGGCGTCGCGATCGACCTCGGCGATGGCGAGGACACGATCGTCCTGAACGGAAACTTCGCGGCCTTTGCCGCGACGGGCGTCGAGCACATCAACGGCAATTCGGGTGAAAATTCAATCAGTCTGACCAATGACGTCAACGGCATCGCCATCGACCTGGGCGGTGGAAACGATTGGGTCTCCCTCGCCAATGGCGTCAATTCGCTCAGCATCAGCGGCGTCGAAAATCTCAACGGCAGTGATTTCACCGGCGGTCTCAATCCGTCCGACGATATGGTCACGCTGCTGAACACCGTGTCCGGCGTGACGGTCAATCTCGGAGACGGAACGGCGAACGTCCTGAATCTCGCCGAAGGCAGCAACTCGTTCGACAATCTGTGGAACGTGAACCTGCTCAACGGCAGCTCGTCGGACGACGTTCTGACGTTGCAGGGCAGCCCGGCGAACGTGATTGATCTCGGCGACGGCAACGACACCCTGAACTTCAACATGAATGTCTTCGACATCACGGTGACCAATGTCGAAACCATCAACGGTTCCGCGAGTTTCGACCGGATCACGATCGGCAACACGTCGGGCAGCACGACGATTACCGCCGGCGTGGGGGCGGACGAGATCTTCGCCAGCGCAGGCCATGACAACTTCCGCTTCGTCAGCACCGCAGACTCCGCTGCCGGTGCTGCCGATACCATTCACAATTTCGACGCTGGCAATGACAGCTTCACGTTCTCGGGCATCAACGTCGCCGGCGGCCACATCGAATATGTGGATGGGGCAGCTTTGCTCGGCGGTAACCAGGCTTCGGCCCATCTGCAGAATGTCGGGCCGGGTAACGACTATCTCCAGATCGATATCGATGGCGATGGAACGAGCGACATGGATGTGAGCCTGCAGAATGCGAGCGGCCAGCTGCACAATGGCAACTTCCTGGTGACCTGAGAGGGAACCGGCTTCGGAGAAGGCCTCGGCCGCCTCTCTCTGAGGCGGTAGTCTTGGCAGGTTGTCTCGAGGTGCATGGTGGCGGTGGAGTGCCGGCGGCTGCCCGTTTCGGATCCGATTGAACGACCGCCGAGGGAACCGGCAAGCGATCCCAAGGAAAGACCGCCGCCACCTTTTGCTCGGTGGATCGGCGGTCTGTGATCGAAGGCCGTTTGGCCCTTAAAGCATGATCCGGAAAAGTGCGAAGCGGTTTTCCGGAAAGATCATGCGCAAACAACAACCTAAAGCGCGATGACGATTCATCCAAATCTCATCGCGCTTTGGTCCCGCAGTTGCTCGGGATAGTGTTCCATGGCTGCCGCGCGCACACGCGAAGCCCAGCGGCAGCGGGCCTTGATCATTCGCCTTTCGCGAGCGGGTGGACGGTATTCCCGCCAAACCGCAGCGATGGCCTCGAGGAGCAGCGGTGGCCTCGAGGATATGTCGCATCATCAATGGGTCCTGAAATACAGTGTCGCTAACAGCGCGAAAAGCCCGATCCAGACAATCGCCCCCAATTCCAAGGCTTCCGCCACGGTAACGCTCAGCGGAGCTGTGCGCCGCAAGCCGATCCATAGCAAAACCGCAGCAAACGGCAGGACAATCAGGGCGAAACCTTGGATCATGAGCACAATCTAGTCCACCACAAAGACCCGGCGCAAGTCGAGGTAGCGATCGTGGCGCGGTCGATCAGCACCTCGGCGATCGGACCGAGCGGGCTCTCCTGCACGCGCGGCGATCGGCCGAGCGTCGCGGCGAGCCGCTGCAATTCTGCGAGAGCCTGTTGGCGTGTCGGAAATCGCCCTTGGGGCTCGGCGTGCAATTCGTCCTCGACGACAAACCTTCCCTCGCTTCGCTCTACCGAATTCGGTGTGATGCCTTGCCGAGTTCTGCTCACTTGCCGAGTGCGCCGACTTGCCGAGTGTGCCGACTTGCCGAGCCGTAGCTCGCGAAGCGAACGAAGGCTGGTGGGCGGTCACGGATTCGAACCGCGGACCCTCTCGGTGTAAACGAGATGCTCTAACCAGCTGAGCTAACCGCCCCTCGCCGCCTCTTTATCCCTACCCGCCCTTGCTGGGCAAGCCCGACCTCAATCCTGCGGGCGGCCCGGCAGCAGCGGCACCGCGTCGATCCAGACCGCCGCGGACTGGCACCAGATCTGCCTGACGGGGCGCAATTTGTCGCGCTGGCGGATCGAGCCCCAGCGGATGCCCCAATCGTCGGCCTGGTCGCCCTCGCCGCTGGTGAACAGCGGGGAACCGCAATCGGTGCAGAAGTGCTGGAAGCGCATCCGGCCGTTGTCGCCGCGCTTGCCGTAGACCTTGGGCGTGCCGGCGGTGAGGCGGACGTCGGCCCCGGAACAGACAGCCGTCACACGGAACGGCGAGCCGGTCAGGGTCTGACAGTCGGTGCAGTGACACACCGAGACCGCCTCCGGGTCGATCTCGGCCGCGTAGCTGATCTTGCCGCAATGGCATTGCCCGTCGATCTGCATCGCCTGGTCCCCTCCCGAAAACAAAAACGGCGCCCGAAGGCGCCGTTTTATCATCTTTCGCTCGAGATCAGTGAGCGGTCAGGCCGCCGGCGGCTTCGTCGCCGTCGGGCTTCACCGTCACCTTGGTGTCCTCTTCCCAGACGATCGGCGTCGGCTTCTTCACCAGCGCCTTGGCGATGACGTCGTCGAGACGGGAGACCGGGATGATCTCCATGCCGCCCTTGATCGCATCGGAAATCTCCGTGAGATCCTTGGCGTTGTCCTCGGGGATCAGCACCGTCTTGATGCCGCCGCGGGCCGCAGCCAGCAGCTTCTCCTTCAGGCCGCCGATCGGCAGCACGCGGCCGCGCAGCGTGATCTCGCCGGTCATCGCGACATCGTGGCGGACCGGGATGCCGGTCATGACCGAGATGATCGCGGTGGCCATCGCAACGCCCGCGGACGGACCGTCCTTCGGCGTCGCGCCTTCGGGCACGTGGACGTGGATGTCGCGGCGGTCGAACATCGGCGGCTCGATGCCGTAGTTGATCGCGCGCGAGCGGACATAGGACGCCGCCGCGGAGATCGACTCCTTCATCACGTCACGCAAATTGCCCGTGACCGTCATCTTGCCCTTGCCGGGCATCATGACGCCTTCGATGGTCAGCAGCTCGCCGCCGACATCGGTCCAGGCAAGGCCGGTGACGATGCCGACCTGCGGCTCGCTCTCGATCTCGCCGAAGCGGTACTTCGGCACGCCGAGCAGCTCTTCCAGAGTCTTCTCGGTGACCTTGACCGACTTCTTCTTGGAGATCATCAGCTCCTTCACCGCCTTGCGGGCGAGTGTGGAGAGCTCACGCTCCAGATTACGCACGCCCGCTTCGCGGGTGTAGCGGCGGATCAGAAGCAGCAGCGCGTCGTCGTCGATCGAGAATTCCTTGGAGTCCAGGCCGTGCTTGGACACCGCGTTCGGGATCAGATGCTTGCGCGCGATCTCGACCTTCTCGTTCTCGGTGTAGCCCGCGATCCGGATGATCTCCATGCGGTCCATCAGCGGTCCGGGAATATTGAGCGTATTCGCGGTGGTGATGAACATCACGTTGGACAGATCGTAGTCGACCTCGAGATAGTGGTCGTTGAACGTTCCGTTCTGCTCGGGATCGAGAACCTCGAGCAGAGCCGACGACGGATCGCCGCGGAAATCGGCGCCCATCTTGTCGATCTCGTCCAGCAGGAACAGCGGATTGGACGATTTCGCCTTGCGCATCGACTGGATGATCTTGCCGGGCATCGAGCCGATATAGGTGCGGCGGTGACCGCGGATCTCGGCCTCGTCGCGCACGCCGCCGAGCGAGACGCGCACGAACTCGCGTCCCGTCGCCTTCGCGATCGACTTGCCGAGCGAGGTCTTGCCGACGCCGGGAGGTCCGACGAGGCACAGGATCGGGCCCGTCAGCTTGTTGGCGCGCGACTGCACCGCCAGATACTCGACGATGCGTTCCTTGACCTTCTCCAGCCCGTAGTGATCGGAATCCAGGATGGCCTGCGCCTGCTCCAGGTCCTTCTTCACCTTGGACTTCTTGTTCCACGGGATCGACAGCAGCCAATCCAGATAGTTGCGCACGACGGTCGCTTCCGCGGACATCGGCGACATCTGGCGCAGCTTCTTCAATTCATGCTGCGCCTTTTCGCGCGCTTCCTTGGAGAGCTTGGTCTTGGAGATCTTCTCTTCGAGATCGGCGAGCTCGTCGCGACCGTCGTCGTCGCCGAGTTCCTTCTGGATCGCCTTCATCTGCTCGTTGAGATAATACTCGCGCTGGGTCTTCTCCATCTGGCGCTTGACGCGCGAGCGGATGCGCTTCTCGACCTGCAGCACCGAGATCTCGCTCTCCATCAGGCCCAGCACCTTCTCCAGGCGCGTGGTGACGGACAGCGTCTCCAGGATGCCCTGGCGGTCCGCGATCTTGACCGCGAGATGCGAGGCGACGGTGTCGGCGAGCTTGGCGAAGTCGGTGATCGCCTGCACGACGCCGACGACCTCGGCCGAGATCTTCTTGTTGAGCTTCACATAGCTCTCGAAGTCGGACACGACCGAGCGCGCCAGCGCTTCCGCCTCGACCGACTTCGCATCGGTGTCGGCGAGCGCAATTGCGGTTGCTTCGTAATAGTCGGCGCGATCAGTGTACTTCTGCACGCGCGCACGCTCGAGCCCCTCGACCAGCACCTTCACGGTGCCATCGGGAAGCTTCAAGAGCTGGAGCACGCTGGCGAGCGTACCGGTCTCGTAAATGGCATCGGGCGCCGGATCGTCATCGGACGCATTCTTCTGCGTCGCGAGCATGATCAGCGCGTCGTTCTTCATCACCTCTTCAAGCGCGCGGATCGACTTCTCGCGGCCGACGAAGAGCGGAACGATCATGTGCGGGAAGACGACGATGTCGCGCAATGGCAGCACGGGATAGGCGTGCGTTTCGCCATGGACGATGGTTGGCCGCGGTTTTGGATTAGTCATGGCCTTTTCCTTTTGGTTTGCCCCCTTGCACGCAGCCCGCCGTCTTCATGCGCAACCGCCACAAGGTGCCGAGGTGATCCACAAACCGGCCTACCAGTCGAAGGTTGGACCGGCCTTGCCGGATCGGAACTGAGGCGAATCTTGAAGAGAATTTTCGCTCGCCGCCGACATTAGGTGGCTATCGACCGGGGGGGTGTCAAGTCATTGAAAAACGCGCGCCATCAGGCGCTTACGCAACGCGGTAAGCGACGCAACACCGGCTGCGGAGATACTCGTCCGCAGCCCCACTTGAAGGTACAAAAGGAGCGTTCCAGCGCCGCCAGATCAGGCGCTGGCGTTCTCGACGGCGCGATCGGTCCGATCGGCGTAGATGTAGAGCGGACGGGCCGTGCCTTCCACGACTTCGCGGGAAATCACGACTTCTTCCACACCTTCCAGGCCCGGCAGGTCGAACATGGTCTCGAGCAGGATCGCTTCGAGGATCGAACGCAGGCCTCGCGCGCCGGTCTTGCGCTCGATCGCCTTGCGGGCGACCGCGCCAAGCGCCTCGTCGGCGAAGGTCAGCTCGATGTTCTCCATCTCGAACAGCCGCTGGTACTGTTTCACCAGCGCGTTCTTCGGCTCTGTCAGGATCTTCTTCAGCGAGGTCTCGTCCAGATCCTCGAGCGTCGCCACGACGGGCAGACGGCCGACGAATTCCGGGATGAGGCCGTACTTCAGGAGGTCCTCAGGCTCGACGTGACGGAAGATCTCGCCGGTCCGGCGGTCTTCGGGCGCCATCACCTGGGCCGCGAAACCGATCGAGGTCGACCGGCCGCGCGCCGAGATGATCTTCTCGAGGCCGGCGAACGCACCGCCGCAGATGAACAGGATGTTAGTGGTGTCCACCTGCAGGAATTCCTGCTGCGGATGCTTGCGGCCGCCCTGCGGCGGGACCGAAGCCACCGTGCCTTCCATGATCTTGAGCAGCGCCTGCTGCACGCCCTCACCCGACACGTCGCGCGTGATCGAGGGATTGTCGGACTTGCGGCTGATCTTGTCGATTTCGTCGATGTAGACGATGCCGCGCTGGGCGCGCTCGACGTTGTAGTCGGCGGCCTGGAGCAGCTTCAGGATGATGTTCTCGACGTCCTCGCCGACATAGCCGGCCTCGGTCAGCGTCGTCGCGTCCGCCATCGTGAACGGCACGTCCAGGATGCGGGCGAGCGTCTGCGCGAGCAGCGTCTTGCCCGAACCGGTCGGGCCGATCAGCAGGATGTTCGACTTCGCGAGCTCGACGTCGTTGTGCTTGGTCTGGTGGTTGAGGCGCTTGTAGTGGTTGTGCACCGCGACCGAGAGGACCTTCTTCGCATGGCTCTGGCCGATGACGTAATCGTCCAGCACCTTGCAGATTTCCTTCGGCGTCGGAATGCCGTCGCGCGACTTGACCAGCGAGGATTTGTTCTCCTCGCGGATGATGTCCATGCAGAGCTCGACGCACTCGTCGCAGATGAAGACCGTGGGACCCGCGATCAGTTTGCGGACTTCGTGCTGGCTCTTGCCGCAGAACGAGCAATATAGCGTGTTCTTGGAGTCGCTCGTGCCGACCTTACTCATTCATGTCTCCGTCCGCGGTTCGATCCCGTTCCGCTCGATCGCTCCATTCCGGCACGATGGCCGGCATGAAGCTTAAGTAGAGCAAATTCCGTACCAAAAAAGACCCTACGCATTACATCCCGTGCGAATCACGGTCGCTCGATTCTCCGCGATCATAGCCGATCATTCGTAGCCAACCATGCTGTCACCCGACTATCAAGAATTCGCTAATCGGGGGTCGCCGGCTACCCGTGACAATACCGTGATTTCCGGCGTTGGCACGGGCGAAGTGACCGAAATCACCCCGCCGTTGCTGGATTGCCACGAAAAACAAGCACGAAAGCGGAACTTTCTGCCTGTCGCAGGGCGCAAAACTGCGTTTTGCAAGGCGTACACGCGTCCATAGCGTGAACGCCACCTGATTAAGTCACCGGCGGTCCCAAGGGCTTGCCGAGGGATCGCCGCCACCCCAGTAGTGTTACTGGGTCTTCGCCGCTGCCGGTTCCTCAGCGCGCTTGTCGATGACCTTGTCGACCAGGCCGAACTCCTTGGCGTCGTTCGCGGTCAGGAACTTGTCGCGTTCCAGCGCGTCCTCGATCGACTTGTAGGTCTGGCCGGTGTGCTTGACGTAGATCTCGTTGAGCCGCTTCTTCAGGTTCAGGATTTCCTGGGCGTGCAGCATGATGTCGGTGGCCTGGCCCTGGAAGCCGCCGGAGGGCTGGTGCACCATGATGCGCGCGTTCGGCAGCGAGAAGCGCATGTCCTTCTCGCCGGCGGCCAGCAGCAGCGAACCCATCGAGGCAGCCTGGCCCGTGCACAGCGTCGAGACCGGCGGGCGGATGAACTGCATCGTGTCGTAGATCGCGAGGCCCGAGGTCACCACGCCGCCCGGCGAGTTGATGTACATCGAGATTTCCTTCTTCGGATTCTCGGCCTCGAGGAACAAAAGCTGCGCGACGACCAGCGTCGACATGCCGTCCTCGACCGGTCCGGTCAGGAAGATGATGCGCTCCTTCAAGAGGCGCGAGAAGATGTCGTAGGCGCGCTCGCCACGGTTGGTCTGCTCGACCACCATGGGCACGAGGTTCATGTAGGTTTCAACCGGATCGCGCATGAGTCACCTAGGTTTTTCGGACGTGGACATCGCCTGTCGTGGCTGCCAGTTGGGCTGGATTTGCCGGAAGGCCGACGGACGTCCCGTGATGCAGGACTTGTTGGTGTAGAGCACTTTTAGCGGAAGACTTTTAGGCGGAAGACTCGGGTACAGGGCGTACCGACAGATATAGCCCAATTCGCTTCTGACAAGTGCGGAGCGAATTAAGGCTTAATCCGTCGGGCAGTTGAAGCTGATTCGCACAAAGAGGCCCAGCCGGCCATCTGGCTAGCTGGACCCCTTCGCCGATCATCCTTAATAGATGCCTGCCTCAAACCCTTCAGGCTGCGGTCTTTTCCGCCTCGTCGTCCTTGTAGAGATCCTCGCGCGAAACCTTCTTCTCGGTCACGTTGGCGAGCTCGAGGATGAAGTCGACGACCTTGTCCTCATAGATCGGTGCGCGAAGCTGGGCCAACGCCTGGGCGTTGCTGCGGTAATAGTCCCAGACCTCCTTCTCGCGGCCGGGCATCGAGCGCGCGCGCTCGATCACGGCGCGGCCGACCTCGTCGTCGGTCACGGTGATCTTGTTCTTCTCGCCGATCTCGGAGAGCACGAGGCCGAGCCGCACGCGGCGGTCGGCGATCTTGCGGTACTCTTCCTTGGCCTTGTCCTCGGTGGTGTCCTCGTCGGCGAAGGTCTTGCCGGCCGAGGCCATCTCGGCGTTGACCGAGTTCCACATCAGATTGAACTCTTCGTCGACCAGCGAGGGCGGCGCCTCGAAGCGATGCGCCTCGTCGAGGCGGTCGAGCAGCGCGCGCTTGACGCGCTGGCGCGTCGCGCCGGCGAACTCGGCAACCAGACGCTCGCGCGCGGCTTCCTTCAGCTTGTCCAGCGATTCGAGGCCGAGGCTCTTGGCGAACTCGTCGTCGATCGCAACGTCCTGCGGCGCCTCGATCGTGGTCGCGGTGGTCTCGAAC
The DNA here is from genome assembly GCF_002776695.1 of Bradyrhizobium nitroreducens. GTDB lineage: Bacteria > Pseudomonadota > Alphaproteobacteria > Rhizobiales > Xanthobacteraceae > Bradyrhizobium > Bradyrhizobium nitroreducens. The sequence continues at coordinate 6,050,123 of NZ_LFJC01000003.1, forward strand.
TCGGCCGGCTGGCCGGCGAGCTTCTCGTTCATGTAGTTCTTCGGGAACGACACTTTCAGCGTGCGGGTCTCGCCGGCACCGATGCCGATCAGCTGCTCCTCGAAGCCCGGGATGAAGGTGTTGGAGCCGATCACGACCTGGATGCCTTCACCGGTGCCGCCCTCGAAGACTTCGCCGTTGATGCTGCCCTTGAAGTTGATGGTGACGCGGTCGCCGGATTCGGCCTTGGCGCCCTCGGCCTTCGCGGCATAGCCGCGGTTGCTGTCGGCGATACGCTTGATCGCCTCGTCGACGTCGGCGTCGCTGACGTCGGCGACGGGCTTCTCGACCTGGAAGGTCTTGAAATCGGCAAGCGCGATCGCCGGCACCACCTCGATCGCGACCGTGTAGGTCAGATCGGTCTTGCCGCTCAGCAGCTCCTCGACCTCGGCCTGCTCGCTCGGCATGGTGATCTTCGGCTCGGTCGCAAGGCGGAAGCCGCGCTCGGAGAACAGCTGCGTGTTGGTGTCGCGGATGGTCTGGTCGATGGTCTCGGCCATCACCGAGCGGCCGTAGACCTTCTTCAGGTGAGCGACCGGCACCTTGCCGGGGCGGAAGCCGTTGATGCGGACCTTGTCCTTGAGGTCAACGAGCTTGGCACCGGCCTTGGCGTCGAGATCAGACGCGGGAACGCTGATCTTGAACTCGTGCTTCAAACCTTCCGAGAGGGTCTCTGTGACCTGCATGGCGTCCAATCTTCTTCTCGTTCGGTCCCGGCGCGCATGCGTCGGGACGCTGTCATTAATCGATCCGGCGCGAGGCAATCGCCTCACCGCCGGTGCTTCATCGGACCGGCCCCCAGCGGACAAACATCCGCGCGAAAGCAGGTCTCGTAATCCGTGCAAACGCGATAAGCGCTTGGTGCGGGCGGAGGGACTCGAACCCCCACAACTTTCGTCACTGGAACCTAAATCCAGCGCGTCTACCAGTTCCGCCACGCCCGCGTGAATTTGCATCAAGACCGGCCGCGATGCCGCGGGCGGCCGGGCTTATAGCATGCGCCTGACTGTTCGCAGCAAAAAAATGGCCTGATGGAGGCAGGCTTCAAGTAGGCACGACGGCTGGACTTATCCAGCGCGGCATGGTCCGGATCGGGGCCATGAAACCGCGGATCCTGGACCCCAATCGGCGCGACGTTTTGGCCGGGCTTGGCGCCTCCCTTGGCGCCTCCCTCGGCGCTTCCGCGGCCGGGCTGTTGGCGGGCGGCGCAACCCCGCCCGTGTCCGCCCAGATTGCCCTTCAGGCCAGGTCGTCAACCCTCATTCTCCGGCCCGGGCAGCCAGCTACACCAATCTGGGAGCTGGCCGCCGTAAGCCACCTCAGGAACGTCCGTCTCAAGCGCGGCGACCGCTGCGAGCTGGTGTTTCGGAACGACCTTCCTGTCCCGCTTGCGCCAGTCTGGTACGGCCTGAACGGCGGGGCCGCGACCGACCCGTTGCGAGGGCGCGCGCCTGCCCTGCCAAATGCGGTCGAAACATCAATCATTTCAATATCCAATGCGGGAACCTTGCTGACCGACTTTCGCCTGTTCGAGGACGGAATGAAGCATCCCGCGCGCCCGCTTCCGGTCATCGCAGCCGAGACCAGCCCTGAAGTCGTCGACCGTGATGAGGTGCTGTTGATCGAGGAATGGCGCCTGCGTCCGGACGGAACGGCGCTTCCCCCGGGGCAGGACCCGAAGGGCTCGGCGCCGCTCTATACGATCAACGGGCAGACTTCATTCGAACTCTCAGCCTTGCGCCATCAGCGGCTGCGGCTGCGCTTCATCAACGGCTCCCAACGCACTGTTCTCGCAATCAAATTGGAAGGCTACGACGTCCGTGTGATGGCCCTCGACGGCCAGCCCGCCGAGCCGTTCCCGGCGCGGAACGGCGCCCTGGTGCTCGCCCCGGGCGGACGAGCTGACGCGTTTGTCGATGCGGCCGCATCGGCCGCATTCCTCCTGCACGACGGCAAGGAGGCGCGTCCCATCGGAAGCCTCAACATATCGGACCAGATGGAGCGGCGCACACCGCTGGCGCCGCCACAGCCCCTCCCGTCCAACGGCTTGCCCGAGACGCTCGACCTCCGCGGCGCCCTGCGGTTCGATGTCGCGCTCGGCGCGCCCGACGCCGGCTGGACCCGGCCGGCAGGCTTCTCCACCGCCTCCACCCCCGCCTTCCGCACCAAGGCCGGCCGCACCGTCGTGCTGACACTGAAGAGCCCTGGCCCGATCACGACCGTGTTCCACCTGCACGGCCACTCTTTCCGCCTGCTCGACAAGCTCGACGACGGCTGGAAGCCCTACTGGCTCGACACGCTGGCGGTCGAGCCCGGCCAGACCCAGCGCATCGCCTTCGCGGCGACCTCCCCCGGACGCTGGCTGATCGAGTCGGTTGCAACGGACTGGGCCGCGCCGCGGCTGGTGCGCTGGTACGCGGTGGAGTGAGCCTCAGCTAGAGCGTCCAAAGGTAGCGAGCGTCGGGCTCCTTCTCCTCGTTTCGCGCCCCGTCAGTCTGCTCGACCAGCGCGAAGCCGCGCGCCTCGTAGAAGCGGCGCGCCCGCGTGTTGCGCTGGAACGTCCAGAGCTCCAACCGATCACAGACCTGCTTGGCGACATCAAGGAGCTCGGTGCCGGCACCGCGGCCCTGGGCCGCTGGAAGCACGTAGAGCTGCTCGACCCAGCCCTCACGGAACGCAATGATCCCGCTCAGCACCTCGTCGTCGAAACATCCCCACACGCGGCACGTCGGAAAGACACGCTCGCGATAGAACCAGCGGTCCTCATCCGGCGTGTGTAGCCCAACGAGCCACGGCATCGCCTTGTCGAACGCGATCCGATGGACTTGCGCGGCCGCGCCCATGTCGGCGAGCGCGAGCTGTCTGAGCACTAGTACTCGACCCCGAGCGCATCATAGATCCGTCGGTGCACGGCCGGCAGCGTCTCGGTGAGATCCTCCGCGATCAGTCCCGGCCCCGCCTCGCGCGCCGCCTCACCATGCATCCAGACGCCGATACTGGCGGCTTCGAACGCCGGCACGCCCTGCGCCAGCAGCCCCGCGATGATGCCGGACAGCACGTCGCCGGCGCCGGCGGTGGCGAGCCAGGGCGGCGCATTGGCGGCGATGGTGGCGCGGCCGTCGGGGGCGGCGATCGTGGTGTCGGGTCCCTTCAGGAGCACGACGGCGCCGGAGCGCTCGGCGGCGGCGCGCACGCGCTCCAGCTTGGAGCGACCGGGAAATTTGTTGCTGAGGTCGGAGAACAGGCGCGGAAACTCGCCTTCGTGCGGCGTCAGCACCACCGCATTGTGCTGCGACGACTTGATCTGTTCGAACAGCCGCTCCGGCTTTGCGGCAAAGCTCGTCAACGCATCGGCATCGAGCACCAGATGCCGCTGCGCCGTGAGCGCGGTGTGGACGAGATCGCAGGTGCGCTCACCGATTCCCGCGCCGGGGCCGATGATGCAGGTGTTGTAGCGCTTGTCGCCGAGCAGCTCGCCGAACTCGATCGCGGTATCGACGGGGCGAACCATCACGGCCGTGAGCGCGGCCGCGTTGATCGCGAGCGCATCGCGCGGGCTCGCCAGCGTGACGAGGCCCGCCCCTGCCCGCAGCGCGCCGCGCGCGGCGAGCCGGGCGGCGCCGGTCGCCGCCGCGTCGCCGGAGACCGCCAGCACATGACCGCGCGCGTATTTGTGGCCGTCCATGCCCGGCACCGGAAAGGCGCTGCCCCAGGCATCCGGATCGTTCTCGAAAGTCTGCGGAGCGATCTCGTCCAGCACCTGCGGCTCGATGCCGATGTCGGCGACGCGCACCCGGCCGCAATGCTTCCGGCCCGGCAGCAACAGATGCGCCGGTTTCTTGCGGAAGAAGGTGACGGTCTCGGTGGCGTTCACCGCCGCGCCCATCACCGCCGCGCTGGTGCCGTTGATGCCACTCGGCAGGTCGACCGCGAGCACCACGGCGCCGTTGGCGTTGATCGCCTCGATCATCGCGCGCGCCTCGCCGTCGACGGGACGGCTGAGGCCGGCGCCGAACAGCGCATCGATGATCAGCGCGGGCCGTCCGATCGCCTGCGGATTGAAAGGAAGCACCGGGTGCTTCCAGCCGCGCGCGGCGGAGGCCGCGTCGCCCTGGAGCTGGTCGCGCTCGCACATCAGGATCACCGAGACCTCGCGTCCCTGTGCGGCGAGCTCGGCGGCTGCGACGAAACCGTCACCGCCATTGTTGCCGGGGCCGGCCACGATCAGGATCGGCCCCTCCTCGACCAGCGCGTGGGCGGCCTCGGCGACCGCCTGGCCGGCGCTCAGCATCAGCTTGAAACCGGGCGTGCCGGCCGCGATGGTGAGCTGGTCGGCGCGCTGCATTTCAGCGGTGGTCAGAACTTCCATGCCACTTCCCTGGTCCAAACGCCTTTTCAACAGGCACGTTCCGTGCCGTCCCACCCTGGGGAACGCTGATCTGCACACATATTGAACCGTTTGCCTATTTCGTAGTCTTCGGTATCTTGTGCAGGTCGGCGCCACCCCTCCGGGATGCTCGTTAAAAGGCTGATAACGCTCCAACAATCAGGGCAATTGCAACTTGGCATAGACCCTGCTTTCGAGGAAGTCGCTTCGGTTCGTCGTGCTCACTGGCATATATCAGGGTGTGGCCGGCCGTTGTTGCCGGACTGGTCAGGGTTTCAGGCATAGCGAAGACAAGATCGTGCGTTAAGAAGAGCGCATCCTGACGAAGACGTTGCTATTTGTTCGAAAGGCCGGGAGGCGCGCAGTGAAGAAGATCGAAGCCATCATCAAGCCATTCAAGCTCGACGAGGTGAAGGAAGCGCTTCAGGAGGTCGGCCTTCAGGGCATCACCGTGACCGAAGCCAAGGGCTTTGGCCGGCAGAAGGGGCACGCCGAGCTCTACCGCGGCGCCGAATACATCGTCGACTTCCTGCCCAAGGTGAAGATCGAGATCGTGATCGGCGACGATCTGGTCGAGCGCGCCATCGACGCCATCCGCCGCGCCGCGCAGACCGGGCGCATCGGCGACGGTAAGATCTTCGTCTCCAACATCGAAGAGGCGATCCGCATCCGAACCGGCGAATCCGGGCTGGACGCTATCTGAGCCGGGTGCTATCCCGAATTTTGCGACACTCCGACTGGAAATAAGGCTGCTTCGGCGGCCTGAATTCGTTTGTGCGGTCGCGCAAAACTCGCCCGAGCGAGAATAATTTTGCTCATCTGGAAACCGACCCGCAGAGCCAAAAGGGGTATGCATGAAGACCGCCAAAGACGTCCTGAAATCGATCAAGGACAACGACGTGAAGTACGTCGACCTGCGCTTCACCGATCCGCGTGGCAAGTGGCAGCATGTGACGTTCGACGTCAGCATGATCGATGAAGACATCTTCGCCGAAGGCACGATGTTCGACGGCTCCTCGATCGCCGGCTGGAAGGCGATCAACGAGTCCGACATGTGCCTGATGCCCGATCCGGTCACCGCGACGATCGACCCGTTCTTCGCCGAGACCACCATGGTCATCACCTGCGACGTGCTCGAGCCGACCACCGGCGAGCCCTACAACCGCGACCCCCGCGGCATCGCCAAGAAGGCCGAGGCCATGGTGAAGTCGATGGGCGTGGGCGACAGCGTGTTCGTCGGCCCCGAGGCCGAGTTCTTCGTGTTCGACGACGTGCGCTATTCGGCCGAACCTTACAAGACCGGTTTCCGGCTCGACTCCTCGGAGCTGCCGACCAACTCCGACACCGAATATGAAGGCGGCAATCTCGGCCACCGCATCCGCACCAAGGGCGGCTACTTCCCCGTTCCGCCGCAGGACTCGGTGCAGGACATGCGCTCCGAAATGCTGGGCGCCATGGCCAAGATGGGCGTCAAGGTCGAGAAGCACCACCACGAGGTCGCCTCCGCCCAGCACGAGCTCGGCATGAAGTTCGACACGCTGACGCTGATGGCCGACCACATGCAGATCTACAAGTACTGCATCCACCAGGTCGCGCACATCTACGGCAAGACCGCCACCTTCATGCCGAAGCCGATCTTCGGCGACAACGGCTCGGGCATGCACGTGCACCAGTCGATCTGGAAGGACGGCAAGCCGGTGTTCGCCGGCAACAAATACGCCGACCTGTCGGAGACCTGCCTGCACTACATCGGCGGCATCATCAAGCACGCCAAGGCGATCAACGCCTTCACCAACCCGTCGACCAACTCCTACAAGCGTCTGGTCCCGGGCTATGAAGCCCCCGTGCTGCTCGCCTACTCCGCGCGCAACCGCTCGGCCTCCTGCCGCATCCCCTACACCGCTTCGCCGAAGGCCAAGCGCGTCGAGGTGCGCTTCCCCGATCCGATGGCCAACCCCTATCTCGGCTTCGCCGCGATGCTGATGGCCGGCCTCGACGGCATCAAGAACAAGATCGATCCGGGTCCGGCGATGGACAAGGACCTCTACGATCTGCCGAAGGAAGAGCTGAAGCAGATCCCGACCGTCTGCGGCTCGCTCCGCGAGGCGCTGGAAAACCTCGACAAGGACCGCGGCTTCCTCAAGGCCGGCGGCGTGTTCGATGACGACTTCATCGACGCCTACATCGAGCTGAAGATGACCGAAGTCGCCCGCTTCGAGATGACCCCGCACCCGGTCGAGTTCGAGATGTACTACTCGGGCTAGGCCCGAACTCACGCGACAAAGCAAAAGGCGCTTCCGATGGAAGCGCCTTTTCGTTTTGTGGTCGCGGTGAGCTACGGCTTCGGCCGCGCGACCCGCAGCCCGTCCGCGCCGATCGCGCCGAACGTGCCGGCGATGATCTCGTTCGTCGGCTGCATGCCGCCGAGCGACCAGTGCGAGGGATCCTGCTCCTCGATCCTGACCCAGACGTTGCGGCGGAACTCCGCATTGCCCTGCCCTTCGACCTCGACCAGGAGATCGGTGACGCGCTCGAGCAGCGCCTTCTTCTGCGTGGCATCCAGGATGCCGCGGACGGTGGAAATGGTGACGTAAGGCATGTCTCTCTCCAATCATGTCGTGTGACGACGGCGAAAGATTGGACTGGACAAGCCCGAGACGGCAGTGGCGGATAAGACAGAGATCGGGCAATTTCCGCCATGCCGCCGCGGGGCCGATCGGATAGGATCGCGCACGTCCCGCCTGGAGGTCCCATGAAGCTTGCGATTCTCGCCCTGGAAGGCTGCATGCACTCGGCGATATCAGGCGTCGCCGACATCCTGTCGCTCGCCAACCACGTCATGCAGCAGAGCGGCGCCAAGCCCCGCTTCAGCTGGCAGACGCTCTCGCTCGACGGCAAGCCGGTGCGCGCCGGCGGCGGCCAGATGGTCGCGGTCGATGGCGCGGTCGGGCAACGCGCGCGCTTCGATGCCATCCTCGTCCCCGGCAACCTCGTCGATCACGTCACCGCGGAGCGCCTGCAACCGCAATATGCCCGCGCCGGCGCCTGGCTCCGGCAGCAGCACGCGAACGGCCGGCTGATCGGCGCGTTCTGCAGCGGCGTATTTCTGCTGGCCGGCGCCGGCCTGCTCGACCACCGCCGCGCCACCATCACCTGGTGGCTGCAAGGCGAGCTGCGGCAGCGCCACCCCACCATCGACCTCGCCGCCGACGCCGTCATCACGATTGCGGACCGCATCGTCTGTGCGGCCGGCCCGATGTCGTGGGTCGATCTCCTGCTCAGATTGATCGAGCTGGTCGATGGCAAGGACACCGCAAGATTATGCGCGGACTACGTCGTCATCGATACCGCGCAGCGCACCCAGTCGATCTTCATGCCGGTCGGCTATCTGCTCTCGCAGGACCCGCTGCTGACCAGGGCCGACCTTTTGGTTCGCCGCACCGGCAAGACACCGATGACGGTCAGGCGCCTTGCCGGCGCGCTCGGCCTCAGCGAACGCACGCTGAACCGGAAGTTTCAGGAGCTCACGCACGAGCCGCCGCAGGCCTTCATCATGCGCCGCCGCGTCGAGCATGCACGCACGCTGCTGGAGACGACGACACAGCCGATCAAGACGATCGCGCGCACGACCGGCTATGAGGACGAGAGCAGCTTTCGCAAGGCGTTCCGCAAGCTCACTCTGATGTCACCGCAGGCCTATCGCGCACGGCGGATGGAGCGGACGGCGTGAGATAATCCTCGCGGGTCATATCCGTCAGCTTTCGTTCTACATCTGACTCCACTTCGTTCTCAAAGAACAAATCAGATCCGCAAAAACCGCGCCGAACCAATTCCTACCGATTGGTTTACACCGTCCAGGATCTGGAATGCGCCTCGCGCACATGGCGCGTCCTCGGCCTGACCGTCACGCGACAAACAGCAGGCGCTCTGAACGGGACGCCTCTTCGTCTTCATGAAGATGCATCGGGTGATTCATTCGCCGGCTTGGGCAACCCTTTCCTTTGCTTTTCCCCGCGTGCTGGTACGCGCGGCAGTGAGCACGGCAACGGCGGGAAAATCATACAGCTGAACGTATCGATCAATTGCCTCGACCAATTTCGGCGAGACATGATCGATCCCACCGGAGATCAGGTCGAGAACATAGCTGAGGTGAACTTCGACCTCCGCGTAGGAAAACAACCCGGCTTGAATCATGTGCTGGAATTGCCCAAGCCTGAAAAAGAACCAGTCGAAATCGTCCCGAACGAGCATTTCCAGTTTTGTGAAGGGGGTCGAATCGTTCTGACGCAGTGCGCTCGTCAGAATGACCAACTCATGTTTCCGGGTTGCGTCGAACTCCCCATCATGACAGGAGAGGATCTTCTCCTTGCCGGGCTCCAGTTGAATGCTTCGAACATGCCAATCGAGCATGTACGTAACCTTCTTGACTGTTTCATCGCCGAAGAAATCCTTGACTTGATTGGCGAGGAATTCGGCCTTCTTCCAAACCTGCTGCTGCGCAGCTTCCGTCGCGGCTCGCTCGGCCACCCGCGCGGAAGTACCGGCTTGCAGCGCCGCAATCTGAATCTGCTTGTATATGAAGCCGAATCCAATGGCCGTCACCAAAGGTCCGAGCAAGACTGACAACCAAAGACGGATTTGCTCCGCCGCTGTCGCGGCACAACCGGGATCATGCATGTGAATACCCTGTCGTGAAATGAATAGAAAAAAGGATCGTCGGCTGCTAAAAATTCTCTGGAATATTCGGGATCAAAGCACGTTTTGGTTGCAACGTCCAGGTGGACCACTCGGTCACTTGTCCGGAAAATTCACCCCGATCTCGGTCACCACGGGCGCGAACTTCACCAGCGCCGCGTTGTCGGAGGCGACCTTCACGCCGTCGCCGGACAGCGATCTGGGCGCGCCGGTCTTGCCGCTGAAGCGGATCGTGATCCGGCAGCCGCCCTGCAGCGGCCGGCTCAGCGTGCCGCCCTTCCAGTCGGTGACGAAGCCGCCATAGTCCCACTCGAAGCCGCTGACGAGGAACGGCTTGCCGTTGGCTTTCTGCACGTCGGCGAGACTGGATCCGATCGTGACGCCGGCGACGTTCCAGAGGCTGGTTTTCCCAGCGTCGCGCAAGGTCAGGCCGGAGGCGCGCCCGGCCTTGTCGTCGGTGAAGGCGACCTCGACGCGGCGGTCCCTCGCCTTCGGAAACAGCACGACGCCCTTGTAGGTCTCACCTTCGGCGCCCGGCAGGTTCTGCACCACGGCGTCCTTGCCGTAGCGCTGCTTCAGGCTTCGCTCGGTATCGTCGGGGGCAACGGGCGCAGCGCAGGTGATGGGCCCCTCCTGCGGCGGGGCGCTCTGCGCAAATGCGGAGGACGACACCAGGAGGCTGGCGGCGGCGATGATGATGATGCGCGTCATCTGGATGCAGTTCCGGATTGCGAAGACGAACGCGAAGCTACCGCGCGAGGATCATCCGGCACAACTCGAAAGCAGCGCCCGCGCGCAGGCAATTCTCAATTCTTCGGCTGGCCGAAATCGAGCACCGGCGGCGGCAGTTCGATGTCCGGAATCTCGATCTTGATCTTGTCCAGGTCCACCTTCCGGGGAGCGTCCAGCAGGCCGGTGACGGTGATCGGGAACGCGATGACGACCGCGACCATGATCGCCTGCAGGCCGATCCAGGGCATCGCACCCCAATAGATGTCCGAGCTCTTGACCTCCTTCGGCGCCACGCCACGCAGGTAGAACAGGGCGAAGCCGAACGGTGGATGCAGGAAGGAAGTCTGCATGTTGACGCAGAGCATGACGCCGAACCAGATCAGCGCGGCGTCGGCGCCGACGACGGGCGCGAGCAGCTTCTGCGCGATCGGCGCGATCATCGGGATGATGATGAAGGCGATCTCGAAGAAGTCGAGGAAGAACGCGATGAAGAAGATGAACAGGTTCATGAAGATCAGGAAGCCCCAGACGCCTCCCGGCAGCGATGTCAGCATATGCTCCAGCCAGACACCGCCATTGCACCCCAGGAAGACGATCGAGAAGCAGGTCGATCCGATCAGGATGAACGTCACCATGCAGGTGATGCGCATGGTGGTCTGGTAGCCTTGCTTGACCAGGTCGCGCAGGTCCGGAATCCTGACCGCCTCAAGGCAGACCCAGGCGACCGCGAGATAGGCGATCGCGAAGGCGATCTTGAACACCAGGTTGGGCGTGAAGTAGATGCCGATGATGGTGCCGACGCCCGCCGCCGCCACGCCGATGAGCAGGATCTTGTGCCCGGCCGAGCTGAAATCCTTGTGGTGGATGACGGCGAGGACGATCGCGCCGACAGCGCCCATCGCGCCGGCTTCGGTCGGGGTGGCAAGGCCCAGCATCATCGTGCCGAGCACCACGAAGATCAGGACGGCGGACGGAATGATGCCCAGAAGGCATTTGCGCCAAAGCGCCCAGCCCGTGAGCGTCCTCGCTTCCTTCGGCACCGCCGGAACGTGGCCCGGCTTGATCACGCTCAGAACAAACGTGTAGCCGGCGAACAGCGCGATCTGGAGGATCGAGGGGCCCCAGGCGCCCAGATACATGTCGCCAACCGACTTCCCGAGCTGGTCCGCGAGCACGATCAGAACCAGCGAGGGCGGCACCAGCTGGGTAATGGTGCCGGACGCCGCCAGCACGCCGGTGATGTAGCGCATGTTGTAGCCGTAACGGATCATCACCGGCATCGAGATCAACGCCATCGCGATCACCTGCGCCGCCACGGTGCCCGTGATGGCGCCGAGGATGAAGCCGACGATGATCACGGAATAGCCGAGACCGCCGCGAATGGGGCCGAACAACTGCCCCATCGAGTCCAGCATATCCTCCGCGAGGCCGCACCGTTCGAGGATCGAGCCCATGAACGTGAAGAACGGAATGGCGAGCAGCAGCTCGTTCGCCAGCACGCTGCCGTAGATGCGCTCGGGGATCGCCTGCAGGAAGCTGAACCCGAAAAACCCTTCGTGGATTGCGAGAAAGCCGAACGAAAGGCCGAGGGCGGCGAGCGTGAAGGCGACCGGGTACCCGATCAGCATGGCCAGGACCAGCCCGCCGAACATCAGCGGGGGCATCATCTCAATCGTGATCATTGGGTCGGCCGCTCGTATTTCGCGTCGATGGTGACTTCGCCGCGCAGCGCCGCCGCTCGTTTGATGGCTTCGGAAACGCCTTGCAACGCCACCATGAAGAATCCCGCAGGCAGCACGAACTTGATCGGCCAGCGCAGCAGACCGCCGGCGTTGTTGGACATCTCGCCGATGATGAACGAGTTGTAGAACATCGCCCATGAGAGGTAGCTGAGGAGCAGGCACGCCGGGACGAGGAAGACCAATGTCCCGATCAGGTCGAGCCACAACTGGCCGCGTTCGGAAAGCATGAGGTAGAGGATTTCGACGCGCACGTGCTCGTTGCGCTTGAAGGTGTAGGACGAGCCGAACATCACCACGACGGCGAACATGTACCACTGCGTCTCGAGCCAGCTGTTGGAGCTGTAGCTGAAGGCGTACCGGATCATCGCATTCACAGCGCTGACCAAGCAGGCCGCGAGAACCAGAACGTTGCAGACATTGCCGACTTTTTCGTTCAGCCAGTCGATAGCCGTACTCACCGCCAACAATGGGCGCATCGATGCCTTTTCCCCGCTCGCTGAGTGCTGACCCCAAACGAGCAGGACCGTGACGCCAATTCAGCGTCCGTCCACTTCCGCGCGGGAGCTAGTCCACCCTCCTGATGCTTCCGCCCGTTCTTGTTGCCGGTTTTTGGCCAGACCTGTTCAGGTCTCACCCGCCGCGTGAAGCAAAATACATTTACCGTCGGCCGATTTCGGGTCAACCGGAAAATGGACCATGTGCCGCAGCGACGCCGAAAATCTTGGCCGCAGTGCTGAATCCGGTCGGCGTGCAGCGGCTTGCCGCAATGCGACCTCGAAGGGACGGCCTAACCCTCGACGTCGTACTGCTTGCAGAGGTGGTCGCCGATCTGGACCAGCATGGCGACGCATTCAGGGTAGCCGGGCCGATCCGAAGTGGCCCGGTCTGCACTGGCTCGAAACTCCCAGGAGCGCCCATCGCGGAGGATCGAGATTGTCATTCCATCGGGACAGTCGGCATGAACCTTCAACTCGGCCTTGGCCAAGGCGATCAGTTCGCTTTCAGTCTTCACTGGTCTGCTCATGAATGCATCCTCCGCCGTTCAAGCAAGTCTGTCCGATCAAGCCGCTTCCGGCATTGCGCTAACGCAATCGGCCCCCTTCCGGCCATCGTACGGGCCCCCTGGGGATTGTTCCTGCCGCTGACATGAATGCCTGCCACCACATCCCTCGTCATTCCCTGGCACGTGCGCGAGCACGCAGGCCCGGAATCCATCGGGCCGCATGCTCTGCCGTGCAATGGATTCCGGGTTCGCCCTTTTAGGGCGCCCCGGAATGACCAACATCGGCCCGGGCCACCGCGCGCGAGGCGTCGGGCAAAACACCAAACCGCCGCGTCAAGCCCTCTCCGCGAAAATATTCCACTTTCCCGAATTTCGGATTTATGGCATACACCGCTCATCCCGGCCCTGCCAAAGGGGCGCTTCGCGAT
>NZ_LFJC01000003.1:6063158-6174648 GCF_002776695.1 Bradyrhizobium nitroreducens
TCCCCCGCCTATGACGGTTTGACGCTCGGCTGCGGCCGGGCCGGGATCGTCATGGCGGCGACGCCGAGGACGACGCAGGCAAGCCCGATCCAGGCGGTCCGGCTCAGGGTCTCGCCAAGGAAGGCAACGCTGATGGCGACCCCGATGGGGACGCGCAAATAGGCCTGCGCCGTGGTGCCGACCGAGCCCAGGGTCTGGATCAGGCGGAAATAGATCGCAAACGCCGCGGCGGTCGAGAACACGGCGAGTGCGAGCAACGCCAGCACGGAGCTGAGCGAGGGCGACAGCGTCCAGGGCTGCTCGACCACGAGCGAGGCCGGGATCAGGACCGCGGCCCCGGCCAGGAGCGAGCCGGCGGCCGGCGCCATGGGATCGAGGCCCCTGAAGCTGCGGCCGAAGATCGCAGCGCAGGCGTAGCAGATGGTGGCGGCGACGATGGCGGCTTCCGCAAGGAGGCCGCTGCCGATGTCGTGGAAGGCATCGGTGCCGACGATCAGCAGGATGCCGGCCATGCCGGCGACCACGCCGAACAGCTTTCGCGGGGTCGTCGCCTCGTGGCGGGTGACGATTGCGGTGAGCAGGAAGGTGAAGATCGGCCCGGCCGAGTTGAGGATGGTGGCGAGCGCGGCATCGACATGACGCTCGCCCCAGGCGATCAGCGTCCAGGGAATGACGCTGTTGAGCACGGCCTGGAACGCGAAGCGCTGCCAGGTCGCGGCGTCGGTGGGCATCCCGATGCCCCGCCCCCACATCACGACGAGCAGGAGCACGCCGGCAACGGCCGTGCGCGCCGCAATCAGCGTGATCGGCGGAATGGTGGCGACGCCGAGCTTGATGAATGTGTAGGAGCCGCCCCAGAGCGTTGCGAGCGCGACCAGCAGCGCCAGCTCGCCAGCGATGTTGGTGTCCTGCCGGTTGTCCATCATGCGTCCCGTCCATTCCATGATGGACGGAACCTAGCGCGGCTGCGGCCTTCAATACTTCGTCGGCCGTCGAAGTGTATTAGCCGACCGCGCCGACCTCGAACACCTCGCCGTCATAGCCGGCTTCGCGGGGGATGCGGAGCTGGCGGCCGGTTTCGGTTTTGGTCATGACCGGCATCACCGTAACGATCGACAGGCCGCGGGCATGGTCCAGCGCGTCCTTCACACTGCCCTGCTGGGCGAGCCGGATCAGATTGCGCGTGGTCGGGAACGGCAGCTTGAAACGGCCGCTCTCGCCACCCTCCACCGCCTCGCGCGGCGAGACCCAGATCGAGTCGGTGGACTCCCGGCCGTCATGGGCGCCGAGCTGATCGGGCGGCGCTGCAGCCAGGAAGAACCAGGTGTCGAAGCGTTTCGGCATGCCCTCCGGCGTGATCCAGTGCGCGTATGGCACCAGCGTGTCGAGCGCGAGCTGGAGGCCGTTGTCCTCGAGAATTTTCAGGAAGCTGATCTTGTGCTCGTTGAGCGCGATGCGATGCGCATCGGCAAGCTCGCCGGCACGCTTGGCGTCGACCGGCGTGCCCGCGTCCTTGGACCGCGCGAGCAGGATGCCGCTCTCCTCAAAAGTCTCGCGGATCGCAGCGATCCGAAAACCGCGGTCCGCTTCGCTGAGGCCCTCGCCGCCTGAATACAGGTCGGCGCGGGCGACGATCTCGTTGTCGCCGGCATCGACGCTGCCACCGGGAAACACCAGCGCGCCCGAGTTGAACTCGATCTGATGATGGCGGACCATCATGAAGACTTCAATTTCGCCGCGGCCCTTGCCGTCGGCCTTTGCGCCGTCGCGCAGCAGGAGGATCGTCGAGGCCGGGCGTGATGCTGATGTCTCGGCCATGCAACTAACCCGCGGCGCTGGATTGCGGGCCGAGATTGGCGCGCTTGTCGAAGCGGGCGACGCGCGACAGCAGGTACTCGACCTCCGCCTTCGCCGTCGCCGTGATGGTGGCGCCCGGCTTGCGCTGCGCGCTGGAGGCGATGATGCCGCGCTTCTGCAGCACGTATTTGCGGATGGTCAGGCCGACGCCGGGCTGCTGCTCGTAGCGGATCAGCGGCAGATGCGCGTCGAACAGATCGTGCGCGGCATCGCGCTTGCCTGCCTTGGAGAGGTTGACGACGTCGATCAGGAGCTCCGGGAAGGCGTAGCCCGTCATGGCACCATCGGCGCCACGCTCCATCTCGAAGTCGAGGAAGGTGCCGCCATTGCCGCAGAGGATCGAGAGCGGACGGAGCGATCCGTCCTTCTGGAAGCCGCGCAGCGTCGTGATCTTCTCCAGGCCCGGCCAGTCCTCGTGCTTGAGCATCACGCAGTTCGGATTGTCCATGACGATCTTGCGGATCACGGACGGCGTGAACACCACCTGCAAGGTGAGCGGATAGTCCTGCAGCACCCAGGGCACGTCGGGGCCGATGGCTTCCGCCGCCTGCTTGAAATAGCCGACGATCTGATCGTCGGTGCGCAGGCTCGGCGGCGGCGCGATCATCACGCCGGCCGCACCGGCATCCATCGAGGCCTTGGCCAGCGAGCGCATGGTGGCGAAGCCCGGCGCTGAGACACCGACGATCACCTGCATCTTCTTGGCGCGCTTGATGAAGCGCACGGCCACCTGCTCCGCCTCGGCCGCGTCGAGCTTGGGGGCTTCACCGAGGATGCCGAGCACCGTAACGCCGTCGCAACCGACCTCCTCGTAGAAATCGGTCAGGCGGTCGATCGAGCGCTCATCGATCCGGCCGTCGTCGTGGAACGGCGTCGGCGCGATTGCGAAGGTGCCCTTGGCGTCGGCGGTGAGTTTCATCGTCATTCCCTGTCTCTCTGTTCGTCATTCCGGGGCGGCTCAAAGAGCCGAACCCGGAATCTCGAGATTCCGGGTTCGTGCTTCGCACGCCCCGGAATGACGGAACAGCCTAAAACCTCCTCGCGCCCATCTTGATCTGCTCCTCGGAGAAGAAAATCTCCTTGGCATGATCGGCGATGTCCCGGGCGTTCCAGCCCGTGTGCGGCGGTTTCCAGCCTTCCATTTCCATCATCCGCATCTCGCGCACGCCGCGGGGCCCGGATACGCCCAGCACCTTGCCGGTCTGCTCGCCCGACAAGTCGCTGACCATGTATAGCACGGCCGGCGCGATGCCGTCCGGCCCGAGCGCCGCGCCGGGGTTCTCCTTATAGCGGGGCAGGTCTGCGGTCATGCGGGTCAGGGCGCCCGGGGCCAGCGTCCAGATCCGGATGTTGTACTTGCGGCCCTCGATGGCGAGCACGTTGGACAGGCCCCAGATGCCGCCCTTGGCCGCGCCGTAATTGGTCTGGCCGAAATTGCCGATCAGGCCCGATGTCGAGGAGGTGTTGACGATGACGCCGCCGCCGTTTTCCCGCATCCAGCGAAACACCGGCATGGTGCAACAAAAGGTACCCTTCAGGTGGACCTTGATGACCTTGTCCCAGTCTGACTCGGAGGCCTTGTGAAAGGTCTGGTCGCGCAAAATGCCGGCATTGTTGACCAGGATGTCGGCGCGGCCGAAATGCTTGATGGCGTCGTCGAACACCGACTGGCCGCCCTCCATGGTGGAGATGTCGGCGCCGTTAGCGACCGCCTTGCCGCCCTCGGCCTTGATGGCGTCGACCACCTGCTGGGCCATGGATTTGTCAGCGCCGGAACCGTCGCGGGGGCCGCCGAGATCGTTGACGACGACCGAGGCCCCTTCCCGCGCGAACAGTTTTGCGTAGGCCTCACCAAGCCCCCCACCCGCACCGGTGATCAGCGCAACCTTGCCGTCGAGTAATCCCATGGTGGCTCCTCCCTGTTTGTTTTTCTTCTCTCGTGTCCCGGACGCGATGCAGCGTGAAACGCTGCGTCGCAGAGCCGGCAACTGTTATGTTGACGGTGCGACCTTATAGATTTTTCGGTCGCGCAGCATAGCGTTGAGGATGGTCAGCAGCTTCCTGGCGACAGCAATGAGGGCGAGCTTCGCTGGTTTGCCGGCTTGGCGCAGCCGGTCGTAAAAGGCCTTGAAGCGGTCGGCGCGGCGAATGGCGTTGAGAGCAGCCATGTAGAGGGCGTCGCGGACGCGCTTTCGTCCGCCGCCGATCTTGCGCTTGCCTCGATAAGCCCCGCTATCGACATTGAAGGGAGCCAGGCCGGCAAGAGCGGCCACTTCCTTCGGCCCGAGACGCCCAAGTTCGGGCATCTGGGTGAGGAGTTGCATGCAGGCGACGGGCCCCACGCCGGGCACCGAGCGCATCAGCTGTGCATCGTCCGCAAGCTCCGGCTCGGCTTTGACGAGCGCATTGATCTCGGTCTCGATTTCAGCGATCTCATAATTGAGGACCTCGATGAGGCGAGCGATGCGTTCCGCCATGGCGCGGTCCTCGGCTTCGCTGCGGCGGTTCTTTTCCTGGGCTCGCATAGCAACCAGTTGGTCCCGCCGTTTTGCAAGCTTTGCCAAAGCGTTGCGGGCGGGTGTCGCGGCCTGCTCGGTGGCGGGCTTCATGGCGCGGGCGAAGGCCGCCAGCATCTGCGCATCGATCGGATCGGTCTTGGCGAGTTGGCCGCTGGCACGGGCAAAGTCGCGGGCACGGGCCGGATTGATACGGGCAAAGCGGATGCCGGCCCGATGCAGTGCCTCACGAAGCTCGAGGTCGTAGACCCCCGTAGCCTCGAAGACGACCAGCGCATCGCATCGCCAACGCGCCACCAGCTGTGTGATGGCGTGTGTCGCGTTGTCGATGCGTTCCGATACACCGACGGCCTCATCGAAAATATCGAGATGATGTTTGGAGACGTCGATTCCGACGCAACGAGAGGATATGATCACGGTGCCTGTCCCTGTGATGCGAGGTCTGTTGGCGCAGCCTCGTGCAACTGTTCAGGTTGTTGAATGGAACGGGCGGGAGACCGAGCCGGCTCACGGCGTCAAGCGCCAAGGACCCAACGGCTTCCCGCCCACCATCATTATGACAGGCTTTTCAGACACAGGGATCCATAACCACCGTTGTTAGATTTGCGATGGCTGGAGCCAACAGCTTAGCCAAAAACCACGGTCTGTGGTTATGGGTCCCCGCGTTCGCGGGGACGACCCGTGGAGAGAGCTTCGCCTCGCTCCTCGCCCTCGATCTCCTGCGGCAGCGCGATCACGACGCGGCCGCCCTTGATATCGACCTCGGGCACCACCGCATTGGAGAACGGCAGCAGCATCGTCGGCCCCTTCAGCGGGGCGATCTCGATGATGTCGCCGGCGCCGAAATTATGGATCGCGAGCACGCGGCCGAGCGCGTCGCCGTCGGTGGAGACGGCGTCGAGCCCGATCAGATCGGTGTGGTAATATTCGTCATCGTCCGTCGCGGGCAGTTTTTCGCGCGCGACATAGAGCTCGATGCCGTTGAGGCGCTCGGCGTCATCGCGGGTCGTGACACCCTTGAAGGTCGCGACCAGATGGTCCTTGGCTTCGCGCGCCGTTGCCACCTCGAACTGGCGCTTGCCGTCCTTGGACAGAAGCGGACCGTAATGCCTGACGGCAAACGGATCTTCGGTGAAGGTCCATAATTTGACCGCACCGCGCACACCATGCGCGGCGCCGATCCGCGCGACGCAGACCAGCGCCGACATGACCTGGCCTTAGCCCTTCGCGGCGGCTTCGGCCTGCGCCTTGCGCTCCTTGCGCGGCACGGCCTTCTCGGGGTTGTTGCGCGCTTCGCGCTTCTTGACGCCGGCGGCATCGAGGAAACGCGACACGCGGTCGGACGGCTGCGCGCCCTTGGCGAGCCAGGCCTTCACCTTGTCCATGTCGAGCTTCAGGCGGGTCTCGTTGTCCTTCGGCAGCAGCGGATTGAAATGGCCGAGACGCTCGATGAAGCGGCCATCGCGGGGGAAACGCGAGTCGGCGACGACGACGTGATAGACGGGACGCTTCTTGGTGCCTGCGCGGGCGAGGCGGATAACGACGGACATCTGGTTCTCCTTCAAAGTACGTTTTGTTCGGTTGATTGGTATTCCGCGTCACGTGAGACCGGTGCGATCCCGCCGCGACGAATTCCTCATTTCTTCTTGCCCGGGAAACCGCCGAGGCCCGGCAGTGTCGGCTTGCCGCTCATCCCGGTCAGTCCGGGAAGGTTCGGCAGGCCGGTGCGAAGACCGGGCGGCAGATCCTTCGGCAGGTTCGGAAGGCCACCGCCGCCGGCCTGCATCTTTTCCTGCATCGCCTTCATCTCTTCGGGCGAGGGCATCTTCATGCCGCCGCCAAAGCCCATGGCTTGCGCAATGCCGGCCAGCGGGCCGCGCTTGCCCGAGCCCATGGCCTTCATCACGTCGGCCATGTTCCGGTGCATCTTGAGCAGCTTGTTGACGTGCTCGACGCTCTGGCCGGAGCCGGCGGCGATGCGCTTCTTGCGGCTGGCCTTCAGCAGGTCGGGATGACGGCGCTCGTCGCGCGTCATGGAATCGATGATCGCGACCTGGCGCTTCAGGATCTTGTCGTCGATGCCGGCGGCCGCGATCTGGTTCTTCATCTTGGAGATGCCGGGCATCATGCCCATCAGCCCGCTGATGCCGCCCATGTTGGCCATTTGCAGCAGCTGCTCGCGCATGTCGTTGAGGTCGAACTGACCCTTGCGCATGCGCTCGGCGGTGCGGGCGGCCTTCTCGGCGTCGATATTGGCAGCGGCGCGTTCGACCAGCGAGACCACGTCGCCCATGCCGAGGATGCGGCCGGCGATACGATCGGGATGGAAATCTTCCAGCGCGTCGGTCTTTTCACCGGTGCCGAGCAACTTGATCGGCTTGCCGGTGACCGCGCGCATCGACAGTGCGGCACCGCCGCGGCCGTCGCCGTCGACGCGGGTCAGCACGATGCCGGTGAGGCCGACGCGCTGATCGAACGCGCGCGCAAGGTTGACGGCGTCCTGACCGGTGAGGGAGTCCGCGACCAGCAGCACTTCATGCGGATTCGCCGCTGCTTTGATCGCCGCGGCTTCCGCCATCATGTCTTCGTCGAGCGTGGTGCGGCCGGCGGTGTCGAGCAGCACGACGTCGTAGCCGCCGAGCTTGCCGGCTTCCAGCGCGCGTTTTGCGATTTGCGGCGGCTGCTGGCCCGCCACGATCGGCAGGGTCGGAATGTCGAGATCGCGGCCGAGCACGGCCAGCTGCTCCATCGCCGCCGGGCGATAGACGTCGAGCGAGGCCATCAGCACCTTGCGCTTGTCGCGCTGGACCAGGCGGCGGGCGAGCTTTGCGGTTGTGGTGGTCTTACCGGAGCCCTGCAGGCCGACCATCATGATCGGCACCGGCGGCACGGAATTGACGTCGATGGTCTGGCCTTCGCTGCCGAGCGTGTTGACCAGCTCGTCATGGACGATCTTGACCACCATCTGGCCGGGCGTGACCGACTTGACGACGGTGGCGCCGATCGCCTGCTCGCGGACGCGCTCGGTGAAGCTGCGCACCACCTCGAGCGCAACGTCGGCTTCCAGCAGCGCGCGACGCACCTCGCGCATCGCGGCGTCGACGTCCTTTTCGGTCAGCGCACCGCGCCCCGTCAGACGATCGAGAATGCCACCAAGCCGTTCCGACAGATTGTCGAACAATGCAATCGTCCTTCTTTACCTCTCCCCGCCTGCGGGGAGAGGTCGCCGCCCTCTTGGGCGGCGGGTGAGGGGGTACGGGACTCATCTACGCGCACCATGCGCGGAGAGAGCCCCTCACCCCGACCCTCTCCCCGCAAGAGCGGGGCGAGGGAGTAGTTAACCAAACACCTTTGCGCCCGAGGGCGCATCGCGCTGTCGGGCGTTGGCCTCTGGCCTCCAGGGCCAGTCGGCGGGTCGAAAAGAAAGCCTTTCCGAGAAAGTGGCGGGGTTAAACGCCGCTCCCGCCCAAAAGTCAAGGAAAGTTAGGGCGCCGGGGCGGCTTTGCCAGGGCAACACCTTGAAATTACGCCATTTCCGGCAACGGGTTCCTTTTCCTGCGGTGCCGCCCATATAGCGGTGATGTCTTACCGCCCTAACTGCCCCTAGAAGCCAGCCTGTGCCGATCACCCGCCGCCGCGTTCTCGGACTGCTCGCCGGCGCCGGCGCGCTGGTCGGCGCCCCCTCTCTCTGGATGTCCCGCATGAAAACCTATGACGGTCCCGCTTCCGACCATTTCGACGGCCTGACCTTCTTCGATCCGGACGGCGTGCCGCCAAAGTCGCTGCGCGAGGTGCTGCGCTGGCAGTTCGGCGGTAAGCGGCAGCGCGCGAAATGGCCGGATTGGGCCCCCAGCCCCCATGCCGACACTCCGCCGGAGCGGGTCGACGGCGACAAGGTGCGGCTCTCCTTCGTCGGCCATGCCAGCTGGCTGATCCAGGCCGGCGGCCTCAACATCCTGGTCGATCCGGTCTGGTCGGAGCGGGTCTCGCCGGTCAGCTTTGCGGGGCCGAAGCGGCACAACGATCCCGGCATTGCGTTCGAGAAGTTACCGAAGGTCGATATCGTGCTGGTCTCGCACGGCCACTACGATCATCTCGACATCGCGACCTTGTCGCGGCTTACCAAGAATTTTGCCCCGCGCGTTGTCACCCCGCTCGGCAACGACGTGACGATGCGCAGCTCGGATTCCACGATCAGGGTGGAAGCCTTCGACTGGCACGACCGCGTCGAGCTCGGCGGCGGGATCGCCGTGCACCTGGTGCCGACGCGGCATTGGAGCGCGCGCGGCATGTTCGATCGCAACAAGGCGCTGTGGGCGAGCTTCGTCTTGGAGACGCCGGCCGGGAAGATCTACGTCGTCTGCGATTCCGGTTACGGCGATGGCCGGCATTTCCGCCGCGTCGCCGAGAAGCATGGACCGCTGCGTCTAGCCATCCTGCCCATCGGCGCCTACGAGCCGCGCTGGTTCATGCGCGACCAGCACATGAATCCGGAAGATGCGGTGAAGGCGCTAGGCGATTGCGGCGCCGAGGTCGCGCTCGGGCATCATCACGGCACGTTCCAACTGACCGACGAGGCGATCGATGCGCCGGCGAAAGCGCTGGTCGAAGCTCTGGATGCCGCAAGGATTCCGCAGGAGAGATTCGTGGCGATGAAGCCGGGGCAGGTGGTGGAGATCTAAGGTCGCGCACCCATAAACCCGGCGGCGTGATGCGACGAAAGCAATGTCCGCTTTGCTCCCATAGCGACAGGTTCGTGCGGCGCTGCGCCGTTGAACCAGAAAGCCCATGACGCAACAAAACACCATGGATTTCTTTCGGTCGGAAGACCTTGATTGATCGATGGATGGAGCCGGCCTGTGGGATTTTTGCTGAGAGTTGTGCTTGCGACCGTTCTCGTGAACCTTGCTCCGGCCGTCGCCCAGGCGAAGAATGCCGTCGCTTCTGCTGCCTTGCAGAAGGAATTCGATGGCTTCATCGAGAAGTTTCGCGCGGCGCTGAAGGCCAACGATTCCGCCGCCGTCGCCGCTATGACACGATTGCCGTTCATGAACGACAACGCAATTCGCGACGCCGCGCAATTTGGCGCCAAGATCTATCGGACCTCGTTCACGGCGAAAAATCGCGCGTGTATCCAGCGCGGCAAGGCCGTCTACGATCGCGATCAGGAGAAGAACGACAATTATTTCGTCTTCTGCGGCGAGCTCATCTTCGTCTTTACCAAGACGCCGGCGGGTTTCCTTCTGACAGATATCGGCGCGAACGACTGATCGGGCAGGTGGTGGAGATTTAGCTCCGCGCTCGCCACACATGCAGCTCGTCGTCCCGGATCTACGCGCGCTTGTCCGGGACGACAGCTGTGGTTGCCGCACACGCTGTGCCTCTTACGGCTTACTGCCCCTGCTTGATCGCCCAGCTCACATTCACCGTCACCGACAGCGTTTCCTCGCCCGGTGCGACCGCAGCCGGCGCGGCCATCGGCGCTCCCGCTCTCAGCGTCTTGAACAGCGGCACCGGGGCGCCGCCCTCGGACACGCTGAGCGGCGCGCCGAGCGTCACACCGGTGGCCTTGGCGTAGATCTCGGCCTTGCGGCGCGCGTCGGCCACCGCCCGCTCGCGCGCATCGTCGAGCAGCTTCGAGGCCTGCGTCACCTCGAAGGAGATGTTGCCGATATCATTGGCGCCGGCGCTGACCAGCGTGTCGATGACGCTGGCCACCTTGGTCACGTCGCGGATCTTCACGGTGACGCGATTGGAGGCGCGGAAACCGACCACCGGGGATGCGCCGGTGGATTTGTTCTGGCCGTATTGCGGCTGCAGCGACAGCCGGGAGGTCTGGTAATCCTTCTCGGGAATGCCGGCGCCCTTCAGCGCCAGCAGTATCTTGCCCATCGCGGCGTTGTTGGCATCGGAGGCTTCCTTCGCCGACTTGGCGTCGCTGGCGACGCCGGCATCGATATGGGCGAGATCGGGCGTTGCGGACATCGTGGCTTCGCCGCTCACCGCAATGGCGGTGACGACATCGTCGGCGATTGCCGAGGTTGCCGGCAGCGTGGCGGCAAGAACGGCGGCAAAGGGAGCAGCAAGTACGGCAGGCTTTTTCATCAGTCTCACTTCAGCGGCACGAAAACATTGATCACGAGCTTGTCCTCAGCGGTCTTCAGGGGATCGGTGAGGTACTCCTCGATGAAGGTGTCCTTGGCTTCCAGCCTCTTGTCGTCGAGGTGGTTGGTGATCGCCTCGTAGGTGTTGTCCATGTTGTCATAGGAGCCGCGATGGACGAATTTCAGCACCTTGCCTTCCGGCGATTTGCCGATGCTCATGTCCTTGGACAGGTTCTTCGGGTCCTGCTCGACCGGGATCTCGGCAAGGAAGGTGAAGCCGGTATCGTCCGTCGAGGTGTAGACGATCATCGCATTGCCGGCGTGCTTGATGCCCTGCTTGTCCAGGAGCGTGTTCAGCGCCTTGAAGGCGTCGATCAGCGTGTCGAAGGCCGAGTCCCAGTTCGCGGTGCCCTTGACCATCACGACCTTCCTGGCCTCGAGCGTGGTTTCCAGGCCGAACGGATCGGCGGTCTGCACCGGGGCGGGGGTCGCGGCGGCGGCCGGCGGCGGGGCCGTCGGGCTGGGTGAGGCACTGGCGGCGGGCGAGGGCGACGTCGTCGGGGCCGGCGAAGCGCTGGCCGCGGGCGATGGCGCGGGTGAGGGCGTTGCCGCAGGCGCGGGCGAGGCACTTGCCGCCGGGGAGGGGGAGGCCGACGGGGCGGGTGAGGGACTCGCCGAGGCGGCCGGCGCCGGGCTCGGTGTTTGCGCCAGAACCTTGGGCAGGCCGAGCGACAAGGCCGCTGCCGGGATCAGCGCGGCCAGAGCGAGACGACGAAACCTGAACATTTTATTTTATTCTCCCCAAGGCCTTAAGTCACCAAGGCCTGAACCACCAAGGCCAATCCGCTTTGCGCCCGGCCGCGCATCCCGCTTCGCGCCAACTTTCGCCGTTCTAACACGCGGGCGCCAAATTCGTCCCATGACAGATGCGTCATGGCAGGCCCCTTGGCGGGCTTGCTGGCGCCCGGCGGCAAAACACTGGCCAAGCCGGCAAGGATCGCCATATAACACAGGCGAAATTCAGGAATTTTCATGAGCGCGCTGGCCAACCACGCATTTGCCAAGATGAACGGCATCGGCAACGAGATCGTCGTTGTCGACATGCGCGATTCCACGGCAAAGGTGACGCCGGACGACGCCCGCGCGGTGGCGTCGGCGAATGGCGGCGTGGCCTACGACCAGCTCATGGTGCTGCAGAAGCCGCGGCTCGACGGCACCGAGGCCTTCATCAGCATCTACAACAATGACGGCTCGGAGGCCGGCGCCTGCGGCAACGGCATGCGCTGCGTGGTGCGGCGCATCTTCGAGAAGAACGGGCAGACCAATGCGACGTTCGAGACCGCGGCCGGCCTGCTCAATGCCTGGCAGGGTCCGGCGCCCGATCTCTACACCGTCGACATGGGCGTGCCGAAGTTCGGCTGGCAGGACATTCCGCTGGCGGAAGAGTTCCGCGACACCCGCTACATCGAATTGCAGATCGGCCCGATCGACAATCCGATCCTGCATTCGCCCTCCGTGGTCAGCATGGGCAATCCGCATGCGATCTTCTGGGTCGACGACGTCAACGCCTACGACCTCGAGCGTTTCGGCCCCTTGCTCGAAAACCATCCGATCTTCCCGGAGCGCGCCAACATCACACTCGCCCATATCGTCGATGACAAGCACATCACCATCCGCACCTGGGAGCGCGGTGCCGGCCTGACCAAGGCTTGCGGCTCGGCCGCCTGCGCCACGGCGGTCGCCGCGGCGCGGCTGAAGCGGGCCGAACGCAGCGTGGAGATCACGCTGCCCGGCGGCAAGCTCGGCATCGAATGGCGCGAGCGCGACGACCATGTGCTGATGACGGGCACGGCGACCTTCGAATATGAGGGCAGATTCGATCCGGCGCTGTTCGCGCCCGCGGCCTGATGGCCGTCGACATCGTCACTTTCGGCTGCCGCCTCAATGCCTTTGAGGCCGAGGTGATCCGCAGCAAAGCCGAAGCTGCGGGGCTCGAAGACACCATCGTCATCAACAGTTGCGCCGTCACCAACGAGGCGGTGGCGCAGGCGCGGCAATCGATCCGCAAGTTGAAGCGCGAGCGCCCCTCGGCGCGCATCGTCGTCACCGGCTGCGCGGCACAAACGCAAAGCGGCATGTTCGCCGACATGGCCGAGGTCGATCGCGTCGTCGGCAATGACGACAAGATGCGCGGCGAAGCTTGGCGCGAGGCTCGCGATGCATTCGATCTCGGCGCCAGCGAGAAGATCGCCGTCAGCGACATCATGGCTATCAGGGAGATGGCGCCGCATCTCGTCGACGGCTATGCGCGCGGCCTGCCGCGCGTGTTCGTTCAGGTGCAGAACGGCTGCGACCATCGCTGCACCTTCTGCATCATCCCCTATGGCCGGGGCAATTCACGCTCGGTGCCGATGGGCGCGGTGGTCGAGCAGGTGCGCAACCTGGCCGAACGCGGCCATGCCGAGATCGTGCTGACCGGCGTCGACCTCACCAGCTACGGCGCGGACCTGCCGGGCGCGCCAAAGCTCGGCATGCTGACGAAGCAGATTTTGCGGCACGTGCCGGAGCTGAAGCGCCTGCGCATCTCATCGATCGATTCGATCGAGGCGGATGACGATCTGCTCGACGCCATCGCCGGCGATGCGCGGCTGATGCCGCATCTGCACCTGTCGCTGCAATCCGGCGACGACATGATATTGAAGCGCATGAAGCGGCGGCATTCGCGAAGCGATGCGATCGCCTTCTGCGACCAGGTGCGCCGGCTGCGTCCCGATGTTGTCTTCGGTGCCGACATCATCGCGGGCTTCCCGACCGAGAGCGAGGAGATGTTCTCACGCTCGCTCGATCTCGTCGAAGAATGCGACCTGACATTCCTGCACGTCTTCCCCTATTCGCCGCGCCCCGGCACGCCGGCTGCAAGGATGCCGCAAGTGGCGGGAGCGCTGATCAAGGAGCGCGCGAAGCGGCTGCGAGCAGCAGGCGAGTCGGCGCTGCGGCAACGGCTGCAAGCCGAGGTCGGTGCGACACGCGATGTGCTGATCGAGAGCGAGGGTCAGGGGCGCACGGAGCACTATCTGCCGGTGGCGATTGCGGGCGAGCGCGTGGGGAGCGTGGTGCCGCGGGTGATTGCCGGCAGCGATGGCGAGCGGCTGACCACATAGTCGGTCTCGAAGTTGCGGCGCATTGCATCCCCGATGTCGTCCCTGCGTGCGCAGGGTCGACACCGAGGGTGTGGAGACGCCTTGCCCCAGAACGCGCGCCTACGACGCTCGCACCTGCCAGAACCGCAGCGTGCGCTTTGCATCATCCGGCGTCATCCGCGCGAAATGCCCCTGCGCTCTTGCGAGGTCCGCCGGCTTCATCGCGCCGGTCGCAAAGCGGCATTCGAGCACGGCGGCCGTCGTTTCCCAGCTGAGCTGCGCCGCCTTGCACGGCACCAGGAGGCCGTCCTCGCGAAGGCTCTGCATCAGCGGCCGAATCACCTCGACGGTGGAACCGGACAGGGCCGCCAGGGCCGCGGCAGTCTCTTCATAGCGCCGCTGCTTGGCAAAGCCTGATAGCGTCGCTTCGTTGAGCTGGCCGGTGGCCTTGAGGCCGGCGATGGCGCGCTTGGCGCCCTCGAAATCGCGGACGCCCGACATCTCGCGGTCGACACCGACGGTGACGGCGGCGATCGCGCTCTGAATTTCCTCGAACAGATGCGGCGGCGCGCGCGACAACAGGCGGGCGCGCACGGTATCGGTCGCCGAGCGCAGCAATCGGCGGCGCAGCTCCGACGGCAGGTCGACGCGGACGCCGACGCTGACGGCGAGTTCGGGATCCGCCTCCGCCTGGGCGACCATGACGGAAAATCCGTTTCCGGAGACGCGCGCGCCGGGATTGGCGGCAAGCCTGCGGCTGACGCTGGGATAGCGGCGCGCCAGCAAAGCGTCGGTGACGATCTCCTTCAGCCACCAGCGGCCGGCGATCGCGAGCAGATGCGGCTCGCCCTTGGCTGAGGCGATCTTGACCAGCTCGCCGTCGTCGAGGCGCGCGGATTCCTGCAGCACCGGGCCGGCGATGCGGATCTCGTCGTTGCTGGCGAGGCGGCGGATCACGGAGGGCGGTGCCTGCGCGACCGGCGCCAGTTGCGCGCTGATCTCGGCGAGCGCGATGCGGGCGCCCATGTCGGCAAGCGCGCGCAGCTCGATGGTGCCGATCAGGCGATCGAGCACGTCGTCGAACAGCGCGATCTGCTCGTCGTCGAAACTGCCGGCGGAGGAGAGGAACAGGTCGGTGACGCGCCGGGCCGTTGCCAGGCCCTTTTCCGGCGAGCCGGTGCGAATCGCGGATTCGACCTCGTCGATGATCGATAGCCCGGCCGTGGACATGACGCGTTGCTCGTCCTGAGCGGTTACAGAAGCTTGTTCTAAGCAACCGCTATCATTACGGACGAGCACTGAACGTTTCGTAAACCATGGGCCGGAGAGCGCCGCGGCGTCGGTGCGCTCCCTCCCCCGCTTGCGGGGACGGGCTGGGGAGAGGGTGTCTCCGCAACGGGACAATCCCCCAGAGGACAGAACCCTCACCCGCGCCTTCGGCTTAACCTCTCCCGCAAGCAAGCGGGAGAGGTTAAGCAACACAGCCGCTACTCCCCATTCCACCCGCAGGCGCGCAGCTTCTCATGCATATGCACCGGGGCCGGCGCCACGACGCGGACCGGCTCCTTGTTCCGGGAGATCGGCACCACGATCTCGCGGGAATGCAAATGCAGCTTCGGCTCGCCGAAGCGCGGGCCGTTGCCGTAAATGTTATCGCCGAAGATCGGCCAGCCGCTCGCCGAGGAATGCACCCGTAGTTGATGGGTCCGCCCGGTCACGGGTTCCATGGCAAGCCAGGTGAAGCCGTCGCCGCGGCCCATCACCTTCCAATTCGTGATCGCCTTCTGGCCCTCGGGGTCCGGCTTCTGCCACCAGCCGCGCTCGGCATTGAGCCGTCCCAGCGGCATGTCGATGGTGCCTTCGTCCTCGGCAGGCCCGCCCTCGACCACGGTCCAGTAGGTCTTGCCGATCTTGCCGTGCTTGAACAGGAGGCCGAGCGAGGCGGTCGCCTTGCGATGACGGCCGAGCACGAGGCATCCGGAAGTGTCCTTGTCCAGCCGGTGGGCCAGCACAGGCGGCCGCGGCAGGCCGAACCGGAGCGCGTCGAAGGAGTCCTCCAGATTGGCGCCGCCCTTGGGGCCGCGATGCACCGGCAGGCCGGCCGGCTTGTCGATGATCAGCATCAGCCCGTCGCGGTGGAGCACGCGCGCCTGGATCTCCTCGGCGGTCAATTGGGGAACATCGAGCAATTGCAGGACTTTCGGTCAAGACTTTCGTTTAGGGGCGGGAACGGCTAACACACCCCCGCCATGAACGATACCACGTCAGATCCCCCCAAGCTGAGCTGGTGGCGCCGCCTGTCCAACGGGCTGAAGCGTACCTCGTCCTCGCTCGGGACCGCGGTCGCCGACCTCGTCACCAAGCGCAAGCTCGACCGCGCCATGCGCGACGACATCGAGGACGTGCTCTTGCGCGCCGACCTCGGCACCTCGGTCGCGGTGCGGATCGCCGAGGCCGTCGGCACCGGGCGCTATGACAAGGCGATCTCGGCGGACGAGGTCAAGGACGTCGTCGCCACCGAAGTCGAGAAGGTGCTGGCGCCGGTGGCCAAGCCGCTCGAGATCGACGCGGGCAAGAAGCCGTTCGTCATTCTCGTCGTCGGCGTCAACGGCTCCGGCAAGACCACCACCATCGGAAAACTCTCGCAGAAATTCGCCTCCGAAGGCCGCAAGGTGATGCTCGCCGCCGGCGACACGTTTCGCGCCGCGGCGATTGAGCAACTGAAGGTCTGGGGCGAGCGGACGAAGACGCCGGTGATCGCGGGCGCGCAGGGCTCGGATTCGGCGAGCCTCGCCTTCAACGCGCTGACCGCGGCGAAGGAGCAGGCCATCGACGTGCTGCTGATCGACACTGCCGGCAGGTTGCAGAACAAGGCCGAGCTGATGAACGAGCTCGAAAAGGTCGTGCGCGTCATCCGCAAGGTGGACGACACTGCGCCGCATGCCGTGTTGCTGGTGCTCGACGCCACCGTCGGCCAGAATGCGCTGTCGCAGGTCGAGGCGTTCCATCGCACAGCGGGGGTCACCGGCCTCGTGATGACCAAGCTCGACGGTACCGCGCGCGGCGGCATCCTGGTGGCGCTCGCGGAGAAATTCAAATTGCCGGTGCACTTCATCGGCGTCGGCGAAGGCGTCGACGATCTCGCGCCCTTCACCGCGCGCGACTTCGCCCGCGCCATCGCCGGAATCGAAAGC
Organism: Bradyrhizobium nitroreducens; assembly: GCF_002776695.1. Classification (GTDB taxonomy): domain Bacteria; phylum Pseudomonadota; class Alphaproteobacteria; order Rhizobiales; family Xanthobacteraceae; genus Bradyrhizobium; species Bradyrhizobium nitroreducens. Next base: position 6,079,970 of record NZ_LFJC01000003.1, read on the forward strand.
TAGAGATGGACAAGACCCAGCCGCATCCGCTGTTCAAGCTGGCGACCGAGCTCGGGCCGCTGCTCGTGTTCTTCTTCGTCAACGCGAAGTTCAATCTGTTCGCCGCGACCGGCGCCTTCATGGTCGCGATCGTGGCGGCGATGATCGCATCCTACGTGGTGACGCGCCACATCCCGATCATGGCGATCGTGACGGGCGTGATCGTGCTGGTGTTCGGCACGCTGACCCTGGTGCTGCACGACGAGACCTTCATCAAGGTCAAGCCGACCATCATCTACGGCCTGTTCGCCGCGATCCTCGGCGGCGGCCTCCTGTTCGGCCGCTCCTTCATCGCCGTGATGTTCGACCAGGTGTTCAACCTGACGCCGCAGGGCTGGCGCATCCTCACGCTGCGCTGGGCGCTGTTCTTCGCCGGCATGGCGGTGCTGAACGAGATCATCTGGCGGACGCAGAGCACGGACTTCTGGGTGAACTTCAAGGTGTTCGGCGTGATTCCGCTGACCATGATCTTCGCAATCGCCCAGATGCCCCTGACCAAGCGCTACCACATCGAGCCGGTCTCGCTGGAGAGAAGCGAGGCCGAGGCGGGGGATGTGAGCAAGGGGTGACGGCGGTTCCGAGCAGCCCCTGGTCGCGACCACGCTATTCACGCTGACGTGCACTCGGGCCGGTCCGTCGGACGCTGCGATCGGATCGCGCGATCAAGCCGATCGGATTCTTCATCGCTCTGTAACCGCAAACCAAGATTGTTCGGCTCTCTCCCTTGCCCGGAAGGTCGGAGGCGATAGCCTCTCGTTGTGACGAGAGGACGGCACGCCGGAGAGCCCGGTGATGAGCGCAAAACAGGACCATGCCGCTGAACACCTGATTCAGTACCTGCGGCAGCTCGCTCCGCAGGTCCGGCGCCGCCTGCTTGCCGAATTGGAGCGGCTCCATCTTCTCGGCGAGGACATTCCGCATTCCGAGCCATTGATCGCGGCGTTGCGCGCCGAGTTTCGCAACACCGGTCAGAACCACTATCGCGTCGGAAATCCCTCACGCTATTTCTTCGAGCCGCTCGAGCCGGTTCTGATGGACGGCGCACCGGAGCGTGCCAACAGCGGTCAGATCGCGCGTGGATCGCTTGCCCCGATCTGGAGCCTCGTCACCGAGCAATTGCTGCGCAGCATGGCTGCCGACTACATCGCCAGTGCGAACGAGGTCATTTCCGCCGGCAGGCAGTCCGAAGCGCGGCAGATGGCTCGGGCGTTCCAGAAGAAGGCGCTGATCTCTCTCAACGGTCTGCTTGGTTCTGCCGAGGGCGCCGCCAGCCTTCACGACGGGCTGATGGCCTATACCAGCTCGCATGCGACGTTCGACGACCTCAAGAAGATGCTGCGTTACCTCGACATGCAGCGGGAGCTCGAGGATTTTGGCGGCGCGCTTGCGCCGAAGATTGTTCGGCTCGAGGGCGCCGGCCTGGACAAGGTTCTCGGCCTTCTGAGCGGGCTCAAGGCCAGGCGCGTCGATGCCGTGCCGTTCGCGCTCACGATTCTCGCAAAGCGCCTGGAAACCTCCTGGGAACTGCTCTCCGTCGCGACCACCCCGGCCGACGACCGGGCCGCGGCGCGGATCGCCACGGGCTCCTTCGCCATCGCGGTGTCGATGGTGCTCGATCAGATCGAGGAGAAGCATCTCCTCATGCAGTTTGCGCTCAGGAACAACCGCCCGGTGCGGGCCAAGGAGATCGTTGGCGAGATCTACCGGATCGAGCAGGCGCTGAGAACGCAGATCGAGCTCCAGGGATCGGACTGGGCCCGGCGTCTGGATGGTCTGATGACGGCCGTCCAGGCCGCCGTCGACGCCGAGATCAGCAGCATTCCGGGCGATCACCGGCACTTGACGCATATTTTGGAATCGCCGCGATTGCGCCCGGGCCATTCCTTCGGCCACAAGGTCGGCCATATGTTCGAGAAGGGATGGGACGTCGTGTCCGGCCTGCTCGCAGGCACCACGGACACGCCCAATCGCCGCGACAATTTGCCGTGAACTCAGCTTGGCTGCGCGCGGTCAGCTCCCCGCCTTCAGCGCCTTCTCCATCTGCGGCAACAAGATCTTCTGCAGATTGTCCGGCGTGATCGGGCCGACCAGCTTGTAGACGATGGTGCCCTCGTGGCCGACGATGAAGGTTTCCGGCACGCCGTAGACGCCCCATTCGATCGAGGCGCGGCCGTTGGCATCCACGCCGACGTGGCCGAACGGGTTGCCGTAACGCCCCAGGAAGCGCCGCGCATTGTCGGGAGCGTCCTTGTAATTGATGCCGACCAGCTGGAAGCGCTTGTCCTTGGCGAGCTCGGTCAGAAGCGGCGCCTCGTCGTGGCACGGCACGCACCAGGAGGCCCAGACGTTGACCAGGCTGACCTTGCCCTTGAACGCGGCGGGGTCGAGGCCGGGCACCGGCGCATTGTCGGCCTGCAATCCCTCCAGCGGCGGCAGCGTGGTCGGCGGCACGGGACGGCCGATCAGCGCGGAGGGAATTCGCGAGATGTCGCCGCTGCCGAGCCGGAACCAGAACAGCAGCGCCAGTCCGATGAAGGCGATCAGCGGTAGCACCATCAGGAAGGTGCGGCGCTGCGGCGGTGCGGAGGTCGATTGATCGCTCATGACGCGTCCAAGGCGCTGCGGCCGGAGCGGCGGGTGATGCCGCGCTCCTCGAGCTCGCGCAGGCGCTGCGTCTGGTTGCGATAGTCCAGCGCGATCCAGCCGATCAGGATCGCGACCACGAGGGCCGCTGCGGCATAGGACGTCACGATGAAGGACGCATAAGGACCAAGCGACATGATCATGCGGCCCCAGCTTCTTTCGACGCGTTCTGTCCGCGCGAGGCGGCGCCCATCTCGCTCGAGAACGCCACGCGGCTCGCCTGCATCATCTGCAGCGAGCGGACGCGGCGGCGCAGGATCTCGTTGCGCATCGCAGCCAGATGCAGCGTGACGAACAGCAGCGTGAAGGCGATCGCCATCACCAAGAGCGGTATCAGGAACGATTTGTCGAGCGCCGATCCGCCCATGCGCATCACCGACGCCGGCTGGTGCAGCGTGTTCCACCAGTCGACCGAGAACTTGATGATCGGCAAATTCAGCGCACCGACCAGCGTCAGCACCGCGGCAGCGCGGGCGGCGCGCGAGGGATCGTCGACCGCGCGCCACAGCGCCATCAGGCCGAGATACATCAGGAACAGGATCAGCACCGAGGTCAGGCGCGCGTCCCATTCCCAATAGGTGCCCCACATCGGCCGACCCCACAGCGAGCCCGTCAGCAGCGCGAGGAAGGTGAAGGCGGCGCCGATCGGAGCTGCGGCTTTCGCGGCGACGTCGGCAAGCGGATGACGCCACACCAGCGTGCCCAGCGAGGCAATGCTCATCACGCCCCAGACGAACATCGACAGCCAGGCATTGGGCACGTGGATGAACATGATCTTCACGGTCGCGCCCTGCTGGTAGTCGTCGGGCGCCAGCGCGGTTTGATAGAGACCGATCGCAAGCAGGATAACGGTCGCGGCCGCAAGCCACGGCAGGACCCGCGCTGTCAGCGCGAGGAACCGCGTGGGGTTGGCGAGGTCGATCAGTGTCATGGTACCCTGATAATCATCGATGGCCGCTCAGGCAATCAGCACGAAAGCGGGGGGCGAAAGTTGATCGGGGTCAACATCAATCGAGCCCGTCTCAGTCGAGTCCATGCCGCAGGCTCGCTGCGGCTGCGAACGGCCCGATCACGAGGCTGACCAGGGACAGCGCGCACAGGATCGAGAATGGCGCGCCGAACGTCATCGGGCCCACGATCACGGCCTGCGAGGCCGCAACCCCGAAAATCAGCACGGGAATCGACAGCGGCAGCACCAGCACCGCCATCAAAAGTCCGCCGCGGTGCAGCGTCACCGCCAGCGCCGCGCCGATCATGCCGGTAAACGTCAGCGCCGGGGTGCCCGCCAGCAGGGTCAGCGCCACCGCGCCGGTCGCGACCATGTCGAGGTTGAGCAGGAGGCCGAGCACGGGGGTTGCGACAATCAGCGGCAGGCCGGCCGCGAGCCAATGCGCCAGCGCCTTGGCGGCGCAGGCCAGTTCCAGCGGGGTCCGGCTCATGGTGATCAGGTCGAGCGAGCCGTCCTCGTGGTCGGCCATGAACAGCCGGTCGAGGGTGAGCAGGCTCGCCAGCAGCGCGCCGAGCCAGAGAATGGCCGGCCCCAGCCGCGACAGCAGGGCCAGATCCGGCCCGACCGCGAACGGCATCAGGACCACCACGGTCAGGAAGAACAGCACCCCGACCAGCGCCCCGCCACCGACGCGGAGCGCGATCCGGATGTCCCGGCGGATCAGGGCGGAGAGGGCGGTCATGGGGCGGCTCTCTGGCCAGTGAGGTCGTCTTGTGAGCCCTGCTCTCGCCTCTGGCAAACTGCGCTCCCTCCCCCCTTGTGGGGGAGGGTGGGGGAGAGGGGTGGCCCGGGGCGAGATATTCGTTTGGGGCAGGCTTCCCAAGCGCTTGAACCGCGAGAGCGCGTCGTGTGGCACCCCCCTCCCTGACCCTCCCCCGCAAGGGGGGAGGGAACGGATGGGCCGCAGCCCAGCCGCTTGGAAAGCTGAGGGTCCGCGAACTTCATGCCGTCCCCCCGATCCGCAGCTCCCGCGAATCAATCCCGAGCGGCGCGTGGGTCGCCGCGATGATCATGCCGCCGCGCGAAAGGTGCTCGCGCATCAGGCCGCCGAACATGTCCTGGCCGGCCACATCAAGCGCATTGGTCGGCTCGTCCAGCAGCCAGACCGGGCGGCGGACGGTCAGCAGGCGCGCCAGCGACAGCCGGCGGCGCTGGCCGGCCGACAGGAAGCCCGCGGGCAGGTGGGTGGCGTGCTCGAGCCCCACCGTGGCGAGGCTCTCGGCGAAGTCCAGACGCTCGCCGCCCAGGAATTCGGCCCAGAATGTCAGGTTTTCGGCCACGCTCAGCGCCGGCTTCAGGGCATCGCGATGGCCGAGATAGTGGCACTGCTCGGGCAGCGTCAGCTCGGCATCGCCGCCTGCGAGCGCAATCTTGCCTCCCGCCGGCACGAGCAGGCCCGCGATCAGCCGCAGCAGCGAGGTTTTGCCCGATCCATTGCGGCCGACGACCGCCACGGCCTCGCCGGAGACGGCCGCGAAATCGAGCCCGGCAAACACCTGGCGGCCGCCGCGCACGCAGGTGAGTCCGTGCCCGGACAGCTGCATCTCGCCTCGTTTCAAGTCACTCAAAACCAGGCCTCAGGAAAACTTGGGGTAGCGCATGGGAATTTTTGGCTCGCGGTTGCTGCGGCACGATTGTGGCTGTGGCGGCGCGGTTAGAAAGCTTCTATAAGCCCGGAACTACTTGATGCAGCAACTCAACCTGCCCCTGCAAGCAGCCCAGCCTGATACGCTGACGGTGTTAAGATACCCCGCCGGGTATAACTAACAATTGGGATTTCCTACATGACCTCGCTCGACAGCTTCAAATGCAAAAAGACCCTCAAGGTCGGCGCCAAGACCTATGTCTATTACAGCCTGCCCACGGCCGAGAAGAATGGTCTGAAGGGGATTTCCAAACTTCCCTATTCGATGAAGGTCCTGCTCGAGAACCTGCTGCGCAACGAGGACGGGCGTTCGGTCAAGAAAGAGGACATCGTCGCCGTCTCGAAATGGCTGCGCAAGAAGTCGCTGGAGCATGAGATCGCCTTCCGCCCGGCGCGCGTGCTGATGCAGGACTTCACCGGCGTTCCGGCGGTGGTCGACCTTGCCGCGATGCGCAACGCGATGCAGAAGCTCGGCGGCGATGCCGAGAAGATCAATCCGCTGGTGCCGGTCGACCTCGTCATCGACCATTCCGTGATCGTGAACTTCTTCGGCGACAACAAGGCCTTCGGCAAGAACGTCGCTGAAGAGTACAAGCAGAACCAGGAGCGCTACGAGTTCCTGAAGTGGGGCCAGAAGGCGTTCTCGAATTTCTCCGTCGTGCCGCCCGGCACCGGCATCTGCCACCAGGTCAATCTCGAATATCTCTCCCAGACCGTGTGGACCAAGAAGGAGAAGATGACGGTCGGCAAGAAGACCGGCACCTTCGAGGTCGCCTATCCCGATTCGCTCGTCGGCACCGATTCCCACACCACCATGGTCAACGGTCTGGCCGTGCTCGGCTGGGGCGTCGGCGGCATCGAGGCGGAAGCCTGCATGCTCGGCCAGCCGCTGTCGATGCTGCTGCCCAACGTCGTCGGCTTCAAGCTGAAGGGCGCGATGAAGGAAGGCGTCACCGCGACCGACCTCGTGCTGACCGTGACGCAGATGCTGCGCAAGCTCGGCGTGGTCGGCAAGTTCGTCGAATTCTTCGGCCCCGGCCTCGACCATCTCTCGGTCGCCGACAAGGCGACCATCGCCAACATGGCGCCGGAATATGGCGCGACCTGCGGCTTCTTCCCGGTCGACGCCGCCGCGATCGACTATCTCAAGACCTCCGGCCGCGCGGCGCCCCGCGTCGCGCTGGTGCAGGCCTATGCCAAGGCGCAAGGGCTCTTCCGCACCGCCAAGTCGCCTGACCCGGTGTTCACGGAAACGCTGACGCTCGACCTCGCCGACGTCGTGCCGTCGATGGCCGGTCCGAAGCGTCCCGAAGGCCGCATCGCGCTGCCGTCGGTCGCCGAAGGCTTCTCGCTCGCGCTCAGCACCGAGTACAAGAAGGCCGATGAGCCCAACAAGCGCTTCGCCGTCGAAGGCAAGGACTTCGAGATCGGCCATGGCGACGTCGTGATCGCCGCCATCACCTCCTGCACCAACACCTCGAATCCGAGCGTGCTGATCGGCGCCGGCCTGCTGGCCCGCAATGCCGCCGCGAAGGGCCTGAAAGCCAAGCCGTGGGTGAAGACCTCGCTTGCCCCGGGCAGCCAGGTCGTCGCCGGCTATCTCGCCGATTCCGGCCTGCAGAAGGATCTCGACAAGGTCGGCTTCAACCTGGTCGGCTTCGGCTGCACCACCTGCATCGGCAATTCCGGTCCGCTGCCGGAGGAGATCTCGAAGTCGATCAACGAGAACGGCATCGTCGCCGCCGCCGTGCTCTCGGGTAACCGCAACTTCGAAGGCCGCGTCTCGCCGGACGTGCAGGCGAACTATCTCGCCTCGCCGCCGCTGGTCGTCGCCCACGCGCTCGCCGGCAGCGTGACCAAGAACCTCGCCGTCGAGCCGATCGGCGAAGGCAAGGACGGCAAGCCGGTGTACCTGAAGGACATCTGGCCGACGACGAAGGAAATCAACGCCTTCATGAAGAAGTTCGTGACCTCGGCGATCTTCAAGAAGAAGTATGCCGACGTGTTCAAGGGCGACACCAATTGGCGCAAGATCAAGACGGTCGAGAGCGAGACCTATCGCTGGAACATGTCGTCGACCTACGTGCAGAACCCGCCTTATTTCGAAGGCATGAAGAAGGAGCCGGAGCCGGTCACCGACATCGTCGAGGCGCGCATCCTCGCCATGTTCGGCGACAAGATCACCACCGACCACATCTCGCCGGCCGGTTCGATCAAGCTCACCTCGCCCGCGGGCAAATATCTCAGCGAGCACCAGGTGCGTCCGGCCGACTTCAACCAGTACGGCACGCGCCGCGGCAACCACGAAGTGATGATGCGCGGCACCTTCGCCAACATCCGCATCAAGAACTTCATGCTGAAGGGCGCCGACGGCAACATCCCCGAGGGCGGCCTGACCAAGCACTGGCCCGACGGCGAGCAGATGTCGATCTACGACGCCGCGATGAAGTACCAGCAGGAGCAGGTGCCGCTGGTGGTGTTCGCCGGCGCCGAATACGGCAACGGCTCCTCGCGCGACTGGGCTGCCAAGGGCACGCGTCTGCTCGGCGTTCGCGCCGTGATCTGCCAGAGCTTCGAGCGCATCCATCGCTCCAACCTGGTCGGTATGGGCGTGCTGCCGCTGACGTTCGAGGACGGCACCTCGTGGTCGTCGCTCGGCCTGAAGGGCGACGAGAAGGTCACGCTCCGCGGCCTCGTCGGCGACCTCAAGCCGCGCCAGAAGCTGACCGCGGAGATCGTCTCCGGCGACGGTTCGTTGCAGCGCGTTTCGCTGCTCTGCCGCATCGACACGCTGGACGAGCTCGACTACTACCGCAACGGCGGTATCCTGCACTACGTGCTGCGCAAGCTCGCGGCCTGAGCATGATCCGGACCCGAAGGGCCGCGTTAGCGCAAAGTGCGGAGCGGTTTTCCGGGAAGATCATGCTCCAACAACAACCGCTAAAGTGCGCCCGCCGCACTTTAGCGCGCGAATTTGTGAACGATGGCTCACCGCGACGTGAGTAGAAGGTTAAACGAAGGCGGCCTATCACAAGGCCGCCTTCGCGCGTTAACGGCACGTTTCGGATGGGCCCGCCCGGCGGGAAACGGTCATTTGACGGTTCACTGGACGGATGAATGTGTCGTGCCCCGTAAGACTACGGTGACCATCAGACGATAAGATCTTCCCCCACGAGTGACGGTGTGTGACGTTCGACATGACAGCAATGACGGCCTCTCATCTGGTTTCGCGTTGGTCCGGTGCGCTCTGGTCGGGAGCTCTCGGCATCTGTGCCATCTTCGCCGTCGTCGTTCCCGCCTCCGCAGATCCCCGCGCCGTTGTCGAATTGTTCACCTCGCAGGGCTGCTCGTCCTGCCCGCCCGCCGACCAGATCATCGGCGACCTCTCCAAGGATCCCTCGGTCATCGCGCTGAGCATGCCGATCGATTATTGGGACTATCTCGGCTGGAAGGACACGCTGGCGGATTCGCGCTTCTCCGCACGGCAGCGCGCCTATTCGCGCATGCGCGGCGACCGCGAGGTCTACACGCCGCAGGTCGTGGTCAACGGTTCCACCCATGTCATCGGCAGCGATCGCGCCGGCATCGAGAGCGCGATCGGCAAGACCGACAAGGGTGTGGGCGTGATGAGCGTGCCGGTGACGATGTCGCTCGCCGGCAAGCAGATCAACGTGTCGGTGGCCGCAAGCAAGGAGCCGGCCGTCTCGCATGGCGAGGTCTGGATCTGCTCGATCGCCAAGTCGGTCCCGATCGCGATCACCCGCGGTGAGAATCGCGGACAGCAGGTCACCTATCACAACGTGGTGCGCAACCTGCTCAAGGTCGGTGACTGGACCGGACGTCAGGAAAGCTGGACGGTGCCGATCGAGAACCTGACGCGCGACGGCGTCGACGGCGCGGTGGTCTATGTCCAGGACGGCAGCCGCGAGAAGCCCGGCCCGATGCTGGGCGCTGCCTACACGTCGCTGCACTGATTTCAATTCTCTAGCGTCGTACTCACTCTCTCCCCTCATGGTGAGGAGCGCGCCCTTGCGCGCGTCTCGAACCATGCAGGCCCCGCTCGCTCGGCCTCGATCCTTCCAGACGCCGCGCAAGAGCGCGGCCCTCAGGATGAGGACAGAAAATCTTCGCGCGGATGTTCGGAGAAACTCGTCGAGGCAGAAACATCCCGACAAAAACAAAAAAGGACCAACTTGCGTTGGCCCTCCTTGTCGCGCGTACAGACCCGATCCTGTTCGACCCCGGGGGGCTGGGGGCTGAGGAATCCGGAACCGAAAGGACCGGGTCAACGCACATGAATCTTTTCGCAATGCAGGGCGGCAGTCGCTAGGCGGAAAAGCGGCGAGACTAAGATTCTTGAGCACGATCCCGTGACGGTTCGTCGCGACAGAGTTCCACCCTGGCGTGTGTCCTGATTCGCAACCGATTCCACCGGTTGCGTGCATCGAGTTCCATCGAGGGTCTTGCGGCGGGGAACGGTTGGGGCGATCATGTATCCGTCATGATCCGCGGTTCCGGGGACGGTTTTCGCGGACGAGGGTCATGTTGTGCGATGAGGAGGCGCTTCCTATGAGTCTGATGTCGGAGGATGCCGATCCGAGCGAGCAGCGCGCGGCGGCGCGCCCCGCCGCTGCGAATGCGCAACAGGGCAGGGTGACGTTCAACCGGCTCGAGCTGCACCGTATTCTCAATCTCTACGGCCGCATGGTCGCCGATGGCGAGTGGCGCGACTATGCCATCGACTTCCTGAAGGACCGCGCGGTGTTCTCGGTCTACCGCCGCGCCTCGGAAGTGCCGATCTACCGCATCGAGAAGGACCCGCGGCTGGCGCGCAAGCAGGGCATGTACAGCGTGATCTCGGCGACGGGCCTGATCCTGCGCCGCGGCCACGAGCTCGAGCGCGTGCTGCTGGTGATCGATCGGAAATTGGCGGTGGTGTAGCCTCGCGTACGGTCGTCATTCCGGGGCGCGACGAAGTCGCGAGCCCGGAATTCGTTGGTCCATCGTCCGTGCCGTTCAATGGATTTCGGACACGTGCTGCGCGCCCCGGAATGACGAGTGAGCCCTACTTCCCCGGCACCGTGCTCCCGCCCTCGCCGAGGTCGCGCTGCATCATCACCGTGTCGAGCCAGCGGCCGAATTTCAGCCCGACATTGGGATGCGTGCCGATCATCTTGAAGCCGCCCTTGGTGTGCACGCCGATCGAGCCGGCATTGGCGGAATCGCCGATCACCGCGATCATCTGGCGGAAGCCGCGCGCCTCGCATTCGGCGACCAGCCGCTCCAGCAGCCTTGAGCCGACGCCGCGGCGGTGGAACGAGGGATCGAGATAGATCGAGTTCTCGACCGTGAAGCGATAGGCCGGCCGGGGCCGGTAGGCGCCGGCATAGGCATAGCCGGCCACGCGTCCGTCGAGGATGGCGACGAAATAGGGATAGCCGCCGTCGATCAGCGCGCGATAGCGGCGCGTCATCTCGGCAAGGTCAGGCGGCTCCAGCTCGAACGTCGCAGTGCCCTCGCGGACGGCCTGCTGATAGATGGCGGTGATGGCGGGGAGGTCGGCCTCAAGCGTGGGCCTGATTTCTGGTGCGGACATGGGAGAAGATTAGAGCCTTCCCGCAGGTGCTGGAAGGGGCTCCGGTGCTGCCCCACCCGTCATTGCGAGCGCAGCGAAGCAATCCAGAAATGCATCCGCGGAGGGACTCTGGATTGCTTCGTCGTAAGGGCTCCTCGCAATGACGGGGAGAGAGCGGTGCTCCATCCGGGATACGGGCGTGCACCTGCCCAAACAAAAACCCCGGCCTTTCGGCCGGGGTTCGTGTCCGTCCTCTCGTCTCAGAGCTTAGTCGCGCTGGCCGAGGAGCTGCAGCAGCAGCGTGAACAGGTTGATGAAGTTCAGGTACAGCGACAGGGCACCGGTGATGGCCGCACGCTCTGCGATGTCACCGCCGGCCGAAGCGTAGCCGTAGATGTAGTCGTTCTTCAGCCGCTGGGTATCCCAGGCGGTGAGGCCCGCGAACACCAGCACGCCGACCACCGACACGATGAACTGCAGCATCGAGCTGGCCAGGAACAGGTTCACCAGGCTCGCGATGATGATGCCGATCAGGCCCATGAACAGGAACGAGCCCATCCCGGTCAGGTCACGCTTGGTGGTGTAGCCGTAGAGGCTCAGCGCGCCGAAGGTCGCCGCGGTGATGAAGAACACCCGCACGATCGAGGTGTGCGTGAACACCAGGAAGATCGACGAGAGCGAGATGCCCATCAGCGCCGAGAACACCCAGAACAGGATCTGGGCGGTCGAGGGCGCCAGACGGTTGATGCCCGCCGAGATCACGAACACCATGGCGAGCGGCGCGAGCATGAACAGCCACTTCAGGGGGCTGACGAACATCGCGTAGCCGAACGGCGTCAGGAACATATTGCCGACGCGGACGGCGTCGGCGGTCGGGACGTCAGTCACGGCAGCCATGTAGACGCCGAGCGCGGCCAGGCCGGTGATGGCGAGGCCAATGCTCATGTAGTTGTAGATGCGCAGCATGTAGGCGCGCAGGCCGGCATCGACCGTCGCGGCGTCAACACGCCCGGCGGCCCTGCCGAAAGGAGAAGCGTAGTTACGGTCTAGGTCCGACATGGTCGAATTCCCGTTGGTTGGTCCGGTCCGGCATGAGGGTCGCCATGCCGCCGGTTCGTCAAATTCTATCTCGGATACCAATGCCAGCCGACTAAATTTTGGCTAACAATCCGGGCTCCGAACCCATTCGATATGTGGGAAACTAACACATTCACTGCAACCTTCCACGCGCGGCTGAATGTCGCCCTTGGCGGCAATCCTGACGCGAACCTGACGAGCAGTCGTGGTTAATCGCGGGAATCGTGCGATTCCGCATCCGAGCGGCCATCCGCTACATTTTGTCACAAATTCCGCAACACCGTGGCGGGCTTTTTGTTCAATGCCAGCAGCGTGCCTGCGAGCCCGAGTCCGACGGTGACGACGAGCGCGGCCGCGACCACTCCGGCCGCACTGCCGGCCTGCCAGACGAAGCTCAGCGTCATCAGCCGCGTCACGATCATCCAGGCAGCTAAGCTGCCGGCGATCACGCCGAAAACCGCGGTGGCGAGCCCGATCAGGAGGTATTCGAGCGCATAGGCGCCGAGCAGCCGCAGCCGCGTCGCGCCCAGCGTCTTCAGAATCACCGCATCGTAGACCCGGTGGCGATGGCCGGCGGCGAGCGCCCCGCCGAGCACCAGGATCGCCGAGATCAGGGTCACGGCGCTGGCACCGCGGATCGCCAGTGCCAGATTGGTCACGACAGAACCGACCGTCTCCATCACCTCGCGCACGCGCACGCTCGTCACCATCGGATAGGCGGCGGCGACGTCCTTGATGATCTTGCCGTCGCCTGCCGCGGTTCCGCCCGTCTCCGTCAGGGTCGCGATGTGGGTGTGCGGCGCGCCCTTGAAGGCGTTCGGCGAGAATACGAGGACGAAGTTGATGCCCATCCCCTGCCAGTCGATGCTGCGCAGATTGCCGATCTTGGCGGGAATGTCGCGGCCGAGCACGTTGACCACGATCTCGTCGCCGAGCTTGAGGCCGAGCCCGTCGGCGATCTTCTTCTCCATCGAGACCAGCGTCGGGCCGGAATAATCGGCGCGCCACCACTCGCCCTCGACCACCTTGGAGCCCTTCGGCAGCTCGGCGGTGTAGGTCAGGCCGCGGTCGCTCTGCAGCACCCATTCCGAATCGGTGGTGGGCTTGAGGTCCTCGGCGCGCACCCCGCGCGCAGCGACGATGCGTCCGCGCAGCATCGGCACGTCCTCGACCGTCGCCCCGGGCGCGATCTTGCGCAGATACTCGTCGAACGGTGCGGCCTGCGCGCTCGGAATGTCGATGAAGAAGAACGACGGCGCGCGATCGGGGAGGGCCGCCAGGAACTGCCGGCGCAGATTGCCGTCGATCTGGGTGATGGTGACGAGCACCGCGAGCCCGAGCCCCAGCGACAGCACGACCGAGGGCGTCAGCGCGCCGGGCCGGTGGATGTTGGCGATCGCGAGCCGCAGCATCGGCAGCCGCGTCCGCGGCAATCGCCGTGCGATTCCCATCAACAGGGCAGCGATGCCGCGCAGCAGGGCGAACACGACGACGGAGGAGGCCACGAACACCGCGGCGATGCGCTTGTCGAACGACAGCCCGATCACGACCGCGATCAGCAGTGCGATCACCACGCCCATCAGCACGAGATAGCCCGCGCGCGGCCGGTGCCAGTCCGAGCTGATGGTGTCGCGGAACAGCGCGGCGACCGGCACGTCATGGACGCGTCCGAGCGGCCACAGGCCGAAGGCGAGCGCGGTCAGCAGGCCGTAGACGAAGGACAGCGCGAGCTCGTCGGCATGCACGGCCGGCACCACCGGCAGCGGCAGCAGCTTGCCGAACAGGCCGACGATCGCGAACGGCATGGCGGCGCCGAGCGCAAGGCCGATCAGCGAGCCGATCGCGGCGAGCAGCAGAACCTGCGCGAGATAGATGCCGAACACGTCGCGCCCGGTGGCGCCGACGGCCTTGAGCGCCGCGATCACCTCGAGCCGCCGGTCGATATGGCTCTTCACGGCATTGGCCACGCCGACGCCCCCGACCAGCAGCGCGGCGAGGCCGACCAGGGTCAGGAACTGCGTGAAGCGGCTGATGTTGCGCTCGAGCTGCGGCGATGCGTTGGAGCGGCTGCGGATCTCCCAGCCCGCCTGCGGCGCGGCGCTGCGCGCATCCGCGATGAAGGCTTCGGTGGCCCGCTCGTTGTTGGCGAGATCGGGCAGCTTGACCCGGTAGACCCAGCGCACCAGGCTGCCGGGCTGGATCAGGCCGGTGGCGCGCAGGCCCGCCTGGCTGATCAGGAAGCGCGGGCCGAAGCCGATGCCGCCCGCGAGCTTGTCCGGCTCGGCTTCGACCGTGCTGCGGATCTGGAAGGTCGCCGAGCCGATGGTGACGCGGTCGCCGGTCTTGAGCGACAGCCGCGCCAGCAGCGTCGGATCGGCGGCGGCGCCGAATGCGCCGTCGCGCTCCGCGAGCAGATCGGACATCGGAAGCTGCGGGACCAACGTGAGCTGGCCCAGCATCGGATAGGTGTCGTCGACCGCCTTCATCTCGACCAGTGCGAGCTGGCCATCGGCCGCGCGCGCCATGCCGCGCAAGGTGGCGGCGGTCGAAACCGTGCCGCGCGAGCGCAGGAAGGCGACCTCTTCGGGCTTGGCCTCGCGCTGGAACAGCACGAAGGAAACGTCGCCGCCGAGCAGCGTGCGGCCCTCGCGGGCAAGGCCGTCGGAAAGGCTCGCCGACACCGAGCCGACGCCGGCAATCGCCATCACGCCGAGCGCGATGCAGGCGATGAAGACGTAGAAGCCGCGCAGGCCGCCGCGCAATTCGCGCAGCGCATAACGCAATGATAGCGCGATGCCGCTCGGCTTCGCGAAGGGTTCAGCCGCCGCGCTCATGCCGGTGCGGACTGCGTGTCGATGCGGCCCGAGCGCAGCCGGATCACGCGATCGCAGCGATGCGCGAGCGAGGAATCGTGCGTGACCAGCACCAGCGTCATGCCGCGCTCGGCATGCTTGCTGAACAGGAGGTCGACGATCTGCTTTCCGGTGGCCTCGTCCAGATTGCCGGTCGGCTCGTCCGCGACCAGGATGGCGGGATCGGGCGCGAGCGCGCGGGCCAGCGCGACGCGCTGCTGCTCGCCGCCGGAGAGCTGCGTCGGATAATGATGCAGGCGGTCGCCGAGCCCGACCGATTGCAGCTCCTGCGCCGCGCGCCTGGCCGCGTCGGGATTGCCGGCGAGCTCGAGCGGCACCGCGACGTTCTCCAGCGCCGTCATGGTCGGGATCAGATGGAAGGACTGGAAGACGATGCCGACCTGGCGGCCGCGGAAGCGCGCCAGCGCGTCCTCGTCGAGGGCATTGAAAGGCGTGCCCGATACCACCACCTCTCCGCTATCAGGACGCTCCAGCCCCGCCATCACCATCAGCAGCGTGGATTTGCCCGAGCCTGACGGGCCGATCAGGCCGATCGTCTCGCCCGAGGCGACGCGCAGGCTGATATCCTTGAGGATGTGTACGCGTGCCGCGCCCGTGCCCAATGAGAGATTGACGTTGGAGATGGCGATGGTGTCCGCCGTAGCGGCGAGCGAAGAGGGTTCGATGCGAGTGTCCATGGTCCGGTCATATGGCAACTCCGATAGCGCGGTCGAGAGGCGTTACGGATTGTTCATGCACATAGCCGTGTTGATGCTCGTCTTCATGACAATGGCGAACCCGGCCTGGGCGGAGGCGACAAAACCGGTCAAGCTGGTCGTTCTCGGCGATTCCTTGAGCGCGGGTCTCGGCCTGCCGGCCCAGGATGCGTTTCCCCAAAAACTTCAAAAATCCTTGCAGGCCAAAGGCATAGCGGTCGACATGATCAATGCCGGGGTGTCCGGCGACACCACCTCCGGCGGGCGCGACCGGCTCGACTGGTCGGTGCCTGAAGGAACCGAGGGCGTCATCGTCGAGCTCGGCGCCAACGATGCGTTGCGCGGCATCGATCCCGATTTGGCGCGCGCCGCGCTCGCCGACATCGTCCAGCGGCTCAAGACGCGCAAGATCGCGGTGATGCTGTGCGGCATGCTGGCGCCGCCGAATTACGGCGCCGATTATGCCGCGCGCTTCAATTCGATTTATCCGGATCTCGCGAAGAAATTCGAGGTGCCGCTCTATCCGTTCTTCCTCGAGGGCGTTGCCGCCGACGCCAAGCTCAACCAGGCCGACGGCATTCATCCGACCGCGGCCGGCGTCGACATCATCGTCGGCAACATCATGCCCAGTGTGGAGGCATTCTTGCGCAACATAAGCGAGCAGCGGCGATGAAAAGCAGGCAACGCTAACCCTAATTCCCAGGGTTTTCACGGGGTGGCCCGCGCGATGCTTCGCAGAGTCACACAACTGCGATAGGAATCAGGGTACCGGTGATTCGTCACCGGCTCTAAAATTTGGATATGGTCTTTCCCTGGGATCATGCCCAAGCATCGGGAGTGCGAAACGATGCCGCGTTTGTTCACTGGTCTGGAAATTCCGGCCGAGATCGGCCAGTCGCTTTCCAATCTCAGAGGCGGCCTTCCCGGCGCCCGGTGGATCGATCCCGAAAATTATCACGTCACCCTGCGCTTCATCGGCGATATCGACGGCATGTCCGCCAACGAGATCGCCTCGATGCTGTTTCGCGTCGACCGCAGGCCTTTCGAGGTCAAGGTGCAGGGCCTCACGAGTTTTGGCGGCCGCAAGCCGCGCGCCGTCGTTGCGACGATCGTGCCGAGCAAGCCGCTGATGGAATTGCAGGCCGAGCTCGAACGGATGATGCAGCGGATCGGTCTCAACCCCGAGGGGCGCAAATACATCCCGCATGTCACGCTGGCCCGGCTGCACGACGCCAGCGATCGCGACGTCGCCGACTATCTCTCCCTGCGCGGCTACTTCCCGAGCAAGGCGTTCATGGCCGAACGGTTTGTTCTGTTTTCCTCGCGCGCATCGACCGGCGGCGGCCCGTACGTGGTCGAGGACGCCTACGAGCTGTGTGAGTAGGCGGAAAATCGAACGGTGCGGGTCGATCAATTTTGGCGATACGGCTCGCTGGGCCTCAGTATTGCGCTGTACCTCTGGTGCCTATCCCTCGATGCTTTTTGCGCGCCTGCATGCCAGCGCGGATACGACATCTTGATCGCCGGGCCGTTCGGCCTGTTAGCGTCCGTCACGAATTGGACCTGGCTCGCCAACCCCGTCCTTTTTTCGGCATGGTTTGGTCTCGCAGTCGCGGACAGGATCTCTGACGCGAGATTCTTGGCATTCGGTGCAGGCCTGGCTGCACTCGTCATCGCGGCATCGTTCCTGCTTCAACGGGAAGTCATGATGAATGAAGCTGGCATCCTCAATCCGATCCGGGCCTATGGGGCCGGGTATTGGGTTTGGTTGTCGAGCATGGCCGTCTGCTGCGTCGGAGGCCTGGCGACGGCCGAGCTTTCGGCGCGCAACAAAAATACGGGATGAAGCCCCTGCGGGTCTCTTCCGGCCGCTCTTGCCGAGGACGTCTACGAACTGTGTGGGTGGGGCCCGCACCTCGGCGCGTTATCGCAGCGGCGTCACGCTCGACCGGTTGATGTCGGTCTTCGCAAAGTCCTCGCCTTTGAACAGCAGTGGTTCGCCACGGGTCATGGCCAGCGCATAAGAAAAACAATCACCGTAATTGAGCGACGCGGCGTGTTGCCCCTTTCCGAAGCGCCGCCAGGCGCGCCGTGCCGCGTCGGCTTGCACGGCATCGACCGCGACGATCTCAGCGCCGATCTTGACGAGCCAGAGATCGAACTCGCGCCCGCCCGCATCGCCCAGCCGCGTCTCGATCACCATCGTCGCTTCAAGCACCGTCGCCGCGGAAATCAGGCGGATCGGATCGTCCACGATCAGTCGCTCCATATCCGCGGCATCGTCTTCGTCGAGCGCGATTGCCACGATCGCGGATGTGTCGATCACCATCAGCGTGGCAATCCATGATCGTCGTATCCGAGGATTTCTTCAGGCTTGCGGTCGTCCAGGACGCGCATCTCGCTCCAGCGCCGTCTGATCTCGGCAAGGTCTTCGAGCAGCGCGTCCTTGTGTGTTTGAGCGTTGAGCCGGCGCAATCGCTCCTCGATCGCGCGCTTGGTCGCAGTCGTGATGTTCTCCCCCGTCAATTGTGCCAGACTCCGGGCCAATTGCTCGGTTTCGGGGTCCTTGATGCTCAGCGCCATGCTCGGCTCCTTGGTTCCTAAATAGGTATATTCTACCTCAAGGCGCCGCAAGCTGGATTCTGACGGCCCGCTCGGCTTGTCGTCCCACCGGGGCATCCGGCCGGTTTCCGCGAAAGAGGTCGCGCATAAGCCGTTGCGCCAATACGCGGTTGCAATTTCCGTCCGTCTCTGGCGGTAAAGGGCCATGCTCTCGACCCCCAGTTCCCCCTTCAACGACGCGTATCAGGCCCAGATCGCCGCCGGTGCGATCGAGCCGGATGCCGCGCAGGCCGAAGTCGCCGAGGCCTATGCGGCGCTGGACCTGCGGCTTGCGAACTACAAGCCGCAGCGCAAGCAGGGCCTGCTCGCCCGCCTGTTCAGTAGCAGCGACAAGGACGAGGCGCCGCGCGGGCTCTACATCCATGGCGAGGTTGGCCGCGGCAAGACCATGCTGATGGACCTGTTCTTCCAGCACAGTGGCGTCGAGCACAAGCGGCGCGCGCATTTCCACGAATTCATGGCCGACGTGCATGAGCGCATCTACGACTATCGCCAGAGCATCGCGCGCGGCGAGATCGCCGATGGCGACGTCATCGCGCTGACCGCGAACGCGATCTTCGAGGAGAGCTGGCTGCTCTGCTTCGACGAATTCCACGTCACCGACATCGCGGACGCGATGATCCTCGGGCGTCTCTTCGCAAAGTTGTTCGAGCTCGGCACCGTCGTGGTCGCGACCTCCAACGTCGCGCCCGACGATCTCTACAAGGGCGGGCTGAACCGCGCGCTGTTCCTGCCCTTCATCAAGCAGATCACCGACCACATGGACGTCGCGCGGCTCGATGCGCGCACCGACTTCCGCCTGGAGAAGCTGCAGGGCGTGCCGATGTGGCTGACGCCGGCAGATGCTGATGCCGATGCTGCGCTCGACCGAGCCTGGAAACGGATGTCGGGCGGCGCCAAATGCCGCTCGCGCGACATTTCGATCAAGGGCCGCATCCTGCATGTGCCGTGCTCGGCCCATGGCGTGGCGCGGTTTTCGTTCGCCGATCTCTGCGAGAAGCCGCTGGGGGCATCGGACTACCTCAGGCTGGCGCACGACTATCACACCATCCTGGTCGACCATATTCCAGTGATGGATCTCTCCCAGCGCAATGCCGCCAAGCGTTTCATCACGCTGATCGATACGCTTTATGACAATGCGGTGAAGCTGATGGCCTCGGCCGACGCCAACCCGATCTCGCTCTACCTCGCCCACGAGGGCACCGAGGCCATGGAGTTCAAGCGGACGGCCTCGCGCCTGATCGAGATGAGCTCGGAATCCTATCTGGCCCTGGCGCACGGCCGCAAGGATTCCACCGCCAGCGGCTCCACCAAGGGCCTGGTGGAGACTTAAGTCCTATGCCCACCGTCATTCCGGGGCGTCGCGAAGCGACGAGCCCGGAATCCATTCATCGGCGCGCTCTCTTGCCCGATGGATTCCGGGCTCGCGACTTTCGTCGCGCCCCGGAATGACGGGCTTGTATGGCTGCTATCGCGCCAAGCCCGACAATTGGGCATTGGGCGACTTGAACGGGGGAGGCGAAAGGGATAACCACCCGTCTCAGTTTTCCCTCCTTACGTGTCTAAAGGACAGGCTCACATGGCGCGCGACAAGATTGCTTTGATTGGCTCCGGTCAGATCGGCGGAACGCTGGCTCACCTCATCGGCCTGAAAGAACTGGGCGACGTCGTGATGTTCGACATCGCCGAGGGCGTGCCGCAGGGCAAGGCGCTCGACATCGCGCAGTCCTCGCCGGTCGACGGTTTCGACGCGCACTACACCGGCGCCAATTCCTACGAGGCGCTCGACAACGCCAAGGTCTGCATCGTCACCGCCGGCGTGCCGCGCAAGCCCGGCATGAGCCGCGACGACCTTCTCTCCATCAACCTCAAGGTCATGGAGCAGGTCGGTGCCGGCATCAAGAAGTACGCGCCCGACGCCTTCGTCATCTGCATCACCAACCCGCTCGACGCCATGGTCTGGGCGCTGCAGAAGGCTTCCGGCCTGCCGCACAAGAAGGTCGTCGGCATGGCCGGCGTGCTGGATTCGGCGCGCTTCCGCTACTTCCTGGCCGACGAGTTCAACGTCTCCGTCGAGGACGTCACCGCCTTCGTGCTCGGCGGCCACGGCGACACCATGGTGCCGCTGGTGAAGTACTCCACCGTCGCCGGCATTCCGCTGCCCGACCTCGTCAAGATGGGCTGGACCTCGCAGGCGCGCCTCGACGAGATCGTCGACCGCACCCGCAACGGCGGCGCCGAGATCGTCAATTTGCTCAAGACCGGCTCGGCTTTCTATGCGCCGGCCGCCTCGGCGATCGCGATGGCCGAGAGCTATCTGCGTGACAAGAAGCGCGTGCTGCCCTCGGCCGCCTACCTGAACGGCGAATACGGCGTGAAGGACATGTATGTGGGCGTGCCCGTCGTGATCGGCTCCAAGGGCGTCGAGCGTGTCGTCGAGATCGAGCTCGCCGGCAAGGACCGCGAGGCCTTCGACAAGTCGGTCGGCGCCGTGCAGGGCCTGGTCGATGCCTGCAAGAAGATCGCCCCCGATCTTCTTGGCCGCTAAGCGCCAAGCACTTCCCGCCGAAGCCCGAAAACCGGTCTTCGGCGGTTTCATTTCCGGGGCCCGGTTGTCGGGACAGGCCCCGGGTCGGCAGTCCAGATCGATGTCAGAGAATCCGGGTTGCAGTTCCTGTGGTATATGGTATGCCAGCCACAAGACTGAGGTGGGCCCAAGAGGTCACCGCCCGCGGGTTCAGGGAGCGACCATATGAATATCCATGAATATCAGGCCAAAGCGCTGCTGGGTGAGTTCGGCGTGCCGATCTCAAAGGGCGTCCCGGTCCTCAAGGCCGCCGACGCGGAAGCCGCCGCCAAGGCGCTGCCGGGTCCGGTCTATGTGGTGAAGAGCCAGATCCACGCCGGTGGCCGCGGCAAGGGCAAGTTCAAGGAAGCCTCCGCCGGCGACAAGGGCGGCGTCCGCATCGCCAAGTCGGCCGCCGAGGTCACCGAATTCGCCAAGCAGATGCTCGGCGCCACGCTGGTGACGATCCAGACCGGCCCCGCCGGTAAGCAGGTCAACCGCCTCTACATCGAGGACGGCTCGGACATCGACAAGGAGTTCTACCTCTCGATCCTGGTCGACCGCGAGACCTCGCGCGTCTCCTTCGTGGTCTCGACCGAGGGCGGCGTCAACATCGAGGACGTGGCGCACAACACCCCCGAGAAGATCGTGACCTTCTCGGTCGATCCCGCCACCGGAATCATGGGCCATCATGGCCGCACGGTTGCGAACGCGCTGAAGCTCTCCGGTGACCTCGCCAAGCAGGCGGAAAAACTCACCGCGCAGCTCTACGCGGCCTTCGTCGCCAAGGACATGTCGATGCTGGAGATCAACCCGCTGGTCGTGACCAAGCAGGGCCAGCTCCGCGTGCTCGACGCCAAGGTGTCGTTCGACGACAACGCGCTGTTCCGTCACCCCGAGGTGCTCGCGTTGCGCGACGAGACCGAGGAAGACGCCAAGGAGATCGAGGCGTCCAAGCATGATCTCAACTACGTCACGCTCGACGGCAACATCGGCTGCATGGTCAACGGCGCCGGCCTTGCCATGGCGACGATGGACATCATCAAGCTCTACGGCATGGCGCCGGCAAACTTCCTCGACGTCGGCGGCAGCGCCAGCAAGGAAAAGGTCGCCGCCGCGTTCAAGATCATCACCGCCGATCCCAACGTGAAGGGCATTCTGGTCAACATCTTCGGCGGCATCATGAAGTGCGACGTGATCGCCGAGGGCGTCACGGCTGCGGTTCGTGAAGTCGGCCTCAGCGTGCCGCTGGTGGTCCGCCTCGAGGGCACCAATGTCGAGCTCGGCAAGAAGATCATCAATGAATCCGGACTGAACGTGGTGCCGGCCGACAATCTCGACGACGCCGCGCAGAAGATCGTGAAGGCCGTCAAGGGAGGCTAACGCCATGGCCCAGGACCATCTCGCCGCATCATCTCCGCTTCCCGAGCACGCGCGTCTTTCCGCGTTGGCCGGCGAATGGGATGGCGAAGAGATGGTCTTCCCGTCGCGCTGGACGGCGGGCGGACCGGCCACCTCGCGCACCGTCGCGCGCATGGATCTCAATGGGTTCTATCTGATTCAGGACTCGGTCCAGATGCGCGACGGCAAGCAGGTCTTCGCCACCCACGGCATCTTCACCTACGACCGCGACGACCGGACCTACAAATTGTTCTGGTACGACTCGCTCGGCTACACGCCGCCCTCGCCCGCCTCCGGCGGCTGGGTCGGCAACACCCTGACGCTGGTGCGCGGCTCGCTCCGCGGCAATGCGCGCCACGTCTACGAAATCATCAATGAGGATTCCTACTCGTTGAAGATCCAGTTCTCGCCGGATGCGGAAGGCTGGGCCGACGTGCTCACCGGCGTCTATCGCCGCATCCACTGACCCTCTCACTCCGTTAGTTTCGCGAAAGCAGACCTCATGTCCATCCTGATCGACAAGAACACCAAGGTCATCTGCCAGGGCTTCACCGGCAAGAACGGCACCTTCCATTCCGAGGCCGCGATCGCCTACGGCACCAAGATGGTCGGCGGCACCTCGCCGGGCAAAGGCGGTTCGACTCATCTGAACCTGCCGGTGTTCGACACCGTGCGCGAGGCGCGTGAGAAGACCGGTGCGGATGCGTCGGTGATCTACGTGCCGCCGCCGGGCGCGGCGGATGCGATCTGCGAAGCGATCGACGCCGAGATCCCGCTGATCGTCTGCATCACCGAAGGCATTCCGGTGCTCGACATGGTCCGCGTCAAGCGCTCGCTGATCGGTTCCAAGTCGCGCCTGATCGGGCCGAACTGCCCGGGCGTCATGACCGCCGGCGAGTGCAAGATCGGCATCATGCCGGCCAACATCTTCAAGACCGGCTCGGTCGGCATCGTCTCCCGCTCGGGCACGCTGACCTATGAAGCCGTGTTCCAGACCTCCCAGGAAGGCCTCGGCCAGACCACCGCGGTCGGCATCGGCGGCGACCCGGTCAAGGGAACCGAATTCATCGACGTGCTGGAAATGCTGCTCGCCGACCCCAAGACCGAATCGATCATCATGATCGGCGAGATCGGCGGTTCCGCCGAGGAGGACGCCGCCCAGTTCCTCAAGGACGAGGCCAAGCGCGGCCGCAAGAAGCCGATGGTCGGCTTCATCGCCGGCGTCACGGCCCCTCCCGGCCGCCGCATGGGCCATGCCGGCGCGATCATCTCGGGCGGCAAGGGCGACGCCGGTTCCAAGACCGAAGCGATGAAATCGGCAGGCATTACAGTGTCCCCGTCGCCCGCACGCCTCGGCCACACGCTTGCCGAAAAATTGAAAAGCTAATTCACTTCTTCGTACTTTTCCGGGCGAAGTTTCGCAGCAAATAGGGTAAAGGGTGCCTGTCGCGCCGAGCCTCTGCCGGGGAGCTCGGCGCCAGCGCCGTTTGTTACGCGCGAACCGAAATCGCCAGGAACTCCAGTATGTCTCGCCAGGACGCGAACGCAGCCTTTGCCTTGTCATCCTTTTTGCAGGGCACCAACGCCACCTATATCGACGAAATCTACGCCCGCTACCAGAAGGACCCCTCCTCGGTCGATCCCGAGTGGCAGGAGTTCTTCAAGAGCCTGAACGACGCGCCCGCCGACATCAGCAAGAACGCGGAAGGGCCGTCCTGGGAGCGCGACAACTGGCCGCTGACCCCGCAGGACGACCTCACCTCCGCCCTCGACGGCAATTGGGCCGAGGTCGAGAAGGCGGTCGGCAGCAAGATCGCCGCTAAGGCGCAAGCCAAGGGCGCCGACATCTCCTCCGCCGACCTGCTCCAGGCCACGCGCGACTCGGTCCGCGCCCTGATGCTGATCCGCTCCTACCGCATGCGCGGCCACTTCCACGCCAAGCTCGATCCGCTCGGCATCGAAGCCCAGCGCAACCGCGAGGAGCTCGATCCGCGCACCTACGGCTTCAGCGAAGCCGATTTCGACCGCAAGATCTTCCTCGATCACGTGCTCGGTCTCGAATACGGCAGCCTGCGCGAGATCACCGCGATCTGCGAGCGCACCTACTGCCAGACGCTCGGCGTCGAGTTCATGCACATCAGCAACGCGGCGCAGAAGGCCTGGATCCAGGAGCGCATCGAGGGACCCGACAAGGAGATCTCGTTCACCCGCGAGGGCCGCCGCGCCATCCTGCAGAAGCTGATCGAAGCCGAGGGCTTCGAAAAATTCTGCGACACCAAGTTCACCGGCACCAAGCGTTTCGGCCTCGACGGCGGCGAATCCCTGATCCCCGCGCTCGAGCAGATCATCAAGCGCGGCGGCAATCTCGGCGTGAAGGAAATCGTGCTGGGCATGCCGCATCGCGGCCGCCTCAACGTCCTCACGCAGGTGATGGGCAAGGCGCACCGCGCGCTGTTCCACGAGTTCAAGGGCGGCTCGGCCAACCCCGACGCGGTCGAAGGCTCGGGCGACGTCAAGTATCACCTCGGCGCCTCCTCGGACCGCGAGTTCGACGGCAACCGCATCCATCTGTCGCTGACCGCCAACCCCTCGCATCTCGAGATCGTCGATCCCGTCGTGCTCGGCAAGGTGCGCGCCAAGCAGGACCAGCACGGCGATCCCCCTGATATGCGCATCTCCGTGATGCCGCTGTTGATGCACGGCGACGCCGCGTTCGCCGGCCAGGGGGTGGTCGCGGAGTGCTTCGGCCTGTCGGACCTGAAGGGCTACCGCACCGGCGGCTCCGTGCACTTCATCGTCAACAACCAGATCGGCTTCACCACCTATCCGCGTTACTCGCGCTCCTCGCCCTATCCGTCGGATGTGGCGAAGATGATCGACGCGCCGATCTTCCACGTGAACGGCGACGATCCGGAAGCCGTCGTGTTCGCGGCCAAGGTTGCGACCGAATTCCGGCAGAAGTTCCACAAGCCCGTCGTCATCGACATGTGGTGCTATCGCCGCTACGGCCACAATGAGGGCGACGAACCGGCTTTCACCCAGCCGGTGATGTACAAGCGGATCGCGGCCCATCCCTCGACCCTGACGCTCTACTCCAAGCGCCTGATCGCCGAAGGCGTGGTCACCGAGGGCGAGGTCGACAAGCTGAAGGCCGACTGGCGCGCCCGGCTCGATGCCGAGTTCGAGGCCGGCACCTCCTACAAGCCGAACAAGGCCGACTGGCTCGACGGCAAGTGGGCGGGCTTCAAGATCGCCGACCAGGAAGAGGATGCGCGGCGCGGCGTCACCGGCGTCGACCTGCCTGTTCTCAAGGACATCGGCCGCAAGATCACCAAGGTGCCGGACGGCTTCCGCGTTCACCGCACCATTCAGCGTTTCCTCGATAACCGCGCCAAGGCGATCGAGAGCGGCAACGGCATCGACTGGGCGACAGGCGAGGCGCTGGCGTTCTGCACGCTGCTCAACGAAAACCACCACGTCCGCCTGTCCGGACAGGATTCGGAGCGCGGCACCTTCTCGCAGCGCCATTCGGTCCTGATCGACCAGGAGGACGAGAGCCGCTACACGCCGTTCAACCATCTCGGTGGCGAGCAGGGCCATTACGAAGTCATCAACTCGCTGCTGTCGGAAGAAGCCGTGCTCGGCTTCGAATACGGCTATTCGCTCGCCGAGCCGAACACGCTGACGCTGTGGGAAGCCCAGTTCGGCGACTTCGCCAACGGCGCGCAGGTCGTGTTCGACCAGTTCATCTCCTCGGGCGAGCGCAAATGGCTGCGCATGTCCGGTCTCGTCTGCCTCCTGCCGCACGGTTATGAGGGCCAGGGACCGGAGCACTCCTCGGCGCGCCTCGAGCGTTACCTGCAGATGTGCGCGGAAGACAACATGCAGGTGGTCTATCCGACCACCCCGGCGAACTACTTCCATGCGCTGCGCCGGCAGCTGCACCGCGAGATCCGCAAGCCGCTGATCATGATGACGCCGAAATCGCTGCTGCGTCACAAGCGGGCGGTGTCGCGTCTCGAAGAGCTGGCGAAGGGCACCACCTTCCACCGCATCCTCTATGATGACGCCCAGATGCTGCCGAACGAGCCGATCAAGCTCGTCCCCGACGAGAAGATCCGCCGCATCGTGCTGTGCTCCGGCAAGGTCTATTACGACCTCTACGAGGAGCGCGAGAAGCGCGGCATCGACGACATCTACCTGATGCGCGTCGAGCAGCTCTATCCGGTGCCGCTGAAGGCGCTGGTGGCCGAGCTGTCGCGCTTCAAGAAGGCCGAGATGGTGTGGTGCCAGGAAGAACCCCGCAACATGGGTGCCTGGCACTTCATCGAGCCCTATCTGGAATGGGTGCTGAACCAGGTGAACGGCACGAGCCGGCGTCCGCGTTATGTCGGCCGCGCCGCTTCCGCCGCGACCGCCACGGGTCTGATGTCCAAGCATCAGGCTCAGCTGAAGGCATTCCTGGACGAAGCACTGAGCTGAATTTTTTGAACTGCGTCATGCCCCGCCTCGTGCGCCTCCAGCCCACCGGAGCGGGGCATCCGGTAACTCGTGGCCTCCGCGTCAAGGCGAAGCGTCCCGGCTTGCTGGATGGCCCGCTTTTCGCGGGCCGTTGACGACCGACTGATGACCGCATTGGCGATCCCTTAAGGAAGAGACCATGACTGAAATTCGTGTGCCGACGCTCGGCGAATCCGTCACCGAGGCCACCATCGGCCGCTGGTTCAAGAAGGCCGGCGATCCCGTCGCCGTCGACGAGCCCTTGGTGGAGCTCGAGACCGACAAGGTCACCATCGAAGTCCCGGCGCCCTCCGCCGGCACGCTGAGCGAGATCATCGCTGCCGATGGCGCGACGGTTGCCGTGGGCGCGCTGCTCGGCCAGATCACCGACGGTGCCGGCGCGGCCAAGCCCGCCGCGGCGCCTGCCAAGCCTGCCGCTGCTCCGGCGCCCGCCGCTGCCGCGCCCGCTCCGGCCGCGAAGGCGGCCCCGGCCGATGCGCCGCTCGCTCCCTCCGTGCGCAAGCTCTCAGCGGAGACCGGCATCGATGCCTCGACCGTTCCGGGCTCCGGCAAGGACGGCCGTGTCACCAAGGGCGACATGCTCGCTGCGATCGAGCGCGCCGCGTCCGCGCCGACCCCGGTCAACCAGCCCGCCGCCGCCGTTCAGGTCCGCGCGCCGTCGCCGGCCGATGACGCCGCCCGCGAAGAGCGCGTCAAGATGACCCGGCTGCGCCAGACCATCGCGCGCCGCCTCAAGGACGTGCAGAACACCGCGGCCATGCTGACGACCTTCAACGAGGTCGACATGACCAACGTGATGGCGCTGCGCGCCCACTACAAGGATGCGTTCGAGAAGAAGCACGGCGCCAAGCTCGGCTTCATGGGCTTCTTCACCAAGGCCGTCGTGCAGGCGCTGAAGGACATCCCGGCCGTCAACGCCGAGATCGACGGTACCGACCTGATCTACAAGAACTACTACCACATCGGCGTCGCCGTCGGCACCGACAAGGGCCTCGTCGTGCCCGTGGTGCGCGACTGCGACCACAAGTCGATCTCCGACATCGAGAAGGGCATCGCCGATTTCGGCCGCCGCGCCCGTGACGGCCAGCTCAAGATCGACGAGATGCAGGGTGGCACCTTCACCATCACCAATGGCGGCATCTACGGCTCGCTGATGTCGACCCCGATCCTGAACGCGCCGCAGTCCGGCATCCTCGGCATGCACAAGATCCAGGAGCGTCCGATGGTCGTCGGCGGCAAGATCGAGGTCCGCCCGATGATGTATCTGGCGCTGTCCTACGATCACCGCGTCATCGACGGCAAGGAAGCCGTCACCTTCCTGGTTCGCGTCAAGGAGAGCCTGGAAGATCCGGCGCGCCTGGTGCTCGATCTCTGATCCCTGATGCTTTGCGAGCGCCGTCGCCGACTTGCGCGACGGCGCGTGTCGAACCATGGAGGCGCGCGTGACGGATAAGGTCGTTGTCATCACCGGCGGCAGCCGCGGCATCGGGCGGGCGACCGCCATTGCCGCAGCCGCGCGCGGCTACCGGGTCGTGGTCGGGTACGCCAGCAACAAGAAGGCCGCCGACGAGGTGGTCGCGCAGATCGAGGCCAGCAACGGCAAGGCGATCGCGGTCAAATGCGATGTCGCCGAGGAACGCGACATCGTCGATCTGTTCAAGGAGGCCGACAAGTTCGGCACGCTGGGGGCGCTCGTCAACAATGGCGGCATCGTCGGCACCAGCGGCGTGCGCGTCGACGAGATGTCGGCCGAACGCATCCAGCGCGTGCTGGCGGTCAACGTCACCGGCTCCATCCTCTGCGCCCGCGAGGCCGTGAAGCGGATGTCCACCAAGCACGGCGGCACGGGCGGCGTCATCGTCAACCTGTCGTCGGTCGCGGCCAAGCTCGGCGCGCCCAACACCTATGTCGATTACGCCGCGTCCAAGGGCGCGATCGATTCCTTCACCACCGGTCTCGGCTACGAGGTCGCAGGCGAAGGCATTCGCGTTGCGGGCATCCGCCCGGGCCTGATCGACACCGAAATCCACGCATCGGGCGGCGAGCCCGACCGGCATCATCGTCTCGCCCACATGGTGCCGATGAAGCGCGTCGGTACCGCCGACGAGATCGCGAGCGCCATCATCTGGCTGATGTCGGACGAGGCGTCCTACATCACCGCTGCCACTCTCGATGTGTCCGGCGGACGCTGACGCGCCGCGCGGACGCTGACACATCCTCATCACGCCTAACCTTACGGGACTTTCTCTCATGGCTACCTACGATCTCGTCGTCATCGGCACCGGACCTGGCGGTTATGTCTGTGCGGTGCGCGCAGCCCAGCTCGGCATGAAAGTCGCCGTGGTCGAAAAGAACGCAACCCTCGGCGGCACCTGCCTCAACGTCGGCTGCATGCCCTCGAAAGCGCTGCTGCACGCGTCCGAGATGTTCGAGGAAGCCGGGCACTCCTTCGCGAAGATGGGCGTCAGCGTTTCCGCGCCGAAGCTCGATCTGCCCGCGATGATGAACTTCAAGCAGCAGGGCATCGACGGCAACGTCAAGGGCGTCGAGTTCCTGATGAAGAAGAACAAGATCGACGTGCTCAAGGGCACCGGCAAGATCCTGGGGACCGGCAAGGTCGAGGTCTCCGCCGACGGCAAGTCGCAGCTGGTCGAGACCAAGAACATCGTGATCGCCACCGGCTCGGACATCGCGCGCCTCAAGGGCATCGAGATCGACGAGAAGCGCATCGTCTCGTCCACCGGCGCGCTGTCGCTCGACAAGGTCCCTGGCAAGCTCCTCATCGTCGGCGCCGGGGTGATCGGCCTCGAGCTCGGCTCGGTCTGGCACCGCCTCGGCGCCGAAGTCGTCGTCGTCGAATTTTTGGATCGCATCCTGCCCGGCATGGATGGCGAGATCGCCAAGCAATTCCAGCGCATCCTCGAGAAGCAGGGCTTTACGTTCAAGCTGGGCGCCAAGGTCACGGGCGTCGATACCTCCGGCAAGACGCTGAAGGCGACGGTCGAGCCCGCCGCCGGCGGCGCTGCGGAGACGCTGGAAGCCGATGTCGTGCTCGTCTGCATCGGCCGCGTGCCCTACACCGAGGCGCTCGGCCTGAAGGAAGCGGGCGTCGCGCTCGATCCCCGCGGCCGTGTGCAGATCGATCCGCATTTCGCCACCAGCCTGAAGGGCGTCTATGCCATCGGCGACGTCGTCGCTGGGCCCATGCTCGCGCACAAGGCCGAGGATGAAGGCGTTGCGGTCGCCGAGATCATCGCCGGCCAGGCCGGCCACGTGAATTACGACGTGATCCCGGGCGTCGTGTATACCACGCCGGAAGTCTCCTCCGTCGGCAAGACCGAGGAGGAGCTGAAGCAGGCGGGCATCGCCTATACCGTCGGAAAGTTTCCCTTCACCGCCAACGGCCGCTCCAAGGTCAACCAGACCACTGACGGCTTTGTGAAGATTCTCGCAGATGCGAAGACCGATCGCGTGCTCGGCGTGCACATTATCGGCCGCGAAGCCGGCGAAATGATCCATGAAGCCTGCGTTCTCATGGAGTTTGGTGGCAGTGCGGAAGATCTCGCGCGCACCTGCCACGCGCATCCGACCCGCTCGGAAGCGGTCAAGGAAGCCGCGCTTGCAGTCGGCAAGCGGGCCATCCATATGTAGTAACGCGCCCAGCGCCGAATCGGGCGGGAAACACATGTTGCGCCGCCTTCTTCAACCGGTCTGGGTCCTGCTTGCGATCGTCTTTCTGATCGAAGCCTGGCTGTGGGACCATCTCGAACCGATCGTTGCAAAGGTTGTCGCAGCCATCCCGCTGGCGCGCTTCAAGCAATGGCTGACGGAGCGTGTCGATGCGCTCCCGCCGGCCATGACGCTGATCGTGTTCGCGGTGCCGATCCTTCCGCTGTTTCCGCTCAAGCTGGTCGGCCTGTATCTGCTCACGCATGAATACTGGCTCACCGGCATGTCCACGTTCCTGTTCGCCAAGATGCTCGGCGTCGGCGTCACCGCCTTCGTGTTCGACGTGACGCGCGACAAGCTTCTGGAGATGCGCTGGTTCGAGCGGATCTACGATCTCGTGCTGAAGATCCGCGCCAAGGCCACCGCGCTCGTCGACCCGATCAAGCACCGCATCCGCGAGCTGATCGCCGGCAACGGCGAGGGCTGGTCGTCACGGACGCTGCGCCTGATCCAGCGGTTCAGGAAGAGCGTGCACCAGGCGCGGTGATCGGCGGAGCAATCGTTCTCTCACCGTCACCCTGAGGTGGCCGCTTCTTCAGCGGCCCTCGAAGGGCGACGGCCCCGCTCTATCCGCGCGGCAGCAGCTCGGCCGTTCATCCTTCGAGGCTCCGCCCGCGATGCGTTGCATCGCGGCCCTCGCGCCTCAGGATGACGGAAATAGCATGTCGCCGCCGCCTCAACCCCTCAATGCAAATGCAGCAGATGCGGCCACCACAGGCCGAGGCCGGTCATGAACAGGCCGGCGAGGGTCAGGATGCCGCTGACATAGGCCAGCGCGAACATGCCGGTGATGATGGTGGCCGAGGCCAGCACGATGCCGATCTGGAAGGCGGCCGACGCCAGCTCGAAATGATGGTATTTCGCGGTCGCCTCGTCGCGGTCGTGCTCGGCGTGCTTGGCCTTCTCGGCGAGCTGCTCGGTACCTTCGCCGGTCTCGGGCTCGGAGCGGTAGCGCGCCGCGGTCTTGGTCCAGTCGTCGACCTGCTTCTGCACGGCGGGCTTCTGCGCCTCGTCCGCGGCGGCGAGCGTGAGCTTGCCCTGCTCGGCCGCGGTGATCACCACGGTGCGGCGGATGCTTTTGGCCTGGAAGAACGCCCAGAGATTGGCGGCCTCGACGTTCTTGCTGATCGATTCGGTCTGGGCGCCCTTGCCGAGCGTCTCCGAGACCGCCAGGAACAGCGCCAGCACCGCGATCAGGAGCGCGATCTTCTTGTTCGAGCCGGACGCGTGTTCGGCGTGCTCGGCATGCTCCATGCTTTCATGTGCGCTCATGATTCCCCTCCGCTTCGGTTCCGCAACGATTGACCGAACCGCGCGGCCTGCGCAAGGGGCACGCAGGCTGTGACAGCTTCATGTCAGGAAGCAGCGGCCATTCAGCGCTGGTTCAGCAACATCACCGCCGCGGATGCGCGCTGGCATAGACTTCCAGCAGGCGCTCGGAATCGATGGCGGTATAGACCTGCGTGGTCGAGAGCGAGGAATGGCCGAGCAATTCCTGGATGGCGCGCAAGTCACCGCCGCGCGAGAGCAGATGCGTGGCAAAGGAGTGGCGCAGCGCATGCGGCGTGGCGCTGTCGGGCAGGCCGAGCGCGCCGCGCAGCCGCTCCATCGCGAGCTGGATGATGCGCGGGCTCAATGGCCCGCCGCGCGCGCCGACGAAGATCGGGCCCTCCGCCGGCAGCGGATACGGGCACATCGCGACATAGTCCTGCACCAGTTCCAGCACGTTCTGCAGCACCGGCACCATGCGGGTCTTGTTGCCCTTGCCGGTGACGACCAGCACGTCGCCTTCGCCCGGCTTCGGCACCTCGCGGCGCTTCAGGCCGAGCGCTTCAGAGATGCGCAGGCCCGAGCCGTAGAGCAGCGCCATCACGGCGGCATCGCGCGCAAGGATCCAGGTCTCGCGATCCTCGCCGGCGCGCTCGTCGGCATCGGCAAGACGTTTTGCCGATGCCATCGGCAGCGGCTTCGGCAGGCTCTTCGCGACCTTTGGCGCGCGGATTGCGGACAAGGCCCCGACCTTGCCCTTGCCTTCGCGCTCGAGGAAGCGGCCGAACGAGCGCAGGCCCGCCAGCGCGCGCATCAGCGAGCGGCCGGCAATGTCGTCGGCGCGGCGCATCGCCATGAAGGCGCGGACGTCGGTCGCCTCCAGCGCGGCAAAACGCTTCAGCGTCACGCGCTCGCCCCAATGGGCACAGAGAAAATCCAGGCACTGCCGCAAGTCGCGGCCATAGGCCTCCAGCGTCTTCGGCGACAGCCGCCGCTCGGCGCCGAGATGCGACAGCCAGCGCGTCATCTCCTGCGCGATCGAGGGATCGGCGCTGGCGAGTTCGATGGGGGGTGCGGCGGCTTTGCTCATCGCTCTGGACGGATTGATTCCGCTCAGTATATCGCATCACACCCGTTTACTGTTCGCTAAGGCCGCCCCCGGGCGCTAGCCTTGCCACGCTAGTCTTGCCACATCAGGTTCCGATTCTCCTTCCAAAGCCCCCTTGATGGATCATTCGTCGCGCAGCTCGACCGCCCCCACCAACGCGACCGGCATGGTCGACGTGCTGGTGCCGGTCGCGCTCGACCAGACCTATTCCTACAAGGTGCCGCGCGGGATGGAGCTGAAGGCGGGCGATCTCGTCGGCGTGCCGCTCGGCCCGCGCGAGGTGCTGGCCGTGGTCTGGGGCGAGAACGCCAATCCGGATCCGCGCCTGCACAACCGGCTCAAGGAGGTCAGCGAGAAGCTCGACATCCCGCCGCTCAAGCCCGAGCTGCGCCAGGTCGTCGACTGGGTCGCCAATTACACGCTGAGCCCGCGCGGCATGGTGCTGCGCATGTGCCTGCGGATGGGCGAGAATCTCGGCCCCGAGCGGGTGCGTCCGGGCGTGCGTCTTGTCGGCGATCCCCCGAAGCGGCTGACGCCGGCACGGGCGCGCGTGATCGAGGTCCTGTCGGACCGGCTGCTGCACGGCAAGTCGGAGGCGGCGAAAGAGGCGGGCGTCTCGGCCGGCGTGATCGACGGCCTGGTCGATGAGGGCACGCTGACGGTCGAGCCGATGCCGCCGCCTGCGCCGCCGCCGGTGCCCGATCCGGATTTCGGGCGGCCGGATTTTTCGCCGCTGCAGCGGGCTGGCGTGGATGCGATGCGCGCGCTTGCGGCCAACGGCACCTTTCACGTCGCACTGCTCGACGGCGTCACCGGCTCGGGCAAGACCGAGGTCTATTTCGAGGCGGTCGCGGAAACCATCCGCCGCGGAAAGCAGTCGCTGATCCTGATGCCGGAGATCGCGCTCACCGGCCAGTTCCTCGACCGCTTCGCGCAGCGCTTTGGCGTGCGGCCGATCGAATGGCATTCGGAGCTGACCCCGCGCACCCGCGCCCGCAATTGGGCGGCGATCTCGGGCGGCACCGCGCCGGTCGTGGTCGGCGCGCGCTCGGCGCTGTTTCTCCCTTACGCCAATCTCGGCCTGATCGTGGTCGATGAAGAGCACGACCAGGCCTACAAGCAGGACGAGGGCGTGCATTATCATGCCCGCGACATGGCGGTGGTGCGCGGGCATATCGCAAAAATCCCGGTCGTGCTGGCGTCGGCGACGCCCTCGGTCGAGTCCGAGGTCAATGCCCGCAAGAACCGCTATCAGCGCATCGCGCTGCCCTCGCGCTTCGGCGGCCAGCACATGCCGCATATCGAGGCGATCGATTTGCGCCGCGAGCCGCCCGCGCGCGGCCGCTTCATCTCGCCGCGCTTGGCCGGCGAGATCAGGATCGCGATCGAGAAGCGCGAGCAGGCGCTGCTGTTTCTCAACCGCCGCGGCTATGCGCCGCTGACGCTGTGCCGGGCCTGCGGCCACCGCTTCGCCTGCACCATCTGCGATGCCTGGCTGGTCGATCACCGTTTTCGCCAGCGCCTCGTCTGTCACCATTGCGGCTTCTCGATGCCGCGCCCGCATACCTGCCCGCACTGCGCGGCCGAGGAATCGCTGGTCGCGGTGGGGCCGGGCGTCGAGCGCCTGCAGGAAGAGGCCGCCGCGCTGTTTCCGCAAGCGCGCACCATGGTGCTGTCGAGCGATCTCATCACCTCGATCGAGACCATGCGTTCCGAGCTTGCCGAGATCGCGGAGGGCCGCGTCGACATCATCATCGGCACCCAGCTCGTGGCCAAGGGCCATAATTTTCCGCGGCTCAATCTCGTCGGCGTGGTCGATGCGGACCTCGGCCTGTCCAACGGCGATCCGCGCGCAGCGGAGCGGACCTGGCAATTGCTCAACCAGGTGATCGGCCGCGCCGGCCGCGAGCAGGGCCGCGGCGTCGGTTATCTCCAGACCCACCAGCCCGATCATCCCGTGATGAAGGCGCTGATCGCCTGCGACCGCGAGGCCTTCTACGACAGCGAGATCGACCTGCGTGAAAGGACGCTCTATCCGCCGTTCGGCCGGCTCGCGAGCCTGATCATCTCCGCCGGCGACCGCCCGAGCGCCGAAGGTCTCGGACGCAGGCTGGTCGCGCTCGCGCCGCGCGACGAGCGCGTCGTGGTGCTGGGCCCGGCGGAAGCGCCGCTCGCCGTCATCAAGGGCCGCTACCGCTTCCGCATCCTGGTGAAATCGGCGCGCGGCTTCGATCTGTCGGACTATTTGCGGAGCTGGCTTGCGGTGTGCCCGAAGCCGACGGGCAATCAGAAGCTGGAAGTCGACGTCGATCCGCAGAGCTTTTTGTAAAGCTCCGCGCACACTCTCCCCACGTCATTGCGAGCGAAGCGAAGCAATCCAGAATCCCTCCGCGGAGGCAATCTGGATTGCTTCGTCGCTCCGCTCCTCGCAATGACGTGGTGAGAGCGGCGCGCAAATCTCCTCGCTCGTGCCCCGGACGCAGCGCAGCGTCACTTCGACGGTGCGCTGCTGAGCCGGGGCCCATGTCGCAGAGGAACTCGGGGCTCCTGGGTCCCGGCTCTGCGCCGCAACGCTCACGCGTTGCAGCTTGTCCGGGACACGACAGCCCAACAAAAAGCCCGCGGTCCCCCAAGACCGCGGGCTTGTTTCATTCGCGCAGCAAACTGATGAAACTGCGCGATGGCTGAGGCGCTTGATGCGCCTTAGGAGACGACTTCCGCGGTGACGCGACCGACGCCGGCGCCGGTGAGGCCGATGGCGCGGGCGGCGCCCGTGGAGAGGTCGAGAACCCGGCCGCGAATGAAGGGGCCGCGGTCATTGATGGTGACGACCACGCTCTGGCCGCGATGGGTGACGCGCAGCTTGGTGCCGAACGGCAGCGAGCGGTGCGCCGCAGTCAGGGCGTTCTGGTTGAAACGCTGGCCCGAGGCGGTGCGGCTGCCGGACTCGTTGCCGTAGTAGGAGGCCATGCCGGAGAAGCTGTGGCCGCCGCCCGAGGTCGGCGTCATCGCTGCATTGGCGTTGCGCCAATCGGAGGTCGGGTTGGTATCGGCCTGGGCGTGGTGGCGGTGATGATGGTGATGCCGGTGGTGGCGGGATTTGGCGGAAGCTTCGGTGGCAGTTCCACCGATAAGGAGAGTTGCGGCAACGAAAGCGATCGCCGTGCGCGGCCGGGTCGCAAAGCCCAGCGTCTTCAAAGACAGCATTTATTGGTCCCTAAGCTAGTATTGCCACATATGTGGCTAGTGGAGCCCCCATCAGTTTGTGAGCGGTCTGGCGTTTCGATTCCCAATGCGGCGTGAATTGGGCAGTAGATCATTCTGTGTCGTCATGAAACATCTTGTTACCGCCACGGGATATTCAGCCGATATTCCGTAATCTTTGCCTTTAACGGTTTGTTAACTTCATTATTACTGCTTAATACTGTAAAACGAAGTCATCGCTTTCAGCATTTAGAATTGGGTAAGTATTCGGCGAGTGGAGCCCAGGGCGCCGGAATCACGGCTCAGCGATCCGTGTTCATGGCCGCTATGCGCTGAGGGCAGGAACCATCATGAGGAGAGGGCGCGGCGAGACCTCTCGCCAATTCCGCGACGCGGCAGGTCGTTGCCCCTTTCCCCGATCCATGTCCCCGATCAAGTCCTTGATCCAGTCTTGATCCCCGTCCTCGGGCCAGGCGCTGATCGAGGTGTCGCAATGTGCGACGAACTGGCGACAGAACCTCGTGCCTTTAATTTGGCGTCATGTTGCACCTGCGCGCCTGCTATGTTAGCAAAGCCGCGATTTTAACGGACCCGGCACCTCCCGTGTCGGCCGAAAATCGAAGTCCCGCTTGAATTCCAAGGGCTTGGATCGCTAGGCGCCGCTTTGTGGCGACGGTTTTTCCCTTGCGAGTTTGACAGCAAAAAGAGCGCGTCTGTGGCTGCAGAAGATACGTCCGTTTCAGGTGTGTCCGGCCGTTATGCAACGGCCTTGTTTGAACTGGCCCGCGACCAGAAAGTGGTCGACGAGGTCAAAGCCGATCTCGAGAAATTCGAGGCCATGCTGAACGAGAGCGCTGATCTGAAGCGCCTCGTCCGCAGCCCGGTGTTTGCGGCCGATGCCCAGTCCAGGGCCCTTTCGGCCGTGCTTGCCAAGGCCGGTATCGCCGGCATCTCCGCCAATTTCCTGAAGGTGCTGACTGCCAACCGCCGCCTGTTCGTGGTGGCCGACGTCATCCGCGCCTACCGCGCCCTCGTCGCCAAGCTCAAGGGCGAGGCGACGGCTGATGTCACGGTGGCGGAAGCGCTCTCTGACAAGAATCTCGACGCCCTCAAGGTTGCCCTGAAGTCGGTGACCGGCAAGGACGTCGCGCTGAACGTGAAAGTCGATCCCTCGATCATCGGTGGCCTCGTCGTCAAGCTGGGCAGCCGCATGGTGGATGGTTCGCTTCGCACCAAACTCAATTCGATCAAGCACGCGATGAAAGAGGCAGGCTGATGGACATCCGCGCCGCGGAAATTTCCGCGATCCTCAAGGACCAGATCAAGAATTTCGGCCAGGAAGCTGAAGTCTCCGAAGTCGGACAGGTGCTGTCCGTCGGCGACGGTATCGCCCGCGTCTACGGTCTGGACAACGTCCAGGCCGGTGAAATGGTCGAGTTCGAGAACGGCACCCGCGGCATGGCGCTGAACCTCGAAACCGACAACGTCGGCGTCGTTATTTTCGGTGCCGACCGCGAGATCAAGGAAGGACAGACCGTCAAGCGCACCCGCGCCATCGTGGACGCGCCGGTCGGCAAGGGCCTGCTCGGCCGCGTCGTCGACGGACTCGGCAACCCGATCGACGGCAAGGGTCCGATCCAGGCCGACAAGCGCATGCGCGTCGACGTCAAGGCGCCCGGCATCATTCCGCGCAAATCGGTGAACGAGCCGATGGCGACCGGCCTCAAGGCGATCGACGCCCTGATCCCGATCGGCCGCGGCCAGCGCGAGCTGATCATCGGCGACCGTCAGACCGGCAAGACCGCGATCGCGCTCGACACCATCCTGAACCAGAAGCCGCTCAACGCGCAGCCCGACGAGAACATCAAGCTGTATTGCGTCTACGTCGCGATCGGCCAGAAGCGTTCGACCGTCGCGCAGTTCGTGAAGGTGCTGGAAGAGCAGGGCGCGCTCGAATACTCGATCATCGTCGCCGCCACCGCTTCGGATCCGGCCCCGATGCAGTACATCGCGCCCTTCACCGGCTGCACCATGGGCGAGTATTTCCGCGACAACGGCATGCACGCGGTCATCATCTATGACGATCTGTCGAAGCAGGCCGTCGCCTACCGCCAGATGTCGCTGCTGCTGCGCCGCCCGCCGGGCCGCGAAGCCTATCCGGGCGACGTGTTCTATCTGCACTCCCGCCTGCTCGAGCGCGCGGCGAAGCTGAACAAGGACCAGGGCTCCGGCTCGCTGACGGCGCTGCCGGTTATCGAAACCCAGGCCAACGACGTGTCGGCCTACATTCCGACCAACGTCATCTCGATCACCGACGGTCAGATCTTCCTGGAAACCGACCTGTTCTTCCAGGGTATCCGTCCCGCGGTGAACGTCGGTCTGTCGGTGTCGCGCGTCGGCTCCTCGGCGCAGACCAAGGCCACCAAGAAGGTCGCCGGCAAGATCAAGGGCGAGCTCGCGCAGTACCGCGAAATGGCGGCCTTCGCGCAGTTCGGCTCCGACCTCGACGCCTCGACCCAGCGCCTGCTCAACCGCGGCTCGCGCCTCACCGAGCTCCTGAAGCAGCCGCAGTTCTCGCCGCTGAAGATGGAAGAGCAGGTCTGCGTGATCTGGGCCGGCACCAACGGCTATCTCGATCCGCTTCCGGTCAGCAAGGTGCGTGCGTTCGAGGACGGTCTGCTCTCGCTGCTGCGCGGCAAGAACGCCGAGATCCTCAATTCGATCCGCGATAGCCGCGACCTCACCGACGACACCGCTGCCAAGCTGAAGTCGGTGGTCGAAGGTTTTGCGAAGAGCTTCGCGTAAGAACCGTCACGGCCGGGCCAAAAGCGCGAAGCGCGTCTTCGCATTTGATGTCCCGGCCATCCACGCCTTACCGCGTGGACGATGAAGACGTGGATGCCCGGGACAAGCCCGGGCATGACGACAGGGATAGGCTAGCGGTTTGTCCGCAAGGGATCGAACCGTCGGGGACGAAGAATGGCGTCACTTAAAGACATGCGCGTCCGCATCGCCTCCACCAAGGCGACGCAAAAGATCACCAAGGCCATGCAGATGGTCGCAGCCTCGAAGCTGCGCCGCGCGCAGACCGCGGCGGAAGCTGCGCGTCCCTATGCCGACAAGATGAGCGCGGTGATCTCCAACATCGCCAGCGCCGCGGCGGGATCGCCCGGCGCGCCGGCGCTGCTGGCCGGCACCGGCAGGGACCAGGTTCACCTGCTGCTGGTCTGCACCGGCGAGCGCGGCCTGTCCGGCGCCTTCAACTCCTCGATCGTGCGTCTCGCCCGCGAGCGCGCCCAGTCGCTGATGGCGCAGGGCAAGGAAGTGAAATTCTTCTGCGTCGGCCGCAAGGGCTATGAGCAGCTGCGCCGCCTGTTCGACAAGCAGATCGTCGAGCATCTCGACCTGCGCAGCGTTCGCCAACTCGGCTTCGTCAACGCCGAGGACATCGCCAAGAAGGTGCTGGCCCGTTTCGACAACGGCGAGTTCGACGTCTGCACGCTGTTCTATTCGCGCTTCCGCTCGGTGATTGCGCAGATCCCGACCGCCCAGCAGGTCATCCCGCTGGTCGTCGAGGCGGGCGCTGCCGCCAACACCACGTCCTACGACTACGAGCCGGAAGAGGACGAGATCCTCACGCGCCTGCTGCCGCGCAATCTCGCGGTCCAGATCTTCCGCGCGCTGCTCGAGAACAACGCCTCGTTCTACGGCGCGCAGATGAGCGCGATGGACAACGCGACGCGCAACGCCGGTGAGATGATCCGCAAGCAGACGCTGGTCTACAACCGCACGCGTCAGGCGCAGATCACCAAGGAACTGATCGAAATCATCTCGGGTGCCGAGGCCGTCTGATCAAGGCGCTTCAGTACCCGTCAAACTCAACTTCCCGGTCGACAAGCTGACCGTGGTCTAAAAATTCGGATCGAAGGAGACATTCAATGGCAGCCCAGGTCGGTCGCGTCACCCAGGTCATCGGCGCCGTCGTCGACGTGCAGTTCGAAGGCCACCTCCCGGCCATTCTCAACTCGCTCGAGACCAAGAACGGCGGCAATCGCCTGGTGCTCGAGGTCGCCCAGCATCTCGGCGAATCGACCGTCCGCACCATTGCGATGGACACCACCGAGGGTCTGGTCCGCGGCCAGGAAGTGACCGACACCGGCGCTCCGATCCGCGTTCCCGTCGGTGAAGGCACGCTCGGCCGCATCATCAACGTCATCGGCGAGCCGATCGACGAAGCCGGCCCGGTCAAGACCGAAGGACTGCGCGCCATCCATCAGGAAGCGCCGAGCTACACCGACCAGTCCACCGAAGCCGAAATTCTCGTCACCGGCATCAAGGTCGTCGACCTCCTGGCTCCGTACGCCAAGGGCGGCAAGATCGGCCTGTTCGGCGGCGCCGGCGTCGGCAAGACCGTGCTGATTCAGGAGCTGATCAACAACGTCGCGAAGGCGCACGGCGGTTACTCCGTGTTCGCCGGCGTCGGCGAGCGGACCCGCGAGGGCAACGACCTCTATCACGAGTTCATCGAGTCCAAGGTCAACGCCGACCCGAAGAATCCGGATCCGAGCGTGAAGTCGAAGTGCGCGCTGGTGTTCGGCCAGATGAACGAGCCGCCCGGCGCCCGCGCTCGCGTCGCGCTCACGGGTCTGACCATCGCGGAAGACTTCCGCGACAAGGGCCAGGACGTGCTGTTCTTCGTCGACAACATCTTCCGCTTCACCCAGGCCGGCTCGGAAGTGTCGGCGCTGCTCGGTCGTATTCCGAGCGCCGTGGGTTATCAGCCGACGCTCGCAACCGACATGGGCGCGCTGCAGGAGCGCATTACCACCACCCAGAAGGGCTCGATCACCTCGGTGCAGGCCATCTACGTTCCGGCCGACGACTTGACCGACCCGGCGCCGGCCACCTCGTTCGCGCATCTCGACGCGACCACCACGCTGTCGCGCTCGATCGCCGAAAAGGGCATCTATCCGGCGGTGGACCCGCTCGACTCGACCTCGCGCATGCTCTCCCCGCTGGTCGTCGGCGAGGAGCACTACGCGGTCGCCCGTCAGGTCCAGCAGGTGCTGCAGCGCTACAAGGCGCTCCAGGACATCATCGCCATTCTCGGCATGGACGAGCTTTCGGAAGAGGACAAGCTGACCGTGGCCCGCGCCCGCAAGGTCGAGCGCTTCATGTCGCAGCCGTTCCACGTCGCCGAAATCTTCACCGGCTCGCCGGGCAAGTTCGTCGACCTCGCCGACACCATCAAGGGCTTCAAGGGCCTGGTGGAAGGCAAGTACGATCACCTGCCGGAAGCCGCCTTCTACATGGTCGGCACCATCGAAGAGGCGGTCGAGAAGGGCAAGAAGCTGGCGGCGGAAGCGGCCTGATTCTAGGTGTCATTGCCGGGCGAAAGTGCGAAGCACGTCTTCAAGCTAAAGTCCCGGCGATCCATCGAACGAAAAATTCGATGGATGGACCCGCGGGTCAGGCCCGCGGGTGACAAGCGGAAAACAACGGATAGCCCATGGCCACCTTCCACTTCGATCTCGTCTCTCCGGAAAAGCTCGCCTTCTCGGGCGAGGTCGACCAGGTCGACATCCCCGGCGTCGAAGGTGACTTCGGCGTATTGGCAGGACACGCGCCGGTCGTGGCGGCGATCCGGCCCGGCATTCTCACCATCACCACTGGCGGCAAGCACGAGAAGGTCATCGTGCTCGGCGGCCTCGCTGAAGTCTCCGAAAAGGGCCTGACCGTGCTCGCCGACGTCGCGACGTCGCTGGCCGAGCTCGACCGCGCCCAGTTCGCCGAGACCATCGCGGAGATGGAAGAAAGCCTGAAGGAGCACGAAGGCGGCGAGCTCGATCACGCCATCGAACGGCTCGACCACTACAAGAGCATTCAGCAGCAGCTCACCTCCACGGCTATGCACTAAGCCCCGGGGCACCGCTCCGGGGCTCAAGCTCAGTATTTCTGAACAGGTTCAGCGCTCGTCACCGACCGTGGCGGGCGCTGAAACTTTGTTGCACCGTGCTGGGGATCGCGGCATTCTGCCCGCATATTTTGTCCCCGGGGCAGGGTGCAGATGAAACGCAAGATCGCGGCGATCTTCGCAGCCGATATTGCCGGTTACTCGAGACTGGTCGCGGAAGACGAGGAGGAGACGCTGCGGCGTCTGGCCTCCTACCGCGAGGTCGTCGACGATTTCATCGCCAAGGCCAGTGGCCGCATCTTCAATACCGCAGGCGATGCCGTGCTCGCGGAATTCCCGAGCGCGGTCGATGCGGTGCGCTGCGCGATCGACATCCAGGAGAGCCTGCGTACCCGCAACATGGCCTATCCGCCGAGCCGGCAGATGTCGTTCCGCATCGGCATCACCATCGGCGACGTGGTCGAGCGCGACGGCGATCTCTTGGGCGACGGCGTCAACATCGCAGCAAGGCTGGAGGGCCTCGCCGAGGTCGGCGGCATCTGCGTCTCCCGTGCGGTGCACGAGCAGGTCGCCAACAAGCTCTCGGTGCAATTCGCCGATATCGGTGCGCAGGAGGTGAAGAACATCCCGACGCCGGTGCATGCCTACATGGTGGCGATGCGGCGCGAGGACGGCAGCTATTCCAAGCCGCAGCTGAAGAAGGCGGCTGCGAAGGTGGCCGCCGCACCGGTGTGGATGTGGCCGCTGGTGGTGGCCGTGGTCTCGATCGTCGGCATCGTCGTCACCGGCTTCCTCTACAACACCAAGCTCAAGCAGACCGCGAGCATCGCAGCTCCGGCCGTGACGCCCAGTGCTGCGCCGAGCCCAACGCCGACTGCAATGGCCGCGTCGCCGACGCCGATGCCGACCCAAATGGCAAAGGCGCCGATGGCGCCGCCGAATGCGGGCGCCGCGATGGCGCCGATGCCATCGCCGTCGCCGTCCGCATCGCCGACATCAGGCCAGCTTTCAGCCGACAGCGTACCCTTCATCAACGAGCGCGTTCGCAGCTTCCTCGCCGGCGATTATGCGAGCTCCGGCGACTACAAGGCCTTCGCGCTCAATGTCGGCGGCTTCACCGGCTCGGCGATGAACCAGCCGAACGAGGAAGCCGCGCGCAACATGGCGATCGAGCAGTGCCAGAAGCGCGCCGACGCCGCGCAATCGCCGCGGCGATGCGAGCTCTATGCGCTCGGCAACACCGTCGTGTACGCGCATGGCAAGCCGCCGATGCCGCCGCCGCCCTACTTCCGGCATGATGCGATGATCGAGCGGGCCTTCGCATCGAAGGATTTTCCGATCGTGCGTGAGCCGCAGAAGGTCCGGCTCGAGAACATCTTCGTGCCCGCGGCGAAATCCCGCTCGGTCGCGCTCGGTCCGGGCGGACAATATTTCATGGTGCTCGGCGCCTCGTCCGCGGAGGATGCGGCGCGGCGGTCGCTGGAATCGTGCGGCGCGATCGCCGGCGTGGCGTGCCTCGTGGTTGCGATCGACGACAATTTCGTCGTGCCGATCCCGACCCTGTTCAGGATCACCGGCTTCTTCAATGCGGCGAGCAACGCCTCGATCGTGGCGGATGCGCGGGGTGAGGTGGTGCGCAAGCTCGGCGACGCCATGGGCTGGAATGCGGTCGCCGTCGGCACCGCCGGCCGGGCAGGTCTTGGCCTCAAGGCCGCCGA
Organism: Bradyrhizobium nitroreducens; assembly: GCF_002776695.1. GTDB lineage: Bacteria > Pseudomonadota > Alphaproteobacteria > Rhizobiales > Xanthobacteraceae > Bradyrhizobium > Bradyrhizobium nitroreducens. The sequence goes on from NZ_LFJC01000003.1 coordinate 6,123,578, forward strand.
CGAGCAGGCCGCCGTCAAGTCCGCGCTGGCCGACTGCGCCAAGCGCGACAGCGATTGCCACGTCATCGCGATCGGCCCGTTCACGGTGGGTCCGATCAATTAGAACGTTTTCGAGCGAAGTGGACACCGGTTCGCGTGAAGAAAACGCGTCAAATCAAGAATCTAGAGCTTCGGTTCTGATTCAATCAGAACCGAAAATGCTCTCGAGCCGGATGGCTTTTGATTGACTCGGTCCGGGCGATGCCAAGCATCGTCCCGCGCGCCGGGTGAGGATTCTAACCTCTGGGGGAATCCCACCGGGGAGACACCCTCTCCCCACCCCTCTCCCGCAAGCGGGCGAGGGAGCGAGAGAATGGTGCGCCCCTCACGCGCCAATCTCCGGCGAAAAATTCTCGAATGATTTCAACCCCATTCTACTGTGCATGGGGTTGTTTTCGCAGTTTCGCACTTCCAGGCCGGCAATTGCGGGGCGACCGTACGCAGGCCCTCACGGCGGAACGGACGACAAGACCTGCACCTCTGGTTGCGCGCTGCGCAATTCCAGGCTGTAATGGCTCGGCTTGTTCGCTGCGGTCCAGTCCTTGGTGAATTCCTGGTTTGTCTGGAGCTAGCCATGTCAGCAGAAACAATTGTTCTCGAAATCTTGTCCTCGGACGGCCCGGCGGACGCCGAGATCAGGTCTCGCCTGACGTCGCTCACGCCCGAGCCGATTTCATTTCTGGACAAGCGCAACAACGACGGCGTCCAGTCCGTCGTGGCGATTCTACAGGCCAGCGCCCCACTGCTGACTGCGCTCGCGCCCATCATTGTCGAACTCATCAAGCAGAGGCGCCTCGCCAAGGTCAGGACGCCCCAAGGTGAGATCGCAAATCCAACCGAGCAGCAGTTTCGTGATCTGAGCCGGGGCGGCGAGTAGGCTCGCGAGAGGGCTTATGAGCCTCGACACCGCACACCTCATGGTCTCGGCGACCCTTCCCTTCGGCGCACGCTTCGCCGAAGACAATTTCGCAGGCGATGCCCTCGTCAGGGAATTCTGCGACCTGTTGGCGAGCGAGCTGAAGGTGAGCCCCAGGATGTTCGTATCCTGGTGCTGTCCTCCGTCACCTTTCATCCTGTTGTCGGGGCCGACGACCGTTCTCGTGCGAAGCGAGCGCTTCGACACTCTGCTGGTCGAATATGTGAGGTTGAAGGCGGAGGCCGCTCAGGGCGGCCAAAGGTCGATCGAAGCGAAACTGCGGGCCGCCATCTTTCGCTGGGTCGCGGAGTTCTGCCTGGCCGACAAATTACCCGTCACGGCTCTGCATGCGGCGGTTGCGGCATATCATACGGGTGCGCGGCGCGAGTTTAGTCCCCTGCGCGACGAAAGCTTGGCGAGCGTCGACGAGGTGATGCGCGCCGCTCTTCAATGCTGCAACCTTGCGCATGAATTCGCTCACATTCATCAGGACCATATCGTCCGCGACTCGCTCTCCGCCTCGATCGATGGAATGACGATGCTGGCCCATATCGAGGGGGCACTCCGGGAAGAAGGCCATTCCTCAGCTGACATCAGCGCCATGCTGCAGCTCACGGAGCAGATTGACGCAAGGGTGTTGTTGCGCGAGGTCGATGCCGACCTGCGCGCCCTGCACGCGGTGGGGTTGTTCTTGCAGAAGACGTTCCATGTCACGCCGGTTCAGGCGGTTGAGGCGGCGACCGTTGCAATCGAGGCGCAGAGTTTCCTGAACGCGGCGCGGTTCTCGTGCTCATTGCTTCCGAAGGTCGAGGACGACGCTGCCGACGATCAATCTGCAGTCGATGATTGGCTGAATGCCGCCCAGATTCACGTCAGAGCCAAATGCGTGATGCGGCGGGCCGGCATCTTGTTGGCGCAATGGTCCGAGCCGGACAAGCCCGTCACGGCGGACAAGGTCAATCGCTATGTCCCGCGGATTGACGCAATGTTCGCCGCCAGTGTCCCATTCCGGGTAGCCTTGGACGAAGTCTTGCACGCCGCCCTGAGCTACCTGAAATCTGCGCGTCTCCGCGAGCAGCCGGGCTCCGAGGACCGTTTCGCCGAGCTCTTAGCGGCGGCCGAAGCGCATCCGGAGCTGATGCTGGATCTCTACAAAATGATGATCGCCATAGGCTATCCGGCCCATATCCGGACCAGCACATTCCTGAGTGATCTCTATTTGGAGAGGTGCCGCGGGGGATTGCCGTGCTGAAGAAGATGAATTGCAGCCCAATACCGGCGCAGCGGCGCCTCAAACCGACGATCGCGCGAAGGCCGCAAACTCGCTTGCCACCGCGCGATAGACTTCCCGCCGGAACGGCACCACGAGGTCGGCAACACGGTCGAGGCGCTCCCAGCGCCAGGCATCGAACTCCGCGGGCTGGCCGTTTTGCGGCGTCAGCGGATCGATCTCGTCGTCCTTGCCGGTGAAGCGCAGCGCGAACCATTTCTGGCGCTGGCCGCGGAATTTTGCGAGGCGGTGCGTCTGCGGTCCGTCGTAAGGCGGGAATTCGTAAGTGAACCAGTCGGTCTCGCCGAGGAAGTTTGCGCTGACGACGTTGGTCTCCTCCCAGAGCTCGCGCATCGCCGCATCGCGCAAATTCTCGCCCTCGTCGACGCCGCCCTGCGGCATCTGCCAGTCGAGGCCGGGCAGGATGATCTCGGGCCCGTCGCCCTTGAAGCGGTGGCCGATCAGGACATGGCCATCGGCATTGAACAGCGCGATCCCGACATTGGGACGGTAGGGCTTTTCATTCGTCACGCGCAAATCTCTCATCGTCATTCCCGGGTGCATTAGCACCGAAGCGGGACGACAATTCGATTTATTCATCCGCCAGCGCGGAAAATTCCTGCACCACGCGCTCATAGACCGGGCGCTTGAAGGGGATGATCAGCCCGGTCAGGTTCTTCATCGGTTCCCAGCGCCAGCTCACGAACTCGGCCTTGTGGCCGCCGCCGCCGGGCTTCTCGACGTTGATCTCGCTGTCCTTGCCGGTGAAGCGCACCGCGTACCATTTCTGGCGCTGGCCGCGGTAGCGGCCCTTCCAGGCGCGTCCGGCGACCGTGCGCGGGATGTCGTAAGTGAGCCAGTCGGGGACCTCGCCGAGCCGCTCGACCGAGCGCACGCTGGTCTCCTCATAGAGCTCGCGCTTGGCGGCCTCCCAGGTGTCCTCGCCGGGATCGACGCCGCCCTGCGGCATCTGCCAGACATGGGTGTCGTCGACATGCTCGATGCCGCCAGCGCGGCGACCGATGAACACCAGTCCCTTCGTGTTGATCAGCATCACGCCGACACAGGTCCGGTAGGGCAGATCCTCGTAACGCGCCATTCCGCCAGACCTCTCGCATGCTGCCGGTACGGCTTGACCGGGTCCCTGCCAGGATCCGTGCCGCACCAATTCGTTGATTTAGCTGGATTTTGATTTCAGCATCGCGGTTGTCAATGGCACCAAAAGAATACCCCGGTCGCCCAATGTCTTGGTCCAGGCGCTGATGCGATCGATCGAGACGGGAAGGGCGGAGGCCGTGCCGACGGCCGCGCCGCGCTCGCGTGCCGCCGATTCGAGCTTGTTCAGGGCGCGGTCGATCTCGGTCGGGGTCGGCACCGCGTCGATCGCGATGTCGCCTCTGCCGAACGGCATCGCCGCGCTGCTTGCTGCCTGGGACGCGATGCTGCGGGGCGAGGAGCCGTCGTCGAAGAAGCCGAGGCCGCGCTTGGCCGCCTCGCGGATGATCGGCTGCATCGCCGGCTCCGTCGCGATGAAGCGCGCGCCCATGAAATTGGTGATGCCGGCATAGCCCTGCATCCGGCTCAGATGCCAGTACAGGCGGTCCATGTTCTGGTCGGCGCTGAGCGAGGTCAGCAGCGTCTGCGGGCCCGGGTCGTTGTCGGGAAAGTCGTAGGGCTCCATCGGGATCTGCAGGAAGATCTCGTGGCGCTGCGCGCGGGCGCGCTCGGCGAGCTTGCCGGGATCGGCGCCGTAGGGCGTGAAGGCCAGCGTCACCGCCGGCGGCAGCTTCATGATGGCATCTAGGGTCTTGGCGGCGCCGACGCCGAGGCCGCCGATCACAATGGCAACCACCGGCATCTTGGCGGCCTTGGCACGGTCGGCATCCGCGGCATAGACGTTGAACGGCTTCAGGTCGCCGGCGACCACGGGGATCATGCCGTAGCGCGACTTCTCCAGCAGCTTCGGATCGATTCCGGCCATGACCGGCGGCGGGGCTGAAGCGGCCGCGGCTTCGCTCTTCTCGGCGGCATCGCCGGCGCCGATCACCACGTCGTGGCGCGCGCCGGTCGAGCCGTCGATCATGGTGACGGTCTTCTGCTCGCCCGGCGGTTTCGGCGCGTCCTTGGTCTCGAGCTTGCTGTCCGGCTTGCTCTCGTGCTTGCCGTCCTGGCCGTGACCGGAGGCCGCGGGCTTCTCGTCGGTCGCCTTGGGATCCCGGATCGCGATCCGCGTCATCGGCTCTCCGCCGAGCGGATCCTTGTTGAAGATGGCGAAGCCGGCAAAGGTGAGCAGGAACAGGCCGAGCAGCACGGCGAGCAGCTGCATGGCCGAGAACGGCAGCCGCAGCCGGCGTTTCCGGCGCGGCTTGTCCTGTCCGAGCGGGGCGCTCAGATCATCGGCCGTTTCAGTCATGCGCGATCCCGAATCACTCGTGCCGACGATACCACGCCGAGGTCAAGCGGCGGCAGGCCGGGATAGGCCGGGGATGCCAGCAGGACAACGAGAGTTCCAAACGAAAAGGGCGGCTCCTGGAGCCGCCCTTTGTGGGATCGCGTGAGACGCCGACTTCGTTGGCCGCCTTAGTTCGCGGCCTTAGTTCGCCGCCTTGGGCTTGTCGGTCGTGGCCTTGGTGTCGCCGCCCGGGGCGGGCGCGGCCGAGGCGCTGTTCTTGATGCCGTGGAGCAGGTCGCCGGCGAGCTTGAGCGCCTTGTCGTCCTTGGCGTCCGGCGGGACATAGGACTGCGAGCCGGTCTTCTCGTCGCCGTCGTTCTTGAGATGGCCGCGCAGCGAAGCCTCGCCCTTGGTGTCGGTGCGCGCCTTCAGCTCGTCCGGCACGTCCTGCAGCACTTCGATGTCGGGCACGATGCCCTTGGCCTGGATCGACTTGCCCGACGGCGTGTAATAGCGCGCCGTGGTCAGGCGCAGCGCGCCGTTGCCGCTTCCGAGCGGGATGATGGTCTGCACCGAGCCCTTGCCGAACGAGCGCGTGCCGACGATGGTCGCGCGCTTGTGGTCCTGCAGCGCGCCGGCGACGATTTCCGACGCCGAGGCCGAGCCGCCATTGACCAGCACGATGACCGGCTTGCCCTTGGTGAGGTCGCCGGCATGCGCGGTGCGGCGCTGGGTCTCCTCGGCATTGCGGCCACGGGTCGAGACGATCTCGCCCTTCTCCAGGAAGGAGTCGGAGACGGTAACCGCTTCCTCGAGCAGGCCGCCCGGGTTGTTGCGGAGGTCGATGATGTAGCCCTTGAGCTTGTCGCCGATCTGATTCGAGAGGTTGGCGACCTCGCGCTTCAGGCCTTCGGTGGTCTGCTCGTTGAAGGTGGTGATGCGGATATAGGCGATGTCGTCCTGCTCGATGCGCGCGCGCACCGAACGGACGCGGATGTTGTCGCGCACCAGCGTGACGTCGAGCGGATTGTCCTGGCCCTTGCGGATGATCTTCAGCTTGATCTTGGTGTTGACCGGGCCGCGCATCTTCTCGACCGCCTGGTTCAGGGTCAGGCCCTGCACCGCCTCGTCGTCGAGATTGGTGATGATGTCGTTGGCCATGATGCCGGCGCGCGAGGCCGGCGTGTCGTCGATCGGCGAGACCACCTTGATCAGGCCGTCTTCCATCGTGACCTCGATGCCGAGACCGCCGAACTCACCGCGGGTCTGCACCTGCATGTCGCGGAAGCTCTTGGCGTCCATGTAGCTCGAATGCGGATCGAGGCCGGTGAGCATGCCGCTGATCGCGGATTCGATCAGCTTGGTGTCGTCGGGCTTCTCGACATAGTCCGAGCGCACGCGCTCGAAGACGTCGCCGAACAGATTGAGCTGGCGATAGGTGTCCGCGGTGGCGGCTCGCGCGCTGGAGCCCATGAACACCGCGCGCGGCTGGGTCACGAACAGCGTCAGCGCCGCACCGGTGGCTGCGCTGAGGAGGATTACTGAAGTCTTGCGCATCATCCGCGAACCTTCTCGCCTTCATTTGCGGCCCACCATGGGCCTGGATCGATTGGAGTGCCGTCCTTACGGAACTCGACATACAGCACAGGTTGACTCGCGTTGGTCGCGAGAATGGAGGCGACTTGAGATGTCGACCCCATGGTCGCGACCGGCTCCCCCGTGAGCACAAACTGTCCGATGTTGACCGAAATGCGCTCCATCCCGGCGATCAGGACATGATACCCGCCCCCGGCGTTGAGGATCAAGAGTTGTCCATAGCTGCGGAACGGGCCGGAATAGACCACCCAGCCGTCACACGGTGTCGTGACCTGGGAGCCGGGCTTGGTTGCCAGCGAAATGCCCTTCTGGACCCCACCGACCCCGTCGGAACCGCCAAAATCCCTGATCTTGTTACCGTTAACCGGAAGCGGGAGCAGACCCTTGGCCGAGGCGAACGCGATGGCCGGGGTGGTGCGGGAGCGGTCCTTGAAGGCGCCCGGCCCGGCCTTGGCACTGGCGGCTGCCAGCTTGGCTTCCTTGGCCTCGGCCTGCCTTGCAGCTTCGGCCGCCTTCTCGGCGGCCTTGGCGGCGCTTTGCAGGTCCTGCTCCATCTTGGTGATCAGGCCCTGGAGATCGCCGACCTGCTTTGAAAGCATGATCGCGCGCGAGTTCTCGGCGTCGAGATCCTTTTCGCGCGCCGCCTGCTGGCGCTGCCGCTCGTCGACGAGGGCAGTGAGGCGGGTCTGGTCGCTCCTGACCTTGTCGCGGTCGGCGGCGAGCTGGTCACGCTCGGTGGCGATGGTCTTGCGCAAGGCGACGAGCTCGCCGAGCTCGCTTGCGATCTTCTCGGCGCGGCCGCGCAATTCGGGGACGACGGCGCCGAGCAGCATCGCGGTGCGCAGCGATTGCAGCGCATCCTCGGGGCGCACCAGCAGCGCCGGCGGCGTGCGCCGTCCGGCCCGCTGCAACGCCGCCAGCACCTCGACGATGTCGGCGCGGCGCGAATCCAGTGAAGCGCGCATCTCCTGCTCGCGGCCGTTCAGGTTTCGCAGCCGCGCTTCGGTGTCGTCGATCTTGGTCTCGACCGCGCGCACATTGGCGGCGGTGTCGATCAGCTGTTGATTGAGCTGCGTGCGGTCCTTGCCAAGCGATGTGATCTCGGCCTTGAGCTTGGCCTGCGCTTCCTCGGCGCTCTTTTGCCTGGCGCGGGCGGCTTCCAGCTCCTGCTCGCGCTGCTTGATGGCATCGGGCGAGACGGCTGCGGTCTGCGGCGCCGGCGCAATCGTCTGACCCTGCGTCTGAGCTTGCGCGAGGCTTATGTTCGCTTGCGCGAGGCTTGCGCCGGCAACGCCAGTGATCAGCAGCAGGTTGAGGAGCGGCGCTCGCATCGTGTCGGCAAAGGTGCTCGTTGTGGCGCGCATCACGCGCGGTGATAGGGGTGGCCGGCCAGGATGGTGGCGGCCCGGTAAAGCTGTTCCAGAAGCATGACGCGGACCATTTGATGCGGCCAGGTCGCAGAGCCGAACGCGATCGCGAGCTTGGCCTTACGGCGCAATTCGGGCGAAAGTCCGTCCGCCCCTCCGATCACGAAGATAGTATGTCCGGCCCCCTCGTCGCGCCAGCGGCCGAGATTCCGTGCGAATACGGTGGAATCGAGATTCTGGCCGCGCTCGTCCATCGCCACCAGGATCGCCTTGTCCGGAACATGGGCCGAGATCGCCGCGGCCTCTTCAGCCATCCGCGTGGCGGTGTCGCGCGCGCGGCTTTCGGGGATCTCGTGGATCAGGAGCTCGCGGAATCCGAGCTTGCGGCCGGCCTCGTCGAACCGCTCGAAATAGCGGTCGGCAAGCTCCCGTTCGGGGCCTTGCTTCAGCCGGCCCACCGCAATGACAGCAACACGCATGATGTCTTCAGAGTCGCGTTTTCGAGATCGCGCGCGATAAGCGCGCGCACGACGCTAGCATGCGCGTCAGCCGATTCGAAATCGGCTCAGGTGAGCCTAGATCGCCTTCGCCGCCCCCGGGCCCTGCGTGTACAACCGCTCGAGATTGTAGAATTCGCGGACCTCGGGTCTGAACACGTGCACGATCACGTCGCCGGAATCGATCAGCACCCAGTCGCAATTGGGCAAGCCCTCGACATGGATGTTCTTGATGCCGTTTTCCTTGAGGCTCTTGGTGACGTTTTCCGCGATCGCGCCGACGTGCCGGTTGGCCCGGCCGGTGGTGACGATCATGTAGTCGGAATACGCCGATTTGCCGCGAAGGTCGATGGTGACCGTCTCTTCCGCCTTCATGTCCTCGAGGCGGGAGAGGATCAGGCTCAGCGTCTTGTCGGCGTCGGGTTGCGCCTTCAAGGCCGCAGCTTTGGTCGATGTTTTACGCGTCGGCTTGGCAACCTTGGGTAAAACAGACTTGGACAATACAGATGTGGTCAGGGACCATTCCTTTCACTGTATCGCGAACGCCGAATCCGGCGCTCACCGGTTACACTACATCATGTGGGGTTAAGGGTTTCAATATGCCAGAGAGCCCCCTCCGCACAGTCTGACTCACTTCGTACCTTTCCAGCTTCCGTCCGGGTTCCGCAGGCCGGTCGAGGAGAGATTCAGCTTCATTCCGGTCAGGAAAACCCAGGCCGGCGGCGGCTGATCCGCAAGCAGGGTTGCCTTATTCTCGGGCAGGCGGTAGCGCGCGAGCGCCTGGGCGGCGGGAGAGGCGAGGGCGCGAAAACTCTGCGGCGGGCGATCGATGACCGCAATCGGCACCTGGTCGGCGATGCGCCGCCAGTGCTGCCAACGATGGAATTGAGCGAGGTTGTCGGCGCCCATGATCCAGACAAAGCGCAAGCCGGAGAGGCGGCGGCGCAAGGTGTTGATCGTGTCGATAGTATAGCGGGTGCGAATGACGGATTCGAGACAGCTCACCTCGATCCTGGCATCGTTGGCGACGTCGCGGGCGGCCTGCATGCGCTCGCCGAGCTCGTGCAGATTGCCGTTCTCCTTGAGCGGATTGCCCGGCGTCACCAGCCACCACACGCGATCGAGCTGAAGGCGCTTCAGTGCGAACTGGCTGATCGCGCGATGAGCCTGGTGCGGCGGATTGAACGAGCCGCCGAGCAGGCCGATGCGCATGCCTTCGGTGTACGGCGGTACGGCCTGCGCGAAGAAGCGCGGCACGACGAAATTGTTGCTCAATGCCCCGCGCCTTGCAACGTTACCTACGGCCGCGTCTGCCCGGTGCCGTGAACGCGGTATTTGAAGCTCGTCAATTGCTCGGCGCCGACAGGGCCGCGGGCGTGGAAGCGACCGGTGGCGATGCCGATCTCGGCACCGAAGCCGAACTCGCCGCCATCGGCGAACTGTGTCGAGGCGTTGTGCAGCACGATCGCGGAATCGACCTCGCTGAGGAATTTCTTCGCCGCACGCTCGTCAGCGCTCACGATCGCGTCGGTGTGGTGCGAGCCGTGGCTCTGGATGTGCGCGATTGCGCCGTCGACGCCGTCCACCACTTTTGCGGCGATGATCGCGTCGAGATATTCGGTGTCCCAATCGTCTTCGTTCGCGGGCTTGACGCGTGCATCGGCCTTTTGCACGGCATCGTCGCCGCGTACTTCGCAGCCGGCCTCGATCAGCATCTCGACCAGCGGCTTCAGGTTCTTCGCAGCAGCGGCGCGATCGACCAGCAGCGTCTCGGCCGCGCCGCAGACGCCGGTGCGGCGCATTTTCGCGTTGAGCACGATCGACTTCGCCATGGCGAGGTCGGCGCTGGCGTCGACATAGACGTGGTTGACGCCTTCGAGATGCGCGAACACAGGCACGCGCGCTTCCTGCTCGACGCGTGCGACGAGGCTTTTTCCTCCGCGCGGCACGATGACATCGATCGCGCCGTTCAGCCCCGACAGCATCATGCCGACCGCCGCGCGGTCGCGCGTCGGCACCAGCGTGATGGCGGCTTCGGGGAGGCCCGCGTCGCGCAGGCCCTGCACCAGGCATTCGTGGATGGCGCGGCAGGAGCGGAAACTGTCGGAGCCGCCGCGCAGGATCACGGCATTGCCCGACTTCAGGCACAGCACGCCGGCATCCGCCGCAACGTTCGGGCGGCTCTCGAAGATCACGCCGACGACGCCGAGCGGCACGCGCACGCGCTCGATGATCATGCCGTTCGGCCGCTGCCAGCTCTCGGTGACGATGCCGACGGGATCGGCGATGCCGCGCACGATGCCGATGCCCTCGGCCATGCCCTCGATACGCGCCAGCGTCAGCGTCAGGCGGTCGATGAAGGAGGAGGTGGCATTGCCGGACGCGCGGGCCTCCGCGACATCCTCGGCATTGGCGGCGAGGATCGCCGCCGCATTGCCGCGGATCGCCCGCTCCATGGCTTCGAGCGCCCGGTTCTTCTGCTCCGGCGGCGCCAGCGCCAGCACACGCGCGGCAGCGCGGGCACGGGTGGCGAGATCGGACATCAGCGCCAAGAGATCGCTGGCACGATCGGCATTGCCGTCGACGGCTTTGAGGGGGGCGGCCATTGGGGTTTCAACCTTCTGCTAAGGCAGTGTCCTAGCACGGAAATCCCGGGTTTGGCGAGGCTGGGAATCGCGCCGGCAGGGGCCGCAAGGCCGTGCGGGCCGGCACGAATTCGCTTGGTGGGGCCGGGAAAACACCCGCCTGTCAGTGGCGCCCCAGCCGATGAAGCAGCTCGTCCGGTCCCGGCTCCTGGCCGTGATCCCTGATCCAGGCTGCCGACATGCTCCTGATCTCGCCCGGGGTCAGGCCAAACTGCCGGCGAAAGGCGCGGACGAACGTGGAGTCGCTGCTGAATTGCAGATCGACGGCAAGATCGATCAGGCGCCGGTCCCGCGACGCCGGCGAGATCAGCAGCATCAAGGCGCGATTGAGCCTTTGCTCCTGCACGTAGCGTGCGAGACCGCCGTCGTCCTCGAACAGGCGATAAAGGCTGGCCCGGGAGATCTGGAAGCGGCGGCAGAGCTCCTGGGCCGTGAGCGCTTCGATGTCGAGATTGGCTGCGATGTGGCGCTTGATCATCGCGAGATACAGATGCCGCTCGGCCCGCTCGATGGTGCCGTTCACGTCGACCACGCTGCCGGCGGCCCCGGCGACGATATCGGCCATGGCCTCGATCGTAGCCTCGATGGTGGCGTTGGGGGCGCCGGCATCAGGCTCGGTCGGCCGCCAAAGCGCGGCAAACTGGCTTGCCAGAAGGCGGGCGTGGAGATGCCCGGCCGGCAGCGATGACGCCGTCGCCGAGTCCGGATGGGCCAGCCGGGGCGCCAGCAGCGGGCGCGGCAGGATCAGCGCCATGTGATGGGCGCGCGCGTCGTCCGCCCCCGTCAGCACGGTGCGGTTCGGTTGCGCCATGTCGATCAGGCAGATGTCGCCAGGCCGCAGCGTCACCTCGCGGCGTCCCGAGGCGAACTGCATTTCGCCGTGCAGGCAGAGGACGACTTGATAGTGATCGAGGCCGCCGCGCGCGACGTGCGCGGGTGTCCTGTTGTATTCCAGCGCGGTCGCGAAGGATTCGATCAGCAAGGCATTGCCGAACGCCATTGTCGCGGTGGAAACATGGAAGTCATCGTCGGCGGTCAGCGGAATGACGTCGCAGATGCCCGACGTTGCCGCCCGCAACTGTGCGAGCGCTGGCGCGCCGCGCCCGGTCTCGTCGGCCGACATGGTCTCGCTCATTCGTGCCTCGTGGACATCGCGTTTCGACAACGGCAAGACCGCACACGGCGTTGACCAATGCGGGCGCCGATATCGGCAGCATTCATTAGCGATCCGAAAACCGCGTCGCAAGCAACACTACCCTGGTGAGATCGTGCGAGGCTGGTGCAGCCAAGCGGCTCTGTGCTCCGCGTGCATCAGCGTCCGGTGAAATCCTCGCGTGAGACGCTGAGCACATCGCCCGCATGGACAACCTGTTACCCCTCTGCGGCGTCTTACGACGTCGCGAATGCCCGACTTGCAGGCAGGTGCGGCAATGCTTCTGCTTGAGGTTCGCGACATTGAAGTCCATCGGACTGCCGCTGCGCTTCGCGCTTATCGCCGCCACGCTCGGCCTCGCCTGCCAGGCAAACGCAGCCACGCTGTTTGTGACGACCACGGCAGATAGCGGCGCGGGGAGCCTGCGGGCGGCGATCACCAGCGCCGGCAATGGCGACACCATCATGTTCCAGACCGGCGGCACCATCACGCTTGCGAGCGAGCTGCCTGTCATCACCAGGAACCTGACCATCGACGGCAACGGCAACAATCCCGTCATCAGCGGGGCCGGGACCTATCGCCCGTTCTTCATTGGCGACGCCGGGACGACCGGCTCGACCTATTCGGTCACGATCGCGAATCTTTCCATCGCCAATGCGGCGGCGCATGGCGGCCTCGGCATCGACGGTGGCGGCGGCGGCGCCGGTCTCGGCGGCGCGGTGTTCGTGTCGAGCAACGGCGCGCTGACGCTCAGCAATGTGAGCCTGAGCAACAACCAGGCGAGCGGGGGCGCGGGCGGCGCCTTCACCAACAACCTGGCCGGTGGCGGCGGCGGGATGGGAGGAAATGGCGGAAGCAGCCCGAGCTCAGCGGGTAACGGCGGCGGCGGGCTGGCCGTCGGCAGCGATAGCGTGAGCGGTCTTGGCACCAATGGCGGCGGCACCAACGGCGGCATAGGCACAACCAGCAGCGGCGGCACCGGGGGGAACGGAGGGTTCGGTGGTGGCGGCGGCGGCGCCGACAATAGTTATACGCTGGGCAACACGCAGGGCGGCAGCGGAGGATTCGGCGGCGGCGGGGGCGGCGGCTCCAACTTCATCGGTGGCCAGGCTAGCGGCGGCGCGGGCGGGTATGGCGGCGGCGGCGGCGGCGCATTCAGCGGAGTTAGCGCCGCCGGCGGCAATGGCGGTTTCGGTGGCGGCGGCGCCGCCGCTTACTCGACTACGCGCATCGGCGGCGCCGGCGGCTTCGGCGCCGGAGCCGCGAATGTCAGCCTGCTCGTCGCGGGCGGCGCGGGCGGCGGCGGCGGGCTCGGTGCCGGCGGCGCGGTCTATGTCCAGACCGGCGGCACCGTCACGGTCACCGGCTCGTTGACCGTCAATGGCAACGGCGTTGCCGGCGGTGGTGGTGGCGGCGGCTACGGCGATCCAGGCAGCGCCTTCGGGTCCGGCATCTTCTTCCAGGGCACCGGCGGCACCCCGACCACACTCGCCTTTGGCGCCGGCAGCCAGTCGATTGCGAACGGAATTGCCGACTACATCGGCTCGGGCGGAACCAATCCCGGCGGCGGCACCAACGCCGCCGACCAGGGCGGCAGCGTCGCGCTCACCAAGAGCGGCGGCGGCACTCTCACGCTTGCCGGCCCCAACACCTATAGCGGTGGCACTACCATCAACGAGGGCACGACGCTCGTCGTCGGCAATTCCGGCGCGCTCGGCAGCGGCGCGCTGACGCTCAACGGCGGCGTCACCGGCGTCACCGTGAACTTCGACGGCAGCTTCACTGTCGCCAACGACATCACGGCAACCGGCGATCCGACCTACAACGTTCTCACCGGCAACACCGTCAACCTGAGCGGCGTGCTGTCGGGGTCGGGCGATGTCGTCGTCAACAACCAGAGCGGCTATGCCGGAACGCTCGTTCTGTCGGGCCTGAACACCTATACCGGCCCGACCATGGTCGAGGCCGGCACGCTGCAGGCCGGCTCGACCAGCGCCTTCGGCAACAATTCCGCAATGACGGTTTTCGCCGGCGCGGTGCTCGACCTCGGCGGATTCTCCAACGCCGTGGGATCGCTGGCCGGCGCCGGCACCGTGACCAACAGCGGCGGCGCCGCCGTCCTGACCGCCGGCGGGGACAACAGCTCGACGGTGTTCTCCGGCACGATCCAGGACGGCGCGGGAGCGATGGCCTTGACCAAGGCCGGCAGCGGCCTGCTGGTGCTCACCGGCGTCAACACCTACAGCGGCGCAACCCTCGTCGGCGGCGGCGAGCTGCGGGTGAATGGCTCGATTGCGTCGTCGAGCCTGACCACGATCGGCAGCGGTGCCATCCTCAGCGGCAGCGGCACGCTCGGCAATACGCTGATCCAGGGCGGGGCGATTTTCGCGCCCGGCTCGGGGACGCCGGGCAGCGCAACGACGATTGCCGGCAATCTCGCCTTCCAGTCGGGGGCGGCCTATCTGGTGCAACTCAATCCGAGCGCGACGACCGGCGCCGTCGTCACCGGCGCTGCGACGCTCGCGGGCGGCGTGACCGCGGCGTTTGCATCCGGAACGTATCTCACCCGCAGCTATTCGATCCTGCATGCGGGGTCGATCAGCGGCAATTTTACCGCCTTCTCCACCGTCGCCCTGCCGGCCGGATTCAGCGTCGGCCTGCGGACCACCGCAACCGACGTGCTGATCGATTTGACGGCGCAACTCGGTGCGCTCTCCTCCGGCGGGTTGAACCGCAATCAGCGAAATGTCGCCGATGCGCTCAACGGCTTCTTCAACGGCGGCGGGACGCTGCCGCCCGGCTTCGTCGCCTTGTTCGGGCTGACCGGCACGCCGCTGGCGGGCGCACTGACCCAGCTTTCCGGCGAGACCGCAACCGGTGCGCAGCAGACGACCTTCGATGCCATGGACCAGTTTCTCGGTGTGCTCACCGATCCCTTCGTCGACGGGCGCGGTTCGCGCGGCGCGGATGCCGATGGTGCGATCGGCTATGCCGCTGTGGCCGGCAAGCGCCACGGCGCCGAGCGCGAGGCCTACGGCATGATGGCCAAGGCACCGTCGCGCGCGAGCTTCGATTCGCGCTGGAGCGTTTGGGCCGCCGGCTTTGGTGGGTCGCAGATGACCGACGGCAATGCGGTGACCGGCTCCAATGCCGCCACCAGTCGCGTGGCCGGCACCGCCGTCGGCGCGGATGTGTGGCTGTCGCCGCGCACGGTCGCCGGCTTCGCGTTGGCCGGGGGCGGAACGAGCTTCAACGTCGCCGCGGGCGGCGGCGGTCGCTCCGACCTGTTCCAGGCCGGCGCTTTCGTGCGGCATGCGGCCGGGCCGGCCTATGTCACCGCGGCGCTTGCCTATGGCTGGCAGGACGTCACCACCGACCGCACCGTCACCGTGAGCGGTAGCGAGCGGCTGCGGGCGCAATTCGATGCCAATGCCTTGTCCGCACGCGCCGAGGCCGGCTACCGTTTCGCGGCGCGATGGCTCGGCGTCACGCCTTATGCAGCCGCGCAGGTGACCGCGTTCGATCTGCCCGCCTATGCCGAGCAGGCGGTGGCCGGCTCCGGCACCTTTGCACTGCGTTACGCGGCGAGGACGGCGACTGCGACGCGCAGCGAGATCGGCTTGCGCACCGACAAGTCGCTCCTGATCGATCAGGCGGTGCTGACTGTCCGCGGCCGGGCCGCGTGGGCGCACGAATACGGCGTCGATCGCAGCATCGTCGCCACCTTCCAGACCTTGCCCGGCGCAAGCTTCGTCGTCGGCGGCGCATCGCCCGGTCCCGACGCCGCGCTGGCGAGTGCGTCCGCCGAGATCACGTGGCGCAATGGCGTCTCGATCTCGGCGTCGTTCGAAGGGACGTTCTCGGACGTGGTCAGGAGCTACGCCGGCAAAGGCGGCGTCCGCTACGCGTGGTAGGCCTCGATCGTCGGATGGGATCGGTCGGGCTCTATCCGCCTACCACCAGATCGTCGCGATGGATCATCTCCGCGCGGCCGCTGATGCCGAGGATGGCCATCACGTCTGGAGAGGAACGGCCCCTGATCCGCTCGGCCTCGTCGGCGTCGTAGGCGATCAGGCCGCGGCCGATCTCGCTGGTGTCGGGGCCGCGCACGATCACGGCGTCGCCGCGGGCGAACTGGCCCTCGACCTTGATCACGCCGGCCGGCAGCAGGCTGGCGCCGGCGCGCAGCGCCGTCACCGCGCCGGCATCGATCGTCAGCGTACCCTTCGGCTCCAGCGTGCCGGCGATCCAGCGTTTGCGCGAGGTGATGGGATTGGCCGGCGTCAGGAACCAGGTGCAGCGGCCGCCATCGGCGATCGCCTGCAGGGGATGCTCGATCTTGCCCGAGGCGATCAGCATATGCGTGCCGCCGGTCGTTGCGATCTTGGCCGCCTCGACCTTGGTGCGCATGCCGCCGCGCGACAGCTCGGACTCGGCGTCGCCCGCCACGGCCTCGATCTCCGAAGAGATGCTCTCGACCACCGGAATGAGCTTTGCGTTCGGGTTGTTCTTCGGCGGGGCGTCGTAGAGCCCGTCGATGTCGGACAGCAGCACCAGCAGATCGGCGCTCGCCATCGTGGCGACGCGGGCGGCGAGGCGGTCGTTGTCGCCGTAGCGGATCTCGTTGGTCGCCACCGTGTCGTTCTCGTTGATGACCGGGATGGCGCGCCATTCCAGCAGCTTGCCGATGGTGGAGCGCGCATTGAGATAGCGGCGGCGCTCTTCGGTGTCCTGCAGCGTCACCAGGATCTGGCCGGCGCCGATGCCATGCGCGCCAAGCACCTCGGACCAGATCCGCGCCAGCGCGATCTGGCCCACGGCGGCGGCGGCCTGGCTCTCTTCCAGCTTCAGCGGACCGCGCGGCAATTTGAGGCGACTGCGGCCGAGCGCGATCGAGCCGGAGGAGACGACGAGGACGTCGCGTCCCTCCTTGTGCAGCTTGGCCATGTCGTCGGCGAGCGCGGCGAGCCAGGAAGAGCGCACCTCGCCCTTGTCGGAATCGACCAGCAGCGCGGAGCCGACCTTGACGACGATACGGCGGAATTGACTGAGTTCGGGGCTGGCCATGTCTGTATGCGTGTCGGCGCGCTCGGGTGATCTGCTCTTGGAAACGGCGGAGCGAGAGAGCGGCGCCGATAGGCCTGCTTTTGCAGCAGGACGATGGCCGGCGCAAGGCGGCCGGCGTGGTAAATGGCGAAGGTCGGCCTTGTCCGGGACGCCGCTCTGGTCCTAACTGCGGCCAACCAAAATGAGGCCGGAGAGGAAAAGAATGGATCGCCGCAAATTCATGGCCGGATGCCTCGGCCTGCCGCTGCTGGCGCAGGCAGGTGAGGCGCAGGCGCAGGCCGGGCTGACCAAGATCATATTTCCGTTTGCGGCGGGCGCCGGCGGCGACACGCTGTGCCGGCTGATCGCGCAGGAGATGGCCCCGGTGCTGCAACGGACCATCGTGGTCGAGAACCGCACCGGCGGTGACGGCCTGATCGGGATCAAGGCGGTGAAGGGGGCAAGCCCCGACGGCAGCATGGTGCTGGTGACGACGGGGCCGACCATGTACCTGCTGCCGATGGTGGAGACGACGCCGAGCTTCGACACGGCGAAGGATTTCGTGCCGGTGTCGCTGCTGGCGCGGTTTGAATTCGCCGTCGTCATCAATCCCGCGATCGAAGCCGCTGACTTCAAGGGATTCGTGGCGTGGCTGAAGGCGCATCCGGACAAGACCTCGTTCGGCGTGCCGAGCAACGGCACGATTCCGCATTTCATGGGCTCCAAGCTGGAGAAGGATCTCGGCATTCCCCTGACCCGCGTGCCCTATCGCGGCAGCGCGCCGATCCTCAACGATCTCGTCGGCGGCCATATCTCCTTTGGGATCGTCACGTTGGCGGACGCACTGCCGCAGCATCGGGCCAAGGGCGTGAAGATCATCGCGTCATCGAGTGCGGAGCGTTCGCCGTTCGCGCCCGAGGTCCCCACGCTGAAGGAGAGCGGCATCGATCTCGTCGCGGACGCCTGGTACGGCATGTGGCTTCCCGCCGGCAGTCCGCCGGATTTCGCCAGCAAGCTCGGTGCCGCCGCGAGCGCTGCGCTCGCCAAGCCCGAGGTGAAGGAGAAGCTCACCGCGATCGGGCTGATCCCGGTCGGCAGCAATGCGGACGGGCTGTCGAAGGAGCTCGCCGCGAACATCGCGTTGTGGCAGCCGATCGTGAAGGCGACGGGATACAAGATCGAGAATTGAAATCCCTCGGCGCCTCACACTCAGTCGTCATGGCCGGGCTTGACCCGGCCATCCACGTGCGTCCGCGATTGCCGTAAGACGTGGATGCCCGGGTCAAGCCCGGGCATGACGAATGGAGAGAGCCTCGCTCCGCTAACTCACATCTTCGCGCGCTGCGCGATGCCGTCCTTGATTGCGGCAAGCTCCGCTTCATCCCAGATGCCGATCAAGACGCCGCCCTTCACCTGCAGCTGGTTGTCCGCATAGGCCGCGATCTTCTCGCGCGGCGTGGTGATGTGGTCGTTCGGATGCAGCGCCCAGTCGAACAGCTCGGCCTGCAGCCGCGCGATGATCCCGGCACACTCCGGATCGTCGCCGCGATCCAGATATTCTTCCGGATCGGTTTCGAGATCGTACAGCATCGGGCGGAAGCCGGAGGCGTGGATGTATTTCCAGCGGCCGTCGAACACCATGAACAGGCGGCAGCGCTCGATCGGCTGGTTCAGCTTCAGCCGCACGTCCTGCATGGCGTAATCGTATTCGGAGAACGCCACCTTGCGCCAATCGCTCGGTGTCGGGCCGCGCAGCAGCGGCAGCAGCGAGCGTCCTTCGAGGATGTGGCCGGGCACCTTGCCGCCGAAATAATCGACGAAGGTCGGCGCGAGATCGATGCCTTCCACCAGCGCATCGCTGCGCGTGCCGCGGGTGGCGTCGGCTTCGCTGGAGGGATCGATGATGATCAGCGGGATCTTGGCCGACTGTTCGTGGAACAGGTCCTTCTCGCCCATCCAGTGATCGCCGAGATAGTCGCCGTGATCGGAGGTGAACACGATCATGGTCGTGTCCAGCAGGCCGCGCTCACCTAAGAACTTCATCAGCACGCCCATCTGGTCGTCGATCTGGGTGATCAGGCCCATATAGGTCGGAATCACCTTCTCGCGGGCATCGTCGCGCGCCATGTTGCGGGAGTAGCGCATGTCCATATAGGCGCCGAACACCGGATGCGGGTTCTGCCGCTCGCGCATCGAGCGGATCACCGGGATCATGTCCTCGGTCGAATACATGCTGGCGTAGGGTTCTGGCGCGATATAGGGCCAGTGCGGCTTGATGTAGGACAGATGCAGGCACCACGGCCGGCCGTCGGTCTCGGCCTCGCTGATGAAATCCATCGCGCGCCGCGTCATGTAGGGCGTCTCGGAATGCTCGTCCGGCACGCGCGCGGCCTTGTCGGCGTGCACCAATAGCCAGCCGTTCTGCAGCGAACCATCCTCGGCCGCGCCGGAATTGGCCCAGTGCTCCCAGGGGTTGGTGGCCTCGAAACCTTGGCTGCGCAGATAGTCGTCGTATTTCGGGCGCGGGCGTCCGGTCGGATGCAAGCCATCGTCGCGTTCATAGGGCTCGAAGCCGCATTCGGCGACATGCACGCCGATGACGGATTCCGGGGGAATGCCGAGCGCCTTCATGCCTTCGAGGTCGGGCGCCATGTGGGTCTTGCCGACCAGCACGTTGCGCACCCCGATCTTTTTCAGGTGATCGCCGAGCGTCGGCTCGCCGACGCGAAGCGGCCAGCCGTTCCAGTGCGAGCCGTGCGAACGCATGTAGCGGCCGGTGTAGAACGACATTCGCGACGGGCCGCAGATCGGCGATTGCACATAGGCCTTGCTGAACAGCACGCCGCGCTTGGCCATGGCGTCGATGTTGGGCGTCTTCAGCGTGGGATGGCCGGTGCAGCCGAGATAGTCGTAGCGAAGCTGGTCGCACATGATCCAGAGAACGTTCTTCGCGCGCGCCATGCGTCATCCCTGTCGTTTCTTGATTGTTTGATGCTGCGCTATCGCGCGAACGAAGACAAGCGGCCGGCCCATAGGGCCGACCTGATCAAGCCGACCACGGCTCCGCTTCGGCCGCGCTCTTCGCCTTGGCCGAGACCGGGGCCTCGCCGATCACCTCGACGAGCGCGCGCAATGCTTCCTTCACGCCCTGGCCGGTAACCGCTGACAGCAGCAGCGGCGTCTTTTTCGCGGCGCGCTTCAGGCGTTCCTTCTGCTTCTTCAATTCCTCCGGCTCGACCGCGTCGATCTTGTTCAGCGCGACGATCTCGATCTTGTCGGTCAAGAGCCCGCCATAGGCGTCGAGCTCCTTGCGCACCGTCTTGTAGGCCTTGCCGGCGTGCTCGCAGGTGGCGTCGACCAGGTGCAGCAGCACGCGGCAGCGCTCGACATGGCCGAGGAAGCGGTCGCCGAGGCCGGTGCCTTCATGCGCGCCCTCGATCAGGCCGGGAATATCGGCGAGCACGAATTCACGGCCGTCGGCATTCACGACGCCGAGCTGCGGATGCAGCGTGGTGAAGGGATAGTCGGCGATCTTCGGCTTGGCCGCGCTGACCTTGGACAGGAAGGTCGACTTGCCGGCATTGGGCATACCGACGAGGCCGGCGTCGGCAATGAGTTTCAGCCGCAGCCAGATCCAGCGCTCCTCGCCGGGCTGGCCGGGATTGGCGTTGCGCGGGGCGCGGTTGGTCGAGGTCTTGAAATGCGCGTTGCCGAAGCCGCCATTGCCGCCCTCGGCCAGCACGAACTTTTCGCCGACCTCAGTGAAGTCGTGGATCAGGGTCTCGCGATCCTCGTCGAAGATCTGCGTGCCCATCGGCACCTTCAGCACGATGTTCTTGCCGTTGGCGCCGTGGCGGTCCGAGCCCGAGCCGTTCTCGCCCTTCTGGGCCTTGAAGTGCTGCTGGTAGCGGTAGTCGATCAGCGTGTTCAGCCCGTCGGCGACCTCGATGATGACATTGCCGCCGCGGCCGCCATTGCCGCCGGAGGGACCGCCGAATTCGATGAACTTCTCGCGGCGGAACGCCACGCAGCCGTTCCCGCCGTCACCGGAACGGATATAGACCTTTGCTTCGTCGAGGAATTTCATGGGCCATAGGTAGGCCAGCCGGCCCCCTGCGGCAACCCGGATAGACCCGCAAATCGGCCGAATTTCTCGCGATTTGGGGCCCTTGCTTAACCCCATGGTACCATCCGGCATGACTTGGATGTGATACAGCCGCATCGAACCGGGGGCGCGCTCCGTGCAGACCGTCAGGCTGGCGGCGCATCGCCGGCCGGCAGCAGGGCGCAGCGAAGCGGATGCTGGCGGGCCGCCGCAAGATTCTGGATTTTTTCGCGAAAAGCGACAGCCTCGGTCCGGGGAAATATCCCGCAGGAGCCGCGCTTGCGGGCGTGGGTAGAAAACATGATCGCGGTGGCGCGCTCGCGGCTCACCCCGAAGACGTTTTCGAGGACGAAAGTCACGAACTCCGCCGGCGTGTAGGGGTCATTCAGCAGGACGACCTCCAGATAAGGCGCATCGCTACGATCGGCTTCGACATCCGCAATTGCACCCTTGGCGATGCCATGGCTCAGATAGAGAAGGGCATCGTAGCGGGTGGCGCCCTGTGCGGAGAGGAAGCGACCGACCGGCTCGGCGAACAGCTCGACCAGCATGTCGGCGCCCGTCACCACCGTCCGTTCGGACAGTTGCGCCTCGTTGAACGCAAGCTGAAGCAGGTGACCGAGGCCCGTCGACGGCTCCGTCGCGCCCGCGGCCTCGACGTCCCGCCGCAAGCGCATCAGGTCGATGCCGCAGGCCTGCATCACCGGCGAAGCGTCTTCGTCCTCGGTCAAGGCGATCAGCAAATCCTGCGGGCCGGGATGTGTGCGGCTTTGCGCCCGGGCGGCCGAAGTCGCGCGCTGGAGCGAACGCTTGAACGTCTCGGAGCAGGGCGGCAGGAGCGCCATCGCGGGCCATCATCATCGTGCGGTCGGGTTGTGCACGGTATTTGTCGAAGGTTTTCCCGCCGCGGTTCACGCCCGGCCTGCTCGTGATGCGAGGCGGCTCTGCTAGCCCGGTCGCCGCCGGATCAGGAATTTCTGCGTCCCCTCCAGCACCAGTTCCTTGCGCTGGTTGAATACGGTGCTGCGCAACGTGACCGTGCCGGTCGTTCGTCCCGGCACGAGCTCGGTGACCTCCAGCGCGGGGTAGATGGTGTCGTCGGCGTAGACAGGCTTGAGGAACCGGCTCGATTGCTCGAGGAAACCGACCAGCGATTCCTCGACCATGAAGGGAAACAGGCCGGCGCCGGGCGCGGTGTGGATCAGGGTCTGGAAGCCGTGCGCAAGCAGATGCGGCATGCCGCGGCTGCGGCAATATTCCACGTCATAATGCACGGGATGGGTATCGCCGCTCGCGGTCTGGAACGCGGCGAATATCGCCGAAGTCTGGGTCCGGCTCGGCAGCACGAAGCGTTCGCCGACGACGAAATCCTCAAACCAGCGTTGCGTCGGGATCATGCGATGCCGGGTCGGATCGAAGTCGCTCATGCGCTGCACCATCAGGACGAATTCGGAAAGTGATCCGTACCGCGTGAGGCGCAGTGCGACAATGCGTTCAATTCGCCGGAGTTGGGCTTGTCCCGCGCGTCGACGCGACTAAAACGCCTCGATGCCCCTGTTCAAGAACCTCTCCGCCTATGACGATCGCTCCGCGCGCCTCGCCGGCATCGGGCTGATGGTGCTGTCGATCTTCATGTTCTCGTTCGGCGACGCCATGGGCAAGTTCCTGGTCGGCACCTATTCGGTGGGGCAGCTCCTGTTCCTGCGTGCCTGCGCGGCGCTGCTGTTGCTGTCGCCGCTGATCTGGAAGCAGCGTCACCAGTTCCTGCAGCTGGAGCGTCCGGGGCTGCAGCTGTTTCGCGTCGTGCTGTCGACGCTGGAGGTCGCCGCCTTCTTCCTCGCGACCGTCTATCTGCCGCTTGCCGACGTCATCACCTATTATCTCGCCGGGCCCATCTTCGTCACCGCGATGTCGGCGATCTTCCTGGGCGAGAAGGTCGGCTGGCGGCGCTGGACCGCGATCCTGATTGGCTTCTGTGGCGTCCTGATCGCGCTGCGGCCGTCGGCGCAGACCGTCAGCCTGCCGGCGCTGATCGCGCTCGGCGGGAGCCTGTCCTTCGCGACCCTGATGCTGATCACGCGCAGCCTGCGCAAGACGCCCGACATCGTGATGGCATCCTCTCAATTCGTCGGCACCTTCTCGCTGGGCGCGGTGTTGTCGGCCTTCAACTGGGTGCCGCCGACGCCGGGCAGCCTCGTGATCTTCGCGACGGCCGGACTGATTTCGGTGACGGCGCTGTTCTGCGTCAACCGGTCGCTGAAGCTGGCGCCGGCCAGCGTCGTGGTGCCCTATCAATATTCGATGATCGTCTGGGCCGTGATCTTCGGCTTCGTCGTGTTTGGCGACGTGCCGTCGGTCGCGACGATCGTCGGCGCGGCGATCATCATCGGCGCCGGGTTCTACATCTACTTGCGCGAGCGCGATCTCGGGCGTCCGAGCGAGGAAGTGAATCCGCCGGCGTAGCTCTTACCCTCCCCTGGAGGGGGAGGGTCGGCTCACGTTGAGCGCAGCGAAATGTGAGACGGGGTGGGGTGAAGGTCTCTCCACGTCGCACGGTGCCCGAGTGGAGAGATCACCCCACCCCGCTCGCGCTACGCGCGATCGACCCTCCCCCTCCAGGGGAGGGTAAGTCACTTCATCCTTCTCGCACTGCTCCAGCTCTTCAGCGAGGCCCACACGCCGCGGGACAGCCGGAAGCAGTCGACCGGTGTCGACGATCCAAGCGCGAGGAAGCGGTGCAGCTGCACGCCGCTCCACTGGAAGCCGCACTTCTCCAGCACCTTGCGCGAGGCCGGATTGGTGACGCGCGCGCCGGCATGGAGGTGATCGTCCTCGAACTCCTCGAAGAAGAAGTCGATCGCGCCGCGCGCGGCCTCGGTGGCAAAGCCCTGGCCCCAATGCTCGACGCCGAGCCAGTAGCCGAGCTCGGCATTGCCTGGCGTGGAACAGTCGATGCCGACCATGCCGACCGGCCCCGAGTCGTGCTCGATCAGGAACACGGTCTCAGCTCCGAGCGCAGCGGTGGCGCGGATGAATTCGACGGCGTCGTCCTGCGAATAGGGATGCGGCAGGCGGCGGGTGTTTTCGGCGACGCGGCGGTCGTTGGCGAGCCGGGCGATGGTCCTGACGTCGGCCAGCGTCGGCCGCCGCAAGGTCAGCCGTTCGGTGGCGACGACGCTGGGTCTCGCCTCCGCCAAGGTCACGCTCGAGAAATCCTGCAACATGTCCGGCTCCGTGAAAGTCACTAAGTCAAAGTGAGCAAGTCAAAAGAAAAGGGGAGGCCGGTTTCCCGCCTCCCCTTGGAGCCTTCGATCTCGATGATCTCTAGGACTCCGCCGGTTCAGTGGGACCGGCGGACTCCAATGTGATCCACCGTCTATTCAGCAGCCTCTGCGATCGGGAGGACCGATACGAACGTGCGGCCGCCTGCTTTGGCCTGGAACGTGACGCGACCCTCGATCTTGGCGAACAGAGTGTGGTCCGTGCCCATGCCGACATTAAGGCCGGGATGCCAGGTGGTGCCGCGCTGACGCGCAATGATGTTGCCGGGAATCACAACTTCCCCGCCGAACGCCTTGATGCCGAGGCGCTTACCCTTGGAATCGCGACCGTTGCGCGATGAACCGCCTGCTTTTTTGTGAGCCATGGCTCGTCTCCGAAATCCTGCGTAGGTCTAGATCAATTCCTTGACGGAATCATTTCAAAATTTCTCACGCATCAATTCGTGAACTGGCGTGATCGATTTTGCGTTACTCGGCGGCTTCCGCCGCCGGCTCCTTCGCCACCTTCTCCCGCTTCGGACGCGGGCCCTTGGTGGGCTTGGCGCCGTCGGTCAGGATCTCGGAGATGCGGAGCACCGTGATCTCGTCGCGATAGCCGCGCTTGCGGCGCGAATTCTTGCGGCGGCGCTTCTTGAACGCGATGACCTTGGGGCCACGCTTGTGGTCGAGCACCTCGACCGCAACGGAGGCGCCGGCCACCGTGGGAACGCCGAGCACCGGCGTGTCGCCGCCGAGCACCAGAACTTCATTCAACTGCACGATCGAGCCG
Source organism: Bradyrhizobium nitroreducens (assembly GCF_002776695.1). Taxonomy (GTDB): domain Bacteria; phylum Pseudomonadota; class Alphaproteobacteria; order Rhizobiales; family Xanthobacteraceae; genus Bradyrhizobium; species Bradyrhizobium nitroreducens. The sequence goes on from NZ_LFJC01000003.1 coordinate 6,148,654, forward strand.
ACTTCGCCTTCGATCTTGCCAACTTCGAGAACATCATCCGGCACGACGCGGTATTGCTTGCCGCCGGTTTTGATGACTGCGAACATCGTTTTTTTCTCCGTGTTCAATCCCGGCCTCGCGACAGAATCGTCCGGGCCGGCTTTTTGTCAGTCGCTATGGGTTTATGTGGTTTTGTGCGGGCGGGAGTTATCCCATTGAAAACCCACGCAAAAACAAGCGGCGCGAGAAACGCCCCGCGCCGGCTGTGGGACTTATAGCCGCCGCCTGCGCCAAGTCAAGGAAAACCGCCCAAAACAGCCCGGATTTGAAGGATTTGGCCCGCCTTGAGGCCTTCAGCGGAATCTCGGGCTGCTTTGCAACAAACCGGTTCCCTCGCAGTTAGTCCGCCGGAACACGCAAGCGGGCAAGGGCTCTTCAATGGCAACGGACGAACTGGTCAAGACGACGGGCATCGCCCATCACGGCGCCGAGCGGCTGCCGTCGGTGGACGTCGACAGCTTCAATATCGAGATCAAGGACGAGGACGGCTTTCTCGGCGATCGCGCCAGCAAGGGCGCGTTCCGCGAGATTCTCGACCGCTGGCGCAAGCCGGTGCGCAAGAGCGGCGAGGATCCGTTCGGCAAGGAGCCGTCCGAGAACATCAGCAAGAAGACGCTGGATGACATTCTCGTCGGCGACGACGTCGAGGCCTCCGCGCTGGTGCACAGCGCCATCGAGGATTTCGCCCAGGAGCTTGCCTACGTCACCCGCCGCTTCCTCAAGACCAAGGCCTGGGCCAAGACCGAGCGCATCGTGGTCGGCGGGGGTTTCCGCGATTCCCGGCTCGGCGAGCTCGCCATCGCGCGGACCGAGATCATCCTGAAGTCCGAGGACTTCAAGATCGACCTGCTGCCGATCCGACATCACCCGGATGAAGCCGGCCTGGTCGGCGCGCTGCATCTGGCGCCGTCCTGGATCTTCGAGGCCCATGACAGCATCCTCGCCGTCGACATCGGCGGCACCAACATCCGCTGCGGTCTGGTCGAAACCGGCTGGAAGAAGGCAAAAGACCTGTCGAAGGCCAAGGTCGTGACATCCGAGCTGTGGCGCCATGCCGACGACGAGCCGACCCGCGAAGGCGCGGTGAAGCGGCTCACCAAGATGCTGAAGGGGCTGATCACGGAAGCCGAGAAGGAAGGCTTCAAGCTCGCACCCTTCATCGGCATTGCCTGTCCCGGCGTGATCAACGCCGACGGCTCGATCGAGAAGGGCGCGCAGAACCTGCCGGGCAATTGGGAGAGCAGCAAGTTCAACCTGCCGGCGAGCCTGATCGAGGGCATTCCGCAGATCGGCGAGCACGACACCGCGATCCTGATGCACAATGACGGCGTGGTTCAGGGCCTCTCCGAGGTGCCGTTCATGCAGGACGTCGATCGCTGGGGTGTGCTCACCATCGGCACCGGCCTCGGCAATGCCCGCTTCACCAACCGCCGCAAGGACCGGGACACTACGGAGAACGGCAAGAAAAAGGGCAAGGAAAACAACAAGGACAGCGCCAAAAGCGACAAGGAGTAACCTTGACTGGTTAGGTTAAGGACCGGATTGCGTTGCGGCGCCGAGGTTGCACGCTACGGTCGAATTGTCGCCTCACCTGGCCGGCGAAGCCGCCCTTCCCAGCCAGTATTTCAATGAGCGGCACCGGGACCGCCAGTGTTTACCGCGTCTGGCGGTCCCACCCCGTTTTTTCGCGCGCTCGCGCGGGCTCCTCGACAAGGCCCCCATCGCTTCAGCAAGACATCGCGCCACGACCGAGACCCTCATCCTGAGGGCCCGCCGCAGGCGGGCGTCTCGAAGGATGGCCGCAAGACGAATGCCCCCGCTCCATGAGCCGCAGGCGTCACGCCCCTTCACCTGACGGAGGCCAGGGATGATTCGGCTCGGAAGCGCACCGGCTCAGCCGGCACATGCCAGTCGCCGTGTTGCCCGGCACAAATTTCGCGAAATGCCGCCGAAACCTGCCGCTCCAGCCGCTGAGGCCAAGGGCCCGGCCGAAAACGGAGCTGATTTTCCTCTTCCGCGCCTTGTCTGGCCCGTCATCCTCGCCTATTAACGCCCCAACCACAGGGGCCCTGCTCCTACCATGGCGCCTTCAGGAGAGGTGGCAGAGTGGTTGAATGCACCGCACTCGAAATGCGGCATAGGTGCAAGCCTATCGGGGGTTCGAATCCCTCCCTCTCCGCCATGATTCAAGAACACGCCTAAAATTCTTGGTCGGTCTTTCCGTTCCGCCGGGCTCGTCCCGCCCTAGACTGGCAGGCATTTAGACCAATTCGGATCACGCGTGCCAACCTTGATAAGGCGGCCAAAATGGCCAAAAGTCGCGTGATTCGGGGGCGCAACTTGCACAACATATCGGCCAAAGACGCCAAGTATGGCTTTGGGCGCCTCATTGATCTTGCGCGCGCAGCGCCCGTGACGGTTGAGAAGCACGGGCGGCCGGTCGTCGTTGTGTTGTCCATCGAAGAATACGAGAAGTTACGCGATGGCGCGAACGGGGCAGGTTCGCAAAAGAAGCGTCGCGTAAGGCGGCCTGGAAAGTCGGGATCGGTCAAGGCATGAGTAACGGTGATCTGAACTGGATCGCAAACTTCATCTGGGGCATCGCCGATGATGCCCTGCGTGATCTCTATGTGCGCGGCAAATACCGCGATGTGATCCTGCCGATGATGGTGCTGCGTCGTCTAGATGCTGTGCTGGAGCCGACCAAGGCTGCCGTGCTGTCGATGAAAGACAATCTCGACAAGGCGGGTGTGACGAACCAGGATGCGGCACTGCGGCAAGCCGCGGGGCAGGCCTTCTACAACACGTCCCCGTTCAATCTGCGCGATCTGCGCAACCGCGCTTCGCAGGCCCAGTTGCGGGCAGATTTCGAAGCCTTCCTCGACGGCTTCTCGCCGAATGTGCAGGTGATCCTCGACAATTTCGAATTCCGCAACCAGATCCCCAAGCTGTCGAAGGCCGACGTGCTCGGCACGCTGATCGAGAAGTTCCTCGACAGCTCGATCAATCTCGGCCCCAAGCCGGTGATGAACGGCGACGGCTCGGAGAAGCATCCCGGCCTCGACAACCACGCGATGGGAACGGTGTTCGAGGAACTGGTCCGCCGCTTCAACGAAGCCAACAACGAGGAGGCCGGCGAGCACTGGACGCCGCGCGACGCAGTCAAGTTGATGGCGAAGCTGATCTTCGTGCCGATCGCGGATCAGATTCAGTCCGGCACCTATCTGCTGTATGACGGCGCCTGTGGCACCGGCGGCATGCTGACGGTCGGCGAGGAGACGCTGAAGGAACTCGCTGCGCAACATGGAAAGCAGGTCTCCACTCATCTCTACGGGCAGGAAATCAACGGCGAGACCTACGCCATCGCCAAGGCCGATCTGCTGCTCAAGGGCGAAGGCGAGGAAGCCGACAACATGGTCGGCGGCCCGGAATGGTCGACGCTGGCGAATGACGCCTTTCCGTCCCGGGAATTCGACTTCATGTTGTCGAATCCGCCTTACGGCAAAAGCTGGAAGAGCGATCAGGAGCGCATGGGCGGCAAGGGGGCTTTACGCGACCCGCGCTTCGTCATCACACATGCGGGCGACGCGGAATATAGTCTCGTCACCCGCTCCAGCGACGGTCAGATGATGTTCCTGGCCAACCTGCTGTCGAAGATGAAGCACGACACGCCGCTCGGCTCGCGCATCGCCGAGGTGCACAACGGCTCGTCGCTGTTCACCGGCGATGCTGGCTCCGGCGAGAGCAACGTGCGGCGCTGGGTCATCGAGAACGACTGGCTGGAGGCCATCGTCGCGCTGCCGCTGAACATGTTCTACAACACCGGCATCGCCACCTATGTCTGGGTGCTGTCGAACCGCAAGCCCGCCCGCCGCCGCGGCAAGGTGCAACTGATCGACGCCACCCAGTGGTCCAGGCCGCTGCGCAAGAATCTCGGTAAGAAGAATTGCGAGCTGACCGACGCGGACATCGAACGAGTCCTCGCCGCCTTCACGGCGTTCGCGGAGAGCGAGCAGTCGCGCATCTTCGAGAATGCCGAGTTCGGCTATTCCAAGGTCACGGTCGAGCGGCCCTTGCGCGCCAAAGGCATTGAGGCGACGCGAGCCTATACGCCGAAGGAGATCAAGGCGCTGAAGGAGGAGGGACGCATCTCGGAGGACGGCGTGCCTGTAATCCGTCGCATTCACAAGCCGAGCAAGGCCGAGGCCGATCCGCTGCACGGCCTATTTCCGCTCACCGTAGACGGCAAAGCGTGCGTGGTCGAATACGAGCCGGATGGCGATCTGCGCGACACCGAGACGGTGCCGCTAAGGGAGCCCGGCGGCATCGAGGCCTTCATCCGCCGCGAGGTGCTGCCGCATGCGCCGGATGCCTGGGTCGATCGGGACAAGACCACGATTGGCTACGAGATCAGCTTCACCCGCTATTTCTACAAGCCGCAGCCACTGCGTTCGCTGGAGGCGATCCGGGCAGATATCCTTGGGCTGGAGCGCGAGACCGAGGGCCTGATGGCCGAGATCGTTGGGGTCGGGCGATGATCGACGGACTTCGCTCTTATCCGGAGATGAAGCCGAGTGGCCTGGCTTGGCTTGGTGACGTGCCTGCGCATTGGGATGTGCGGCGTATTAAGACGCTTCTGAAGGAGATCGATAGCCGCACGAAAACCGGAGAAGAGCGCCTTCTGTCATTGAGAATGCGACAGGGGCTCGTCGATCATATCGATGCAGGCGGCAAGTTGATCCCGCCAGAGTCGCTCGTGAACTTCAAGATCGTTGAGCCCGGGCAGGTCGTCATGAATCGCATGCGGGCTGCGGCTGGCTTGTTTGGTGTCGCCGGTGTTCGTGGCTTGGTGAGCCCGGATTATGCCGTCTTCGAGCCCAAGCCCGACGCGTTCAGTCCCTACCTTCTTCAGGCATTCAGGCTGCCTTCTCTGTCAGCGGTGTTCCGGGCCGAGTCGAAGGGACTCGGTACAGGCGAGTCTGGCTTCTTGCGACTCTACACAGATCGCTTTGGCCCAATCCCTGTTCCCTATCCGCCGCTCGGCGAGCAGCGGCTCATAGTGCGGTTTCTGGATTGGCACGGCGCGCAGACGGCGAAGCTGATTCGCGCCAAGAAGAAGATCATCGCGCTGCTGAACGAGCAGAAGCAGGCAATCATTCACCGCGCCGTTACTCGTGGGCTCGATCCAAACGTCAAGCGGAAGCCTTCGGGCGTGCCATGGATTGACGAAGTGCCTGAGCATTGGGAGGTGGTCACGATGCGCCGCGTGATCAGGCGCGCAGTTGATGGTCCTCACCATTCACCAAATTATCTCGATGGCGGAATTCCATTTCTCTCTGCTAGAAACGTCAGGGCAGACCGATGGCTTTTGGATGATGTGAAGTTCATCTCTGAAGCCGATTATTCAGAATTTTGTCGGCGAATTAAGCCCGAAGTTGGTGACGTTCTCTACACGAAGGGAGATACGACCGGCGTCGCTCGTGTTGTCGATTTGCAATTCCGATTTCAGGTCTGGGTACATATCGCAGTCTTGAAAGTCCTTAATTCAAAGATCGAGTCCAAATATCTGTCTACAGCCCTAAATTCGGCTCGTTGCTACGAGCAGGCTCAACTGCTTACCAGGGGCGCGACAAATCAAGACCTCGGGCTAGGTCGGATGAAGAATATTCTGTTCGGCTTGCCTCCCCTTTCTGAGCAAAAGAGCATTCTTGCCTTTTTGCGAGAAGCCAGCCGAAAAATTGATCGGGTCGCTGACGCCGTAAAGCGGGAGGTTGACCTCATTCAGGAACTCCGCACCCGTCTGATCTCCGACGTCGTCACCGGCAAGCTCGATGTCCGAACCTTCGCGGCAAGCCTGCCCGAGACGATCGAGGCCGAATCTATCGACGATGTTGCCGAAGACGATGATCCCGACCAAGCAATAGAGGACGCTGAAAGCCAGGAGGCTGCCGCCTGACGATGCCCCTTCCGGCCCAGCCCAAGATCTATCACATCGTGCACGTCGACAATCTGGCGTCGATCGTTGCGGATGGCTTCCTGTGGTCGGACAGGGTCATGGTGGGGCGCGGCGGACCGCCGGCCAATATTGGGATGCCGACCATCAAGGCGGCGCGGTTGACCATGCCGGTGCCATGCCACCAAGGGACGTTCGTTGGAGAATATGTGCCGTTCAACTTTTGCCCCAGGTCTGTCATGCTGAATATCATCTGGTATGCAAACCATCCGAATCTGACCTATCGCGGCGGGCAGGGGCCAATCATACATCTGGAGGCCGATTTGCATTCGACCGTTGCCTGGGCGGAGAATAACGATCGGCGCTGGGCCTTCAGCCTGGCAAATGCGCGGGCTGCTTACACCCAGTTCCGCGCCCGCCTCGATCAACTGGGGGATGTCAATTGGGACGCTGTAACGGCGACGGATTTTCGATCCGCCGACATCAAGGAGGCCAAGCAGGCTGAGTTTCTTCTGCAGCAGGCGTTTCCGTGGCAGCTCGTCGAGCGGATCGGCGTTCATTCGCAGGGGATCGGCCAGCAGGTTTCGAACGCCATGCAGGGGGCGGCTCACCGGCCGACCATCCAGATCATGAAAGACTGGTACTATTGAGGGAGGCGACGATGATCGAATTCCGTACCGGAGACATCCTGAGCGCCGACGTCGAGGCGCTCGTGAACACTGTCAATTGCGTCGGCATCATGGGCCGTGGCATCGCGCTCCAGTTCAAGAACATGTTTCCTGAGAACTTCAAGGCATACGAGGCCGCCTGCGCGCGCGAGGAGGTGCAGCCGGGCAGGATGTTCGTCTACGAAACACGCACGCTGACCAACCCGAAGTTCATCATCAACTTCCCGACCAAGCGGCACTGGAAGGGCAAGAGCCGGATGGACGATATCGACTCCGGACTTAAGGCGCTGGTCGAGGAGATCCGCGCGCGCCGTATCAAATCGATCGCGATCCCGCCACTTGGAAGCGGTCTTGGTGGGCTGAACTGGAGCGACGTGAAGCCCCGGATCGTCGCTGCGCTGGAGAAGCTCGAAGATCTCAGCGTGCTCGTCTATGAGCCGATCAGCGCGCCGGTGGCGACCAAGTCGCGCGAGGTGCCGAAGATGACCGCGGGTCGTGCCGCGCTGGTCGGGCTGGTTCACCGCTATCTCGGCGGGCTCATGGACCCGTTCGTGACGCTGATCGAGGTGCAGAAGCTGATGTACTTCATGCAGGAAGCGGGGGAGCCGCTGAAGCTCAACTACATCAAGCATCATTATGGTCCCTACGCCGACAATCTGCGTCACGTGCTGACCAAGATCGAGGGCCACTTCGTCTCGGGCTATCACGATGGCGGCGACGCGCCCGACAAGCAGCTCGCACTGGTTCCTGGCGCGATGAAGGAGGCAGAAGCGTTCCTGAGTGATGACGGCGGCGCCAAAGCGCGCTTCGATCGTGTGGGTGCTTTGGTCGAAGGCTTCGAAACCCCGTTCGGCCTCGAATTGTTGGCGACTGTGCATTGGGTCGTGACGCACGAGCACGCGACCTCTGCGGAGGATGCCGTAGCCAAGGTTCATGCCTGGAACGAGCGCAAGCAGCGCTTCTCGCCGCGCCAGATCGGTATTGCCTACGACACCCTGCGCGCGAAGGGATGGCTGACGGCGGCATGAGAACGGACATCTCGGAGAAGGGCCTGGAGGCCCTCATCGTCGCCGACATGACCGGCCGCAAGGCGTCGGACGGCGGTGGATTCTCCGAGGATCCCGATCCCTTTGCGGGCCTGCACAATTGGCTGCTCGGCGACCCCAAAGCCTATGACCGCGCCTGGACGGTCGATCTCGTGCAATTGCGCGCCTTCATCAGCGCGACCCAGCCGCCGCTGGTAGAAGTGTTCGATCTCGACCACGACAGTCCGACCAGACAGAAATTCCTGGCCCGGCTGCAGGGCGAGATCGGCAAGCGCGGCATCATCGACGTGCTGCGCAAGGGCGTGAAGCACGGCGCGCACGAGGTCGAGCTGTTCTACGGTACGCCGTCGCCGGGCAATGCGGGGGCAACCGAGCGATTTGCGCTGAACCGGTTCTCGGTCACCCGCCAACTGCGCTACAGCCGCGACGACACCGCCCATGCGCTCGATCTGGCGCTGTTCATCAACGGCCTGCCGATCGCTACCTTCGAGCTGAAGAACAGCCTGACCAAGCAGACGGTCGAGGACGCGGTCGAGCAATACAAGCGTGACCGTGATCCGCGCGAAAAGCTGTTCGAATTCGGCCGCTGTATCGTGCATCTCGCGGTCGATGATGCGCAGGTCAAGTTCTGCACCCAGCTCAAGGGCAAGGCTTCATGGTTTCTTCCCTTCAACAAGGGTTGGAACGATGGCGCCGGCAATCCACCGAACCCCGGAGGACTCAAGACCGACTATCTCTGGAAGGATATCCTGACGCCCCTGGGCCTCACCGACATCATCGAGAATTACGCGCAGATCGTCGAGCGCAAGGACCCCAAGACCAACCGGATCAAGCGGGATCAGCTGTTCCCGCGCTTCCACCAATTGAATGTAGTCCGCAAGCTGCTCGCGGACGCCAAGGCCAAGGGAGCAGGCCGGCGGGTGTTGATCCAGCACTCGGCCGGGTCCGGCAAATCGAACTCGATCGCCTGGCTGGCGCATCAGCTGGTAGGGCTTGCGAATACCTCCGGTCAGGTGTTCGATTCCGTGATCGTCGTGACCGACCGCCGTATCCTCGACCAGCAGATCCGCGACACCATCAAGCAGTTCGCGCAGGTCGGCGCCACGGTAGGCCATGCCGAGCGCTCGGGCGATCTCCGCCGCTTCATCACCGGCGGCAAGAAAATCATCATTACCACTGTGCAGAAATTTCCGTTCATTCTCGATGACATCGGCTCGCTGCACCGGGATCGTCGCTTTGCGATCATCATCGACGAAGCGCATTCGAGCCAAGGCGGCCGGTCGGCGGCTGCCCTGAACACCGCGCTCTCGGGCACCGAAGACGACGATGAGGACGAGACCGTCGAGGACAAGATCAACGCGATCATGGTGGGCCGCAAGATGCTCCCCAATGCGAGCTATTTCGCGTTCACCGCGACGCCCAAGAACAAGACGCTGGAGATATTCGGCGAGCCCTGGCCGGAGGGTGACAAGGTCAAGCATCGCCCGTTCCACAGCTACACGATGAAGCAGGCGATCCAGGAAGGGTTCATTCTCGACGTCCTCGCCGACTATACGCCGGTCAATAGCTATTATCGGTTGGTCAAGACGGTCGAAGCCGACCCCGAATTCGACACCAAGCGCGCGACCAAGAAGCTCCGTCGCTATGTCGAGAGCAACAGCCACGCTATCCGTCTCAAGGCCGAGATCATGGTCGATCACTTCCATGAGCAGGTGCTGTCGTTGAACAAGATCGGTGGTCAGGCGCGGGCGATGGTGGTGACCTCGGGAATCGAGCGTGCGATAGAGTACTATCATGCAGTAAGCGCCTATCTGATCGCGCGCAAAAGCCCGTACCGGGCGATCGTTGCCTTCTCCGGTGAGCATGAATTCAAGGGCGCCAAGGTTACTGAGGCCAGCCTCAATGGCTTTCCCTCGAAGGATATTGCCGAGCGTATCGAAACCGATCCCTATCGCTTCCTGATTTGCGCGGACAAGTTCCAGACCGGGTACGACCAGCCGCTGCTGCATACGATGTACGTCGACAAGGCTCTGTCGGGGATCAAAGCGGTTCAGACGCTCTCACGACTGAACCGTGCGCATCCGCAGAAGCACGATACGTTCGTGCTCGACTTCATGAACGATACCGAGACGATCCGGGCTGCGTTCGACACGTTCTATCGGACGACGATCCTCAGCGACGAGACTGATCCGAATCGGCTGCATGATCTCAAGGCCAGTCTCGATGGGCATCAGGTCTACGAGACAGCCCAGATCGAGCAACTCGTCGATCTCTATCTCGCAGGTGCTGATCGCGACCGGCTCGATCCCATCCTGGATGCCTGCGTTGCGACCTATGTCAGCGACCTTGATGAGGACGGCCAGGTCGACTTCAAGGGCAAGGCCAAAGCGTTCACCCGAACCTACGCTTTCATTTCCTCGATTCTGCCCTACACCAACGCGGATTGGGAAAAGCTGTCGATCTTCCTGAATTTTCTGGTGCCAAAACTGCCCGCGCCGCGCGAAGAGGACCTGTCAAAGGGGATTCTTGAAGCCATCGACATGGACAGCTATCGGGTCGAAAAACAGGCTGCGCAGCGGGTTCAGCTCTCCGATGAGGACGCAGAGATCGATCCGGTGCCGACCGACGGCGGCGGGCACAGAGCCGAGCCCGAGCTTGATCGTCTGTCGAACATCATCCGCAGCTTCAACGACCTGTTCGGGAATATCACCTGGGCTGATACGGACCGCATTCGGCGCCTGATTGCCACCGTGATCCCTGAGAAGGTGGCCGCGAATCCGGCCTATCAGAATGCGCAGAAAAACTCAGACAAGCAGAACGCCCGGATCGAGCACGACAAGGCGCTGGCGAGCGTGATCATCGGCTTGATGAAGGACGACACCGAGCTGTTTAAGCAATTCAGTGACAATCCCGAATTCAAGCGTTGGCTCACCGACACGGTTTTCTCAGCGACGTACGACCGTCCCACGCCGTAGTTGTCGTGAGACACTCTGTTGGGGAGAAGCAGCTTGAATGTGGACGCCTGCACATCAAACTTAGCAATGGTGATATTATGCCACTGTTTTGCCCGACGAAGCAAAACAGGGCAGGCGTCATTCCGAACGAACGGCAACGATCGCGGCCAATTCTCGTCGGCTCGCGTGGGTGCGCCGCGCAGGCGAGTCAAACCAGGATCACTTGGCTTTTCGCTCCTGGAATCCCGCCCGACGCCGCCCCTTGTAACCCATTGATCTTCCAGCCCCCGTCTACTGTGCATGGGGTTGATTTCGCGCTTTTTAGTTGCCTCGTGGCGAAGGCCTGCCGCAGGGTAATGGCTTGAACCCGCCATCGCCACGACCCGACCTAGCAGGGTCCGACGTTCAGCGGCACCGAGGTAACCCACGACAATGTTCGAAAAGTCCTACCGCGACCGCCTCGAAGCCGACCTCGCGCAATGGGAGGCCGAGGGCGTGATTGCGCCGGCGGCGGCCGCCAGCATCCGCAATGCGCTGCCGCCTCTGCCGGCGGGCATCAACATCGCCGTGGTCGTCGGCATTGTCGGCGGTCTGTTGATCGCGGCCGCGTTCCTCGCCTTCGTGGCGGCGCATTGGACCGAGATCGCGCGGCTGGTGCGGTTCGCAATCCTGCTCGCCGGCATGATCGTTACCGGCGCCCTTGGCGCCTGGTTCGCGGCGACGGGCCGCAATGTTCTCGCCGATCTCTGCGCCAGCTTAGGGGCGGTCGTCTTCGGGGCGGGCATCGCGCTGGTCGGCCAGATGTATCATCTCGGCGAGGATTTTGCCGGCGGCATGCTGCTGTGGTCGATCGGCGCATTCGCCGCGGCCCTGCTGACCGGCTCGCGCGGCGCGCTCGCGGTCGGCCTCGTCGCCGCCTGCACCTGGACCTGCATGCGGACCTACGACACGCCCGACGTCCTGCATCTTCCTTTTCTGGCGGTCTGGCTGATCGCAGCAAGCCTTGCCTTCGCGTGGAATTCGCGCGCCGCCGCCCATCTCGTCGCGCTCGCGGTGCTGCCGTGGTGGATCGCGACGTCGTTTCGCTTCGAATTCGACGGGGTCCAACCGTCCTTCGTGCTCGCCAACGGGGCGGCCCTGCTGTTCGGCGCCGGGCTTGCGATCGCAGCTTGTCCCTCGCCGCGTGCGCTTCGGCTCGGCAGCGTTCTGTCGATCTACGGCGCGTTTGCGCTGGCCGCTGTCGCTGTCCTGGAGGTGACGACGGTCGACGACAATTTTCTCTTCCGGACCCGCACGGCGTCCGGCCAGCCGCTGTGGGCGATCCTGTGCGGGGCCGCAGGGGTGATCCTCACCTTCGTCTCCGCCACGTTCACGAAGAGCGCCGGCGAAATCCTTGCCGCCTGCGCGATCGGGCTCGTGCTGCTCGCCGCGCCGGTCTGGCCGGTCTCCACGGCCGGCGAGCCCTGGCTGGCTTATGCGGCGCTGCTTTGCGCCATGTTGTGCCTCGTCGTCTCCGGTGTGCTCGATGATTTGCGTCCGCGCATCGTTGCCGGCTGGCTCGGGATCGCCGGAATCATCGCCGGCATCACCTGGGCGGTGAAGGGATCGCTGCTCCGCCGCTCCGCCTTCCTTGCGGCAGCGGGTATCGTCACTGTTGCCTTTGCCACGGCGCTCAATCGCTTGCTGCCGAGGAGTGCGCGATGATGAAGATGGCCGCCTCCGTCGCCGCGCTCTGGCAACGCATCCCGAAGGCCGTGCTGTTCGGCGGCGCCGTGCTGGTGCAATGCGCGCTGCTGATGCTGATGGTCGCCGACCGCGTGCAGATCCTGCGCGAGGGCACCGAGGTCACGCTGCAGACGCAACCGGTCGATCCGCGCGATCTGCTGCGCGGCGACTATGTCGTGCTGCGCTACGACATCTCGCAACTGCCGGCAGGTAGCCTCGCCGGCAAGCCGGCCGACGCGCGCAACCCGACCGTGTTCGTCAAGCTCGCGCCCAATGCCGACGGGCTTTACGCCGCCGTTTCGGTGCATGCCGAGCCCGTGCAAGTCACGGCGCCGGAGGTGCTGATCCGCGGCCGGGTCAGCCATTCCTGCGGATCGAGCGTTCGCACCTTCTGCGACAGGCTGACGGTCAAATACGGCCTCGAAAGCTATTTCGTGCCGGAAGGCGAGGGTGGCAAGCTCGAGCAGGCTCGCAACCAGCAGAAGCTGCGGATCGTCGCCGCCGTGCTGCCCTCGGGCCGCGCCGCCATCAAGCGGCTGCTGCTCGACGGCCAGCCGGTGTATGAGGAGCCGCTGTATTAGAGCGTTTTCGAGCGAAGTCGGAACCGAAAATGCTCTAGCCGGACGCAGTTGTAGCGCTCAGTCGGAATCCGACGCCGTCTCATGTGCGCCGTGACAATGCTTGAAGCGCTTTCCTGAATTGCATGGGCAGGGATCGTTGCGGCGCAGGCCCGCAAACGCTGTCGGCGTCTTGGCTTCGTCGGGTATCCTCATGAGTGGAGCCGATGGCAGGTCCGAACCCGTGGCCGCCATTGCCGGGGGCCGTGCGTTTCGGCGATTCATCAGCCACCCCACGAACGATGCGGTCGCCACGAAACCGACCAGGATCATCGCGCCCATCTTGGTGTCGTTCGCCTCCTTGCGCTTCTGCTCCTCGGCCTCTCTCTCGTCTCGTAAACGCTTCTCTTCCCGATCCACAAACCACTTTGACGCGGCTTGAAGCGCCGTCGCCGGAACGGTCCAGCTCACCGACGTCTTTTCAGGCCGCGAGAGAAGGATCGCACGCGACAGCAACGCCATTTGCGACGGCGAATTGCCTGCAGAGCTGACTCGGGTCCCCGTCACGCGTTTCGCGAGTCCGAGCGAGACTCCGCCGCACACGGATGACACCAGCGTGATACGACGGTTGCCCTTGGTTTCTTCGAGGGTTTCCCAACGCCCCAGGCCTGGAAGTGAATCCGGCAACTCGACGTGGTCGATCTGATGGGCGTCGATCAGCGGCGTGATATGATAAGTGAGAAGGTTCTGTTCCTTCAGGATATGTGCGATCGCGAAATGCCGGTAGATATTGTACATGTCGCGCCAGATTGGCTCGGCACGAATCGTCTCCTCCATGCGCGCGGTCCAATCGCAGGCGAACTCCCTCGCGATGGGGTCTTCGTTCCCGTTCTTGGCACCTGCATCCGCGTTGGCGTCGGCGTCGCTGAGGATCACCTGGGCCGACTGCAGGGACGCGATTTGGTAATCGTGCGCATATTCGAACTTGCCGGGCTCGAACCAGAACCGGCGCCGACTGCTCCAATCGCCCGTTGACGTGCCGGCCCGGAGCATCTGCCGCGACTGGTTCAGTCGCCGCGTGAACGTCCCGGGCAGGGGCGGATCGACAGGCAATTGCAGCGTGCCCTGCGAAACCTGCTTCATGCGATAGTCAGCTTCGACCAGCACCTTCGTCACGCGGGAATGCCTGGGAAGGGAATCGACGCGAACCATTTGCGGCTGCTGGGAGCACATGCGCAGATATTGTTGCTTGGCGGCCGCGTCGCGTCCGGCAATCTGGTCGAGGCCGGGCGTCTGGCTTCTGTCCGGGTCCAGCGAAATGCCTGGCTCGATATTCCCGTACTTCCTGTTGGCTGACCTGATCGCGACGATGAGGTCGTCGAGGTAAAGATCCGGCTGGCCCCTCTCGGCAACGCCGCAGAGCAGGATATCGTAGTCGTCATCCTGGCAGACGGTATCAATCCGGGTCAAACCCGTAAGCCGCTTTGAGCCGCCTGATTTGGCCTGCTTCAAAGCTTCGCGCAGCGAAACGGCGACTTCAGCCCGCATGTCTGTGGTCACCGTCGCGGGCGGAGCCTTGCACGCGCTGTCAGCCGCCAGCGCGGCCAGGGGCTGTTGCGCGAGGAGCGCGCTCGCGCCCGACGCCAGAAAGCCGCGCCGATTGACAAGCACTCTGTGCATCATGGAGGTCTATGTCCCCGCTTCGAGAAATTTCGAGCTTTAAGTATCCGGCTTCTTCAAATTGAGAACCTTGCGCCTGAGATCGCTCAGGTCGCTTTCTTTCCCTGTCGGCGCCGCTCCGACGTGCACGCCTCCGACAGGCGCCGAGGCTGACGAATGGGTCGGGCCGCTGACGTTTGACGCGGATGGCTTTGCGCTGATTGCGGGTGAGTTCGAGCCCGATCCGCCCGGCTCGCGGGAACCGCTGACGCCCGACTCTCTGGTTGGGCCCGGCTCTCCTCTGGGCAAGGCATTCGGCCTCCGGGCAGCGGGAGGAGCCACGCGCCCGCCGCCGTCACCTGAAACGTCCGACTCCAGCGGCGTGCGCTGGTTGCGCCAGCGCTGGAATTCCTGCAGCTCGCGAGCGGCGGCGGCCGCGCTGTTCAGGCGCATCGCCTGCTCCTGGGGACTTTCATAGTCCGGCCTGGTCGTGAGATTCTCTCTCAACGAGAGCTTGTTGATGCATACGCCGGAATCGTAGCCGTCTCGAGCGACGTGCTCCCCGCGGCTTTCGCACTCCATGCACTTGTTATACAGCCCCTGCAGTTCGACCGAGATGTAACTGCAATTCCAACTGGGTCCGAACTTCTTCTGCAAGGTCTCGGCCTGGGCCGGATAATTGCATGTGCCGAGCGCGGCAATTGCAGCGAGAATGAAGTGGCGCATGAACGTCGTTCAGCTGAATGATGGGATCGGAATCAAGAAGCGATGAAAATCTACAGCTTCGCAGCTTAATCCAGCGGCATCGTACGGCAACCTCTTTCTCTCCCCTTGCCGCGAGCCGCCGTCCTGGCTATTTCGCCGCCGTCTTCAGCGCCCGCCGCAGCACCTCCCACGTCTGGGGATCGTTCATCTGCGCCACGTTGAAGCGCATGAAGTGCTGGGACGTCTGCGACACGCTGAACACGTTGCCCGGCGCCAGCACCACATTGTCCTCGAGCGCGGCGCGCGCGACCTGGGTGGCATCCTGTTCGCCTGGGAGGCGGCACCAGAGGAAGAATCCGCCGCGCGGCATCAGCCAGGGCTCGATGCCGAGCGCCCCAAGCTTTCGTGCGACGTCGCGGCGTGTCCGCGTGAGTTTCTGCCGGAGCTCGTCCATGTGCTTGCGATAACCGCCGCCGGCCAGCACCCTTGCGATGATTTCCGCCGCGACCGGGCTGGGGCCGCCAAAGCTGGTTGCGACCTGGAGGTCGACGAGATGCTCGATCCAGTCGGCGCGTGCGGCGACGTAGCCACAGCGTACCGAGGCCGACAGCGTCTTGGAGAAGCTGCCGATGCGGATCACGCGGGAAAGTCCGTCGAGCGCGGCAAGCCGCGGCGAGCGCTCCGGCTCGAAGTCGCCAAAGATGTCGTCCTCGATGATGGTGAGGTCGTGCGCGGCGGCCACGGTCAGCAGCCGGTGCGCGGTCGCAAGCGACATCGTCGCGCCGGTCGGATTGTGCAGGGCCGAATTGGTGATGTAGAGCCTGGGACGCTCGCTGCCAAGGATCTGCTCGAAGCGCGCGAGGTCGGGGCCCGTCGGGGTGTAGGGCACGCTGACGATCCTGGCCTGATGCGCCCGCAGCAGCGCACGGAAATTGAAGTAGCAGGGATCGTCGACCAGCACCGTGTCGCCGGGCCGGAGCAGGAAGCGGCAGACGAGGTCGGTGGCCTGCGTGCCCGAGCCCGTCAGCATGAGCTGATCGACGGACGCCTGGATCGAATCCTCACTGAGGCGCGCGAGCAGCAGCCGGCGCAGCGAAACTCCGCCGCGCGTGCTGCCATAGTCGGTCAACAGATCCGCGTCCGTCCGCGCCAGCGCACGGATGGCGCGGCGCAAGCCCGCCTCCGGCATCCAGCCCGCCGGCAGCCATCCGCAGCCAGGCTTTGGCACGGCGGCGTCGGCATCGAGCGATTGCCTGGAGACCCAGAACGGGTCGACCTCGCGGTCGCGCCGCGGCCCGGCTTCGGCAAGCGCAAGCGGCGGCATGATCGTCTGCGAGACATAGAAGCCCGAGCCGCGGCGGGCGCGGATCAGGCCTTCGGCGGCCAGGCGATCATAGGCCTCCACCACCGTGGAGGGCGAGACGTCCATCGCTGAGGCGAGACTGCGGATCGACGGCAGGCGGTCGCCGGCGCCGAGCGCGCGGCCGGCAACCTTGGCGCGGATCGCGCTCATCACCTCGACGGTCCGCGTGCCGCCGCGACCTCCGCTTTGCGCCTCGTCTCGCAAAGTGTATGTCCTTCCATACCCATACAGTTCTGCAGGATTGTACTGGATTGTCGCTGGTCTCGCCACCACGGAAGGCCGAGTGTCGCGGCTCGACAAGACATGGGACGGACATGCCATCTGCAAGCGGCGGCTGGGGCAACGGACTTCTCGGCGTCATCATCTTCAGCGGGTCCCTGCCGGCGACGCGCGTTGCGGTCGGCGGCTTTCCCGCGCTGTTTCTGACCTCGGCGCGCGCGGTCATCGCGGCACTGATCGGTCTCGCCGTGCTCGGCCTGCTCAGTCAGGCGCGGCCGCGGAGAGGCGACCTCGCCTCGCTCACCATCGTCGCCATCGGCGTCGTGGTCGGCTTCCCTCTGCTGACCGCGCTCGCGCTGCAACACATCACGTCCGCGCATTCGATCGTCTTCATCGGGCTCTTGCCATTGTCGACGGCGATCTTCGCCGTGCTGCGCGGCGGCGAGCGGCCGCAGCCGCCGTTCTGGCTGTTCGCTGTCCTCGGCAGCGCCACGGTGGCCGGCTTTGCGCTGTCCGGCGGCGGCCCGGCCTCGCTCACCGGCGATCTCCTGATGGTCGCCGCGATCGTGCTGTGCGGCCTCGGCTATGCCGAAGGCGCCGCATTGTCGCGCCGGCTCGGCGGCTGGCAGGTGATCTCCTGGGCGCTGCTGCTCGCGCTGCCGCTGATGATGCCGCTCGCGTTTCTCACCTGGCCGGCCGATTGGAGCGGCATCGATGTGCCCGCCTGGATCGGGCTCGCTTACGTCTCGATCTTCAGCATGTTCGTCGGCTTCATCTTCTGGTACCGCGGGCTCGCGCTCGGCGGCATCGCGCGCGTCGGCCAATTGCAACAGCTGCAGCCGTTCTTCGGCCTCGCGCTCGCGGGCCTCCTGCTGCACGAGCCCGTCGCCTGGAGCATGATCGTCGCAACCGGCCTCGTGGTCGCCTGCGTGTTCTTCGCGCGGCGATTTGCGTGAGGCCTTGGCCTCACGTTCACTCCATCACCGTCTTCGTCAGCGCGCTCCTCGCAAACTTCTTCAGCGGCATCGGCTTGCCGAACAGGAAGCCCTGCACCAGGTCGAAGCCGAGCTCGTTGGCAGCGACGAGGTCGGCGCGGCTCTCGACTCCCTGCGCCACCGAACGTGCGCCATAACCCTGCGCAAGCTCGACGATGTGACGGCACACCGTGCGTTTCAACCGGTCATTGCCGCTGCCGGCGACGAATTGCCGGTCGGCCTTCAGCTTGACGAAGGGTATCCTGTCGAGCTCCATCAGCGACGGCCAGTTGGCCCCGAGATTGTCGATCGACAGGCCGATATTGTGCAGGCCGATCTCGCGCGCGACCTCGGTCAGGAGATCGAGGTCGCGGATCGCCTCCTCGCTGTCGATCTCGACCGTCAGTCCAAAGGCCGGATGCGTCGGCACGCGGCGGCAGAGATCGCGCACCGCCCGCGGCTCCTTCAGATAGGACGAGGGCAGGTTGATCGACAGTTCGACTGGGCTTTGTTGCTCCAGAAGATAGTGCCAGTCCTGCATGGCGCGATCGATCACGAATTCCGAGAGGTCGCGGAAATGCGGATCATGCGGTTCGGGGATGAAATAGGCCGGGGGCACCACGCCCCAGGTCGGATGCCGCATCCGCACCAGCGCCTCGGCGCCGCTGCGGATCAGCGTGCGCGCGTCGATCTTGGGCTGGTACCAGAGCTCGAGCCAGCCGGCGTGCAGGGCCTCGCCGACATGCACGGCCGGGCTCGGCGCCGGCTCCTCCGGCAGCAGCATGGCGACGCGGTCGCGCAGCGTTTCCGCGGCAAAAGGCGTAGTGAGCGGCGGCAGCATGGCAAGGCCGTATTCCTCGCCGACCTGGCGCACGGCCCTGACGATGATCGACTCGCGGGCGCCGACGGCGAGAACCTTGCCGGCAAATGCCTCGCGCACCAATATCTCGAGAAATCGTCCGGGCTCGATGCCGTCGGCGGCGACGCCGAGCAGGATCAGGTCCGGCAATTCCGTTGCGAGCACGGCTTGCAGCTCATCTGCGCTGGCGCATTCGCTGGTGACGAATCCGAGGTCCTCGAGCACTTCGCGAAGGAAAGCGCGCAAGTGACGCTTGCTGTCGGCCACGCAGGCGCGCGGCGTCACTTTTCGTCGTCCGAAGGTCACAGGCCTTCGTCCGACGAGTTCGACCATCCCATCGTTCATCGTACACCACTCCCGTTCCGTGACGGTTTCTTAAACGCCGAGTGTGGGTTCAACTAAGGAGAGCTTCACGTCAGGCTTGAATTATTTGAGTAACGTTAAGCCCTGCAATTCGAGCTAATTTGTCGGCAGATTCTTCGCAAAGAATTCGCATACCCCAGCACCACGCGCGCAACGCCTGCCAACGCACGCGAAATGCGTCTCGCGATCCAAGTTGCGTTCTGTTCGCCGGCCGATGGAGGTGAGCAAATGAAGCTGTGTGCCCTTATGAGGCAACGGCGAGAGCAGCCGGGATTAATTTTCGGCGGCTTCTTGAGGAAGCACACGCGCTTGTGTGCGACGAAGGCGTCATCGCGACGGCGTCGTCCGCAGTGGGCGAGCGGCGGCGACGCTGGACGGATTCGCACTCGCGCGGTGCGCGCAAGTTTCGCCTTCGCTCGTGACGGTTCTGCGACAACGCGTCCGGGCCTGCCGCGGCGAATGTGAAGCGCATCACACGCGTCTTGCTGCAGCCGCGCTATTGCTCCGCACAGCCGGTGGTGGGCTGTCGAGGATTGCGACAATGACGACGCGGCGATTGATGTACTGGTGGTTCAGGGTGGTGATGTCGGGGCGATTTCTCGATCGCTTCCTGTGCCTGCCGCGCGCGCACTAAAGCATGATCCGGAAAAGTGCGCCGCGGTTTTCCGAGAAGATCATGCGCAGCCAACAACCTAAAGCGCGATTGTCATCGCGCTTTAGGCGCGCCGCGCGATATCAGGTCTGCCCGATCAATTTGCGAAACGCCGCCGCGCCGTCCTGCACCGCGTCGCGTCCCTTCCAGGCCAGATAAGTCAGCTTGCCGCCGATCGTGTCGTGGCTGCGCAGCCGGCGAGAGCCGAGAATGTGGCCGACATTGGACGGGAAGCGGCTTATCTCGGCAGAGACCAGCGCCGCGATCGCGTCCATCAATTGCTGCAGGCGGACGCCCCATTCGCAACTCTCGATGCCATCGATGCGCACCTTGAGCGCGTATTCGGTGTCGTAGATCTCGGCGAGCAGGTCGCGTGCGACCAGCACCCGGTTGTGCCGGAGCGCGACACGAAGCGCGAGCCGCTTGTCGTCGAGCCGGTCGAGCACCATGGGAACGACGCAGGCATAGGGCGTGGCGGCGACGTCAGCCGCGCTCTTGCTCGCGGCGGCCTTGGTGGCAAGACGCACCAATTGCCAGGACGTCGTCAGGCGCCTTGCCACCAGCGCCAGCGCGAAGGGCAGGGCTTCGGGATGAGCCTTCTTGAACGCGTCGAGTTGCGCGGTGATCTGAGCGACCTGGCCGTCGTCGAACTTCGCGATCTTCTCGGGCAGCTTTTCGTTGAACTTCGGCAGCGCGTTGCCGGCACGCAGCACCAGCTGCATCTTCTTGACGTCGTCGAAGGCGCTGCGCGAGGCCGTGTATTGCGCGAGCTTGCCGCGCGCGAACTCGGCGCTCTCCGCCGATGCCAGGGTGTTCTCGAGGACCTTGATGACCTTGGTCTGGAAGTTTGACGCGATCTTCAGGACTTCCTTCGGGTTGTTGGCGGCGACCTGGTCGTTGATCGCCTTGATGTAGTCGCGTGCCATGGTCGGCAGCAGGTCGCGGCAGATCCACTCCCAGATCGGAGTGAGGGTGTTGCGGGAGATCCGCCCCATGTTGGCGTGCTCGGGGGCGCCGTCGATCAGGAGCAGCTCGAGCGGCGCGAAGAAGTAACGCGAAGGGCTCGTGGCGCGCGCCTGGGTCGATCCGTCCTTGCGAAACTCGGCGCGCAAGCGCGACTGAATGTCGGCCGAACCGGGCATGTCGATGCCGCACAGCTCGAGCCGCTCCAGTTCGCTGAGCAGACAGCTGCGCGACAGCGGCGTCAGCCTCTGCAAGAATTCCGACAGCCGATCGATCTCGTTCATGGCACGCAATCTTTCGCAGCGTTTCCCGCGGGCGTGCGGGCCCAATGCGTGGAGGCATTTGCGCGCTCTCAACCTCCCTAAGAGAACCAAGTCGCCGTTAATTATTCCGTAAAAGCCGGGGGGCGACGTCGGGCGAAGGCGGCCATCAAGGCGTTTTTGGCCCGTTAGCCCAAGACTTCAGCGAGAAACTCAACCCTTGCATGGTCACCCGCCGGCCAGCGCAAGCACAAATTGTGCCGGCGTCGCTATTTTAGCGCAAAACTGTCAAAATCACCGTAGTCTTACGGAGCAAAAAGTTAACCACAGAGCGCCCCGGGTTCCGCTAAATGAGTGACATGGGGTCACAGAATGATACGGCCGCCGATTCGCGGCCGTCGGAATGGTACGAAAGCAGCGCCGCTCCAACTGAAGAGCTCGATTTCGTCCGCCTGAGCGCCGCCCGGGCCAAGGCCGCCGACGAAATGGCCGCTGCCATCGCCCGTGAGCTCAACGGCCCCCTGACTGCGCTGCTGCTCTACATGGGCGAGATCAAGCATCACAGCGATCAGCTCGCGCCCGTGACCGGCGATCGTGCCTATCTGCAGCGGGTGATCGAGAACGCGCTGGCCCAAACCGAGCGCGTCTGCGGTCTGGTCAAGCAGCTTGCCGGTCCTCACAAGGCTGGCCTGCCGATCCCGGCCAGCGTCGAGGATACGGATGCGAAGGCCGCACGCGCACAGCAGGCCCAGCGCGTGCCGAGCGCCGAACTCGTCGGCCTGTCGGGGCAGAAGCGCCTGACCAAGCGCGAGCGCGAGGTGCTGAGGCTGATCAGCGAAGGTTACTCGAACAAGCAGGGCGCGCTTCGGATGCAGATCAGTCCGCGCACGTTCGAGAGCCATCGTGCCGAGGCGATGCGCAAGCTCGGTGCGCGCAACACCGCGGACCTCGTCCGTGCGGCGCTGCTGCATTCAATCGATTGAGGACTTGGCGCCGCTGCTGGCGGCGCGCGCTTGCCGAAAACCGATAGCGTTCAGAAATAATCTTCGGCGAAGGGACGCGCGCGCGAGGCGGGACGCAGCGGCTTGATCTCTTCCTTCGGCCCGTTCGGGATGATCGTGATGGTCCAGCGGGGCGGCATGGTCGATTCCTGCTCCAGCACCGAACGAACGAAGCCGGTCACCGTCGATTCTCCGGCCTTCACCGTCGCCATCCGGCCGTTGAACTGTGCGATGCGGAAGCGGCGAACCTCTTTCTGGTCCGCGGTCTCGTAGGTGAACATGGAAAACCCTCCTGGTTTCCCGCGACTATCACCACCTATGATTAGCCATCTCTAAAAATCCCAAGCCGTAGAAGTACGGCGGGTTTCGCGCGGCCCGGGCCGGTGCGCCTTGCGCGGCGGTCCTCCGAAAAACACTATGCCTGAAAGGGTATCCGAAGCGTGACGACGTTTCGTCTCAAATGCATCGCGTCTCAGGCCTGCGGTTCCTGCGCACGCGCGGCGGCATAAGCTGCATCCATGCGATCCAGGAGATCGCGGAATTCGACGTCGTCGAGCATCTCCGCGGCTTTCTCCAGCGTCAGCGCCAGCACCGCGAGCCTGACATAGCCGAACGTCCCGGCCGCGCTCTTCAGCGAATGCGCTTCGCGTGCGATCTTGCCGGCGTGCTGTGCGAGCGAGAGCGTGCGGAACAGCTCCAGGCGCGCACAGGTCTCGCTCCAGAACACGTCGCGCACTTCACTTGCGCCGTCCTCGCCGATCTCGCGCACCAGCGCTTCGTAGGCGCGCGGCTCGCGTGCGGGTTCGGCATCGAGCGCCTTCTGCGCGGGCGCGACGGTGACGTCAAACATGGTCTTGCTGCCTTGATCGCGGGTCATCTGTCGCGCGGAACGTTCCGGCGCGAGGGCATGGTCCGTGTCTACGGCATTCGAATTTCAGTTCCGGTAGCAGGACATCCTGTGTTTGCGCGTCGGCCTTAGCCGGCGGTTTACCATGCGAGCGCGGCGGTCAGCGCGCGCCGAGCAGCCGGTCGTACTGGGCCTTCACGGTGGCGTAGCATTCGCACGCCGTCTGACGCAGGCCGTCGAGATTGAGGATCTGGATGTGTCCGCGGCTGTAGTGAATGAAATTTGCCTGTTGCAACGTATTGGCGACCAGCGAGACGCTGTTGCGTCGTGCCCCGATCATCTGCGCCATGGCCTCCTGGGTCAGCAGCAGCCGGCAGTCGCCCGACAGGTCATGAGTGTGCAACAGGCAGCGCGACAGCCGCGACTCCACCGGATGGGCGGCATTGCAGCCCGCGGTCTGCTGGAGCTGGGCGTAGACCGCCAGCCCATGGCGCGTCAGCGAGGTGCGCACCGTGCTGCTCTGGTCGGCGGCGCTCCGGAGCCGGTCGAGATCTACCACCGATGCAAGGCCTGGAACCAGCACGATGGCCGTATTCAGCGCGCATGCATCGCCCATGGTCGAGAACGCCCCGAGCAGGCTGTCGCGGCCGATCATGGCGACCTGCACATGTTCGCCCTTGGCGAGTTTCACCACCAGCGAGATGACGCCGCGGTGGGGAAAATAGGCGCGCTTCAGCGTCTCGCCGGTCTCGACCAGCACGGCGTCGTGGGGCAGATCGACCGTTCGCAGGTGCGGGCGGATCAATTCATAATCGTCTGCCGGCAATGCGGACAGGAAACCGTTGGATGGGCGCACCATCGTTTCCAAAGCTGCCTCCCGTTTCCTGCGCGATCAAATCGCCATGTGCGAGATCCACGTCCGGCGCAGGTCAGGTTCCATCATGTTCATGTCGGGATATATTGGCAATTGGGACAAGATGTCCGCCCCGGCGACCGTTCCTGGAATACAGCATTCAAGCCGGCACACAGTCGAGGCCCTCGCACCGTCGTCACGGCGCCGTCCCCACCAGGCGGACATGGTAGGCTTTCACCGTGGCATAGCACTCGCAAGCCGTCGTCTGCAGCGCCCGCAGATCGAGGATTTCGATGTGGCCCCGGCTGTAGTGGATGATGCCGGCGCGCTGGAGCTCGTGCGCGACCAGCGAGATGGCGTTTCGCCGGACCCCGATCATCTGCGCCAGCGCCTCCTGAGTCAGCGGCAGGATTCCACTGTCGGACAGGTCGCTGGCGCGCAAGAGCCAGCGCGCGAGCCGCGCCTCCACAGGGTGGATCGTATTGCAGAGCAGCGACTGCTGCGCATGCGCCAGCAAGACCTGCTCATGGCGGATCATCAGCTTGCGAAACGGTGCGCTTGCGGCAGCGACGGCACGGAAAGCCGCAATTTCAAGCACGGAAGCAGCGCCGGGGAATAGCACGACCACGTCTGACGGCGCGATGCCGTCGGCCAGCGCCGCGCCGCCGCCTATGGCGCTGTCGCGGCCCAGCATCGCAACCTCGATCATCTGTCCTTCGGACAGGCCCACCGTGATCGAAACCGATCCGCCATGCGGGAAGTGGACATATCTCAGCGCCGCACCCGCCTCGCCCAAGACAGACTTGCTGACCATTTCGACCGTCGCGAGATGCGGACGCAGCAGATCGAAGTCCGCAGTATCGAGCAACTGCAGCAGTTGATTGGGCGGGCGGGCGCTCGCGTTCATGCAGGTCAATCCGGCGGGTTCGATGGGACGATCGGCGCGGGGCCCGGTTCGTCGTTCAGTTGCACGGCGAACAAATTCTATTGTAAAGGTTGTAGTGTCGTCCATATACCCGTTGGAGGGCAGACAGGCTGTCTCATTTGCGGCGGAAATAAGAACGGCGCGTTGATTCGCTTTTGAGCGGCGCCTGTCCTGCAAGGGCATGCAGGAAAAAGCGGTAAGGGGGCCTTCATGAGCCGGAAGCATTGCATCCGTGCTGCCATCGGACGCCGGTTGACCGGCGCCGCCTCGTCGATTGGGCGAGCGCTTACAGGTATCCAATATTGCTCTGAAACTTGGCGCCCGATGACCGCGGATCTCGCTTCCGCCGTCTCCGTTTCTCTCGTCCCGCCAATGACGTTTGTGACCATCCCTCTCTTGATTGAAAGCAAAGGAGAACGGCGTGTCCCACGGTTCGATGATTGAATCGCCGAAACGGGAAGCTCATACGGGGACCAAAAGCCTGCGCCACATTCTCGTCGTCGACGACGACCCGATGGTGTGCATGGCCATCGATGTCTATCTTCAGCGCAACAACTTTCGGGTGACGATTGCCGAGGGAGGTGAAGCCGGGCTGCGCGCCCTCGAGCATGGACAGTTCGATTTGATGATCATCGACATCTTCATGCCGCACATGCGCGGATTCGAATCGATTCGGATCTTCCACGAGCGGGCGCCTGTCGTTCCGCTGATCGCGATGTCCGGCTACGCTTTTGCCAACCTGAATTCGCCTGCACCCGATTTCCTGCGGATGGCGCTGGAGCTCGGTGCCGCGCGCTGCCTGCGCAAGCCGTTCACGCCGCACGCGCTGCTCGCCGCCATCAACGATTGCCTGGCGGAGCATCGTCCCGATGGCGACATGAGCCCGGCCGCACGATTGGGTTAGCGCGCCGCGCGCCGCCCTGGCGACGGGGTAACCGTTCGTTTACCGAATGCGCAGACCCTGAAGGTCGCAACGACAATGTGAAACGAGGGACGCGAGTGCGCCTCCGGTTGCGGACGGCTCGGTTCAATGTCCCGCGTGCCGCGTCTATCGTGCTTCACGAGCGAGACTTTCCCACGCGTCGTCCCCGTTGTTATCGGCCCGTTCACCTTACGCCTCCCCGCTGCCGTCGCGCGGAGCCGGTCTTGCCGAAAAGCGCTGCTGCATGCCGTCAAACCGCAAACCTCTCTTCAATATCCGTATTAGCACGGAGGATGAAATTAACGGGACTGTGAAAGGGGTTGTCTAACGATCCAGGGAGGGACTTCCGTCCGTGCCAAGGCTGGCTCAGGCGTCGAAGTCCAGGTTCAGGTCAGTAAGGCGTAGCTCATGGATGATCTGTTGCGGGAGTTTCTGACGGAGACCAGCGAGAGCCTGGACACCGTGGACAATCAATTGGTGAAGTTCGA
>NZ_LFJC01000003.1:6174658-6174940 GCF_002776695.1 Bradyrhizobium nitroreducens
TCGAACCATCCTGAACCAGAGCACCCAGCGAACCCGCGCTGGTCTGGCGGGCCACGCTCACGCTCGTGTTGCCGCCGCCGGCGGCCGAACTCAGGCCAAGGGCCTTGAGCAGATCGGCCTTGCCGGTCACGTTCAGGTCCGCACCCGTCGAACTCTCCAGAATGACCTTACCGCCGGCGACCGACGAGATGGTCTGGGCAGTACCAACCGTGGCGCCGCTCTGCGTGATGGTGGCAGCACCACCGGTGATCGAAGCGCTCTGCACGCCGCTGGCCAGATCGA
>NZ_LFJC01000003.1:6174950-6265251 GCF_002776695.1 Bradyrhizobium nitroreducens
TTTTGGCCTCCCTCACCGCTCGAATTGACGATGCCGTCCACCCGGTTGGGCTCGCGCACATCTTCGAACGACTTGACCGTGGCAACGACGGCCAGGACCACACGGTTTTGCCGTACGCACGGCCCGCCATGTCGCCGCAGTATTCCCGGCCCTGTCGACGAAGCCGGAAACTTACAGACGAGACGAAACCTAGCAGCGCCGTCGTCCGCACGCGGTTACGGGCTCACAGGGACTACCCGCCCTGCCCGCACCTCTCGTGCCGACGCTGCCGCGTCCACCGCAAGCCCGGCTCGCGAACAAGACGACCACAAGTCGCCCCTCTTGGTGAGCCGGGATGAGCGACACATACGACAAAACCGAATTTCGGTAAAGCGGAATATTTTTGCGGCAGCGGATTGACAGAGGGCGACACAGGCACGGCGCCGTAGCCCGGATGGAGCGCAGCGCAATCCGGGACGGTGCGAGATGCCGTGCGAGCGACCCCGGATTGCGCTTCGCTCCATCCGGGCTACCCCGACCAGGAGAGCTAGCCTCCGAAATCCCGCGGACTGAACGGCAGGTCCATCACCTTCCATTCCTCGTACAGATTGGGCGGCAGCATCTTGTAAGGCTGGCAGCCCTGGATCGCGCTCATGGCGGACTTCACGAGGGCCACGCCCTTGGCGGACGGCGGGGCCTCGATCAGGATCGGCTCGCGCGCCAGCGTGCCGTCGGTCGCGAACACCGTGCGCAGCTTGATGTGAACGTTGTCGGTCGGGCTGAGGCCCGCCGGCAATTTCGCACAGCCCCGCAAATGACGGCGCAGCTCGGCGACGATCTCGGCCGGCAGCTTGGCTGCGATCGAATCCTTGGCGTCGCCGCCATCGTCCTTGGGGGCGTCTTTCGGCAGCGGCGCCGGCAATTCCGGCGGCAGGCCGAGCATGACGCCATACTTGACGGTGACGTCAGGCTGCGGCGCCTGATAGGCTGGCGGCGGCGCGGACTGTGGCGGCGGTTGCTGTGCCTGCGGCTGCGGCGGTTGCGGCATCGCCTGAGGCTGGGGTTCCGGCGGCGGCTGTTGCGGTGGAGGTTGTTGTGGTGGAGGCTGTTGCGGCTGTGCGTTGGCCTCGCGCGGCTTCGGCGGGGGTTGCGGCTGGGGCTGTTGCTGCGCGGGCCGTTGCGGTTCGGGAGAAGGCTGCGGTGACGGCGCCTGCTGCTTGGCCGCAGACTTCGACGCCTCCGGTGCCTTGTCGGTGAAATCCAGCTTCGGCAGCTTCAGCTCGGGCTCCGGCGGTTTCTCCTTCGCCTCCTCCTGAGCTTTCTCCTCCGCCTTGGCCACCTCCTGCTTCACCTGCTCCGGCGTGACGATATCGACCGTCACAGTCTCCGGCTGCTGGGTGCGAAACGGATGGACTTCGCTGATCACGATGATCAGCGCCACCAGCGTCAGATGCGCGAGCGCCGACGCCGCAATGTCCGTCCGTATGAAGGTCCGCAGTTCCATCGTTCGATCTTGGATTTCCGCCCTGCTGTTAGCATACCGCGGTCTCCCCTCAATCCCATTTCGGGGCGAAGCCGAAATCGGTCAGACGGCCCTTCGGATTGGCGAGCGCGGCGATCTGGCTCATCTCGTCCGCCGACAGCTCGAAATCGAAGATCTCGATGTTTTCGGACAGCCGCTCGATGCGCGAGGTGCGCGGGATCGCAGCAACATTCTGTTGCACCAGCCAGCGCAGGCAGATCTGGGCCGGCGACTTGTGGTGGGTGCGCCCGATCTCGGCCAGCGTCTGGTCGGTCTTGATGCGCCCCTTGGCGATCGGGCTGTAGGCGACGAGCGCAAGGCCGTGCTGGTCGCAGGCCGCCCTCACCTTCGTCTGGTCGAGATAAGGGTGATATTCGACCTGGTTGCAGACGAGCGGCTCCGGCGACAGCGCCACCGCCTGCTCGAGCAACGCCACCGTGAAATTGGAGACGCCGATGTGGCGGGTCAGCCCCATCGTCTTCGCATGCGACAACGCGCCCAGCGTTTCCGCCAGCGGCACGTGCGGGTTGGGCCAGTGCAGCAGCAACAGATCGACGCTCGGAAGCCGCAGGCGAGCCAGGCTCTCCTTGACCGAGCGCTCGAGATCGTGGGGCGCGAAATGGTTGGTCCAGACCTTGGTGGTGAGGAACACGTCGTCGCGGCGCACGCCCGAGGAGCGCAGGCCGTCGCCGATCTCGCGCTCATTGTCGTAGACCTGCGCGGTATCGATGTGGCGGTAGCCGAGCCGCAGCGCCTGCTCGACCACGCGCGCGGCGGGCCTTCCGCTCAGCTCCCAGGTCCCGAGCCCGATCGCCGGAATTCTTGCGCCATTGGCCTCGACGAACAGCATGAGGACTCCTCTTCCGTTGCGGCAGCCCCTGACGTCATTATGGACCCCGCCCGCGACACTGCCAACGGACGCAGCGGCGATCCGGCCGGATATTCGGCGCAAGACTAACGGGAGGTGTGCGCCAGGGCTGCCGTCAGGCTTTGGCGAGCGCCTGGAATACCGTGTCCGGGGCGTGCGCGATCACCGCGAGCAGCGCGCGGGCCGGACCTCGCGGAGCACGCTTGCCCTGCTCCCAGTTGCGGATGGTCTCGACGGGAACGCCGAGCTTGGCGGCAAACTCCATCTGGGTCAGGCAGGCGCGGCGGCGCAGATCGCGCACGGCGAGCGAGCCAGCCTCGGCCGGCGGGTTTGCGATCGCGGGCTGCTCCGGTGACGGTTGGACCGGAAACTCCTGCCCGTCCCGTACCTCGACGATCCGTCCGTCCGCCTTTAATCGCACACGCATGCCCATTCCCCCAAGCGCGGGCGATGATGCGGCAGGTCGCTTAAGTTCGGATTAAAGATGGTCTCGTGCCCCGGACGCTGCGCAGCACGAAGTGATGCGCTGCAGAGCCGGGGCCCATCTCGCCGCGGAGTACGCCGCCTTCTGGGTCCCGGTTCTGCGCAGCAGCGCTCCGCGCCGCAGCGCGCCCGGGACACGAGAGTGAGGGCGCCCGCGCTGCCTACCATCATCATTGCGAGCGCAGCGACTTGTCCGCCGAAGCCTTGGCGAAGGCGGAAGCAATCGAGGATCCCTCCACGGCGGCACTCTGGATTGCTCCGTCGCAAGAGCTTCTCGCAATGACGTGGAGAGAGCCCGAGCCCACACCGCCCGCTACCTCAGCCCGAACCACAGCGTCGCGATGCCGAGGAAAGAGAAGAAGCCGACGACGTCGGTCACCGTGGTCACGAACGTTCCCGACGCCACCGCCGGGTCGGCCCTGACGCGTTCGAGCGCCATCGGGATCAGGATGCCGCCAAGCGCGCCTGCGACGAGGTTGCAGATGATCGCCAGCCCGATGACGATGCCGAGGCCGGGTATCTTGAACCAGGCCACCGCCGCGATCCCCGTGATCACCGCGAAGGCGAGACCGTTGACGAGACCGACCAGCGCCTCGCGCATCACCACGCGCCAGGCGTTGGACGAGCCGAGCTCGCGGGTCGCCAGCGCCCGCACCGCCACCGTCATGGTCTGGGTGGCGGCATTGCCGCCCTGGCTCGCGACGATCGGCGCCAGCACGGCGAGCGCGACCATCTTCTCCAGCTGGCCCTCGAACAGGCCGAGCACCGAGGAGGCCAGGAAGGCGGTGGCGAGATTGACCAGCAGCCAGTTGAACCGCGCGCGCGCAATGGTGAAGACGGTGTCGGAGAGCTCCTCGTCGCTGGTGACGCCGCCGAGCGCCTTGAGATCCTCGTCCGCCTCCTCCTCGATGACGTCGACGACGTCGTCGACGGTGATGACGCCGACGAGGCGGTCCTGGGTGTCGAGCACCGGTGCCGCGACCAGGTTGTACTTGCCGAACATGCGCGCGACTTCCTCCTGGTCCTCCAGGACGGAGACGCGGCGGCGGTCCTCGTCGGTCAATTCAGTGAGCGGCACCGGGCGGCGGGCGCGGAGCAGGACATCGAGCGAGACCGCGCCCTGCCAATGCTGATCCTTGTCGACGACGTAGATCTCGTAGAAGCGGTCCGGCAGATCCGGCGTCTCGCGCATATAGTCGATCGCCTGCCCCACGGTGAAATCCTGGGGTACCGCGATGAACTCGGTCTGCATCCGCCGGCCGGCCGAATTCTCGGGATACAGCAGGCTGCGCTCGAGCGCGACGCGCTCCTTGAGCGGCAGCTTTTCGAGGATCTCCTCCTGCTCGGCCTCGTCGAGGGTTTCCAGCAGCTCGACCGCGTCGTCGGATTCGAGCTCGCGGACGCCCTCGGCGACCGTCTCCGGCGGCAGCTCGTCCAGGATCTCCTCGCGGACGCCCTCGTCGACCTCGTTCAGCGCGGAGAAGTCGAAATCGGCCCCGGTCAGCTCGACCAGGCGGACGCGGTCGTCGGGCTCCAGGGCGCCGATGAGATCGCCGAGATCGGCCTCGTGCAGCTCGGCGACGCAGGCGCGCAGCGATGCGCTGTCGCCGGCCTCGATCGCACGGGCGATCTCCTCGACGAATTCATGACGAATTTCGCCGTCTTCATTGCGCATCGGCACGTGGTCGAGTACCGAATCCGCGGCGGATCGGGCAACGTCCATATGTTCATCCATGGCGCGCCTCGCCGTTTGACAGGTTGGAACGGGTGGTGTGAGCTGATTGTTCAGGCAATACCCACAAGGCAAAGCCGAGCGCAATGACAAAGATGCCGCGACTGAGGTGGACCTCGACCATGGCGGGCGTGCTCGCCGCGACCGTCATCGGCAGCGCCGCGGCGGAGGCCGCCGAGTGCCCGCGCAAGGACGCGCTCGGCACCTCGCGCGTCCTCAGCGTCGATCCCAAGAGCCATCCACGCGTCGGCCTGAAGAGCTTTCCGCAGACGCTGCCGCTGGCCGATCACGAGGTCGTACTGACCTTCGACGACGGACCGACCCCGCCGACGACGTCGAAGGTGCTGGCCGCGCTGGCGCAGGAATGCGTGCGAGCAACCTTCTTCCTGATCGGCCAGCACGCCTCCGAGCATCCCGACATGGTCAAACGCATCGCCCGCGAGGGCCACACCGTCGGCCATCACTCCTACTCGCATCCGCTCATGGGGCATATTTCGTTCGAGAAGGCCATGGCCGACATCGACCGGGGCATTGCCGCAGACGAGATGGCGCTGCGCGGAACCTCGACGACGACGCCCTCGACGCCGTTCTTCCGCTTCCCCTATTTCGAGTCGACACAAGCGCAGCTCGACCTGCTCCAGTCGCGCGGCATCGTGGTGTTCGGGGCCGATCTATGGGCCAGCGACTGGGAGGAGATGACGCCGGAGCAGCAATTGAAACTCGTCACCGAGCGCCTCGCCGCGAGCGGCAAGGGCATCATCCTCTTCCACGACAACAAGGCGCGCACGGCCGCAATGATGCCGGCCTTCCTGCGATATTTGCGGGAGAACGGCTACCGGATCGTCCACATCGTACCGTTGGGCACGTCACAGAAGAACGCCGACGGGCGCTGATGCCGGAATGTCACGCCGGCGCAAAATGGGGTGATCTGGGACCTATTAACACTCTGTTCATGCTACGCCCTGCAAATGGACGGGGAGTTTGTATCGGGAAGGGCTTTTGGCGCCTGAACCGTTTCCCGATGTCTCCGACCTACTATGGCGGCAATCGCATATGAGGGCAGACCGGGTTCATGATCGGAAGTAGCGTTGTTTTGCGGACGCGATCGTGGATCGTCCTTTGCCTCGGTGGTTTCCTCGGATGTTCGGCCCTGGGAGCGCCGGCAGCGCTCGCGGCCGACTGTCCCGGCCATCCCGACGCGCTCGGGACCTCCCGCACCCTCGTGGTCGATCCGCACGAGCACCCGCGGATCGGCACCATGCAGTACCGCGAGACGCTGCCGCTGAAGGACCATGAAGTGGTCCTCACCTTCGACGACGGTCCGCTGCCGAAATATTCCAACCAGGTCCTCAAGATACTCGACGACGAGTGCATCAAGGCGACCTTCTTCATCATCGGCAGCCAGGCCAAGGCGAACCCGGAAGGCGTGCGCAAGCTGGTGGCGGCGGGACACACCGTCGGCACCCACAGCATGAACCATCCGCTGACCTTCGACCGGATGCCGGTCGAGAAATTCGAGCCCGAGATCAACGGTGGCATCGAGTGGACTTCGGCCGCGATGACCGATCCGTCCAAGCTGGCGCCGTTCTTCCGCATCCCCGGCCTGATGCGCGCCGAGGGCGTCGAGAACTATCTGATCTCGCGCGGCATCCAGGTCTGGAGCGCCGATTTCCCGGCCGACGACTGGCGCCATGTGTCGTCCGACCGCGTCTACCAGCTTGCGATCCAGCGGCTGGAGGCCAAGGGCAAGGGCATCTTGCTGCTGCACGACATCCAGGCGCGGACGGTCGCGGCGTTGCCGAAGATCATCCGCGACCTCAAGGCACGCGGCTACCGCATCGTGCATGTGGTACCGGCGACCGCCGACCGGCCGGCGACGCCGACCACACAGGTCGAGTGGCTGCTGCATCCGCCGACCGAGACCGTGCCGATCGCGCGCTGGCCGCGTGTCCCGAACTTCGTGTTCACGCAGACCAGGACACTTCCGGCACCCTCGCTCGCCGACCTCAATGCGCAGACCGAGCATCAGCCGCTGCTGCCACGCCGGACCAAGGGACAGATGGATATCGCATCCACCCTGCCCGTGCCCGGCCGCGCGCTGTTTGCGATTCCGGAAGGCTCGGTCGATGTGCTGCTGTCGACGACGCTGTCGCGGCGGGCCGCGACGCGGCTGGCGATGGCGGCGGAGACGCCGCATGCAGCCAAGGGGGCCAAGGGCAAGCTCGCACGCGACAAGACGGCCAAGCCGCACACTGCGCATGCGGCGCCTGCCGCGCCGAAGCATGCCGCGCAGGTCAAGAGCGGCACGCCCCGCCCGACCCGTGTCGCCAGTCTGAAGAAGCGCGCCTAGAGCTTCGGTTCTGATTGAATCAGAACCGAAGCTCTAGATTCTTGTTTTGACGCGTTTTCTTCACGCGAACCGGTGTCCACTTCGCTCGAAAACGCTCTAGCCAGAATGACCGCGATGAGCTCGCGGCCGTCTACGTATCACCAAAGGAGAGAACCGATGAGCACCGAGCACAAATTCCTCGCCGTCTATCTTGGCAGCACGAGCGGCGAAAAGATGAAGGCCTGGCATGCGATGCCAGAGGCCGAACGGAAGGCAAGGGAGCGGGAGGGCATGGCCGCCTGGCACGGCTGGGTCGAGAAGCACCGGGATGTCATCGTCGAGCTGGGCGGCCCGCTCGGCAAGACCCGCAGGATCGACGGAAGCGGCATCACCGAGATCAGCAATGCCCTGACCGGCTTCACGGTGGTGCGGGCCGCCTCGCAGGAGGAAGCCGCAAAACTGTTCGAGAACCATCCGCATTTTGCGATCTTCCCGGGCGAAGCGATCGAGGTCATGCCCGTGCTGCCGATTCCACAGATGTAAGTCTCCGTGTCGTCCTTCCGGGCGGCGGTTTGATGAGCCGCCTCGGAATGACCGCGGAGAATATGGGGTTAATCACGCCCGATTCCGGCTAGTGACCTTCGCCGCCGGCTCATGTAAAGATCGTTCACATGAGCTGGCGCAAGGAGCAGCGCCGCGCCGAGCGCGGCTATCATCACGGCAATCTGAAGGAAGCACTTCTGCAGGCCGCTCTCGGGCTGATCGCCGAGAAGGGCGCGGCCGGCTTTACCTTCGCCGATGCGGCACGCATGGCCGGCGTCAGCGCGGCGGCGCCTTACCGGCACTTCCGCGACCGCGACGAGCTGCTGTCCTCGATTGCGCAGCGCGGCTTCGAGCAGTTCGAGGCACGCCTGACTGCGGCCTGGGACGACGGGCGCCCTGACACGGTCACTGCGTTCGAGCGTGTCGGCAAGGCCTATCTCGCCTTCGCCCGCGAGGAGCCCGCCTTCTACAACGCGATGTTCGAATCCGGCGTGCCGGTCGACGCCAATCCGGCGCTGCAGGCCGCGAGCGAGCGCGCTTTCAACATCATTCGCGCCGCCGCCGAGCGGCTTGCGGCACTGTCGCCGCCTGGCACGCCGCGTCCGCCGGCGATGATGATGGCGCTGCACATCTGGTCGATGGCGCACGGCGTGGCCTCGCTGTTCTCGCGTGGCGATGCCGCGCGGCGAAAGCTGCCGATGTCGCCGGATGAGCTGCTCGAGGCGGAGGTGCTGATCTATCTGCGCGGTCTCGGTTTCCCGACGGACCGCCGTCCGCCGGCGAAAGGCGCCGAGCCGCCGCCTGTGCCACCGGAGGCGTCCTCCGGTTCGGGCGTGCCGCCGGGCGGCCCCTGGGGCAAGCCGAAATAAGATTGCGCAAATAATCACGCGGGCGTGTCTGGCGGCCAGCTTGACAAAATCGCGGGATCGTCTAGCTATGTAAATGTTATTTACATTCACAACGGCGCTGGTGCCGTGATGGAGATGGGAAATGGCCTACACCGCTGACGTCAATCGCTGGCGCGGCCCTTCGGACCAATACCAGCAGTACGAGCGTCCCCGCATGCTCGATACGCCCTGGCATCCCGGCTGGATCGCCGTGACCATTCTCGGCTTCATCATCTGGTGGCCGATCGGACTTGCCCTTCTCTTTTTCACACTCGGGAGCAGAAGAATGTCGTGCTGGAGCCACCAGGATCGCTGGCAGAACAAGATGGAGCGGATGCAGTACAAGATGGACCGCATGCGCGGTCGCATGGAGCGCCGCGGCTTCGGCTTTGGCTTCGGCCCGCCGTCCTCCGGCAACCGCGCCTTCGACGAGTACCGCTCTGAAACGCTGCAGCGGCTCGAGGAGGAGCAGGTCGAGTTCAAGAACTTCCTCGACCGTCTGCGTCACGCCAAGGACAAGGAAGAGTTCGACCAGTTCATGGCGCAGCACAAGACGCGTCCGACCCCGCCGCCGACCGATCAGCAGCAGGGCTGACCTTCGAGCCTGATGCCTCTCAAAGCCTTCAGGCGCATGCCCCCAAAATCCTGATGGCCCCGAGCCGCCCGTCTGCGCAACCCGCAGGCGGGCGGTTTGGTTTTTGGGGATCCGCTTCGAGCGTCCGCGCGCGGAAGTGCAATTGATCGTGTCTGCAACCGGTCGTCGATGGCCGGACGTCGCCTCTGTGCGGCGATGCGACCTACTCCGAAATCCAATCTCCTCTTGCAACCACAGGGTGCCGTGCGTAGTCTCGGGCCGTTTCATGCGATGATATTTGACTGAATGGCGCACTTCGTCGCCTAAGCCCTGTACGAGACGGGTCGCGGTACGGTCCTGTTCAAGAGCCTCAGATACAAGACCGCAGCGCGCCTTCTCGAGATTTTCGGCGTCGGCAATCACAGCGCAACCAACCCGATGAGGTCGATCAATATCTCAACAATGATCGCGCATTCCGTCGGAGCTTCGCAGATGGATGTCTGGAGATTGAGGGCCGAATTCTAGCGAGTTTCATCACGCAAAGGAAATGAGCATGACCGACGGCGAAAAGATGCTGAAGCTGGCCGAGACCCGCATTGGCGAGAAATACGTCAACGTCTGCGTTCCCAAGAACAACAAGAACTGGCACGGTCCGTGGGACTGTGCGGAGTTCATGTCCTGGCTGGTGTATCAGGTCGGCGAAAAACTATACGGCTGCGTTGACGACAGCGGCGATCCTGCAACGGTCGAGGCTTATACCGGCGCCTGGAAGAGCGATTCACAGAAGCTCGGAAAGCGCATTCCGTGGAAGCAGGCCGCGGCAACGGTCGGAGGCATTCTGCTTCGCTACCCGCCCGGGCCAGGCATGATGGGGCACATCGTCGTGTGCGACGGCAAGGGCGGCACCGTGGAGGCGATGGGCACGGCCTATGGCGTTCGTCGCGGCAAAGTAACGGGCCGGAACTGGGATACGGGCGTCCTGATTCCAAACTTCACTTACGGGGAGGCGGGTGAAGATCTCGATGTGGCCGAGCCGACCCAGCTCTATGCGCTCGGGCGCCCGGGCATGAAGGCGTCCGTGGTTCGCGATATTCAGCGCGCCTTGAAGGAGCTGGGGTTTAATCCGGGGCCGATCAACGGTGAATACAACGAACTGACGGTCGCGGCGGTTGCGGCGTTTCAGGCGACCAAAGGACTCGTTGTCGACGGCCAGGTCGGGCCTCAAACGGCAAAGCGGTTGAAGATCGAACTCTAAGACATGATCCGGAAAAGTGCGAAGCGGTTTTCCGGAGCGATCATGCGCAAACAACGACCGAAAGCGCGATGATGATTCATCCGGATCTCATCGCGCTTTGGGATCGGCGCGGTGCTTTCAGCTGCCGGCGCGTGCGAGGCACGCGCCCATTAGCATGACCGGCACCGATCCGCGTCGACCTGAAACGTTCAGCGCACCGTCACGAGCTGCGCGCGAACCGAAGCCAGGAAGTGTTCATAGGCGTGGTCCACGATCTCGTTGAGGGATCGCGTTCGCGCGAAGATCGCCTTGGCTTCGGCGAGAAATTCGTCGCGGGTCGGTATCTTCGGCAGATGCAGATGGGTCAGTGCGTCGACGCC
Organism: Bradyrhizobium nitroreducens; assembly: GCF_002776695.1. GTDB lineage: Bacteria > Pseudomonadota > Alphaproteobacteria > Rhizobiales > Xanthobacteraceae > Bradyrhizobium > Bradyrhizobium nitroreducens. The sequence goes on from NZ_LFJC01000003.1 coordinate 6,185,482, forward strand.
CTCATGCGCGCGATTGAGAATGTCGTGCAGCGTCGGCAATTGCAGCTGGGTCGGATCGGCCCGGTGCAGCGCCGACGAGATCGCCTGTGCCAGGGCGTGTGCATCGAACCGCCCGGCAAGCTCGCGGGCTGCCCGGTTGATGACGCGGGCGCCGAGCGGCTGCTCGTTGCGCAGCACCTGTTCGGGCGGCGCCTTCATGTTCCAGACGATGCCGAACCAGGACAACGCTTTCAGCATGTAATAGGTGACGTCGATCTCCCACCAGTAGAAGCCCTGTCGCACGCTGCTCTGATAGGCGTGGTGATTGTTGTGCCAGCCCTCGCCCAAGGTGAGCAACGCCAGCAGCCAATAGTTGCGGGAATCATCGCCCGTCACGTAGCGCTTGCGTCCATGCACATGGGCGAGGGAGTTGATGCAGAAGGTCGCGTGATAGACCAGCACCGTGCTCCACAGGAAGCCGACGATCAGACCCGGCCATCCCGCCATCAGGAAGCAGAGCGCTGCAAGCACGAAGGCCGGCAGCAGCTCCAGCCGGTGCAGCCACATCAGCTCGGGATAGACCGTGAGGTCGCCGACCTTCACGAGGTCGGTCGCGTCGTGCTCGCGGTAGAAGATCCAGCCGAGATGGCTGTACAGGAAGCCGCGCTGACGCGGCGAATGCACGTCCAGCTCGGTGTCGGAATGCAGATGGTGATGCCGATGCTTGGCCGCCCACCACAACACGCTCTTCTGCGCGGTGCTTTGCGCAAGACAGGCCAGGATGAATTGAAACACGCGGCCGGTGGCAAACGCCCGATGCGAGAAATAGCGGTGGTAGCCGGCACCGATGCCGAACATGCGCACGACGTACAGCGAGATGCAGATGGCAACGGCCTGCCAGGTGACACCCGACCAGATCGCCGCAAGGCAGCCGAGATGGACCAGCACGAACGGTATGGCGGAGGGATACATGACGTCGTCGTGGCGGTCGTCGATGCGCGCGTTGGGCAACATGTCTTGGCGTAACCTCGAGTAGCGGAATCCGGGATTTCGTCTCCGCGACGCTGAGAGCGGCCGGGTACGAAAAACCCGCGGATGGCGGACCACCGCGGGGGCTTGAACGAGCTGCTTTGCATGGACATCCCGGCCAAAGCAGCGTCGGCCGAAAACTTGCGGGACTATCGGGGTTATATATGGTTGCGGATACCCGGCGCGCAAGCTCGTAGCCTCACGGGGAGCTGCGGCATGATGCGTGGCGTGCCGGCCGCCCGTGGCCTATATTTGCAAGGTGAAGGAAACACCACAGCATGGAAGGCGGCGATGACGGCAGCCGTGACCGCGACGAACGATCGCCTCTGGCAGAACATACGCGACGAGGCGCAGCGTGCAGTCGCATCCGATCCAATCTTCGGCAGGTCGCTTGCCGAGGCCGTTCTCGCCCATGACGGCCTTGCGGCGGCGTTGGCCGATCTCATCGGGCACAGGCTTGGCGGCACCGCCGCCGAACAGGCGCGCTTCACGGGCTTTTCCCGCGATGCCTTTCGCGATGCGCCGGAATTGATTGAAGCGGCTGGCCGCGACTTGCAGGCCATCGTGCGCAGCGATCCCGCCATCGCCGGCCCGTTGGCGCCTCTGCTGCATTTCAAGGGCTATGTCGCGCTGCAGGCCTGGCGCGTCTCGAACTGGCTCTGGCATCATGACCAGCGCGATGCCGCGCTGTTGTTTCAGAACGAGGCGTCGAACGTCCTGCAGGTCAGCATCCATCCGGCGGCCAGCATCGGCTCGTCAGTCTATCTCGACCACGCCACGGGCATCGTGATCGGCGCCAATGTGGGGATCGGCGACGAGGTCACCATCCTTCAGAATGTCAGCATCGGCCGCGGCAATGAGCTGCCGACGCGCTCACCGCGCATCGGCAGCGGCGTCTTCATCGGCGCCGGGGCGACTATTCTGGGCGATATCCGGATCGGCGATTTCGCCAGGATCGGCGCCGACACGGTCGTGATCGCCGACGTCCCCAATGGCTGCACCGCAGTTGGAAATCCTGCGCGACTGACCAACTGCCCCGAGCCCGCCTCGGCGGCCTGAGGCGCCATGGCGGCGGTCGCCTTGGGGGGGGATGATCACGGCGAGACTTCGCGGAACGTGATTTTGGGGATGATTTTTCCGGGTGGGGCGTGGTTTCCAGGCCAATGCGATCGGGACGGCCTGGAACTCCGGTACCCCGCCCTCCAAACACCCCCAACCGCCTGCGCTGCCTACCTTTCCCGCAGCCAAATTCACCTCTGGTAACCCCGCATTAACCAACGGCGGGCTCTGGTAAGGACGGACAATCGCGCCCAAAGCCCGAAGCCAGGGACCGTCAAGGCCCGGGGCCAAAGGCCCATAGTTTTGACATCTTGGCAGGGAATGCAGACGGCCGGCTTTGGACGAGCCCCTGCACCCCAAAAGACAAAGGCTTTGAGCGGGCTTGCCGGCCGCGCCGGTGCTAGCGCGGCCATTGGGGAACCGGTAGCCATTTGCTGGCCGGCACATCGGGTAAACGATCGCCTTGAGAGGATACTGCTTATGAATCCGGCCGACGTGGCTCAGTCAGCCCTTCCGGTTGCCGCTTCCGCGGACGTGTCGCTGATCGCGCTGTTCTGGCAGGCTCACTGGATCGTGAAAGCGGTGATGCTGGGACTTCTGTCCTGCTCGGTCTGGGTCTGGGCCATCGCGATCGACAAGATCTTCCTGTTTGCCCGCACCCGCCGCTCGATGGACCGTTTCGAGCAGGCGTTCTGGTCCGGCGAATCGATCGAGGAGCTCTATCGCACCCTTTCGGCCAAGCCGACGCATTCGATGGCGGCCTGCTTCGTGGCGGCGATGCGCGAGTGGAAGCGGTCGTTCGAGAGCCATGCCCGCTCGGTCGCGGGTCTGCAGATGCGCATCGACAAGGTCATGAACGTCTCGATCGCGCGCGAGGTCGAACGGCTGGAGCGCCGCCTGCTGGTGCTCGCGACCGTCGGCTCCGCAGGCCCCTTCGTCGGCCTGTTCGGCACCGTCTGGGGCATCATGTCGAGCTTCCAGTCGATCGCGGCGTCGAAAAATACCTCTTTGGCAGTGGTCGCGCCGGGTATCGCGGAGGCGCTGTTTGCGACCGCGGTCGGCCTTATCGCCGCCATTCCTGCCACTATCTTCTACAATAAGTTCACGTCCGAGGTGAACCGGCAGGCCCAGCGGCTGGAAGGCTTCGCCGATGAATTTTCCGCCATCCTGTCGCGTCAGATCGACGAGCGGGGCTGACCGCGGGGTGTATAGTGTGAAGGGCAACTTGGGCACCAGACCATGGGCATGAACGTTGCGAGTTCGTCCGGAGGCGGCGGTCGCCGCGGCCGGCGCAAGCCCGTCGTGGCCGAGATCAACGTCACGCCGATGGTGGACGTGATGCTGGTGCTGCTCATCATCTTCATGGTGTCGGCGCCGATGCTGACGGTCGGCGTGCCGCTCGACCTGCCCCAGACCAATGCCAAGAGCCTCGAGAACAACGACCAGAAGCCGATCCAGATGTCGGTCGACATCAAGGGCAAGGTGTTCATCAACGACACCGAGATCGCGATCAACGAACTGATCCCGAAGCTGAAGGCGATCACCGATGCGCGCGGCGGGCTGGAGGAGCGCATCTATCTGCGCGCCGACAAGAAGGCGGATTACGGCACGGTGGCCAAGGTGATGGGCCAGTTGTCCGGCGCCGGGTTCAAGAAGCTCGCCCTCGTCACGGAAGCGGATCAGGGGTCTTAAGGCAGTGAAGGTGAACGTCGACAAGACACTCGTTGCGTCGATTGCCCTCCACGTCCTCGTGCTGGGTTGGGGGCTCGTCACCTTCAGCAGCAAGGCCTACATCGCGCCCGAAGAGTCGCTCCCGATCGACATCATCTCCACCGATCAGCTCGCCAAGATGATGGCCGGGCAGAAGACCGGCAAGAAGGAAGAGCCGAAGCCCAAGGTCGAGAAGATCGCGGAGGCGAAGCCGGAGGAAGACGCCGTCGGCAAGGTCACCGAGAAGAAAGAGCTGATCAAGACCAATTCGCAGCCGGAGCCGCCGCCGAAGCCGGTCGAGAAGCCGGTGGAGAAGAAGCCCGAGCCGCCGAAGCCCGTGGCCGAGGCGAAGCCGAAGGAAGAACCGAAGCCGCCGGAAAAGAAGCCTGATCCGGCCAAGGAAGATCCGCTCGCCGAGCTCATGAAGAAACAGGAGACCAAGAAGCCGCCGCCGAAGCCCGTGGAGCAGAAGGTCGCGGCGGTGCAGCCGCAGCAGCAGCCCAAGCCCAAGGAGCGCAGCTTCGATCCCGCGCAGATCCAGCGCGACCTCGACAAGCGCGCCGCGACCCGGCACGAGCAGACCGGCTCGGCGCTGAATGCGTCGGCCTCGCTGGGCGCGGCGACCGGGACTGCTGCCAACAACATTGCGACCTGGCGCGGTGCGTTCCAGGGCGCGGTCAAGCGCTGCTTCACGCCGACCTATAACGGACAGGATGCCGACCAGTACGAAGCCGACATCGACATTCCCATGAAGATCGACGGATCGCTGGCGTCCGAACCCATCGTGGTCGCGGTGAGGGGACCGTCGCGGTCGATCGCCCAGGCGGTGGCGGAGAGCGCCAAGCGCGCCATCGTGCAGTGTCAGGTCTACTCGTTCATGCCGAAGCAGCAGTACGAGAGCTGGAAGCTCATTCCCATGACTTTCGGCCTGAAAGATATGTTGTGACATCCGAACAAAAGAATTTTGCAATGAATGACGTCCGATCGATGAACCGCCGCCGCTTCATGACCCTGACCGGATCGACGCTCGCGATGCTCGGGAGCGGGCAGGCCTTCGCGCAGGGCCGAATTCGTATCGACCCGACCGAATTCCAGCCGATCCCGATCGCGATCACCAATTTCCTGCCGGGCTCGCCGTCCGACGGCGACGTCGGCAATGGCGTCACGCAGGTCATCACCAACAATCTGAAGCGCTCGGGCCTGTTCGCGCCGATCGACCAGGCCGCCTTCATCGAGCGCATCAACAACATGGACGTCGCGCCGCAATTCCAGAACTGGAAGACGCTCAACGCGCAGGCCCTCGTCACAGGCCGCATGACGCGCCAGCCCGACGGCCGGCTGAAGGCCGAATTCCGCCTGTGGGACGTGGTCTCCGGCCAGCAGCTCGCCGGACAGCAATATTTCACCTCGCCGGAATATTGGCGCCGCATCGCCCACATCATCTCCGACCAGATCTATGAGCGGATGACCGGCGAGAAGGGCTATTTCGACAGCCGCGTGGTGTTCGTGGACGAGAGCGGGCCGAAGGAGCGACGCGTCAAGCGGCTCGCGATGATGGACCAGGACGGCGCCAATGTGCGCTATCTGACCCGCGGCGCCGACCTCGTGCTGACGCCGCGCTTCTCGCCGAACTCGCAAGAGATCACCTATATGGAGTTCGGCCAGGGCGATCCGAAGGTCTATCTCTTCAACATCGAGACCGGCCAGCGCGAGATCGTCGGCAACTTCCCGGGCATGACCTTTGCGCCGCGCTTCTCGCCGGACGGCCAGCGCGTCATCATGAGCCTGCAACAGGGCGGCAATTCCAATCTGTTCGTGATGGATCTGCGCTCGCGCTCGACCACGCGTCTCACCGACACGCCGGCGATCGATACCTCGCCGTCCTATTCGCCCGACGGCACCCGCATCTGCTTCGAGTCCGATCGCGGCGGCCGGTCGCAGATCTATGTGATGGCGGCGGGCGGCGGACAGGCGCAGCGCATCTCGTTCTCCAAGGACGACACCAACGCCAGCTATTCGACGCCGGTGTGGTCGCCGAAGGGCGATTACATCGCCTTCACCCGGCAGGGCGGCGGGCAGTTCTCGATCGGCGTCATGAAGCCTGACGGCTCCGGCGAGCGGCTGCTCACCTCCGGCTTCCACAACGAAGGCCCGACCTTCTCGCCGAACGGCCGCGTGCTGATGTTCTTCCGCGATCCCGGCGGCAATGGCGGACCGTCGCTCTACAGCGTCGACATCTCCGGTCGCAACGAGCTCAAGGTGCCGACGCCGGGCTTCGCCTCCGACCCGGCATGGTCGCCGCTGTTGTCCTCGACGGCGGGCCAATAGATCCGCGCGTTGGAAACGCGCGATGTTTTCGAAAAGGCGCGCGGATTTTTTCGCATTCGGTGAGGAAAGCAATCCTTTCTTCACCTTGCGCTCGGCAAGCCTTGCCTAGCTGCTTGATATTTAAGCAGAAATCGGTTCGTCGATACCGAAAAACAACTCGACTTTAACGATGTTCCCTCAGAAAGGCTTCATCTGGGCTGGGTAAAAGTACGCGCCAAACAGGACGCGCGTACAAACACCAATGCAGTTCGCAAGCCAAAGCGGAGCACCTGGACAGGCCTCGCCGACGATTTCGGCGGCGTTGATCGATTCCTTGTTCGAAGCTCCCCGACCGCTGCTGGCTGGGCTGGTGTTCGTCTCGATCGGGGCGGCGCTGACGGCCTTGAAGACCGCGGAGCCTTTGATCTGGGCCTGCGTCGGACTTCTGGCCCTCGCCGGCGTCATCCGCGCGTTCGATCTACATCTGTATCAGAAGCGCAAGGCGACGTTGACGGCCGCGGAAGCGGCGCGCTGGCAGAAGCGCTATCAGATCGGCGCGATGATCCAGGCGGCAGCGATCGGGACGTGGTGCTCGACCACCCTGTTGGCCAGCGACGACGCCGTTGCCCATATGATCGCCCTGTCGGTTACGACCGGCATCGCGGCGGGCGGCGCGGGCAGGGCCTATGGCCGCCAATGGATATTCCAGCTGCAGGTCAGCCTCGTCTTCGTCCCGATCGTGATCGCCCTGGCGCTGCGGGGAACGCCGTTCTACGTGGCGATGTCGGTGGTCAGCGCTGCCTTCCTGTTCTCACTGATGGGAATCTCGGCCAATTTGCACAGGATATTCATGCGCGCGCTGGTCGCGCGTGAGCGCGAAGCAGCGCTCGCCGGCCAATTCGACACCGCGCTGAACAACATGCCGCACGGCCTGTGCATGTTCCACGTCGACGGTCGGCTCGCCGTCGTGAACCATCGTTTCGGCGCGATGATGAACCTGCCGAGCGATTTCGTGCAGGATGGCGCCAGCGCGCCGGAGATCATCGCGGCTTGCGTCGAGGCCGGGACTCTCTCGAAGGAGAATGGGGACCTGATCCTGCAGGGCATTCGCGAGCTCCGGAACAAGGAGATCGTGACCCCGGACCCGGACTCCGCACGCGGGCGTACGCTGTCATGGACCATTCAGCCGATGTCGGACGGAGGTGCAGTCGTCCTGCTCGAGGACATTACCGAACGCAAGAGTGCCGAGGCGAAGATCAGCCATCTCGCCCGCTATGACGAACTCACGGCGCTGCCCAACCGCGTCAGCTTCCGCGACGAGATCGAACGGCTGCTGGCAGCTTCGCATCATTCCGAGCGGCTTTCGGCGCTGTTGTTCGTCGACCTCGACCAGTTCAAGCAGGTCAACGACACGCTCGGTCATCCCTGCGGCGACCAGCTGCTGTGCGCCGTCGCGAACCGTCTGCGCGAGATGCTGCGCCCGGAGGATTTCGTCGCCCGCTTCGGCGGCGATGAGTTCGTCGTGTTCCAGCAGAACATCTCTTCGCCCGAAGACGCCGCCGCGCTTGCCCGCCGCATCGTCGAACGGCTGAGCGAGCGCTACCGCATCGACAATCACCTGGTCGAGATCGGCGCCAGCGTCGGCATCGCGCTGACCTCGCCGGAGGGCGCCAGCGCCGACACGCTGCTCAAGAACGCCGACATGGCGCTGTATCGCGCCAAGGCGGACGGCCGCGGCACCTTCTGCTTCTTCCGCGACGAGATGGCGGCGACCGTCGAGGCGCGCCGCATCCTCGAGCTGGACCTGCGCAAGGCGCTCGCCAACGAGGAATTCGAGCTGTTCTACCAGCCGCTGGTCAACCTGAAGTCCGGCAAGATCACCACCTGCGAGGCGCTGCTGCGCTGGAATCATCCGGTGCGCGGCACGGTCTCGCCGGTCGACATCATCCCGGTCGCCGAGGACATGGGCCTGATCGTCGATCTCGGCCGCTGGATCCTGCGCCGCGCCTGCATGGAATGCATGAAGTGGCCGGAGAACGTCAGCGTCGCCGTCAACTTCTCGCCGCAGCAATTCCACCAGCGCGACGTGTTGAGTGAGATCCGTTATGCACTCGAAGTGTCGGGTCTGCCGGCGCATCGGCTGGAGATCGAGATCACCGAGTCCTCGCTGCTGCGCAACACCCAGCTCACCCACGACATCCTGTCGCAATTGCACGCGCTCGGCGTGCGCATCTCGCTCGACGATTTCGGCACCGGCTATTCCAGCCTCAGCTATCTGCACAATTTCCCGATGCATAAGGTGAAGATCGACCGCTCCTTCCTGGAAGGCATCGACACGGACCGGCCGCTGATGCTGTTGCGCGGCGTGGCGAGACTGTCGGCCGACCTCGGCATGGCGGTCGTGGTCGAGGGCATCGAGACCAACGAGCAGCTCGAGCTGATCAGCGCCGACGGGACGGTGACCGAGGGACAGGGTTATCTGTTCAGCCGGCCGGTGCCCGCGGTGCGGGTGCGCCAGTTGCTCAATGCCTCGCATGGTCGGCGCATGCTCGACGGTCAGGTCGTTGCGATCTCGTCGCGCTCCTTCGCCTGACTTCGGTTCTCGAGATTTCCCGTCATTTCAGCTCGTTACAGGGTCTCCGTAGTCGCACGGGGGGTTAACTGTAATCGATTCAAGCCTTTGCAATTCGGTTAAGGAGGCGTTAATGTTTTAGAACTCGCGGAAGTTGTTGACGTGTGTGGAGTGTCAGATGGAATCCCCGGCCGAGCCGCGCGCTCCGCTTTTCATGCGGGGGGCAGGGATTTTTGATCGGGTCGACTACCGGCTGATCGAAACTCCGGAAGACAAGGACCGCCTCTATGAGATGCGCTATCGGGCCTATCTGCAGGGCGGATTGATCCTGCCGTCGGAGTCGCGTCGCGTCAGCGACCGCTATGACGACGCGCCGAACGCATGGACGTTCGGAATTCACGTCGATGGCGAACTCTGCAGCTCCGTCCGCCTGCACATCCTGACGTCGGACCAGCGCATGTCCTATGCGACCGAGTTGTTCGGAGACGTGCTTCACCCGCGTCTCGATCGCGGTGAGGTTTTCGTCGATCCGGCGCGTTTTGTTGCCGACCCGGAGCAGGCCCGGCGGTTCCCCGAGCTGCCCTACGTCACGCTGCGCCTCGCTTACCTGGCGTGCGAGCATTTCAATGCCGATACCGGACTTGCGCAGGTCCGGGCGGAACATCAAGCGTTCTACCGCCGGGTCTTCCTGCACGAGGCGATCACGGAACCGCGCTCGTTTCCGAACGTGTTGAAGAAGGTCGCCTTGATGGCGTCTGATTTCCGGAGCCTGCGAGAGCGGGTCCTGACGCGCTTTCCGATCATGCGTTCGAGCGCCTTCGAGCGGCGGATGCTGTTCGACCGCGGGAGCGTCCGCACCGCGGCGCCCCGCCCGGTGCTGGTCGCGAGTACGGCGCAAGCCTGAGGTCCGGCGCCAATCCCTTTTCCAACCGGCTCCATGGCGGCGGTTTTGCCGGGAGCCCGGCCCAAAATTCCGGCCGAAACCGGTGTTTTTGCCGGCTTCCACGGCTTGCCTTCACCCTCGCGCCACATTTACAACCCATTAACCATGATGGGTGCTTTTCGCCGGTTGGGGGCATTTGATCGGCCGAGGCAAGGTTCCGTCAAGGTTGACGGAACGTTCGCTTAACCAACCCCCTGTAGACCGGACAGCAGTGGACGAACGTGAGCGTGGAGGCTCCGGAATGAAACATCCTATGCGTATCCTCCAGGGATTGAAGCTGGCCGCGGTGCTCGCCGTCGCCCTGTCGATGGGGGCCTGCGCCAACAAGAATGCTGCGACGGATGCGATGGCCAATGCGGCGACGCCGGGCAGCCAGCAGGACTTCGTGGTGAACGTGGGCGACCGCGTGTTCTTCGAAAGCGACCAGACCGATCTGACCCCGCAGGCGATCGTGACCCTGGAGAAGCAGGCGCAGTGGCTCCAGACCTATCCGCGCTACTCCTTCACCATCGAAGGTCATGCCGACGAGCGCGGCACGCGCGAATACAACATCGCGCTCGGCGCCCGCCGCGCCCAGTCGGTCCGCTCGTTCCTCGCCTCGCGCGGCATCGATGCGAATCGCATGCGCACGATCTCCTACGGCAAGGAGCGGCCGGTCGCCGTCTGTAACGACATCTCCTGCTGGTCGCAGAACCGTCGCGCCGTCACCGTGCTGAACGCGAGCTCCTGACGTTCGGTCAGGCCCCGTTCATCTTCACAGACCGATTATGCCGGCGCCCTCTCGGGCGCCGGTTTCGTTTCAGCATTCTGTGACAGAATCCCCGTGGTACCAGACACATTTTTGGCGTACTCCCCTTCAATGTGTGGCGCGTCACATGTTCCGTCGCAGGCCATTTCGCTTTCGTCGTCAGGGCAAGATGTCATCCAGATTTAAGGTCTTTACCGGCACCGTGGCCATCGCCGCGCTGCTCCCCTTGTTCACGCCCGTCTTCGCCCAGACCGATGATGATCCCGAGATGCGGATCGAGCGGCTGGAGAACCAGCTGCGCCAGCTCACCGGCCAGAACGAGGAGCTGCAATACCGCAATCGCCAGCTCGAAGAGCGGCTGCGGGCGCTCGAGGGCGGCGCGCAAGGCGGGCCCGGACAGGCGCCCAACGTCGCGGCGATGCCGCCCGCCCAGATCGGACCAGGTCAGGTCGCGCCCGGCTATCGCCAGCAGCCGCAGGCCGTGCAGCCGAATTACGAGCAGCCGCAGATAGCGTCTCCCGCTCCGATCGTTCAGGAGCAGCCGGCGCCGGGCGCCCCCGGCACGCGCCGCCGCGGCGATGCCTTCGATCCGAACCAGAACCCGAACGCGCCGGGTGCGCCGCGCGCGCTCGGCGGCGGCGCGCAGCCGATGCCGTCCGGAGCGCCCGGCGGCCGCGGCGCCGGCGAGCCGCTCGATCTCGCCAACACCGCCCCCCGTTATCAGCAACAGGCGGCGCCCCCGGCGGCGCAGCCCGGCTATCCGCCGGCCCAATCCGGCTATCCGGCGCCTGCCGGCGCTCCGGCCCTGACGACGCTGCCGCCCTCGGCGACGCCGCGCGACGAGTTCGACCTCGGCATCGGCTACATGCAGCGCAAGGACTATGCGCTCGCCGAGCAGACCATGAAGAACTTCACGCAGAAATATCCGAGCGATCCGCTGCTCGGGGACGCGCAATACTGGCTCGGCGAGAGCTACTTCCAGCGCCAGCAATATCGCGACTCCGCGGAGGCTTTCCTCGCCGTCACAACCAAATACGAGAAATCGGCCAAGGCCCCGGATGCGCTGCTGCGGCTTGGACAGTCGCTCGCCGCGCTGAAGGAAAAGGAAGCCGCCTGCGCCGCCTTCGGCGAGGTCGGCCGCAAATATCCGCGCGCCTCCGCCGGCGTCAAAGCCGCGGTCGACCGCGAGCAGAAACGGGTGAAGTGCTGACGTCCGGGGGCCTGACAATGCGGATGGAGCTGCGCTAAACATTGCAGCCATCCGCTGGCGATTGCTGGGCAGCGTCATGTCAGACGATGACAATTCTCCGATCTCGACACGCGAGGCGAGCCGACTCTTCGCCGGCCTGAAGAATGCGCCCGCTTTAGTGCTCGCCGTCTCCGGCGGGCCGGACTCGGTCGCGCTGATGTGGCTGATGGCGCGCTGGCAGCGCAGCCTTGCGCGCGCACCGCGTCTCACTGTCGTCACGATCGATCATGGCCTGCGGCGCGAGGCGGCGCGCGAGGCGCGCGAGGTCGAGCGGCTCGCCACTGAGCTCGGATTGCCGCACCGGACCCTGCGCTGGCGCGGCGCCAAGCCGAGGACGGGGCTGCCGGCCGCCGCACGCGAAGCCCGCTACCGCCTGCTCGCAGAGGCCGCGCGTGCCGTCGGCGCCAGCCACGTGCTGACCGCCCATACCCGCGACGACCAGGCCGAGACCCTGTTGATGCGCCTGTTCCGCGGCAGCGGACTTGCGGGGCTGTCGGCCATGGCTCCGCTCAGCGAGCGCGACGGGATCATGCTGGCGCGTCCGCTGCTCGACGTGGCGAAGGCGCAGCTGATCGCGACCTTGAGGCGGGCGAAAGTCGACTTTGCCGACGACCCCACCAACCGCGACACCGCCTTCACCCGGCCACGGCTGCGCGCGCTGCTGCCGCTTCTCGCGGCCGAGGGTGGCGATAGCAGAAATCTGGCACGGCTCGCGACGCGGCTGGCGCGGGCCAATGCGGCGGTCGAGGTGCTGGCCGACGGCGCCGAGCGCTTCCTCCGTTTGCGGGATCGCGGCGATGCGTCGCAGGCGGGCGCTCGAAGCTTCGAGGCTTCGGCCTTCGCGGCCCTGCCGGAGGAGGTCCGGCTGCGGCTCCTGCTGCGGGCCATCAACGCGCTCGGGCATGAAGGGCCTGCGGAACTCGGCAAGGTCGAAACCCTGATGTCCGTGCTGGATCAGGCCATTGCGGCTAGTCTCCGCGCTCGCCCCGGTCGTCGCCCTGCCTTGAAGCAGACTCTTGCGGGAGCCTTGATCAGCCTTGCCGGCGGGCGTATCCAGATCGCACCGGCGCCGGCCAGGCGCCGCAAGGGCGGACAAGCTCGGGACGAGGGCGGATCATGACACCAGCCATTTCGGCCCGGCGCCGTCAGGACACCTTAACCAGGCCGGAAAAACCCAGCCCCAGGCGCCATTATTTCAGCGGGAATCGCTCTAAGATGGGCTAAATAGTCCCATCTCATTCCCTTGGCAGCGACCCGGGCGGCACCTAAATTGTATGCGTCTAACCGAGAGGATTCCTTGGGGATTTTCTCTAGCTTGCCCAAGTAACACCTGAAGGTAACTCCTGAAGGACCAGGCCGCGATCCGCGCGACCACGAAGGAAGATCGATGAACGCCAATCTGCGCAACTTCGCCCTCTGGGTTATCATTGTTTTGTTGCTGTTGGCGTTGTTCACGCTCTTCCAGAATCCGGGTCAGCGGGCCTCCTCGCAGGACATCGCCTTCTCCCAGCTCCTGAGCGAGGTTGACCGCGGCAATGTGCGCGACGTCGTGATCCAGGGGCCGGACATCCACGGCACCTTCACCAACGGCTCCAGCTTCCAGACCTATGCGCCGAACGATCCGACGCTGGTGAAGCGCCTCTATGACAGCAAGGTCCAGATCACCGCGAAGCCGCCGGGCGACAACGTGCCCTGGTTCGTCTCGCTGCTGGTCTCCTGGCTGCCCTTCATCGCGCTGATCGGCGTCTGGATCTTCCTGTCGCGGCAGATGCAGGGCGGCGCCGGCAAGGCGATGGGCTTCGGCAAGTCGCGTGCAAAGATGCTGACCGAAGCGCATGGCCGCGTCACCTTCGAAGACGTCGCCGGCGTGGACGAAGCCAAGCAGGACCTGCAGGAGATCGTGGAGTTCTTGCGCGACCCCGGCAAATTCCAGCGCCTCGGCGGCCGCATTCCGCGCGGCGTGCTGCTGGTCGGCCCTCCCGGCACCGGTAAGACCCTGATCGCGCGTGCGGTCGCGGGCGAAGCCAACGTGCCGTTCTTCACGATTTCGGGTTCCGACTTCGTCGAGATGTTCGTCGGCGTCGGCGCCTCTCGTGTGCGTGACATGTTCGAGCAGGCCAAGAAGAACGCGCCCTGCATCATCTTCATCGACGAAATCGACGCGGTCGGTCGTCACCGCGGCGCCGGTCTCGGCGGCGGCAATGACGAACGCGAGCAGACGCTGAACCAGCTGCTGGTCGAGATGGACGGCTTCGAGGCGAACGAGGGCGTGATCCTGATCGCCGCGACCAACCGCCCCGACGTGCTCGATCCCGCGCTGCTGCGTCCGGGCCGCTTCGACCGCCAGGTCGTGGTGCCCAATCCCGACGTCGTCGGCCGCGAGCAGATCCTCAAGGTTCATGTCCGCAAGGTGCCGCTGGCGCCCGATATCAACCTCAAGACCATCGCGCGCGGCACCCCGGGCTTCTCCGGCGCCGACCTGATGAACCTCGTCAACGAAGCCGCTTTGACCGCCGCCCGCCGCAACAAGCGGATGGTGACCCAGGCCGAGTTCGAAGAGGCCAAGGACAAGGTGATGATGGGCGCCGAGCGCAAGTCGCTCGTCATGACCGAGGAAGAGAAGCTCTTGACGGCCTATCACGAGGGCGGCCACGCCATCGTCGGCCTCAACGTGCCCGCGACCGATCCGATCCATAAGGCGACCATCATTCCGCGCGGCCGCGCGCTCGGCATGGTCATGCAGCTCCCCGAGCGCGACAAGCTGTCGATGTCTCTGGAGCAGATGACCTCGCGCCTCGCCATCATGATGGGTGGCCGCGTCGCCGAAGAGCTGATCTTCGGCCGCGAGAAAGTGACCTCGGGTGCGGCCTCCGACATCGAGCAGGCCACGCGCCTTGCCCGCATGATGGTGACGCGCTGGGGCCTGTCGGAAGAGCTCGGCACGGTGTCCTACGGCGAGAACCAGGACGAGGTGTTCCTGGGCATGTCGGTCTCGCGCACGCAGAACGCCTCTGAGGCGACCGTGCAGAAGATCGACTCCGAGATCCGCCGTCTGGTCGAGGAAGGCTACAAGGAAGCGACCCGCATCCTCACCGAGAAGCATGCCGATCTCGAAGCGCTGGCCAAGGGCCTGCTCGAGTTCGAGACGCTCTCCGGCGACGAGATCGTCGACTTGCTCAAGGGCAAGAAGCCGAACCGCGAGTCCGTGCTCGAGCCCACCACGCCGCGCGCCTCCGCAGTGCCCCCGGCCGGCAAGTCGCCGCGCCCGCGGCCCGATGCGGATCCCGGCCTGGAGCCGCAGCCGCAGGCGTGATCGCGAGCGACGGACGAGATTGAAAAACGCGGCGGAAACGCCGCGTTTTTTGTTGGCTGGCGTTTCGCAGGCAGGGTGCCCGGCGCGGCGCCCCTGGACTCGCCTCGCGGCAAATGCGCGAAACATTAAAGACGACCTTAACGCTTGCGTCCTACTTTGGCCCGCCATGACTGAGCAGGTCGTCCACAGCGCGGTTCAACCGTTTTCGGCTCGTGCAGTGCTCCCCTGGGCGGTGGGGCTCTGCATCTATGCTCTGCTGCTGCTCGCCGGGCCGCGACTGCTCGGTGATCCCGACAGCTATTCTCACATCGAGGTTGGACGCTGGATCATCGCGCACGGCACCCTGCCGACGAGCGATCCGTTCTCCTTTTCGATGCATGGCGCGCCCTGGATCACTTTCGAATGGCTGTCGGAGGTCATCTATGCCGCCGTCTACGCATTTGCCGGCTGGCCGGGCGTCGTCGCCATCGCGGCCGCGGCGATCGCGCTCGCCTTCGGCCTGTTCACGTTCTTCCTGCTGCGCGAGCTCTCGCCGACCCTGACGCTGCTGATGGTGATCGCGGCCGTCGTCCTGCTGGCGCCGCACATGCTGGCGCGGCCCCATGTCCTCGTGCTGCCGCTGATGGTGACCTGGGCGGCGGCGCTGGTCCGTTGCATGGACCGCGGCGGGCCTCCGCCCTATTGGGCGCTGCCGCTCTTGGTGCTGTGGACCAATCTGCACGGCAGCGTGGTGCTGGCGCTCGGGCTGATCGGCCCGGCGGTGCTCGAGGCGCTGCTGCGTGAAGAGCGGAGCGAATGGCCGCGCGTGCTGCTGCGCTGGCTGCCATTCTCGGCGCTTGCCCTCGCAGCGTCCTGCCTGACGCCGCACGGGCCGGAACCGCTGCTGATGCCGCTGAAGACGCTCGGCCTCGGCTCCGCCCTCGCCTGGATCGGGGAATGGCGGCCGCAGGATTTCAGTCATGTCGGCGGCTTCGAGTTGCTGCTGCTGGGGGGCATCTTCGCACTGTCGCGCGGCGTGACGCTGCCGGTGGTGCGGGCCCTCGTGGTGATCGGCCTGCTCCATTTCGCGCTGGCGCAGATCCGCAATGCGGATCTGCTGGCCATGCTGGCGCCGCTCTATCTGGCGGCCCCGCTGGGCCGGACGTTCGGCGGGCCGAGCCGGATCGATGGCGACGGCTCCTCGCGCGGCTTGAGCCTGGCCGCGGTTGCAGCCTTGGCGGCGATCAGCGGACTGGCCCTGGCGCGCGACATCCGGCCGGCGCCCAACATCACCCCGACGGCCGCCATCGCCCAAACCGACCTCGCCAAAGCGGGGCGCGTGCTCAACGATTATTCGTTCGGCGGCTATTTGATCTATGCCGGCATTCCCACCTTCATCGACGGTCGTGGCGAATTGTACGGGGGGCCGTTCATCGACCGCTACAATCGTGCGCTGGCGCTGATCGACCTCGGAGATCTCCTCAAGCTGCTCGACGAATACGACATCGGCGCGACGATGCTCTCACCGCGCACACCGGCAGTTGCGATGCTCGACCGGCTGCCCGCATGGCAGCGCGTCTATAGCGACGATGTGGCGGTCGTGCACAAGCGGCGAGATACGCCGCAAAGATAACTCAAGCGGTGCCGAAGGCGGCGTATTGGCCGCCGAGCCACATGCTGCTCAGGGCCCCCTCGAGCCTCCGCGCCGGTTTGCTGTCCCAGGGGAGCAGCAGGAAATGCCGCGCGCCGATCTCGCGCAGGCCGCCCGCGGCCATCAGTTTCCGCGTCGTGCCGGCACCGAGCAAGACGGCATCCCGATCGAACTCACAGCGCGCGACGGCGAGCCGCGTCAGCGGGTTGTACGGATTGTGCTCGATCACGCAGACAAGCCCGCCGGGGCGCGTCACCCGGCGCATCTCGGCGACGAACTGCGCCCATTCGGCCGGCACGATATGGTGCATCACGCAGATGGCCGTGACCAGGTCGAAGCTGCCATCGGCAAACGGAAACGTGCGGCCGTCAAACTCGCGGTAGTCGACCTCGCGGTTGTGGGCGCGAGCCTGCGCCAGGCTGGCCGAGGACACGTCGATGCCGCTCAGGCGGCCGACCATGCCGTGCAGCAGCGGGTGAAGGCTGCCGACGCCGCAGCCGACGTCGAGCATGTCGGGCCTTTCCGTGCCCAGCCGCTGCGCGATCAGATCGCTCAGCAGATCGGCCTTCGCCCGCATGAAGAAATCATGCGGCAAGCCCGAGAAGTCGATCGAGGATTGGACCACGTCCCGGTAGTTGTCGTGGTAGCCGTCGAAGAGTTCGGTCATGCGCAGGGTCACTCGTTGACGGCGTGGATCGCCGGTGTCGCCGCCGCCTCGTCGCGACCGAAACCGACGCGCGTCTGCACCACGTAGAGCGGGCGGCGCTTCACCTCGGCATGGATGCGGCCGACATAGAGCCCCACGATGCCCGTCATCAGCATGTTGATGCCACACAGCAGCGACACGACGACGATCGTCGAGGACCAGCCGGTCACGAGATGACTGTCCTTGCCGAGCCACAACAGGACCACCCAGCCGCCGTAGAGCAGCGCCAGACCGGAGACCGTCAATCCGCACCAGATCGCAAGCCGCAAGGGCAGGTCGGAAAAGCCGAGTGCGGCGTTCACCGCGAGGCGCACCATCTTGAACAGCGGGTATTTGGTTTCGCCCGCGGCGCGCTCGAGGCGATGGAAGGCGACTTCGGCCTGCCGGAAGCCGAGCCAGGCGATCATGCCGCGCACGAAGCGATCCTGCTCCGGCATCTGCATGAGAGCGTCGAGCACCTTGCGATCGATCAGGCGGAAGTCGCCGACATCGGCGGGGATGCCGACGGAGGACATCTTTCCGAGCAGCCGGTAGAACAGATGCGCGGTCGCACGCTTGAAGCGGCTTTCGCCCTCACGCGACAGGCGGCGGGCGTGGACGATGTCGTTGCCTTCCTTCCATTTCGCGATCAATTGCTCGATCACTTCGGGCGGGTCCTGCAGGTCGGCATCCATGACGATGATCGCGTCACCTTGCGCGGCGTCCATGCCGGCGGTGATGGCGATCTGATGGCCGAAATTTCGCGACAGACCGATGTAGCGAAAGCGCGCGTCGCGCGCGGCGAGCGCCCGCAGCACGATCGAGCTGGAATCGCGGCTGCCGTCGTCGACGAAGATCGCTTCCGCCGGCCCGTCGAGCCGGGACATGACCTGGTCGAGCCGGCGCAGGAGGACCGGCAGCACGGCTTCCTCGTTGAACACGGGGATGACGAGGCTGTAGCGGATCGATCTGGAATTGGCCGCCATGCGAGGGATTCCGGCTGGGTTGCAGGGGCGGAAGTCTAGGAGCCGGTGGTTAAGGTCGCCTTGCCGCAACCATTAAGTGTCTACGGCCCCGGGCATCGCGGGGAGGGAGGATCGGGATGGTGGTTAACCACTCTCGGGCGGCCGCGGCTTCGGTCTAGGGCTTGCGGCGGATCCTGTAGAGGACAAATCGCTCCGAGGTCTCCAGCACCTCCAGCAGATCCGGCAGCGGATTTGCGGCCGGCGATCCCAGCACATAGAGGAAGTCGAAGTCCCGGTACCAGGTGCGGACAAACGGCGGCGCGTCTGCCGGCGGCCGGCCCGTCGCGATCGCGGCAAGCAGGTCCGACGGCACCGGACCTCCATAGGGAATGGCAATATTGCGCACGGCCTCACGTGGCCGCACGGGTTGCTTGCCCGTTTCCGTGAACAGGTTGGGCACGAATGCGTTGGCATAGTGCACGGCCAGCGTCGGCGCATAATACATCGGATAGGAGGTGAGGTCGGCGAAGGGCGGATCGCCATTGTCGCCTATGCTTCCGACGAGAACGCGCGAGCCGCGATCGATCTTCTGGAACGAGGCGATGATGGCCGCATAGTCGGCGCGGTAAGGCAGCCAGACCGAAAGGACGACGGCGAGATTGAGCAGTATGATGCCGCTGATCCCAGCGAGCGCTGCCATTCTCCAGGCCCGGTTCGGCAGCGACAGCGAGCAGAAGGCCGGCAGGATCAGAGCCGCAGCGGGAATCACGCGAAGATCGACGAACGAGGTTCCGAACAATTTTGAGGGAATGACCAGATAGAGCAGCGCAAAGCCGGTCGCGAGCCAGATCCCGGCCGGCTCGAGCCTGAGGACGCCGCGCCGTGCGGCGAGCAGCAACGCGATCATCAGCGCCAGCCCTGTCGCGGCCGCGACCGTCAGATTGTAGCCGTTCATGATGCGGAGCGGCCAGACCGGCTTGAATCCGGGGAACCAGCTCGTGCCCTCGCTTCCGATCGAGCCTGCCGTGACATGCATGATCGCAAACAGCGCAAGTGCCGGGAGAGCCAGCGCGCCAAGCCGCGCGGCCGCGACGGGGTACGACATCTGCCGGCCGCGGATACGCGACAGCTCGAAAAGGCCAAGCGTCGCGCCGTAAATGCCGAGCGAAAAGAAATGCGCCACATATAGCGCGGTGACGAAGAGCAGATTGGCGGCGAAGCGCAGCGGCCAGGGGCCGTCGGCCAGCATCAGATAGACCGCGATGCCGAACAGTGCGAGGCCCAGCCCGAACTCGAAATTCACGAAGCCCCAGCTGAACGGCAGACAGTAGAGAAAGGCCAGCGCAGCGAAGCCGGCGAGATGGACCCGTCCCTTCCGGACCCATTCGAGCAGAAGCGCGCCGCCTATGATCAGCAATTGGCTCAGCAGCAGAAACAGCCGCGTGGCAGTCTCGACGCCCGTCAGCCGCGCCAATTGCGGGACCAGCAGATCCATTCCGAGATTGGGATAGAATGCCCACGCCACTTCGTAATGCGGATTGGCATCGGGGGCGCCGTTCTGGCTCAGAATGTACATGCGGGCGAGATGGTTGGGATAATCGACCATCGCGGGAATGGGGGTCAGCAGCACCGGCAGAAGGGAGACCGCCGCCAGCACCGCGAGAACGATGATCGCGACGGTTCGCTCCGAGCCGGGATGAGCCGGAATTGTCAGGGGCGGCTTGCTGGAAGGAGCCATGTCATGGGGTCGCTGAGGTCTCGGCGCGGTGTGCCAGCTCGCGCCGGCGTCACCTCTAGAAGCATGTCTCTCGTTTTCGAGCCCGTGAAGCAGCTCCTCACTTCGACGGCGCCGCGGTCGCGCCGTCTGCGGGGTCTCGCACGTGGATCACGGCGATGTCGTCCGCGTAGATCCGCTTCCAGCCCTTGAGCTGGTCGAGGATCTGCGGGCCCGGCGCATCGGCGACCAGGAGCGTCGCATCGATCTTGTACTCATCCAGCAGGCGCGGCAGCAATTCGGGCTTCTTGCCCTCGGTCGCCTTGAAGAAGTCCATGACGAATTTCTCGCCGTAGAGCTCGGCGCGGCCGTCGACGAAGACGGGAATGTCGCGCGAGATCAGATAGCCGCCGAACTGATAGGCGTTGAAGATGCGCTGCGGCTTGAGCTTCTCGAGCAGGTCGACGGCCGCAACCGGCGTCTGCGCCATCGTGAAGGTGAAGCGGTGGTGTCCCATGTAGAGCACCGTCGAGGTCCAGCTTGCCGCCACGATCATCAGCGCGCCTGTGATGGTGACGTAGCGGGCCGGCCATCGGTCCGCGCCGGTGGCGTCGGCTGGAGCGCGCGGGAACATCTGGCCGAGCGGCTTTGCCAGCACCAGCGGCACCAGGAATGCAAAGGCCTCGATGCTTCTGACATGGGTCAGCGCGCTCCAGGTCAGGAACAGGATCAGGAAGATCCGCGGCGCCGACAGCACGAGACCGCGATAATAGCCGAATGCGATCAGGCCGAGCAGGGCGCCTTCGAACGCGTTGAACGTGGCGAAGTTCGCCGGCATCCATTCGAAGATCAGCGAGAGCAATTCGCCGAGGCCGAGAATGTTGGTCGCGCCTTGAAGCGTGCGCCAGCCATAGGGCGTGCAGCAGCTCGCGATCAGCGCGGCGATGCCGAACAGCACCCAGCGCGTGAAGAGCTGGAGCCGTCGTCCTTTCTCGGCATGCTCGACCGCCTCCAGCGAGATCGGGCCGATCAGCGCGAGTCCCAGCACGAAGCCGCCATGCAGATTGGCCCAGAGCGCCATCAGCGGCAGCCAATACCAGGATGGCGCGCTCCTGCGGTCGGCAGCCGCCATCAACAGGCCCACCCACGCCACCATGACGGGCAGCGCCAGGATATGCGGCCGCGCCAGCACGTGGTGGATCGACAGCAGCAGCGCCAGCATCGCGAACAGCACGGCGCGCGGGGCTTCGATCTGCGCGTCGAGCAGATAGACGAAGATGGCGACCGTGAGCGCGATCCCGATCGCGGTGATGATGACCGGACCCGCCCAGCCCCATTGCGCGTGGGACCAGGCGAACAGCACTTGCGACAGCCAGGACGTCGAGATCCACGGGGCGCCCGTTCGCGTGAAGGAATAGAAGTCGATCGTGGGCATGGCGCCGTGGTCGAGGATCCATTGCCCGATCTTGATCTGCCAGAACGAATCGGAGTCAGAAAGCAGCGTGTCGCCGACAAAGAGGTAGAACAGGTAGGCGCCGGCACCGACGCATAGCGGCACCAGAGCCCTCGCGCGGCTCTGCACCGCGATGCTGTTGGCAAAGGAAAGGGACATGCCGCCTCGTCATTCTGTTGTTCTCACCCGAAGCGCGATGAACGATTCATCCCGTGCGCTTCGGTTCGAGCGGGCGGCATTGGACCACGGCGGTCATAACTTCGGGTAAACCAGCAGCCTCAGGCCGCCTTCATGTCCCGACAATTTAACGGATTGTTTTAGATTTCGATTTACCATCGCCGAATACGCACAAACCGCTCGGTCTTTACGCAGTCGAATTAACTGCGGCGCAATTCTTTGCCTCTACGTTCGGTTCCATGGTCGGGCGGCGCTGGGAAGCCGAAAAGACCAGATCAGTTGTAGCCTCGTGTACTCATTTGGAGCACTCTATGAAGAACCTCGTTGCGCGTTTCGTGAAGGATGAATCCGGCGCCACCGCCATTGAATACGGCCTGATCGCCGCCGGCATCGCGCTGGCGATCATCACCGTCGTCAACAACCTCGGCACCACGCTGAACACCAAGTTCACCTCGATCTCGTCCAGCCTCAAGTAAGAGCGGACGATCTAGAGATTTCCGGGAGCCCCGTCCTCGACGGGGCTCTTTTCTTTGGGCCGGCTTGTCAGGTCGACCTCTCAAGTTTCTTGGGCGATGCTTGCCAGTCCGGTCGAGGTAGAATGTCGCGACTCAGATCGAGGCCTCGGCGAGCGCGATACCGGCAGCGACGTCGATGATGTCATGCGCGCCGATCACCGGCGTCGCCAACGATCATCAGCAGGTTGAGCGCGGCCGAGATGCCGCGGAGGCCGCGCACCGGCCACGGCGCCCACATGCAGAGCACGGCCGATGCGGCGGTCAACTCAGGATGAAGTCGTCCGCGAACGTGATCTGACCCGGCATGACATTCGCCAGCCAGATCTCGGAGGATCCGAATTGGACGAGCACGCCGCCCTCCGCATATTCGGTCAGGGTGACGCTTTCCGCCGCGTTCTCCGCGGTGACGCCGGTGCCGCGCATGTCGATCCTGTCGCTCCCGTCGGTGAAATCATCGACCTGGAACGCGCCGCTGCCGGCGTTGAACACCAGGACGTCGGCGCCGTCGCCGGTTGTGATCCACTTGACGCCGCCCTGTCCCTGGAAGGTGTCGTTGCCCGCGCCACCTTGCATGACGTCATCACCGGCGCCGCCGCGCAGGACATCGTTGCCGTCCTCCCCGAACAGCACGTCGTTACCGCTGCTCCCGGTGATGATGTTGTCGAGCGCGTTGCCGGCCGCGGTGAAGCCGCCGCTGTTCGTCCCCGTGAGATTCTCGAAGTTGTCGCCGAGCGTATAGGACGAGAGTGAGGTCTGCACCTCGTCGATGCCTTCATTGGTACTCTCGGTGACGACGTCATTGCTGGAATCGACGATATAGATGTCGTTTCCGGTGCCGCCGTTCATGGTGTCGTTCCCGGCTCCTCCGTCCAGAACGTCATTGCCGCCCAGACCGTTCAGGGTGTCGTTGCCGCCGAGCCCGTTGAGCGCATCGCCCTCGTTCGTGCCAATCAGCGTGTCGGCCGCCGACGTCCCGCTCTGTGTGGTGCCTGCGACGTCCGTCACCGTCAGCGTGAAGACCTTGTCGAAGCTCAGCCCGCCCTGATCGACGATACGAACCGCGACATCGTGCGAGGTAGCAGTCTCGTAATCGAGCAACGTTCCGTTCGCGACCGTGATCTGGCCGGTCGCGGCATTGATCGCAAAGCGGCCGCCGGCATTGTCCGTGAGTGAATAGCTCAGCACGGCTCCGGCGTCGGGATCTACGCCCGTCACCGTTCCGACAACGGTCCCATTGGTCGAATTCTCCGCAATCGAACCTCCGCTCAAGGTCGCGTTGGTCGGAGCATGATTGTCTCCGCCGCCGGCAGTGTCGAAGATGAAGTCGTCGAACGTGATCTGGCCCGGCATGATGCTCTCGAACCAGATCTGCGAGGTCCCGAATTCCACCAGAACGCCGCCTTCCGCATATTCGGTCAGGGTGACGTTCTGCGCGGCATTCTGCGCCGTGACACCGGTGCCGCGCATGTTGATCTTGTCGTTACCGTCGCTGAAGTCGTCGACCTGCAAATATCCGCTGGCGCCGTTGAGGATCAGCGTGTCCTGGCCGCTGCCGGTCGTGATCCAGTTCTGGCCGCCTTGGCCGTCGAAGATGTCGTTGCCGGCGCCGCCCTGCAGAACGTCGTCGCCGGCTCCACCCAGCAACGTATCGTTGCCGTCACCGCCGAACAGGACGTCGTTGCCGCTGTTGCCCTTGATGACGTTGTCGAGGGCGTTGCCGCTGGCGGTCAGCGCCGTAGACGTCGTGGCCGTCACATTCTCGACGTTCGCGCCGAGCGCATAGCTCGACAGCGAGGTGCGAATCTCGTCGATCCCCTCGTTGGCCGTCTCGTTCACGACGTCGCCGGCCGCGTCGACGATGTAGACGTCGTTCCCGGCGCCGCCGGTCATGGTGTCGTTGCCCGTACCTCCGTCGAGCGTGTCGTTGCCGCCGAGGCCGTTCAGAACATCATTGCCGTCAAGTCCGTTGAGGACGTCGTTTTCTTCCGTGCCGGTCAGGGTGTTGGCCGCCGAGGTGCCGTTCAGGGTCGCGCCCGCGACGTCGGTGACAGCGAGTACGAACACCTCGTCGTAGGTCAGGCCGCCCTGGTCCGTGACCCGGACCGTCACGCTGTGCGACGTTGCGGTTTCGTAATCGAGCAGCGCACCGTCGGCGACCGTGATCTGGCCGGAGGTCGCATTGATGGCGAAGCGTCCTCCGGCGTCGTCGGTCAGGGAATAGGTCAAGACGGCGCCGTTGTCCGGATCGACGCCGGCAACGGTTCCGACGACCGCGCCGTTGCCGGAGTTTTCGGCAATCGTGCCGCCGCTCAAGGTCGCATCGCTCGGAGCCTGGTTACCCGCTTCGTTGACGTCGGTCACGGCAATCGTGAAGGTCTTGTCGAAGGACAATCCGCCCTGATCCACGACATGAACAGTAATGGCGTGGGACGTCGTTGCCTCATAGTCGAGCAGCGAACCATCGGCCACGGTGATCTGGCCGGTTGCTGCGTCGATCGCGAAGCGTCCGCTGGCGTTGTCCGTCAGCGAATAGGTCAGGACGGCTCCGGCATCGGGATCGACGCCGGCTACGGTTCCGACGATGGTGCCGCTCGCCGCATTTTCGGCTACCGAGCCGCCGGCCAGGGTCGCGTCGGTCGGTGCGTGGTTGACGGATTCGCTGACGTCGGTGACTTCGATGGTGAACGATTTGTCGAACGTCAACCCGGTCTGGTCCGTCACGCGTACGATCACGGCGTGCGACGTCGCGCTTTCGTAGTCGAGCAGGGCGCCATTGGCCACCGTGATCTGCCCCGTGGCTGAATCGATCGCAAACCGTCCGCCAGCGTCATTCGTCAGGCTGTAGGTCAGCACTGCGTCCGTGTCCGGATCGACACCGGCGACGGTCCCGATGACGGTCCCGTTGTTCGCATTTTCCGCCACCTGGTCGCTCGATAGCGTCGCGCCCTTTGGGGCATGGACGGCGGCAAGGATGTCGTCGCGTCCCCAGATCGTTCCGTTTGCGAACACGATCTGGTCGAATCCCATGCTCTGGTCCGAATAGGGCTTCACCGTGATCGTCTCGCCGGTCTCGTAAACCGTGATCAGAATCGAATGGTCCGGCAGGCTGCTGACGCCGATGTCGGCCGGATTGAGATCGGACAGGCGCAAGGTGCCGCTGTTGTCTCCGAAATCCTCGATCGTATCGTTGCCATCGCCCTTGGCGTAAACGTAGATGTCGCCGTACTCGCCTCCGTAAAGGTGGTCGTTTCCGTGCCCTCCGACGAAGACAGTTGGCTGCCACTCGCCATTGATCTGCTGGGCCTTGGTGTAGAGCTCGTCGTTGCCGTCCGTGCCACGAACGGTTCGCATTGCTTCAAGGATGTGTTCGCGGGTCCACGTCGTTCCGTCGGCGAATTGGATCTCCTCG
This sequence comes from Bradyrhizobium nitroreducens, assembly GCF_002776695.1. Lineage (GTDB taxonomy): Bacteria > Pseudomonadota > Alphaproteobacteria > Rhizobiales > Xanthobacteraceae > Bradyrhizobium > Bradyrhizobium nitroreducens. Next base: position 6,210,939 of record NZ_LFJC01000003.1, read on the forward strand.
ATCCCCTCCAGCCCGGCCTCCGCGAATTGATTGGTGATCGTGATGGTCGAGGGTTGCGTTCCGAGCACGCTGATAAAGAGATCGGACCCGCCGCCGCTGATCTCGATATCCGAGGCATTGAGATCGGTGAATGCGAGAACATCGACATCGTCGGACGCGCCGTCGTAGTCCATGACGTAGTCGTCGCCATCTCCGCGTGCGTAGCGGTAGATGTCGGAGCCCGCGCCACCAAGCAGCAGATCCATCTCGCCACCGCCGGTGATCTCGTCATTCCCGGCGGTGCCTTGCAGAAAATCGATATCCGCCGTACCGGCGACCTCGGTAAGTGTCTCCAGAACCTGGAAGAGTTCAGAGCGTCCCGCCTTGTTGGCTTGGTTGGCTTGCGCTTCCAGGCCCAACGCTATCCGCAGAGACTCCAGATATGGCGTCAGGATAAATCGTTCCGACGACCAGCCATTCCTGTTCTCCTCATAGTGCTGCTTGGCCTTCGAGGCGAATTTCGCGGGATCATAGACGTCCAGGCCGAAATCTCCGGTCTGATAGTTCTTGGCGAGGATGTAGTCCGGATTGGCGTCCGATCCGTTCAGGATGACCAGGCTGTGACCGGTGTTGATGAACGTACCGGCATCACCTCCCTGTCCGAAGTAGAAATGGTTGTATCCTTCGAGATAATTGCCCTTCAGGTCGGCATATTCAACAAAGGTATGCGTTAGCTCGGGCTGAGTGATCTCGCCGTAATCGGCTTCGTCTTCGGAGGAGTCCCATCCGAAGAAGAGTTTGTCTGCGGCGTCACTGTCCAGGACGATGTCGCCCCATCCGAGGTAGAACTGATCGCCGCCGGCGCCTCCGGTCAACCGATCGTTGCCCGCCCCGCCGAACAGCTTGTCGTTGCCAGCACCGCCCGACAGCTTGTCTTCGTCGGCCCCGCCGAACAGCTGATCATTGCCCTCGGCACCGTAGATCTCGTCGTTCCCGGCATCGCCATAGAGCTTGTTGACGACGTTGGTATCGTTCTCGCCGGGGACGCTGGATCCTCCCCTGATGACGTCCTTTCCATCGCCGCCGTGGATGATGTCGGCGCCGATGCCGCCCCAGATCTCGTCCATCTCGGTGCCGCCATCGATCGTGTCGTCACCGGCTCCGCCCTCGATGTAATCCGCGCCATCGTCGCCGAAGAGCTGATCGCCGCCAGCGCCGCCGAATATCTGATCGTTGCCGCCGCCACCGTGGATGAAGTCGACTTCTCCATTGCTCGAACCGGCCGGGCTGTCGCCCCACAAAACGTCGCCGCCGCTGCCGCCGCGAATGGTGTCCGATCCCATCCCGCCATAGGCATAGACCTTCCCGGTGGCGGCCCACAAGTCGAGATTGTCAACTCCGTTGCTGCCGAAGACCGCGATCTTCGCGGCTTGAAGGTTCAGGCCGTGCAAGTCGCCGCTAACGGAGATCTCTTGCTTCAGAAAATACTCGACCTCGCCATTGCCGAAGCTGTCCTTGCTGTACATTTGCAAGCCAAGCTTTGCGCCGGTCTGCATGATCGTGAAGTCCGCGCCTGACAGATACGGAGTCAGAAGATCGGAGTTTTTTGCTGGCGTGCCATTGGCGTCGACCCCTGTCCCGTTTGAAATCTTGGTCGCCGCGTCTCCCATCGCGCCGGCGATTTGGGCAAGATAGTCTCCAGCGAGGACGTCATATCCGATGTTCTCGTTGCCGTTGATGTAGACCGCGACACGAGAATTGACGTTGAACTTGCCGGCCGAAAAATTGAGAAGGCTCAGGGCCGCGTCGATGGCCGACTTGCCTTCCGCTGCAAGACCATTGCGGTAGACCACGCCGGACACGCTCTGGCCGGAGCCGTCCGTAATTTCGAGCCTCGTCGATGCGACGCCGAATATTTCGTAGATCCGATCGGCTACCGGCTCGGCAAACGCCTCGTAGACCCATGATGCAAGTGCCGCGGCACCACCAGCCACCGCAACTTCAAGGGCAATCGGAAGCGACGCCCCGCCCAATATGCCGAGCGCCACCGCTCTCAGCGCCAGCGTCAAGGCTTCGGCGATTTCAGCTTTGGGTCCGGTGTCCGCGATGATCTTGACCCCGTCCAGGTAGAAGAAGCCGTCCTCCCTGGTGATCACCTTGTTGATCTCATTGGCGGTGCTGCCCGGACCGAAATATTTGTAGAGAAACTTGATCGGCAATGAGCCCGCGTCGGTTTGCAGGAGAGGATCGAGAGCACCGTCCAGGAATTCCCCAAGTGCCTCGGTGACTTTCGAAGGCTCCGGCGGCGTTACGGTGTAGTATTCCATGATGTTCTCTCCCAGGTCTCTTGTGGTGGCAGCATTCATCGGCTGGCCGAGTCACGCTCGGCCAGTTGCTCGTCTTCTCGGTTGATTGAAGCGGATCGTTCCCGTCGTGGTGAGGCGCTTACCGCTGTGGGTCTCTGTGAAATTCCATCATTGTTCGAGGCGGGATTTCCTGACATTGCATGACGGTGCGAGGTCTCGACGCATCGCCCTCGATGCCTTCGATCGTGACGGTCTGGCGGCTTCTGCTCCAGACGACCCGGCGAGGGACATCGAAATTCATCGACAGCGTGATCTCATCCTGGCCCGCAGCGGTGACCTCGCCGCGAAACCCTCTTCCCTCCTTGCCGCGCTCGAAGAGTGCTTGTTTCGAAGCTGCATCCATCGTGAAGTACATGTCTCCTGCGTCCTCACAGCGGACGGAGATCGGATGCTGAATTGGGTCGCGAACCCGGAAGCTCAAAATGCTCCTTGGCGGGAGGACGGTGCACTGATGCGTCAATGTCGGCCGGAAGGTGGGGTCTTCAAGTCCCGGCCAGCTCATCGTCTTTTGATTGCGATCAAAGACCAGGTCGAGCCGTCCGGGACGGACGCGCAGCACGAATTCGATCTTTCCATCATTCGTGGAAATGATCTCTCCCGAATGTGCATTGATACCGAAATACGTCTCGACGTTGATCGGCGGCGTTTCAAAAACGACGGCTTTGGCATCGACGTCGAACGTCGCAAAGTAGGGGCGGACGGGAATGCCCCCCTCACACCGCACGGAAAATGGCTCAGCGGCTGCTGCGGGATCCGGCGTCAGCATGAGAAGCAGAATGAGCGCGAGAGGGAGGCCTGCGAGCCACTTCATGTCGCACACTCCGTTCGCGCATGAGAGCATCGCCCGCGGCCTCGCAGCAGCGAAGAGCAGTTTAAACTCTCGACATTACCTGGCGATAAATTGGCCGGGTGGCCTTGGTGAGCACGCAATGAACCTGCGCCGCGCAGAGAGTCTCTGAAGGTATTCCGAACGCCAGTCACGACCACGGTCCCCGAACATCGATGCCGCCTGCACACTGCGCGCGGGCCGACATCAACGTCCGGTTGCGGACCCTACATGAGAACTTCGAGATGTAAAGAAGCGGCACGCAACCTCGCGCTTTTCCGAGGATGTGGCGCGCTGACACGTGAAGCAGAGAAGATTCAAATCAAATTTGGAACCTGCAAGTCCAAGCATTTGAAGATGCTCATTCGATCGCTGTTCAATCGCGATCGATTTCGTTTGCCAATGACCGCAGTGAGACAGCGAATGAGATCGCGCTCGTTTTGCTTGCGGCAATTTGCCACCATTTTGAAGCCGGTTCCTTCGCGAACCTCTGGGCAAAATTGGGGAAGACGATGAGATGCCGAGTGCTGAACGATTCTGAACACGATGAATTTGACGGCTTGGCGGGCGCGCAAACTTCGCGCAATGATATCGATCTTCAGCGGCGCCGATACGAACGTGGGGCGCGGACGAAGAGGCCTCGTTCCGACGATGCTCTGCGATGACCTGCTCCTCGAGGCCCAGGAGCCAAACACCAAGTGAGACCCGTGAAGGTCAGATTGCACGTCCCCATGCCGTTCGTCGGTGCCGTAATAGCGATTATAGCGGGGGTGCATAGCGTCTACAGGCTGAGCCAGTGGCACTCTGCCGGAACGCTCTGGGCGAATTTTCGTAGCAGAGGCGAGCGCAGTCACCATCAGCTGATCACGTTTGCCGACCATCCATTCAACTTCGTCGGCTTGTTTGGGCTTCATCTGCTGTTCATTCTGATAGGCTGCTTGGGATTCGTTTTCATCGCACGAGAGATGCGGGCTTGGCTTGAGCGGCACAAATCCGGCTGATAGGGATGGATCGTCGCCTTCGTGGGTGATCCTTCCCGGTACTGTTGGCTTCACAGTGTACCGATGTTGGCCAAGGTTCTTGGGACATCAGGAATGAAAGTCTCGCTTCCAGACTACACTTTGTCGCGCGCCCCTGCGTCAGAGCGGACGGATCGGATGAGAGCGCTTGTGTCTGTATTGGTGGTCTGCTCGGTCATCACTTGCGCGTCGGTGGCTCGCGGCTCCGAGCTGCAGCTTTTCGCTTGGCCGGTGGCTTGCAGCCTGGGAACGACCTGTTTCATCCAGAACTACGTCGACCATGATGCCTCCGACAAGATCTCGGACTTTCGATGCGGTCACCGAACCTATGACGGTCACGATGGCACCGACATCCGGCTGCCCGATCTGGACGTTCAGAGAAGTGGCGTCGAAGTCGTTGCCGCCGCCCCCGGGCGCGTTGCCCACACGCGCGACGGCATGGATGACGTATCGGTCAAGGTCGTCGGCAAAGCCGCAATAGCCGGCAAGGAATGCGGCAACGGCGCGGTCGTCGAACATGGAAATGGCTGGAGCACGCAGTACTGCCACATGGTCAAAGGAAGTGTCAGAGTTAAACCTGGTGACAGGGTAAGCTCCGGGCAGGCACTTGGGCTGGTGGGTCTGTCCGGAAACACCGAGTTTCCACACCTGCATTTCACGGTGAGGCATGACGGGGTCGTCGTGGATCCCTTTGCCGAAGGGGCGAAAGGCGAGTGCAGCGGCGGTCGTTCGCTGTGGCAGCCCGCGCTGGAGTCCGTTTCGAACTATCGGCCGACCGAGATCATCAACGTCGGCTTCGCTGATCGAGCGATGACCATGGACGAGATCGAGACCGGAGAGGTGAAGCAATCTCCGCCCGGCTCTCATTCTGCCGCTCTCGTTGCGTATGTTCGCGCAATCGGACTTCAGGCGGAAGACGAGCAGGCCATCGAGTTGAGGTCACCTCAGGGGCAAGTCATCGCGGAGTACCGCGCACCGAAGCTGCCGCGGGACCAGGCCCAATATTTCATCTCGGCCGGAAGGAAGCGCGGAGGCTCCGTCTGGCCGCCCGGCACCTATACGGCAACCTTTGTCCTTCGCCGAAAAGGGGCTGAGATCGAGCGGCGGTCTTTCCAGGCGGACATCGCGCAATAGCAGCTCGCTCCTGGAGCCCAGCAACCTCGCCAGTCCCCTTGGGCAGCTCGTGGCGAGGCCTTCACGACCAGGGGTGACGCTCCAGTCCGGCCGCCGTGGCGCGCCACGCATTTCCCATCTTGTCATCTACCCTGAATAGTTGTTCAGTCCTTGCGGGGCGATTTGCATCTTTTGACGTGACGAAGCGTTCGGCCGCAGGGCGTGCGGCAGGCGTGTGAGACAGGAAGCGCGCCATGGTTTATCGGCGGACGCATCAAGTGGTTAAGCGCCTTGCGGCGCGGCGCAGCGCGATTCTCGCGGCGGCGCGGGAGGCTGCGGCGGAAGGCGGGATGGCGGCGGTGCAGATCGCCCCGGTCGCGGTCCGGGCGAATGTCGCGGCTGGAACGGTCTACCGTTACTTCCCCTCCAAGGCCGAGCTGATCTCCGAACTCATTGCAGAGGTCTCCCGCGACGAGCTCGCGGCGATCCGCCGGGCTGCCGATGCCGCGCCGGGGCCGTCCTCGGCGCTGGCGGCCGCCGTGACGACGGTGGCGGTCCATACGCTGTCGCAGCGCCGGTTGGCCTGGGGCATCCTGGCCGAGCCTGTCGATGTCGATGTCAGCGCCTCCAGGCTCGCTAGCCGGCGCGAGATTGCCGGCGAGATTGCCGCCCGGATCGACGCTGCGGTGCGTGCCGGCCACCTGCCGGCGCAGGACACCGCGCTCGCCGCCACCGCTCTGCTCGGCGCGCTGCACGAGGCCCTGGTCGGCCCGCTCGCGCCCGACAATCTCGATGATCCCGTCAAGATGCGCGATGCGGTGCAGACCGTGACGCTGCTGGCGCTGCGCGCCGTCGGCGTCATGGACGCCCGCGCCCGTGGTCTGGTGGTGCAGCAGACACTGCTGCCGACGACGAAGGCGCTGGTGGGGGCGTAAAATCGCCGCGCGACGGCGGTGGCGCCCTGACCCCGCTCAGGTCATTGCCTGAGCACACCTTTTCACAAAACCCGCGCACGTTCTCCGAAGATGCCGGCTACTGTGCATGGGGTTGTTTTCGAGATTTTGGTTTTGGCCGCGCCAGCGGGCCTACATGTCCGCGTCGCCCTCGGGGCCGACGGACGCGATGCGCACCATGTTGGTGGTGCCGGGAATGCCGAGCGGAACGCCGGCGACGATGAGCACGCGCTGGCCGGCGCGGACGAAGCCGTCGCGGAACGCGATCTGGCCCGCTCGGCTCACCATGTCGTCCTGGTCGCGGGCATCTTCAGCCACCACGCAATGCACGCCCCAGACGACGGCAAGCCGCCGTCCTGCGGTGATGTTGGGCGTGATCGCCACGATCGGCGGCTTCGGCCGCTCGCGCGCCACGCGCACGGCGGTCGAGCCCGATGAGGTCCAGCAGATCAAGGCGGGCAGGTCCAAGGTCTCGGCGATCTGCCGCGCGGCGTCCGCGATGGCATCGCCCGCGGTGGCTTCCGGCGCCGGACGCTGCGCGGTGAGCACGGAACGATAAATCGGGTCGCGCTCGACCTCCTCGCCGATGCGGTTCATGGTCGAGACCGCCTCGACCGGGAATTTGCCGGCCGCCGATTCCGCCGACAGCATGATGGCGTCGGCGCCCTCATAGACGGCGGTGGCGACGTCGGAGACTTCGGCGCGCGTCGGCACCGGCGACTGGATCATCGATTCCAGCATCTGCGTCGCGATCACCACCGGCTTGCCGGCGCGGCGCGCCATCCGCGTCATTTGCTTCTGCAGGCTCGGCACGCGCTCCAGCGGCAGCTCGACGCCGAGGTCGCCGCGCGCCACCATCAGCGCGTCGGAGGCCTCGATGATGTCGGCAAGGCGGTCGATCGCCTGCGGCTTCTCGATCTTGGCCATGACGGCGGCGCGGCCGCGGATCATCTTCTTGGCTTCGAGCACGTCGTCGGCGCGCTGCACGAAGGACAGCGCGATCCAGTCGACGCCGGTGACCAGCGCGGCCTCGAGGTCGGCGCGGTCCTTCGGCGTCATGGCGGAGACCGGCAGGTCGGTGTCGGGCAGGCTGACGCCCTTGCGGTCGCTCATCTTGCCGCCGACCACGACACGCGTCACCGCGTGCTCCTTCGAGGTCTCCTCGGCGATCAGGCGCACCTTGCCGTCGTCGAGCAGCAGCGCGTGGCCGGGCCGCAGCGCGGCCAGGATCTCCGGATGCGGAAGATGGACGCGCGTGGCATCGCCGGGCGCCTTGTCGGAATCAAGCGTGAAGGTCTGGCCGTTCTGGAGTTGGACCGAGCCCTCGGCGAAGGCGCCGAGCCGGAGCTTCGGGCCCTGGAGGTCGACCAGGATGCCGATCGGCCGGCCGTAGCTCGACTCGACATTGCGGATCGTCGCCACCAGCTCCCGCATCTTGTCATGCGAGGTGTGGCTCATGTTGATGCGAAACAGGTCGGCGCCGGCCTCGAACAGGCGGCGGATCATCGCGAGGTCTGAAGAGGCGGGTCCCAGGGTCGCGAGAATCTTGATACGGCGAAGACGCCTCATGGCTTACTTCCAGACGGGGGCGGGGCGGCGGCTGGCGGGAGGCCAGGCGCGGCGGGGGGCGTACCACCGGGCGGGCCATTGGGCAAACCCGGAACTCCGCCCGGACCAACCGGACCCGGCAGGCCAGGCACGCGCTGTTGCGCCGGCTGCTCGTTGGCGTCGGTCAGCTGCACCGTCCATGCCCGCTGCTCGCCGGTGTCGACCTCGAAATAGCCGGTCCGGTCGTAGCCGCGTGCGAGGCAGTCCTCGGTGCCGCGGATGGTGAACTCCTTGTCGCGCGAGCACATGAAGGCCTGCCCCGACCATTCCCCGCCGCGATCGTAGTCGATCGCGTAGATGTAATAGTATCGGGCGACCAGCGTTCCCCGCAGCAGGGTCTCGCAGGACCGCGAGGAGATGTTCCACCAGCCTTCGGTGGTCCAGCCCTCGGCGTCCTTGTAGCCGAGCGCAATGCCGACCCGGCTCGAAGTGTTGTTGCAGAGCCGGAAATCGGCAGAAGCCGGGCTGCTGAAGAGGCACAGCCAGGCGATCACCAGCACCGGGACCAACCGGGCGAGCAGGCGAAGCGGGGGGCGGGGAGATTCGGCAATCATTGTCGCGGTAGCTATACCAGATCATTGACGATTTGGCGTAGGCCCGGGAACCACCCCGGAGGGGGCAACGCCGGCTTGGGCCGGTTTGCGCCGGGATATGGCAAAATCTGTGACAGAGCCCACCTGATCCCGTAAGGGTGACCCCGACGGGTCAGGCCCAAGGAGACTCCAAGGGGATACCGAGGGATACAACCATGGCAATCGACGACAAGACCAGAACCGAGCTCGAGGCGGCCGCTTTTCGGCGTCTGGTCGAACATCTGAAGACCCGGACCGATGTCCAGAACATCGATCTGATGAACCTGGCGGGCTTCTGCCGCAACTGCCTGTCCAACTGGCTCAAGGAAGCCGCCGACGCGCAAGGCGCGGCCCTGAGCAAGGACGAGAGCCGGGAGGCGGTCTACGGCATGCCCTATGAGACCTGGAAAGTGAAGTACCAGGGCACGGCGACGCCCGAGCAGATCGAGACGATGAAGAAGGTTCATCCCCACGACCACGGGCATTGAGTTCGCGCCGGCCCTGAGTCGCATCACACAACAGCTTTCTTCGCCCCGCCTCAGGAAGGTGTGGGCGCGCTGTGGACGAGCAAGATGCTGCCTTGAACGCAGTCGGCGCCAACCCTAAGGGTTCTAGCCAGCACGCGCGGTGAGGATGCCGGCGTCACCTCGTTTTGCCAGTTCCATTTGGAGTACCAAGATGGCCACCACCGCCGCCGTCCGCGACGACGAGCCCGCGACGAAATTTGCCAAGGACCAGCTCAAATCCATCATCGAGCGCATCGAGCGGCTGGAGGAAGAGAAGAAGGCGATCTCCGACGACATTCGCGACGTCTACGCCGAGAGCAAGGGCAACGGCTATGACGTCAAGGCGCTGCGCACCATCGTGCGCCTGCGCAAGCAGGACCCCAACGAGCGCGCCGAGGCCGAGACGATTCTCGATACCTACATGCAGGCGCTGGGGATGATCTGAGGCGCCGCGCCTCAGGCATTGCCGCCGTAACCCGGATCAAGCGCAGCGAAGTCCGGGTTCTTGCTGCAGGGAAGCTTCCCCGGATTACGCTTCCGCTCCATCCGGGCTACAACCGGCGATGTTGCACTTGGTCTGTGAACGGAGACCGCCGTGACCGCGCCGCCGCTGCCGCGCGAGGTGAGCCGTGCCCTCGGTGCGCTACCCGCGCCGATCGGCAAGCGGCTGCTCCAGGTGCGTTCGCTGGTCTTCGCGACGGCTGCGGCACACGAGGAGGCCGGCCGGCTCACCGAGACCCTGAAATGGGGCGAGCCGGCCTATCTGACCGCCGAGACAGGCAGCGGTTCGACGATCCGGCTTGGACGTCTGAAGGATTCCAACCACGCCGCCATTCTCTTCAACTGCAAGACGACGTTGGTCGACGATTTTCGCGAGCGCTTTCCCGATCAGTTTGAATACCGGCAGACCCGGGCATTGCTGTTGCCGGTGACGGGCAAGCTGCCGAAGCTGGAGCTATCGATCTGCCTGTCGCTGGCGCTGACGTACCATCTCGACCGGCGGGGGAAGAAGCCGCGGTACGGGCTACGAGACTGAATACTGGGAGATAGCCGCGTCTATCAGCGCAGCGCGGCGGTGCGGACGACGAACGACGTTGTCTGGAGCTTTGCGGTCGCACTGCCCGAGAAACTGTCGCAGGACAGGCCTTGCATCGGGTCATCGGCAAAGCCCATCGCGACCACGCTGTGCGGCTTGACGAAATAGCCACGCAGCGCCGCGGTATCGAGCTCGCCCATCAGCGTGACCGACATCGCGCGGCTGGCGCTCGGCGACAGCATCACGATCTTGAGCCAGACGCTCTCGCCCTTCGCGGCGGAGAGGCGGGTCGCGGTCGCGACCATCCCGTCGATGCTCTTGCCGACCACCGTGTTGATCTCGGTCGCCTGGGCGACGTTGCGGGGGCGGGCGGACCGCGGGATCGGCGCCGAGGCGGCGACGACATTGGCCCGGTCGACCGGGGAGGCGGCCGGCGCGAAAGCCAGCGCCTGGAGCGCCGCGTTGGACACGCTGGCGGTTGGTTGCGGATCGGTGGCGGCGGCAAGGGCCTGGCGGGCCTTCAGCGCCGCGATTTGCGCCGGCGTCGCCTGCTGCGGTGTGGCGGGGACGTCATCCCAGAAGCCGCGGGCATTGATGATGTCGGCCGGGGTCTCCGGCTTGCTGCCGGCCGCGGGCTTGTCAGCCACCGGCGCGGGCTTCGGCTTGGGCGGCGCGACGAGCTGAGCATCGGCCGAGGCGAGCTGGATCGTATTGGCGATCTGCGGCTTGGCACGGGGCGTCGGTACCGGTTCGGCGGGCTTGGCTGCGGCTGCGACGACGGTCGGCGCCGCCGGCTTCGCGGCAGGCGCAGGCGCGCCCTCGTCATCCTCGTCGCTGCTGGCGGCCGGCGCGGCCGACTTGCCCTTGAACAGCGCGGCAAAGAAATTCGGCTTGCTGCCGGCATCGTCGCCGCTGCCGCGTCGCTCGATCTCGGCCTTGGCGACCTCATAGCCCTTCAGCGGCACGCCGTCGGTCGGCAGATGCACCGTCTTGCCGTCCGGGAAGACGCGGGCGAGCTGGTCATGCGTCATGCGCGGCCAATGCCGGATGCTGCCGGTGTCCAGGTGCACGAAGGGCGAGCCCGAGGTCGGATAGAAGCCGACGCCGCCGCGCTGCAGGCGCAGGCCGGCGAAGCGGATCTGCTCCAGCGCCACGCCCGGAATGTAGAAGTCCATCGCATGTCCCAGCATGTGCTGGCTGAAGCGCGCCACCCCGGAGGAGCGGCGGCGAAGCATGGCGTTGGTGGCGGGGGAGCGGTAGGAGGAGATGATCTGGATCGGCTGCTTGCCGTCGACGTCGCGATAGACTTCCCAGAGGATGTCGAAGAGGCGACGGTCCATGACCGTCTCGTCCTGGGTGCGCCAGTCGCGCAGGAAGTGGTTGAGCTGCTTCAGCGCCCCCTCGTCGTAGCGGCCATCGCGCTTGAAGGTGACGATGAGGTCTTCGCCGGAATGGGTGTGGTGGAAGGAAAGCGTCTTGGTCTCGTTCAGCGCGGCGGCGTTATGAACCGAGCCGGCGGCAGCCAGCAGCAATGCGGCAGCGAGGCCGATCCTGGATCCGACCTTCACTCCCGCATGGGACAACGACAGCACAGCGAATTGGCGTGCGAGACCAGTCAGCACGTATGAGCCCACCCAGTCGACCAGCGTTCAAAATGGACTCTCCCGCCAACCCCGTTAGCGCGCGAAAGAGGATGAACGCTTTCTTAAAGCGAGAAGGTTAATTCGAGGTTGACCTTCCCGCCCCCAAACCAAGTCAGAATACAATCCTAACCGGTTGACTGTGGCAAAAAAACGCCCGCTGCCCGGGCCCAGGTAGACAATGGTTAACGTTAAACGGCCCCATCCAGGGGACGGGGCCGTTGATTTTGTTTCAGAATTCGCAAAGCGGGCCGCTTGAGGCTTAACGGGTGAACACCCGCTGCTGTTGCGGCCGGCGGCCGACCGGGGCCGGCGGCGGGGTGGGCGCCCCGAACAGCCGTTCGAAGAAGTTCGGACCGGACGAGCCGAAGCCGCCGCCATTGTTGGCTACCGCAACGCCCGAGGGCAGGGTCGTTGCCGGGCGCGAATAGCTCGGCTGCGAGTGCGCAACGACGGCCTCGAGATCCTTGCCGCGGTTGTTCTTCAGGATGTTGATCATGGTCGCGTCGCGGCCATAGACGTCCTTGCGGAATTGCAGCTTGCCGGCGTCGTCCACGAAGGCGGTCTGATAGGTGATGTTGACCGGGATCGGAGTCGGGAATTTCAGGTCGATCTCGCTCTTGCCGTACATGCTGCGCACGCGCTCAGGCGTGTACTTATCGTTCGGCATGGCGATGTTGAGCAGCACGGACGCATATTGATCCGGATTTTGCACGCGCATGCAGCCATGGCTGAAGGCGCGATCTTCCCTGGCGAACAGGTTCTTGTCCGGCGTGTCGTGCTGATAGACCAGGAACTTGTTCGGGAAGTTGAAGCGGATGCGGCCGAGCGCGTTGGCCTCGCCGGGCGGCTGCGAGATGTGCACCGAGCCGTCACGGTTCTGTTCGAGCTTGAGGCCCATGCGCTGGAGCACGGTCGGATCCTGCTGCAGCGCCGGCAGGTATTCGTTGTAGACGATCGACGGCGGCACGTTCCAGGTCGGGTTGACCGTGATGTACTTCATCGTCTCGGTCAGCAGCGGGGTCGCATGCGTGCCCGGCTTGCCGGTGACGACGCGGGTGGTCCAGACCTGCTGGCCGCGCTGCATCACCTTCAGCGTGTAGTCGGGAATGTTGAGGATGACATAGGCATCGCCCAGCGCGGGCGCACCGAGGTCGCGCGGCAGCCAGCGCCAGCGCTCCATGTTGACCAGCACCACGTCGATCTGCTTGTCGCGCTTCGGGGTGTTGAGCGCCTTGACCGTCTTGTCGTCGAGGATGCCGGTCGCCTTCATCTCGGCGCCGCTCTGGAATTTTCGCACGGCGTCGGCGACCGCTGCGTCATAGCGGGTGTCGCTGGCGTTCTCGGCAAGGCCGAGCTTGGCGCGGAGCTGCGGCACGCGCGGATCTTCCACCACGATCTCAGCCTGCTTCTTGGTCGCCGGGGTGTATTTGAGCGACGGGCCGTCGGCGATCTCGATCACCGGGCCGTTGCCCTGACCGCGCAGCTCCGCGAGCTTGGCCTTCAGCTCCTTGTAGAGCTTGTGCGGCGGATTGTAGCTGTCGAGCGCAGCGGAGGCGTCGGTCGCGGTGGTGATCTTGGCGAGCACTTCGTTCGGGTCGACCGGATGCTCCGGATAGAGGATGTCTCCAGAGACCTGCGACCAATGCATGCGGCCGCTCTGGGCCTGGCGCGCATAGTCGAACATGCTGGCGGTGAGCTTCAGCTCGGCATCGGCGAGCGCATCGGGTGTGGTGGCGCTGGCGAAATCCGGCACCGCATAGTCGGCGGGGTTGAGGCCGTCGGAAGCCGCGTCCTTCAGCCGGGCGATGACGCCCTTGGCCGCGGCGGTCAGGCTGCCGCCCTGGGTCCAGACCGGCGCGAAGTCGCGTGCGCCGTAAAATTTCTCGATCGCCGCGCGCTCGTTCTTGCGGTCGAAATAGCGCGACGTCTTGGCGCCGATCATGTCCTTGAGCTTGTCGGCGACCGGCTGGTCCGCGGCGGGAACGTTGCTCGCGGCCTTCACCGGCTCGGCGGCCGGAGCCGCAGCGGGGGCCGCAGGCGCGGCGGGCGTCGCCGTCGCTGTATCGGCCTTGGCGGGCTCGGTCTTGGCAGGTTCGGTCTTGGCAGGCTCGGTCTTGGCAGGCTCGGTCTTGGCCGTTTCGCTCTTCGGCGTCTCGGTGGCAGGCGTGGTGGCGACGTCGGAAGGCTTGGTCTCGACCTTGTTCGGGGCCGGTGCGGCGTCAGCCTTGACGGGCTCCTGCGCCGACACCTTGGCGGAGTCCTGCACCGTTGCGGTAGTGTCGAGCTTGATATCGGCTGCGGTCGGGGGCGGGACGTTGGCCGGCTCGGGACGCGGGATCGCGGCTTCGATCGCGAGCTCGGCGGCGCTGCTGCGCGCCTGATCCTGCGCCAGGGCTGAGCTGGCCGACACCGTGAGGAAGGTTGCCGCGACCGTCATCAAGACACGGTCGAAGCCTGCACGGTGGTTCAAACAGTTCCGCATTGTGTCGCACCCCTCGGGTGAACTGTCCCTCATGGAACAGCTTCGTTATCGCCTAATGAGCTTCGGCTAAATCGCGCCGGCCTCTCGAAAGTTGCACGCCTGCACGCAACGATTCTGACGCAGACGATATACAGGCCCCGATTTTGCAGCCAGCGCTAACCGGGACAACTCACGCCAAACTGACTTCAAGGAGGCCTCTTGGCAACGGATTGTGCGCTTGCCCCGCGCGCTTTTCCCTGTGTCTGTCACTTCCAAGTCACGGTTCAAGGCGCGGTCGAATTCTGTCGTCATGCGAACGGCTTACAGCCGGTCTGGCCTCGTCTCGCGAACCTCCGTTCGCATGAGGCTCAGTGCGTCTCCTCGCCGCTTTTCCCGCCATGCCCGGGAACCCCGGCTTCGTCGAGTTTGCGGTAGAGGGTGGACCGGCCGATTTTGAGGCGGCGGGCCACCTCGGACATTTGGCCGCGATAGTGCGAGATCGCGAAGCGGATGATCTCGTTCTCCATGTCGTCGAGAGGACGGACATCGCCGGTCGGGGTCAGCATGGCCAGAGTTCCCGCGGCGGGGAGTGGAGCGATCGGTATTTCGTTACCCGATACCACCGACGGGGTCGCCGCCGGCTCGAGCATCAGCGGCGCGGTCGGAATTTCGTTGACGGGTTGTGGCTGCGAGGCGAGCAGGGGGAAATCATTGAGGCCGAGCTGGTCGCCGTCGCTCATCACCACCGCACGGTAGACCGCGTTCTCGAGCTGGCGGATGTTGCCGGGCCAGTCGAGCTGGGCGAGATGAGCCATGGCCTCGCCACTGATGCCGGTGATCTGGCGGTTCTCCTCGGCGGCAAAGCGCGCCAGGAAATGCCGGAGCAGATGCGGGATGTCCTCGCGCCGGGCCCGGAGCGAGGGGATCGTCAGCGGCAGGACGTGCAGGCGATAGAACAGGTCTTCCCGGAAGTGCCCCTGCTTCACGCGCTCCAGCAGCTTGCGGTTGGTTGCCGAGACGATGCGGACGTCGACCTTGACGGGCTTGCGGCCGCCGACGGCCTCCACTGCGCCTTCCTGGAGCGCGCGCAGCAGCTTGACCTGCGCGGTCAGCGGCAGCTCGCTGACCTCGTCCAGAAACAGCGTGCCGCCATGGGCCTCGACGAACTTGCCCATGTGCCGCTCGGTGGCGCCGGTGAAGGCACCCTTTTCATGGCCGAACAGAATGGACTCGACGAGGTTGTCGGGGATCGCGCCGCAATTGACCGCGACGAAGGGCTTTGTCTTGCGCTCGCCGCTGCCATGGATGGCGCGCGCGAACATCTCTTTGCCGACGCCTGAATCGCCTTCGATCAGCACGGGAATGGCGGAGTTCGCGGCCTTCTGCGCGGCGCGCATGACCGGCGCCATGGCCTCGGCGCGGGTGATGATGTCGGAGAAGGTCAGCCGCCCCTCGCGGCTGTGCCGGATGCGCTGCAATTCGCCCTTGAGCGCGGAGGCGTTGAGAGCATTGCGAAGCGAGACCTGGAGCCGCTCCACACCGACCGGCTTGACCACGAAATCGGCCGCGCCTGCGCGCATCGCCGAGATCACATTGTCGATGCCGCCATGGGCGGTCTGCACGATGACGGGCACGCTGAGGCCCGCTTCGCGGATTTTTGCCAGCACGCCCATACCGTCGAGGCCGGGCATCACGAGATCGAGGATCACGGCGTCGATGGCCGGCGCGTCCGGGGCCGTGAGCGCGGCGATCGCGGCGTCGCCGGAGTCCACGACGACCGTCTCATAGCCGCATTTCTGCACCATGTTCTCGACCAGCCGGCGGGCTACGGCGTCGTCGTCGGCGATCAAAATACTGGCAGCCATGGTGCTCCCCGCACGCTACTACTATCTGTCTCGAATCGGGTCACTCTGGCCGAAGCCGATTAACGCACTCTTAAACCTTGATGCCCCCGCCCGCCGTCGCGATTGTTGAACACAGGTTTCCCACACAATGACTTCGCGCTCCAAGAACGCTCTCCGCAAGCCTGCCGCCAAAACATCTGCCGTCAAGAAATCCGCCGCCAAGAAATCTGCAGCCAAATCCGTACCCAAGGCAAAGTCCTCCAAAACGTCACTCGCGAAGCCCGCGAGCAAGACCGGCAAGCTTCCCGAGTGGAACCTCGCCGATCTCTATTCCGGGATCGATGCGCCGGAAGTGGCACGCGATCTCGAAAGGATGGATGCCGACTGCGTCGCCTTCGAGACCGACTACAAGGGCAAGCTCGCGACAGGGACAGCAAACGAAGATGGCGGAAAATTGCTCGCGGAAGCCGTGCGACGCTATGAGGCGATCGACGATCTCGCCGGCCGCCTCGGCTCCTATGCCGGCCTCGTCCATGCCGGTGACAGCGTGGACCCTGCGATTTCAAAGTTTTACGGCGATGTCTCCGAGCGGTTGACGGCAGCGTCCACGCATCTTCTGTTCTTTGCGCTCGAGCTCAATCGCGTCGATGACGATATTTTGAACCGCGCGATGCAAGCCCCCGAGCTCGCGCACTACCGCCCGTGGATCGAGGACCTGCGCAAGGAGAAGCCGTATCAGCTCGACGACAAGCTCGAGCAGCTGTTCCTGGAAAAGGCGCAGACCGGCTATTCCGCCTTCAACCGGCTGTTCGACCAGACCATCTCCGGATTGCGTTTCAAGGTCGGATCCAAGGAGCTCGCGATCGAGCCGACGCTCAATCTGTTGCAGGACCGCGACGGCTCAAAGCGCAAGAGCGCGGCGGAAGCGCTGGCAAAAACCTTCAAGGCCAATGAGCGTACCTTTGCGCTGATCACCAACACGCTTGCCAAGGACAAGGACATCTCCGACCGCTGGCGCGGCTTCAAGGACGTCGCGGATTCCCGGCATCTCAACAACCGCGTCGAGCGCGAGGTGGTGGATGCGCTGGTCGCCTCGGTCCGCGCGGCCTATCCAAAGCTGTCGCATCGCTATTACGCGCTGAAGGCGAAGTGGTTCGGCAAGAAGCGGCTCGCTTATTGGGATCGCAACGCGCCGCTGCCTTTTGCGGCGACCGATACCATCGGCTGGCCGGACGCGCGCAGCATGGTGCTGACGGCCTATCGTGGCTTCTCGCCCAAAATGGCTGATATCGCCGAGCGCTTCTTCACCGATCGCTGGATCGACGCGCCGGTGCGGCCGGGCAAGGCGCCGGGTGCGTTCTCGCATCCGACGACGCCGTCCGCGCACCCTTACGTGCTCATGAACTACCAGGGCAAGCCGCGCGACGTGATGACGCTCGCCCACGAGCTCGGCCATGGCGTGCATCAGGTGCTGGCAGCGAGGAACGGCGCGCTGATGGCGCCGACGCCGCTGACGCTGGCGGAGACCGCAAGCGTGTTCGGCGAGATGCTGACCTTCCGGCGGCTGTTGGCGCAGACCAAGAGCGCCAAGCAGCGCCAGGCGCTGCTGGCCGGCAAGGTCGAGGACATGATCAACACCGTGGTGCGGCAGATCGCGTTCTACTCCTTCGAGCGCGCGGTCCACACCGAGCGCAAGAACGGCGAGCTCACCGCGACACGGCTCGGCGAGATCTGGCTTTCGGTGCAGGGCGAAAGCCTCGGTCCGGCGATCGAAATCAAGGCGGGCTACGAGAACTACTGGATGTATATCCCGCACTTCATCCATTCGCCGTTCTACGTCTATGCCTATGCCTTCGGCGATTGCCTCGTGAACTCGCTCTATGCCGTGTACGAGAACGCGGCCGAGGGCTTTGCCGAACGCTATCTCGACATGCTCGCCGCCGGCGGCACCAAGCATTATTCCGAGCTGCTGCGGCCGTTCGGGCTCGATGCCAAGGACCCAAAGTTCTGGGATGGAGGTCTTGCGGTCATCGCCGGCATGATCGACGAGCTCGAGGCGATGGGCTGAGCGCGCCGACCATTCGCGTCAGCTGCTTGCGTTGGGGCCGCGGCCGAGGTTGTTCTGCCCGGCCGCGGGTTCGTTCACGTCGACGAAGCCCAGCATCGCACCAAGCCGGTTGGTTGCCGGCGCGTCGAAGCCGACCGCGCCCGCGAAACTCGCCGGATTGCGAAAGGTGCCGAACAAGAGATCCCAGATCGGCAAGTCGCCGTAATTGAAGGCATGCACGTCGCGCTGATGATGGACGCAATGCGCTTCCGGCCGTTGGATGATGAAGCCGAGCCATTGCGGCGTCCGCACGTTCATGTGCTGGAAGTAGCCGTAGAAGGCGGCAATGTAGCCGGTCGCAGCCGCTGCGATCGGATCGAGCCCGAGGACCAGCGTCGTCACCACCGACGCGATCGCAAAGAATGCGATCGTCTCCAGCGGATGGAACAGCGCCGCGCCGGACATGTCCATGCGTTGCGGGCTGTGATGGATCTGGTGGAACAGCCGCCACATCACGGGAAACGTATGCGCGCTACGGTGCCAGCCGTAATTGACGAGTGACAGCACAAAATAGCCGAGCACTGCACCGCCGACGACGCCGAGGCCGGTGAGGTCCATCAGCCTGTGCCGGTCCAGCCAGGCCTCCGGGATCAGCAACGGGGTCAGGGTGGCCAGCAGGCCCTGCACCGTCAGGAAGCAGAAACCCCTGAGCCGCCAGTAGGGAATGTCCGGAAACTGTCGCGCCGGGATCAGGCGCTCGATGGCGAGCATCGCGATATAGGTCGCCGGCACCAGCAGGCCAAACAGATCAATCGCGGTCATCGCTTTCGCTCCAACCTTACGGTGTAAGTTAGTTCCACGATACCGCCTTGCGGTGTAAGGTTGCAAGTGTTTTCGATTCGGATGTCATGAGCAGAAAAGCCAAAGCGGGCCGGAAAACCTCGCCCGCCCCGCGGAAGCGTCGGGTTCCAGGTGAAGGGGGAAGGGGGCTGTCGCGCGAGCGGATTGCGGCCGCCGCGATGACGCTGGTCGACCGCGAGGGGCTGGCCAAGTTCTCGACGCGCCGGCTCGGCGAGGAGCTCGGCTGCGAGGCGATGAGCATCTATCATCACTTTCCCAGCAAGGCGCATCTGATGGATGCGCTCATCGACATGATGCTCGCGGACGCGCGCGTGGTGATGGAGCCGCAATGGGACTGGCGCGAGCGCCTGCGCCGGGCCGCTCACGGCTTCCGAGCCATGGCGCTCAGGCACCCGGCGTTCTTTCCGTTCTTCGCGGTGCATCGGCTCAACACGCCCGCCGGCGTCGCCTATATCGACGGCATCATCGGCATCCTGCGCGAGGCCGGCTTTTCCGATCGCGAGGCGGCGATCTATTTTCGTGAACTCGGCTATTACCTCACGGGCGCGGCGCTGGATGAGACGGCGGGCTACGCACGCGGTCCTTCATCCGCGGAACCGGTTCCGGGCGAGACCATCGCCGCGCAATTCAAGCATCTCGCAGCGGCTGCGCCCTATTTCCAGCCGGCGCATTTCCGCGCGACATTCGAGACCGGCCTCGAGATCCTGCTCGCCGGTATTGAACGTTCGGGCTCGCGGCGAGACTAACCTCGTAGATACTTTGTTATGTTTTTCAACTCTTGATTGTTGATCGTGATTTGCCGCTGGGGAGGCGCACATGCCCGATCAGGGACAGGTCCCGCGACCTGAAGCAGCGCGGAACGCCGCAGCCTTCGAGGAAGAAACGCCCTGGTGCGAGAAGCATCAGCAGATCGTTCGCGACGAGATCGAGGCGATCAACACGCGCCGCGGGAAGACGCGGCAGATCGATCCAGGCGGTGTCGAAGCCTGCCAGATGCTCGACGTCGTCGGGCTCGCTCTGTCGGGCGGCGGCATCCGCTCCTCGGCCATGTGTCTCGGCGTGCTCCAGGCGTTGAACCACCACGATCTGATCGGGCGGATCGACTATCTCTCCACCGTGTCGGGCGGCGGTTATATCGGCACCTCGCTCAGCACGACCATGACGGTGACGGGGCGTTTCGTGTTCGGCCAGCGGCCGGCTGGCGGCACGGCGACCGCCAGTGAGATCAGCGATACGCCGTCGGTCGGCCATATCAGGAATTACTCCAACTATCTGATCCCGGCCGGCTTCCGCGACCTCCTGACCGGGATCGCGATCGTGGCGCGCGGCCTGATCGCCAATATCGGGCTGACATTACCCGTCGTGCTGCTGCTCGCCGCCGTCACGATCTGGTCGACGCCGCTGCGAAGTTGCCTGACGGTTGCGAATTTCTTCGGTGTCGATCTCGCCGACGGCGCTCTGCCGCAGTGTGAGCTGCACCATTTCGGCTGGATCGCGGACCGCTTCGGCTTCGCGGCGATCGGCACGATCGTCGCGCTGGTGCTGCTCGCCTGCGGTGGAATTGCCTATCTGCTCGCGCGCGCCGAGCGCGGCATCGGCCCGACCGTCTTCCTCACCTATGCCGCGAGCATCGCGTTCCTGCTCGGCATCGCCTGCGACTTCGCGCGCGTCCTGCAAATCAAGCATTTCGCGCTGACGCTTGCGACCGCGATCATCGGCGTCGGCTTGTTCTTCGTCTGGGCGCTCAAGCAATCACTTGCGAGCCCCGAAAAGCGTCAGGAGTTTCGTTCGCATTGGCCGACCGCCGGCGCGACCTTCCTGGTGCTGCTTGCCGTGATCGCGTTCTTCGAGTTCCAGCCGTTCATGCTCTCGCAGATGTTCGATGTCGTCGACGGCGATGCGATCGGCAGCCCGGTCGGTGGCGTCGCGGTCACCTGGATCAAGTCCCTCGCTGCAATCGCCGCGCCGATCGGCGTGTTCGTCATGGCCTTCAGGCAGCAATTCGCCGAATTCCTCAAGGGCAACAGCGTATCCTCGCAATGGGGCTCGCTGGTGCTCGCGATCGCCGCCAAGGTCGTGCTGTGGATCGCGGGCCTCGCGCTGCCGCTGATCATCTGGGTCGCCTATCTCTATTTGTCCTATTGGGGCATCGCCAATGACCCGATCGAGAAATGCCAGGCGCCTCTCGCCAACATCGGGCAGAGGAGCTGCCTTGCCGCCAACAAATCGACCGTGCCCGCATCGGGCAATCTGGCCGGCAAGATCGCATTCGACGCGGGTGCGGGCACGTTCTCTGCCGAGATCAGGCCACAGCCCGCCGCACCGGCGGCGACGATGGAATGGCTGACGCCGGTATCTCACGTGCCGGCCTGGCTCAGATTTGCCGCGCTCAATGTCGCAAGACAATTCCATTGGACGGATGGAGGCTCGGGGTATTCGCACAGCCTGCCCGTGGTGATCCTGTATGCGCTCGTCGGCCTGCTGCTGTTTGCGATCTCCTGGTCCTTGACGCCCAACGCGAATTCGCTGCACCGGCTGTACCGGGATCGGCTGAGCAAGGCCTTTCTGTTCGACCCAGACCGATCGGCGGACGGCAATATCGCGCGTACCGAGGCGAGCCTCGACCAGGGGCGTGATTTCAAGCCGCTCGACCGCATGAAGTTGAGTGAGCTCTACGCGGTTGCTAATGACGGCGCCGTGCCGGGCGATCAACCGGCCGCGCCGAAACTGGGGGCGCCCTATCACCTCATCAACACCGCGCTGAACATCCAGGGCTCGGACTTCGCCAACCGGCGCGGTCGCAATGCCGACTTCTTCGTCTTCTCGCCGCTCCATGTCGGCAGCGAGGCGACGCGCTACGCCAGGACCCCGGCCGTCGAGCGCCTCGAGCAAAGCCTCGACCTCGCCACCGCCATGGCGATCTCGGGGGCGGCGGCGTCGTCGAACATGGGCTCGAACTCGATCAAGGCGCTGACGCCGACGCTCGCCCTGCTCAACGTGCGGCTGGGCTACTGGCTGAGCAATCCGCGCTATGTCGGGGCGACGGCCCGGCCGCAGCGCCGCTCCACGCCGCTGTTCCTGTGGTCGGAAATCTCGGGCCGTCTCTACGAGAACAGCGACGGTGTCTATCTCACCGACGGAGGTCACATCGAAAATCTCGGCGTCTACGAGCTGCTGCGCCGGCGCTGCAGGGTGATCATCGCGGTCGATGCCGAAGCCGACGCACCGATGAATTTCGCCTCGCTGATGAAGCTCCAGCGTTATGCTCGCATCGATCTCGGCGTCCGCATCGATTTGCCCTGGACGCCGATTCGCGACCGCACGCGCGCCATCATGGCCGAGAATGCCGACAGCAAGTCCGCGCAGACCGCCGCCGCCTCGGACGAGGCGGCAAAGGACCACGTTCACGTGGCGATCGGCGTCATCGACTACGGCGGCAATGACAAGGGCTATCTCGTCTATATCAAGTCCTCGCTCTCCAGCGACGAGAACGACTACATCCGCGACTATGCGCGGCGGAATGACACGTTTCCCCATGAGACCACCGGGGATCAGTTCTTCTCGGAGGAGCAGTTCGAGGTCTATCGCGCGCTTGGGTTTCACATGACCCATGGCTTCCTGGCCGGCGAGCACTCCGTGGCGGTCGGTCCCGGCACGGCCCCGCGGATGGCGCGGTTCACCGGGGCCGGGGAGAAGGCTGTCGACGAGGTGCGCGCGGCGCTCGGCCTCCAACCGCTCCAGCGACAGACAGCGAGCCTTGCCGACACGATGATCGATCGGGGCTGAGCAGTGCGAGAGCCCGATTCGTGACAATTGGAATTCCAAATGGCCTGATTTGCAGGAAAACCGCGCCCGCCTGCCGTTGCCCTGCCCGAAAGTTTGCGGTATCCCAGCCTAAGAATTGAACTTTCGACTGGGGACATTCCATGGCTGATCATAGCGAAGTGGCGTACAGCACCGCCGACGGCAACGACTACGTTGCCCACGAGCAGACCTACGAGGGCTTCATCAAGCTGGTGAAGTACGGCACGGCCTCGGTCGCGCTCATCGTGATCCTGATGGCGATCTTCCTGACCTGATCTGTCGGCAGCTGCACACGCCAGCGGCGGCAGCTGCCCAGAATATTTGCATCCAAGCCGGTGCCAAAACCGGTATCGAACGCCGCGGGAGTAACGCTCAAGTTTGCGCGCGCGCTGTCCCGCGCCGCCGGAGGACCTATGAAGATCGCCGTTGCCAAGGAAATCGATCCGTCGGAGCCGCGTGTCGCCGCTTCGCCCGATACGGTGAAGAAGTTTAGGGCGTTGGGCGCCGAGATCGCCGTCGAGCCGGGCGCCGGCCTCAAATCGGGCCTGCCGGATTCGGAATTTATCGCCGCCGGTGCCACCGTCAGTGCGGATGCACTGAAGGATGCCGACATCATCATCAAGGTGAAGCGTCCCGAAGCGTCGGAGCTGTCGCAGTACAAGCGCGGCGCGCTCGTCATCGCCATCATGGATCCCTATGGCAACGAGGCCGCGCTGAAGACGATCGCCGATGCCGGTGTCTCCGCCTTCGCGATGGAGCTGATGCCGCGCATCACCCGCGCGCAGGTGATGGATGTGCTGTCCTCGCAGGCGAACCTTGCCGGCTACCGCGCCGTGATCGAGGGCGCCGAGGCCTTCGGCCGCGCCTTCCCGATGATGATGACGGCTGCCGGCACCGTGCCCGCTGCAAAAGTGTTCGTGATGGGCGTCGGCGTCGCCGGCCTGCAGGCGATCGCGACCGCGCGCCGTCTGGGCGCCGTCGTGACCGCGACCGACGTTCGTCCCGCCACCAAGGAGCAGGTCGAATCGCTCGGCGCAAAATTCCTCGCCGTCGAGGACGAGGAGTTCAAGAACGCGCAGACCGCCGGCGGCTATGCCAAGGAGATGTCCAAGGAATACCAGGCCAAGCAGGCCGCGCTCACCGCCGAGCACATCAAGAAGCAGGACATCGTGATCACGACCGCCCTGATCCCGGGCCGTCCGGCGCCGAAGCTCGTGTCCGGCGAGATGGTCAAGTCGATGAAGCCGGGCTCGGTGCTGGTCGATCTCGCCGTCGAGCGCGGCGGCAACGTCGAGGGCGCGAAGCCTGGCGAGGTCGTCGACCTCGATGGCATCAAGATCGTCGGCTACACCAATGTCGCCGGGCGCGTCGCGGCCTCGGCCTCCAGCCTTTATGCGCGCAACCTGTTCTCCTTCATCGAGACCATGGTCGACAAGAAAGAGAAGAAGCTCGCCGTCAACTGGGACGACGAACTGGTCAAGGCCACTGCGCTCACGAGAGACGGCGCCGTCATCCACCCGAACTTCCAGCCGAAGGCTTAAGGAGACCCGCCATGGAGCATGCTGCACAGGTCGTCGACCCCTTCATCTTCCGGCTGTCGATCTTCGTCCTCGCCGTCTTCGTCGGCTATTTCGTGGTGTGGTCGGTGACCCCCGCCCTGCACACGCCGCTGATGAGCGTGACCAACGCGATCTCCTCGGTGATCGTGGTCGGCGCGCTGCTCGCGGTCGGCGTCGGCATGGTTTCGAGCGGCTCGGGCTGGGCGCGCGGCTTCGGCTTCGTCGCGCTCATCTTCGCCTGCGTCAACATCTTTGGCGGCTTCCTTGTCACCCAGCGCATGCTGGCGATGTACAAGAAGAAGTCGAAGTAAGCGGCCACTCGGGCTGATGGGATAATGGGGACCTGAGATGAGCGCTAACCTCTCTGCATTTTTGTATCTCGTGGCGGGAGTGCTGTTCATCCTGTCGCTGCGCGGGCTGTCGAGCCCGGCTTCGTCGCGCCAGGGCAATCTGTTCGGCATGATCGGCATGGCGATCGCGGTCGCCACCACGCTCGCAAGCCATCCGCCGGCCGACGGCGTGGCGTGGGTGCTGGTCATTCTCGCGGTCGCGATCGGCGGCGGCATCGGCGCGGTGATCGCCCGCCGCGTGCCGATGACCTCGATGCCGGAACTGGTCGCCGCCTTCCACTCGCTGGTCGGCATGGCCGCGGTGCTGGTCGCCGCCGGCGCGTTCTACGCACCGGAAGCCTTCGACATCGGCACGCCCGGCAACATCCATGCCTCCAGTCTGGTCGAAATGTCGCTCGGCGTCGCCATCGGCGCGCTGACCTTCACCGGCTCGGTGATCGCGTTCCTGAAGCTGTCCGCTCGCATGAGCGGCGCGCCGATCATCCTGCCATTCCGCCACATCATCAACATCGTGCTGGTATTGGCGCTGGTGTTCTTCATCTTCGGCCTGGTTCGTTCCGGCAGTGCGGTCGATTTTTGGCTGATCACCATCCTGGCGCTGGCGCTCGGCGTGCTCATGATCATCCCGATCGGCGGCGCCGACATGCCTGTCGTGATCTCGATGCTGAACTCCTACTCCGGCTGGGCCGCGGCCGGCATCGGCTTCACGCTCGGCAATTCCGCGCTGATCATCACCGGCGCGCTGGTCGGCTCGTCAGGCGCGATCCTGTCGTACATCATGTGCCACGCGATGAACCGGTCCTTCATCTCGGTCATCCTCGGCGGCTTCGGCGGCGAGACCGCCGCGGCCGGCGGTGGCGGCGGTGAGCAGAAGCCGGCCAAGCTCGGCTCGGCCGATGATGCGGCCTTCATCATGAAGAACGCGCAGAAGGTCATCATCGTGCCCGGCTACGGCATGGCGGTGGCACAGGCGCAGCACGCGCTGCGTGAAATGGGCGACATCCTGAAGAAGGAAGGCGTCGAGGTGAAATACGCCATTCACCCGGTCGCGGGCCGCATGCCCGGCCATATGAACGTGCTGCTGGCTGAAGCCAACGTGCCGTATGACGAAGTGTTCGAGCTCGAGGACATCAACTCCGAATTCGCGCAGGCCGACATCGCCTTCGTGATCGGCGCCAACGACGTCACCAATCCGGCGGCCGAGGAGGACAAGACCTCGCCGATCTACGGCATGCCCGTGCTCCAGGTCTGGAAGGCCGGCACCGTGATGTTCATCAAGCGCTCGCTGGCGTCGGGCTATGCCGGCATCGACAATCCGCTGTTCTACCGCGACAACACCATGATGCTGCTCGGCGACGCCAAGAAGGTCACCGAGAACATCGTCAAGGCGATGTAGCGCGCGAGAGAATGGACCGTGGCCATCAACAAGGAATGGCACCGGTCGCATCGCATGCCGCCCAAAGCGACGCGCGAGCAGCGTGTCGCATGGCACGCCACCCATAAGGTGGCTTGCGGCTGTCGCGACGTTCCTGCGAGCCTCCGGCCGGACGTCATGAAATCGCTGCGGAGCCGTCGCAAGCCCCGAGCCTGCACCGGGGGCTGACCGCGCAATGATCGCCATCGTCAAGTGGATCGCTATCCTGCTCGTGACCGTCTATTGCGCCGGTCTCGTCGTGCTCTACGTCCGGCAGCGCGAGATGCTGTTTCCGATTCCGCCCGTCGGTCGCACTGCACCGGATGCGGCGGGCCTCGCCGAGGCGGGAGAGCATGTTCTGACCAGCTCCGATGGCGAGAAGGTGATCGTCTGGCACGTGCCGGCGAGGCCGGGGCGCCCCGTGATCCTGTACTTTCCGGGCAATGGCGATTCTCTCGCCGGCGGCGTCAGCCGCTTCAAGGCGATGACGGCTGACGGTACCGGCCTCGTTGCGCTGTCCTATCGCGGCTATGCCGGCTCCAGCGGTTCGCCGAGCGAACAGGGCCTGCTGCGCGATGCCGCAGCCGCCTACGCCTTCACCACCGCCCGCTATGCGGCGGAACGGATCGTTGCCTGGGGCTTTTCGCTCGGGACGGGCGTGGCGGTTGCCGTCGCCTCGGAGCATCGCGTTGGCAGGCTGATCCTGGAGGCTCCCTATACGTCGACGGCCGACATTGCGGCTTCATCGTTCTGGTTCGTTCCGGTCCGCCTTCTGATGCGTGATCCGTTTCGTTCCGACCAGCGCATCGCGCGCGTCACTGTGCCGCTCCTCGTGATGCATGGCACCGATGATCTTGCCATTCCGATCGTGTTCGGAGAGCGTCTGTTCGCACTCGCCCATGATCCCAAGCGGTTCGTTCGCATGGCAGGCGGCGGGCACGACGATCTCGATCAATATGGCGCGATCGAAACAGCGAGAGATTTCATTGGCGGTTGACACTTTGTTCGCACGTTACGGTTCCGCGCTCGCGGTTTCCAGCCTGGTGCTGCTGCCGCAGAACGCGTTCGCCGCGACCGGGCTTGACGGCGCGGCGATGCGCTGGCCCTACGCGCTGCCTTTCACCGGTCTGTTGCTGTCGATCGCCCTCGGACCTCTGCTGTTTGCGAAATTCTGGCATCATCACTACGGCAAGATCGCCGCCGCCTGGTCGCTGCTGGCCCTTGCCTCGCTCGTCGTCTTCGCCGGCGGCATGTCGACGCTGGCGGCGCTCGTCCATGCCATGCTCGCCGAATATCTCGGCTTCATCGTGCTGTTGTTCTCGCTCTATGTCGTGGCCGGCGGCATTCTCATTACCGGCGACATCAGGGCCACGCCGGCGACCAATGCCGGCATCCTCGCCCTCGGCACGTTGGGGGCGAGCCTCGTCGGCACCACGGGTGCCGCGATGATCCTGATCCGTCCCTTGATCCGCGCCAACCGGCCGCGGCGCCACAACGCCCATGTCGTCGTCTTCTTCATCATCCTGGTCGCCAATGTCGGCGGCGCGTTGAGCCCGCTCGGCGATCCTCCCTTGTTCGTCGGCTTCCTGCACGGGGTCGATTTCTTCTGGACCACGCGGACCATCTGGCTGCAGACCGCCATCGTTGCCGGGCTGCTGCTCGCCATCTTCGTCGCCGTCGATATCTGGCGCTTCCGCAGCGAGCCGTCGCCGCCCGAGGTCGGCCCTTTGGAACCGGTGCGGATCCGCGGCCTCGTCAACCTGGTGCTGATCGCGGCCATCGTCGTGAGTCTGCTGGCGTCGGCGATGTGGAAGCCCGGCATTGCGTTCGACATTCTCGGCACCAAGTTGGAACTGGAGGACGTCGTCCGCAATGTGGTGCTGCTGGCCGTTGCGGCACTGTCGGTGTGGCTGACGCCGGACGAGCACAGGCAGGCCAACGGTTTCACCTGGGAGCCGATCCGCGAGGTCGCAAAGCTGTTCGCGGGCATCTTCGTCGCCATCATCCCGGTCATCGCCATGCTCAATGCCGGCCATCATGGCGCATTCGCCTGGCTGTTGTCGGCCGTGACGGGGCCGGACGGAGCGCCGCGCGAGGTCGCCTATTTCTGGTTTACCGGCCTGATGTCGGCATTCCTCGACAATGCGCCGACCTATCTCTTGTTCTTCCAGCTCGCCGGCGGCGATCCGCAGACGCTGATGCACGAGATGTCGGGCACGCTCGCGTCCATCTCCATGGGCGCGGTCTACATGGGGGCGCTCACCTATATCGGTAACGCGCCGAACTTCATGGTGAGCAGCATCGCCAGCGAGAACGGCATCGAGATGCCGAGCTTCTTCGGCTATCTCTTGCGCGCCGGTGCCGTGCTGATCCCGCTGTTCCTGCTGCTGACGTTCCTGCCGGTCGCCCCGATCCTGCGCTGGCATTGAATCTGCCGGCCGATTTGCTACTGCTCATTGAAGCAAATGGAAGCGGTGAATGAGCGCGCATAATCCGATGCCCCGGTCGGCCTGGCTCTTTCCGGGGCTGGCGGTGCTGATGTTCGCGGCCGTCAGCGCGACGGACTACGCGTTCACGCTTTCGCTGAGCGGGCTCGTTTTCGCGACCGTGCTGCTGGTGATCCTGTTCGGCACGGTATTCGCCGCGGTTCATCATGCCGAAGTGATCGCCGAACGGGTCGGCGAACCCTATGGCACGCTGGTGCTGACGCTTTCGGTGACCATCATCGAGGTGGCGCTGATCACCACGATCATGCTGGGCGACAAGCCGGCGCCGGAACTGGCGCGGGATACCGTGTTCGCCGTGGTCATGATCGTCTGCAACGGCCTCGTCGGGCTCTGCATCTTCATCGGCGGCCTGCGCTATCGCGAGCAGGGTTTTCAGCTCTCCGGCGCCAACGTCTATCTCAGCGTCCTGTTCGCGCTCGCGACCATCACCCTGATCATGCCGAATTACACCACCACGACGCCGGGACCGGTCTATTCCTCGGTTCAGCTCGGTTTCGTCGACGTCGTCACGCTCGCGCTGTACGGGGTATTCCTCTACACCCAGACCGTCCTGCACAAGGATTACTTCGTCCATGAGCGCCCCGGGGGGAGCGCCGGCGAGGCGTATCTGTCGGGCCGGATGCTCGCGCTCAGCGTCGTGCTGCTGCTGATTGCGCTGCTGGCGGTCGTGCTGCTCGCCAAGAAGTTCTCGCTGGTGGTCGATGCCGTCGCGGTCCGAATCGGTGCGCCGCCGGCCTTTGCCGGTCTCCTGGTCGCGCTCCTGATTCTGATGCCGGAAGGCGTCGCGGCGGTCGCGGCGGCCCGCAAGAACGATCTCCAGAAGAGCATCAACCTCGCGCTTGGCTCGTCCCTGGCGACGATCGGCTTGACCATCCCGGCGGTCGGCGTCGCCACCTACGCGCTCGACAAGGAGCTCAAGCTCGGCCTCAACGCCCAGGGCAGCGTGCTTTTGCTCCTGACCTTCCTCCTGAGCATGCTGACCTTCGGCACGGGCAGAACAAACGTCCTGTTCGGGCTGGTCCATATGGTGGTATTTGCCGTCTACGTTTTCATGGTTTTCGTGCCCTGAACCCAATTTGCGCTTCACGCGGCCCTTCGGGCCCGGATCGCGTCAGAAGGAGAGTTTCCGATGCTTGCCGCCAGATCCGAGGTCCAGGTCGACAACGAGCAGGTCCGGGTGACCGAATGGCGGCTCGCTCCCGGCAGCGCCACCGGCCATCACACCCACGGCATGGACTACGTGATTGTTCCCGTCGCCGCCGGAGAAATGACCATCGTGGCGCCCAACGGCGAGCGCTCCAAGGCGCAGCTCGCGGCCGGGAAATCCTACTTCCGCAAGGCCGGCGTCCAACACGACGTACTTAACGAAACCTCAACCGAGATCGTGTTCCTTGAGATCGAGCTAAAGCCGTAACTCCGGCCTTAAGACTTGCCATCGATCCGTCGCAGTTGATCCCTTACAATGCCCCAAAGTTCCCGCATCTGATCGCGCGGGGAGTGGCCGAGAAATGCTGAAATACCTCGCTAAAATCTCGATGGATATTTTCCCCTCGGTGCTCGCGACGATCATCGGGGCCTACATCGTTAACCACTACATCAACGCCAAGCCGGCGCCGGACACCCCTTCGGCCGTCGTTGCGCCTGCCGAGGCAGGCAAGGACGGCAAGCCGACGGACACCGCCAACCTTCCGACGCCCGGCGTCAAGGCCAAGGGCATCTCGGAGAAGAGCGTTTCCGACAAGGGCGTGACGGACAAGGCCGCTGCCGACAAGCCCGAGGCCAAGGCTGCGGAGGTAACGCCCGCCGAGAACGCCTCGCATGGCCGCTCCCCGGCGCGTGAGAAGGCCGCGGCGAAGTCGACCCCGGCAGCCACCGCTCCGGTGGTGGAGGCCAATTCCGCCCCGGCCGGGACGTCCCCGGCTGCGACCCCCGACGCCAACGATCTGGCGCGTGCCGCCATCGAGCGTCTTCGCAAGTCGCCGGAAGGCAAAGCTGCTGAGAAGGCTGCCGAGGCCAAGGCTGCCGAGGCCAAGGCTGCCGAGGCAAAGGCTGCCGAGATCAAGCCGGCCGAGCGGACCCCAGACCCCGCAGTGCGCGAAGCCACCCGCGTCCCCGAGGCTCCGCGCGTCATCACGACGGAGCCCGCGGCGATCCGCCCGCTGCCGCCGCCGATCACGGTATCCACGCCTTCGCCCGAGAGCTATGGCAATGGTGGTTCGTCGCCGCCCTATACGGCCTCGGTCGGCAACGACGATCCGAATCGGATGACGCCCCCGGCCGACATTCCCGTGCCGGTGATCGCGCCGCCGCTCGACCTGCGCGCCGACGCCGGTGCCTCCATGCCGCGGCCGAAGAAGACCAATGTCGCCGACGACGTGCTGTCGGGCATGAAGTCGATGTTCCACTCGGTTCTGCCGAAGGGCGCCACCCCCGATTAAGCCGGCGCCTGCGCTGGCCCGGACCGTCAGCCGCCGACGCGGGCGAGACCGCTGCGCGCGGCATCGTCGCGTGGACGCAGCGAGACGGCCCTGGTGTAGGACGCCGCCGCCTTGGCCTTGTCGCCCAGGCGTTCATAGGCCTGTCCGCGGGTGGTCCAGACCTGCGCGTTGTGCGGATCGGCCTCGGAGGCCTCATCCAGATCGGCTGCCGCTTCCTTGACCTTGCCGAGCGCGAGATAGCTGGTCGCGCGGCCAAGCAGCGGCTCGACCTTCTGGGGGGTGAGTCCGTTTGCGGTGCTGAAATCGGCGATCGCGAAGTCGTGCTGGTTCTTGCTCTGATAGATCAGCGCGCGGCCATAGAGCGCCTGGGCATTGTAGGGGTCGAGCCCGACGGCGCGATCGAACTCGTCGAGCGCCGCGGCGGTCTCGCCTGATTTTGCCAGGGATTGGGCCTTTGCGGTGTGGGCCTGAGCTTCGGTGACGTTGGCGGCACTCACCGCGCTCTCAGCGGGCGCCGCTGCCTTGGGGGCCTCCTGCGGCTTGTCCTTCTCCGGCGTCAGAGATCCCAGATCGAACGAGCAGCCGCACAGCGCCATCCCCATCAAAGCCAGCGCGAACGGCTGTTGCCAGATCCGGCGTTGCCGCACCAAGCCGCGCTCGGGAAAAGGGGAGGCCATTTACGGTTCGCTCGCGCTGGTGCCGCATCGGCAGTACCCCGTCCCAGAAAGGCACCGCTCACAAACAATAACGCGGGCCAGGGGCCCGCGTCATCGGAAACTGAAATCCTGCAAGATTGGAAAGATCAGCGCGGTCCGCGCGGACCAGCACCCGGGCCGCTGCGACCGCCGCGATCACCACCAGGACCGGCGCCGAACACCGGCTTCGGCTTCATCGGCAGCAGGCCTTCGCGCTGCAGCTTCTTGCGGGCCAGCTTGCGCGCGCGGCGCACGGCTTCGGCCTTTTCGCGGGCCTTTTTCTCGGAGGGCTTCTCATAATGGCCGCGGAGCTTCATCTCGCGGAAAATACCCTCGCGCTGCATCTTCTTCTTCAGCGCCTTGAGAGCTTGATCGACATTGTTATCGCGAACGAGAACCTGCACGCGGCATCCTCTTCAGTGGATCGGATTTGAATTCTGGTAAGACGAAGGGGATGGCGAAACGCGCAAGCCCTTAACCTTGAGGGCGCGGATGTATCAGACAAAACCAGGGATGTCCACCGGCCAGGCGGGGATTCGGGCCAAGTTCAGCCATTAAATGAGGCAAAATACCGCCGTGCGGCCCTGATTTGGGAGATTTGACGCCAAGGGTGGGGCCGTTTCCGGGGCTTTGTTCCGGAAATCTTTGAAAGCAGGGGACGACACATGGATATCAAGAAATACGCCGCTGAGGCCATCGGCACCTTCTGGCTCACATTCGCAGGCTGCGGCAGCGCGGTGATCGCGGCCGGCTTTCCCCAGGTCGGAATCGGCCTGGTCGGCGTTTCCCTCGCGTTCGGACTCAGCGTGGTCACCATGGCCTACGCGATCGGCCATATCTCGGGTTGCCATCTCAACCCGGCGGTGACCGTCGGCCTTGCCGCCGGCGGCCGTTTTCCCGCCGGGCAGATCCTGCCCTATGTGATCGCCCAGGTGGCCGGTGCGATCGTGGCGGCGTGGCTCCTCTACGTCATCGCGAGCGGGGCTCCCGGATTCGACGTCAGCAAGGGCTTCGCGTCCAACGGCTATGATGCGCATTCGCCCGGCCAGTACAGCATGATCGTGTGCTTCCTGACCGAAGTGGTGATGACCATGATGTTCCTGTTCATCATCATGGGCGCCACGCATGGCCGCGCGCCCGCGGGCTTCGCGCCGCTGGCGATCGGACTCGCGCTGGTGATGATCCATCTCGTCAGCATCCCCGTCACCAATACGTCAGTGAACCCGGCGCGCAGCACGGGCCCTGCGCTGTTCGTCGGTGGCTGGGCGACGGCGCAGCTCTGGCTGTTCTGGGTTGCACCGCTGATCGGCGGCGCGCTGGGCGGGGTGATCTATCGCTGGCTCAGCGAGGAGCCCGCTGGCGTCGTCGCAGGCGCGAAGACGGCGTAGTCCCAAAGCGGGATCGCAGCGATTGCTGCGGTCCCCCTTACTTGCCCGTGGTAGGAAGCACTTCGGTGACGTGGCCCATCTTGCGGCCGGGACGCGGCGCGCCCTTGCCGTAGATGTGCACGGTCGCGCCCGGCACGCTCAGCCACTTCTCGTAATCGTTGATCTCGTCGCCGATCAGGTTGGTCATGGTGACGACCTCGCCGTGGCGGACGGGCTTGCCGAGCGGCCAGCCGGCGATGGCGCGGATGTGCTGCTCGAATTGCGAGACGGACGCGCCGTCGAGCGTCCAGTGCCCGGAATTGTGCACGCGCGGGGCGATCTCGTTGACCAGCACCTTCGGACCGGTGCCGTTTGCGAGCACGAACATCTCGACGGCGAGCACGCCGACATAGTCGAGCGCGCTTGCGATCTTGCCGGCGATGCTGCGCGCCTCCTCGGCGAGTGCGTCCGGGATCGGGGCCGGCGCGCGGGATATCTTCAGGATGTGGTCGCGGTGCTCGTTCTCGGTGACGTCGAAACACTCGACCTGGCCTGTGATCGAGCGTGCGGCGATCACGGAGATCTCGCGCTCGAACGGCACGAAGGCCTCCAGGATCGCCGATTTTGTCGCGAGGCTGGTCCACACTTTGGTGATGTCGTCGCCCTCGCGGATGATGGCCTGGCCCTTGCCGTCATAGCCGAAGCGGCGGGTCTTCAGCACGGCCGGCAGCCCGATCCGCACGATCGCCTCGCGCAATGAAGCCACCGAGGTGACGTCGGCATAGGCGGCGGTGCCGATGCCGAGGCGCGTGACGAAATCCTTCTCGGCGAGGCGGTCCTGGGTGGTCTCGAGGATCTTGCGATTGGGCAGCACCGGGCGGCGCGCGTCCAGCACCATTGCGGCGGCCGATGGGACGTTCTCGAATTCGTAGGTGATGACGTCGACGTCGCCCGCGAACAGCTCGAGCGCTTCGACATCGGCATATTCGGCGCAGGTCGCGTTCAAGACGACGTCGAAGGCCGGCGAGTCCGGATCGGGCGAGAATATCTGGCAGCGAAGGCCGAGCCGCGCCGCGGCCATCGCCAGCATCCGCCCCAATTGTCCGCCGCCAAGGATTCCGATGGTGTCGCCGGGCTTCAGCTTTACCTGCTTTGCGTCGCTCACGCCTTGTCCTCCGGACGCTCGGCAACGGCCTCGGTCTGCGCTTTGCGCCAGGCGGCGAGGCGATCGGACAAGGCCGGATCGGACAATGCCAGGACGGACGCTGCCAGCAGCGCGGCGTTGGTCGCGCCGGCCTTGCCGATGGCGAGGGTGCCGACCGGGATGCCTGCGGGCATCTGGACGATCGAATAGAGCGAATCGAGGCCCTTGAGCGTCTTGGATTCGACGGGAACGCCGAACACCGGCAGCTCGGTCAGCGCGGCCGTCATGCCGGGCAGATGTGCAGCGCCTCCAGCGCCGGCGATGATGACCTTATAGCCCGCAGCCTTGGCGCCCTTGGCGAAAGCAAACAGCCGGTCGGGGGTGCGGTGGGCCGAAACGATGCGGGTGTCGGCGGCAACGCCGAGCGCGGCAAGGGTGTCGGCGGCATGCCGCATCGTGTCCCAGTCCGACTGGCTTCCCATGATAATGGCGATCGGCGCGGTCATGACGTTAATTGTGCCCGAAAAACAGAAAGATAGGCCAGATTAACGGTTCCGGCCGGCGGCGCGCAAGGCGATGGCAAGGAGAAGGGAATCCACTATCCTGTCTTGGTGAATCCCCGCAAGCCTTCATTGAGCAGGATGCCCATGAAGAAACCAAAAAGGGCGAGCGCTGCGAAGGCCAAAAAGGGCCGGAAGACCAGTGCGGGCCGATCCAAAGCCGCCCCCGGGCGTCCGGCGAAGGCGCCGCGGCGGGCTGTATCGGGCGACGATGGAGCCAGGGAAACTGCCAGGGCGACGATCCGTGACTTGCGGGCCAAGCTCAAGGAGACGCAGCGCCGGGTCGTGGAACTGGAAGCTGCGGCTGACACCGATTTCCTGCTGGAGATTCCCAACCGGCGCGGCTTCGAGCGTGAGCTCGCGCGCGCCATCGCCTACATGAAGCGCTACCGCGCCAGTGGGGCGCTGATCGTGCTCGACGTCGATAGGTTGAAGCCGATCAACGATTCATTCGGTCATGGCGCCGGCGACGAGGTGCTCAAGGCGATTGCCGCCACGCTGACGCGGCAGGTCCGTGCCTCCGACGTCGTCGGGCGTCTTGGCGGCGACGAGTTCGCGTTGCTGCTGTGGAATCTCAGCGAGACCGACGCCAAGGCAAAGGCGGCCATCTTCGAGCAGGCGATCGACGAATTGTCTTTCACCTTTCGCGGCCAGCATGTGACTGCGGGCGCCTCCGCCGGTGTCGCGCTGCTGGGAGCGCAATCCGACGCAGGCCGCGCCCTGGAGGAGGCGGATGCCGCCATGTATGTGCGCAAGGCGCACCGGCGGCACGAACCGCGCATCAGGCTGGTCAGCAATTGACTCTATAGTGTGGCGAGATCTTCCGGCACGTTGCCGAATTTGCGCAGCAACGTGGCGTCGCCGAACTCGCCGGTCATGGGATCGCCGCTGCGGCTGAACGCGACCGCACCGATGTGGCCCGCGCCGCGCGACAAGGCCTCGGCGCGCCGTAACGCGGCCGACGAACTCTGGCATTCTTCTGCGGCGCCGGCGACGGGCGAGCCGTCGGCATCGATCAAGAAGGGCATTGCAACGTAGTAGGTCACGTCCGACATGGCGTTGCTCCGATCGGAGCATGATCCAGACCCGAAGGACCGCGTCAGCACAAAGTGTGAAGCGGTTTTCCTCGCGACAAACGCAGAATGCGTTTGCGCGGAGATCATGCTCAAAGACAGATGCGCGATCTCATTGCGCCGTAGAATTCAGGCGGCGCTGCTCTTGCTCCGCATCTTGCTGCGCGAGGTCTCCGGAATGCAGCCGGCGGAAATCGCCGCCTGCAATTCCTCGAGTTCGGCTTCCAGATATTCGTTGGCCATGATCAGCGCCTTGATGGTGCTGCGCAGATTGCCGTCGCACATCGCGATGGCCTGGTCGCAGGCCTGTTCATAGTGGCTGTTGTCGAGAAGGGCGGGCGTCGACATCTGCGTGTCCTCGGGCGGTTCCTGGGGGTGATGGAATGTTCCTATTTTGTTCTTTTCGAGTCAAGCGGATTCGATGCAAGCACCGTCTCGCCGCGAGTGGTCTGTGGATCAGGCGATGATGTCGGGCGTGATCTGGTCTTCGATGAACGCGATGCGGTCGCGCAACAACAGCTTGCGCTTCTTCAACCGCTGCAGCCGCAACAGGTCGGGGGCGGGCGATTGATGCAGTGCATCGATCGCCGCATCGAGATCTCGGTGTTCCTGCTGCAACCGGGTGAGCTCGGCTTCGAGCTCACGCTCGTCTTCATTGGTCATGTCTGCGGTGGCCGAAAACCGATAGGCGTGAGACTAAGGCTGTGGATGCCCTGTGGAAATTATCGTCCTTGCGCGGCGTGATCGCAAGCGATCTGCAAGCCCCGCTCGCCAATCTCCCGCAACATATTTCTGCGCGGCGCCGAGGTACCGCGCAAGCGCATTGATATCATGGATTTTTCCGGCGTGGTTCCTTTACTCACGCTTCGTTACATATGAATTTTCAAAAATGACGCTGCGACGACGGATACCCATCGACAGAACGAATCGGTGATGTAGACTTCCTTGTCCGGATCGAATCCTGAGGTTCAACCCTACCGAGGAGGTTTCGAATGACAATTCAGGCACATCTCGTTGAATTGGAACGGAAGCACAAACTTCTGGAAAACGAATTGCACGAAGCTCTCGTGCACCTTTCAACAGACGACCTGCAAATTGTTGAGTTGAAGCGCCGGAAGTTGATGGTCAAGGACCAGATCGAGCGTCTGAAGCACGGCGACACGCTCCACTAGTAACCCCCGTAACAGCGTAGAGTTGATCGTACCCTTGCACGCAGGGATGGGGGCCTTTGCGCTCATCCCTGCTGCAAGGTCCGCACCGCGCAGAGATGTTTGCGCGGCGCTTAGGTTTTGTCTCGGCGCTCTAGATGTCTGCGAGCTCGGCGACGTGATCGGCGATCGCGAGCGATGACGTCAGTCCCGGCGATTCGATGCCGAACAGGTTGACCAGGCCTGCGACGCCATGATCGCGTGGACCCTGCATCAGGAAATCCTGCGTGGCCACCGCGGGCGGCACGATCTTCGGCCGGATACCCGAATAGCTCGGCATCAACGCGCCGTCAGGCAGCGTCGGCCAGTATTTGCGGATCGCCGGATAGAAGCGCTCGGCACGTGACGGATCGACTTCGTAGTCGATCGTCTCGATCCACTCGACGTCGGGGCCGAAGCGCGCCTGGCCCGCCATGTCCAGCGTCAGATGCACCCCCAACCCGCCGGGTTCGGGCACCGGGTAGATCAGGCGCGAGAACGGCGCCTTGGCATTGCAGCTGAAGTAGTTTCCCTTGGCGAGATAGGCCGGTGGAATCCGGTCCAGCGGCATGCCGTCGATGTTGCGCGCAACCATCGTTGCCGAGAGCCCCGCGGCGTTGACGAGAAGGTCGCATCGCAGCGTCATCGGCGCCTCGCCGCCGGCCTCGATCTCGACGACGCCGTTCGCAGCCTTGGCGCGGATCAGCGGGGTGTGAAAAGCGAAGGCCGCGCCGGCGTCCTCGGCTTCGCCGCGCAGCGAGAGCATGTAGGCGTGGCTGTCGATGATGCCCGTCGACGGCGACAGCAGCGCGGCGTCGCAGGCGAGCGCCGGCTCCAGCGCGCGTGCGGCCTCGCCCGCGAGCAACTGCATGTCGAGCACGCCATTGGCCTCGGCATGCGCCTTGATCGATTGCAGCTTTTCGGTCTCTTTCGGGTTGGTCGCGACGATCAGCTTGCCGCAATTCTTGTGCGGGATGCCGCGCTCGGCACAGTAGCGGTAGAGTGCATGCTTGCCGTCGACGCACATGCGCGCCATCCAGCTCCCGGCGCGGTAGTAGATGCCGGCATGGATCACCTCACTGTTGCGCGAGGAGGTGATGGTTCCGATCGCCTCGGCCTCCTCGAGCACGATGACCTCGCGCCCGGCCTGCGCAAGCTTTCGGGCCACCGCGAGCCCGACCACGCCGGCTCCGATGACGACGCAATCGACCCTATCCATGGTTGTGCAGCATGTCCGCTGGGAGCGCCGGTGGCATCAGGTCCGGAAAGAACGGCGCGGGGGCGTTTTCCGTTAAGGAAGAATTTATCATGTCAGGGCAATTGCCGTATTTCACGTCACATTTTTCTGTTGCGCGTACAGGCGTTTACCCGATCCAAACCCGTGAAGCCAGACAATCCGACGTTGAAATCGCGGGTGGCTGATGGCTGAGAAGAACTGGCACGAGGGCAGCACGCTTCCGATTGCTGTGCAGGCCGTTGTGTGCCTGGCCGGCACGGTTGCGCCCGCGCGCGCCTTTGCGCTGTCGGACGGCTTCGCCGCGCCGAGCTATCTCGGCCAGCTCGACCCCAATTTGGTCTGGGAAGCCCTGATCGCGGGCATCGTCGTCTGCGCCTTCCTCGCCGCCATCGCGCTGTGGATCCATTCCTCTCTGCGCCGGACCCGGCGCTTGCAGCTGCGGCGCAACGCCTTCGTCTCCTCCGCCATGAACAATCTCAACCAGGGCGTGGTGATGACGGATGCGCAGCGCCGCATCATCTTCTGCAACGACCGCTATCTCGAGATCTACGGCCTGACGCGCGCGGACCTTTGGGCCAACATGAACGGCTATGAGCTGCTTGAGTTGCGCCGCAAACGGGGTGTGCTCGGCGTCTCCGATGACGAGTTCTACGACAAGGCGGCCAGCACCAACGGCCTGATCACGGAACTGTCGGACGGGCGGGCCATCCTGGTGAAATATTTCGTGCTGCCGAACGGTGGCTCGGTGGCGACGCATCTCGACGTCAGCGAGCAGCGCCGGCTGTCGCGACAGCTCGCTTCGACCAAGCAGTTCCTGGAAACGGTGCTGGACAATGTCCCGGCCTGCGTGGCCGCCAAGAACATCGAGGACGGCCGCTATATCTTCGCCAACAGCGCCTATGAGCGGTTCTGGGGGTTCTCGCGCGATCAT
Organism: Bradyrhizobium nitroreducens; assembly: GCF_002776695.1. Lineage (GTDB taxonomy): Bacteria > Pseudomonadota > Alphaproteobacteria > Rhizobiales > Xanthobacteraceae > Bradyrhizobium > Bradyrhizobium nitroreducens. The sequence continues at coordinate 6,250,039 of NZ_LFJC01000003.1, forward strand.
GTCGTCGGCAAGAACGCGCGCGAGCTGTTTGCACCCGCCTCGGCCGATAGCATCGAGGCGACCGACCGGGCGGCGCTCGATTCGCCGGACGGCCAGTTCCGCAACGAATTCGAGGTCGACCGTGGCGGCGAGCGGCGCATGGTCGCCTCGATCCGGATCGTGGTCCGCAACGAGAGCAACAAGCCTGAATTCCTGATGCTCGTGTTCGAGGATGTCACCGACCGCCGCTCGCTGTCGAAGGAGCTGGAAAGCGCCAAGAAGTTCCTCGAGCTGGTGGTCGATAACATCCCGGTGGCGCTGATTGTCGAACAGGTCAAGGACGGCCGCTATCTGCTCGCCAATCGCAGCGCGGAGACGATCCTCAACCGCCGCCGCGAGGAAGCCACGGGCCTGACCGCGTCGGACATCTTCAATCCCAAGGAAGCCAAGCTGATCATCGCGCGCGACGAGGCCGCGATCAAGAAACGCGGGATGATCACCGAGGAGCATCCGATCTCCACCAAGGACGGCTTGCGGCTGTTCCTGACCCGCCGCGCCACCGTGCTCGGCGAGACCGGCGAACCGCAATATCTGATCAAGACCCACGAGGACGTCACCGACCGCCGGCAGACCGAGTCGCGCATGGCGCACATGGCCTATCACGACGGCCTCACCGATCTGCCGAACCGCGCCGCCTTCCTTCAGGCGCTGACCCAGATGATCGAGGCCTGCGAAGGCACGGGTGAGGAGTTCGCCGTCCTCTGCGTCGATCTCGACGGCCTCAAGGAGGTCAACGACGTCTTCGGCCATGCGCTCGGCGACAAGCTGCTGATCGAGGTGGCCCAACGGCTTCAGGACTCCGCCCGCGGCGGCGTGGTGGCGCGCCTGTCAGGCGACGAATTCGGCCTCATCATCGACGGCAAGCAGCCGGACGCGGGCCTTGCGCTGGCGCAGCAGCTCGGCGAGGCCGTCGCGAAGGAATTCCAGATCGACGGCCGGGCCGTCCGCGCCGGTGCCACCACCGGCATGGCGATCTTTCCGCATAACGGCACCGACGGCGCCTCGCTGCTCGCCAATGCGGGTGCTGCGCTGTTCCGCGCCAAGCAGAAGTCCCGCGGCACGATCAGCCTCTATCAGCCGGAGATGGACCAGCAGATTCGTGATCGCCGCGTGCTGCACCAGGATCTGTCGATGGCGATCAAGAACGGCGAGCTCTCGCTCGCATTCCAGCCGCAAGGCGTCGCCGGCCACAGCGTCGCCGAGAGCGAGATCATCGGCTTCGAGGCCTTGGCACGCTGGCAGCATCCGGTGCGCGGCCAGGTTTCGCCGGCCGAATTCATTCCGATCGCCGAGGAAAGCGGCCTGATCGTCGAGATGGGCGAGTGGATCCTGCGCGAGACCTGCCGGGAGGCGGCGTCCTGGCCGAAACCGCTCCAGGTCGCGGTCAATCTGTCGCCCGCGCAGTTCATGCACGGCGACGTGGTCGGCCTCGTCCATTCGATCCTGATCGAGACGGGGCTCGCGCCCGGCCGGCTCGAGCTGGAAATCACCGAAGGCGTGCTGATCGAAGATTTCGACCGCGGCCTTGCGCTGCTGCGCCGCCTGAAGGCGCTTGGCGTGCGCATCTCCATGGACGATTTCGGCAGCGGATACTCCTCGCTGAGCTATCTCCAGGCGTTTCCGTTCGACAAGATCAAGATCGACCGCGCCTTCATCATCAATCTCGGCCGCAACCCGCAATCGGCCGCGATCGTCCGCGCGGTGATCGATCTCGGTCACGGCCTCGAAATGTCGATCATCGCCGAGGGGGTCGAGACGGTCGAGCAGCTCGCCTTCCTGGCCAAGGAGGGCTGTGACGGCGTGCAGGGCTATCTGCTCGGCAAGCCGCTGCCGATCGGGAAATATGCCGGTCTCGTCGGCCGCACTGAAATCGTGGAGCTCGCGCTCAAGACCGGTTAGTGATGATGGAGCGCTTCGCTCCTTCTCGACGGCTCCATGGCGGATTACGACCTTGCAATCATCGGCGGCGGCCTGAACGGTGTCAGCCTTGCGCGCGATGCGGCCGGTCGCGGTCTGCGGGTCATCCTTTTGGAGCAGGGCGATCTTGGCGGCGCGGCCTCCTCGGCGACACCGCGGCTGATCCACGGCGATTTGTCGGTGCTGGAGCGCCGCGGGTTCTGGCGGGTGCGCCGGGCGCTGGCCGAGCGCCGGATCTGGCTCGCCATCGCGCCGCATTTGGTCCGGCCAACACGCTTCGTGATCCCTGCGCATTCCGACGAGCGTCCGCCCTGGCTGCTGCGGGCCGGCCTGTATGTTTATGACGGCCTGACGAACCGGGGCGGCTTGCCGCCGTCGGTGACCCTCGACATCACGCATCATCCGGTCGGTGACGCGCTGAAGCGCCCGTTCGGCACGGCGTTCGAATATTCGGACTGCGTGGTGGACGATTCCCGTCTGGTGGTGCTCACCGCGCTGGATGCCGCCGAGCGCGGCGCTGTGATCCGCACCGGGGCGCGCTGCGTCCGCGCCGATCGAACCGACATCTGGCGGCTCGCGGTGGTCGATCGCGGCCATCGCCGTTCCATCACGGCCCGAGCGCTTGCCAACGCGACCGGAGGCTGGACACCGATGGTCGCCGACACCGTGCTGCGGCAATCGCAGCCCGCGATGGCGGCCACGCAGATGAGCCAGATCGTCGTGCCCAGGCTGTTCTATTCGGACAATGTCTACGTGTTCCAGAACAGCGATGGACGGCTGATCTTCGCGAGCCCGTTCGAGCGCGAGTTCACGCTGATCGGCACGGTTACGCATGCTTTCACCGGCGATCCCGCGATCGTCGCGATGCGAGGCGCCGATGTCAGCTATCTCTGCGACGTCGCCAGCCGCTATTTCCGCGAGCGCGTCGCGCCGACCGACGTGGTGCGGACGGTCTCCGGCGTCAACCTGACGCTGGCGTCCGCGCGGGGACGCGACGGCACGACGCTGTTCCATGCGCGCCGGCGCAAGGCGCCGCTGCTCACGATGTTCGGCGGCGATGTCACCACCTCGCGCCTGCGCGCTGAACGTGCAGTGACGAAGCTGACGCCATTCTATCCGATGTCCCCGCCCTGGACCGCGACCGCCGCGCTGCCCGGCGGCGATTTCGCCTGGGACCGCTTCGACACCGAAGTCGACCTCGCGCGCGACCGCTGGCGCTTCCTCTCGGAGGGGGAGGCTCAGCGCCTGGTTGCAGCTTATGGCTCACGATTGCCGGCGGTGCTGGGCGAGGCGAAGATCCGCGACGAGCTCGGCCCGGCCTTCAGCCCCGAGCTGACCGCGGCCGAAGTGCGCTATCTCATGAGCCATGAATGGGCGCGCTTCCCCGAGGATATCCTGTGGCGTCGTTCCAAGCTCGGCCTGACCATGCCTGCCGCGGACTGTGACGCGCTGGCCGCATTCATGGCTGGTGTGAACGATCCAGTTGAGCTGGGGACAATCGGCCGCTAGCGTGCGGCGGAATCGGGCTTGGCAGGGACCATGACGGACGAGTTGCCCAGAACAGACGCCGCGGCCAATGCCGGCGGAGATGCATATCCCGCGGCCGGCCAACCGCTGCTGTGCATCGAGGGAGTCGCCAAGGCATTCGGCGCGTTCCGCGCCGTGGACGGCGTCTCGCTCGAGATCAAGGCCGGTGAGTTCTTCGCGCTGCTTGGACCCAGCGGTTGCGGCAAGACCACGCTGCTGCGCATGCTCGCCGGCTTCGAGGCGCCGGACGAGGGGCGCATATTGCTCGGCGGCAAAGATATCGCGCAGGCGCTGCCGCACGAGCGGCCGATCAACATGATGTTCCAGAACTACGCGCTGTTTCCGCATCTGTCGGTGCGCGACAACATCGCCTTCGGCCTGAAGCGGGCCGGCATGGCGCGCGCCGAGATCGCCACGCGTGTCGCAGAGATGGTTGCGCTGGTGAAACTCGAAGGGCTGGAGAAGCGCAAGCCCGACCAGCTCTCCGGCGGCCAGCGTCAGCGCGTCGCGCTCGCCCGCGCCCTGGCGCGCCGGCCGCAATTGCTGCTGCTCGACGAACCGCTCGCAGCCCTCGACAAGAAGCTGCGCGAGAGCACGCAAGGCGAGTTGATGGAGCTCCAGCGCCGGCTTGGCATGACCTTCATCATCGTCACCCACGACCAGGAAGAGGCGATGACGATGGCGAGCCGGATCGGGGTGATGAAATCAGGCAAGCTCGCTCAGGTCGCGAGCCCCCGCGAGCTCTACGAGGCGCCGCGCTCGCGCTGGATCGCGGAGTTCGTCGGCGACGTCAATCTGTTCGACGGCGAGTCCAAATTGCGCGACGGTCACCGTCTGGTCATTGGCACGCGCGATGCGGGTTCGCTGGTGGTGGCCGAGCCGCGTGAGCCGGTCGGCGCGGGAAGATTGGCCGTCGCGATCCGTCCCGAGAAGGTCAAGCTGTCGCGGCGCGGCCCGGTGAGCGAAGCCGGTCATGAAACGGCGATCAACCGGCTCGATGGCGTGATCGCCGACATCTGCTATCTCGGCGGCACCACCACCTACAAGGTCAAGCTCGACACCGGCGGAATGGTGCAGGCTTCCGTCGCCAACAGCGCGCGCCTCGACGTCGACGCCTACAGCCTGAACCAGCACGTCGTCGCCTGGTTCACGCCAGACGATTGCGTGGTGCTGCAATCATGAGCGCCCGCCGCATCTTCGCGCGCCCGGCGCGATTTGCCGCCATCGCGCCCTATGTCTGGATGGTGCTGTTCTTCCTGGTGCCGTTCGCCTTCGTGCTGAAGATCAGCCTGTCGCAGACCGCGATCGCGCAGCCGCCTTACGAGCCCGTGTTCGACCTGACGGCCGGATGGGATGCGCTCAAGTCGGCGTTCGCTGCGCTGTCGGTCGACAATTTCAGGCTGATCGGCTCGGACGACATCTATGTGTTCGCCTATGTGCGCAGCCTGACCGTCGCCGTTACCGCGACTGCGTTGTTGCTGTTGATCGGCTACCCCATCGCCTATGGCATGGCGCGGCTGCCGAAGAATTGGCAGGCGGTGGCGATGGTGCTGGTGATCGTGCCGTTCTGGACCTCGTTCCTGATCCGCATCTATGCCTGGATCAACATCCTCCAGCACGACGGCCTGCTCAATCAGATCCTGTTGGCGCTGCACCTGGTCAGCCAGCCGGTGGTCTGGCTCTCCACCGACAGCGCGATGTATATCGGCATCGTCTATTCCTATTTGCCGTTCATGATCCTGCCGCTCTACGCCACGCTCGCCAAGATGGAGCCTGTGTTGGAAGAGGCGGCCTCCGATCTCGGCGCACCGCCGGGGGCGGTGTTCTGGCTCGTCACCTTCCCGCTGTCTCTGCCCGGCGTCGGCGCCGGCGTGCTGTTGTGCTTCATCCCCATCGTCGGCGAGTTCGTGATCCCGGATCTTCTGGCCGGCTCGAATTCTCTGATGATCGGCCAGACCTTGTGGCTCGAATTCTTCACCAACAAGGACTGGCCGGTCGCCTCCGCCGCGGCCATCGTGCTGCTCGTCGTGCTGCTGCTGCCGCTGCTGCTGTATGAACGGCTTCAGAAGCGGCAGCTGGAACAGGGAAGGTAGGGCCATGCGCAAGGTTGCCCGCCTGTCCCGCTTCAACGTCGCCTCGCTCGCGCTGGGGCTCGCGTTCCTTTACCTGCCGATTCTCATCCTGGTCATCTATTCCTTCAACGCCTCGCGCCTGGTGACGGTGTGGGGCGGCTGGTCGCTGCGCTGGTATCACGAGTTCTTCAACGACCGCGCCATGATCGAGGCGGCCTGGATGAGCCTGCGGGTCGCGGTCTCCTCCGCCACCATCGCTACGCTGCTCGGTACGCTCGCCGCCGTCGCGCTGTCGCGCGGCGAGCGCTTCCGCGGCCGCACGCTGTTCTCCGGCATGCTCTATGCGCCGCTGGTGATGCCCGAGGTGATCACGGGATTGTCGCTGCTGCTGCTGTTCGTCGCCCTGAACGCCGAGCGCGGTTTCTGGACCGTGACGATCGCCCATACCACCCTGACGATGTGCTTCGTTGCGGTGGTCGTGCAGTCCCGCCTCGGTTCGCTCGATCGTTCGCTGGAGGAGGCGGCGATGGACCTCGGCTGCGACCCGGTGCGCGCATTCGTGGCCGTGACGCTGCCGCTGATCGCGCCTGCGATCGTCGCCGGCTGGATGCTGGCCTTCACGCTGTCGCTCGACGATCTCGTGATCGCGAGCTTCACCACGGGCCCGGGCTCGGCGACGCTGCCGATCCGGATCTACTCGGAAGTGCGGCTGGGCGTGAAGCCGGAGATCAACGCGATCTGCACGCTGGTGATCGCCCTGATCGCGGTCGTCATCGTCATCGCCTCGCTCGCCTCGAAACTGTCGAGCTCGCAAGGTAAGAGCGCAGCGCCCTTGTGAGCGGGCAGATCATGACGATGGCCTACCAGATCCTGATCCACACGCCGCCTTGGGTCTTCGTGCTGCTCGCTTATCTCGTCTGGCAGGGCATTCAAGCGATGCAGCCACGCACGACGCCGATCTGGCGCGCGCTGATCCTGCCGGTCGTGTTCATCGTCTGGGGGATGTCGCGGATCGGCTTCGGGCCCCAGAGCAGCGCGTGGCCGCTGATCGCGTGGATCGCAGCCGCGCTGGCACTGCTGCCGCTGGGTGTTCTGACGCCGCGTCCTTTCGATGTCGATCACGCGACGGGTGAGATCATTCGTCCGGGCAGCGCGTTCGCCCTGATCCGCAACCTCGTCGTGTTCTCGCTGCAATATGCGGTCGGCGTGATCTCGGCGATCGATGCGGGCGACCGCGCACTGGCCATCATTGTCGGCCGCGCCATCTCGGGCGCGACCGCCGGCTACTTCATCGGCTCAACCATTGCGCTGCTGATCGCCTATCGGCGCAAGCGGGCCCGCGGATGATCAGCGCGGCCGGGGCGGACGTTTCGAGCTCTTGGCGTTTGTAGAGCGTGACCGCGCGACGGAGGCTGCGACGGGGCTGGCGTATCGCGCGTGCATCGCGCCACGCACTGCGGCACCAAGCTGGCGCAGCGCCAGCGCATTGAGCGGAAACTCCAGCAGGATATGGATCAGGCTCAGCGCCAATAGGAAGGTGAAGCCGAACGCATAGTCGTAGAAATAGAGCGCGGTGGCAGCTGCGCTGGCGGCAGCCATCGCCGCCAGCCGGGCCTTCGGCACTGCGGTCCAGCGGATCACGTCGGCTTTGATGAACCAGTTGAGGTAGTGATAGGTGTAGACGAAGGCGAGCAGGCTGGTCAGCCTGGTGTCGAGCACGAGGCCCGGCACGCCGAACAGCCGACCCAGGGCCGGGCCGACATTGCCGAAATAATCCTGGCCGACGCGGGCAAAGCTCGCGATCCGGATCTCGGCGGCTGGCGGCAGCAGCAGGATCGTGGCGATTGCGACGATGTAGGCCACCACCAGCGCGCCTTGCACGCGGCTGCCGGACCTGTGGGCGCCCAATATCATGAAGATCAGTGTGAACAGCGAGACGTGTATCAGGGTCGGAATCAGGATGCCGATGACCGCGAGCGAGGATCCGCTCGAATACATGATCGCTGACAGGGCAATCGCGACCATGAACAGCAGCATGCTCTCGATCGCGGAGACGGTGGCCGCCAGCATCGCGCAGACGACCAGCGCGCCCCACATCGCAAAGCCGAACCACGAGGCATTGTCGATCAGCGCCGCGACCACGGCCACGACGGCGAGGGCCGCCGCGATCCCGCGATGGGGCAGATAGTAGCTGCGATCATGCAGCCACGAGATCTCGGTGAAGTAATGCGCCGGACCGAGCACGACATAAGCCAGCAGCAACAACTCGAACGGCACCAGATAGGCCGCCACGAGCGCCAGCAGCATCAGGCCGAGATGGATCGCGTCGTTCCTGCGCATGATGCCGGGCCCCGCTCGAGACCCTGACGTTAGAGCAGGCGTGGGCAATCTTCAATTGTCCACGTCGCCGCTCGAACGTCCTGCTTGAGGCGCCGCGATGCCTCCTGTCGTGTCAGGACTTCACCGCACCCGCCGTGAGCCCGCCCACCATGTAGCGGCGGAAGGCGTAGTAGACCGCGGCCGGCGGCAGCGCATAGATGAAGCCGGTGGTCATCAGCAGCTCCCATGGCGAGTCGTCGGCGGCGAGGAAGTTGCCGAGCGCGACGGGGAGGGTGATCTCGCGGTCATTGGAGAGCAGCAGGAACGCGTAGAGATATTCGTTCCAGGCCAGCAGCACTGCATAGGTGCCGATCGCGACCAGCGAGGGCATCATCAGCGGCAGGTAGACCAGGCGGAAGATCTGGAGCGTCGTTGCACCGTCCATCACGGCGGCCTCATCGAGCTCGACCGGGAGCTTGTCGGAGGCCTGCTTGAGCACCCAGATCGCGTAAGGCGAGGCGATTGTCACCATGGCCAGGATCAGCGACCAGTGATTGTTGAGCAGGCCGTAATTGCCCATGGTCCGGTACATCGGAACGGCGAGGAACGCTGCCGGAATGAAATAGGTGAAGAGCGCGAGGTTCAGCACCACGCGACCGCCCGGCACCTTGAGCCGCGAGATCGAGAACGCAGCTGCCGTCGCGATGAACAGCGTCAGCACGCCGACGGATGCCGCGATCACCACCGAATTCCAGAACTGCACGTAGAAGTCGCGCAGGAAGTAGTGCTGCTGCTTGAACACGATCTCGAAGTTATGCAGCGTCGGGTGGTCCGGCCACAGCTTGCCCGAGAACGCGTCCTCCTTCGGGGAGATCGCGAACAGGAACATGTGATAGATCGGGATCATCGTCCACAGGAAGACGGGAATGCCGATCAGCAGGAGCCGCGCTTCGGTCGCTACTTCGCGCAAGGAGGGGAGCTTCATCGCGACAACCGTTTCATCATGAAGTACACGAGCGGCAGGACGAACGGCATCGCGCAGACGATGGATGCCATTGCCAGCGAGAGCTGGTCGAGCCGGAGATAGCGGATGCCGAGCGTCGACAGCACGTGGGTGAGGTCGGCCGGGCCGCCGCCGGTGAGCAGATAGACGCTGTTGAAATCGCCGAGCGTCCAGATCATCGAAAGCAGCGTGCAGGTGACGTAGAGCGTCTGCATCGACGGCCAGGTGATGTAGCGGAATTTCTGCCACCAGCTCGCGCCGTCGACCTCGGCGGCCTCGAACAGATCGTGCGAGATCGCGAGGCGGCCGGTGATCAGGATCAGCGTCCAGAACGGCAGCGACTTCCAGATGTGCACGGCGATCGCCATGCTGAGCGCCACGGTGGGGTCGTTCAGCCAGTTCGGGCCGTCATCGCCGGTGAAGGAGAAGATGAGGTGGTTGATCACGCCCCATTCGGGGTTGAGCATGAAGCGCACCGACAGGATGGTCGGGATCGACGGCACCGCCCAGGGCAGGATGAAGATCACCGAGAGCCATTTGATCCAGGGGCGCTGCACGGCGAAGAAGCCGGACAGGAACAGCGCGATCAGCATCTTGATGTTGATGCCGATGACCAGGAAGATCAGCGTGTTGACCGCGGCGCGCGCGAAGATCGGGTCGTTGTAGAGCGCGACATAATTCGCCGGTGCGCGCGCCAGCCAAAGCCCGTAGCAGACGGGATAGACCACGAAGGCAAGGAAGACGAGCAGATAGGGCGCGAGCAGCACGATGCCCCAGACCTGCGCCGGGCTCAGCCGCGACGACAGGGGCGGGCCGGGGAGTGCCTGATCGCCAGAGAGCGTGATCGCCATTCTTTTTGGACTCTTCAAAGAGAAGCCGGCCGCGAAACGCGGCCGGTGTTGTTCTAGCACCTCTCCCCGCGAGGCGGGGAGAGGCAGGGTGACTTAACCCGCGACCTGCTTGATGCGGGCGATCAGCTCGTCGACGGCCTTGTCGACCGGAACCTTCTCGCTGACGACGCGATTCATCGCCTTCGCCCACACGTTCTCGTTGTTGAGGATCGTGAACTTCCAGTTCTTGGTGAAGTCGAACGCCGCGGTGCCGCCCTTGAACTGCGTGTAGACCGCCTTGCGGTGCTTGTCGGCCTGCCAGAACGGGCTTTCCTGGCTCTCCTTCGTCACCGGGAACCAGCGGCCGAGCGCGCCCTCGATATAGGGACGGACGTTCTCTTCCTGGAGCAGGAAACTGATGAACTGCTTGGCCTCGGCCTTGTTCTTGGCCGCGGTGAAGATCAGCCCGGTCTTGACGTCGGAGCGGTACTTGATGGTCGAACCGTCCGGCGCCTTCGGGAAGGACGCCGTGATGATGTCCTGCTCATAGGCCTTCTTGCCGGCTTCGCGCTGCTCGGGCGTGAGAGCCTGGTTCTGCGAGTCTTCGTACCACTTCGCCGCGATCGAGATCGTGAAGTTGTGGGTCATCACGATGGTCTTGTTGTGGAAGGCGACGTTGTTGTCGGGATCCTTCCAGGTCGTGGAAGACGGCGGCGTGCAACCCTTGATGTAGGTGTCGGTGTAGTCCTTCATCGCCTTGATCAGGTTCTCGCGAACCGTGGGATCGTCGACCGTGAGCTTGCCGTCATCGTCGACCAGCTTGACGTGGTAGGCGTCCATGAAGGTGTAGAACGACTGGAAGGCGTCGGTGGATTCCACGCCCATCGGCTGGCCGACGGCGTAAATGCGCTGGCCGGTCGCCTTGCGGATGCCCGGCTGCACCTTGTCGCACCAGAACGTCCAGTAGCCGGTCCAGTCGTTCGGGATGTCGCTCTGCTTGAAGCCGGCCTTCTCCAGCATGTCGTTCCAGATCTGGACGTGCATGCTCTGCTGCTTCAGCGGGAAGCCGTAATAGGCCTTCTTCTTGGCAACGTCGTTGTAGAGGATCGACGCATCGAGCGTGTTCTGCACGAAGCGGCCCTTGATCGGCTCCATGACGTCGGAGAGATCCTCGAGCTTGCCCTCATAGGCCCACTTGCCCTGCGCCTGCACGTCATACGAATCGGAATAGGCGACATCGGGCACGGTGCCGGCATCGAGCGCGGCGACCGTCTTCGGAATCATGTCCTGGATCGCGTATTGCGACAATTCGACCTTGATGCCGGTCTTGGCCTCGAATTTCTTGATCGTCTCGATCAGTGCGTCGTCTTCGGAGCGATAGAAGCCCTTGCCCCACCAGACCGTGATCGTCTTCTGCTGCGCAAATGCGGGTGCAGCGGCTGCAAACAGCCCGGCCGCAGCGACCGCCAGTGATACTGCGCCAATAACCTTGGATTTCACGTTTTTCTCCCTCAAACGGCCGGTGTTTTTAACCGGTCGTATAAAACACTAGCGCAGGATGGTAGCGCAATCAACGCATCTTGTCGGACCCAGGTCGTAGGGCGCCGGGTCCGAGGAGATGCATCATGCAGGCATCGATCCAATCGCCGCATCAATTCGCGGCAATCAATTCGCGATGTCCGAGGAACTCCGGCTTGGCGGGAGCGGTCTCGCCCCGCCCGAGCGAGCCGTCAGCGTTTCCGCTTCGGAGGCGACGATGTCGTGTTCGAGCTTGCCTCAGCCGATCGGGACCGCGGCTTGCCATGCACGCCGGTCTGAGCAGGAGAGCGCCAGGCCTCGAGGAGCATTTTCAGAAACTGGCTGGCATGAGGAGATAGTGTCGCCCCGCGCCTGCGCACGATGCCGATCGTCCGCGACACTTCCGGTTCGACCAGACGAATGGTGTGAATGATCGGATGGCCGGCGGCGGGCGTCGCCAGCTTCGGCAGCACGGCGATGCCGAGGCCCGCTTCGACCAGACCCAGCGAGCCGGAGAGGTGAGCGACCTCATAGGACCAGTTCAGCTGCAGGCCGTGTCGCGCCAGAGCATTGTCGATCAGCGCGCGATTGCCGCTGTTGCGACCGACGGTGATGATCCGGTGCGACGCGATCTCCGGCCAGCTGACCTGCTTGCGCGACGCCAGCGGATGGTCGTGGCGGCAGGCCAGGACGAAAGGATCCTCGACGAGCCTCTCGAATTCGATCTCGGCATGGGAGGCGCCAATGAAGTTGATGCCGAAATCGACCTCTCCGCGCGCGACCGCTTCCAATCCCTCGTTGGCGCCAATGTCCAGGATGCGGATGCGAATGCGAGGATAAGCCTCGGCAAACCGTCCGATCGCACGCGGCAGGAAGTAGAACACCGCCGTCGGCACCGCAGCCACGGAGACCAGGCCCGAGCTTCGCGCACCGATGTCCTGGATGGCGAGCACCGAGGTCTCGAACTCGTCGATGAGGCGGCGCACCTTCGGCAGGAAGTCGCGGCCGGTCATGGTGAGATTGACGTGGCGCGTCGACCGCTCGAGCAGGGGCGCCCCGAGGCTTTCCTCCAGCTTCTGAATGCGTCGGCTGAGCGCGGGTTGAGACAGGTTCAGCGCCTTGGCGGTCCGGACGAAGCTGCCGGTCTCGGCAACGGTGATGAACGCCTTGAGGTCGAGCAATTCTGCGTTCATGGCGTGCTCCTTTATTTCGATAGATGAAATAATACCTCAGATATTTGCATTTCACAAAAGAGTTGGGAAGGCGGATGCTCTGTTCAGGCCAACACGCCGCCGAACGGAAGAGCCCATGAACGATCAGATTGCCATTCCCTGTGTGGTCATGCGCGGAGGGACCTCGCGCGGACCGTTCTTCCTGGCCCGCGATCTCCCGGCCGACCCGAGGTCACGCGACGCGGTGCTGTTGTCGGTGATGGGAGGCGGGCACGATCTTGGCATCGACGGCATCGGCGGCGGCAATGCCGTCATCAACAAGGTCGCGATCGTCGGACCGGCCACGGTGCCCGGCGCCGATGTCGATTACCTGTTTGCCCAGGTGCGTGTTCGCGAAGGGATCGTCGATACCTCGCCGAACTGCGGCAACATGCTGGCGGCGGTGGGGCCGTTCGCAATCGAAGCCGGCCTGGTCGCTGCGAGCTGCGATCGGACCGATATCCGTATCCACAATGTCAACACCGGCAAGCTGATCGACGCCACCGTCGCCACGCCGGGAGGGCGGGTGACTTACGAGGGCGAAGCGCGGATCGACGGCGTGCCGGGAACGGCCGCACCGATCGAATTGTCCTTCCCCAACGCGGCCGGCGCGCGGACCGGTCGCCTGCTGCCGACGGGACGCGCGGTCGATTGCATCGATGGGATCGACGTCACCTGCATCGACGCGGCGATGCCGGTCATGCTGGTCCACGCGGCCGACCTGGGATGCACCGGCCGCGAGGCTCCGTCGGATTTCGCCGACGCGGGCTTCCGGGCGCGTCTCGAAGGGCTGCGTATCGAGGCCGGGCGCCTGATGGGGTTTCCAAATGCGGCGACAATGGTGATCCCGAAGCCGGTTCTGATTGCGCCTGCGGGCACGGCGGCGCTGAACACCCGATACTTCATGCCGCACGACTGCCACAGCGCATTGGCGGTGACTGGCGCCGTCGCGATCGCGACGGCCTGCCTCACGCCTGGGACGATCGCTGCAAGGATGGTCGGACCGCTGGCGCCGCCGGTGCCGATCACGCTCGCCCATCCCTCCGGCCAGCTCGTGGTTCGGCTGGAGCCCGGCCCGGTCGCCCGCGTGCAGCGCACCGCCCGGCGCATCTTCGAGGGCCACGTCTTTGCCCGTCGATCGCACGTTCCTCAGGCGGTGCTGGCGGCCTGAAGCCGGACCGCTCCTGAACTCCAAAAAAATGACACCCAAGGGAGAAACGAGAATGCAGATGCACGCGCCGGCCAGGTCCGCGAACGGTGAGCCACGCAAGCCGTTCTACCGGATTCTCTACGTTCAGGTGCTGATCGGGCTCATCCTGGGCGTCGTCACGGGCCATTTCTGGCCCGAGTTCGGTGCCGCGCTGAAGCCCTTCGGAGACGGCTTCGTCAAGCTCGTCAAGATGATGATCGCTCCGATCGTGTTCTGCACCATCGTGAGCGGCATCAACAGCATCAGCGATTCCCGCGAGGTCGGTCGCACCCTGGTGAAATCCATGGCGCTGTTCTATCTGCTCACCGTGCTCGCACTCCTGGCGGGGTTGACCGCCGTGTCGTTGATCCAGCCAGGCGCCGGCATGCATGTGTCCGTCAATACGCTGGATCCGTCCGTGGCCGCGAAATTCGGCAAGCAGGCCGCAGCGACCGGATTTGCGGACTTCATGCTGCACATCATCCCGCATTCGTTCTTTGGAGCGTTCGCCGACGGCGAGGTGCTGCCTGTCCTGCTGATCTCGATCCTGATCGCCTTCGGCTTGAGCCGCGCCGGCGATGGCGGTGCGGCGGTGACAAAGGCCGTCGCCTCGTTCTCGCACGTGCTGTTTGTGTCGTTCGGTTTCATCATGAAGCTCGCGCCGCTCGGAGCCTTCGGCGCCATGGCGTTCACGGTGGGCCGATACGGCGTCCGTTCGATCGGCTCGCTCGGCCTGCTGATCCTGACATTCTATATCGCCTGCTCCGTCTTCGTGGTCGTCGTGCTTGGTACGCTGGCACGGCTGAACGGCTTCAGCCTGTGGAAGACCATCCGCTACTTCAGGGAAGAATTGCTGATCGTGCTCGGCACGTCGTCGTCGGAGCCCGCGCTGCCCGGCGCGCTACGCAAGCTGGAGCAACTCGGATGCCGGAAGGGCGTGTCGGGGCTCGTGCTGCCGATGGGCTACTCATTCAATCTCGACGGCAGCGCCATCTATCTCACCCTGGCTTCCATCTTCATTGCACAGGCTTGCGACATTCATCTGTCATGGGGACAGATCGCGGCGATGCTCGGCCTGATGCTGCTGACGTCCAAGGGAGCGGCCGGCGTCACCGGCAGCGGCTTCGTCGCGCTCGTTGCGACCCTCTCCGTCATGCCGGATCTGCCGGTAACCGGCGTCGCGCTGCTCGTCGGTATCGATCGCTTCATGTCGGAGGCGCGGGCGCTGACGAGCATGATCAGCAACTGTGTCGCAGCCATCACCGTTTCGCTGTGGGAGGATGCCTGTGACCGCGAGGTGTTGGCCCGTGAACTGGACGGGTGCGGCACTGTCGCGCCCGCGGCCAGGACGACGATCGGGGAGGTGGCGCCGGTGCTGGGTGAGGCGAGCTGGATCACGACGACGCGATCCGCCGCCTGACCAGGTCTTGGATGAGATCGGTCCCGGTTTGGTTTGGCAAGTCGGGACCGTGGCGTGCGCTATCTCGGCTGAAGGGCGGCTCGACCACGCTAGAGCATTTTCGGTTCTGATTGAATCAGAACCGAAGCTCTAGATTCTTGTTTTGACGCGTTTTCTTCACGCGAACCG
>NZ_LFJC01000003.1:6265261-6265771 GCF_002776695.1 Bradyrhizobium nitroreducens
CAGGCGCGAAATCGCGCCACCGAAGTGGTGTCGAAGGGCATCCCAGATCCGCTTTCGCGCGCCGGAGGCGACCTATCTGACATGACTCGACCGCAGCAGGCTCGAGCTCTCCGCTTTGGATTCTCAGTATTTTCGGAACACCGCGAAGATTGGGTTTGCCGAAGGCGAGACTTCGATCCCGCGAGCCGGCAATTCGTCCAGCTTCAACTTCGCTAATGCCAATTCTGGACGAGACGCTGGACTGACGACCGCTCGCCTTCACAGCAATGCT
Source organism: Bradyrhizobium nitroreducens (assembly GCF_002776695.1). Classification (GTDB taxonomy): domain Bacteria; phylum Pseudomonadota; class Alphaproteobacteria; order Rhizobiales; family Xanthobacteraceae; genus Bradyrhizobium; species Bradyrhizobium nitroreducens. The sequence goes on from NZ_LFJC01000003.1 coordinate 6,265,533, forward strand.
AGAAAGATGGCCAGAGATACTTCATTCGACCTGAATGTTGACGCCGCCACGCGCCGTCTGCTCGACGACGGCGTCGATGCCATAGACCTGCTTCAGTGTCGACCTCGTGATCACATCACGCGGGTGGCCATGCGCGAAGAGGCGCCCCCCGCTCATTACCGTCACCGTATCGGCCCATGATGCGGCGGCCTGGAGATCGTGCAGCACCAGGATCACGATCACGCCCTTGCGCGCCTCCT
>NZ_LFJC01000003.1:6265781-6351224 GCF_002776695.1 Bradyrhizobium nitroreducens
TCGAGAATGAAATCGTCGACAGCGATGAAATTCTCGACCTCGCCCAGTGGATGGGGGATGCAGTTCGGCACAACGGTCGAGCAGTCAGCTCCAGCCTGCCGATAGCCGGCTTGCAGCGCGAGCGCGTCCTCTTCCCAAACCATCGAGCGACTCCCGACGACCACGAGAAGCGGGCAAGGTATGCGACGCGACGGCTGCAGCCAATCCGGCGGTGTCGCGGCCTGCGCGACGCCACTCTTCCGGCGCAGCCATGCCCGGCGCATGATCGGTGCCGCGATGCCGCCGTCGCACACGGCGGCAGCAATCCTGCGATCCGACATGGCAAGGCGGGACGCATGACTGGCGCCCGCTCCCTCGCCATAGACTGCAATCCGTCGCGTATCGACGTCCGGGCGAGCCGCGAGATAGTCGAGCCAGCACGCAAGCATATGCTCGGCCTTGAAGGGGCGACGGATGGACGCATTGCCCGCATGAACGAGCAGAAGCGACATGTTGCGGTGGCAGAAGGCCGGCGACAATCTGCTCATCATCGCGCCCAGGGTGACCCCCTCGTCGGCGATGCAGATCACGACGGGAGAACGCTCCTGATGGAGCGCCGGCCGAAACAGGCCCGTCAACGGCCCTTGATCAAGGCCATCGATCTTCACATGCTGGATCGCCGGACCGACCTCATTCTCCAAGCCCCTCAGGCCGATATCGAGCCTGTCTGAGAGATCGCCATCCGCGAGATCTCCGGGAGCCGACAAACTTCGCGCGACTTCGAGCGCCGTCAGCGAGCACAGCCACGCGTCCAGGGCAATCGGGGCGGACTCGTCACCGCGCGCAGATTCGGCGGATATCCGGTAGTCGTCCGCGACCCTCAACCAGTCCGAAACCCACAGATGCCTGGACGTCTCTCGCACCAAATCCGCGACGGACAGGCCATCGAAAAATTCGGACGCGCGGTGGCGCAAGCGTGCCAGATTTGCACCCGCGCCGTCGCACGAGCCGTGAGGCCAATGATCACCTTCCATGTCAGTCCCCCGACGGCGCCGTCAGCGAATACCAAGACTTGAATCATCAGGGCTTGGATTCCCGGACTTTTGCCGACTGCACTTTCAGCAGAGCGCTAGACGAAACTGCGATCGTCGAACGAGCCGGCCCGGATACGAAATCCAATCCGGCTCAACCCAATCGTCACGCTGCAGCTCCACTGCTGATAGTTGGTTAGGGCCCCACGCCATTCTGCCATTTTTGCGGTTCCGAGTTGTAGTTTTTTGCTGCAACGGAGAGATACGAATTTGGATGGCGTTTGATGCGAAGGAGGCACAAACGTCTCAGTATCCTCATGAATTTTCATGACGACCGTGTACTTGCCGCCAATCACGATCTCGCGAGAATCCGGCCGTTGTCTTCTCATCGGTCGCGACTGTCGTCGGTGACGCGAGTTGAGCTGACGCCGCGTAACAAATGCGATCTTTTCGAATTTCTGCCGAAACGAATCGTCTCGCAGAGCCGACGGAGCATGCTCTGCTCATCCCATCCATGGATGACGGTATTCCCTGCACCGGGCGGTGCTCGCTTCTCACGCGAAGCGGGAAATCGGCGCCGGCCTTGTATGCATTATCCCAGTTGCCATCCCTGCTCACTTCGCTTTACATGCCGGCAACTCGCCCGCGGATGACGGCCGGGGCTCAAAAATCACAGATTTTGTCAAAGGGACGGAGCATGGCGCGCAACATATTGATTCTCGGGGCTTCTTACGGCTCGCTGCTCGGCACGAAGCTGCTGATGGCCGGGCACAATGTGACCCTGGTCTGCCGCGCCAAGACCGCAGAGCTGATCAACCGCGAAGGTACCGAGGTGCGCATCAAGTTGCGTGACGAGGCGGTGCACCGGGCGATCTTTTCGCGTGACCTGCCCGGCAAGCTCGATGCCGTGACGCCGGCCGATGTCGATCTCTCCCGCTACGATCTGGTCGGCCTTGCGATGCAGGAGCCGCAATACACCAACCACACGGTGCGCGTTCTCATGGTCAAGATCGCCGCGGCAAAACTGCCGTGCCTGTCCATCATGAACATGCCGCCGCTGCCTTATCTGAAGCGCATTCCGGCGCTCGCGGACATGGATCTGGAGGAGGCCTACACCAACGCCCAGGTTTGGGAGCGGTTCGAGCCCGGCCTCGTGACGCTGTGCTCGCCCGATCCGCAGGCATTCCGCCCGCCGGAAGAAGCCGCCAACGTGCTGCATGTCGGCCTGCCCACCAACTTCAAGGCGTCGGTGTTCGCCGACGAGAAGCACAACAAGCTGCTGCGCGAGCTGGAGGCCGACATCGACGCGGTGACGCTCGACGGCCACGACGTGCCGGTGAAGCTGAAAGTGTTCGACTCGCTGTTCGTGCCGCTGGCCAAATGGTCGATGCTGCTGACCGGCAATTACCGCTGCATCACCCCGCACGAGCCGCAGTCGATCCGCGACGCCGTCCATGGCGACCTGAAGCGCTCGCAGACGATCTACGACCATGTCGACGCGATCGCGCGCAAGCTCGGCGCCGATCCGCAGGACCAGGTGCCGTTCGCGAAATACGCCAAGGCCGCCGAGAGCCTGCTCAAGCCGTCATCGGCGGCGCGCGCGGTCGCGGGCGGCGCGCCCTTCATCGAGCGCGTCGACCTCCTGGTGAAGCTGATCTCGCATCAGCTCGGCGTGCCCAACGCCGAGATCGACCGCACGGTGGAGACCGTCGACCAGAAGCTGAACGAGAAGATCGTACAGGGCGGATCCGGCGCGCAGTAGCGGACCGGCCTCCGCACCTGCGGGCGCCGCAGCGGCTCAGGCGCTCAGGAAGGATTGAAGCCAGATCAGGCCGGTCACTGCGACAAGCATGACCGCGCCGGTGCGCGTGATCAGCTCGGGCCGCCCGCGACGACGGGCACCATTGCCGAGCGTTGCGCCCAGCGTCACCCACAGAGCACCGGCCGTGACGATCAGAAGCGCGATCACGCCGAGCCAGGGCAGGAGATCGAACAGCCCGGCCTGAAGCGGCAGCAGCAGGAACGCGAACACCAGTGCCTTCGGATTCAGGAGCGTGGTGAGCAGCACCTGGCGGAACGTCACCACGGCACCGTCGCGGAGCTCGCGCGCGTTGACGCGCCAGAGCATGACGGCAAGGCCGAGGATGTAGACGGTCACTGCGACGCGGAGCGCGACAGCCGCGAGCGGGATGCCGCTCACGACGGGACCGAGCGCCAGCCGCAACAGCGCGATTGCCGCGAGATAGCCGCACAGCTCCGCCGCCAGCAGATGAAGCGAGCGGGAGACACCGACCCCTGCCCCCGATGTCGCAAGCAAGGTGTTGGTCGGTCCCGGCATGGCGAGAAGGAAGCAGGTCGCCGTGAAGAAGGTCAGCAAGTCCATGCCGCCGGCTAGCAGGTGCCGTGCCGACGGGCCTTGATCTGTGTCATTCCACGCGCGGGCGCGGTTCGCGCAGCACCGACGCATCGCAATCCCATCGATCGAGCAAGCGGTTCCCGGTGTCGCGCAAGCGCAACGAAAGGGGATCGCACAGACCTGATCACGCGATCGTGTCGCCGTCCACGTCCCGTCTTCTTGCCTCGCGCTGGGGCGTCAGCCACATAGCTTTGTAAATCACCTTTCCGGCATTGGTTTGCGCAACCCGCGTTGGGCATCCACACAAGAACAGAAGAAGCCATGGACCAGGCGATGCTCAGTGTCGTCCGCGCCGTCGAGGCAGGCGCGACGACGATGAAAGGCGTGATCGACGCCACGGGGCTCTCTCGTCTCAAGATCGAACGTGCGCTGACCACGCTGGAGAAGCAGAAGCTGCTGGTTCGCGACGGCCAGGGCTTTCGTGCGACCGGCCTGCCGAGAACTGCGCCGCTGGCCCGGCAATGCGGATCCTGCAACGCCTGCTGCGATATCCTGGAAGTGGCCGCCGTCGAGAAGCCGGTGAACCAGCTCTGCAAGCACTGGCAGACCGGCACCGGATGCACCATCTACGACCGGCGCCCCCAGATGTGCCGCTCCTTCGTCTGCGCCTGGCTGCAGGGCCATCTCGACGACGACTGGTTCCCGGCGAAGTCGGGGATCATCGTCCATTTCAGCCAGGATGCCGTGAACGTCACGGTGGACGACCATTGCCCCGATCGCTGGCGCGAGGAGCCTTATTTCAGCAAGCTCGCCGAATGGTCGCTGAACGGGATCAGGCGGATCGGAAACCGGGGCTATGCCACCCTCATCGTCTCCGGCGCCGACCGCTTCCTGCTGCTCGGACGCACCGTCGTTCCCGAGCCGACACTGTTCGGCACGGCGTTCGTGCCACTGACGGCCGACACGTTCCGGTTCTGGCGAGCCACATCGCCGGAACATCTGCAGCGATTGCATGAGCGCATCGCCGAGATGGAGCGGATCCGGCAACAATTCGGCTCCTGCGCGATCCCCGCCAACGAGGACGACGATCCGCAAGCCCCCTATCGGCCCGCACTGTTGCAACTGTCGGGACACCCGGGAGCCGTGTCCGAAAGCTGACGCCGACCGCACGAAGCCATCGTCACCGCGCGGCGCCGAGCCATTCATGCATCAATGAGCGTGCCCGCCCTCGCCGGCATCGCCGACGTGGTCGCTGCCGCCGTGATCGGCGCTGCTGGCATGGCCGCCTGACCCGGCTTCGCCGGCAAAGTAGCCCCAACGTTCGGCATCCAGGACCATCGAGGTGTAAAGTGCTCTCACCGCACCGTATTCGGGGTCGGAGGGCTCGAGCTCATCGAGCTTCGCCCTCATCTCGGCGATATCCCTCAAGCGTGCCCGCTTGTTGAAGAGCCAATAAATGCCCACGCCAAGCGTAACCAGAGCCGCAACGCCAAACACTGTGACCGTGATCGTGGCGGGGCTGGCTAGTGTGCTCATCATGGCCCGTGTTTCCTGGCGCTCTGCCGGCCGGCAGGATAGCCGACGCGTAGCGCATCCCCGTAAAAATATGGACAATTTTCGGGTGAAACTCTGATCGAAGCAGCCTGAACGCGACTTCCTTCAATGTTCCGAGGATGGCCGTGAACGCCGCCGTGGGCAACGCGGCATGATTCGCGCCGTTGCGCTCGACGCGCCGCGGCGGGATTGATAAGCCCCTGTCCGCGAATGACGGGGACTTGAGTCGGGCATGACGGTTGCAATCGAGATGGGGCAGACCACGGCAGGCGCCGCGGCCGCCATGGACCTCGAGGAACTGCTGGCGACCCGCCTCCTGGTGCAGGGCAATTCGGGCTCCGGCAAATCGCATTTGCTGCGGCGGCTCCTGGAACAGAGCGCGCCCTGGGTGCAGCAGGCCATCATCGACCCCGAAGGCGATTTCGTCACGCTGGCGGAGCGTTTCGGCCATCTGGTGATCGAGGCCGAGGATCACACCGAGCGTGGCCTTCAGGTCGCCGGCGAGCGCGCGCGGCTGCATCGCGTCTCCACCGTGCTCAATCTCGAAGGCCTCGACGCCGAGAATCAGATGCGCCGTGCGGCGGCGTTTCTCGGCGGCATGTTCGACGTCGACCGCGACCATTGGTATCCGATGCTCGTGGTCGTCGACGAGGCGCAGCTGTTCGCGCCGGCGGTTGCCGGCGAGGTCTCGGACGAGGCACGAAAGCTTTCGCTCGGCGCCATGACCAATCTGATGTGCCGCGGCCGCAAGCGTGGCCTCGCCGGCATCATCGCGACGCAACGTCTGGCCAAGCTCGCCAAGAACGTCGCGGCGGAAGCCTCCAATTTCCTGATGGGCCGGACCTTCCTCGACATCGACATGGCGCGCGCGGCCGATCTGCTCGGCATGGAGCGGCGGCAGGCCGAAGCTTTTCGCGATCTCGAGCGCGGCCAGTTCATGGCGCTGGGCCCTGCGCTGTCGCGCCGTCCGCTGCGTCTCAACATCGGCCCGACCGATACCAGCCCGCGCAATTCCACGCCGCGGCTGATGCCGCTGCCGGAGGCGGCCACCGAAGATATGCGCGCCATGATCCTGGCCGCGCCGCCGCCCGATGCCAGCCGGCCGCAGCGACGGCCGGCGCCGGATCTGCTCGAGCAGCTCCGCGCCGCGAAGGCCGCCGCCACGCCGGAGATCCGGCCCGAATTGGTCGAGGTGCCGGTCAGCGCCGAGGAGCTCGCGGAGCGGCGCGAGCGCGTGGCTCGCACGTTGCGCGCCGTGCTCGCCGAGCCCGACGCCGGCTTCCGCGCCATCGGCGTGCTCTATCAGGAGTTCGTGGTCCGCTGCCGCATCGAGGGCCTCGGCGCAGCCGTACCCGACCTCAACGAGTTTCGCCGCATGCTGACGCATGCGCGTGCGGGGCTCGGCACGGATCTCGCCGAAGACGACGCCTGGCAGGACGTGGCGCTGCGCGCCTCGATCCTGCCCGACGACATGCAGGGCGTGTTCATGATGATCGCGCGCGCGGCCAAGGAGGGCTGGCCCTGCCCCGGCGACGCCGCGATCGCGCGCGCCTACGGCTCGCATTCGTTGCGCCGGGCACAGCGGCTGCTCGGCTACATGGAGGAGCAGGGCCTGATCGTGGTCCAGCTCGACGGCGGCGGACGCCGGATCGTAACGCTGGTCGAGCTGGCCTGGGCCACCGCGCCGGGCGATCCCAATGGCGATGACCTGCCGGCGGAGCAGGTCGCCAGCGCGGCTTCGGCTTGAGACGAGATCGAGGTCGTCATGCCCGGGCTTGTCCCGGGCATCCACGCTCTTCTTGCCGGGAACAAGACGTGGATGGCCGGGTCAGGCCCGGCCATGACGTCGAGAGCTCAGCGCAATTCGTCAGGCCGCCTCGGAGCCGCCGAGATAGGCATCGCGGATTCGGGGATCGTCCTTCAGCGCGCGTGCCGGGCCTGACAGCACGATCCTGCCGGTCTGCAGGACATAGGCTTCGTGCGCGATCTCGAGCGCGAGGCTGGCGTTCTGCTCGACCATGAACACCGAGACGCCTTCCTGGTTGATGGTCCGGATCAGCTCCAGCACGCGGTCGACATAGAGCGGCGACAGGCCCATGGTCGGCTCGTCCATCACGATCATCCTGGGGCGGCTCATCAGCGCGCGCGCCATCGCCACCATCTGCTGCTCGCCGCCGGAGAGCGAGCCGGCGCGCTGCGACAGCCGCTGGCCGAGTTTTGGAAACAGCGTCAGCATCCTGTCGAGATCCTGCGCGATCGCCTCGCGATCGTTGCGCACGAAGGCGCCCATCAGGATGTTTTCTCGCACGCTCATGTCCGCGAACAGCCGCCGCGCCTCCGGCACCGAGGCGATGCCGCGGCGGACGATCTGTGGCGTGGTGAGCCCGATCAGCGAGGCGCCGTCGAAGGTTACTTCGCCCGAGCGCGGCTTAACCAGACCAAGGATGATCTTCATCGTCGTCGACTTGCCGCTGGCATTGCCGCCGAGCAGGCAGACGATGTGGCCGCGCGCGACCGTGATCGACAGGTCGAAATGCACCTGGGCCTGGCCGTAGAAGGTATTGACGTCGGACAGCGCCAGCAGCGGCTCGGATGCACTCGTCGTCATGCCGCGCTCTCCTGCTCCGCCGCACCCGAGAGGCCGTGGCCGAGATAGGCCTCGATCACCTTGGGATCGGTGCGCACCTGCTCGCCCGGCCCTTCCGCGATCTTCCTGCCCTCGTCCATGACGATGACGCGGTCGGACAGACGCATCACCATCTCCAGCTTGTGCTCGATCAGGAGGATGGTCAGACCTTCCGCCTTCAGCTCTGCGACCAGCGCCTGCATTTCCGCGGTCTCGGTCGGGTTCATGCCGGCGGTCGGCTCGTCGAGCAACAGCAGGCGCGGCTGCAGCGCCAGCGCGCGTGCGATCTCGACACGGCGGCGGTTGGCGTAGGACAGGCTGTAGGCAGGCTGGTCGATCCGCGGCAGCAGCCGCTCGCCGAACCGGGCAAGGATCGCCCTCACCTCCTCGCGCAGCCGCTCCTCTTCCGCCTTGACGCTGGCGGGACGCAGCAGCGCGAGGCCCAATTCGAGCAGCGGGCCGATCACCGGCACGGCCGGCTTCACCGCACGCAGCCGCGTGTGCGCCCCGATCAGGACGTTGTCCATGACGCTGAGATTGCCGAAGACGCGGCCGAGCTGGAAGGTGCGCGCGATGCCTTCGCCTGCGAGCCGCTCCGGCGACAGGCCCGTGATGTCCTGGCCTTCGAAGCGGACGGTGCCGGCGTCGGGCCGGTCGAGGCCCGTCACGAGATTGAACAGCGTGGTCTTGCCGGCGCCGTTGGGGCCGATGATGCTGACGAGCTCGCCCTTGGCGAGATCGAGATCGATCGAGTCCACCGCGGTGAGGCCGCCAAAGCGGCGCGTCAGACCGCGCAGGGACAGCATGGGAGACTGCTCCGCCATCACATCGTTCCCAACAGGCCCTGCGGCCTGAATCGCACGAGCAGCAAGAGCACGATGCCGTAGATCAGGATGCGATACTCCGCCGCGATCCGGAACACTTCCGGCAGCCCGACCAGCGCCACCGCTCCGAGCATTGCGCCGACGACGTTGCCGAGGCCGCCGAGGATGACGACGGTCAGCGCCAGGATCGATTGTTGCGTGTTGAAGGTCTCGTGGTTGATGTAGGAATACAAATGCGCCGCGATGCCGCCACTGATTCCGGCGGCGAAGCCGCCGAAGATGAAGGCGAGCGACTTGTAGCGGTTCAGGCTGAGCCCATAGGCACGCGCGGCGACGTCGTCGTCGCGGATGGCGCGAAAGCTGCGGCCGAGATGCGAGTCGAGGAGCCGTCCCTGCAGCAGCGCCAGCACCACCATCACGGCAAAGCTGAACCAGTAGATCGAGGTCGGGCTGATCAAATCGTAGCCGAACAGCGACAGCGGCGGGATGCCGGAGATGCCGATCGGCCCGCGCGTCACGCTCTCCCAGTTCAGGATCACCAGCGACACGATCTCGCCGATGGCGAGGGTGGCGATCGACACATAATGCCCACGCAGGCGGAACGAGGGCGAGATCAGCAGCGTGCCGAGCGCAGCGCTCATCAGGCCGCCGCCGATCACGGCAAGGCCGACCGGGACGTTGAGGGCCAGCGACAGCAGCGCCGAGGTGTAGGCGCCGATCGCCAGCAGCGCGGCGTGACCGAGCGAGACCTGGCCAATCGTGCCTGCGACCAGCGTCAGGCTGAGCGCGAGCATGCCGAGCAGCCAGGCATTGATCAGGGTCTGCAGCACGTAGAAGGAGACCGGGAACAACGGCAGGACCGCGAAACCGGCGGAGGCGACAGCCAGGGCCCAGCGCGGAATGCGCACCGGGCGGCTCGGCGCGATGAAGGTGCCGGTGAGCGGCTCGGGCGGCGCCTGCCGCGCGCTGGCGAACAGGCCGTTCGGCCGCAGCACGAGCACGACGACTAGCAGCAGGAACGCGAACAGATTGCGGTAGCTGGTGCCGAACACCGCGACGCCGTAGCTCTCGACCAGTCCCAGCAGCAGGCTGCCGATCACCGCGCCCGGCACATTGCCGGCGCCGCCAACCACTTCGGCAACGACGCCCTTGAGCGTCGCCTGCAGGCTCATCGCCGTGTCGATCTGGTTGTAATACATGCCGACCAGCATGCCGGAGACGCCGCCGAGCGCGGCGGCGATGCCGAACACCGCCTGATTGACGCGGTTGACGTCGACGCCCATCTGCATCGCGGCGTCGCGGTCCTGCGACGCGGCGCGCACCGCCCAGCCGAGCTTGCTGTAGCGCAGGAACACGAACAACAGCAGCGCGCTGGTGAGGCCGACGCCGGCGATCAGGAGGTCGAGCGGCCCGATCGTGCCGCCGCCGACCTGGAAGCGGACGTCCGGCAGTTGGCTCGGCAGCGCGCGCGGATTGGGCGAGAAGGTCAGCATCACCAGCTGGTCGAGCACGAAACTGATGCCGATGGTCGCGAGCAGCGGCGCGATGCGCACCGAGTTCTGCAGCGGCCGCAGCCCGAAACGCTCGATGATCAGGCCGACGATCGCTGCCGCCACCGCGACCACGATGATGGTGAGCGGCAGCGGCGTATGCAGCTGCACCACCGCCACCCAGCCGATATAGGCGCCGACCAGATAGATCGACCCTTGCGCGAAGTTGATCAGCCGGCTGACGCCGAAGATCAGCGCGAGCCCGACCGCAACGAGGGCGTAGACATTGCCGACGATCAGCCCGTTGATCGTGTAGTCGAGCCAGGAAGACAAGAATTGGTCCCCGCGTGGAAAGAAGGCGGCCGAAGCGGTTGCTCCGGCCGTTGGATCAGGTCGGCTTGCCGTCCCAGAGCGCGAACTGGCCCTTGCGCACGACGAGCTCGGCGTTCATGGCGCCCTTGACGCGACGGGTGGCGACGTCGAACGTCGCCGTGCCGAAGATCACGCTGGGGACATCCTTGACCTTGGTGAAGGCGTCACGGATCGCCTTGCGGTCGGTGCCGCCGATCTTCACGACGGCGGCGGCCATGTTCATCGCGTCGTAGGCGTAGGCGTTGAACGCGTCCGGCTCCTGCCCGTTGTATTTCTTCTTGAAGCCCGCGATGAACTTCTGCACCTCGGGCCGCGTATCCTCGGGGAAGTAGCGCGTGCCGACGTGAACGTCCTCGACCGCCTCGCCGCCGAGCTCGATGAATTTCGGCGAGTAGACCGAGCTCGCGGCGCACATCACCTGCTTCAACCCGACCTGGCGCGCCTGACGGGCGATCAGCGCTCCGTCGGAATAATAGGAGATCAGGATCAGCCCGTCCGGATTGGCGTCGCGCACCCGCACCAGCGTCGAGCGGAAGTCACGCTCCTCCGCAATGTAGCCCTCGGTGACCGCGATCTCGGCGCCGTATTCCTTGGCCGCCTTGACGAAATAGTCGCGGCTGGTGCGGCCCCAATCGGTGTTGAGGTGCAGCACCGCGAGCTTCTTCAGGCCGAGGCGCTTGACCGCATAGGCCGCCAGCAGCGGCTGCTCGTCGGCCTGGCTGACCGAGGTGCTCCACATGAAGTCGCCGCCCTTGGTGAAGTCAGGGTGCGAATTGGTGAAGCCGAACTGCACGAGGCCGCCGCGCTGGTAGATCGGGGATGCCGCCATCGAGGCGGGGCTGGAGAAGTCGCCAAGCTCCAGCACGATGGCGGGATTGGAAACGAACTTCTGGGCGATCGCCACCGACTGGCGCGGATCGCTCTGGCTGTCCTCGAATTGGTAGGCGAGCTTGCGCCCGTTGATGCCGCCGGCCGCCATGATCTCGTCGAGCGCGAGGTCGAAGCCCTGCTTCCACTGCGTGCCATATTGCGCGTTCGGTCCCGTGAGCGGGCCGCTGACGCCGAGCAGGATCGGCTCGGAGGTATCAGCGAAGGCACCGCGCGAAAAGGCAGCTCCCGCCATCATGGCGGCAAACGAGCCCTTGACCAGGGTACGACGATCGATGTTGCTCATGCACGGCTCCATCCACTCGAGTTGAAAACAAGCAGCAATTCTTGTGCCGGCGAGATTGCCTATTTCGAGGGCTCGCCGAGCGACAGCATCAGCCGGTTCGCCCAGTTGAAGAACGAGGCGCCGTTGATGACGTCGACAATCTCGGCGTCGTCGAGGCCGGCGCGGCGCAGCTCCGCAATGTTGTCAGGGCCAAATGCGATCGGCGTTTCGGCCAGCGCGACCGACGCCTTGACCACCGCGTTCCAGCGTTCGCCGAGATCGGCCGTCACGCCCTCGTCGAGCAGGCGCTGCACGTCCTCGCGGCGCTTGGAATAGGTACTGGCGAAGCGTGCGTGCACGGAGGCGCAGTAGATGCAGCCGTTGTAGCGCGAGGTCGCAGCCGCTGCGAGCTCACGCTCGGCGCGCGGCAGGCCGTCGGCGACGTTGTAGAAGATGTCCTTGTCGGTCTTGGTGCGGGCTTCCAGGACTTCAGGGTCGCGCACCAGCAGGCGGAAATATTCCGACTTGGCGCGGGCGCGGTCGACCAGGCCGGCGTAGTGCCGCTCGGTCAATTCCGCTTCGGGCAGCGGCTCGATCCAGGAGACCCAGCCGAGCTCGTCCTGGGTGAAGGCGACGGGTGGATTGACGGCGCTCATGATTGCAGCCTCCTACGCGCTGGCCGCGGCGAGCGTGCGCAAGCCGCTGACGACGCGCACCTGGAAGGCCAGGAACGCGACGAGTTGGGAGAAGGTGACGATGCCGGTGTTGGACCAGCCGGCGTCAAGCAGTGCCTTCATGTCGGCGGCCGCCGCATCGCGGGGCCGGAACACCAGCAGATGCGCATGCTCGAGCGCTGCTGCGAGCCTGGCGCCAAGCGCCGTCTTGCTCGCCGCGCTGACGCGATAAATCAGGCCGGCCGTGTTTTCGGCCGACAGCGGGCCGGCAGGATACGAGCCATAGGGTCCCGAAGTCCTGCCCCGAGCGATCTCGGCATCGATCGATCCAAGCAGAGCCGCGCCGCCCGCGCTCGCCGCGAGCTTCTCGCGGTAGAAGGTGGCAACCGGGGACTCGCCATGCAGTCCGGTCACGAAGGCGGCCACAGCGGCGCGTTCGAGCAGCGAGACATCGCTGGCGTCGATCGGCTCGAACAGTGACAGATAGCTCTTCTGCGCATTCTCGCGCGCCTGCAGGCGGCGGGCGCGGATGGCGTCCAGAGCCGAGCCGGGCTCGATCCCGGCGAGCGTGTCGATGATATCCTGTGTTGCCATCAGTCAGCCCCGCACACATTCATTCCGATCAGCCCGCCAGCGCCACATCGGGCCCGGTCCGGGTCCAGCCCAGCGCCGGCGCGACCTTCTCCGCGACCAGATCAATCGACCGCAGGACGTGAGGGTGCGGCGCATCGACCGAATGCACCTGGAAGACGAGATCCGTCACCCGCTCCAGCGTCGCGTCGCTGCGGAGCGAGGCGATGACGTGGTCGGCGTCGCCGACATGGGTGTCGAACGCCGTGATCATCTCCGCCAGCGTCTCGCCCGGGGGAAGATGACCACCCTTCATGAATTGCGGCAGCGCGCGGCGCAGCCCGATATCGGCGAAGCGCATCGCTTCGGCATGGTCGTCGGCGACGAAGACGCTGCGCGAGGCCATGATGCGAGGCTCGGCCCCTTTGGGCAGCGCCTCCATATAGGCATCGATCACCGGGTTCTGGATCTCGGCGAGCGTGGCGCGTGGCGCCTCCTTGGTGCGCGGCTGCGTGCGCGACAGCAACAGGCCATCGCCCGCCTTGCCGGCGCGGGCGCCGCCCGCGACCGAGAACGTCGCCTGCCAGATGCGTTTGTCCAGTTGCGGCCGTTGTGGATAGATCGTATCGCCGCCGTCAAGCGGCTTGCCGACCAGGGCGGTGCGGACGATTTCCAGATTGTGGGCAAAGATCTCGTTGCGCTGGGCGCTGTCGAGGCCGAAGGCGGCAAAGGCCGAGGGATTGCCGCCGGTGCCGACGCCGAGCTCGAAGCGGCCGTCGCAGATGAGATCGAGCACGGCGGCGTCCTCCGCCACCCGCACCGCGTTCTCCAGCGGCAGCGTGACGATGCCCGTGCCGAGGCGGATGCGCGAGGTTTGCGCTGCGACATAGCCGAGGAAAGTGAAGGGCGACGGCAGGCCGCCTTCGCGCTCGTGGAAATGGTGCTGCGCGATCCACGCGGAATCGAGCCCCGCTTTCTCGGCGCGGACGATCTGCTCGGCCGCGAAGCGATAGCGGTCCGCCGGCGGCGCCTCGTCCAGCAGCCGCGTGAAGAATCCCAGGCGTTTCAGGTTTGCAAAGCGTTTCATACGACCCCTGTCGGGCAAGGATGGCCAGGCGCCCGATGATGTCGGGTCGTGCGGCTCCAGACAAGCGGGCATTGCGCAGGGCTCATACGCGACTCTCACGCGCAAGCCTGCCCGCCAGGATCGTCCCTGCGCTGCAGCTGGGCAGGTTGCCTACCAGCTCGGCAGCACCGCGCCCTTGAACTTGGTCAGGACGAACTCCTTGACCTCCGGCGTGTGGTAGCTGTCGACGAGGATCTTGACCCAGGGCTTGTCCTTGTCGGCCGTGCGCACGGCGATCAGGTTGACATAGGGGCCCTTGGGATCCTCGCGCAGGATCGGATCCTTGACCGGATCGAGGCCCGCCTGAGTTGCATAATTGGTGTTGATCGCGGCGGCGTCGACGTCGTCGAGCGCGCGCGGCGCCTGCGCCGCGTCCACCTCGATGAATTTCAGCTTCTTGGGATTCTCGGTGATGTCGAGTACGGTCGGCTTGAAACCGGTGCCGTCCTTCAGCTTGATCACGCCCTTGTCGCGCAGCAGTAGCAGCACGCGGCCGCCATTGGTCGGATCGTTGGGGATCGAGACCTTGCCGCCTTCGGGGATGTCGGCGAAGGCCTTGTGCTTCTTCGAGTAGACGCCGATCGGAAAATTCACGGTCAGCGCGACCGCCTCGATCTTGTAGCCGCGATCGGCCTTCTGGTTGTCGAGGTAAGGCTGGTTCTGGAACGAATTGGCCTGGATCTCGCCGGCGTCGAGCGCGGCGTTCGGCACCACGTAGTCGGAGAATTCGAGCAGCTGGATGTCGAGGCCGTTCTTCGCCGCGATCGGCTTCACCGCTTCCAGGATCTGCGCATGCGGCCCCGGCGTCACGCCGATCTTGATGGTCTCGGCGGAGCTTGCTGCCGACCACGCGGCGAGCACGGTGGCGAGGATCAGGGGAAAGCGAAACGACATCTTGGTCTCCATGGCACGGCACGAATGATTGGAACCGTATTCGCTTCTCCGCAAGGGGAAATCAATGAAATGGAAATCCAAATTGCGTGCCGGAAGCGGGCTGCGCTTTCTCCATCCGGCAGCAAACGCGGAACGAATTCACGGCGGCCGCGACGCCATTCGCCCAGCGTGAGGCGCATCACGGCAATGCGGCACGCGGCGCGCAAGATTTGCGGCACGACAATCGGACCTCA
Source organism: Bradyrhizobium nitroreducens (assembly GCF_002776695.1). GTDB lineage: Bacteria > Pseudomonadota > Alphaproteobacteria > Rhizobiales > Xanthobacteraceae > Bradyrhizobium > Bradyrhizobium nitroreducens. The sequence goes on from NZ_LFJC01000003.1 coordinate 6,280,664, forward strand.
GGGAGACACCGACCATGACCACTCTTGCTGCTCCAAAGCTCACCGGCCGAAAATGGCTCGAATGCTTTGCACTCTATTTCGTGCTTCAGGGCGTGCCGATCTATTCCGGCGTCGCGCTGGCGATCAAGCTGATCGACGCGGCCGAATTCGTCGGCGAGCCGTTCGGCGCCGCCATTTTCGTGGCCATGATGGCGACCTTCCACGCCCTGCTGACCTCGGGGCTCGGTGCCAGATTCCCGCACTTCTTCCGGCACAGCTTTCAGCCGTTGTTCGCCGATACGACGTTGTCCTTCTCCGAGAGGGTCACGCGCTGGCTGGCGCAGCCGAACACGGCGCTGCAGCTTCTGAGTCAGGCCCTGCTGCTGTCGGCCCTGGCGATCGGCGTGCTCGGCACCAGGTAAATGCCGGCTCGGCATGGGTTCGACCGCCGATGGTGCATATGTGGCGATTTGCCGGCGGCTGCAATGAATCTCCGGCCACGGCAACATCACGAAACTTGATGCGCCTGTTGCAGCCGGGTTAGCGTTCCGGCGCGGCCTTAGAACTTCCCCAAGTTCAATCAAGTTCGCACCGGGTCGCCGCCCGGGTCTCTCGGGCGGCGATCCGGATCCTGATCGGGGTCTTGATCCTGTTCTTGGCCCGCAAGGGCTCTCTCCATCGTCATTTCGTCGCATGGGCCGGCGGTCACCCCGGCATTGCCGCATCGCGCATGATGCAACATGATGGCGGCGACGGTTTTCGTCGCGGTGGAGGGTCATCTGATGAACGAGCACGATATCCGGGGTCTGGTCGCACAGGTGAAGCAAGGCACGCTGTCGCGGCGCTCGTTCATCCAAAGGGTGGCCGCGGTCGGAATCGCCGCGCCCATCGCAAGCCAGATCCTGGTCTGGCACGACGTGGCGATGGCGGACGCCACGCTGCCCTACAAGCCGACCAAGGCCGGCGGCGGCGGCACGCTCAAGATGCTGCTGTGGCAGGCGCCCACTTTGCTCAATCCGCATTTCGCGCTCGGCACCAAGGACCAGATCGCCTCGCGCGTCTTCTTCGAGCCGCTCGCCGGGTGGGATAAGGACGGCAATCTCGTCCCCTGCCTTGCCGCCGAGGTCCCCACCAAGGCCAATGGCGGCCTCTCGGCCGACGGCATGAGCGTGATCTGGAAGCTGAAGCGGGGCGTGACATGGCATGACGGCAAGCCCTTCACCGCGGACGACGTCGTCTTCACCTGGCAGTACGCCGCAGATCTCGCCACCGCGGCCTTCACCACGGGCTCCTACAAGGACATCAAGGTCGAGAAGATCGACGACTTCGCCGTCAAGGTGATCTTCAAGGCCCCGACACCGTTCTGGGCCGACCCGTTCGTCGGCGGCCAGGTCGGCCAGATCCTGCCAAAACATCATTTCGGCGACTATGTCGGCGCCAAGTCGCGCGAAGCGCCGGCCAACCTGAAGCCGGTCGGCACCGGCCCGTACAAATTCGTCGAGTTCAAGCCCGGCGATCTGATCCGCGCCGAACGCAATCCCGACTATCACGTCAAGAACCAGCCGCATTTCGACACGCTCGAGATCAAGGGCGGCGGCGATGCGGTGTCTGCGGCACGCGCCGTGCTGCAGACCGGCGAATACGACTTCGCCTGGAACATGCAGGTGGAGGAGGAGGTCCTCAAGCGCATGGAGGCGAGCGGCAAGGGCAAGCTCGACATCACGCCCTCAGGCAATGTCGAGTTCGTCATCCTCAACACCACCGACCCCTGGACCGAGGTCGACGGCGAACGCTCCAGCCTCAAGACCAAGCACCCGACGCTGTCCGACCCCGCCGTTCGCCGCGCGATCAACCTTTTGATCGACCGCGATTCGATCCAGAAATTCATCTACGGCCGCGGCGGCATCGCCACCGCGAGCTTCGTCAACGCGCCCAAGCAGTTCAAGTCGCCCAAGCTGAAATACGAATTCAGCATCGACAAGGCCAACAAGATCCTCGACGAAGCCGGCTGGAAGAAGGGCGCGGACGGCGTCCGCGAGAAGGACGGCAAGAAGCTCAAATACGTATTCCAGACCTCGATCAACGCCCCGCGCCAGAAGACCCAGGCCATCATCAAGCAGGCCTGCGAGAAGGCCGGCATCGACATCGAGATCAAGGCGGTCACCGCCTCGGTGTTCTTCTCCTCCGACGTCGGCAACCCCGACACCTACTCCAAATTCTATGCCGACATGGAGATGTACAACACCACGCAGCCGCAGCCCGATCCGGAGCGCTTTCTGAACCAGTGCGTCTCCTGGGAGATCGCCACCAAGGACAACAAATGGCTCGGCCGCAACAATTCGCGCTATTCCGATCCCGAGGCCGACAAGGCCTACAAGGCCGCGCAGAGCGAGCTCGATCCCGCCAAGCGCGCCGCGCTGCTGATGAAGGTGGACGAGATCTTCTGCGAGGCCAACGTGTTCCTGCCGCTGCTCTCGCGCCCCATTGTCAACGCCGGCGCCAATAATCTGATGATCGACATCTCCGGCTGGGACACCATCACGTGGAATCTGGCGGCGTGGTATCGCGTCTGAGAGAGGCCCGGGGAGCGCGGCGAATGCCGGCATGACATCGTCACGCTCCGCGCAGGCGCATCAGCTGCGGGCGTCGAGCCCGCTGCTGCGGCCGGACGCGGCGGCCTGCTGCGCGGCGTAGGCGGACGCCGCGCTCGATGCCGGCGAATAATGCCCGAGCGATTCGGCGAGCTCTTCGGCGGCGTCGGTGAGCTGCTTCATGATTGCGGCGCTGTCGGTGGCCGTCTTGCCTGCGGAATGCAGGATCTCGAACGAGATCCCGTTCGGAAGATCGACATGGATCTTGTCGATCCCGACCGCATCCGGCGTCCCGTCATGGCCGGCCTGATCGGCGCTCGCTGACGGCTGCCCGGGCGTCTGCTGGTCCGCAAGCCCCCGCACGAAATCCTCGATGGACTTGAGCGCCTCGCTGTCGAAGCCGCCACCGCCGAAATGGACGATGCCGACCGACATGCCGTTCGGCAGGTCGACCTTGATCTCGTCGTAAGGCGTGCCGTCCTGCAGCATGGACGAGAAGGCCGAGCCGTCATTCTGCGCGCCATCGGCGGATTTCGATAGGCCGGCGGAGAATGGCGATCCCGCCGCGCTGCTACCGCCAATACTGTTCATGCTGCCGACACTCATACCCGAACTCCACTGTTCATTTGCGAACGCAGCTCCTGCGTGCAACGCGCATGCCAGCTCGCGGATTCATGTTCATCAAGGACTTATCGCCAATTGCGGAGAGCAGCTCCGTCACAGCGGCAAATCCATCCCGGCAGAATCTGCCGATCTGCAATGGACGAGACGTGCCGCGCAGCGCCGCAGCTTCCCGAACCTTGGGATCGGCATCGCCGCTCACTCTCGTGTCCCGGACGAGCTGCAATGCGCAAGCGTTGCGGCGCAGAGCCGAGACCCAGCGCAACATGGCACAGCGCCGACAGATGGGCCCCGGCTCTGCAGCGCATCGTCGAACCGGACGATGCTCCGCATCGCCGGGATGACGCTGCGCAGCGTCCGGGGCACGAGATCGGAGTTTGACGCGCATACTCCCCACCAGCAACACTGTCATTCCCCGCGCAGGCGAGGAATCCAGTACGCCGCGGCCTCTCGGTTCGATCACTGCGGCCTCTGGAACACTGGATCGCCCGCCCCTGTGCGCAATTGCGCACCAGGCGAGCGATGACACCGAATGTGTGATAGCTGGACACGCCCTATCGTTCTCGCGGCGCGTTTCGCCCGAGCTTTGCTTCGTCGCTCCACCCTCCAGATCCAAGAGGGCGCAGGGAAGGCCGGGTGCCGGCTGGCACCCGCGGTCTGCTGCGCGAAATGCACACGCAGGAAGAACCGCACAGCAGCATACAGGTGTCGCCGATCACTCGGCCTTCCCTGCGCGATGGCTGGACGGCTTATGCCGTGATCTCCCGGGAGCCGACCATTCCTTTTGGCCTCCCTCGCCCCGCGAATTTGGATGATGCAGTCTGCCCGGTTGGGCTCGCTCGCACCTTCGCAAGACTTGACCGTGGCAACGACGGCCAGGACCACACGGTTTTGCCGTACGCACGGCCCGCCATGTCGCCGCAGTATTTCCAGACTCCGTCGACAGAGCCGGAAACTTACGAGCGAGACGAAGCCTAGCAGCGCCGTCGTCCGCACGAAGCCTCGGGCTCACAGGGACTACCCGCCCTGCCCGCGCCTCTCGTGCCGACGCTGCCGCGTCCACCGCAACCCCGGCTCGCGAACAAGACGACCACAAGTCGCCCCTCTTGGGTGAGCCGGGATGGGCGACATATGCGCTAAAACCGAATTTCGGTAAAGCGGAATATTTTTGTGCGGATGGATTGACAGAGGCCGACACAGGCAATGATCCCGTAGCCCGGATGGAGCGGAGCGCAATCCGGGACGGTGCAAGATGCCGTGAGAGCCGCCCCGGATTACGCTTGCGCTCCATCCGGGCTACAACCAGCCTACGCGTCTTCCACGCCCGCCTCGTGCGGCGTGAACTGATACACCGACGAGCAGAACTCGCAGGTCACCACGACCTTGTCGTCCTTGACCATGGCGGCGCGATCATCCGGCGAGAAGCTCTTGAGCATCGAGGCGACGGCGTCGCGCGAGCAGGAGCATTGCGCCTTCAAGGACAGCGGATTGAACACGCGCACGCCGCGCTCGTGGAACAGGCGGAACAGCAGCCTCTCGCCGGAGAGCTCGGGATCGATCAGCTCGACGTCCTCGACGGTCTCGATCAGCGAGCGCGCCTCGACCCAGGCGTCGTCCTCGGCAACGCTGTGCACTTCGGCGCCTTCAGGTGCGTCGCCGGGATGAAGATCGGCCTGCCGCGCGCGCTCCGGCGCCTTGGGCAGAAACTGCATCAGCATGCCGCCGGCGCGCCAGCGGTGCTTGCCGCCGTCATGACTGCGCCACTCCTCGCCGACCGCCAGACGCACCTTGGTCGGGATCTGCTCGGAGCGCAGGAAATATTCGTGGGCGGCGTCTTCCAGGCTGCCGCCGTCGAGCGCGACCAGGCCCTGGTAACGGCTCATGTCGGGGCCCTGGTCGATGGTCATGGCGAGATGGCCGCGGCCGAGCAGCGTGCCGGAATCCCTGGTATCGCCGAGGCGCGCGGCATCGAAGCGCGCATAGGCGCGCAGGCGATCCGGCGCCTGGTAGTCCACCACCAGGAACGACACCGGACCGTCGGTCTGGGCCTGCAGGATGAAGCGCCCCTCGAATTTCAGCGCCGAGCCGAGCAGCGTCGTCAGCACGATGGCCTCGCCGAGCAGCTTGCCGACCGGCGCCGGGTAATCGTGCTTGGTCAGGATGTCGTCGAGCGCAGGGCCGAGGCGCACCAGGCGGCCGCGCACGTCGAGCGCGTCGACCTCGTAGGGCAGCACGGCATCGTCGATCGGAACCGCGGATGGCGCACGAACCGGGCCTTCGGGGCCGGCTTTCATGTCAGGGGATTGGGAAATCATGGGGCGTTATCTGGGGTCGGAGAGTGGAAAATGGAAGGGGCGCGGGGCAACCTCAAACTCGGTGTCGTCCCGGGGCGCGCGATAGCGCGAACCCGGGATCCATAACCACAGGATGACTTTATTGCGCGCGATGACAACTCCGGGTCATCGCCAAATGACGTCCTGTGGTTATGGATCCCGGATCTGCGCGCCGCTGTGCGGCGCTTGTCCGGGATGACGGCGGAGAATGGGGCCAGCGACACAGCCCCATCACCGAAATCACTTCACCGCGTCAAAGCACCAGGCCAGAATGCCCTTCTGCGCGTGCAGGCGGTTTTCGGCCTCGTCGAACACGACCGATTGCGGGCCGTCGATCACCTCGTCGGTGACCTCCTCGCCGCGATGGGCGGGCAGGCAGTGCATGAACAACGCGTCGGGCTTGGCCAGCGACATCAGCTTGCCGTTGACCTGGTAGGGCTTGAGCACGTTGTGGCGATGCTCGCCCTCCTTGTCGCCCATCGACACCCAGGTGTCGGTGACGACGCAATCGGCGCCGCGCACGGCGGCTTCCGGATCGGTGCCGAGCACGATCGGCGCGCCCGTCGCCTTGACCCAGTCGCGCATCGCCTTCTTCGGCGCCAGCTCCGGCGGGGTGGCGACGTTGAGCTGGAATTTGAAGCGCTCGGCGGCATGCGCCCAGGACGCCAGGACGTTGTTGTCGTCGCCGGTCCAGGCCACCGTCTTGCCCTCGATGGGACCGCGATGCTCCTCGAAGGTCATGAGGTCGGCCATCACCTGGCAGGGATGCGAGCGCCGCGTCAGGCCGTTGATGACGGGCACGGTGGCGTTGGCCGCAAGCTCCAGCAGCGCATCGTGATTGAGGATGCGGATCATGATGGCGTCGACATAGCGCGACAGCACGCGCGCGGTGTCGGCGATGGTCTCGCCGCGGCCGAGCTGCATCTCGGCGCCGGTGAGCATGATCGCCTCGCCGCCGAGCTGGCGCATGCCGACGTCGAACGAGACCCGGGTCCGCGTCGAGGGACGCTCGAAGATCATCGCCAGCGTCTTGCCTTCGAGCGGCCGCACCGGCTGATGCGCCTTCTGCTTCGCCTTCATCGCGGAGGAGGCGGCGAGCATGCGCTTGAGCTCCGACAACGGCAGCTCATTGATGTCGAGGAAGTGCTTCGGCGTCTTGGCGGGGGACTTGCTCATCAGCTTGCCGCCCGCTTGGTCTGACTGGACGAGATCGCGGCGCAGGCGCGCTCGAGCCTGATGACGCTGTCCTCGATCTCGGCTTCGGTGACGATCAAAGGCGGCAGGAAACGCACCACATTGTCGCCGGCGCCGACCGTGAGCAGTTTTTCGTTGCGCAGGGCCGCGACGAGATCGCCCGAGGGCACCACGGCCTTGATCCCGATCAGGAGGCCCTCGCCGCGCACCTCGCTGACGATGTCGGGATGACGGTCGATCACGGAGGCGAGCTTCTGCTTGAGCAGCAGCGACATCTTCTGCACGTGGTCGAAGAAGCCGGGCTTGAGCATGACGTCGAGCACGGCATTGGCCGCGGAGATCGCGAGCGGATTACCGCCGAAGGTCGAACCGTGCGAGCCGGGGCCCATGCCCTCGGCGGCGTCGGCGGTGGCGAGGATGGCGCCGATCGGGAAACCGCCGCCGAGCGCCTTCGCCAGCGACATGACATCGGGCACGACGCCGGTACGCTTGTAGGCGAAGAGCTCGCCGGTGCGGCCCATGCCGGTCTGCACCTCGTCGAAGGCGAGCAAAATGTCGTGCTCATTGCAAAGCTCGCGCAGCGCCTTGAGGAAGGCGGGAGGCGCAGAACGAACGCCGCCCTCGCCCTGGATCGGCTCGATCAGGATACCCGCGGTGTGCGGACCGATCGCCTTCTTCACGGCCTCGATGTCGCCATGCGGCACCTGGTCGAAACCATCCATCGGCGGACCGAACCCTTCGAGATATTTTGCAGAGCCGGTCGCAGCGAGCGTCGCCAGCGTACGGCCATGGAAGGCGCCTTCGAAGGTGATGATGCGATAGCGCTCCGGATCACCCTTGGAGAAGTGATGATGGCGGACCAGCTTGATCACGCCTTCCAGCGCCTCGGCGCCGGAATTGCAGAAGAAGACGAAGTCCGCAAAGCTCTCGTTGCACAGGCGCGCGGCGAGCTTCTCGCCGTCCGGGCTCTGGAACAGGTTCGACATGTGCCAGAGCTTGGTCGCCTGCTCCTGCAACGCCTTGACCAGCGCGGGATGGGCGTGGCCGAGCGCATTTACCGCGACGCCCGAGGTGAAATCGAGATAGCGATCGCCGTTGGTCGCGATCAGCCAGCAGCCTTCGCCGCGCTCGAAACCGAGGTTGGCCCTGGCGAAAACAGGGAGCAAATGCGGGGCTGCGCTGTTGGTCATGACGGTCACTTGAATGTTGCGGACGGTGCGATGCGCGCATTGCGCAACGCACCAGACCGGCCCGGAAAACGAAACGTGCCGCCTTTTAAGGGCGGCACGTGACACCATCTTATGCCCCGTGAAACCGGTGTCAATGGCAGCCGGAAAGCCTCAGGAAACGCTGATTCCGTAGTCTTGCGGTGGCGATTTTGCGGGTTTTTCGCCACGGAACATGTGGACGCGACTCGGCAGACTCTTGCGCGCGAGTCACGGCATATTGTAGCGTTTGGACTGTCAGATACGACATCTCGTGCAGCGGTTCTGATCCCAAGAGTCCTCATGTACCGGCGTAAACGTTCGGGCGTCAGTTGAGCGCCCGGCGAGCCTTAAGGGATTCCGGCGGCACGGGTTTTTCGAAGCTTAGGCATTCGCCGCAAGGGCGCCAGGACGGCAGCCGCGTGGCGAGGGAAAGGGTGCAATGACGGTTTTGACCTGGTCCGATGATCGCGTCGAGCAGCTCAAGAAGCTCTGGGAGGCCGGATTATCGGCCAGCCAGATCGCAGCTGAACTCGGCAATGTGACCCGCAATGCCGTGATCGGCAAAGTGCACAGGCTCGGTCTGTCCGGCCGCGCCAAGAGCCCTTCGTCGGCAGCGCCGCGGCCGCGCAAGGCGCGTCCCGCGCAGCACATGATGCGGGTCACCCGCCCGATCGCACGCGGCAACACTGCGCTGGCGCAGGCCTTCGAGGTCGAGGTCGAGGCCGAGCCCGTCACCTACGACAACGTGGTGCCGATGAGCCAGCGGCTGTCGCTGCTCGAACTGAACGAGGCGACCTGCCACTGGCCGGTCGGCGATCCCTCGAGCCCGGATTTCTTCTTCTGCGGCGGCAAGGCGCTCTCCGGCCTTCCCTACTGCGCCCAGCATTCGCGCGTGGCGTATCAGCCGGCGGCGGATCGCCGGCGTGCGCCGGCCAAGCCGGGCCCGCGCTGAGTTTGCGGAATTAGCTGACTGCAAGGACGGCAGCCGTCGTGCGATGACGGCTCAACACATCCGATGTCGTCCCCGCGAACGCGGGGATCCATAACCACAGGGCGCAATTGTTGCGCGAGATGGTCACTCCGGGTCTTCGCCAAACCCCACCCTGTGGTTATGGATCCCGGGCTCGCGCTACGCGCGCCCCGGGATGACAGCTGAGCATGTGGCTGCAGCTCGCCAGACCAACCGTTCGCAACCCTCAGGTCGTCTCCGCCTTCGCGAAGCGATCGTCGAGGGCGTAGCCGGCGCCGCGGACGGTTCGGATCGGGTCCTGCTCGCGGCCGAGATTGAGCAGCTTGCGCAGGCGGCCGATATGGACGTCGACGGTGCGCTCGTCGATGTAGATGTCACGGCCCCAGACGCTGTCGAGCAGCTGCTCGCGCGAGAACACGCGGCCGGGATGTTCCAGGAAGAACTCCAGCAGCCGATATTCGGTCGGGCCGAGATCGATCGGGCGGCCCGAGCGCGCCACGCGGCGCTTGTCGCGGTCGAGCTCGATGTCGCCATAGGCCAGCACAGTCGCCAGCCGCTCGGGACTGGCGCGCCGCAGCAGTCCCTTCACGCGCGCCAGGAGCTCCGGCACCGAGAACGGCTTGACGATGTAGTCGTCGGCGCCGGTGGCAAGACCCCGCACCCGCTCGCTCTCCTCGCCGCGCGCGGTGAGCATGATGATCGGCAGCTGCTTGGTCTCGGGACGGGTGCGCAGCCGCCGGCACAGCTCGATGCCGGAGAGGCCCGGCAGCATCCAGTCGAGCACGATCAGGTCGGGGATGTGTTCCTTGAGGCGGGTGTCGGCGTCGTCGCCGCGCATGACCGTCTCGACGTCATAGCCGTCGCCTTCGAGGTTGTAGCGGAGAAGCTCGGTGAGAGCTTCCTCGTCCTCAACCACCATAATGCGTGCGCCCATGGTGTCGTCGCTCCTTAAAGTCTTCAGGTATTCGGGATCGTCGTGGCGAAGGTGGTCATGTCGCCCTTCGGCCGCTTGTCGGTGATCGCCTGGCCCTCGATCATGTAGAACACGGTCTCGGCGATGTTGGTGGCGTGGTCGCCGATCCGCTCGATGTTCTTGGCGCAGAACATCAGATGGATGCAGAACGAGATGTTGCGCGGATCCTCCATCATGTAGGTGAGGAGCTCGCGGAACAGCGAGGTGCAGATCGCGTCGACCTCCTCGTCGCCCTTCCACACCGCCATCGCCGCCGGCAGATCGTGCGCGGCATAGGCGTCCAGCACGCTCTTGACCTGCTGCTGCACGAGGTCGGTCATGTGCTCGAGGCCGCGGAACAGTTTCAGCGGATGGAAGTCGGTCTCGAGCGCGGCGACGCGCTTGCCCATGTTCTTGGCGAGGTCGCCGATGCGCTCGAGATCGGTCGCAACGCGCATGGCGCCGACGATCTCGCGCAGATCGACCGCCATCGGCTGGCGTCGTGCGATGGTGAGCACGGCGCGTTCCTCGATGCGCTTCTGCAACGCGTCGAGATCGGCGTCGATGGTCACGACGCGCTGACCGAGCGCGACGTCGCGGCGGATCAACGCGTCGACGGAATCGACGATCATGCGCTCGGCGATGCCGCCCATCTCCGCGACCAGGCGGGTGAGTTCCTGGAGGTCGGTGTCGAAGGCCTTTGCGGTATGTTCGGTACCCATATTGCGTCTCCTCAGCCGAACCGGCCGGTGATGTAGTCCTGCGTGCGCCGGTCGGTCGGCGACGTGAAGATCTTGCTGGTGTCGTCGAACTCGATCAGCTCGCCCAGATACATGAAGGCGGTCTTGTCGGAGACGCGCGCCGCCTGCTGCATGTTGTGGGTGACGATCGCGATCGTGTAGTTCTCGGACAGCTCCTGGATCAGCTCCTCGACCTTGGCGGTCGAGATCGGGTCGAGCGCCGAGCAGGGCTCGTCGAACAGGATCACCTCGGGCCGCACCGCGACGGTGCGGGCGATGCACAGGCGCTGCTGCTGGCCGCCGGAGAGCGACAGGCCGGAGGCGTTGAGCTTGTCCTTGACCTCGTTCCACAGCGCGCCGCCGCGCAGCGCCTTCTCGACGCGGTCGTCCATCTCGGACTTGGAGATCTTCTCGTAGAGGCGGATGCCGAAGGCGATGTTCTCGTAGATCGTCATCGGGAACGGCGTCGGCTTCTGGAACACCATGCCGACCCGGGCGCGCAGCAGATTGAGGTCGAGCTTGGGGTCGAGGATGTTGGTCTGATCGAGCATCAGCTGGCCGGTGGCGCGCTGGCCCGGATAGAGGTCGTACATCCGGTTGAAGATGCGCAGCAGGGTCGACTTGCCGCAGCCGGACGGGCCGATGAACGCCGTGACGCGGTTGGCGCCCAGCGTCAGGTTGATGTTCTTCAGCGCGTGGTGCTCGCCGTAATAGAAGTTGAGGTTGCGCACCGTCACCTTGGCGGGCGCCTCGGGCAGCACCGGCGCCTGCGGAAGGCCACCGGAGGCGCTCATCGATACGGAAAGTTCACTCATTTTGCGGTCCTCTCGGCGCCAAGGATGCGCGCGCCAATGTTCAGGGCAAGCACGGTCAGGGTGATGAGCAGTGCGCCGCTCCACGCCAGCTGCTTCCAGTAGGCGTAGGGGCTCTGCACGAAGTTGTTGATGGTGACGGGCAGGTTGGCCATCGTCTTGTTCAGGCCGAGGCTGAAGAACTGGTTCGACAGCGCGGTGAAGAGCAGCGGCGCGGTCTCGCCCGCGACGCGTGCGGTGGCGAGCAGCACGCCGGTGATGAGGCCCGACCGGGCCGCACGATAGGCGATGCGCTTGATCACCAGAGAGCGCGGCAGGCCCAGCGCCGAGGCCGCCTCACGCAGCGGATTCGGCACCAGCAGCAGCATGTCCTCGGTGGTGCGCAGCACGACCGGGATCACGATGACGGCGAGCGCGAGCGCGCCCGCGATCGCGGAGAAGCCACGCATCGGCACCACCACCGCGCCGTAGATGAACAGGCCGATGATGATCGAGGGCGCCGAGAGCAGGATGTCGTTGATGAAGCGGATCACCGAGGTCAGGCGATCGTTGCGGCCGTATTCGGCAAGGTAGGTGCCGGCGAACAGGCCGAGCGGCGCGCCGATGCCGACGCCGATCAACGTCATGATGATCGAGCCGACGATCGCGTTGCGCAGGCCGCCTTCGGTCGAGCCCGGAGGCGGCGTGTCCGCGACGAAGATCTCGAGATTGAGGCCGGCCAGGCCGTTGTAGAGCAGCGTGACCAGGATCAGCGCGAGCCAGGTGACGCCGAAGGCGGCCGCGGCGAAGCAGAGCCCGCGGATGACGATGTCCACGCGGCGACGACGCGAATAGATCGGATTGAGCGCCATGACCTTACTTCCCCGCCTTCTTGTCCAGCCGCATCAGCATCAGCCGCGCGGCGGCCAGCACGAAGAACGTCAGCACGAACAGGAGCAAGCCGAGCAGGATCAGGCCGGACTGGTGCAGGCCGTCGCTCTCGGCGAACTCGGATGCGATCGCCGCCGAGATCGTGGTGCCCGGCGCGAAGATCGATGAGGAGATGCGGAACGAGTTGCCGATGATGAAGGTCACCGCCATGGTCTCGCCGAGCGCGCGGCCCAGCGCCAGCATGACGCCGCCGATGATGCCGACGCGGGTGTAGGGGATCACCACGCTGCGGACGACTTCCCAGGTGGTGCAGCCGACGCCGTAAGCGGCCTCCTTCAACACCGGCGGCACCGTCTTGAACACGTCGACCGAGATCGAGGTGATGAAGGGCAGCACCATGATGGCGAGGATCAGCGCGGCGTTGAACGTGCTGAGATAGGACGGGGGACCTGCGAAGATCGCGCCCAGCACCGGGACGCCGTCGAAGATCCTGATCATAAGGGGCTGGAAGGTGTTGGCCAGGAACGGGCCCAGCACGAAGAAGCCCCACATGCCGTAGATGATCGAGGGAATGCCGGCGAGCAGCTCGATCGCCATGCCGATCGGGCGGCGCAGCCATTGCGGGCAGAGCTCGGTGAGGAAGATCGCAATGCCGAGACCGACGGGAATCGCGATCAGCATCGCGATGAAGGAGGTGACGAGCGTGCCGTACATCGGCCCGAGCGCGCCGAGCACGGGCGGATCGGCCGACGGCGCCCAGCGCTGCGTCCACAGGAAGGAGAAGCCGTATGCTTTCATCGCCGGGAACGCGCCGACGATCAGCGAGATGATGATGCCGCCGAGGATCAGCAACACCGAGATCGCGGACAACCGCGTGATCCAGTAGAAGGTGACGTCGCCGAGCTTGAACGCGCCCAAGGCCTTGGCGCGGTCATACGGTCCGGCATCGTCGATTACATCGCTCTGAACGGCCATCTCTGCCACGCCGATCCCCTGTACCCGTTATATACGCTTGTTCTTGATGTTTTTGGTGCCGTGCCCCGGATGCGGTGCAGCGCGAAGCGGTGCGCCGCTGATCCGGGGCCTAGCGTTTGTGGGTCCCGGCTCTGCGGAGCAGCACTACGTGCTGCACCGCGTCCGGGACACGATAGCTTTACCTAGCTCTTGATCTCGGCAGCCCAGGTCTTCTCGATCTGCTTGACGACGGTGTCCGGCATCGGGATGTAGTCGAGCTCCTCGGCCGCCTTGTCGCCCTTCGTGAAGGCCCAGCGGAAGAACTTGATGGCTTCCTGCGAAGCCGCCTTGTCGGTGGCGTCCTTGTGCATGAGGATGAAGGTCGCCGCCGTGATCGGCCAGGACTTCTCGCCGGGCTGGTCGGTCAGGATGACGTAGTAGCCGGGCGCCTTGGCCCAGTCGGCGTTGGAGGCGGCCGCCTGGAAAGCTTCGACGGTCGGCTGCACGGTCTTGCCGGCCTTGTTGACGAGACCGGTATAGGTCAGCTTGTTCTGCTTGGCATAGGCATACTCGACGTAGCCGATCGAGTTCTTGGTCTGGCCGATGTTGCCCGACACGCCTTCGTTGCCCTTGGCGCCGACGCCAACCGGCCACTCGACCGCGGTGCCCTCACCGACCTTGCTCTTCCAGTCCGCACTGGCCTTGGAGAGGTAGTTGGTGAAGTTGAAGGTGGTGCCCGACCCGTCCGAACGGCGGACCACGGTGATCGCATCCGACGGCAGCTTGACGTTCGGATTGAGCTTCTTGATGGCCGGATCGTCCCACTTGGTGATCTTGCCGAGATAGACGTTGGCCAGCGTCTCGCCGTCGAACACCATCTCGCCCGGCTTCACGCCCTCGAGGTTGACCACGGGAACGATGGCGCCCATCACCATCGGCCACTGGACGAGGCCGTCCTTCTCGAGCTGCTCAGCCTTGAGCGGCATGTCGGTCGCGCCGAAGGTCACGGTCTTGGCCTGGATCTGCTTGATGCCGCCGCCGGAGCCGATCGACTGGTAGTTCAGACCGTTACCGGTCTCCTTTTTGTAGGCGTCAGCCCACTTCGAATAGATCGGGAACGGGAACGTCGCGCCGGCGCCGGTGATGTCGGCAGCAAAGGCCGCCGTCGTCGAAGCGGCAACCATGCCGGCAACGACGATCGTCTTGAGGAAATTCATGCTGGTCTCCATTGGGGGGAGCGAAGCGCCATCCGCGCCCGATCGCGCTCCCCACGCCGCCCCTTTAGGAGCGGTCGGCTGTGCTTTTACGAAGGTTTCGTGACAGTCGGATGACACGCGCAAGCGATTGAAATCACTCGCGTTTCTATCTCAAACTAAAGTCTTGGCCTGGGGAAAGCAGGCGGTGAAAGTCGCACCCTGCTTGGGCACGCTTTCGATCAAAAGCCGGCCGCGATGGCGGTTAAGAATATGTTTCACCAGCGATAATCCGAGCCCGGTTCCGCCCTGCGAGCGGCTGTCGCCGACGTCCACGCGGTAGAAGCGCTCAGTCAGCCGCGGCAGGTGCTCGGGCGCGATCCCGGGGCCGAAATCGCGCACCATGATCCGGATTTCCTGAGTTCCATCAGTGGCTGCGGCTGAGGTCAGCGACACGACGACGCGTCCGCCCGAGGCGCCGTATTTGAGCGCGTTCTCGATCAAATTCTCGAACAGGCGGAGCAGCTCCTCGCGGTCGCCCGCGATCATCACCGGGCTGTCGGGCAGATGGAGCTCGACCTCGACCTGCCGCTCGCGCGCCAGCGGCTCGAGCCCGTCGGCGACCTGGCGGATGATCGGCAAGAGGTCGACCAGGGTGTCGGGCCGGACATGGGCCGACAGCTCGACCCGCGACAGCGACAGGAGATCGTCGATCAGGCGCGCCATGCGGGTGGCCTGGTTGTGCATGATGCCGAGGAAGCGCTCGCGCGCCTTGGGATCGTCCTTGGCCTGGCCCTGCAGCGTGTCGATGAAGCCCGACAGCGCCGCGAGCGGCGTGCGCAGCTCATGGCTGGCATTGGCGACGAAGTCGGCGCGCATCTCCTCGACCCGGCGCAGCGGCGTCTGGTCGTGGAAGGTCATCAGCATGCATTTGTCGGCGCCGCCGAAACTGGTCGGCACCGGCACCGGCGTGATGATCAGCTCCATCCAGCGATCGACCGGGACATGGTCGAGATAGGTCGCGCGGCGCGGCTCGGTGGTCGCGATCGACTCGCGCAGCGCCGTGATGATCTCCGGCGAGCGCAGCGCGAACTGGGCGAGCTCGTTCCGGCGCAGTGCCGGCGCGAGCTGGGCCGCGGCGGCATTGAGGTGGATGACGCGGCCGGCGCGGTCGAGCAGCACCGCCGGATCCGGCATGCCGGCGACGACCGCGGCCACCGCCGCGCTCTCGACCGGGTTGATGCGGCGGGTGTCCTCGCGCGAGGCCGCGGCATCGTGCAGGCGCCACGGGATCAGCGCCGCTGCCGCGATGCAGAGGAACACGGCAGCGGCATGCAGCACCGACAATTCGCCGAGCGAGACGACGACGGACAGCGCCAGCGCCGCGGCGATCAGGATGACGGTCGAGTGCCGCAGCCGGTCGGACCAGGGCTGAGCGGCGGGAGAAGAAGGGGCGTCGATCGCCATCGGGCGGACTTCTCCTGGGGCTTACCTTAAGATTTGGCGCCGTCGCTGCGCTCTCTCACATAAGCGGCTTCGGGCGCCGGACCGGGGTCGAGCTTGAGCGCCGCCTGCTGCAGGCGCTTCGATCGTGCGCCGATGATAACTTCGCGAAACGTCAGCAAGATTACAGAGATGACGAAAGGCGAGAGATAATAGAGGACGCGGAACAACAGCATGCCGCCGAGCAGTTCCTCGCGATCCATCTGCCAGAGGCCGACCAGCATGGCCGCGTCGAACACCCCGAGCCCGCCGGGCGAATGGCTGGCGAAGCCGAGCAGCGTCGCCGAGACGAAGATCACCGCGACCACGACGAAGCCGAGATTGGGCTCGTCCGGGACCAGCACGTACATCGCGAGCGCGCAGAAGCCGAGATCGATGATGCCGATCGCGATCTGGAGCAGCGTCAGCGGGCCGCCCGGCAGCACCACGGTCCAGGGACCGCGGCCGACCACCCGCGGCTGGGTCCAGACCCAGACCACATAGCCGATCAGCGCCACGATGATCATCAGCGCCAGGGTGCGGTTCAGCCAGGGCGGAAGCTGGTCGATCGAGGCGGCGGCTTCCGGATGATAGGTGATGCCGAGGCCGAGCACGGCGGCATTGCCGAGCCAGAAGGTCAGGCCGGCGAGGAAGCAGATCTTCGCCACGTCGATCGCGTTCAGCCCATAGGCCGAGTAGATGCGGTAACGCACCGCGCCGCCGGTGAAAACGCTGGCGCCGACATTGTGACCGATCGAATAGGAGGTGAAGGCCGCGAGCGCATTGATGCGGTAGGGCACATGGGAGTGACCGATCGCTCGCACGGCGAACAGATCGTAGAAAGTCAGCGTGAAATAGCCCGCGGCGACGAACAGCGCCGCCATCGCAATCTGGCTCGGCTCGGTGCTCTTGATCGCTTCGAGGACCTCGTTGAAATCGATGCCTCGCAGCATGTGGTAGAGCACATAGCAAGCGATGCCGATGACCGCGACGCTGATCACAACGCCAAGCTTATGCAGGATTTGCTTCTCGCGCAGAAACGACGTCGCCCTGCGTATGGCTTCCAGCATCTAGACCTCGAACAACGCTTCAGCGGCCAGAACGGCCAGCGGACGGGACGGCGCAGAGGCACACGACGACCCCTCGCCGTCGGCTCCGGCATCGCGCATGCCCCCTGCCCCTCCACTAGCGCGTTTTCGGGCCGAGTGGAATTCGCCAATTCGAACAAAAACACGTGCCTTCAATATTTTAGGCAGGGTTGCGGGCTCCTGATGCACGGTTTGGCGCCTTCTGCGGCAGGATCGGCGGCAAGACTCGAGGCGAATCTCCATGGCGATCCTGCGCAGGCGCCGTGAAGGTTTGATGATTTCGGCCGCACAATGTTCCGTCACGCCTTAAGCCGAAATCAATCTATGGGCGGGCCCGGCTTGTTGAAAGAGGGGCATCGAAGCGGCCGGCCGCGGATTTCCGATGCGCCGAAAGGCCGCGGCGGGCCCCTCCTGCGCCTTGCCCCGACCGAAGGACCGGGGGCGTGGCAACGTCACAGAGGGGCTGGCGGTGCGGTGCGCGCGACCACGCGGTCGCGCAGCCAGGCGCCGATGGTGCAGCCGACGAGGTAGCAGGCGAACATGACGAGGCCGAGATCGAGCCAGTAGCCGAAGCGGCCGGGGACGACATGGGCGAACGAGGCCGCGACCAGGGCGGCGGCAAGCACGGCGAGCCAGCGCGCCGTCACCTTCGAGGTGCCGTTGCCGCGCTGGACCACCGAGATCCAGCCCATGCAGAAGCCGAGCAGCACCGAGCCGATCAGCCAGCCCATATGAAACGAGAGGAGATAGGGCATCGTCACCTCACCAGAAATTCGATGCGGCGGTTTTGCACCTTGCCTTCGTCGGTGTCGTTGCCGGCGACGGGCTGCGTGCTGCCATGGCCGACCGCGGTGAAGCGGCTGGCGGGCAGGCCGGCCTTGACCAGATAGTCGATCACCGCCTGCGCGCGCTTCTCCGAGAGCGCCCGGTTGAAGCCGTCCTCGCCGTCGGCATCGGTATGCCCGGCCACCTCGACATTGGTATTGGGGCAGCGCAGCGCCGTCTCGATCAGATGATCGAGAATGGCGGCGGAATCCGGATCGATGTCGGCGCGCTTGGGCGCGAAGCGGATCTTGCCCTTGGCCAGGAGGTCCGTGAACAATTGCTGGCACACGGTGCCGTCGACCGGACCCGCCGCGGGCTTCACGGTGATCTCCGGCTTGTATTGCCAGGTTTTCGGGAAGTCCTTGCCGAGCCCGGCGCGGATGTCGTTGGCGGCACCTTCATAGAGCGCATCGCCCGACAGCTTCACCTCGCGGTCGGAGACGACGAGCGTGCCGGTCGACAGCCGCGACAGCGCGCCGAGCGCTGCGATCACGGCCGTGTTGAAGGAGCCGGGCGCGCCGATGCTGGCCTTGAGATTGTCGACGACCTTCTCGGTGAAGAATTTTCGCGCGGCGCTGGTGGCGATCGCCGCGTGGATGGCGTTGTCGGGCACATAGCCGGTCAGCGTCACGGTCGCGGCGACCGGATCCTTGTAGGCCTGGAAGATGTAGGGCGGCGCCTTGACGTCGTTGGCAGCGATCGAGAAGCCCTCGGGCAGGTTCTTCAGCGCAGCCGCGATCGCCTCGCGGCCGCCGAGATCGCGCGCCATGCCCGACAGATTGACCTTGGTGTCCGTGATCGTGATCTTGCCGTCCTTCAGCTTGCCGATCTGGTCCAGCAGCAGCATCGCGGCGGCCTCGAACCGCGGCGGCGCGCCCCGCGCCAGACCCATCTGGTCGGCCACCTCGACGCCGCCGACCTCCTTGCGGGCCGCCTCGGTCAGCCGGCCCTTGATCGACGGCAGCGGCGCGGAGCCCGACAGCGTCACCCGCACCACATCGCGCTCGGCGTTCCAGACGAAGGGTTTGGCCTCGGGAACAAGACGGGTCCGGTCGTCGACCAGACGCACGCCCGGGACCGTCTCGACCGCCATCACGGCGTCGCGGCGGCCCTCCTCGGAGAAGGCGTCTGCGACCAGGCTGACGTCGCGGCCGTCCACCGCGATCCGGGTCTTGTCCAGAACGGTCCCCTTCAGCGCGGCCGAGCTGCGGGCCGACAGGTCGGCCTCGACCGGTAAGGTATTATTCCAGGCCGCAAATCCCCACATGACGGCCAGGGGAATTAACCCCGGCCACCATTTGCTGGCCCACCTGAAAAGCTTCTGCATTCGACGACCCGAACTCTGGAACCGGAGACAAAACAAACCCTTGGCAGGCTGTCAAACCGGAAATGGCGCCCTTCCGAAGGCACCGGCTGGACAATCGGGATAACTTTTTCTTCAAGGGTTCTTCCGTAAGTTGAAGACGGAATGCCAAAGTCCGCCGGCCGGTCATGAAACAACTGCGTAACAACGTCATCCGCGCCGGGCTGGGAGCACTCTATTTCAGCGGGGCACACCATCTGCTGCGCCCGCTTCTGTCGGGCGTCGGCGCCATTTTCATGCTGCACCACGTCCGGCCGGCCCGCGAGGCGGCGTTCCAGCCGAACCGGCACCTCGAGGTCACCCCCGAATTCCTGCGCGAGACGCTGTGCCATTTGCGCTCGCGCGACATCGACATCGTCAGCATGGACGAGCTGCATGAGCGGCTGGTGCAGAGCCGGTTCGAGCGCCGCTTCGCCGCCTTCACCTTCGACGACGGCTATCGCGACAATCTGGACCATGCGCTGCCGGTGTTGCGCGAATTCGACGCACCGCTGACGGTCTATGTCGCGAGCGATTTTGCCGAAGGCACCGGACGGTTATGGTGGGCGGCGCTGGAAGCCGTGATCGCCAAGGCCGAGCAGATCGACGTCACGATCGGCCATTCCGCACTGCGGCTCGATGCGACGACGCCTGCGGCCAAGCAGGCCACCTACGACCGCCTGCACGACTGGCTGCGCGCGCTGCCGGGCGAGCACGATCTGGCGCGCGAGATCGAGGCGCTCTGCACACGCTATGACGTCGACATGGCCGCGCTGTGCCGCGGCCTCTGCTTGTCCTGGGACGAGTTGAAGACATTCGCCGCTGATCCGCTGGTGACGATCGGCGCGCACAGCGTCAGCCATTGCAACCTCGCCAAGCTGGCGGAAGACGTCGCCGCGCAGGAGCTGGCTGTGAGCCGGGCGCGGATCGAGCAGGCGCTGGAGCGTCCCGTGCTGCATCTCGCCTATCCCTATGGCGACCGCGAGGCCGCAGGCACGCGTGAATTCGGCCTCGCCGCGACGGCCGGCTTCAAGACCGCGGTGACGACGCGGCCGGGCATGCTGTTCGCCGAGAATGCCGATCACATGACGGCAC
This sequence comes from Bradyrhizobium nitroreducens, assembly GCF_002776695.1. GTDB lineage: Bacteria > Pseudomonadota > Alphaproteobacteria > Rhizobiales > Xanthobacteraceae > Bradyrhizobium > Bradyrhizobium nitroreducens. The sequence continues at coordinate 6,300,913 of NZ_LFJC01000003.1, forward strand.
TGCCGCGCGTCTCGCTCAACGGCAACTACCAGGACGCGAGAATTCTGCCGGTGCTGACCTCGGGCGCCGCGACCGCGATGTGGAACGGTTTCCGCCGGATCGCGGCGGCGTAGCTGCGCTCCGATCTCCACTGTCGTCCCGGACAAGCGCGCCCCAAGCGCGCGCAGATCCGGGACGACACTGAGTTTGTCGGGCCGTTATCGCGCCTCACTTGCATCTGACCTAAGCGCCTCTTCCTTGACTCCCCTGCCCTCCCCGCCCAAAACAACGCCAACGCAAGGGAGGCACCATGTTCAAGGATATGTTTTCGCTCAATGGCCGCGTCGCGCTGGTGACCGGCGGGTCGCGTGGCATCGGCAAGATGATCGCGGCGGGATTTCTCAGCGCCGGCGCCGCAAAGGTCTACATCACCGCGCGCAAGGCCGGACCGTGCGAGGCGACCGCCAAGGAGCTCAGCGCGCAATATGACGGCGAGTGCATCGCGCTGCCGATCGACATCTCGACCATCGAAGGCTGCGACAGGCTCGCTTCCGAGATCATCAGGCTGGAGCCGAAGCTCGACATCCTCGTCAACAATGCCGGCGCGGCCTGGGGCGCGGAGTTCGACGAATTCCCCGAAAGCGGCTGGGACAAGGTGATGGACCTCAACGTGAAGTCGCTGTTCTTCCTGACCAAGGCGCTGGCGAAGCCGCTGCGCGCCGCAGCCTCGCACGAGCGGCCCGCAAAGGTGATCAACATCGCCTCGGTCGACGGCATCTTCGTGAACCCGAGCGAGACCTATTCCTACGCCGCCAGCAAGGCCGCCGTGATCCATCTGACGCGGCGCATGGCGACCAAGCTGATCAAGGACAACATCAACGTCACCGCGATCGCCCCGGGTGCGTTCAAATCCGACATGAACCGCGCCGCGCGCGACCATTCGGACGAGGTCGCCAAGCGCATTCCGGCGCGGCGGATCGGCACCGACGAGGACATGGCAGGGGTGGCGATCTATCTCGCCTCGCGTGCGGGCGATTACGTGGTCGGCAACACCATCGCGGTGGATGGCGGTGTGGTGTATGCGAATGCGGGACTGGAGATCGCGGGGTAGCAGTGCGGGCTGCTATCGCTCCACCGTCACCACGCACCCCGCTGTCGTCCCGGACAAGCGCGCCCCAAGCGCGCGCAGATCCTGGACCCATAATCACAGGAAGTAGTTTGGCGAAGACTCGTGGTTGCCTGCTCGCGCCACGACCTCTCCGTGGGGTTGGGTCCCGGATCTGCACAAACGCCTGGCATTGCCAGGCGTTTGCTTGTCCGGGACGACAGTTGAGGATGAGGCCGCGCTTACGACTCGATCTTCACGTACTCGAAATCGCCGGGCTTGTTGTCGATGCCGACCTTCGGTGGCGAGATCCAGGAGGCGAACTTGCCGCTCTCGGTGACGGGCTGCATCAGGGATGTGATGAAGTCGCCGTCGCTGGTCGAGGGCAGCCACTCGTCCTTGCGCTTGGCCCAGGTGGCATTGTCGATCAGAAGGCCGTCGGGCGTCGCGTGCACGTCCTTGAACTCGCCGATGTGGCGGTGGAAGGCGACGTTGGGCAGCTTGAGCTGGAAATCGTAGCCCGCGGTCGTGATCACCTTGTTCCAGCGCAGCAGGCCCTTGACGCAGTCCTGGCTGTAATCGTCGCGCAGGCGCATGTTGAGCGCGGTCAGCGCCGGCTCGTCGACCAGCTTGATCTCGCCGTTGATCAGCTTGAGCACCGGATAGGTGGAGTTCTTGAGCTGGTGGTCGTCCTCGATCTGGGTCTCGTGATAGCGGCCCTTGATGCCGGCGTTGAAGGCGTTGGCGGCGTTGGTCGACACCTCCGAGCCGAACAGATCGAGCGACAGCGTGTAGTGCAGGTTCAGCTTCTTCTGGATGGTCGGCAGATCGATCACCCCGAGCGCGCGGACCTTGGCGATATCGGTCGGATCGGTGATGCCAGCCTCGCGCATCGCATCGCAGGTGCGCTGCACGACGCGGGTGATGCCGGTCTCGCCGACGAACATGTGGTGAGCTTCTTCCGTCAGCATGAAGCGGCAGGTGCGCGACAGCGGATCGAAGCCCGACTGTGCCAGCGAATGCAGCTGCATCTTGCCGTCGCGGTCGGTGAAGTAGGTGAACATGAAGAAGGACAGCCAGTCCGGCGTGGCCTCGTTGAAGGCGCCGAGCATGCGCGGCGCGTCGGCATCGCCGGAGCGGCGGCGCAGCAGATCGTCGGCTTCCTCGCGGCCGTCGCGGCCGAAATATTTCTGCAGCAGATAGACCATCGCCCAGAGATGGCGGCCTTCCTCGACATTGACCTGGAACAGGTTGCGCATGTCGTAGAGCGAGGGCGCGGTCTTGCCGAGATGGCGCTGCTGCTCGACCGAGGCCGGCTCGGTGTCGCCCTGGATCACGATCAGGCGGCGCAGCATGGCGCGATGCTCGCCCGGCACTTCCTGCCAGGCCGGCTCGCCATAATGCTCGCCGAACGGCACGACGCGATTTTCTTCCTGCGGCGCCAGCAGAATGCCCCAGCGATATTCGGGCATGCGGACATAGTCGAACTTGGCCCAGCCGCGCGGATCGACGGAATAGGCGGTGCGCAAATAGACCAGCGACTCCTGGAAGCCCTCCGGTCCCATGTCGCTCCACCAGTCCATGTAACCGGGATGCCAGCCCTCCAGCGCCTTGAGCACCTGGCGGTCTTCGGCGAGATTGACGTTGTTCGGAATCTTGGTCGAGTAGTCGACGTTCATGATGTTCATGTTCATGGTGGACCTCCCGTGGGGGACTGGTTGAAGTAGGCGAGTAGCGAATGGCGAGTAGCGAATGGAAGTGCACCATTCGCTATTCGCCACTCCCCATTCGCCCTCTAGACTCGCGTCATATCGAATTTCGGCTTCTGGCCGCTGCCGTAGCGGCGCAGCGCGCCTTCCTCGCCGACCGCGTTGGGGCGCTGGAAGATCCAGTTCTGCCAGGCGGTCAAGCGCGAGAAGATTTTCGACTCCATCGTCTCGGGGCCGACGAAGCGCAAATTCGCTTCCATGCCGGTGAGGCTGTCGGGGGAGAAGCTGGCGCGCTCTTCCAGAAACACGCGGACCTCGTCGTCCCAGTCGATGTCGTCGAGCGCGAAGGTGACGAGGCCGAGCTCCTCGGCCTGCTCGGCGTCGAGGCTGGTGCCGAGCGTGGCTTCGGCGCGCTCCACATCGGAGGGATCGGCCTGGAAGCGCGATTGCAACCGCGTCAGGCCGTGGCTCATCGGATAGGGTCCGAAATTCATGGCGGAGAGCTCGATCGACGGCGGCGGGCGGTTGTCGCCCTGGCGCGTGCCGATCAGCATGTAGGAGCGGTCGGCGGCGAAGACGAGCTCGGCGAGCGTGCCGGCAAAGCACGAGCCGGGCTCGACCAGCGTCACCAGCGTGCGCGAGGTGACGTCGATGCGCTTGAGCACGCGCTTCCAGTAATGCCTGATTTCGTTGACCAGCCAATGCGCCTTGTTGGCCTCGAGGAAGGCATCGTGCGCGAGCACATGGGCGCGGTCGCCATGGCTCTTGAACACCAGCATGGCGATCTCGAGCTCGTTGATGCGCAAATGCAGGATGGCATCGTCGAGCTCGCGCGCGACCTGGAGCGGCCAGAACGAAGCTCCTAACGCCATCATGCCGTCGATGTCGGCGGGCGGCGCGGCTTCAGGGGCCTTGATCGAGATGGCGGCAATGCGGGCGGCGCGATCGATGTCGACGGTGACGAAGCCGTAGCGGATGCTGTTCTGGTCGATGACGCGCTTCAGCGGCGTCAGTGCGATGCCCTTGCCGCTGCCCTTGCGCTTCGAGGCCGCCGCAAACTCCCTGGCACGCTCGGCGATCCTGGCCTCGAGCTTGGAGTTCGGCGCGATCTCGTCGACGAGGCGCCACTGCACGGCGCGCTTGCCCTTCACGCCTTCCTCGATGGTGCAGAAGAAATCGGCGTGGTCGCGGCGCACCTTGCGCTTGTCGACGACGCGGGTGAGGCCGCCGGTGCCGGGCAGCACCGCGAGCAGCGGCACTTCGGGCAGTGCCACCGCAGACGATCCGTCGTCGGCGAGGATGATGTGGTCGGTCGCGAGCGCCAGCTCATAGCCGCCGCCGGCCGCCGAGCCGTTCACCACGGTGATGAAGCGCTGGCCGGAATTTTCCGAGGAGTCCTCCATGCCGTTGCGGGTCTCGTTGGTGAATTTGCAGAAGTTCACCTTGTGGGCGTGGGTGGAGCCCGCGAGCATGCGGATGTTGGCGCCGGCGCAGAACACGCGGTTCTTGGCCGAGCGCATCAGCACGACCTTGACCTCGGGATGCTCGAAGCGCAGGCGCTGGACCGCGTCCGCAAGCTCGATGTCGACGCCGAGGTCATAGGAATTGAGCTTGAGCAGATAGCCCTCGAACAGGCCGCCATTCTCGTCGACGTCCATGGTCAGCGTCGCAACGTCACCGTCGACCGCAAGCTTCCAGTGCTTGTAGCGGGACGGTTCGGTCTGGAAATCGATGAATGTCGCGCCGCCTGCGAGGCGCCGATCTTCCCCGGCCATGGGTCATCCCTGAGCTTGATTGTGGACTTCGGTCTTTACCGTTAGATGCACAATAGTGCATCTTTTTGAGCACGTCTAGTCAATAACGACCAGTGCATGCACTTTGTTTCATGAGACCCTACGATCGGACAATGGCGCTGAGCGCGATCCAGTCGGCCTTGGTGAGCTCGGCCCGGCCGAGCTTGGCCTGGAGCAGAGCCGTCAATGCCGGTATCGGGAAGCTTTCGACGAAACCATCTCCACCCGGCGCCGCCTTGCGCGAGGTGAACGTGCGCAGCTCCCCAAGCGCGTCGCCAAACAAGCGCGCGGCCGAATACGCCTTCTGCATGCGCAACCGTAAATTCGCATTGGCGATGAGGATGCAGGCGCGCAGCAGAATGCGCTCGCGACCGTTTTGCGGCGCCGCGGCCCACACCGCCTCCAGCACCTCCTGCGCTTCCCAGAAATAGCCGCGGTCGTTGAGCGCAAGCCCGTAGCGCAGCGCCGGATGGCGCGCCGGCACGTGGCCACGGAAGGCCGGCGGCACCATCGCCTTGGCGAGCGCGAGCGTCTCGTAATCGGCATCCAGCCCGGCGGCTTCGCCGGGCACATAGGCCCATTGCGGCCACGGCAACGGGCCGGTCGCATGTGGAGGCACATTCATGGATGTGCCTCCGCATGGTCATGCGGCGCGTCCCTGAAGCCCCTGATCGTCGCGCAGGGCCGCTTTTGCAAATAGCTCAATCGCGTCAAGCGTCGCCCCCGGCGCTTCACGATGCGGGGAATGGCCCGCGTCTGAAATGAATTTAAAATCTACCGGACAGTAGCACTCTTCCCTGGCAATTTCGACCTGGCGCAATGTCCCATATTGATCATTCTCGCCCTGCAGGACCAGGACGGGTACGCGGATATAGGCGAGGTATTCGGAGATATCCCAGTCGCGGAATTCGGGATCGAGCCAGGCGCCGTTCCAGCCGTAGAAGGCGTTGTCGACGTCCTTGTGCCAGCGCGCGAGCTTTACCTTGAGGTCGGTGGTCTCGAACGCGGTCTTGATCTCGGCGATGGATGTCACCGAGACGTCCTCGACGATGAAATGCGGCGCGATCAGCGCGATGCCCTGCAGACGGTGATCCTGATGTGAACCGGCATAAATGGTTGCGATCGAGGCGCCGTCGGAATGGCCGAGCAAGAGGCCGCGCTTGAACGGAATCGCATCGAGGATTTTCGGCAGCACGTCGAGCGCCTCGCGCTGCATGTAGTCGAGCGGCCGTGGCAGCGTCACCGGGCTCGACTGGCCGTAGCCCGCACGCGAATAGAGGAAGATGCCGGCGCCGGTGGCTTGCTGCAGCTTCTCGGGAAAATCGCCCCAGAGCCCGACCGAGCCGAGGCCTTCGTGCAGCATGACGATGGTGGGGGCGTCAGCCGATGCAGGCGCGAGCCATTTATATTCGAGGCTGGCACCGCCGATGCTGAGGAAGCCGGTGGGGGTGAGATTGGTCATGGTCGAATGTCCATTTCTAGCCAATTCCGAGATGCCCACCCTCCCCTGGAGGGGGAGGGTCGATTCACAGCGAGCGCAGCGAGATGTGAAGCGGGGTGGGGTGACAGTCTCTCCACAAATGCAGCGCACGTGTGGATAGATCACCCCACCCCGTCACGCATCTCGCTACGCTCGATCGCGTGCCGACCCTCCCCCTCCAGGGGAGGGTAAGCAGCCCGCACGCTCAATGCGCCCCTTCCCGCAGCTTGAACCGCTGGATCTTGCCCGTCGCCGTCTTCGGCAGGGACTCCACCACGTCGATCCAGCGCGGATATTTCCACGGGCCGATCTTCTGCTTGACGTGCTCCTTGAGCGCCTCCTGCAACGCCGTCGCTGTCGCGCCGGGGCGCAGCACGACGAAGGCCTTTGGCTTGAGCAATCCTTCCGGATCGGCCTCGGGTACGACGGCGGCTTCCAGCACGGCGGGATGCGTGATCAGCGCGCTCTCGACCTCGAACGGCGAGACCCAGATGCCGGAGACCTTGAACATGTCGTCGGCGCGGCCGCAGAAGGTGTAGCGGCCTTCGGCGTCGCGGATGTATTTGTCGCCGGTGCGGGTCCAAGGCCCCTCGAAGGTGCGGCGGCTCTTGTGGCGCTGGTTCCAGTAGCCCTCGCCGGCGGAGGGCGCGTCGACCAGGAGCTCGCCGACCTCGCCGTCGGCGACGTCCTGTCCGGCCTCGTTGACGAGCCGCACCGCATAGCCCGGCACCGGCTTGCCTGATGAGCCGTACTTGATGTCGCCGGGCGCGTTCGACAGGAAGATGTGCAACAGCTCGGTCGAACCGACGCCGTCGAGAATGTCGACGCCGAAGCGCGCCTTCCAGCTGTTGCCGACCGATTCCGGCAGCGCCTCGCCGGCGGAGGTGCAGATGCGCAAGGCCTTGCCGCCGCGCTCGCTCTTCATCGTCTCGTCGTTGAGCATCGCCGCGAACAATGTCGGCACGCCGTAGAAGATCGAGGGATTGTAGCGGTTCATCAGGTCGAACATGCGCGCCGGCGTCGGCCGCTCGCTGTTCAGGACCACGCTGGCGCCGACCGACATCGGGAAGGTCAGCGCATTGCCGAGCCCATAGGCGAAGAACAGTTTTGCCGCGGAGAGACACACGTCGCTCTCGCGGATGCCGAGCACCTGTTTTGCGTAGGTGTCGGCGGTCGCCTGCAAGTTCGAATGGATATGGCGCACGCCCTTCGGCATGCCCGTTGACCCCGACGAATAGAGCCAGAACGCCGGCTCGTCCGGATGCGTCGCGGCGGTGGTGAACTGATCGCTCTCGCCGGCGAGCTCTTCCGCGAGCTGCTTGTGGCCGTTCTGCTTGGCGCCGGAGACCACGACATGCTCGAGATCCGGCATGCGGCCGACCACGTCCTTGATGACGGGATAGAGCGCCTCGGAGACGAACAGCACGCGCGCGCGGCAGTCGGCGAGGATGTAGGCGTATTGATCCGCGGTCAGCAGCGTGTTCAGCGGCACCGGCACGATGCCGGCACGGATCGCGCCCAGGAACACGGTCGGGAAATCGACCGTGTCCAGCATGATCATCGCCACCCGCTCCTCGCGGCGGACGCCGAGCCGGCGCAGCATGTTGGCGGCGCGGCAGGTCTGTTGCTTCAGCTCGCCATAGGTGAGCCGCGAGACGGTGTCGTCGAAGGCCAGCTTGCTGCCGCGGCCCTGCTCGACGTTACGGTCGAGCAGCCAGGTCACCGCGTTGTAGGATCCCTCGCTCACGGACTTCTCCCCCGAATTTAGAATTATAATTCATAGAAAGACACCGCGGCGGCTTGCTGTCAATGCCAGCAGGCACTATGTTTCATTAAAACGCGCCGCAGGACATCTGTAAAGAAGGCTCATGACCGACAGTCCCGACGCCGAATCCCGCTTCCTCGAACAGCTCGGCCAGCGCGTGCGCACCATGCGCGCGCTGCGCGGCATGTCCCGCAAAGTGCTCGCCAAGGTGTCGGGAATCTCGGAGCGCTACATCGCGCAGCTCGAGAGCGGCAAGGGCAATGTCTCCATCGTGCTGCTCCGCCGCGTCTCCGACGCGATGGGCGCGCATCTCGAGGATCTGCTGCCCTCGGCCGAGCCGACACCGGACTGGCAGATGTTTCGCGACCTCCTGCGCAAGGCGACGCCGGCGCAGATCGCGCAGGCCAAGGATCTGCTCGCTGGCGGCAGCGCCACCGCACCGCGGCGCGCGCCGTTCTGCGGCATCGCGCTGATCGGCCTGCGCGGTGCCGGCAAGTCGACGCTCGGGCGGATGCTCGCGAAGAAGATCGGCTGGAGCTTCGTCGAGCTCAACAAGGAGGTCGAGCAGCAGAACGGGCTCTCGGTCGCCGAGATCATCGCGCTGTACGGCCAGGAAGGTTTTCGCCGCATGGAGCAGGCGGCACTGCAGCAGCTGCTCGCGCGCAACGAGCTGATGGTGCTGGCGACCGGCGGCGGCATCGTCTCGGAGCCGCTCACCTTCGACCAGATCCTGACCTCGTTCTACACGATCTGGCTGAAGGCCGAGCCCGAGGAGCACATGGCCCGCGTGCGCCGCCAGGGCGATCTGCGTCCGATGGCGGATGATCGCTCCGCCATGGCGGAGCTGCGCAATATCCTGCTCAGCCGCGAGCCGCTGTATTCGCGCGCGGCGGCGGTGGTGGATACGGCAGGCCTCTCCGTTGATGCGGCCGCCGCGCGGCTGATCGATGCGGTGCGGCCGGTGCTGCAGAACGAGGCCCGCAGCTTCGGGCTGCGGAGCGTGGCGCTGTAGGGCGAGCAGCATCCAAGCTCTCCGCTGTCGTCCCGGACAAGCGTAAGCGCAGATCCGGGACGACAGCTGAGTTTGTACACGGGCACCAGCAGTCGTATATGCGAGCCCAGCAGCAACCATCCGGACCACCCATGACCTCCACCGACGTCACCACCTCCATGTTCGAGCGGATCGGCGGCAGCGCCACGATCGACGCTCTCGTCGACCGCTTCTACCAGCGCATGGACACGCTGCCGGAGGCGAAGGTGATCCGTGCCATGCACGCGGACGACCTCGGCCTGATCAGGGACGTGCTGAAGCGTTATCTCAGCGAATGGACCGGCGGCCCGCGGCTCTATACTCCCGAGAAGGGCCATCCGCGGCTGCGGCAGCGGCATATTGGCTTTGCCATCGGCGACGCCGAGCGCGACGCGTGGATGGCCTGCATGCGCGGCGCGATGGAGGAGACGATCACAGATCCCGCCGCGCGGCAGGAGCTCGACAAGGCGCTGTCCGGCCTCGCCGACTGGATGCGCAACCGGCAGTGAGACGGCGGCAGCGCCTCGACGCAATTCGAAGGCGCGCATCCGCAGCGCGTGATTTGAATTCCGCGGCGATCGCCTGCTAAGCTCACGGCATGACCGACAGCCTCCCCGACACGATCCGCCGCCTCTACACCGATCCCGGCGAGTACATCGACAGCGATCATCCCGCCGTGCAGAAATTCGCGAACGACGCCGTGCGCGCGGATGCGAGCGCGCGCGAGAAGGCGAGCGTGCTCTACAAGGCCGTGCGCGACGGCATCCGCTACAACCCCTACGTCAGCATGCGCGTCGCCGAGACCTTTCGCGCCTCGAGCGTGCTTGCCGCCGGGCAAGGCTATTGCGTCGGCAAGGCAGCGCTCTATGCCGCCGCCTGCCGCGTCCACGGCATTCCCGCCCGGGTCGGCTTTGCCGACGTGAAGAACCATCTCACCACCGAGAAGCTGCGCGCGAGCATGGGCACGGACATCTTCACCTGGCACGGCTTCACCGAGGTGCATGTCGACGGCGCCTGGCGCAAGGCGACGCCGACGTTCAACGACACGCTCTGCGCCAAGGTCGGCGTCGCGCCGCTCGATTTCGACGGCCACACCGACGCGCTGCTGCATCCGTTCGACGGCGAGGGCCGGGCCTACATGCGATACGTCAACGACCGCGGCACCTATCACGACGTCCCCGCGAAATTTTTGATGCGCGAGATGGCGCGCGATTACGCCAACATGCAGGGCGAGGACCTCTCGGGCCGCGACATGGAGCGCGAGGCCGAGGGGCGGTAGGGCGAGGTGCCTCGCGGTCAGACGACCGAACCGACCGCGAGCGTGCGGCGATCTTGCTGGGCGGCATCCGGAACCCTCCTCTCCAGCTCCTCGATCATGCCGCGCGCGATTTCGCGCTCGCCCATGATGACGACATCCGCCCCCAGCCCCTTCAAATGATCGACCTCGGCATCCGCATGCGCCCGCGCGATGATGCGAATGTCGGGATTGGCCGCGCGCGCCTGCTGCACGATCTGCCCCGCCTCGAACGCTTCCGGGATCGCGATCACCAGATGCCGCGCCCGCGCTGGATTGGTGGCGCCGAGAATCTCCGGCTGCGCGGCGTTGCCCATGATGGTCTCGATGCCGCCCTGCTTCAGCTTCGCCAGCGCGCTCTCGCCGGTCTCGGCGACGAGGAACGGCCATTGCCGCTGCTGCAGGGCGTCGCCGACCAGCGCGCCGACGCGGCCATAGCCGATCACGATCGTATGGTCGGTGAGATCGGTGGTGCGGATCGGCTCCGGCACGGCGGCCTTGGCTTGCGGCGAATCCCGCCGCGGATCGAGCCGCGGCGCAAGCCAGGTGGCGGCCGCGAACATCAGCGGATTCAGCATGATGGAGAGGATCGCACCGGCCATGATCAGGTCGCGGCCCTCCTTGGGCAGGATCTGCGAGGCGACGCCGAGCTCGGCCAGGATGAAGGAGAACTCGCCGATCTGCGACAGGCTCGCCGAGATCGTCAGCGCGGTTGCGGCCGGATGCCGGAACAGGACGACGATCAGGAACGCAGCGAGAGATTTGCCGAGCATGATGATCACCAGCGTCGCCAGCAGCGGCCAGGGCTCGCGAACCACGCTCATCGGATCGAACATCATGCCGACCGAGACGAAGAACAGCACGGCGAAGGCATCGCGCAGCGGCAGCGATTCCTGCGCGGCCCGCGCGCTGAGCGGCGATTCCCGCAGCATCATGCCGGCGAAGAACGCGCCGAGCGCCAGCGAGACGTCGAACAGCTTCGTGGCCCCGAAGGCGACGCACAGCGCGATCGCCAGCACGGCGAGGCGGAACAACTCGCGCGAGCCGGTATGCGCGATGTAATGCAGGATCCAGGGGATCACCCGGCGTCCGACCACCAGCATCAGGCCAATGAAGACGACGATCTTGACGATGGTCAGCATCACGATGCCGGCGAGACCAAGGCCGAGCTGCGCGGCCAGCGGCTCGAACGCGGGCTTGCCTTCGGCGCCGCCCTGCAGGCTGGCGATGGCGGGGAACAGCACCAGCACGAGCACCATCGCGAGGTCCTCGACGATCAGCCAGCCGACCGCGATGCGGCCGCGATCGGTCTCCATCAGGCGCCGCTCCTGCAGCGCGCGGAGCAGCACCACGGTGCTGGCCACCGACAGAGCGAGGCCGAACACCAGGCCGGCACTCATGCCCCAGCCCATCAGCCATGCAAGACCAAGCCCCATCAGCGTCGCGGCGGCAATCTGCACGACGGCACCGGGAACGGCGATGTTGCGGACGCTGAGCAGATCCTGCAGCGAGAAATGCAGCCCGACGCCGAACATCAGCAGGATGATACCGAGCTCCGAGAGCTCGATGGCGAGCGCCTGGTCGGCGACGAAGCCCGGCGTGAACGGACCCACCGCAACACCGGCGAGAAGATAACCGACCAGCGGCGGAATGCGGAACCGCTGCGCGATGGTTCCAAGTACGAAAGCTAATCCAAGTCCAACGACGATTGTGGCGATGAGAGGTGTGTCATGCGGCATCTTTGCCTTTTGACACAGCATGCGCGGGTGTGCACCGCGACCTGTGCGCGCGGGTCAATGCTCACAGCAACTGCGAACGCACCGCTTCCGCGCCTTCGCGCAGCAGTGGCAGGAAACGGTCGATCAATTCCTGCGCCGGCACGCGATCGACATGGGCGCCCATGTTGATGGCGGCGACGATCACATTGTCGTACCGGCGCACGGGAACCGAGATCGAGCGGAAATGCGGCTCGGCCTCGCGATCGACCAGTGAATAGCCTTGCGCACGGTCGGCGACGATGCGGGCGAGCAGCGTCTTCGGATCCGTTACCGTCTGCGGCGTCAGCGCCTCGCATGTCATCGTCTTCAGCCGTGCGGCGAGATCGGCATCGTCGAGCTGGCCGAGCATGGCGCGGCCGACCGAGGTGCAGAACGCCGGCAGGCGGTAGCCGATCTCGAGTCCGCCGGAGAACATCCTCGCCGGACTGCTGCGCGCGACGAACACGACGTCGTCGCCGTCGAGCACCGCGAGCGAGGAGATTTCGTTGGCCGCGATCGCGACGCGATCGAGCACCGGCTGCAGCACGGCGACGAGCTGATTGGAGCGCAAGTAAGACGCTGCCAGCGTCAGCACATGCGGTGTCAGCGAGAACAGCTTGCCGTCGCCGGAGACGTAGCCGCCGCGCTGCAGCGTGAACAGCATGCGCCGCGCGGTGGCGCGCGGCAGATCGGCCGCCCGCGCGAGATCGCTGAGCGTCATCGGCCCGGTATTCGTGCCGAAACACTGCAGCAGGCGCAGCCCGCGATCGAGCGCCTCGACGAAATCCGTCGCGCGCTCCTCGCTTTCGCTCCGCTTCAGCTTGGGCATGGTGAGGGCCAATCCTGCAAAATAGTGCTTGCCGCCTTTTCAAGGCATGTCATAATTCGCCCATTCGTTCAATAGGCGAACATAATTTGTCAAGCGAGCACGCTCGTGGTCTCCCTCGCCCCGCTTGCGGGGAGAGGGGTGGGGTGAGGGGGAGTCTCCACAGGGACGGTGACAGCTGCCCTCGCGGAGAGTCCCCCTCACCCGGATTGCATCGTCGATGCAATCCGGCCTCTCCCCGCACGCGGGGAGAGGCGAAGAGCGCACTGGCCCTCGACTTGTTCGATCAAGGAAGGATGCGACCGCCATGATGAGCCAGGAGCAGAACGACCTGATCACCCGCACCGGGCCGAAGGACCCCTGCGGCAAGCTGATGCGGAGCTATTGGCAGCCGGCGGCACTGGTGGACGAACTGCAGGGCGCGCGACCGATCCGTCCCGTCAGACTGCTCGGCGAGAACCTCGTGCTGTTCCGCGACGAGACCGGACGTTACGGCCTGATGGATCGCCACTGCGCCCATCGCGGCGCCGACCTCGCCTTTGGACGGCTCGAGCATGGCGGCCTGCGCTGCGCCTTCCACGGCTGGCTGTTCGATGCCACCGGCCAGTGCATCGAGACGCCGGCCGAGCCGAAGGATTCGAAACTCTGCCAGAACATCCGCCAGCGCTCCTATCCCGTCGTGGAGAAGAGCGGCATCCTCTGGGCCTATCTCGGCGAGGGCGAACCTCCGGCGTTCCCGGAGATCGATTGCTTCGTCGCGCCCGGCACGCATACGTTCGCATTCAAGGGTCATATGGCCTGCAACTGGCTGCAGGCGCTTGAGGTCGGCATCGATCCCGCGCACGCGTCCTACCTGCATCGCTTCTTCGAGGACGAGGACACCTCCACTGCCTATGGCAAGCAGTTTCGCGGCGCCTCGGCGGGAAGCGACCTGCCGATGACGAAGATCCTGCGCGAATACGACCGTCCCATCATCAATGTCGAGCACACCGAATACGGATTGCGGCTGATCGCGCTGCGCGAGATCGACGAGGAGCGCACCCATGTGCGCGTCACCAACCAGCTGTTCCCGCACGGCTTCGTCATCCCCATGAGCACGGAGATGACGATCACGCAATGGCACGTGCCGGTCGACGACGAGAACTGCTACTGGTACGCGATCTTCACCAGTTATTCGAAGCCGGTCGACAAGCAGAAGATGCGCGACCAGCGGCTCGAGCTCTATGAGCTGCCGGATTACAAGTCGCGCAAGAACCGAGCCAACGATTACGGTTTCGATCCGCACGAGCAGCAGACCGCGACCTATACCGGCATGGGCAACGACATCAACGTCCACGATCAATGGGCGGTGGAATCAATGGGCGCGATCCAGGACCGCACCCAGGAGCATCTCGGTTCGAGCGACAAGGCGATCGTGCAGTATCGCCGCCTGCTGCGGCAGGAGATCGAGAAGGTCCAGGGCGGCGAGAAGCCGATGCTGTTTTTGGATGACAGCAGGGCACGCAGCATTCAGGGACCAGCGACCATGGACGGCATCGGGCCGACCCAGGGTTGGGAGCTCTACTGGATGGAAGTCGACGTCAAGCGCCGCCGCGGCGCGCCGTGGACAGCGCCGGTGCCGAAGGAGATCGCGGACAACGTGCACAAGCTGACGGCGGCGGAGTGATATAGGTACCGTCGTTCCGGGGCGATGCGCCAGCATCGAACCCGGAACCTCGAGATTCCGGGTTCTCGCTTCGCGAGCCCCGGAATGACAAGCAGCGAGGAGCAATCAAAGTGACTTTCGTCGCGCGTCATGCGCTGTGGTCGGATGAGCAGAGGGACGCGGCGGCGCGCATGCGTCGTCTCGTCGAGGAGAAGAACCTCGAAGTCATTCGCCTCGCCTTCCCCGACCAGCACGGCATCCTGCGCGGCAAGACCATCATCGCCTCGGAGGCGATCGCTTCGCTGGAGAGCGGCTGCTCCATCACCACCACCATGCTGGCCAAGGACACCTCGCACCGCACGGTCTTTCCGGTGTTCACCGCGGGCGGCGGCTTCGGCATGAAGGAGATGGAGGGCGCGGCCGACGTGGTGATGGTGCCTGATCCCACCACGTTTCGCGTCTTGCCGTGGGCACCGACCACGGGCTGGGTGCTGTGCGACCTCTACTTCCAAGACGGCCGCCCGGTGCCGTTCGCGACGCGCTCGCTCTATCGCAAGGTGATCGACGAACTCGCAAGCCGCGGCCACGATTTCGTCGCGGGGCTCGAAGTCGAATTCCATATCTTCAAGCTCGACGATGCGCATATGCGCCCCGAGGACGCGGGACAGCCGGGCACGCCGCCGTCGGTCAGCCTGCTCAGCCACGGCTATCAATATCTCACCGAGCAGCGCTTCGATCAGATGGAGCCGGTGCTGGAGATTCTCCGCCGCGACATCGTCGCGCTCGGCCTACCCTTGCGCTCGGTCGAGGTCGAGTTCGGCCCGAGCCAGTGCGAATTCACCTTCGCGCCGAAGAAGGGCCTGGAACCCGCCGACAACATGGTGCTGTTCCGCTCCGCCGTGAAGCAGATCGCGCGGCGCCACGGCTATCACGCCACCTTCATGTGCCGGCCGAAGCTGCCGAACGTGTTCGCCAGCGGCTGGCACCTGCACCAGTCGGTCGTCTCGCGTACGAGCGGCGAGAACCTGTTCATGGCGAAGGACGGCGGCGAGCCGCTCAGCGCATTCGGCAAGGCGTATCTCGCCGGCCTGCTCGACCACGCCCGCGCTTCCACATTGTTCACGACGCCGACCATCAACGGCTACAAGCGCTACCGCTCCTATTCGCTGGCGCCGGACCGCGCGATCTGGGGCCGCGACAATCGCGGCGTGATGATCCGCGTGCTCGGCGGCGCCGGCGATGCCGCAACGCGCCTGGAGAACCGCATCGGCGAGCCCGCCGCCAATCCCTATCTCTACATGGCCTCGCAGATTCTCTCCGGCCTCGACGGCGTCGACCGCAAGCTCGATCCCGGCCCGTCCGCCGACACGCCCTACGAGACCAAGGCGCCGCTGCTGCCGAAGAGTTTGCGCGATGCGGTGAGCGCGCTGAAGGACGATCCGTTCTTTCGCGAAAAGCTGGGTGCGGAATTCGTCGACTATTACACCCACATCAAGAACGCCGAGATCGACCGCTTCCTGAGCGAGGTGACGGATTGGGAGCACCGCGAGTATTTCGAGGTGTTCTGACGGCTACGTCGTCGGCGTCATGCCCGGGCTTGTCCCGGGCATCCACGTTCTTCGTGTCGCGCAGCGAGGCGTGGATGGCCGGGACAAGCCCGGCCATGACGATATTGAGAGAGACTGCTAAATCCCCAGATATTTGTGCTGCAGATCCGGCTCGGCCATCAGCTCGTCCGAGGTGCCGCTCCACACCGTCTTGCCGCGCTCGATGATGAAGTGGCGGTCGCAGATGCGGGCGAGATGGTCGACGTTCTTGTCGACGACCAGGATCGACTGTCCCCGGCTCTTGAGCAGCGACAGGCAGTGCCAGATCTCTTCGCGGATCAGCGGCGCGAGGCCTTCGGTCGCTTCGTCCAGAATGAGCAGCTTCGGATTGGTCATCAGCGCGCGGCCGATCGCAAGCATCTGCTGCTCGCCGCCGGAGAGCTGGTTGCCCATGTTGGCGGCGCGCTCGGCGAGGCGCGGGAACAGCACGTAGATGGAAGCCAGCGTCCAGGGGTTGTTGCTGTTGAAGCGATCCGCCGCAGCCGCGACCAGGTTCTCGCGCACGGTGAGGTTCGGAAAGATCTGGCGTCCCTCGGGGACGAGGCCGACGCCGAGCTGTGCAATCCGGTAGGACGGCAGCTGCCGCACCTCGGTGCCGGCAAATCGGATCGCGCCCGCGCGCGCCGGCGTCAGGCCCATGATGGAGCGGATGGTCGTGGTCTTGCCCATGCCGTTGCGGCCCATCAGCGAGACCATCTCGCCCGGCTTGATCGACAGCGACAGGCCGAACAGCACCTGGGACAGGCCGTAGCAGGTCTCGATGCCGTCGACGTCGAGCAGCGTGTCAGCCATGATGCGTCACCACGTGCTGATCGCCGAGATAGGCGCGCTTGACGTCTTCGTTGGCACGGATCGCGGCGGGATCGCCCGAGGCGATGACGCGGCCATAGACCAGCACCGAGATGCGGTCGGCGAGCGCGAACACCGCGGGCATGTCGTGCTCGACGAGGACGATCGAGACTTCCTTGCGCAACTCCTGGAGCAGCTTCACCATGCTCTGCGATTCGGTGACGCCGAGACCGGCCATCGGCTCGTCAAGCAGCAGCAATTTCGGCTTGCTCGCGAGCGCGACCGCAAGCTCGATCTGGCGCCGCTCGCCATGGCTGAGCTTCGACACCAGCACGTCGGCGCGATGGGCGAGACCGACGCGGTCGAGCGCGGCGTGGGCGGCATCGCGCAAGCTTTTCTCTTTCCGCGCGTCGGCGAAGAAGCGGAACGAGGTGCCGGCATGCGCCTGCGCCGCCAGCGCGACATTGTCCGCGGCGGTGAAGTCGAGCAGCAGCGAAGTGATCTGGAACGAACGCGCAAGGCCGAGCGCGCAGCGGCGATAGGCGGGAAGGTAAGTGATGTCGCGCCCCGCAAGCCGGACGCTGCCGGAATGCGGCGCCAGATGGCCGGTGAGCTGACTGATCAGCGTGGTCTTGCCGGCGCCGTTCGGGCCGATGATGGCGTGCAGCTCGCCGCTGGCGACGTCGAGCGAGACGTTGTCGGTCGCGATGATGCCGCCGAAGCGGCGCACCAGCTTTTCGACGCGGAGCAGGGGTTCAGCCACGGCCAGCCCTCCCCAGCATGCCCATGATGCCGCCGCGGCCGAACAGCACGATCAGCAGCAAGAGCGGACCCATGATCAGCGCCCAATATTCGGTGATCTGCGACAGGAACTCTTCCAGCAGCAGGAACACCACCGCGCCCATGACCGGGCCGAACAGCGTGCCCATGCCGCCGAGGATGACCATCACCATGAGGTCACCGGAGCGGGTCCAGTACATCACGGCCGGGCTGACGAAATCGGTGTTGTTGGCGAGCAGCGCGCCGGCAAGGCCGCACATCGTCCCTGAAATGACGAAGCAGACCAATTGGTAGCGCTTGGCGGGAAAGCCGATCGCCTGCATGCGCTGCTCGTTCGAGCGCAGGCCCTGCACGACGAGACCGAAGCGCGAGTTGACGATGCGCCAGATCAGGAAGATGACGCCGAGCAGGCAGGCGAGGCAGAGATAGTAGAACTGCGTGCGGTTGCCCAGGTTGATCAGCCCGGAGAAGTCGCTGCGCTTGTAGACGGTGAGGCCGTCATCACCGCCGTAGCGCGCAAGGCCCGAGGCGACGTAATAGGCCATCTGCGCGAAGGCCAGCGTGATCATGATGAAATAGACGCCGCGGGTGCGCAAGGAGAGCGCGCCGATCACCAGCGCATAAATGGCGGAGGCCGCGAGCGCGACCGGGAACTGTACCCAGCCGGACCCGACACCTTCCTGCGCCAGCATGCCGACGGCGTAACCGCCGATGCCGAGATAGGCGGCGTGGCCGAAACTCATCATGCCGCCGAAGCCCATGATGAGATTGAGGCTCGCCGCCGCCAGCGCCAGGATGACGATGCGCGTGAACAGCGTCAGGATGAAGACGTTGCCGGACGCTTGCGAATAGAGCGGCAGCAGCACGAGGCCGGCCAGCATCAGGGCCGTGACGGCCTTGCTCACAGTGACATTCTTCATCGACGATTGGCCGGAAACAGCCCCTCCGGCCGCACCACCAGCACGATCGCCATCAGCAGGTAGATCAGCATGGACGACAGTGCGGGAGCGGCGGTGGAGGCGGCGGCGCCGCTGAGCACCTGCCGCAGCAAATTGGGCAGGAAGGCGCGGCCGAGCGTGTCGATCATGCCGACGAAGATCGCGGCGAGGAAGGCGCCGCGGATCGAGCCGATGCCGCCGATCACGATGATGACGAAGGCGAGGATCAGGATGTTCTCGCCCATGCCGATCTGCACGGTGAGGATCGGCGCCTGCATCAGACCGGCAAGCCCGGCAAGCGCGGCACCCAGGCCGAACACCAGCGTGTAGAGCAGCTTGATGTTGATGCCGAGCGCGCCGATCATCTCGCGGTTGGACGCGCCGGCGCGGATCAGCATGCCGATCCGGGTGCGCATCACGCCGAGATAGAGCAGCAGCGCGACCAATAGCGCCACGACGATGATGGCGAGGCGATAGGCGGGATAATGAATGCCGGGCAGGATCGGCACCGGCACGGTGAGCCAGGCCGGCAGCGGCAGCGCGAGGCCGGCCGGGCCCCAGATCAGCCGCACGGCTTCATTGAAGAACAGGATCAGGCCGAAGGTCGCGAGCACATGGTCGAGATGATCTCGCCCGTAGAGATGCCGCAGCGCCGACATTTCGAGCACGATGCCGAGGATCAATGTGGCGCCCAGCGCCAGCAGCGCACCAGCTAAGAAGCTGCCGGTCCAGGCCGCGAAGGTCGCGGCGAAATAGGCGCCCATCATGTAGAGCGAGCCGTGCGCGAGGTTGACGAGATCCATGATCCCGAACACCAGCGTCAGGCCGGCGGCGAGCAGGAACAGCAGCAGGCCGAACTGCAATCCGTTCAAGAACTGTTCGACGACGAGCAGCATCAAGACTCTTTCAGGCGCACGCGGTGTCGCGCCGATGTTCGAACACGGTCGCCATCAGTGAAAGAGCTCCCCCTGCCTCTTCAAGGCGGAAAAATGGGTAATGGCAGTATCGTTCCGAGGCAAGAGCGATTCGACACCAAACATGCACTTTGTTGCATGCGGGTGCATGTGGTCGAGACGGCCTTGCAAGAAGGCTGCCGTGCCGGCTGGGGCAACCTGCCGCACCCAAACGCTCACCCTCCCCCCGTTGCCGGGGAGAGGGTGCCGCAATGTGTTGGAGCAAAGAGCGACGTCTAGTGCGACGTCATCTGCTCGGGCAGGTCGCCCGGATCGGTGAGCACGCTGTTGGCCGTCGAGGCCTCCAGCGCCGCCATCCGGAACAGATAGGCGAGCGTCGCCAACCCCTGGTCTTCCGCCATCTGCGCCAGCTCGAGCGCCATGTCGGACATGTAGCCGAGATTCTCGTCCCTGGTCTGCGCCATGATCTGGCTGTCCCGCATCATGTTCGACATCTCAGGCACTCTTCCGTTGCGCGGCAGCGGCGCCGCAGAGGTTGGCACGGGCAACGCAGTCGATCCGCGGACCGTCCTGCTGGACGACGCTGGTCATACCGATCCGGTCACACACGACGTCGAGCGACTCCTGACGGATCTCGATCGTTGCCGCCATGGTCCAGGAATTCTCCACCAACGCCGGCAATCCCAGCGGCGTCACGATGAATCCGATGTCGTGGAAGCGCGGCAACCACCAGGTCTCCATGACGAGGCAGAGCCGCTCGATGCCCTGATCGAGGCAGAACTCCTGTGCCGCCGCCATCAATTGCAGATTGAATGCGCCGTCGCGGCGCTCGCGCGAGACGAAGAAGCGCGACCACTCCCAGACCAGCGGCCCCGAGGGGCAACCGCGTACCGCGGCGAGATGCGGGAAGACCTCGCTCATCATCGTCGGCTTGGTGGTCGGATACAGGCGGGAGCCGCCGAGCACCCGGCGGTTGTCGAGAGCGAGCAGGTAGACCGCGTCCTCGTTGTCGTAGCTATCGATCTCGCGGCCATCGGGCTTGCGTAGACCCTCCCATTTTCGCTCCTCGACGAAAATCTCGTGACGAACCCGAAAATGCTGTTCGAGGACGTCCTCGTACAGGTGCCGATTGACGGCAGAAATCACATGAATCATGAACTCCCCCATGGCTCGAAATGTGGGGAGCCTCAGCGAAAACGGCCAAATCGACTATTGGGAAATTTCCCAGTAGGCGAAGATTTCAGGGATTGATGATTCTGTGGCGGATCGCGATCGCGACCGCATGCGTCCGGTTGACGGCGCCGAGCTTGCGCGCGGCAGTTGCAAGATGCTCTTCCGCGGTACGTTGCGTGATGTGCAGGATCTCGCCGATCTCCCACGCGGACTTGCCTTGCGAGGCCCAGGCGATCACCTCGCGCTCGCGGGGAGTGAGGCGCGTCGAAGGATGCGGCGCCGGGGCGAGCAGACGGCGAATGTGATCGAAGCCGTACATCCCGATCAGGTGCAGCGCCGGCTTGCTGCGCGCATTGAGATCGAGATGGACGCCGCCGAGCGAGACGCCGGCCTCGTAGCCGGTCAAGCCGTGGATCGGCACGACGAAGCCGCGCGACATGCGGAAATCGGCGGCGCGCCGCATCACCTCTACCGCGCCCGGCTCCAGCTCCGGATCGTACGGTGCCTCGGACCACTCGAAAGGATTGACCGTCTGCCGGCACTTGCGGATCACGGGGTCGACACGGTCATAGCTCTTCTGGGTGTAGAGGCTGAACCACTCCGCCGGCCACTTCTTGGCGAGCACCATCTGGGAAAAACGCTGCTCGGGATTCGGCAAGCCCGTGACGATGATATGTTCGAAACCGTACCGGCTGAACGCGATTGCAAGCGCATCCATGGCGTCCGGAACCTTGGTATAGGCTCCGAGCCCTTCGATGAAGTCGAGCGCCTCCCGGCCATAATCAACGGCGTCTGCGGCGGACATTCGGTGCGTTTCCTGACCTTCGCCCTTCCATATAGCACGTATTCGGGGGCTGCCTCAATTCGCTGCGACCGTAGTTTCCCGGTGCTCTTCTGGGCCTGAAGAATTAAACTACTTGTGGCAGAATTGACGTCACGATACACCTGAACGCGTCCGCAGCGGGAAAACCAAATGCAAGACGAGGACATCGCCCTCAACAGCGTGCTCGGCCTGGAATTGAACCGCGTGTTTTTCGCCGTCCGCGACACGGCAAACAAGCAGAAGATCATCGAGTTCGCGCGCGAGGTGCTGCAAAGCGAGCGCACGGAGCTGGTTGACAGCCTCTTGCCCGAAGGCCCAGCGAGCTAGAACGCAGTTGCAGCAAACGACGCCGACGCAACGGATCGCGCAACGCCGATGCCCTTTCATTTGAACGCGCGGATTTTAGTCGAAACACGCCGACCGGGAAGCTTGGCTTATCTTCTCCCTTTGTGTGAGTTGATGGGCCCAGCCGCGCTCGCGTGCCCCGGACGCAGCGCAGCGTCACTTCGACGATGCGCTGCAGAGCCGGGGCCCATCCATCAGCAACTTCCTCTCTGGCTTTCTGGGTCCCGGTTCTGCGCTGCAACGCTAAACGCGTAGCAGCGCGTCCGGGACACGAGAGGCTTGCCCCCTCCCTCCACATCGACACACTTGCCGCTGGATGACATCGCATCTCCCGTGAGATGATCACCGCCACGATCTCTTGTCGATGCCAGGGACATTTCAAGGCCATGATGACACTGCGCCAGGTTGAAGTGATCCGCGCCGTGATGGTGACGGGCACCATCGGCGGCGCGGCCAAGCTGCTCAACGTCTCGGCGCCCGGAATCAGCCGCCTCGTCAAATACACCGAGCGTTCGCTCGGCATCCGCTTCTTCCAGCGCCAGAACGGGCGCTACTTCCCGACCCCGGAAGCCGAGAACATCTTCGAGCAGATCAACGGCGTCTACAAGAAGGTCGACGATCTCTCCGAGATCATCTCCAAGATCGGCCGCGGCGGCCTCTCGGAATTGCGCATCGGCTCGGTCCCCAGCATCTCGCAGGTGATGGTGCCGCGCGCGATCGAGCGCGTCCGCCGCCGCTATCCTGATTTGGGCATCGACATCAACATCCTCAAGCTCGAGGAGGCCATCGACTACCTCATGCTCGGCCGCGGCGAGTGCGTGGCGATGAGCTACCGGCTGGAGCATTCCGCGCTCGACTTCATGCCGCTCGCCTCGGGCGAATTGTACTGCATCGTGCCGCCGGGCCACGAGCTCGCCGGCCGCAGGCAGGTCTCGGCCGCCGAGATCACCCGCTATCCGCTGATCGGCATCGATCCCAACGATCCCTACGGCCGGATCATGGCCGAGATCTTCGCGCGCCACCGGCTCGACTACAACATCACCATCCGCGCGCGCTTCGGCACCACGGTCTGCGCGCTGGTGAAGGCGGGGCTCGGCATCGCCATCATCGACCAGTTCACCGTGGCCCATGGCGGCTATCCCGGGATCGAGCTGTTGAAGATCGCCGAGCCGACGCGGTTCGATACCTACATCGCGGTCAAGCGCGGCGCACCGCTGTCGCTGCATGCCGAAGCGTTCATCGAGGCGCTGCGCGCCGAGATGCGCGCGGTCGAGCCGTCCCGCGGCAGCGGCAAGGCCGCGCCGGGCGGCAGCGGCAAGGCCGCGCCGGCGCGCGGCCGGAAGAAATAACATGATGTTAGGTTTGCCGGATAAATGGGTAATTGTGTTAGCCCAAGGACAGGCTATCGTCGGGGTTGGAAGCCCCCTTGGAATTCTGCGGGTTTCCCCGCTAATGACCGGGACCGAACGTTCCCTTTGAGACGATAGCGAACCATGTCCAAGCGCGGATACGCCGCCAGCAAGAAGCTCCTCACCGGCCTGATCGGCGCGCCGATCGCGCATTCCGCATCGCCCGCCATGCATGAACGCGCCGCCGAGGCGCTCGGCCTGCGCGGCCATTATCAGCTGATCGAGGTGGCCGGCGCCGACGCGGCCGGCCTCAGCCTGATGCTGGAGGGCGTGCGGCGGCTCGGCTTTGCCGGCGTCAACGTCACCTACCCCTACAAGGAAGCGGTCGTCCCGCTGCTCGACGAGTTGGCGCCCGGCGCGGCCGCGATGGGGGCGGTCAACACCGTCGTGGTCAAAGACGGCCGCCTGATCGGCCACAACACCGACACGACAGGCTTTGCCCGCGCGGTGGCGCCGCTGCTGGCACCCGCCGGGAACGCCGTCGCGGTGATCGGCGCCGGCGGCGTCGGCAAGGCGATCGCCTTTGCATTGGCGAGCCTGAAGGTTTCCGACATCCGCATCTTCGACAGCGAGCCGGCGCGCGCCGCGACACTCGTCTCCCTGCTGGCACCGCTTGGTGGCGCGAGGATCGCAGCAAACGTCGAGGATGCGCTAAGCGGCGCAACCGGCCTCGTCAACGGCACGCCGGTCGGCATGCTGCCGAACCGGGGCATGCCGGTCGCCGCCGCGTTGCTGCATGAAAAACTCTGGGTGGCGGATGCCGTCTATTCGCCTCTGATCACGCCCCTGCTGGCGGCGGCCCAGGCCAAGGGCGCACAGATCATGACCGGGCGGGAGCTTGCGATCTATCAGGCGGCCGACGCTTTCGAACTGTTCACGGGCCTTGCCGCATCGACCGAGGTGATGGGAAAGGCATTCGACGAGGTGATGGCGGCACGAAGCGCGGCCTATCACGCAGCGTAACCGAAGCGGCCGGACACAAGGCCGCGGAGCACATCAGAGAAAATGGGAGGAGAGACCATGAAGACGACTATTCTGGCAGGCGCCCTGCTTGCCTTCGCAGCTGCAACCAGCGTTCACGCCCAGGCGATCAAGCTCGCCGACGTCGCCGAACTGTCCGGTGGCGGCGCCACCGTCGGCACCAACTGGAAGAACGGCATCGATCTCGCGATCGAGGAGATCAACGCCAAGGGCGGCGTGCTCGGCCGCAAGCTCGAAGTCACCCATGCCGACTCGCAGTCCAATCCGGGCGTGGCGCGCGCCCAGGTGCAGAAGGCGCTCGATGCCGAGCCCTATGTGCTGCTCGGGCCCGGCTATTCCGGCTCGGTGAAGGTGACGGCCCCGCTCGCGGCCGAAGCCGGCATCGCGCAGATCATGGGCGGCGAAGCTGCCGAGCTGACGCAGGCCGGCAACAAATTCCTGTTCCGCACCTCGTTCGGCCAGCAATCCTCGATGCCGAAGGTCGCGAAATACATTCACGACGAGATGAAGGCGAAGACGGTCGCGGTGGTCTGGGTCAACAACGATTTCGGCCGCGGCGGACGTGACATGGTGACCAAGGAGCTCGAACGGCTCGGCTCCAAGGTCGTCGCCGACCTCTCGACCGAAGCCGGCCAGGCGGACTTCGCCGCCGACGTCGGCAAGATCAAAGCTGCCAATCCCGACGCCGTGTTCGTCTATCTGAACGAGGAAGAGAGCGCGCGCATCCTGAAAGAGCTGAAGCGCCAGGGCGTCAATGCGCCGCTGATGGGCGAGACCACGCTGATCGGCCAGAAGGTGATCGAGCTCGCGGGCGACGCCGCCAACGGCGCGCGCGGCCATGTCGGTCTCACCACCGATGCCCCTGTCGACCTGGTCAAGCAATTCCGTGAGAAGTTTTCCAAGAAGTACAATTACGTCCCTGATCACAACGGCCTGAAGGGCTATCTCGCCGTCTACATGGTGAAGGCCACCACCGAGAAGATGGGCAAGGTCGACCCGAAGAAATTCGCCGACACGCTGCACGGCCTCACCATCAAGGCCGCCGACGAGCCGGGCATCCTGATGGACGTCACCTTCAGCGACACCGGCGACATCGACCGCCAGAGTTTTCTGGTCGAGGTGGTCGAAGGCAAGCAGGTCGTGAAGCAGGTGCTGCCCAAGGTGAAGTGATCTTCGCCTCTCCCCGCACGCGGGGAGAGGCCGACGCGCAAAGCGCGGCGGGTGAGGGGGACTCTCCGCGAGTCCAACTGTCACCGTCCTTGCGGAGACTCCCCCTCACCCCACCCTCTCCCCGCAAGCGGGGCGAGGGAGACGAGAGAGCGAGGCGAGGGATAGACACGAGGGGAACATGTCCAATCTGTTCGATCTTCTGGTCGCCGGACTTGCCACCGGCGCGATCTATGCGCTGGTCGCGGTCGGCTTCACGCTGCTGTGGCAGACCTCGCAGACCATCAATTTCGCGCAAGGCGAGTTCGTGATGCTGCCGGCGTTCCTGATGCTGGCGGCGATGCATGCGGGCGCGCCGTTCTGGCTCGCGATCATCCTCGGCATCCTCTTGTCGATGATCCTGCTCGGGCTCGGCTTCAAGCTGTTGCTCGTCGACCCCATGATGCGCCACGGCGTGCTGCCGCTGGCGATCGCGACCATGGCGCTCGCGATCGGCATCAAGGAAGCGGTCAAGCAGTTCTTCAGCGCCGAAGCCTCGCCCTTCCCCTCGATCGTGCCGACCGGCGACGTCTCCATCTTCGGCCATGCGGTGTCGCTGCAGAGCATCGGCGTGCTCGTCGTCGCCATTCTTGCGGTGCTCGGCCTGACCACGCTGCTGAACCGCACCTCGCTCGGCCACCAGATGCAGGCGGCCGCACAAAATCCGACCGTGGCGCGCATCATCGGCGTGCCGGTCGAGCGCATGATCCTGCTGACCTTCCTGATCAACGCCTTCCTGGTCGCCCTCGCTTCGCTGCTGATCACGCCGATTTATCTGGCAAAATTCTCCTCCGGCGAGGTGCTGGGCCAGGCCGCCTTCATCGCGGCGATCGTCGGCGGCTTCAACCAGGTGCGCGGCGCGATCGCCGGCGGCCTGCTGATCGGCGTGCTCGACAACCTCGCGGCCGCCTATGTCTCCACCCAATATCGCGCCGCCGTGCCGATGATCTTCCTGATCGCCGTCATCCTGTTCCGGCCGCAAGGTCTGCTCGGCCGCGCCGAGGAGCGCACCGTATGAGCGGTTTCGGCAAACCCCTGAAGATCGCGCTCGGCCTTGCCGTCATCGCCGGCCTGATCATCGTGCCCATGAACTTCAACCGCTACGGCCTGTTCATCCTCAGCCAATGGGCGGTGATGAGCATCGCTGCGATGGGGCTCAACCTCACGCTCGGTTACGCCGGCCAGGTCTCGCTGGCGCAGGGCGCCTTCGTCGGCATCGGCGCCTATGCGGCGGCGATCATGACCACCCATGGCTGGCCGCTGCCGGCGGCAATCCTGGTCGCGATCGCCTTGAGCTTTTCGGTCGGCTGGGTGCTCGGCTATCCGGCGCTGCGCGTGCAGCACCATTACCTCGCCTTCGTCACGCTGGCCTTCTCCACCCTTGCATTCCTGGTGTTCCGGAACGAGAGCTGGCTCACCGGCGGCATCTACGGCATCTCCAACATCCCGCGCCCGCACGTCCTCGGGATCGCCACCAACAAGCCGCTGCCGTTCTACTATGTCTGCCTCGGCTCGCTCGCGATCGTGTCGGTCGCGGTGTGGTGGCTGATCCGCTCGCCCTGGGGCCGCGCCTTCATGGCGCTGCGCGAGAATCCCTTGCGCGCGCAATCGCTCGGCATCGACACGCGCCGCTATACGCTGATGGCGTTCGCGATCGGCTCGGCGCTCGGCGGCGTCGCCGGCGCGCTCTACGCGCCGCTGACGCAATATATCGATCCGGTGCCGTTCAACCTGTCGCTCTCGCTCGACCTGCTGATGATGGTGATCGTCGGCGGCGCCGGCTTCTATTTCGGCCCGTTCCTAGGGGCGATGATCGCGGTGCTGCTGCCGGAATGGCTGCGCTTCACCGAGGGCTATTATCTGATGCTCTACGCGGTGGCGGTGATGGGGCTTCTGATCTGGTCGCCGACGGGCATTCTGGGAATCCTCGACCGCTATCTCGCCGAGCGCCGCACCAAGGCGGCGTCCGCGCTGCGCGCCGTCGCAAAATCCCGACTGGAGACGGCGCAATGAGTGCGGTCCTCGAAGTCACCGGCATCAAAAAGAACTTTGGCGGCATCAGCGCCGTCGACGGCGTCTCCTTCGACGTGCGCGAGGGCGAGATCCTCGGGCTGATCGGCCCGAACGGCTGCGGCAAGTCCACCCTGTTCAACTGCATCCTCGGCCAGCTCACACCATCAGGCGGCGAAGTGAAGCTCGACGGCAAGCTCGTCACGGGCCTCCGTCCCGCCGAGCTCAACAAGCTCGGGGTCAGCCGAACCTTCCAGCTCCTGCAGGTGTTCCCAAAACTCTCGGTGCGCGAGAACCTGATCCTCGCCGGGCAGGAGCACCAGGGCAACATGGCCTCGCGCCTGGTCGGCCGCTCCGATGCCGGACTGACTGATGCCGCCAACCAGATGATCGGCTTCTTCAAGCTCGACCATCTCGCCGACGAGCCGGCCGGCGGCCTCTCCTACGGCCAGCAGAAGCTGCTCGATGCCGCCATGGCCTTCATGGGCGGCCCGCGCCTCGTGCTGCTGGACGAGCCCGCCGGCGGCGTCAACCCGTCGATGCTGGCGGATCTCAAGGACCGGCTGGTCGCGATCAACCGCGAGAAGAACGCCACCTTCGTCGTGATCGAGCACAACATGGAGTTCGTGATGTCGCTGTGCTCGCGCGTGATGGTGATGGCGGAAGGCAAGGTGCTGGCGATGGGACGCCCGGATGAGGTGCGCAAGAACCCGGCGGTGATCGAAGCCTATCTCGGACATTGAGGACAAGATCATGAGCGAGCCAATCCTCTCGGTTCACAATCTCGTCGGCGGCTATGGCAAGATGACGATCCTGAACGGCACGAGCTTTTCCGTCCCGCAGGCCACCATCACCACCATCATCGGCCCGAACGGCGCCGGCAAGTCGACCGTGTTCAAGGCGATCTTCGGCCTGTTGAAGCTGCGCGAAGGCAAGGTCAATTTTGCCGGCCGCGACGTCACGAACCTGAGCCAGCGCGCGCTGCTCACTGCCGGCATCTGCTACGTGCCGCAGGGCCGCAACATCTTTCCCGAGCTGTCGGTCCGCAGCAATATCGAGCTTGGCGGCGTCTCGGCCGGGAAAGGACTCGACCTGCCGAAGCGGATCGAGGCGGCGCTGGATTTGTTTCCGGCGCTGCGCCGCAAATCCGCGCAGCAGGCCTCGACGCTCTCCGGCGGCGAGCAGAAGCAATTGGAGATCGCCCGCTCGCTGCTGCTCGAGCCGAAGCTGGTCCTGATCGACGAACCTTCGATCGGCCTGTCGCCGCTGATGGTGCAGCAGACCTTCGATATCCTCAAGAGCTTGCGCGATCGCGGCGTCACCATCCTGATGATCGAGCAGAACGCGCGCTCGGCACTGGAAATCTCCGACATCGGCATCGTGCTCGAGCTCGGCCAGACCCGCATGGTCGACGATGCCAGGCGCATCCTGAACGACCCCCGCATCGGTCAGCTCTTCCTCGGCGGCGCCATGGAGGAAAGCGCGGCATGAGCGCGCGACTGCGCATCGCCGTCGCCGGCGCCGGCCTGATCGGCCGCCGCCATATCGAGTTGATCACGGCGTCACCGGACTGCGAGCTCGCCGGCATCGCCGACCCCTCGCCTGCTGCGCAGGACTATGCGCAAGCCCGCAAAACTGCCTGCTACGCCGATCACCGCGCGCTGCTGGCGCAGGAAAGGCCCGACGGTCTCATCATCGCCTCGCCCAACATGTTGCACCTGCCGATGGCGCTCGATTGCGCGGCAGCCGGCGTCCCTGCGCTGATCGAAAAGCCGGTGACCGATACGGTCGTCAACGCGCAGCGTCTTTGTGCCGCCGTCGAGCGGGCCGGCGTTCCGATGCTGGTCGGCCATCACCGCCGGCACAATCCGATCATCAAGGCCGCGCGCGAAGCGGTGGCGAACGGCAAGCTCGGCCAGCTCACCGCCGTGGTCGGGCTGTGGTTGCTGAAAAAGCCCGACGACTATTTCGAGGTGGCCTGGCGCCGCGAGCAGGGGGGCGGACCGCTGCTGATCAACCTGATCCACGACATCGACAATCTCCGCTTCATCTGCGGCGAGATCGCCGAGGTGCAGGCGCTGACCTCGAACAAGGTGCGCGGCTTCGCTGTCGAGGACACCGCCGCGCTGCTGCTGCGCTTTGAGCGTGGCGCATTGGGGACGGTGACTGTGTCGGATGCGACGCCGGCGCCGTGGAGCTGGGAGCTGACATCGGGCGAGAACGCTGCGTACCCCAAGCAGGACCAGCCCTGTTACATCCTCTCCGGCACCGAGGGATCGCTTTCCGTGCCCGATATGGAGCTGTGGTCCTACACACAGCAGCCCGGCTGGTATGCGCCGCTGTCGCGCGGAACCATCGCACCGCTCGCGCTCGATCCGCTGGTCGAGCAGCTCCGTCATTTCTGCGCGGTCGTCAGGGGCCAGGAACGGCCTTTGATCACGGCCGAGGATGCAATGGGAACGCTCGCCGTCGTCGAAGCCGTCAGCGAGGCCGCGCGCACGGGCCAGACAATTTCACCGGGGCGGATCATGGAGCAGGCAGCATGAACAAGCGCTCGATCGCGACCGTCTCTCTCTCAGGTACACTCGACGAAAAGCTCCGCGCCATCGCCGCCGCGGGCTTCGACGAGGTCGAGATTTTCGAGAACGATCTGCTGTCGTTCGGCGCGGGTCCGCGCGACATCGCAAAGCTCTGCGGCGACCTCAACCTGAAGATCTCGGCGTTCCAGCCGTTCCGCGATTTCGAGGGCATGCCGGAGCCGCAGCGCGCGCGCAATTTTGCCCGCGCGGAGCGGAAGTTCGATCTGATGCAGGAGCTCGGCACCGATCTCTTGCTGATCTGCTCCAACGTCTCGCCCGCCTCGCTTGGCGGCATCGACCGCGCCGCGGAGGATTTTCGCGAGCTGGGCGAACGCGCAGCCAAGCGCTGCTTACGCGTCGGCTACGAGGCGCTGGCCTGGGGCCGCCATGTCAACGACTATCGCGACGCCTGGGAGATCGTGCGGCGCGCCGATCATGCCGCGATCGGAATCATCCTCGACAGCTTTCACGCGCTGGCGCCCGGCTTTCCGGTGCGCGCGATGGCCTCGATCCCCGGCGACAAGATCTTCCTGGTGCAGCTTGCCGACGCGCCGAAGCTCGAGCTCGACATCCTGTCCTGGAGCCGGCACTTCCGCTCCTTCCCCGGCCAGGGCGATCTGCCGGTCGGCGAGTTCATGGCGGCGGTCGCTGCGACCGGCTATGCCGGGCCGCTGTCGCTGGAGATCTTCAACGACCAGTTCCGCGCCGGCTCGGCCGCGCAGACCGCGCTCGACGGCCTGCGCTCGCTGATCCTGCTGGAGGACCAGCTCGCGCCGGACTGGCCGAAATTTGCCGCCGAGCCGCTGGCACCGAAGGCGAAGAGTCGCGGCACCGGCTTCGTCGAGTTCGCCGTCAACGAGACCAAAGCGGGCGACCTCGGCCGCCTGTTCTCGCAACTCGGCTTCCGCAAGACCGGCGCGCATCGCAGCAAGGCGGTGGAGCGCTGGTCGCAGGGCAAGGTCGAGCTCGTCATCAACAGCGAGACCGACGGCTTTGCCCATTCGCACTATGTCACGCACGGCCCCGGCGTCTGCGCCATCGCGCTCGACGTCGACAATGCCGGCCTCGCCATGCAGCGCGCCGAGACGCTGAAGGCGCGCACCTTCTATCAGCCGGTCGGCCCGGGGGAATTGGAGATTCCCGCGATCCACGGCGTCGGCGGCAGTCTGCTCTATTTCCTCGATCAGGCCGGCAAGAACTGGGACACCGATTTCGAGCCTGTCCCTGGCGATGCGAGCGCGGACGCCCTGCTCGCCGTCGACCACATCGCGCAGTCGATGCCCTATGACGAGATGCTGTCCTGGCTGCTTTTCTACACCGGCATCCTCGACCTCAAGCGCCTGCCCCAGATGGAGATCGCCGATCCCAGAGGTCTCGTGCAGAGCCAGGCCATCGTCAATGCCGACCAGAGCCTGCGCTTCGTGCTCAACGGCTCCTCCGCCAACCGCACGCTGCCGGCGCGCTTCATCTCGGAGTTTTTCGGCTCGGGCGTGCAGCACGTCGCGTTCTCGTGCCGGGACATCTTCGCGACGGTCGCGGCGATGCGCAAGCGCGGTGCGGATTTCCTCGACATCCCCGCCAATTATTACGACGACATCGAAGCCAAATACGACCTCGCGCCCGAGCTGATGGCGCAGCTGCGCGCCAACCACATCCTCTACGACCGCGAGGGCGATGGCGAGTTCTTCCAGGTCTACACCCACATCTTCGACGAGCGCTTCTTCTTCGAGATCGTCGAGCGCAGGAATTATCAGGGGTTCGGTGCGGCGAACGCCGGCATCAGGCTCGCAGCGCAGTCCCGCGAGGTGCGGCCTGCGAGCATGCCGCGGGTGTAGCCGCTGCTTCCCCTCTCCCCTTGTGGGAGAGGGTGGCTCGCCGCGATAGCGGCGAGACGGGTGAGGGGTATTTCTCCGCGAACACGATAGAAGTTGCTTCGCGGAAAGATACCCCTCATCCGGCGCTTCGCGCCACCTTCTCCCACAAGGGGAGAAGGGGCAACGTCGCTTGCGGCTACTTCATCGGGCACTTGTCGTGGAAGCGATCCTGGTCGTTCTCCACGATGGTCGCGACCGTCTTCAGCGAGAGCTGCCCTTCGCCGTCCTTGACCACGTCCTGGAGATAGAAGCTCTGCACCGGGATGTGGTTCTTGCCGTATTTGAACGCACCGCGCAGCGACTTGAAGTTGGCCTTCTCCATCTCGGCCTTCATCGCGTCCTTCTTGCTGGTGTCGCCCTTCACCGCGACCACCGCGCTGTTGATGAGCTGGGCCGCGTCATAGGATTGCGCGCCGTAATAGGTCGGACGCAGCCCAGGATATTTCTTGCGGTAGTCGGCGACGAAGCGCTTGTTCTGCTCGTTGGGGAGGTCGTTGACCCATTCCTGCGCGCCAGGCACGCCGAGTGCGTTGTCCTTCTGCAGCGGCAGCGACAGCTCGTCGACGGTGAACGCCGTGTAGAGCGGCATGGTGCTCTTGAGGCCCGCCTGCGCATATTGATTGAGGAACTGCACGCCGGCCGCGCCCGGATAGAACACGAAGATCGACTCCGCGCCCGAGGCGCGCGCCTTGGAGAGCTCGGCGGAGAAGTCGAGCTGGCTCGGCCACACCGTGTATTCCTCGCCCTTGACCTCGCCCTTGAAGGTGCTCTTCACACCCGCGAGCATGTCCTTGCCGGCCGCGTAGTTCGGGCCGATCAGGAACACGCTCTTGACGCCCTTCTGGTTCATGTAGAGGCCCATCGCGGCGGGCGTCTGGTCGTTCTGCCAGGAGGTCGAGAACACGTAAGGGCTGCACAGCTCGCCGGCGAGCTGCGACGGGCCGGCATTGGCCGAGATCAGGAAGGTCTGCGAATCCACGGCCGTCTTCAGCGAGGCCAGCAGCACGTTCGACCAGATGTAGCCGACGATGAAATCGACCTTGTCGGACTGCACCAGCTTCTCGGTCTTCTGCTTGCCGACGTCAGGCTTCTGGCCGTCGTCCTCGTAGATCACCTCGACCGGCTTGCCGTCCATCTTGCGGCCCATGTGGTCCAGCGCGAGCTCGAACGAGTTGCGCATGTCGTTGCCGATCACGGCGGTCGGGCCGCTGAAGGTCGAAACGAAACCGATCTTGATGGTGTCGCCGGCGAAAGCCGGGCTCGCCAGCACCAGCGCCGCTGCGCCCGCCAGCCAGAATGCCGTTTTCATAATCACTCCCCTCCTTATGATTGAGCCCGCAAGCGGGGTGATCGCCGCCCCGGGCCTTCTCTATTGAACGCAAAATCTGTCGAGCCGCCAATGGCTCAGCGCCTGCCCCTGCACCATATTTCGCCCCGATCGGAGATGGCAAGAAATATAATGCTACTCCTTCGGCCAAGGCCCGATCAGGCCTGCGGCGCTTTCTCGCGCCGGATCGATGCGCCCCGCCTATGTCGCGATTGATGGCCTCTATTGGACCGCGACGCCCGATCCGCACTTAAATGAGGAAGAGCAGCA
Organism: Bradyrhizobium nitroreducens; assembly: GCF_002776695.1. Taxonomy (GTDB): domain Bacteria; phylum Pseudomonadota; class Alphaproteobacteria; order Rhizobiales; family Xanthobacteraceae; genus Bradyrhizobium; species Bradyrhizobium nitroreducens. Next base: position 6,334,321 of record NZ_LFJC01000003.1, read on the forward strand.
GCGAGATTCGAGGGCGTATCATGGCCGCACATCCCCATCGCGTCGTCATCGTCGGCGCCGGCTTCGGCGGGCTGGAGACGACTTACCGGCTTGCCGGCGCCCCGGTCGAGATCACGTTGATCGACCGCCGCAACCATCATCTGTTCCAGCCGCTGCTCTACCAGGTCGCGACCGCCTCGCTCGCCACCAGCGAGATCGCCTGGCCGATCCGCCATCTCATGCGCGACCGCCGTGAGGTGACGACGCTGTTTGCGACCGTGAGCGGCGTCGATGCCGACAGGCGCTGCGTGCAGATCGACGACGGCAGCGAGGTGCCCTACGACACGCTGGTGCTGGCGACCGGCGCGCGCCACGCCTATTTCGGCCACGACGAATGGGAGCAATGGGCGCCCGGCCTGAAGACGCTGGAGGACGCGACCACGCTGCGCCGGCACATCCTCGTGGCATTCGAGCGCGCCGAGCGCGAGACCGATCCGGCGAAGCGCGCGGCGCGGCTGACCTTCGTCATCGTCGGCGCCGGCCCGACCGGCGTCGAGCTCGCCGGCACCATCGCCGAGATGGCGCATCACACCTTGCCCGCCGACTTCCGCAACATCGACACCCACAAAGCGCGCGTCGTGCTGATCGAGGCGGGACCGCGCGTGCTGGCCGGCTTTCCCGACGATCTCTCCGCCTACGCGCAGGCCTCGCTGGAAAAGATCGGCGTGGAGGTCGTGCTGGGACAGGCCGTCACCGAGATCAATCGCGAGGGCGTGGTGTTCGGCGGCAAGCTGCTCGAAGCCAAGACGCGAATCTGGGCTGCCGGCGTCCGCGCCTCACCTGCCGCCGAATGGCTGGGTGCTCCCGCCGACCGCGCCGGACGCGTGCAGGTGGAGGCCGACCTCACCATCCCAGGCCATCCCGAGATCTTTGCGATCGGCGACACCACCAGCATCAACGCCTGGAACGGCAAGCCGGTGCCCGGCATCGCGCCGGCAGCCAAGCAGCAGGGCCGCCATGTCGCCGAGACCATCAAGGCCCGCCTGCGCGGAGCCGCGACCGGCCCGTTCCGCTACAAGCACGCCGGCAGCCTCGCCCAGATCGGCAAGCGCCTGGCGGTGATCGACTTCGGCAAGGTCAAGCTGCGCGGCACCATCGCATGGTGGATCTGGGGCATCGCCCACATCTACTTCCTGATCGGCCTGCGCCATCGCCTCAGCGTCGCCTTGAGCTGGCTCTGGATCTACGCCCGAGACCAGCGCGCGGCGCGGCTGATCACGCAAGGGAGTAGCAAGGTGGTGTAGTGGCCAGCGCTGCGCGCGTTCCTCCTACCCTCCCCTGGAGGGGGAGGGTCGCTGCGCATGCAGCGAAGCGAAATGCGCAGCGGGGTGGGGTGACGGTCTCTCCGCCGCGGCGGTGCCCGTGCTGAGAGATCACCCCACCCCGCTCGCGCTTCGCGCGATCGACCCTCCCCCTCCAGGGGAGGGTAAGAGGAGACCGCGCTCTCTCTCTAGCTACTTCACCAATTCACACCCGCCCTCCGCCAGCGGGCGGAAGGCCTGATCCGCGGGAATCGTCGAGACCAGCTTGTAGTAGTCGTAAGGGTATTTCGACTCCTCCGGCTTCTTCACCTCGAACAAGTACATGGGGTGCACGACGCGGCCGTCCTGGCGGATGGTGGTGTCGCCGAACAGCTTGTCCTTGCCCTTGAACTTCTTCATCTCGGGCACGGCGTCCCTGGCATTGTCGCTGCCGGTGGCCGCGACGGCGTTGAGGTAGGCGAGCGTCGAGGCATAGACGCCGGCCTGGTTGCCGCTCGGCATCTTGCCGTTCATGCCGGGCCGCGCGGCGAAGCGCTTGGCAAAGGCGCGGGTATCGTCGTTCATGTCCCAGTAGAAGGCTTCCATCAACTGGAGACCCTGCGCGACCTTGATGCCCATGCCGTGGACGTCGTTGATGAAGAGCAGGAAGGCGACGAGCTTCTGGCCGCTCTGCTGGATGCCGAACTCGGCGGCCTGCTTCACCGCGTTGATGGTGTCACCGCCGGCATTGGCAAGCCCGATCACCTGCGCCTTCGAGCCTTGCGCCTGCAACAGGAAGGAGGCGAAGTCGGAGGTGCCGAGCGGATGCTTGGAGGAGCCGAGCACCTTGCCGCCGTGTCCTTCGATGTATTTCTGCGCCTCTGCCTCGATGCCCTTGCCGAGCGCATAATCGACCGTGAGGAAGTACCAGTCCTTGCCGCCGCGCGACATCATGGCCGCCGCCGTGGTGTTGCCGGTCGCCCAGGTGTCGTTGACCCACTGGATGGTGTTGGGCGAGCAGGCCTTGCCGGTGAGGTCCGAGCTTGCGGTCGACGAGGCCAGGAACGTCATGCGGCTGTCGCGCAGCAGCGTGTTGATGGAGAGGCCGACGGCCGAGTTCGGCACGTCGACGATGGCATCGACGCCTTCGACGTCGAGCCATTTGCGCGCGATGGCGTTGCCGACATCGGCCTTGTTCTGGTGGTCGGCGTAGACGATCTCGACCTTGATGCCCTTGCCGCCGCCGTTGAAATCCTCCGCCGCCATGCGCGCGGCTTCCACCGAGCCCATGCCGTTGGTGTCCTGGAAGATGCCGGAGATGTCGTTGAGCACGCCGATGCGCACGACATTGTCCGATATCTCCGCGCTCGCCGCGCCGGTGATCAGGCTCGCGGCCAGCGCAAGCGTCCACTTCAAGTGCTTCATCATTCCCTCCCCTGTTTGTTGGTTGCCGGTCGTCGCCGGCTCATCGAAATTCAGACGTCTTCAGATCAGACCTGCCGCTCCGGCAGTCTCACGACGAGCCCATCGAGTTCGGGCGTGATATCGATCTGGCAGGACAGCCGGCTGTTCGGCCGCCGCTCGGCCGCGGTGCCGTCGAGCAGCGCGTCCTCGTCGCCGGCCATGGCGGCCAGCCGCGCGAGCCAGCTCTCGTCGACATAAACGTGGCAGGTCGCGCACATGGCGTTGCCGCCGCACTCGGCCAAAATGCCGTCGAGGCCGTGCCGGGTCGCGGCCTGCATGACGCTCTCGCCGCCTGAGGTCTCGACGCGCTCGGACTTGCCGTCGGGATGAATGAAGGTGATGGCAGGCATCGAAGCTCCTCGTCAGGCCGGGGTGATGGTCACGGGCAGGCTGTCGAGCCCGCGCAGCGTGTTGTTGAAGCGGCGCTTCGGCTCGCCCGTGATCTCGATCTTCGCGATCCGGCGCGCCAGCGCGGTGAGCATCACCTCGCCTTCGAGGCGCGCGACGAGCTGGCCGACGCACATGTGGATGCCCGAGCCGAAGCCGACATGGCCGGAAGTCCGCCGGGTGATGTCGTAGCTGTCGGGCTGGTCCCAGCGCCGCGGATCGCGGTTGGCGGCGGCGAGGAACATCAGCACCTTCTCGCCTTCGCCGATCGTCGCGCCTGAGAGTTCGACCTCGCGCGTGGTGGTGCGGAAGAAGGTCTGCACCGGGCTTTCGAACCGCACGGCCTCCTCGAAAGCATTGCGCGCCAGCGTCAGATCATCGCGCAGGCGCTGCCACTGGTCGGGGAAGCGCGCGAGGCAATAGACCGCGGCACCGATGCCGTTGACTGTCGTGTCGAGACCGGCCGACAGCAGCGAGCGCACCAGCAGCGGCGCTTCGGTGGCCGTGATGGCGCCTTCGTCGGCCTGCGCATGAATGCAGGCCCCGAAGCCACCGGGCGCGAGATTGTCGCGCTGGCACTGTTCGGCGACATAGGCCTGGTGCGGCGCAGAGCGCGCGATCGCCTGCTGGCGTAGCTCGTTCGGCGGACCGAACGCGTTGAACACGACGCTGGCATAGGGAATGAGATGCTCGCGTCCTTCCGGCTTCAGGCCCAGCGCATCCGGAAAGATCGAGAGCGGATAGGCCTCCGCAAGATCGGTGATCGCATCGAAGCTGCGCTTCTCCAGCAGCGCGTCGACCCGCTCCTCGGCCGCCGCCGCAAAGCGGTCGCGGATCTGTTTCATCACGGTCGGCGACAGCACTTTCGACAGCACGGCGCGGGTGCGGGTGTGCGCGGGCGGATCGGCCTCCAGGATCAGGCTCGGCGGCCGCCACGGCGTCTCCTTCTTGAAGTCGGACAGGCCGACACCGCGGCTGGAGCAGAAGGTGACGGGATCGTTCAGGACGGCATGGACCTCGGCATAGCGCGCCACGCCGTAGACGTTCCACTTGTCGAGATAGACCACCGGCCCCGCCTCCCGCAGCCGCTGATGCGCCGGATAGGGATCGGCAAAAAAGGTCATGTCGAAGGGATCGACATCGAGATGCGGAACGGACGCAGGATCCGTCGATGCCGGAGTGCCGGATACGGTCATGGGAGACCTCCCTCATTTTGATCTTGTGAAAGGACGGCGCATGCCCTTAGGTCTTTCGGCCCGCCGCGAGTCAGAACCCCGCCATGCCGCCGTCCTTGACCAGATCCCGCCAGAAGCCTGCGCCCAATGATGCGGGGCCGACGCTCGATCTCGACCGTTACGTCCCGGCGTTCGTCACCTTCATCGCCAACAAGCTCTCGAACAGCGCGACCGCGTTCTATCAGCGGGAGTTCGGCGTCAACGTCACGGAATGGCGGATCATGTCGCTGCTGGCGATCGAGCCCGGCATTCCGGCTTCGCGCATCTGCCACGTCATCGGCTTCGACAAGGGGCCGGTGAGCCGGACGCTGGCGGGGCTCGAGAAGCGCGGGCTGGTCTCGATCCGCACCGATCCCAATGACGGCCGCACCCATTCGATCGCGCTGACGGCGAAGGGCCGCGCCACCCATGACAAGGTGATCGTCGCAGCGCTCGAGCGCGAGCGGCGGCTGCTGTCGTGCCTCGACAAGAACGAGCGCGAGGTGCTGATCGACCTGCTCCGCCGGCTGCACGAGAATCTCGGCGCGGTCACCGGCGGCACGGAAACCTGACGGGTCGCGCATCAGGCGCGCCCCTCCGTCACGTCCGGGCATGCGCCGGCGTTTGCCGGCGGCACCATTCGGGCCGAGCATTGTTTCCTCCAGGATCGGACGCGGCGGTTTCCCCGCCGTCATCGCCTCCCGGAACGGTTCGCACAAATTAGTTGCTTAAGCAACAAAAGAATCAGAAATATATTGCGGCAGGGTGGCTGGCGTGGTTGAGCGCTACGCTCTCGTGTCCCGGACGCGCTGCAGCGTGAAACGCTGCTGCGCCGAGCCGGGACCCATGCGACCCCGCGCACGACGAGAGATGGGCCCCGGCTCAGCAGCGCATCACTGCGTGCTGCGCCGCGTCCGGGGCACGGGAGCAACGAGTGCGGTCATTTTGCAGTTACAACCCGATCCACGCACCTGACGCATCGTCGTTCAATCGCGCCACCGCATCCGCACGCCGCGTCAGCACGGCGCGCTGGTTGATGTAGCCCTTGTCGGTGATCTCGCCGCCGTCGACCGAGGGCGGCTCGGCAAGCAGCAGCGCGCGCGTCGCGTGGCCGGAGGAATTGGGGCCCTGCTGCTTCAGTTTCGCGAGCCCTTGCGCGATGGCGGTCCTGACCTTGTCGTGCGCGAGCACCTCGGTCACATCAGCCGTATCGCCCAGGCCGGCATGCGCACGGCAAGCCGCGATGTTCGGGAACACCAGGAAGCGCACCTCGTCGCCGCCGTGACCGGCGACGACGATATCCTGCGCCAGCGGTGCGAGCGCGGCGATGCCGGCGACGCGCAGCGTGCCGACGCTGACCCAGGTGCCGGAATTGAGCTTGAAGTCTTCCGCGACACGGCCGTCGAAGAACAGGCCGCGCTCCGGCCGCTCGCGATCAGCAAGCTTCACCGCATCGCCGATGAGATAAAACCCCTCTTCGTCGAAGGCCTGCCGGGTCAGCTCGGGCGCCTTCCAATAGCCCGGCGTGACGTTGGGACCGCGCACGCGCACCTCGAGCTTGTCGCCTGACGTGACCAGCTTCAACTCGGTGCCCGGAATCGGCACGCCGATATTGCCGGAGCGCTCGGCAAGGAAGTGGCAGTCGGTCGCAAGCGGCGAAGTCTCGGTCGAGCCCCAGGCCGAGACCATCGGCAGCGCGCGGCCGACCGTTTTGAGCGAGAGCTCTTCGAGCGCGTCCCAGAGATTCTGCGGCAGCGCGGCGCCGGCATAGAAGGCGAACTTCACCTCGCTGAAGAAGCGGCGGCAGAGCTCCTCGTCGCCGCGCAGTGCCGCGATCAGCATGTCGAAGCCGCGCGGCACGTTGAAATAGACCGTCGGCATCACGCTTTTCAAATTGGCGAGCGAGGTCGCAAACAGCCCGGGCGCGGGCTTGCCGCCGTCGATATAGAGCGAGCCGCCGTTGCGCAGCACGAGATTGAAATTGTGGTTGGCGCCGAAAGTGTGGCTCCAGGGCAGCCAGTCGAGAATGACGAGATCGCCGCGTCCCGGCTGCAGGAAGGTCCAGGTCTGCGCCTTGGCCTGCTGGCTCGAGGTCAGCATGCGCTGGGTGTTGATGACGGCTTTCGGCACACCGGTCGAGCCCGACGTGAACAGGAATTTGGCGATCGTGTCGGGCGTCACCGCGGCGAAAGCCGCCGTGACCTCGGCGCTCTCCGGCGTCGCCGCGACCTCGCGGAAGGCGAGCGCGCCGGCATCACCCTCCTTGCCGCTGATGAGCTGCGCGCTGTGCAGCGGTTCGATGGCTGCCAGCGCGGCCGCGAACGGCCCGGTCGCGGAGACATAGATCGCGCCGGGATCGAGCAGCGTGATCATGCTCTTGAGCTTTTCGAAATCCCTCGACATCAGCGAATAGGCCGGCGAGATCGCGGCCGAGGGCACGCCGACATGCTGGGCGGCCAGCGCGAGCAGCGCGTGATCGACGCTGTTGTCGGAGAGGATCGCGAGCGGGCGTTCCGCGCTGAGGCCCTGCGCCAGAATCCAGGACGCTGCCGCACGCACCCGGCGCAGCGCCTTTGCGTAGGTGACCGTGGTCCAGGGCGCATCGATATGGCCCCGCTCCGCAAGGAAGATCGCATCGGGCGTCTGCCGGGCGAAATGCTCCAGCCAATCGCCGACGCAGCGCGCGCTGCTACCTAGCGATTCGGGCGAGCGCAGCAAGATGCTGCCGTCGGCGCGGCGCTCTGCGACGGTCCGTGGCGTTGCGAACAGGCCAGCAACGTCACCGCGTGGGGCGACAGTCATGTGTTTCCTCCCTCCGCCCGGATCCGGGACCGGCCGCAGCCTCGTTCCGGGCTGCCTTGGCCATAATGTTGGGCAGGACAATTGTTGTCGTCAACAACAATCTTTCCTTCATGACCGCCGAGCGCTAGGCTCTTCTTCCGCTCCCCGCGCGCGGGGAGCGGCGAAGCGGACCTTGCAGGGAGAGAAAGTCGGTGAGAACGACGTCGCGCGAGACCGGGGATTCCTCACGCAAACGCGCGGGCAACGGCGCGGCGGTCCGCGACGTCGCCGACGACATCGGCCTCGACGCGCTGGTCGGTCACGCCGGCTATGCGGTGCGGCGCTTCCAGATCTGGATCTTCCAGGACTTCATCAAGACGCTTGGCGCGGTGGACATCCGGCCGACGCAATATTCGGTGCTGACGGTGATCGGCGCCAATCCGGGCCTGTCGCAGATGGCGGTGGCCAAGCGCCTCGGCATCGAGCGCGCCCGGCTGGTGCATCTGCTCGACAGCCTCGAGCAGCGCAAATATGTGAAGCGGGTCAAGTCGAAGGCCGATCGGCGCTCCCACGCGCTGCATCTCACCGCACATGGCGAGACGGCGCTGGCGAAATTCAAGCGGCTCGCCGCCGAGCACGAGCGGCATGTCGAGGACAAGATCGGCAAGGAAAACCGGGAGCAGCTGCTGCGGATCCTTGCCGGCTTCACCTGATCCGGACCGCCCAATATTTATGCAGATGCCCGTAACAGGGCGCTGGCACGACCACCTGACGGGTCGCCGAAATATCTCCCAACTCACTGATCCCACGATAATATCCCGGGCGACCATCCTGCCTGGATTCTGTACACAATGGCACATCGCTTGCTTCAATCCGGGTGAAGCATGGTGCCGGAGTTTTGACGCATGGGGGCTGAGCAGCCTGAAACGATCGCCGCGATTGTGGCCGCGCATCGCGCGGGCACGCTGACGCCGGCGCACACGATCGCGCGGGCGTATCAGCGCATCCGCGATTACAACGATCCGGCCGTCTTCATCAGCCTGCGCGAGGAGAAGGATGCGGTCGCGGAGGCCGAGAAGCTCGCCGCGCGCGCGGACGCCGCCAGCCTGCCGCTCTACGGCGTGCCGGTCGCGGTGAAGGACAATATCGACGCACTGGGCTTTGCGACCACGGCGGCCTGCCCGGCCTTTTCGTATACGCCCGCACACGATTCGACCGCGGTGGCGCGGCTGCGCGCGGCCGGCGCCATCATCATCGGCAAGACCAATCTCGACCAGTTCGCAACCGGCCTCGTCGGGGTGCGCTCGCCCTACGGCATCCCCCGCAATTCGATCCGCGAGGATCTCATCCCCGGCGGCTCGAGCTCCGGCTCCGCGGTCGCGGTCGGCGCAGGTCTCGTGCCGCTGTCGCTCGGCACCGACACCGCAGGCTCCGGCCGCGTGCCGGCGATGCTCAACAACATCGTCGGGCTGAAGCCTAGCCTCGGCATGATCTCGAATACGGGGCTCGTGCCGGCCTGCCGCACGCTCGACTGCATATCGGTCTTCGCGCTGACGGTGGATGATGCTGCACTCGCCTTGTCCGTGATGGCAGGGCCGGACCCGACTGACCCGTTCTCACGCGACCGGCCGCTGGGCGCGATCACGCCGCTTCCGCCAAGCTTGCGCCTCGGCGTGCCGCGCAACGGACAGCTGATCTTCTTCGGCGACAAGAAAGCGGAGACCGCCTACGCCGACGCCCTGAAGCGCTGGACCGCGCTCGGCGCAACGCTGGTCGAGTTCGACCTCGAACCGTTCTACGAGACGGCGCGGCTCCTCTATGAGGGCCCCTGGGTCGCCGAGCGTTATCTCGTGATCAAGGATCTCCTCGCGTCGGCGCCTGACGCGATTCATCCGGTGACGCGCGAGATCACCGCCGCCGGCGCACGGCTGACGGCGGCCGACACCTTCTCGGCGCTGTATCGTTTGCAGGGCCTGCGCTGGATCGCCGAGCGCACCTTTGCCGATATCGACGCGCTGGTGCTGCCGACCGCGCCGACGGCCTACACGACCGCGCAGGTGCTCGCCAATCCGATCGAGCTCAACAGCAGGCTCGGCACCTACACCAATTTCGTCAATCTGCTCGATCTCTGCGGCCTCGCTTTGCCGGCCTCACTGCGCGCCGACGGCGTTCCGTTCGGCATCACGCTGCTGGCGCCCGCGGGGCGCGATGCGATGCTGGCCAGCATCGGCCGCGTTTTCCATGCGGACACCAGGTTGAGTCTCGGCGCAAAGGGTACGGCGCAGGCGCCGCTCGCGCCGCTGACCGCAAACACGGGCGATGAGATTCCCGTTGCCGTGGTCGGCGCGCATCTGTCCGGTATGGCGCTGAACGGCGAATTGACGGCACTGAACGGCAAGCTGATCGAGGCGACAAAGACTGCGCCGGACTACAAGCTCTATGCGCTGAAGACAACGCCGCCGAAGCCGGGCCTGCTGCGCGTCGCGACCGGCACGGGCGCCGCGATCGAGCTGGAGATCTGGTCGCTGTCGGCGGCGGCGTTCGGCAAGTTCGTGAATGCGATTCCGGCGCCGATGGCGATCGGCACGCTGCGGCTCGCGGATGGACGCAGCGTGAAGGGATTTCTGGTCGAGCCCGAAGTGCTGGGCGATGCGCGGGATATCACCGCGTTTGGGGGATGGCGGAAGTATATGACGGAAGGTGCGAAGGCGTAACCGGTCTCGTGTCCCGGGCGCAGCGCATCACGCAGTGGTGCGCTGCTGAACCGGGACCCATGGAGTTGCTGTGCGTGATGGATAGATGGGTCCCGGCTCTGCGGAGCAGCGCTGCGCGCTGCACCGCGTCCGGGACGCGGATGCATCACACCGACACCGCGTAGATCTCATACTCCCCGCGCACCAATTCGATATGCGCGCGCATCGCGACGGCGGCGCCCTGCTTGTCGCCGCGCATGATGGCGACGACGACGCGGTCGTGCTCGGCCTGCGATTTGGCGAGACGACCGAGATTGCGGAACTGAGCGCGGCGGAACGGCTGCACCCGAACGCGCGTCGCCAGCGTGATCTCGGCGATATAGCCGTTCTGCGATCCTGCATAGATCGCGTTGTGGAAGCGTTCGTTGACCTCGTGAAAGCGATCGGGATTTCCGGTGTAGCTCAGCACCCGCAGCTCTTCGTGGATCGCCTCCAGGCCGTGGCGCTCGGCGGCCGACATGCGCTCGGCGGCAAGGCCGGCGCACAGCGCCTCCAGCTCCGCCATCGCCTCGAACATGCCTGTCAGCCGTTCGAACGAGGGCTGCGCCACCACCGCGCCACGATGGGCACGCGCCTCGACGAGGCCGCTGGCGACCAGCTGACGCAACGCCTCGCGCACCGGCGTCCGCGAGACGCTGAAGCGGCGCGCGATGTCGGTCTCGTCCAGGGGCGAGCCGGGAGCGAGGGCGCCGCGCACGATCTCGTCGGCGAGCTGCAGGCGCAGCTCCTCGGCGCGCGTGACCTTCTGCACTGATGGCGAGGCACGGTCGACGCGGGGCACCACCGGCTCGGCCGGCAAGGCTCCGGGCGGAAAGTCGTCAAGCGTCATACGGTCAGGTCTCTTTCGGCTCGTCGATGATGCTGACATGGGCGGCGACCACACGCCAGCCCTCGGGAAAGCGAATCCAGGTCTGCATCTGCCGGCCGACCTTGCCGGGCGCCGTGTCGCGATAGAACAGGGTGGAGGCCACGGCGGTGTCGCGGCCATAGCTGGAGATGACGGTCCTGGCGGTGCGGCGGTTGAGGCCGACCGGCGAGCGCGCGGCGCGGAAGCCGTTGATCGCCTCATAGCCGTAGAGGTTCTCGCCGATGCCGTAGCGCAGCGTGCGGGGATCGTTGCGGAACAGCTCGCCGAGCACGGCGACGTCATTGGTGATGAGCGCCTGCTCGTAACGATCGAACGCGGCTTTGACTTCCGCGATCACCTCGGGGAGATCGATCTCCATCTCAAATTCCTCTTAAAGTCCCCTCGGGGCCGGCGCCGACACCACACCCATCTTTTCCAGGGCGTGCGCGACGCGGAGCGCGATGTCCTCGCGCCATGGCGCAGCGATGATCTGCACGCCGATCGGCAGCGGTTCGAGCGGAACCGGGACGGCGACCACCGGCAGTCCGATGAAGGAAATCGGCTGGGTGTGGATGCCGATATTGGCGCGCACCGGCAGCTCGACGCCATCGAGATTGAAATTCACCTGGCCGAGCTTCGGCGCAGTGCAGGGCGTCGCCGACGCGATCAGCACGTCGACCGATTTGAAGATCTTGGCGAGCTCGGCGCGATACCAGCGGCGGAACTTTTGCGCGCGGTCGACCAGCGCTGCCGGCACCATGGCGCCCGCGATCAGCCGGTCGCGCACGGCCGGATCGAAATCGTTCGCCCGCTGGCGCAGGCGATCGAGATGCAGCGAAGCACCTTCGGTGGTGGAGATGACATAAGCCGCCGCGCGGGCGCGCGCGGCCTCGGGGATGTCGACCACCCTCGTTGCGCCGAGCGCCTTGGCGACGCGGCTGACGGCCTCGACGGCTTCCGGAAACACGTTCTTCTGGAAGTACCCGCCGGCGATGGCGATGCGCAGGTCCGAGACCGGATTGGCGATCAGCGGCAGCGTCGGCTCCAGCCCGCGCGTGGTGCAGGCGCTGTCCTCCGCGTCCGGGCCCTGCATTGCATCATAAGCGAGTGCGAGATCGGCGACGGAGCGCGCGAACGGACCGAGATGGTCGAGGCTCGCGACGAACGGGAACGAGCGCGCCCGCGACAGCCTTCCATAGGTCGGCTTCAGCCCAAAGATGCCGCAGAACGAGGACGGCACGCGGATCGAGCCATTGGTGTCCGAGCCGAGCGCGATCGGCACCAGCGCGCCACCGACGGCACTGCCCGAACCGCCCGAGGAACCACCGGTCATCCGCGTGGTGTCATGCGGATTGCGCGAGGGGCCGTCATGGACGTTCTCGCCGGTGAAGTCGTAGGCGTATTCGCCCATGTTGAGCGCGCCGACCAGCACGGCGCCGGCGGCTTCCATCCGCTCGATCAGCGTCGCATCGCGCGCTGCGGGCGCGCGATCGCGGTTGATCTTCGAGCCCGCGCGGGTCGGGAGCCCTGCGACATCGAAGAGGTTCTTCACCGCGAAGGGCACGCCGGCGAGCGGGCCGACGTCCTTGCCCGCGGCGATGTCGGCATCGACGGCGCGCGCCTTGGCGCGGGCGCGCTCGGCGGTGACGTCGGTGAAGGAATTGAGGATGCCGTCGTGCTGCTTGATGCGCGCGAGGGCGGCTTCGGTCGCATCGAGTGCGGACATCTTGCCGCCCGCAACCGCCTTCGCGATTTCGGCGGCCGTCATCTCTGGCTTGCTGGTCATGGCAGCATCAGGCGGTGAAGATCGGCGCCGGCTCGGTCTCGTCCGGCAGCGCGAATTCGTCGACGAGGCGCGCGAGCCTCAGCGAGACTTCGAGATTGGCGCGCACCGCGGGCCGCCAGGCCTCCTCGACCGGCAGCGCCAGCGCTTTCGATACGGCGTCGATATAGTCGTCCAGCGGTTCGGCCATCTCGCTTCTCAAACAATCAGTGCAACGGCGGATGCGGGATCGCCGTCAGCAGTTCCTTGGTGTAGTCGTCCTTGGGATCGCTGAGGACCTGCTCGGAAGAGCCCTCCTCGACGATCCGTCCCGTCCGCATCACAATGACACGATCGCACAGCAAGCGCACCACATTCAAATCATGCGAGACGAACAGATAGCTCATACCTAGCCGCGCCTTCAGGTCCTGGAGCAGGTTGAGCACCACGGCCTGCACCGAGACGTCCAGTGCCGCCGTCGGCTCGTCCAGGATGACGAGCTTGGGATGCAGCGCGATGGCGCGGGCGATGCCGACGCGGGCCTTCTGGCCGCCGGAGAGCTGATGCGGAAAACGATCCAGCAGATTGTGCGGCAGGCCGACCATGGTCGCCAGCTCCTCGCAGCGGGCGCGGAGTGCATCGCGGCCCCTGACGTCGCCGAGCTGCATAATGGGGTCGGCGATGGCGCGGGCGGCGGTGAAGCGCGGGTTGAGGCTGTCGGTCGGATCCTGGAACACCATCTGGATGCGGCTGCGCTGCGGCAGCCGGGCAAAGTTGGCAGGCGCAATGCCGCCGATGTCCTCGCCGTCGAACTGGATCAGGCCGGAGGTCTGGTCCAGGAGGCGCATCACCATCATCGACGTGGTCGATTTGCCGCAGCCGGACTCTCCGACGAGACCGACGCTCTCGCCGTGGCCGATCGAAAAGCTGATGCCGTCGACGGCGCGGAACACGTCCGGCTCCACGGGCGGCTTGCGGCCGAACAGCTTTCCGAGCGTCGCCGTGGCGCCCTGGCGGGGGTATTCCTTGACGAGCTTTTCGATGCGGAGGAGAGGCGAACTCTTCTCGTCACCCCCGGGCTTGACCCGGGGGTCCATCGCTTGAGACGAATCTTGCGAAGTGTGATGGATGGCCGGGTCAGGCCCGGCCATGACGGATGCGGATGAGGACGCGCCCTCTTCCTCCGGCAGCAGATCCCGCAAGGACACGCCGAGCCGCGGCGTCGCGCGCATCAGCTTCTTGGTGTAGGGGTGCTGCGGGTTGGCAAAGATGTCGGCGGCCTTGGCGGTCTCAACCACGCGGCCCTTCTCCATCACCACGACGCGGTCGCAATAGGCGGCCGCTAAGCCGAGATCATGCGTGATCAGGATGGTGGACATCGCCTTGCGCTTGGTCAGCTCGACGATCAGATCCATCACCGCCTTCTGCGTGGTGACGTCGAGGCCCGTGGTCGGCTCGTCCGCGATCAGCAGCTGCGGATTGCAGGCGAGCGCGAGCGCGATGACGACGCGCTGGCACATGCCGCCCGACAGCTCGAACGGATAGGCGTGATAGCGCTCGCGCGGGCGGGCGATCTTGACCTGCTCCAGCGCCTCGATCGCCTTCTCGCCGTGATCCGAGACCATCGCCTGCTGCACATGGGTGCGCAAGACGTCCTCGATCTGGTCGCCCACTTTCCGGATCGGGTTCAGCGCGGCGCGCGGGTTCTGGAAGATCATCGAGACTTCGCGGCCGCGCAGATCGCGCATCTGGTCTTCGCTAGCGGCCTTGACGTCGATGCCGGAGAACATCACCGAACCCTCGGCGATCCGCCCCGCACGATCGAGGATGCGCATCACCGCATAGGACGTCACCGACTTGCCGGAGCCGGACTCGCCGACGATGGCGAGCGCCTCGCCCTTGGCGACGGAGATGTTGACGTGCTGCACGGCCTTGACGATGCCGCGGCGGGTGGAGAATTCGACGGTGAGATCCTGGACGTCGAGCAGTGGCTGGGCGGTCATGCGGGCCTGCCATGATGCAAAAAGTGCGAAAACAACCCCATGCACAGTAGAAAGGCTTTGGAATCGTTGGGGAATTCCGGCCGGAAATTCGCGTGTGAGGCGGCCGCCGCTCTCTCATTCCCTCCCCCCTTGTGGGGGAGGGGCAGGGAGAGGGGTACCGCACGGGGACTCTCTCCATTTACAAGCGCCACAACATGCGCACCAACAGCACCGTTTCCTGAGCTACCCCCCTCCCCAACCCTCCCCCACAAGGGGGGAGGGAGCGAGAGAGATGCGCCCTCCTCACATCCGCGCAGCAAACATCCGAAACTGAAGACCATCACGTCCTCCGCTGGGGGTCGACGATGTCGCGCAGGCCGTCGCCGAGGAGGTTGAAGCAGAACACCGCGATCATCAGGGCAAGGCCGGGAAACAGCGCGATCCACCATTCGCCTGAGACCATGAAGCCCGCGCCTTCCGCGACCATGATGCCCCATTCGGCGGTCGGCGGGCGGACGCCGAGGCCGATGAAGGACAGGCCCGCGGCGTTGAGGATGGCGTAGCCCATGGTCAGCGACATCTGCACGATCATGATCGGCATGATGTTCGGCAGGATGTGCACCAGCAGGATGCGGAATTCGCCGTTGCCCGAGAGGCGCGCGGCCTGCACGAAGCCGGCGTTGCGGCGAACGTTGGCTTCGGCGCGGGCGACGCGGGCGTAGAGCGGGAAGTTCACGATGGCGGTGGCGAGGATGATGTTCTGCACGGTGTTGCCGAGCGCGGCGACGATGCCCATGGCGAGCACGAACAGCGGGAAGGCCATGATGGTGTCGGCGATGCGGCCGACGATGCGATCGGTCCAGCCGCCGAAATAGCCGGCGGCGATGCCGGCGAGCCCGCCCATCAGGAACACCAGCGCGACGGATGCGACCGCGATGAATGTGTCGAGCCGCGTCGCCACGATGACGCGGCTGAAGATGTCGCGCCCGAGTTGGTCGGTGCCGAACCAGTGCGCCGCCGACGGCGGTTTCAGCGCAGCAGCTGTATCCGAGGCGAGCGGATCGTAGGGCACGACGTAGGGGCCGAAGATCGCGGCGACGAGGATCAGAATCAGAAGCGCGAAGGCGAAACCGGTGACCTTGTTCTCGCTCAGGACGTAGCGGGTTTGTTCAAGGACAGCCGACAGCCCGGAGGTCCGCGCGGGGCCGGCGGGTTCAACAGCAGGCGCAACGGAGCTCATTGTGTCCCCCTAGCCTTCAAGTCTGACGCGCGGATCGATCACGCCATAGAGAATGTCGATGATCAGATTGAGCAGCACGTACATCACCGCCATGGTGAGCACGAAACCCTGCACCGGCGCGAAGTCCGAGGAGATCAGCGCTTCCACCGCATAGGAGCCGATGCCGGGCCAGGCGAAGACTTTTTCCACCAGCACGTTGGCGCCCAGAAGGAACGAGAATACCATGCTCAGCGTGGTGATGACGGGCAGCATCGCATTACGAAACGCGTAGGTGACGATGACGGTCGTCGGTGACAGGCCGCTGGCGCGCGCGGTGCGGACGAATTCGGAGGCCAGCACCGCCAGCATCGAGGCGCGGGTCATGCGCGCGATCGGCGCCAGCGAGAAGATCGCCAGCGTCGTCGCGGGAAGGATGAGCTGACTCAGCGCCGAGCGGAACGCCTCGAAGTCACGCGCGATCAGCGTATCGATCAGATAGAAGCCGGTGACGGTCGGCGGCGCGCTGTAGAACACGTCGAGACGTCCGAGCGGCGCAGGCGACCAGCCCAGACGGAAATAGAAGATATAGACCAGCACGAGGCCGGTGAAGAACACCGGCAGCGAGACGCCCGCCGTCGTCGTGACACGACATAAATGATCGACCCATGAGCCCGGTCGCGTCGCCGCGAGTACGCCGAGCGGAATGGCGATGACGACGGAGACGATGAGGCCGAGCAATGTCAGCTCAGCGGACGCCGGCAGGCGGTTGCGGATTTCGGCGGCGACCGGCTGGCCTGTCGTGAGCGAGTTGCCGAAGTCGCCGTGGGCGAGATCGTTGGTGTAGCGGAAGAACTGCTCGATCAGCGGCTTGTCGAGGCCGAGCTTCTTGCGGATCTGCTCGACGGCTTCCTTGGTCGCGGCGGGACCGGCGAAATAGGCGGCGGGATCGCCCGGCAGCGCGCGCGTCAGCAGGAAGGTGACGATGACGACCCCGATCAGCGAGGGAATCGCGAACATCAGGCGCTTGCCGATCATGGTCAGCATGATGCGTTCCCCGTCGTGAAAAAGACTCTCTCGGCCCACGCAGCTATGTTCCCTCCCCCCTTGTGGGGGAGGGCTAGGGAGGGGGGTGCCCCCGGGAGAGGTCGGAGTTCGTGGCTACCCCCCTCCCTGCCCCTCCCCCACAAGGGGGGGGGGGATGAGAGAGCTGTGCTC
>NZ_LFJC01000003.1:6351234-6555973 GCF_002776695.1 Bradyrhizobium nitroreducens
GTCGATCATTGCTGCGGTCAGCGTACGATGGTTCACCAGCGATCCCGATCGGGGGCGCCAGGATGAGCCGGTGTGAGTCTCGAAGCGCTCAATGGCCTGATCACGGAAGAGCTCCAGACAGTTGCGGCGCTCAATCAGCGTGATGCCTTCCGCCGTGATGCGCTCGAGTTCGACGGATCGAATTTCGGAGCCGTCCTGCTCGCGCTGGCTCTTCTGCTGCGCCTGTTCGTTATTGTCGAGCTGACGACCGAGGCGGTCGACCGCTCGGTGAAACAGGTTGACGGTCGACCAGAGCAGATCGTCAAGGTCCGGCTCGAGCCGAGTATCACTCAACGTCGCGACCAGAGCATCGAAGATGTCAGCGACGGCACCGGTGATGCTCTTGCCCTCGGGAAGCGGCCGTGGATCGGGCTGGTCGTCGAAGGGGTGGTAGCCGAAGAGCTGCAATTCGGTAAGAACGTGTTCGGTCGGAGATGCGGCGTGCGGCGGTTCGATGTCGTCGTGATCGGTCATGGAGGTGATCCTTTGCCGGATCGGCCGCGACCATCGCGGCCTTCGTGGTGATCACTCAGATGGCAGGCGGAACGGGCCAGAACCCGGAGCGGAACGGAGGGCCGAAGCGCAGCGGAGGATGGCGGAGGCCGGCTATTTTGCTTCGCGATGCAAAGCGCGCTCGACAGATGGCTAATATGTCTTCTCGTCGCCGGCGCGCGGCGGAAAATAGCCGGACGCAGCCATTGCCGGCCCGAGCCGCTTGCCGTCCGATCGCCCTCTAGAAGGCCGTGGTCGCGTCCTCTTCCGGCAGTGGCCGCACCGCGACCGACCTGTCGACGGCCCATCGAATTGCCGGGGCTATTCCGCGGTTGCCATCGACGAATGCGGGAAACGGACGACGTCCTCCGGTGCGAGTTGAAGTAGCAACGCTGCTCGGAGGGCCTCGAGGCCGAAGATATGCAGATCTTCGTTGAAGTCGCCCAGCCGGGGCGATAATGCGATCGCTTCAATGCCGGCGGCTTCTGCGCGCTGGGTGAGAATAGCCTGTACGGCATCTCCGGCGGCATCTGCGTCACGGGCGATATAGAGTCGGCGTAGGCCAGACGGCAGCAACATGGCTGAGAGGTGATTGGCCGAGAGAGCAGCGGTCATGGGCAAGGTCGGCAGTACATGACGCAGCGACAGCATGGTCTCGATCCCCTCGCCCGCAGCGAGCACGTCGTCCACCACGCCGAAGCGAACGGCGTTACCAAGCAGGTCGCCCATGGCCCGTCGTGGGGTGTCGATCGGGGCCTTGCCGAGCCGCACACGATCAAAGCCGTGTGGATCTAGCCAGGTGCGATGTACGCCGGTGATCCGTCCTTCGAGGTCCGTGACAGAGCCTATCATCGCCGGCCAGGTTTCAGTCGGCAAATGCTCGTCCGGTCGGTAGTAGCAACGTGGGTGGAAGCGCAGGCTACCACCATGGTGGATTTGGCTTATTCCACGACGTTGCAAATACGTTTCCACCAACGTCCCTTCGATCGGACCGGATATCGCAAAAAGTCGACGGGCGGCTTCTTGCGATCCAGCTGGCACGACCGGACGAACGGGTCTCGGGAGTGATTGCTCCTCAGAACGAGGCAGCTTCAGAAAGCGCCTCGCCTCCTCGGCGACCTCGCGGAAGTCTCGCAAGGCAAGGCTTTCGCGGATGATGTCGAGGAGATCGCCATGCCCCCCGGTCGCGGCGTCGGTCCATTTGCCGGCGCGGCCCTTCGACGATTCCTGGAGCCGCACAAATAGCGAGCGGCCCGGGGTGTTGTGGACGTCGCCAACCACCCAGTACCGCCCCGCCCGCTTACCATTGGGGAGATAGTGTCGGCACACCGCCTCGGCCTCGCGCGCGAGGCGGCGTGCCAGTTCGGAGACATCGCCGGACATCACGCGGCCTCCCGCTCACTGACGCCCGTAACCGGATAGGTGTCGAGCACCCTCGACAGGACCTCAATGCCGCTCGCGTCCGCGGGTACGAACATGCGCAGCTTCCAGGAGATGATCTCCCCAAAGAGGCCGTAAGCACGGAGGCGATCGCGCATCGTGTCGTTGAATCCCGACAACTCGATGCGATATGCACCCATCACGCGGACTCGACGAAGCTGGAGCCCCTCCGTTAGATCGAGGACGGTCCGTCCTTCCACCAGCGCGGCAAAGGCAGCATCCGGCGTCAGCGAAGGCGCGTCCGCCGCAAGGACGCTTGCGACCCAGACCGCAGAGACCTTGCGTCCGATGATACGTTCGCCTGCATCGGTCTGGAGCCGATAGACACGGGTCGATTCGTTCGGCAGCCACTTCCAGATCGGGAGCAGCAGGCCCGCCACGATGTGGATCGTGCTTTCCGTGAACTCAGGCACGTCGGCAAGCTCCGCCAGCCAGGCAGCAGCAAAACGCTCGCGATCCGCTTCAACCCAATGGCTCTCCACCATCATGTTCAAGGGAACTTGGTGCTGCTCCATAGGCCGGATCAGGCGGACGCGGCGCTCGATCTCGCCGTCGTCGAGCATGATGCTCGGGGCGGGAACCTGCACGGCGGCCCGTCCCGAGCGCTCGTTGATCAGCAGGACAGCATGATTGGAAAGACGAGCAAGAGCGTCATCCAGACTCACCGGATGATTGCGGTGGCGCTGGGCGACCGTGAGCAGCCGGGTCTCGGCGCCGGTCGCCGGATGGTCATAGATCGTCCGCCGGTCGGTGACGACAAAGCTCTCGGCACGGAGAGTTTCCAACCCCACGTCGTAGGTGCCGGATGCAACCGCGCCTTCGATCCGAGCGGTCAAGAGCTGCTCGAAGGCGGTGAACAGCACATTCTGCAGGTCAATGGTGAGGGCCAACAACCTGTTCAGGAAGGTCGTGATGGGCGGCAGCTCATCCCTGAGCCCATTGGTATCCGTCAGCTTCAGGCCAGTCGCATCTTGAAACCTCTCGAGCGAACATCCGTCGACCTTGCCTCGCACCAGCAGCGTGTAGAGTTGACGCAATGCATCGCGCCCATACTGGCTTTCGAGATTGTCCTCGGGCCGAAACAGCCCCTGCCCTCCGGTCTGGCGCTGCCCGCGCGTAATGGCCCCCAATGTGTCGAGCCGACGCGCGATGGTGCTGAGGAAGCGCTTTTCCGCCTTCACGTCGGTCGCGATGGGACGAAACAGCGGCGGCTGCGCCTGATTGGTCCGGTTCGTTCGGCCGAGCCCCTGGATCGCAGCATCCGCCTTCCATCCGGGCTCGAGCAGATAGTGAACCCGCAAGCGGCGATTCCGGGCCGAGAGTTCGGCGTGGTAGCTCCTCCCCGTGCCGCCCGCGTCGGAGAACACGAGGATCCGCTTGACGTCGTCCATGAAGGCCGAGGTCTCGGCGAGGTTGGCCGAGCCGGCGCGGTTCTCGACCACCAGCCGGTCGCCCTTGCGCACGACACGGCGCGATCGGCCGGTCACTTCGGCGACCACGTCGGTGCCGAAGCGCTGCACTATTTGATCTAGCGCCCCAGGTACCGGAGGCAGCGAGGCGAGCTTCTCGATGAGGCGGCCGCGTCGTGCTACGGCTTCCCGGCTCTCAACCGGCTGGCCATCGCGATAGACAGGCCGGGAGCAGAGGTTGCCCTCAGAGTCCGTGAACGGTTCGTAGAGCTGGACTGGGAAGGAATGGGCGAGATAGTCGAGCACATATTCGCGCGGGGTGATGTCGACCTGGACGTCGCCCCAGTCTTCGGTCGGGATCTCGGCGAGCCGGCGCTCCATCAGCGCTTCGCCCGTTGAGACAATCTGGATGACAGCGGCATGGCCGGCGTCGAGATCGCGGTCGATCGATCGGATGAGCGATGGCGTCTTCATCGAGGTCAGCAGATGACCGAAGAAGCGCTGTTTGGCGCTCTCGAAGGCGGATCGGGCCGCGGATTTGGCCTGCCCGTTCAGCGTTCCGGTTTCGCCGGTGATGTTGGCGGCCCGCATCGCCGCGTCGAGGTTGTTATGGATGATGCTGAACGCATCGGCATAGGCGTCGTAGATGCGAACCTGCTCCGGCGCAAGCTGGTGCTCGACGAGCTCGTACTCGACGCCCTCATAGGACAATGAGCGGGCGGCGTAGAGACCGAGCGCCTTGAGGTCGCGCGCCAGCACCTCCATCGCCGCGACGCCCCCCTCCTCGATTGCCTCGACGAACTCGGCGCGTGTGGCAAATGGGAAGTCGGCACCGCCCCAAAGGCCGAGGCGTTGGGCATAAGCGAGGTTGTGCACCGTGGTAGCGCCCGTCGCCGACACATAAACTACGCGAGCGTTGGGCAAGGCGTGCTGGAGCCTCAGGCCTGCGCGCCCCTGCTGAGAGGCCGCCTGATCACCACGCTCGCCCTTGCCCCCGACCGCATTCTGCATGGCATGGCTCTCGTCGAAGACGATCACTCCGTCGAAGTCGGAGCCCAACCATTCAATGATCTGCCTGACACGAGAGAGCTTCTTGCCACGCTCGTCGGTGCGTAGCGTGGCGTAGGTGGCAAAAAGGATGCCTTCCGAAAGCCGGATCGGTGTGCCCTGGCGAAACCGGGACAGAGGCGTGACGAGTAGTCGCTCCATGCCGAGCGCGGACCAGTCGCGCTGGGCATCTTCGATCAGCTTGTCGGATTTGCTGATCCAGACCGCACGGCGGCGGCCCTTGAGCCAATTGTCGAGCAGGATCCCGGCGACCTGCCGTCCCTTGCCCGCACCGGTCCCATCGCCCAAGAACCAGCCGCGGCGAAAGCGGACGGCATTCTCGGCGTCGTCGCGCGCGGCGGCCACAACATCAAAGGTCGTATCGACCGTCCAGGAGCCTGCCAGGAATTCAGAATGCGCCTCGCCAGCATAAATGACGCTTTCGAGCTGGGCGTCCGACAGAACTCCGTCTGCCACCAGACTTAAAGGTAGATGCGGACGGTAGGACGGCTTCGGTGGCGCAACGGACGCCATCGCCGCGGATTGCACGAGCTTGGTCGAATGTGCGCATGATCCGGGAATACGGATCGACTGCAATCCGTACTCCTCATAGAGCGCATCGGTGAGGCGGGCGCCTTCCGGCGGCGACCATTCGACGGTCTCATACGTAAGCTCCACACCGTCGGGCGAGCTCCCCGAAGTGGACGATGGGCTTGGTGCAATGGTGCCCGCTGATCGGGACCTTGCAGGGCGTCTAATGACGTCGGCCACGACCTGCGTTGCGATGGGCAACCTCGGAGGCACGTGCTGGCTCACCCAGTCAAGCAAGGTGGCGACATCGCTGGCCAAGCCTAGCGAAGTAGGAAAAGCCGTCGGATCGGCAGCGCGCAGCTTGTCGATCACAAGCAGCCGTGTGTCGATTTGCGTTCCGTGCTTCGCGTAAACGGCGCCATCGATGGCCGCAGAAAGCACCACCCGCCCGCGTTCCTGGAGCCGCACAAAGGCGTCTCGCCATGGCGGGTTATCCGGCGCGAAGCTTGCGCCAGCGATGGCGACGAGGCGTCCACCGTCGCAAAGACGCGCGAGCGCTGAAGCAATGTGCCTGAGAGCCGCGTCTGCCATCCGTCGATCGACGTTTGCCATCGCCGAGAACGGCGGGTTCATCAGGACGACGCTTGGCACAACACCCGCATCGAGGTGGTCATCGATGTGTGCCGCATCGAACCGCGTGACCTTAACGCCCGCGAATAGATGCTCGAGCAGCCCCGCCCGGGTCTCGGCCAACTCGTTCAATATCAGAGCGCCGCCGGCCAGTTCGGCAAAGATTGCGAGCAAGCCAGTCCCCCCAGAGGGCTCCAGAACGCGATCGGCCGGCGTAATGCCGGCTGCGGTGCATGCAGCCAGCCCAAGCGGGATCGGCGTCGAGAATTGCTGAAGTGCCTGACTATCTTCTGAGCGCCGCGTGTGGGTCGGCAGAAGGCCGGCCACTCGCGCGAGCATCGGCAGCATGGCGGTCGTCGAGCCAGCCTTGGCGCGCATGGCAGGGCCGAACTTGCGAAGGAATAGAACGGTTGCCGCCTCGCAGACGTCATAGGCGGTCTTCCAGCTCCAGACGCCGGCCGCGTCTGAGGCGCCGAAGGCTGCCTCCATGGCGCTACGCAGGACGGCGGCATCGATGCGACGGCCGCGTTCGAGCTCGGTCAGGAGCTGTCGCGCGGCCCTGACGGCGGCGGAGGTGAGATTTGCGGCGGCACGCATCGAGAGCGGCGCGGCGGCAGCGCCGCCGGCGAGAGATTCGGTCATGGCAGGATTCTTTCGGGGAGCAGGAATGGGTCGAACCACCAGGCGCTCTCCTCTGACCCCGACGGCTCAAACCCTTCCCGGCCCGACTCTCCCTCTCAGCCCTCGCCCATAAGAATGGGGACCGGCGCTGTACACCGGTCCCCAAGCAACTGCGGGACGAACCGAGCCATCCGATCGATGATGTTCACTCAGCCGCGTCGAGCCGTTGAGGATCATCGTCGCGGGCGTTCTCCGGATCCACCTCGTCGGCAATGAATTCTGGAAGCGGGCCAGCTTCGCGCTCCTGCCCCACTGGCGCCGCATCGGGATCGAGGAGACGCAGCGGCTCCGGCAACCAGCCCGAGCCATCCAGAAGACGCTCGGCCTCCTTGGCCATGTCGGCCTTCTTCAGATGATCGATCAATTGTGCCGACGACTCGCCCTTGGCTTCCCGGATCGCCTCCAGTATGCGAGGTTTGGTGACCCGGCCGAGATAGCTATCGACAGTCGGTCGCCAGCCGGCCTGCACCATGTCGAGCCCGACCGCGCGCGCCAACACATTGGCCTGGTCGAGACGCGTGCGGCCACCATGGGCGGAGAAGCGGCCCTGATTGTAGCGGTTGGTCGGCTCATAGACGGCGTTGACCGCAAATGACGCACAGTGAGCGAACAGGGACGCCTGAGCGGCACCGTCGAGAGCTGTGAGCGCATCCCAGAGATCCTTCTCGCCCTTCGGCAACCGTGCTTTCCAAGACTCATGCCGCGCCTCGACGGCCTTCGCGGACGCGCTCTCCCGCAGGCCGGGGGCTTGAGCGGGAAAGGTCGGCGTGTGAAGTCCGATCTCAAGTGAGCTTCCGGACGAGGCGAACCGGTAAAAGGCCGTCAGCACGAAGTTATGCAGCACCGCCTGGAACGCGATGGCGGGATGTTCTGCCAGCGCATCCCGCAATGCCAGCGTACGATGCGCCGTCAGCTCGGTGATCAGCCGATCCGGCAGAGGTCTGGCCGCATCCTCATCATCTTCTTCAGCATCGGGAGCACCACCCGCGACCGCTATCACCGTGCGTTGGACGGAAGTACCCTCTTCTTGACCTTCGGTGGAAAACGCACCGGCGTCTTGCCCGACGTCGCAATCAGTTGCCGGCACCTCGTCCTCTGGCCGGACGTAACCCCGGTCCACGGAGAGGCGCCCCTCGGAATCGATGCTGATGAAGACGCCAGCTCGGGCGATCTCGGTCGGATCGTAGTGCATCGGCCGGTTTTCGAATGCCGCCAGTGCCGCCTCGATTTCGCCGAGACGCCGGTCGATTTCGTCGGGCAGCTCGTCTGCATCCTGATAATCGGTTTCCAGCTTGGCTTGCTCGGCGTTCAGGGCATCGATGGTGGCCTGCTCCTCAGGTGAGGGATCGACAGGTTTGCCCTCGATTCCTCGGAGCCCTTGAGTGTGACCGTAAGAGAACTCTACGGCGACCGAGATCCACTTCCAGCCTTCGGCCGCGATCGCCTCAGCTTCGGCTTTGAGCTTTTCGGTCACGAGGCGGTCGAGCAACACGACGTCCTGAAGCCAGCCGCATTCGTCGTGCTCGAACAGATCCCGCAGAACGCCGCCACCCGCTTGCTGATAGGCATCGCGGCCCACAAATTGGGCCCGACGATCGGACCCCCGCACGGTGTTCTCAGTGAGCAGCCGGCGGATCTGGTAAGGCTCGTCATAACCGGAACGGCTGACGTTCTCCCAGACTTGCTCCTGGCGGGCGTGATCGGCTGTGACCGAGAACGCCATGAGCTGCTCGAGCGTTATGCCGTCTTCGGCATAGACCTCAAGCAGCTTCGGCGACACCGACGCCAGCCGCAGCCGCTGCTTCACGATCGCAGGGTTCACGAAGTGCCGGGCGGCGATGTTTTCCTCGGTCATGCCGAGATCGCGGAGAGTCTGGAAGGCCCGAAACTGATCGAGCGGGTGCAGACCGACCCGCTCATCGTTCTCCGCCACCGAATCGTCCGCGGCAATGCCCCCTTCACGCACGACGCACGGCACCGCCTGCGTCTTTGACATGCGTTTTTGTTTCACCAGAAGCTCGAGGGCACGATAGCGCCTGCCGCCCGCCGGCACCTCGAACATGCCGGTCTCGTTGTCATCTGCATCAACGACGGCCCGGACACTTAGACTTTGCAGAAGCGTGCGTTGGGCGATGCTCTCGGCTAGCTGTTCGATCGAGACACCGGCCTTGACGCGGCGAACGTTCGACTGGCTGAGCACGAGCTTGTTGAACGGAATATCCCGGGAAGGCGACAGCGTGATCTTTTGTACGGCTTTCGTCATTTTGGCTCTCCACGACGGGCGGCCGTGAGACTCTCTCTCGGCTTCCAACCCGTCGCGAACAGCCTCCCCCCTCTCACTCTCGCGCGAGGCCAAGCATCACGCTGCCTCGCGATCGGCGACAGCCGAAGCCAGCGACGCGGACTCAATGGACCCGGGAACGAAGCCGAGCAAATAGTCCGCGGCCTTGCTCGCCTGCGAGGCGGCCCGCACGATGGCGCGATTATCTTCGCGCAGTACTTCGAGCCAGGAGCCGATATAGTCGGCATGGCGCACGGTCGGCGTTATCCCGAGCGACGCGCAGCCGAACGCGGAACTTAGTTCGGCTACCAACTCCTCGAAGGCATATTTCTTCGTACCGTAGGATCCGCTTTGGTCGCGGTTGAGGCGCGAGCGATGTCCCGTCGCATGACCGAGTTCATGCAACGCTGTGCGGTGCCAGTTGATGGGTTCAAAATAGGCCTGGGGCGGTGGGACCTGAACATAGTCTTCGGCTGTTGCGTAGAATGCGCGATCTCCACCGATCCGAAATGGAATTCCGCTGGCCTTGATCAGGGCGTCGACCGTAGGTTCGATGAGGCCAGCTGGCGGTGGCGGCGCAGCGGTAGCAATCCCGCCAGGCAGTTGCTCGCACTGATCGGTGTTGAAGACGGTAAATCGCTTGAGGAATGGAATTGCCTGCTCGTCTTCGCCGGTCTCGACGGCGCGTCGTTTTTCGTCATTCGGAACGAAACGATCTGCGTAGACGACAGTGGTGCCGCGCTCTCCCTTGCGAACGTGGCCGCCAAGCGAGAGCGCCTGACGGAAGGTGAGCCAACTTTGCCCGGTGAATCCGCGTTCGATTACGGCTCCCCAGAGGATGAGGATGTTAACGCCACTGTATTGCCGGCTAGTCGATGCATTTTTCGGCATCGCCAGCGGCGCTTTCGCCGCGGCCGTACCCCAAGGCTGAACCCAGGGGATGCGTCCGGCCTGAAGCTCGGCAATAATCTTGTCGGTGATTTCGCTATAGAAGTTCGCGCGGTCCCGGCCGGCGCGCGCGCGAGAAGCAGGGTTTGGCATCGCGGTTCTCCGCGACGGGCGCGGCGAGCCTCTCTCGCAGCTTGTAACCCGTCACGGAAAACCCAGCCCGCACTCTTACTCTTAGCCTCTTGCCCGATCTGCCTTAGGGCTGCAGGTCCGACCGGGCGTGCGCCAGAGGCGCATCGCCTAAACGCAAAATGGCACCCGCAGGAGCGTGAGCATAGCGACGCCGAAGGCGGCACGCGGGACCGAGTGCAGCGACGAGACCGGTTAAAAGGGCACCCGGGAACGGGGCAGTGATAGCGATCGCCGCAGGCGAGCCCCTTTCCCGAGTGCCCCCGGCGAGGAGCACCAAAGCTCTAGCGCGAGGGATCGAAGCCGCAAGGCCGAGACGCTGCGCGGCTCGGTTCACGGGAGCCCGGTGCGGCTCTGGCCGCACGCGCCCCCGCCCACAAAGAGCGACAACCTGCCACGGGCTATGCACACACGCCTGCATTCCATCGATCTTGATGCGTCAGGAGAAATGGCTTTGGCCCTTCTCACCTACTCTGGCATCGCCTCACGTTGCGGATCAGCCTAAGCGATCGATTGCCACAACTTCATAGCTCAACTTCGCGCTAGCTCCTCCAAGAAGCAGCCCACACCGATCAGGTGGATCGACAAGAGAGCCGTCGATCACGCGTTCGGGAAACCACAGAAACAAACTTCCGAAGCGCGCACAGTTCATGTTCCGGCGCTGAAAAGCGCTCTGATGCCCAAATGCGGATCCGACGGCGAATTTGTCGGAAAGACGATTGATGAAGCATCGAAAGCAGTTGACTGCCTGCTAGCGGGCGTCCCACCCACGATTGGAGAAAACAAGCCATGTTGTTCGGCTATTTGGCGGACCGGCTCATTGGCTAGCTACGATAGAGCACACCAAGGAGTACTTTTCTGCACGCCAGCCTAACCGATCACCGCGAGGCCGCACGGCGCAGTAGAGCAGGAAGCTCTTTCACCGTAAAAAATCTTCTCAAGACCAATCGCAATTCTCGCGCGTCGGGGAGGACTACAGATCAACCTGGGTCCTCTAGATCGGACGTCACAAACGGGCAAACTCCGCTCTTGCTTGCACCTAACCGTTCCCCATTAGTCAGACCAGAATATCGAAGCTCGCCACGCAAAGTGCTGCCCGCTCGATATCCACCCGCTGGAGCTTGGCCAGCGTTGATGAGGGCGGACATGGCAGCCGCTTACCTCGACTTTGAAGACACAGGCGAATTCACGCGCGCAATCCGCCAAGGGGACGCCCCGCTCCCGGTCGGTGGTCGTCGAACTGGACGGGTGCGTCAGCCGGTTTGGTCGCGGTCAGCTATGGACGACTTCGCAGCACCTCCCGTTCAGAAAGCGCAAATCAACAACTCGGAGGATCTCTTATGTCTGGTATGATGCCAGTCGATGGTAAACCCAAGCTTCCTCGATATTGTCAACGGAAGCTATTGGCAAGCAATGCCGTCGCCTACTATTTTGTACCGCCAATGTGGGCTCGTCGGCAAGGTTGCGAATTGACCGCCGAAGCGCTAGGGAGAGATTACGCCCGTGCCCTCGAGCGAGTTGAGAAAGTCCTCTTGCCAGCGTTCGACAGTTGGCGCTCTCAAGGGCAAAGTGATATGGTGCCTGCTTCGCCCGAGACCGGCACCTTTGACTGGCTCGTCGGCATATTCCAAGCTCACCAGAAATGGCACGAACTCGACAGCAACACCCAGCGCCAGTACCGCAAGAACCTGGCCCTCCTTGCCAATCATGAGCTGAGAGATGGAAGCCGCGTTGGATCGAAGCGATTGTCAGATTTCACAAAGGCCTTTGTCGACGCAATTTACGTAAAGTTACTAGTTGTTACAAAACCAGGTAAGAATGGAGAAGTTATCGTCCGCGAGCGCCGACGCTACGTCAACTTGGCCATGGCGAGCTGCCGGCGCGCTTGGTTTGTTGGCCAGCGGGCCCAAGAGATGATTGTGCCAGCGAGCAATCCATTTTCACGAATGGGGTTAAGATCGCGCGCGCCCGGGCAGCCGATACGGCCCACCCCGACCGCAACATGGGATGAACTTGTCGCGTTCAGAGCTGCCGCTACACGACTCGACTACGGTTCGATAGGAACTGCTGCCTTGTTGTCATGGGAATGGTTGCAACGAGAGCAACACGTTTTCGGTGCTTTCGACATATCGCATTATCGCCCTGACGAACGTCCGAACAGCGTCAAGATCGTGCATCCTAAGAACGGAGAGGAGGCCTGGTGGCCCCTATTTGACGAGATGGGCACCGCTCTTTTTCCTGAACTTACGAACGAACTCGACGAGATCAAGAAGGCTTCTCTTCCCGGCCTGGTATTCCGACGCACCCACGCCCATCGTAGCTCGGCGTTCCCACTTCCATGGATCACACCACGCAAGGATCTACGCTATTTGCGGAGCGTTGTGAAGAAGATCGTGGTAGAGGCCGGCCTTCGTCAGGAACTTTCCTTTACGTCCTTCCGACACGGAGGCTTCACGGAAGGTGCCGACAGCGATCTCACCGACGCGGAATTACGTGCCGCGGGCCGTCACAGGTCCAGCCGCCAACTGCCAACCTACGCCAAACGCACCGGCAAGCAGCTGATCGCGGCTACAAAGAAGCGCCGCAAGGAGCGGACTAGATCACTCCTTTTTCGACTAAATGCCAATCGCGACTGGGAATAAAAGGCAACGCCTCACTCGCGGCATCCTATATTTGCCCGGGAATGATCGCCTATTTGCCCGTCCAGACCGGCTTGCGCTTCTCGCTGAACGCCTTCAGGCCTTCCTTGGCGTCCTCGGTCATCGCCAGCAGCGCGATCTGGCTTTCGGTGTAGGCGATGCTCTCGTCGAACGACATCGAGGCGATGGCGCGCATGGCATATTTGCCGCGGCGGATCGCGGTCGGGGATTTGTCGACGATGCGGCCGATCAGCCAGTCGACCTTGGCATCAAGCTCGGCCGCGGGCACCACGTAGTTGAGCAGGCCCGCCGCCTGCGCCGCCTTGGCATCGAACGGCTCGCCCGTGAGCGCCCATTCGTTGACGAGGCGCGGCGGCGCGATGGTCTGCAACAGGCTCAGCACCTGCATCGGGAACACGCCGACCTTCACCTCCGGTAGGCCGAAGACGACGTGATCGGCCGCAACCGCCATGTCGGTCATGCACAAAAGGCCCATGCCGCCGGCCATGCAGACGCCGCCGACCCGCGCAATCGCGGGCTTGGTGGCGTTCTGTGACAAACGTAACAGATCGGCATAGTCGACATTTGGTTTAGAATGATCCATCGCGAAAGCGGCGCCGGAATTCTGCAAGTCCGCGCCCGCGCAGAACGCCTTGTCGCCCGCGCCCGTCAGCACGATGACGCGGACGTCCTTGTCGTCATGCGCGTCGCGATAGCCTTTGGTGATGCCGGCGATGACGTCGCCGTTCAGCGCGTTGCGCTTCTCCGGCCGGTTGATGGTGATCCAGAATGCCTGCCCGCGCTTCTCGGTGATGATTGCTGTGGTGTCGGTCATGGTCCACTCGCTTCCTTGCCTTTCGATCTGCCGCCATTTGCGGCAGGACGGGCGGCGCGCGCAAGGGCAATCTGCAACGCGGTGTCGGCGCAGCGTGTGGGCACAAATTCGCGCGCCGCTTGGACGACGAGCGACAGCCGCTGTCCCGACTGGAGGTTTTGATCCCCAATGAGCCATTTCATGCGCGCTGCGATGATCTTGTTGCTGGCGGGCCTGCTCGCAGTCGGCGCGAGCCCCGCAAGCTGCGCGGCCGATGCCGCCAAACTCGCGCTGGTGATCGGCAACGCCAGATATCCCGACAACGAATTCGTGCTGAACGACGTCGCCAACGACACCCAGGACGTCACTGAAGAATTGAAGCGCAGCGGCTTCGTCGTCGACCGCCAGAGCAATCTCACGGCGGACGCCATGCGGCAGGTGCTCGATCGCTTTTATGCCCGCATCGAACGCGGCACGGTGGCGCTGATCTTCTTCGACGGCTTTGCCATCCAGTCCAACCGGCAGACTTATTTGCTTCCCGTCGACGCGCAGATCTGGACCGAGCCGGACGTGGCGCGCGACGGCTTCAGCCTCGATACCATTCTGGCCGAGATGAACACACGTGGCGCGGCGATCAAGATCGCGCTGATCGACGCTTCGCGCCGCAATCCGTTCGAGCGGCGCTTCCGCCGCTATTCGGCGGGCCTCGCGCCGGCGATCGCGCCGAGCAACTCGCTCGTGCTCTACTCCGCAGCGCTCGGTGCGGCTGCGGCCGGGGGCAGGACCGATCACAGCCTGTTCGTCGCCGAGCTGCTGCGCGAGATCCGCGCCCCGAATATCAGCGCCGAGCAGGCCCTGACCAACACCAAGAACGGCGTGGTCGCCGCCACCAGGCGGGAACAGGTGCCGTGGCTGTCGTCCTCCCTGACCACAGATTTCTCGTTCGCAGGGCCAGTAACCCAGCCTTCCGACAACAAGGCCGGCGACCCGGCGCCGACGAAACCCGAGAAGCCGGTCTGCGTGACGCCGCAAGCAGAGCCCGCCCCCAGCGCCGACGATCTCGCCAGGGATCCGGTCGTCGCCGATCTCAGCCGCAAGATCGCAGCGAATGCCAACGATGTCATCTCGCGCTACAAGCGCGGCCAGGTCTATGCAATCAAGCGCGCCTATGCTCTCGCCATGCAGGATTTCGACGTCGTGATCCGCAAGAATCCTGGAGATGGCGAGGCGCTCAACAATCGCTGCTGGACGCGCGCTGCGACCGGCGATCTGCAGGGCGCGCTGACCGACTGCAATCTGGCGCTCCAGGCCGATCCCGGCTTGAGCGATGCGCTCGACAGCCGTGGGCTGGTCAACCTCAAGCTCGGCCGAACCGCCGAGGCGATCAAGGACTACACCGACGCGATCCAGCGCAACCCGCGCTCGTCATCGTCGCTGTTCGGCCGGGGCATCGCCACCCGCAGAGGCGGCGGCGACGGCGCCACCGATATCGCGCAGGCGAAGTCCATGAACCCCGACATCGCGAAGGAGTTTGCCGGCTACGGCGTGACGGAATGCAGCCCTTAGGCGGAAGCCTTCCTGATCCAGACCTTGTTGTCGTGGAACGCGGCCCCGCCGATCGGCGCCACCGCTTCGGCGCCCGTCAGCATGTTGATGCCGCGGCCGCCGACATGGTTCTTGTTCGGATGAACCGACTCGGCGATCAGGACGCCGCGCCGCACGCCCTCGAACAGCCTCGCAATCAGCGTGGTCTCGCCGCGGGTGTTGCCGAGCGTCACGGTGTCGCCGTCGGCGATGTCGAGCGCTGCGGCATCCAGAGGATGGATCATCACGCTCGCCTTGCCCTCGCGCGCCTGCGAGGACGGCGTCTCGTTGAAGGTGGTGTTGAGGAAGCTGCGCGAGGGGCTGGTCGCGAGCCGGAACGGATGGGCCTGGTCGACGTGCTCGATCACGGCCCAATGGTCCGGCAGATCAGGCATGTTGGCGACATCGCCCATCGTGACGCCGAACGGCGGATGGGCCCAATCGGCCTTGAAGTGGAATTTCCCGTCGGCATGGGCAAAGCCGTCGAGGAAATGCGAGGTGCGGAAGTCCGGCTGCAGATCGCGCCAGAGGTCGGCTTCTAGGCCGCCGATGTCGCCGTGATTGCTGAGCTTCAGCGTCGCGTCGATCAACTCGCGCGGCGTCATCTCGAAGCCCCGGTGCTTGGCGCCAAGCCGCGGCGCCAGCGCCTGCAACACCTCGTGGTTGGAGCGGCATTCGCCGGGCGGGTCGATCAGCTTCGCACCCACCGAGATGTGCTGATGGCCGCCGCCGTAATAGAGATCGTCATGTTCCATGAACATGGTCGCGGGCAGCACGATGTCGGCCATCTCAGCCGTCTCGGTCATGAACTGCTCGTGCACCGCGACGAACAGGTCCTCGCGCGCAAAGCCCTGCCGCACCAGCGCCTGCTCCGGCGCCACCGTCATGGGATTGGTGTTCTGGATCAGCATCGCCTTGACCGGGCCCTTGCCCAGCAGGGCCTCGGCATCGCCGGTGAGGATACGGCCGATCTTGGACTGGTCGAGGGCGCGGACGCCCGGGTCGATCGCGTCGTGACCCTCAATGATGGATTCGTTGAAGTGCCACAGCGCGTAATTGTTGAAGAAGGCGCCGCCGCCTTCATACTGCCAGGCGCCGGTCACCGCGGGAATGCAATTGGCCGCGTGCATCTGCGTGGCGCCGTTGCGGCTGCGCGTAAACCCGTAGCCGAAGCGGAAGAAGGTACGCTTGGTCTCGCCGACCGCCTTCGCGAAGGCTTCGATTTCCGCGACAGGCACGCCGCAAATCGCGGACGCCCATTCCGGCGTGCGTGTCCTCAGATGCGCCTCGAGCTCGGCGGGACAGTCGGTGTATTTGTCCAGATAGGCGCGGTCGGCATAACCGTCGCGGAACAGGACGTGCATCACGCCGCAGGCGAAGGCGCCGTCCGTGCCGGGCCGCAGGATGATCCTGATGTCAGCCTGCTTCATCGTCTCGTTGTCGTAGATGTCGATCGCCGCGATCTTCGCGCCGCGCTCCTTGCGGGCGCGGGAGGCGTGCGTCATCACGTTGACCTGGGTGTTGACGGGATTGGTGCCCCAGATCACGACGAGATCGGACAGCGCCATCTCGCGCGGATCGACGCCGGCGATCTTGCCGGTGCCGATCGCAAAGCCGATGCGCGCGACATTGGCGCAGATGGTCTGGTAGAAGCGCGAGTACTTTTTGACATGCGTCAGGCGGTTGAGCCCGTCGCGCATCACCAGGCCCATCGTGCCAGCGTAATAATATGGCCAGATCGATTCCGCGCCGAACTCGCGCTCGGCCGCATTGAAGCGGTGCCCGATCTCATCCAGCGCTTCGTCCCAGGAGATCCGCGCGAACTGCCCCGAGCCTTTCGGTCCGATGCGGCGCATCGGATACGTCACCCGCTCGGGGTGATGGATGCGCTCGGCGTAGCGCGCGACCTTGGCGCAGACGACGCCGGCCGTGTAGGTCTGCTTTTTCGAACCTCGGACACGGCCGATGCTGCGGCCCTCGACCACCTCGACATCGAGAGCACAGGCCGACGGGCAATCGTGCGGACAGGTCGAATGGCGGATTTCGATTTTCGCGTGCTGGTTCATGTCCCAGTTCGTAACACCAAAATACCGGTCAGCCGAGGGCATTTATCCGCCAACGCCCATGCGATTTGCTCAAACCGTGCGCGCCTGCGGTTCCTGCTGCGACCGCGAAAGGCGGCGCAATCACACCGAAAACCGCTCGATATTCCCCACCCGAGCAGTTTTGTAAGGCGTCGACAGTCCGCATTCCCTGCCGCTACAGTGCCAGCCAACAAGAACGACATCAGGGAGGTGGGCATGACAGCCCGAGGCTTCATGCTGGCGCTGGCTGCCGGCCTGCTCACAGTAGTCCCGGCCGCCCCCTCATTCGCACAGGATTATCCCACCCATGCCGTTCGGATCGTGGTGCCGTTCGGTGCCGGCGGGCCGGCCGATGTCGCGGCCCGGCTGATCGGCAACGTGCTCCAGGAGAGTTTTGGCCAGCCCTTCGTGATCGAGAACCGCACCGGCGCGGGCGGCGTCATCGGCACCGTGGAAGCTGCAAAGTCGCCGGCCGACGGCTACACGCTGCTGATGATGTCGAACACCCAGACGGCGAATGAATCCTTGCTGACGCCGGACAAGCGCAAGTACGAATTGATGCGCGACCTCGCGCCGATCGCGCCCGTGAACTATTCCGATCTCGTCATCGTGGTGAACCCGCAGGTTCCGGCGAAGACGCTGGCCGAGTTCATCGCGCTCGCCAAGGCGCAGCCAGGCAAGCTCAACTACGCCTCCTCCGGTCAGGGCACGCCCTACCACATGGCCGGCGAGCTGTTCAAAGCCATGGCCGGCATCGACCTCGTCCACGTGCCCTATCGCAACAGCGGCGAGGCGCGCAGCGGCGTGATCGGCGGACAGGTGCAGATGATGATCGACGCGGTGCCGGCGATGGCGCCGAACATCGCCGAGAGCCAGGTCCGCGCGCTCGCCACCACCGGCAAGCAGCGATCGACCGTGCTGCCGAACGTGCCGACCGCGATCGAAGCTGGCGTTCCCGGCTATGAAGCCACGATCTGGCTCGGCCTGATGGCACCATCAGGCACGCCGAAGCCCGTGATCGACAAGCTCAATGCCGCCGTGAACGCAATGGTGAAGCGACCCGATATCGTCAAGCTCTGGACAGAACAGGGCGCCGTGCCCATGTCGATGACGCCGGAGGAATTCGACAAGTTCCTGCGCGGCGACATCGAGAAATGGGCCGACGTCGTCAAGAAGTTCGACAAGTCCTGAGGCCTCAGCGCGTAATGCCCACCGTCCAATTCCAGCTCAATGGCACGACAGCCGTCGTGGAAGCCGATCCCGACCAGACACTGCTCGACGTGCTCCGTGGCCGGCTCGGCGTCACCAGCCCGCATTTCGGCTGCGGCGCCGGCGAGTGCGGCGCATGTCACGTCATGGTCGACGGCCGCGCGATGACGTCCTGCGACATGCCGATGTGGTCGGTCGCGGGCAAGGACGTCGTCACGGTCGAAGGCCTCGGGACCGCAGAGCGTCCGTATCCGCTGCAACGCGCCTTCATATCCGAACAGGCGATGCAGTGCGGGTATTGCGTCTCCGGAATCCTCGTCAGCGCTGCGGCGCTGCTCACGCGCAATCCGTCGCCGACGGAGGCAGAGGTCCGAGCCGCGTTGGATCGCAATTTGTGCCGCTGCGGATCGCATAACCGCATGGTCCGCGCCGTGCTTCGCGCGGCGGCGGAGATGGCGGCGTCATGAACATGCCATCCCCAGCTCCGAAGCTGCCGGTGAGCCTCGTGGCCAATCCCAAGGTGTCATCATGGCTGCGGTTCACCGAGGACGGTCGTGTGGCGATCTCGCCCGGCAAGGTCGAGATCGGCCAGGGCATCGTCACGGCCCTGGCACAGATCGCGGCGGATGAGCTTGACGTCGATATCGGCCACATTGACATGATCCGCGCCTCGACGGCGATGAGCCCGAACGAGGGCGTCACCTCGGGCAGCCTGTCGATTCAGCAGTCCGGCCGCGCGCTCCGGCACGTGTGCGCCGAGGTGCGCCAGCGCTTCCTCACCGTGGCCTCGGAACGTCTCGGCGTCGATGCGGCGCTGCTCAATGTCGAGGACGGCACCATCTCGGGCCCCGGCAATGTCAGGACCAGCTATTGGGAGCTCGCCGGAGATGTCTCCCTGGACCACGACATCACTGCCAATGCGAGCGCGAAGAGCGTCGCCAAGCGCGGTGTCGCCGGACATTCGGTCCAGCGTGTCGACATTCCCGACAAGGTGTTCGCGCGGCCACGCTTCATCCATGACTGCGCACTGCCGGGACTGATGCACGGGCGCGTGCTGCGGCCGGATATCTCGGGCGCGAAACTGACGGCGCTCAATGAAGAAGCTGCGCGCGCGGTCCCCGGCCTCGTTGCGATCGTCCGCGACGGCGGCTTTGCGGGCGTCGTCGCCGACAGCGAGACGGCGGCGGAAACCGCGCTCAAGGCTTTGCGCAAGGCCGCGACCTGGTCGGCCGGCGAGCCGCTGCCGGATGAAGACGATCTGGCGGGTTTTCTGAGGAGCCAACCGGTCGAGACCACCACCATCGACACCAGGACGGCGGAGCCGGCGCGCAAGCCCGCCCAAACCCTTCGCCGGCAATACACCCGCCCCTACATCGCACATGCTTCGATCGCGCCGTCCTGCGCCATGGCCCAATGGGACGGCGATCGTGTCCATGTCTGGACCCACAGCCAGGGTGTCTATCTGCTGCGCGCCGACCTCGCGATCGTGCTCAGGCTCCCGGCGGAGAACATCGTGGTCGAGCACATGGAAGGCGCCGGCTGCTACGGGCACAATGCGGCCGACGACATCGCACTCGATGCCGTGCTGCTGGCGAGGGCGGCCGATGGACGACCGGTACGAGTGCAGTGGTTGCGCCATGACGAGATGTCTCACGCCCCGTTTGGCGCGGCGATGGCCATCGAGATCGAGGCCGATCTCGACGCCGACAACGAGATCGTCGGTTGGCGTCATGCGATCTGGAGCAACGGTCACACGGCAAGGCCGGGACGTGCAGCACAGCCGGCGCTGCTGGCCGCAACCGAGATCGCAAATCCCTACCCGCGCATGATCTCGACCGACCCGCCTGCGGCCAATGGCGGCGGCGGCGACCGCAACTCCGTTCCGCTGTACGACCTTCCGGCCTGGACGATCACCTGCCATCGGCTGCTGACCATGCCGGTACGGACTTCCGCACTGCGGACGCTGGGCGGACAAGGCAATGTGTTCGCCATCGAGTCCCTGCTCGACGAGATCGCCGCCTTGCGCGGCGAAGATCCGATCGCATTCCGCTTGCGGCATCTGCGTGACGAGCGCGCGCGGGACGTCATCAGCGCCGCGGCACGACGCGCAGGCTGGAAGCCGTGGAAGCGTCCCGGCATCGGTCACGGCGTCGGCTTTGCCCGCTACAAGAACACCGGCGCCTATTGCGCGGCGATTGCCGAGATCGAGGGCACTG
Organism: Bradyrhizobium nitroreducens; assembly: GCF_002776695.1. Taxonomy (GTDB): domain Bacteria; phylum Pseudomonadota; class Alphaproteobacteria; order Rhizobiales; family Xanthobacteraceae; genus Bradyrhizobium; species Bradyrhizobium nitroreducens. Next base: position 6,371,408 of record NZ_LFJC01000003.1, read on the forward strand.
ACGACATCCGCGTGAAGCGGCTGACGCTGGCGGTCGATGTCGGCGAGGCCATCAACCCCGACGGCGTCGTCAACCAGATCGAGGGCGGCGCGATCCAGGCGACGAGCTGGGTGATGAAGGAGCGAGTCCGTTTCGACAGGACGCGCATCACGTCGACGTCCTGGAGCGACTATCCGATCCTGACGTTCAGCGAGGCACCGGCCGTGGATGTCGAGATCCTCCAGCGGCCGGAGATCGAACCGGTCGGAGCCGGCGAGGCCGCGCACGGCCCGGTGACGGCAGCGATCGCGAATGCCGTGTTCGACTGCCTCGGCGTGCGCGTGCGCGACCTGCCGATCACCCGCGACAAGATCATTGCAGCCATGGAGCTGGCATCGTGACGACAGTGAACATCTTGAGCGGCGGCGCGGCGCAAGGCCTGGTGCGCGGCGTCACGGAAGCTTTCAAGGCGCAGACCGGCCTTGGCATCGACGGGGAGTTTGGGGCAGTCGGGATCATGGCCGACAAGCTGCGCGCCGGCATTCCCGCCGATCTCGTGGTCCTGACGCAGGCGCTGCTTGCGAAGCTCGCCAAGGAGGAGCTCGTCATCCCCTCCTCGATCGCCGATGTCGGCAGGGTCGAGACGGCGCTGGCAGTCCGCAGCCGCGATCCCAAGGTGGTGGCGAAAACCGAAGCCGATTTGCGCGACGTGTTACGCTCCGCCGATGCGATCTACGTCCCGGACACCAAGGCTTCGACCGCGGGCCAGCATGTCGCAAGGGTGCTGGACCAGCTCGGTATTGCCTACGAGGTCGCCTCGCGCCTCAAGATCTTTCCGAACGGCGCGACCGCGATGCGCGAGCTTGCGAATTCGACTGCCACGCGGCCGATCGGCTGCACGCAGGCGACCGAGATCATCGCGACCGAAGGCATCGCGCTGTCGGGTTCGCTGCCGCCGGGATGCGAGCTGGTGACGATGTACACGGCCGGCGTGACGACGCGGGCCGCGCATCCGAGGGAGGCCGCCGCACTGGTTGCACTCCTCACCGGCCCAGACCAGAGGGGGCTGCGTCAGCGCGTAGGCTTTGCCGGCTAGCCCGCCGGCCTATTTGTGCAGCTGGGTGAGCCCGGTCGGCGGACCGTCGACGGCGGTCCAGCCGCCATCCACGAACATCGTGCTGCCGCTGACATAGCTCGCGGCATCCGAGGCGAGATAGGCGACGGCGGTCGCGACCTCGTCGGCGCTGCTCCAGCGGTTGAACACGGTGTGGCCGGCGTAGAGATTGTAGATGTCGGGGCGCTGCTTGAACGGACCGGTGAGCGCGGTCTCCGCGATGCTCGGCGCGATCGCATTGACGCGCACGCCGGCATGACCGACCTCGGAGGCAAAGCCCTTCACCAGCAGGCCGATTGCCGCCTTGGTCGAGCCGTAGACGCCGAGCCCCGGCTCGATGGTGACCGCGCGCACCGAAGAGCAGGCGATGATGCTGCCGCCCTTTTGTTCGACCATGATGCGGCCGAAGGCCTGGAAGAACCACACAGTGCCCTTGACGTTGAGATTCAGCACGCGGTCGAGGTCCTCCTCGGTGTAGTCGAGGATGGTCTTGCGGATGTTGAGCCCGGGCGTCGTCACGGCGATGTCGAGCCGCGGAAATTTTTGCATCACGGTTTTCGCCAGCGCGTTGACGTCCGCAGCGCTCGCGGCATCGCAGCTGGCCGCTTCCGCCCAGCCGCCCTTCTCACGGATACCGGCAGCGGTCGCCTCCGCTGCATCGAGCGCGCGATCGGCGCAGACGACGCGGGCCCCGAGCCCCGCCAGCGCCTCGGCCGACGATTTGCCGATGCCGGAGGCGGCGCCGAGCACCACGGCCGTCTTGCCGGTGAGATCGAAGAGCTTGCGATAGTCAGTCACTGATGGCTTCTCCTGTAGCTGCTAGCCCTTGTAACCCATCAGCAGGCGGGGCAGCCACAGCGAGAACGCGGGGACGTAGGTCACGAACATCAGAGCTGCGATCAGCGCGGCGTAGAACGGCAGGATGGTGCGCATCACAGCGCCGACGGAAATGCCGCCGATGGCGCAGCCGACGAACTGCGTGGTTCCGACCGGCGGCGTGTTCAGCCCGAGGGCGCAGTTGATCAGCATCAGCATGCCGAACTGCACCGGGTCCATGCCCGCCTTCATCGCGATCGGCAGGAAGATCGGGGTGCAGATCAGGATGGTCGCGGCCATGTCCATGAACGTGCCGAGCACGAACAGGATGATGTTGATGAGCAGGAAGATGATCCAGGGCTGCGAGGACACCTTGCTCATGAGGTCGCCGGCGAAGTCGGCGACCTCGTAGAGACCCATCAAATATTGGAACATGGTGGAGACGCCGATCAGCAACAGCACCACGCCCGTCGTCTTCACCGCCTTGGCGGCGGCGCGCAGAAAGTTCTGCAGGGTCATGGTGCGGTAGATGAAGAACGTCAGCAGGATCGTGTAGGTGACGGCGACGGCCGCCGATTCCGTTGCCGTGAAGACGCCGGACAGGATGCCCGCGAGGATGATGCCGACGATCAAGAGGCCGGGCAGCGCAGCCGCGAAGGAGCGGACGACCTCGGCCCAGCCCGGGAACTTGCCGGCGGGATAACCGCGCTTCACCGCGACCGCGTAGGCGGCGACCAGCATGCACACCATCAACACGATCGCCGGCAGCAGGCCGGCGGCGATCAGCGCGCCGATCGAGACCTTGCCGCCGGCGGCGAGCGCATAGATGATCATGTTGTGGCTGGTCGGCATCAAGGCTCCGACCAGCGAGGCATGGGTGGTGACGTTGACGGCGTAGTCGGTGTCGAATCCCTCCTTTTTCATCATCGGGATCATCACCGCGCCCATCGCCGAGACGTCGGCCACGGGCGAGCCGGAGACGCCGCCGAACAGCGTGCAGGCGACCACGTTCGACATGCCGAGGCCGCCACGGATGTGCCCGACCAGATTCTTGGCCAGCTGCACGATCTTGTCGGCGACGCCGCCATGCAGCATCAGCTCACCGCTGAAGACGAAGAAGGGAATCGCGAGGAAGGAGAAGATATTCATCCCCGACATCATCTGCTGGAAGATGACGGCAACCGGCAGGCCTTCGTAGAGGATGGTGCAGATGGCCGAGAGGCCGATGGCGAAGGCGACGGGGACGCCGAGGATCAGGAAGCCGAAGAAGGTGGCGCCGAGGATGATCAGTTCCATGAGGAGACGACCTCTTCGCCGCGCAGGAGAGCGATGATGTGCTCGATTGAAAAGGAGACGATCAGCAGGCCGGAGGCGATCAGCGGCACGTAGCGGATGACCTCGGGCAGGCCCAGATTTGGGATCTTCACGGTGCCGACCGAAGCGCCGAGGATCCAGCCGTTATAGGCCATCGCGACGCCGAACACGGCGACCAGAACGTGGATCACGATCTCGATCTTCTCTCGCGCCCGGTCGGGCAGCATCACCAGCAGGCTGTCCATTCCGATGTGTCCGGCATCGCGCACACCGACGGCGGCGCCGATCAGCGTGACGTACAGGATGAGGACAAGCGCAAGGTTCTCCGTCCAGGTCGGGCTCGAATTGAGCACGTAACGTCCGAACACCTGGTAGAAGACGATGGCGACGATGACGAGCAGCCCTGCCACGGACAGATACATGCCGACGCGTGCAACAGGCGCATTGATCTGCGACAGCAAGCCGATGGACGGGCGGCCGGCCTCGTCGTGCTCGTGATCCGCGACGTGTGGGTCCGTCATCCCGCGTCTCCCCTCGCGAGGGTCCGATGTCACCCTGCGGCGACGCCGGACCCTGTACCGCCCTGGTTTACTTCGTGTCCTGGATGCGCTTGACGAGGCCCTTCAGCTTCTCGTCACCGGCGAACTTGTCGTACACCGGCTTCATCGCGTCGACGAACTCCTGCTTGTTGGCCACCGTCACGACCTGCACGCCCGCCGCCTCGACGGTCTTGCGGGAGGCCTGCTCGCGCTCGTCCCAGAGCTTGCGCATGACCGGCACCGATTCCTTGGCCGCCTTGCGGACCATGGCCTGATCTTCCTTGCTCAGCGCGTCCCAGACCTTCTTGGACATCACGAGGACTTCGGGCGCCAGGGAATGTTCGGTGACGTTGTAGAACTTGGCGGCCTCGAAATGGCGGGAGGATTCGTAAGACGGCCAGTTGTTCTCGGCCGCATCGACCAGACCCGTCTTGAGCGCGGTATAGACCTCGCCATAGGGCATCGGCGTCGGGTTGGCACCGAGGCTCTGGATCATGCCGACCCACAGGTCGGATTGCTGGACGCGGATCTTCAGGCCCTTGAGATCGGCGAGCGACTTGACGGGTGCCTTGACAGTGTAGATGGAGCGCGCGCCGCTGTCGTAATAGGCAAGGCCGATCAGGCCCGCGGGCTCCATGGCCGCCAGGATCTCGTCGCCGATCGGCCCGTCGAGCACGGTGCGCATGTGCTGGGTGTCGCGGAACACGAACGGCAGACACAACGCGATGGTCTCGGGCACGAAATTGTTGAGCGGCGATGCGTTGATCCGCATCATGTCGAGCGCGCCGATCTTGAGCTGCTCGATGGTGTCCTTCTCCGAGCCCAGGGCTCCGTTGGGAAACACCTTCACGCCGAGCTTGCCGCCGCTCGCCGTCGCGAGCTGCTTGCCCATGAACTTGACGGCCTCGACGGTCGGATAGTCGGCGGGATGAACGTCGGCGGAGCGGAAGTCGCGCGCGGTCGCCAGGGGCGCTGTGAGCGCCAGCGCAACGGCTGTGACGATACCGGTCAGTGTCTTCATCAGGGCTTCCTCCTGGGTTGATTATGTCGTTGTCGGCAGGCTGCAGGCCGCCTTGGGTCGCTCCGCTCCAAGTGTGAAGTCAAGCGCCAATATCGTCCCTAGGGCGCGCGGCATTCCCTGTCCAAGCCAAATCCGGCATTGATCGATGCAACAGTTGCATCGATCAATCTGGCTCAATTCGCCTCGCTGTGGAAGCGGCAGAACGGCTTGCTTCGCCGGCACGAGACTTGACGCGACTGACGGGGGCCCTCCAAAATGGACGGAAACAGCGGACCCTGTCCAAGGAATACCCATGCCGCGGAAGCTGATCGATATCTCGGTGCCGCTCAGAAACGACGTGACGGCCGATCCGCCCGGCAACCATCCGACCATCCAGTACATCGATCACCAGCAGGGCCTGCCCCGCATGCTGCAGTTCTTCGATGGGCTCGAGGCGCAGGATCTGCCGGACGGACAAGGCTGGGCCGTCGAACAGGTCTCGCTGTCGACCCATAACGGCACGCATCTCGACGCGCCCTGGCACTTCCATCCGACCATGAATCGCGGCGAGCGGTCATGGACGATCGACGAGGTCCCGCTGGAATGGTGCTTTCAACCCGGCGTGAAGCTCGACTTCCGGCACCTGCCCGACGGCTATGTGGCGAGCGCCGAGGACGTCGAGAGGGAGCTGAAACGCATCGGGCACACGCTGTCGCCGCTGGAGATCGTCGTCGTCAACACCAGCGCCGGCGCCAAATTCGGCAAGGCCGAATACGTCAATTCCGGCTGCGGCATGGGTTATGAGGCCACCATGTATCTGCTCGAACGCGGCGTGCGGCTCACCGGCACCGACGGCTGGAGCTGGGATGCGCCATTCGTCTACACCGCGAAGAAATATGCAGAGACCAAAGACGCCGGTCTGATCTGGGAGGGCCACAAGGCGGGACGGCACATCGGCTATTGCCATCTCGAAAAGCTGCACAATCTCGACCAATTGCCATCGACCGGGTTCACGGTCTCATGCTTTCCGGTGAAGATCGAACGCGCCTCGGCGGGCTGGACTCGCGCGGTCGCCATCATCGACGATCTGCCCTGAGGCGTCACTCGCCGTCGAGGCCGCTCTCGGCGAGCTCGCGCAGCGCGTCGGTGTCGAGCACGACGATGGCGCCGTGCTCGAGGCGAACCCAGTTGCGGCCGGCCCAGGCGCGCAATTGCTTGTTGATGCTCTCGCGCGTCATCCCCACCATCTCGCTGATCTCCTGCTGCGTGATGGCGAGCGTGCCGCTGCCGGAATCGAACTTGCGCTCCTCGGTGAGACCGAGCAGCGCGCTCGCCAGCCGGCCCGGCAGATTCTGCAGGATCACCTGCTCGACCTGCTGGCTGGTCCAGCGCAGACGCGCGCAGAGCAGCTCGATGAACTTCATCGCCAGCGCCGGCTGACTCTTCACGAACGGAAGGAAGTCCCGGCGGTCGATGATGTAGAGCTCGCAATTGGTGTTGGCGGTCGCGTCAGCCGATCTCGGCGCGCCGTCGAGCACCGCGATCTCGCCAAAAATCTCTCCGGGGCCGATCAGATTGAGAATGGCGTTCCGCCCATCCGGGGAGGAGGAGGAGATCTTCACCGTCCCCGAGATCACCGCGAACAGATTGTTGCCGGGATCGCCCTTGGCGGCGATCGTCGCACCGCGCTTGACGGTGGTGTGCTTGGCGTAGCGGCAGAGCTGATCGAGCGCCTCGGGCTCCAGATCAGCGAAGATCGGGTGCTTGCGCAGGACCGATAGTTTGTTGCCCGCCGACTGTCGGGGGTCGCCGGTCTTGTCCTGAGGCACGCCGCGGGGCTCCTAAGACTGCGAGGCACTGATGTTCCTGCGTAGTCAACGTTATCAGGCTTTTCAACCGGAAAGCACGCGCGTGTTTTGAGGCAAATGCCGCGAAAAAGCCGCGGTCGAGCCCGAAGCCCGCATCCGAAGGATGCGCCGATGCGTTTTGGTCGATGCAGAGTTGCAGGCCGCGCGAGCCGTAGTTGCGTTGAGGCGCTGACGAACGCCGAAGCCGGCCGGGCGGGCGTCAGCCGTCAGCGCCTCCAGGCGGATTAGCTAGGACCTCGGGAGCTTCAGCGCTTGGAATCCGAATCGATCCGGCCTGAGCTGGTCTGCCGGTCCGCGTAAGCCAAGGCTGCGGCAAATACGACGAAGATCGCGACGACGACAACGGTTACCAGCAACGCGTCAGCAGGCATCATCCCCTCCCGATAATTTGGGGCATTATTTTGCCGCAGCCGGCCAACGTCATTGATCGAGATCAAGAATGCCAGAGCGTCGCGAACGGACCGTCAGGCTGCGGCCAGCGCCTCTGCGCGCGCGGGATCGAGCAGGCTGATGCCGCCGTGAATGATCTCGATCACGCCGTGACGCTCCAGCTTGGTGAAGGTGCGGCTGACGGTTTCGATGGTCAGGCCGAGATAGTCGGCGATGTCCTGACGGCTCATGGGAAGCGGAACCGTGTCGGACAGCCCCTTGAGCGCAACCAGCCGTTCGCGCCAGCTGAGCAGAAAGGTCGCGACCTTCTCGTCGGCCGAACGACGGCCGAGCAGCACCATATGGTCGCGCGCCTGGCTCAACTCGCGAATCGCCAGCTCGTTGATCCGCTTGAGCAGCTGCGGCCGGTCTTCGATAAAGCGACCGAACGGGGCTTTGGCGAACTGGCACACGGTCACGACGCCGATCGCATCGGCGGAAAAATTATGCCGGCCGGATATGTTCATTCCCAGGAAATCGCCGGGCAAGGCAAAACCGACGATCTGCCGGCGGCCGTCTGGCAGCAGCTTGTACAGCCGCATGACGCCTTCGAGAACGTTGTAGAACGAGGTCGTGATGTCCTCCTCGGAGAACACGGTCTCGCCTCCGTCAAAATGGACGCGGCGCCCGAGATGCTCGAACTCCCTGAGCTCGGCCGCATTCAGCGACGAACAAACCGCCGCACCGCGCACGGCACAATCGCTGCAAAAATGTCCGTTCGGCTCAATCATGACCACGGAAGGCTTCATCCACCGCTCCCCGCGCCGGCTGCCCCCGGCCCCAGGCCGAGTCCACCGCGCGGAGGGCATTTTACTGCACTGCGCCAAAGCCAATTGACTCAGATCAAATTTGAGTGGCATCCCCGTCTTATTCTGCTCCAGAGTTTCGACGGGATCACGTTCCATGCTGCAAGGCGCCCTGCGTCACGGCCTGATTGGGCTGCTTCTGATGACACCTGCGCTGGCGGCCCCGACCGCCGAACAGCGCGGCAAGGCCTTTGCAAGGGCCAATTGCGCCCGCTGCCACGCGATCGACCGCGTCTCCCGCAGCCCGCTCGAGGGCGCGCCCCCGCTGCGGATCCTGCATCAGCGCTACCCGATCGAGACCCTTGGCGAGGCGCTGGCGGAGGGGATCTATACCGGTCACGCCGACATGCCGGCCTTCGAGCTCAGTCCGGACCAGATCCACGACCTTCTGTCCTACCTGAAGACGCTGGAATAGACGGCGTTACACCGCCTGCACGGTCCAGCCGATCAGCTCCTTGGCGATGCGAGCAAAGGCCGCATCGAAGGCGGCAACCGAAGCGGCCGGCTCGACCTTGTCGAGCTTCTCGCTGGTCTCGACCAGGCGCGAGGCAACCACCTTGCCGCTCTTGTCGACGATCCGTGCCGACAGTTCGATCTCGACCCTTGCCTCGCCCTCCGTGGCGATCCGGAAGCGCCTGATGTCGATCAGGAGCTGGTAATCCGCCTGACCGAGATCGCTCGTGCGCAGCGGGGCGTGGACGATGTCGTAATTCTCGAAGCTGTCGATCAGGCGCGCCTGCACCAATTTCGGAATGCTGTCGGCCCAGAGGAAGTCGGCAAAGCCCGGCCGGTCCCCAACGGGCGCGAACAGCATGCGCTGGGTCTGCAGCATGGCGACCGCGCTCGGCTCGGGAATGGCCAGTGATGCCGACAGCGTCTTGCCGGCGGGGCCGAGATTCTGCGGCGTGTGCAGGTCGTAGGTGACCTTCTGCGCAGGGACGCCACCGCCGGTCATCTTTTCCAGGCCCGCCAGAATGCCGTCGATCTTGCCGGTATTGCGCGCGAGCCCCTCGGAGAAGGTCTTGAAATTCGCGATGGTGTCCTTGAGCGGGCCGGAATTGTCCTGAAGCACCGTGTCGACCCGCCGCAGCGCATCGCGCGCCGCCTGCGTCATGCTCTGGCCGGCGCCGGCCTCGGCGATCAAGGTCGGCGGCTCGCCGGACTTGTCACCGGACTTGGCGACGATCAATCCGCCCTCCAACGTCACCACCGGCACGCCGGTCAGGCCCTGGAATTCGAGACCGACCTTGGTGTCGGAGCGGACTGGCGTCGCGGTCGCGACCGAAATCGTGGCGTTGACGAAACGCGGATTGTCCGGCGCGAGCCCGAGCTGGGTCACCTCACCGACCCGAATGCCGTTGAACAGCACGCCGGCACCGACCAGCAGGCCCGGGACCGGCCCCTGGAATTGCACGTGGTAGTTCGTGCGCGGCCCGATGCCGCCGGTGTTGTTCAGCCAATAGACGAAGCCGAACACCGCGAGGATCGCGGCCAGCACGAAACTGCCGATCAGCACGTAGGGAGCGCGGGTTTCCATGTCTCATCTCATCTCGTGTTGCAGCATCTGCGAGCGCTTGCCGTGGAAATAGGCGCGCACCCAGGGATGCTCGGATTGCAGCAATTCGCGCATCGGGCCGATCGCCACGATCTTGCCGTCGGCGAGCGCGGCGACGCGGTCGCAGACCGTGGTGAGGCTCGCAAGATCGTGGGTCACCATGAACACGGTCAGCCCCAGCGTCTTTTGCAGGGTCTTGATCAGCGCGTCGAAATCGCCGGCGGCGATCGGATCGAGGCCGGAGGTCGGCTCGTCCAGGAACAGGATCGGCGGGTCGAGCGCGAGCGCGCGCGCCAGCGCGACGCGCTTGGTCATGCCGCCGGACAGCTCTGACGGATATTTGTCGGCGTCCTGAGCGCGCAAGCCGACCATTTCAAGCTTGGCGATCGCGATCTCGTCCATCAGCTCCTGCGACAGGACGAGATTTTCACGTAACGGAAACTGGATGTTCTGCCGGACCGTCAGCGAGGAGAACAGCGCGCCCTGCTGGAACAAGATGCCCCATATCGTGGCTGCGCCTCGACCATGGCCGCCGGTGGGTTGTCCCATGACTTCGATGGTCCCGCCCCGGCGCGGGATGAGGCCGATGATGGTTCGCATCAAGACCGACTTGCCGCCGCCGGATGCCCCCACCAGTCCGAGGATCTCGCCCCGGCGGACGTCGAGCGACAGATGGTCCAGCACGGTCTGGCGGCCGAAGCCGACCACGAGGTCCCGGACGCGGATCGCGAACTGGTCTTGCGATGCGTCCATCTTCACATTCCGATCGAGGCAAAGAAGACCGCGAACAGGCCGTCGAGCACGATCACCAGGAAGATCGATTTCACCACCGACGTCGTGGTCTGTCGCCCGAGCGATTCCGCGCTGCCCTTGACGCGCAATCCCTCGCTGCAAGCCACGATCCCGATCACCAGCGCCATGAACGGCGCCTTCAGGATGCCCACCTCGAAATGGGTGACGGAGATGGCCTCGTGCAGCCGCGCGATGTAGATCGCCGGACCCATGTCGCCATAGAACTGAGCGACGAGACCGCCGCCATAGAGCGCGGCAATCGAACCGATGAAGGTGAGAATCGGCAGCGCGATGATCAGGGCCGCAACGCGCGGCAGGATCAGGACGTCGACGGGATCGAGCCCCATGGTCGAGAGCGCGTCGATCTCCTCGCGCATCTTCATCGAGCCGAGCTCGGCGGTGTAGGCGCTGCCGGACCGGCCGGCGACCATGATGGCGACGATGAGCACGCCGAGCTCGCGCAGCACCAGGATGCCGACCATGTCGACGGTATAGGATTCCGCACCGAACCGGCGGAAATGGAAGAAACCCTGCTGCGCGATGATGGCGCCGATCAGGAAGGTGATCAGCGCTACGATGGGGATCGCCTGCCACCCGATGCGGTAGAGCTGATAGACCAGCGAGGTCAGCCGCAGCGAACGCGGCCGGCGCAGCACGCCGATGATGGCCATGAACAATGCGCCGAGCATCTGCAGGAAGATCGTGATGTCCTCCCGCGCGCCAACGGTGGACTTGCCGAGATCGCCGAGCCTCGCCAGCACCGGATTGGGCACAGCCGCCGGAGCCGGCGTGTGGAGGTTGACCTGGCGCACCTCTTCCAGCAGCCCGCTGAAATGATCGGCGACGCCGACGAATTCGGCCGATCTGCCTGACGATGCGGCCCTGCGCGACAGTTTTTCCAGGACCCAGGCGCCGAGCGTGTCGAGCGCACTGACACCGGACATGTCCAGCGTGACGGCGCGCGAGCGATCGACGTCGGTCCCGACCGATCGGGACAAGGTCTCGAGCGTCACCACATTCGCGGCGGTCCAGGGCCCTTCGGGGCGCAAGTTCAGCACGTCGCCGGACGGCGTCGCGAGCAATAGCGGTTCGTGGTTCACGCTTCCACCTCGTCGGGACAATCGGTCCCCATTCAGACGGTATTTCTAGGCCAGCTTATGGCGGCCGGCTTGACCTGTCTCAAGAGCTGCCCTGCCGATTGACGCAAATCAAGCGCGATCGCGCGCGCGGGCCCTAGGCTTGCGTCCGTTCAATGGGGATATCAAGTCCATGTTCAACAGCGACAGGATGAGCGAAGAACTACGCGCGCTGAAGGTCGACGTCACGCGCTTGCTGAGCACCGCCGGCGAAGAGATGTACGAGAGTTCGAAAGATCGCGCCGAAGCGCTCGCCGACCAGATCAGGGCCGCACTGACCGAGCTCGGCGAGACCGTCGAGGAAGAGCAGGAGCAGCTTCAGGGCCTCATTGCGGACCGTCCGATCACATCGCTCGCCTCCGCCTTCGCGCTCGGCGTGGTTGTCGGCTTCATGCTGAGGAGACACTAGGTGAATACCGAGAATGTGGTCAAACATCTGCGCGCACTGTGGCGCACCGACAGGATCATTGCGGACATCCGGCTCCGCCATTTGCTAATCGGGCTCGGCCTGCGCGCCTTTGCAGCCCTGATCGCAGCGTTCGGGCTTCTGATGCTGGAGCTGTCGGCCTATTTCGCGCTGGTCCAGATCTGGAGCGCGATTGCCGCCGCGGCCATCCTCGGAGCCGTCAATTTCGTCATCGCGGCGGCTCTCTTCGTCATCGCCGGCCGCGCTCCGTCGGGCCGTGACATCGAGCTCGCCAACGAAATCCACGACTCGTCCATCGAAGCGCTCCAGTTCGAGGCGCGCGCGTTCCAGGCCCAGATGTCGGGCGCGGTGCATCATCCGCTCAGTACGATCGTGCCGGTGCTGGTGCCGCTGATCGCGATCATCGTGAAGAACTTGCGATCGACTGCCAGGACGTCCGCCAAGACATCCGCGGCGGCAGGGTCGGCCGAAGCGGATTCCTGACGGGCGTCCTCAAAGGGTCAGCTTGACGTCGCAGATATCGGGTTCGGCCGGATCCGGCTTGACCTCGAAGCCGAGCTGTCGGCACATTTCGAGCATCACGGTGTTCTCCTTGAGAACGTCGCCCGAGATGACTTTCAGCCCTTCCGACTTGGCATAGTTGATGATGAGCTGCATGAGCGCCCAGCCGAGCCCCCTGCCCTTGAGATCGGAGCGCAGCAGGATCGCGTATTCGCCGCTCTCGTAGATCGAATCTGAATGGAGCCGGACCACGCCGACCATTTCGCCCGTGGCCTCGTCGAATGCGATGAAGGCCATCGCGCGCGCATAATCGAGCTGGGTCAGGCGCGCGATGAACTCGTGGGTAAACTCCTTCATCGGCGCAAAGAAGCGCAGGCGAAGATCGTGCGGCGTGACGTGACGCAGGAATTCGTGGATGGTCGGCTCGTCCTCGGGGCGCATGGGCCGCGCGAAGATGCGCCAGTCGTCCTTGAGCTTGAGGCGGCGCTCCCATTGCGATGGATAGGCGCGAACGGCGAAATTGGCCGGGCCGGAGCCGGCAAACTTCCGTTGCGGCGGGCCGACCGCGACACGGGCATCGACCGCGGTCACGCCGGTTTCGTCCGCGAGCAGCGGATTGATGTCGAATTCGCGGATTTCGGGAATGTCAGCCGCCATCTGTGCCAGCTTGACCAGCACCATGGCCACCGCATCTTGCTTGACCGCCGGCACATCGCGGTAGGCCTTTAGCAGCCGCGATACGCGGGTGCGGTCGATCAGGTCGCGGGCGAGCTGCAAATCCAGCGGCGGCAGCGCAAGGGCCTTGTCGTTGATGATCTCCACCGCTGTGCCGCCACGGCCGAACACGACAACGGTGCCGAAAGTGGGATCGTCGGCCAGTCCCAGGATCAGCTCGCGCGCTTTGGCCTTGACGACCATGGCCTGGACGATGACGCCGCCGATCCGGGCCTCGGGCCGCAGCTTCTTCGCCCGCGCGAGAATGTTCGCCGCAGCCCCTCGCACGGCGTCAGGCGTGGTCAGATTGAGAACGACGCCGCCGACATCGGATTTGTGGGTGATGTCCCGCGACATGATCTTCAGCACGACGGTGCCACCCTGTGCGAAGATCTCGTTTGCATAGCCTACCGCCTGCTCGACATCTGCTGCCGCATAGGTCGGCACCATCGCGATGTCATACGCTTCGAGCAGGTTCTTGATCTCGACCGGCTCGAGCCATTCACGACCGTCGGCGATCGCGGCGGTGACGATCTCCCTCGCCCCCCGGGCGTCGGGAACGAACGTGTCGGGCATCGCTGGAGGAACCTGGCTCAGCTCCTCCACCACTTCGCGGTGGCGGACCAGATGCATGAAGCCGCGCACGGCGTCGTCCTCGGTCGGATAGTTCGGCACGCCGGCGCCGGAAAGCGCCTGAATGATCTGCTGATCGGCACCGACCCAGGCGGCCAGCACCGGCTTGGCCCATCGGCTGTGCTCCTTTCGATACTTACCGACGAGCTCCGTCACGGTGGCGGCGATCTCGGCCGCCGAGGCGATGGCCGTTTGCACGTTGAGGACCAGGACCGCGTCATTGTCGCGATCGGCCAGCAGCACCTCCAGCGCCGCCGCATAGCGCGCGGCGTCAGCGTCGCCGACGATGTCGACGGGATTTGCACCGGACCAGGTCGGCGGCAGCGCCGCGTCGAGCTTCTCGCGCGCCTCCGCCGAGAGGGTCGCCGGAATTCCACCGAGCTCGACCAGTCGATCGACGGCGAGCACGCCGATGCCGCCGCCATTGGTCAGGATGGCGAGACGCTTTCCGGTCGGCGATTCGACACGGCCGAGCGTCTCGGCACAATCGAACAGCTCGCGCAGGTCCGACACCCGCAGGACGCCCGCGCGGCGGAACGCCGCGTCATAGACGGCGTCGGCGCCAGCGAGCGCGCCGGTGTGGGTCGCCGCGGCTTTCGCGCCCTGCGCCATGCGACCGGACTTCACCACGACGACGGGCTTCACGCGCGCGGCCGCGCGCGCCGCCGACATGAACTTGCGTGCGTCCTTGATGGACTCGATATAGAGCAGGATCGCGCGGGTCTTGTGATCCATCGCGAAATAGTCGAGCAGATCGGCAATGTCGACGTCGATCTGATCGCCGATCGAGACGATGCCGGAGAAGCCGACGCCGCGCTGCGCAGCCCAATCGACCATGCCGGCGGCGATCGCCCCCGATTGCGAGATCAGCGCGAGGCTGCCCGCCCCCGGCATATGCGCGGCAAAGCTGGCATTCAGGCTGACCCCGGGCATCATGATGCCGAGGCAGTTCGGTCCGATCAGCCGCATGCCGTATTTACCGGCCGCTGCGATGGCAGCCTCGTGCAGAGATCCCGGTCCATGGCCGAGCCCGGCCGAGACGATCAAAGCGCCCGCCGTGCCGCGGCGCCCGGCCTGGTCGATGATGCCGGGGATCTCGCGCGCCGGCGCGGTGATGACCACGAGTTCGGGCACGAAATCCAAGGCGTCCAGACTCTTCACCGCCGCCATGCCGCCGATTTCCGCATGGCGTGGATTGACGAGGCCGAACCGCCCCTTGAATTGGGCCTTGCGAACGTTCTCCAGAACGGCGCGTCCCACCGAGACCGGGCGAGCGCTGGCTCCGACAAGCGCAACCGAACGCGGCGCCAGCAGGTTGTTCAGACGATAGGTTGACATGAAATCAAATGCGCCCGGTCGGAGACGGTTCCGATGGTTGACGATCAGTCGGGACGAATGGCGAGCCTAGTGTGAGATCATAACCCAGCACGGTGGCTGGCCAATGACGGTCTTTGTCACACCGCCCCAGACGATCTCGTTCAGACGCGAATGATGATAGGCGCCCATCACGATGGCGTCCATATCATGGGAATTCACAAAGTTTTCCAGGACCTTGCCGATCGAGCTGCCGCGGCCTTTCACCGTTTCGAACGAAGCATGGACACCGTGCTCCCTGAGATGATCGACCAGGGCGGTTCCGGATTGCACGATCGCATCGGTCTTGTCATCCGCCACGGTCACCACGCGGACGGTCGCCGCCGCCTGCAGGACCGGCAGCGCGTCGCCGGTCGCACGCGCCGCACGCGCGGAGTGATCCCAGGCGATCACGACATTCTCGAATTTGGGCCGAAGCTCGTTCGCGAGATGTTCCGGGCATAGCAGGAGCGGTCGGCCGGATCCGAACAGGAAAGCTTCGACAATGCTCTCTGTCCGACTGTCGTGCGGCTTCACGGGAAGCAGCGTGAGATCGCTGAAACGGGCGTGCTCGGCCACGACCGCCGCGATCTGGTCCGCCGGCACCTTGCCCGTTCGGCTCCGGGCGAGAATCTTGGCGCGGGACGTCGCACTCGTGAATGCGTTCAGAAGCTGCTGCATGTCGCTCACCTCGCCCGAGCTGCCGGCTTCCGCGGCTTCGCGATCGTAGGGCAGCATCACCTTCGGCCGCTCAAAAACTTCTTCCTCGAGCGCGAGCGCGGTGATCCTGGCGCCGAGTTCGGCGGCGACGGCCACGCATTTGTCGATCGCAGCCAGCGCCGCCCCGCGCGGCTGGCCGACAAGCGGCATAAAGACATCCTTGATCGGCATCGGGATTCTCCTTGGCTGCCACAATAGGCCGGCTCTGGTCGAGCCGCTTGATCCTCGTCAAGCCAGGGGAACTTCGGCCAGAACAGGCGTTGACCGGCATCAAGGACTGGCCGCCCGGTTGTTCTACGGATAATCCAGTGGGAGCGGTTGCCCCGGAGAAGCTCATGCGTGCGATGGTGTTGCCGGCCCCACGAACGCGGCTCGAGATAGAGGAGCGGCCCGACCCGATACCCGGCGAGGGTCAGCTCCGGGTGAAGATCAGCGCCTGCGGCGTATGCCGGACCGATCTTCACCTCGTCGATGCCGAGCTGCCCGATATTCGCTACCCGATCGTGCCCGGTCACGAGATCGTCGGCCGGGTCGATCTCGTGGGTCCGAACGTCGCAACGCATGCGCCGGGTGATCGGGTCGGCATTCCCTGGCTCGGCTTCACCTGCGGACATTGTCGCTTCTGCCGGGACGGCATGGAAAACCTGTGTGATGCGCCGCTGTTCACCGGCTACACGCGCGATGGCGGCTATGCCACCCACACCATCGCCGACGCACGCTACGCCTTTCCCCTCGGCGAGGAAGGCGACGACGTGGAGATTGCGCCTCTATTGTGCGCGGGGCTGATCGGCTGGCGCTCGCTGGTGCTGGCTGGCCCCGCCGAACGGCTCGGCCTCTACGGCTTCGGCGCGGCCGGCCACATCATCGCGCAGGTCGCGCGCTGGCAAGGGCGATCCGTCCATGCCTTCACGCGACGCGGCGATGCTGCCGCACAAGACCTTGCCCGTCGTCTCGGCGCGGTCTGGGCGGGGGCATCCGACGAGGTGCCCGAGGAGCCGCTCGACGCGGCCATCATCTACGCACCATCTGGCGAACTTGTCCCGGCCGCGTTGCGCGCGGTCCGCAAAGGCGGTCGCGTCGTATGCGCCGGCATCCACATGACCGACATTCCAGGCTTTCCCTATGATCTGCTCTGGCAGGAACGGCAGCTGGTCTCGGTCGCCAACCTGACCCGGCAGGATGGCCTGGATTTTCTCAAGATCGCTCCGCAAGCCGGCGTGCGCACGGAAACGACGGCATTTCCGCTTCACCAGGCCAACGACGTCCTGAACATGCTGCGAGCCGGTCAGATTCTCGGCGCGGCCGTGCTGACGCCCTGATGGTGCTTACGGATGCTCGTTCCATGACAGATGAAATGGCGCCCCAGGAGCGGATCTTCCGGACGCTGACCGACCATCCCGGCGTGACGCGGATCGACACGCATGGCGCCGCGGTGTTCCTCGACGGCAAGCGCGCGCTGAAGATCAAGCGTGCCGTGAAGTTTCCCTTCCTCGACTACTCGACGCTCGAGAAACGCAAGGCCGCTTGCGAGGAGGAAATCAGGATCAACCGGCCGCTGGCGCCGCAGATCTATCATCGCGTCGTCGCGATCACGGAAGAGCCGGATGGGTCGGTGCAGGTCGACGGTCCCGGCCGGCCGATCGAGTACGCGGTCGATATGTCGCGTTTCGACGAAAGCAGGACGCTGGATCATCTGGCAAAGACCGGGCCGTTGGATGCGAAACTGGCCTCGGCTGCCGCCGACGCGATTGTGGCTTCGCACGCGGCGGCGATTCACGCCGACGGAAAAGCGTGGGTCTCGTCCATCCCTGCCTTGATCGACGGCAACAGTCACGGCCTGCGGACAGGCGGCAGTTTCAACGCTGACGAGATCGACAAGCTCGACAAGGCATCGCACGAGGCGTTCTTGCGCCTCCGTTCCCTGATCGCGGAGCGCGGCCGTCAGGGCTTCGTGCGCCGCTGCCACGGCGATCTGCACCTGGCAAACATCGTGCTGCTCGATGGCCGGCCCGTTCTGTTCGACGCCATCGAGTTCGATGCGCAGATGGCAACCGTCGACGTGCTCTATGATATCGCATTCACGCTGATGGATCTGCTGCACCACAATCAGCCCAGCGCCGCCAACATCGTCCTGAACCGTTATCTCGCCGCGACATCTGCCGACAATCTCGACGCGCTCGCGCTTCTGCCGTTGTTCATGTCCATACGGGCCGCGATCCGCGCCCAGGTGGCTTTGGCACGGCTGAGGCCGCCGCACTCCGATGACCCCGGCATTCTGGATGAGGCCCAACGCTATTTCGACCTCGCCAGGACGCTGATCCATCCGGCCGCTCCGCGCCTTATTGCGGTCGGCGGATTGTCAGGCACCGGCAAGACGGTTCTGGCGCAAGCACTCGCGCCCCTCGTCGCACCGCCGCCCGGAGCCGTCGTGCTGCGCAGCGACATCGTCCGCAAGCAGATGTTCGGCGTCGAAGACACCCACCGCCTGCCGCCGTCCGCCTACACGTCGGAGCACGCGGGCCGCGTCTACGACAGGCTGGTTCAACTCGCCCGCCGGGTGCTGGCGCAAGGCCATTCGGCAATCATCGACGGCGTGTTCGCGCGTGAGGACGAACGGGACGCGATCTCGGCACTGGCGCGCAAGAGCAAGGTGCCGCTGAACGGCCTGTTCCTGGTTGCGGACCTTGCGACCCGGCAGATGCGGATCGGAAGCCGCCGGGGCGACGCATCCGACGCCACGCAAGAGGTTGCCGCGCTGCAAGAGCACTATAATATCGGTCATGTCGGTTGGGCGACCGTCGATGCATCCGGGACGCAAGAGCAGACGCTCCAGAACTGCCGGGACGCGATCGCTGAAGGCAAGCAGGGCAATCTGATTGGTGCGGGCAAAGATGGCGCGACCTAGCACGACCTCGACGGCCGCTCGTCTCACGCCAGCGGCACGGCGGAATGCCTTGCCCGGCCGCCTCAGTCCCGGCATGGCCTGCGATACGGCGTTCCGGATCATCGCGCGCCGCCACCTCGCGGCCGTCCTCGCCCAGCATGACGGCACCTGCCGCGGCGATCCCGACGCGCTCCATCAGATTCGCATTGCGCTCACGCATCTGCGCACCGCCATCCGCTTCTTCTCGCCGATGGTCGACGACGCTCAGCGGCCGCATGTCTGGGCCGAACTGAAATGGCTGAATGGCCAGCTCGGCATGGTCAGGGACCTCGACGTGGCGATCGAGCGGGTGATCGCCGAGAGCGACGGCGAACTCGTCGAGGTCGCCGAGCTCCGGCACTGGGACGAGAAACGGGCCGAGAGCCACCGCCTGCTCGCGCGCGCGCTGCAATCGGCGCGCTATCGCCGCCTCGTCGAGCAGACCTCGGCCTGGATCGAGAGCGGCCCCTGGTCGACCCGGCGCAGCAAGGAGGCCATTCGACTGCGCCGCTCGACGCTCGCTGAACATGCGATGCAGAGGCTGACCGAATGGGAGACGACGCTGCTCAAGAAGGCGCGAAAGCTCCGCAAGCTCGACGTCGAGAAACGCCACAAGCTGCGGCTTCTCAACAAGCGGATGACCTATTCGATCGAGTCGCTCCAGGACCTGTTCGCCGAGGAAGCCCTGAAGAAGCAGCAGTCCATCCTCAAGAAATTGCGCAAGGCGCAACGGTCGCTCGGGCAACTGAACGACGATGCGCGTGGACAGGCATTGGCGGCGTCGTTGAACGGCGCCGGCCTCGATGCCAGCCATCGCTTCCTCGACCGCAAGCGGGAAAAGAAGCTGTTGCGAGCGGCCTCGGCGGCCTACCGCAAACTGGACAAGACCAAGCCTTTCCGCTCCTCTGTTCTCGCGCCGAATTCCGAGCCCGAAGCTTAGAGCGTTTTCGAGCGAAGTGGACACCGGTTCGCGTGAAGAAAACGCGTCAAAACACGAATCCAGAGCTTCGGTTCTGATTCAATCAGAACCGAAAATGCTCTAGGTATGGACGTAGTTCCCTGGTGCATCGGGCAGGTCCGCAGCGTCTCCAACGCCGATCTGCGGTGGATCGCAGGGCGCGCCGGAGCGCGCCGCCAGCCAATTGGTCCATTCCGGCCACCACGACCCCTCAACGTGCGGAGCCAGCTTCAGCCATTCGTCCGGACCGACATAGGGCGCGTCCTCCGCCTTGGTCAGCACCTGATAGCTGTGGCCGGCCTCCTCTGGAGGCGCAACGACACCGGCGTTATGACCGCCGCTGGTCAACAGGAACGTCACGTCGGCATCGACCTGATAGTGAATCTTGTAGACGGATCGCCATGGGGCGACGTGATCGGCGAGCGTGCCGACCACGAACATCGGCGCGTGAATATCGGACAGGGAAACGCTCCGGCCGCCGACGTGATAGCGACCTCCGGCCAGATCGTTGTTGAGGAACAGCTTGCGCAGATATTCCGAATGCATGCGATACGGCAGCCGCGTGGCGTCCGCATTCCAGGCCATCAGATCATTCGGCGGCGCGACCTCGCCCATCAGATAGTCGTGCGACAGACGCGACCAGATCAGTTCGTTCGAGCGCAGCAGCTGGAAGGCGCCGGCCATCTGCGTCGTGTCGAGATAGCCGCGCTGCCACATCATGTCTTCGAGGAAGGCGACCTGGCTCTCATTGATGAAAAGCGTCAACTCTCCAGCCTCGGTGAAGTCGGTCTGGGCCGCGAGGAGCGTGACAGTGCCGAGGCGATTATCACCGTCGCGCTCCATCGCGGCAGCGGCGATCGACAGCAATGTGCCGCCCAGACAATAGCCGAGCGCATGGATCTTTCGGCCCACCACAATCAGGCCGATCATGTCCAGCGCGGCCATGACGCCCAGCTTGCGATAGTCGTCGAAGGCGAGATCCCGATCTCTCGCATCCGGGTTGCGCCAGGAGATCGCGAACACGGTGAAACCTTGACCGGTCAGGTATTTGACCAGCGAGTTCTGCGGCGAGAGATCGAGGATGTAGTACTTCATGATCCAAGCCGGCACGATCAGAATCGGCTCGGGCCGGACCTGCGCCGTGGTCGGATGGTACTGGATCAGCTCGATAAGCTCGTTGCGGTAAACGACCTTGCCGGGTGACGCCGCCACCGTCTTGCCGACCACGAACTGCGCGTCATCTGTCAATTTTGCGTTGGAGAGCAGGCGCATCAGGTCGCTGCACCAGTTCTGCCAGCCGAAGACGAAATTCTCCCCTCCACTCTGGAACGCCTTCTCCAGCACCTTGGGATTGGTCGCCGCGAAATTCGACGGCGCCAGCATGTCCAGCATCTGACGAATCGAAAACTCGACGATCGCTTCATTGGCATGCGAAACGCCGCGCACGCCAGTCGTGGCATCGTGCCACCAACGCTCTCCGAGCAGGAATGCCTGCGCCAGCAGATTGAACGGCGCAGTCTCCCATTGTGGCCCGCTGAAGCGGCGATCGCGCGACTGCGGCTGAATCACGGACCAAGGCTTTTGCTCCGGCGACGTCGCGTGCGCGACTGCTTCAGCCAGCCGACCGGTGTCGCGCAAGATGTTGCGGGAAATCTCCATCTGGCGCTGCGGCGCCGCTGCGAGATGCGAACTCCAGTCGAGCCAAGCGAGCGACAAGGCCAGCGGCGAAATGCCGCCCGTGAATCGCGCCAGCATCGCGTGAAACGCGCGGTCGAGGGGATATGGCTCTGATGCAGGCAAAGGCTCGGCGGCAACCGGCGTCGGCGCAAGCGCAGGCTTCTCGGAACTCGTCATCGCGGCTTCCGGAGGAGCGGCTGGACTGACGGGGAGAGCCAGCGCCGCCGTTTCTTCTTCAGTCCGGGGAAAGATCTGGACGACGCTCATGGCTAAATGTTCCTGTCGGTCTAACTGAAACAGCATATGACCAAGCTTCGCATAGGGGTTGAGCTGCATCAAATCCCGCCCGCCAGATCACGTTTGCTTAATCGAGGAGATCGGCTTCGCCCAATTGACCTGAGTCAAACCGCACCTCGATACCCGAGCTAGTTTTCGTGCATCGAAATTGAACAAGCCAGCGGAGTTGTCCATGCGCGCCCACCAGATCATGACCCGGTCGGTCATCTCGGTTACCCCCGACACCAGCATCGTCGAGGCGGCGAATATCATGCTCAAGCGGCATGTCAGCGGTCTCACGGTCGTCGACGATACCGGCAAGCTGGTTGGCGTCGTTTCGGAAGGAGATTTCATCCGCCGCAGCGAAATCGGCACCGGGCGCAAGCGTGGGCGCTGGCTGCGGTTCATCCTCGGCCCGGGCAAATCCGCCAGCGACTTCGTCCACGAGCATGGCCGCAAGGTCGCGGAGGTCATGACCGACTCGGTCGTCACCATCACGGAGGATACCGCGCTCGCCGAGATCGTCGACCTCATGGAGCGCAACAACGTGAAGCGGCTGCCGGTGGTGCGCGGCGACAAGGTCGTCGGGATCGTATCGCGGGCCAATCTGCTGCAGGCGGTGGCGGGGCTTGCGCGCGAAGTGCGGGATCCGACGGCCGATGACGACCACATTCGCAGCCGCATCATCGACAGCATGGAGAAGAACGACTGGTGCCCCTTCGGGCTGAACGTCATCGTCCGTGACGGTATCGTTCACCTCAGCGGCGTCATCACCGAAGAGCGCACGCGGCAGGCCGCGATCGTCGCTGCGGAGAACGTCGAGGGCGTGAAGAAGGTGCACGACCATCTGTGCTGGGTCGACACCATGTCGGGCATCTACCTGAATTCGCCCGAGGACGAGGAGCTCTCCAAGGCGAGCTGACGCGCGTCAGCGCGGAATGACGGCGGTGGCCTCGATCTCGACGCGCGCCGCCTTCTCCACCAGGCGCACCACCTGCACCAGCGCCATCGCGGGGTAATGCGCGCCGAAGACGGCACGGTAGATCTTGCCGAGCTCCTTCAGGTTGGACAGGTACTCGTCTATGTCGACCACGTACCAGGTCAACCGCACGAGGTGCTCGGGCCGCGCGCCGGCCTCGGCCAGAATCGCGGCGATGTTGCTCAAGGTCTGGCGCACTTGTGCGACGAAGCCGTCGGCGAGACGCTCCTCGATATCCCAGCCGATCACCCCGCCGGTGACGACGATGCGTCCCTCGGCGGCCATGCCGTTGGCATAGCCCTTCGGCATCGGCCACCCCGACGGCTGGAGCACCTGCACCCGCGAACGGGTGTCATCCTCGGCGGCGGTCGACAGCACTGCGAGCTGCGGGCCTTTCGGCGTCGTCACGGACAATTCTCCATCCCTCTCATTCCGCCGCGACGCCTGAGGACGTCACCGCAGCCTGCGCCAGTTGCCGCAGGGCAAAGCGCTTCAATTTTCCGGTCTCGGTCTTCGGCAGTTGCGCCACGAACTCGATGGCGCGCGGATATTTGTACGGCGCGATCTCGCGTTTGACATGCTCCTGCAGCTCGGCCACGAGCTTTGCATCCGGCGTCACGCCGGCCGCCGCGATGACATAGGCCTTCACGATCATGCCGCGCGCCTCGTCTGGAGCGCCGACCACGCCGCACTCGGCAACCGCCGGGTGCGTGAGCAGCGCCGCCTCGACGTCGGTGCCCGCGATGTTGTAGCCGGCCGACACGATCATGTCGTCGGAGCGGGACTGGTACCAGAAATAACCGTCGCTATCCATCAGATAGGTGTCGCCGGTGATGTTCCAGCCGTTCTGGACGTATTTGCGCTGGCGCTCGTCGGCGAGATAGCGGCAGCCGGTCGGCCCCCGCACGGCAAGCTTGCCCATCGTGCCCGGCGGCAGGTCACGGCCGTCATCGTCGACGATCTTCGCCTCGTAGCCCGGCACCGGCTTTCCGGTCGCGCCCGGGCGAATCTCGTCCTCGGTCGCGCTGATGAAGATGTGCAGCAGCTCGGTCGAGCCGATGCCGTCCATCAGCTTGAGGCCGGTGGCCTTGAGCCAGGCATCGAAGGTCGGCTTGGGCAGTGTCTCGCCGGCGGAGACGCATTTTCGCAGCGAGGAGATGTCGCGGCCGGCGAGCTTGCCGATCATGGCACGGTATGCCGTCGGCGCCGTGAAGCAGACCGTGGTCTTGTACTGCTCGATCGCATTCAGAATGTCGTCCGGCGTCGTCTTCTCCAGCACCACGAAGGAGGCGCCGATGTGCATCGGAAACAGCACGCCGCCGAAACCGAACGTGAAGGCGAGCGGCGCCGAGCCGACGAAACGATCCTTCTGCTCGGCGCGCAGGATGTTGCGAGCATAGCCGTCGCAGACCGCGAGCATGTCGCGGTGGAAATGCATGGTGCCCTTGGGATTACCTGTCGTGCCCGACGTGAAAGCGATCAGGCAGACGTCGTCGGAGGCGGTGTCGACGGCATTGAACTCCGGGCTCGCGTCCGCCATGAGCGCTTCGAGCGAGTCCGGCGCGCCATTGCCCCAATAAACAACCCGCTCGAGATTCGGCGCAGCAGCTTTCGCCTTCTCCATTTCCTCGGCGAGCTTGCCGTCGCACAGCGCCAGCGTAATCTCTGCCTTCTGGATCGGGTAGGACAGCTCCTTGGCGCGGAGCAGTGGCATGGTCGCCACCACGATGCCGCCGGCCTTGATCACCGCGAGATAGGTCGCAACCATCATCGGGTTGTTGGCAGAGCGCAGCAGCACGCGACCGCCGGCGACGAGACCGAGCTTGCCGACCAGCACGTTGGCGATGCGGTTCACCAGCGTTTGCAGCTCGCGATAGGTGTAGCTGATTGCGGGGCTGATGACGCAGAGCGCGTCGCCATGGCCCTGCTCGACCCAGCGGTCGAGGAAGTAGCTGACGCAGTTCAATCGGGGCGGATAGTCCAGCTCGGGCCGCGTGAAGATGAATTCGGGCCACAGCTCGCGCGGCGGCAGATGCTGCCGCGCGAACGTATCGACATGGGCCGTCGCGGCGTTGCCGTCATGCGAGCCCGTCACTTGAACCTTGGCGGCGTTGGCCATCGCACGCTCCTTTCAGCATGGATTGCACCCGGCAGCACGATCTGGAAAACATTTTAGGCTTAAAACAATTCGGCGCAATAGCGGATTTTGGGCATGGCGTGCTTTTTCCTGTGGCAAAGGGATTGGGCGGATTGCTCGCCCAGCGCTTACGGCCGGCGGCGGGCGGCCGATTTCTGCGCCGACGCCTTGGTCTTGGCGAGCAGCCGCATCAATTCGCGCACGTCCTTCGGCGAGAGGTCGGCGAACAGATCGGCGATCCAGGTCTCGTGTTCCGCAGCCATGCGGCGGAACTCGGCGCGACCGAGCTTTGTGAGGCGGATCACCTGGACACGGCGGTCCGTCTCCGACGTCCGCCGGTCGAGATGGCCGGATTCCACAAGACGTTCGACGAGACCGGTGACGTTGCCGTTCGACACCATCATGCGCTTGGAGACATCGGACAGCGTCATGCCGTCGGGTGCCTTGTCGAGCTGCGCCATCAGGTCGAAACGCGGCAGCGTGACGTCGAAGCGCTGCCGCAGCCGGCCTCGGACCTCGCCTTCGATCAGCGTCGTGCACGTGAGCAGGCGCAACCACAGTCGCAGTTCGTCGGCGTGATCTTCCGGCGTTTCGACGGCCTTGGTCTCGGAATCGAGCATCGCGGTGCAGTCACTCTCGGCGGGCATTGGCGCCGGCACGGATTCCCCAACATTTTGAGCTTCAAATAAATCGGGTCCGGCCGCAAGCCCAAAGCTGCAACAATCGACCGCACGTCAACTTCTTTAGGCTTCAAATAATTGGCGCGCCACTTGCATGCGCGCTGCCCGCACGAATGGCGGCGCGTCGAGCTTGCTTGCCGCGGCAGCCATCATCGGCATAAGCTTGGATTGGAGTACGCGGCTTGCAGCGCAAGCCCGATGTCACGGGGACAGATCATGAAAACGCAATTGACCTTGGCCGCAGCCTTGCTCGTCGGCACCGCCCTCAATCCAGCCGTGGCGCAGGAAAAGATCAAGCTGGGTGTGGTCGTAACCCTGTCGGGGCCTGCCGCTGCACTGGGCCAACAAGTCCGCGACGGCTTTGCGCTCGCGGTGAAGGATCTCGGCGGCAAGATGGGCGGCCGCGACGTCGAGGTGATCGTCGCGGATGACGAGCTGAAGCCGGATGCGGCGGTGACCAAGGTCAAGGGCCTGCTCGAGCGCGACAGGGTCGACTTCGTGGTCGGCCCGATCTTCTCCAACATCCTGCAGGCGATCCATCGGCCCGTGACGGAATCGAAAACCTTCCTGATCAGCCCCAATGCCGGTCCGTCGACATTCGCCGGCAAGGACTGCAACCCGTTCTTCTATGTGACCTCGTATCAGAACGACCAGGTGCACGAGATCCTCGGCAAGGTCGCGCAGGATCGCGGCTACAAGCGCATGTACCTGATGGTGCCGAACTATCAGGCCGGCAAGGATTCGGTGGCGGGCTTCAAGCTCGACTACAAGGGCGAGATCGTTGAGGAATCCTACATGCCGCTGAACACGCTGGATTTCCAGCCGGAGCTTTCCAAGATCTCCTCGCAGAAGCCCGATGCACTGTTCACGTTCATGCCGGGCGGCCTCGGCGTTAATCTCGTCAAGCAGTATCGGCAGGCCGGCCTTGCCGACAGCATCCCGGTGCTCTCGGCGTTCACGGTAGATGAATCGACCCTGCCGGCGCAGCAGGATGCGGCCGTCGGCATGTTTGGCGGAGCGAACTGGGCGCCCAACCTCGACAATCCCCAGAACAAGACGTTCGTGGCGTCCTATGAGGCCGCCTACAATGTCGTGCCCGGCACCTACGCCTTCCAGGCCTACGACGCCGCGATGCTGATCGACAGTGCGGTCAAGGCCGTGAAGGGCGACCTGTCGAACAAGGACGCCGTCCAGGCCGCGCTGAAGAAGGCTGATTTCACCTCGCTGCGCGGCGCCTTCAAGTTCAACACCAACGGCTATCCGATCCAGGATTTTTATCTGACCAAGGTCGCCAAGCGTCCGGACGGCAAGTTCCAGACCGAGATCGTGCAGAAGGTCTTCGAGAACTACGGCGACCGCTACGCCAAGGACTGCAAGGCGGCGAACTAAAGCCGCGACGGGTTACGGGAGGACTTCAATGAGCAGCGAAATCACCGGCATCACACGGGCCAATGAGGGCATCCAGGGCATTTCCTGGAACATTCTGGGCCAGACCTATGTGCCGAAGAGCAAGACCGAGCACAGTTTCTCCTGGCACGCGACGCTGCCGCCAGGCACGTTCGTGCCGCCGCACATTCATCCCGACCAGGACGAATATCTCTATATGCTGGAAGGCAAGCTCGACTTCATGCTCGGCAATTCGGAGGCGCAGGCGACCGCAGGTGACCTGATCCGGCTCGGCATGGGCGTGCCGCACGGCATCTTCAACAAGTCGGAGCAGACCGCAAAGGTGCTGTTCTGGGTCTCGCCGACCAAGAAGCTGTTCGACCTGTTCTGGGGCCTTCACAACATGAAGGAACAGAAGCCGGAGGACGTGGTGGCGATGGCGGCCGAATTCAACATCCACTTCCTGCCGCCGCCGCCCGGCGGCTAGCCGCGCATTAGGCGCGCACCGCCGCGAGCCCCGGCACGGCGGCGAAGCCCGCCTTGGTGGCATAGCCGCGCACGATGGCCTCGCGCTGGGAATAGCTCAGCACGTTGTCCACATTGTCGAAGCCGTCGGGTGCGAGCTGCTCGACGGCGTCGATAACGCCCTCGGGGCCGCCGCGCCGGTTGGAACGAACGATATCCGCCGTCATCGGCAGGCGCTTCTTCTCGTATTCGAGCAAGGCCTGGCGCGGATGCTCGGCGCGCACCAGCGCGTCCGCAAGGCAGCGCGCATCGAGGATCGCCTGCGATGCGCCATTGGAGCCGACCGGATACATGGGGTGCGCGGCATCGCCGAGCAGCGTGACGCGTCCGGACGACCAATAGGGCAACGGATCGCGGTCGCAGGTCGGATACTCGTAGAATTCGGGTGTCGCGGAGATCAGACTCTTCACGTCGATATAGGGCACCGAGAAGCGGGCCACATGGGGCATCAGCTCCTCGCGGCGGCCCGGCCGTGACCAGTCTTCCTTGCGCGGCGGCGGAGCATTGCCCTCACCGACCTTCACCAGCACGGCCCAATTGGTCAGGCGGCTCGCCGGGCTCGATCCCTCCGCGATCGGATAGATCACCACCTTGGCATTGAGACCACCGGCCACGATCATCGATTTGCCGGTGAGGAACAGCGGCCAGTCGCGCGCGCCGCGCCACAGCATCAGGCCGTTCCAGCACGGCGGGCCCTCGTTCGGAAACAGCGTCTCGCGAACGCGGGAATGAATGCCATCGGCGCCGATCAGGATATCGCCGCGCGCGGTGTGAACATGCGCGCCGGCGCGATCGAAGAAATAGGCGGTGACGCCACCCTCGTCCTGCGTGAAGGCGCCGAGCCTGCAACCGGTGTGGATGGCATCAGCTCCGAGCCGCTCCTCGACCGCACGGTGGATGACGCCCTGAAGGCGGCCGCGGTGGATCGAGAATTGCGGCACGTCGTGGCCGGCATCGATCCCGCGAGCTTCGCGCCAGACCTCCTGGCCGTGACGGTTGAGATAATAGAGCTGGTCGGTGCGAACAGCGACGTCGTCGAGCTTCTGAAGCAGGCCGAGCCCGGCGAGCTCGCGCATGGCATGCGGCAGCGTGTTGATGCCGACGCCAAGCTCACGAATGGTGTCGGCCTGCTCGAAAATCTCGCAGTCGAGGCCGCGCGAGCGCAGCATCAAAGCGGTGGTGAGACCACCGATACCACCACCGACGATAATCGCCTTCATCGCCCCTTACTCCACTCAAAACACAGGCAATGGGTTAACGTCGCACGGGCGGTCACTCCGCCGCAAGCGGCTTTGTCGCCTCCGCCTTGAGCTCGGCCCGGGTCTTGGGCTTAGCCTTAATCCGCAGCTCCTCCAGGTCCTGGCGATCGCGGACGCTGTTGCGGAAAATCTGATCCATTCCGGGCAGATATTGCGGCGGGCAGTACGCGTCCTTTGCGCCGTACCAGGCCGCCGCCCTCATGGTGAAAAAGGGATCGACCAGATGCGGCCGGCCAAGGGCGACGAGGTCCGCCCGACCCGCGGCCAGGATGGTGTTGGCCTGGTCCGCCGTCGTGATATTGCCGACGCACATCGTGGCCACCCGCGCCTCATTGCGGACCTGATCGGAGAACGGCGTCTGGAACATGCGCCCATAGACCGGCTGCGCATCTCGCACGGTCTGCCCGGTCGAGACATCGACGAGATCGACGCCGGCCTCGGCAAAGGCGCGCGCAATGGCCACCGCATCGTCGCCGGTGATGCCGCCTTCCGCCCAATCGGTCGCGGAGATACGCACCGACATCGGCTTGTGCGACGGCCACACCGCGCGGAGCGCCTCGAAGATTTCGAGCGGGAAACGCAAGCGGTTTTCCAGCGAGCCACCATACTCGTCCGTGCGGGTGTTGGTCAGCGGCGAGATGAAGCTCGCGAGCAGATAGCCGTGGGCGCAATGCAGCTCCAGCATGTCGAAGCCGCAGCGTTCGCCGCGCTCGGCCGCCGCGACGAAGGAATCCCGCACCGCATTCATGCCGGCGCGATCGAGCTCGCGCGGCACCTGACTGTCGGGGAAATAAGGCAGCGGTGACGCCGAGACCACGTCCCAGCCACCTTCGTCCAGAGGACGGTCGATGCCGTCCCACATCAGCTTGGTCGCGCCCTTGCGGCCGGCGTGCCCGAGCTGAAGGCAGATCTTCGCAGCCGAATTGCCATGGACGAAATCCACGATGCGACGCCAGCCGGCCTCTTGCTCATCGTTCCACAGGCCGGCGCAGCCAGGCGTGATGCGGGCATCGCGGCTGACGCAGGTCATCTCGGTGAAGATGAGGCCCGCACCACCGATCGCACGCGATCCGTAGTGGACGAGGTGAAAATCGGTCGGCACGCCTTCCTTGGCCGAGTACATGCACATCGGCGACATCACGGCGCGGTTGGCGATCTCCAGCTCGCGCAGCCGGAACGGCTGGAACAGCGGCACTGCAGGCTTTTCGGTGTCGACGTCAAAGCCGCCGGCGCGAACCTGTTTGGCAAAGGACTTCTCGACCTCGGCGACGAAATCGGGCGCCCGAAGCTTGAGATTGTCGTAGGTGATCGCTTTCGAGCGCGTCATCACGCCGAAGGCGAACTGCACGGGATCGAAATCCCAGAAGCGGTCGACATGCTCGAACCAGACCAGCGAGACATCTGCAGCGTGCTGCGTCTTCTCGACCTCCTCACGCCGGCCATGCTCGTAGACGTCGAGCGCGGCCTTGATGTCAGATGCCTTCTCCATCGCGTCGGCCAGGGCGATGGCATCTTCCATCGCGAGCTTGGTGCCGGAGCCGATCGAGAAATGCGCGCTCGCCTTGGCATCGCCAAGCAGCACCATGTTGTCCTTGACCCAGCGCTTGCTGCGGATCATCGGGAAATTGCGCCACATCGAGCGGTTGGTGAGCAGCTTGTGGTCATCGAGGAACCAGCCGAAGATCTCGGCCATTCGGGCGGCGGACTGCGTCTCGTCCAGCCCCTTCAGCCCCGCGCGTTCGAACGTCTTGGGGTCGGTCTCGAAGATCCAGGTCGAGTGCCCCGCCTCGTATTGATAGGCATGGGCAATGAACGGGCCCCACTCCGTCTCCTGAAAGATGAAGGTGAAGGCATCGAGCGGCCTGGTCGAGCCCATCCAGGCGAACTTGTTGGTGCGCAGATCGACTTCCGGCTGGAAATGATCGACGTATTTTTCGCGGAAGCGGCTGTTGATGCCGTCAGCGAGCAGGATGAGATCGGCATCGGCGAAGCGGGATTCGTCATCGACGTCGGCTTCGAAATGCAGCACCACGCCGAGCTCGCGCGCCCGCTCCTGGAGGATCAGCAGCAGCTTCTGCCGCGAGCAGCCGCAAAATCCGTTGCCGCCGACCCGGTGGACGGTGCCGCGAAAATGCACCGCGATATCGTCCCAGTAGGCGAACTCCTGGGTGATGCGGCGATAGCTCGGAAGATCGTGCTTCTCGAAATTGTCCAGCGTGGCGTCGGAGAACACCACGCCGAAGCCGAACGTGTCGTCGGCGCGATTGCGCTCGTACACGGTGATGTCGGCGCCCGGGCGCTGCTTCTTGAGCAGGATCGCAGCATAGAGACCCGCAGGTCCGCCACCGATGATCGCGACTTTCATGGGACCTCGCCAATTCACCCGGCCATGAAAACTATTTTAAGCCTAAAATAATTTCGCGCAAGTCCCCGCTGCTGACTCGGCGTCAGACAAAGGCGCCGATCAAGTACCTCGACACAGAGGTTTTGACTCTTTGTTTTTGCACCGCTTCGGCGGGTATTTTGGGGTAGGCGCGGCCCAATTTGGCGCGCGCCTTCTGGGTTGTGAACATCCAGTTGATCTGGGCGCGCTCGGCGTTGCGACGTTTTTCCCAAGCGACGGTCTCTCTGACAAGACGGGCATAGCTGTCGATGCGGCGGTCGAGACACTGTCGGACGAGGACTCCGATCTCGATCTCGACCATGTTGAGCCAGCTGGCATGTTTCGGAGTGTGATGGAACTCCAGGCGTCGTAGCAGCCGACGAGCCTGATCGGCCGGGAACGCCTGATAGAGTGCGCCGGCCGTATGAGTGGACAGATTATCGAGCACGACGCGAATGCGATTGGCTTTGGGATAATGCACGTCGACCAGTTCGCGCATGCACTCGGCGAAGTCGGTGGCGGCCCTGTGCGCGGTGGCCTTTACCTTGCGCCACGGTCGGTTCACGTCGATGACCACGAACAGATTGGCGGTGCCGTTGCGCCGATACTCGTAATCGTAGCGCTCGATCCGTCCAGGCTTTGCCGGGATCGGTGGCCGGACCTCGCCGATAAGCTGGACCGGGCTCTCGTCGAAGCAGACCACCGGTTGCCGCGGATCGGGCGGCGCGGCGTATAGATCGAGCACGTCCTCCATGCGCGCGACATATTCCGCGTCGACTTTTGGAATGCACCACATGCTCCTGCGCCATGGCTTGAGATCGTTCTCGGCCAAGCGCCGCCGCACCGTCTCACGCGACAGGCTCTCGTGAGACGTCAATCTGATCATCTCATCAGCCAGAAGCTCAAGCGTCCAACGCGCGCGACCGGCCGGAGGGCTCGAACAGGCGGTGGCCACAAGCAGGGCCTCCTCCTTGTCGGTGAGCTTGCGTTCCGCCCCGGCACGCGGCTCCTCACTCAGGGCGGCAGCCAGATTGCCTTCGACGAAACGCCGCCGGGTCCGGTAGACCGTCGAATGGCCGACGCCTACGCTGGTGGCAATGTCGTCGTCGCTGAGTCCGGCATCCGCCGCGAGCAGGATCTGCGCCCGCTTGAGCTTGCGCACCGCCTGGCTACCTCCACTCAGCAGAAGCTCGAGCTCCGTGCGCTCCGCGCAGCTTAGATCGACATGATAACGTATGTTCATCACAGCCTCCGTTCTGGAGGCCCAGCTGAATCGACCGATGAATCAAATGTCTGGCAAGACCCCGCCCGGCTTCACCCCTAAGCAGGGCCAGTATCTGGCGTTCATCGACGCCTACACCCGCGTCAACCGGCGCCCGCCGGCCGAGCGCGACATCCAGCGCTATTTCGGCGTCACGCCGCCGACCGTGCACCAGATGATCCTCACGCTCGAGCGCGCCGGGTTCATCCGCAGAACACCCGGTGGCCCACGCAGCATCGAAGTCCTCGTCGCCCCCGAGCAGCTACCGATCTTGCAGGACCCAGATCAACCAGTCAAAACCTCTGCGTCGAGGTACTAGTCGCCCCGGAAGACCGGCTTAACCTTGTTGGCGAAGGCCTCGAAGGCGCGCTCGAAATCGGCCGTGGTCATGCACAGAGCCTGGGCAACGGCTTCCGCCTCGATGGCCTCCTCAACCGACATTGCCCATTCCATCGCCAGCATTCGCTTGGTCATGGTGTTGGCGAAGGTCGGCCCTTCCGCGATCTGCTTCGCTAGAACTTGCGCCTGGGGCAGCACCTGCTCCGATGTCACGATCCGGCTGAAGAAGCCCCAGCGCTCGCCCTCCTCCGCGGTCATGAACCGGCCGGTATAGAGCAGCTCGGATGCACGGGACTGCCCGATGATCCGCGGCAGGATCGCGCAAGCCCCCATGTCGCAGCCGGCCAGCCCCACCTTGTTGAAGAGAAAGGCCACTTTGGCGCCGCTCGCCGCAAGGCGTATGTCCGAGGCCATGGCGACGATCGCACCGGCGCCGGCACAGATGCCCTCGACTGCGGCAACGATCGGCTGCGGGCAGGCCCGCATCGCCTTGACGAGATCGCCGGTCATCCGCGTGAAGGCGGTCAGCCCCTTGGTGTCCATCTTCACGAGCGGGCCGATGATCTCGAACACATCGCCACCGGACGAGAAATTGCCGCCGGCACCGGTCACGACGATGGATTTGACGGCGTCGTCAAAGGCGCAGGCACGAAAGAAATCGGTCAGCTCCCGATAGCTTTCGAATGTCAGCGGATTCTTCCGCTCGGGACGATTGAGCGTGACCGTCGCAACGCCGTCGACCACGGCCAGCAGGAAATGCTGCGGCGAGTAATCCGCGAGCGGCACGGTGACAGGATTGGCTGGTCTGCTCATGCGATCTCCTTGGGTGTCTGTTGCGCGCCGCTAGATTTCGCCGCCTGCGACTGCGATTGCCTGTCCGGTGATTGCGCTGGCGCCCTGCCCGCACAGCCAAAGCACGGAATCCGCCACCTCTTGAGGCGCGATCAGGCGCCCTTGCGGATTGTGCCTGGCGAGCTCGGCGATGGCCTGCTCGCGGCTTCGTCCCGTCTTCTTCATGATGTTGTCGATGCTGCCGGCGACGAGATCGGTATCGGTGAATCCGGGGCAAACGGCATTCACGGTCACATGACTGCCCGCGAGCTCCAGGGCAAGCGAACGAACGAGCCCGACCGCGGCGTGCTTGGCCGCAGTGTATGCGCTGACATAGGCATAGCCCTTGAGGCCCGCCGTCGACGCAATCACGACGATACGGCCATAGGGACGATCCTTCATACCCGGCAGCACGCCGTGGATGGCATGGACGACGCCCATGAAATTGATGTCCATCATGCGCGCAAACAGGGCACTGTCCGACTTTGCAAACGGCGCGGATTCGGCGCTGCCCGCATTTGCGATCAGGATATCGATCGGCTTGCGCGCATGGGCCTCGGCGATGGCGGCCTTCAGAGCGATCTCGTTCGCGACGTCGGCGGCAGCCCCAAAATGCGCAGCGCCTGCGTTGACGGCCTCTTCGAGGGCCGCGACGTTCCGGCCGACGATCGTCACAGTGGCGCCGGCACCGACGAGAGCCGCCGCGATCGCACGACCGATGCCGCGGCCGCCACCGGTCACCAGCGCGTGCGGCGAATGCGGCAATCCGGACATGCGCTGGCTCCCTCGGATCTCGTGATCGTCTTCCGATATATTTTAACCTTCAAACTTTTGCAATGAAGGCGCCGCTCGCCGGCGCGAATGCCGCGCCACGAAACACGGCCCGGAAATTGCTTTAAGTATAAAATTATCGCTTCCCATCGCCGCAAGGCCTGTTAGCATCCATGGGCCGAGCAGAAGGATGTTGCGTGTCGCAGCCTGTGCCAATGATAACAAAGGACGGACGCTTCGCCTATGAAGCCGCAGGCGATCCGGGCGCGATCCCTCTGATTTTCCTGCATGGCATCGGCGGGGCGGCCCGGAGCTGGCGGCAGCAGCTGGCGACTTTCGGCAGCAGCTTCCACGCCATCGCTTGGGACATGCCGGGCTATGGTGGCTCGGCACCGCTCGCGAGCGTCAGCATCGCTGCCCTGGCAGATGCACTCCAGCAATTCATCGAACAGCTTGGTGCAACGAGACCCATTGTGGTCGGCCATTCCATCGGCGGCATGATCGTCCAGCAATGGCTGGTGCAGTTCCCGAAACTGGCCCGCGCGGTGGTGCTGGCGCAGACCAGCCCTGCCTTCGGCAAGGCCGACGGCGATTGGCAGAGATCCTTCATCGCGGCGCGGCTCGGCCCGCTCGATCGCGGCGAGACCATGAGGTCGCTGGCACCTTCGCTGGTGAAGGAGCTCGTTGGCGACGATCCGGATCCCAGGGGAATGGAGCTTGCGCGCGCGTGCATGGGGAGCGTGCCCGAAGCGAGTTATCGCGCCATGATGCTGGCCTTGATCGGGTTCGACCAGCGCAGCACGCTGAAGGACATCTCCGTTCCGGCCCTGTTGCTGTCAGGGTCCAAGGACAACAATGCCCCCGCGCCGATGATGGCGAAAACGGCGACCTACATCCCTGGGGCTGAATATGTCGAGCTCGCCGGCGTCGGCCATCTCGCCAACCTCGAGCGTCCCGACGCCTTCGACGCGGCGCTCGGCCGCTTCCTCGATTCCGTGACGACCAAAGCGTAAGGTGATTGCGCGATGACCATGCAAGTCAGCAAGACGATTGGCGCAACCGGCAAGGTCGCGCTGGATGCCCCGATCTTTGATCCCGTCGCCTTCCGCCTCAGTGACGAACAAGCCGGCATCATTGCGCGCGCGAGGGAGATCGGGCAGAGCGTGTTCGCCGGTCGCGCCGCCACCTACGATCGCGAGGCGATCTTCCCGACAGAGAATTATCGCGATCTGCACCGCGTCGGTCTGCTCGGCATTGCCGTCCCCAAGAAGCACGGCGGACTCGGCGCGAACTACCAGACCTATGCGTTGGCGGCGGCCGAGATCGGCCGCTATTGCGGTGCAACGGCGCTGACCTGGAACATGCACGTCTGCTCGACCCTGTGGTCGGGCCCGCTGGCCGACGATCTCGACATGGACGCCGAGACCCGCGCGGAACACGAGCGGCGTCGCGCGGTTCATTACAAGCGCATTGTCGATGACGGCGCGATCTATTCGCAGCCCTTCTCCGAGGGCGGAGCGGCGGCCGCCGGCGGCGTCGCCTTTGGCACGGAGGCAAAGCCAGTCAAAGGCGGCTGGATCGTCAACGGCAAAAAGATCTTTGCATCGCTCTCCGGTCATGCCGACTATTACGGCGTGCTCTGCACCGAGATCGAGGAAGGCGAGAAGGCGTCTCGCCGCAACACGCTTTACCTCGCGATATCAGCCAAATCGGAAGGCGTTTCGGTCGTCGGCGACTGGGATCCGCTCGGCATGCGCGGAACGGTTTCGCGGACGCTGCTGTTCAAGGACGTGTTCGTCCCCGAGGATTCCGCGCTGATGCCGCGCGGCGTCTACTTCCAGGCCGCGATGCGCTGGCCGCACATGTTCCTGACGCTGTCGCCGACCTATATGGGCCTCGCGCAGGCCGCCTACGACTTCACCGTGCGTTATCTGCGCGGCGAAGTGCCGGGCATGCCGCCGGTCAAGCGGCGGATGTACCCGACCAAGCAGATCGCGGTCGCGCAAATGCAGATCAAGCTAGAGCAGATCAAGGGGATCTGGTTCCAGGCGGTCACGGACGCCTGCGCCAATCCGAGCAAGGAGCAGGTGCTGCGAGCCTATGCCGCGCAATATTCGGTGATGGAAGGGGCCAACGAGCTCGCGGCGCTCGCGATCCGTACCTGCGGCGGCCAGGCCATGCTTCGCTCGCTGCCGCTGGAGCGGATCTATCGCGACAGCCGCTGCGGCTCGCTGATGCTGCCCTGGACGGCCGAGCTCTGCCTCGACCGAATCGGGCGCGAGGCGCTGTACGAGGCCGGCGAGACGGACGACTGACGGTGGACCTCTGTAGTCTGATCGATCGCAACGCGGCGTTCGCGCCAGACAAGACAGCCATTGCCTTCGAAGGCGAGCGGCTGAGCTATGCGGCATTCGGCGCGCGCATCGAACGGACCGCGACGGCGTTGAAGCAGGAGCTGGGTGTCGGTCGCGGCGATCGCGTCGCGATCCTGAGCCTGAACCGGCCAGACTATCTGGTGCTGCTCTACGCATGCGCGCGGCTGGGTGCGATGCTGGTGCCGCTGAACTGGCGGCTCGCGGTCGCCGAGCAGCTCTTCATTCTCACCGACGCCGGTGCAAAGGTGCTGGTGCTCGAACGAGCGTTCGAGGGCATTCTTCCCGAGCTTGCATCGGGGACATCCGTTGTCGGGCTCGACTTCTCGCCGCTTCGCGGTACGACGTTCGAAAGCCTGCTGGCCCGCAGCGACGGCACCAGCCGCAATCCGCACACCGATCTCTCCTGCCCGTTGCTGATCGTCTACACCTCGGGAACGACGGGGCGGCCGAAAGGCGCGGTGCTGCGCCAGGAGGCTCTGTTCTGGAACGGCGTCATGAGCCAGCACATGCACAACATGACGTCGGACGACCACGTGCTGACCGTGCTGCCGTTCTTTCATGTCGGCGGCCTCAATATCCAGACCACGCCGGCGCTCCAGCTCGGTGCGACGGTCACGATCCACGCCCGCTTCACGCCGGACACGGCGCTCTCCGCGATCGAGAACGAACGGCCGACGCTGACCGTGATGGTGCCGGCGATCATCCAGGCCGTCAGCGAGCATCCCGCCTGGGCGAACACCGATCTGTCGTCACTCAGGGCCGTCGCCACAGGCTCGACCATCGTGCCGCCGCACCTGATCGAGCGCTTCGTCGCGCGCGACGTTCCCGTGCTTCAGGTCTACGGCTCCACGGAGACCTGCCCCATCGCCGTCTATACACGCCTTGGCGGCGATCTCTCACGGCCGGGATCGACCGGACTTGCCGGCCTGTGCTGCGAGGCCAAGGTGGTCGATCATTCCGGTAACGAGGTGCCGGCGGGCACGCCAGGTGAGATTGCCGTGCGCGGACCCAACGTGTTCTTCGAATATTGGGGCAACGAAGCTGCAACGCGCGAGGCGCTGCACGACGGCTGGTATCGCACCGGCGATATCGGCCTGAGCGACGCCGACGGCTATTTCTGGGTTCGCGACCGCAAGAAGAACATGATCATTTCGGGCGGCGAAAACGTCTACCCGGCCGAGGTCGAGCGTGTCCTGCTCGAGCACCCCGATGTCAGTGAATGCGCCGTGATCGGACGGCCAGATCCGCGCTGGGACGAAGTGCCGATCGCTTACGTCATTCCCCGATCCGGTCGCCGGCTCGAAGCGGACGAACTGAGGTTCCACCTTCAGGCGCAACTCGCGCGCTACAAGCTTCCGCGCGACATCGTCTTCGTCACGGATTTGCCGCGGACGGCGCTGGGCAAGGTCCAGCATTTCCTGCTGAAGCAGCTCGATGCGCAGTCACGCGCGCAAGGAGAAGCATCTTGAAGATCGCTGTTCTGGGTGGGGGAAACGGCTCTTTCGCGGCCGCAGGCGATTTTGCGCTCTCAGGGCATGAGGTGCGGCTTTGGCGCCGCGATGCCGACCAGGTCGCGGCGCATCGCGCCGCCGACGCGCGCATCCTGGTCAAGGACCACAACGGCCGCCACGACGTGAGGCTCGCGCTGGTCACGGCCGATATGGCCGAGGCCGTCGATGGCGCTGAGCTGATCCTGTGTCCGGCTCCCGCCTTCGCGCAACCGGATATCGCCCGCCTGCTCGCCCCACATCTGCGGGACGACCAGGTCGTCTTCCTGCCGCCGGCGACATTCGGCTCGATGATCTTCGCCCAAGCTGCGAACGACGCGGGGAACCATGCCAAGGCGAGCTTCGCCGAAACCGGCACGCTGCCGTGGCTCACCCGCAAGCACGGGCCGTTCGAGGTCGCGATCACCATCCGCGCCAAGCGGCTGCCGGTCGGGGTCTTTCCGCTCGACCGGGCGCCACACGCGCTCGAAGTGATCGGACGCGCCTTTCCCGACGCGATCGAGCCATGCGGAGACGCATTGTCCGGCGCACTGATGAATGCTGGCCCGATCATCCATCCGCCGCTGATCGTGATGAATGCAGGCCCGATCGAACATTTCGAACGCTGGGATATCCATAAAGAAGGTACGCAAGCCGCGATCCGGCGGGTGACCGACGCGCTCGATGCCGAGCGGATCGCGGTGCGCGAGGCGCTCGGCTACGGCGCGCCGCATTTCCCGCTCGCTCATCACTACGCGAAGCAAGGCGAGATCTGGATGTATGGCCGCGGCTCGCACGACCGCCTGACCGATTCCGGCGACTGGCGCGAGCGGATCGTGCTGACGGAGCATCGCTACATGCGCGAGGATCTGCGGCTTGGACTGTCGCTGCTGGTCTCCGTCGCCGGCCTCGCGGGCGTGTCCACACCTCTGGCCAAGGCCTTCCTGTCGATCGGCGGCGCGATCTGCGGCGAGGATTTTGCGCAAGGCGGCCGCACGCTCGGGACGCTGGGGCTCGACAAGCTCAGCAAGGCCGAATTTCAGACGCTGCTTCGCAATGGATTCTGACCGATGACCAGTCGCGCCCACATTGCCTGTCTCGGGGCCGGCCGCATGGGCCGTGGGATTGCCGTCGCGTTCGCCTACGCCGGGCACAAGGTCGCGATGATTGACGTCAAGGCTCGCTCTCCGGAGGACTTCGCCAAGCTGGAGGCGGACGCGCTCGGTGAGGTCAGGAAGACCTTCGCCAGCCTGTCGACGCTGGGGCTATTGACCGAGGCGGATGTGGATCCGCTGATCGCGCGGGTCTCGGTGGTGCCGGCGAGCCAGAGCGGCGCGGCGTTGGCCGAGGCCGGCATGGTCTTCGAAGGCGTTCCTGAGGTCGTCGAACTCAAG
The DNA here is from genome assembly GCF_002776695.1 of Bradyrhizobium nitroreducens. GTDB lineage: Bacteria > Pseudomonadota > Alphaproteobacteria > Rhizobiales > Xanthobacteraceae > Bradyrhizobium > Bradyrhizobium nitroreducens. Next base: position 6,410,745 of record NZ_LFJC01000003.1, read on the forward strand.
CGCGAGGTGCTGAGGGCGGCCTCCCAGCAGGTCGGCCCCGATACGATCATCGCATCGACGACGTCGACCATCCTTGTCGACGATCTCTCAGGCGCGATCGTGAACCCGCGCCGCTTTCTCAACGTGCACTGGCTCAATCCCGCCTACATCATTCCGCTTGTCGAGGTCTCGCCCGGGAAAGCCACCGATCCTGCCATCATCGACGAGGTCAAGGCTCTGCTCGAAGGCATCGGCAAGGTTCCGGTTGTCTGCGCAGCGACGCCCGGCTTCATCGTGCCGCGTATCCAGGCGCTGGCGATGAACGAAGCCGCACGCATGGTCGAGGAAGGCGTCGCCAGCGCCGAGGAGATCGACAAGGCAATCCGCTACGGGTTCGGCTTCCGCTACGTCGTGCTCGGGCTGCTCGAGTTCATCGACTGGGGCGGCGGCGATATCCTGTACTACGCGAGCCGTTACCTCGAGGGCGCGCTCGCCAGCGACCGCTATCGGGCGCCGGAGGTCATTTCCCGCAACATGCATGAGGGGCGGATCGGCCTGCGCACGGGCGCTGGTTTCCTCGACTACTCCGGGATGGATGTGGATGCGTATCGCGTGAAACGGCTTCAGGCCATGGTCGACCTGCTCCGGCACTTCGACCTCGCCCGGCCGCCCGTGCTCGACCGCGGCTAACCGAAGACGTCCTGAAGCACGCCTTCCCGCACCACGGCGACGCCATCGAGCTCGATGGTCGTTCCCATCATCGGCAGATCGAAATGGCCTGCCGTATAGCGGCCGGCGAATTCGTTGGCGCCGGTCGAGAACAGGAAATTGCCGGAGACGGCGCGAATTTCCGTACCGTTGGTGTCACGCTGGTCGTACATCGACAGCGCTTCGTAGCGGGCACCCGGGTTCATGCCGAAGCCGACATGCGAGACCGCGTAGGCCTCGCGGTCACCCCAGGCCGCCAGATAGGCGCGCATCATCGCCGCATCCGTGCCCTCACCCGCCAGCTCGACGACATAGTCGTCCTTCAGCGTCATCGTCACTGGCGATGTCAAATATCGCTTGAACGTCAGATTGATGTCGCCCGGCGCCATCACCAGCGTGCCGTTGATGGTCCCGCTCTTGGGAAAGCTGACGACGATTCCGCCCGGCCAGTGCGCGAGCGTGCCGGGCTTGTCGGTCCAACCCCACACGCCGACCGTGGACGCGCCGACCATGTCGATATCCAGCGCCGTGCCGGCCTTCGACGTTACCCGCATCCGCTTGGTCGCGCGCAGCATCTTGGCCGCCGCGCGCACGCGCTTCTCAAGCGCGGAATCCGGCACCATCCGCTCCAGCGCCTCGGGGTGCTCGTTCGAAATCACCAGAATCCGCGCGCCGGCCTTGAGGATCTCCGGCGTCTCCACCGCGTGCATCAAGCCCTCGATGGTGCAATCCACCACGAAGCCGGCCTGCTGCAGGGCGGTGATGACCGGGCCCAGCTTCTGGATGGCCTCGCTCGCTCCCGTCGAACGAACCGGAACGATATTCCGGTTACGCGGCGTCGGCATCACTACGTGAAACGGCCGCGCGCCCATGCGCAACAGGGCGAGCTCCGCCAGATGCACATTCAACGCGCGCGACTGCGTCTCCGAGAGAATTGCGGCGGTATCGCCGGCCTTGACGGCGCATCGCTCAAAGATCTCGCAAAATGCGTCGATCCATTTTGCCTCGATGCGATCTGCCAGCATGGGTCACTCCCGGTCTTGTTTCTTCTTCGTTCGGATCACGCTTCTGGAAAACCCCGCAGGAGGTAAGATCGCAGGGCGCCCAGCAGGGCGTTCAGGATCAACCCCAACAGCGAGATCGTGATCAGCGGCACGAACATGTCGACGGCCTGAAAAGTTCGCGCCGCGGTCACGAGCGCGTGCCCCAATCCGTCCGTCGACGTGATCATCTCGGCCAGAAACACCACGATGCAGGAAATGACAAGTCCGATCCTGCAGCCGGTCAGGATCGACGGCATCGCGGCCGGCAGCACGACCTTGAACAGGATTTGAAAGCGCGGCGTTCCCGCCGCCATGGCCGACCAGATCAGTTTCTGCTCAACAGTGGAGGCACCGTAATAGGTCGAGAGCAGAATGGGAAAGAGCGCGTCCGCGGTCACCAGGGTGATCTTCGATCCATGGCCGAATCCGAGCAGCAGCAGAAGTGCCGGATAGAGCGCGACCTTGGGCAGCGGGGCCAAGACACGGACGATCGGCCGCACGACGGCATTGATCGCGGGACTGGCGGCTGCGGCTATGCCGATACCGACACCGAGCACGACCGCGATCGCGAATCCGGCGAACAGCCGGATGAGCGTTGCCGCGATCTCCTGCTGGAACGTCCATGTCACGAGCTGCTGCAGCAGCCGGCTGAAGACGAAGCCCGGCGGCGGCAGCAAGACCGCGGGCGCGAAGCCGAAGGACACCAGCCCCTGCCACAGGGCAATGACCAGTGCGATCGGGGCGATCCCGAGAAGGACGTTTGGGCAGAGAAGGCGCGCCATCACGAGAAGCTCAGCGGCAGGTCGAACTGAGGCTCCGACCAGCGCACGAGCCTGGCCCGAACCCTCTCAAAGATCGCGTCGAAGCAAATTCCCATGGCGCCCACGATGATGATCATCGCAAAGACGGTGTCGTACTGGCCCATGTCGAGGGCATTGAACAGGATGTTGCCGGCACCGGACTGGCGGGCGATCATCTCGCTCGTGATCATCGTGATCAGCGCCAGGACCAGGCCCGTGCGGCATCCGGTCAGGATTTCCGGCAGCGCCGCCGGCAGCACGATCCGCACCAGGCGCTGGGCCGGCGACAGACCCATCGCGGCGCCCGACCACAGCATCTTCTCCTCGACGGCCTTGGCACCCTCGAAGCTATGGTAAATCACGGGAAGGCTGACGCCGAGGAAGATCACCAAGGTTTTGGTGACGTCGCCGACGCCCAGCCACAGCATGATGATCGGCATCAAGGCGGCCTTCGGCACCGGATAAATCACCATCAGAAGCGGATTGAAGAACGCCGCGACGCTGCGGCTGCGTCCCATCAACAGGCCCAGCGGAATCGAAACCAGCACCGCCACGCCGAACCCGAGCGCCATACGGCGAAGCGAGGCCAGGATGTTGATCAGGGATTCCTTGTCGCCGAGAATATCGGGAATCGCGCGGATCGCTTCAATCGCCGTCGGGAAGCTGTCGTTCTTCAACACAAGCGAGGCAAACTGCCACACCGCTAGCAACCCGATACAGGCCAGCACCGGAGCGGCTCGTCTGAGCAGGGTGGCCGGTGACATCATAACGCAGGCCCGGCTTCGTCGCTTTCATCGAACATGCGCTCGATATCGACGACGTACTTCTGATAGCGCGGGTCGAGCAACAGCTCGTTGCGGCGGCGTGGCCGCGGCAGATCGATGTCGATGACCTCGCGGATGCGGCCGGGAGATTTCGACATCATCACGACCTTGTCGGAGAGAAAAACCGCTTCGTCGACCGAATGGGTGACGAACAGCACTGTCTTGCGGTCGCGTTCCCAGATGTTCAACAGATCGTTCTGCAGGCGGGTCCGCGTATGGGCGTCGAGCGCCCCGAACGGTTCGTCCATCAACAGGACTTCAGGATGGTAAGCCAGCGTCCGCGCCAGCGCCACACGCTGCTTCATGCCGCCCGACAGCTCCTTGGGATAGAAATTCTCGTACCCCTTGAGGCCGACCATCTCGATCAACGCCCTGCTCTGCGCTTCGGCCTCGGCGGCGCGCACGCCCTGCTGACACGGGCCATACATCACATTGCCGAGCACGGTTTTCCACGGAAACAGCGCGAATTCCTGGAACACCGGGCCACGATCCGGACCCGGCCCCGTGATGGCCTGCCCTTTCATTTTCGCCGCACCGCTGGTCGGGCTGACGAAGCCGCCGACGATATAGAGCAGTGTCGACTTGCCGCAGCCCGACGGACCAAGGATGGAAACGAAGGCCCCTTCCTCGATCGTCAGCGAAATGTCCGAAAGCGCCACATGATCCTTGCGCGCCGAAGTCTGAAAGACCTGCGAGACATGGTCGATCTCGATGATTACAGAAGCCGGCTCTTGTGACGTCACCGGTCTCACCCATTCGCTCGATCTCGCAGGCACTGCCGTCATCCCGTCGCTCGCCTTACCGTGAGACACAGGCTTAGCAAGAAGTCTGCCAGACAGACGATCGTTTGCGCACCCGTGCGATGCGTCATTCGAATCACGGCCATTCTGCCGGGCCTTCATGGGTGACGGCCCCGCCCGGCGCCTGCCCAACCAGTCGCGCATATTTTGCAAGCGCCCCCGCCCGGTGCCGCGGCGGACGCTGCTTCCAATCGCGACGGCGCGCAGCAAGTTCCTGCTCATCGAGCAGGACATCCATCCGCCGGTTTGCGGCGTCGATCCGGATCCTGTCGCCGTCCCGAATGAGCGCCAGCGGACCACCGACAAAGGCTTCGGGAGCTACGTAGCCGATGCACATGCCGCGGGTGGCGCCGGAGAACCGGCCGTCGGTGATCAACGCCACCTTTTCGCCCATGCCCTGCCCGTAGATCAGCGCCGTGACGCCGAGCATCTCACGCATACCGGGACCACCGACCGGGCCCTCATTGCGGATGACGAGAACCTCGCCCGCCTTGTAGCTCCGGTCGCGAACGGCTTTGACGCAAGCCTCCTCATCCTCGAACACGCGCGCCACACCCTCGAAAAACTGGCTCTTCAAACCGGCAACCTTGATGACCGCGCCGTCGGGACAGAGGTTACCCTTCAGAACCGCCACACCGCCATCAGGCATGATCGGCGCGCGAGAGGCGTAAACCACCACGCCATCGGGCGCGTTGGCTGCGCCATATTCTTCAGCAAGCGTGCGGCCGGTGATGGTGATGCAGCCACCATCGATGTGACCACTCTGGATCAGCTCGCGGATCACAACGGCGGCACCTCCGATGTCGTAGACATCCTTTGCCGTGTACTTGCCGCCCGGCCGCAGGTTTCCAATCAACGGCGTTCTTGCAAAGACCTCGCCCACGTCATCGATCGTGAATGCAATGCCGGCCTCGTTCGCGATCGCCGGCAGATGCAATGCGGCATTGGTCGAGCCTCCCGTCGCCGCGACAATGGCCGCGCCGTTCTCGAGGGACTTCCGTGTCACGATGTCGCGCGGCAACGGCCCGCCGCGTTTCAGCATCTCCATGATCAGCCGTCCGGCCCGCCGCGAGATTTGCGCACGCTCTGCATAGACACCGGGCACCATCGAGACGTTGGGAATGGTCATCCCCATCGCCTCCGAGACCATGCCCATGGTGTTCGCAGTGAACTGGCCGGCGCAAGCGCCGATCGTCGGCAGGCAGGCCCGCTCGATTCGCTCGAGCGTGGCGCCGTCGATCTCGCCAGTCATGAAGCTGCCGACGGCCTCATAGGAGTCGAGCACCGTCAGCGTACGACCGTCCACGCGCCCCGGCAGAGAACTGCCGCCGTAGATGAAGATGGACGGCACGTTGCAACGAACCATGCCCATCATCACGCCGGGAAGCGTCTTGTCGCATCCGCCGTATCCGATCAGCGCGTCGTAGGCCAGACCATGAACGACAGCCTCGATCGAATCGGCGATCAGCTCGCGCGAAAACAGCGAGAACTTCATGCCCTCGTGGTTCATGCTGATGCCGTCGGACACCGAAACGGTCGAGAATTCACGCGGCGTGCCGCCGGCCTCCTCGATGCCGGTCTTTGCCGCAGCCACCTGGAAGTCGTGGGTCATGTTGCAGGGCGTCTGCTCGCCCTTCATGCTGACGACGCCCACCATCGGCTTTGCAATCGCAGCGTCGTCAAGCCCCATGGCACGCATGAATGCCCGGTGCGGGGCCCGGTCGAGGCCATCCGTCGTGACTCGTGATCGTAACTTCTTCATGCGTGCATCTTCTTCATGCGGCGGGCCAGAGAGCCGGAACGCCGCGAGATCATCGGCCGGTTCGTTCGCGCGATCGCCTATTGCAGCGGAGCGACGATCGTCGGATGCTTGAATTGCGCGACATCCAGTTTGGGCAGCATTCCGGTCTCCGCGTAGATGTCCAGCATCTTCTGGATTGCCGGGAAATTCGGCGCGGCGCCTGGATCGCGGCCGAAATCGTTGTCCTTGAGCAGATAGGTCTCGAGCACCGGGATGGGCGCCTTCAGCACTTCATTGACGACCTTGAGAGTCTCCTCGCGGTTCGCCAGCGCCTTCTTCATGCCCGAGGTGATATCGCGGACATAGGCCTTGACGAGTTCCGGGTTCTTGTCGACGAAATCGGCGCGGCAGGCTTCCAGGATATGCACGATGTTCGGCATGGCCTCCGACAGTGAGAACAGCTTCCGTGTGCCGCCCTTCGCCTCCGCGCGCGCGGCAAACGGCTGATTCATGTTGACGGCGTCGACACGGCCCTGGCGCAGCGCATCCTCGGAGACTGCAAACCCGACCTCGACCAGCTTGATATCCTTGGCTGGATCGACACCATTCTGCTTCAGGAGCAAGTTGAACGGACCTTGGGTGCCGCCCCCAATCACGGAAATGCCGACCGTCTTGCCCTTAAGATCGGCGATTGTCTTGATGGGCGAGTCATCCTTGACGGCCCAATAGACCGAGAAGCCGCCCGGCTTCTCGAACACGTGCTGCGCGACGATGTAGGCCTTGAGATTGCCGCCGACCACGCCGTTGGCGAGCGACAGCGGCGCTTGCGTCGCACAGTCCAGCGCCCCCGCTGCCAGGGCCTGCGTCATCGGCGCGGTGCCCTGGAATTGGGTCCATTCGATGTTGTAGGTCTTGCCAATATTGGGGAATTCGGCCGGGCGGCGCATCATCCAGTATTTGGATTCCTCGGCTGGGATCGTCCAGCCTACGCGGATCGTCTGCTGCGCCCACGACGGGCATGCCCCTGCGGTCACGGCGGCCGCCGTCCCCAAAGCCAGGATCCACTTCGAAACGGTTCGCATCGTGCCCACTCCGCTGCTTTGGCGCCGACCGGCGCCACCCAACCCGACCGTCTCAAATGTTTCATGGTTCAAACAATCAGGCAAGCCATGCGAACCGGCTGGGTTTGCCGCCTGATGCGCAATGTATGGTAAGGCGGCGTCGCGCTGCGACAGAAGGAGGCAACCTATGGCTGATGCGAGCAAGGCAAACCCGCAAGGCGCCGAGAGGCTCGGTTATCTCGGCCTCGGGCTGATGGGGACGCCGATGACCCGGCGCCTGCTCAAGACTGGCTATCAGGTGACGGTCTGGAACCGTTCGGAGGGCAAGGTGGCTCCGCTTGTCGAAGCCGGCGCCAGGCGCGCAGGTACGCCTCGCGACCTCCTGGCGAATTCGGATATCGCCTTCATGTGCGTGACGGATGCGACGGCGGTCGAGGAGGTGATCTTCGGGCCGGAGGGTCTGGCGGCAGCGCCCGGTGCAGGCAAGCTCGTCGTCGACTTCTCGTCAATCCACCCCGACGCTGCGCGCGACCTCGCCAAGCGACTGGAAAGCGCAAACGGCGCCGGCTGGATCGATGCACCTGTGTCCGGCGGGACGAAGGGTGCCGAGGAAGGCACGCTTGCGATCATGGCGGGCGGAGAAGCAGACGATATCGAGCGAGTCCGGCCTTACGTGCTGGCCATGGCCCGCAGGTTCACCCACATGGGCCCGACCGGCGCCGGTCAGACCACAAAACTCTGCAATCAGGTCATCGTCGGTTGCGCCATGGCCGTCCTCGCCGAAGCCACGCGCCTTGCCGTCAACGCGGGAATTGACGCCAATCGGCTTCCCGAAGCGCTCGCCGGCGGCTTTGCGGATTCCATTCCGCTTCAGCTCTTCGTGCCGCGGATGGTGCAAGGCATTCACTCGCCGCCCCTGGGTCACATTGCCACGATGCTCAAGGATCTCGACACGGTTGCTGACGTCGCACAGGCGACGTCGACGCCGGTGCCGATGGCCTCGCTTGCTGGACAGCTCTTCAGGCTGGCCAAGGCCGCGCGCGGCGCGGAAGCGGACGCGCTGGAGATTTACAAGCTGTCGGCGGCAAAGACGTAGGCTGTCGAACGCACCGCGAAGCACGCCGGGGTCACTTCTTGCGCTCGTCGTCCGCAAGAAATCGACCGAACGCGCCTCGCGCGAAGAGCAGCGGCTCCGTCGCGTTATACGTATAGGCCTCGACCGCACCGAGAAAGATCACGTGGTCGCCGCCATAATAGCGATTCACCGACCGGCATTGAAAATTGGCGACGCTCTCGGCAAGCACCGGCGCCGCGCCGAGGCCCGGTGTCCAGTCCACACCGGTGAACTTGTCCTCCGAGGACTTGGCGAATTTGCTCGCAAGAGCCTGCTGCGAGGCGCCAAGCACATTGACCGTGAAATGGCTGGCGTTCTGGAAAATGGTCAGGCTCGAGGAATAGACAACCAGGCTCCACAAGACCAGCGGAGGATTCAGTGAGACGGAGGCGAACGAATTGCAGGTCAGGCCGTAGGGCTTGCCGTCAGGCGCCGCGGCCGTGATGATCGTCACGCCCGTAGCATAGGTTCCGAGCGCATTGCGAAAGTCGCGAGGATCGATCGGCGAGCTGTCGCTCGCGAACTCATTGGCTGGATCGGGGCCGGCCGGCTGCTTCGGCAGATCATTCATCAGCCGGCCTCACAGCGTGAGATTCTCGGACGGCAGGCCCAGCGCCACGCGTCCATAGTTGGTTCCGGCCGCATCGAAATTGAACGCGAGATGCGAGTTGATGGCGTGTGCATCACGGAACTGCCGCTGCAATACGCCTGACGTAAACAGCCCGCGCGCGCCGCTCGCGGCAAACAGCATCGAGACGGCATCCGTGCATAGGTTCACAGAAAACGATCCGTCGCGCCGATATCTGGTCTTGGTCACCATGTCGGGAATGTGCCCGCACCGCGCGTCTTCCATGGCATCGAGGCACGCCGACCGCATGATCAATCGCGCCGCATCGATCTTCGCCGAGGCCTCCGCGATCTTGATCTGGGTGCTTTGAAAGTCGCTCAGCTTGGCGCGATTGTAGGTCGAAATCCGGTGGCGTGTGACCTCGATGTAATCGTCGAGACACGCTTGCGCATTCCCCAGGGCTACGCCGGAGAGAACGTATGGGAACAACGAAAACACCGGCAACGCATAAAGCGGATTCGGGTTGATCTTGCTTCCCGGCGTTGGGCCGCCTGCGAGCTCGCCGACAGCAACGGTCATATGGTCGGCCACGAAGGCGTCCCTGACCTCCACGTCGCAAGACCCGGTCCCGCGCAATCCCGCGACATTCCAGGTATCCAGCACCTTGTAGTCGCCCTTGGGCAGCAGGAAGATCCGATACTCGATGCCGTCTGCCTCGTCTTCGGAGTAGACTACGCTCGCCAGCATGTTCCATTCGCAGGAGGCAACGCCCGAAGAGAATGGCCAGCTGCCGCGCAGCTGGTATCCGCCGTCAACTTTCGTCGCGCGTCCGGCTGGGAAAATGAACGAGGACGCGATTAGCGCGTCCGGATCACGGCTCCAAACGAGATCCTGCGCCTTCTGCTCGAACATGCCGAGCATCCAGTGATGGCTTGCCAGATTGGCGAGATTCCAAGCGACCGACGCATCGGCTTGCCCAAGCAGCTCGGCGCAATCGACGAGGGCGACGTAGTCGAGTTCGGCGCCGCCGATCCGTGCCGGCTGGAGCATTCGGAACAAACCGCCGTCGTGGAGATCCCTTTCGGTCTCCGGCGGGAGATGTCGGAGCTCCTCCGTCCGCGCCGCCCGCTCTCGAAGTCGCGGCAGGAGAGCCCGGGCCTTCGCGATCATCTCCGCATAGGCGCGTTCGCCAGCTTCCGACCCGGCGGGCTGATCCATGCTCGGCTTTCGACCAGGCGCCATTCTGTCCCTCGCTTCGCGTATTTATGCGGCCGCCCCTTCGCCAAATCAAGCCAATGCAGCTGACACCGCATCAAAGCCGGTGGGCCTGACGCCATGGGGATCGACCGCGAACCTAGCCCGTCGAGGGTCTGCCCGCGCCAAAGACTCCCTTCCGGGTAAAATCCGCGATACGACGCTCGTCATAACCGAGCATATTGCGCAAGATGTCCTCGGTGTGCTCCCCCAGGAGCGGGGCGGCAACGGGGTCGACCGCACCGGTCAGGCTCATGGTTATCGGTGGCTCGATGTTGGGGACCCATTCCGCGGTACGATGCGGAATCCGGCTCAAGCGATGGCGTTCGCGAGCTTCGGGCGCGTTGAACCCCTCCTCGACCGTTCGGAGATAGCCGACCGGAATATTGGCGAGCTTCATCTTTGCCATCCAGTTCTCAAGGGTATCGCCGGCAAAGACGTCCGCAATGGCGGCACGCAGGAGCTCCTTGTTCTCGGAACGGGCCTTGCGCGTGGCAAACTGCGGCTCGGTGATGAGATCGGGGCGGTCGAACACCTCGACCACGAGCCGACGATAGAGCCGATCGTTGGCGCAGGCCATGTAGAGCGGTCCGTCTGAAGCCTCGTAGACGCCGACGGTGGGCGACCCGCTGGGTGAATTGCCGAACCGGCCGGGATTTTCACCGTTGATGAGATAGGCCATGCCGTAGAAGCCGGTCATCCCCATCGCGACGTCGAACAGAGCGACTTCGACATGCTGCCCGCGGCCGAGCCGGTCCCGCGCAAGCAGTGCCAGAAGTATCGCGTTACAGGCGGACATCCCCGTCGCCATATCCACGATGGGAGGGCCGGTGCGAACCGCGGGGCCATCGGCAAATCCATTAAGCGACATGAAGCCGCTCTCGGCCTGAGTGATGGGATCGAAGCCGGGACGCGAGGCGAACGGTCCGGAGCGTCCGTACGCCGAAATCGAGCAATAGACCAGCCGGGGATTGGACGGCGCGACCCTCTCGTAATCCAGCCCGAACTTCTTCATGACCCCGCTCGAGAAATTTTCCACGACGACATCCGCCTTGCGGATCAGGTCAAGCGCTATCTCACGGGCCTCAGGAAGGGAAAGGTCGAGCGCGATGCCGCGCTTGTTGCGGTTCAGGCTCAAATACGCGGCGCTCTCGCCGCCAATCTCGGCATGCTCATAGGCGCGGGTATCGTCGCCGCCGTCCGGATTCTCGATCTTGATGACGTGTGCGCCGAAATCGGCGAGCGTCTGCGTGCAGGCCGGGCCGGCGACGACCCGCGTGAAATCAACGACCAGCAGACCGTCGAGCGCAGTCGGCCCTCCCATCGCCCGCGGCGAACGTTCCGGCAATTGAGGCTTGGTGGGCATCGATGGCACGCTCCCTTACATCGGCTTATGGCTGCCGAATTTCCCGCAACGGCAAACTTAAAGCCCGGCGCCGCCAACTTCGCAAGTGTCTCGCTCGCATTGGTTGTCAACGCAAAAAAGCCCGGCAGCCATAGGCTGCCGGGCTTCGATCCTGCGCATACAAGCCGCGCTACACCTTATAAGGACCATCGCAGGCCGCGTTCCGCATCGCGGGATATGCACTTGGCCGTCAGCGCAACCACTTGCCCGAGCTGCGCCCGCTGTAAATGCCCTTGTAGCGCGCAGGCTTGAGTAGCGGCTCGAAGATCTTCGCCGTCGGAATTTTCAGGATGGACAATGGATGCGCTCGCTCGCCCTAGGTGTGGAGCCTCAAGAGGTTGTCCTTGGTCAGCCCAAGTCTGCTGATCGGCGTTTGTGAGTCTATACCACCGTGGGGCCGGTGCCAGTTGTATTGATGCAGCCAGATCGGTAGCTCTTCGGCGCGTCGATCCGAAGTGGGGTAGGCTTTGGCGTAAGCCCATTCCCGAAGTGCAGTCTGGATGAAGCGCTCGGCCTTGCCGTTTGTTCTGGGCGTGTAAGGCTTTGTCCGGATGTGTTTGATGCCGAGGTCTCGACAAGCGTCGCGGAAGGCAAACGACTGATAGCAGCTGCCATTGTCGGTCATGACACGCGTGACGGTGACGCCGAGGCTTTTGTAATAGGCCACAGCCGCCTTGAGGAAGGGAACAGCGCTGGCCGCCGTCTCGTCGGGCTTGATCTCGGGGAAGGCGACGCGGGAATGGTCGTCGATACAGACATGGACGAAATCCCGGCCGGCGCCGCGGCTCTTGTTCGGAGCACTCGGATCGCCGGTGATACGGTGGCCGATACGCTGGAAACGCCCGAGCTTTTTGATGTCGATGTGAATGATCTCGCCGGCGTTCTCGCGCTCATAGCGGCGCTCCGGCTCGGCCGGCTCCAGATCGCGTATCCGGTTCAATCCCAGGCGGCGTAGGACGCGGCTGACGGTAGCCGGCGAGACCTCGACTTCGGCTGCGATCTGCTTGCCGGTGTGGCGCTGCCGGCGCAAGGCTTCGATCGCGGTGCACGTGGCTGGCGGGGTTTGGCTCGGCGATGAATGAGGTCGCGACGAGCGGTCGAGCAAGCCATCCACACCTTCTGCGCGGAAGCGCTTGACCCATTTGGCGACGGTCTTCGGCGTCGTGTTGAAAAGGTCAGCCGCGCCGGCCTGGCTCAACCCACCCTCGACCACGCTTCGCACCATCGCCTCTCGACCTTTGGGCGTCAAAGGCGCATTCTTATGCACGTTCATCTGGTCTCTCCTTGGAACACTGAAGCTTCGCAACCTCAGCTTCCTCGGTTCAGACCAGATGGACAACCTCCTGACAGACCACAACTAGATCGGCCGGCCCGGCCCGCCAAGCGTTGCACTGTGTCAGCGCATGGAACGTCTTCGACCGAGATCCTATCAACCCCTCAATGACTACCATCATTGTTCCCTGCCCCCACTATGCAGAGAGTCGATAAACTGTTGTTTTTGCGAAATATCTTGTGTCCGCCCAGCAAACTCGCTGCATAGCGAGCCCGGCCAATACCTTCGGTCAGCGATCTTCTCGCTCAAGAACCATTTCCTTTAATGGGCTCCGAGACCAAGACGTGGGATTCAACAAGCGCTTGCAAATTGCCGCCACACCCGCAACAATAGATCAGCTAATTCTATACAACTAAGACCGACCTAACTCGGCATCTTCTCAGGGGGGATCATGTCGAGTCAGGTATCGGTATCCGAAGCCACAAAGACGCTCGTCAGCTCCGGGACAATCACAACGCAAGCTGCCGTTCAACTGTCGCAACGAAACAGAACAATATCCGTTGCAGACATACGCGCCGGCTTCGAGGATCCAACGCTTGGATGCTTCATCGTCGACGCCTCCCCTTCCATGGAGCCATACATCGATGACGTGATCGCCGGGCAGCGGCAGATGATCGATATTTTGCGCGCTAGCGCGAAGTGCCGAATGGGAGCGCTGTATGTTGGCCAATGGCTCTTTTCGAATGAAACAACCCTTTTGAATCCATTCAGCGTACTCGCTCAAACCGGCAATGACGCCGTGGCACTTCTTGATAAAACCCGCTATCGACCGCAGGACGGGGACGGAACGGCCCTGTATGCGACCGTCTTTCACGTTCTCCAGGACATGGCCGCCAATATCGCTTTTGCGCTAGAGCAAAACATTCGTACGACATTCACGCTGGGCCTGATAACGGACGGAGAAGACAATCAAGGCGGCGCCAAGCCAGCCGACATCAAGACCATTGTGAGTGAACTAAGAGCAAACGAATATCTAACCAAGTCAGTAGTCATCGGCATTGAAAACCCAAAACTCTCGCGAAAAACAATTGTTGATATTCAAAATAGCCTCGGGTTTGACGACGCGATTTTCGTCGGTCAAAGCGGCCGCGAAATAAGACGAGCATTTGCGCTCGCTTCAAGAGCCTCGATCGGATAGCGCGATTCTCAACAGCGCACGCTTCGTAACCGGTGTCTCTCATGCAAGTACTCGTGAACGCACAACTATACGACCTCGATACGCCGTTCGCCTACGGCGGCGAAGGCGAAATTTACGATCTGACAAAGCAGAGCGTAGCGAAGCTCTACTATGACCACCTCATCGATGATGAGCGCAAACAGAAAGTCCTCGCGCTGTGCAACTCCCACGCAAATTTTCGCAAGCGCCACAATGATCGCATGATCGCCTTCCCCGAGGCTCCCGCCTACCATGGCACCGTGTCGTTCGACTCCGTCGTCGGCTTTTCAATGTGTCGGTACACATTTCCAAAGCTCGATAAACTTGGATTTGATATTTCCGCAGGGAGATTCTCCGAGGACAGCGGCCTGCGGTTCGACGACCGGACTGCAATTAGATTCGTATACGACACCTTCGGGCTAGTCGACCAACTTCATCAGTCGCGGATTGTCCTAGGTGACGTTAATCCTGGAAACATAATGTGCGATCCGTCGACCGGGAAGCCGGTGATTATCGACGTCGACGCAGCCCAGATCGGCGGCTTTCCTTGCCGTGCGACTCACGACAACTATAACGACCCTCAACTCCTATCGCGCGGCAAGGGGCGCGGGGGTGCACTACCCGTCGACTTCGGCACTGACATCTTTGCGCTAGCGGTGGTTTGCTTCGAATTTCTCGTTGGCCGCCGACCGCATTGGCTAAGGGTAACACCGCCGAAGCTAGACAAGCAGAATAAGGCGGTTGGGATTAGCAGCATCAGGTGCATCGCCATAGGCCGTGACCACTTGAGTTCACACGGAGTACGCTATTTCCCATGCCCCGAAAATGAATCGGTTGAGCGCCGCGTCGCCCAACTCAAATCGCTCGATAAACGTCTGTACGACTTCTTCGAAGGCGTTTTCGTTAGAGATGACAGGGAGAACATACTGTTCACACTGCCCATTTCAGACGTAAAGCATCCAGCCAATCATTTCTTCGAAACCAGTGGAATGGCCGCGGTCATACGCCGCGAGAAGGAGCGACGACAGGTGCGCGACGATGTCTTAGCACGCCAGGGACAGCGCGCAGTCCCTGATTCTGGCTTCAAAGACTTGATCGCATCGTTGGTGCCGTCGCCCTCGACACCATCTTCGCCGAAAAGGACAACTCGCCAGCAGTGCCCCGATCCGGCGGAATTCGGCAATTTCTTGAAGCAATTCAATTTGAGGCTTAGCACCTCATGACATTGCCTCGTCGCCCCCCCTTTCAGACTCGCATATCGCACTTTGAACTTCCCCAAGAAGGATGCGCGCTTCCATTTGCGATCGGGGGCGCTACTCAGCACAATTTGACAGCCGTTACCGAATGCCAGAATTCTCAAGATTCATCGAGCATCATAATAAAGCCGAAAGCCATCGTCGCGGTCGTAACCGACGGCTGTACTGGAACTCATGAGAGACTGGCAGCGAGCACTCGGTCGGCGAATGAGGTCGGTGCGAAATTGCTTTCTTATGCCGTGTCAACTCTCGCACTAAAGCTAGCCATCACTCATACGCGACTATCTCCGGATCGGTTTGTATTAAAGCTGTCTGACCTCGTTGGCCGCAGGCTACTTAGAACGATTCGCACTTTCGCCGGCCCCGATCTCACATCCCAGCGCATCTTCGCGTTCGACTTCCTGATGTCGACGATCCTTGGCCTTGTCGTTACGGATAAGCGCTTCATAGTGTTTCACTCGGGCGACGGACTCGCTTCGATAAACGGAACACTGTTCGACCTTGAGAGTCAGGCGGGAACATATCTGACCAACGACCTTTTTTCGCGGGTGAACGCTGAGGCCGACCGCCCCTCGATCAAGCTTCTCTCCGCCGGCCCCACCAGCACTCTCAACAGCATATTTCTAGCAACCGACGGACTTTCCCGACTGATCAGCGAGTATCGTGACGAATTCACTCAATTCGCTAACGCAAGTCCATCACCGCGACAGGTGAGAAACGGTGTCGACTTTCTCCTCCAAGACTTCCGAAGTCGCCTTGCATGGAACCCTGCAGTTGAGCCCAGACTCGACGATGATGCAACGTTCGTCCTGCTGAGACGGACAAGCGCGGAGGCAGCATCTCATGATCAAGATCACTGATGCCAACGTTGCACACGCCGGCGGCTTTCTTTCCGCTCTCTCGGACAAGAGCGTCGAATACATGCAGAGCGTCCTTGGGCAATCATTCAAGCCCCTGTCCCAGCAAGCCGTCGACCAGCTTGAACGGATCATCATCCATACTGATCCACACCTAGACGAGTATTTTGCCCAATTGCTGTTCCGTGCCTGTCTACCGCGCGAAAAATGGCAATGCGATCTAGTCGAACAATCAATCTTTTCTGAGACAGACGACCTCGGAGCAAAGCATCTATGGCCTTCCGCGGCCGTCCTGGGCGTTGGCAGCACATTTGGAGGCGGAGCTCGACCGCTCTTTCTGTTCGATGAGCATGTGTCGGGACAAAGCAAGGTCGCGGCGTCATGCAGCCAAATAGTTGCTGACAAGATGTTGAGTTCTGTCCCGTCGTCGGTCAGATCTGTTCTAGATGAAGTAAACACGATCGACGAATTCGGCGGCGGTCATCCGCAAAATCTGAACAATCTCGTCAAGTCAATGCACGAAATTCGCTTTCTATTCGACTCAAGCGCAAGCGATGGCGCTCAGGTCCGAGACAACCTCACACCCCAATGGAAGCGGGCGATCGTTGATGCGTGCCTAGTGGCTGTCGTTTTTTGTCAAGAAAACCGCATCAATCTGTTGGACAATCCCGATCTTAAACGTGAAGCTCTGATCTCGTCGCTAGAGAACTATATCGTACACAGCCCGCACACAGACGAGCCGCGCTTTGATGATGCGGTGAACCGTATGCGAAGTATCTTTGGAGATCAGCAGAGAACATTCAAGCAAGCCATTTTAGGTACTCCGGCGGGCAAATCGACACCCCAACTTCTTCTCATCAGCCGGATTTGCTTTGCTTGCACTCACTGCTGGGGTGAGGCGATCCGCGACGTCATCGCGACCCATTTCTGGGAAGGCGAGTTGCAGAACCAACTGCACTTCTATGCCGTCGAAGATGCCGTTGGAGCTGCCGTACGAGGCCAGAAGATCAAAGTAAGCACTCAGGTCGGTACAATAACCCATAATGTACTTCGCGAAATTGATGTCATGGCCCCCGATCACCGGGGCGGACCACTTAGACGAAAGCGCGCACATGTTTGGGTGGTAACAATCACGCCCGTCGCTGGCGTATCACGAATTCATCAGGCTATTCAGAATTATCTAAACGAGAACAACCACGGGTGCGGCTTCATCTTGCTGAAGAGCCCTGCTTCGGGGACCGCGGCACTTTTCAAAGGTTCGCATATCCCCGAAGAGATGTGGCGGAGGCTGGTGAACACGATCACCAGCCGGGAAGGCGACTGCTGGCACGTGATTGAACGATCCGACGGCACAATCGCTCCATTCATACTGAATGGCAATAAGACGCATCAGTACGTGCCGCGAACTGGTCTCGATGACAAAGCGTTGGTCGAATTGGTGAAGCGAACAGTCTTCTAGGTGTGGTCCAAACGCGTATTGCTCGATAGTGCCGAGATGTAGGGCAGAATGGATGGCGAATTGGCGCGAAGACTTTAGAAGCGCTTATGGTGCGTTGCGCAGCATTGAGCCATTCTACTTGCGACTGGCGGCAGTGTTGATTGCTAGTGGAGTCGGCGTCCTGGCTCCGGGATTCAAGGATCTCATAATTGATTTCCTAAGAAAGACATTCGGGTTGCAGACTTCTCCAACGGCCCCTGTTTGGGTCGGGCTTCTACTCGTGTCCGGGGGCGTATTTGTGATCTGGCTGGGATCAACACGGGGCGCCAATGCTTCCCTGTCGGGATCGCAATGGCTGGCTTTCAAAATAAGGTATCCGAACGGCTCAAGAAGAATTCATCGTTTGCCGAGAAACTCGTCCATCAGCATCGGGCGTGGACAGGACAACGATCTTATCATCAAGGATGACTACGTTTCCAAGTACCACTGCATCGCCGAAGTTCATGATGACTACATTGAAGTCACCGATTTGGCGGCTCACAATGCGATCAAGTTTAATGGGGTTAAGGCTCGAAAAGGTATTCTCCGGATAAACGATACTATGACGGTGGGGCAGACCGAATTGGTGCTTGTTCGGGGGGCGTAATGTTGACGGAACTTGCACTCGAAAATTGATGATGCTCTTCTTTGCTATCGTCGCCCGCTTTTGAGGCCACTTTTTCCGTTCAGATCCTTTATGATTATTCGTATGCACTCGCGTTCGCATCCGACGGGACCTCTGGATCGGAACGGATGGCGCTCTCGATGGCGTCCTTTAGGTGGAAACGCAGGATGGCCTGATACGCCTCGATAACGGTCGCTGGCAAAAATGCCAGTTGCGAGCGACCAACCATGTTGAGCAAGGGGTGTGCGAGAGCCCACGCACCGCGTCAGCACGGCGATTCAATTCCAGAGATTGGTTGTGGTGCGCTCGGAGGGCGTTCGCATTTTCTGCGATTTCAAAGGCTTGCAGACCGAGATGCAGAGCAAAGTGCATTTCGGGACTACCCGTGCTTTTCAGCGTGGCGAAGTGTCCAAAATCACAAAAGAGGAGCCCAGAAAAGTCTGCGAATGTCTTTTACGATCAAATTTGAGCCGATGATCTTCAGGTTATGAGCCTGACGAGCTACCGGGCTGCTCTATCCCGCGTCAATGAGAAACCTCTTTCTATAGATATACTTAGGCTCGCACAAGGAATAAATTCCCAGAAAAATACTCCGCCATGTCCGATCTATGTCAGATGGAGCAATCGGAGAAGCTTTGTAACGGTTGAGAATGGGGCCCTCGGACGCCTTCTTTCTCGCAATGCAGCCCATTGCCCGCTGCAACCTCAATTGGGGCGATACGAGTAGCCATTAGGTCCATAAGTGATGACTTCACCGGTCGCCGGTCTCCGCATTTCCCAACCATCCGGCGGGTTGTCGTGCTCCGTCATTGGCGTCCTATCTTGAAGTACCAGCGCATTTACACCCTTGTAGACGAACAACCGGATCTCGGAAGGCTCGCTTCCGCGGTTCCTCATGGCCATCGCTTCGATTGCCAACTCTCGCATAGTCACATTGGCCTCCACCAATCGGGATTCCCATGTTCGACTATGAACCATCGTGTTGTTCCGCGGCAACTCCCGCGCCGGGATCAACACCCAGGCCGAGATCCATCAATCTCATGGATTCAGAGTTGAACCGTTCGCTCATTTGCCCTCTCTTCCAATCCGACGCAGCGGGCGCTATCTCAGCGCAAAATCGAGAATTGCGGACGCAGGAGAAGGTTACGGCATTCTTGCGTGGGCTCCGGCGAACGATCAGAATGCGCCCATGCCAAAACAAGAGTCAGCCTCAGCGCCGCCAGGGTGGCAGGTACATCGAAGCCCACAATACGGGACCATCATGCGCGCGCGATGCGATGCCCTTGTCCGGGACATTCTCATCAACAAAGAACGCCGCGACCTCGTCCTTCGCGATCCTTGCGCCATACATCGCGAACTCTTCGCCTCCCTCACGCCGGATGGATACCCCGAGTACGCTGGCACATATCGCGGGCAACCCGGAACCACGCTTGAAGGCAGGGAAATCAGTGGACCAAGCCTGCTGGCCCCCGGAAAGACCTTCTTGTTCACCTCTTCGACGCACGTTCCTGACAAAATGGCTGAGCTCGTGGATTATGTATCCTGGGCAATCGCGAGCACGCCCGAGAATGCCGACCAGAGGCTTGGCAGCCTCGCGAAGACTTTTGGCCTCTTCGGTTGCATCCATCCGTTTCTCGATGGCAACGGCCACGTGCAGCGGGTTATCTTCGCAGCGATGGCAACGGCCTTCGGGATTCCCCTCTCGGGGCGCTTCTCGATCCACCCGCGCCCCTACGACATGCTGCTGATGACGATGCTGGAGTTGTTCACCAGAAACAGCGGCGGCCAGGACGACATCAACCGCGTCGGGGAATACCTCAGGTTTTTTCTCGATGGCGTATATGCGTTACCTTATGAGGACTTTGATAGTGGGGGCTAGTGTTCCAGCCCGCGGCCTCGCTTTGTTGCCTTAGCGGACTTCGCTTGCTTCGGATTCCTCAGCGGCCGGCGAGCCCGTGGTGAATGGCAAGATGTAACTTCCCTTTTCGCGGCCCGGAGTGCTTCCTGCAGCCGTACCGCCCAAGCCCGCGCCAACGCTTCTATGGCGGCATGCTGCTCCAGTTCGAGCGCCGCGATCTGCGCCGCCCGGTCCTCCGGCCGCGAACATGTCCAGACATTTGCGAACCGTGCCGCGTACCAGCTCAAAAGGCTGGCTCGCGCACGGGCATGACCGCCGGCAATCCCAGTAGCGAACTTCTGTCTCTTTCGGGACACCGGCGGAATCCGCTGCAGCCGTTGCCCCTTCATAATTCCGGTCCGCCGCCTGGCTCCAACGCTTTCCCCGAACGCTTGCCTTTATCGACCTTGACTGTCTGAAGGCGTTCCTGCTCGCGTTGCAGGGCGCTTGTAGCCAGAGGCCCTTCTTTCCTTCGGCCGCGAGAAATCCGGTCCCTCGCAAAGTCGAGCCATCGGCGTGCCGACCGTTGCTGCGGCACCAGGCCCGCACGCTGTGTCCAGAGGGGGCCGACGTGCGGGTTGGTAGCCGCCTCCCGTGTCCGTGTGGGTGCATATCCGGGAGGAGATCGGCGCTCCTCACCCCGAAGCAAATCAGGCGAGGTCAGCCCCGACGATTGCCGCTCGGCCAACTCGGCGCGGAGGTCCTTCTGGCGGCTTAACACGTCCTTATATAAGTGTCCCGATCGGCGCGGAGGCTCAGTGCTGCGGCGCTTTGTCGTTGGCAAATCTCTGTTTGAGAAGTTCTTCGGCCTTTTCGACGAGGAGGCCTTCGCCAAGGAGTGGCTTCTGGCAAACGGCTTCGCTGTGTGCGATGAGCCGCATCATCGCGAGCACGTCGAGCGCATGGTCGAGCGCGAAGCTGGTCGTCCAGCAAGCTCTGTCATCATTTCGGAGGGCATGCTTGAGGGTCTTTCGCGGAATGTTTTTGAGTGCGTAGTGCAAGACGTGCTCGGCTTCGCCCTCTCCAAGATACACGTTCTTCCGAGCCGCAACGGTCGCGACCTCGGGCAACGCCGTCACGAAGAAGCGGTCATACAGCGTGGCCGCTGGATGCCGCGTGATGGCGGATGAAAGCACCAAATCTTCCGTCATGAACTGCTCTTCAAAATACGCTTCAAGCAAATGTCTTTGGCCCGCAAAAGCGAGGGCAAATATGGGAAATCCTACACAGTCGCATATTAAAAAAGCTTAATTATCAACTAAGGCATTGATTAGCTTAAAAAACAGACCGTCGGGCGACGGGCTGGAGCCAAATTGACCGCCCCTGTGCGACACTAACCTTGGATGCAACGCGGCTTATGAGGTGCTTGCTGCTTCACTTCGCTCAGCAAAGTGGAAGTGGAATGCATCATTCTTGCCCATCTCGCCTGCCAAGCTATCGAACGGATGCCCGCCAAGGGGGCGGGTTGACGCATAGAGGTGGCCTCTTGCCCGGTCGCGAATAGTCAATGGTTCTCGTTGCGATGCGACAATTGATACGAGAGATCAATATGGCGCCTGTTGATCCCATCGACGACCAGGTCGTAAAGTTTGGGCGTTTCAACCAGCCTAAGAGTACTCCGTGTTTACCGGCGTAGCCATTTTTCGAAAGAAAAGAAATTGACGGACCGCCTTGTAAAGCAGATTTCGCCTCCGCCTCCCAGAAACAGAGCCGGCGCAAGGCCTTTTTCCGAATTTACCGAAGAAGCAAACATTATTCTGTTAGGCGAGCCAGGCTCCGGAAAGACCTATCTTTTCGAAGCGTTTGCCGCATCGCAAGGTGGACGATACATCACCACGCGGCATTTTCTCAACTCGCCAGCTTTAGAACGCTGCAATCAAACTTTCATTGATGCGCTCGACGAAAAGCGAGCCGGAAGAGGCGACCAAGACACGATAGACTTGTTCGTGCGCAAACTGTTCGAACTACGGCCGGGCAAAATTCGCATTTCTTGCCGCGAGAGAGATTGGCTCGGCGAAACTGACTTGGCCGCCTTCCGTCCCTATTTTGATATGACCGGACACGACTACGTCGTCCTGATGCTACAAGATCTAAACCGAAGTCAACAAGTGGAGATGCTGGCTTCCCGCGGGATATCTGCTCCCGACACATTCTTGGACGAAGCGACCGAACGTGGAATTTCTGCGTTCCTCGGAAATGCCCAAAACGTTGTTATGCTCTCAAGCTTAGTCCAATTCGGCACCTGGCCCGAATCGCGGCATGCCTTGTTTGAAGAAACTGCAAGGCTTCTTTTGTCAGAGCATAGTCGCAATCGCTCCCGATCTGGAGGCGGTTCTTACACCGCTGCCGAATTAAGAGAAGCAGCAGGTTCCATCTTAGCAGCCAGTCTTATCAGCGGCGTAAGCGGCATAAGCCTGACAGGCCATCTCAACACTGATGATTTTCCGTACTTCAAGGAGATTCCTAGCGCCGATACCGAAAAACTGCTCGCCGCTCTTAGCCGGCGGCTGTTCATTTCGGGCCCCATTGAAGAGACTGTGGACTATGCCCACCGAACAGTGGCCGAGTACGTGGCCGCCGGTTGGTTGGCGGAACATGTCAGAGCAGGTTTTCCGCTTGAGCGATTGCGAGCCCTTTTAGGGGTTTATGGCATTCCGACCTCTGAGATGCGCGGTCTCCATGCGTGGCTTCCTGTCTTTCTTCCAGAGTACGCCCAAACTCTTATCGACGCCGATCCAGTTGGCGTTTTGCTCGACAGTGATGCCGGTGTTCTCAAATTGGACCACCGACGAAGGTTGTTTCGAAATATCGAAGATCGGCAGATTGATCGCTCAATCGCTGTGCGACCACTGGTAGATAACCGATTCAGCGAAGGCATGGAGCTCGAACTTCAAAACGCTCTTCGCAGAGATCCGCCCCTGATGATCATTCAGATTGTTGTAGATAGCCTACAAGGGGCTCCCGGTTCTGTCCACGCGGTCTCTGACCTGCTTTCGATTGTTGGCAGGCCAGATTTGACGCCGGCGCTACGACGTCGCGCCCTTGATATCGTTCTCCAAGTTAATCCAGAAATTGCATCGAGACCTCTGGTAAACTTCTTTCGCGCACGCCGCCACAAGACCGTCGACGACGTCAATTTCATTGCACAAATTTATTCACATCTCTCAAGCATCGGCCAATGCAATCTCGACGACGTCCTCCATCTGCTCAACGCATCGGCCAACGCCTCGGACACCGGTAGCGAATGGAATTTGGACATAGCGGGGACATGCGTACCTAAACGAGACTTGGTCGAGGCTTTAAACAATTTTCCAAAGATTGATCGCGCCCCAGACTCGCGCGTCCCAAGGCCCAAGGAGCGAGCTATTGTCGGACTTTTTGATGTTATTTTTCAGCGCGTCTTATTAGAGCTGCCTCCTGACACTGATGGTGTGCGCTTTTTTGATTGGCTTATTTTTCGGAGAGAATGGCCCTTTGTAAAGCCACCAGCCAATGATGCATTCGTTGATCAGCTGAAATTGCGGGAGGCGCAGTTGCGCGCGGGCCTCTTGGACGCGACGAAGAATTACTCGACATCCAATATAAGCGAGACCTTCTGTGTGTGGGTCCGGCAGGTCACAGTCGGCATCATCTCAGATCGCGACGCGATGAGTTGGCTTATCAGTAAACTAGAAGCCCTCGGATGTGGGCATGATAGTGCGCCACGCCTTTACAGACTCGCCCTGTCAAGTTTGTTGTCTGCGGCAGAATTCGAACAAACTCAGTTCGAAGCTATTTTTGCGTTTGCCGGATCAAATTCCGAGCTTCTTCAGATTCGGGAAAGTCTCTGTACTAGCCCCTGGCAACAAGATATTAATTATTCGAAGAATTCCCTCGACCTCAATCGAATCGAATTCGAGCAGAAGTCTCCCTCGACTGTTTCGTTTAGCTTTGGAGCCGATAGTGCACGGGTTCTCTCCGGCAAGCACGATGGCTGGCTTGGCACAATCTCAAGTGTATATTTCTCGCGCCTTTTAAATCTCGATCGCGTCGATTCACCGCGAGTGCGCGTGCTGAAAGCCTTCGGGAAATGGCAAGCCCAGACCGCATTGGAGGCGTTGTCTACGTGTTTAGATAGGGATGACCTTCCTGAACTGTCAAAAGTGATTGCTTTAGTAGATTCGCGTCAGAATCCCATGTGGTGGATGGCGATATTGGCGGGCGTCAATGAGGAGTGGCTGCGGTCGAAAAACATCAAAGGATTTTCAAGAAGGGCGTTGGCGATAGCGTTTGTCTTGGAACGAACCTACCTAACAGAAAAAGACGAGTTAGAGTTTCACCGAGAGGGATATGGTTGGATCGCGGCTATCCAACGAGATCGGCCGGAATCGGTGTTGGATGTTTACGAGCAGTTTGTCCGCCAGCAATTGCGGCATAATACGCGATCGAGTGCTCTTGATCAGGTACTGTCGGAAGAGCAATTCTCGGACTACAAAGAACATTTCATCTTGCGTCTTTTGCAGGAAGCAGCTGACGTGGAACCAGAGCCACTCGTGCAGTTGTTAAATAGCGGATTCTCGCATATTGCCAATCGTCGAGATTTTTATCAGGTCGTGGCACAAGCGGCCGCCCTTCCAAACCACAGCGATACGGTCGATAGCGCGTGGAAGGCTGCGGCGTTTTTACTCTCATCCGAGACTGCTATTCTTCCGGTAGGGTTGTCAGACTATGCACGTTCTTGTGTCATGGATATTCTTCGTTCAAGTTTGGCTCTCGTGCGGAGCAATGCGAAGCAGGCGATAGCAGTCTTGTCTTTTATGGGAGAAAAAGGCGCACTTCCGACGACCGATGGAAAATTGATCGAATTTTTGATTGCTCGGATTTCGCTCGATCCGTCTCATTTGGCCGCCTCATATCTGCAGCGTTCAAGGGGCGATAGACGCTTTGTCGCTTTCGAGCGTGCACTTAACGATGCCTTGTCCAATCAACAGACCAGACAGAGAGAAAGGCAGTTTGAGCAACCTGGCTGGAAGCAGACGTTGGCTGCCTTGTGGACGGGAAAGCCAGCTAATATAGGAGATCTCTACCAACTTATTATTGTCGAACTCGAGTGGTTGAAAAAGTATTATTCGGCGACGAACGCGGATATTTTCAAGCGTTTCTGGAACGAAGATAGCCGCGGACGGGTGATCGATCCGAAATCGGAAGAAAGTTGTCGAGATGTCCTAGCGGAACATTTGTCGCTGCGTTTGAGTAGCCTTGGAATCAGCGTTGAGCCAGAAGCGCACTTGGCGCGCGACAAACGCGCGGATATTACTATCAATGTTGGAGGGATGAAAATTCCTCTTGAGTTGAAGCGAGACTACCACGCAGATTTGTGGGTCGCGGCAACCGGCCAACTGAAGAAATCCTACGCGTCTGATTTGTATGCGGGGGGGTATGGCCTATTAGTGGTATTCTGGTTCGGCACCAAGCGTCCTAAGAACATACCCAAGGCCCGTCGAGCCAAAACGGCGGCGCAGACGGCGATGGAACTTCAGCGGCGCTTAGCCAAAAGCGTACCTTTGTTTGATAGAGAGAGGTTAGGGGTGGTAGTGATCGATGTGTCAGGAGAAGTGGTCAGCCAATCAACGACGCCTTCTTAACAGCGGGATTAGGTGGTGCGTCACCAATCAGGCGACGCTCGCTGCAAGGCAATCGCTCACCTGCGGAGGAGCGGCTTGGCCAGCGTTGTCAGGAGCTCGTGACGCCTGTTCGCACAAGTAGTACTTTCCGTCGAGAGTCCGCCCACGACGATGTATCGGTTGCCTCTTGGATCGAACAGAGGTGATCGTTCTGGATCCAATGTCATTGTTCTATCTGCATAGGCTACGTATCAGATCTTGGTCAGAGAAGAGAACCTTCTCTAGTTCGAACCTCCCGCTTTCGTCCAGTATGGGTGCGCCAAGCTCATTCCGGACGGGTAGAATTTGATAGTCTTCGTGACCCTTGCCGGCGACCACGACGATGTCGCTTCCTCCTGCCTCCTCGATCGCACAACGAAGCGCGGACTGCCGATCGCCGGCGTCCACGCAGGCGGGGCCGCCGGCAATGATCGCCTTGCGAATTGCCGTTGGCTCTTCCGACCTGGGGTTGTCATCGGTAATCCAAGCACGATCAGCCAACCGGGAAGCAATATCCCCCATCTTGGGTCGTTTCGATGTGTCCCTATCGCCACCGCACCCAAAAACGACATGCAGACGCCCAGTATGGGGAACGTGCGGCCGAAGGCTGCTCAAGACATTTTCCAGAGCATCAGGGGTGTGCGCATAATCGACGTAGACCGGTGCGCCAGCTGGCGTTGTTGCGACCAGCTCTAGTCGCCCTGGTACGGGCGAGACCTTCGCTGCCTGCTCGACAACGTGATCTGCCGTCAGCCCGGTCGCGATCGCGGCGCCCATGGCCGCCATAATGTTGTCAGCCTGGAATTCGCCGGCCAGAGGCAATGCGATCGAACAAACCCGGCCAAAGATGCTTACTTCAAGGTCCTGTCCGGCCGGACGGCTCTTGCGATTGACAAGTTGCAGGTCGCTGGCCGGCGACCGGCGCGAATATGTGATAACCCTGCGCCTGGAGGCCTTTAGTTCCGCCGCCAACTCGGCGCCACGTGGATCGTCCACGTTGATGATCGCCGTGCCGTCCGGCTTAAGCCGTTCGCGAAAGAGCATCGCCTTCGCGACGTAATAGGCATCCATGTCCTTGTGGTAATCGAGGTGATCCAACGTAAGATTGGTGAAAATGGCCGCATCGAACGCCAGGCCTGCCAACCGGCCCTGATGGAGGGCGTGGCTCGAAGCTTCCATGGCCACATTGCTAATGCCGTGGACGGTCTTGAGCTCGGACAGCATGATGTGGAGGGTCTTGGCGTCAAAAGTCGTCAGTCCCGCTTCGAGATTCGTACGAGCGTGCGACCTGCTCTGAATCCCCAGTGTACCAAGGCTGACTGCAGATTTTCCGTTCAAATCCCACAGGTCGCGCAAAAACGAGACTGTCGATGTCTTGCCGTTCGTGCCGGTTGCGCCGACCATCGTGTCCGGCAGCCCAGGATGGAAACGCGCGCAGAGGCGCGCATAGAAGGCTCTGACGTCAGGCACCCGGAGGATAGCTATCTTGGTCAGTTCATAGTCATTAAGCCCAAGCGCCGAAACCGGAACGCCCGACTGTACCGCTATGGCTTGAGCGCCCTTTGCTGCGGCTTGCCTGCAGAACTTGGTCCCGTCTTGCTTTTCGCCCCGGACGGCGCAGAAGACGTACCCGAACCTTACGTCTCTTGAGTCATCCGTGACGCCGAAAAGGTACAGGCCCTCGTTGAACTGAGAGAGATCCCCGACTGGTTCGGCCCCAAACCTGCTTCTCAGTTCGGCTAGATACAAGGTGGTACTCCACGTTCGGGGTCATGAACCCGCTACATGCTGGCATCCCGGCCTTCGTCGTAGACCTCCAACTCCCGCCGCATGATGTCATCGAGCGTTCCGCGTCTCTCGATGATCCGTGTGCGTCCGGTTGCATCGATGAGGACTGACGCAGGCAGGTTCATCGAGTTGTATTCACTCTTCATGGCGTGGCTGTAGGCGCCAATATTGCCCATGACCATGAGATCGCCAACCTTCAGCTCCGCGAACGGGCGAGGCATCAGTCGCCCGCTGTCGTCCGCCGTGAACACGTCACCCGATTCGCACAAATATCCGGCAACCACGTATTCCTTGCCTTCTCCTCGGGGCACCTGATCATGCGGCAAAAAGCGAATGTCGTGGTAGCTTCCGTACATTGCGGGTCGAATGTTGTGGTTCAGCCCGGTATTGACGATGACATAATTGTACCCGCGGATGTTTCCTTCGGTCGGCGTGGTCTTGACGGCTTGAACCTCGGCGAGGAGGACTCCGCTCTCGGCGACCAGGAATCTGCCCGGCTCGATGAAGAAGCGGACATTCCTGCCAAGGTCATCGGCCAGCTTCTGCATGCTCTCCGACAGTTCCTTACCCCATTGAGCAACATCCATGGGCTGTTCGCCCGGACGATAGGGCACCGGCAGACCGCCGCCGAGGTTGACGAACTCGAGATCGCTTCCGAACCCGCGAGCGATATCCAGAGCAATTTCGTTGATCTTGTTCCACTGTCGCCACTCTTCCGGCTTGGAGCCCGATCCGATGTGAGAATGGATTCCGACGATACGCAGACCATGAGAGGCAGCGATCGCTTTGGCCTCGTCGATCTGGTCTTTGTAGATTCCGTGCTTACTGCTCGGGCCCCCGGTATTGGTTCGGTCGCTCTCGCCATGGCCTTCACCAGGGTTGATCCGGATAGAACAGCAATGCCCGGGCCTTGTGGCCCCCAGCAGTCGAAGCTGATCGAGCGATGTGCAGTTGATAAGGACGCCTTTGTCCGCGAGAAAGCGGTACACCGCGTCTGTGGCTCCTTCGCCGGTGTAGAAGACCTCTTCGGGATTGAACCCGGCACGAAGCGCCCTGTGAACCTCGTTGATGGATGAGGCATCGACCCACATGCCTTCGGCCAGCATGATGCGAAGGACGGCCTGAAGCGTTAACGCCTTGCAGGCGTAGCGAATCTTGAAATTCGGATAGGTAATGACGGACGTCAGTTCGCGGCATTTCCCGCGAATTGTATTTTCATCAAACACATACAGCGGTGTATGATACTTCTCTGCAAGTTCACGCAAAAGATCGTCCGGCAGGCGCTGCATGCTAATTCTACCCTTGCTGGTTTAATATAACGAAACAATCTTTACATGCGTTGGTCAAGTCAGTTCCGTGGAGAAATGAATTTGCCGCCGTTGCCGGTGTAGTGAGCCGCCCCCGGCGCTTGTGCAAAAGCAATTCAATCACGAGGCTCGGGGAAGTCGGCACTCTCGGAACGCGGGTCGTTGTCTACTAATGGCCGTAATCGGCTTCTCATTATCGGCCGCGGTGCGCCACCGGCTGGCTTGCTAACCCGATCATTTTTAAACTCGCGGGCCCTGTCAAATGTCGCAGCAGGCTCCCGTGACGTCGTTCCCGCCATCCAGAGCGAAAGCTGCTCGAATTTATCCGTTGCCGTCTTGTAAAAGGCTCGGGCTCCATATGGCGCGGGGTAGCCCAGCTTTTCCTTCGCCATGCCATCGATCATATCATCGAGAAGGGATTCACGGCGCTCAACCGCCGCTGCATCAGAGGCACGCCGCGAGCGAGCAAAGCGGCGCGACATGTCCTCGAATGAAGCCATGAAGCCCCTGAACCGAACCCAGCGATGATTTGCGAACATGGGTTCGCTTAGGCCACCGGTTTCGGGATCGGTATTCTCGTTTGGATCGAACCTGGACGCGATTAGCATGCCCGCCGCTCGCCCGCGCAAATCGAGATCAGCAATCACTTTCGCGCTCATGTCAAGGTTCAATCCGCCTTCATCATCGCGAAGAGCTATGTTCACAACTCGATCCCGAACACCGGGCGCCAACAGCATTTGATTATCGCTCCAGTACCTGGCCGTGTTCACGAGCGTGGCCGCGAATGAAAGGACACCCGTACCGGGCTTCGTATCGAACGCCGTGAATGGAGCCGGTATGAATTGGTTTCCTTGTGCGACGGAAACAAAGCCCCAGACTTTGTCGTGGGGCGCGGGATCAGTCGCTGTCGTGACGTCGGGCCGGTTCGCGGCAGTACGCGAAGCGGCTCCCGGCTGGGAGATCGGCTTGGCAAGCGCTTGCTCGACCTCCGCGGGATCGTCTTCCTCATCATCTACGCGATTGGTCGATAGCGCGCTCGGGCTCTCTGCGTCGAAATCGACGAGGTTCAAACAAAAGGTCGGGCGCGACGGGATCGGGCTGTCGAAGAAGTGGATCGGAAAGTTCGAGGTCAGCCCGCCATCCGAAAACCAGACGCGGCGAAGTGGGATGTAACCGCTTTCTCCCTTTCCCTTATTGAAGTCCGGCGTCATCAACGGCAACGCAGACAAAAGGACAGGGAAACTCAAGGAGAGCCGCGCGCCGAACACAATGGGCAAGTCCTGAGGCCGCGGGAGCCGAATGACGTCGGACCTCGGCTCGACACGCTTATCGTAGTCGCCGCAAGAATTGATCATCCATTCGACAATCGAAGACGGGAAATATGCGCTGAGAACATCGATTTCGATGTAGAGAGGTGAAGGTGTCTCAAGAAAGGGAAGCTGGACCGTGCGGTTCCGGCTAATATCGCTTGCGATCATTGCAAGCTCAATCTCGCGAGGCGAATGGGGACTGATCGAAGATGGGCCTCCCCCTGGCTGCTGCAGCGACCAAAGCTGACCGAACGTGAGTGGACCGCCGGCGACTGATCGTCCAGCAGCATCCTGCACCGCCCGATGCATCCACGGCGTCAGCCCTTCGAAGTCCGGGCGTTTGATGGTCTTGGGATCAGGCGATGCGCGGCCGGTACAAATCCCGTATTGGTTAGATCGCCAGGCAAGGAGCCATTGCCGCTTCAGCATCAACAAGGTCGAGGCGCACCAAACCACAAGAGACGAAGCGATGGTCATTGCCAACGCCAGCGCTGACAACAGGAGCGACTGTAGACTTCCGCTCAACAGTAGCCACAGAAAAACCAACAGGCCTGCGACAAAACTCAACGCCAAGGGAAGCGCGATTTGCCAATAAGAGCAGGTAATGCCGATGATCTGGAATGCCTGCTTGATCCGTGCGCCTTGAGCGAAAAGCGGTGTTACCAACGCCAATAGCGTCCTGGTCGCTGGTTCCGGTGTGAACAAATGAAACAGGCGCGTGTGCCCGTCGGCCGCCGCTTCGCCGAGCGTTTTCGGCAGCGTTCTTACGATCTCAAAGGCGTTCGGGTTTTTCCCAGTTTGGCGTCCGTATTCAGCGGCAGCTGTCACGGCCGCCGCGATCGCGCCGACAGATGTCCCGCCAATAGATCGGAAGCGGAATTTGCGCGCGATCATCGCCAAAGCGCCAGGATAGATAATCCCGCTCGTGACACCGCCGGCCATGACGATGTCACACTCAAGACGAGGGGAATCGCGTTCACTTTCCGGTAACATCAATCCACCCTCAAATCCGATCTCTAACTCAGACCCAATCGCCCTTGATCAAATCCCACGTTTTGTAGTGCGCCCCCCCGGGAGGGTGCACGTACGCAAACCCGTCGCCCTGCATGATCACCGGCACGGCCACTTCCGCCGTTCCCCCAGCGGGAGCGAGAGGAAGATCAACGGTCGCAGGCGGGCCTGAGCGATTGGCGGCAGCAGCTCGGAGTATCGCTTCCACCGACGGAGCATAGATGCCGTAACTCCATGGTCCATTCGGACCGCCGAAGATCGGTGGATCGCTATAATGGACCCGAAACTCCTGGAATTGTGCCTCCTCCTTGAGCTCACCTTCCGATCCGCCTGCAAGAATACTGCGCAAAAACGCAGCCGCGTTGCCGGCGCCGCAAATCAGAAAAAGGTTCTCATAGTTTGCGAACGCAATCCGGCCACTCGGCTCTGCGCGCTCGCCTTCGCGGCGTCCTTCGCCTTCGCCGCCGCCACCTCCGCCACCGCCACGTTTTTGCTGGACGGGTTGCTGAAATTGTTGCTTCACGTACTCTTGCTGAATTTTCCTCTCTTGCTGCTGCGGCTGTGGCTGCGAAAGGCGTATCCTCCTGACGCCACCAACAGCTGCCGCTGAAAGTGACGCAGGCTGCGGTTCGACCCCGACCGTTTGAGGGCTGGCGATCGCAAGGCGCGATTCTTGAGTACCTGGAACCGATCCAAAGGAAATCGCAAAACCGTTCGCAACGGTTAGGCCCACCGGTTGTGCTCCGATGAAATCTTCGACCTGCTCCTTGAAGGCTGAGCGTGCGCGACGATTGACGGCTGCCTCTTGCGCTTCCGTAGCCGATAGGCTGCCCTTTGCCTCGACGATCACGACGCTGCCAGCGTCAAAGCCGTGCTGGCTTCCGGGATCATAGACATAGTCTGGCGTTTTCCTGGAGGTTCCCGCGCCGGAGCTTTGCCAAAGCTTGAGCTCAGCCGCGTTGGCACGCCAATGGAAGCCGAGGCTTTCCATCGTCAAATCCGCAACCGCAGCGCCGACATTGCCAGCCATGGAGGGGCGCTCGTCATCGGGAAGAGCATTCAATGCGGTGACGAACGACAACACTTCCGTGTCTTCATCAATGAAGGTGTTGATGCCCTCCGCCCGGGTTAGGGCATACCGCGTGAGATATTTTTCCCGCTTTTCCGAGGACAGCCCCTCCACTTGGACTTGCATGCCTCGCGTTCGGGTCACCGACAGGACGAACTGCTCCCAACCGAATTCGATCAACTCCGGCAGAGAGACGCCGCTGATGTCTTTAGCGATGGCGTGCGTCAGCGAGATGATGTTGACATTGGGAATATTTTTCTTGGCTGGTACCCAGGTCATTGCTTCCTCCCTTTGGAATCAATCCCGATCTGAATAGAAATAGCTTCCACTAAAACTGAAGCGTGGCCTTTGACGGACAATGATCCGAGATCGCAAGCAAGGGGTCAGAATGGCTTTGGCCAGCCGGCCGCGTTCCGCCGAAGCGTCCAATGGCAAGCTTGGTGGCAGAGTACGGTACAGAAATGCTCGCACTGACGAGCATCTGATCCAGTCCGATGGGATTACGACAACCGAGGCTATCCGCCTTGGTCAATGGTTTGAGTGCGTCTTGATCAAAGAGTTCACGCTTGGAGCGTTCGCAGAGTTGCTTGGCGACCGGGTTGACCTGGCATTCCGGCTCCAGGTGGAGAAGGGCGCTGGACGCAGGGGCGCCGTCGTTGACCTCGCCATAGAGGCTGCGGACCAGGACGCCGGCTGGAAGCGGGGAAGCGGGATCACTTCCGTCTGAGCGAACAGCAGATTTCGCGATCGAATTCTTCTCGTGCGAGAGATTACGGTTGAAGTCGCCCATCAGAACGACGGGCATGGTTGCCGAACTCGCTTCGAGCCAATCCTCAAGTGGGTGCATTTGCTTTTGCAGAATGGCACAGGCGTCGCCGCCACCATCAAGCTTGCCGCGGTCTTCGAGCGGGCTCACGCAGGAGGATTTGAGATGCACGGTCATGACGCGCAGGGGCTTGCCGTCGATCTGCAAGGTCAGAGATAACCCCGGCCGCACCTGATCGGTAGCAGCGAGATCCGGGAGGGAGAGGGGCGCAATGACGCTGCACTCGGAGCCCGTTCCAAGAGTCCTTTTCCAGGCGATCGCGAGCCGCTGGACCTTGAACGTGTCGAACGAGCAGATCTCGTAATCGGCGCCGTTGTTAGGCAGAACCTCGCGCACGGCCGTGGCACCGCTGACCTCCTGGAAGGTGATGATGTCGGGATCGAGGTTCGTTCGGATGAAGTCCTGGAGTTGCTGGGCGCGCTTCTGGTAAGCGGCTTCGGTCACTGGCACGATCTTGAAGCCGGCCTGGTAGACGTCACATGGTGGTTTTATGGCGATGTCCCATTTGATCTTGGCGTTCCGTCCCCATTTGAGTTCCCAGCCCGGCTTGGTCGCTCCCGTCGTTGAGGGCTCAAACAATCCACTCGCGGGATTGAGGGAAAAAGGCTGGCCGCAATCACGAATCCACTCCTTCGCCTCGGCCTGACTGAGATGCCACCCGAGATTCCACGTCGCAATCCGAATGTCTCGTGCGTGAGCGACCGGCGCTGTGCCAAGAAGGACGGCCAGGGCGAACAGGACATTTCGGCGACCAATCATCGTAGTGCTCCAGAGATTCATGCCAAGGTGGCCTATTCAACTTGAGGCGACCGCACCTGGTGCAGGTTTCCTTTGGCTTTCAGGGGTTGCATGCCGGCGGGGTGGATGGGATCCCGGCTACCAGCGACACAGCCGTTGGGAAGCTTGCCGATAGCACCCTCCCCGCCCAAGACGCTCTCGCGCGTCGCCTTTCGATCGATGCCCCATGCGTGCTCGATGGCAATGGAAATGGCTCATTCTGGTCGAAGGCGATGCTGCAAAACTGCAAAAAGCAAAATCAAACAAAGTTGAGACTATGAATCACCAGCAGTAGACCGCTGGTCCTACAGGCCGCGCTCCCTCGCGAGGGAGGCCTTGGTGCCCTTTTTGTAAGCGTCCTTCACCCACTCATCCCGCGTTTTCTTGAGGATGAGAGGATCCGCCTCGGAGCCCGGCTTCGGCTTCTTGCCCGCCTTTTCGTGGGTCCTGTTCCAGATCGCGCGGGCACGGTAGTGATTGTAGAGCCGCATCAACTCGGCAACATAGGCTTGGGCCAGCTGCGTGTTGCCCTTGATCTCAAGGACATTTTCGTCGTTGGAGTTTTCCGATGCCTTGCTGAAGTTCGGCGAGCCCGTGTAGATCGTGGGCGCGTCCGTATCCCCATCGATCACGATGAATTTGTGGTGCACGTGGATCGGCGGCGGGCCGCCGGATCTCTTCTTTGCAGCTTTTTTTGCAGGCTTTGCTTTGCCTTTTGGGGCGGAGGCGTCAAAGGGCGAGGTATCGATGGTCTTGAGCTCGGGAAGGAAACCGCGTGGCGCGTTGGTCCCAAAAGCGGCGTAGGGTAGCGTATCGGGGTTATTCTGCGAGCGGTGGAAAATGGTCGCGGCGATCTCCGGAAGCTTGCGCTTCTCGCCCTTCTTAGTTGGCTTGTCGGGATCATCGATGCTGTTGAGAAGCCCGTAGATAAGGTGTTTTGGAGAGTCTCCCTTGGCAAAGATCGCCTCCATGAGATCCTTGTCGGAGGCCGTGTACATGCAAAACAGCACTGAGGACTTCGCCTTCTTGACCGCCTCGGTCACCGTGTTGAGAAATTTTCGGCTTTCGCCGGGCTCGGGCAAAAAGAAGACGCGCAGTTCAGTGCCGTCGACGTCTGTGACGTCGTTCCAGTCCGGCGGGTCCATATCTTTCTTGCCGAGATTCTTGGCCAGCACGTTCGCGCGCTCGGCATACAGGGCGGCAAGTTCACGGGAATGGATGATATGAAGGAGGTTGGCCTGGATCGTTTGGGCTTCCGGCGTAAAATTCATCGAACCCACCAAAACCGCCTGCTCGTGCTTTTTCCGATAGGAGATGATGAACTTGTCGTGCATCAGCTTGGAAATCGCATCGCGCTTGTGGATCGAAATGTTGGGCCGCGCGGCCGCGATCTGAAGCGCTGCGGCTCGGGATTTTGTGTCATCAGCTTTGTCGAAATAGATGATTGAGCCGCGCCCTTTGAAGGCTTCGAAAGCCGGGATGATCCACCGGTTATCCGATAGATGATAGATGGCGCATTCAAAGGCATCGCTCTCGCTAAGGATCTGAGGAACGGCGTTTTGCAGGCCGTTGGCTAGCCAATCCATCCGCTTCTCAAGCGGCTTGTCCTTTTGCTTGGCAAAACTCTGCGCACTAATGACGGCACGGTTGAAGTAGGTGGCGATCTGCCCTTGGAGGGGCTTGGGCACCGTTACGGCCTTTTTGCCGGCCGCCGCGTGCTGTAGCTGCAGATCGCCCGGCCCGGTGCCAAGGACAGGAATGATCGTATACTCGAAGCTCCGGCCCTGGTCGTCGAGATTGATCCCGCCGTCCCACCAGTTGAACTTCTGGATGGGCGCCTTGTCGCTCCCCTTCGGGGCGGCTTCCTCCGCGAGAGGCACAAAGTCGAGCTTGTTGAAGAGGAATTGCGGCTTTCCGTCGCGCCCATAACCGGGATTGCGCTGAATGGCGAACCCAAGGAAATCGTCGTGTTCGGCGCCGGCTTTCCAGTCGAACGTCAAGAGCACGCAGCTCGGGCTAGCATAAGCTTTGACCGTCACCGCCGTGACCATGATCGCTCCCCCCGCTTCGAGGCGCATCATGCACGAATACGACGCTCGCGCAATACGTGCGTACGGTGTATAACGCCCGTTGAAGCGTGCGCTGAATTACTTTTGTCATATTCGCCGGAGGTTTTTGTGATGGGCATCATTGTGCCTAGCCAACTGTACAACGCTCAGGACTTGCTCGGAGGCTTCAACCCATGGGACCCCATGGGCTTCACGCTCTCCCGGGACTTTGCGATTTACCGCGAATTCGCAACCGACGGCGGGCCGGTGCCGACGTCACTCGCCGTCCGCGCCGCGCAAGCTGCGCACGACGCCGCCATTGCCGATGCCCTACGTATTTTTTTGAAAACCGTTCAACGGCCACTGGTCGGCGTGATGGGAGGTCACAGTCTTCCCCGCGACCATGCGGCCTATAAGGCGATTGCTTATTTGGCGCGCGATCTTGCCCGCGCGCGCTTTCTCTTGGTCACGGGCGGAGGGCCGGGGGTGATGGAGGCCGCCCATCTCGGCGTCGCTTTTTCTTCGACCGAGAGTGTTGGGCCGCTCGACGAGGCGATCGGCCTTCTAAGTGCGGTACCGAGAGCGCCCATTCTGGATGACCTTTTTACCGACACCTGGACCATCAAGGACGAAAAGCTCGGTGCCATCGACGACGCGCGCAAATGGCTCAAAGTCGCACTCGAGGCGCGCGCCAAGGCCCCCGATATTCTTCCGGTCAGCCTCGCTATCCCGACCTGGCTCTACGGTGCCGAGCCAACGATGCCCTTCGCGACCCATTATGCGAAGTATTTTCAGAACAGCCTGCGGGAAGAGGCTCTCGTCAATAATTCGCGCGCCGGGATCGTGTATGGCCGGCGCGGCGGTGGAACCATGCGCGAGGTATACCAGGACGTTGAGCGGAATTACTACGCGAAAACGCTCGAGGAAGTGACCCCGATGATTTTCTTCGATCCCGACAAGTATTGGGAAACGGACCCCGTCATGGGTGATACGCGAGCCACATCGCCCGGCATCAATGTGAAACCGACGATCCGTCCGATTTTGGCGCTCGGTCTTGTCTCTGACAATCGACCCAAGAAGGAAGTTGAGGCGTGCCTTGATGAGAAGCTTCTCTTCACTACGGATCATCCATCCATCATGAAAGCGCTTCGCGGCCACGAGAAAACGTCCCAGCAAAATCTCACTTTCGCGCTCGCGGCGGAGCCGCTCAAATTCGGAACCCTGCGCATGAACCGGCGGTAGCGACGAACGTGCGCGGAGACTCCGACCGTCTTTAAGTAGAGGAGAGTCCCCGATCAGATGCCGAGAACGGCGCCTGTCGGTCGCACGCGAATATTCGGTGTTAATAACATATAGGCGTATGCACCCTACTTGACACTCTTACATCCGGCTATCCGAGAGAGTGCGTGGAACGGCGTGGTGCGCAGCTCAAATTCCACGTCGCATAATGATCTTGTCAACGCTGTCAGGGGAGCCTTCGTCGCTATCGAGGAGGCCGTTCGGTCGGCCGGTGGGTATGCGTTCACAGAATACGGCGAGCGCCTGATGAAAAAAAGCATTCGATCCCGATACCGGTCCAATGGGCGACCGGGATACAAGCAAGCCCAAGGCTGAACGCGAAGGTCTGCAAACACTTTTCATCGGCGCGATGAATACATACCGGAACCCGATCTCTCACCGCTCGCTGGTGCTGGAGGTCGAGGAGGCAAAAGATCAGCTGCTGCTCGCCTCGCATCTTCTGCGCATCGTCGATGCGCGCAGGCCGAGGCCCTGAGGGACAGGCACTTCATCTCGCGAAGTTCGACTTCGGCATCGACAGATCGGTGAGGTAAGCACGAAGCGATTCATCCAGCCGCGTTGTGGCCGCTGGTGCGACGGTGCACAAGAAGTGCGCGCAGTATTCAAGGGTATGTTCCTCTATGCCAATGACGCGCCGAATCGCAGGGATGTTTGTTGCCGGATTTCGCAGGAGGAAGACTTGTTGCTCAACCGCTTGCGACCACCGCTCGCGCAACCAGTGTGCGAGAAGCGGCGCCAATGCCGTGTTCAGTGTTGAGCGCGCAATGAACTGGATCATCTTCAAGGCCGCCACAAACACATCATCCGGCTGAAGCTCCGCCCCGCGCGTGGCGACCAGATTGATGGCGGTTTCGACCGCTTCGTTCGCGGCATCGGGCTCCAACGCACCTGCCATCACGCCCACCAGTCGGGTGAGATCGGCGGAATAGTGCTGGCCGGGCATCGTGGCATGGAGCGCCTGCAGAGCTTCGGGCCTCCCCTGCAGGCTCGCAGCGATTCCGAAGCCGAAGAAGGCGTTCGCAAGAAGCCGCTGTCCGTTCGCGTCTTCAAATTTTTCCGGCGAGGCAGGTTCAATTTCGCCGTAGGTGGGATCAAGCGGCGAAAAGCTTCTGTAGCTTTGGCCGAGACCTTGAACGAAGAGGAGACCCTCAACCCAGCTCGACACGCTGGCGAAAAGCCGATGAACGTCCGAAGCTTTAATCGCTGCTTCTAGCCGCGCTGCCCGAAGGTTGATCTCCATCGCGGGAATAGCCTTGCCGCCAAGACGGCTTCGCAGCGATTCCGCAATGGACGACCCGGCATCCCTGGCAAGCTCGGCTTCCGCCAGCAAATACCATGCGATGTCGATATGCCCGAGCGGCATGTCACTCATATCCGACGGCTCTGGATTGCTGCACATGCCGGGTACGATGGCGCCCTCTTGCTCCGGCAGCATCACCTTCTTGCCAGTCACGCGAAGATTTACGCAAAAGACCGCGTGTCGAATAACCCTGTGAAGATAGCCAGCCCCAAGTGACGCCGTGGGATCAAATTGAGGCAGCCCTTCCAACGCTTTGGCCAAAGATGCAATGGCGTCGGGAAGACGCCCCGCCAAAAACTCGGCAATTCCGCGATCTGCGACAAGACCCAGGGTCATCATCGCCAAACCGTCAGTCACGATTTTCGATCCCGCATCATGCGCGGCGTCAAACCATCGCGCCGCATCCTCCCAATCGCCCGTCTCCGCTGCGCTTATCCCGGCCTCCCGCAACATGAAGGTCTGTTCGACAAAATCGTTTCGGGCGGCTTTGTCGGCGGAGTCGCGCAAGAGAGCCAGGGCGGCGGCGTGATCTTTCCGACGGTAATAAACCTTGGCGCGCGCCCTCGACAGGACAGGATCGGCGCCAAGTTCTTGCTCGGCCTCGTCCAGAGCTTTCAGCGCCCCCTCTGGGTCGACGGCATACTCGTCAAGCATGACGCATCGGGCGACGTAGCAGCGTAGTGCCAATTGACGAAGACCCCAGCGAAGCGCTTGCGCGGCCATCTCATGATAAAGCTGCGCGCACCTCGCGAAGTCGATGCTTTGCCGGGACTCCGCCAACCACGCGTGATTGACGATGACCGAGAAATCGCTTGGCAATTCCGCCACATTCACCAAAAGCGCGGCGCGCTGCTCGGCGGAAAGGCTATCGAGGCTGTCAAACACGGCTTTAAGTTCAAGGACACTGCCGATTCCGGAAGCCTGCAACAGAAACAATATCCCACAGACCGTGGGCGTTTTTATGCCACCAATCGGCTGATCGAGAGTCCCAAAATCGACATCTGTCCCGGCAAGCGCAGCGAAGCGCAGGATGAGCCCTACCCAGTCGGGCAGGAGCGCAGACAGCGAGGTGTCGCTGAGCGCTTTTCCAATTGCCAACTTCTCGAGCTCGGGATGGGTGGATGCGGCCTGAGCAACCTCCCTTTGCAAGGCCTGCCAGGACTCTGCGACTGCCTCGCGGTCCCGGGCGGGGGCGCGAAGCACCAGTTGTGAGAGGCGAAGCAATACCGACACATGCGTGTCTTCCGCAAAGATCGGTCGATCCGTCCTGTGGAGCCGAATCCCGGTGATCCAGTCGGCAAGATCTCTCCTGACCGATTTCTTCGCGGTAAGAATTCCAATTGCAAGTTTCATGAGGGCTGGCTGCGATTTTCCGCGCAGCCCGTGAAGAAACGCCGTGTTCGCCTTGAGAATATCGAGTACCGAACCAGCGGTGTACGCCTCCGCGATGGCCCGGTTCACGCCGAGCTGTGCAGATAGCCCTAACGTTTCCTCCCCGGCATTCGCGACGAGTGGCGAGACACGGTATTGCTGTTGGGCATACGGCTCGATCCACGGGCCAACCAACAGGTCGAGCTGTTCGCCAGGTGCGGGAATAGGCGGCTGGAGTTCAGCAAGGGTCAGTACGATCGGGCGATCAAACCTGCCGATCGTCAGGCTAACGCGATATAGGAGTGCCTTCGCAGCTTCGGGGAGTGCTGTCACGAGTTGGCGGCGCGCGGCGACGCGTTCGGCTTCAACGTCGTCCGAGCGCTCAAACTCGCGGAGGCGCTTTAGCTCGTCCTCAGGCCATGCCCGGGCCCGTAATCCGGATATCAGTGCGTTCACAAGCTGCGGATGGCCAAATCCTCCGGCGAGATAGAGCGTTTGCGCCCATTTCGCATCGCCGCCGCCACCGACAACCATTTCCTCGACTTCATCTGTTGAAAGATCAGGGACAGTAAGACATACGCTCTGATCAAGGCCTGCCTGAGCCAAGGCTCGCCCTGACGGCTGATTGTAAGCCGTAATGATGCAGACGGCGTCGGTGCGCCGGATCATCGAGAGCAACCGAGCCAAGGCATCGCTGACGCCGGGATCGTCAATCTCGTTCAGATCGTCCAGCAGCAACGCACGCGGACGTGTTGCCGGAAGTTCGCGGGCGGCCAGCCGCAACTGGGTGACGGATTCCGACGGCGAGGCGTTCCGCAGATCAACAATGCGGATGTCGTTGCTGAGCTCCCGGGACGACAGTCTGGCAATCAGCGTTTTACCTCGCCCGGAACTCCCGGTGACAACGGCCGCTCCAAAACCACGGAGACGGCCGATGACCTCGTCAGTAACGAGGGCCTGCGCGCCAAGATGGCAGGCAGAGGAAGGTCACTTTCGGTTGCAAGAACCGTTGGCGTCGCAATTCCCTCTCCTTGCGAACCAGCGAGGCGATCTGCTGCCTGTTGCAGAATTGCGTTCGCTGCAATTCGGGGAACGCGGACGGTGGTGGCATTCTCCAGCAACTTTCGAAGGCCGAACGCATCAAGGCGGCGCGGTTTGCCATGGACGATCGTGTCGAGGACATGCATCAGAACGGTACCGACGAGGTCTTCGCCATCGTCAGCATAAAATTGGAGTTCTTCTGAACAATACGTCGCCAGCCGTGCCGACAGGGTGTCCTGAACCGCTCGGAGGTCAGGCTGCCCGCAATCCCATTGCAGCCGTTTCAGGAAGTCATTCCGCAGCGCCTCATCGTCCCGCGCGTTGATGAACCGCGCGACTCTTTCCGAGAGGCCGGAAGCCAGCAAGACCTTGCGTAGCGGCGCAACGTCGGCAGCGGCCGCCGCCGACCGCCAATATTCAAGAGTTGGCTTGCCTCCGGCACGGTCGGCAACTGCACGTTCCTGCCCAATTGGAGAGGTCGATAGATAATGGACAAAAACGTTCGTTTGCGGGTTTCGCTCCACGAGGTCAACAAATGCATCGAGCGCTTCCTGGACGCCTTCGGAGTTGATCGTGACGGTAGATGGGCCTGTGTCTTTGACTTGCACCGCTTTGAGCGCGCCCTGCGCGGCAACGGCATAGTCTTCGGCAACCTCGAGGTACAGCTCCTCCTGATTCCGGAGCTCGATCCAGGCAAGCGCACTCGTGTAAAGCTGATACGCGTATCCGCGCAATGACGCGACGGCTTCCCGTGATGGATCGCCAACCGGAGGTGCGTTTAGCCGGGGACCGGCGTTGAATTGCGAGGTTCGGGCCATGACGGGTGAAGCTGACAATACCAGCTCAAATGTGCAAGGGTTGAAATCTCGCTTACCACACCTATCCCGCGATCCGACGCCAGACGTGTTCGGCGACAAGCGCCCGGCCGATCGGGCTTTGCCCTAACGCGTAAGTGCGGATTGGGAAGGAGTAAGAGGCACCCGCTTGAAGGGCAGTGATAACGACGCCAGCGAAGCTGGCGCGACCGAAAGCGAGTGCAGTCGCGAGACCGGTTAAGAAGGCACCCGCGTTCGGGGCAGTGATAGCGGTGCCGCGCAGCGGCAGCCCCTAACGCGAGTGCCTCCGGCGAGCGACCCCGTATTGCGCAAGGGATCGAAGCCGCATGGCCGAGACCCTGCGTAGCCCTGTGCGAAGCAGGGGCTCGGTTCACGAGAGCCCGTTCCGCGACCAGCGGATGCGCTCAGCGAGCTATCGATTTGGATTGTTCGTTCTGTTTGAGGCGCGATATCTTGCGGCATGTGCAATCTTTACAGCCTCACAAAGGGCCAGGCCGCCATCATCGCGCTGACACGGGCCATGCGCGACACAACGGGCAACCTTCCGCCCATGCCGGGTATTTTTCCCGACTACCGCGCGCCCATTGTACGCAACGCGCCGGACGGCGTGCGCGAATTGTCGCTCGCCCGGTGCGGAATGCCCCCCTCGCATGCGGCCTTGTTCGAAGCTACCAAGAAGCGCGCCGCAAAGCTGGAAGCCAAGGGCAAGACGGTGGACTTCAAGGAACTGCTGCGCATGGAGCCGGACAGCGGCACCACCAACATCCGCAACACCGGGAGCAAGCACTGGACACGCTGGCTTGGAGTTGAGAACCGATGCGTCGTCCCATTTTCCTCCTTCAGCGAGTTCAACAAGGCGGAAGGCGGCGATATCTGGTTCGCGTTCGATGAGAGCCGGCCGCTGGCCGTATTCGCCGGGCTCTGGACCAACTGGACCTCGGTGCGCAAGGTCAAGGAAGGCGAAACCACAAACGATCTATTCGCGTTTCTTACCACCGATCCCAACGACGTGGTCGGCCCTATTCACCCCAAGGCCATGCCCGTGATCCTGACCAAGCCCGACGAGATCGAGATCTGGCTAAAGGCGCCGGTGGAAGAAGCGCTGAACTTACAGCGGCCTCTTGCGGACGGCGTTCTGCGGATCGTAGCGACGGGTACCAAGGAAGATCAGCCGCTGGGCGGATAAAACGTTACGATAAAGTTGAGCCAACGACCGGTGTCGAGCGCTAAGAATACGCCGGGAGGATTGAATGTGACCCCAACAGCCAAAGATACGGCAGAAGATCCCTTCACGGTGCTGCGCCCAAGGCTGCAAAAGGCGTTGAAGGGCTTTTCGCGAGATTCCGCAGATTGGAGCGAACAGGCACCGACGAAGAGCGTAAAACCGGAGCCCGAACAGTTTCCCGTCCCGGAGTTGATCCTCTTTGCGCTTCGCAACGTCCTTGGCTTTCGTTGGTTCGGTCCTGGCGAAAAGATGCGGTGGGCGGTCAATTTCGGTTTCAACGGCGCGCCGGTCTCGCTGGAAATGGCGAAATTTGGCTTCAGGATTTACGCGGCTGAATCCGTCGATATGAAGCGGCTGTGCGGCCAGTTGCAGGTTGCGGTCAAGCATGTCGAAGATTGGCTAGAGCCAATAGCGAAACAGCAAGCCGCAGCCGGGAACGTCACGGTTGCCAACCGGCACTCGGAATTTGATTCCCGCTACCGGTTCTTCCGCGATCTTGCAGACCGATCGTACCGGACAGCGGAGCGGAAACCGCGCGCGAAGCCGGCAAAGGCAAAACCGGATTCGCTTTCACCGGTGCTTGCCGAGTTCGCCCGCGGCTGGAACCAAACCATGCGCGCGCGGACGCAAGGCTTCTATCATTCAACGGCAATGGTCGATGCCTATTTCAGCAGGCTCGAACATAATCTTGTGCTGCTGCGCGCGTTCTCCGGCAAACCGCTGCTTGAGGGTGAGCTCACGGCATATTTGAGTAAGCTCTGGGATGAGAAGTTGAAAGCGCTGGTCGATGTGGACGAACCTGCAATGCAGAAGCTGTACTCCGATCTGAAACGCATCAAGGAGCGCGTCCGGAATCCATTTGCGCACGGCGGCGTCGAGAACGATGGCGGATCGCTCTTTGTTCACATCCCGACTGTTGGCGCGCTTCCGGCAAACTTCACGCAAATCCGCAACAGCGTAAGGTTCAATTTTATTCCGGTTGAGAAGGATGATCATGGCGCGGCCTGCGCTGTGTTTGACGAGTTTGACGAAGCGATGCGCAACGGACCACTGTCAAGCGCGCATGACTTCATTGAAGCAAGCGTTGATCCGGTTTACTCAGCCGACCAGATCGCGCTCTACAAGCGGCTGTGTGAAGGCACCACTCAGGAGCGCAAAGAATGGATCATGCATTGGAGCTACGAGCAGGACCGGCACGATAACATGGATTATTGAGCGTATTGCGCTCCGTCAGCGGCGCGTTTCTGGTCGGATATCGATGACCTCGCCTCGGCGCTTTACCAAAAGGCGGCGCGAGTGGCATGGACAGCCGGGAACCCAAGCAACCTGTGACGAAACCGGGAGATATGTACGTACCAGACCTGCATATCGATACCCTGAAGGTGAAGTCGCGCAATTTTCGATGACAATTCCCCATATTCGCTTTTAGCTCGCGAGCTGCATCAAGACGCCGCTCGAATCTCCAATGGCGACGCGCCCAAGCGGGTAAAAAGGCGCTTTCTGCACGTCAAAACTATAATCTGCACATTCTCTCCTGCTCGCATTAGCACATCGAACATACTCTCGATCCGTTCGTCGTCGGAGAACGCTAGAGCGTCATCAAGGATAACTGTGGCTGGCCGTCCTTGCCCGAGCAGGAGCTCCGCGAATGCAAGCCGGGTCAGAACGGCAAGCTGCTCTTTTGTCCCGCCGCTTAACACTTCGAAATCTTCGCGTTGACCGCTCCGCTGGAGAGCCGCAATTTGCAGGTTTTCATCGAGGACGATGTTCGACCCGGGCAACAACATCTTTAAGTAAGGTTCAACCCGACTTACGACCGGCGCGAGGTAGCGTGTTTTCGCTTCACCCTCTGCCGTCTCTAGCGTATCTAGTAGCAATTGAAGGACATCCGCTTCTTCGTGAAATTCCGCGATCGTGTTCGTGAGGCGGTCCCGTTCGGCCTCGGCGCCGAGAAGCATTTCCTCAACACCGGCCCCCTCGTTTGC
Source organism: Bradyrhizobium nitroreducens (assembly GCF_002776695.1). GTDB lineage: Bacteria > Pseudomonadota > Alphaproteobacteria > Rhizobiales > Xanthobacteraceae > Bradyrhizobium > Bradyrhizobium nitroreducens. The sequence continues at coordinate 6,455,478 of NZ_LFJC01000003.1, forward strand.
CTCAATCAACGCCGTCAGCCGGGTAACCTCATTGCTCAAGCTTGCAATAGATTGGTGGTGATTACTGGCTGCCCTCTCCAGCCGCTTGATCCTGGCGTCAATAGCCTCAAGGCTTTCGCCCTCTTCCCGTTCCTTCTCGATCAATAGCGTATCCGCCACGACCGCTTCGCGCTCCAGCGCTTCTGCAGCTGAAGCGAGTTGCTCGTCGCTTCCGCTCGTCCGACTCGCGGCTAGGTCTGCCTTCTTGCTCTCGATTGTGCCATTCAATCCCGCCATGCGTTCCCGGACTTGACGCAGTTTCTTCTCGGCCTGAAGTAGCACATCCGCGGGGCCAGCCATCTCCGCATCCGCCGTCTTGATCTCGGCCTCTAGCCGCGCTCCATCATCAAGATTTTCCTGGATATCCCGCGCCAGCGCGCTCTCGGCCGGGATTTCTGTAAGTTCGCAGGCCTTCATATCAACTTTGAGCCGACCGCGCAGTTCGCTCAAATGGCTCCTAAGAGCGTCTAACCCTGGCGCGAGCTTCTTGGACTTGTCGCCGGGAACGAGGCGAGCCAGTTCCTTCCCGATGTCGCTGAGGCGACGTACGTGCTCCTTACGTTGAGCTGTCGCCGCGCGCGCCGCGGCAAGGCTTTCAACCCCAGCGGCCTGCAATGCGTCTTTCATCTCCTGAACAGCAGCCTCGCGCCGCGCCAGCAACGCGCCTCGGTTCTTGATTTGAGGCTCAATGGTGATTGTTCCAACGCGCGCAATAGCAACCGTTGTCTTGCCCATGATGGGCATGGAACTGGCAGAAGCGGCAATCGCATTGCCATCGACCAGAATGCTATCCCGCGCATCATCGTGAACGGCAAAAGAAACAGTCGTCGCCACGGCGCTCATGGCGGCATCCGCCGCCGCACATTCAGTCACGGCCTCTTCAATGCGAGTAACTCCCTCGTCGGTCGCCGCAATCGCTCCGATCATTTCCCCGAGATGCTGACGTTCCAGCTCCAGGGCCGCAGAAGTGTCAATAACGTGCTGATGCTGAGTGGCTTCTGCGCTCAGCGTGACAACATTGCGGACCCGCTCCAACTTCCGCGTTCGCTCGGCATTCTGGGTCGTCTTGATACGGAGGTCCGCCAGCTTTGCTTCGCCTTTCGAAACAGCGACCTGAGCATCCGCCTGCGCAGCGAGCGCCGCATCGTTCTGCGCGCCAAGCTCCGAGAGGCTGGCTTCTAGCGGTCGAAGTTCTTCAACAGCCTTGACCCGATCATCCACCAGCTTCCGGGCCTGTGTCGCCCTCTCAAGTGCTAGCTTAGCCGCGCTTCGCGCACTTCCGACCTCGGCCGCGCGGGTCACAGCGACCGTGCGCTTGGTGCGCTCGCCTTCAAGCTCTAGCCGGTGCGCATTTTCGTCCCATCCATCCAGCTCTTGCTTGAGATCATGCTTGTTGCGCCCAAGGTCTTCCATGAACTGGAACACGGCCTGACGCTTTGCTTCCAAATCGATTACCTGCTGCTTGGCATCGGAAAGCTTGTCGACCGCGTCTTTGAACCTCCCGCGAGGTCCCCTCGCCCCTCGAAGAGCGTCCAGCGCGTCCCTTACAGCTTTGGGAATCTTTTGACCCCGCGTGCCGCCGGTGACAAGGCCAACTTGGGCTTCAAGGCAACCTTGCATGGTCCGCTGAGCCTGCTCATTCAGCTCGACGTCGCCGAAGGACTGGCCTTGCTGAACCCACAGCGTCCCCCAAATTCCGGGCTCGCCCCCGCTCCTCCCGCCGCTGAAGCCGAGCAAACGCTGCAATTCCGCTTCGGCAGCTTCGTCCTCGAACAACCGCTGGTCCGAGCACGACAGCATTGCTTTCCCGGCCTGCCCCGCAAACCGCTTGTGGATCAGCCAGCTCTTCCCGTCCACGTCAAATGCAAGCTTGACCTCTGGGACGGTTTGGTTAGCGAGATGCCGGAAGGCCTTCACATGAGCGGCTGTGGACTTGGCCTTTTCGAATATAGCGGCGTTGATAGCCTCCAGCAGCGTGGATTTACCAAGCTCGTTTCGGCCGACTAAGACATTGACATTGTCGCCAATGCAATCGACCCGGAACGTTCCGACGAATTTCCGAAAATTTGTGAGTTCGACCGAGCGAATTTTCATGATCGCGCTCCTTGGCGAAGGTGCTCGACATACAGGCGCTTCAGAGCTTGCGCGGCGGTGTGCGCTCGTGCCCCGTTCGATGCGTCGGCGGCGATGAGCCTGAGACGGTCCGCAGCAACGCGTACGAAGCCGGCGCGATCAATGTCATCGAGATCTTGCTCCGTGGGATTGAGAGCCAAGCCGGAATCATCGAAGCGCATTGCCCTGAAAGCAGTCCCCACGCCCTGCACAATCTGCTCTTCAAATGCCTTACGACCGGAAAGGGATAGAACGCCCTCCACGCGCAAGTCGATGACGAGCTCGCTGAGGTCCGAATTGAGCGCTCGAAGCTGGGTTTCCAGCGAATTAATCTGGCTGTCTTCGGTCAGTGTCCTTTCAATACGGTGCCACTGATGCCTGCCGGTCAGAATGGGGGTAACCGACGGCACCATCCTTGAGCGGTTCACCTCGACAAGCAGCGCAGAACCGCCGTTGCAGAGCGACGTCACTGCGTTTGGCGGAAGTTTGAACTGATCCGGTTCCGGCGTTCCGCTGTACCAGCAGCGATCATTGACCTTGATCTGCCTGTGCCAATCGCCCATGGCAAGATAAACAAGGCCGGCTTCGTCAGCGCGAGTTGGCGCAACATAATTGCTCGCGTCTCCTTCCGAGCCGAAGCCTTGGATTGAGCCATGAGCCATGCCGATGCGGATGGCGCCCTCCGGCGTAGGATCGTCGTTCATGTAGGCCGTGAGGTCATCAACGCTTGATGTGAAGCGCAGCGGAGCAGGTAGAAGAAACACTGGGGCGCCATCATCATCCGCAATTTGAACCGCGCCAGGCCGAACATGCAGGCTCACGTTGGCCGGCAATTGAGAACGGGCCAAGCGATCCCAAAGCCCGCTCTCGCGCACATGGTCGTGATTGCCCGGCATGAGATGCCACTGAACCGTGCTGAAGGAGCGCATGTTTTCGATCGCTCGGCCGAGCGTCTGCTGGCTCATCTGTTGCTTTTCGAAGATATCCCCGGCAATCAGAACCGCGGTCGCGCCCGCCTCGACCGCGGCTTCACCAAGAGTGCGGACGACCGCTTGTCGCGCATCCTGGAGGATGTTCGCGACCTCGGGTACGAAATACCCGAATGCTTTACCGATCTGGAGATCGGACGAATGAATAAATTTCATGGACACACCTTCAACTTCGAATCTGCACTAAGGTAGGCCTTCAACTTGCACGGAAATAGAGAAAAACGCTGGCTACCGACGGTTGTCCCCGTATGTCGCCGATATTTGCCTCGCCCTTCCCTGCGATTTACTCATGTGCGCGGCAGGTGGCCGAACGCATAGACCTCCGCTTCGATTGACCCACACTCAATATCGTCGAGTGCGAACACCGAGCCAGCCGCATATTCAAGCGCGATGCCTCCATGCAGTCGGCGCAGGAGCTCGGATACGGCGAGACAGCCGGCGATCAAGCCGACAAATGGCACCCCGACGGTTCGCGACGCGAGCTGCGCAAGGCCACAAGCGTCCATGCCAGCCTTCTTGAGTTGCTGATACGCAGGCATGCTTTCCGGGGAAACGGCGCGGTCGCTAATTTGCCGCGACCAGATCTCTTTAGCGGTGCGGGTGGCTGGGAACGTGTGCACGGCGAGGCTCCGAAAGGCTTCTGGCCCGGCGCCAAGGCCAGCCTCGACCACGAGGTCAAAACCTGCTTCCTCCAGGGCGGTTCGTGCGAGCGCGTTATCCACGCCGCACAACGCAACGCGCGGCTCATCCGGAGATCGCCGTATCCAGCCGCCAAAGCGACGCTCCTCAACGAAGGTCTGGAAGCCTCGCTCCTCAAGCCAATCCGAGACGACACGGCCCTTGCGACGGCCAATATCTTTCCTGAATGAAAGAGGCGATGTGCTGTCGTTGGATGCCGCGATGCGGTCGAAGTCTTGCAGCACGAGGGTCGCCTTCTGCGGCTCGCAGTAAGGGAGAGCCGATAGCAGCCATGCGAAGGCCTGCCCGAGATTTCCAAGGCCGATGATCCACAGGCTGGAGGGCAGGTAAGCCAGGCGCGGCTCGCTGTGATCGGAGATGAGCCAGTCCTGACCAGGCCGCCAAAGGGAAAGGCCGTGCGCGCGCCGACCCGCAAGCAAGTGATCGCCTGCGCAAAATGCAAACGCTTCGGCGGCGCACACCGCCGCCGCGAGCATGGGGGCCAATTCCATCCCGGAAGTTTCGTCGAGTTTTGCCGGATGACCCGCCATCACGACGCCGCCACGCCACCCCTCCCATGTTACACGCCACGCCGGGCGTATGGCGGTGGCAGCGCTGCCAATCATAGCTTGCGGCCAGTCTGCTGGCGGCGACGACGTGATCGTCCCTCCGAGCTCGGTGACCGCATCAGCGAGAGACGAAGCTCTCGAAAGTTTCGACACACAAGCGGCGCCCTTGGGAATCCCGCACACATGGACGCCGTTGAGCAGTGTTCGGCGCGCAAGATTGACGAGGGTGAGCAATGCCGCCTGGTGCAAGGCACTGGTGGCAAGCTCGGGCCCGACGTGGACAACGAGGCCAAACGACTTGAGGATAGCGATCGCTTCCTCGTGCGTGGACGCGCGCCCATTGTCCATGAAATACTTGGCGGTGCGATGCAGTTCGGTGTGATCGATTGGTATGGACATCGTCAACTCCAGAAGCCGGTGTAAAGAAAATGCGGTGCGCGCGCGGGACTGTGGTCCAGCCAAGCGTGGTCACCCCGGTACTCGTAGATGCCCATGCGCTTCGGATTGATGGGCCAGCGGGCGAAATCTGGTACGATGAGCGCAATGTGGCCTTGGCGCGCCACCATCGGATTGGTTCGGTCGGAATCGCTTTGGAACCCGGCTCCCGGATGCGTGTGAACGTCGGCGACCACGGAGAGGCCGCGCTCGCGGCAAATCGCCCAAAGCTTCGCAAAGGCATCCGCATGGAGCACGCAGACGCCCGTAGCATAGGCTCGCGGATCGAGTTCGTCGTAGAACACGATCTGCTCCACCTCGCGCCGCGCCCCGTGCGTCGCTCCGAGGAGGAACGCACCAGCCTCGTGGCGGCGTTGGCCGCGCCGATCAAGTTCGGCAACAAGCCCGCGCCAGCGATGGGATGAACAGCAAAGGCGATGTTCAGGCGCCCACCACGCCCGAATAGTCGCTATGATTGAAGAGATCATACAGTTGCTCCAAGTAGCAGATGATGCCGCGCGCGGGGTTCCACATGCGGCTCGGGTATTTGATTGGCCAGTCGTGATGGCCCTCGATCGAAAGACGGTCGCATGGCAGGTACAGGCACTGGCCGAACTTCCAGTCAGGGCGAAACACCGCCACAACATGCGTCGGCCCGGTCGGCCATCGCGACGGAGGCAACGGCGCATCTCGGCCGAGATCCCACGGCTGCGCGGTAACCGGGGTCTGGCGGTAGCCAGTGCACTCGAAACGGAAGCCGAACTCGTCGGGTGCGTTCGGGCGCGCCGGGGCACTCACTGCGATGATGACGTAAGGCCAGCGCAGCGAGAGAAAGCGCCAACGGCCCTCGGCTTCGCCGCAGCGAAATTCCGCTGCGGCGAGATCCTGATCGAGAAGCAAGCGATCCGGGGGGATTGGCGCGTTCATGTTAGCCTTCCACCCGCTTTTCAGGGACGAAGTCGAAGCACACCGTGCACTCATGCCCCTTGGCGACCTGATGCAGCGGAGTATCGCTTGAGGGGCGATCACTGGACTTGCAGAGTTGCAAGACGTGCTCGGCGGCGTCCTTGGGGCTGACGTGAAAATGCTGCGCCGCCCACGCCTTGACCGCGCGAACGCGCGCGCCGGGAGCGAACGCATGCTTGGCGGTCTTGTCGAGATAGTGAATGGTCACCTCGATCTGCTTGCAGCGGCTGACGTGAACACGGCAGCCATGCTTCAGATGCGCGACCGGCTCATGATGCGGGCCGGATTCATGTTTTTCTGCCTCGTCGATGAATACGAACGTTTCATCATCGACCTTGATGCCCAGCGATTCGAGAGCCAGGTGCAGTTCCCCGAGCGTGACGGCTTCGGCGAGCTGGAGTTCGCGCAGGCCTGGAGTGCCGTGAACCTGAACAAAGAGAGCGAGGGTGGACATGGATGCTTTCTCCTGAATGGGGTCCATGATGGACCGTCATAGAGAAAGCGATGCGAGCCGCTAAAAAGCGGAAGTCAGCCGTGACAGGTAAAATAGCAGGGGCAATTAGGGCAAGAACGGTCGTCGCTCGGATCGGGCTCAAACCGGCCAAGCTCGATGGCCGCGATGGCGTCGGCATACTTGCCGATGGCCTTCTCGTCGTTCTTGGCGACGGTCGCCACCGACTTAGCCCCGGCCAAATAGAAAGTCTCCACGCTCACCTTCTTTCGGGGGAATTGCTGCACGGCACCGCGGCGCAGGAGGGCGTAGATTGGCTTGTCAGGCTCGGACTTTGTTTCTCGACCTGTCCTGACGCGCTGCACGCTGACCGCCCCCTCCGGCGTCACGACAACGCGATCAGGAACGAGCACAACGCGATGGCGGCCCACGGGAATTTCCCATTCATCGCGCGCATATTGGCCCGTTTCCTTCGCGATGGCCTCGACCATCGCGCGGACCATGCTTTCTGCAGAGCGGCGGTAGTAAGGCTCGAACGGATGTTCGGCAATGTCGGAAGCCTGCCAGGTTTCTGAAAGCCGCCGGAGGCCGTCCTCTATCCCGACGGTCTTTCCTGCTTCGCGCTCAGTCTCCAGCCATCGAACTGTCTGGTACACGCAGCGGTGAAATGAGATGTAAGCCGAGTCATCCCGTCCGCCCCGCAAGCCCTCCACGACCGTGAAGCGATAGCGCGCCGGGCACCGCATATATGTCTCAAGATCGCGTTCCAGGTATCGCTCCTGCGGGGCGGGGGGAATGAGCGGTGTTGCATCGCTGTAGACACCGCCAGAACCCGAATACCTTTGACCCGCGACGACGCTTTGGATCGCGGGCAGGAATTTGGACTCCCCTGCCCTGGTCGTCGTGTAGGACTCAGCGCGACTGAGAAACAGATAATCCCTGGCACGCGACAACCCCACGAAAAATAGGCACTCCTCTTCGGCATCATGGTCCGAGGGCTGCATAGCCAAGCGAGAAAGAGCGGGAGGGGGTGGGCAGCGATTGCCCTGCCGATTAGTCGGCATATAGCGCGTGGCAAGAGCAGGAAAATGAACTGCCCGAAATTCAAGTCCTTTGCTGCCGTGGATCGTCATGACACGCACGGCATCCATATCCGAGGCTTCGGAAGCCACCCGCCGGAACGAGCTGTCGTAATTCAGAGCCTCAAGCCTCCGAACCCGCTCCAGAAGCGCTTTCCTACCCTTGCGGCCTGCCATCGCCTGCTCGCCGCAAAATTTAAGCAAATGATAGATCGCGATGAGCTTCTGTTGCCCGAGAGCATTGTTGGCACCTAACAGCGGCATAAGATGATTGCTGCGTTCAAAGAGCCATTCGGTGAGCATCGTCCACGCCGACACATCAGCGAGCCCAGCCAATTCGCTCGCGAGCCGAGAAAGCCCCGCTCGACCTTCAGTCGAAAGGGATGGGATCGCAGTGATATTTGCAAGGGCGTCGATGATGCGCGACTTTTTTTGCGCCGACCAATCAATGACGGCCAGGACATCCGCGCGGGTTGCGCCGTAATCGCTCAGCGTGCCAACCCGCATCAAGCCAAGGCCGCCGTACTCGGCGTCAATAGAAAGCAGGGACAAAAGTGTACTGATTTCTTCGCGCTCGAATAAATCGCCGAGGTACACTAATGGCACGCCAAGCTTTTCGAGAATTGTAGTGATCCGGGCAAGCGTGAGATGCGTCCGGGCCAAGATCGCTTGATCGCTATAGGCAACGCCCTGTTGGCGAAGCTGCTCGATATGATCGCGAATAGCCTCAGCTTCCGCAGCCACATCGGGTGTGACAGTCAGCGTTACCGGCCCTCCGGCACCGCGCTTGGCCGTCCATGATCCAGCCATGGCGCCACCGTCACCCATGGCAGAAGAAAATTGCTGAAACGTCCTCACGATCGGAGCTGAAGAGCGGTAATTGACATTTAAGGAATGACGGCTTCCCTTAAAGTCTGCCGCAAACGATTCAACGTTGGATGGCTCTGCCCCGCGAAACCGGTAGATGGATTGGCGCTGGTCGGCAACGACCCACGCTGAACACCCCGTGCTGCAGATTTCTTGCAGCATACGCGCGCTTGCAAAGTTCACGTCCTGGTATTCGTCGACGAGAACATGCTTGAAGCCGGAAATGTAGGCGCGGACTTCCTTGTTCTCTTTGATCAACTTTGCAGCAAGGAGAATAATATCTCCAAAGTCCACAGCGTCGGCCTCTTGCAGCGCCTTTTGATATATCTCGTAGGTCTCGGCAACTTCGACGGCACGGTCAGCCTTTTCAGTTGCCTCCGGGTCTGCGGCACTTTGCTGCATAGCCCGCGCTTCCGCCAGATATTCCGCCGGCGTGACCCCTTCGTCTTTGCAGCGCGAGATAGCGCGCAGCAGGTGAACCAACTCGTACGCCGGTTCGTACAGGTTTTGATAGTAACGCAACGGCAGTTTGTCGAGATTCTCTTCAAGAAGCTCAAGCTGCGCGGCCTCGTCCAGAATCCGTACCTTCGGGGATCGCCCCACTGCCGAAGGCCACTTTTGAATTAGCTCATAGCCGAAGCTGTGAAACGTGCCAGCCCACATCTCGATAGCGGCGGCAGGGTTCATCGTTGAAATGCGATCGCGCATCTCTTCTGCGGCCTTGTCTGAAAAGGTCAGCGCGAGAATGGAGGAAGGGCCGATGCTTTTCAGAAGGTGCTCGACCCTGGAAACGAGAGTGCGGGTCTTGCCCGTGCCCGGCCCGGCATCAACAAGGATGTTTCCGGCGGCCCAGAGTGCAGCGGTTTTCTGGCTGTCATCCAACGCAAAAGCCCCGCCGGTTTGAGGCGGCGGGGCTTCGGTAAGCGGCGGGAGCAAAAGGGCGCGGATCGTTTGGTGGAGGACCAGATCACGCGGCAAGCCAAGATCCTTGGCGATATCGGATGGTCGCTTGCCATGCGTTACGAATTGGTCGCGCAGCCAATCGGAAGGGCACAGGAACTCGCCTGCAAAGACATCCGCCTGAACCTCCTTCCGTTCTCGCGGTGAATACCCCTCGCCGCTTCCCATTGCATTTTCGACCGGATCGCCCCCGAGACCGGCCGAGCGATTGGTCACTTCATGCGTGGGATCGAGATGGATGTGAAAATGGCCGAGCTCATGGGCGATAACGACGGCTTCATCAGGCTTTTTCTGCCCTTTGAGCACATTCAAGATGAGATTTTCTCGTTCGAGCAATCCAAAAACGCCGTGACCGAAGGTTTGGCCTGCTTCGACATAACGAACTTTGAGATCGTCCGCTTTTGCGGCGGCGGCAGTCAGAAACTCCGCGCGGCGGTCTCCGCCCGTTTCAAGGAGTGCCTTCGAATGAACTGCGCGCGCCTTGCGTCGAATGTCGATCCAGCCGTCCATATCAACCTTCTTCAAGCCATTTCTTTTTTTCGTCTTCCGTCAGGTCGTCGCATGTCCGAATGATATCGTCGTATGGCCTGACTACGACCGACGGCGCGTGCGTCGCCTTGGCGTACCCAAGCGTAGGGTTGCTAAGCGCATGCTGGTGAAGGCGCGCGAAAGTATCGCGCGACATCGTCAAAACTCCTATCGCCGCATCGACAAAGACATTCCGAATGGGACCGCTCATCCGCCCGCTAAAGAGGTCTGCGATGACGCCTCGGTCAATGCCGATCGCGCGCGCAACCTGGGGAACGGTCATGCCGCGGGCAGCGATAACGTCTTGAAAGCTTCGTTGCGCTTCGCTGGTCGACGTGCGCGCCTTATGCATCAGATCGAGCGCGCGGCTATAGCCGGCAGAAAGGAGGCTCTCATCGGCTTCAGCAGAAACGGCGTGCTGGTCATCGGCCCACTCTCGTGCCACCGCGGCATGCGCACGAATATCATCCGCGAACTCAGGGTAGCGCTCAGTCCATTCGATAATTTGCGTTGCTGTTGGCCGTTCGAACGCCTCGTGAAAGGCAAACAGCACGGTGTCCCGCTCTTGATTTCGATTTGCTTTGGTCATGACTTCGCTCCAGCTCTCCGTATCAGAAGCTCTTGAGCCTCCTTGGTCTGTTGAAGATCTTCTTGAATTTCTGCAATCCATGTCCGGATTGTTCGTGTGCTCACGCCGCACGCTCGCGCAATGACCTCTTGCGGCTCGCGATCCATGTGGAGCGAGAATGCAAGTTGCCTCACGCGGTCCGGTATCTTTGCCAGGATACGCTGTCTGGCGATCTCGCCATCCATATTCTGGACAGCGACCATCAAGCTGGGATCGTATTCGCTCTTGCCCGGCCCGATTTCGTCAATCTCCGCGTCATCCATTATGTAAGGCGGCGGACGGTCATCGACGTGGTCCGCTTCTGGTGGTTTGTCATCATTGGCCGTCTCGTCCGGTGGGTCCGCCACGTCCTGCTTTAGGGCACTCTCGACTTTATCGACCTCAGCGGCAATCTCTTCGGCTGTTTTCTTGACGGGTTTGGTGGCGGACGTCTTCCGCGATTTGGCGGAGGACTTGTTCGGCTTTGGCGCCGGAACGATTTGATCACTATGGGACTGGGCGAGCGCATCTTTCAGGCGGAAGTTAACGATTCCGCCGAAGCCTTTGCGAAGCTGTTTGCCATCGGCGGTGCCTGGGTTCAGCAACGCCACAAAGATCACTTCGTGAACTTCAAAGATGATGTCTTCGCCGCCGTTAGGCTTCTTTGGATCGACCCGCTTGCGAAGCATTCCGATGATCGCGCCAGAAAGATGCTTCGCCAGGTCCTGACGGACTCTAAGATCGGCCTCACCCAAGTCTTGAAAGGCTGCCGCGATCGTCTCAAGGCGATATTTTCGCAGGCGGCCGTCGGCAATCGCTTCGCGCCAACCTTCTAGGTCGGTTGAGGACGGCGGATCGCCCGCAGGAATGGCCATGGAACTCTCGTTCGTTGTTACTACTCAAATAAAGCGAAGCGACTGCGAAAAAAGCGGAAGCGAATTCTCAGCTCAATTAAAAGTAGTTTCTACGCGAATTTCCAACTCGTTGCTGGAGCGTGCCGGAGGATCGACCCCGATCATGTGCCAATCATGTGCCATGTAGAAAATCGTAACGGAAAGCTACCGAAGGAAATGGCCTACTGTAAGTAGCTGATAATATATGGTTTTCTGTCGAAATAGCAGGTAACGGGCGGCAAGCTATTGTAAGGCATGAAAAAGCCCACCAAAGGCGGGCTAATTCATTGATATCATTTAAGAAAGCTTGGCTGCGGGGATAGGATTTGAACCTATGACCTTCAGGTTATGAGCCTGACGAGCTGTCCGGGAGCGGTCATGCGTCCCGGACAATTCCAAATTTTGCTGGATTAGGGACCTCTTCGCCGAGATGAGGGTACGATCAGCAGTTTGTCCGGTGTCACGTTCAGTGCTGTTGCGATTTTCGCCAGGACCACGATTGTCACGTTTCTTTGGCGACGTTCGACCTGACTAATGTAGGTTCGATCCACCCCCGCCTCATGGGCCAACTCTTCCTGCGAGAGCTCAGCCGCCTTCCTAAGCGCCCTGACGTTGTCGGCCACCACCCCAATTATTCCTAAATCGCTCTTCCCGGCCGTCATCGGCCCAAAGAACGTCGCAGAAGACTATCGATCCACGGACTCTGAGTCCCATTTTCCGCCGCAAATGTTGACTATCGTCTACATCGATAGCGTCGTCGAAATGTACGTTCCGAAGGATAGAAACTTGGCCACCTGCGACACTGCGTTCCGCCATGACAGTTCAGCGCCCGAGTGTCCAACCACTGATAAGGTGGAAGCGTTTTGGGAATCCGGCGAGGTAGGCCCCTTGGGCCCCTCGACCTACCGAGCGGGCTACCGCAGCCGCGCAACGGGGAGCATTCTTTGCAATGTGGAATTTCCTGCGGCGATCGCTGAGACGGCGATGGCGGCCAATCTGGCGCTTGCGACAACGATTACGCCGGACGGATACATTCGATCTATCCTCAGCGGGGTCGCGGACCTGACGTCTAAAGCCGAGCCAATAGACCAACTCATTGCCCGGTCATTCTCAGTCGAAAATCTGAGGCTGGAGGGGATTAGCGCGACGGATTTGAGTTCGCTGTTAGAACGGCTTGAGCGTTCCGTAGCTCTTCTGCACGAGGTCATTAAGCATAGGTCGGATTAGGTCATCAACCGAATCCCTGAGAATGGTGCGTGGAAGCGGAGCCGCAGCCGGGGGATGAAGCCGCTTTGTGCTTGCGCCTGAGAGCGGCGATAGTCCGCAGTATCATTGGCCACATGGCTAGATGCACACCACAAGTAGAGGGCGATCGCTCAGCGAGCACTGGAGCGGGTCGCGCTGCATACTCCTCGTTGGGGAGCAGCGGCGGCGGGTCCGGCAGCAGCGCAAGGCCGAGACGGTCACGAGCCGATTCATCCCTGGCGTGGAGCCCGTAGCGAATTCGTACAATTGGCGCTCGCTTCGAACACCAACATTCAGGACCTCTGTCGGCGCGTCAATGTCAGCCGGCAGACGGGCTATCGAACGCGGGAACGATCTTGAGGCGGCTGTTTTTTGTGCGCTAACGTTGCGACGCTATCCGGCTGCTTATGGCGAGCCTCCTCAAAATTGCACGATGTCGAAGTGATGAAGCCGCAATGACCACTCCGTCAGGAAGGAATTTTGGTTGGCGTCAGCGAGCTCAGTGCCACCGTTCATCTCCCGACCGTCATGCCGTCGACGTTATGCTAGACGACGTCTAATCTGCCATCGGCATTGAAGTTGTCGATCCCCTGGGGGGTGCCAGCGGCGTTGCGTCAAACGATGTCGTTGTAGCCCGTCGCCGCCAAAGTCACCGGTGCCCACCGTTGATCCCTTCCCGCAAGGAGGAGGGAGACAACCGCTTGCGCTGGCGACAATCGTATGCCACTGGCGTCCTCATGTCCTCGCCTCCGCTCGCCATCATTCCGCCCACGCACCCGCTCATCGGGCGGGTCAAGCCACCCGGCAGTAAGTCGATCACCAATCGGGCATTGCTGCTGGCAGCCCTCGCCCGCGGCACATGCCGTCTCACCGGCGCGCTTAAGTAAGGACACGACGCTGATGGCGGCGGCGCTCCGGCAGATGGGGGTGTTGGTCGACGAGCCGGACGAGACCAGTTTCGTCGTCACCACCACGGGGTTCCTGAGGGGCCCGGACGAGCCGTTGTTCCTGGGCAACGCCGGAACGGCCACGCGCTTTCTCACGGCGGCGGTGGCTCTCTGCGACGGGATGGTAACCGTCGACGGCGACGAGGCGATGCGCAAGCGCCCCATCGGGCCGCTAGTGACGGCGATGCATTCCCTCGGCATCGCCGCCAGCGCCCCCACTGGCTGCCCGCCGGTGACGGTCGAAGGGCGCCGGCATTTCGGCTCGGGCCGCGTCGAGATCGACGGATCGCTGTCGAGCCAGTACGTCTCGGCGCTGTTGATGGCATCGCCGTATGGCGAAGGTCCGATCGATGTCGCCCTTACCGGCAAGGACCTCGATGCGCGCGGCTATGTCGACCTCACGGTCGCCGCGATGTCGGCGTTTGGGGCGAAGGTCCGGCCGGTCGATCGCACCACATGGCGCATTGAGCCCACCGGCTACACTGCTACCGACTTCGTCATCGAGCCCGATGCCTCTGCATCGACCTATCTCTGGGCGGCGGAAGCGCTGACCAATAGCCGCATCGACCTCGGCGTGCCGATGGAGGCGTTCACACAACCTGATGCGCAGGCCGCGAAATTCATCAGAATGTTCCCGCGCCTTCCCGCTGTGATCGACGGCTCGCAGATGCAGGACGCCGTTCCAACGCTAGCAGTCCTGGCCGCCTTCAACGATACCCCAGTGCGCTTCACCGGGATTGCCAATCTGCGGGTAAAGGAGTGCGACCGCATCAGCGCGCTCGCGACCGAGCTATCGCGCATCCGCCCCGGCCTCGGCCACGAAGAGGGCGACGACCTGATCGTCGCCTCCGATCCCAAGCTCGCCGGCCAGACGTTGCCAACTCGCATCGAGACCTACGAAGACCACCGCATTGCCATGAGCTTTGCGCTCGCGGGGCTCAGGATCGGCGGGATCGTCATTCTGGACCCCGAGTGCGTGGGCAAGACTTATCCCGGCTATTGGGCTGCGCTGCGCTCGCTGGGCGTGGAAACGCGGGCTGCCTAAGCCGCGACGATCGTCTCGCCCTTGAGATTTGGTTTCGGAGAGCACCCGGTTGTGGCCGGCGTGCTTGGCCGCTTGGGGCGCGGTAACACGCACGTGCGACGCGCACCTTCGAAGCCCACCCCATGCGCCACCGCGGAACGTCGACGCGAGGCCGCGCGCGGCTCGCTTGAGACTTGTTCAGAACCGCCTAACAGGATGACCGAGGTGCGTTGCGCTTCACGAAACCACAGGGTGGTTTCGTACTCGAGCCGCGAACGGCCGGAGATGCTTCGACAAGATCTCGTTGCTCACTCCGCTGCGCTCACGGCAATTAGAAGCAGTTGAGATCTGATACAGACTTGCATCATCAGCAAGTCAAATGACTTACCGCATTGTAGCGACACCGTACGCGCGACTAGCAACAAGTCTTGGATGTGCAGACAACCACTTAGCCGTCTTTCGGCGACAGTGCTTTTATCTTGCCCTCTCTCCCGCTGTCCTTTTGCTTTCCTCTCTTTTGCGATAGCGATCGTTACCCGCAGGGCCGAGACACCCGTAGGGTGGCTCGGTGAGGAGCGAAGCGACGAGTAGAGCGCGGGCCGAAGGCATCGCCCATATGCCATCAGCACGCCAATTTTGTAGAAAAAAGCGAGCGCTCGGCACGCTTCCAAGCCAACAATTCCAGCCTCTGAGCTGCCCATAGAATGGCGCAAATACCAGTGGCGATGGAGCGATTTTCGGTATCGGAACGAAGAGAAAAAGCCAAGGAAACGACCTTCGCGCCAGGCAGATTCCACGGCGTGCGAGAGCGTTTCATCGATTGAAATAAGATGTCTCGCAGACTGCCCAGGCACCCTCGCCCTTCTGCGCGCACCCAGTTGCGGGCGCTCTAGCACCAGCCGGCGATATCCAGAATCTTGAATCCGAGAGAGAAAAATGGGCTCCCGCGCGATGCGCGAGAGCCCAACACTTCAAGTCAATCGACAGGATTCCAGATCAGGAAGAAGCTGCCGTCACCGTTAAGCCCAACCGTTCGACCAAGGTTGGCGCAGAGCTTACGGACCCCAAGGCCAGGTGCTGCGAGTGACAGGCTGACGTAGTCCGTTCCGTAGGTCTCGCCGGTCAAAATCCGGCCGGATCCGACCTCGAGTCCCTGCGTGAAGATGCGGAAATCTGCTGGGTTATCGCCGGACTTGTCACGGATTGGTACGATGTCGATGTCGGCGCAGACGGGCAGCAATTTGAGCTGGCCCCTGAAGCCGCCGTAAGTTGTGCGGGTGACGAATCCGATCGCGGTCATGGTCTGTCTCCTTCGTTGCCGCAAGGCGCCGATGCCCTGCGATGGCGAGACCGTCATGGCGGCCGTCCCGCATCCGAACCCTTGGGGCGAAGCGCAGCGGCGCACCCGAGCCCGCTCTTTTTTGCAGCGAAGCGGCCGCGAGGAGCCGGCCTGCCGGCGGGGAAAAAAGGAAGCGTGCGAGGGTTTCGGATGGGGGACGGCTGCCATAGGTCGTAGCGCCACAAGCAGGGAATCGTCCCCTTCGGACGAAGGAGCCAGGCCTTGCCGGGAGCACCAGTCGCCGCACAAAACGGCGTTTCGACCACGATTCGATGTATGCGCGAACTCGAGTTTTCCGCGACGCAGAGCCGACTATCTCGACGGCAAAGCGGCTCAGTTTCGCATCCAAGGTGCGGTCCTCAAGTCGAATTTAGCGCTATCAATCGTCCGCGGAGACGGCGATTGGGTTCGCGAACCGCCCGACGAAAAACCCACCCGAGAGCTCAATTCATTCCGAACTCGGCGCCTCGAACCGGCTTTAAGTTGCGCCACGAATCCGTGGCCACGCGCTTTCCTTTTGAGGGAAGAAAATGCCCTTTGCCTTCCTTCAAAGCGGGCAGGAAACGCAAAAAAGCCCCGCCTCGAGGAGGCGGGGCCGATGGTCCCCGGCATCAGTCGCCGTAGCGGCGCGACCAGATCAGGCTGAAACCCTCCTCTCCGTCGACCTTAACCAGCGAGGCGTAGATCGGAGCCGGGAAGCTCGGATCGTCGAGCTTGACCGAGAGATATTCGCGGTCGCTGTCGCGAACGGTCTTCTTCCAGGCGGCGCCGAATTCGGTGTTCCCAGCGAATATCCGGTAGTCGGGAGCCTTGTCGTTGTCCTTCTCGGAGGCCGCGAACTTGGCCTTGATGTTCAGCGTCAGCGTCTTGATTGAGCCGGTGTAGCCGTTGTCCGAAGCGGTGAAAGTGCCGATGGTCGCCATGGTCATCTCCGTCTGTCTGTTGTTGAGGCCGCGCCTATCGCAGCCTCGATGGCGATCCTTGGCCCGGGGAGCGATCGGCCCGCAGCCCTTGGGCCCGCAGCGCAGCGGAGGACTGCGAAAGCCTGCTTTTTTGTCTTGCGCGAGGAATGCCGCCGCTTGGCGGCAGGGGAAAAAAGCAGGCGTGAGCTGTTGCGGGAAGGCGATCGAGGCTCTTGCCGTCCCCCGGGCCCGATGAGCCATTCGTGGATGCGTTGGACGCGAGCCATGACCGAACAGACGGCGGTGATCTTGGCTGCCAACGCCCAGTGCAGCATCGGAAAACGGCGGGATCGATCAAAAAGAAGCGACGTCCGCGTATCAATCGCGAGCACGGCATACCGAACAAACCAAGCGAACCCGACCGCATTTTCGGACTGGGAAACGACGGCGCCGACCAGAATTACTCGCGCGATTGCGCTTTGAATACGCTTGATCTGGACATCATCCGGTCTCCAATCCGATCGCTTCGCCGCTGCAAAAGGAGGCGCGGCACAGCCTCATAGGTCGCTGCCAGGCGCGCAGATCGGACGGATCGTGGCCCGCTTTTGGAGACGGGCTGGCGAGCATCATCGCACGCGTCGCCTCGATTAGCGAGGTCGCGCACCGTCAGGTGCGCGGCCCAAATTTGACGCTTGCCGGGGCCGCCTCGACCCCGGCTCATCTCTTACTCCACTGCTTGCGAGCAGACATCATGGCCTTCCGCCTTGTCCGGCGCACCGGCCCGATCCTCCGTTTTGGCCGTGCGCAGCAACGGCGGCAACCAGTCGGTTGCCTTCAGCAACTGCTCGGCGGCGGCCGCCATCTCGACCTTTTTCATTGCGGAGATGCGTTCGGCGGCCTCCTCGCTAACGCCTTCGCGGACGGCGTCAAGGATGCCCGCCTTGGTAACCCGGCCGAGATAATTCCGCACGGTCGGCCGCCAAAATCCGGTCATGTCGAGGGCGACGGCTCCGGCCAAACGGCTAGCCGCTGCCAACGCGCGCGGCCTGAGGTCAAACGGTAATTTGACCGCATTGACCGTCAATGCCGTACAATGGGCGAACAGCGCCATGCGGCTGTCGTGGTCGAGTTCGACCACAAAGTCCCACAGCTTGGCGACGTCCCGGGGCATTTGCCTCGCCCAATTGGCATGACGATCCGACCACGCTTTGCCGGCCGGAGTGTCTTCGATTCCGACCGCATGCGCGGCCAAATCCGTCTTCACGGGTTGAATGCCAACCACGTGGGCATTGGCCCCGACATAGAAGATTTGTGCAGCGAGTGCGTGGGTGACGGCCACGATGGCGACATCGGGCTGCTCACTCAAATTAAGGCGCAGCCCCAAGGTGCGATGGGCGGTGAGGTCACGAACGAGGGTGTCAGACAGCCTCTGTTCCCCGTCTTCCTCCTCATTTTCTTCCTCCTCTCCTTCACCATCGCGCGTGGCTTGATCGTGCCCTGCACCCGCATCATCCGGTGCTTGTCCGTCGCCGTCCTCCCCCGCTTCGGGGTGGGCTTTGTCGTCCTCAGGGCGGATAAAACCCCGTTCGATCCTGACGGCGCCGTCATGATTGAGGATTACAAACGCGCCGCCACGCGCGACATCACCGGGATCGTAGGCCTGCCGTTTCGCCTCCAACTGATCGATTTGCCTCTCCAATTCACCGAACCGCGCATCGACTTCATCGGGCAGTTCCTCGGCCGTTTGATGTTGCTCGGTCAGCTCGTCGAACTCGGTCTGAGCAATCTGAAGGGCGCTCTGATCTTCCGCCGAAAGTTCGACCGGATGCGGGTAGGCACGACGCATGCCGTGAGCGTGCGGGAAGTCGAGGTGGGGCTCCGTCCACTTCCATCCCTCGGCCGCCCGTAGCGCATCCGCCTCCCGGCCAAGCCGTGCCGTCACCAATAGATCGAGCAGCGCCACGTCTTCGAGATAGCCGCCGCGATCCTCGGTGAAGAGGTCGCGCAGGATCGTGCCGCCGGCCGCGATATAGGCCTCGATCCCGACAAACCGCGCGCGGCGATCCGTTGCGGCGACGTGTGTTTCGGTGAGCAGACGGCGGATGGTGCTGGCATCCCGGTCGTAGGACAGGCGTTCATAAACGCTCTCCTGCCGCGCCTGATCGTCGGTGATGGCAAAGGCCATCAACTGTTCTAGGGTTAGATCGCCGTCGCGATAGAGCTGGATCAATTTTGGGGAAACCGCCCCCAACCGCAGGCGCTGACGCACCACATGCGGCGTAATCCCGAAGCGCGCGGCGATCTCCTCCGCACCAAAGCCACGCTCCTCCGCGAGCCTCCTGAACGCCTCGAACTGGTCGGCGGGATGCATGTTTTCTCGGGTGACGTTCTCGTCCAGGCTGATCTCGTGGGGGTCATTCGTGGTGTCGACGATGCAGCGGATCGGCTCAGTCTTCTTTATCTCCTTCCGCTTCACCCGCAGCAGCTGGGCAAGCCGTCTGCCCTCGCCGATGGTCACCAAATAGAACCCCGTCGCTCCCCCCTCTCCGTCAAGCTCGGGCTCAACCACCAGATTCTGCAAGATGCCCTTGGCGGCGATACTCGCCGCATACCCCTCAATCGCCGCCTCGCTATGCGGCGTTTTGCGCGCATTGTTCGAAGATTTCTTCAGCCTGTTGAGCGAAATGAGAACCTCCGTTCCGCTCGCGGGAATGATTTCAACTGATTTGGCCGACATGATCATTCTTCCTTTTGCTTCCATGGGTGCAAGGCGCACCACGCGCCTGCACCCCTGCCCGTCGGCGAGACCGGGGGTAGCAAGTGCCAGGGCGACCCGAGCGGAGGGGTATCACCCGCCCGCAAGGGCCGCTCGCAAGAAGCGGGTCTGCACAAGCGTGTGCGCCATGCGGTCAAAGTCGACAGGATGAGCGAAGCGCGGAAGACCGGGGAGACCGCTCGGGGCGGCGCCGGCGCCAGCCGGCGCTTTACCCTGGCGCGCGCGAGGGGCGGAGCCCCTGAGATCTCGAGCGTTGGAATATTGAGCAAGTCAGCGCAGGAGAGAACAAGGCAAGAGTGAGAAAATCAAAAGAGGCACCCGCAAGAGGGTCAGCATAGCGCCGACGCATAGCGGCGGGACCCGGGACCGAGTGCAGTCGCGAGACCGGTTAAAAAGGCACCCGCGCGACGGGCAGTGATAGCGGTGCCGCGAAGCGGCAGCCCTTCGTGCGAGTGCCTCCGGCGAGCGACACATTATATGTGCTTGCGCGAGGGATCGAAGCCGAAGGCCGAGACGCAACACGGCTCGGTTCACGAGAGCCCGGTGCGGCGATAACCGCACGCGCCCAATCCCAACGAAATGGTGCCCAACCTGTCAGTTGCGCAGGGAAATATGCACCCTTGTATTTAGCCGACTTCCAATGCGAGTTCTGCCGACTAGAGATGCGTCGCCAACTCCAGATATCGACAAAAAGCATTCGCGAGTTGCATCTGTCGGGGCGTTCTGCATTCCACCTCGAACAATCGAGGAGATGCCACGATGACGCAGATGCATTTCGCCCGTGATGTGGCCACGTTCAATCGATTAGCGCTGTAGAGAAACTCCATGCCGCGGGGAGCGTCCAGGTAGCTGGATGTCGTCATCGAATAAATCACGATGGGGGCTTCGCGTCCTTGGAACTTGTCCACGGTCCCGATGCGGGCACCGGGGATGCGCTCCTGAAGCTCGAACACCTGGGCGTTGTAGGGAGCGATGATCAAGATTTCGTCCAAACCGACCGGCGCCTCGGCGTCGTCGCGATTGGTCCAGGTCGTTCCTGCACTTAAAATTTCAAAAACGAGGTCGCGGATCGCGTCGGCTTCCTCCCTCGACGAGCTCTGATTGCCGTCGTGCGCGACAGGTAGATAGCGGAGACCGGCGCCGTTAAGCTTACCAGTCGACGTGATCTTCTGATTCTCCTGGCCAGGGTGGGGATGCAGGCGGCCGTCGTAGAACATCTCGGAGTTGAAAGAGCAAATCTGCGGATGCAGGCGCCAGGTCTCGGGTAGGAAGAGGCCACGGTCGGGAGGTACGGTGGCGTGGGGACCGAGGATGTGGTCCAGAGAGGAGACGTCGACGCCGTCGGGATGGCTCCCCTTGATCGGCTGTTCGAGTTGCCGCGGATCGCCCAACAGAACGATGCTTCGCGCGGTCTGCGAGACGGCGAGAACGTTCGCGAGCGACATCTGGGCGGCTTCGTCGATGAACAGAACGTCGACGATCCCCGCCGCGTCGGGTCGGGCCCAGAACCAGGCGGTCGCACCTCCGACCATGCAGTCGGAATCAAGCGCATCGAGAAACGCAGCGTTGTCCGTCGTGAAGCGCAGTCCCGGGAGATCATCCTCCTTTTCCGATGGCTTCTGGATGCATTCGATCGGAAGACGCTGCTGGCGAGCGGTGGAGACGACCTCGTCCAGAAGGTTGCGGACAACCTTGTGGCTGTTCGCCGTGATCCCGACCTTCTTCCCCTCCTTGGCGAGAGCACAGATCATACGAGCGCCGGTATATGTCTTTCCCGCCCCCGGGGGGCCTTGCACCGGAAAGACGCTGCTGTCGAGGTTGAGCGCTGTCCGAATCGCGGCCTCCATGGTCGTCTCGCCGTCCACCTGGAATTGCTGCCCCATCAGTCGCGGAGCCGCCGCCATCAACAGATCGCGGGCAGCGCGATGATCCCCTTCCCCGACCATTCCATGGTCAGCCACGTACTCGCCAATCCGCATCAGCGAATCGGCGAGAACCTGAGTGCCGACGAAGCTGTGCGTGAAGACCGCGTCGGGATGCAACGAGGCCGTGTCTCCGCGCTTCTTGATGTCGATCGTACGGTCGTCGAGCGACATCGCGACGACCCGTCCGAAATCGTCGCCGCCGATGCTGTGCAACTTGTCTTCGACGCGGATGTCGGTGTCCTGCAGCGCGAAGCGATACCGATGGACCGGGACCTTGGCTGTCCCGCCGACTTGCTGCAGAAACGCCAGCTCCGCAATCCCGTCGCGCTCGTGAAGCAGATCTTCGGCGGACAGGTCTCGAAGCCGGAAGTATTCCCACCAGACGGCCTTGTTCTCCCGCCCGTGCCAATCGAGCATGAACGCCAAAAGCCAGCGCGCCTGCTGCTCGGGACTTCGTTCCGCGACATCGTCCGGCACGCCTGCGATTAGACGTTCGACGAGCGCGGCGACCTTCTTGTGCCATTCGTCGAGTTCGGCGCTGACCTCCGACGTCCCCGGCGCCGGCCGGTCGACGATCGCCCCGCCGGCGATGACCTCGGCCCGAACCGACTCAAGCCAACGTCGCAAAGCATCCGTCGAGGAGCAGTCGTCCCGGTTGTAGCCCCTGATCGCTTCCTTGTCGCTTTCGGGTATGCCGGCCGCGTCCGACAACTCCAGCCGTGCCTGCGTCCGCGCCATCACCGCCCCGACGTCGACGAGCGGAACGGTTCTGACAAAGGAATAAAGAGGCTCGAGCTTTTTGATGGAGTAGCTTTCCACGCTCGCTCTGATGGCGTGTCGGACGACGGAATAGAGGTCGACGAAGGTTTCGGCTCGCAGCAGACTGTCAACCTCGTTCTCGCGCGTCGCATATCGGCCCATGAGCCGTTTCATCGCCGCCGGTTCGTAAGGCGCGAAGTGGTAGATGTGCAGGTCCGGATAGGTTTTGAGTCGATCCGTCACGAAATCGACGAAACGCTCGAATGCGATCCTTTCTTCCTGACGGTTGGAAGCCCAATCGCCGACGTATTGCGGCTGGCCGCCTGCGTCGGAGTATGTGTATCCGAAGAGGAATTCCAATCCGCCGTCGCCTACAAACGGATCGCCCTCGAAGTCGAAGAATATGTCGCCTTGGGAAGGCTCGGGCAGCCGCGACAGGCCGAATCCCGCGATGGGCGGCAAGGTCTCGTAGAGGACCGCACCGCTCTCGCGCCCTTCGACTTGTAGGCGGGCCTGTTCGCGGATTTTCTCGAAGCTTTTGACGTTTCCCCTTTCGGGTCTCCACTGCAGCGGCAACGGCAGGGCGGCGAGCGCGGCCATCGTCTCCACCGCATTCCTCTCCAGTTCGCCCATCTGCGATTTGCTGATGCCGGCGACGAGCGACATGTGATCGTCCGCCCTCCTTCGCTTGTCGCAGTGCCGCCGCCACCGGCATATCTCGCAGTGGTCGATGGGCTCGGGATAGACGGAGCGCGAGAGCGGTCCCGACACGGCCTCCTCCAGGCTGCGGCGCACATGCCGGTAGTAGGCTGCGTAATCGGCGACTCGGTACGTCTCCGGCGTGAAGTTGGTGCCAGGCGTAATGACCAGTGCGGATGTCGGCTCGGCCTGCTGAATCTCGGACAACAGATCCGAATAGAGCGAGATCTGAAGGATCGTGCTGCCCTTCGTCTGTCGCGCAAGTTTGGTGTCGATGACTTCGTACGACCAGCCGCCGAAGCGGCTCGGGGTTTCGACTCTTGTGAGGATGTCCGCGCGGCCATTCCAGCGCCCTGCCTGCAACGCGCCCTGGACGATGATCGAGTCTCCGCGGGCCATGGCGGCGCTGGTGGCTGCGAGCGAATTAGCGTCGACGCCAACGCCTTCCACAACCGTTGCGGTTCGACCATCGGCCTTGAGGTGCTCAACAAATTCGCGTTCGTGCAGCGTCCCCCGCTCGGCCAGTACTTCGAGCACCGGATCCCAGATCTTGGGCTTGTCCAACTCACCGTCGACGACTTTGAGGTCGAGCGATGTCAGATAGCGGCAGTTCAGATGCCCCACCAGATCGCCGGCACTGAGGTTGAGCGTTCCCGCGACTTTGTACATTTTCCCCCCCTCGTTGGAGCGCGTCAGTGGAATCCGCCGTCGCTTTCAGCTCCGTACGCCTGGCACACGGTCCGCGCCATGCCGTTGATGCCGGCTATGGCCGCTGCGTTTTGTTTTGCCCACAAGGCCTTTGCCAAAGGTTGCGGGACCTGCTCCCGGAACTTGCCGGCCGCTACGTTCTCGACGAACGCCGCTAGCTCGATGGGGTCTACGTCCTCCGCATCTGCCAGGAGTTTCAATTTCGCCGAAGCATCGAACACGTTCGTCTCGGAAAGCGTAAGACCGAGATCATGGACCTCTCCCGGAATGCCGACCATCGCGGCGGCGGCTCCGAAGACGGCGGTCGCCTGGGACCCCCGCCACAGAAAGACGTGGAGGTTCTTTTCCTCCTGTACACAGGTCGTCGTCTCGAGACCAAGAGACCGGAACATCTCTCTTCCTTCGGCAAGCAGCGAACGCCCTTTGTCGTCAAGATAGGGTGGCACGTCCGAAGTCAGGTAGACCTGCCGCATCTCCGCCGCCAATCGATCATGGAGGCGCTCTCCGTGGGCCCGTTCGAACCGGG
Organism: Bradyrhizobium nitroreducens; assembly: GCF_002776695.1. Classification (GTDB taxonomy): domain Bacteria; phylum Pseudomonadota; class Alphaproteobacteria; order Rhizobiales; family Xanthobacteraceae; genus Bradyrhizobium; species Bradyrhizobium nitroreducens. Next base: position 6,479,501 of record NZ_LFJC01000003.1, read on the forward strand.
GCACCACACCTCCTGGGTGCGGCGCCACGAACAGAGTGTTCGTCTTCTCGTCGAGATCCTGCACGATCCAGCGTTGGCCGGCAAAGACGACCAGGCTGTCCTTATGGACGGGAAATGAAATCGGGAGAGTCCCGAGTGTCCGCCCTCCGACCGTGAGGCGCCATTCGTCGGGTGACTCGAACACGGCGAAGAAATTGCGCGATTGGACGATCCGTTCGCCCTCCTTCCCGAGCATGATGGTGCCGTCGCTCGCTTGCTCGACGAACTTGACCGCCTCCGAAGACAGATGCCGGAGCAGATCGGCGAACTCGGACACCGAGATCGAGGCGAAGGGACCCGGGCCGCACAATAGATCGTACATCGGTCGAGCCCTTATGCCGCCGCGTTCCGCGATGACCGACAGGATCTGGTGGATGAGCGTCGACGCCGTTTCGGGCACCTCGCCGGCCGGCTCGACGAACCTCTCCAGGAGCAGCCGCACGACGGCGACCGACCGTATCGTGTTGGACCGAAGCCTATCCAACATGCCGGAGTCCTGATCGATGTTGGGTTCGCGCACGTAGACCCGCAGGATAGAAGGCGTGCCGCGCCGGCGCCCCGTGCGTCCGAGCCTCTGCTTCAGCGACGATAGTGATCTGGGCGATCCGATCTGGGCGACAGACTTCACGGATCCAATGTCGACGCCGAGTTCCAAGGTCGACGTGCAGATCGCGGTCGTCGGAAGCCTCGCGTCCTTCAAGCGGTCTTCGAGATCCTCGCGCAAGGTCTTCGAGAGGCTGCCGTGATGGGGGAAGAATTCGTTCGGGACTTTCGATGCTTCGCAACGCCTCCTCAATCTGTCCGCGGCCGACTCGACCGTGCGGCGCGACCCGCCGAAGACAAGATTGTTCGTCCCGCGGAGAGTGGCGAACAGATGATCCGCGATGTCGTCCAGCGCAATCCTTCTCGGCGTTTCTTCCGCACCGGCGGCGCCTTCGGCATGATCGGGATCGTCGAGCTCGGGCGGCTCGACGAATCCGCGTATCTGAAGCCTGAGTTCCGGCGAATCGGATTTGGCCTCGAGAATCTCGACTGAGTGCGGTACGGCAGGACGCAGCCAGGCGGCGGCCTGCGGAAGATCTCCGATCGTCGCGGACAGCCCGACACGCCGCGCAGGCTTTTTCGACATCGCGTCGATGCGGCGCAGCAGGCTCGCCACATGAAGTCCCCTCGGCCCCTGGAGGAAGGAATGAAGCTCGTCGATCACGATGAACGCGGCCATCGACAGCAACCGAGCGGCGTCGGCCGGTCGGCGGGTGAACATGGCTTCAATCGACTCGGGCGTGATCAGGGCGATGCCCTGCGGCCTGGCCAAGGCCCGCTTCTTGCCTGCCTGCGGCGCATCCCCGTGCCATTTCACGACGGGAATGCCCATGTTGTCGCACAGTTCGTCCAGGCGCTTGAACTGGTCGTTGATCAGCGCCTTCAAGGGACTGACGTAGAGCACGGAAAAACCCGGCTCCTTGCGCTCGGCCACCTGGGTGAGGATAGGCAGGAAAGCCGCTTCCGTCTTTCCGGCCGCGGTCGTCGCCGCGATCAGGATGTCACGATCGCCATCCAGCACCGCGTTCACGGTGCGAGCCTGGATTTCCCTCAGTTCGTCCCAACCTTGATCTCTGATCCAGCGACGGATCGTCGGATGAAGCTTGTCGTAGGCTCCTTCAAGGGTTGAGTCGGAGGCTGGTGAGCTCATCGCCGTCTCCGCTTGCATCGGCATCCGCCGAAACTTCCGGTGCGTCCGGTGCGATTGGTATGCGATCCAGAAGATCTTCCCATCGCGTACCTGGATTCTGTTCGAGTACCGAGAGCATGTGGACGAACGCCTTGACTGTCGACCGCGGGGTCCTGAAATACGCCTCTCCGATCTTTCGATCGCAGTGTTCCATGAATCCGGTCAGGGCCTCGTCGGGTATCAGATATTTGGACGGGTCGCCGCTTGCGAACACCATCCTGATGTTGCCTAGCAGCACCAGCAGATCCTCGGGCGTCAGGCTCTGGAGCCGGATGACCGGTCCCGAAAGGTCGACGAGACCGCCGTGCGCGAAGGTATTCTCCGCCAACCGCGATTGAAGCGCTTCGTAGCTGAACAAGCCGCGGCGGGTATCGAGCAGAAATTCGGGTGTCCCGCACATGACGAATCCGATTCCGGATGTGGTGCCCTGCAGCGAGTCGTTCACGATGTCCAGGATCTGCTCGTAGTTCTGCTTCCGGGCCTGGGAATTCTGCAGCTTGTAGATGTTGGCCATCTCGTCGAACATCACGACCAGACCGGCGTAGCCCGCGACCCTCACTAGGCACGCCAGCGATTTCAGCGAGTCGTAAACGTTCTCGTCGTCGATGATCGTTCGAACTCCGAGATCCTTCTTCGCATCCGTCTTCGTCGAATATTCGCCGCGCAGCCATCGGATCGCGCATTGCTTCAGGGCATCGTTCGATTCCTCGCTACCCCGCCAGTACGCCTTCAGGACGGTGGCGAAATCGTACCCGCCGGCGAAGCCGGTGATCGGCGCAAGCTTTTCGTCGATGACCTTCTCGACCGGCACGCCCTTCTCGCCGCCTTCCTTCGCGGCGTCGGTCACCAGCCTTTCGATCACGCTCTGGAGCGCGCCACCTTCGGGCTTGTTCCGCGTGGCCATGTTATTCACGGCTTCGGAATAGAGCGCACGCGCCTGGCCGCCGCTCGCATGGATGCGCCTGTTGGGCGACAGATCGGCGTGCATCGTCACGCATTTCCGCTCGAGCGCGATGAGACGCACGATGCTCGCGAAGAAGGTCTTTCCCGCTCCGTATTCGCCGATGATGAATCTCACCGCGGTTCCAGAGTCCGCTATCCGGTCGATGTCGCGCAGCAGGGCCGCAATCTCTCCGGCGCGTCCCACCTGGATGTGCGCCAGGCCCAGGCGAGGAACTACACCGGCTGACAGCGCCTGGATGATCGTATCGCGCTCCTTGGGCCGGATCGTCTTGGCGGATTTGCTCATGCGGCCTCGTCCTTCATCTCGGCGATTTTCCCTCGAAGATGCGGCGTGACGACGACTTCATCGCCGTCCTCGATCAGCGCTTCATCGAAGCGATCGAACGACCAGTCGTTGATCCGTTCGATGGCGCCATCCGGCAACAGGCGCATCTCCTTCGCGTGTCGGTCGAATTCGGTCCGCGTCATCGACCCGCGAAGCTCCAAGAGCTCCACCAGTTCGGTGTGCGGGCCATCTAGTCCGTCCAGAGCAGCCTGTTCGGGAGGAGCTTGTTGCGGCTGGACGACGTCCTCGGCGAAGATATCCGAAAGGAGAGCCGACACCGCCTCCGTATCCCTGCGCGTTCGTGCCAGTCGCGCGGCATCGATGGAAATTCCCCTGGCGGCGATGGCAGGAGGAATGGGCGACGGCGTTTCCTTCGGTAACGGTACCCCAATGGCGCGATCCTCGCCGCTAACGGGCACAGGATCGTCGGCCTGTCTTGCGGCGGCGCTATGGAGGCCGGTGTACACGCGCTCCTTCGGCAGCCCAAGCGACTTGTGAAGCCTTTCCAGGAACTTCACCTCGCCGGCGTCCACGTTTCCGCTTCCGCCGATCACCGCTATGGCCGCATCCGCGATGGCTTGGCGTTCGCCTTCGGTTGTTTCGGCGAGCTTCCGCATCACCCTCGCCTGCTTCGGCGGATTGTTGAACGTCGTGACCGCAAAAGCGATCAGGCGCGCCTGCTCGACTCCGGACAGGTCGGTGGCGGAGCGTATTCGCGCAATCGTGCGCTGGAGCTCCTCGTAAGATGCATCTCCGTCCGCCGCTGCCGCCAGCACCGCGACCTCGACTTGCGCCCTGACGGCCCTGAACGAGGCCCGAGCGGGGTCGACGGGGCCGCCGTTCGCGGCCCTGAACACGAACACCTGCTCGTCGGCGCGTGGGACGCTGCTTCCGTATCGGCGATCGGGCTCGATGGCGACCCCGATGGAATCCAGCGCGCGGCCGAGTTCGTCGGCAGACGCGGTCGAAATCTTGCCGTCCGCGGGAACTTCGATTCCCGCCATTTCCAACAGTATCTGCGCCGTGCTGCTTCCGCGTCCGTAGTCGCCCATGACGGCTTCGACCCGCTGCCGGAAATCGGCGATCGCCCCCGCGGTCGTGCTTTGTTGCAGATCGGTGGGCAGCAATTTCGCCGCTGCCATCGAGTTCCTGGCCGAAGGTTTTCGGCCGACGAAGCGGCTGAAGGAGTCCAACTCGTCGGTGCAGTCGGTCACCAGCTTCTGCAGTCCGGGCAACGGTCTCGTCACACGGGTCACATCGATGTGCTGCTCGTGTGGGCCCCGGATCGCCACGTCGAACGAGCCGCTCGCCGCCCGGTAGCGCAGCGAGATCCGATCCTTGCCGTTCACCGGAAGGCCTGCGGGATAGATCCGGTCGAACCGCAACCGCCACAACGCAACGAATTCGTCGAAGCAACGGACCGCCGGGGTCCTCAAGTACGTGTCCGGCATCCCAAGAACCCAGCGCAGTGCGTCTTCGGCCGACAACGCAGGCGCTTCAGCTAGGCGGTCGCCGAGGTAGAGGCGGGTCTGCAAGTCCATCTCGGATCCGCCGCGCCGCTCTGGAGACAGCGCGCTTACTTCGACGCGTTCGCCCTGGGCCAGTCGGGCGAAGTCGAGGAAATTGCTCGCGTAGCCGTGGAACGAGTTGTTGGCGCCATAGATTGCCAGAAGTCTTTCGACCTCTCGGACGATCAGGTGTGCATCATCTCCTCCCTCCAGAAACAGCCGATGTTCGAGGCCATACAGGAAGATGAAGACCAGCCCGATGCCGTAAGACGGATCCCGCCTGCCCCCGGCCATCCAATCGAGGAAAGCACGGCGTGCCCCGGGCGAGATGTCCGCATAGGACGGCCAGTACGGCATCGAGCTGCCCTCGACGTCCGCCAATCCCGAAGCCGGAAGTTTCGGGTTGATGGCGTATTGGCGCGTGGCGCTTTCCGCGAGCGGGAGCCAGTCCCCGTAGTAGAACATTCCGCCAGAAAGCTCCGCCCTACCGAACTTCACGGTTTCACCGCTCCGGATCCAGCGTGCTGGAGACGGGCGTTCGACCCGTGTGGAAGGAGCCCCTGAAGCGCGAGTCCGCAACACGGTATCCGGAAGAGGTGGCCTGACACCGGTCGGATCGGCTCGTTTCGTCGACGTGACGCGGGCGATGAGGAACGGGGTAGCGATCAGTGCGCAAATCAGGGCTACGACCCCTATCGCCTCCGCATTCTCCACCGCAAAGCGATAGACGGCCGACACCACGGCGGCCAAAGCGCCGAACAAAATCAATAAGATCGTTCCGCCCGACGAATTGCCCCGTCGCCTAGCCATGAAAACCCGTGAAATAATACCGCCGGTCTCGGCCCGTCTAATCGGGGCGACATTCGCACGACGCACAACCGTAGGGAATGGGCCCGGCCTCGATATTTCGGAGGGATTCCGGCACCCGACCGAGACCCGGTCTCACCGGGCGGGCGCATCTCAAGCGCTCGCCGGCCTGACGGCGATGGGGATCGCCCGCCCGATGAGGGCCGCTCGATAGGAGCGGATCTGCACAAGCGTGAGCCATGCAGTCCTAAGGCGGTAGGTTGAAAAAAGCGCGGAAGACCGGGGAGACCGCTCGGGGCGGCGCGGGCGAAAGCCCGCGCTTTAACATGGCACGCGCGAGGGGCGGCCCCCCATAGACTTTGAGCAAGTCAACGCAGTCCAAAGCCAGACATCGGAAACAAGAGCAAGAGTGAGAAAATCAAAAGAGGCACCCGCAAAAGGGACAGCATAGCGCCGACGCGCAGCGGCGGGACCCGGGACCGAGTGCAGTCGCGAGACCGATTAATAAGGCACCCGCGCGACGGGCAGTGATAGCGGTGCCGCGAAGCGGTAGCCCTTCGTGCGAGTGCCTCCGGCGAGCGACACATTAAATATCTTGTGCGAGGGATCGAAGCCGAAGGCCGAGACGCAACGCGGCTCGGTTTACAAGAGCCCGGTGCGGCCGATGCCGCACGCACCCCGAAACGCAGCAACTGATGCCCGCTCCTGCCCAACCTGCATCTAACAAGTTGTGAGCAGCCCATCCCAGCCTCCAAGCTGGCCAAGAACCCATGACCTGTCAAATCTGACAGTACCGGCCGAACATTCGATTCATTAGAATCCGCGGCCGATGTGGAGCGGCCGGCGAATAACGTTAGACATGCCTTGCAGTGCAACGTCGCGATCGTCAGCAAACCCGTAGCCTCGCTTCATCGGAATCCGTGCGTCAAGAAGCGAGCATTCAACAACCACTCTCAAGTTGGACCGGAAAGCAAATGAGACCTATCGCAAAAGTGATCCACCCCCGCACCTAGGATGATTTTGGCGCGGCCGCCTCGGGCATTCTCCGCGCCAGCCCATATCGGCCCAAACAGCCGCTCGTCGTCATTGAGCTATCGCCTGTAGGTTGATTGTATGTGCCAATGGGCACTGACAACCTCGTGGCGAATAGCGCTACCGGAAGGATTCTCATAGGCGAACGCTGTGAGCAGGCCACTGTGCTTGCCCAGCGCTCTCAGGCACTTCGCACCTCTACGCCCGCTCGACGCGTTGCGGCCAGCGCATTCCTAAGACGGATAGCATCGCGCCGATGGCGCCAGCATGAAACCCGATTGCTGTTAGCACTTCGCAGATTGCGACGTCGCTAACATGACCGACGTACTAAAGCGCCCGAAGGACGTTGGTCTCCACACTCCTCTCCGTCTTGCTGTCGCAGCGGCCGTGGCTTTTCCCGATGGATCGATGACCGCTTCCGGGCTGCGCCGAGAGAACGCCCGCGGAAGACTCATCATCGAGCGCATTGCGGGCAAGGACTACACAACACTCTTCTATATAGAGAGAATGAGAGATCTATGCCGCGTCAAAGCAAAGGAGCCCGGCTCCAGCTCAAGGCTGCTCGACGAAACAAGGCCGGCCGTATTACCCACCGAGCAACCTGGATCATCCGGGACAACGGTAGGGACATCAGCACAGGCTGCACTTCAGATGAAATTACGGCCGCGGAGCAAAAGCTGAAGGACTACATTGCGTCCAAATACATTCCCAAACGCAAGGCCCAGGATATTGAATCCATCCCGATCGGGGACGTGCTTTCGATCTATCTCGACGCAGAACTTGCCAAGCTTCGCGACCGATTCAAAGTCACGGAGGAAAACGAAGATTCCATTCCGGGCATTCGCAAATTCAAGAAGCGGATCGGCCGGCTGAACGACTGGTGGGGCGCAAAAATGCTTGCTGAGGTCGATGGCGAGCAGTGTCGTCAATATGCGAAGGAACGCGGCAACAAGGGCGGCTCCAGGCGTGATCTCGAGGATCTGCGCGCAGCCATCAATCATCATTCTGCAGAGGGCTATCACCGGGGGTTGGTCAAGATCACCTTGCCTGCAAAGGGCGAGCCTCGCGACAAATGGCTGACAAGATCCGACGCAGCGAAGCTGATCTGGACCTGCTGGCGCTATCGAGAGATCCAGAAGATGTCACGAGGACCGATGAAGGGCCAAAAAGTCGCGACCGACAAGCGGCCTCTGCGGCACTTGGCACGGTTCATCCTGATCGGCATCTACAGCGGCTCCCGGGCTGGCGCCATCGCTGCGGCCTCACCGATCCCGGCTGTCGGTCGTTCATTTGTCGACCTCGATCGCGGCATTTTTTACCGCCGCCGCCAAGGCGACGCCCGGACAAATAAGCGGCAACCGCCCGTACCAATCCCGCCGCGCCTGCTCGTGCACCTCCGGCGTTGGCACCGGCTTGACTCACATGCCAAGAACTTTGTCCAGTTCAACGGCATGCCGGTCACTTCTGTAAAGACAGCCTTCAAAAGTGCCGTGCGACTAGCCGGTCTTGGGACAGGAGTCTCGCCGCACACACTCCGCCACACGGCGGCAACCTGGCTGATGCAGCGCGGCGCCGACCCGTGGCAGGCGGCCGGCTATTTGGGCATGTCGTTGGAGGTTCTACTCAACACCTACGGCCATCATCACCCTGATTATCTCTCGGACGCCGTGGAGAAGATCGCCAAGCGAGAAAGGAAGGTCGAAGGAAATCGCGGCAGCTTCGATCCGGTACTGCAGCTGCGTAAATAGAAGAGATATATTGCCAGCGCGAGCCACACTGTGACCATCAAGGTCCGCGCCGCGCGCCTTGTTCGCGGCGGAGAGAGTGTCAGTCAATCCTCGCTGAAGTAAAAATGCATATTCGACCGTCCTGGACCGCCCCCGTTGAGGACCAGGTAGACTTGCTCCATCCGTTTTGGAAAGCTGTGCCGGTGGTGGCCGAAGCTGACCATTGGTCGGGAGCGCCTATCGAGGAAGCCGCTGTCACTGGCAAATGGCGGACTTTCGGCCAAAGTAAGCTCTTCGGCACGCGCTTCGACAACCGGACATTGGCACGTCCAATTTGCGACGATCAAGACGTGGCGAGACGCCGCACCCGATTACCTTCTGGCGCGAAACAGCCATTTTTGACCAAATCCGTCTCTCGGCTCAAGTTTCTACGTCGTGTGAAGTAGTTCGCATTCACGTTGCAAGTTGCCCATTAATATTACAACCTCAGACTGCAGACAACGAGCGAGGGAGTGGCTCGCTTAGTGTTCGCCAAAACAGTTCTGAGCTGCATTGGTACTGCGGCGTACGTTTGCCGCGAGCGGGTTTTGAATAGCTAGATGTGCACTTATTTGGGCTCGTGCATGCTCCTGGCGGAGAGCCTATGTCAGCAGTGCAGTGAGGCAGCACGATATGGAGATAGATCGACCGACAGAGCTTCGCATTAATGCGTGGGATGGTTCTCAAAGCCCCACGATCGAGTTTCCTGACCAGACCCCGAAAGAAGTATTGAGGCTTGCCACGCTGGCGCCACCTCGCGTCGCCGAGATGCGCGATTGGCGCTCGCCTGACGTCGGTTGGGGCTTAGTCCTCCGTGATGACGATACTATTCCTGCTAAGGACAAGGCCGTTGGTGCAGATGCGCCAGAGCCTTTGCGCCGTTTGCTTGCCGCACGAGCACATGCGCCCGCGGAAACTGCGCCAGTTCTGCGGTACCGTCCGAATAAGCCGCCCGGTCTTTTGTATCGTTACTATAAGGACGGAGAGTGTGAGCCACTATCGACAGCGGCCCCCGATCGCGGGGTCCGCGCTGGACAACTTCCTCAGTACCTTCTGCTTTATGGTACCCCCGTGGAACTCCCATGGGCCGTACAATACGGGCTAAATCTTTCAGCATTCGTCGGCCGGCTCGACCTCTCTGTCGACGAAGGACTGGGCAACTATGTCGATGCCCTGATCGACGATTGGAAGACCGCCGGTACCGCCGACCTCGCCCTGCCGGTCGTCTGGAGTACTAATTGGGGAGTGCCAGACATCACCTTCCTAATGGCACGCGTCATCGGAGCTAAGCTCGAAGGCCAGTTTACGCAAAACGAGGAAACCCGACGCTGCACTTGGATCACCGACGCGAGCGCCACCTGCGGGACACTCGTTGATGCTCTTCATGAGCGAAAACCAGGATTCATCTGCACGACGAGCCATGGCATGACGGGTCCGTTGAATGACAGTGCCGCGATCATTGCCAATCTCGGATCGCCAGTGGACGCGCTCAAACGGTGTTTGACAGTAGATGCACTCGATACATGGTCGCCTGGGGGAGCAGTCTGGTATTCACACGCTTGCTGTTCGGCTGGCTCGGATGCCGTCACGCGCTACCAAGAGCTGTTCACGCCAAGCGAGAGGAATGCTGTACTGACGCGCGGTGTGGCAACGGTCGCAGGCGCTCGTGTCGCGCCGTTGCCTCGCAGGATGCTCGGCAGACCCCACCCCCTACGGGCATTCATTGGCCACGTCGAGCCGACCTTCGATTGGACCTTGCGAGACCCGCTAACCAAGCAGGAGCTAACGCATACAATCGTGCGCTGCCTATACGACAGCCTTTACGCAGACGTTCGGCCAGCGCCTACAATCGGCTGGGCGTTAGCGGACATCTTCAAGGAAGCGGGCAATTTCTTCGGCCTATTTCAGCCTCCCCCTGACGCCGATGATCGTAACACATTGCAGATCTATCGCCGGCTGGCCGCAATGGATCGACAGAATCTAGTGATCCTGGGCGATCCTACAGTCTCGCTACGTCGAATGCCTGATTAGACAGCCTGACCGTTGCTGTGAAACTCGAGAGGGACGATCATGGAAATTGTTATATTCGTGCCAGGAATCTTCGGCTCCAAATTGAAGACACCTGACGGCGAGGAGGTTTGGCCACCGACCCCTATTGAGGCGATGAGCGGCTATCGGCGTATAGAGAAGCTCCTGCAGACGAACCTTCGAGCGGCCGGTGTCGTGGAGAGCGTCTGCATCGACGTCTATGGCTCGATCATCAAGGCGATCGAAGGGTTTGGGTATTCCGAGACCCACGAGCGTCGGCGCTTAGCGAAGTTCGACTACGATTGGCGCCGCGACTTAAATCTCCTCTCTGACCAGTTCGGTCAGATGCTGGCTGATCTTGTGAAACAACATGGAGCTAATGTCGAGATAAAGCTGATATGTCATTCGATGGGAGGCCTCGTGGTGCGCGGCTGTCTCGAAAAGCCTGGCGTGGCGGCCGAGCCTTGGGCAGCCACGGTTAAGATGGCCGTTTTTCTCGCGACACCGCACGAAGGCGCTCCACTCGCCTTCGCGAGAGCTGTTGGTGTTGGGGGAGCGACCATGGGCCTTTCCGCGGAGCAACTCAGCCGAATTGCAGCCGCAACCGGCTTCCCGGCCTGCTTTCAGCTCTTCCCCTCCGCGGCTCTCCTGCCGATCTGGAAGCTAGACGATCCATCACCGTTTAAAGCGGTCAGCGTCTTCGATCCGGCGGTCGTCGCTAATTACCGGCTCAACCCAGACCATTTGGTTGCTGCGACGACCTTCCAAGCGCGATTGGATCCGACGCGGCGCCAACCTGGATGCCGCTATTTTGCGGTGGCCAGCGCTGCTCACGAAACCGTCACGCGGCTCGACCAAGATCACAACGCCGCGGCCGCTGTTGTCGTCAAGAGTTCGGGCGATGGCACAGTGCCAATCCAGAGCGCAACTGCCCTTCGGGTGCAGACGGCCTATGTGGAGGCTAATCATCTCGGAGTGGCGCAAAAGTCGCTTACCCATAAGATCATCGGGATGCTGCTCGGCGCGATACCAGTCGAACCGGTTATCGCGACGTTCGGCGTCGAGGAGGCCGCTCTGAATCTTTCGCTCAGCGAGCGCACGATCGCAGAGGACTCACACTACGAGATCGTCATCACCATGTTGCCCCAGTCCGAGCTACGAGCGTGCATCCGCGTGCAAAGAGACATCGGGAACGCTAAATTGGAAGCCGTTACGGACATTCCGCTTGAAGCCCGCGCGGACCGGCTCGAACGGCTGTCGATCCAAGGGCCGCCGCTCAAGCGCGGGCGCTACGTTTTCGAGCTCCTGGCGAGCGATGACCAAATTGCGGATAAAGAGGAGCTGCTAGTTTCGGCGAACTCAACATGACCGAATTTTGGAAGGTTGTCCTCATGAAGGCCAGCAGGATGCGCTGAAGAAGGTATTGCATGACGAAACGCGCGGTGATCGTCGGCATCGAACAATACAAGATCGACGACATGAGAGTATCAGCCCCAGCAGCAAACGCCGTTGCAGTGGCGAAGTGGGCGCTCGCGATCGGCGTTCTCCCAAACAACATCTATTTCTTCGCAACAGCGCTCGACGCGGGCGCGACGGCGGAGATTGAGAAAGCTGGTGTGCAAGTGAGGGGGACGACCTTACGCGACATCGATACCGTCTTGCGCGAGGAACTGCCCGGCGCGGAAGACGGGTCCGCACTGCTTTTTTACTGGTCTGGCCACGGAATGACTGACAACAAGGGACAGCGTCTGCTCTTTTGCTCGGACTACACAGAAATCCTGCGCGACCGGGTCTTCAACGCCTCGCTCTTCTTTCGAAAGTTGCGGACTGATCGATACCCTGGTCTACGGCGCATGCTCGCGCTCCTTGATGTGTGCGGCACCAACAGCAAATTGCCAGTGGAACCCGCGTCCTACGACGTCGATCAAGTGTTTCCGCGCCACCATCGCATCTTCTTTGCGACGCCTGAGGGTGGCTTCGCGATTGCCGCTACCGGGCAGGGCGCATTCACGTACTGCGCGCTAAAGGTGATGAACACGTTTTTCGATTTTCCGGATTTGGAGACTTTCAAGAGGCGCCTCGATACTGAGTTGGACAATTCCCAGCTCGATAGATTCCTTCTTTCAATCGGCACGGAAAAGGACGAGTACGAGAGGTTTGTTGGCATCGCTCGCCGAAGCGATGACCAGATTGCCGACGACCTGACCGAATTAGTCATGGCACTCGGCGTCTCTCGCAGTACTCTAGAACGCCATTTCCTCGCAACGGCCAGAGCTATGAAGAACGATCGCCTTCTCCTTGCGCAGGGCATCTCTGGCATGATCCGCGAACTCAACGGCGTGGGCGAAAGGGTTCCGCGCGCCACATATGCCATTGTCCAGTTCGTGCTTCGACTCTGCGGCGATCCGTCGAACGCAAAACACAAATCGGCGCTTAAGGATTGGTTGTCGCTTCATGCCACGGAGGCCGTGATCAGTGATGCGAAGCATGAGCTTGAGGTTGAGAGGAGTCGCAAGTTTCTGATCTTCGACGTTCAGGCCGACCCGAACGGCGACCTCAAGAGTTTGCAACCATTCCTGAGAAATTTCGACCTAACCGAGGTACAGGGGCATGTCTTCGACTCAATCCCGGTTCAGTCTTGGGACGACACTGGCCGTGCCGTCCTTTCGGTCTTAAAAAAACTTAGTGCCCATCAACTTGCCGACGATCTGGAAATCCATTTCGTGCTCGAACCGATCGCCTTCGATTGGCCTTTCCATCGCCTCCCAGGGCTCAAACAGGATTATCAGCTTGGTGAGGAGCACGCGGTGGTGCTGCACTACGGACCACGGGTAAAGCCCACGCCAACTGCTGCAAGACGCGCGTGGGTCGAGCGATTCAACGCCATAAGCAAATTGTCTGTCTCGGAGCTGTGCTGGACACCGTGCCGACCAGGACAATCTCTACCTCGACAACCCATACTGTGCCTCGCGACCGCGGCGATCAAGTCGGGTCCGGCCGGGTCCCCAGGTAAAAAGGCACTGAACAGCCTGATCCAACTCGGAGCGCCATACCTCTACTGGCCACACGACGACAACGAGCCGGATGCCGAACAACCTCTTACGGAACTCGTTCGCGGCTTGGCGACACTTGCCGAGGTACCTCAAGCTCTTTCGCAGAAACGTATTGCCGATGCCGGGGTCGTGCAGTCGGGATCACTGCTGTGGGATCAGCCGACGTTCCAACCATTCGCCAAGCATTCGGAGAAAGTGGATGAGTGACCCAGATTGGAAGATTTTTCGGGGGAGCGGGGAGCCGCATGACGGGCTCGGTGAGCTTCCCGCTCCACCGCCCTGGCGATTTGCGCGCGCGATGGGAGCGATCAGTCCACCGGCCGCCGACCTCGACTTGAAGGCAGCAGCCTCCAAGGCGACGACGTTTCGGCCGAGTGACGCCATGATCATTGCGGTTAACACCGCCCTCTACCTGCGGAGGCCCTTGCTCCTCACCGGCAGGCCCGGGACAGGCAAATCGACGTTGATCAGCAAGGTTGCCTACGAGCTCAAGCTTGGTCCGGTCCTGAAGTGGTCGATCAGCTCGCGCTCCACAGTGCGAGGTGGCGTCTACGAATATGATGCGGTTGGACGTCTGCAGGCGGGCAAAGGAATCGACCCGCCGGTGGAGGAATACTTGACACTAGGTCCGCTCGGCACTGCGCTTGCGGCTCGAAGCCGCCCCCGTGCGCTTTTGATTGACGAGATCGACAAGTCGGACCTCGATTTTGCAAATGACCTCCTGAACGTGATCGAGGATGGCGAGTATGACATTCCGGAGCTTCAGCGTCTCGGAGCGCGGCCGTTAGTTACCGTCAAAGACGTGTCCGGTCGGAACGTTCAGATCGACAAAGGCCGCTTGATAAGTCAACAGTTCCCCTTCGTCGTCATGACTTCGAATGGCGAACGCGAATTTCCCGCCCCGTTTCTACGGCGATGCGTGCGGCTGACGATCGACCCGCCGACCAAAGACGAGCTCACGGCCATCGTCGATGCACATTTGAAACAATTCGTTTCGAACGATAAGCGCGAAGAGATGGAAACGTTGATCGACCAATTCTTGAAGGATCGTCAGCAAAGCGACGTCTCGACGGATCAGCTGCTCAACTCGATTTTCCTGACGGTCGCGATACGGGACAGAGATACCCGAACTTTCACCAATGAAGAGCTCACGGCTGTCAGATCGGCTCTTGCACGACCTTTGAGCGGCGCATCGGCGTGAGCCACATGACCGACCAGAAGCTCAACAAGTTCATCACGATCCTACGAGAAGCCGATTTTGATGTGAGTTGGGACAACGTGCTCGATGCGCTCTGGCTTGCGAGCCTCGGCCGCAAACTCGACCTCGGCGGTGCCCCTTCAACCTCCAGGCCTGCGGTTAACCCTACAAGTGATGGCACCGATCCACAGAACGAACACTACTTTGACAGGAAGAACGAGAATGATCGCAAGGCTCGTGAGAATGATGAGCAGGAAGAGCCAGGCCCGAATAGCAAGAAAACGGGTGGCGGAGAAGCCGACGCACACACCGGCCTTTACGCCCGTGGAGATATTGCGCCCGGAGACCGGACCGTAACGGCATCATCAATTCTGCTGCCCGCAGCGCGAACACTGCCGGACCGGCTTGCCGTGACACGTGCGCTGAAGCCCTTTCGTCGACGTCGGCCGTCAGACATTGGCGTCGAGCTGGACGAAGCGCGCACAGCGGAACTCACCGCTGAACTGCGGTTAGTGCTCGACGAAGGACTCTTTGCGGTGCTGCGTCCCCAACAAGAGCGTTGGTACGAAGCTCACGTTGTATTGGAGGACGAGCCAGCAGTTGAAGTCTGGGGTGCGCCCCTGCGCGAGTTCGTCGATCTACTGCGTCAAACCGGGGCTTTCCGGCTCGTGCGCGTTTGGCGCCTTCGATTGGACCATGCCAACCCTCGCGATCCACAAAAGGCGCGGCTCGAAACTCCCGCCGGTGCTCTGATTTCGCCACGGGTTCTCGCTGGCGACGAGCGTCGCCTTGTATTTTTCGCGAGCCACGGCGACTCCCTGCACTGGGTCGACGGAATCTACCCCAGTCTCCTGAAGTCCTGGTCGGCGGCAAGCCTCGTGTTGCTTCATCTGCTGCCCCGGCATCGTTGGACTTACACGCTACTCGGCGAGCCACAAGCGCTCGCACGCGCAAGCCGTCCGGGCAGTGCGGCCGAAGCGCTGGATATCGAGACGCTCTGGTGGCGGGTCAGTCCAGATCCCTCGCAACCCCGAGTGCTTCGTCTGCCTGTGGTACCGATCTTACCACAAGCTCTTGGTATCTGGTCGCGAATGCAGATGGGATTGGGTCAGGGCACCGAAGCATTCCTGATCGATCCGGCTGAAACCTTGACGGATGCTGAGCTTGCCGGACTTTTGCCAGAAAGGATAGAGCCAGCCCGCGCGCTTACCAATTTACGCGAACGATCAGTCGCGGCCTTCGACCTTGCCGTTATGCTTGCAAGCGCTCCTTTCACATTGCCGGTTGCGAGGCTCGTTCAGGAGGTAACCCAGGAAGGGCGAACCGACTTCTCGGTCTTAGCGGAGCTGATGCTTAGCGGTGTGGTCGTTACCCGCGGCAGCGAAGAAGCCGATGAGAGAACCAGCGAAACCACATACTTCGAAATTAGCGCTGCCGTGCGCCCGCATCTTCTTCGCTCACTCCGCAAATCCGATGCTACCGCGCTCGCCGTCGCGCTCGATCGGCGCCTCTCGGCGTACCTTAGCTCGATCGCGGGCCGCAGCGTTCAATTCTCTGCCCTTCTTGCTGACGAGCGAGGCAGCACTAAGCTGCCGGCCTGGGCGCGCGCATTTGCGCACCTGACCACCGCCCTGCGAGGCGGTCGCGAGCCGCTTCCTGATTGGAACTTCCAGGACGCGCGAAAGGCGCTTGAAGAGCTGAGCAGGCCCGTGCTGGGCCAGATTGCACGTCTCGCCGCTAACAACGTTTCTTTTTCGGCCAACAACGTCCAGGCGGACCTATGGCCTTTCATCAAGGATCCTCGTTTTGTTGCAGCGACGCCCGGCGGGCTAAAATTTCGACCGGAAGTCGCCGCCTATCTTGCCGATCAATTGAAAGACCGCGCCTTCCTCGGATTGCGTGTCCTCTGGGTAGATGACTATCCCGCAAATAACACCAGCCCGGCCGCAACGCTAACACAGGGAGGTGCCGAGCCGATCCAATACGCCTTGACCACGGAACAAGCGCTACAACATCCGGCCCTTCGTCAGTTCGACGTGATCCTGAGTGATATGACACGCGATGATAATCACTCGGCGGGCTACGAGCTCTTGAGCCAGCTGCGCGTGATCGGACTCAAAACTCCGGTCATTATCTTCGCCGCTAGTTCCATGAACACTGCCAAACGTCGCGCGCGCGCTGTCGCCGCCGGCGCATTCGGCGGCACCAATCGAGTCGACGTACTTCTGGAGTTGATCGAACAGGCAGCGCGAAGTGCGATGTTTCTTCGCGAGGAAGCTGGGGACCAAGCCAACGCCTCTACACCCGGACTCCGCCCTACGCCCGACGATGACGCACAGGCAATTGAAACTAGCGCATCGCCGCAATCAGCGCCGTCCGAACAATCGCCCGCGTGGCGCGACGTAGCAATCCTTTGGGTTGATGATCGTCCAGACAACAACATTAGAGAACGTGCATTTTTAACGCTTAACGGCGCTTTTGTGACTTTGGCACTCTCGACCGAAGACGCATTGCAAGCTCTCACAGAGCACCGTTTCGACGCGATTATCTCGGACCTCGGGCGTCCGGAAGGAAATCGCGCCGGCTTCGACTTGTTGCGGCGTGTGCGCGAGAGATCAACAATTCCTTTCGCGATCTATGCAGGCGCGCGCGGCGTGCAGCTTGCCGACGAAGCGACGCGGCTCGGAGCGACGATTTCGACTAACCGTTTCGAGCAGATCGCGGAAGCGCTGCGTGGTGCCCTAGATGGCAGCGCGTGGCACACAATGCTATCCGAAGTGCAGTCGGCGCGGCTTCGCGAACTCCTTAAGCGTTATGATACTTCAACTTGGCCTGATCAGAGCCAAGTGCTGAGCGCGGCATATCAGTGGAGTTCGGTCTGGCAGACTATGGAATCGTCCGATCTTATCGCGACGCTTGCGGTGGCAATCGTCAATGCTGTGACCAACACCGACTATTGTCAGCTCTTCAGTGTCACGAATGATCGGATCATCCTGGCCGCAAGTCGTATCGAGTCAGGCAAGGTGGGATACAGCGAGGCTTCCTGGGAAGGTGTGATCGGGCGGGCAGTCCGCACGGGCACCATCGTTCACCTTCCTGACGTCACCGCTGACCACGAGTACATTCCAGCAGAAGCATCAACCCGATCTGAGCTCGCAATCCCGATCATCGGGAGACATGGTAAGGCGATCGGCGTCTTCAACATCGAATCGACACGCCTTTCGGCATTTTCCGGCCATCAATCACAATGGCTTATGACATTTGCGGCCACCTTGATCGACTATTTCTCACAACAACAAGCGTCTGGCAGCGCACTGGGGCCAAAGCGGCCGACGAAGTCAGACCAGCAACCATCAAACGACAACGACCTCAATGAAGGTCGCGGCGAGATTGCTCGCTTGGTGGCGGAGGAACTTGATCTCGATACGCTTTTCGAACGGTTGATGGCGGTGACAAAGCGCTTCATTGATTTTGATGAGGCCGATGCAAGGATAATCGCGTCAGACGGCGAGCATTCACGCACGATATGTGTATTCGGCACACTAGCGCGCCCTACTGCACGGTGGTTGCGAATGAACGCGGACCTCATCAGTTGGACCCAGCACCCGGACACTTGGGTATCTGACCTCAGAGATGTGCCCAGCACCGCGTCAGACATGTTTGACGCAACAGATGTGAGGGCCGGGGCGCTCGTCGGATATCGTTCGCTGATTTCCCAACCGGTGCACCAGAGGGGAACAATCAGAGGATGGATCAGCCTGCTGTCGAAAACACCTGAGGCCTACGGCGGCGAGACTCTGCGAACGTTCAGGCAACTAGGGCTCGATGAGGCGTTCGCAGCGATTTTCTATGCGGCAGACCGCGCGGAAAATCTGTTCGTCGCCAATCTGTTGAAAAAGATGGAAGCAAACAATCTGTCGGATGCCGCTCAAGCTGCCGTCACCGACATCCGAAATTTCTATTCCTTCGAGACCGTCTCAATCTTTTCAGTGAACCAGCCACGAGGCTTGTTTGTACTTCTTGCCGAAGCCACTTTCGGCAGTGCGAGGAGGGACAGACCTGGCTATACGCAGCGGTTCGATGCCGGGCTACTAGGCCTAGCTTACCAGCGCGGCGAACCGGTCGTTGTCAACAACTTTGACGATGGAAGCGACGAAGCCAGAAGCTATGTGCGAGTAAATCCTGACATCCAATCCGCTCTATGCATCCCAATTCGTCAGTTCGGCCGAATTATTTGGATTCTAAGCGTGGAAGACCGACTGCGCGATGCCTTCATCGCGATCGATGTTGAAACGTTTCGGCGCATCGTCCAACGAATGGAGATTGCACTCGAACGCAGGCAACGGATCCCCGATGAGCCGAAGCGCCGAGAATATTCAATCAGCGGCCGCGTACAGGGCGTCGGTTTTCGTGCTTTCGTCCAGCAGCAATTTTCTGCGCTGGCGCTGGAGGGTACGGTCGAAACCCTGAGGGACGGGCGAGTGCGCGTTGTAGCGACTGGCCTCGACGTGCAGCTTGATCAGTTGGAGTCTCGATTACGTCAGGGACCTCCCGCCTCAAAGGTCGACGACGTCGTTGTTCAGAGCCATGATGTCGCAGGAGAGCCCGGATCCTCAAGCACGACGGCGACGCTACAGCGTCCGGCTATCCCGCGCAGCGACCGGCGAGCCGTTATCGCTATTGGCGTCGATAAAGTCGCAAGACTGCCATCCCTTAGGGCAGCGACATCGGCCGCGCGACAATTCGCCCAATGGTCGAGCGAGAGTCAAGGCATACACCAAGTCTGGCTGTTCACCGACGGGAATAGACCCGTCGGCATCAGCGAAATCCGCGAGGCTATCAAGACTTGCGTCCTGCGTGGTGATCTTGACCAAATTATAGTGTACTTCTCCGGTCACGGTACGAGCATCGCGCAGCAAGACCTCTGGCTGCTTTCCGACGCATCACAAGATCTCAATGAGGCCATCGGCGTCGACCAGAACGTTCAACTGGCACGCTCTTCGGGCATCCCGCACGTCGTCTTCATTTCGGATACTTCGCGCGCGCCATTAGATATGAAAGCTTTACTAAGCGCGATGGGCTCTCCCATTTTCCCAAACCTTCCTGCGCATCCAAGCACAAGCGTCCGCAGCGAAATCGATCGCTTCTTCGCCGCTGGGGTAGCGCAAAACGCATACGAAATCGATGGCGAGTCCGTTTTTACGAGCGTTCTGCTATCGGCATTATCAGGAAGCGAACCTTCGGTGCTAACACAGCATGATGGCCGCCAGATCATCAGCAGCCGATCGCTGTCCCGCTTTCTCCGGCAAGCTGTCCCGAAAAAGCTAGAGCAGTTCGCCGTCTCGTTGCATCAGGCCCCCGATTCGATCATTGAGTCCGGTGGCGATTCCTGGCTCGCCATGTTCTAGAGCTAACGACAATTCTAAGCCACTAGCTGAGCAATTGCTGCCTGACGCGGGCCGAAATATAAGCCGTGATACTTCGCCGAGGCAAAGTCCTTTTAGATCGAGTACCGTGTCGCTCACAAAGAACAGCGCTGGTCTGAGCAACCACCGTATTTAGTCCGGGCTGAGCCAAACTCAAGCGAAACACGAGCCACGCCTGAAGCGGTATATTATAAGCGGTGTTTACCGCACCAGTTTCGCACCAGAAACGACGTCAACCAGAGAGACGGACGACGGAAAATCCCACAAAAAATGCAAAGAAATCAACGGGCGTGCTCGCTTTCCCACCGCTCATAACGGTCTGGTTGCAGGTTCGAGTCCTGCCGGGCCCACCAGAGAATTCAATGACTTAGCTATTTGATGAAATTGGAGGTGCACAGGATGTGCACAGATTGGTCTTCAACAGAGAGGGAAGCGGCAACTTTTGTCTTTTCCCTACTCTTTCGGAGCAACAATCACCTCGCTTGGCGTGCTTTTTCTGGCTATTCGCTCCGTTCGAATGACGGGGCACGCCGAGATTAGTGATATTTGCTGCCCCACACCGTTCGGTACGGCTTGGTCGCACGTTCGAACAGGTCGGGGATAACGGATAGTTCTGTAGAGATCATCTACACTCGTTCAGCAGAGCTATTTGCATTCAAGCAATGCAAAGATAACTCTGAGCCACTCATCCCAAGGCTTTCATATGACGAAGGCATACTTGCGACCTCGGCCAATCCGTATTGCTTACCTCGTTGAGGAAACGGAACACTGGCGCGCCATGCTGCAGGAGGTTTTTAACGACGCATTTGGCCGATGGGGTGGTCGCTTCAACTTGATCGTGCCCTGCTCCGATGGAGTCATTCATCCCGACTATACGAGATGGCTTTCGGCTTACGACCCCGACATAATTTACTCGTTCGTTGACCTTGATGATGCGTACCTAGCTCGACTGCACGAAACATTCTATCCCTCGTTTCTTGTGAAACATCGATTTTTGCGCAAGGAACGAGAAACACACGACTTCGAGCCACGGATGCCTGTGTCGTGCCTCCACTCTCTATCCGTGACGCCTCTGATCTCTCGAGGCGGCCCATTGGCACCATCTCAACCAATTCCGTTGATCGATTGCTACGCGAGCTTCAAACCTTCGCTTTTTTTGCAAGAGACATTTGGCCTTTATAACAGGTGTGTCGGCATGTGGCCGATACCGCATGATCTAACCCCTTACGTCACTCCGAATACGATCGTGCCGCCGGAAGTCCAGTCTGATGCGCGGATGTTGCCCAAGATTGTCGACGCGACCGTGTCTTCCGAAATGGAGATGCTGGACCGCATTCAAAAACAACGAAATCTAGTAGGAATGGCTCAACTGTCTGCCGCTTTGACACCGCGGCTTCAAATTAGGACGAGACGGGCGAACCAAGTGAATTTGGTTGTGGGGGACAGCTTTGTCGATCGCATCGTCTATTGGAACGCGCGCTCATTGCTGGATCCACACCTCGACAGCAGTTTGGTCACGCTAAAGATAGAGCAATCCGACGTCGACGACCCTCATCGCTTCCAGGCCATTCAGGCGATCATCAGAAATCGTGTCGTTTCGAGAAGCGGCTCATCGAACAGTGCAATCGCAATACGTTCGGCTTCCATAGCTGCCGACCAGCTCGAAACGATCCTAGAAAAATTCAGATCGGCAGATAAGTGGAATACTTACATAGCCGAACCGATAGAGTCTGTCGCTTCCTGCGTGCCGAGTGAACCAGCAATTGTAAAAGAGGCTTCTTACACGGAACCTGGCGCCTCATTTCAATCCAGCGATTGGCATGAAGTCAGCCTTGGAGTATCCGAGTTTCGGCCACCAAAGATTCCACCCCGCCACATAAGAGACGTCCCGCACGTGCCTCCTTCTGTGTCAGGTGCGTGGGCCTTCGATATCGACATCGATCGATCCACCGACTACAGCCGTTTTCAGAACGTTCAACATCGCTGGCGCCTTCCAAGACGGCTTCGGTTGGCAAGCGCGTTCGTCCAAGGGTATGGGCTCGGCGGCCCTACTGGGCCATCATGCATCCCTCGCGTCACGCGCGGGGGGCTACTAAGCCTTTTTGCTACTAAGGAAGGCGAAGCGCCAGAACTTACTCTACCTTCGGACGAGCGCGCTTTCGGATATGCACTATGCGCGCAACGAAATTGGCTTCCATTCGACTACGGGCGCGGACCTTCTACGGACCGCCTCGTCTATGAGATGCGGCCCTCCGACAAGGGGCACTATCTGAAAGCTTTGCTCCGATTGGGTGGCGGCATCCATTCTTCGCGTGAAATCTTCCTCCATCAGTTTTGGCGAAGCGAGTTTGAGAGCCTCGGTGCATCCCCCCGAAACGGCGAAGACAAGATACCGACAATCATCCAGACACTGAAGAAGCGCCTCAAAGAGGGAAAGATATCGACGGAAGCCCATTGGGAACGAATCGGTCGAGTAGTTGCCCACGAGGCGCGACAGATACGCCTAGCTCCAAGACACCTTCAATTCGACGAGTTGGCGGACCGTTTCGAAGCATTCAGAAATAACTTTTGGAGTGCTAATGAACCGACCACACCCCGCGAGGAATGGGATCGGGACGAAAAGGACTCACTTGCCGCTTCGGTTCGCTACCTTTGTTCACGTGACATCCTTCACCAAGGATATGAGTGGCTTTGTCGGCACTGTAAGTACAGCAATTGGCTCGGCATCGACGCACTTCATCGTACGATGACTTGCGAAGTATGCGCCAGTGAAGCGCCCGCGCCGGTGGCCGACGCATGGTGTTTCAAACTGAATTCTTTCGTGTTGGAAGGCTTACGCGATCACGGACTTCTCGCCAATCTTTGGTGCCTAGACAAATTGTCAGAGAAGGCAAACACTTCTTTCTATTTTCTCGAACCGCACGAATTATTTCTCTCAGCCGAAAGCGCCAACCGACACAAATCTGATGCCGAATTCGATCTAATTGCAGTTGTGGACGGACTCGTTCATCTCTGCGAAGCGAAAACGTCTAATAACGACATTGACCTTGAGAAATTCGCGCGTACCGCTCGACATCTCAGGCCAGATGTCGCCACTCTGGCGATAATGGAAGCAAGCTCGCCGGCGATTGCTCGAAAAGATCAAGAACTGCAAAGACTGCTTGCTGACGATGGCATCACGGTCGAAACGATCACCTTACGAGGTGATGACATTAGAGATGATCCCCATTTACCCGCAGGGAATTCGTTCTCAGTTCGATTGCTATAACGCTCCGAAACACTGATTTTTGAGCGAGTGAAACTCCAATGGATCGCACGTCCTTTTGGTGCACAGATGGTGCACAGATGGTGCACAGAATGAACGTGAACGAACAAGGAAAGCCAGACAAAATCAGAAACAAAAACGCGAGTAATATCAAGGATCTTTAGAAAATCTCTGTCGCTCATAACGGTCTGGTTGCAGGTTCGAGTCCTGCCGGGCCCACCAGCCTTCGCTCGCTTCGCGAGCTACGGCTAGGCTAGCCAGCGTCAACCGAGTTGTACCGTCGCGACGTCAAGGCATGCCGAAGCTCAGGGGCCTCCGCCCGACTCTCACCACGCCAGTTTCCCACCCGAGTTCCCATGTCCTTGAGGGTTAGATTGACCCCGCCCGTGCACCAAATAGCCGATACCCCCTCTCGACGGACACCATCGAAACACTGCTTGCTCATCATATGCAACCAGTAGCTGCTTTGCTATTCTGGCAGCCCTAAGCGCGAAGGGGGCCAAGATGGCGTTTCTTAACGCTGCACTTTCCGCGATCCCGTCAGTCGCAGGAAGCAAGTACTCGCTAATCGCGTACGCCTTGGCAATTGGAGCGTACGTTTTCTTTGTCTGGCGTGTCACGCGGAACAAGAATCTCCTCAAATCAATTGAAAAGCTCCCAGCGCGCGACAGACTGAGTGCCCTCGAAATTGAAATGGGTGGCGTGAGGCTCGCTCGTGGCATTAGTCCTGAGCAATGGCTTCGATCTCGCATTCATCGCTACTACTTTCTGGCATTTGTCGTGGCGTGTTTGCTTGTATTGGGAATACTCCTGATCTCGTTATTGGTCGCGGCCGGCAAGATTGACGTAGCCGTCGATCTGTACGACCCAGCCTCTACTCGCCAGCGTGACAATGCGAATTACAGTCCGGTTGCAATTCCGGGAGCTCGAGCTGACGGCTCGGATTTCAGCGGGGTTACGTCATCTCAAGAGAAGATCGGAAGCGGCGGCCTTCTCAGTAACGACGATGCCTGGCAAACAACATATCTGTACGAGAAGGCCGACGGCATCATTCGTATCAAGCCGCTTCTCCCATATCTCACCGATGAGAATCGCACACGGGTGTTCTCAGGGCGGGACTTTTGGAAAAGCGACTTGCAAGGTACGCAGCCGCTTCTCAGCGTACGCGTGGTAAACAACTCGCGCGAAACACTTCTACTAACCGAGATGGAACTGACCGTGGCAGCGAGCGAGATTGATGAAAGACCTATCATCACGCCTTTGGCGGGTTCCTATCGAGGACAGCTGGTGTTTCTAAATCAGGGATGGGGCCCCGTGTTAGACCCTTCGTTGAAGTACTCCATCAGGCCGATTGGCGAATGCAAGGACCGGTTCGCTCTGACGTCTCCGATAACCCCGAAACTGGACCCGTTTGATGCCAGCACATCGATATCGATCAAAGAATCGGTGCCACAGGAACTCATCGACAAGACAAAACAATGCGAGAAAACGATTAGCTACATTTGCGCCGAAGACTTTTGTAGCGATCTGAACGACCCCACAATCCAGTGCCTCGATACGAAACAAGATCAAAGGTGCCTTACGGTAAACAAAGTCGCTTCCAGGTATGTAGATCGCTTTCTGGAGAACCCAGACCTCAAAGATCGCCTGAAAGGCAGACCACCAAAGATTCACTACGAGCGGGCTTGCTCGAAAACGCCCATATGCATTAACGCAGAGCTGTCTTACAAAGACAAACTCGGCAAGAGTCGCATCTCGCGATTTGCGACCTATGTCTATCTGGATCCGCAAGAGAGCCACGGAGCACTTCCGCCATCCCAGACGTATGATGTCTTTCTCATCGCCGGACGGGTCGGCACGACGGTGAGGAAAGCGACGTCTCAACAAATCAGGCCCGGCGACGCAGATCAATTTTTGGTCCGCATCTTTTCCAACAAATCGGCCACCTACAAATTCCAGCTGGCGATCAGGGATGCAGGTGCCGCCATCGTCTGGCAGGGCGACTTCGAGATGGGAATCTTGGCCCCGCGGACGAGCCACTGATGGGACAAAAATACGCTGCTTTGCAGCACGAACTGTCTGCTGGACCATTCTTTAATTGCGGTGCAGTCCAGCACTGTCACCGTAACATACACACCAAGCACCAATTAGCCGCCCTCGCGCCAGGAGCCATCCATGACCAGTGAAAAAGGGCCCAACATCAAGAAAAAGCAGAAGTGCAAGAACTGCGAAGGCAAGGGCCTGCTCAAGAAGGGCGACAAGGTGGTGAAGTGCCAGCGCTGCAAAGGCACGGGCGTGCGGTGATGATGAGGGGATGACCTTGCCGCCGCGCTACGTCGCGCGGACCCCGCCGGCGAAATGTTTCTCGACGATATATTTCGAATGGACGACGATCGGCTCCACCAGCTCGAAATCGGTCGCGCCGCCGACGTAGAACGTCCGGTCGCCGCCCTGCATGCGGGCGAGGTCGGCATAGATGCCGGTCTTGATCTGCTCCGGCGTGAAGTGCTGGAAATAGGTGAACTCGTCGAACGTGTGCCAGCGCGGCTGGCTGGTGTCGATCGTGCCGCCGAGGAGTTTTGTCAGGCGCTTGACCTCCGCGATGACCTGGTCGTTGGTCTGATTGTCGGTGGGCCGCGTGTAGAACTGCGTGAACATGTTGCCGCTGTCCTGAAACTGCCGCGCCACCGCCCACGGCGTGCCCTGTTCGGTGAGCGGCAGGACCGGCGCGACGGGCGCCTCCATCTTCATGTCGATCCAGAACGTCGTCATGCAGTACGGGTTGATCTGGATCTCGCGGTTCAGCTTCTGCTCGGCGACATTGGGAGCAAGGCCGAGCCGCGCGAACACGTCCGTCGTCAACGGACAGGCGAGCACCAGATAATCATAGAGCTTGGTGTCCTTGACGATCTTGATGTCGTTCAGGTCCTGCTCGGGATACTCCATCTCGATCCGGACACCGGCCGCCGAGCGCTCGATGCTGGTGATGTTGACGTTGAGGCGGACGTTGACCCGCCAGGACACCCGCTCCCACAGCCTCTGAAACCCGTCGGTGAAGCGTCGCGGCCAGGTCCCGATGATCCAGTTGACCGGGCCGTGACCGAACACCATCGGAAAGAACGTGCGAATGGACATGTAGCGCAGCGCATAGGGCGCCGCGATGTCGTCGAGCTGGCCGTAGCCCATGATCGTGATCGGAAACTGGAACAGGGTTGCGAGCGGCATCAGATCCTGTTTCGCGAGCCAGGCCTTGAAGTCGACGCAGAGCTCTCCGTGCTCGTGGATATTGTCGAGGTAATCAGGCGCGTCGATGATGCCGCGCAGCTGCCAGCGGACATAGAGGTATCGAATCGCCGCCCAGAGGAACGTCCACCACGAGATGGTGGACTTGGTGTAAGGGTCGTAGAGCACGGCCTCCATGAGCGATCGATACTTGAAGCTGCTCCAGTCCGGCGCGATGTCGATCGAGGTATAGGGCTTCTCGGCATAGGTGGTCGCGCCGACCTCTCCTGCGATCTTCAGCGTCTCCTGGTAGGCCCACGTGACGTAGTTGGCGCCGAGGTCATAGCTCATGCCGTCGACGGTGAGGCTCTTGCAGAGCCCGCCGATCTGGCCGAGCTTCTCGAGCACCGTGACGTTGTGAAAGCCGTGCCTGGACAGGAACCATGCGGTCGACAGGCCCGCCGGGCCTGCGCCGATGACGGCAATGCTCGCGTTGCAGTCGACTGCGTCGATGCGGGTCATGAGGTTTCCAGGGTGAGCGCGGATGTGTCGGGCCGATCTTGCGACGATGACGCCGTGATGCGCGACATCGTTCAACTCCAGATCGACCATGGGCCGACAGGCATACTGATGGTTTTACGGCAAATGCGCAAGTACCGGTTGTGCAATCAGCGGAATTTCCGCAAACCGTGTCTCCGGCAGGCAAGGCTGTCGGATACGGCTGCCGAGGACCGCCCGCGCGCGCCTCGTGCTTCGAGACGGCGCTCGCGCGCTTCCTCAGGATGAGGCTGGTCGGCGTCGGTGCCCGTTGAAACCGCTACCGCGCACTCCGTCCTCATCGTGAGGAGCCCGCCCGAGGCGCGGTCCTGAAGGATGGCGGTCGCCCGCCGTCTTGCCCGTCCGAACCGCACCGCTATTCTGGCAGCATTGCCTCACCGAAGGACATTTGCATGCGCGTCCACGCCCTCTGCCTCTTTCTCGCCCTTGCCGCACACCTCGCCCCGGCCGCGGCGCGCGACGCCAAGCGATGCCCGGCGGATTTCAGCGTCGAACATCGCCTGGAGGCCGAAAGGGAGGCCGCCCTCAATCTCAACGCGCGAGAGCGGGCGGCCATCGCGGATTTGAGGTCCGTCACCATGGCGCCGATCAGGGAGAAATCCGACCGGCACGAGCTCGATCGCGACGAGTACAACCGCCTCACCAAGCAGCGCAGCGACGCGCTCGGCTGCATCGATGCCGACAACAATCTGAAGGAGCAGCAGGCCTACTACAACGAGAAGATCAAGCTGATCGAGGCCGGCTGCGACACGGGCTCGGCCGACAAATTGTACGCCACCTGGCTGAAGGAGGGCGAGGAGCGCAAGGCCAAGGCCTGCGCGAAGGCGGATCTCGAATATCTGGCCCAGGCCGTCAAGCAGCTGAAGGAGATCCAGGCCGACAAGCTCGCCAGGGAGGAGAAGTCCACCCCGGCCGTCAAGACCGTCGATGCCAGCCAGAAGAACGCCCCGTTCTGCGATCAGATTCGCACCGTGACCGGCCACGCGCCCAATTTGTTCGCTGCCATCACCAAAGAGAAGAAGGAGAAGTGGTTCATCGAACCTGGCACGCTCGGCAGCAAGGGCGTCAAGATCAGCGACATCGCGGAAATCGACGAATACGCCACCCCGATCGTCGTCTCGCAGGATTTTCTCGCGGTTCGACCGGAATGCTCCATCGAAGTCGGCACCGAGAAGAACATCACGATCCGCATCGTTCCGACCTACGCCTGCGACTGGCGATACGACAAGACCAACCGCCGCGAGCTCGAGGAGCGCACCGACCGGCTGCTCAATCTCGTTCGCGGCTGCTTCGGTTCAATCAAGGAGGACGGCGAGTTCTACCGGCACCAGTTCGTCGGCGACGATGCGGTCGCCGTCTCGGGCGATCTCCATTATGGCGAAGGCAAGCCGTCCCGCATCTATCTGAAGATCACCAAGCACACGCCGGCCGAAGACCGAGCTTGCATCAATTACGGCTTCCAGCGGAAGGAGCAGGACAAGAAGCTCTGCATGTCCCGGCTCAAGCCCTGAAGGCGGCGAACCATTGAACGCATCGGGCGAAGCGCGGTGGAATGACAGTGGCAGTCCAGCACTGTCACCGCAATCCCGCGCGAGCACAAGCATCGCTCCGTCATCTGCGATTTCTCGATCCGTATGCCTTAAGTGAAAATTTGTGTGGGGTTCAGCCCGATCAGAATTCAGGCCTGCAAGCGGCATCAATCGGGACAAAGCAACCATCCGTCGATGAGCTCGCGGACGAGCCGGCGATCGTGATCGAGGTCCGTCGAGCGATACTGGTTGGCATCCCTGCTGACCAGGGAATCGGCAACGCGCGCACCGGATGCCGTTCGTTCCAGACGAAGCGCAAATATCATGAACCTGGTCCAGCTCCGGCAGAAATACACCCAGTCGCCGTCGCAGCAGACGGACCACTTCTGCTCCATCTCCTCCGGCTGGAAGCCGCGCAGGATCAGTTCATGCTCGGCCGCGGTAAAGTCGGCCTGGAAACCGAGCGGCTCGATCTCTGCGGGCGGACGACAGTGCTTGCAGGGCCGACCGGTCGATATGGAGCAAGTCATCGTCATCTCCTGCCGCGGATGGCGGGCAAATTGAGCGCTCGACAGGGCGGGTTGCGTCGTATCATTGACGGCGGCCGTACCGACATGACCCATAGGGGTCATTCAACGCTCGCTTCGGCGTGATATATTGCGCGCCGCCTCGCAGGCCCCGCAAGCGTCTCGTCGGCTGTGAAACGAGATTGATCACCCCCGGGGTGGCTCGAGAGCGAACGAACCATCGCGGCAGTCCACTTTGCGCATCACCCCACCTTGCCTCCCCAAACCGCCCCGCTATTCTGACCGCATTGCCCCACCGAAGGACATTTGCATGCGCATCCGGGCCGTCTGCATCTTTCTCGCCGTCGCCGCCAACCTCGCCCCGGCCGCGGCACGCGACGCCAAGCGTTGCCCGCCGGACTTCAGCGTCGAAAACCGGCTGGACGCCGAGCAGAAGGCCGCCCTCAATCTCAACGCCCGCGAGCGCGCCGCCATCGAGGACCTGAAATACGCCACCATGGCGCCGATCAGGGAGAAGTACGACAGGAAGGAGATCGATCGCGACGAGTACAACCGCCTCACCAAGCAGCGCGACGACGCGCTCAACTGCATCGACGCGGACAACAATCTGAAGGACCAGCAGTCCTACTACACCGAGCAGACCAAGCTGATCGAGGCCGGCTGCCAGAAGGGCCCGGTCGACAAGATGTATGCCGGCTGGCTGAAGGAGGGCCAGGAGCGCAAGGCCAAGGCCTGTGCGAAGGCCGATCTCGAATATCTGGCCCAGATGGTCAAGCAGCTGAAGGAGATCCAGACCGACAAGCTCGCCAAGGAGGAGAAGTCTACGCCGGCCGTCAAGACCGTCGATGCCAGCCAGAAGAACGCCCCGTTCTGCGATCAGATTCGCGCCGTGACCGGCCACGCGCCGAACCTGTTCGCCGCCATCACGAAGGAAAAGAAGGAGAAGTGGTTCATCGAACCGGGCACGCTCGGCAGCAAGGGCGTCAAGATCAGCGACGTCGCGGCGATCGACGAATACGCCACCCCGATCACGGTCTCGCAGGACTTTCTCGCCTCCCGAGCCGAGTGCGCCATCAAGGTCGGCACCGACAAGGACATCACGCTCCGGATCGTGCCGACCTACGCCTGCGACTGGCGATACGACAAGACCAACCGCCGCGAGCTCGAGCAGCGCACGGACCGGCTGCTCAATCTCGTTCGCGGCTGCTTCGGGTCAGTGAAGGAGGACGGCGAGTTCTATCGGCACCAGTTCGTCGGCGACGGGGCGGTCAACGTCTCGGGAGACCTCTATTACGGCGAGGGCAAGCCGTCCCGCATCTATCTGGAGATCGCCAAGCATACGCCGGACGAGGACCGGGCCTGCATCAATTACGGCTTCCAGCGCAAGGAGCAGGACAAGAAGCTCTGCATGTCCCGGCTGAAGCCCTGAGGGCGCGGCAAGACCAATCATTCGCATGCGACGCTTCCTCCGATAGGATGACCCCGGGCACTTCCGATATGCTATCCTTCCGCCCGGAAGCAGTCACGGAGACACCCCATGCCCACCAGCGTCAAGCAAATGCTCGAAGCCGCCAACGCGGCCGTCCCGAAGATCACGTCGGAACAGGCCGCCGAGCTGATCAAAAACGGCAACACACTGGTCGTCGACGTGCGCGATGCGCCGGAGGTTGCGGCCAGCGGCAAGATCGCGGGTGCTCTCAACGTCTCGCGGGGCATGCTGGAGTTTCGCGCGGATCCGGAATTGCCGTCCCACGACAAGGCGTTCGACAAGAGCAAGAGCGTCATTCTCTACTGCGCGTCCGGTGGACGGTCGGCGCTGGCCGGCAAGCTGCTGAAGGATCTGGGCTACGACAAGGTCTACAATCTCGGCGGCTTCAAGGACTGGACGGGCGCCGTCGAGAAATAGGACGCGCGGGCCGGTCTGCAGGGGCTCGTCGCAGCCGAGCGCCATCACCGGCGGCTCGGCGCGCGACCCCCGCGCCCTACTCGATCGACGTCGTCTGCCGCCGGCGCAGCTCGGACGGGCTGTGGCCGAACTTCCTGCGGAACACCGTGCTGAAATGCGATGAGCTGCTGAAGCCCAGCCGATAGGCGATCTCGGTCACCGAGAGCGCACGCAGCTCCGGGCGCATCAGCGCGTCGTAGCAGCGCTGCAGGCGGCGGTTCAGGATCCATTCCGACACCGACATCTCGGTCGACCGGAACAGATAATGCAGATGCCGGAGCGAGACGCCGTTGCTCCGGGCGATCTTCTCCAGCGACAAATCCGGGTCGGTGAGGTGCTCCTCGATCCAGGCCTTGACGGAGCGCAGCCGCGCGTTCCGTGCGGTGGCATCCTCCGAGAATTCGTCCTTGTCGCCCATGTCGAGCGCAAGCGCCAGGACGTCCATCAGCTCGTGACCGAGCCGGCCTCGCGCCGTCTCCTCCAGGCTCGAGGCCTCCGAGGCCAGCAGCGCGCAGAATTCGGCGGCGATCCGCCCGAGGCCCCGGCCGGTCGCGATCGTCGCTGCGAGCGGCATCTTGCCTTCGGCAAAACGCGACGAAAATTCCTTGCGCGGAATTTCCAGATACAACGACCGGAATTGGTTCGAGCATTCGAGATCGTAAGCGTCGGAAGCCGAAAAGATCGCGCCGATGCCCGGGCTGGTCACCAGGGTCTGGCCGGCCTGGAGCACGTCCATGCTGCCCTGTTGCAGAAACTGGACGTAGTAACAATCCTTGTCGAGCTTGGCGATGTGCCGCTCGCGCCGCGAGATGCGCTGCTCCGACAGGAAGACGTCGCTCATCGTGACAGGGCCAAATTGCGCCTCACGGATAAAGCCCTGATAGTCGGCCGGCTTCACCGCGTTGACGTCGACATGAACGTAGTGGTCGCAGATCGCATCCTGCCAGGCGGCAAAGCGCTTGGCCGGGTCCAGCTCCTCGGTCGTGAACACCAGATCCATCGGCGGCCCGTTGCAGCGAGGTTTGTCTGTGCGGCGCACAAAAGCCTGCCGGCCGATCTTAGGTTCCTGTCAGCTTGGCGCAAGACTCTTTGCGCGCCAGCGCAAAAGGTTTGCGCGTTGACGCAAGCCACATCGAGGTCTCTCGCCTATCAAGCGCAAAACAAACTTGGGACGGGGGGAGGCAAGCGCGCGCCGGGACGGCGATCCCGTACGCGCGATGCCGATCCGGGGATGGCAAGCGATGAAGCGCGTTCGGATCAGCCAACAGGAGATCGTGTTTGCGGTCTTCGCCGCACTCTTCCTGAGCTTCTCGATCTTCCTGAACGGATTTCTCTCCGCCGACAACATGCTGACATTGCTGCAGAACGTGGCAGTGCTCGGCATCCTGGGCCTCGCCATGGCGATCGTCGTGATCGGCCGCGGCATCGACCTGTCGCTGATCGCCGCCCTCGCGGTCCCCGGCGGCCTCGTGCTGCAGATGGTGCAGAACGGCCATTCGCTGCCCGCTTCACTGCTGGCGGCCGGCCTGCTGGCGATCGCGATCGGCCTCGTCAACGGCTGGCTGATCGCCTATGCGGAAGTGCCGCCCTTGTTCGCGACGCTGGCGACCGGCCTGTTCGTCGCCGGTCTCGGCCAGGCCGCCCTGTTCCAGCTCGACGTCGTGCAATGGAGCGACGGCATGGCCGGCTTCGAGCGGCTCGGCCAGGGCAGCATTCTCGGCATCCCCACCTCGATCGTGATGTTCGCGATCGCCTGCGTCGTGGTCTTCGTCCTGCTGCGCAAGACGCGCTGGGGCGCCTACATCTACGCGATCGGCGACAACCCGTTCGCGGCGCGCGTGACCGGCATCCCCTCACGGCCCATCATCGTGCTGCAATATGTCGTCGCCGCGCTGATCGGCTGCTTTGCCGGCCTCGTCATGGCGGCGTCCGTCAACTCCATGCCGACCCGCATCTTCAATTCCACGCTGATCTACGACGTCATCCTCGTCGTCGTGCTCGGCGGCATCGGCCTGTCGGGCGGACGCGGCGGTGTCGTCAACGTCATCATCGGCACGCTGCTGATCGGGACGATGCTGAACGGCATGACGATCCTGAACATCCCCTATGCCGGCCAGAACCTCATCAAGGGCCTCGTGCTCCTGATCGCCGTCATCACCGACACGTTCCTCAATCCACGCAACGAAGAAACGGCCCAACAGGGCGACATCTGATCTGCCCCAACAAGGAGGAAGACAATGACCTGCATGCACAAGCTCGCGCTTGGAAGTCTCGCCGCACTGGCGCTTTCGGCCGGCACCGTCCCGGCCCTCGCCCAGCAAGGGCTCGACGAGCCGTTTCAGAAGACCTTCCGGGAAGCACTTGCCGGCAAGACCGTCGCTTACGTGCCGGTCGCGATGAATTTCGACCTCACCGAAGGCTGGTATGCGGGGCTCAAGAAGGAGCTCGAGCCCTTCGGCGTCAAGTTCGTCATTCGCGATCCCAACTGGAATACGAATGCGGGCGCGCAAGCCGTCACCTCGCTGATCTCGGAGAAGCCGGCAGTGATGGTGATCCACAATCCCGACGTCCAGACCTACGCAAAGCTACTGCAGCGCGCCGAGAACGAAGGCATCTACGTCATCCAGATCAACATGGGCTCGGCCTATCGCAGCTCGGCCTTCGTCGGCGCCAACTGGATCGAGATCGGCGAGCGCCAGACCGAGGGCGTGGTGAAGGCCTGCCAGGGCAAGTCCAACAAGATCGCCATCATCCAGGGCGCGCTCTCCGCGGCCGCCAGCGCCTACACGCTCAAGGGTGTCGAGAACATCCTCGCCAAGCACCCGGAGATCAAGGTGGTCTCCAGCCAGGCCGCCGATTGGGATGCGGCCAAGGCCAAGGCGATCACCCAGACCGTGTTGAAGCAGAATCCGGATCTCTGCGGCATCGTCGGTTTCTGGGACGGCATGGACATCGGCACCGCCGCCGCGATCAAGGAAGCCGGCCTGACCGGCAAGGTGTTCCTGGCGACATCGGGCGGCGGCGAGCGCAAGGGCGCATGCGAGCTCGTGAAGAACGGTTCGTTCGATCTCAACATGAGCTACGACGTGCCGACGCAGGCCGCGCAAATGGCCGGCACCATCAAGTGGCTGCTGTCGTCGGGCGCCAAGCCGGGCTCGGTCAAAGGCTCGGAATATACGACGCTGATCCCGATCACCAAGGAAAACGCCGACACCCAGACAGCGTGCTGGAATCTCTCCGATCTCAAGAAGTGATCGCACAAGAAAGCTGCGCGTTCCGCGCCTTCGGGTGTGGAACGCGCAACCTTGCACATAAATCAGCGGAAGGCAGATGCGCGAGACACTGACGAGGCTCCGATATCGCTACTGGCCGGACCATCTCCTCGGTGAGATCCTGTCCAAACGATGGACCGAAACCGCCATTCCGGTGATCCTGCTCCTGATCGTCGGCTTCGCGCTCAGCCGCTCGCTCGAGCACTTCCTCTCCCCGGCGAGCCTCGCCGACACCGCGCGGCAGGCCGGCGAGATTGGCTTCATCGGCCTCGGCATGGCGCTGGTCGTCATCGTCGGCGGCATCGACCTGTCGGTCGGATCGATCTTCGCACTGACGGATTTCTGCGCGCTCTATCTGCTCGACGTGCTCAATTGGCCGGTCCCCGCCGTGGTGGTCGTCACCATGATCGTCGGCGGGCTGCTCGGCGCCGTGAATGGCGTGCTGATCGGATATCTCAGGCTGCGTGCCTTCATCACCACACTGATCACGCTGATCATCTACCGCTCGGCCTACGATCTGTTGATCCAGCGTTATTCCAACGCCATCGCGTCGGCCTTTCCCGATATCCCGTCATGGGACTTCATCGGCGGGGGAACCGTGCTCGGTATCCCCAGCGTCGCACTGGTCTACATCGTGATCGCGATCTTCGGTCACGTCTTCCTGACGCGGCTGCGGCCCGGCTGGCACATCACCGCGATCGGCGGATCGCGGCGCTCGGCCTACAATTCCGGCATTCCCGTCCGCCGCACCATCGCGCTCTGCTATGTCGCGAGCGGCGTCCTGACCAGCATCGGCGCGCTGTTCTTCGCCGCACGGCTCGGCACGGTCGGCGGCGACATCGGCGTCGGCCTGGAAGTGATCGTGCTGACGGCAACCGTGCTCGGCGGCATCACGCTCGGCGGCGGCAAGGGCTCGGTCGTCAAGTCCATGGTCGGCGTGCTCATCGTCCTGCTCGTCACCAACGGCCTGACCGCCATGAACGCGCGCGGCGGCGTCAACCGCATGGCGCTGGCGTCGATCCTGCTGGTCGCCGCGATGGTCGACATCCGCTGGCAGAAGAACCGCACCCGCATCATCAGCAAGGTCTATGTCGCCCCGACCTACCATGCGCTGCCGCCGCCGCCGCCAACCGAGATCGGCAAGGGCGGCCCGTTCGAGCAGAACGACAGGCTGCGCGAGGTCTCGCTGATCGGCCTCGGCCGGATCGAAGCGCCGGAGGACGTCATCCTCGATCGCAACGACGTGCTCTATGCAGGATCGCGGCACGGCGACATCATCCGCTTTTTTCCGCCGGACTACGAGCGGATGGAGGTGTTCGCCCATATCGGCGGCCAGCCGCTCGGCATGGCGTTCGACAAGCAGGACAATCTCTATGTCTGCATCGGCGGCATGGGCCTCTATCGTATCAAGCCCGACGGCACCGTGGAGAAGGCCACCGACGAGACCAACCGCAGCCTCTACTCCGTGAACGACGACAGCCGCCTGCGGCTCGCCGACGACCTCGACATCACCGACGACGGGCTGATCTTCTTCTCCGAGGCCACCGTTCGCTACGAGATGGACGAATGGCCGGTCGACGGACTGGAAGCGCGCGGCAACGGCCGCATCATCTGCTACGACACAAAGACGGGCGCGACCCACACCGCGCTGCGCGGCCTCAAATTCCCGAACGGGGTCGCGGTCGCGAGCGACGGGCAATCGATCCTGTTCGCGGAAACCTTCGGCTGCTCGATCAAGCGCTACTGGTTCGCCGGCTCGAAAAAGGGCGACGTCGAGATCGTCATGGACAATCTGCCGGGCTACCCCGACAACATCAACCTCGCCTCGGACGGCAATTACTGGCTGGCGCTGGTCGGCATGCGCAGCCCCTCGCTCGATCTCGCCTGGAAGATGCCCGGCTTCCGCCGGCGCATGGCCAAGCGCGTGCCGGTCGACGAATGGCTGTTCCCGAACATCAACACCGGCTGCGTCGTCAAGTTCAACGAGCAGGGCAAGATCCTGGAGTCGTTCTGGGACCTCAAGGGCCTCAATCATCCCATGATCACCTCGATGCGCGAGCATCGCGGCTATCTCTATCTCGGCGGCATCGCCAACAACCGGATCGGCCGCTTCAAGCTCGACAATGCCGATCCCGACTTCGTGCAGTACGACAAGCGCTGGGGGAAGTCGTCATGATCGCCGCCATCAGCGAATTCGCCAACCGCTTCCTCGGCCGTGGCGAGGCGGCCATCACCGTCCCGTCGTTCGACGGAGCGTTGAAGCCCAACCAGGCGCTCGAGCAGGCGGACATCCTGCTCGAATGCGAGGCGCCGGAGGATCTCACGACGGACGGCACGTCGCTGCTCCTTGCCGACGGCGTGCGGCTGACACGGCTGAGCGGACATTCGGCAACGACGGTTCGCGCGTTCGAGCGGCCGATCTCAGCGCTGGCCTCCTTGCCTGGTGGAGGGCTGGCTGTCGCGCTTGGCGGCACGGAAGTCCGGCTCTATGACAACGCCACGGCCGAAGCGCCGGCGGCCACATTTTCGCAAGGGCTGCACGCCGTCAATGCGCTGGCTCCCGCGAGCGACGGCACGTTGATCGCAACCGATGGATCGTCGTTGCACGATGTCGGCGACTGGGCGCGCGATCTGATGGAGCTCGGCAAGACCGGCCGAGTGCTGCGGCTCGATCCGAAATCAGGCGCCATCACGCAGCTTGCCGGCGGCTTGGGCTACGCGTTCGGCGCGATCGCGGGCGACGGCAGCGTGCTCGTCAGCGAAAGCTGGCGGCATCGCCTGGTTTCGATCGCACCGGACGGAGCTTGCAAGGATGTGCTGCGGCACCTGCCGGTCTACCCGTCCCGGCTGTCGCCGGCGCGCGGCGGCGGCTTCTGGCTCACCGCCTTCACGGCGCGCACCCAGCTCGTCGAGTTCGTGCTGCGCGAGCCGGCCTATCGCCGCCGCATGATCGCGGAGATCGACCCGGAGTTCTGGGTCGCGCCGCGCCTGCGGTCCGGCCATTCCTTCAAGGAGCCGTTGCAGGGCGCGCACATCAAGACCATGGGCGTGATGAAGCCCTGGGCGCCGCCGCGGTCGTATGGTCTCGTCATCCGGCTTGGAGCCGACGGCCTGCCGCGCTATTCGCTGCATAGCCGGGCCGACGGCGTCAACCACGGCATCGTGGCCGCGGTCGAATTCGGAGGCGACCTCGTCGTGATCGCAAAGGGGCCCGGGCGCGTCATCAAGCTGCCGCTGGCCTCCTTCGGCGAGGAGGCCAGCGCATGAACGACCTCGTCCTGTCGCTGTCGAAGGCGACCAAGCTCTACGCCGGCGTGCCCGCCATCGACGGCGTCGATTTCGACCTCAGACGCGGCGAAATCCACGCCCTCGTCGGCGAGAACGGCGCGGGGAAGTCCACGCTGACCAAGGTCATGGCCGGCGTCGTGACGCTGACCTCGGGGGGCATGAGCGTCGACGGCGTCGAGGTTACCCCGAAGACCCCGCTGGAGGCGCGCAACCTCGGCATCGCCATGGTGTTCCAGGAGAACAGCCTGGTGCCGACCATGACGGTGGCGCAGAACCTGTTCCTCGGACAGGAGAAATTCTACAACCGCCTGCGCGGCATCTACATCGCGGCCCAGCAATTCCTGCAATCGCTCAATTTCGACGTGACGCCGACCGCGACGGTCGGCGGCCTCGGCGCGGCCAAGAAGCAGATGGTCGAGATCGCACGTGCCGTGCTGCACAAGGCGAAGGTGATCATCTTCGACGAGCCGACCGCGACGCTGACGCCGGAGGAGAAGAAATACTTCTTCGACCTGGTCAAGGACCTGAAGAAGCGCGGTGTCTCCATCATCCTCATCTCCCATGCCCTCGAAGAAGCGCTGCTGCTCGCCGACCGCATCACGGTGCTGCGCGACGGCAGGCATGTCGTGACCGCCGACGCCGCCCGGTTCGACCGGGCGCGCATCATCCAGGCGATGGTGGGGCGGGATCTCTCCAACACGCTCTACGGCGCGCGCAAGGCGACGGTCCGCCCCTCGGGCAAGCGAGTGCTGACGGTGCAGAACCTGAAGATGGCGCCGATGGTGAAGAACAATTCGCTGTCGGTATTTGCGGGCCAGATCACGGGCGTCTTCGGTCTCGTCGGCGCGGGCCGCACCGAGACGTTCAAGATCGTCGCAGGCGTCATGAAGCGCGACTTCTTCCACGGCGGCGAGGTGATCCTCGACGACAAGCCGGTCCGTTACCGCGTCCCCGCGCCGGCCGTGCAGGCCGGCATCGCCTACGTGACCGAGGATCGCAAGGTCGAAGGGTTCTTCGAGACCGCGTCCATAGCGCGCAACATCTATCTCGGCCTGCTCGCCAAGTTTCCGAGGGGACGTGCCTGGCTGTCGCGGCGCGAAAGCACGGCGACCGGAAAGTCCTGGATCGAGCGCCTCAAGGTGCGCGCCATCGGCGACGAGGCCAAGGTCGTCGAATTGTCCGGCGGCAACCAGCAGAAGGTCGTGATCGCCAAATCGCTGATCCAGGATCCGGAGCTGATCATCTTCGACGAGCCGACGCGGGGCGTCGATGTCGGCGCCATCGTCGAGATTCACGAGCTGATCAATTCGCTGGCCGACAAGGGCAAGGCGGTGGTCGTGATCTCCTCCTACCTGCCCGAGATCATGGCGCTGTCGGACCGCATCCTGGTCTGCAGGCAAGGCAAGGTGGTCGAGGAGTTCTCCGCGCTGGAGGCCACGGAGGAAGCCATCATGTACGCGGCGATCCACTGACGCTTCTCCGCTCGGGGCAGCGCGGCCCAGGCGAGGTGGACGGATCAGGCCGAGCGCGCCCTTTCGACGGGCCCGTTTCGCTCGCTCAGCAGCTTGCCGGAGGTGATGTTGACGAAGTGCAGCGACATGCAGGCCGGACATCTCACCGGCACATAGCTGTCCGCCGGCTCGGAACTCTCGAACCGCACGTCATCGATCCGATGCTGGACGTTCATGCCGGTGCGCGGGCACCTGAAAAGGATCTGGCGGTGCATGCTTCCTTCATGCTCCAAAACTCCGGCCGGCGAAATTGCGGACGATCACTTACGGACCTTTCCCAGGTTTGAGATGGGTCAAAGCGCATCGCCTTGCCGCGCCTATGATCTGCTTGGGATCGGGCGCGCTGTCCGGTGTCGGACGAAGCGGAACCCGGACTCCTAGGCACTCCGGGTGCCGCTTCGAAACACGGGGTTCGGCGACCGCGCGTCGCCGGCAACAGGCCACCATCTGGACCGCCTCGATCAGGAGAGCAGCCATGATGTCCGCCAATCTGGACGATCTCACCGCAGCCGTCCGCTACGCGCTCGAGACGACTCGTGCAACCACGATCTGCCCTTTCCACGACGAGGTGATCATCCGCGTCGGCGACGACGCCGCCGAAAGCCATGCCTACGAACGCGCCAAGCGAATCCTGAAGAGCGATGGCACCGCCCACGAGTCCGACGCGCTCAGGGACGAGATCGGTCGCCAACTCGCGATCGCCGCGGACGGCCGATGCCCGCATTGCGATCGGACCGATCCGGCTGGCTAAAGCATCATCCGGAAAAGTGCGAAGCGGTTTTCCAGAAAGATCATGCGCAAACAACAA
Organism: Bradyrhizobium nitroreducens; assembly: GCF_002776695.1. Taxonomy (GTDB): domain Bacteria; phylum Pseudomonadota; class Alphaproteobacteria; order Rhizobiales; family Xanthobacteraceae; genus Bradyrhizobium; species Bradyrhizobium nitroreducens. The sequence continues at coordinate 6,519,303 of NZ_LFJC01000003.1, forward strand.
CCTAACGCGCGTCGATGATTCATCCAAATTCATCGCGCTTTGGGCGCCTTTCGCCGCGCCCGCCGATCAGGACGCCGCGCGTCTGGAAGCATTCTTGCCCGGCCTCGGAGGCACGAGGCTCCGCGGCCGCCCGATCAGATATCCCTGCATCTCGTCGCAGCCCTCCTGCACCAGGAGCGACATCTGGGCGTCGGTCTCGATGCCTTCCGCCAGAACAGGCACTCCGAGACCATGAGCGAGGCCGATCACGGCCCGCACGATGGCGAGCGATCGCTCGCTCTGGCCGAGCGAGACGACGAAGGAGCGATCGATCTTGATCCGGTCCAGCGGAAACGCTTCGAGATATGACAGCGACGAGTATCCCGTTCCGAAATCGTCGAGTGCGATCAGGATGCCAAGCGCCTTGAGCGACTGCATCGTCCGCTTGGCGCGCGGCATATCCTCGATCAGGACGCCCTCGGTGATCTCGAGCTCGAGACGTGCGGCCGCAAGCCCGCTGTCGCGCAGCGCCCGGCGGACCTGCCGGTCGAGATTTTCCCGACGGAACTGCGCCGCCGAGACGTTGACGGCCACCCGCAGCGGCTGCCCCCATGATGCCGCTTCCCTGCACGCCTCCATCAGCACCCAATCGTCGATCTGCGCGATGGAGCCGCTCTGCTCCGCGATCGGAATGAACTCGCCCGGGGCGATGATCCCGCGCTCCGGATGCCGCCAGCGCACCAGCGCCTCGTAGGCCGTCAGCGTGCCGTCGCGATGCTGCTGCGGCTGATACTCCAGATAAAGCTCGCCCCGCTCGACGGCCATCCGCAAATCGTGCTCCAGCGCGCGGCGGTCCCGCAGCTGCTGGTCCATCGCGCCGGTGAACAGGCGGACGGCTCCCCTGCCCTCGTGCTTGGCGCGATACAGCGCGGCGTCCGCATTCGCCAGCAGCGACACGGAATTGTCGGCGTCTCGCGGATAAAGCGCGACGCCGACGCAGAGATCGATCTTCAGCACATGGCCATCGACCTCGATCGGTTGCTCGAATTGAGCCCGTATCCTCGTGGCGAGCAGCTCCGCGGTTGCCGGCAGCGGCGACTGGTCGGTGATGCCGATGAATTCATCGCCGCCGACGCGAGCGACATAGGATCCTTGCGCCGCCCGCTGCAGGCGCCGCGAGGCCTCGCGTAGCACGGCATCGCCGACGGCATGGCCGAAACGATCGTTGATCTCCTTGAAGTGGTCGAGATCGATGCAGAGCACGGCAAAGGCGCCATCGGTGATCTCCGCCCGCTCGATCGCGGCGCCGAGGTGCTCGTCCAGGGCGGCCCTGTTCGGCAGCTCCGTGAGCGCGTCGTGACACGCGAGGTAGCTGACCCTCTGCTGCGCCCGGTTCCGTTCCGTCACATCGAAGGCGACGCAGACATGGGCGGACTGCCCCTCATAGGCGAGCGGCCGGGATTCGATCACGACCTCGATCACCTCGCCGTCGGCCGTCCTGTGCAATTCGCAGTCGCGTCCGGCCGCCGCTTGCGGTTCGCCATAGGCGAGCTGATGCTCGGACATGGCGAGAAGATCCTGGCGGGAATATCCATAGTGCCGGCACATCGCACCGTTCACGGCGATGAGCTGACGCGTCTTTGCATCGACCACCCACATCGGAAGCGGGTTCTCTTCGAACAGGAGGCGGAAAGAGGCTTCGGCTTCCGCAAGCGCCATCTCGGTGCGATGTCGCTCCGTGATGTCCTCGTGGGTGGCGACCCAACCATTGTCCTCCATCGGACGATGCCGGATCCGCACGATCCGGCCGTTGGTCAGCTCCACGGTCGTATCCGAATCTTCGCTGATCACCGGCGCGCTGTTGCGCCAGAGCAGATAATCCGTCTTCTCCATCTTCGGTGCACTGCCGACCGAATAGCGGAGATCGACGATGTCGTTCAGCTTCATGCCTGGCCGGACCAGTTTCGGGTCCAGATCGTAGACCTCGAGATACTGCCGGTTGCAGACGATCAGGCGCTGATCGGCGTCGAAGAAGCACAGCCCCTGGGACATGTTGTTGAGCGCCCGATCGAAGCGCTCCGCGAACGCCGTCGCCGTCTGCTCCGCGGCCCGCGCGCGCTCACCTTCCAGGGCCAGCCGTTCGTGGGTCTCGACCATCTTCACGAAGGAGCGGAAATTGGTGTTGATCATCCGGGCGAGCAGAGCAAGCAACGCCAGCAGATTGATGCCGACCGAAATCATCATCCCGTCGCCGGAGAGCAGCAGGAGCGTGGCGACGGGCGCACCGGCAATCAGCATCGTCAGCCGGGACGCCGGCGGGAAGCTGCCGAGACAGTAGGCGGTCCCGACGCATCCCATGAAGATGAGAAGGGCAACCGGCGCGCGCAGGCCGGGGTCGACGGCCATGAACAGCGCAAGGATCCAGATCACGAAGCTGGAGCAGATCACCACCGTGGCGAGACGGGCCCTTGCGAGCTCGCGATAGGCTTCCTCCGCGGTGAAGTCGGCCTTCTTGAGCCGGAGCCACTGCGCCAGCCGAAACAGACAGATCGCAAGCAGCGCGGCCGGCAAGGCAAATCTCAGCCAGGCCGACACCGTGACCGGGAGGAAAAGGCCGACGCTGATGCTGTCGACCAGAAGAACGGCGTAGAGCACCGGCACCTGCTCGCGCAGCACCCGGAATTGCTCGACGAGCAGCGAACGTCCGAGCGGATCGGTCGTATCGCCGACCACGAATGCGTCACGAATCCGCGCGAAGAAGCCCATCGAGATTGTCCCAACCGCATGGAAGGCTAGGACAGAGACGCGAAGGACACGTAAAAGCACTTGGTGTCTTCGACCTTAACGGGATCGTTGCGACTGCAAAGAAGCTAATCCCGTCAATGAGTTCCGGGCGCAACTGGCGTAACTCGCGGTTCCCGGCGGTTGAGGAAGCCCGTGGTCCCGAGGAGCGAGATCCTTGCGCGGGAGAACGCCTGTTCGCGATCCCGCTCAGCTCTCCACCCGGTACAGCCTCCATCGCGCCGGCACGCCCTTGAGCTGGTGCATGCCGTGATCCCTGAAGCGAATCTCGGACTTCGCCATCAGGTCCCTGACCGCGCTCGAGACCAGGACTTCGCCGGCCCGTGCTTTGGCGGCGACGCGCGTGCCGATGTGAAAGGCAAGGCCGACCATCTCGCCTCCGCTCACCTTGTATTCGCCGGCATGCAGCCCGACCCTGATGTCGAGCCCCAATGTGCGCACCGCCTTCTGGATCGCGGTCGCGCATGTGATTCCGGCCGCCGGCGCCTTGAAGGTCGCCAGGACGCCGTCGCCTGTCGTCACGACTTCCTTGCCGCGCGAGTGCTTCAGCTCCTTGCGCACGGCAGCATAATAATGACCCATGATCTTGGTCCAGCGCGCATCGCCGAGCTTCGCCGCCTTTGCGGTGGAGCCGACGATGTCGACGATCAGGATCGTGGCCAGCACTTGCTTGGACTCGGCGCCGATCTCGGCCGCCCGGCGCCGCGGCGCGATCGGTCCGGAGAGCGGTTCATAGCGATGGCTGCGACGCCGGGCGATCGCGGCTTTGGCATAGTCCTGGGCACGCTGCGCCGTGCCGCACCGAACCGTCTTCTCCTGCGGCAGACGCGTCCAATAGACCTTTCGCCCATCGCCGGCGCCCTGGACCTCCACGGCGCCCCACTTCAGGAAAACCGCCGAACCAACCCGCCGGATGCACCAGGCCTTCGACGTGTACCCCGATACGTTCGACTGATGGACTCCGATGCGTAGGAATTTGGGCATGTCGGTGCGACTGATCGAAGAAACATGGACGAGGCGGCGCAAAGCGTAGTTGCACATGCCCGCGTTGGCAACAGACGAACTGCCGTGCCCTCGCAGAGCGACGACGCGCAGTCGACAGGGCCTCTCGGATCATCCCTGTCGCGTCGTCGCAATCGTCAAACGGATCCCGGTCGCGGTCAGAGCCACTCCCGCGAGAAGAGACGCATTGATCTGCTCATTCAGCATCCACGCGGAAATCAGCAATCCGACGCTGGGTGTCGCCAGCAGTGCCATCGACATGGTGCTTGCAGCGAAGCGGCGCCCGGCCTCGACCACGGCCCAGTAGGCGAACGCGGTGGCGACCGGCGCCACGTAGACGAGCGTGGCCGCGCCCAGCGGCGACATTGCTGGCGCTCCCTCGGCGGAGATCGCGATCGGAAGCAGCAGGATTGCCGCGATCAGCATCTGCCAGGGGGCGAGGCTCAATGCCGAAGAGGTGAAGCGATGCCCCCGTACGGTCACGATGGTGACGGCCCACGCCGTGGCGGCGCCCATCAGCATGCCGTAAGCCAGGGTCTGCCTGCCGATGACGGCAAAGGACGGCGAGGCGATCACCGCCGTTCCGGCACATCCGATCAACACGCCCGCCACCGTCTTCGGTCCCAGATCTTCACCCAGCCGCCAGGCCGCGAGCGGCGCGACCACGATGGGCGTCGAAAACGCCAGTACGGATGCACGCCCCGGCGGCAAGATCGTCAGCGCAAGACCGGTGAGCGCCGAATACGCCGCCATCTGAAGCGCCCCCGAAATGACGACGACCGGGACATCGGCGGGCGGCGGCAGCGCAAGCTCACCCCGCGCAAGCAGGACTCCGAACAGGATGAGCGCTGCGATCGCATAGCGGAAGCAACCGTACCAGATTGGCGGAATCTGGCCGACACCAATCTTGATGACCGGCCAGCTCACGGCCCAGATCAGCACCAGCGACAGCAGCAATAGCCAGTCGCGCGGCCGCGGGTTGGCAACTCGGGCGGATGCGGCGGGCGAGCTAGAATTTTTCACTTGATGGCCGCAGGTCGAGCTCATGGGTCCAAGCGCTGCGGGCCTGCCGGTGCAACTGATAATAGCTCTCCGCAATCGCCGCCGGCTGAAGCAGGCTTTCCGCAGGATCGTCCTCCTGCACGATCATGCCGTCGAGGATGACATGGGCCACATGAATGTTCTTGGGGCCCAGTTCGCGAGCCATCGACTGTGCCAGCGCCCGCAGGGCGAATTTCGGCGAGGCAAAGGCGGCAAATCCACCACCGCCCCGGATCGATCCGGTAGCACCGGAGAAAATGATCGTACCACCTCCGCTGTCGAGCATGGATGCCGCAGCGACACGGCCGACCAGGAACCCGGCAAAGCAACCCGTGCGCCAGGCCTGTTCGAACAACGCCGCGGAGATGTCGAGGATTCCTCCCCGATCCCAGATGCCGACATTGAACACGACCAGGGAAGGCGGCCCGAGTTCGTTCCCGACACGAGCGAACACGTCCTTGACCTGCTCCGCGACCGTCGCATCGCAAGAGTAACGGCGAACCAGATCGCGGTGGGACACAGCGGCGCCGCCGCTGCGCGAGACCGCAGCAACGCGCATGCCCTCATCCGCGAAGCGCGCAACGAGCGCATTGCCCAATCCGGGACCTGCGCCAACGACGACGGCAACCTCATGTGAGTTCACGTCCGAGCCTCCGGGTTTCAGTTGACCTCACTTGGACCTCACCTGGACTTCACATAACGGACGAAGCCGATCACGTCCTCGGCGACCAACCGCCCAATCGCACCGCTGGAATAGACCGCCGTGATCACCCTTCCGTTCGGGTCGAGAACGAAGCCGGTGGATTGCAGATAGCGCGGGCTCTCGCTGACATAGGCGCCGGTCGTCGCGGCGATCCTGTCCGCATCGGCGCGATAGCCGACCGGAAAATTCAGCCGGTGCTTTTCGACCAGCGTACTTGCGTCGGTCCTGTCGTCGACCGACAGGGCAACGACCCTGATCCCGAGTTCGTCGAGCTTCTCCTTCGCTCGCGCAAAGGCCGCAAGCTGCGCATTGCAATACGGGCACCATGATCCGCGATACATCAGGACCACGCCGTAGCGGCCTGCCAGGTGATGCGCGACGGAAACCGTACCGTCGGCGACCGTGTCGAGCGTCAGGGCCGGAAAGGCATCACCATTGTCAAGACGAGGCATTCTTGTCTTCTCCAGAAACTGGACTATTTAGTCCAATTACTTGCCAGCCTCATCCCTGTCAAGTACGGTGACGGCGATGAACAAAAACGTGACTGCATTGCCCAAGACCCCAGTGCCGAAGACCTCAATGCCCAACACCTCAGTGCCAAAGACCGCACGGGGCGCGGCAACACGCGCGCGCATCGTCGATGCGGCAACCGAGCTCGTGCGGGCGCGAGGCGCCGCGAACACGACGATCGATGCGGTGATCGAGGCCAGCAAGGCCAGCAAATCGCAGGTCTATCACTACTTCGCCGACAAGGATGAGCTCGTGCTGGCGGTGATCCAGCGTCAGGCCGAGTGCGTGCTCGGAACGCACGAGGGTCTGCTGCGAAAGCTCAATTCCCTCTCAGGACTTCGCCGATGGCGCGACGCCGTCGTCGCGCTGACGCACCAGACCAATTGCGCCGGCGGCTGCCCGCTCGGCTCGCTGGCTGCCGAACTCTCGGAAACGCCGCGCACGCGCGCGGCGCTGGCGGAGAGCTTTGCACGCTGGGCAGGCCATTTCGAAGCGGCATTCGCCAGAATGCAGTCACGCGCGGGAATAACGTCTGCCGGCGATCTGAAAGAGCTTTCGGAGGCGATGCTTGCCAGCCTGCAGGGAGGTCTGTTGCTCGCGCAAACCTTGCGTTCGACACGACCGCTGGAGCTGGCGCTGGACATGGCGATCGATCACGTCGCGGCCCGACTTGGGCTCTAGCTTCACCGGCGGCGTCCGGCGCAGCCCGCCTCAGCCGTGATACGCAAACAGCTCGATCGGATCGCTGAAGCCGCGCACCGCGTGCTGGCCGACACGCTCCAGCTCGAATTTCGGCTGCACCAGCTCGGCGAAGTCGCGTGACAGCAGCACTGGTCGTCCCAACTGCTTGGTCAGGGCCTCCAAGCGCGAGGCCATGTTGACGGCGGGGCCGATCACGGTGAAGTCGAGCCGGCTGCTCGATCCGATGTTGCCGTACATGACGTCGCCGACATGGACGCCGATGCCGTAGTTCAGCGGCGCGCGGCCCGTGCCGCTGTTGCGTTCGTTCAGCGCGGTCATGGCCTGGCGGGCCTCGGTCACGGCATGGAGCAGATCTGCGCAGGCGTCGGGATGTTGCAGCGGAAAGATCGCGAGCAGGCCGTCGCCGATGAACTTCAGGATCTCGCCGCCGTGCCGCGCGATCGGCTCCGACATCGCGTCGAAATAGTCGTTGAGCAGGTCGATGACGTCGTCGCGCGGCCAATTGTCGGAGATCTTGGTGAAATCCCGGAGGTCGCAGATCATGATCGCGGCGCGCACCGTCGTGCCGGTGCCGCGCCGGGTGGCGCCGGCCAGAATGAGCTCGCCGGCATGGGAGCCGACATAGGTCTCCAGCAGGGTGCGCGCCAGGCGGTTCTTGACGCGGATCTCGCTGACCAGCGCCAGCACCGGCAGGAGCTTCTTGAGGGCGGTGATATGCGAATCGTCGAAACCGCCGGGCCGGTCGGTGGCAAAGGTGACGACGTGCTGTTTGCCGAGCGTATGGTACAGCGGCCAGGCGACGTAGTCAGTCAGCCCGCCGGCCCGCATCTCGCCGTAGATGGCGTGCTTGCGGCCGAGCGAGGGATCTTGTTCCAGATTCTCGCGGAGCTCGGTGGCGCCCTCGATGATCTCGCTGGCGGGGCTGCCGATGTATTCGGGCCGCTCGCGGACGTCGTAATCCACCCGCGCGATCTCCGCGCCCGTCATGCCCTCGGACCAGATCATCCGGGCCCCAAGCCATTGCGGATGATTGATCTGGACGTGAAGCGTCGCCCGCTTGAGCGGAATGCCCGCCTGCTGCAGACGGATGCACATCTGCGCGAAGATGTTGTCGATGAAGCGCTCGTCGCGCGTGCCGTTGGTCAGCCAGTCGATGACGCCGTCGGCTTGCGTGGGGGCATTGCTGGTCGTCGGCGTGGTCATCGCTTGCCCTTCAGCGGCGGTTTGCATCGCAGCACATATCGTACTCCGGCCGGGCGCCGTCAACCTGGCCAGTTGCCCGGATTGTGCGCAGGGAGCGATCGCGCTAGCCGATCAGCCGGATCGAGCCCAGCACCGCCAGCCCCGACATCAACGCGAGTTGCGCGGCCGCGGTGAGCTCCACCTTCAGCGTGTCTTCGTGCGAAACTGAAAATTCCTCGCCATCGAGGCGGATGCGGCAACCGCCGCCCGCGGCATAAACCAGATGCGTGCCGGCGGCGAGCTGCCGGTCGGCCGGCGCTCGGAGTGCCAAGAGATCAATCTCCGCCGCCCCCCTCCGCGCCATCAGGTTGACGACCTCGACGGGACCCGCCTCGAGCTCGGTCACGATCTCGAGCTCGCCGGTGAAGCGCACGGTGGTGAACGGCTCCCGCTCGTCGAAGTCCTGCCCCGGCGCCCTCAGCACCAGCCCGCGCCCACTGACGACCATCTGCAGGCGGTCGATGCCCGGCATGTGAGAGAACGGCCCGGGCGCCACGATCGGCGTGCTCGCAAAGCGCCACAGCAGGCTATCCCAGCTCTTCTGCGGCGCGTCGGCCCGATGCGCGTCCGCGATATCGGTGAAGATGCCTCCGCCGTTCTTCCAGGGCGAGCGGGTGTAGTCCTCAGATCTGAGCAATGTTGCCTTCATGGCGATCCTCGATGCGATGGTGCAACGGAGCGCGTTCGCGCGCATTCAAGAACGGCTCGGCCTCCTTGCGCACCAGGTCCAGATGCGTGAACAGCGCGACGTGGCCGCCGTCGGGGGGCGCCAGCAGCTTCGCGTGCGGAATGGCCCGGCAGACGTTCTCGGCATGCAGGAACGGCACGACATTGTCGGCGCGGCCGTGCACGACGAGCGTCGGCGCCGAGATCAACCCGGCGGGCAACTGTCCCAGCGCGGCAAACTGCGCAATGTCGTTGACGGTCCCCGGCAGCCGCTTGGGCAGACGGTCGAACACACCAAATTGCAAGGTGCGAAGGAACGGACCGGCCTCCGGATGGCGGAGGGTCCGATCGCGCATCGCGTCATCGGGAATCGCGCGGCGCGCACCGGCTTGCGGATTCCGTTCAGCCTGCCATTTCAAAGCGCGGGGCAAGCCGGGAAGGCGCGCGAGGTGGCCCATCATGCGCAGACGCGCGGCGATCTCCGGTGGCGTCTGCAGGCGTCCCGTGCAGGCCGAGACCAGCACGAGCGCGCGGCAGCGCGTGGGATGCCGCGCGGCGAATTGCAGCGCCGAGGGACCGCCGGCCGAGACCGCAACGATGACCGCGGTCGAAATTTCGAGCGCGTCGAGTAGCGCCAGATAGACATCAGCCTGCTCGTCGGGCGATGCGCCAAGCGCGAGACGCGAGCCGAGATAGCCCGGGCGCGACACGGCCACCACCTGCTTGTCTCCAAGCGTCGTGGCGAGGGCGCGCGCCAGCAGCCACGACTGATCATGGCCGCCCATGCCACCGTGGATGGCGAGGATGGCGGGCCCCTCGCCCGCGATCGCGCACTGGACCATCCCGCGGGAGGTCTGCACCGAGACCGGCGAAGGTCCGGCGAGCGGCAATGCGTCCGGATTTGCGCTCATGTCACAGCCTCCGGTCGTCGTCGGAGCGCGCCGGTCTTGAGATGCCGCAGAAGCGCAGCCGCCTCCAACGGCGGCCGACGCTCGATCCTGCGATACGCGCGTCCATCGGCCGTGCGGGAGACCAGGCCGTGATCGCATAGCGCACGGCGGAGCAAGGCATCGTCGGCAAAGGCGTGCCGACTGTTCAACAGCGTCTTGACTTCCGGCTCGGCCAGACTGCACCGCGGCGGGAAGCCGGCCCACAACACCCAGAGGCTCAGCTGCTGCAGATTGTGGCGGGCAGGCCAGCGCAGCAGCCTGCCGTGCTCGTCGAAATGGCGCGCCGCGCGTTGCACGCGTTTCAGATCGACCGTCTCTCTTTGAACAGCCGGCGCGCCGCGGTCAGCGGACGTGCACGCCGCACCTGCGCGGAAATGCTGATAATTCCTGTGTCCCGTCGCACGCGCAAGAATATTGAGCAGCTCGACGTGCCCCGGCGGCGAGGTTCGCTGCAGCAGCTGAGCGCGTACGGATTTCGCGAGCGCGGAGATGTCGCCCGCAACGAAGGCAATGGGAGTTCTGGCCATGACCAATCCTCTATGCGCCGATCCGGATAGGATTGTCGGAAGTCACCGGCTTACGACGCGGCACGAGGTTTGGTGTCGGTTCGATTGAGCCTTGCAGGTTTAGCTTCCCTCGCGGGACGGTGACGCCATGGGTGAACTGCAGACCCATGAAAATTCCTACTATAGACGCTCGTCTGGCTCAAGCCTGATGTGCGATACGGACGTCGTGATTGGAGTGCCGGATGTCCTGGGCTCCAATGCCGCTATTTCGAAGCCAAGGCCGCCACGGGTCGCCAGGCCGCGTCGGGCGAGGCTGCTGCAAGTTGCCGGCAGCGGTCGCGCATCAGCTCGGCGGGACGATCATGGCCGCGCCGTTTCAGCACCGCATCGAAATCGGCCAGCGCATCGGCGAACCGCCGCGCGCGATAGGCGGCAAGGCCGCGCTCGTAATCGGCGATCCAGCCGATCGTCTCGCCGTCGATGATGCCCTCGCCCGTCATCCCGATCAGCTCGTAGACGGACAGCCCCTCCTCCCGTCCGTAGACCGCGATGCTATCGATCTCGCGCGTAATGACGGCGCCGCGTGCCAGGCGTTCGGTGGTCTCGCCGATCAGGATCTGCGTGCCATAGGATTTGTTGGCACCTTCGAGCCGGCTGGCGACGTTCACGGCATCGCCGATCACGGTGTAGTTCAGCCGCAGCTCCGAGCCGATATTGCCGACCAGCATGCGGCCAGAATTGATGCCGATCCGGATCTGCAGCGGCTGGCCGAGATCGTCGACCAGGCCGGACTCTTCCACCGCCTTGCGGCAAGCCAGCGCGGCGCGGCAGCACCTCGCGGCGTGATCGTCCTGCGGCTGCGGCGCGCCCCAGAACGCCATGACGGCATCGCCGATGAACTTGTCGATGGTGCCGCCATTGGCGACGATGATCTCCGAGGTGACGTCGAGATAGCGCGAGAGCAGCGGCACGACGCGATCACCAAGCCGCTCGGACAGGCCGGTGAAACCGGCAATGTCGATGAACATCACGCTGAGCTGCTGGATGCTGCCGCCGGGCCTTGCCTCGACGCCCTGGCGCAGCAGGCCACGGACCAGATCGGCCGGGATGAATTTGCGGAACGCGGACAGGCCGGACGCCATCTCGGCAATCGCGCCCGACAGGCTCGCGATCTCCTTGAGCCGCGAGGGGTGGCGGCGGACCTGCTCCAGCGCGAAGGCCTCGACATGACGAAGCTCGCCGACCACGCGCGACAGCGGCGCGGCGATGACGGACCGCGCCAGCATCGCGGAAGCCAGCGCGGCGAGCACCGCGCCGACGGCGAGGCCGAGGATCAGGCGCTGCAGCGTCGTTTCGACCGGCCCGAGAAATTCGGCCTCGGGGATCACGGTGGCGAGCGACCAGCCGGGAAACGGCAGCGGAGTCAACGCAACCTCATACGCCGCGCCGCCCGAGGTGAGCCGGCTTCGCCAGGCCTCCTTGCGGCCGACCTCGCCCGCTCTGTCGAGCGCTGCGCGCGCCAATGGAAGAAGCGTGATATCGCCGCGCGCGGGGTGGAGCTCGTCGGCCTCCTTGTCCGGCGCGGCGACGAGCTCGCCGCTGCCATCGACGATGAAGGCGGTCCCCGTGCGCCCGACCTCGAGCTGCGACAGGAAGCGCGCCAGCCTGGTATATTCGATGATGACGGCCAGAACGCCTTGCCGCTCCTGATAGACGTCGATCGGCCCCGCGAAGGCGATCGAGGGCCGCTCGCCGGTGGCATGATCCATCACCCTGAACCATTGCGGGTCGTCCGCGCTGAGCCCGGCCTTGAACCAGGCCTGATCGGCGACACGGAACGCAGTCGGCTCGAAGCGGCGATTGGCGAATTCGATGTCGCCGGGCACCACGTCATATTCATCCACGCGGCGCTCGCCTGGGTGATCCGTCAGCGAGATCTCCATCATCTCCAGGCGACGATCGCCGAGCTTGTGCGCGGCGAAGAAGGAGCCGTCGGGCCAGCCGAAGGCGACCCAGGAGATCGTCGCCTGCGACTGCAATTGCGACAGAAACACGAACTCGCGCTTGTCGGCCTCGCGGGTGTCGAGCACGTTCTGCAGAAACAGCGTGCGGATCGCGGTGTGCGCGGCACGCGCCTCGTCGACGATGGCCGAGACCTCCTTGCGCACCGCCGCCACGATCTGCTCGTTGATGGTCGAGGCGAGTTGGCGGCTGGTCGCCTCCGCCGTGCGCCACCAGAGCAGGCTGGAGAGCCCGGCCGTCAGCAGGATCGCCGCCAGGACCAGCGCCGACACCGCGAGGCGGATGCTGACCGTCATCCTCGCGATCGCCTGCAGCCGCCGTTCGGGATCAACCTTCATCGCTGCCTTCGCCTGCCGGTCCGCTGGAGCCACTGACATTGCTCTACGCCGCGGACGCTCGCCCGTTACATCTGGCCGGAAACGGGCCCGCGCCGCCAATGCCCGGTGGCTACCGTCTCGATAGACCCTAGGCATTGGCCTTGAGCGGACGCCTGGCCGCAAATACCAGCCCAAGCGCACCGGCGGTGCGCCCGATCCAATCGGTCTCACGGGTTCGTGAGCGGCCCTTCAGTAACGCGGGCTGCCTGCGCATCGAAGGAGACCATGCGCGCATCGCCGGCCAGGGGATGCCATCTCGAACAGGAGAATATCGATGTCTGCCAAACATGCCGTCACCTCGCTCGTCCTCGCCGGCGCGGTATCGACTGCGCTCGCGACCCTCGCCGCCGCCGGCCCGCTGACCAAGGCCGAGGGCGAGGCTGCAATGGCCGCCAAGAAGGAGAAGTGCTTCGGCGTCGCGCTGAAGGGCCAGAACGATTGCGCGGCGGGACCGGGCACGACCTGCCAGGGCACCTCGACCGTCGACTTCCAGGGCAACGCCTGGAAATTCGTGCAGGGCGGCACCTGCACCAGCATCGAGCTGCCGAACGGCAAGAAGGGTTCGCTCAAGCCGGTCTGACGGACGGCGCGACGCCGCCAGCAAGCACGAACGGAGCAGCACGATGAGCACGGTGATCCAGCCGACCCGACCCGCAGCCATGCCGCTTCGCTTCGCAATGCCGATCGGGGGCGTCGCCGGGACGAGCTTCAAGCCGGAGCATCTGGCTGATATCCTCGAGGCAGGACCTCGGCGTGGCTTCTTCGAGGTCCACGCCGAGAACTACATGGGCGATGGCGGCCCGCCGCATCGCGCCCTGGAAGCGATCCGCCGCGACCATCCGCTGTCCCTGCACGGCGTCTGCATGTCGATTGGCGGCCCCCGGCCGCTCGACAAGGCCCATCTGGCACGCTTCCGCAGTCTCGTCGCGCGCTACCAGCCGGCGCTGGTGTCCGAGCATCTGGCCTGGTCCACGCATGAAACCAGCTTCTTCAACGATCTGTTGCCCCTGCCCTACACCGAAGCGACGCTGGCTTGCGTCTGCGACCACATCGACCAGGTGCAGGAGGCGATCCGCCGGCCGCTGCTGCTGGAAAACCCGTCGACCTATGTCGCCTTCCGCGACTCCGCGATGCGCGAGACCGAGTTCATCCGCGCGGTTACCGAGCGCACCGGCTGCGGACTGCTGCTCGACGTCAACAATGTGTTCGTCTCCGCGACCAATCACGGCTACTCGGCGCTCGACTATCTCGCCGACTTCCCGCTGTCGCGCGTCCAGGAAATCCATCTTGCCGGCCATGCCGAGCAGGCCGACGACGAAGGCGACCTGCTGCTGATCGACAGTCATGACGGTCCGGTCGCCGACGCCGTCTGGAAGCTCTACGAGATCGTCATCCAGCGCCGCGGCGCGGTGCCGACGCTGATCGAATGGGACAGCAAGATTCCGGACTGGCCGGTGCTGCAAGCGGAGGCTGCTGCCGCACAGGCGATCCTCGACCGTGATCAGGCCGCTGTGTTTGCGGGAGAGCGTCATGCTGCCTGAACCCAGCCTGCCCTTTGCCGCTGCCTTCGCGCCGGCGCTGCTGGATCCCGCGCGCAGCACGCCTTCGGTCGTGACCGGCCCGAACGGCAAGGCCGCCGGCCGCCGTTACGACGTCTACCGCAACAACGTCACGGTCAGCCTGATCGACGCCCTGGCTGCGGTCTATCCGGCGGTGCAGCGCATCACCGGACCTGAGTTCTTCCGCGCCATGGCGCGCTTCCATGTTCGCAGCCATCCGCCGACCTCGCCGCTGCTGTTCGAATATGGCCGCGATTTTCCGGCGTTCATCGAAGCTTATGAGCATGCGCAGGATATGCCCTGGCTAGCCGATGTCGCGCGTATCGAACGGGCCTGGCTTGATGCCTATCACGCCGCCGATGCCGCGCCATTGTCGCCGGCCCGGCTCTCGGCGGTGACGCCCGATCACCTGGCCGATCTGGTGTTCGTTCCACATCCGGCCGCGCGATGCCTGCGCTCGCAATATGCGGCCGTGACGATCTTTGCCGCCAACCGCGATGGCGCACCGCTCCCGCGCATCGATGCCTCGACGCCGGAGGATGCGCTGATCACGCGACCCGCATTCGACGTCACCGTGCACCGCCTTCCGCCCGGCGGCGCGGTGTTTGCCGATGGTCTGATTTCGGGCCTGTCGCTCGGCGAGGCCGCGGCGTCGGCGCTGGACGCGGCAGCTGGATTCGACATTGCCGCAAATATCGCCGGGTTGATCGAAGCCGGCACCTTCATCTCGCTCGCCTGCGGAGACCCCTCATGATCACGGACCAACACATGACCACCGACAGCAGCCTGCCGTCGCCCTGGTTGCTCGTCGACCGGGCCAATCGTCTGGTTCAGATTCTCGCCACGCCTTCGCTGGTCCAGCTCGTGCTGCGCCTCGCGCTGGCCGTGCCGTTCTGGCGATCCGGCATGCTCAAATGGGGCGGCTTCCTGAAGCTGAACGACACCGCCGTGACGCTGTTCAGCGACGAGTTCATGCTGCATCTGCCGGGCGGCCCCTATCACTTTCCGGCGCCGGCGGTGATGGCGTTCCTGTCGGGCTGCGGCGAGATCATGTTTCCGATCCTGCTTGTGCTGGGGCTCGGCACAAGGTTCGCAGGGCTCGGACTTCTGTTCATGACCATCGTCGTCGAGCTCACGGTGCCCGACGGCTGGCCGATCCACCTCACCTGGGCGGCGATGGCCCTCGGCATCATGGCTTACGGGCCCGGGAACATCTCGCTCGACCACCTCATCTGTCGCGCCCGATCGCACGCGCGATAGACACCCGATTTTTGTGTCCACAAGCACTCCGTCATCCTGAGGTGCGCGCCCTTGCGCGCCTCGAAGGATGGGCCGCGGGCGCCTGTAGCCCATCCTTCGAGGCTCACCTTGCGATGCGAATGCATCGCAAGGTGAGCACCTCAGGATGACGTCAGTGGGTGTGTTGACGTCGCTAGGCCTCTCACATCCCGCTCAGGCCGCTATCCACCGCCAGCGTCTGTGCTGTGACATAGACGCTTTCGTCCGAGAGAAAGAACAGCACGGCGTAGGCGATCTCCCAGGCCGTGGCCTGGCGGCCGAAGGGAACATGGCCCTTGCCGCGATTGGGGCGGCCGGCGCCGGCTTCGCGGCCGTTCGGGGTGTCGACGAGGCCGGGATAGACGAGGTTGGCGCGGATGCCGCGGCGCGATCCGAGATGGGCGATGTTGCGCATCAGCCCGCCGAGCGCCGCTTTCGATGAATCATACACGGCCATTTGCGAGCCCGCCTTCAGCGCGGCGATCGAGGAGATGAAGACGATGGCGCCGCCATCGTCGAATTTCGGCAAGCCTGCGCGGCAGCACAGCATAGGACCGCGGACGTTGACGTCGTAGATCTTGTTCCACTCCTCGGGGCTGACATTGTCGAGCCCGGTCTTGCCGAAGGTACCGATGTTCAGCACCATGCCGTCGAGGCCGCCCATCGCGCGATGCGCCTCCTCGATCATGCGGACGACGTCTGCTTCCGACGTGACGTCCGCGGCAATCGCGAAGGCCTCGCCGCCTTCGCCGGTGATGCGCTTGACCGTCTGCTCGGCGGAGCTGCGGTTGAGATCGGCGACCGCGACCTTGGCGCCCTCGCGTGCGCACAACATGCTCATGGCGCGGCCGTTGCCGATCGGATCGGTGGCCGCGTCGAACACCCGCTGGCCACCACCGACGATGAGGATACGGCGCCCCTTCAACCGCCCCCTCCCCGGCGCTTCGCCCAAGGACTCCGCGCTGGGTGGACGAACGTAACGCTCCGACTTGGTCTCGGTCTCCGTCATCTCCGCCGCCTACTTCTTGCCGCCGTCATAGACCTTCATGCCGGCGGCGGGATCGAGATCTGTTTCGGTCGCCTCGGTCAGGCGCGCCATCATCATGTAGAAGCCGAGCGCAACGATCGATTCGACGATCTCCTGGTCGCTGAAGTGCTTTCGCACGGACGCGAAGGTCGCCTCGGGAACGCGGACGTTCTCGACGACCTCGCGGCCGAACTTGAGCAGCGCGCGTTCGGCCTCGCTCAAGCCGGCCGCATCGTAGTCGCCACGCTCGACCGCATCGACCTGCGCCTGCGTGCAGCCGACGCCGAGTGCGATCGGCACGTGCTGGCGCCATTCATAGGCGCCGCCCTCGAGCTGGGCCGCCTGGAGGATCAGCAGCTCGCGGTTGACGGCGCTGAGCTTCTGCTTGTGCAGGATCGAATTGCCGAGCCGCATCGCCGGGATCATGTTGGCCTCGGCATGGGCCATCATGCGGAAGATGTTGAGCTTGACCGGCATGCGGTCGAACGAGGCACGGATGTCGCCGCTCGTCGTCTCCGGATCAATCAGGGGCAGCCTTGCCACGATTCTCTCCCTTTGTTTTTCGTTTCTTGTTGCCGTCGCCATTATCCGCCGCAATCAGCGACAGGAAGAAGGACAGATAACGGTCGATCGCCTCGATCACCTTCGGCCGCGGCGAGGGCGCCGCGCCCATCACGTAATGCTCGAGGCGGATATAGATCAGGCCGGCGGCGAACAGCCGGGCGGTCTCGCGCGGATCGGTGGTCGAGATCAGGCCCGCCAGCGCAAAACCGCGGAAATAATCCGTCATCATGCTCTGCTCGCGCGCGTAGAAATGGTCGGCGAACTTGGCACGGATGCCTGGGACGCGGTTACGCTCGGCGGTGATCACCTTCTGGAACTGGTGCTCGCGCGGGTCGGACCATTGCTCGACGAGGTCGAGCGCGAACTGGCGGCAGAACGCCGCGGGCTGGCGCGCGAGCTGCTTGTAGCGCGGCTCCTCCAGCCGGCTCGCCGAACTGGCGGGGCCATGCTCGCTGACGATCGCTTCCAGGATCGCGGCCTTGCCGGGAAAGTGGTTGTAGAGGCTGCTCTCGCGAATGCCGACGCGGCGCGCGAGCTCGCGCATCGAGGCGCCGCCATAGCCGCTCTGCGCGAACAGATTGAGCGCCTCGGACAGGATGCGCTCCCGCGTCGTTGGCGCGGCCGCTTCCGCCGCGCTGGAGGTGTGGACAGCCATGACGACTTGACTAACGAACGATCGTTCGCTAGTCAACCGTACGAACGATCGTTCGTTTGGCCAGCCTGGCGGCAACGGTCGCGGCCCGCAAGCCTGCTTCGGGCGCTGTTCTCGCGTTTCAACTCCGCTCCATCGAGAGGCGGAGAGCAATTTTGGGGAGACGACCTCATGGCGCGCTTTGCCCGCCTTCGCGTAGTTGCGACCAGCATCCTGTTGCCGCTGCTCGCGGCCAGCACCGCCTCCGCCCAAAGCAGGTACGACCCCGGCGCCGACGACAAGGCCATCAAGATCGGCACCACCGCGCCGCTGAGCGGCCCGGTCTCGGCCTTCGCCCAGATCGCAAGATCCGCGGAAGCCTATTTCCGCAAGGTGAACGACGAGGGCGGCGTCAACGGCCGGCGCATCCAGATGATCATCGCTGATGACGCCTACAGCCCGCCGAAGACGGTGGAACAAACCCGAAGGCTGGTCGAGAGCGACGAAGTGCTGCTGATCTTCGGCGGCGTCGGCACCCCGACCAACAGCGCCGTGCACAAATATCTCAACGACCGCAAGGTGCCGCAGCTCTTCCTCGGCTCGGGCGCGGCGAAGTGGGACGATCCCAAGAACTTTCCATGGACCGTCGGCTGGCAGCCGACCTATCGCGACGAGGCGATCGCCTACGCCAGATACGTCAAGGCCAGCCACGCCAACGCCAAGATCGGCGTGCTCTACCAGAACGACGATCTCGGCAAGGACTATCTGAAGGCGCTGGAGGAAGGGCTCGGCGGCGGCGAAGCCATTGTCGCCCGCGCAGCCTATGAGACCTCTGCACCCACGGTCGACACCCAGATCCTGCAGCTGAAGACCGCCGGCGCCGAAATCGTGCTGGTGGCGGCGACGCCGAGGTTTGCGGCACAGGCGATCCGCAAGATCGGCGAGATCGGCTGGAAGCCCGTGACCATCATCTCCAACGTCTCGGCCTCGATCAGCGGCGTGCTCGAGCCGGCCGGCAAGGACAATTCCACCGGCGTGATCTCCAGCCAGTATCTGAAGGACGCCACCGATCCCGCCAACAAGGATGATGCCGGCTACAAGGAATGGCTCGCCTTCATGGACAAGTACCTGCCCGACGCCAACAAGAGCGACTGGCTCAACGTCTATGGCTATACCATCGCGCAGACGCTGGTGACGGTGCTGAAGGCATCCGGCAACGACCTTACCCGGGCCAATGTGATGAAGCAGGCGACCACGCTCAAGGACGTGCGCCTGCCGATGCTGATCAACGGCACCACGGTGAACAACTCGCCGGCACGCTATACGCCGATGACGAGCCTGCAGCTGATCCGCTTCGACGGCACGCGCTGGATGCCGTTCGGCGAACTCCTGAAGAACTGAGGCATGCGGCAGGTCAGAATCGGCAGCATGCGGGTCGATCTCGTCAGCGAGATCCCCGCGCTCGCCTTCGACAAGAGCTGGCTGTTCGCCAACGTCACCGACAAGGTGATCGCGGACAACCGCAGTTGGCTCGATCACCGCTATATCGAGCCGGAGACCGGCCGTTTCATCCTCAGCCACCACTCCTATCTCGTCCGCACACCGCGCTGGACCGCGATCGTCGACACCTGCTGCGGCAACCACAAGAAGCGGCCGCGTGTGCCGGCGTGGAACAACCTCGACCAGCCCTATCTGGAGAATTTGCAGGCACTGGGCGTTGCCCCTGAACAGGTCGATTTCGTGATGTGCACGCATCTGCATGTCGATCACGTCGGCTGGAACACGCGGCTGCTCGACGGCAGCTGGGTGCCGACCTTCCCCAACGCGCGCTATCTGATGGGGCGCGAGGAGTACCGGCATTTCGAGGCCGCGCACAAGGCGGCGCCGAAGAGCCCGGTGAACCACGGCTCGTTCGAGGATTCCGTGCTGCCGGTGGTCGCCGCAGGCCTTGCCGAATTCGTCGAGACCGATCATCGCCTGTTTGGTGATCGCGACGCGGCCCTGCGCTTCGCGCCGGCGCCGGGGCACACCGCCGGCAACATGCAGATCCATCTCAATGGCGGCCACGATCATGCGGTGATGTCGGGCGACGTCATCCATCATCCGATCCAGTGCGCTGCGCCGTGGCTGTCCAATGCCGCCGATGTCGATCCGGCCGCAGCGGTCGCGACGCGGATGGCGCTGTTGGAGGAGCTCGCGGACACGCCGAGCTATCTGCTCACCGGTCATTTTCCGGCACCGACCGCAGGTCGCGTCATCAGGCACGGCGATGCCTATCGCTTTCGTTTCGAGAATTAGGGGGACAATCATGAAGTTCAGGACCGCCACGCTCTCATTGCTCGCATTGCTATCGGCGGCACTGCCGTCGCATGCCGAGGATCCGGCCGCCTACCCCACGCACAAGATCAAGATGCTGTTGCCTTATGCGGCCGGCGGCGGCGGCGACGTTGTCGGCCGGCTGCTCGCGGACAGGATGGGCAAGACGCTGGGGCAGAGCATCTATATCGAGAACCACACGGGCGCGGCCGGCACGCTCGGCACGCAGATGGTCGCGACGTCGCCGAACGACGGCTACACCATCACCGTCGGCGGCATGACCACCCATGTGCTGGCGCCGGCGATCTATCCAAGACTGCCCTACGACCCGATCAAGGATTTCACCACCATCGGCCGCGTCGGCACCTCCTCGATCATGCTGGTGGCGACCAAGAACTTTGCCGCCAATGACATCAAGGGCCTGGTCGCGCTGGCCAAGAAGGGCGAGCCGGTGCAGTACGGCAGCTGGGGCGTCGGCTCGACCGGACAATTCTGCGCTGAGATCCTGATGCAGCAGACCGGCATCAAGATGGAGCACGTCCCGTTCAACGGCATCGCCAAGCTGGCCGGCGATTTGCTCGGCGGCCACATCTCGTTGGCCACGCTGGACGTTGCGACTGCAACGCCGCTGGTGAAGGACGGCTCGATCAAGGCGCTGGCTGCCTGCGGCGAGCGTTCGCCGAGCCTGCCCGATGTCGCCAGCTACGGGGAACAGGGCGTGCCGTTCGACCGCAGCCTGTCCTGGGCGATGTATGCGCCCGCGGGCCTTGCCGAACCCATCGCGAAGAAGCTGTCGGCGGCCCTGAAGGAGGCGCTCGGTGATGACGTGGTGAAAGAGAAGCTGCTGGCGCTCGGCATCACCCCGCAATTCGTGCCCGGCGAGGAGCAGCGCGACATCAATGCGCGCGACATCGCAGCCTGGAAGCAGGTTGCCAAGGACGCGGGGATCGAGGTCAAGTGACCGGGTTGAGGACAGGAGCGCAGGCATGAGCCGCATCTTCGGCGCGGTGCGCCAGAACGGATATGTGGTGCGGGACATCCAGGCCGCGATGAAACACTGGATCGAGGTGATGGGTGTCGGCCCCTGGTACTACATGGACCGGGTCAAGACCGACTGGTTCCGCCATCGCGGCCAGGACTCATCCGTCGCGATGAGCATCGCGCTCGCCAATTCCGGCGATCTCCAGATCGAATTGATCCAGCAGCGCAACGACGCGCCCTCGTTGTACAGGGAGTTCCTCGACGCCGGTCACGAGGGGCTCCAGCACATGTCCTACTGGAGCCACGACTATCAGGCGCTCTACGACAAGGCGATCGGGCTCGGCTACAGGGTCGGCCATGAGGGCCAGATCGGCGGCGACAAGGGGCGCTTTGCCTATTTCGACACGCAGGCCCATCCGGGCACGGTGATCGAGATCTCGGACATCAGCGGCACCAAGGGGCCGTTCTTCGAGCGTGTCCGGCAGGCGGCATTGAGCTGGGACGGCACGCGGCCGATCCGCGAGGTCGGCGGCGGCATATCGTAGGATCGATTGCCGTCATGCGGCGCGGGGAAACGCCGATCCGGACCAAATAGAAATTGTATTGCGCCCCCGGTCGGATATTGTTGCCGACATTTATAGATCCCGGCTTTGGGGGCCGTGATGAAGTTTCTTTATCTCTTTATTTTCGGCACATTGGCGCTTGTCTTGGAGCCCGCCGCAGCATTTGCCGACCAGCGCATGGCGCTGGTCATGGGCAATTCGGCCTATCAGCGCGCGCCCAAGCTCGCCAATGCCACCAACGACGCCGGCCTCTTGGTCGAGACCTTCAAGAAGGCCGGCTTCACCGTCGTCGAAGCACGCAACGATCTGTCCGCGCAGGACATGCGCCGAACCTTGCGCGATTTCGGCGCGAAGGCGCGTGGCGCCGACATCGCCGTGATCTACTATGCCGGCCACGGCATCGAGATCGACGGCAACAATTATCTCGTTCCCGTCGATGCCCAGCTCGAGAACGACACCGATGTCTATGACGAGACCATCGGGCTCGACCGCGTGCTGGTCGCCATCGAGCCGGCGAAGCGGCTGCGCCTCGTCATTCTCGATGCCTGCCGCGACAATCCGTTCGCCAAGAACATGAAGCGCACGATGGCATCGCGGGCGGTCGCGCGGGGCCTGGCCAAGGTCGAACCGTCGAGCCCGAACACGCTGGTGGCGTTCGCGGCCAAGGCCGGGCTCACGGCGCTCGACGGCGACGGCAAGAACAGCCCGTTCGCCACCGCGCTGGCGCATCACCTCGCAACACCCGGCCTCGATCTGCGCAAGGCGTTCGGCTACGTCCGCGACGAGGTGCTGCAGGCCACGACCAACAGGCAGGAGCCGTTCATCTACGGCTCGCTCGGCGGCGACGACGTCGTATTGGCGCCTGCGGCTGCGATTGCCTCCCCGCCGGCCGCGCCGGTGGGCTCCGGAGATGCGAGCGCATCGCGCGACTATGAATTTGCCGAACGCGTCGGGACCGTGGAGGCCTGGGATCTCTACATCGCGGCGCATCCGAGCGGGTTCTATACCGATCTGGCCAAGGTTCAGCGCAACCGGCTCGCCGCGGCGACGGCGCGCACACCTCCGGTCACGGTGGAGAACGAGCCGAAGAAGGTGCAGACCTCACCCGTCGTGCCGTCGCAGCCGGAGGCCGCAAAGCCCATGGCTCCCCCCAAAATGGCGGCTGCTCCAGCCACCGTCGTCCCGCTCGCACTCTCGGGTGCCCCGGCAGGCGAGACGAAGAGCGTCGCCGCCGCGCCGGCATCGACTTGCACCACGCGAACCGCGAGGCGCGGCAACGATGCCGTCGGCGGCCCGTTCATTCCGGTCTCGATCAAGCCGAATGTCGAGGGCGCGAGCGTGCGCACGATCGCCGTGTCGCCCAACGGAAGGGAGGTCGCCACCGCGGGCGACGACGGCGTGATCCGGCTCTGGGACGCCGCCTCGTTTCGACTGACGCGGGTGCTGCGGGGACACACCGGGGCGGTCTACGCACTCGACTACTGGACCGACGGCAGACAGCTTGCCTCCGCCGGGTGGGACGGCAAGGTGAGGGTATGGGACCTCGGAAGCGACGGCCGCAGCTTGAGCTTCGATGCCGGCGCAAAGCAGTTCGCCGTCGCCTTCGCGCCGGAGCCGTCGCTCAAATACCTGGCCTCGGCCGGCGAGGACGGCGTCGTGCGGATCTGGAACCTCGTGACCCGCGAGCTCGCCAAGAGCAAGCTCGATCACCAGAGCGGCGATCCCGCGCGCGCTGCGGTTCGCTCCTTGAGCTACGCGCCCTCCGGCTCGGGTGAGTTCGTCTCGGCCGGCTATGACGGCAAGATCAGGTTCTATCGCACCAGCGGTGCCGTCGACGCAAAGGACGCCTATGGCCGCAAGGCCCTGCGCGTGGCCTATTCGCCCGACGGCTTGCGCGTGGTCACCGCCGGCTCGGATGCGGAGCTCGGCTCGGCAAAAGTGTGGGACGTCAGGAGCGGCGGATCGCGGCTCCTCGCCGGCCATCGGGATTATGTGGTGTCGGCGAACTGGTCGACGGACAGCAAGCGCATCGTGACCGGCGGCGGCGGGCGCGACAAATCGGTGAATTTGTGGGACGCCGACAGCGGCCGGCTGCTGGCAAGTTTCGCGGGCCATCAGGAGGACGTCGAGGCGGTCGCGTTCTTCCCGGGCGGCACGCGGCTGATCTCGGCGAGCGAGGACAAGACCATCAAGGTGTGGGACATCGCCGAGCGGCGCGTGCTTCTCACTGCGATCGGCTTCGGCGATGACGGCTATGTCAGCTACACGCCGGAGGGCTGCTACACCGGCTCGAACGGCATCGAAAGCCGGCTCAGCATCTCCAGCGGCAGCCGCTTTGAGCCGATGTCGCTGGAAGCGCGCAAGGCGATGCAGGAACCGGCGGGATTCACGTCGCTGCTGGCGCGGTAGGCGGCGAGCCGTGCTAACATAGGTCCCGTGTCCGAACCTTCAGCGAGGCAAACATGTCCAACACTGACAAGGTTTTCGCCGGCTCGATTCCGAAAATCTACGACGAGTATCTCGTGCCGATGATCTTCTCCGTCTATGCGGAGGATATCGCGAAACGCGTCGCGGCCCGCTCTCCCGCCGTGCTGCTCGAGATCGCCGCGGGCACGGGCGCTGTGACGCGCGCGGTGGCGGAAGCCTTGCCGCGCGGCGTCCGTTATGTCGCGACCGACCTCAACGAGCCCATGCTCGCCGTCGCCGCGCGGCGCCAGGCAAATGACGATCGCATCACCTGGCGGCAGGCGGACGCCATGGCCCTGCCCTTCGGCGACGCCGAGTTCGACGTGGTCTGCTGCCAGTTCGGCGCGATGTTCTTTCCGGACCGCGTCAAGGCTTACGGAGAGGTCAAGCGCGTCCTGAAGGGCGATGGCACGTTCGTGTTCAACGTCTGGGACCGCATCGAGGACAATGTGGTCACCCACGAGGCGACAATCGCACTCGGCAGGATGTTTCCCGACGATCCGCCGCGTTTCATGGTCCGCACGCCGCACGGCTATTACGACAAAGCCGTCATCCGAACCGATCTCGAACGCGCAGGCTTCCGCGACATCTCGATCGAGACGCTGTCCGAAATCAGCCGCGCACCGTCGGCCGAATACGTCGCACTCGCGCTCTGCCAGGGCACGCCGCTGCGCAGCGAGATCGAGGCAAGGGATGCCAGCAAGCTTCAGGCTGCGACCGACCTCGTTGCCGAGACGCTCCGAACCCGGCATGGATCCGGAGCGGTCGACGGCAAGATCCAGGCGATCGTGATCGAAGCGCGGGCGTAGCGACGACCTCGGCCCGCCGCAGCGGGCGAGCAGTTACCACCAGTTCCGCTGCATCGGCTGCGTCGATTGATAATACTGGTACTGGCCACGCTGCCGGCGCGGATTGGCCGGCTGTACGTAGGGATCGCGCTGCTGGAAGAAGAAGCCGAAGCCGTTGCCGCCATTGTCCCAGCCGTCATCGCTGGCGATCATGGCAGGCGCGGTCGGCTTGCGGGTGATGAATCCGCCTTGCGGCTGGTCGCTCAGCACCGCGACGAACTCGGTGCGGTAATTGGTCTCGGCGCTCAGCGGCTCGTCCGAGATGATGATCGAGGAGCGCGGCAATGCGGTCGGCCCGATGCGATCCCACACGTCCTGCGGGATGGTGATGCGGTCGAGGGCATTGCGGGCCTCGTCGCCGTTTTCGATCGTGACCACGCTCCAGCGCAGGCCCGTGTCGGTCTTCGCCATCGCCGTGAAGATATGGGTGCCGAGCGGCTGCTCGGGATTGCGGATGGTGACGGGGACCTCGATGCTGGTGTCGAACACCTCGCCGCCGCCATCGGGGGCCGGCTTGTGCGTGTTTCGCCGCACATAGAGCTTCTGCGTCGAGCGGCTGATATAGACCGAGACCGGCTCGCCCGCGAGCTTTGCGTCGGTTGCGGCCTTGACGGCATCGGCCTTCCTGGCCGCAGCGGCCTTGGCGGCATCCTTCGTCGCGGCGACGGCATCGCGCTTCGGCTGGGCTGCGGCCTTGGCGGCGTCGAGCTGCGTCGCCGCGTCGGCGGCCTTGGTCGTTGTCTTCTGCTTCAGCTCCTCGGCCTTGGCGCGGGCCTGATCCGTCTTGGCGTTGGCGAGCGTCTTGTCCGCGAAGGCGAGCTCGGCGTCAGCGCGGGCCTTCTGCTGCTCCAGCTTGCGCAGCAAAGCAGGAAGCGAGGAAGCTTCTTTCGCGGCGACGGAAGCAGCCTTCTTGGCCTCGTCGGCAGCCCTCGTCGCCTCCTCGGCCTCGGCGGAGAGCTTGTCCGCCCGGCTCGGGGCCGCCGCGATGGCTTCCGGCTTCGGTACGAACAGCGAGGGATGAGATATCTCGGTCGGGACCGAGTCGTGGGGCGAGATGATCACACGCATCCCGATATAGGTCTTGTCGAACAGGTTCTCGGCGAAGCCGAACGGCATGCGCACGCAGCCATGCGAGGCGGCGTAGCCCGGCAGCGGTCCGCCATGCAGCGCGATGCCGTTCCAGGTGATGCGCTGCATGTTCGGCATCCAGGCATCGTCATACATGGTCGAGCGGTGGTCCTTGTCCTTCTCGACGATGGCGAAGACGCCCGCCGGCGTCTCGCGTCCCGTGGTGCCGGTGGACACCGGCGCGCGCAGGATCCAGCCCTCGGAATCGTAGAAAGTGACCTGCTGGCTCTTGATCGAGACGATCGCCATGATCGGCTGGCCGGCCTGGCGCGGGGCCACCGCCTCCGCCGGCTGGCGCGCCTGCTTGGCCGCACCGGCCGGGGTGAGCGCGGCAAAGGCGACCATCGCCGCCAACGTCACAAGTCCGGGAGGGCCCCAACGCCGCATCGCACCGGTGAATTGCGCCGTCGTCAGTCGGTCTTTCATGCCATACCCCGGTTGCCAGTCCGTGCTTGCGTCGATCATCGGTCAGATTGCAATTTTTGGATTAAGAAATCGCAGCCGCCATCCGTTCCGTATCCAACGCCATACGGCCTCTTCCAGCGGCAAATCTCTCATATACGACGGCCCGCGCGGGCGAAAGGGCGGCTTGGGGCCGAGACTGGCCTGAAGCTGGTGGTCCATCGCTGCGGCAGAATGTCCGCCGTGGCGACGACAAAATCCCGAATATCCGTCCCCATGTCCGAGCCGAGCGGCCCAGAGACCACAATCCGGTCACAGATCGTTCACCTCCCGCTTGACGGCTTTACACCGCGCCAGCGTCTTGGCGCCGACCGACAAGCTTTGGCTGAAAAAGCCGGCTAGAGCATTTTCGGTTCTGATTGAATCAGAACCAAGCTCTAGATTCTTGTTTTGACGCGTTTTCTTCACGCGAACCGGTGTCCACTTCGCTCGAAAACGCTCTAAGCGCCCAGCGCGTCTCTGCTGAATATTGGCCGGTGGGGCCAACTGGATGGTCACGGGCGAGCGGTTGAAGCCGAGGCTGCCTCACCAAAGGACACGAGCCGCAGCCGTTCCTCATCCCACAAGGTCAGACGCACGGTCCGCAAGCTCTGCAGCAGCGTGATCCGGCCGCGGCCGGCGAGTTGCGGATGATCCCGCAACACGTCGGGCAAGCGATAGCAGGGAATTCGACTGCACAAATGATGGATGTGGTGGACGCCGATATTGGCCGTGAACCATCGCAAGACAGCCGGCAATTGGTAGTGAGAGCTGCCGTACAGCGCGGCGTCGTGAAAATTCCAGGTCTCATCGTGGGACCAGTAGGTGTGCTCGAACTGGTGCTGGACGTAGAACAGCCAGACACCGATCGACGCCGCCAGAACGACGATCGGCAGGTGCACCAGCAGAAACGGCCCATAGCCGACCAGCCGGATCATCGCGGCGACCAGAACGCCGATCGCGACGTTGGTGCCCATTGTGCTCAGCCAGGGCTTCCAGCCGCTCCGCATGATTCCGATCGGCAATCGATGCTTCAAGATGAACAGATATGTGGGCCCTACGCCAAACATCACGATGGGATGCCGATACAAGCGATATAGTGTCCGACGCCATCGCGACTGCCCGCGAAACTCGCGCACGGTCAACGTATCGATGTCGCCCAGGCCTCTGTGATCGAGATTGCCGGAGTTCGCATGATGGCGGGCATGATTATGCCGCCAGTAATCGTATGGCGTCAGTGTCATCACGCCGATGGCTCGGCCGACCCAATCGTTCGCGACTCGGCCGCGGAAGAACGAGCCGTGCCCGCAATCGTGCTGGATCATGAAGAGCCGAACCAGCAAGCCTGCGGCAGGCACCTCGAGCAGCAGAGCAAGCCAATAGCCGTGGTCGAGAGCGACCCAGATCAGAGTCCAGATGACGCAGAGCGGCACCGCCGTGATCACCAGTTCGAGAACACCGCGCGCACTGTCTGGCTTGCGATAGCGGGCGAGCAACTGCGCTGTTGCGCGGTTCTCCGGCGTTCCTTGAGTCATCTCTGGTCTGCTCCCGAACATGCCCGCCGAAGAACTACTGCTGTCGTCCACGGACACGTCCGGCGGCAGTTATCAGGTCGTGCCCCGCACAGGCTCATGTTGATCCGTGCGAGGATGTCCTGCTGAGCATTTGCTCACGCCGGAGCCGGCGTTGCCGCCGAGTTTGCCTGCCCCCATGACACACCGCGACTGAGTTGGGAAGGGCTGGGTCGAACGCTATCGAGGACCGGCCGGCGATTTTCCGGCAATGTGAGCAATATTGAACAGAGGCTGACAGGCGAGCGCGGCATGCTCACCGCGACGCAGCCGGCGAATCGGCTGTCTTTGCGGCGGCTTCGGCTCCAGCATGATCCGCCATATGGGCAGGACCTTCATATGTCCGAGATTTATGCTCGTCCAGAACCGACGCTGATTCCGATACCCCGGCCACTCTGCCCGGCCTGTCAGAGCCGCATGCTGCTGGTCCACGTCGGGGCAAGTTGCGACGGTCCCAATCTGCGGATCTTCGAATGCTCCAATTGCGGGAACGTCCACGAGATAACAGTGGACGATCCGAAGGGATCGGCCAAATAACAACGAAGGATAACGCCCGAGGAAGCGGCCCCAGCCCGGGGGTTACGAACCGAGGCCGCCATTCATCGGCTATGATGAGTGGGCACCATATCCGGTCGCCTTCACCAAGTTACCCCGGCGGGGTTCGTTCCCGTGGGCGCCTCACGATCAAGTGCGGACCAATCCTTCAAAGCTGAGCAATTCTGCTCTGCAACAGACTCAGCCAGTCGATAGACTCTCGCCGTCTATCGGCCGCTTCCGGCCGGAGCGACAGGCCTGATCGACAAATGGCGCGGCTGACGCCTCTGAAGGTCCGTCCAGGAGATATCAGCTTGACCATCAGGACAACGCGGACCACCGTTTCATTCACCAATCCCTTCATTCTTCAGGGACTGGAGGGCATTCAGCCTGCCGGCGAATATGTCGTCGTCACTGACGATGAGCAGATCGACGGGCTGTCGAGGATCGCCTATCGGCGCGTGGCCACCCTGTTTCAGACGCCTGCGATGTCTGCCTCGCAACTGCTGATCCAGTCCTTCTCGATCAGCCCAACGGAACTGGATGCCGCGCTCATGAAGGACCGGCATCAGACGGTCGTGCGGCATTGAGCGCAGATAACCGTATGGCACGACGCCCGATCCCCCCGCCACAACGGCCTGGTCCGGATCACCCGCGGGCCCGAGGGCGGAAGCAGGATTTACCTGATGCGCCCGGCACCAGCCCTGTTAAGCTGAGGGTGCCTCCATCGGGTCTCCACCACGTCATGCCAAAAGCGGCGAAAAGTGCGTTCGATCCCAAACTCTTCCTCGCCAAGGTCGGCGACGGCAAGGCCATATTGAAATTCGACAAGAACCAAGTCGTGTTTTCGCAGGGCGATGCCGCTGATGCCGTTTTCTACATCCAGAAGGGAAGGATCAAGGTCACCGTCGTCTCAGAGCAGGGCAAGGAAGCCGTGGTCGGGATCATGGAGCCCGGACAGTTCTTCGGAGAAGGCTGCCTGAACGGCCATCCCTTGCGGATTTCGACAACGGTGGCGATGGAACAATGTGTGGTCACATCCATCGCGAAACCTGCGATGCTTGCGACACTCAAGAGCGAACCGAAGTTCTCCGAGTTGTTCATGGAGTATCTGCTCAGCCGAAACAGTCGCATCGAAGAAGACCTGATCGACCAATTGTTCAATTCGAGCGAAAAGCGGCTGGCGCGGCTTCTCCTGCTGCTGGCAAACTTCGGCAAGGACGGCGCGCCCCAACCCATTACGGCGCAGGTCAGCCAGGAGACGCTCGCCGAGATGATCGGGACGACCCGGTCCCGCGTCAGCTTCTTCATGAACAAGTTTCGCAAGCTCGGCTTCATCACCTACAACGGCAAGATCGAGGTTCACAGTTCCCTCCTGACCGCGGTCTTGTATGACAAGCCTGAGATCGTGAGGGACGACTGAGACGGTTGGGCAGAGATGCCTCCGGCCGTCTCCTGCAACGACGTGAAAGCTCCCCATGAAAAAGCCGACCAACCAACTCGACGAGATCGAGCCGAGAGCCATTCAAAGGGCTGACATAGCACCAGCCGATGGCTTCTCGCTCGTGGTCGATGGCCACTTCAAGACCCATTACGGCAGCGAAACGGCTGCCCGAGAAGCCGGCGCCGAACTGCTCGGCAGGTTTCCGATGTTGCAAATCCTGATCTACGACGCAGCGAGCCGGACGCGGTCGCCGCTGCAATAGATTTTGGAGGCGACAAGGCTCGCATCGCGCGTCGTTGCGAGCCCGCGCAAAGTATTCGTGAAGCTCAGGGAATGCGCGATCAGCCTCTCTTGGGACGATTCTCGGGACGAGCGGACGGGCTGTCGGAGATGATGCGGCGCAGACGTATGGCTTCCCTGAAGCTGTCAGATGTTTGCCTTTGCGGCACGGGATGACTCTCGGGTTCGTCGGGTTCCGGCGCCCCCTGGACAGAGAGCAGTTCTTCGCTGTCGCGATCAAGACGCTTGTCAGAACCTGACGCGTCGAGCGTATGGCCGACCAACTCGCCCGAGAGACGATAGATATTGTTACCCCTGAGATCGTAGACCTTCTTGCCCGCGAGGTCGAAGATCGACGTGCCCCTCAGCACGCCGGCGCGAATCCCCCTGTTGTTGAATATGTATCCGCTCACGACTCACCTTCCATCGACGGCCCCTTTGGTGGCGCGCCGCCGATCGCCTATCGGATCGCAACCTCGACTTTCGCCTCTTCCTCGGCGAGACGCTTCAGGAGCCATTGCCGTCGGCCGTCGTCTTTGACCAGATCGATTTGCCTCCTGAAGATCTTCAGGTTTTCGCGGCGGATGAATTCTTCCAGACCCTCCATCGAGGCGCACCCGCTCAGGTCGGAGGCCTCAGATCGTGACTGGCGAGCCAGAACGCCGCGGGAGATTTCATCGGATCGATTCCGATCGTGGCAGTGTGGACGAGATGACGGCAGGCGCATGCGAACGTTCCGATCTCAAACGCGCATGGGTCGGGAATCCTCGCCAGATTCATGCGCCCTCCGCACGTGGGACAGCGCGGCCGTTGGTCTGGTGCGAGTGACAGACCAGATGAGCGGACATGTTGCGAATGCATGCGATGCACCCTCGAGATCAGGCGGAAGCGTTACTGCACTCCCAGTCACCGACAGATGCCGACAACGGGCGGTGATGCAGCCACGATGGGCCGCCGCGGCCGAAGTTGCTGGTCAATATTGCTCGCCCGAGCAAATACCCACCCGTCCGGAAGGCGGTACCGGCTGAGCGCTTTCACACGGCGGCTAGACGCCCAGCGCCTTGCGGTTGAAGCCCCGCAGGAAACGCAGCGACAGCGTCCGGACATTGGCGACGTTGAGGAGCCAGGCGGTCGCGACATAGGCAAGGCCGCCGGCGAGACTGACGATGATGAGGGCGACGAAGCCGGTGCCGCCGACCTGCGAACGCGCAACCAGAATGGCGGCCGCCATCCCCGCGGCCGAAACGGCAACCCCGGCAAGCCGGTTGACGTCGAACGGCACGGGATGAGCGCGGCGCATCAGGACGACGGCGACGACGAAACCGATCGCCTCGGTCGCCAGCGTTGCCAGCGCCGCCCCAAAGATGCCGTAGCCGGCGACCAGCGCGACCATCAGGACCACGCTGACGACCAGCGTGGCGAAGGATTGCGCCGCCAGCATGAAGGGACGCTCGGCCAACTGGAAGCTGATCTGCACGTAGAACTGATTGGCGATGCCGAAGAACCGGGCGAGCACCAGGGTCGGCAGCAGTGCCGACACGCCGGCGCGGAAGTCGACGCCGACGAGCGTGCCGGCGACCTGATCCGCCGCAAGCGCGAGCCAGACCGCCACGGGCGTAACGACGACGAGCAGTAGTTCGAGGCTCTCGGTCAGCCGCTCCCGCGTCGTCTCCCTGTTATTCTCGGACAAGGACCGGAACACCAGCGGCACGGTGGCCGCGGCGACGCTGGATGCGATCATGACCATGAACTGGCGCGGCAGGTCGGCGGCGACGCCAAAGATGCCGGCAGCGTCCTTGCCGAGCAGGTACGCGACGATGAGCCGGTCGCAGGCGGAATAGACCGCAACGGAGAGCCCGGCCAGCGTCAGCGGCAGGCCGTAGCGCGCCAGCTGCATGAACTGGCTGCGCTGGAAGCGTGCGATCCTGCTGCGGTCGCCGACCAGATTCAGGATGATCCCGGTGAGCGACCCCAGGCCGAACGCCGCGAGCAGCCCCAATCCACCCCAGCCGAGCCAGATGCCGACGAGGCCAAATCCGACGCTGGACACGCTGCGCACGATCGAGATCGCGGCAAACCGGTAGGGACGCAATTTGGCGCGCTCGAACTCCTGGCCGACATCGACGGCATTGGCCATGATCGCGACGAACATGCTGGCGAGCAGCAGCTCGACACTGACGTCGCTGCGGAACAGGAAGACCAGCGGCGTGGTGGCGCAGAGCACCGCGACGGTCAGGCCGAAGGCAACCATTGCCGTGCCGCGAAAATCGACCTCGGCCGACATCGCCTGATAGCGCGACACCGACAGCTTGATCCAGGCGAAGAAGATCGCGCCCAGGATGCCGGCAAGGCTGATGCCGACGACGTAGATGCCGTACTCCGCCGGCGTCAGCAGCCGCGTATAGGCCGTGACGGCAAAGAAGCCCACCGCCGCGGGCAGGATGTAGGCGATCAGATAGATCGAGAAATGGCGGTTCAGCATGCGAGCACGGGACCAGCAGCGGTCTTGCGAGTATGACGGCCGTTAATCAATGGGACCTTGGGCGGGGCGGACGAACTGCGCCGCAGCATCGCGCAAGAGTGTCACATAAGTCTGCAGATCGGGCGGCGAATGGCGCTTGGCAGCCGCTTTCGCGCGTTAGCGTTAAATTTGCCCTTCCGCGAACGGCAAGGCGCGGTCACGGAATGAAACCATGACTTGCAGACGGCGGAGGTTAACCCAAGACCACGAAACCCCGGCGGCGCGAGGCGACGCTTGGTACGATGATGCGTTGGCTCGAAAAGGACTGCCGTGACCAGGCTCGATAGACGCGAATTCCTTCTTGGCGGCGCCGCGGCCCTCGCGGTGGGCGCTTCTGCGTCGGCAGCACCGGCCTCGAAGATCGCCCAGCGCCGTCCGGGTTTCGGCGCAGCCGCCACGCTCTGGGACCTGCAGGCCGACCCGCGGCTCGGCGAAGCCATCAGCACCTATTGCACCCAGGTGGTGCCGGTGCTCGAGCTGAAATGGCCGATGCTGCGGCCGAATGCGCACACGTTCAATTTCGAGCGCGCCGACGCGATCCTGGATTTCGCGCGTGACAACGACCTGACGATGCGCGGCCACGCGCTCGCCTGGTATCACGACATTCCCGACTGGACCAAGCAGATCAAGGACACCCGCGGCGTCGAGCGCGCTTATGTCGACCACATCGGCACCGTCGTCTCCTACTACAAGGACAAGCTGACCTCCTGGGACGTCGTCAACGAGCCGATCCCGGACAATCCCCGCAGCCCGAAGGACCGGCGCGACACGTTCTGGACGCAGCATCTGGGCCAGAGCTGGATTCCGCTGGCCTTCCGCACGGCGGCCGCGGCCGATCCCTTCGTCAAGCTCGCGATCAACGAATATGACATCGAGTCCGCCAAGGACTCGTTCATTGCCAAGCGCGCGGCCTATCGAAACCTGATCATGGACCTGCTCGACCAGGGCGTCCCGCTGCACGCCGTCGGCTTGCAATCGCATCTGCATGCCGAGCTCGAGATCGACACGCATGGCCTCG
The DNA here is from genome assembly GCF_002776695.1 of Bradyrhizobium nitroreducens. Taxonomy (GTDB): domain Bacteria; phylum Pseudomonadota; class Alphaproteobacteria; order Rhizobiales; family Xanthobacteraceae; genus Bradyrhizobium; species Bradyrhizobium nitroreducens. The sequence continues at coordinate 6,552,974 of NZ_LFJC01000003.1, forward strand.
CCGAATTCGTCACCGAGCTGCGCTCGTGGGGACTCGAGGTGTACGTGACCGAGCTCGACGTCGACGACCAGAAGCTGAGCGGAACTCCGGCGCAGCGCGACGCCATCGTCGCCAAGCGCGTCGACGATCTCCTGACCGCGATCTCGACCAGCGGCCCGGTGCGCTCGATCCTGACCTGGGGCCTCTCGGATCGCTACAGCTGGATCAACGGCACCTTCGCCCGCGCCGACAAGCAGCCGAACCGCCCGCTGCCGCTCGACGGCGAGTTCAAGCCGAAACCGTTCCTGGACGTGATCAGCAAGTTTACGAAAGACGCGTGAAGGCGCGAGCTCAGCTGCGCGCCTTTGCCTCGAATTCGGCCGCGTCGTCGATATGGTCCGGTGCAAGGCTCGGAGCGCGGCGATCGCGCGAGCTGAGCCGGAACACGTCGCGGATGTCGTCGACCGAGGTCGACGAATAGGACTGGATGCAGAGCGCGACCTGCTCGGGCCTCGCGGCACCCATCAGCGCTTCGATGGCCGGACGGTCGAGCGGCGTGTCGTCCCAATGCGAGACCGCGATGCTGTCTTCCGTGACCCGGTGGGTCGCCAGATGCACGGGTGAGTTCGCGACGAAATGGCCGTACATCAGATATTCCGAGAACTTCTTCTTCCGGCACAGCGCCAGGACCCAGTTCAAACCCGTCGCCGACTTGATTTGCGCGGTCATCGCACGCGCGGTGTCCCTGTCCCAGACCAGCGCATTGCCGACATAATCGTCGGCCGGGAAGGATCGATTCTCGATGCCGAGAAGCTGATCGACGGTACGCAGCCACAGCCCATGCAAGGGGTGATCGGCACCGATGTCCCCCGGCGTGACGAACAGCGGCGTCTTCTCGGCGCCGGCATATTGGCCGACGTCGAATTCGCGGAAGAACAGATTGTCCGAATCCAGGATGCAGACGCGCTGCTCCGGCGCATTGAGGACGCCGGCGATCTTCAGGATCTGCTGGATGTGCCAGCCGTGGACGGGTGACGACAGCAGCGACAACCAGACCCGCCGCTTGCTGATGAACTGAAGCGCCGGCGGCAGCGCAAACAGCCATTTCGGCAAGTAGCGCGAGGCTGGAACGATGACCCGCTTGTCGGATGCGAAGCGCGCGAACAGCGGCACGTCCTCATCGTTAACGAGAACATAATGCCGCGTGTATCCCGAGAGCCAGGTGTCGATGCTCTCGCTGAGCAGCGAAAAGCGTTCGATATCCTTGGCGTAGCTGGCAGTCAGCAGTGCAACGGAATGCATGGGCGCGCTCGAATGGCCATCAGGCCGCACTCATAGCCGCGCCGGGAGGTGGGGGAAACTCACAAACGGAATCAAGGTAAAATGAAACGAAGCGTTAGCCATCCCGCGGCGCGCCCGTTCGATGCCGCGACAGTGCAGCGGCGCCGGGACCACTCGCGCCGAGCCAGGCACCAGGCGAATCGCCGGCCCGTTCGCGAATGCCGTGATCGTCCGCACCGGAATCACGCCGGCGCTGTCGTTCGCGCGGGCGTCGACACAGCGGCGCCAGAGCGTGCTCGACGCGCATGCGCGTCTAACGCAGCCGTTCAATATCCTGGCCGGGCTGCTCGCATCCCGGATGACTACGGGTTCACTCGCCAAAGCTGTGAATGACCAAGTTGCAGCTTGATTATTTGACGCCACCGCGCAAGATTGTTCCTGCGTTTTGATCTGGACGATTATTTTCAACGGGGGAATGTTATGGGCGTCGTCAGATTTACCGAGGGTACTTCATTGACCGGCAAGGACCGCAAGGCCCTCTACCGCAAGGCCCTCTAAAGGCCGCCGGGTACCGAGAAGAAGAGCTCAGTCCGCGCTGAAGGACGTCGATGCCAGCCTTTCGGTGCTGGGCACATCGAAGAAAGCCAAGAAGACGCAGTAGGATTCGTCGGCCAGGACACCGTACGGATCGTCACGCTTCACTTTTCGGGGATGGGCTGCTTGCGTGTCGAGTTGGGGTCTCGCACAAGCTTGCGCCTGTAAACCGGCCTGCAAATCGACAAGAATTCGCCCGGGTGGACCGCTAGAAACGGTCTGCGTGGTTGATTCTTGCTCAGTTGTTTCTTCCGTCGGGACCGGGGATTTACCCTCGACCTGACGCAAAAGGCCCAATTGATGGCGGACGACAGAATTGAACTCTTTGTCGGACTGATCAAGTCCATTGATACGCCGGGCGCGGTCGAGACGTGCCGACGGCTGCTCTCGGTCGACGAACGGGTCCGGGCCGATCGCTTCATGTTCGAGCGGCATCGACGGCAGTATATTTTCGCGCACGCCATGCTGCGCCTGGCCCTGTCGAAGGTCGCCTCCAACGTCGCACCGTCGGACTGGTCCTTTGGCGCCGGCCGCTACGGACGGCCGTTTGTCGCAGCGCCGGCGACCTCGACTGCGCTGCATTTCAGCCTGTCTCACGCCGACGGCTGCGTCGCCTGCGTCGTGTCGAGGCATGAGACCGTCGGCATCGACGTCGAGACCGTCTCGCGGCGGGTGGCGCCGCTGTCCACCGCGCTCCGCTTCTTTGCGCCGGAGGAGGTCGAGACGCTGCGGGGACTGCCGGAGCCCGCCGCGATCGAGCGCTTTTTCGACTATTGGACGCTCAAGGAGGCCTATCTGAAGGCCAGGGGCTTTGGCCTCAATCTGCCGCTCGACGCCTTCGCGATGCAGGTGTCGCGCGAGGCCATCGAGATCAGCTTCAAGCCCGATATCGCCGACGATCCCGATGGCTGGCGCTTCTCGCTGTGCTCGCCATCGCCATCGCATCGTCTCGCGATCGCCGACGGCTCCCGCGCCAACGGTGGCCTTCCCATCAGCCGGAATGCCTGGCCGCTCCAGCAAGCGGCTGAATAGTGCGCCGCGCTTCTCCCTCTCCCCGTTCTTACGGGGAGAGGGTCGGGGTGAGGGGCCTCTCTCCACGCGGGCGATCAGCGTGAGACCAGTACCCCCCCCCCCCCCCATTTTTTT
>NZ_LFJC01000003.1:6555983-6799148 GCF_002776695.1 Bradyrhizobium nitroreducens
ACGTGGCGGACACGCTTGTCCCGGACGACAACGGTGGCCGGAGCCGGCCAAACAATGCCTCACACCACATCATCCGGTGCCAGCGCGCAGCCGTTGTCGGGATGGGTCTCGATCTGCAGCGTGGTGTGGCCGATGCGGAACGATGCCTTCAACAGCTGTGCGGTCTCCATCAGAAAGGCGTCGCCCGTGCCGGCGGGCATGACGAGATGGCAGGTCAGCGCAGTCTCCGTGGTCGAGATCGGCCAGACATGGAGGTCGTGGATCGCCGAGACGCCCGGACGCGCGAGCAAGAACGTCCTGATCGCGGCGAGGTCGGTGCCCCTGGGCGCAGCCGCCATCGACATGTCGACGGAGCCGCGCAACAGGCTGGTCGTGCTCCAGAGGATGGTGGCGCAGATGACGAGGCTGGTGATCGGATCGAGCCAGAGCCAGCCGGTCCAGACGATCAGCGCGGCCGAGATGACGACGCCGAGCGAGACCGCGGCGTCGGCGGCCATGTGCAAGTACGCGCCTTCGATGTTGATGTCGTCCTTGCGCCCGCTGGCGAACAGCAGCGCGGTGAAGCCGTTGACGAGGATGCCGATGCCGGCGACCACCATCACGGTGACACCTGCGACCGGCTCAGGCTCGCGCAGGCGCAAAATCGCCTCCCAGCCGATCGCGCCGGTTGCGACCAGCAGGAACACCGCGTTCGCCAGCGCCGCCAGGATGGTGGAGGCGCGAAAGCCGTAGGTGAAGCGGCCGCTCGGCGCGCGCCGGGCCGCGATCGAGGCGCCCCAGGCGATGACGAGGCCGAGCACGTCGGACAGATTATGGCCGGCGTCGGCGAGCAGCGCAGTGGAGTTGCCGATATAGCCGTAGACCGCTTCGGCCACGACCAGCGCGGTGTTCAGCGAGATGCCGATCGCGAAGGCCTTGCCGAAATTGGCGGGCGCATGGACATGCGCGTGGCCAAGTCCATGATCATGGCTGTGGTCATGACCGGGTCCATGATCGTGGCTGTGGCCGGCATGATCATGGTGGTGATGGCCGTGGTGGTCGTGGCTACCCAAGTCTAGCGCTCCCCGGACGCCGCCAAATCAGGCGCCATTCTAGGCGTTTCGTGCGCCGCGTCACGCCGGAACAGCACGTAGAGCGCTGGCAGCACCAGCAATGTCAGGATGGTCGAGGAGATGATGCCGCCGATCACCACGGTCGCCAGCGGCCGCTGTACCTCCGCGCCGGCACCGGTGGCGAGCGCCATCGGCACGAAGCCGAGCGAGGCGACCAGCGCCGTCATCAGCACCGGCCGCAGCCGCGTCAGCGCGCCCTCGCGCACGGCATCCGCGACGGATCGCCCCTCGCTGCGCAGCCGCTCGATGAAGGCGATGATGACGAGGCCGTTGAGCACGGCGACGCCCGACAGCGCGATGAAGCCGACGCCGGCGCTGATGGACAAGGGAATGCCGCGCAGCAGGAGCGCCGCGACGCCGCCGGTCAGCGCGAGTGGCACGCCGGAGAACACCAGCGCCGCATCGGCCGCCGAACCCATGCCCATGAACAGCAGCAGGAACACCAGCAACAGCGCGACCGGCACCACGATGGTCAGCCGCTTGGTCGCGGAGACCAGCTGCTCGAACTGGCCGCCCCAGCCGATGAAGTAACCCGGCGGCAGCTTGACCTTCTCGGCCACCGCCGCCTCGGCATCAGTGACGAAAGAGCCGAGGTCGCGCGCGCGGACGTTGGCGGTGACGACGATGCGCCGCTTGCCGTTCTCGCGGCTGATCTGGTTCGGCCCGGGCGTCGCGTCGACGGTGGCAACCGACGACAGCGGCACGTAGCGCATCTGGGCGAGGGGAGAGGCGGCCAGCGCGGTTCGAATGGCTGTGCCGGAGCCGGCTTCCTCGCCGGGCGGCAGCGGGATCGGGATGGCCCGGATCGCCTCGAGATTGCCGCGCAAATGTTCCGGCAGGCGGACCATGATCTCGAAGCGTCGGTCGCCCTCGAACAGCTTGCCGGCCGACTTGCCGCCGACCGCGATCTCGACGATGCCCTGCACCTCACTGATGCTGAGGCCGTAGCGGGCGAGCGCCTGGCGGTCGAGGCGGACGGTCAGGATCGGCAGACCCGCGACCTGCTCGATCTTGACGTCGCTGGCGCCGCGGACGCCGCGGATCGCGGCCTCCACCTGCTTGGCGGCGCCCTGCAGGATGTCGAGGTCGTCGCCGAAGATCTTGACGCCGACGTCGCTGCGCACGCCCGAGATCAGCTCGTTGACGCGGAACTGGATCGGCTGGGAGAGCTCATAGGCGCTGCCGGGAATGTCGTCGGCGGCATGGTCGATGGCCTCGATCACCTCCGATTTCGGCTTGTCCGGGTCGGGCCATTCGGCGCGCGGCTTCAGCATGACGTAGCCGTCGGTCTGCGCCGGCGACATCGGGTCGGTGGCGATCTCCGCGGTGCCGATGCGGGTGAAGAACTCCTTCACCTCGGGAATCTGCATGATGCGCCTTTCCAGCGCCTTCTGCAGGTCGAGCGACTGCGTGAGGCTGGTGCCGGGAATCCGGATCGAGGCCAGCGCGACGTCGCCTTCGTCGAGGCTCGGAATGAACTCGCCGCCCATCCGCGACGCGGCGATTCCGCTTGCGATCACGATGAGCGCGGCCATGATGGCGACCGCGCCCCGGTTGTCGATGGCAAGGCGGAGCAGGGGGAGATAAGCGCGCTTCGCCATCCGCATGAACAGGTTTTCGTGCTCGGACACCTTGCCGGTGACGAAGATGGCGACCGCCGCCGGCACGAAGGTGATGGAGAACAGCACGGCGGCGCCCAGCGCCATCAGCACGGTCAGCGCCATCGGCGTGAACATCTTGCCCTCGACGCCGGTCAGCGTCAGCACGGGCAGGTAGACCACCGCGATGATCAGCGTTCCGAACAGGCTCGGTTTGATGACGTCGCTCGACCCGCGCAGGATCGCACGCAGCCGCTCCGGGATCGTCAGCAGCCCGCCTTTCTCGCGCTGTGCCTCGGCCAGCATGCGCAGGCAATTCTCGACGATGATCACGGCGCCGTCGACGATGATGCCGAAGTCGATGGCGCCGAGGCTCATCAGGTTCGCGCTGACCTTGGTCTCGACCATGCCGGTGACGGTCATGGCCATGGAGAGCGGAATGACGCAGGCCGTCACCAGCGCGGCGCGGATGTTGCCGAGGATCAGGAACAGCACGGCGACCACCAGCGCGGCGCCTTCCAGCAAATTGTTCTTGACGGTGCGGATGGTGGCTTCGACCAGATCGGTGCGATCGTAGACGGTCCGCGTCACGACGCCGTCGGGCAGCGATTTGCCGATCTCGTCCAGGCGGGCCGCGACGCGGCGCGCCACCGTGCGGCTGTTCTCGCCGATCAGCAGCATGGCGGTGCCGAGCACGGTCTCCTCGCCATTGCGCGTCGCCGCGCCCGTGCGCAGATCGCGGCCCTCTGTGACCGTCGCGACATCCCTGATCCGGACCGGATTGCCGCCGCGCGAACCGATCACGATGTCCTGGATCTCGCCGATATTGCCGACCTGGCCCGGCGAGCGGACCAGATATTGCTCGCCGTTGCGCTCGATATAGCCGGCGCCGACATTGGCGTTGTTGGCGGCGAGCGCCGTCATGACGTCGCGGAAGCCGAGCCGGTAGGCCATCAGCTTGCCGGGGTCCGGCAGCACGTGGAACTGGCGCTCGAAGCCGCCGATGGTGTTGACCTCGATGACCCCCGGCACGTTGCGAAGCTGCGGCTTGATGATCCAGTCCTGCACGGTGCGCAGATCGGTCAGCGAATAGTCGTGGCCGCCTTGCGTCTTCGCGCCCGTCTTCGCTTCGACGGTGTACATGAAAATCTCGCCGAGCCCGGTCGAGACCGGCCCCATCGCCACCTCGACCCCGGCCGGAAGCTGGTCCTTCACCTGCTGGATCCGCTCGCCGACGAGCTGGCGGGCGAAGAAGATGTCGGTGCCGTCCTTGAAGACGATAGTCACCTGGCTGAGGCCGTAGCGCGACAGCGAGCGGGTGTAGTCGAGCCTCGGCAGGCCGCCCATCGCGGTCTCGACCGGGAAGGTGATGCGCTGCTCGGTTTCCAGCGGCGAATAGCCGGGGGCGCGGGTGTTGATCTGGACCTGGACGTTGGTGATGTCAGGCACGGCGTCGATCGGCAGGCGCTGGAAATTCCAGGCGCCGAAGGCGACGGCGCCGAGCGCGAGCAGGAGGACCAGCCAGCGCTGTTGCAGCGAGACGGCGATGAGGCGCTCAATCATGTTCGGCCTCGCCCTTGCCCATCTCCGCCTTCACGACGAAACTGTTCTCCGCAACGTAGTGCTCGCCGGCGGCAAGCCCCGCCTTGATCTCGACATGGCGCGGATCGGAATCGCCAAGCTCCACCGGGCGGGCTTCGATCTTGTCGCCGTCCTCGCGGACGAACACGATGGTCCTGTTCTCCAGCGTCTGGATCGCGCTTTTGCGAACGGCGACCGCGACGTTGCGTGCGGCGAGGATCAGCCGCGCGGTGACGAACAGGCCGGGACGCAGACGTCCGTCGGGATTTTGCAGAACGACGCGCGCGAGCGCCGTTTGCGTTTCGCTGCTGCCGATCGGCGCCATGTAGGAGATCGTGCCCTTGATTTCGCCGCGGCCGTCGTCGGGATCGATCAGCACCTCGTCGTTGAGACGGACGCGCCGCAGATCCTGCCGGTAGATCGACAGATCGACCCAGATGGTGGAGAGGTCGGCGACCACGAAGGCCGGCTTCTGCTCGGAGGCGTATTCGCCGAGCGAGATCTGCCGCTCGATGATGGTGCCGGCAATGGGCGCCTTCAGCTCGTAGACGGTGAGGCTCTGGTTGCTCTCGATCGCGGCGAGCAGATCGTCCTTGCCGACCTTGTCGCCGATCCGCTTCTGGATCGATTTGGCGAGGCCCGGAAAGCGCGGCGTCACCTGCACCACGGCCTCCTGGTTGGCGCGCAGGATGCCGTTGAAGGCGAGCGTGTCGTTCAGCGTGGCGCTCGCGGCCTCCGCCAGCACCACGCCGGCCGCCGCCAGCTTGACGTCGGAGATGCGGATACGGTCGGCGCCGTGCTCGTCCTGCTCGACATGATCGTTCGGCTTCTTCGGTTCGGAATGCTCGGCGTGCTCGGCGGGCGCGACCTTGGCCGGGGCGAGCAGGGAATAGCCGTAAGCGCCGAGCGCAGCGGCAGCGATGGCGACGAGAATGGTCGAGGACGTCTTCATCGTGCGCTCTCCCGCGCCAGCGTGAAGGGATTGCCGACGAGGCCTTCGATGGTGGCGACACCGGCATGGAAATTCTGCAGCGCCTCCTGCTCGCGCAGCCGCGCCTGGGTGACGCTGGCCTGGGCGTCGAGCACCTCGAGCAGGGTGAAGCGGCCCTGGCCGTAGCCTTGCGAGATGGCCTCGGAGGCCTCGACGGCCTTGGGGATCGCGGTCTCGCGTAGCACCGCGAGCTCGCGCAGCGAGCCCTGCACCGAGTCGTAGGCGCGGCCGGCGATCACGATCAGCGTGTTGCGGTTGGCCTCGCGCTCGGCCTTGGTCTTGGCGAGGCTTTCCTGCGCCGAGAGGATGTTGCCCTGGTTCTGGTCGAACACGGGGATCGGCACCGACAGGGACAGCCTGACTGCATCGTCATTGGTGTCGTTGAAGTGGCGCCAGCCGGCGGCGATCCGCACGTCCGGATAGGGCTTGAGCCGCGCCAGCAAAAGCTCGGCATTGCGCTGGGCATAAACCGCGGTCCAGCGCACCAGCTGCGGATTGGCGTCGATGGCGGCAACCACCGCCTGGAACGCCGGGGGCTTGCCCATGGTGTCGAGCCGGCCGGAGACCTCGCCGTATTTGGCGTTGGGATCGCCCATCAGCACCGCGAGCTCGCGCCGGGCGCTCGCCAGGCTCGCCCTGAAGCGCTCGCGGTCGGCCTTCACCAGGGCGGAGGCGACTTCGGCGCGACCGGTCTCGGCCGGCGAGGAGGCGCCGGCCTCGACGCGGCGGCGGAGCAGCGGCGTCAGGCGGTCGATCGCGGCGATCTGCTCGTCGAGGATCTGGATGCGCCGCTGCGCGCCGAGCACGCTGAGGAACGCGATCGCGGTCTCCGACAGCACCTCGAGCCTGATCGCCTTGCGCTGGATCGCGGCGACCTCGATGCCGGCAGCGCCAGCCGCGATCCGCGCGTCGCGCTTGCCGAACAGCTCGAACGCCTGGCTGATCTGGAGCGTGGTCTCGGCCGAGCGCGTGCCGCGATAGATGCCGGAGCCGAACGAATTGTCCTGCTCATAGGACAGTTCCGGATTGAGCAGGGCGCCGGCCTGGATGCGCTGGCCCGTGGCGATGCCGACGTCGCGCTCGGCTGCCGTCAGCCGCGGGCTCGCGGCCAGCGCGCGCGAGAGCGCGCTCCGCATCGTCAAAGTCTGGGCGTGTGACGGGGCAAGCGCCGATCCTGCAATCAGACACGCCACCGCGCACGCCAGGCGCGCGGCCATTCTCCTGCGAAACATAAAACCGACCTGCGAAGGATGAACCTAATGGGCGCGAAACGCCCGACCAATCCGTTCAGGCAATATGTTTGGGAGGAGGAGAGTCGGTATCGGGGGTGATGCCGGCGAGCTGGGGCGCAGGCTGCGGGCTCGTTGCCGACACGAGCGCGGTCGATGCGGTCGATGGCGCCTGCTGCGTCGCCGTCAGCGAGAAGCAGCCATGGCAATGATGTCCGCCGATGGCCTTGTGGTCGCTATGGCCCGTGGATCCATCCAGGATCGCGGCGATCTCCGAACCGCCGCCGGGCGTGGTGACGTCGATGTCGTGCGCGCCGTGCAGCGCACCCGCGAGCAGATAGACGATCGCGATCAGCACGGACAGCAGCCCGCGCCATTTGCGCGGACGGCAAGTTGCTGAGGGCTGGCGGTTCGCGAGCACGACGTCACTCTGGTTGCGGTCTGTGCCCGGCCTAGCATGGCGGCGGGAACAGTGTCGACCCGCAACATTGTTACGTCCCGGGAACAATTGCCGCAGCGGCGAAGGCGCGGCGATCGCGTCTCATTGGCGGGCAATGATCCGCCGGCGTGAGGCGAATGGCTCGATGGCCGCTGGGTGAGGAACAGGTGCGGTGATCGCAGACACGGAACGGCCCCAGCCGGCCCTGACCGGCTGAGGCCTTGTGCTCACAATCTTCATCCTCGGGACTCCCGCAGTGAACTCGCAGCTCGCCAGTTCGTTCCCGCTGCTCCCTCGAATTTGGAACGTTCTGCATGCGTCGCGATTAGCGACCATAAGAAACCGAGGAGGAAGGACAATGGACGGACTGATTTATCTGATCGGCTTGATCGTCGTCATCATGGCGATCCTGTCGTTCTTCGGCCTGCGTTGAGAGGGCCGCGATGACGGTCGAAACTCTCGTGCGGGAAGAATTCATCGAGGGCGGCCTGGAGGGCGAAGCCCCCCGCAGCATCCAGTGGAGCTCGGTGTTCGCAGGCGCTCTCGCCGCCGGCGCGATGTCTTTCATCCTGATCGGCTTCGGCGTCGCCGTCGGTCTTGGTGTCAGCTCGGCCTCGCCGACATGGCGTGACGCCTCGGCGGCGCTGGCGCTGCTCTCAGGGCTTTATCTCATCATCCAGGCGATCATCAGCTTCGGCTTCGGCGGCTACATCGCGGGCCGCACGACACGCCCGGCGCCGACGCTGGCGACGATCGAGGACGATGGCGAGCGGCGGGACGGTCTGCACGGGCTAACCGCCTGGGCCCTGGCCGTGCTGGCCGGGGCGGCGCTGCTTGCGCTGCTCGGCGCTGCCGCGATCGACCGTTCGCCGCTGCGCAGCTCGGCCAGCAACATGTCCGCGGCCGAGCCGATGTTGAGCTATGAGCTCGACAAGCTGTTCCGCGCGCCGCGTCGGGCGCCAAACGTCGATTTGAGGGAAGCCCGTGCCGAAGCGGGACGCATTCTGCTGACCTCGTCCAGTCATAGCGGCGTCGGCACTGACGACCGGGCCTACCTCGTGCAGCAGGTCGCTGGCCTCACGGGACTGCAGGCCCCCGACGCCGAGCGGCGCGTCGATGCGCTGATCGCCGACGCCAGGACGGCGATCAATCGCGCAAGGCGCAACTCGATCATCGTGGCGTTCTCGGTCGCGGCTGCGACCTTGATCGGCGCCGCGGTGGCGTGGGCTGCGGCCGTGGCCGGCGGGCGGCATCGTGACGGCGAACCGCTGCCGAACTGGATGGCGAGTTCAAACCGCTTCCATCGCAATCTGCGCGCGATGCCGGTGCCATAGGCTGCAAAACAAATGGCCGGGCGCAAGCCCGGCCATACGAATGCCTGCAGGAGGCTTCAGGCCTTCTCTTCCCAGATCATCGCCAGATGCACGATGGTCTGCACGGCCTTTTCCATGTCCTGCCGGCTGACCCATTCGAGTCGCGAGTGGAAGGCGTGCTCGCCGGCGAAAATGTTGGGGCAGGGCAGGCCCATGAAGGACAGGCGCGAGCCGTCGGTGCCGCCGCGGATTGCGGTGCGCATCGGCCGCAGCCCGGCACGGCGGATCGCCTCGATGGCATATTCCAGCACGTGCGGGTGACGGTCGATCACCTGCTTCATGTTGCGATACTGCTCCTTCACCTCGAAGCTGTAGGTCGAGCGCGGATAGTCCTTCATCACGTCCTTGACGATGTCCTCGAGCAGAGCCTCCTTCTCCTTCAGCCCTTCCTCGGTGAAGTCGCGCACGATGAAGGAGAGCGTTGCCCGTTCCAGCGCGCCCTCGATGCCGATCGGATGCAGGAAGCCCTGCTTGCCCGAGGTCGTCTCCGGCGAGCAGCCTTCCTTCGGCAGCCGCTCGACGATGGCGGCGGCGATCTTGATCGCGTGCTCCATCTTGCCCTTGGCGTAGCCGGGATGGGCGCTGACACCGGTGATGGTGATGGTGGCGCCGTCAGCCGAGAAGGTCTCGTCCTCGACGCAGCCGGCGCTCTCGCCGTCCATGGTGTAGCCGAAATCGGCGCCCAGCTTCTTGATGTCGACATTGTCGACGCCGCGGCCGATCTCTTCGTCCGGCGTGAACAGGATCTTGATGGTGCCGTGCTTCACGTCGGGATTGTTGATGAAGAACTGCGCGGCATCCATGATCTCGGCGACGCCGGCCTTGTTGTCGGCGCCGAGCAGCGTCGTGCCGTCGGTGGTGATGATGTCGTTGCCGATCTGGTTCTTCAGCGCCGGATGCTCGTTGAAGCGGATCACCTGGCTGGTGTCGCCCGGCAGCGTGATGTCGCCGCCGCGATAGTTCTTCCAGACCTGCGGCTTGACGTCCTTGCCGGTGACGTCGGGCGAGGTGTCCATGTGCGAGCAGAAGCAGATCACCGGCACCTTCTTGGTCGTATTGGCCGGGATGGTGCCGTAGACATAGCCGTAGTCGTCGAGATGGGCGTCCGCGACGCCCATCTCCTTCAGCTCGGCGGCCAGCACGCGGCCGAGATCCTTCTGCTTCTCGGTCGAGGGCGAGCGAGGCGAATCCGGATCGGACTGGGTGTCGATGGTGACGTAGCGCAGGAAGCGCTCGGTTACGGTATGCGAAAAGATGAGAGAGGACATTTCTGGTCAAACCGCCGGGTCAAGGGGATGAGAGGCGGTATATCAGAAAGCGGGCCGCGTTGCGGCCGGAACGAGATGAGATCAGCCTTAACGAAATCTTGGCTTGCAGCGTTTTCGAGCGAAGTGGATCCCGGTTCGCGTGAAGAAACCGCGTCAAAACGGGAATCTAGATCGCCTCTTTCAGTTCCTTCACGGGGCGGAACGTGACCTTCTTGCTGGCCTTGATGTGGATCGGCTCGCCGGTGGCGGGATTGCGGCCGGTGCGGGCGGCGCGCTTGCGGACCTGGAGGATGCCGAGCCCGACGATGCGGACGCGGTCGCCCTTCTTCAGGTGCTTGGCGATCAGATCGACCATGTCGGTCAGGACGGCCTCGGCGCGCTTCTTGGACAGGTCCTGACTCTCGGCGATGTCGGCGGCGAGGTGCTTGAGCGTAATGGTGGCAGGAGCGGCTGACCTCTTCGCCGAATCCTTCTTGGCCGGATCCTTCTTAGCCATGGCTGGCCTCCTCAATGACCGGGAAGCCCCGAAAATGCCGGGAAAACGTGGAGCTCCCTCTAAGTCCTTTGAGACGTAGACGATTCGGGCGCCAGCTGACTATGCCATGAGTTCCCGCCGGACGCCGGCCATCGCCGCGAAAGGCGTCGAGAAGCTCGGGCTAAGTTTTTGAAGGGATTGCCAAAATGGCGCGAGAGACGGGGCTCGAACCCGCGACCTCCGGCGTGACAGGCCGGCGCTCTAACCAACTGAGCTACTCCCGCGTGGTTCGCTCGATGCGCGCGGAACGAGGGGGGACTTAAAGGCGGGGCTGGGTGAAGTCAAGGACGTTGCGAAGCGCCGGCGCATCTCCGCTTAAGCATTGCTCCGGAAAACGAAAAAGGCCGCCCGGAGGCGGCCATGGGTCAGCCCGGAAGAGGACGTTTCAGCGAATCTCGGACGTCCCGGCGCTCGTCACCACCACCGGCTTGCCGGCCTTGATCACGTGGGTGGCCTGGGCGGTCTGGCTGTAATCGGCATTGGTGCGGGCTGCGATGCCGAAGCCGGCCACCATGATGCCGGCCACCAGCGCCACCACCACGATCTTCAGGTGGGTCGCACGATCAGCAGAGTGAATGGAGTGGTTCATCTGAGCCTCCCGACGGGCTTTGCCGCCGTCTATGGGCTCATGTCTTAAGGACCATCTGTTTCCGGATGGTTTCGCGGGTTCCGCAAAATGGTTTCATTAATGCGCCCGCTGGGTTTCGCCGGGCTTGCGGTCAGATGAGGTCTCAGGCCGCCACCCGGTCGATATCGGCCCGGATCGACCGTGCCGCCCAGATGAAGAGCAGGGCGCCGAGCGTGGTCGTGACCGCCGCCGAGAGCAGGGAATAGCGCACGGCTTCAGTGCCATAGCTACCCTTCAGCGCGTCGTTGACCATGCCGACCGCGAGCGGGCCGACGCCCTGGCCGAAGCAGGTGGCGGTCAACGCGATCAGCGCTGAGGCGAGCGCCCGCATGCTCGGCTTTGCCACCGTCTGCGCGATCGCGAAGATCGGGCCGAGATGGAAGCCGACCAGGAACGAGGTCAGCGCCAGCATGGCAACCATCATCTTGAAGTCCTGCGTCAGCATGCACAGTGCGAACACCGGGCCGGCGAGTCCCGAAGTGATCGCGGGCGCCCACAGCTTCCAGCGGTCGTCGCGGCGGCTCACTTGCGCCACCACGAAACCGCCGAGCAGGGTGCCGGCCATGCCGGCAAGGCCCTTGAAGGTGCCGGCATAGGTGCCGATCTCGACGCTGGAGAGGTGATGCACGCGCGCCAGGAACGGCGGGATCCAGGCCGCGGTGGCGTAGTTCGTGTAGGTGGTGAGGCAGAATCCGATCAGCACGATGATGAAGCTTTGCTGCGAAACGAGAAAGCGCAGCGTCGGCCCGAGTGGCTCGGGCACGAAGCTCTCCTGCATCGCGCCGCGCTTCGGCTCGGAGATCGTCAGCCACAGCACGACGGCGAGCAGGATGCCGGGCAGGCCGGCGACATAGAACGCCATCCGCCAGCCATAGTGCTGGTTGACGTAGCCGCCGACGAAATAGCCGAGGAAGACGCCGAGATAGGTGCCGATGGCATAGATGCCGAGCGCGCGCGGGCGCTCGTTCTTGGCGAAGAGATCGGCGACGATGGATTGCGAGGCCGGAGAGCCCGCGGATTCGCCGATGCCGACGCCGATCCGCGCCAGCGCCAGCGAGGTGAGACTGGTCGCGGCGCCGCACAGCGCCGTCATCGCGCTCCAGAACGCGAAGGCCAATGCGACGATGTTGCGCCGGTTGAGCCGGTCGGCAACGCGCGCGATGGGAATGCCGAGCAGGGAATAGAACAACGCAAAGCCGAAACCGGCGAGCAGGCCCATCATGGTGTCGCTGAGGGCGAACTCCTTCTTGATCGGCTCGATCAGCACGTTGAAGATCGTTCGGTCGAGGAAGTTCAGCGCGTAGATGATTGTGAGCAGCCCCAGCACGTAATAGCGCCGCGCCGAGGGCTTTGCCGCGGCAGCCGTCTGCACCGACATTTGTGACGTCACGTCGACCATGGCTTCCCCCAATTTGTGTTTATTATCGCTGCCGGTCCAGCTCCGTTTGGAGCTGGTAGATCAGCCTTCGCGGATGTAATTCCCCGCTTCGAACTCCACCGGCGGCGCGCTCGCATCGAACGAGACGCCGATCGGGTCGCGGCCCGCGGCGAGCGCGTCGAGCTGATCGCTCAGCATGCGCCGGATCAGGAGGATGCCGCGGTCGCTCTGGCCGAAATGTTCCTCGGAGTGAACGGTGACCTCGCCCTGGCCGACCTGGGCCTCGTAGTCGCCCGGGAATTGCTGGTGCTCTGCCTCGGTCATGTCCCACCAGAACTTGCCGTTGAACTTCGAGCGCATCCGGCCGATGTCGCCGGGGTTCTTGACGCGGCCGGCGACGTAGATGCGGAACGAGCCGTCGTCGATCGGCAGCACCCAGCCGATGGACTCGACGCGGGCGAACTGCGCGACGCGCGGGTTCGGCACCACGCGCAAGGTCGGCAGCGCCGCCTCGCTGACGCGATAGAACACCTTGCCGTCGTCCTGCTTGCGTTCGGAGCGCACGAGCACGCCGCGCGGCGATTTCTCGAACTTCACCTCGGGGATGGAGGCCATCATGTCAGTGAATTGCGGCCCCGAGAACGAGCCGTGCAGCACCGGCACGTGATAGGGATCGACCACGTTCTCGAAATGCTGCAGCCAGTTGCAGGGGATGATGGTGGGGCCGCCGCCGCCGATCGAGGAATCATCGGCCTCGACCTGCTCGCCGTCGTCCATGGTCTCCAGGCACTCGTAAGCCGGCAGCACCGGCCGTTTCTCGGCCGGGCCCATATAGGCGAAGATCAGGCCGTAGCGCTCCTCGACCGGATACCAGGGCTGGCGCACCTTGTCCTTGAACTGGCCGCCGTCGGGCTCGCAGGGCTGCTCCAGGCAATGGCCCTCGGTGTCGAATTTCCAGCCGTGATAGCAGCAGCGGATGCCGTCCTCCTCGACCTTGCCGTAGTACAGCGTCGTGCCGCGATGGCAGCAGCGGGCGTGCAACAGGCCGGCGCGGCCGTGCTTGTCGCGGAACAGGACGAGATCCTCGCCGAGCGCGCGCACCTTCTTCGGTGTGTCGGTGGCGTCGGAAGCGAGCCCGACCGGATGCCAGTAGCGGCGCAGCAGTTCACCCATCGGTGTGCCGCGCCCGACCGAGGTCAGCTCGGTGCGCGTGTGCGCCGGCTTCATCGCATAGGCCGTGCCGAGATCGCGATCCCGCTGGGTGATGGTCATGCCGGTCCTCCCGCTGCGGCCCTTGGTCCGGGCCTCATTCTTGCGCCTTGCCCAGAGTGAAAAATAATTCGTTGACAATGTCAACGATCTTCCAAATGCCTCTTAGATGCATTTGATGGGAAGGCCCGCGGGCTTTGGCAGGCTTGGACTTGGCAGGCCTGGGCTTGGCAGGCTTGGGCTTTCTTGGCAGAGGTGGATCATGAGCCAGACCGAGAGCAGGGGCGGGGTGACGTCGCCCGCAGCGGAGGACAGCGAGCCGTCGGCCCCGGTCACCGTGATGCTGTCGTCGCGACTGATGGTGCTCGCCAATCTGCTCAAGCGCGGTGCGATCCTGCGCTACAAGCGCCTCACCGGATTGTCCTCGGTCGAGTTTGGGCTCGTCGCTTCGCTCGGCCGCCGGCCGCCAATGAGCGTGGCGCGGCTCGCCGAAGCCGTCGGCCAGGACAAGGGGCAGATCAGCCGCGCGCTGGCCAATCTGGTGTCGCGCAAGCTGATCGCAAAATCGGCGAATCCGAAGGACAGCCGCGAGGTGCTGGTCTCGCTGACGGCGGCGGGCCTTGCCGCGCATGATGCGATCGTCGACGGCGCGCAGGAGCGCAACCGGCGCCTGCTGGAAGATCTGAGTGAAGCCGAATTCCACACGCTGCTGGGTCAGGTTGACCGGCTCACGGCGATCGCCGCCGAGATGCTCGAGAGCGAGAAGAACGCGCGTTGATCTCGCAGCGATCTCTCGACATGTTGGATCGCTTCTAAGAGTCCTTCTAAGACCTTTTCAATTAGGGAATTTTCGCACCCTCACATAAGCGTCGTCGTCGAGCGCGTGCCGTCCGGGGACAGGCGGCATGACGCATCGGGCATGCAGCTTTGGGGTGGCGCGTTGAACAGTCTTGGAATGCTGCGGTCGGCCGTATTGGCGACCGCGTCCGCTTTGGTCCTGGTCCCGCAGGCATCGCTTGCGCAATCGTCGGCACAAGGTGGTGCAACGAACCTGCCGTCGGTGACGGTCATCGCGCCGGAAGCGCGCCGCCGCGCGACCACGACCCCTCAACGCCGTGCGCCGCGGGCCTCGGAGCAGAGCGTTGCCAGCCGCAAGCCGCAGCCCCGCCGCGATGTCGGCTTCGTCGAGACCCCGCGCGGGCCGGTGCACGGCTACGTCGCCGGGCGCAGCTCGTCCGGCACCAAGACCAATACGCCGATCATGGAGACGCCGCAGGCGGTGTCGGTGATCGGCGCCGAGCAGATCCGCGACCAGAAGCCGACCAAGCTCGACGAGGTGCTGCGCTACACCGCCGGCGTGCGGGCAGGGACCTTCGGCGCCGACACGCGCAACGATTGGTGGCTGATCCGCGGCTTCAAGTCCGACGACATCGGACTGTTCCTCGACGGCATGCAGCTGTTCTACACCTCCTATGCAAGCTGGCGGTTGCCGCCGTCCAACATGGAGCGCGTCGAAGTCCTGCGCGGTCCGTCGGCCGTGCTCTATGGCGGATCGAGCCCGAGTGGCATCGTCAACGTCATCAGCAAGATGCCGCCCACCGAGCCGATCCGCTACGTCGAGACCGGCGTCAACAATTTCGGCAACGCCTATGTCGGCTTCGATGTCGCCGGGCCGATCGCGACCCGTCCGCAGGACGGCAAGCTGTTCTACCGCGTCGTCGGCGAGGTCAGGAACGGCGGTACGCAGGTCGACTTCACGCCCGACAACAATTACTTCATCGCGCCGTCCTTCACGTGGAAGCCGGATGCCGACACGTCCTTCACGGTGCTCGCATCGGCCTCGAAGACGGACACGAGGGGCATCAATTTCCTGCCCTACCAGGGCACGGTGACGAACGCGCCGTTCGGCAAGATCCCGACCAGCTTCTTCGTCGGCGACCCCAGCGTCGACAAGTTCACGCGCGAGCAGGAGATGCTCGGCTACCAGTTCGAACGCAATCTCACCGACGACCTCACGTTCCGGCAGAATGCGCGGTTCGCGCATATCGACCTGACCTATCGCGGCTACATCGGCAACGGTTGGGACAACATCAACACCGCCACGATGGGGCGATATAATTGGTACGCGAAGAACACGGCAAATCAGGCCGATCTCGACAACCAGCTGGAGTACCGCTTCAACACCGGTCCGGTGAAGCACACCATGCTGTTCGGGGTCGATCTGAAGGGCTATCAGATCGACGACTACCAGAGCTTCAATTTCGGCACCGTCCCCTCGATCAACGTCTTCAATCCCGCCTATGGCCTCAGCATTCCGCTGGCGGGTGCGCCGTTCCGCAACTTCCTGATCACGCAGAAGCAGGCGGGCACCTATCTCCAGGACCAGATGAAGCTCGGCAATTTCACGCTGGTGCTGAGCGGCCGTAACGACTGGGTCGAGACGACGCAAGACGCCCGCGACACCGGCGCAAATGTCGCCAGCCGCAATGACAGCAAGTTCAGCGGGCGCGCCGGCCTGATCTACAATTTCGACAACGGCATTGCGCCTTACGTCTCTTACGCGACCAGCTACAATCCGATCATCGGTCTCAACGCGCAGAACCAGCTGTTCCTGCCGGAAACCGGCAAGCAGGCTGAAATCGGCGTGAAGGTCGCGCCGAAGGGGTTCGACGGCTATTTCACCGCCTCGGTGTTCGACCTGAAGCGCCAGAACGTGGCCACCACCGATCCGTCGAATGCGCTGCTGCAAACCCAGACCGGCGAGGTGACCTCGCGCGGCATCGAGCTCGAAGCGGTGGCCAATGCCACCAGGGAACTCAAGCTGATCGGCGCCTTCACCGCCTATCATCTCTTCAACAGCCGGGATCTCGATCCGTCGCTGGTCGGAAAGACCCCGACCAACACGCCCGAGATGCTGGTGTCGGGCTGGGCCGACTACACCTTCAAGGACGGACCGCTCGAGGGCTTCGGCTTCGGCGGCGGCGTCCGCTATATCGGCGCGTCCTGGGCCGATGCGGCCAACACGCTCGAGGTTCCCGCGGTGGTGCTCGGCGACCTCGCGCTCCATTACGAATGGCAGAACTGGCGGACGGCGCTCAACGTCATCAACCTGACCGACAAGATCTACGTCGCGAGCTGTTCGTCCGCGACGTCCTGCTTCTATGGCGACCGCCGGCGCGTCACTGCCAGTGTCTCCTACAAATGGTGAGGATGGGGAGGAGGGCGGCATCTGGTGCCGCTGATCTTCCTTCGGGCGATAGATGAGCTCCCGGCTATGCCCCCCGGCCTGAAGCTCATCCGAGCGCGGCGCGCGCGGCGGCCTTGGACGTCGCCGCCGCCGCGCTCGCGATCGGCCGGACCGCAATATATCGCCCGATCGTGCCGCTCGCTTGAGGGGGCAGACCGGTCCCACCGCGATGCATGGCTCGTCTGATCGCTTTGCGCCTGTGGATAGGTGTCTTTGCGGCAACTCCTCCCGGCCCGCGACCGTGATGATCATCGGCCGTCTGGCGGCGCTGCTCGGGATGACCTTCGGCAATATGGCGCCGGGGTGACAGCCGGGCGCTTCCGCCGGTGACCACGGCTCGGTTTGGGTGCGCGCCCCGCGCCCGAAACCGCGTTTTTCTCGGACGAAGCACGGCAAAGTGGGGCCATGGCCTGTGCGCCGCAATCTCGAGCTGCTACCCTGCAAAACCGGTGGCTGCCCTTGCTGGGCCCTGCGATCTGCTCCATACCAGCGCGGGGTGATTCCGGGATTTTCACCGCTCCGGGGGCGGCAAAAGGGCCTGAAAAGAGCGTGTCTTGCGCCCATTGGTGCACTGCGCTAAGGCTCAGAACAATTCCAAATCGGACGAATCCGTGGCTGTCCCGAGGCTGCGGAAAAAAGGGCTCGCCAATGAGCGGCATTCTGCAGAACTATCTTCCACTCGTCGTCTTTATAGCGGTAGCGGGCCTCATCGGCCTCGTGCTGCTGATCGCGCCCTTCATCGTGGCGTTCCAGCAGCCGGATCCGGAAAAGCTGTCGGCGTATGAGTGCGGTTTCAACGCCTTCGACGACGCGCGCATGAAGTTCGACGTCCGCTTCTACCTGGTCGCCATCCTCTTCATCATCTTCGACCTCGAGGTGGCGTTCCTGTTTCCCTGGGCGGTGGCGTTCGGCAAGCTTGGCGCGACCGGCTTCTGGTCCATGGTGGTGTTCCTCGCCGTGCTGACGGTCGGGTTCGCCTATGAATGGAAGAAAGGGGCACTGGAATGGGATTGAACCCTGCATCGTCCGCCGGTCCGGTTGTTGCGCCGGCCGCCAAGGGCATTCTCGACCCGTCGACCGGCAAGCCGGTCGGGGCCAATGATCCGTTCTTCCTCGAGGTCAATTCCGAGCTGTCCGACAAGGGCTTCTTCGTGGCCGCGACCGACGACCTCATTACCTGGGCCCGTACCGGCTCCCTGATGTGGATGACCTTCGGTCTCGCCTGCTGCGCGGTCGAGATGATGCAGGTGTCGATGCCGCGCTACGACGTCGAGCGCTTCGGCTTCGCGCCGCGTGCCTCGCCGCGCCAGTCCGACGTGATGATCGTCGCGGGCACCTTGACCAACAAGATGGCGCCCGCGCTGCGCAAGGTCTACGACCAGATGCCGGAGCCGCGCTACGTCATCTCGATGGGCTCCTGCGCCAATGGCGGCGGCTACTATCACTATTCCTACTCGGTCGTGCGAGGCTGCGACCGCATCGTGCCGATCGACATCTACGTGCCGGGCTGCCCGCCCACGGCGGAAGCGCTGCTCTACGGCGTGCTGCTGCTGCAGAAGAAGATCCGGCGCACCGGCACCATCGAACGCTAAGGTTTTACGTCATGGACGACGCCAAGCTCGACGCCCTGGGGCAGACGATCGTTAGCGCGCTTCCGGGCGCCGCCACCGGTCATTCGGTGGCCTTCAACCAGCTGACGGTTGATGTCGAGGCCAGCAAGATCGTCGAGGTGGTCAAATACCTCCGCGACGACCCGAGCTGCCGCTTCATCAACTTCACCGACATCACGGCCGCGGACTATCCGTCGCGCGAGAAGCGCTTCGACGTGATCTATCACTTCCTGTCGCCGACCCTGAACACCCGCATCCGGCTCAAGGCCCAGGCCGACGAGACCACGCAGGTGCCGTCGCTGATCGAGGTGTTCCCCGGCGCCGACTGGTTCGAGCGCGAGGCCTACGACCTCTACGGCGTGTTCTTCGTCGGCCATCCCGACATGCGCCGCATCCTCACCGATTACGGCTTCGAGGGCCATCCGCTGCGCAAGGATTTCCCGACCACCGGCTTCGTCGAGGTCCGCTACGACGACCAGGAGAAGCGGGTGGTGTACGAGCCCGTCCGGCTCAACCAGGAATTCCGCAAGTTCGATTTCCTCTCGCCGTGGGAAGGGGCGGACTATCCGCTTCCCGGTGACGAGAAGGCGGGACCGAAGGCCTGATCATGAACGAGCAACCCGAACAGCTTCGCAACTTTACGATCAACTTCGGACCGCAGCATCCGGCGGCGCACGGCGTTCTGCGCCTCGTGCTGGAGCTTGACGGCGAAGTCGTCGCCCGCGTCGATCCCCATATCGGACTGCTTCACCGCGGCACCGAGAAGCTGATCGAGCAGAAGACCTATCTGCAGGCGATCCCTTACTTCGACCGGCTCGACTACGTCGCGCCGATGAACCAGGAGCACGCCTTCTGCCTCGCCGCCGAAAAGCTGCTCGGCATCGAGGTGCCGCGCCGCGGCCAGCTGATCCGCGTGCTCTATTGCGAGATCGGCCGCATCCTCTCGCATCTTCTGAACGTCACCACGCAGGCGATGGACGTCGGCGCGCTGACCCCGCCGCTGTGGGGTTTCGAAGAGCGCGAGAAGCTGATGGTGTTCTACGAGCGCGCTTCGGGCAGCCGCATGCATGCGGCCTTCTTCCGCGTCGGCGGCGTGCATCAGGACCTGCCGCAGAAGCTGGTCGACGACATCGAGGCTTGGTGCGATCCGTTCCTGAAGGTCGTGGACGACCTCGACCGCCTGCTCACCGCCAACCGCATCTTCAAGCAGCGCAACGTCGACATCGGCGTGGTGCCGCTGAAGGAAGCCTGGGAGTGGGGCTTCTCCGGCGTGATGGTGCGCGGCTCGGGCGCGGCCTGGGACCTGCGCAAGTCGCAGCCCTACGAATGCTATGCCGAGATGGATTTCGACATCCCGATCGGCAAGAACGGCGATTGCTACGACCGCTATCTGATCCGCATGGAAGAGATGCGCCAGTCCGTGCGCATCATGAAGCAGTGCATCCAGAAGCTGAACGCGCCCGACGGCAGGGGCCCCGTCGTCGTCGAAGACAACAAGGTCGCGCCGCCGCGCCGCGGCGAGATGAAGCGCTCGATGGAAGCGCTGATCCACCACTTCAAGCTCTACACCGAAGGCGTTCACGTGCCGGCCGGCGAAGTCTATGCCGCGGTCGAGGCGCCCAAGGGCGAGTTCGGCGTCTATCTGATCTCCGACGGCACCAACAAGCCCTACAAGTGCAAGATCCGCGCGCCGGGCTTTGCGCATCTGCAGGCGATGGATCACATCTGCCGCGGCCATCTGCTCGCCGACGTCTCGGCGATCCTCGGCTCGCTCGACATCGTGTTCGGAGAGGTCGATCGGTGATGGGGCAGCAGGCGCCAATCCAGTTTGACCGCGCCTCGGGGACCCTGGAAGGGGCCAACCTGTGGGAGCGGACGGCTGCCTTGGCGCTGATGACGGGATCGAAGATCTCCTCGCATTTCTCGCATATGGGCTACATCGCCTGCGCGAATCTGCTGCGGAAGACGCTGCCCGAGCGCAATATCGCGATCAGGCTCAATCCCGACGCCGTGTTCGAATTCCCTTACGGCGACGGCTATTGGAGCAAGCTGCTCAACCGCTCCTACAATTACGAGGACGAGCTCGAGCTGCTGTTCGCCGATAGCATCGACGTCGACTACACGTTGCTCGATTGCGGCGCCAATTACGGCTACTGGTCGGTGCTGGTGTCGAGCAAGCCGTTCGGCTCGCACAAGGCGATCGCGATCGAGCCGTCGGGGCAGAACTACCCGAAGCTCGCCAACAACGCCCGCGTCAACGCTGGTCGCTTCGAGACCCTGAAATGCGCCATCGGCGCCACCCGCGGCACCGCGCGGCTCTCCGGGACCAAGCACGAGGCCTTCAGCATCGCCGGCGATCCCTCGGCGGGCGGTGAGGAGGTGCCGGTCATCTCGCTCGACAATCTCATCGACGACGGCAGGATTGCCGCCACCGGCAAGTACCTGATCAAGCTCGACGTCGAGGGCGTCGAGATCGAGGCGATCAAGGGCGGCGCGCGGCTGCTGCAGGCCGACAGCGTCGTCATGTGCGAGGAACACGGCAGCGACCGCTCGCATGCGGTGTCGCGCTACATCCTCGAGCAGACCCCGCTGAAGCTGATCGTGTTCGATCCGCGCAGCAACCGGATGGAGACCGTGACCGAGCTGTCGATCCTCGACCGCATCAAGGTCTCGACCCACGTCGGCTACAACGTTTTCGGCACCGCAAGCGCATTCTGGCAGGACAGGATCGAAGCCCTGAATGCCAAGAACTTGAATGCGAAGTCCGCGCGCCGCATGCAGTGAGAGATTGAACAGATGTCCGTTCGCCGATTAGCACCGAAGGAAGTCCAGCCCGCGAGCTTTGCGTTCACGGATGAGAACCTCGCATTCGCCAAGCAGCAGATCGCGAAATATCCTGCCGGACGGCAGGCTTCCGCGGTCATCGCCATTCTCTGGCGCGCGCAGGAGCAGCACGATGGCTGGGTCTCGGAAGCCGCGATCCGCGTCATCGCCGACATGCTCGACATGCCCTATATCCGCGTGCTCGAGGTTGCGACCTTCTACACCATGTTCCAGCTCGCACCCGTGGGCAAGAAGGCCCACGTCCAGGTTTGCGGCACCACGCCGTGCCGGCTGCGCGGCGCCGAGGATCTGATCCACGTCTGCGAGCACCGCATCCATCACGAGCCCTTCCATCTCTCCAAGGACGGCAATTTCAGCTGGGAAGAGGTCGAGTGCCTGGGAGCCTGCGTGAACGCGCCGATGGTGCTGATCGGCAAGGACACCTATGAGGACCTGACCAAGGAAAGCTTCGGCAAGGTGCTCGACGGTTTTGCTTCGGGCAATCCGCCCAAGCCCGGTCCGCAGAACGGCCGCCAGTTCTCGGCGCCGATATCAGGACCGACCACGCTGAAGGAGATCACCTGATGCGTGATCTCTCGCAGCCTTTGGTGCAGGGGAGCGGTGCCATGAAGAAGTGGGGCTTCGTCGCGATGCACGCCGCCGTGGCGGCCGCCTTCATCTTCCTGGTACAGCGCTTCACCCTGAACGCGTCGCTGGAATCCAGTCTGCTCTGGGCGCTGACCTTCGCCGTCTGCGCCGCCGGACTTGCCTACAAGCAGACCATTCGTTGATCGGAAAGCACTGATATGCTCGAGGACAAGGACCGCATCTTCAAGAACCTCTACGGCCTCCACGATTGGGGGCTCGAGGGTGCGCGGCGTCGCGGCGCCTGGGATGGCACCAAGAACATCATCGACAAGGGCCGCGACTGGATCATCAACGAGATGAAGGCCTCAGGGCTCCGCGGCCGCGGCGGCGCCGGTTTCCCGACCGGTCTGAAATGGTCCTTCATGCCGAAGGAATCGACCGACGGCCGTCCGAGCTATCTCGTCGTCAACGCCGACGAGTCCGAGCCCGGCACCTGCAAGGATCGCGAGATCATGCGGCACGATCCGCATCTGTTGATCGAGGGGTGCCTGATCGCGAGCTGCGCGATGAACGCGCATGCCTGCTACATCTATGTCCGCGGCGAGTTCATCCGCGAGCGCGAGCATCTGCAGGCCGCGATCGACCAGGCCTACGAGGCCAAGCTGGTCGGCAAGGACAACGTCAACGGCTGGCCGTTCGACATCTACGTCGCGCACGGCGCCGGCGCCTATATCTGCGGCGAAGAGACCGCGCTGCTTGAAAGCCTCGAAGGCAAGAAGGGCCAGCCGCGGCTGAAGCCGCCGTTCCCGGCCAATGTCGGCCTGTTCGGTTGCCCGACCACCGTCAACAACGTCGAGTCGATCGCCGTTGCGCCCGACATTCTGCGCCGCGGCGCGGCCTGGTTCGCCGGCATCGGCCGTCCGAACAATGTCGGCACGAAACTCTTCTGCATCTCCGGTCATGTCGAGCGGCCCTGCAACGTCGAAGAGGCCATGGGCATTCCGTTCCGTGAGCTGATCGAGAAGCATTGCGGCGGCATCCGCGGCGGCTGGGACAACCTCAAGGCCGTGATCCCCGGCGGCTCCTCGGTGCGCATGGTGCCGGCCGAGCAGATCATCGACACGCCGATGGATTTCGATAGCCTGAGCAAGCTGCGCTCGGGCCTCGGCACCGCGGCCGTGATCGTGATGGACAAGTCGACCGACCTGATCCGCGCCATCGCCCGCATCTCCTATTTCTACAAGCACGAGAGCTGCGGCCAGTGCACGCCGTGCCGCGAGGGCACCGGCTGGATGTGGCGCGTCTTGACTCGCATGGCCGAAGGCCGCGCCCACAAGCGCGAGATCGACATGCTGCTGGAGGTCACCAAGCAGGTCGAAGGCCACACCATCTGCGCGCTCGGCGACGCGGCGGCGTGGCCGATCCAGGGCCTGATCGCGCATTTCCGTCACGAGATCGAAGCGCGCATCGACGAGTATTCGCACAAGTCCGACATCGACGATATCGGCGTCCGCGATCCCGTGAACATGGTCGCGGCGGAGTAGAGAGAATGGCCGACGAACCCGACAACATCGTGCTTGCCTTGCTGCGCAAGATCGATCAGCGAACTGAGCGGATGGCAGACGATCTGCAGGATGTGAAGGTGCGCGTGACCGCGATGGAAGAGGGCTTGGCCGGAGTGAACCGTAGACTTGATCGGCTGGAGATTCGCGTTGACCGGATCGAGAGACGCCTCGAGCTGACCGACGTATCGCATTGAGAGAACTGAGCCAATGACCAAGCTCATCATCGACGGCAAAGAGATCGATGTGCCCGCCGAATACACGCTGCTTCAGGCGTGCGAGGCGGCCGGCGCCGAGATTCCGCGCTTCTGCTATCACGAGCGGCTGTCGATCGCCGGCAATTGCCGGATGTGCCTCGTCGAGGTGAAGGGCGGCCCGAAGCCGGTCGCGAGCTGCGCCTGGGGCGTGCGCGACTGCCGTCCGGGCCCCAAGGGCGAGCCGCCGGAGATCTCGACGCGTTCCCCGATGGTGAAGAAGGCACGCGAAGGCGTGATGGAATTCCTTCTGATCAACCATCCCTTGGACTGCCCGATCTGCGACCAGGGCGGCGAGTGCGATCTGCAGGACCAGGCGATGGGCTATGGTGTCGACACCAGCCGCTTCGCCGAGAACAAGCGCGCGGTCGAGGACAAATATCTCGGCGCGCTGGTCAAGACCTCGATGAACCGCTGCATCCAGTGCACGCGCTGCGTCCGCTTCTCGGCGGAAGTCGCCGGCGCCCCCGAGATGGGCGCCACCGGCCGCGGCGAGGACATGGAGATCACGACCTATCTCGAGCACGCGCTGACGTCGGAATTGCAGGGCAATCTCGTCGACATCTGCCCGGTCGGCGCGCTGACCTCGAAGCCCTACGCCTTCGCCGCGCGTCCGTGGGAGCTCGGCAAGACCCAGTCGATCGACGTCATGGACGGCGTGGGATCTGCGATCCGCGTCGACACCCGCGGCCGTGAGGTGATGCGCGTACTGCCCCGCATCAACGAGGCCGTGAACGAGGAGTGGATCTCCGACAAGACCCGCCACATCGTCGACGGCCTGCGCACCCAGCGCCTCGATCGTCCCTATGTCCGCGAGGCCGGCAAGCTGCGCGCGGCAACGTGGCCCGAGGCCTTCGCCGCGATCGCAGCGAAGGCGGCGCGCACCGACGGCAAGCGCATCGGCGCGATCGCCGGCGACCTCGCCGGTGTCGAGGAGATGTTCGCGCTGAAGGACCTGCTCGCCAAGTTCGGCTCGGGCAACCTGGCGGTGCAGGGCGGCGATGCCTTCGATCCCGCACTCGGCCGTGGCTCCTACATCTTCAACCCGACGCTCGCAGGCGTCGAGCAGGCCGACGCGCTGCTCATCATCGGCGCCAATCCGCGGAAAGAGGCGGCCGTGTTCAACGCCCGCATCCGCAAGCGGTGGCGCGCCGGCGGCTTCAAGGTCGGCGTCATCGGCGCCAAGGTCGATCTCACCTACGACTATGATCATCTCGGTGCGGGTACCGAGACGCTCGGTGAGCTCGCGGCCGGCAAGCACTCCTTCATGGACGTGCTGAAGAACGCCAAGAATCCGATCATCCTGGTCGGCGCGGGCGCGGCCGCCCGTCACGACGGCGCGGCCATTCTCGCCGCCGCCGCCAAGCTGGCGCTCGATGTCGGCGCTCTCAAGGACGGCTGGACCGGCTTTGGCGTGCTGCACGAGACCGCTTCGCGGGTCGGTGCGCTCGACATCGGCTTCTCCGCAACCGGCGGCGGCCTGAATGCCGCGCAGATGACGACGTTCGGCACGCTGGACCTGCTGTTCCTGCTCGGTGCCGACGAGATCAACGCCCCCGACGGCACCTTCGTCGTCTACATCGGCACCCATGGCGACCGCGGCGCCCATCGCGCCGACGTGATCCTGCCGGCGGCCGCCTACACCGAGAAGTCCGCGATCTACGTCAACACCGAAGGCCGCGTGCAGATGACGGGCCGCGCCGCGTTCCCGCCGGGCGAAGCCCGCGAGGACTGGGCGATCGTTCGCGCACTGTCGGAGGCGCTCGGCAAGAAGCTCGGCTACGACTCGCTGGCCGCGCTGCGCCAGGCGGTCTTCAAGGCCGTGCCGCATCTGATCCGTCTCGACCAGATCGAGGCCGGCTCCGCCGACCAGATCAGGAAGCTGGCGGGGAAGGGCGGCTCGCCCGAGAAGGCGCCGTTCAAGCCGCTGGTCGAGGACTTCTATTTGACCAACCCAATCGCGCGTGCATCCGCCGTGATGGCGGAGTGCTCGCGGCTTGCCTCCGGGCAGATGCTGACCGCAGCGGAGTGAGCTGATGGAATTTTTCGAAAGCGCATTCTGGACCGGTTTCCTCTGGCCCCTGATCATCATGGTCGCCGAGAGCGTGCTGGTGCTCGTCGTCCTCTTGGTGGCGATCGCCTACATCCTGCTCGCCGACCGCAAGATCTGGGCGGCGGTGCAGATCCGCCGCGGCCCGAACGTGGTCGGCCCGTGGGGCCTGCTGCAATCCTTCGCGGACCTCCTGAAGTTCGTGCTGAAAGAGCCGATCATCCCGGCCGGCGCCAACAAGGGCGTCTTCCTGCTTGCGCCGCTGGTCTCGTGCGTGCTCGCGCTCGCGGCCTGGGCGGTGATCCCGACCAATCTCGGCTGGGTGATCTCCGACATCAATGTCGGCATCCTCTTCATCTTCGCGATCTCGTCGCTGTCGATCTACGGCATCATCATGGCCGGCTGGTCGTCGAACTCGAAGTACCCGTTCCTGGCCGCGCTGCGCTCCGCGGCGCAGATGGTGTCCTATGAAGTCTCGATCGGCTTCGTCATCATCACGGTGCTGCTCTGCGCCGGCACGCTGAACCTGTCGGCCGTGGTCGAGGCTCAGCACGTGCGCGGTCTGGCCAGCCTGATCGGGCTGCCGCAGCTCACCATCCTGAACTGGTACGTCTGGCCGCTGTTCCCGATGTTCGTGGTGTTCTACGTCTCGGCGCTGGCGGAGACCAACCGTCCGCCCTTCGACCTCGTCGAAGCGGAATCCGAGCTCGTCGCCGGCTTCATGGTCGAGTACGGCTCGACGCCGTACCTGCTGTTCATGCTCGGCGAGTACGTTGCGATCGTCACGATGTGCGCGATGGCGACGATCCTGTTCCTCGGGGGCTGGCTGCCGCCGGTGGACCTGCCGCCCTTCAACTGGGTGCCGGGGATCATCTGGTTCTCGCTGAAGCTGTTCTTCATGTTCTTCCTGTTCGCGATGGCAAAGGCGATCGTGCCGCGCTACCGCTATGACCAACTGATGCGCCTCGGCTGGAAGGTCTTCCTGCCGCTGTCGCTGGCGATGGTGATCGTGGTGGCCGGCGTGCTGCATTTCGCCGGCATCGCGCCGAAGTGAGGGCTGTCATGGGTATCAACGTCAACGCCACTGCACGCTCGCTTCTGTTGTCGGAATTCGTCTCGGCGTTCTTCCTCGCCATGCGCTATTTCTTCCAGCCGAAGCCGACGCTGAACTATCCGTTCGAGAAGGGCCCGATCTCGCCGCGCTTCCGCGGCGAGCACGCGCTGCGCCGCTATCCGAACGGCGAAGAGCGCTGCATCGCCTGCAAGCTGTGCGAGGCGGTCTGCCCGGCGCAGGCCATCACCATCGAGGCCGGCCCGCGCCGCAACGACGGCACCCGCCGCACCGTGCGCTACGACATCGACATGGTGAAGTGCATCTATTGCGGCCTCTGCCAGGAGGCCTGTCCTGTGGACGCCATCGTCGAAGGCCCGAACTTCGAGTTCGCGACCGAGACCCGCGAGGAACTGTTCTATGACAAGGCCAAGCTGCTCGCCAACGGCGATCGCTGGGAACGCGAGATCGCGAAAGCGATCGAGCTCGACGCGCCGTACCGGTGAGGTGAGGGCATGATCCTTCCCGCCATCACCACGTCATTCCGGGGCGCGCGCAGCGCGAACCCGGAATCTCGCGCCATAACCTCCAGATTCCGGGTTCGCGGGCTTTGCCCGCGCCCCGGAATGACGGGGAATGCCCGATGATCCTTCCCGCGCTGTTCTTCTATCTCTTCGCCGGCGTCTGCGTCGCCTCGGCCGTGATGGTGATTGTCTCGCGCAATCCCGTGCACTCCGTGCTGTACCTGATCCTGGCCTTCGTCAACGCCTCCGGCCTGTTCGTGCTGATGGGAGCCGAGTTCCTCGGCATGATGCTGATCGTCGTCTATGTCGGCGCGGTCGCGGTGCTGTTCCTGTTCGTGATCATGATGCTCGATGTCGACTTCCTCGAGCTGCGCGAGGGCTTCATCGAGTACCTGCCGGTCGGCCTCGTGATCGGCGGCATCTTCCTGTTCGAGCTGCTGCTCACCGTCGGCTTCTGGGTCATCAACCCCGGTGTCAGCAAGACGATCACGGCGGCGATCCCGACCAATGTCAGCAACACCGAGGCGCTCGGGCTCGTGCTGTATACCAAGTACATCCACTACTTCCAGCTCTCGGGCATGGTGCTGCTGGTCGCCATGATCGGCGCCATCGTGCTGACACTGCGCCACAAGGCGAGCGTGAAGCGGCAGGACATCAACGTTCAGAACGCGCGCACGCCCGAGATGGCGATGGCGATGCGCAAGGTGGCGCCGGGGCAGGGGCTCTCGGATGCCGATGCGGCGGAGTGGGTGAAATGACGATCGGGCTCGGACATTACCTGGCGGTCGGCGCGATCCTGTTCACGCTCGGGATCCTCGGCATCTTCCTGAACCGCAAGAACATCATCGTCATCCTGATGTCGATCGAGCTGATCCTGCTCTCGGTCAACATCAACCTCGTGGCGTTCTCGACCTTCCTCGGCGACATCGTCGGCCAGGTCTTCGCGCTGCTGGTGCTGACCGTCGCGGCCGCTGAAGCCGCGATCGGTCTCGCCATCCTGGTGGTCTATTTCCGCAACCGCGGCTCGATCGCGGTTGAGGACGTCAATCTGATGAAGGGCTGAGCGCTCAAATGGTTCAGGCAATCGTTTTCCTGCCTCTGCTGGGCGCCATTCTGGCAGGGCTCATCGCCCTGGCCGGCGCGCATGCCCGCAACCCCTCGGGTGACGAGGTCGAGCATCATGGTGACCACGGCCACGGCGACGCCCACGCGTCGGCGGCCCATGGTGACCACGGCCACGACGATCATGGTCACGACGATCATGGCCACGGTCCGGTCGAGCCGCCTGCGGCGGGCTCGCGCGGCGCCGAGCTGATCACGACGGGGCTGCTGTTCGTCTCGGCTGCGCTGTCCTGGATGACGCTGGTCGATGTCGGCTTCATGCACCACGACACCCGCATCCAGCTGCTGCCCTTCATCTTCTCCGGCGACCTCCAGGTCTGGTGGACGCTGCGGGTCGACACGCTCACCGCCGTGATGCTGGTGGTGGTGACGACCGTGTCCTCGCTCGTGCACCTCTATTCCATCGGCTACATGGACGAGGACCCGAACCGGCCGCGCTTCTTCGGCTATCTCTCGCTGTTCACCTTCGCCATGCTGATGCTGGTGACGGCGGACAATTTGGTGCAGCTGTTCTTCGGTTGGGAAGGCGTGGGTCTCGCCAGCTACCTGCTGATCGGCTTCTGGTACCAGAAGCCGTCGGCGAACGCGGCCGCCATCAAGGCCTTCGTCGTCAACCGCGTCGGCGACTTCGGTTTTGCGCTCGGCATCTTCGCAATCTTCATGCTGACGAGCTCGACCGATTTCGAGACGATCTTCCATGCCGCGCCGAGCCTGACCGGCAAGACCATCAACTTCCTCGGCTGGCACGCCGACGCGCTGACCCTGACCTGTCTCCTGCTGTTCATGGGCGCGATGGGCAAGTCGGCGCAGTTCCTGCTGCACACCTGGTTGCCGGACGCGATGGAAGGCCCGACGCCGGTCTCCGCGCTGATCCACGCCGCGACCATGGTCACCGCCGGCGTGTTCATGGTGGCGCGCCTGTCGCCGCTGTTCGAGCTCGCTCCGACCGCCCAGGCCGTCGTGATGTTTTTCGGCGCCACCACCGCGTTCTTCGCGGCGACCATCGGCCTCGTCCAGAACGACATCAAGCGCATCGTCGCCTATTCGACCTGTTCGCAGCTCGGCTACATGTTCGTCGCGATGGGGGCAGGGGCCTATTCGGTCGGCATGTTCCACCTGTTCACGCACGCCTTCTTCAAGGCGCTGTTGTTCTTGGGGAGCGGCTCGGTGATCTACGCGATGCACCACGAGCAGGACATCCGCAACATGGGCGGCCTCTGGAAGAAGATCCCCTACACCTATGCGGTGATGGTGGTCGGCACGCTCGCGCTGACCGGATTCCCGCTCACGGCCGGCTACTTCTCCAAGGACGCGATCATCGAAGCGGCCTATGCCTCGCACAATCCGTTCGCGGTGTACGGCTTCCTGATGACCATCGTCGCCGCCGGCCTGACCTCGTTCTACTCCTGGCGCCTGATCTTCAAGACCTTCCACGGCGAGCCGCATGACGAGCACCACTATGAGGCCGCGCATGAGGCCCCGCTCTGGATCCTGATCCCGATCGGCGTGCTCGCGGTCGGCTCGTTCGTCGCAGGCTTCCCGTTCAAGGAGCTGTTCGCCGGTCACGGCGTCGAGGAGTTCTTCCGCGAGTCCGTGAAGATGAACCCGCATATCATCGAGGAGATGCACCACATCCCCGAGACCATTGCTTTCCTGCCGACGGTGATGATGGTGCTGGGCTTCCTCGTCTCGTATTTGTTCTACATCCGCCGGCCTTATCTGCCGGTCGAGCTCGCCAACACGCAGCCGATGCTGTACCAGTTCCTGCTCAACAAATGGTACTTCGACGAGCTCTACGACATCATCTTCGTCCGTCCGGCGAAGTGGATCGGCTATCAGCTCTGGAAGAAGGGCGACGGCTTCGTCATCGACGGCTTCGGCCCCGACGGCGTCTCCGCTCGCGTGCTGGACGTCACCCGCAACGTCGTGAAGATCCAGACCGGCTATCTCTATCACTACGCATTCGCCATGCTGATCGGAGCCGCCGGCCTGATCACCTGGTTCATGTTCGGCTTTGGAGGCCAGTAAATGACGACCTGGCCCATCCTTTCGGTCACGACGTTCCTGCCGCTGGTCGGCGCGCTGATCGTCTATCTCAGTCGCGGCGATGACGAGGCGGCCAAGCGCAACTCGCGCTGGATCGCGCTCTGGACCACGCTGATCACCTTCGCGGTGTCGGTGATCCTGGTCATGCGCTTTGACCCCAGCAATCCCGACTTCCAGTTCGTCGAGAAGGCGAACTGGCTCGCCACCGGCATCACCTATCACATGGGTGTCGACGGCATTTCGCTGCCGCTGGTGATCCTGACCACCGCCGTGATGCCGTTCTGCATCATCGCGAGCTGGAAGGCGATCACCAACCGCGTCCGCGAATACATGATGGCGTTCCTGATCCTGGAAACGCTGATGATCGGCACCTTCTCGGCGCTCGATCTCGTGCTGTTCTATTTGTTCTTCGAGGGCGGCCTGATCCCGATGTTCCTGATCATCGGCGTCTGGGGCGGTCCGCGCCGGGTCTACGCGTCGTTCAAGTTCTTCCTCTACACGCTGCTCGGCTCGGTCCTGATGCTGCTCGCCATCATGGCGCTGTACTGGAACGGCGGCACCACCGACATCCCGACCCTGATGCACACCGCCGTGCCGCGGAACCTGCAGACCTGGGCGTGGCTGGCCTTCTTCGCCTCGTTTGCGGTGAAGATGCCGATGTGGCCGGTGCACACCTGGCTGCCCGACGCGCACGTCGAGGCCCCGACGGCGGGCTCGGTGGTTCTGGCCGCGATCCTGCTGAAGATGGGCGGCTACGGCTTCCTGCGCTTCTCGCTGCCGATGTTCCCGCTGGCCTCGCACGACTTCGCGCCGCTGATCTTCACGCTCTCGGCCATTGCCATCATCTACACCTCGCTGGTGGCGTTGATGCAGGAGGACATGAAGAAGCTGATCGCGTACTCGTCCGTCGCGCATATGGGCTTCGTCACCATGGGCATCTTCGCCGGCACCATGCAGGGCGTTGCCGGCGGCGTGTTCCAGATGATCTCGCACGGCATCGTCTCCGGCGCGCTGTTCCTCTGCGTCGGCGTGGTCTACGACCGCCTGCACACCCGCGAGATCGCGGCCTATGGGGGCCTCGTCAACCGGATGCCGCTCTACGCGATGACCTTCATGGTCTTCACCATGGCCAATGTCGGTCTGCCCGGCACCTCCGGCTTCGTCGGCGAGTTCATGACGCTGCTCGGGACCTTCAAGGTCTCGATCCCGACCGCGTTCTTCGCCACCTTCGGCGTGATCCTGTCGGCAGCCTATGCGCTGTGGCTCTACCGCAAGGTCGTGTTCGGCGCGCTGGTCAAGCCGTCGCTCGCGAGCATGAAGGATCTCACCTTCCGTGAGTGCCTGACGCTGTTCCCGATGATCGCGCTGACGATCCTGTTCGGCGTCTATCCGAAGCCGGTGCTCGACATGTCGGCCGCCTCGGTCCAGCAACTCGTCAACAACTACAACACCGCTGTGACGGCCGTGAAGGCCGCCGCACTGCTCCATTGATCGGGCAGGTCAGGATATCGCCATGAGCTTTGAGACTGCAGGTTATCAACTGGCGCCGGTGCTGCCCGAGATCGTGCTCGCGATCGGGGCCATGGCTCTGCTGATGCTGGGCGCCTATCGCGGGCAGGGGACCACGAGCGCGGTCACCTCGCTGGCGGTCGTGCTTCTGGTCGTGGTCGGCGTGCTCGAATACATGCTGCCCGCGGGCAAGCAGGTGACCTTCGGCGGCAGCTTCATCGTCGACGATTTCGCCCGCTTCATGAAGATCCTGGCCCTGATCGGCTCGGCGGTGACGCTGGTGCTGTCGACCGAGTTCCTGTCCGATCCCTCGCGCCGCATCTTCGAATACGCCATCCTGGTGCTGCTCTCGACGCTCGGCATGATGGTGCTGATCTCGGCCGGCGACCTGATCTCGCTCTATCTCGGCCTCGAACTGATGTCGCTGGCGCTCTATGTCGTGGCGGCCTCGAACCGCGACAACGCCAAGTCGACCGAAGCCGGCCTCAAGTACTTCGTGCTCGGCGCGCTGTCCTCGGGCATGCTGCTCTACGGCGCCTCGCTGATCTACGGCTTCACCGGCACGGTCAGCTTCACCGGCATCGCCGCGGCCGCGACGGTTTCGAACGTTGGCCTGTTGTTCGGTCTGGTCTTCCTGCTCGTCGGCCTCTGCTTCAAGGTGTCGGCCGTACCGTTCCACATGTGGACGCCTGACGTGTACGAGGGCGCGCCGACCCCGGTCACGGCCTTCTTCGCCTCGGCGCCGAAGGTCGCCGCGCTCGCCGTCTTCACCCGCGTCACGCTGACCGCATTCCCCGGCATCGTCTCGCAGTGGCAGCAGATCCTGGTGTTCGTGTCGATCGCCTCGATGGCGCTCGGCTCCTTCGCCGCGATCGGCCAGACCAACATCAAGCGCCTGATGGCCTATTCCTCGATCGGCCACATGGGCTTTGCCCTGGTCGGCCTTGCCTCGGGCACGGTCGAGGGCGCGCAGGGCGTCCTGATGTACATCGTGATCTATGTCGCGATGACGCTCGGCTCGTTCTCGATCATCCTCGCCATGCGCCGCAACGGCCAGGCCGTCGAGCAGATCAGCGATTTCGCAGGTCTGTCGCGCACCAACCCGCTGCTCGCCTTCATGTTCGCGATGCTGCTGTTCTCGCTCGCCGGCATCCCCCCGCTCGCCGGCTTCTTTGCGAAATGGTACGTCTTCGTTGCTGCGATCAAGGCCAACTTGTTCACGCTCGCCGTCGTCGGCGTGCTGACCAGCGTTGTTGGCTGCTACTATTACCTGTCCATCGTCAAGACGATGTATTTCGACGAGCCGGCCGGCCAGGTCGATCCGGTGCGCATCGAAGTGCGGACGGTGCTGGCCGTGGCGGGCCTGTTCAACATCCTGTTCGCGCTGTTCGCAGGCCCCGTGGTGAGCGTCGCCTCCGCCGCGGCAAAGTCGCTGTTTTAGGATGGCCTTCGCGCTCGGTCCTCGCGCACAAGCTGCGGGCTACAAGCTCGCGGCGTTCGAACGGACCGGCTCGACCAACACCGAGGCGATCGAACGCGCCCGGGCCGGCGAACGCGGCCCGATGTGGTTCGTCACGTCGGAGCAGACCGCCGGCCGCGGCCGCCGGCAGCGCGCCTGGATCGCGCCGAAGGGCAACCTCGCGGCCAGCGTCCTCGAGGTCCTCGACGTCGCCCCTGTGGTTGCCGCCACCATCGGTTTTGCCGCTGGGCTGGCCGAGGAGGCCGCGCTGGAGAAAGTCAGCCTGGAAGCCGCCCTGCGCCTCGGCGAGGGCCGTCCCCGCTACGCCCTGAAATGGCCGAACGACGTGCTGGCGAACGGCAAGAAGCTCGTGGGCATCGGCCTGGAGGCGGAGGCCATTGCCGGCCGCCTCGCCATCGTCGTCGGTATCGGCACCAACGTCGTCGCCGCGCCCGAGGGGACGCCCACGCCCGCCATCTCGCTGGCCGCGCTCGGCGTCCAGATCAGCGCCGAGGAGCTGTTCTCGGCGCTATCCGACGCCTGGGTCGAGTTCCGCGGTCTTTGGGACAATGGCCGTGGCTTTGCCGATATCCGAAAACTCTGGCTGGAGCGGGCCGCCAGCCTTGGCGAGCCGGTTGCGATCCACACGGGAGCCACGACGCTGGAAGGCATTTTTGACACCATCGACGACACCGGCTGCCTGATCGTTCGCACCGCCGACGGCCGCCGCGTGCCGGTGGCCGCGGGCGAGGTGTTCTTCGGCCCGGTCCGCTCTGTGGGAGCTGCGTAATGGCAAAGCCCGAGGAACTGGTGTTCGCGCCGCTCGGCGGCGTCGGCGAGATCGGCATGAACCTGTCGATCTACGGCCTCGGCAACCGCCAGCAGCGCGCCTGGATGGCGGTCGATCTCGGTGTCTCCTTCGGCGACGAGGAGCACCTGCCGGGCATCGACCTGATCATGCCGGACATCAGCTTCCTGGAGAAGGAACGCAAGAACCTGATGGGCCTGGTGCTGACCCACGCCCATGAGGATCATTTCGGCGCCATCATCGATCTCTGGCCCAGGCTGAAATGCCCGATCTACGCGACGCAGTTCAGCGCCGCGCTGTTCGAGGCCAAATGTGCCGCCGAGCGCAATGCGCCGAAGATCCCGGTGACGGTGGTGCCGTCCGGCGGCCGCGTCGATGTCGGCCCGTTCAACGTCGAGTTCATCCCTGTCGCGCATTCGATCCCCGAAGCACACGCGCTGGCGATCCACACGTCGGCCGGCACGGTGCTGCACACCGGCGACTGGAAGATCGACCCGACCCCGACCCTGGGGCAGCCGACCGACGAGAAGCGGCTGCGCGAGCTCGGCGATGAGGGGCTGCTCGCCCTGATCGGCGATTCCACCAACGCGGTGCGCGACGGCCGCTCGCCCTCGGAAGCCGAGGTCGCCCGCACCATCATCGATCTCGTGAAGTCGGCCAAGGGCCGCGTCGCCGTCACGACCTTCGCCTCCAACGTCGCCCGCATCAAGGCTGTCGCGGCCGCTGCGAAAGCCGCCGATCGCGAGGTCGTCGTGGTCGGACGTGCCATGGAGCGCGTGGTGCAGGTCGCGCGCGAATGCGGCTATCTCGACGGCGTGCAGAATTTCCGTTCGCCCGAGGTCTACGGCCATCTGCCCCAGGACAAGGTGCTGGCGCTGTGCACCGGCAGCCAGGGCGAAGCGCGCGCCGCGCTGGCCCGCATCGCCAATGACGACCACCCCGAGATCACGCTCAACCACGGCGACAGCGTCATCTTCTCCTCGCGCACCATCCCCGGCAACGAGAAGGCGGTCGGCTCGATCATCAACAATCTGGTGCTGCAGGGCGTCGAGATCATCACCGACCGCGACGCTCTGGTCCACGTCTCCGGCCATCCCCGCCGCGACGAATTGCGCGACATGATCGCCTGGACCAGGCCGCAGCTCCTGATCCCCGTTCATGGCGAAGCCCTGCATCTGCACGAGCACGCCAAGCTGGCGCGCGCCGCCGGCGTGCCGCGCGTGCTGGTCTGCCGCAACGGCGACCTCGTCAAGCTCGGCCCGGGCGATCCCGGCATCGTCGGCGAGGTGCCCTCGGGCCGTCTCTACAAGGACGGCACGATTTTGGAGGATTCCAAGTCGCGTGCCGTGGTCGAGCGCCGTCGCATGGCCTTCTCCGGCTGCGCCTTCGTCGCCATCGCCATGACCGAGCAGGGCGAGCTGGCCGACGATCCCGAGGTCGATCTGGTCGGCATCCCCGAGAAGAACAGGGCGGGCGAGCCCTTCGACGACATCGTCTTCGACGCCGTGATGTCGACGATCGAGGGGCTGCCGAAGGCCCGTCGCCGCGACCCCGACGCCTTGGGCGAGTCGGTGCGACGCGCTGTCCGGTCCGTCATCAACGAACATTGGGGCAAGAAGCCCCCCTGTCTGGTACACGTGCTGACAGTGTAACTGTGTCGGCATGGTCTGTTCTGCGGATCATGCGCTGAGGGAGAAGGAACATGCTGGGTCGCCTCAACCATGTCGCGATCGCGACCAAGGATGCCGTCAAGGCCGCGAAGATCTACGGCACGGCGTTCGGCGCCCAGATCTCGGAAGCCGTGCCGCTGCCCGAGCACGGCGTCATCACGGTGTTCGCCACGCTCCCCAACACCAAGATCGAATTCATCGAGCCGCTCGGCGAGGCCTCGCCGATCGCAAAATTCGTCGAGCGCAACCCCGACGGCGGCATCCACCATGTCTGCTACGAGGTCGTGGACATCATCGCCTCGCGCGACACGCTGGTGAAGGAGGGGGCCCGCGTGCTCGGCGATGGCGTGCCCAAGATCGGCGCCCACGGCAAGCCGGTGCTGTTCCTGCACCCGAAGGACTTTTCCGGCGCGCTGGTCGAAATCGAGCAGGCATAAGGCCGCCCCATGGCCATCCAGATCTCGACCGCGATCGCGATTTACTTCGTCATCTGGTGGATCGCGCTGTTCCTGACGCTGCCGTTCGGCGTGCGCAGCCAGCACGAGGACGGCGGCGGCGCGCCCGGCACGGACCCCGGTGCACCGATCCTGACCCGGATGGGCCGCAAGCTGATCTGGACAACCATCATCTCGGCGATCATCTACGGCGCGGGTCTTGCCGCCTATCACGCCGGCTATCTCTCGATCGAGCGCCTGTCGAAATTGATGGGCATGCCGTTTTAGGCTTTTTGGATCCTGCTTTGGGGGGACGAATGACTTTTCAGAGGATCGTCATCGCGCTTCTGGTGTTGATCGTGGCCGGTCTCGGCGCCGTCGGCTATTTCGAGTGGCGAATGGCGGTGCAGGTGCGCACCCTGAAGGCGTTCGTCGAGGGCTATGTCTTCAACGAAGCCGTCATGGCCTGCGAGCAGGCCAAGAGCTCGACCCCGTTCAAATGGAACGGCGGCAAGAGCACCTCGGTGATCGGCCTCAACTCCGTCAAGCTGGACAAATACACGGTCAGCGCCAGCTACACGCTGGTGGCGGACCTCGTTTATTGTGATTACGATCCGATCAAAAGAAAGGCCGAGATCGGCTCGAGCTTCCTGGAGCGGGAGTAACGATCCGGCCATGCCAAGCATGGGATGGGATCGTCATGGCGCAGGGGCAGGGAGACTACCGGATTCTGCATGAGGCCGATTTGCGGGATCATCTCGCAGGCCTGCCGGATCTGACGGCGCGCCTCGGCGGCGATCCGGCTGCCTGGGACATTACCGAGGTCGGCGACGGCAACCTCAACCTCGTCTTCATCGTCAAGGGCACGAGCGGCGGCGTCGCCGTGAAGCAGGCGTTGCCTTATGTCCGCCTCGTCGGCGAGAGCTGGCCGCTGCCGCTGTCGCGGGCCCACTACGAATATCTCGCGTTGTCACGCCAGGCGGAGCTCGCACCCGGCCTCGTGCCGGCTCTGCTGCATCACGACGAGACTCTCGCGCTGACGGTGATGGAGCTGCTCGAGCCCCACATCATCATGCGCAAGGGGCTGGTCGCGGGCACGCAATATCCCGGCTTCGCCGGTGACATCACCACCTTCATGGCGCGGACGCTGTTCTTCACCTCCGACCTTGCGCTGTCGGCGGCCGAGAAGAAGGAGGGCATTGCGGCCTTCGCCGGCAACCATGCGCTCTGCAAGATCACCGAGGACCTGATCTTCACCGATCCCTACCGCATCGCCGAGCAGAACCGCTGGACCGCGCCCTATCTCGATGCGCTCGCCGTCAGCCTGCGCGACGACATGGAGCTGCACGTTGCCGTCTCCCGGCTGAAGCTGAAGTTCATGGCAAGCCCCGAGGCGCTGCTCCATGGCGACCTCCACACCGGCTCGATCATGGTCACGGCCAGCCAGACGCGGGTGATCGACCCCGAATTCGCGTTCTATGGCCCGATGGGCTTCGACGTCGGCGCCGTGATCGCCAACCTCCTGATGGCTTATTTCGCCTCCGCCGGCCACGAGCGCGCCCCAGGCGAGCGGGCCGCGTTCGAGGCCTGGGTGCTGGAGACGATCGAGCAGGTCTGGATCGGGTTTGCCCGCAAGTTTCTGGAGCTCTGGCGCACAGCGGGCACTGGCGATGCCTATCCGGTCTCGCTCTTTGCCGGCCCGCAGGGCGCGACGCGCCTCGAGGCCGAGCGCCAGACCTACATGCAGCGCCTGTTCACTGAGGTCGTCGGCTTCGCCGCCGCAAAGACCATCCGCCGCATCTTCGGCCTCGCCCATAACATCGACTTCGAGCTGATCGAGGATGCGAAGACGCGGGCGATCAGCGAAGCACGCGCGGTGCGGCTGGCGCGGGCGATGATGGTGGAGACCGGGACTTTTCGGACGATCGGCGATGTGACGGGCGCCGCGCGGAAGCTGCGGAACTGGATGCCGGAATTGTCGGGCTGACGAAGACTTTCTGCGAGGAGGGGGCTCCACACTCCGTCATTGCGAGCGTAGCGAAGCAATCCAGAATCCCTCCGCGGAAAGAATCTAGATTGCTTCGTCGCAAGAGTTCGTCGCAATGACGTGGCGAAGCCTTCGCTCCCAATGGCGGGGGAGGCCGCGGACGGTTGCCAACGGTGACCCATCGTCATGTTCGTTCGATGACGCACCGCGTCAATCGGCGGCTTGCACCGGCCGCGGGATGCAACCTGCGTCCCCGGGGTCTCCGTCGAAGGGCTGCCATCTGGAACCGGGATAGGTCACCACCAAAACGAAGCTTGCGTTCGACGGGTGACGAATGATCAAATCCCTGATCGGCACGCACCTGCGTTGTTGGGGGACTCATGATGTTCAGGATGATTGCGATCGTCGCGGGGGTTGGGCTGGCGCTGGCCGCCACGGCGGAGGCCCAGACGCCGCGCAAGGGCGGAACCATCCGCATGACCGCGCCGTATGGCTCGAGCTTCACGAGTCTCGACATTCACACCACGCAGCGCGCCCAGGACGAGATCTACGCCAAGGCGCTGCATCGCTCGCTCTACATCTGGAATTCGGCGGAAGGAAAGCCGGTTCTGGAGCTCGCCAAGGAGGACGTGGTCTCGGGCGGAGGCCTGGTTCATACCTTCAAGCTGCGCGACGACGCCTATTTCCACAACGGCCGGAAGATGACCGCGGACGATGTCATCTGGTCCTACAACCGCATCATGGACGGCACCAAGGCCTTTCCCGGTGCGCGCTTCGTGCGCGTCATCGAGGGGGCCGCGGCGGTCGAGAAGGGCCAGGCCAAGGAGATCTCCGGCCTGAAGAAGATCGACGATTTCACCATCGAGATGAAGCTGACAGAGAAGGTCGATCCCGGCTTCTACTTCTTCACCGCGCTGACCTCGATCTATCCCGCCGACGAAGGCGCCAAGGAGAGCTTCATCCAGCATCCGATCGGCCTCGGGCCGTTCAAATTCGTCGAGCACGTGCCGGGATCGCGCATCGTGCTGGAGCGATGGGACCGGTTCTACAAGCCGGGCAAGCCTTATGCCGACAAGGTCATCGTGTCGATCATGGCCGAGGCCGCCGCCCGCGACGTCGCCTTCCGCAACAAGGAGATCGACACCTCGGTGCTGGGACCTGCGCAATACGTGGCGTATCAGTCCGACGCCGCCCTCAAGGGCACCATCGTCGAGGTCGCCGAGGTCTTCACGCGCTACATGGGCATGAATCCCTCCTTCAAGCCGTTTTCCGACAAGCGCGTGAGGCAGGCGATCAACTACGCGATCGATACCGATCTGATCATCAACAAGCTGGTCAAGGGCAAGGCCTATCGCGCCACCAGCTGGTTGCCGCTGACTTCGCCCGCCTATGACAAGGCGATGAAGCCTTACGCCTACGATCCCGCCAAGGCCAAGCAGCTGCTCGCCGAGGCCGGCTACCCCTCAGGCTTCGAATTCGAATGGACCACCAGCCAGAACGAAAGCTGGGGCCTGCCGATCGTGTCGGCCGTGATCGCGATGCTGGACAAGGTCGGCATCAAGGTGAAGGTGAAGCAGGTCGAGACCGCGGTGCTGGCGGAGGTGGTGCGCAGCGGCGACTATCAGGCCTTCATCTATTCCCAGGCCAGCGGTCCTGACCCGCTGGCCGCCCTCAAATGCTTCCACTCGGCGACGCCGCAGCCGGCCTGCAACTACATGACCTACAAGAACGCCGATTTTGACAAGATCGTCGACCAGGCAGGGCAGGCCGACGACGGCGCAAAGCGCATCGAATTGCTGCAAAAGGCCAATGCGCTGCTCTATGACGAGGCGCCGGTCTGGTTCTTCAACTACAACAAGGCGGTCATGGCGGTGCAGCCGTGGCTGAAGGGAATTCAGCTGAATGCGACGGAGCTGACCCACCAGAACGTCGAAGACCTCTGGGTCGACGAGACCTCGCCCGCGAAGTGACAGACGCTCTCGCGCTCCCTCCATCGTAGCGAACGGTGGAGGGGGAGAGGAAAGTGCCGATGCTCTCGTTCCTGTTCCGTCGCCTGCTGCAGACCATTCCGACCGTGCTCGCGGTCGTGCTGCTGGTCTTCGTGCTGTTCAGCGTCGTTCCCGGCAGCATCGTCTCCTCCATGAGCGACGATAGCGATCCCCAGGTCGAGCTGCGGATGAAGAAGCAGCTCGGCCTCGACGATCCCGTCTATGTGCGGTTCGGCGCCTACATTGCCAAGCTCGCGACCGGTGATTTCGGGACGTCGTTCCGGACCCGCGAGCCTGTTACGACCATGATCGCCAAGCGGGCATGGCCGACGCTGCAGCTCGTCTTCGCCGCCATGGCGTTTGCCGTCGTCGTCGGTGTGCCGCTGGGTTTCATCGCGGCGCTGAAACCGGGCGGCATCGTCGATACGCTTGCCATGGTCGTTGCGGTGTCGGGCCTGTCCATCGCCAAATTCTGGCTCGGGCTGGTCCTGATGTACCTGTTCGCGCTGAAGCTCGGCTGGCTGCCGAGTTTCGGCTACGGCGACGGCGGATTGAAATATCTGCTGCTGCCGGCCGTGACGCTCGGGGTGTCGCCGATGGCGCTGTTTGCCCGCACGACCCGCGCCGCGGTCCTGGAGATCATGACCGCCGATTTCGTCCGCAC
Organism: Bradyrhizobium nitroreducens; assembly: GCF_002776695.1. Taxonomy (GTDB): domain Bacteria; phylum Pseudomonadota; class Alphaproteobacteria; order Rhizobiales; family Xanthobacteraceae; genus Bradyrhizobium; species Bradyrhizobium nitroreducens. The sequence continues at coordinate 6,596,721 of NZ_LFJC01000003.1, forward strand.
CGCGCGCTCCAAGGGCATGAGCGAGACGAGGGTGGTGAAATGGCATGTGATGCGCAACGCGCTCGTCATCATCCTCACCACCGTCGGTCTGCAATTCGGCGCCTTGATGGGGCAGGCGGTCGTGGTCGAAAAACTGTTCTCCTGGCCGGGCATCGGTTCGCTGCTGGTCGACAGCGTCCTGCAGCGCGACATCCCGGCCGTGCAGGGCTCCATTCTCGTGGTGGTGCTGGCCTTCCTCGCGATCAATCTCTTGATCGACGTGCTCTACGGCGTGATCGATCCCAGGATCCGATACGCATGAAGCTCCGCGCCAATCTCGTCATCGGGGGTTCGCTGTTCGCGCTTGCGATCCTGGTCGGCCTGCTCGCGCCCTGGCTCGCGCACACCGATCCCGTCATGGATGCCAATCTCATGAACGCGGAAGAGCCGCCGAGCTGGACCTGGTGGTTCGGCACCGACGACCAGGGCCGCGACATCTATTCCCGCGTCGTGTACGGCGCACGCGTCTCGCTGACGGTCGGGATCATCTCGCAGCTGATCAACAGCGTGATCGGCGTGGCCCTTGGCCTCAGCGCCGGCTACTTCGGCGGCTGGTGGGACGACGTCGTCAATGCCCTGACCAACCTCATGCTCGCGATCCCGTCGCTGATCTTCGCGCTGGCCATCATGGCGGTGCTCGGCCCCGGCCTCACCAGCCTCCTGATCGCGCTCGGTCTGACCAACTGGTCCTTCACCTGCCGGATCGCGCGGGCTTCGGCGCTGTCGCTGCGGAGCCAGGGCTATGTGCAGGCGGCGACCGTGCTCGGCTACGGTGATCTGCGCATCATGATCACGCAGCTGCTGCCGAACATGCTCGGGCCGCTCATCGTCATCGGCACGCTCGGCATGGGCAGTGCGGTGTTGTCGGAGGCCGCCTTGTCGTTCCTCGGCCTCGGCGTCCGTCCGCCCTTTCCGAGCTGGGGCAGCATGCTGTCGGAAGCCCGCGAGCAGATCACGACGGCGCCTTGGCTCTCGATCTTTCCGGGCCTCGCCATCTTCCTGACCGTGCTCGGCCTCAATCTGCTCGGCGACGGCCTGCGCGACATCCTCGATCCCCAATCGCGGAGCCGGCGCACATGACCGGCACGCCGCTGCTCGAGGTCGAGGACCTCAAGCTCGATCTCGATACCGGATCGGGGCGCGTTGCGGCGGCCGAGGGCGTTTCGTTCCGCATCGACCGCGGCGAGACCTTCGGCCTCGTCGGTGAATCCGGCTGCGGCAAGAGCATCACGGCGCTGGCCCTGATCGGCCTGCTGCGGCACCCCTTGTCGATCGGCGGCGGCGTCATTCGCTTCGAGGGCCGGGAGATCCAGCACCTGTCGGCCGCCAGACAGCGCGATCTGCGCGGCAACCGGATCGCGATGATCTTCCAGGAGCCGATGACGGCGCTGAACCCGGTCTCGCCCGTGGGCCGGCAGATCGCCGAGATGTTCGTGCTGCACAAGGGCAAGAGCTGGCGGGAGGCGGACCGGCTCGCGGTCGAGGCGCTGGCGAATGTCCGCGTGCCTGCGCCCGAGCGGCGCGTGAAGGACTATCCGCATCAGCTGTCCGGCGGCATGCGCCAGCGCGTGATGATCGCCATCGCGCTCGCCTGCGGTCCGGATCTGCTGATCGCCGACGAGCCGACCACCGCCCTCGACGTCACCGTGCAGGCCGAGATCATCGAGCTGATGCGGAATTTGTGCGCGGAGCGGGGAACCGCCATCCTGATGATCAGCCACGATCTCGGCCTCGTCGCCAATGTCTGTCGCCGCGTCGCCGTGATGTATGCCGGCCGCATCGTCGAGGAGCGCGGCTCGGCCGACATCTTCCGCGCGCCCTTGCACCCCTATACGCAGGGCCTCGTCGCCTCGCTGCCGCGGCTCGGCAGCCGCGCTGCGCTCGGCCGCGCCAGGCTCCAGGAAATCGCGGGCGTCGTTCCCGCCATCACCCATTTCCCCGATGGCTGCCGGTTCAATCCGCGCTGCGCGCAGGCGACCGAGATTTGCCGTACCGCGGCTCCGGATGTGGATTTGCTGGAGGCGGGCGGGTTGGTGAGGTGCCATCACCATGCATGAGCCGCACGACATGCCGGGTGAGGGAAGGCCGGACGACGATCTCATCCTCAGCGTTAGGGATCTCGCGGTTCATTTTCCGCTTGGCGGCGGCTTGCTGGGGGGCGGCAAGCGGCTGCTCCGGGCCGTCGACGGCGTCGATCTCAGCCTGAAGCGCGGCGAGTGCCTCGGCCTCGTCGGCGAGTCCGGCTCGGGCAAGTCGACGGTCGCCTTGTCGATCCTCGGCCTGCTGGCGCCGACGCGCGGCCGCATCACGGTGGATGGGCAGGTGGTGACGAGCCGCCAATCTGGCGATCGCAAGGCGCTCGCCCGCACCGTGCAGATCGTGTTTCAGGATCCCTATGCCTCGCTCAACCCGCGCCAGACCGTTCGTCGCACGCTGGAGGATCCTCTGCGCGTGCACGGGGTCACCGCGAAAAGCGAGATCGCGGACCGCGTCGCGGCGATGCTGAGGCATGTGGGCCTGCGGCCCGAGCAGGCCGACCGCTACCCGCACGAATTCTCCGGCGGCCAGCGCCAGCGCATCGGCATCGCGCGGGCGCTGATCCTCAATCCCAAGATCGTGATCTGCGACGAGCCGGTATCGGCGCTCGACGTCTCGATCCGCGCACAGATCATCAATCTGCTGCTGGAGCTGAAGGATACGCTCGGCCTGTCCTACATCATGATCAGCCACGACCTCGGCGTCGTCGAGCACATGAGCGACCGCGTCGCCGTGATGTATCTCGGCCGCATCGTCGAGAACGGCGACTGGCGCGAGATCTTCGAACGGCCCGCGCACCCCTATACGCGTGCACTGATCGCGGCCATCCCGGATCCCTTGCACCATGCTCCGCTGGCGACGACAGGGGGCGACCTTCCCAACCCGCTCAATCCGCCTAACGGCTGCGCATTCAGCCCGCGCTGTCGGTTTACGGTGGATGTATGCCGAAGCGAGCCGGGTCCGGTGTTGGAGACCCGCGCCGATGGACATGCGGTGCGGTGCTGGCGGAGCGAGGAGATTGCGGGGAGGTTGGCCGCGGCGGCGGATTGGGACGTAAACTCATAAAGTCGCGGATGTCCGGTTCTAAAACCGAAGCGGAATGATTGCGTTCGTCAGAGCAACTACCGATTTTGACCCGTTGCGGAAGTCGCGCGGGACCGGCAATATCCGTTGGTTGGTGACAGGCTCAATAGCAGAACATGGAAATTCAACATCGGGACCAGTTCTCCCAAATCGGGGGAGCGCGGATTGGTCTCATGAACGCTACATTTCCTCTGGCGCAGCTTTCGGCAAATCGAAATGCACTATCGCTTTCGTGCATGGGCACGGAGTATGTATTTCCGAGGGGCTATATCTCCTCACTTGCGAAGTACCGGGGGTTATTTTCTGTCGGTCTTCGTATCCACCACGGCATCCCGACGTACCCCGAATTTGTAGTATTTTGGATTGCGCTTCGTTGGGGGCGGACGAAATTCGCATCTCTCCAGGGGCGATTGGAGGCACTCGGCTACGCGGTGATCGAGTAGCGCCTGGGCGGTGGTCACGTCAGCTTGTGGCCCAACTCGGAAGTCAGGCAAAGCTCGGCTCTTGCGCTGCTATTGGAGGAGAAGCGGACTTTGCGGGAGGCAGGCATTTAAATGAGTACACGCCACAGTCGGAAATCTTGAGAAGGCTCTGCATTCGTTTGGCATCCTGTCTACCCCGTCCTTGCGGGCGCGGCGAACTCGTTGCTTCCACTGTGTTTTGCCTGACAGGTCAAATGCCAGTGCGGTCGCAGTCAGGCCAATGCGGTTTAGATAAGCACCTGAAATCCCTGACAGTTTCTACTGTGCATGGGGTTGTTTTCGTACTTTTTGCTTTGGCGGTCGTCTACGCCGCCGTCTTTTCCCGCAACCGCTGCGCATAAACATTGATCACCAGCGCCGCCAGCAGGATCAGGCCGCGGATCAGGATCTTCAGGAAGCTGTCGATGTTGACGTGATCGAGGCCGTTGTTGAGAACACCAAGAACGAAAAGCCCGACGATGGTGTTGCCGATGCCGCCGCGGCCGCCGAACAGGCTGGTGCCGCCGACCACGACGGCGGCAATGGAGTCGAGCAAATAGGTGTCGAACTCGTTCTGCTGCGCGCTGCCGAAATGGGCGACGCCCAGCATGCCGCCGATGCCGGAGCAGACCGCCGAGATCACCATCACGCTGCCCAGGATGAGCTTGACGTTGAGGCCGGAATATTCGGCCGCCTCGCGGTTGCCGCCGACCATGTAGACGTAGCGGCCGAAGCGCGTGTAGGTCAGCACCAGATGGCCGCCGAGCAGCATCACCGCAGCGACGATGACGAGCCAGGGAATGCCCGCGATCGAGCCGGAGCCTAGCGTCGTGATCAGGCTCGGCACCTTGTAGGCGATCTGGCCGCGCACCAAGAGCGCCGAGATGCCGGCGGCGATCTGCATCATCGCGAGCGTCATGATGAAGGAGGGGATGCCGATCACGGTCAGCCCCAGCGCGTTGACGAGGCCGAGCAGGGCGCAAAGCAGAATCGACAGGATGATCGCGACTGCGCCGGGCAGCGGGATGTTGGCGATGTTGACGTAGGATTCCTGCAACGTGAAATAGGCGACCGCGATGCCGGTGACGTTGGCGATGCTGGCGATCGACAAGTCGATCTCGGCGCAGAGGATCACGAAGGTGAGGCCGACCGCGATGATGCCCGTCACCGACACCTGGGTCAGGATGTTGCCGAGATTGTCCAGCGTCGCGAAAGAGGGGCTGGCGAAGGCGAAGAAGCCGGACAGGAAGATCAGGGTCAGGAACGGGGCGATGTTGCGCATCTGCGAGCGCAGGAACGGCGCAAGGCCCCGTGCCCGCCGCTCCCCCGCCAAAGCCGTCTCGCTGCTCATGTGCTTCTCCGTCACGCCGCTTCCAGCAGGCGGTCCTTGCTGACCGGCTCGTTCTTGAACTCCCGCACCATCGCGCCGCGCTTGAGTACGAGGATGCGGTCGGCCAGCGACAGCACCGTTTCCGGCTCGGTCGACAGCACGATGATCGCGAGCCCTTTTGTGCGGAGGTCGCGGACGATGTTGATGACATCGTTCTTGGCGCCGACATCCATGCCGCGGGTCGGCTCGCACAGCACCAGCAGCTTTGGCGGGTAGGTCAGCCATTTCGCCAGCGCAACCTTCTGCTGGTTGCCGCCGGAGAGCATGCCGAGGTCGAGGCCGACCACCGGCGGCCGGATCTGCAACTGCTCGACCTGACGCTTTGCGATATCGCGCTCCTGCGCCGGCTTGAGCAGCAGGGACGAGATGCGGTCGAGAATGCTGATCGAGATGTTCTTGTAGACCGGCTCCTGGTGAAACAGCATGTCGCGCCGGCTCTCCGGCACCAGCGCCACCCCGGCACGCCGCGCCGCCGCCGTGCTGGCGAAGGTCTTCGGCTTGCCCTCGACGGCAAGCGTGCCGCTGTCCGGCTTGAGCTTGCCGAACAGGATGCGGGACAATTCCTGTTGCCCGCAGCCCATGAAGCCGTAGATGCCGAGCACCTCGCCGGCGCGGGCCTCGAAGGAGATGTCCTTCAGGCTGCGCGCCAGCGACAGCTGGTCGACCTTCAGGATCACAGGGCTCTCGCTTTGCTGCGGCAGCATCAGATCGTCGCTGTAGCTGTGCTCGAGCGCCTCGCCGCCGCGGCCGATCATGGCCTCGATCAGCGCGCCCTTGCTGGTCGCAGCGCTCGCGGTCTCCGCGACCTTCCGCCCGTTGCGGAACACGGTCACCGTGTCGGACACGCGCAGGATATCCTCGATGAAATGCGAGATGAAGACGATTGCGGTGCCCTCTTCGCGCAGCCGCCGCAGCGTCGCGAACAGCCGCTCGACCTCGGGCGGGGAGAGGGCGGAGGTCGGCTCGTCCAGGATGACGATGCGGGCGCCGGAGAACAGCACGCGGGCGATCTCGATCAGCTGCTGCAGGCCGATCGAGAGGTCGCCGAGCCGGCTCATCGGATCGACGTCGAGACCCAGTCGTGCCAGCTGCTCGCCGGCCTCGCGTGCCATCCGCCGCCATTGCACCAGGCCCAGGGCATTGGTCGGCTGATTGCCGAGAAAGACGTTCTCGGCGACCGTGAGGTCAGGCGCGACCGAGAGCTCCTGATGCACCATGGCGATGCCGGCCGCGTGCGCGTCGCGCGCCGAGCGGAGATGCGTCTCCGCGCCGTCGATCAGGAAGCGGCCGGAGAATTCGGTGTGCACGCCGGCGATGATCTTCATCAGCGTGCTCTTGCCGGCGCCGTTCTCGCCGACGAGACCGTGGATCTCGCCGGGATAGAGCGCGAAGTCGACACCACGAAGCGCTTCGACGCCGCCGAAGCTCTTCGTGATGCCCTGCAGTTCAAGGATGGGCGAACGCACCTCGGGCATGAGAGTTCAGATCAGGAAATGATCCTGCATCCATTGCATCCCGGCGGCATTGGCCTTGGTCACGACCGGGCCGTCGGTGACGACGTTCTTGGGAATGCCCTGGCCGCTCTTCTCGCCGCCGACCACGGCGGAGACGCCCGCGATGATGGCGCCGCCATGGATGCGGCAGGAGGGATTGCGGACGGTCGCGAACATGCGCCCTTCGCTCACCGCCTGGATCGCCGGCGGCATGGCGTCGACGCCGCCGATCAGGATGTTGGTGCGGCCCCGGGCCTTCATGATGTTGGCGGCGGCCAGCGCCATGTCGTCATTGTGGAAGAACGCCGCATCGATCTGCGGGTACTTGGTCAGATAGGTTTCCCAGAGGCGTGCGGTCTTGGAGACGTCCCAGTCGGCGGGCTGGGTATCAAGCACCTCGATCCCGGGGAATTGCTTCACCGTGTTGGTGAAGCCTTTTGCCCGCCCTTGCGCGCCAGTGTGGCCGAGCGCGCCCTGCGTCATGATGATCTTGCCCTTGCCGCCCATCGCATTGCACAGCGCCTGGGTCACCGAGGCGCCCATGAATTCGTTGTCGGGCGCGAGGAAGGAGTGGACATTGATCTGGTCGAGCGGCGCAATCAGCGTGTCCATGTCGATCACGGGCGTGCCGGCATCGATCATCTTCTGCACGGGCTGGGTGAGGGTGCCGATGCCGAAGGCCTGGATGGCGACGAAGTCCCATTTCTGCGAGGCCATGTTGTCGATCGCCGCGCGCTGCTTCACCGCATCGAGCTGGCCGTCGAACCAGGTGACCTCGACGTTGAACAGCTTGCCCCAGAATTCGGCGGCCTGCTTTCCTTGCGCGCACCATGTCGCCTGAAGGCCCGCATTGGAGAACGCCGCCTTCAGCGGCTTCTCGCTGCGTCCGACCTCGGCTGCCAATGCGGGGTTTATGCCCATGCTGCCGAGAAGGGCAGCTCCGGCGCCGGCGGTCGCGGCCGCCTGAAGAAGATCGCGCCTCGTCGTCGAGAAATCTTTCGTCCCGGACATCGCTCGCTCCCATAATGTCTTGTCGTCGGCGCGTCATTGATTGCGCGACCGATGGCCGAAAGTGTCTCACAAGAGTTGGCATCACTCAATCTGCAATCACTCGCCGCGCTCGCAGCAACCGCGTTGGTGCAGCGCAAAGCGTCAGGCCGTCGCGCCGGCGAATGCGTCGATGTCGGCGAGCAGCTGATCCCAGGCGTGTGCGATCTCGTTGGACCATTCTTCGCCGAGCAGATCGCGCAAGCTATTCCTGATCACGGCGAAGAACGCGATGAACAGCTCGCGCGGCGTGCCGTAGCCATCGTGCGAGGTCGCCTCGCACGCGATCAGCCGGAAATGTCCGCTGCGCGCACAGGCGAAATCGAGAATCGCCTCGATCGTCAGCGCGAGCATCGATCCCTTGACCAACTCGCTGCCTTGCGAGCGGAACATCGCCTGCGTTTCGGGATGCGCGTCGAACAGGCGTTGATAGACGAGGGGCGTGAGATCCGCGCAGCGCGAGGCCGCGAGTTCGAAGCTGATTTCGATCGGATTGGACGCAGCATTCATCGGCGCTCCAGCCTTGCCAACAAACCTTGCAGACAAAAAAAGAGCGGGGCCCTGGCCCCGCTCAAAAATTGTGTCGACCCTATTATCCCCGATCTTAAGATTTGATCTTGATTGACGGGGCGACGCTGCATTTTGCGCGCCAGGGGCTCCTCCCGAGACTTGGACCACCAGACTTGAACCTCACGGCCAGCCTGAGCGAGAGGGATGCTAGATCAACTTTTCTCACTTGTCATCATTTTCGGCAACGAATGTTCAAAATTCGATCAATTGACGAAATGATCGGGCGCCTGATCCCGCAAGTATATGACAAATATACGAAATCTGTGGATGGCGGGTTGGCTTGACGTGCCTCAAATGCCCAACCCGGTGGCCGTGCTGGGGTACCGCGGCGACGGTTTTCGCCAAATTTGCGCTGGGCCAAGAAGACGGCGGAACTGACCTCGACTTGGGGGCGGCACGGTGTTTAGTTAGTGGACGAACGAATGGTTCGGCGGATGCGCGCTCGGCTTCAAAAATTCCTGCCCCTGGTCCTGCTCGCCCTGGCGATGCAGGTGCTGGCGCCGATTGCCGCCTGCTGGGCGACCGGCCAGGCCATTGCCGATCCGCTGTCTGCCGGCGTCATCTGCCACAGCGCGAACGAGCAGGGCGGCCTGAGCGATCAGACCGGCGGACCGACCGCGCATGCCGGCGCCTGCGCCCTGTGTTGCCTGGCCCAGGCCAACGCCTCGCTCGATTCGCCGACGCACACGACACTCCCGATTCCCGTCCGCCATGCCGAGCGCGTGGTGTGGCATCCGGCCCAAGCGTTCGCCATCGCCGCGCCCGAGGGCTCGATCGCCCAGGCGCGCGCCCCACCTCAATTTTCCTGACCTAGCGACAAACCGAGCCGTTGGCGCGCACCGTTGCTGGGCCGACGGCGTGCTCAATGGACCGGCCGACGCGCCGGATGTCAGGAATTCAAGTGATGTTACGCATACGTGCGATCGGAAGCGCGGGCTTGCCCGTGCTTGTCGGACTGCTGTCCCCGGTCGGTTCAGACGCGCTCGCCCAGGCTGCCTCGGAGGCGATTCCCGCTGTGACGGTTGAAGCGCAGGAGAGGTCCCGTCCCAAGCCCATTACTCGGCCCTCGCGACAGCGCTCCGCTTCGACGGCCCGCGCAGCGCGGCCGGTGGCACGGAACGCGACCGATGGCGCCGAGAGGCAAAACAATACGGCGAGCGCCGGCGAAGCGCGGGCTGGCCTCAACCAGTCGCCGGCCGGACAGACCACAACCACCGTCGATCGCAGCCAGTTCGACAGTCGCCCGTCGTTTTCGGTCAGCGACGTCTTGCGGGACAGCCCGGGCATCTCGATCAAGCAGGGTAACGGCCCCCGGGATTTCGGCATTTCGATTCGGGGCTCCAACGCCCGGAACGGCTTCGGCATCCGCAATCTCGTGATCTTCGAGGACGGCTTCCCGGTGACGCAGCCGGACGGCCTGTCGCGCAGCGATCTGATCGACCCCCACGCCTATGGCGCGATCGACGTGATCCGCGGCCCCTCATCGGCGCTCTATGGCAATTACGCGACCGGCGGCGCGCTCAATTTCCGCACGCGGCCGGGCGGCACGATCGACGGCGTCGAATATGGCGTCGACGGCGGCAGCTACGGCTACCTCAACAATTACCTGGCGGCCGGCAAGAAGGTCGGGAATTTCGAGGGCTCGCTGTTCGCCAGCGACACCAGGGGCGATGGCTATATCGGCAACAGCTGGTTCAACACCCAGACCGTCAACTTCCTCGGCACGCTCAAGGCGACGCCGGACGACCGCTTTACGGTCAAGATCATCAACAACGACCTCAGCGCGCGGCTGCCGCTGCGCCAATCGCTGAACCAATTCTACACCAATCCCTTCCAGCAGGGTTGTACGACCGGCACAGGGGCGGCCGGATGTCCCACCGTGTCTCTTTTCAACAACGGCTTCAACGGCGGCAAGGACACCGAGACAGCCACGCAAGCCGGGCTCGGGCGGAACGATCGCCGAACCATCGTTGGCGGCCGATGGGAGCACGACTTCGACAACACGATGACCTGGCGCAACCAGTTCGTGTTCGACGACCGGAACATCAGCCAGCCCACCGGCGCGACCAGCACGATCGGCGATTTTCCGTCGTATAATTACATGAGCGACATCACCAAGCGGGGCGAAATCTTCGGCATGGAGTCCACCACGTTGGTGGGCGCCTGGTACAATACGCTGGTGGCGTCGAGCGATACGCGCAACGTGATGCCGGGCGGAAACGCCACGCTGGGACTGATCTCGGCTAACACCTACAGCGATACGTCCAATTACGGCATACGGGCGAGGGAGGAATTGAAGCTCACGCCGGACCTCACCGCGATCGCCGGAATTGGATGGGAGACCACCATCCTGAAGGGCGTCAACACTCTCTACAAGTACAACACGTTCAACGTTCCGGTGGCGACGATACCTGCGCCCACCACCGTCAATCGCACGATCGAGAACACCGCGCCTGAATTTGCTCTGCTCTACAGGCTCAATCAGGAATGGCAGTTTCGCGGACGGGTCGCGACGGGGTATGGAACGCCGCAGGTGTCGAATCTGTTCGTTCTTCCGAACGGTGATTTCGGCAACAACACTCAGCTCCAGACGCAAACCAATGTCGGCTATGACCTCGGCTTTGATTGGACGCCAAGCAACGCGGTCAAGCTGAGTGCGACGGCGTTCTACGAGTTCTTCCGGAATGAGCTGGTCAACCAAGCCGCTAGCAATCCCAGCGCCAGCAACGCGACCTATACGTTCAACGCGCCGCGCTCAGAACATCGCGGCATCGAGCTCGCCGCGGACTGGAAGTTCCATCCCGGCTGGCGGTTCATGGCCGCGTACACGTATCTCGACGAGGTCTATACCGAATATGTCGAGAACATCACCAATGGCGCCGTGTTCAGCTTCAACCGTGCCGGTAACAAGATCCCTGGCATCTCGCCCAACGAGCTGACCGCCCGAATTGGCTACGACGAGTTCGCCGGGCCGCTGGCCGGCCTCGGTGGCTTCGTCGAGGTCCAATGGAAGGACTCCTTCTACATGGACAATGCAAATCTCTTGAAGGCGCCGGGCTATGAGCTCGTCAATGTCAACGTGCACTACAAGACCGACCTCGCGTCCGACACGTTCAGATCCCTGAACCTGTTTCTCGAAGTCAGGAACGTGTTCGACCGTATCTACGTCGCCTCTGCGAACAACATCTCCAATACGGTTACGGGGGCCGGCCTTCAAAATCCTGCGAGCGTGCTCGCAAACACGACGGGATCGATCTATGCGGGCTCGCCGCGCACATTCGTTGCGGGTATGAAGGTGGCGTTCAAATGATCCGGGCTCTCGAAGGGAGTAGGGCGGTGATGCGAACCGGCTTGTCCGCCATAATCGCCCTCGCATTCGTCCAAGGAACGGCGCTCGCACAGATGCGGGCACCGACCGCATCGGAAGCGGCCTGCGAGGAGCCGACGCTGCGCTGTGCGACCAAGGCTACGCCCGCCTTCGGTCCTGACGGGACGCTGTGGCTGGTCTGGATGGCGGGAGGGCAGGTCTCGGTCGCGAGTTCGCAGGATGCGGGCCGCAGTTTTTCGGCGCCGACCCATGTCACGACCAGGCGGCTGAATCTCGATTGGGGTCCGGACGCGCGGCCGAAGATCGTGGTCGATCGCAAGGGCGGCATCGCGCTCGCGTTCTCGACCTTCCGGGATGAGGCCTTCAACGGAGAGGTATTTTACACGCGCTCGGCCGACGGCGGGAAGAGCTTCGCGGAGCCGAAGCCCATCACCGGCAACAACGAGAGCCAGCGATTTGAGGCGCTGGCGCTCGATCAGGATGGAACGGTCTTTGCGGCCTGGCTCGACAAGCGCAATCGTGTTGCCGCGAAGGAGGCGGGGCGGAAATACGAGGGCGCGGCACTGTTCTTTGCCTCCTCGCGTGACGGCGGTGCCACCTACGCGGAGGCCGCTCTCGCGCGCGAGGGCACCTGCGAATGCTGCCGTTTGGGGCTGGCATTCGCGGCGCCCGGGCGGCCGGTTGCGATCTTCAGGAACATCTTTGAGGGCGGCGCACGCGACCACGCGGTCATGACCTTCACGGACGTCGCGACTCCAGGTGAGGTCCGCCGAATCAGCAATGACGATTGGCAGATCAATGCCTGTCCGCATCATGGGCCGAGCCTCACCGTTGCGCCGAACGGGACCTATCATGTGGTCTGGTACACGAACGGGAAGACGCGAAAGGGACTGTTCTATGCGCACTCGCGCGACGAAGGCCGCAGCTTCTCCACGCCCATGGCGCTGGGGCAGCCGGGCCGCAATCCGACGCGGCCCTTCGTGCTTTCGGGTCCTGCGGGGACGGTGATGGTCTGGAAGGAGTTCGACGGCGAGAAGACCTCGGTCCAGATGACGCTTTCCCGCGACGACGGCGAGACGTGGTCGCCGCCGAAGACGATAGCGAGCACGAGCGACACCTCCGATCACCCCTTGCTGATCTCCAACGGCAAGCAGACCTATTTGTCGTGGATGACGAAGGCGGACGGCTATCGGCTTACAGCCATCGAGGACCAGCCATGAGATTTCGATTTGCAGGTTTTGCCGGCCTTGTCGCTCTGATCGCTTCAGCGGCTGCGCTCGCCGCATCTCCAGCCCTGAAGCCATTCGAGCGCGGGACCTGGCAAAGCGTCCTCAGGGGACATGCCGGCCGCCCGGTGCTCGTGCATTTCTGGGGCGTAACCTGCGGCCCCTGCAAGGTCGAGCTGCCGCTGCTGGGGCAGTTCGCCAAGGATCATCCCGACGTCGACGTCGTCACCGTCAGCGCCGATCTCGTGCCGAACCTGCCGGCGGCAACGCAATCGATGCTCGACAAGGCGGGTCTGTCGTCGACCGAGAACTTCATCTTCAACGACGGCTTCGTCGAGCGCTTGCGGTTCGAGATCGACCCGGCCTGGCAGGGCGACATTCCCAGGACCATGCTGATCTCGCGGGAAGGGACCGTCACGACGATCGAAGGCTCGGCTGAAATGGCCGATCTCGAAAAATGGTCGGCGCAACAAAACTCAAAACACTGAAGCTCAAGTCTGCAAAGGGAACACCGACATGAAGACCATCTCGAAAAACGTGCTGCTCGCTGCGTTTGCTCTTGCGATCTCCGCGGCACCGGCGCTCGCCGACGACGTCAAGGCCGGCGATCTCGTCATCTCGCAGGCGTGGAGCCGGGCGACACCGGGCGGCGCCAAGGTCGCGGGCGGCTATCTCGTCATCGAGAACAAGGGGACGACGCCGGACAGGCTGGTCAGCGTGTCAGCTGATATCGCCGGCAAGTCCGAAATCCACGAGATGGCAATGGACAACGGCGTGATGAAGATGCGCCCGCTCGACAAGGGGCTCGCTATCGATCCCGGCAAGACGGTGAAGTTCGCGCCCGGCGGCTATCATTTGATGCTGCAGGAGCTCAAGGGACCGTTCAAGCAGGGCGACAAGGTGCCGGTGACGCTGCAATTCGAGAAGGCCGGCAAGGTCGCCGTCTCCCTCGACGTCCAGGGCGTCGGCGCGCAGGCCCCCGGTGATGCCGGGCATTCCGGCCACATGGACATGAAGAAGATGCCGGATCATTCGGGAATGAAAATGAAATGAGACTGATACGGACTCTCGAAAGGCTGATCATGTCGAAGCGCTCCTGCCTGTTCCTGATAGCCGCGCTCGGCGCCTCGCCGGCGGCGGCGCACGTGTCGCTCGAGACCAAGCAAGCCGCGGTCGGCACGTCCTACAAGGCCGTGTTCGTCATTCCGCACGGTTGCGCGGGCTCGCCAACGGTGAAGATCCGCGTCCAGATCCCGGAAGGGGTGATCGCGGTGAAGCCGATGCCGAAGGCGGGCTGGAGCGTCGATGTCGTCGAGGGCAAATACACCGCCGAATACGACTATCATGGCAACAAGCTGTCCTCCGGCGTGAAGGAGGTGGCGTGGTCCGGCGGCAAGCTGCCGGACAAGCACTATGACGAGTTCGTCCTCAGCGCCTTCCTCGCCAACAGCCTCAAGGCGAACACGACCCTGTACTTCCCTGTCGTCCAGGAATGCGAGACCGGCGTCAGCCGCTGGATCGAGATTCCGGCCGAGGGGGCAGGGCATTCGCATGACAGCAAGTCCGAGGGCAAATCGCCGGCGCCGGGCGTGAAGCTGCTGCCAAAGCCCTGATGCGCTTCTTCGCCGCGCTCGCGACCCTGCTTTTTGCTGCCGGCTTCGCGAGCGCGGCATGGGCGCATGCGGCCCTCGTCTCGGTCGAGCCGGCGAGCGGGAGCATGCTCGCGGCTCCGCCCAAGGCGGTGCAGCTGCGCTTCAGCGAGGCGGTGACGCCGGGCGCGATCCGGCTGATCGACGGCGCCGGGAGGGCGCGCGACGATGCGCGTGTCAGCGCATCCGGCGAGACGATTTCGGTCGCGATGCCGGCGGATCTGCCCGAGGGGACCGCGGTCGTCAGCTATCGCGTGATTTCGCAGGACGGTCATCCTGTCACGGGATCGGTGATCTTCTCCATCGGTACGCCGACGGCGACGAAGCCACCCGCCGCCAGGGACGGCGGATTGAACATGGTGATCTGGCTTGCCCGGGTCGGCCTCTATCTCGGACTGTTCGTTGGCGTCGGCGGCGTGTTCTTTGCGCGCTGGATCGCATGGTCGATGACCGGGATGGCCGTCCCGCGCGTAACGCTTGCCATCGGCATCCCCTGCGCTGCAGCGTCTGTTGGCGCGTTGGGCCTCGACCTTCTCGGCCTGCCGCCGTCAGCGATCACGACCGCCGCCCCCTGGAAGGTCGCGCTCGCGACCAGCGCCGGCCCGGCTTTGCTCGTGGCCGTCACAGCGATGCTGCTCGCGTTGGTGGCGCTGCGCAGCGCGTGGTATGCGCGCGCTGTTGCGCTCGTGGCGTTGGTCGGCGTCGGTCTGTCGCTCGCCATGACCGGGCACGCCGCAACGGCGCCGCCGGAGGCGCTGACGCGTTCGGCGATCTTCTTCCACGGCCTCGGCGTCGCCATCTGGATCGGTGCTCTCGCGCCGCTCATGACGCTGGTGTCGCGGCCGACGGCGGCGACGCTGCCGATTGTGAGCCGCTTTTCCCGCATCGCCGCGCTGGCGGTCGGCGTGCTGGCCTTGACCGGCCTCGCACTCGCGATCGTGCAGCTCGAAAAGCCGGGAGCTCTGGTTGCGACCCGCTACGGCTTGATCCTCTCGACCAAGCTTGTCCTGGTCACGGGATTGCTGGCGCTGGCTGCGCTCAATCGGTTCCGGCTGACTCCGGCTCTGGCCCGGAACGGGGCAGGAGCGCACGCGCTGAAGCGCTCGATCCTGATCGAATGCGCCATTGCCCTGGCGATCCTCGCCCTGGTCGCCGGCTGGCGCTTCACGCCGCCGCCGCGCACCATCGTTCCCGAGACGCCGTTGGCGATCCACATCCACAGCGACAAGGCGATGTTCCAGGTGCTGGTGTCGCCCGGCAGGCCGGGCGTCGATGATTTCGTGCTCCAGCTCATGACCGGCGAGGGGACGCCGCTTGCGGCCAAGGAAACGACGTTGACGCTGAGCCTGCCCGAGCGCGGCATCGAGCCGATGGAGCGGAAGGCTTCGCTCGGGCCGGACGGCTACTGGCATGTGCGCAAGGTCGAGCTTCCCTTTGCCGGCCGGTGGCACGTGCGGATCGACGCGCTGGTGAGCGACTTCGAGCAAATCACGCTGGAGGATGAACTCGACGTCACGCCGCCCTAATGTGGGGCTCGCACTGAACTTGAAGTCCGACGGAAAAATGACAGGAATTCCGATGCGTTAGCGGCTTTTCCTCATTCCCGGTCTTGTGTTTTTGCTCGCAATCCGGTTTCACTGCAGGCCACCACTGATTCCACGAGTATTGCCATGCGGTTGTCGCGGTTCTTTCTGCCCATCCTGAAGGAAAATCCGAAAGAGGCGGAGATCGTCTCGCATCGGCTGATGCTGCGCGCCGGCATGATCCGGCAGGAGGCGGCTGGCATCTACGCCTGGCTGCCGCTTGGCTTCCGCGTGCTGAAGAAGATCGAGCAGATCGTGCGCGAGGAGCAGGACCGCTCCGGCGCACTGGAGCTCCTGATGCCGACGCTTCAGCTCGCCGACCTCTGGCGCGAGAGCGGCCGCTACGACGCCTACGGCCCGGAGATGCTGCGTATCGCCGACCGCCACAAGCGCGAGCTGCTGTACGGGCCGACCAACGAGGAGATGATCACCGAGATCTTCCGCGCCTATGTGAAGTCCTACAAGAACCTGCCGCTCAATCTCTATCATATTCAATGGAAATTCCGCGACGAGCAGCGTCCGCGTTTCGGCGTGATGCGCGGCCGCGAGTTCCTGATGAAGGACGCCTATTCGTTCGACCTCAACGAGACCGCCGCGCGCGTTGCCTACAACAAGATGTTCGTCGCCTATTTGCGCACCTTCGCGCGGATGGGGCTGAAGGCAATCCCGATGCGCGCCGAGACCGGCCCGATCGGCGGCGATCTCAGCCACGAATTCATTGTGCTGGCCGAGACCGGCGAGTCCGGCGTGTTCATCAATCGCGACGTGCTGGACCTGCCCGTGCCGGGCGAGGACGTGAACTATGAGAGCGACCTGACGCCGATCATCAAGCAGTGGACCTCGCTCTACGCCGCCACCGAGGATGTCCATGATGCCGCGCGCTTTGAGCAGGAAGTGCCCGCCGACAAGCGGGTGAACACCCGCGGCATCGAGGTCGGCCAGATCTTCTATTTCGGCACCAAATATTCCGAGCCGATGAAGGCGATGGTGGCGGGGCCCGACGGCGTCGACGTGCCGATCCATGGCGGTTCCTACGGCGTCGGCGTCTCGCGGCTGTTGGGGGCCATCATCGAGGCCTGCCATGACGATGCCGGCATCAAATGGCCGGAGGCGGTGGCGCCGTTCCGCGTGTCGATCCTCAATCTCAAGCAGGGCGATGCGGCCGTCGATGCGGCCTGTGAGAAGCTCTATGCGGAGCTTACCGCCAAGGGCGTCGACGTGCTTTATGACGATACCGACCAGCGCGCCGGCGCAAAGTTTGCCGCCGCCGACCTGATCGGCATCCCCTGGCAGATCATGATCGGGCCGAAGGGGCTCGCCGATGGCAAGGTCGAGATCAAGCGGCGCAGTGACGGCTCCCGCGAGACCATGTCGCCTGCGGACGCGGTCGCAAGACTTGTGGGCTGATAAGGCCGGTCGGCTGAATATTGTTCATCGCCCGAGATCGCGGCCGCCAATCCGGCCACAATTGACCCCGAATCATGGGATTATCGAGCGATGGATGAAACCATGACAGAAACCGTGCAAACCGCGCCTTTTGCGCCATTCGAGTGGATGCTGTCGGCGCGCTATTTGCGGGCGCGCCGCAAGGAGGGATTCATCTCGGTCATCGCCGGGTTCTCTTTCCTCGGCATCATGCTGGGCGTGGCGACGCTGATCATTGTCATGGCCGTGATGAACGGCTTCCGCAAAGAGCTGCTCGACAAGATCCTAGGGCTGAACGGCCACATCCTGGTGCAGCCGCTGGAATCGCCGCTGACCGACTGGAAGGACGTCGCCGACCGCCTCAGCCAGGTCAAAGGCATCCGGCTGGCCGCACCCGTGGTGGACGGCCAGGCGCTGGCGTCCTCGCCGTGGAACGCCTCGGGCGTGCTGGTGCGCGGCATCCGCTCCGACGACCTCAACAATCTCACCTCGATTGCCAAGAACATCAAGCAGGGCTCGCTCGAGGGGTTTGACGAAGGGCAGGGCGTCGCGATCGGCCGCCGTCTCGCCGACCAGCTGTCGCTGCATGCCGGCGACAGCATCACGCTGGTGGCGCCGAAGGGCGCGGTCACGCCGATGGGCACCACGCCGCGCATCAAGCCGTACAAGATCGTCGCGGTGTTCGAGATCGGCATGTCCGAATATGATCTCGGCTTCGTCTTCATGCCGCTCGCGGAGGCACAGGCCTATTTCAACCGCAGCAACGACGTCACCTCGATCGAGGTGTTCACCACCAATCCCGATCAGATCGTCGCCTTCCGCCAGGCCGTGACCGAAGCTGCGGGCCGGCCGGTGTTCCTGGTGGACTGGCGGCAGCGCAATTCGACCTTCTTCAACGCGCTCCAGGTCGAGCGCAACGTGATGTTCCTGATCCTGACCATGATCGTGCTGGTCGCAGCGCTCAACATCGTCTCCGGCCTGATCATGCTGGTGAAGGACAAGGGCAGCGACATCGCCATCCTGCGCACCATGGGCGCCTCGCAGGGATCGATCATGCGGATATTCCTGATCACGGGCGCCTCGATCGGCGTGGTCGGCACGCTGGTCGGCTTCGTCGTCGGCCTCGTGATCTGCCTCAACATCGAGTCCATCAGGCAGTTCCTGTCCTGGCTGACCTCGACCGAGCTGTTCTCGCCGGAGCTGTACTTCCTGTCGAAGCTGCCCGCCGAGATCGACATCGGCGAGACCACGGCGGTCGTCATCATGGCGCTGACGCTGTCGTTCCTGGCGACGCTGTATCCGTCGTGGCGCGCCGCGCGCCTCGATCCCGTCGAAGCGCTCCGGTACGAGTGAGGGGCTGATGGAGCAGCAGGGGGCTGAGGATGTACCGGTCATTTATCTCCACGAGATAAAGCGACAGTACTTGCAGGGCGAGGTGCCGCTGACGATTTTGGACGGCGCCAAGCTGGCGCTGTGGGCGGGCCAGTCGGTCGCGCTGGTGGCGCCATCGGGCTCCGGCAAGTCGACGCTGCTGCACATTGCGGGCCTGCTCGAGGCGCCCGATTCCGGCGAGGTCTATGTCAACGGCGCGCCGACCTCGCAATTGCCCGATATCGAGCGCACCCAGCTCCGCCGCACCGATATCGGCTTCGTCTACCAGTCGCATCGGCTCTTGCCGGAGTTCTCCGCGCTGGAGAACGTGATGATGCCGCAGATGATCCGCGGCCTGAAGAAATCCGAGAGCGTCAAGCGCGCGAAAGAGATTTTGGGCTATCTCGGCCTCGGCGACCGCATCACCCATCGCCCCGCCGAACTGTCGGGCGGCGAGCAGCAGCGCGTCGCGATCGCGCGCGCGGTGGCCAACGCGCCGCGCGTGCTGTTCGCGGACGAGCCGACCGGCAACCTCGATCCGCACACGGCGGATCACGTGTTCCAGGCACTGATGCAGCTGGTCAAGGCGACCAAGGTGTCGATGCTGATCGCGACCCATAACATGGAGCTCGCCGGCCGCATGGACCGGCGCGTGTCGCTGTCGAACGGCCAGGTGGTCGAGCTCGAATAGCAAAATCGCGAAAACAACCCCATGCACAGTAGCCAAGTGCTTGGACCGACTGACGAAAAAATCGGCGACGACGGGCACGCCGTCGTCTGAATTTCTCAAGGCCTGATCACCGTCAACCTGAACGGCCCGCCATTGGCCGCGGCATGGGCCACGGCCTCGTTAGCATGGTCGAGGCCGAAGGATGTCGTCTCATACTCCTCCAGCCTCAGCAGCCCCGCGCGCACCAGCGCGATCAGCCGGCTCGCGGCATCCGGCGGATACATCCAGACGCCGTGGATGCTGATGCAGTTGCGCATGATCCAGGGGTAGGGCAGCTCAAGGCCCGCGCCGCCGGCCATGCCGACGCCGCCCATCAGTGCGATGCGCCCGTAGGGGCGCACCGTCATGATCGCCGCGCGCACGACGGTCGGGCTGACCGAGGGCGGCATGATGTCGAGCACGCAATCGATCGGCGCGGGTGCCGCGCGCTTCATCGCCTCGCGGTCGTGCTCTTCATCGCCGGTGAGCTTGACCGGCTGCACGCGGGCGCCGAAGCGGCGGACGAGGTCGGCGAGGATGGTCTCGTTGCGGCCCGGGGTGACCAAGCAGGCCGCGCCCATCGCGAGCGCGACCGAGACGGCGGCGCTGCCGAAATTGCCGGTCGCCCCGCTCACCAGCACGGTCTCGCCGGGCTGAAGGTTGGCGGCGAGGAAGCCGCCATAGGGCACCAGCAGCGTGCCCAGCGCGCACCATCGGCTCGCCTCCTCGGGCGTGATCGCGCCGAGCCGCTTCACATTCTCGGTCGGCACGCGCATCTGCTCGGCATAGGAGCCGTGGCGAAAATGCTGCTGCAGGCGCATGCCGCCGGGGCCGGCGGCGGTGAGCCCCTGCAGGGCGATATCGGGCGCCACCACATCATCGCGCGAGCGCACCGTGGGGTCGCAGAACACCCAGTCTCCGACGCTGAGCTTGGTGGCGTCCGGGCCGATCGCGCGCACCCGGCCGATGCCGCCGGGGCCGGGGATAACAGGCAGGTCGAGCGCATAATTGCGTGTCCCGTCGAAAACTTCGTTCATGTAGGAAAGGACGCGCGTGGCGACGATTTCGACGATCACCTCGCCGGTGCCGAGGGTCGGCTCGGGCACGTCCTCGATGGCCAGCTTCGATCCAAATGATTTGAGTACGGCGGCTTTCATGTATTCACCTCAAGGTCGGGTGAGGCCGATATGAGCCGCCTTGGAAGGCGCGGGAAGGCCTGGTATTATCCTAGTATTCCCTGAGCCCTCCATGCGGGAGCGACACCATGGCCGATCCACGCCGCGTCGAATTCGGCGACTTCCTGCGGTCCCGCCGCGAGAAGCTGTCGCCGAAGGCCGTCGGCCTTCCGCCGGGGGCGAGGCGCCGCACCGCGGGGCTGCGCCGCGAGGAGGTCGCCCAGCTCGCCGGCATCGGTGTCGACTGGTACATCCGCCTCGAGCAGGGTCGCACCGTCAGCCCCTCGGTCACCACCGTCGATGCGCTGGCGCGCGCGCTGCGGCTCAGCAAGACCGAGCATGCGCATCTGAAGGCCCTCGCGCGCGATGGGGCGAGGGGCGCGTTCACGCGCGAGATCGTGCCGCCGCCGATCCTGCGGCTGGTCGAGAGCCTGCCGCATCCGGCCTACATCACCGGGCGGCGCTGGGACGTGCTGGCCTGGAACGCGGCGGCCGAGGAGGTCTTCGCATTCGGCCGGCTGCCGGAGGAGGACCGCAACACACTGCTCCTGATGATGACCAACAAGCGCACGCGAAGATCCTACGGGGCGGGCTGGGCTGACGTCGCCAAGCGCATGGTCGCGATGTTTCGCGCCACTCATGACGTCTGGGCCGGCGATCCCGCCTTTGCGGAGCTGCTGACGCGGCTGCGCCAGGGCAGTCCGGAATTCGTCAAATGGTGGGGCGCGCACGAGGTGCACGGCACATTGTCGGGCCGCAAGACCATGACCCATCCCACCAAGGGCGTCCTGCATTTCGAGCACACCAGCTTTCAGGCCAACGACGATCCCGCGCTGAAGCTGGTGATCTACACGCCGGTCGAAGGCGGAGGCTGACGGACGGGGCAGGCTTCAGCTCGCCGCACGCTACGGCGCGGGCGTGGCCGCAGGCGTTGCCCTCACGTCCGGCAGGGCACCACTCGCTGTCCATGGACTATCCGTCCAGGGCGTCGGCTGCAGGGAATTCGCCGGCCAGGATCTTGCCGGGCCTGCTGCGGCCGCCGTGCACGACGTCCCGAGCTGGGTCCACACCGACGTCAGGCCGGTCGTGTCGATGTTGAAGCTCGTGGCGTCAGCCTTTCCCTCCGGCTCCGGCGTGGTCTCCCGGACCTGCAGGGAGTGCGAGGCCAGCACCGCCTTGACCATGTCGGGATCGACGGCGCCGTTCCAGACCTCGTACTTTCCGAACCGCACCGGAGGCCCGCCGGCTTCCTTGCTCAGGTCGGCGCTGGCCGCCATCAGGATCGATTTCTTGCCGGTGGCGGCTGCATCGATCTCGCCCGCGAACACCAGCGGCACGCGCTTCTTGTTTTCGCAATAGAGGCGCCATTCCATGGTCCGGAACGAAGCGTCGCTCTCCTTCCTCACCGCGGCGACCTTGCTAATGAACGGCCGTGATCCCTTCTCAAGCCGCCACATCGTCTCGGCCAGCGGCCGCGTGTCGATGCCGAAGCGGTAGAGCTCGGGCCGCGTCAGCACGTGCAGGTTCTCGAATTTCACGGTGCGGATCAGCGCATCGAGCTCGCGGCTGATCCCCATTGCCGCGATGAACGCGGTCCGGTCGCGGTCGGCGCCGGCGATCCGGCGCCGCCGCGCTTCGGCGACCACCTCCGGAGGTGGATTGCCGCTAAATTTGAGGATCAGCCTGGAGTTATGCACCGCCAGCGCGGCATCTGGGGCGACCTCGCGCGAGGTCGCGCCGAGAAACAGGTAGCCGCAGGCCGAGTTGCACATCGCATGGTAGGTGGTGAGCTCGGCATCGACCTCTCCGGTCGTGTTCTTGATCTTCAGGCAAGCGTCATCCACTTGGGTGCCTGCCGCGCATGCCGTCGCGATCGTCCGCCCCACCCGGGCGATGGCCTTGCGGCTGCGGAGCAACCGCCCGATGTCGTAGGATTGCTCCACGTTCCCGCCGGGCGAATGAAGGTAAATCGGGCGCTGCAAATCCTTGACGCCGGCAAGGAAGCGGCGAATGCGCGGGGCGGCGCCCTGATCGATCTCGCCCTCGATCGCGATCCAGCGGTTGCAGCCCGGCCCGCACGCATCGGGCGCGCCTTTGGCCAGATAGATCGTCAGGCGGGAAGCAAAGCCGGCTTTCGCGGCCGGAGCTTCTTTGGCCCGCAATGCGTCGGGAAGGAATAGGAAGGCCAGGAGAAGCAATATTTGCAAGCGCATGAAGCGATCGACTGGGTGAGGTGAGCAACCTGACCGACGTTATACGACGATCGCCGCCATCACAACTTGGAGTGGCGTGACGGCCCACATATGTTTCGCCGGGACGGCCCTGCGATTGCGGCAGGATTCTCCGGCGCGTTCCGATTTGCAAGCCGTCCTCGCAGGCGCTATGCCCCGGCTTTCGTAGAGAGCCCCGATATGACGATTTCCGACGACAACGACCTGACGCGCCTGAAAGAGATCGGGCGCATCGTCGCCAATGCGCTGGAGGCGATGGGGAAAGCGCTCGAGCCGGGCATGACCACCTCCGAGCTCGACCAGATCGGGCGAAAGCTCCTGGAGGCCGCCGGGGCGCGGTCGGCCCCGGAGCTGGCCTACGATTTTCCCGGCGCGACCTGCATCAGCGTGAACGAGGAGATCGCTCACGGCATCCCCGGCGAGCGGCGGATCGCGCGCGGCGACCTCGTCAACATCGACGTGTCGGCCGAGAAGAACGGCTTCTTCGCGGATACCGGCGCCTCGTTTGCCGTTCCGCCCGCGACGCGCCGGATCGAGCGTCTGTGCCGGGACGGCCGGCGGGCGATGTGGACCGGCCTGCAGCAGGTCGGCGCCGGCAAGCCGATTGCCGGGATCGGCCAGGCCATCGGGACCTTTGCGCGGAAGAACGGCTACAGCCTGGTGCGCAACCTCGCCAGTCACGGCGTCGGCCTGTCGCTCCATGAGGAGCCGACGGAGATCGCAACATGGCCCGATCGCTCCGAGCGCCGCATCATGACCGATGGCCTGGTCTTCACCGTCGAGCCGTTTCTCTCCATGGGCGCCGAGTGGGCGGAGAATGGCGACGATGCGTGGACGCTCTACAGCAGCCCCGAGGCGCCGACCGTCCAGTACGAACACACCGTGATCGCCACGCGCAACGGACCTTTGATCGTGACGTTGGCCGGCTGAGGCGGCCGAGGCCGGGTACGGATCACGTCAAGCGGTCGATGATCCCAAGGAGCCGCTCGCAGGACGCCTCGATCTTCTTGAGCGGAGACGTCGCGATGCCCAGCAACAGTCCTGAGCATGCCGAAGCGGTCGGAGCGTACCAAAGCGATAGCGGCGTCGGTGCCAGTCCGAACGACGCTGCGTCCCGGGCGATAGCGAGATCGGGTGCTCCGTCCGGCAATCGCAGCACCGCGGCCAGACCGGCAATCGCAACCTTCGCAGGGCGCGTGCGGAGCTGTTTCAGCAACGCATCGCCTTGCGCGGTGTAGGCACGTTTCGTGCGCCGCAGATGCCGAAGATAGTGGCCGTCGCGCATGAAGTCGGCCGTGGCTAGCTGCACCGCGGGCCCCGGTGCCGGCGCGAGGCAAGCCGCAGTCTCTGCAAATCGCGATGCAAGAGCCGCCGGTGCAACGACAAAGCCGAGCCGCAAGGCCGGGCTTATGGTCTTGCTGAAGGAGCCGATGTGGATGACGCGGCCGACGCGGTCGAGCGAGGCGAGCGCCGGCGTGGCGCGGCCCTTGAGCTGCAGTTCGCTGAGATAGTCATCCTCGATCACCCATGCCTTGTTCTGGGTCGCCCATTCGAGCAGTCGGGAGCGGCGTGCCAGTGACAGCGTGGATCCGAGCGGCGCCTGTTGCCCCGGCGTCACGACAACCAGCGCGGCGTCTGGCGCATGTTTCATGCCGAAATCGACGTCGATGCCGTCGGCATCGACCGCGATCGGTACGATGGATAATCCCGCGAGTTCGAGACCGTGCCGGGTGAAAGGAAAGCCGGGGTCCTCCATCCAGGCTTTCTTCTTTGGCCCGAGGCAGAGGACACGGAGCGCGAGGCCGAGGCCGCCGGTGAAACCGCTGGTGACGATGATTTGGGACGGCGCGCATTCTATTCCCCGGGCCAGCGCAAGGTAGGCCGCGATCTCACGTCGCAAGTCCAGCTCGCCGCGCGGATCCGGGTAGATCGCGGGTGCGCTCGTTTCGGCGCGAACCGCTCTTACCCGCATTCGCGCCAGCAACTTCGCAGGAAAAGTTTCCTGCGACGGCACGCCCATCTGGAAGATCGCCGGTCCAGCCGTGAGCTCCTGGTACATCTCCATGAACGAGCCGGGGTCGGGGGCCTTGTCAGGCCGCACTGGGGAGGACTGGCGGTCGGCGACATGCGTGCCGGTCGCACGGGCTGCCACGATCATTTGGTCGGATGAGAGCTTCTCATAGGCTGAGCGCACGGTGCCGCGCGCGACGCCGAGCTGAGCCGCGAGATCCTGCCACGAGGGCAGGCGTGCGCCCGGGGCGAGCACACCGCTCTCGATGGCGGCCCTGATCCCTCTATGGATCTGCTCCGCGAGGGGCATCTTCGCGGACCGATCGAGCTCCAGGCGCAGCGGTTTCGTCATGCCTCATGGTACAGAATTTTTGTGCGTTCTTGGTGCTTTTTTGTGAACCATGCGAGGGGCATCTGAGGGAATGAGGAGGGAGCTTTGATCTCCTCCGATCATCAGGGAGTCATCAGATGAGTGAACGTCTCAACTACAGCCACATCGCACCGGCCGGCGCGAAGGCGCTCGGCGGAGTCTACGGCTATGTCACGCAGAGTGGCTTGCCCGGAACGCTGGTCGCGCTCGTTTACCTGCGCATTTCGCAGATCAACAACTGTGCCTATTGCCTCGACATGCATACGCGCGATCTGTTGAAGAGCGGCGTGAAGGTCGAAAAGCTCGCGCTGCTGCAGGCATGGGCCGAGGCCGGCAATCTCTTCGACGAACGCGAGCGCGCAGCCCTTGCATGGGCCGAGACGGTCACCCGTGTTGCCGAGACCAACGTTCCGGATGAAGCCTATCAAGCCGCCCGCAAAGTCTTCAGCGAGCGCGAACTCGTCGATCTCACGATCGCAATCAGTCTGATGAATGCGTACAATCGCATGTCGATCAGCTTCCGAAATACGCCTCACGCGGCGCTCGAGAAGGCCGCCTGATGGCTCACGCGGCATCAACCGAACGCAGACCAGGAGCTTGAAGATGATGAGAGTGATTTCCGGCGTCCGGATCCCGGACAGTCAGTTGGCGCGCGAGGCCGCCGAGCTGGTGCGCAGCTACGAAGACGACATGCTGTTCAACCATTCGGTTCGCGTCTACGTGTTCGGCGCGATGAAGGGGCTGCGTCAGAAGCTGAAGTTCGATTCGGAATTGCTCTATGTCGCAGCGCTGTTTCACGATCTCGGCCTTGTCGATCACTACCACACGCAGACAAAGCGATTTGAGGTCGACGGAGCAGACGCTGCGCGTGAGTTTCTCCGGGCGCGCGGCATCGCCGAGCCGCAGGCCGATCTGGTCTGGGAAGCCATCGCGCTGCACACCACGCCGGGCATTCCGCAATATATGAGGCCGGAGATCGCTCTCACCAACGCAGGCGTTCTGGTGGACGTCGTCGGCATTGGATACGACGATTACACGCCGGAGCAGCGTGACCAGGTGATATCAGCGTTTCCGCGCGGAGACTTCAAGAACGACTTCCTCAAGGTTCAGACGTGTTCAGCCCTGAAGAAGCCGCAGACCACATTCGGGACGGTCAATTTCGACTACATCGAGGATCACGATCCCAGCTTCCGCAAGCCGAACGCGTGCACGCGCATCCGCAACACGCCTTGGCAAAGCTGAGCGGACGCGTCTGCTTCAGGCTCTAGCCCACCGGATTTCTGGCAGGATCTGAGCGGCTATTGTCCGGCGCCAGCGGCGGCGCGTTCGCCAGCGATGCGGTATCGCTGCGCCAAGCGGGCGCGATCGAGGCGGACCGGCTGTCGCGCCAGGCGACGATCCAGATCAGGAATCCGAGAAGCGCCAGCGCGGCGCCGACGGGACCGGTGGAGGTCCAGCCCAGCCCCTCGCGGATCGCGAGGCCCCCGAGGAACGGGCCGAGCGCATTGGCGGTATTGAAGGCCGAATGATTCAGCGCGGCCGCGAGCGCCTGTGCCTCTCCCGCAACGTCCATCAGCCGCGTCTGCAGGATGGCGCCGAGCGAGACGCTGGCGCCGATGGCGAAGATGTCGGCCGCAAGCAGCCAGGGATTGCCGGCGGCAACGGGGAATAGCAGCAGCGCGACCGCGGCAAACAGCAGGATGATGCCTGCCGTCGGCATCAAGGCGCGGTCGGCAAAGCGCGGAACCAACAGATTGCCAAGCGTCGCACCGATGCCGAACACGGCCAGGAAGAACGGGATGACCGCGGTGCTGACCTTGGTAACCTCGATCAAGGTCGTCGCAAGATAGGTGTAGACCGCGAACATGCCGCCGAAGCCGATGGCGCCGATCGCCAGCGTGATCCAGACGCGGCCGCTCCTGAGGGCGCCGAGCTCGCGCAGCGGATCGGACCTGCCGGCCTGGTCACGTGGCGCGAACAGCGCGCAGAGCACGATCGTGAGCAATGCCAGCATCGAGACGAGACCGAAGCTCGCGCGCCAGCCAACCGCCTGTCCGATCAGATTGGCGAGCGGCACGCCGATGATGGTGGCGGAGGTCAAGCCGAGCATCACCTGGCCGACCGCCTGCGAGCGACGATGCTGGGGAACCAGGGAGGCTGCAACCAGAGCAGCGATGCCGAAATAGGCGCCGTGCGGCAGTCCTGAGAGAAAGCGGGCCGCGATCATCGCGCCATAGCCGGGCGCGAGCGCGGTCAGCGCATTACCGAGCGCGAACACGGCCATCAATGCCAGGAGCTGCGTGCGCCGCGCGAACCGCGCGCCGAGCACGGCGATCAGCGGCGCGCCCAGCACGACGCCGAGCGCGTAGGCGCTGATCGCGTGGCCCGCGGTCGGCTCGTCGATGCCGAGATCGGCGGCGAAGAACGGCAACAGGCTCATCGATGCGAATTCGGTGGTTCCGATCGCAAAGCCGCCCATCGCGAGCGAGAACAGGACGATGGCGAGGTGAGGGGGCGCGGAGGCTGAAGTCGATCTTGCGCGGCGCGAGGTCGCTTGGGGCGAAGTCGTCATGAGTCCTGCATTGGTGGCGTCAACGGGAACCAGCCCAGCGAACGTCGCCACCCCTGCAAGCTTTGTCCGTCGTACTTAAACCGGGATCAGTCCGCGTCAACACCCCGGCACCGGCGAAGAGCCGACTGCATATCAGCGTCCCGCATGTACGAGCCCCCGGCCCGCCGGCCTCGAACGGCGAGCGGGTTTCTTCGGTGGAAAATACGGGTTCACCATGCAACTCGCCGAACGTCCGACGGCGAGATATCGGCACTGCTCGAGCGAGCCGTAACGGCAGTCGAAATAGCCGACGGGGCCGTAGATCTGCATGCACACGGGATAGCTCGGGTCATAGGTCTGCGCGCGTGCAGAGCCGCCCGCGAGGAGCAGGCCGGCCACGACGAGTGCGCGGCGGGCGCTGCGCATCTCAGCGCGGCAGGTAGTAGCCCGGCGCCAGTGTGCGCGGACGATTTTGATATGCGTAGGGATCGTCGCTCTGCCCGACGAAATAGGGATTGGCGATGCAGGTGAGTGCGCGCCCCGACGCGCTCGCCTGGCACTGCGCGTAGGTGTCGAACCTGCAATTGCTCAGCCCCGGCCATTCATCGCCAGTGAGGCAGAAGGGATGATTCTTGCCGAATGCGCGCGCTGGCGTGCTTGCAATTGACGAGAGTGCAAATGTGATGAATGCGAGCGAAAGTGTGGCGACAATGGGGTGAGTGACGCGGCCGCGCATTTTTCAATTCTCCATCACGCGAATGTGCGCGCGACGTTGTTACGCGCGCATGCAATTTATCTCGTGTCGCCGACATTGGAACTACAGAAAACACTTGTTTCAAAGGGCTTCTAGCACGCTCTGATAAATCTTCATTAATGAAGCGCGGGCCTTTCGAGCGAACTGTTGCGTCGTGGTTACAGCAATTCCGTCGATCGCTGTTATGACCACTGCACGGCCAGGGGGCCTAACGACGAAACTGGAACGGGACTCAAATGAAGAAGAATTTGTTGCTTGCTGCTGTGAGCCTCGTCGCGCTCAGCGCGACTGCGCCGGCGCTGGCTGCCGACCTCGCAGCACGGCCCTACACCAAGGCGCCCGCGATGGTTGCCGCGATCTATGACTGGAGCGGCTTCTACATCGGTATCAACGGCGGCGGCGGTTCGTCGCACTCGACCTGGGATCTCGTCGGCGGCGGCCGCGAGGGTTCGCACGATGCGACCGGCGGCACGGTCGGTGGCCAGATCGGCTATCGCTGGCAGTCCGGCCAGTGGGTGTTCGGCGTGGAAGGTCAGGGCAACTGGGCCGACTTCTCGGGCGACAACGTCAGCGCACTGTTTGCCACCCGCAACCGTTCGAAGATCGACTCGTTCGGTCTGATCACCGGTCAGGTCGGCTACGCCTGGAACAACGTCCTGCTCTACGTCAAGGGCGGTGCGGCTGTGGTCGGCGTCAAGTACGACGTGTTCAGCACGGCCTCGGGCGCGCTGCTGTCCTCGAACGACCAGACCCGTTGGGGCGGCACGGTCGGTGCCGGCCTCGAATATGGCTTTGCGCCGAACTGGTCGGTTGGCGTCGAGTACAACCACATCTTCCTGTCGGACAAGGACGTCACCTTCGCGGGCCTCGCGGGTACGGACCGCATCAAGCAGGACGTCGACATGGGTCTCGTCCGCCTGAACTACAAGTTCGGCGGCCCGATCCTCGGCCGCTACTGAGACGGATCGCTCGCCTTTCGAGCGTCCTGGAAAAGCCCCGGCCTTGGCCGGGGCTTTTTTATTGGGTGATTTCAGCGAGTTAACCATTGTCCTTGGAGGCGCCAGGCTGCCCTTGACTCCTGAGAACGAAATGAGAACAATGTTCTTCATACGTTCCAACAAGGGAGCAAGCCATGTTCAGGGTTTTCGTGGAAGAGGCCGCCGCGCTGGCGTCGATCACGCTGTTCGTCGGGATGATCGCGATCTGGGCTCAGGTCATACCGCAGCTCTGATTCCTGCCAGCCGGTACAGGCCCGGCCTGGGGAAAAGCGGGACGACGCGGCGGATCGGCCGGTCTGGCGTGGACTCTCAGGCTGCGACACCCCACCATTGCGAGGCGAGTCGGCAAACGAGGGCAGATGGCGAGTGCATGATGCCTCGAGGAGCCGGCGACCGCTCCATCCCATCTGCAAGAGGCCGTCACGCGACCATGCCGAGCGCCGGATTTGTTCACCTTCACGTTCACTCGGCCTATTCGCTGCTCAAGGGCTCGATCAAGATCGGCAAGCTCGCCGAGCTTGCCAAGAAGGATCACCAGCCGGCCCTGGCGCTGACCGACACCGACAATCTGTTCGGTGCGCTGGAATTCTCGGACAAGATGGCGGGCTCCGGCATCCAGCCGATCGTCGGCTGCGAGCTCGCGATCGATTTCGGCGACCAGGATCCGAACGCGCGCAACGCGATGGGGCCCTCGCGCGTGGTGCTGCTGGCGGCGCAGGAGCGCGGCTATCGCAGCCTGATGCGGCTGAACTCGCGCGCGTTCCTGGAATCGCCTGATAGCCACGCGCCGTTCATCAAGTTCGACTGGTTCGACGGCGAGACCGAAGGCCTGATCGCGCTGACGGGCGGGCCGGACGGGCCGATCTCGCTGGCGCTGGCCAGCGGTCATGCCGAGCTCGCCGCGCTGCGTTGCGAGCGCCTAGCCGGCCTGTTCGGCGACCGCCTCTACGTCGAATTGCAGCGCCACAACACCGAGAAGGAGCGGCGCGTCGAAAGCGGCCTGATCGACATCGCCTATGCCAAGGGCTTGCCGCTGGTCGCGACCAACGAGCCGTATTTCGCCGCGACCGACGACTACGAGGCGCATGACGCGCTGCTCTGCATCGCCGGCGGGCGGCTGATCGCGGAGACCGAGCGCGAACAGCTCACGCCCGATCATCGCTTCAAGACCCGCGCCGAGATGGCGGTGCTGTTCGCCGACATTCCGGAGGCGTTGGCCTCCACGGTGGAGATCGCCGAGCGCTGCTCGTTCCGGCCGATGACGCGCAAGCCGATCCTGCCGTTCTTCACCGTTGGCGCCGCGCAGAGTTCGGACGCCGCGGCGGTCGAGTCGGCGGAATTGAAGCGCCAGGCGGAGGCGGGGCTTGCCAACCGCCTCAGCGTCCACGGCCTGTCGCAGGGCACCACGGAGGAAGACTACAACAAGCGCCTGGCGTTCGAGCTCGACGTCATCATGCGCATGAAATACGCGGGCTACTTCCTGATCGTGTCCGACTTCATCAAATGGGCGAAGAGCCAGGGCATTCCGGTCGGGCCGGGCCGCGGCTCCGGCGCAGGCTCGCTGGTCGCCTGGGCGCTGACCATCACCGACCTCGATCCGATCAAGTTCGGCCTGCTGTTCGAGCGCTTCCTCAATCCGGAACGCGTCTCGATGCCGGACTTCGACATCGACTTCTGCCAGGACCGCCGCGGCGAGGTGATCAGGTACGTCCAGGAGCGCTACGGCCGCGACCAGGTCGCGCAGATCATCACCTTCGGTACGCTGCAGGCGCGCGGCGTGCTGCGCGACGTCGGCCGCGTGCTGCAGATGCCCTACGGCCAGGTCGACAAGCTGACCAAGCTGGTGCCGCAGAATCCGGCCGCGCCGGTCACGCTCGCCGCCGCGATCGAGAGCGAGCCGAAGCTGCAGGCATTCCGCGACGAAGATCCGATCGTGGCGCGCGCCTTCGACATCGCCCAGCGTCTCGAAGGCCTGACCCGCCACGCCTCGACCCATGCGGCCGGCATCGTGATCGGCGATCGTCCGCTGAGCGAGCTCGTGCCGCTCTACCGCGATCCGAAGTCGGACATGCCGGTGACCCAGTTCAACATGAAATGGGTCGAGCCGGCCGGCCTCGTGAAGTTCGACTTCCTCGGCCTGAAGACGCTGACCGTGCTCGACGTCGCCTGCAAGCTGCTCAAGCCGCGCAACATCCACGTCGATCTCGCCACGCTGCCGATCGACGATGCCGAGAGCTACCAGATGCTGGCGCGCGGCGAGGTGGTCGGCGTGTTCCAGGTTGAAAGCCAGGGCATGCGGCGCGCGCTGGTCGACATGCGCCCCGACCGTTTCGAGGACATCATCGCGCTGGTGGCGCTGTATCGCCCGGGCCCGATGGCGAACATCCCGACCTATTGCGCGCGCAAGCACGGCGACGAGGAGCCGGAATATCTGCATCCCGTGCTGGAGCCGATCCTGAAGGAGACCTTCGGCGTCATCATCTATCAGGAACAGGTGATGCAGATCGCCCAGGTGATGTCGGGCTATTCGCTCGGCGACGCCGACCTTCTGCGTCGCGCCATGGGCAAGAAGATCCGCGCCGAGATGGACAAGCAGCGCGACATCTTCGTCGCGGGCGCGGTGAAGAACGGCGTGCCGAAGGGACAGGCCGAGACCATCTTCGAGCTGCTGGCGAAGTTCGCCGACTACGGCTTCAACAAGAGCCACGCGGCGGCCTATGCGCTGGTGTCCTACCACACCGCCTACATGAAGGCGCATTATCCGGTGGAGTTCATCGCGGCGTCCATGACGCTCGATCTGAACAACACCGACAAGCTCTCCGAATTCCGCTCCGAGGCGCAGCGCCTCGGCATCAAGGTCGAGCCGCCGAACATCAACCGTTCCGGCGCGACCTTCGAGGTCGGCGACAAGGTCATCTACTATGCGCTCGCGGCGCTCAAGGGCGTCGGCATCCAGGCGATCGAGCAGATCATCGAGGAGCGCACCAAGCGCGGGCTGTTCACCTCGCTCGCCGACTTCGCCGCGCGCGTCAATCCGCGCGCGATCAACAAGCGCATCATCGAAAGTCTCGCCGCCGCGGGCGCCTTCGACACGCTGGAGCCGAACCGCGCCCGCGTCTTCGCCGGCGCGGATTCGATCCTCGCCGCCTGCCAGCGCGCGCATCAGGCCGAGACCATCGGCCAGAACGACATGTTCGGCATGTCGGCGGACGCGCCGACCATCATGCTGCCGCAGATCGAGCCGTGGCTGCCCGCCGAAAAGCTCCGCCGCGAATACGACGCCGTCGGCTTCTTCCTGTCGGGCCATCCGCTCGACGACTATGCCACCGTGCTGAAGCGGCTGCGGGTGCAGAGCTGGGCGGAGTTCTCGCGTGCGGTGAAGACCGGCGCCACCGCCGGCAAGGTCGCGGCCACCGTGGTCTCGCGCATGGAGCGGCGCACCAAGACCGGCAACAAGATGGGCATCATGGGGCTCTCCGATCCCACGGGCCATTTCGAGGCGGTGCTGTTCTCCGAAGGCCTCGCGCAATATCGCGACGTGCTGGAGCCGGGCGCTGCCGTGCTGCTGCAATTGGGGGCCGAGCTGCAGGGCGAGGACGTCCGCGCCCGCGTGCTGCATGCCGAGCCGCTCGACGATGCCGCCGCCAAGACGCAGAAGGGGCTGCGCATCTTCGTGCGCGACACCAAGCCGCTGGACTCGATCGCCAAGCGTCTGGCCGGTCCCGACGTGGCCGTCGCGAACGGCGCCGCGCCAAGGGTCGGCAGTCCCGGTATCGCGCCGCGCGGGAGCGGCGACGGCGAGGTCTCGCTGGTGATGATGCTCGACCTCGAGACCGAGGTCGAGATGAAGCTGCCCGGCCGCTTCAAGGTCTCGCCGCAGATCGCCGGCGCGATCAAGGCGGTCGCGGGCGTGGTGGACGTGCAGCAGCTCTGACGCCGGTGCAGCGCGGCTGCAAACCAAAGCTTAACTAATCAGCTCACGCATGGTTTCGAAGTCTGCCCGGCACAGCTATCAGTAGTCGTCCGGCGCGAAAACCAAGGAAGAACAACCATGTGTGACAAATGCTCTGAAAATCCGCATCAATCGCTTGCACCCTCCCGCCGCTCGATGATGCTTCTTGCCGCCTCCGCGCTCGGGGCGGCGGCGTTCGGCGGGGCCGCTTCGGCGAAGGACGCCAAGGCGCCGCCGAAACCCCAGAACGTGCTGTCGCCCGATGCGGCGCTCAAGCGGCTGATGGAGGGCAATTCACGCTACGTGTCGGGCGTGTCGCGCCGTCACGACTTCACGCACGAGCGCGAGGCATTGGTCGGCGGCCAGAATCCGTACGCGGCTGTTTTAAGCTGCGCCGATTCCCGCATCGCACCCGAATATGCCTTCGACAGCGGACGCGGCGATCTGTTCGTGTGCCGCGTCGCCGGAAATTTTGCCGGCGAAGAGACCGTTGCGAGCATGGAGTACACCGTCGCGGTGCTCGGCACGCCCCTGATCCTGGTGCTCGGCCACGACAATTGCGGCGCGGTCGATGCCACGATCAAGTCGCTGAAGGACGACAAGCCGCTGCCGGGACACATCCCTTCGCTGGTCGCCGCGATTGCGCCTTCGGTGAAGACGGCGGCCGGGCAGGGCGGCAACGCGCTCGACAACGCCATTCGCCAGAACGTCATCGACAACGTCGCCAAGCTGAAATCGGCCGCGCCGATCCTCAACGCGGCGGTCGAGCAGGGCAAGCTCAAGGTGGTCGGCGGCATCTATCGGCTGAGCACCGGGACCGTCGAGTTGCTTGCGCAGGGCTGAGCCCGGCTTCGGGAACACCAGAGCCAGGCGGTCGGCCTCGGCAAGAGGCCGGCCGCCATCCATCCGGTCTGTGCGATCCGCGCAATCGCGCTGGGCAGGGACTCGAAGGAGCCTTGCGCGGTTTCCAGGCCGAGCTGACTTGGAGCTGACTTGGAGCTGACTTGGAGCTGACTTGGAGCTGACTTGGAGCTGACTTGGAGCTGACGCCGGCAGCGGCGTGGCCACGCCACCGCCTCAATCCGAGCCTTTCGTTCAATCGCCGTTCAGCTGGCTGCGCGCCTCATGCGTGGTGGCTCCTCAACTACATAGCGGGCAAGCAAGCCATGCGTGGGACGTTCAGACTCTTCATTTACCTTCTCCTGCCGATCGTGGCCCTTGCCGCCGGCGCGCCGGGCGGGGCGCGCGCCCAGCAGCAGGAGAAGCGCATCGCCCTCGTGGTCGGCAACGGCGCCTATGCCAAGTCGCCGCTGGCGACGACCGCGAACGATGCCGGTCTGATCGCGCAGACGCTCCAGGCGGCCGGTTTCGACGTCGTCGGGGCGCGCGATCTCGACGGCGACACGCTGCGCAAGAGTTTTCGCGACTTCATCCAGAAGGCCCAGGCCTCGGGGCCGGGCACCGTCGCGATGGTCTATCTTGCCGGTTACGGCGTGCAGCTGGCCGGCGAGAACTATTTCATCCCGGTCGATTCCAACATCACCCGCGACACCGACATTCCGACCGAGGCCCTGCGCATCGGCGATTATGCGCGCCAGCTCGCTTCCATCCCGCTCAAGGCCAACATCGTCGTGCTCGACGCGGCCCGCGCGCAGCCCTTCGTCGAGGGCGGCCAGCAGATCGCGGGCGGTCTGGCGCTGGTCGAGCCCGAGCCGAACATGCTGATCGCCTTCAACGCTGCGCCCGGTACCGTCGCGCCGGAGGAGCCGGGGCCGTACGGCATCTATGCGCAGTCGCTGGCGGAGATGATCCGCACCGGCGGCCTGCCGTTGCCTGAGGTGTTCGACCGCGTCCGCCTGCGCGTCAACGAGGCCAGCAAGGGCGCGCAGGTGCCCTGGAACGAGCAGAAGATCTCGGCGCCGTTCTCGTTCTTCGAGCGCGGACCCGACGCGCCGCCGCCGGAGACGACGCCCGACCAGGTCGCCGCGATCCGCAACAAGCCGATCCGCGATCTCGGCGTGCAGGATGCCTACGCCGCCGCGCTCGAGCGCGACACGCTGCCGGCCTATGAGGAGTTTCTCGCCGCCTATCCCGGCGATCCCCTGGCGAAGCGCGTGATGGCGATCGTGGCGGCGCGCCGCGAAGCCATCACCTGGCGGCGGACCTACCGGACCGACACGCCGGAGGCCTATTGGTCGTATCTGCGCCGCTATCCGCGCGGGCCGCATGCGGCAGATGCGCGCCGGCGGCTTGCCATCCTCACCGCGCCGGCCGAGCCGCCGCCGAGCTTCGCGATGATCGACTACGACGTGCCGCCACCGCCGCCGGAGGAGGTGGTCTATGTCGATCGTCCGTTGCTGTATTTCAGCGATCCCGATTTCGGCTTCGCACCGCCACCGCCGCCGCCGGTCTATTATTTGCCGCCGCCGCCGCCGGATTTCGTCGTTCTGACGCCGCCGATGCCCGTGGTTGGCCTGTTTGTGCTGCCGCAGCCGGTGTTCGTGCCGATTCCGGTGTTCGTCAGGCCACCGATCTATGTCGCGCCGCCGCCGAACAACATCATCTACCAGAACATCCACAATACGACGGTCATCAATACCGTGATCAACCGTCCGCCGGCCCCAGCACCGGCTGCGGGGGCAGGGGCCGGACCGGGCAATCTGGCGCCGGCGATTGCCGGGCGCGCCAATCCGGCAGGCCCGGCGATGCCGCAGGCCGCGATCCAGCGCGCCGCCCTGATTCAGCAGGGCAAAGCGCCGATGCCGCCGAGCGCGACAATCCAACCGACGGCGAAGCCCGGCACGCTCCCGGGGACGATCCAGCCGATGGCGAAGCCCGGTACCCCGCCGGCAACGCCGGCAGCTGTCGCGCCGACCGCAGCGCCGCCGATCGCACCAGCGCCACAGACCAAGCTGCCGCAGGCCAATACGCTGCCGGTTCCTGGTGCCCATGGTGGACCGCCAGCGCCACCGGCGGGGGCAGGGACCCTGCCGGGCGGCAAGCCCGCACCTGGAGCGGTCGCTCCGACGGCGACCGCTCCGCCGACCGCGCCGACCCACCCGGGGGCACCTGTCACCGCGACGCCCGGCGCCCCCCCGCCGGCACACCCCAATGCGCCGACGGCGGCTGCGCCGGCAACCGCTGCGCCCACTGCGACAAACCCTGCCGCCGCGCCCGGCCAGGCGCCGAAGCCGCCGGTTGCCCAAACACCACCCGGCGCAGCCCCCGGCGTCGCGGGACGTCCGGTCCCACCGCCGTCCTCGGCCGCGCGCGAGCCGGTCAGGCCGCAGAATCTGCCCTCGGTTGCGCCGGCGCAGGCGTCCCGTCCGTCCGCGCCGCCTGCGCGTCCCCAAGCCGTGGCGAGACCGACACCGCCGCCGCCTGCGGCCGTCGCGCGGCCGGCGCCACCGCCTCCGCCGCGCGTCGCATCGCCTCCGCCGGCACGGGTGGCTCCGCCCGTGGCGGTTGCGCGGCCGGCGCCTCCTCCGCCAGTGGCGCGTCCGGCGCCGCCGCCACCTGTCGCCCGACCGGCACCCCCGCCACCGCCGCCGCGGATGGCCGTTGCGCCCCCGCCGCGCCCGGCACCACCTCCGCCGCGGCCCCCGGCGCCGCCGCCGGCCGCGGCAAAGAAGTGCCCGCCCAACCAGCCCAAATGCTAGCCGGGGACCCGTCGGCGCGGGGTTTGCGGGGCTTTTGGGAGCAGGGGCCTTGAGCGGGCGAAAACCGCCCCGGAAAGGCCCTTATTTCCTTGCTTCTGGCCGAAATCGCGCTATACAGCGCGCCATCTCACACGGAAGCATGGCTCGCAAGGCCGTCCGGTGGCAACCGGGGCGACGACGCTCCGTTTTGCTCACACGCTTCCGGAGGAACCAACCGGAGAATTAGAACTATGGCACTGCCCGATTTCACTATGCGTCAGCTGCTTGAAGCTGGCGTGCACTTCGGCCACCAGTCTCACCGCTGGAATCCGAAAATGGCGCCGTTCATTTTCGGCGCGCGCAACAACATCCACATCGTCGATCTGGCGCAGACCGTGCCGATGCTGCACACGGCCCTCCAGGCCGTCAGCGACACCGTCGCCAAGGGCGGCCGCATCCTGTTCGTCGGCACCAAGCGCCAGGCGCAGGACGGCGTTGCCGACGCGGCCAAGCGCTGCGCGCAGTATTTCGTCAATTCGCGCTGGCTCGGCGGCACGCTGACCAACTGGAAGACGATCTCGGCCTCGATCAAGCGCCTGCGTCACCTCGATGACGTGCTGGCCGGCGGCGAAGCCAATTCCTACACGAAGAAGGAGCGGCTGACGCTTCAGCGCGAGCGCGACAAGCTCGACCGCTCGCTCGGCGGCATCAAGGACATGGGCGGTCTGCCCGACCTGATCTTCGTGATCGACACCAACAAGGAAGACATCGCGATCCAGGAGGCCCAGCGCCTCAACATCCCGGTCGCCGCGATCGTCGACACCAATTCCGACCCGAAGGGCATCACCTATGTGGTGCCGGGCAATGACGACGCCGGCCGTGCGATCGCGCTCTATTGCGACCTGATTGCGCGTGCCGCGATCGACGGCATCTCGCGCGCCCAGGGCGATTCGGGCATCGACATCGGTGCCTCGACCCGTCCGCTCGCCGAAGAGCTGCCGGCGGCGTCCTCGAGCGGCTTCCAGGGCCTTGCGGGTCCCCGCGGCACCGCCGACGATCTCAAGAAGCTCCCGGGCGTCTCGGGTGCGATCGAGAAGAAGTTCAACGACCTCGGCATCTTCCACTATTGGCAGCTCGCCGAGCTCGACCACGACACCGCGCACACGATCGGCGAAGAAGTCGGTCTGCCGAGCCGCGCGGATGCCTGGGTAGCCAAGGCCAAGGCGCTGACCGCGGAAGCGGAATAGTCAAAAAGAGCGATGGGTTGGCCGGATAGGATCCGGCCACCATTTCAGTTGACGCGAATTCCTGAGATGGACCGCGGCGGGGCAATTGGATGCCACGCCGCGGCAAACCGGCAGGCACAAAGGATTTTCAACGATGGCAACGATCACAGCTGCGATGGTCAAGGACCTGCGCGAGTCGACCGGCGCGGGCATGATGGACTGCAAGGCCGCGCTGACCGAAAACGACGGCAACATGGAAGCGGCGCAGGATTGGCTGCGCAAGAAGGGTCTGTCCAAGGCCGCCAAGAAGTCCGGCCGCGTTGCGGCGGAAGGCCTGATCGGCGCGCTCACCAAGGGTAACAAGGGTGTCGTGGTCGAGGTCAATTCCGAGACCGACTTCGTCGCGCGCAACGGCCAGTTCCAGGGTCTGGTCAAGATGATCGCCCAGGTGGCGTTCGACACCGGCTCCGATGTCGAGAAGATCAAGGCCGCCAAGGTCGGTGACGTCACGGTGGAAGCCGCGATCAACGACGCGATCGCCACCATCGGCGAGAACATGACGCTGCGCCGCGCCGCTTCGCTCGAAGTGAGCCAGGGCGTGGTGTCGAGCTACGTCCATGGTGCGGTCGTCGACGGTGCCGGCAAGATGGGCGTGATCGTGGCGCTGGAATCGCCCGGCAAGGCCGACGAGCTCGCTGGCCTGGGCCGCCAGATCGCGATGCACATTGCCGCCGCCAATCCGCTGGCGCTCGATCCGTCCGGTCTCGATCCGGCGGTCGTCAAGCGCGAGAAGGACGTGCTCGCGGACAAGTATCGCCAGCAGGGCAAGCCGGAGAACGTGATCGAGAAGATCGTCGAGTCCGGTCTGAAGACCTACTACAAGGAAGTCTGCCTGCTCGAGCAGGCCTTCATCCACGACACCGGCAAGTCGGTGGCGCAGGCGGTGAAGGAGGCCGAGGGCAGGGTCGGCGGCGCTGTGAAGATCGCCGGTTTTGTGCGCTATGCTCTCGGTGAGGGAATCGAGAAGCAGGAAAGCGACTTCGCCGCCGAAGTCGCCGCAGCCAGCGGCAAGAAGTAAGCGCCGGAACGATCCTTCCGGCGCGCCGCCGGAAGCGGCGCCCGGACAAGGAAAGTGCTCATGACTGATCCGGTCTACCGTCGCGTCGTGATCAAGCTGTCCGGCGAATATCTCGCGGGGCAGCAAGGCTTTGGCATCGATCAGACGACCGTCGACCGGGTTGCGGACGATGTGATCGCGGCCCGCAAGCTCGGCACCGAGGTTGCGGTCGTGATCGGCGGCGGCAATATCGTGCGCGGCGTCGAGGTCTCCGCCCGCGGCGTGTCGCGGCCGACCGGCGACACCATGGGCATGCTCGCCACCATGATGAACTGTCTCGCGCTGGAAGCGGCGATCGAGCGTAAGGGCACGCCGGCGCGAACGCTGTCGGCCTTCGTCATGCCGGAGATTTCCGAGCTGTTCACCCGCACTGCGGCGCACAAATATCTCGCCGAGGGCCGCATCGTGCTGCTCGGCGGCGGGACCGGCAATCCGTTCTTCACCACCGATACGACCGCGGTGCTGCGCGCCGCCGAGATCGGCGCCCAGGCGGTGCTGAAGGCGACCAATGTCGACGGCGTCTACTCGGCCGACCCGAAGAAGGACCCGTCCGCCACGCGGTTTGACCGGCTGACCCATTCGCAGGCG
Organism: Bradyrhizobium nitroreducens; assembly: GCF_002776695.1. Classification (GTDB taxonomy): domain Bacteria; phylum Pseudomonadota; class Alphaproteobacteria; order Rhizobiales; family Xanthobacteraceae; genus Bradyrhizobium; species Bradyrhizobium nitroreducens. Next base: position 6,636,742 of record NZ_LFJC01000003.1, read on the forward strand.
ATCGAGGGTGGCTACAAGGTGATGGATGCGACCGCCTTCGCGCTTGCCCGCGAGACGTCGCTGCCTATCATCGTATTCTCGATCGCGGAGCCGGGGTCGATCGGCGCGATTCTGCGCGGCGTCGGCCACGGAACCATTGTCGCCGGCTGATGGCTCATCTGGAGCGCCCGAAGGGAAGGGCGCGGAGCGGTCGCCGGGATTTTGAAGGAGAAGCGTGATGCCCACGGGTAATTTCGACCTCAACGAAGTGAAGCGCCGCATGCAGGGCGCCGTCGCCTCGCTCAAGCACGAGCTCGGCGGCCTGCGGACGGGGCGCGCCTCCGCCTCGATGCTCGATCCGGTGCAGGTCGATGCCTATGGCAGCCACATGCCGCTCAACCAGCTCGCGACCGTCAGCGTGCCCGAACCGCGTCTGATCTCGGTGCAGGTCTGGGACAAGTCGATGGTCAAGGCGGTCGAGAAGGCGATCGTCGATTCCAATCTCGGCCTGTCGCCCGCGACCGAAGGCCAGGTGCTGCGCCTGCGCATTCCCGAGCTCAACGAGGAGCGGCGCAAGGAGCTGGTGAAGGTCGCGCATAAATACGCGGAAGCTGCCAAGGTCGCGGCGCGCCACGTCCGCCGCGACGGTCTCGACGTCCTCAAGAAGCTCGAGAAGAATCACGAGATGTCGGAGGACGACCAGAAGCGACACGCCGACGAGGTGCAGAAGGCGACCGACGGCACCATCGCCGAGATCGACCAGTTGCTGGCCGCCAAGGAAAAAGAAATTCTCACCGTTTAAGGCCACCTTCAATGTCCAACGCCGCCGCGCCTGCCACGGAAGGACCCGATCGGTCCGAGGCGCCTGCGCATGTCGCCATCATCATGGATGGCAACGGGCGTTGGGCGGCCGCGCGCGGTCTGCCGCGTGCGGAGGGGCATCGCCGCGGCGTCGAGGCGCTGCGCCGCGTGGTGCGGGCCTCGCACGAGCTTGGCATCCGCTATCTCACCATCTTCTCCTTCAGTTCCGAGAACTGGTCGCGCCCGGCGAGCGAGATCGGCGATCTCTTCGGCCTGCTCCGCCGCTTCATCCGCAACGATCTGGCCAGCCTGCACCGTGACGGCGTCAAGGTCCGCATCATCGGCGAGCGCGAGGGGCTGGAAAGCGATATCTGCGCGCTGCTCAACGAGGCCGAGGAGCTGACGCGCGACAACACGCGCCTCACGCTGGTGGTCGCCTTCAACTACGGCTCGCGGCAGGAGATCGCGAAGGCGGCGCAGAAGCTGGCGCACGAAGTTGCCGAAGGCACGCGCGATCCCGCGACGATCGATGCCGAGACGCTCGGCGCGCATCTCGATGCGCCCGACATTCCCGATCCCGATCTCATCATCCGCACCAGCGGCGAGCAGCGCCTGTCCAATTTCCTGATGTGGCAGGCCGCCTATAGCGAGCTCGTGTTCGTGCCGATCCACTGGCCGGATTTCGACAAGGCGGCGCTGGAGGGCGCAATCGCCGAATTCGCCAGGCGCGAGCGCCGTTTCGGCGGCCTGGTCGCGAAAACCGCCTCGTGAGCGAACACGATTCCGCACCGGCGGGCGCCAAGCCTGCCCCGAGCAATCTGGTGATGCGGGTCCTCGCAGCGCTGGTGCTGGCGCCGCTCGCCATTGCGATCGCTTACGCCGGTGGCTGGCTGTGGGTGCTGCTCGTCACCCTGGTGTCGATCGGGCTGTTTGCGGAATGGCTGACGGTGATCGGCGCAGGCTCCGCTGCGTTGACCGGGGCAGGGACGGTCGTCATCGCCATGATGGGCGCCGCCGTCGCCTTCGGCGGGCTCAAGACCTCCGTCGTCGTCGGCCTCGTCGGCGGCGCGATCGTGACGCTGATCGCGCGCGGCAAGTTCGTTTGGGCGGCGACTGGATTCGCCTATGCCGCGGCTGCGCTGCTGGCCTCGATCCTGGTCCGGAAGGATCTCGTCAACGGCTTCTCCGCGCTGATGTTCGTGCTGCTCGTGGTGTGGGCGACGGATATCGGCGGCTATTTCGCCGGCCGCAGCATCGGCGGGCCGAAGCTCTGGCCGCGCGTGAGCCCGAAGAAGACCTGGGCCGGAGCGCTCGGGGGCTTCGTGGCGAGCCTTGTGGTTGCCGCCGGTTTTGCGGCTTGCGGGATCGGGAAGGCGGTTCCGCTGCTGCTGATCAGCGCGGTCCTGTCGGTCGTCTCGCAGGCGGGCGATCTGTTCGAATCGGCAGTGAAGCGGCGCTTCGGCGTCAAGGATTCCAGTCACTTAATTCCCGGCCATGGCGGGCTTATGGACCGCCTGGACGGTTTTGTCGCCGCCATCCTGGCGGCATGGATTATCGGCTTTCTCCGCCATGGTGTGCATAGCGCCGGAAGCGGTCTTATGGTTTGGTGAGGATATGAGCGCGGTCCCATTGCGTAATAACAAGGCTGCGGCGTCGAGCGTCCGCAGCGTCACGGTCCTCGGTGCCACCGGCTCGATCGGCGACAGCACCATGGACCTGCTGCGCGCCTCGCCCGAGCGCTATCGCGTCGAAGCCCTGACCGCGAACAGCAACGTCGCTGCGCTGGCAAAACTCGCGAAGGAGTTTTCCGCGCGTTACGTTGCGGTCGCCGATACCTCCAAGCTTGCCGAGCTCAAGGCCGCACTGGCGGGAACGAGCACCGAATGCGGCGCCGGCGAAAGCGCGGTGATCGAGGCCGGTGCGCGTCCGGCCGATTGGGTGATGGCGGCCGTGAGCGGCGCTGCCGGGTTGAAGCCGGCGCTGGCCGCGGTCGATCGCGGCGCGCATGTCGCGCTCGCCAACAAGGAATGCCTGGTTTGCGCCGGTGATTTCTTCATGCAGCGTGCTGCGAAGGCCGGCGCCTGCATCCTGCCGGCCGATTCCGAGCACAACGCACTGTTCCAGGCCTTGGCATCGGGCAATCGTGACGAGCTCGTCCGCGTCATCATCACGGCCTCGGGCGGCCCGTTCCGAACCTGGAAGCCCGCCGACATCGAGCAGGCCACGCTGGAGCAGGCCCTGAAGCACCCGAACTGGAGCATGGGCCAGAAGATCACGATCGATTCCGCCTCGATGATGAACAAGGGTCTCGAGGTGATCGAGGCCTCCTATCTGTTCGCCCTGTCGCCCGACGAGATCGACGTCCTCGTGCATCCGCAGTCCATCATCCACGGCATGGTCGAGTTCTCCGACCGTTCGGTGATGGCCCAGCTCGGCGCCCCCGACATGCGCACACCGATTGCGCATTGCCTCGGCTGGCCCGACCGGATCAAGGGGCCGGCCGCAAAGCTGGACCTCGCCAAGATCGGTCAGCTCACCTTCGAGGCGCCCGATTTCGAGCGCTTCCCCGGGCTGCGCCTGGCTTTCGATTCGCTCCGGACCGGGAAGGGAGCGACCACCGTCTACAACGCCGCCAACGAGGTCGCGGTTGCCGCATTCATCGCCGGCAAGATCCGGTTCGGCGCGATCGCCCGGCTGGTGGAGGCGACACTGGACGACTGGGTCCGTGGCGGGAACCAGGCGCCGATGACCTCAGCCGATGATGCAATCTCTGTTGACCATGTTGCGCGAAATAAAGCTGCCGCCCTATTGCCTCAAATTGCCTTAAAGGCATCCTAGATGGTTCGGGGCCAGGGCCTTGCGGCGCTGGATGAGGGAATTCGATGATCGACTTTTTTACCCATAGTTTCAATGCGTTGAGCCATGGGGTGCTAGGCTATGCGGTTCCCTTCCTGTTCGTCCTGACGATCGTCGTGTTCTTCCATGAGCTCGGCCATTTTCTGGTCGCGCGCTGGGCGGGCGTTCGTGTCTTGACCTTTTCGCTCGGTTTCGGACCTGAGCTGGTCGGTTTCAACGATCGCCATGGGACCCGCTGGAAGATCTCGGCGATCCCGCTCGGCGGCTACGTCAAGTTTTTCGGTGACGAGAGCGAGGCCTCGACCCCATCGGCCCAGACGCTCGCGGCCATGACGGCCGAGGAGCGCGCCGGCAGCTTCCACCACAAGAAGGTCGGTCCGCGTGCCGCCATCGTCGCGGCGGGCCCGATTGCCAATTTCATCCTGGGTGCGCTGATCTTCGCCGGCATGGCGCTGTATTACGGCAAGCCGAGCACGATCGCCCGGGTTGACGGCGTCGTCGCCGATGGGGCTGCGGCGGCGGCCGGGTTCAAGATCGGGGACGTCGTCGTCCAGATCGACGGCAAGCCGATCGAGAGCTTTGCCGACATGCAGCGAATCGTTGCGATGAATGCCGGTTCGGCGCTTGCCTTCCAGGTGAAGCGGGACGGTGCGATCGTTTCGCTGACCGCAACGCCGGCGCTGCTCGAGCGCAAGGATCCGTTCGGCAACAGCCACCGTCTCGGTGTGCTCGGCGTCGAGCACAAGTCGCAGGCCGGTGAGGCTTCGACCGCGCCGGTCGGCGTCGGCGAGGCGCTCAAGATCGGGGTCGAGCAGGTCTGGTTCATTATTACCAGCACCTTCAAGTTCCTGGGCTCGCTGTTCGTCGGGCAGGGAAATCCCAACGAGGTCAGCGGCGTGCTGGGAATCGCTAAGATGTCCGGGCAGGCGGCCAGCGCCGGGTTCCAGTTCGTGATCAATCTGTGCGCGGTGCTGTCGGTGTCGATCGGCCTGTTGAACCTGTTCCCGATCCCGCTGCTCGATGGCGGCCATCTGATGTTCTACGCGGCGGAAGTGGTCCGCGGCCGGCCCCTTTCCGAGCGGACCCAGGAGATGGGGTTCCGAATCGGGCTCGGTCTGGTGCTGATGTTGATGGTGTTTGCGACCTACAACGACATCCTGCGCATGGCGGCTTCCTGATAGGGGCTTTTTTGTGGCGTGCCTTATGGCGTTGCTGATCAGCAACGTCTTGGAATGAAATTGGAATTACGGCGCTTTCGGCCGTTTGCGGCGTCGGTGAAATTGGCTACAAGCGGCCTGAACTTGGGGAATCTCCGGACCGGCTTTGGGGTTGGGTCTGGCACGGAATGATAAGGGCGCGTTGCGCATGAAGTTTGGACTGCGACTCCGGGGGGGCTTGCTCGCAACCCTGATCATGTTCGGCGCGCCGGTAATTGCCCCGGTCGGGGCTGTTTTCGTGTCTTCGTCTGCGTTCGCTCAGACCGTTCAGTCGATTTCCGTCGAAGGGAATCGCCGGGTCGAGGTGGAGACGATTCGCTCCTATTTCAAGCCGGGCCCGGGCGGCCGCCTGGATCAAGGCGCCATCGATGACGGCCTCAAGGCGTTGATCGAGACCGGCCTGTTCCAGGACGTGAGAATCAACCGTGGCTCCGGCGGCCAGATCATCGTCTCCGTGGTGGAAAACCCGGTGATTGGCCGTATTGCCTTCGAGGGCAACAAGAAGATCAAGGACGAGCAGCTCACCACCGAGGTCCAGTCCAAGGCCCGCGGCACCTTCTCGCGTGCCATGGTGCAGTCCGACACGCTGCGAATCGCCGAGATCTACAGGCGCTCCGGCCGCTACGACGTCCGCGTCACGCCGGAGATCATCGAGCAGCCGAACAACCGCGTCGACCTGATCTTCACGATCGAGGAGGGCGCCAAGACCGGCGTCAAGTCGATCGAGTTCGTCGGCAACAACGCGTTCTCGTCCTACCGCTTGCGCGACGTCATCAAGACCCGCGAATCGAACCTGCTGAGCTTCCTGGCCAGCGGTGACATCTACGATCCCGACCGCGTCGAAGCCGACCGCGACCTGATCCGCCGCTTCTATCTCAAGAACGGTTTCGCCGACGTCCAGGTCGTGGCCGCGCTCACCGAATACGATCCGGAGAAGAAGGGCTTCAACGTCACCTTCAAGATCGAGGAAGGATCGCAGTACCGCGTCGGCGCGATCGACTTCCGCTCCAGCATCCCGAACTTCGACCCCTCGTCGCTGCGCGCCTATTCGCGCGTCAATGTCGGCTCGCTCTACAACGTCGAATCGGTCGAGAAGTCGGTCGAGGAGATGCAGATCGAGGCCTCGCGCCGCGGCTATGCGTTCGCCGTGGTCCGGCCGGGCGGGGACCGCAATTTCGAGGCGCACACCGTCTCCGTCGTGTTCAACATCGACGAAGGCCCGCGCACCTATATCGAGCGCATCAACCTGCGCGGCAACACGCGTACGCGTGACTACGTGATCCGCCGCGAGTTCGACATCTCCGAGGGCGATGCCTACAACCGCGCCCTGGTCGACCGCGCCGAGCGGCGCCTGAAGAACCTCGACTACTTCAAGAGCGTGAAGATCACGACGGAGCCGGGCTCCTCGAGCGATCGTGTGATCCTGATCGTCGACATGGAAGAGAAATCGACCGGCGACTTCTCGATCTCGGGCGGTTACTCCACCACGGACGGCGCGCTGGCCGAAGTCTCGATCTCCGAGCGCAACCTGCTCGGCCGGGGCCTGTTCGCCAAGGCGTCGGTGACCTATGGCCAGTATGCCCGCGGCTACTCGCTGTCGTTCGTCGAGCCCTATCTGCTCGACTACCGCGTCGCGCTCGGCCTCGACCTCTATCAGCGTGAGCAGAAGTCCAACAGCTACATCTCCTACGGCACCAAGACGCTCGGCTTCTCGCCGCGCCTCGGCTTCGCCTTGCGCGAGGACCTGTCGCTGCAGCTGCGCTACTCGATCTACCAGCAGCAGATCACGCTGCCGTACTACCTGGCGAACTGTAACAACGTCGTCGGTTCGTCCGCGTTCAACCCGAGCCCGGCCTTCGTCAATGCCAATGGCGGCGTTCCGGATCTCAGCTCCACCAACGGCCTCGGCTGCTACAGCGACGGCGAAGCCTCGCTGCCGGTGCGCAAGGAGCTGGCGAACGGCAAGACGCTGACTTCGGCGCTCGGCTACACGCTGACCTACAACACGCTGGACAACAACAAGAACCCGACCGACGGTCTGCTCATCGACTTCCGTCAGGATTTCGCCGGCGTCGGTGGCGACGTCTCCTATCTGAAGACCGTGGCGGACGGTAAGTACTATGCCCCGCTGGTGTCGGACATCGTCGGTCTCGTCCGTCTCCAGGGCGGCATCCTGACCAAGATGGGCGACGATCTGCGGATGCTCGACCATTTCCAGATGGGCCCGAACCTGGTCCGCGGCTTTGCTCCGAACGGTATCGGTCCGCGTGACTTGAACCCCTTCGGTTCGCGGGACGCGCTGGGCGGCACCAAGTACTGGGGCGCTTCGCTCGAATTGCAGATGCCGTTCTGGTTCCTGCCGAAGGAAGTCGGTCTGAAGGGCGCGGTCTATGCCGATGCCGGCGGCCTCTATGACTACAAGGGCCCGACGAGCTGGACGGCGACCAACGAGGTCAATGCGCCTGGATGTATTCCGTCGTCGGTCAATCCGACGGTCACGGGAACCTGTACCGGCCTCGTCTATGACGACAGCAAGGTCATCCGGTCGTCGGTCGGTGTCGGCCTGATCTGGCAGTCCCCGTTCGGTCCGCTGCGCTTCGACTACGCCGTGCCGCTCAGCAAGGGCAAGTACGACCGTACGCAGGAATTCCGGTTCGGCGGCGGTACCACGTTCTAATTCGATCAGCTGGGCATGAGCCGGCCCCCGATTGGGGCCGGTGCTCAAAAAGATCGTGCTCAATCCATGAGATTAGGCATGATGCGGCCCGACCGCTTCATGCCGAAGCCGGACCGCGACGGGGTGGAATGGCGCAGCCGACCTTCTTCAAAAAGCCGCCGGCTTCTACGCTGGCCGAGATCGCCGCGCAGACCAAGGCGCAGCTGGTCGACCCGGCAAGGGGCGACCACGTCATCACGGGCCTTGCTTCGCTCGACGAAGCCGGCCCGATGCATCTGGCGTTTTTCGACAACCTCAAATATGCCGAGGAGCTCAAGGCGACCAGGGCCGGGGCGTGCCTGGTGAGCCCGCGCTTCGAGGCGCAGGTGCCTGCCCATGTGGCCGTGCTGCGGGTGGCCCAGCCGTTCCGCGCCTTCGTCGGGATCGCCCGGGAATGGCACGGCGATGCGCTGCGCCCGCAGTCCTGGTTCGGGATCGAGGGCATCGCGCCGTCGGCCATCATCGATCCCTCGGCCCGGATCGAGGACGACGTCATCGTGGAGCCGCTGACGGTCATCGGCCCGGACGTCGAGATCGGGAGCGGCACCGTGATCGGCGCCGGTGCGGTCATCGGCCCCGGCGTCAAGATCGGCCGGGACTGCAATGTCGGCGCCCGCACCGCCATCCAGTGCGCCCTGATCGGCAACAACGTGCTGATCCATCCCGGCTGCTCGATCGGGCAGGACGGCTACGGCTTCATCTTCTTCGGCCCCGAGGGCCATCTGAAGGTGCCCCAGACCGGCCGCGTGCTGATCCAGAACAATGTGGAAGTCGGCGCTGGCACCACCATCGACCGCGGGTCCCTGCGCGACACCGTGATCGGGGAGGGCACCAAAATCGACAATCAGGTCCAGATCGGCCACAATGTGACGATCGGCCGGAATTGCCTGTTGGCGGCCCAGATCGGCCTCGCGGGCAGCCTGACGATCGGCGACAACGTGGCGCTGGGAGCCAAGGTTGGCATCAACAACCACCTCAAGATCGGCGACGGCGCCCAGGTCACCGCGATGAGCGGGGTCAAGGACGACATCCCGCCTGGCGGTCGTTGGGGTGGTTTCTTTGCCAAGCCGACCAAGCAGTGGTTCAAGGAAATTATCGCGGTGGAGCGCCTCGTGCGTGACAGCAAGGCCGATCCGAAGGACGAGGGACGGGAATGACGTCGGAATCACCTGTTAAGTTCGAGCTGGTCGATATCAACGCCATCCTCCAGACCCTGCCGCACCGTTTTCCGATGCTGCTGATCGACCGCGTGATCAACATCCGCGCCGACTATAGCGGTATCGGCATCAAGAACGTCACCTTCAACGAGCCGGCCTTCCAGGGACATTTCCCGGAGCGCCCGGTCTATCCCGGCGTCATGATGATCGAGGCGATGGCGCAGACGGCGGGCGTGATCGGCATCAAGTCGGTCGAAGGTACCGAGAAGCCGCGGGCGGTGTATTTTCTCACCATCGACAAGTGCAAGTTCCGCAAGCCGGTGCTTCCAGGTGATACCATCGAGTATCACATGCGCTCGCTCGGCCGCCGCAAGACCATGTGGTGGTTTCACGGCGACGCCAAGGTCAACGGGCAGGTGGTTGCGGAAGCCGACGTCGGCGCCATGCTGACGGACTAGAGCGCCGCAGGCCAGGCTCACGCGCTGCAATCGTAGCGGCCGCCGGCGGCCTCGCGCCTGATATGCCGGTTGAAGAATTGGCCCATGGACGGCGCGCCGAGAAGGCGGTCGACCGTCTCGGCCGCGACGCCGCAATAGCGCGCATAGCCGCCGCTGGTCGCGACGACGAGATCGTGCCGCGCGCGGTCGTAGCAGACGCGCTGAAGCACCGTGCTGCGATCGATGTCGCGGCATTCGAATGTCGCGAGGTCGATGGCGCCGCGATCACCGGTCGCGACCGTCTCGGACACGATCGGCGCGGCGGCAAGCTGTGCGAGCAGAAGTGCCAGGGCCCTGACCACGAGTGCTGAAGCTCCGCATGAACTTGCTGGCGAACCGGGACGGCCGCCTCATCCGATACTTGAAACACGGCGAGATGATACGTCACTGGACAGATCGGGCAAAGTCGCGCTAACCACCGGAAAACCGAGCGACTTCAATACATAATCAGAGCTTCCTAACGAGTAAGATTGCTTGATGAGCAAGATTGATCCCACCGCACGGATCGCGGACGGCGCCGTGATCGGCGAGGGCACCGAGATCGGCCCCTTTTGCATCATCGGCCCGAACGTCGTGATCGGTGCGAACTGCAAGCTGATCGGGCATGTGCACGTCACCGCACAGACGACCATCGGCGACGATTGCACCATCTATCCTTTTGCCTCGCTGGGCACGCCGCCGCAGTCGCTCAGCTACCGGGGCGAGCTGACGCAGCTGAAGATCGGCTCGGGCTGCACCATCCGGGAATCCGTGACCATGAACGCTGGCACTGTCGCTGGCGGCGGCATCACCACCGTCGGCGATCGCGGCTACTTCATGAATTGCGGCCATGTCGGCCACGATTGCCATGTCGGCAATGACGTGATCTTCGCGACGTCGGCGACGCTCGGCGGTCATTGCGAGATCGGCGACTTCGTCTTCATCGGTGGCCTGTCCGCGGTGCACCAGTTCACCCGCATCGGCCCGCAGGTGATGGTCGGCGGCGTGTGCGGTGTCCGCGACGACATCATTCCGTTCGGCCTGGTCAACGGCCAGTACGCGGTGCTGGAAGGCCTCAACCTGATCGGCATGAAGCGGCGCAAGTTCACCAAGCAGCGGCTGGCGACCGTGCGGGCGTTCTACCAGAAGCTCTTCCATGGCCCCGGCACCTTCGCCGAGCGGCTGGAGGCATCCAGGTCGCTCGCGGGCGAAGATCCGGCGATCGCCGAGATTCTCGACTTCATCGGCAAGGGCAAGCGCCCGCTCTGCCTTCCCGCCATCACGAAGTGATCTTGGATATGGCCGCGGGCATGACATCAGCGGCTGCGGAGCTCTCATCGCCGGTCGGCATCGTCGCCGGCGGCGGCGCGATGCCGTTCGCGGTCGCCGACTCGCTCGCCGCCCGCGGCATCACGCCGGTGCTGTTTCCCCTTCGGGGCGCCTGCGATCCGGCGCGGGTGGAGCAATTCCGTCACCGCTGGATCTCGGTCGGCCAGCTCGGTCGCGCGATGCGGCTGTTTCGCGAGGAAGGCTGCCGCGACCTGATCTTCATCGGCACCTTGGTACGGCCTTCGCTCACCGAAATAAGGTTCGACGTCACGACGCTGCGCCTGCTCGGCAACGTCATCCGCGCCTTCCGCGGTGGCGACGATCATCTGCTGTCTGGTGTCGGCCGTATCCTAGAGCACGGCGGCTTTCGCATGGTCGGCATCAAGGAGGTCGCGCCCGATCTGCTGATGCCCGAGGGCTGTATCAGCCGCGCCTGGCCGAACGACAACAGCAAGACCGACATCGCGCGCGGCCGCGCGGTGCTGACGGCGCTCGGCCCGTTCGACATCGGCCAGGCTGCGGTGGTGATCGACGGCCATGTGGTGGCGGTCGAGGACATCGAGGGCACGGATGCACTGCTCGCGCGCGTCGCGCGGCTGCGCGAGGAGGGCCGCATTCGCGCGGCTGCCGGCCGCGGCGTGCTGGTGAAGGCGCCGAAGAGCGGCCAGGATCTGCGCTTCGATCTGCCGACCATCGGCCCGCGCACCATCGAGGGCGTCGCGGCCGCCGGGCTCGCGGGCATTGCCGTCATCGCCGGCAACACCATCGCCGCCGAGCCGCAGGCGATGATCGCGCTTGCCGACGCGAAATATCTCTTCATCATCGGCCTGCCGGCTTGATGCAGTCGCGCGATCCCCAGCGCAAGATCTTCCTGATCGCCACGGAGGAATCCGGCGACCGGCTCGGCAGCGCCTTGATGAAGGTGCTGCGCCAGCGCCTCGGCGACGGCGTGCAGTTCGTCGGCGTCGGCGGCCGCACCATGGCGCGTGAGGGGCTCGAATCGCTGTTTCCGATCGAGGAGCTGTCGATCGTCGGCTTTGCCGCGGTGGTGCAGCAATTGCCGAAGATCCTGGGGTTGATCCGCAAGACCACGGATTCCGTGCTGGAGAGCGCGCCCGACGCGCTCGTCATCATCGACAGCCCGGATTTCACCCACCGCGTCGCCCGCCGCGTTCGCGCAAAGAATTCCGCGATCCCAGTGGTCGATTACGTCTCGCCGCAGCTCTGGGCGTGGCGGCCGGGCCGGGCGCGGACCATGCTCGGCTATGTCGACCATGTGCTCGGCCTGTTGCCGTTCGAGCCCGAGGAATACCGCAAGTTGGGCGGGCCGCCCTGCAGCTATGTCGGCCATCCCCTGATCGAGCAATTGCCCTCGCTGCGGCCGAACGAAGAGGAGCAGGCACGCCGCAACAGTGAGCCGCCGGTGCTGCTGGTGCTGCCCGGCAGCCGCCGCAGCGAGGTCAGGCACCATCTCGACGTGTTCGGCGCGACGCTCGCCCGCCTGCGAGCGGAAGGCCGCGCCTTCGACCTGATGCTGCCGACCATGCCGCATCTCGAAGCCACCATCCGCGAGGGCATCGCGAACTGGCCGGTCAAGCCGCAGATCGTGATCGGCGAGAACGAAAAGCGCGCCGCCTTCCGCATCGCGCGCGCAGCGCTGGCCAAATCCGGCACGGTGACGCTGGAGCTCGCGCTGTCGGGCATTCCGATGGTGACGGCCTATCGCGTCGGCGCGATCGAGGCCTTCATCCTGCGCCGCGCGATCCGCGTCTCCTCGGTGATCCTCGCCAATCTCGTGATCGGCAGGGACGTCATTCCGGAGTTCCTGCAGGAGGATTGCACGCCGGACAAGCTGGCGCCTGCGCTTCATGATGTGCTGACGGAGTCCCCGCTGCGGCGGCAGCAGGTCGAGGCCTTTGCCCAGCTCGACCAGATCATGTCGACCGGCAACAAGTCGCCGAGCGTGCTCGCGGCCGACATCGTGCTGGCCACGATGCGGAAGGGCAGGCGAGCGAGCTAGAATCTCCTCACAACTCTTGCCTGCAGCGCGGAGCTCAGACGTCAAGTGCTGACCGGGGACGTCGTCCCCGGCCAGACCGAGCGCAGCTCATGCCGCGACTTGAACGCTCGGTGCTGCCCGCGGCCGAGCAGTCCCGCCGATCTCAGTGGTGCATCTTTTTCGCACGCGCCGGCGGCAGAAGCACCGTGTCGATGACGTGAATGACGCCGTTCGACGCCTCTATGTCCGGCTGGATAACGTGCGCGTCATTGACGCGGACACCAAGACTGCCGTCGACGCTGATTGGCTGCCCCTGAACGGTCGCGACCTTCAGCGACTTCCCGGCGAGGTCGGCCGCCTTCACGCGGCCCGGAACGACGTGATACTTCAGAACGGCCGCGAGCTTGGCCTTGTTCTTCAAGAGCGACTCGACGGTCCCCGGGGGCAGCTTTGCGAATGCTGCGTCGTTTGGTGCGAACACCGTAAACGGTCCCTTGCCCTTGAGCGTATTCACGAGACCGGCAGCTTTCACGGCTGTCACCAGCGTGGTGAACGAACCGGCGGAAACGGCAGTGTCCACGATGTCGCCGGCGCGCGCGACAGAAGGGCCTAGCAGGCCAGCGACCATGGCGGCTCCGGCCACGAACGAACGAATTGCGGGCGTCATCATGTTCTCCAACTATGGTTCCATCCATGCAGAAGCGACGGATGCACCCAAGGGGCGCACCGCACCGTGCGATCAGTTGCGATCTACCTTCACGAAACGACGCGTCCCGATAGCCGGATCACTGCGGGTTGTTGATTTCCGCCGAAATGCCGCGTCCCAATGCCGCGCCCGGCCTCATCGGCCGTGCAAGATTCCGGCTCTCGAAGGTCACGCATGATGGACTTAGTTGAGGGTCTTGACCACGAAGTCCTTAAGTCGCTGCGCGGGGAGCGGAAGGCGATCGCGCTCCAGGATCGCCACTTCGGTGTCCTTCAAGTCGGGCATCGGCTTTCCGTCCACGACGTGAAGATCGAGAGGTACCATGTCCTTCGGAAGCACCGTGACGCCGAGTCGCGCGCGGACCGCGGCGAGCGTTCCAGCCAGCGATCCGCAGGTGTAAGCGATCCGCCACGATCGTTTGGCACGATCGAGCGCCTCGGTCGCCCGCTTCCGATAGACGCAGGGTTTGGGCGAGACCGCGAGCGGCAGCACCCCCTGTCTGAGATCAACCCCACCCGTGACCCAGACCAGCGGCTCACGCCATACACGGGTGCCGGGAATTTCGATGGAACGCTCACGCTTGATGAGCGCCAGATCGAAAGCACCTTTGCGAAAGCGCTCGATCAGATTCATAGTCAGATCGCAGGTCACTTCCAGGTCGACCTGGGGATAGGCGTGGGCAAAGCGTGCAAGCACGTCGGGGAGGTGGCGGGTCGCGAAATCCTCGGGCGCGCCGAGGCGCACGAGCCCCCGTATCGCGGGCTCCCGGATGCGCGCGACGATCTCGTCATTGAGATCGAGCAGGCGCCGCGCGTAGTCGAAAAACGTCTCGCCCTCGGCAGTCAGTGCGACCGATTGCGGCGAGCGCTCGAGGAGCGTGCCGCCGACAAGTTGCTCCAACCGGCGAATCTGCAGGGACACCGTCGATTGCTGCAGGCCTAGCGACTGAGCGGCGCGCGTGAAATTGCCGAGCGAGACGATCGTCACGAAGGATCGCACGAGGTCGATATCCAGGTTCAGGCGAGAGCGGGGCATCATCATTGCAAATTTCAATCATGATGCTTGAGACAATCAATTTTGTCAAACGTCCGCGGAAAGCTATCCAGCCCTCCATTCGCCCCACCGGATGGAGGATACCTTGCTTGCGCTCGCCGCCCAGAATCTCGTCTCGCCTTCGGTGCTGTTCTTCGGCATGGGGCTCGGCGCCTCGCTCGGACGCTCGGACCTCTCGGTGCCAGAGGCTATTGCACGTTTTCTGTCACTTTATCTGCTGATCTCGATCGGCTTCCGTGGCGGCGCCGAAGTGGCCCATCAGGGTCTGACGCCTGCGCTGGCGCTGACGATCCTGGCCGGCGTCGTGTTGTCGGCCGGCTTGCCATTCATTGCGTACGCCTTCCTGCGCGGCGCCGGCCTGGACCACATCAATGCTGCCGCCGTTGCCGGTCATTACGGATCGATATCGGCCGTGACCTTCGTGGCCGTCACCGGCGCACTCACGCAGCTCGCCTTGCCTTACGACGGCTATATGATCGCGGTCGCGGCCGCGATGGAGACGCCGGCGATCTTCTCGGCGCTGATGATCGCCCGCAGCCGTGAAGGGAGAGGGAGCGGTGACATGTCCGGAGACTTCTTGCGCGAGATCGCACTGAACGGCTCGATCGTTGCCTTGCTCGGTGCGTTCGCGGTTGGATGCATCACGGGTGAACGCGGCATGACCTCGCTCAAGCCTTTCCTGCTCGATGCCTTCCCCGGCTTCCTGTGCGTCTTCCTGCTCGATATGGGCCTGATCGCCGGCCGCGGCCTGCGGGACGGCTGGAAGTCGCTGTCCGTTCCGGTTGCAGGCTTTGCCTGGATAATGCCGTTCATCGGCGCGGCGTTTGCGGCGCTCTTTGCCTGGCTCATCGGATTATCGGCCGGCAGCACTGCAGTTTTGATGACGCTCGGTGCATCCGCTTCCTACATCGCAGTCCCGGCTGCGATGCGGCTCGCCCTTCCTGCGGCAAACCCGGCGATCGCCCTGACGCTCTCGCTTGGCCTGACATTTCCCTTCAATCTGATCGTCGGCATCCCGCTCTACATTGCTGCCGCTCAGATGATCGCGCGGTGAGGACTGCATGCAGACGTTTGCCAAGAAGCGGATCGAGATTCTCATCGAACGGGCACTGCTGAAGCGGCTGACCGAGAAACTCGAGCGCACGGGTGTGAGTGGATATTCGGTCGCCCCGGTCGTGGGCGGTCGCGGGCGAGCCGGCCGATGGGAAGCGGATGGCCAGGTCGGCGCCGCCGCCGGGATGTTCGTTGTTTGGTGCATCGTCGATCCGGTTCGGCTGGACGAGTTGTTGCAGGCTGTGTTTGCCGTGGTAGCCCAGCAGGTAGGCCTCGTCTCCGTCGGTGACGTGGAAGTGGTGCGGCCCGAGCGTTTCTGAGCCGCCGGTAGCGGCCCGACTGCACGCCCTACGCGAGCCCTGCGTCCACACGGAAACACTGGCTGGTGATGCGCCGGCTTTCGTCGGAGGCGAGGAACAGCGCCATATTCGCGATGTCCTCGGGCGTAACCGCGTCCGGAACGGCTTGGCGCGAGCGCATTTCGGCAATGACCCGTTCGTCCGGATACCATAGCCGCCGCTGCCGCTCGGTAATGACCATGCCCGGTGCAATCGCGTTGACGCGGATGCGGTCGGGGCCGACCGATCGCGCCAGCGAGTTGGTGAAGCCGACGATGGCCGCCTTCGCCGCGGCGTAGACCGGCAGCGCCGGCGCGCCGCGCATCCAGGCGATCGACGACATGTTGATGATCGAGCCGCCGCCGCGCGCCCGCATCTGCGGCACCACCGCCTGCGCGGCAAAGAAGACGTGCTTGAGATTGACGCCCATCATCCAGTCGAACTCGGCGGGCGTCACCTCGGTCAGCACCTGTCGCTGATCATTGGCGGCGTTGTTGACGAGCACCGCGGCGTCGCCGAGCCTTTGCTGAACCTGCGCCGTGGCGGCGCGCAGGGCCTCGATATCCAGGAGGTCGCAGGGCACGAACAGCGGTGTCGCACCGCATGCGGCCGCGACCTCCGCGGCCAGCGCGGCGCCGGCGGCTTCATCGATATCGAGGAACGCGACGCGGGCGCCTTGGGCGGCGAAGGCACGCACGAAGGCGGCGCCGATGCCGCTGGCGCCACCGGTGATCAGCACCACGCGGTCCGCGAGGCTCGAATAGGTCGTCTTCGTCATGCGATCAGTCGCTCCGTCTCGGGGTCGAACAGGCAAATGCGGCGGGTGTCGAGCGCGAAAGAGGCGGATGCGCCCGGCGCAGGGCGGATATCGGGCGAGATGCGCGCCATCGCGGGTTCGCCCCCGAGCCGCAGCGACACCATCGTCTCGGCACCGGTCGGCTCGACCATGTCCACCGGTGCCTCGACGAGGACAGGCGCTTCTCCTGAAAACGCGCGGCTGCCCTCGGCAATGCATTCCGGCCGGATGCCCACCACGACGTCGCGTCCGACGAAGGGCGCAGCGCCGTCATAATCTCTCAGGCGCAGGCGGACCTCGTCCGGCCGGCCCGCGCCGATCACCGCCACCAGCCCGTCCTTGTCGCTCTCGAGCCGGGCCGGCATGGTGTTCATCGGCGGCGAGCCCATGAAGCGGGCGACGAACAGATTGGCGGGATAGCGGTACACGGTGTCGGGGTCGGCGAATTGCTGCACGCGGCCCTGATGCATCACGGCGATCCGCGTCGCCATCGTCATGGCCTCGATCTGGTCGTGGGTGACATAGACGATGGTGGCGCCGATGCGCTGGTGCAGCCGCTTGATCTCCATCCGCATCTCGACGCGCAGCTTGGCGTCGAGATTGGACAGCGGCTCGTCGAACAGGAAGAGCAGGGGATCGCGCACCAGGGCCCGCCCCATCGCGACGCGCTGGCGCTGGCCGCCGGAGAGCTGCGACGGCTTGCGGCCGAGCAGCGGCTCGATCTGGAGCAGTTTTGCGACATTCGCGACCGCGGCGTCTTGCGCGGTCTTGGGCACGTGACGGCATTCCATGCCGAAGGTGATGTTCTGTCGCACCGTCATCGAGGGATAAAGCGCGTAGGACTGGAACACCATGGCGATGTCGCGGTCTTTCGGCGCGACATCGTTGACGACGCGTCCGCCGATCTCGATCGTCCCGGCACTGGGGCGGTCGAGCCCGGCGACGATGTTGAGCAGCGTGGACTTGCCGCAACCGGACGGCCCGACCAGCACGGTGAACTCGCCGCTCTCGATGTCGAGAGCGATATCCTTCAGCACCTCCAGATTGGCGTAGCGCTTGGACAGGGCGCGAATGCTCAGTGCTGCCATGACGTCTCCATCATTTCACCGCCCCGGCAGTCAGGCCGCGGACGAAGTATTTGCCGCCGAGGAGGTAGATCAGCAGCGTGGGCAGCGCGGCGATGATCACCGCTGCGCTCTGCACGCCATGCTGCGGGATATCGGCGACGGCGGCGGATAGCGCGATGAGGGCGGCCGTGACCGGCTGCTGCTGGCCGGTCGTGAACGTCACGCCATAAAGGAACTCGTTCCAGATATGGGTGAACTGCCAGATCACTGTGACGATCAGGATCGGCCCCGATAGCGGCAGGATGATGCGCCAGAAGATACGGAAGAAACCAGCGCCGTCGATCCGCGCGGCCCGGATCAATTCATGGGGAATGGCGACATAATAGTTGCGGCAGAACAGCGTGGTGAAGGACAGCCCCTGGATGGTGTGGATCAGCACGAGGCCCGCCAGCGTGTTGATGAGACCGATGTCCCGCAGCACGATGGTCCAGGGCAGAAGACGCATCTGCTGGGGCAGGAACAGGCCGAGCGTGACGATGCCGTAGATCCAGGTGTCGCCGCGAAAGCGCCAGAGCGACACGGCGTAACCGGCGACAGCGCCGAGCAGGGTCGAGAAGATCGTTGCGGGGATCGTGATCAGCGCGGAGTTCAGCATGTACGGCCGGATGCCGGCGCAGGTCTCGGCGACGCAGAAGCCGCTCCAGGCTGCGGCGTAGTTGCTCCAGGCCAGATGCTGAGGCCAGCCGATCATCGACCCCTGCGCGATCTCCTCGTTGGTCCGCAGCGAGTTCAGAACGACAACGGCGAGCGGCGCGAGCCAGGCTGCGGCGATCAGCGAGACGACGAGATAGATCCAGATCCGGCTCGGAGCGAAGGTACGGTCAGGCATGGGCGGCCCGCCGTCGCTGGAGATATCGCCAGGCTGCATATGGCAGCAGCACCGCGAGCAGAATGAGCAGCATCAGCACCGCCGCCGCCGCGCCCCGGCCGAGCAGGCTGCGCTGGAACATCAAATCGTAGACGACCAGGGCCGGCAGCTGGGTCGCAATTCCCGGCCCGCCATTGGTGAGCGCGCGGACGAGGTCGAAGGTCGAAATCGCGAATTGCAGCTGGATCACGACGACGGTGATGGTGATCGGCCACAGCGACGGCAGAATGATGCGCCGGTAGATTCGGACCGGCCCGGCGCCGTCGATCTGTGCGGCCTTGATGATGTCGGCATCGACGGAGCGAAGGCCGGCCAGGAACAACGCCATGGCAAAGCCGGAGGATTGCCAGATCGCAGCGATGACGATGGTCCAGATCGCCATGTCGCGGTCGATCAGCCAGTCGAACCTGAAGGAGGTCCAGCCGAGATCGTGGACCAATTTCTGGATCCCGAGGCCAGGATTGAGCAGCCAGCTCCACACCGTGCCGGTGACGACGAACGACACCGCGAGGGGATAGAGGAAGATCGATCGCAGCACGTTCTCGCCGCGGATGCGCTGATCGAGCAGGATCGCGAGGATGAGGCCGGTCGCCGCGCTCAACACCACGAAAGCGCAGCCGAACAGCAGCAGATTGTCGAAGGCGATCTGCCAGTTCCGCGATGCCGCGACCGCCGTGTAGTTGCGCAGTCCCACCCAGCCCGTAACGGGAATGAGCGTCGACGGCGTGAACGAGATCCAGATCGTCCACAGCGAGAACGACACGAGGTGCGCTGCGGACAGCAGCAGCGGCACCCAGATCGTCAGATATTCGGGCAGCCGGCGCACCCATTCAGGGAGCGCCGGCCGGCCCGGTCTGATCGCGGCGGCATTGCTCAACGCGCGCCCTCGACGGCCTCGGCGAGGCGCGTGGCGGCCTGCTCGGGCTTGATCGTCTTGTTCTTCACGTACTCCGTGATCACGTCGATCATCGCGGCCGTCATGCCATTTTCCTGCGCCATGTTGTGCGCCATGCTGAGGACGGCCTGGTTGCTGGCGATGGCGTTCTTGAGGGCGGCCGCGGTGGTCCGTTGACCCTCCGACCAGCCTTCGCCGGACAGATCGACGTCGGTGCGCACGGGGATCGATCCCGTGATCTGCGAATACATGGTCTGGATCGCCGGATCCATGACGAGCTGGGCCATCAACGTCTGACCGGCCTGCAGGTCGGGCTCCTTGCGCTGCCAGAAGATGAAGGCATCGGCATTCAGCAGGAACACAGGCTTGCCGTTATCACTCGGGCCCGGCGCAATCGTGAAGTCCTCGAACTTGAAACCGGCATTGCGCAACACGCCCTGCGCCCAGCCGCCCATGATCATCATGCCCATGTCGCCGTCGACGAAGCGCTTCAGATTGGTCGAGAAGTGCTGGGCGCCGACATTGGGGTCCATCCAATCGGCGATCTTGCGCACCTGCGCGAACGCAGCCTTGATCTCGGGGCCCTCCAGGGCCTTCTTCTCGAGATTCATGATGGCGGCGCGGTATGCGAGCGGACTGATGCCGGCGAGAGCAGCCTCGAATTTCTGCCCGTCGTCGGGACGGGTCCCGCCATTGGCGATGGGGAAGGCGACGCCGCCTGATTTCATCTTTTCGGCGAGGTCGTTGAAGTCAGCCCATGTGAGGGGGATCTTGTCGGCCTTGGCCTTGTCCATCGCGCGTTTGGACAGGAACAGCATGTTGGTGCTGTAGATCTGCAGCGGCAGTGCGATCCATTTGCCGCCCGGCTTGTGCAGTTTTGCAAGGTCCGGCGCGACGACCTTCTCATAGCCGGCGGCGGCGACCACGGCGTCGAGATCGACGGTCGGGGCAATCTTCGACCAGGCCGCGATCTCGGGGCCCTTGAGCTGCGAGCAGGCCGGCGGATCACCGGCCATGATCTGGGCGCGCAGCTTGTTCATCATCTCGGTGGTGAAACCGGGGACGGGCGAGTGCTGCCAGACGCCGCCCTTCTCCTCGAACTTCTTGCCGAGCGCAGTGATGGCCGCACCATCGCTGCCCGCGGACCATTGCGAGATTGCGGTGAGGCGCGGTTTGACGGCGCCTTGCGCACGGGCAAATGCCGGCAATGCGAGCGTGGCCACGGATCCAGCGAGCAGACGACGCCTTGTTGTTGTGATCGGCATTTCAGTTCCTCCCGGTGTGAAGTCTTTCGCGCGTGTGGAACGTGCAGGTTCAGTGCATGTCAGGCGGCCTCCGTCGAGGTGGCGGGCATGCCGCCACGGCTGGCGAGGCAGAAGGCGGCGAAGGCGAGCGCGGCCTGTGGATCGTTGCCGGTCGACGGCGGAACGAAGGCGAGGGACACCTGCGCCAGTTTGCGTCCGCCCAAGAGGCACGCGTCGATGCCTTCGACCACGGCGTTGCGATCGTCCTCGGCGAGCATCGACGGCCAGCCGCTGATCGCAACGCCGCCGCACGGCTTCACGTTCAGCGTATTGCCGATCGCAAGGCCGAGGCGGAACAGGCGTCGTCGCAGCTCCTGCCGCACGCGCGAGGACATCGGAATCGTGCTCACCCAGTCGCTGCCGAGCTGGAGCAATTCGGTTTCGGCAACGCCGAGAAGCCCGGCCACGGCAGGAAGCGATGTGTACGCCTCGACGCAGCCGTGGTGGCCGCAGCGGCACCGCGGCCCATCGGGGCCGAAGACCATGTGGCCAAGCTCGACCGGCTGGAGAGCGTCGGTCTCGGTCGGATCGTCCATCCAGGTGCCCGCAACGCCCTGGCTGACCAGGACGAACAGATGGGCGTCGTTGAACGGATAATTTTCCGTGCGGCAGCGGTGGAACGTGGCGTGCGCGACGACCGAATTGGTGAATTCGAGCGGCACGTCGGCGAACATCTCGGCGAACATGCCGTTGATACGCCCGACGTCGCAGGGGATGATCGGATTGGCCGAGATGCTGAGACGGCCGAGGCCGGGAATGGAGACCCCGATCTGCGATAGCGTGATCCGGCGGCGCCGCGTCCAATCGCGCAGCAACGCCATGGCTTCGCGAAACACGCCGCCGACAGTCTCGGTGGTCGGTTTCTTCGGCAGCGGCACGCGTTCGGTGTAGCGCAACTCGCCCGACAGGCCGCCGACGCCGACGCTGAGGTGCTGAGCGGTCAGCTCGAAGGCCGCAAGCGCGACCGAGCCGTCGAGCGACACGAGGCCGGTCGGGCCGCCGACGTAAGGGGCAGGGCGCCGCACCTCCTCGATCAGGCTTTCGGCCTTCAGGTCGAATAGGATGCGCGACAGGCTCGCTTCCGACAGCCGCACGGCCTTGGCCAGAGGCGGGCGAAACGAGCCGCCCGACTGAAGCAGATGAGTCAAAATGGCAGCGCGCGTCTGCCGCCGACTTCTCGGCTGCTCCGGCATTTCCATCCCCGTCGTCATTCTTACTTAGTGTAAGAATGCGCGCGGGGCATTTGGACTGTCAAGCGTTTGCCGGCGTGATGCTTGGACTTGTTGTTGTGCGCGGCAGCAACGTGGAACGGCGCGATTGGTGTCGTGGGGGGGCCACCCTGCGGCATCTGCGCGAAACAAAAACGGCGCCATCTTGCGATGGCGCCGTTCCGCTGACCTATTTCGTCAGACTTTACTTGCGATCCTTCATCGGCACGTAGTCGCGCTTGGCGACGCCGGTGTAGAGCTGGCGCGGGCGGCCGATCTTCTGCTGCGGGTCCTCGATCATCTCGCTCCACTGGCTGATCCAGCCGACGGTGCGGGCGACCGCGAACAGCACGGTGAACATCGAGACCGGGAAGCCCATCGCCTTCAGCGTGATGCCCGAATAGAAGTCGACGTTCGGGTAGAGCTTGCGGTCGATGAAGTACTGGTCGCTCAGCGCGATCTTCTCGAGCTCGAGGGCCACCTTCAGCATCGGATCGTCGCCATGGCCGGTCTCCTTGAGCACGGCGTGACACATCTTCTGCATGATCTTGGCGCGCGGATCGTAGTTCTTGTAGACGCGGTGGCCGAAGCCCATCAGGCGGACTTCGGAGTTCTTGTCCTTCACCTTGGCGATGAACTCGGGGATCTTGTCGACCGTGCCGATGTCATAGAGCATGTTGAGCGCGGCTTCGTTGGCGCCGCCATGCGCCGGGCCCCAGAGGCAGGCGATGCCCGCCGCGATGCAGGCGAACGGGTTGGCGCCGGAGGAGCCGGCGATGCGCACGGTCGAGGTCGAGGCGTTCTGCTCGTGATCGGCGTGCAGGATGAAGATCTTCTCGAGCGCGTCGGCGAGCACCGGGCTGACCTTGTAGTCCTCGCACGGCACCGCGAAGCACATGTTCAGGAAGTTCTCGGCAAAGCCCAGCGAGTTCTTCGGATAAACGAAGGGCTGGCCGACGGTGTACTTGTAGGCCATCGCCGCCAGCGTCGGGATCTTCGCGATCATGCGCATGGAAGCGATCATGCGCTGCTTCGGATCGTTGATGTCGGTGCTGTCGTGATAGAACGCGGCGAGCGCGCCGACGGCCGCAACCATGATCGCCATCGGATGGGCGTCGCGGCGGAAGCCCTGGAAGAAGCGGGCCATCTGCTCGTGCACCATCGTGTGATGGGTCACGCGGTGGTCGAAATCCTTCTTCTGCGCGGCGGTCGGCAGGTCTCCGTAGAGCAGGAGATAGCAGGTCTCCAGGAAGTCGCCGTGCTCGGCGAGCTGCTCGATGGGGTAGCCGCGGTATTCCAGCACGCCCGCGTCGCCGTCGATATAGGTGATCTTGGACTGGCAGCTCGCGGTCGAGGTGAAGCCCGGATCGTAGGTGAACAGGCCCGACTGGCCGTAGAGCTTGCCGATATCGATGACATCAGGCCCGACGCTGCCGCTGAGGATCGGAAGATCGTAATTCTTGTTTCCGACCGTCAGCGTGGCGGTCTTGTTGTTTGGTTTTGCGTCCATCGTAGGTCCCCGATGTGTGGTGAAACGGGCCGGTGCCGGAGGCCCCGCGGAAGATCATTGGGGGCAGGCCGGAAGTTCCAGAATGTACGGGGAGATGGGTATATTATTGCTGTGTGCGCTGCAAGATCGCCGCACGCATGATCGACTTACGTCGTAGACTGATCCTTAAGCCGCCCAAGGCTCTCCTGGCGTCCCAGGACGTCCAAAACCTCAAATATACCAGGCGACGTGGTCCGTCCGGTCAGCGCGGCCCGCAAGGGCTGGGCGACCGCGCCGAGTTTGAGACTATTTTCCTCGGCAAAAGCGCGCAGCGCAGCTTCCGTGGTGGCGCCGCTCCACGTCTCGACTTTCTCCAGTGCGGAATGAAGCTGGCCGATCAACTTGCGGTTCTCTGGCGTCAGCAGCGCCTGCGCCTTGGGATCGAGCTGCAGCGGCCGGTCCGCGAAGATGAAGTAGGCGCCGTCGATCAGCTCGATCAGCGTCTTGGCACGCTCCTTCAGGGCTGGCATGGCCTTCGCCAGCTGCGCGCGCGTGGTGCCGTTTAACTTGGCCTTAAGCTCGTCGCGCGCGGGCACGAGATGGTCGAGCACGTCCTCGAACATCTTCACGAGCGATTGATCGTCGGCGTGGCGGATGTAATGGCCGTTGAGGTTTTCCAGCTTGGCGAAATCGAAGCGCGCCGCCGCCCGCCCAACGCTGGCGAGGTCGAAGGCCGCGATCATCTCCTCGGTCGAGAAGATCTCCTGGTCGCCATGGCTCCAGCCGAGCCGGACGAGATAGTTGCGCAGCGCGGCGGGGAGGTATCCCATGGCGCGGTAGGCATCGACGCCGAGCGCGCCGTGCCGCTTCGACAGCTTGGAGCCGTCCGGCCCGTGGATCAGCGGGATGTGGGACATGCTCGGCAGGGTCCAGCCCATCGCATCGTAGATCTGCTTCTGGCGGGCGGCGTTGATCAGATGGTCGTCGCCGCGGATGACGTGGGTGACGCCCATGTCGTGGTCGTCCACGACTACCGCGAGCATGTAGGTCGGGTTGCCATCGCCGCGCAACAGTACGAGGTCGTCGAGGTTCTCGTTCTGCCAGACCACGCGGCCCTGCACCTGGTCCTCGATCACGGTCTCGCCGGTCTGCGGCGCGCGCAGGCGGATGGTGGGCTTGACGTCGCTCGGCGCCGTGGCCGGGTCGCGGTCGCGCCATAGGCCGTCGTAGAGGCGGGTGCGGCCCTCGCTGCGCGCCTTCTCGCGCATCGCGGTGAGCTCCTCGGCGGTGGCGTAACAGCGATAGGCCTTGCCGTCGGCAAGCAGTTGCTCGGCGACCTCGCGGTGACGGGCAGCGCGGCTGAACTGGTAGATGACCTCGCCGTCCCAGCCGAGCTCCAGCCATTTCAGCCCGTCGAGGATGGCGCCGATCGCGGCCTCGGTGGAGCGCTCCCGGTCGGTGTCCTCGATCCGCAGCAGCATCTTGCCGCCGTGCTTCTTGGCATAGAGCCAGTTGAACAGCGCCGTGCGGGCGCCCCCGATATGGAGGAAGCCGGTCGGCGAGGGGGCGAAGCGGGTGACGACGGGGGAGGTCATTCTTGGCAGGGCCTATGCATTGGAGGCGGTGGTATATAACAGGACCGCAGCATAACTAAAGCCCGGTGGCGGACCGCCAGACCTCGCTTAAGCCCTTGGCTCAGCCCAGCGAATTTGGCAGAAGGACCGCTGATTTCCCGACAGGATTTTCGTAATGACAGAACCGGTGGCAGCTGAGGTTGGGCGCGATTTCATTCGTGACATCATCCAGGCCGACCTCGACCAGGGCAAATACAGGGAGATCGTGACCCGGTTCCCGCCGGAGCCGAACGGCTATCTGCATATCGGCCATGCCAAGTCGATCGCGCTCAATTTCGGCATCGCCCAGGAGTTTCCGGGCCGCTGCCATTTGCGCTTCGACGACACCAATCCGGTCAAGGAAGAGCAAGAATATATCGATTCCATCCAGGCCGACGTGCGCTGGCTCGGCTTCGACTGGGGCAAGAACCTGTTCTTCGCCTCGGACTATTTCGACCGCCTGTACGAATGGGCCGAGAAGCTGATCGGCGACGGGCTCGCCTATGTCGACGATCAGACCCAGGAGGAGATCCGCCTGTCGCGCGGCACCTTGACCGAGCCGGGCAAGAACTCGCCGTTCCGCGACCGCAGCGTGGCCGAGAACCTCGACCTGTTCCGCCGCATGAAGGCGGGCGAATTCCCCAACGGCGCGCGCGTGCTGCGGGCCAAGATCGACATGGCCGCCGGCAACATCAACCTGCGCGACCCCGTGCTGTACCGCATCCTGCACGCGCACCATCCGCGCACCGGGACCAAGTGGCACATCTACCCGAGCTACGATTACGCCCACGGCCAGTCGGACGCGATCGAAGGCATCACGCATTCGATCTGCACGCTGGAGTTCGAGGACCACCGGCCGCTCTACGACTGGTTCATCGAGAAGCTGCCGGTGCCGTCGCAGCCGCATCAGTATGAATTCGCGCGGCTCAACCTGACCTATACGCTGCTGTCCAAGCGCGTGCTGACCCAGCTCGTCCGCGACGGCCATGTCGCCGGCTGGGACGATCCGCGCATGCCGACCATGGCAGGCATGCGCCGCCGCGGCGTGCCGCCGGCGGCGCTGCGCGAATTCGTCAAGCGCATCGGCGTCGCGAAAGCCAACAGCGTGGTCGATGTCGGCATGCTGGAGTTCTGCATCCGCGAGGAGCTGAACCGCACCGCGCAGCGCCGCATGGCGGTGCTCAAGCCGCTCAAGGTCGTGATCGAGAACTACCCGGAGGGCCAGACCGAGGAGCTCGAGGCGATCAACCACCCGGACGATCCCGGCGCGGGCACGCGGAAAATCACGTTCGGCCGCGAGCTCTATATCGAGCAGGACGACTTCATGGAGAACCCGCCGAAGAAGTTCTTCCGCCTGTCGCCCGGCAACGAGGTGCGGCTGCGCTATGCCTATTTCGTCAAATGCACCGGCGTGATCAAGAACGACAAGGGCGAGGTGGTGGAGCTGCGCTGCACCTACGACCCCGCGACCAAGGGCGGCAACGCGCCCGACGGCCGCAAGGTCAAGGCGACGATGCACTGGCTGCCGGCGGCGACGTCCGTGCCGGCGGAGGTCCGCATCTACAACCAGCTGTTCTCCAACCCGAGCCCGGACGCGTCGAACTTCGCGGCCGATCTCAATCCGAATTCGCTGGAGATCCTGTCCGATGCCCGGATCGAGGCCTCGGTGGCCGAGAGCAACGCGACCGAGCCGATGCAGTTCGAGCGCCAGGGCTATTTCGTCCGCGACAAGGACTCGACGCCCGGCAAGCCGGTGTTCTCCCGCACCATCGGCCTGCGCGACACCTTCGCGAAGGAAGTCGCGAAAGGTTGAGGGATGACATGAGCAGCGAAGCCGGCGCCATCGTTTCCGCCATCATCGCGAAATGGTGCGCCGGCTTTTCTGCGCTCGATGCGGCCGCGCTGTCGTCTCTCTATTCGAAGAACGCGTTCTTCTTCGGCTCCAACCCAAAACTCTATCGGGGCAGGGACGGCGTTGCCGACTATTTCAACGGCCTGCCGCGGTGGCACAAGCCGAGCGCCGTGTTCTCCGACATGCACGCCGCGCTGGCCGGCCCCGAGCTGATCAACATGGCCGCGACCATCTCGTTCGACCTCGCCGGCGAGCGGGACGATCTCGTCGTCAAAATGAGCTGGGTCATCATCCGCGAAGACGGCGACTGGAAGATCGTCAACCACCACGCCTCGGCGCAGGCACCGCTGATCTAGCGGCGGGCTCGATTAGTTTCTTTTTTCTGGCGCACGGGCCTGACTACCGGATGTGGCCGGGTTGGGAGTCATGTAGCGCTTCGTCGCTTTGGGGAAAATGACCGGCGATCGCTCTGTCAGGGATGCCTTGGCCTTTTCGCTGAGGTCCTCAACCTTCGTGCGGCTTGTAAATGTTCTTTGCAAGAATTGCGGACTGCGCGTGAAGTCTATGACTAACGATCCGAGATTGACGATCTCGTCGGGGCCTACCCGAAACCGCGCAAAATCACCCTTCAAGTTCAGATATTGCGAGCAATTGACATAACTGACCGCATATGTGCCCGGAGCCAACAAGGCTGCGCCCCCGTAGGTTCCGTTTTCGACAGGAAAGCCGAGCATCCCCACAGTTCTCTGTGTGGTGATCGGGAGCGTCACGTGATCTGAACCAAGTACGACCTTGGTCGTTGAGCAGCCAGGGTTTTTTGAACCGTTCTCCTCGATCACACGAACCTCCAGGAAAACAAGACTCTTTCCTGGATGTCGGGCGGAGTCTTCACGGATTTTTCGTTCGAAGTCGGTTTCTGCGGATGCTTCACCGGCGGTGAACAGCAAAAAGACCAAAAAGCTTCCCCGTACCATCCCTCGCATTCCAATGCCCCTACAACCACGACATGCCATATCAACACAATCCAGGGCTGCACGCCAAATCTCGATCGCATCAACCACAAGAGTATCGAAAGCGCCGCGGCGGGGCCGATTGCGAGCGAGAAACGATTGCACTCGTGACGCGTTAGACGACATCCAACCAAGGAGCCCCCCCATGCAAAACATCGCAGAGCATATGGAAGTCATCGGCGCCGACGGCGTCCATGTCGGCACGGTCGACAAGGTCGAAGGCAATCGCATCAAGCTGACCAAGAAGGACAGCGGCGAGGGCAGCCACAAGGGCCACCATCACTTCATCGACAAGGGCCTCGTCGCCGGTGTCGAGGGGAACAAGGTGCGGCTGTCCGCCAAGGCGGATGTCGCCGTGACGATGGAAGAGGAAAAGTAGGGCGCTCCCTCTTCGTTCCCGGTCTGTACCGCTATTCGCCCCGCCGCACGTTCCGGTAGCCTCGGCGACGATCACGTCGCGTTAGGTGCAGGGGTATGGCGGAGCCGGGCCGGCCAGTGCGGTCCCAGGGAGTTGCCGGGACGTGGCCGGTCGGCCGCGCCGCGCCCGCCGGCGGCTTCGTCCCTGCGGGCTTCGGCATCTGGCCCGCAATCGTCGAAACGCTACGGGAATGGGCCCGCGCCGAAGCCGGCCCCGGACGGCTGCTGCCGTGGGTGCCGGTCGCCTTCGGCGGCGGCATCGCGCTCTATTTTGCTGCCGATCATGAGCCGGTGCTGGGGGTGGTCGCGACGACGGCCATCGCACTGCTGCTTGGCGCGGTGCTGTTGCGGCGGAGCCGGCTGTTCGCGCCTGCGATCATGATTGCAGCGCTCGCTTCCGGCTTTGCCGTGGCGACCTGGAAGACGGCGCGCATCGCGCACACGGTGCTCGCAAAACCGCTTTATTCGGTGTCCTTGGCGGGCTTCGTCGAGACGCGCGACATCCGTGAGCGCACCGACCGCTTCGTGCTGCGCGTCACCGCCATGGAGGCGCAGCGCAGCGACGTCAAGCTCGAACGCGTCCGCCTCTCCGTGCGCAAAGGCACCGCGCCCGAGGTCGGCAGTTTCGTGCAGCTCAAGGCACGGCTGATGCCGCCGCTCTCGCCGGTCCGCCCGGGCAGCTACGACTTCTCGCGCGACATGTTCTTTCAGGGCATCGGCGCCTCCGGCTTCGTGATGGGCGGGATCACGGCTTCCGTGCCGCCGGACGCCGGGGGCTTGCGGCTGCGCTACGCCGCCTTCATGCAGGGCCTGCGCGATGCGATCGACGCGCGCATCCGCGCAACGCTGGAAGGCGACAACCGCGCGATTGCAACGGCGCTGCTCACCGGGCGGCGCGATGCAATCTCCGCGCCCGTCAACGATGCCATGTTCATCTCGGGGCTCGGACACGTGCTCTCGATCTCCGGCTATCACATGGCGGTGGTCGCGGGCGTCGTGTTCTTCGCGGTGCGTGCGCTGCTGGCGCTGATCCCGGGCCTTGCCGTCGGCTTCGCCATCAAGAAATGGTCGGCGGCCGCAGCATTGGTTGCGGCCGCGTTCTATTTGCTGCTCTCGGGGGCGGAGGTGGCAACGCAGAGATCGTTCTTCATGACCGCCGTGGTGCTGATTGCCGTGATGGTCGATCGCCGCGCCATCACCTTCCGCACGCTGGCCGTGGCGGCGCTGATCGTGCTCGCGGTTGCGCCGGAGGCGCTGGTGCATCCGAGCTTCCAGATGTCTTTCGCCGCGACGCTGGGTCTCGTTGCGCTGGTGCAGATCGGCATGCCGAACCTGTTTGCCGCGCCCGATCATTCGGCGACCGCGCGCGTCGCGCTGTGGGGCGGCCGCGAGATCGCGATGCTGTTCCTGGCCTCGCTGATCGCAGGGCTTGCGACCACGCCCTATGCCGCTTTCCACTTCCACCGCGTCACGCCCTACGGCGTGCTCGCCAATCTCGGTGCGATGCCCGTGGTCTCGGCGCTGGTGATGCCGGCCGGGCTGCTCGGCCTGCTTGCGGCGCCCTTCGGACTCGACGGCGTGTTCTGGTGGCTGATGGGGATCGGCATCGACTGGATGGTCGCGGTGTCGCGCTGGGTGGCGGCATTGCCGGGCGCGGTCGGCCGCATCCCGGCGTTCGGCATCGCGCCGTTGATCGCAGCGAGCCTCGGCATCATCCTGATGGGCCTGTTGCGCACGCCCTTGCGCTGGTGCGGTGCCGTGGTGCTGCTGGCCTCCATCGCATGGGGCCTGTCGGTGCGGCAGCCCGATATCCTGATTGCCGGTGACGGCGCCAGCGTCGCCGTGCGAGGCGGGGATGGGCGCCTGCACCTGATCAGGACGGGCAAGGACAATTTTCTGCTGAAGGAGTGGCTCGCGGCCGACGCCGATCCGCGCGATGCCGGCAGCGCCTCGCTGGCTGTGGGCATATCGTGCGACGAGGCGGGTTGCGTCACGCCGCTCGCCGACGGGCGGCTGGTGGCGCTGGCCTTTCGCATCGACGCGTTGGTGGACGATTGCAGCCGCGCTGCCCTGGTGGTGAGCTCGCGGCCCGCGCCGACCGATTGTGCGGCGATGGTGGTGGACCGGCCGCGGCTGGTTCGTCAGGGCGCGCTGGCTCTGACGCGGCGCGGCGACGGCTTTTCGATTGAGGCGGTGAGGGCGAGGGGCACGAACCGGCCCTGGTCGCCGGCGGCCGCCGGCGATGGAGATCTCGAAGCAGGCCTCATGCCGCGGCCGGCGGTTCCGCGCAGCAAGGATGCGACCCCATCGGAGGTCGATGTTCAGGCCGAGGACTGAGCCCTGTCAGCCCGTCGGCAAGGGCGCGATGGGCGACCGGCTGTCGGCGATGATCTGCGGCTTGTGCTCGCGCTCGACGACCGGCTGCGTCACCGGCAGCTGCAGCACGGTTGCGCGCTGGCCTTCGACGAGCTGCGTCACCAGCACGTACTTGCCGTCAGGGAATTCGATCGCGTCATGATGACGATCGGGAATGTGCGGATCGATCTTGCCGAACTTGCCGACGCGGGAATTGACCGTGCGCGTCCAGATCCAGCGATTGTCGTAACGAACGTTGTCGGCGAAGGCGAGCTCCGTTCCCGGCAGCAGGCAGACCGCAACGGAGAGATCTGCTTCGGAGGCGAAGCCGCGCGTCGAGGTGCCGCGGAACGTTGTCGTGACGATCGTCTCGCCGACTTCAGCGGGGCGCGTCGCGACGGCATGCAGGCTGTAGTCACACATCGGGTTGCTCCTCATGCGAAGATGACGACCCGCACCTCACTTGGAGGCACAGGCCTCGGAGTGGAAGCACGCAACGCTCTGCTTGGTTGTAGGCAAATCTACGGCTGCAATCCGCGCGCCGCGATCACATTATCTTTCCCGACTCGCATGGGAACAATGCCGGCTTCCGTGCATTCTGCAGGCATGCGTTGCGGCGGTGTCCGGATATCGCCGGCGCGATTGCGGGGCTGCGATAGCAATGCGCATTTGCCCGCGCGCTGCCTCCTCGCAGCGAACGGCCCGACCAGCGAGCGGCTCGACGCTGATGCTGCGATCAGCGCCGGCGCGCTCCCTTCAGGACGATCTGGCGCATGGCGGTCGCCTCGGCCGCGATGCGACATCGTTTCGCGCGACCTGCCGCGGAGGTCGCCATGGAGGAGGGCCGGACAGTCTGCGCAGAACCAGAACGACCATCCAGCCGGGGCGGACCATCATCCGCTCCAATCTTCTTGATCGGCGCTGCCGACCGAAGGCGCGTAAACGGCGCCGGAGAATTCCGTATCGAGTTCTTACGGACTCAGTACTTCCGGTAAAGCCCGATCAGCTTGCCCTGAATCTTCACGCGGTTCGGTGGCAGGATACGCACCTCGTAGGCGGCATTGGCAGGTTCGAGTGCGATCGAAGCGCCGCGGCGGCGGAAGCGTTTGAGCGTGGCCTCCTCGTCGTCGATCAGAGCCACCACGATGTCGCCGGTATCGGCGCTCTCGTTACGCTGGATCAGCGCCATGTCGCCGTCGAGAATGCCGGCTTCGACCATGGAATCACCGCGCACTTCGAGCGCGTAGTGCTCGCCGGAGCCGAGCATGTCGGGCGGCACGCTGATGGTGTGGCTGCGGGTCTGCAACGCCTCGATCGGCGTGCCGGCCGCGATACGGCCCATCACGGGCACCGCCACGGGCCGCTCGCCCTCGTCCGCGGGCAAGCTGGAGCTCGCGCGGACCTTGCCGAGATTGCCCTCGATGACGCTCGGCGTGAAGCCGCGCCGGTTGCTGGCGGCAGCTTGCAGCTCCGGCAGCTTGATCACTTCGATGGCGCGGGCACGATTGGGCAGGCGGCGGATGAAGCCGCGCTCTTCGAGCGCGGTGATCAGGCGGTGGATGCCTGACTTCGAGCGCAAGTCGAGCGCATCCTTCATCTCGTCGAAAGAAGGCGGCACGCCGCTTTCCTTCAAACGTTCGCTGATGAACCGCAGAAGCTCGTATTGTTTGCGCGTTAACATCTCGACCAAAGTCCCCCGGTTGATGTCGTTCGATTCCGAGACGATGAATTCAGCGATAAGCCGCTACATCCTCGAAACAAATCATGAACGGACACTATATGTTCGATACATGTTCCGCAACTGCTTAATTTACCGTGAACGAAGCGAAACTCGCGGAATGCGTGTGCCACGCAGTTCAGGCGGGGAGCCGCAACACCTCGCAAGGGCTGCCGGCTTCGGCCTTCGGCGCAAACGGTGGGCGCACGAGAAGTACCTGTGCCGCAGCGAGATTCGCAAGCAGAGAGGAGTCCTGGTGGTTGACGGGAATGGCGATCTGCGCGCCGTCCTCGCGCGGCTCCAGGCGGGCGCGCAGATAATCCTCGCGCTGGTCGTTGGCGCCGAGATCGCGGCCGAGCACGGCGCGCTCGCGACGATGATGAATCACGGAGCGGCCCGACAGCGCGCGAATCAGGGGCACCATGAACAGGAAGGCGCACACGTAGGACGACACGGGATTGCCGGGCAGGCCGATCACGCGCATGGCGCCGAGCCGTCCGTGCATCATCGGCTTGCCGGGCCGAATCGCGATCTTCCAGAACGACATCGCGATGCCTTCGTCCCGAAGCGCCTGCTGAACCAGATCGTGGTCGCCGACCGACGCGCCGCCGGTCGTGATCAGGATGTCGGTACCGCTCTCGCGGGCGCGCCGGATTCCGGCGGAGGTGGCTGCAAGCGTATCGGCGGCGACGCCGAGGTCGATGGTTTCGGCGCCCTCGCTGCGGGCCAGCGCGTGCAGGGCGTAGCCGTTCGAATAGACGATCTGGCCGGGCCCGGGCGTTGTGCCTGGCCTCACCAGTTCATCGCCGGTGCCGAGGATCGCGACCTTCGGACGGCGGCAGACGGCAAGGAGCGGGTGATTCATCGCCGCGGCCAGCGCAAGATCGCGCTCCGTCAGGCGGGTTCCCTTGCGCAGGAGGATGTCACCCTCGCGGAAATCGACGCCGGCCGGGCGGATGTGCCGTCCGGTGATCGCGGCCTCCTTGATCGTGACGCTGTTGCCTTCCGCAACGGTGTCCTCCTGGATCACGACGGCGTCCGCCCCGTCGGGAACGACGCCGCCGGTGAAGATCCGCACGGCTTCGCCGGCGCCGACCAATCTGGCGAAGGGACGTCCCGCTGCGACCTCGCCGATCACCGTCAGCCTGGAATCGATCTTCGCGGCATCGGCCGCGCGTACGGCATAGCCGTCCATCGCCGACATGGCTTGCGGGGGCTGCGTGCGTCGCGCCGCGACGTCCTGCGCGAGCACGCGATGATAGGCTTCGTCGAGCGAAACCATCTGTTCGGGCAGCGGTTCGGCACCCGCCAGCACCGCAGCAAGGGCTTCGGAAACCGGCATCAAGGCCACGGCAAGACTCCTGCTGAGCACGGCGGTAATGGGCGGCGAGAGTTCTAGCCGAGTGCAGGCGCAAGGCAAAGCAGCACCGGAGGATGATTTATCCTGCGTGATCTCCGCGGAGGAGGAAGCTCAACTCCGCCGGGGCATGATTCAGGAGCCGAGAGAGATCGGGAGGAGGGCGGCCATGGCCAGGACGAGAATGCCGAGCGCCATGGTCGGCATCGGTCAGCTTCCCGTCGGTCCGTCAGGAAGCGCGACGTCGGGCGCTTGGGGGCCTTGATCCTTGTCGGGGAGCGGATCGGCCTGCGACTTCAGGTCCGCGGCCTTGCTGATCAGCTTGGCGGAAAGGTCCGAATCCGAGGTGGTTCTTGCGAATTCGAGCAGGAGAGAGGCTTGCTTGGTGAGATAGGTTTTGCCCAGCACGTCGATCAGTCCGATGTAGAAGTCCCAACGGACTCATGAGTCCGAAGGGGGGCAAACCGTTCCCGGAACTCTGTACAAAAATGCACAAAGTGATCAGGTTCCAAATTTTCAGCAAGTTTAGTTCCGGCAAGCGTGCTCGCAACTGGCCTTCGGTGGCGTCGGGCTGGCTTTAGATGCCTAATGCCTTCAGGGCGTTCCCCACGTCGCGCGGCGACGTCACGTGCACTGCCGTCAATCCACGCGCCCGCGCTCCCTCGATGTTCTCGGCGAGATCGTCGAAGAACACGATGCGCTCCGCAGGCACGCCGATCGCGGCCACGACATGGTCGAAAGCCTCCGCGTCCGGTTTGCGCAAGCCGATACTGGACGACAGGTACAACTCTCGGAAATGGCCGAGCAGGTCGGCATATTCCTTCGAGAAATAATCGACATGCGGCCGGTTGGTGTTGGAGAAGGCGTAGAGCGGCATCTGCTTGGCGGCACGCGGCAACAGCTCGCCGATGTCAGGCATCTCGCCGGCGAAGATCGCGTTCCAGCCCTCCAGGAACTGCGCGTCCGAAATGCCGATTCCGAGCGAAGCTCGTAACGAGGTGAAATAATCCGCATCGCTGAGCTTGCCGACTTCATGCAGCCGGTAGGCCTCGTCGCGCACATAGCGCGCGACGATCGACTCCGGTCTGCAGCCGGCATGCCCAGCCCAGCAGGCGATCGCCTTGGAGAAGTCGATGTCGAGCACCACGCGCCCGAGATCGAACAGAAGCGCATCCGCGCTGCCGGGAGAGAGCGATGTCACCTGCGTCCTTTTCATTTCGGTGTCGGCCGATCAGTATCGATAAGGCTCGTGGTCGAACAGCGGGAACGCGCTGAACACGCTCGGCGCGTTGGTTGCGGTCGCTGGATGCAGGCAGGACTTGTTCACTTCGGCAAACGACGTGGCCCCCAGCAGGCCGAGGCAGCGCAGTACCTCGTCCTCCAGCAGCTCCAGCATCCGCGTGATGCCGGCTTCGCCGGCCGCCGCCAGCGCCCAGCATTGCAGCCGGCCGATGCCGACGAGGTCCGCACCCGCCGCGATCGCCTTGACGATGTCGGTGCCGCGACAGATGCCGCCGTCGACCATGATCTTGGCACGGCCCTTCACGGCGTCGACGATCTCCGGGAGCACGTGCATGGCGCCGCGGCCATGGTCGAGCTGGCGGCCGCCATGGTTGGAGACGTAGATCCACTCGACGCCGTGATCGACCGCGATCAGGGCGTCCTCGGCGGTGGCGATGCCCTTGAGGATCAGCGGGATCTTGAACTTGTCCTTGATCATCTTCACGGTCCGCCACTCAAGGCCCTTCTGGTAGTCGCCGCCGGTGGCGCGCAGGCGGCTTTCGCGAACGTAGCGCTTGGCGATGTCACGTTCGCGACGGCTGTAATGGGCGGTATCGACGGTCAGGCAGAAGCCGGCATAGCCGTTCTTCTCGGAGCGGTTGACCACATCCGCAACGAAGGCGTCGTCGCCGCGGACATAGAGCTGATAGAGCCGGAGCGCATCGGGGGCGGCCTCGGCGGTCTTCTCCAGGCCCGGCTCGGACACCGAGCTCAGCATGTGCGCCGCACCGAAAGTGCCGGCACCCCGCGCCACGCTCGCCGCGCCGTCCGGATCGAAGATCTCGAGCGCGCCGACGGGGGCGAGGACCACGGGCAGGCGCATGTTGCGGCCGAACTGTTGAACCGAGCCGTCCACCTTGCGGACGTCGCGCAGCACGCGCGGGCGAAAGGCGATCTCGTCCAGCGCCATGCGGTTGCGGCGCATCGTGGTTTCGGTCTCGGCGGCGCCGACGATGTAGTCCCAGGCGTTCTGGTTGAGGTTGGCCCGCGCTTTCCGGATGAATTCGTGCAGGTTCTGGAACGGCTCGTTGCTGGCGCCGAGTTCGACGTTCCGTTCCGGCCGGATGCGGGGTGCTTCGTTCATTGTTATCCTCCCGAGAATTTGAAGCCTTATGTCATCGCCTAACCCGTCCAGCCCTCCAAAACCATCCTAAAATCGCATAGCTGCGAGGCATGGGCCGGCCCACCGATTCCGCTTGCGGGCGGACCAGTCCTGCAACGTTGCCAAAAGTTTAGGTCCGAACGAAGCGATTTCTGCGCAGGACGGGTCGGCGCGGCCTCCCGGCCTTGAAGAAACCAGAATGGTATTGTGAGAAGCCGACTGGATCGCCAATTGCATGGGCGACTTCCAAGTCTCGAAAAGCTAGTCTCGAAAGAAAAGCAAGTCTCGAAAGACAAGCGAACCGCCAAGCAAAAAGGCCAGTCCCTCCATGCGGAAATCCCTGCTGTTCCCACTTGGCGCGCTCACCGGAGCGTGTCTGACCCTTCTGGTAGCCAGCCCGCACGGCGGTGTCTGGGCGGCACGGGCGGCGGCGGGCGCGGACGACGCCTATTCCCAGCTCAACCTGTTCGGCACGGTGTTCGAGCGCGTCAAGGCGAGCTATGTCGAGAAGCCCGACAATGCCAAGCTGATCGAAGGCGCCATCACCGGCATGGTGACCTCGCTCGATCCGCACTCGCGCTACATGAACGCCAAGGCCTGGACCGAGATGCAGGAGACCACCTCCGGCGAGTTCGGCGGCCTCGGCATCGAGGTCACGATGGAGGAGGGGCTCGTCAAGGTCGTCTCGCCGATCGACGATACGCCCGCCTCGAAGGCCGGCCTGATGTCCGGCGACCTCATCAGCAAGATCGACGGCGAGGCGGTGCAGGGCATGACGCTCGAGCAGGCCGTCAACAAGATGAAGGGCCCGGTCGATACCCAGACCAAGCTCACCATCGTGCGCAAGGGCGCCGATGCCCCGCTCGACGTCGCGATCAAGCGCGAGATCATTCACGTGCGTCCCGTGCGCTTCCACGTCGAGAACGGCGACATCGGCTATGTCCGCATCACCTCGTTCAACGAGCAGACCACCGACGGCCTGAAGAAGGCGATCGCCTCGATCACCAAGGATGTCCCGCAGGAGAAGCTGGTCGGTTACGTGGTCGACCTGCGCAACAATCCGGGCGGATTGCTCGACCAGGCCGTGTCGGTGTCGAGCGCCTTCCTGCAGCGCGGCGAGGTGGTCTCGACCCGCGGCCGCAATCCGGAAGAGACCCAGCGCTTCACCGCCCATGGCGGCGATCTCACCAAGGGCAAGCCGCTGGTGGTGCTGGTCAATGGCGGCTCGGCCTCGGCCTCGGAAATCGTCGCCGGCGCGCTGCACGACCACAAGCGCGCCACCATCATCGGCACGCGCTCGTTCGGCAAGGGCTCGGTGCAGACCATCATTCCGCTCGGCGCCGGCAATGGCGCGCTGGCGCTGACCACGGCGCGCTACTACACGCCGTCGGGCCGTTCGATCCAGGCCCAGGGCATCGCCCCCGACATCGAGATCCTGCAGGACGTGCCGCCCGAGCTGAAGGGCCGGATGGACACCATGGCGGAGTCCCAGATGCGCGGGCATCTGTCGGCTGCCGACGGCACCGAGCAGACCGGATCGCAATCCTACGTTCCGCCGAAGGAAGAGGACGACAAGGCCCTGCACGCGGCCTTTGACTTTCTGCACGGCGTCAGCGCCAACGCCGTTGCGTCCAAGCCCGCCTCGAAGACCGCGGTGCCGAACTAGGTCTTACGACCTCCAGACATCGATCGCCCGGAAGCGGATGGCCGCTTCCGGGCGATTTTGTTTTGGGCGCTCGCGAGCGGCGGAATCACTGCGCGATCGTCATTGCTGCTTCTTCGGACCCGTGTGATGCGGGACGTCGGTCTTCGGTCCGCCGCTGTAATGATGGCTGCCGCCAGATCCGCTGGTCGTCCCGCCGTCACTTTCTTTCTTGCCCATATGGTGAGGGACCTCGGTCTTCGGTCCGCCCGAATAGTGATGGCCGTTCTTCTCATCGGTCGTGTTCGTCTGCGCCATGGCGGGCAACGCAACGAACGACATGATCGTTGCGGCGACGATCAGCTTGCGGTGGCTCATTCTGGTTTCTCCTGTTGATCTCGTCGAGTTGGTGTCAATCAAGTCCCGGTGGCTCGATCGAGCAGCAACCAAACCTGGAGATTGATTGTGTAGGTTGAGCAAGATCAAATGTCGACGCGCGCACTCGCGTGCGTCGTTGCGCGGATCGTCGTGTTGCCGCAGGCGACGAGAAACGTCGATCTTCTTACAGAGAAAAATTCTCGCCGCTGCTGGAAATCGCAGGTCGCGCGCAAGGGCCTCGATCATGCCGAGAGACGTCGGGACGACGGGCGCCTCGATTCATTACGCGATCTGACCACAAAAAGATTTGGCTGGCGCGTCGATCGAATTTGATGTCCGTCAAACCAGCATCAATGACGCAACCTAGCGTGCCGCGCGAATGAGCGGCGACACGGCGGCGATCCGACGAAAGTTGACCGCAGAGATGGAGAACGCACCGTTGACCGACGAGACCATTCACGCCCCCGGTCGGTCCCTGCAAGTTGCGTTTCTCTTGCACCGCCGACTGTGGGAGACGATCACGATCAGGTCGGTGCTGGTCAAGCCACGGCGCGACGTGCGCCTGGACCTGTTTCGCGGTCTGGCGAACTGGCTGATCTTTCTCGGACACATTCCGGATTCTGCGCTCGCCTGGTTCACGACGCGGAACTACGGCTTCAGCGATGGCGCCGATCTGTTCGTGCTGATCTCCGGATACACCGCGACGTTCGTCTTCGGCTCGATGATGATGGAGCGTGGCTTCGTCATCGGCGCAACCCGGCTGCTGCGGCGGGTGTGGCAGCTCTATGTCGCTCACCTGCTGCTGTTCCTGGTCTATCTCACGGCCGTGCACTACATCGCGCACAGCTTTGACGATCTGCATCTGATGGATCAGTTCAACGTCGCGCCGCTCATGAACTTTCCCGTCGAGACGCTCTCGCAGGGCCTGATACTCACGTTCAAGCCGCTCAATCTCGACGTTCTGCCGCTCTACATCGTGCTGATGGCCGCGTTTCCCGTCGTGCTCTGGTTCATGCTGCGATGGCGCAATGCAGTGATGATCGGCTCGCTCGGTCTCTATCTGGCCGCCCGGCATTACGAATTGAATCTGCCGTCCTATCCGGCTGGAGTCTGGTATTTCAATCCGTTCGCCTGGCAACTGCTCTTCGTATTCGGCGCCTGGCTCGCCTTGGGCGGGGCGACGGCAAGCCGCTGGCTGCTGTCGTCCCGCACGTTACTCGTCCTGAGCTGCGGTGTCTTGCTCTTCGCGCTGGCGATGACGCTGGCTGAACGAATTCCGGGATTGCGGGGCTACATTCCTGATGGTCTCGCCGCTATCTTCATTCCGAACGACAAGACCAATCTGGGTCCTTATCGCGTCATCCATCTGGCGAGCCTGGTGTTCATCGTCGTCTCGCTCATTCCGAGCGACTGGCCCGGTCTGAGGTCACCGGTGCTCCAACCCTTGATCAGATGCGGCCAGCAGTCGCTGTCCGTGTTCTGTGTCGGCCTCTTTCTGTCGTTCGTCGCGCATTTCGTGCTCGAGTCCGGATCCGAGGGGTTGTGGGCCCAGCTGCTGGTCGGCGCCGCCGGTCTGTGGATCATGACGATCGTCGCCTACTACCGAACATGGTCGAAGGGCGTCGACAGGAGCCGTTCGGCCGGCGAGGAGGCGGGCGGATGATAACGTCCGAGCTGATCTTCGCCGAAGAGATACAGGGCGTCATTCTGCATGGTCTGCACTGGGCCGCATCGACCATCGAGCTGCTCGGCGTGGTGGTCATCGTCTGTGGCGTGCTGGCCGCGACGGTCTGGTCGTTGAATGAGATGCGGCACGGCGCGCCCGCCGACGCATTTCGTTCCTATCGCGCCAATCTTGGTCGCGGCATCCTGCTTGGCCTCGAATTCCTGATCGCCGCCGACATCATCGGCATGGTCGCGATAGTGCCGTCGTTCGACCGGCTTGGCATCCTGGCACTGATCATCGTGATCCGCACCTTTCTGAGCTTCTCGCTCCAGATTGAAATCGAGGGGCGATGGCCGTGGCGAAGGCATGACAGCGAGGTACGGGAT
This sequence comes from Bradyrhizobium nitroreducens, assembly GCF_002776695.1. Taxonomy (GTDB): domain Bacteria; phylum Pseudomonadota; class Alphaproteobacteria; order Rhizobiales; family Xanthobacteraceae; genus Bradyrhizobium; species Bradyrhizobium nitroreducens. The sequence goes on from NZ_LFJC01000003.1 coordinate 6,676,885, forward strand.
GCGGGACGCGGCAGCCTTCGACGCATCTGCGCGTAAGAGTTGGCGGCGCTTCGCGTCTATATGACCTGACCCGCACATTGCTGCCGTCATCGTCGACCTCGATGAGCAGACAACTATCCAAATCAACCTCCGGAGAATGACCATGAATCGTCCGAAAAATCTCGTCGTGAGCGCAGCCGCCTTTGCCGTCCTCGCCCTGGGGCCGGTTGGGCTGTCGCCCTCAATCGCCGCCGGTCCTACCCGGACCGCGATGATGGATGACGACAAGATGTCGAAGATGCCGGCGCCGTCGGATTCCAGCGACAAGATGAATATGGGCCGGCCAACGGGTCAGCCGCAGAACATGAGCGGCGGTCGGATGAACGACGACAAGATGAAGATGCAGCCGCAGGACCAGATGCGGGACTGCCAGGGCCGCGGCTGCCAGGACAATTCCGGCATGATGCAGATGATGCAAATGATGGAGAAGATGATGCGCGGCCAGATGGGGTCGTCTGGCGGCAGCAGTGCGATGAGCGGCCCGGCGGACGTGACCGAGCGGCTCGAAGGGCGGATCGCATTTCTGAAGGCGGAGTTGCAGATCAGCGACAAGCAGGCTGCCGATTGGAATGACGTGGCTGATGCCCTGCGGTCGAGCCGACAGCACCTGCTGGATGCGCGCAAGATGCTCGCAATGGACGACAAGCTTGGAAGCGCCGACCGCCTGGAGCATTACGAGCGGCACCTGTCCGAGCGCCTGGAGGCCCTCAAGGCGGCTCGCGCGGCCTTCACGAGGCTCTATGCGTCGTTGAACGAGAGCCAGAAGCAGACCGCGGACACGATCCTGATGCCTCTGATTGCGTCGTTCTGAGCGCTGACGTCGAGAGCGGGATCATGTTCGGTCTGTCCCCTCGTTGTCGAGCCGGCCTGTCTGCGCTCGTCGTCCTGACGGGCCAGCTTGCGGCAAATGCCGTGCCTGCATCGGACTTCGGCCTCGGCCGCGCGCATCCGACAGGGCAGGTCGCTCAGGGGTGGGAGCTGGCGCAGGCAGAGGACGACCACGCCGCACATCATCCCGCAGCGTCCGGCTCCTCAGGCGGTGCGGCCGGCGCGCCGCCCGGCGGCGCCACGCCGGGGATGATGGGCGGAATGGACGGCATGATGGGCCGGCCGCGCAAGGAGTTTTACCCGGCATTGATGGAGATGCCGTCGCTGTCTGCCGAACAGCGGAGCAGCCTGGAGGCCCAGGCGCGCGAGCGGATCAGCACGGAGGCCGATCGGTTGGCGGCCGCCGAAATGGACCTGCGGCACGCAATCGCCGGAGGCGATGTTGTCGCCGCGGATCGGGCGTCGCGGCGGCTTCGCGAATCCCTGAACGCGGTTCAGAGCGGCGTGGTCGCGCTGCATTCGCTGCACGAGGGCAAGCCGCCGCAGCAGATCGCGCAGGCCTGGTTCAAATCGCAGATGAACCTGCTGCCGCAGCGAGGCGCCATGGATGGCGATGACGGCGCACCGGGAATCTCCTGGTTTCACGTTACGACCATGGCATTGCTGGTGCTGTTCTCGCTTGCGATGCTTGCCGTCTACATCGCGCGCATGCGCCGGGCGAATGCGCTGGTCGACCGGCTGACACGCGCGGTCGCTCCGGCTGCTGCCGCGCCCCTCGTGTCCACGCCGGCCGCCAACGTGTCGGACGCCAAGCCCGAGGCGTCAGTGCCCCGGGAGACGGATCGCCAGCCGCAACGGGGCGGAGCGAGCCGCTCCTGGAAGGGCAGGCTGAGGATCTGCGCGATCTATCGAGAGACGCCGAACGTGAAGACCTTCCGTCTGCAAGCGCCAGACGGCGGCGCGATTCCGTTTGCGTTCCTGCCGGGACAGTTCCTGACCTATGCCATCGAGATCGATGGAAAGGTCGTCAGACGTTCCTACACGATCGCATCGTCCGCCGCCCAGACCGCCTATGTCGAGACCACGATCAAGCGTGAAGACGACGGCCTTCTGTCCGACTACATGCATGGCCATCTGAAGGAGGGCGACCTCATCGAGGTTACGGGTCCCTCCGGTGCCTTCACATTCACCGGCGTGGAGGCCGACAGCGTCGTCCTGATCGGTGGCGGGGTGGGCATCACGCCGCTGATGGCGGCGATCCGGTACCTCTCGGATATTGCATGGCCGGGCCAGATCTACCTCGTCTATGGCGCGCAGACGACCGAGCAATTCATCTTCCGGGACGAGCTGGAATATCTCCAGCGCAGGATGAACAATCTGCATGTCGCGGCCACGATGGTGCGCGCTGCAGGCACGTCCTGGATGGGAAGCGAGGGGCAGATCACGGCCGAGTTCCTGACCCGGGCCGTGCCGGATCTTGTGAAACGACGCGTTCATCTGTGCGGTCCGCCCGGAATGATGGAGGCGCTCCGGAAGACGCTGGTCGGCCTCGGCGTGCCGCGCGAGCAGATCAAGACGGAAGCCTTCGGACCGGCACGCGGCGCCGTTCCGCCTCCCGGCAAGGTCGCGGCAGAAGCGCAAATGCCGGCAACTGAGTCGGGCAATCCAGCGGCTGCAACAGTCGGTCCTGCAACGGCCACCATTCGCTTTGCGACCTCCGACAAGGTTGTGGCGCTGCCCCCGGACAAGAGCGTCCTGGAGGTGGCCGAGAGCGCGGGCGTTTCGATCGACTATTCCTGTCGGGTCGGGGTCTGCGGCGTCTGCAAGACGCATCTGTTGCAAGGAAACGTCACGATGGAAGTCCAGGACGCCCTGACCGCAGACGACAAGACGAACGGTCTGATCCTAGCCTGCCAGGCGAGATCGGTCGGAGATCTGGTCGTCGAGGCCTGACATGATGGACGGCAGAGAGCGTCTGATCGTCGATGTCATCCTGGCGGCCCTGTTGCTGTTGGTGCCGGCTTTCCTGCTGCACTCCGACAGCCGGTTCGCGGGAAGCCTGGCGGGCTTTGTCCTCGGGGCCGGTGCGGCCGTGCTGATGCTTCTTCTTCTCGTGTATCCGATGACGAAATACAGCGTGGGTCTGAAGATCCTGGTCACGCGATGCGTGTCGATGCCGACTCTCCTCGCGTTTCACGCCTATGCCGGAATCGCCGCGGCATTCGTCGCGCTTCTGCATACCGGTCACAAGTTTCAAAGCCCGCTTGGGATCGCCCTGGTGACCAGCATGCTGGTCGTTGTCGTCACTGGATTTGTCGGGCGCTACTACCTGCCGCAGACCGCGATGGAGCTGCGCCAGCAGCAGTCGCATCTGGCGACCTTGAGATCGGCCTACGAGCACATGGCGTCGGCGATGTCGTCGCCCGATCGGGTGGTGCGCGACGGGGCCGCGGTGCCCGCATCGGCGCCGCCGAACGTGCCCGTGCTGCAACTCGTCGATGGCATTTCCGATCTCGAATCGGCGATCGGATCGAGCGAAGCAATCAAGAAGATCTTCCTGCAGTGGATCGGGCTGCATGTCGTGGCGGCGATCGTCATGTATGCGCTGCTCGCGGTGCATGTGGTGGCCGAGGTCTATTACGGGCTGCGGTGGCTGGCGTGACGATCAGGGGCGTGCTCTACGCCGTAGTCGCGACATTGGCCGTCGCAAGCGCGGCCGTCGTATCGATCGCTCTCTATCAGGGCAGCGCCGAGCTGGTCCCGGGCTGGACGAGATTCGTGACGCCCGGGCCGCTCTCCGGGAAGCATGCATTTCTGTCCGACAGATGCGAGAGCTGCCATACGCCGGTCAGGGGTGTCGATCCGGTGGCCTGTATCTCCTGTCACGCGCCTTCCGCCGCGGATCTCGCCAAGCAGTCGACGGCATTTCACGCCGCGGCGGGCAGTCAATGTTCCGGCTGCCATCTCGAGCACATCGGCGAACTGCGACCGATCAGGATGGATCACGCCTCACTGCTGCAGGTCGCTCGGCCTTCCCCCGGCGGGGCATTGTTCGACCGGGCCGATTCCCATCAATTGACGGCGGACCTGAAGACATTTCTGGGCCTGCCAAAGTCCGACCGGCGGGAAAGGGCGGAGCTCGATTGCGCCAGCTGCCACAGCAACCGGGAGCCGCACCGCGAATTGTTCGGACGGGACTGCGCGGATTGTCATGGGCTCGCGTCCTGGAAAATCGCCGGTTTCCTGCCCCCTTCGCCGACGTCGAAGGACTGCGCCCAATGCCATCAGGCGCCGCCGAGCCACTATATGGGACACTTCGTCATGATGGATCGGATGATCGCGGGGCAGGAGCACGCATCGGTCGATCAATGCTTTCTGTGTCACAGAACCGACTCGTTCAACGACATCAAAGGCGTCGGCTGGATGAAGCATCATTGACCGGCGCGAGTGTGCGACGGAGATGGGTGCTTCACATTACAGAATCCAGTGAAAAAAATATGAGGCTCATTTCGCGCTGAATCGCACGGCACAATGGGCGCCGAGCCTTGAAATTCCGCGGAGTGCACGACGCTCATCGTCGCTCTTGCGTTGACGATGCCGCCTGTGTCGTTTTCTGTTGGCCGTCCTTGCAACCAGAGCTATACGTTCCGGGTCAAGGGAACGGTGCTCAGATGATTGGCTTGAGAAAGCCAAGGCGAAGATGGTGGGGATGGCTTGTCGCCGTCGCCTATTTGCTTGCCTCGATGACACCGTCCCTCGCGATCTCGAGCGTTCCCGATGCATCGATCCAGTGCGATGATCGGCTCGATCAGCCCGCGCATACGCACGAGCATCGTGAAAGTGCCGGGGCCGCGGTGCATTCGCATGACGTTGCGATGGCTGGGGATTGCGAAGACGACAAGGACCGGCCCGGCGACCGGCATGCCACCTGCTGCGGCTCGGTGCTGTGCTTCAGCGCCGTGTCGCCTCAAGCCCCTGGGATCGCGCAATTCGTGTCCCCGCACTCGCGCTGCGAAGCGCAGCCGGACGTGATCGGCAACGAAGGCGCGTATCGCCGCCACTATCGTCCCCCCATCGCCTGAGATAGCTCCCGAAGGCCGTACTGCTCCGCTCCAGGTCCGAGCGCGGATCGACACGTCTGTGGCGGGTGCCATACCCGGCGGATGACGGCGATGCGCGCCAGGGACTCGCGTGGCGCTGCGCGTCGAGCGGAGGGAGCCGACAGGGCGATCATTGGCTCGCGGCAAGGCGGGGGACCGCGCGAGCTCCGCATTGAGCGACCTCTCGCGACCTGTCGTTCGTGAGCTGCTGCCACCGCGATTCGCGCTCGCGCGCGATCGGACGAATTTTCGCTCCTCCAAAGCGATCTGCCGAATGGCATGCAAGGACAATAGGTCATGAAATCGCCGAACGAGAATCCGCCGGGACAGGCGGCCGGTTTCCAGGATGTGCAGGACACGGTCGTTCGTGCTGCGCTCGTCGGCAGCTACGATCGCCTGCGCGGTTATCTGCAGCGGCGTCTTGGCGGTCGGGCCGAAGCGGAAGAGGTGCTCCAGGCGTTCATGTTGCGCGCGCTGGAGCGGTCCGGCGATATCCGCGATGCGGACTCGGTCCGAGGCTGGCTGAGCAGGGTTCTGGCGACGACCATTGCGGACTTCCACCGCCAGGCATCACGGAGCAGGACGCGGGAGATGTCGTTTCCAAATGAGCTCAACAATCGTCTCGCGGCCGACCAGGACAGCGCGGCGAATGCCGCGGTTTGCGACTGTCTTCATGCTCATCTGTCGTTGCTGAAGCCGGAGCATGCCGAGGTCATCAGAAGGCTCGATCTCGGCGGCGAGCCGCGGGAAACGGTTGCCGCTGATCTTGGCGTGACCGTGAACAACCTGACCGTTCGGCTTCACCGCGCAAGGCACGCGCTGAGGGAGCGCCTCGAGCGGACCTGCGTCGTCTGCCTGGAAGAGAGCTTCTGGGAATGCCGCTGCGCCGACAACCGAAGCTCGACCTAGCCGGCCTCGCGGCGGCGGTTCTCCTGGCCGCCGCGCTGGGCGAGCCGGCTGCGATGCAGCGCGAACAGCTCCAGCACCTTGTCGGCCGGCTTTGCGGCGCTGAACAGATAGCCTTGCATCTCGGAACAGCCGAGCGCGCGGAGCAGGCGCTGCTGCTCCTCGGTCTCGACGCCCTCGGCCGTGGTGGTCATGCGGCGCGCGGTCGCCAGATTGACGACGGCCTGGACGATGCTCGCGGAGCCGTCGGGACCGGCGATGTCGTCGACGAAACAGCGGTCGATCTTGATCTTGTCGAACGGGAAGCGGTGCAGATAGCTCAGCGAGGAGTAGCCGGTGCCGAAATCGTCGAGCGCGATGCGAACGCCGATGGCACGGAGCTGGTGCAGGATCGTGAGCGCGGCGTCATCGTCGCGGATCAGCACCGCCTCGGTGATCTCGAGCTCCAGCCGGCTCGCCGGCAGGTTCGAAGCGGCGAGCGCCGACATGATCTTCAGCGCCAGCGTGCCGCTCTTGAACTGCACTGGCGAGACGTTGACGGCGAGGCGGATGTCGTCAGGCCAGCTTGCGGCATCGCGGCAGGCGGTCGCCAGCACCCATTCGCCGATCTCGTTGATCAGGCCGGTATCCTCGGCGATCGGGATGAACTCTGCCGGCGAGACCATGCCACGCTCGGGATGGCGCCAGCGCACCAGGGCCTCGCAGCCGGTGATGCGATCATCCTTCAGGCTGAGGCAGGGTTGGTAATAGACCTCGAGGCCGCCTTCGCGCCCCCCTTGGGCGATGGCGTGGCGCAGGTCGCTCTCGAGCTGCCGGCGCTCGCGCACCTTGGCATCCATTTCCGGCTCGAAGAAGCGATAGGTGTGGCGTCCGGCGGACTTGGCGGCGTACATCGCCATGTCCGCGTTCTTGAGGACCTGGTCGAGCGCGATGCCGTGTTCCGGTGCGAGCGCGATGCCGATGCTGGCATCGGTGATGAGATGATGGCCCAGGCAGTCGAACGGCGCACGGATGGCCTCGAAGATCCGCGCGACGAGCTCGTTGACCTGATCGAGCGACGTCACCGCGCTCTGGACGATGGCGAATTCGTCGCCGCCGAGCCGAGCCACGAAATCCGCCGGGCCGGCGCAGCGGCGCAGGCTCGCGGCAACCGATTTCAACAGCTCGTCGCCGACGAGATGGCCGAGCGCGTCGTTGACGCCCTTGAACTCGTCGATGTCGATGTAATGCACCGCGATCTGTTCGCCGTTGCCGACGGCGGCCAGCTCTTCGCGCAGATGCTCGTGGAACATGGTGCGGTTGGGCAGGTCGGTGAGCGCGTCGTAATGGGCGAGGTGGGTGATGCGCTCCTCGATGCGGCGGCGCTCGGTGATGTCCTCATGGGTCGCCACCCAGCCCCCATCCGCGAGCGGCTCGTTGAGAATGTGGATCGAGCGGCCATCTGCGGTATCGACCACCATGGAATTGCGAATGTGGATGTCCTTCAGGACGAGCGCGACGTAGGCGTCGACATTCCCCGTGAACGAGCCGGTCGCCTTGCGATGGGCGATGATGTCGTGGAAGCTGCAGCCGGGCCTCACAACGTCGGCGGACAAGCCGTACATCTCGATGTAGCGCTGGTTGCAGACCACCATCCGCCGCTCGGCGTCGAACAGCAACAGGCCCTGCGTCATGTTGTTGACGGCGCGGTCGAGCCGCTGTTTCTCCAGCGTCAGCCGTTCGCGCGAGGCACGGTGCTGCTCCAAGAGCTTGCGCACGACTGCGATCAGCACGCCGGCGATCGCGAGCGCGGAAGCGCCGGCGACCGAGATCAGCATGCCGATCTGCTCGCGCCAGTCGGTCAGGGCCGCCGCGCGCGTCGTGGTGGCCATCATCAGGATCGGGAAATGGGGCAGGGCGCGCGAGGAGATCAGCCGATCTTCTCCGTCGACCGGGCTGACGAAGCGCCCGGCGAAGTGATCGAGGCCGAAAACCCTCTGCTGCTCGAATGAGCCGGTCTTGAAGTTCCGCCCCATCAATTCGCTGGAATGTGGATAGCGGGCGAGCAGCGTGCCGTCCCGATGCAGCATCGAGATCGTCGCACCTTCACCGAGCACGACGGAGGCGAAGAATTTTTCAAAGTTGGCGGGCTCAATCCCGCGTCCGACCACGCCCAGGAATTCACCGTTCGGACCGAGGATCCTCCGGGCTACCAGGATGGTCCAGGCACCGGAGATCCGGCTGTGCAGCGGCTCGATCAGGACATCCGGCGCATTGGGATCATACTTGAATGTGCGAAAATAGGCGCGGTCAGCCATGTTGACCTTGGGCACCGGCCACGCCGTCGATGAATTGATCAGATTGCCTTCGGCATCGATGATATTGACCCCGCCGATATAGGGTAGCGCCTCGATCTTCGATCGCAGCATCTGGTGGACGCTTCGATCCGAGAGGCGCGTGCGGAAGTCCGCGACGCTGGCAATGCCGATCGAACGCGCGTGATCGACGAAGTCTCGCTGGATGACCGCGAAATCCTGCAATTGCTGGTCGAAGTGATGGGCCAGCATCAGCACGGTGTTCTCCAGCTCGCGGCCGGAGTTGCGCAGCGCTCGCTCGCGGAAATTCTGCGCCATCAGGACGGAGCCGATGGCGATGGCCGCGATCAGCAGGGTGCCGCCCACCACCAGCCAGCGGATCGGTCCGCTGCGCGCAAAGACCTGTTCAAAGAGGCGACTGCCGAATCTCGTCGTCATCATACTGGATCATTGCCTGCACACGTCAGGATCAATTCTTGGCCCCGGAAGCATCCGTTGGTTTACGGGAACGATGTGGAGGCGAAGTTAGGAAGCGCGGTTAACGCGATGTGAACGGCCGCGCACAAAGGCAATCGATGCGCGCGCAGAACATGCGCGACGAGACCTGCAGAAGTTGCCGCAGGCGCTGGCCTTGCCGGTCAATTCCTGCCGGTCGGGTCGCGATCAAGGAGGACTTAACCATCTAAGGTGCTGGCGAGCCTTGCGCGGGCATTGGCACGTGAATTGCGAGCACGCCTGTCGGGACACCGAGAGGAAACACGATGAAGAGCACCTTGAAGAACTTTCTCGCCGACGAGCGCGGTGCGACCGCGATCGAATACGGCCTGATCGCCGCCGGCATCGCGCTTGCGATCATCACCGTCATCAACGGCCTGGGCGCCAGGCTCAACACGAAATTCACATCGATCAGCACTGCGCTGAAGTAGCGACGATCAGGCGCGGTAATGGCCGGACTTGCCGCCGAGCTTCTCGGCCAGGTGAATGCCCTCGATGCGGACCCCGCGCTCGACCGCCTTGATCATGTCGTAGATGGTGAGACAGGCCACCGACACCGCGGTGAGGGCCTCCATTTCGACGCCGGTCGGTCCCGTCACTTTGACGCTGGCGCGCACCACGCAGCCGGGCAGCTTCGCGTCCGGCTCGATGTCGACAGTCACCTTCGACAGCGCGAGTGGATGACACAGCGGGATCAGCTCGGAGGTGCGCTTGGCGGCCATGATGCCGGCGATGCGGGCCGTGCCGAGCACGTCGCCCTTCTTGGCGTTGCCCGAGACGATGAGATCGAGCGTTGCCTTGGTCATGATCACGCGGCCCTCAGCGACCGCGAGCCGCTCGGTGGCCGGCTTGTCCGAGACGTCGACCATCCGCGCGTCGCCGGAGGCGCCGATATGGGTGAGGGCGGGGCCGGCCTTGGCCTTGAGGAATTTGGCCTTCAGGAGTTTGGCCTTTAGGAGCTTGGCCTTGGCAGGTTTGGTCGTGGAAGCCTTGTGCGCCATGTCAGCGCGTACCGGTCGCGCGCGCGGATGTCTCGCGCGCGAGCAGCGTGCGCGTCGCCGCGGTGACATCGGCCTGCCGCATCAGGCTCTCGCCGACCAGGAAGGTCGACATGCCGACGCGCTCTAGCCGGGCGAGATCGGCGGGCGTGAAGATACCGCTCTCACCGACCATCAGGCGGTCCGAAGGAATCAGCGGTGCAAGGGCCTCGCTGGTCGCAAGCGTGGTTTCGAAGGTACGCAGATTGCGATTGTTGACCCCGATCATCGGCGACCGCAGCTTCAGCGCCCGGTCGAGCTCGGCGCGGTCATGGATCTCGATCAGCACGTCCATCCCATAGGCAGTCGCGGCGTCTTCGAGGTCTTTGGCCGTGGCGTCGTCGAGCGCAGCCATGATGATCAGGATGCAGTCGGCGCCGTGCGCGCGGGCTTCCGCCACCTGATAGGTGTCGAACATGAAATCCTTGCGCAGCACCGGCAGCGACGTCGCCGCGCGTGCCGCCACCATGAAATCGAGATGGCCCTGGAACGAGGGGGAGTCGGTCAGCACCGACAGACAGGCCGCACCGCCGGCCTCATAGGCCTTCGCAAGCGCGGGCGGATCGAAATCGGCGCGGATCAGCCCCTTCGACGGCGAGGCCTTCTTCACTTCCGCGATCAGCGCGTAGTCGCCATTGGCGTGCTTGGCCCTGATCGCCCGCAGGAAGCCGCGGGGCGCGGCTTGCGCCTTGGCCTTCGCCTCGACCGCCGACAGCGGTTGCGCGCGCTTGGCGGCCGCGATCTCCTCGCGCTTGTAGGTTTCGATCTTGGTCAGGATGTCCGACATGTCAGGCTCAGCCGTTCGAGACCGCGATCAGATGCTTCAGGCGCGTGTTCGCCGCGCCGCTGTCGAGCGACTTCGCGCCGATCGCAACGCCCTCCTTGAGGTCCTTGGCTCGTCCGGCCACGACCAGCGCGGCGGCGGCGTTCATCAGGGCCACGTCGCGATAGGGGCTCGGCTTGCCCATGAGCACGCTTTGCAGCGCGATCGCATTGGCGTCGGCGTCGCCGCCCTTGAGAGCGCCGGGCTCGCAGCGCGGCAGGCCGGCGTCCTCCGGCGTCACCTCGAAATTCCGGATCTCGCCATTGCGGAGCGCGGAGACGAAGGTCGGGCCGGTGAGGGTGATCTCGTCGAGACCATCGGAGCCGTGCACCACCCAGGCGGATTCGGAGCCGAGATTCTTCAGCACCTGCGCCAGCGGCTGCACCCATTGCCGGGAGAACACGCCGACCATCTGCCGCTTCACGCCGGCCGGGTTGGACAGGGGACCGAGCAGATTGAAGATCGTGCGCGTGGCGAGCTCGACCCGGGTCGGGCCGACGTTCTTCATGGCGGGATGATGGGCAGGGGCGAACATGAAGCCGATGCCGCATTCGCGGACGCAGCGGCCGACCTGCTCGGGCTTCAGGTCGATCTTCACTCCGAGCGAAGCCAGCACGTCTGCGGCGCCCGAGCGCGATGACAGGGCGCGGTTGCCGTGCTTGGCCACCGGCACGCCGGCGCCCGCGACGATGAAGGAGGCGCAGGTCGAGACGTTGACCGAGCCGGAGCCGTCGCCGCCGGTGCCGACGATGTCAACGGCGTCTGCGGGCGCATCGACCGTGAGCATCTTGGAGCGCATCGCCGCAACCGCGCCGGTGATCTCGTCCACGGTCTCGCCGCGCACACGCAGAGCCATCAGCAGGCCGCCCATCTGCGAGGGCGTGGCCTCGCCGCTCATCATGGCGTCGAAGGCGGAAGCGGCTTCGTCACGCGACAGGCTGGCGCCGGTCGCCACTTTTCCAATGATCGATTTCAGGTCGTCCATCGCGTGCTTTCAACCTACTGCTGGTTCGCGCCGGTCACTTGCGCGAAGGCGGCCTGATTAATGGTGGTCCCGATGTCGGTTTCAAGCTTGTTGACGTAGGCCGCAACCTGCTCCTCGGTCTGGGCACGGTCGAGGCTCTCCTTCAGCTTCTTGACTGCATCGGAGGCGGCATCGACCGGGGGATCGACGATGTCGGTGACGCGGTAGACGATCACCTCGGTGCCGCCGGTCACCGGCGTCTGGCCGACACCGTCCTTGGCGGCGCGGAAGGCGGCCGACACGACCGCCGCGGGCACGCTGGCGGGCGTGTCGTCGCGCTTGAAGCCGTTTGCGGTCTCGACCTTGGCGCCGATCGCTGTGGCTTCGTCGGCGAGCTTGCCGCCCGCTTCGAGCTTCTGCACGATCTCGGTCGCCTTGGCCTTCAGCTTGGCCGCGATCTGATCCTGGCGCCAGCGCGCCTCGACCTGGTCGCGGACCTCGTCGAGATTGCGGTCGCGCGAGGGCGTGATGGCGAGCACGTCGTACCAGACGTAGCCGCCCTTGAACGAGATCGAGTCGTTGTCGACGCCGACATCGGTGTTGAAAGCCTGCGAGACCACGTCGAGGCCTTGCGGAATGTTGGCGACCAGCTGGCCGTTCGGGGCGCGGCCGGAGCGGTCGACGGCGTCGATGGTCACGGCGGTGAGGCCGAGCTTCTGCGCCGCGTCGATCACGCTGGCGCCGCCGCCGCGCTCGTCTTCCATCTTGTCGCGAAGGTCGTTGACCTTGACGCGCGCACGCTCGGTGGCGAGCTCGCGCTTGATGTCGCCGGCAAGCTTCGCATAGTCGGCCTCGGCGCCCGGCTCGATCTTGTCGACCTTGACGATGGACGTGCCGAGCGCGCCCTGGATCGGCTGGCTGATCTCGCCGGCGGGAAGCGCGAAGGCGGCTTCGCCGACCGCAGCATCCAGCGAAGACTTGGTGACGAGGCCAAGGTCGACATCGGAGGCACTCAGCCCACGCTCCTTGCCGAGGTCCTCGAACGACATGCCGCCGACGAGACGCTCCCGGGCGGCCTGCGCTTCAGCGGCGTTGGGGAAGACGATCTGCTGGATCTGGCGCTTCTCCGGCGTGCCGAGCCGGTCCTTGCGCTGCTCGAACACCTTCTTGGCGTCCTCGTCCGACACCTCGCTCCACTTGCCGATCTCTTCCGGTGAGACCACGACGAAGGAGATCTTGCGATATTCAGGCGCGCGGAACTGGACCTTGTGATCCTCGAAATAGGCCGCGAGCGCTTCGGGCGAGGGCGCGTCGATCTGGCCTGCCTGGGCGGCATCGAGCCTGACGAATTCGATGGTGCGCTGCTCGTTCTGGAAGCGCGTCAGCACGTCGAGCATGGTTTTCGGCGGCTCGAGGCCGGCGCCGATCGTGCCGGTGATCTGCCGGCGCAGCGACACCTTGCGCTGCTCGGCGACGTAGCGCTGCTCGGTATAGCCGAAATTGCGGATCATGGCCTGGAAGCGGTTCGCATCGAAATTGCCGCCGACGCCCTTGAAGTTGGGGTCGTTCATGATGACCTGGCGGATCTGGTCGTCGGACTGGCCGAGTCCGAGCCGGCGCGCCTCCTCGTCGAGGGCGGCTTCCGCGATGGTCTGCTGCAGCACCTGGCGGTCGAGGCCGAAGGCACGCGCCTGGTCGGGCGTCAGCGGACGGCCGAACTGGCGGCTGATCTGTTGCAGGCGGTCGGTGTAGATCTGACGGAACTCGTTCAGCGAAATCTCGGTGCTGCCGATCTTGGCCACCGTCGACTGCCCGAAGCCCTTGAAGATGTCGGCGATTCCCCAAATGCCGAAACTGACGATCAGCACGCCCATTACGATCGCCATAATGGTCTTGCCGACCCAGTTTGATGAGGCCTTGCGCATTCCTCGAAGCATTTGGTCCAACTTGTTTTGGTCAGGAGGGGAACGGGAGCGCGTCTTAATGCAGATTCCGCAAAAGCGCGTCACCAAATTGATCAATCATCATAAAGTGGCGGCTTTCCCCCCGCAACCTCAGGTCAGGCGACCGCTGGGAGCTGCGGTTAAAGCCCCCAAAGCGTTTTCCAGCGAAGTGGACCCCGGTTCGCGTCAGAAAACGCGTCAAAACAAGAATCTGGAACTGCAGCAGGTCCTCTGCTAGCGCATGCGCAAACCTCATTTTGCTGGAAATTGACATGACCGACGCCATCCGCCCCCTGATCGCCGGCAATTGGAAAATGAACGGGCTGAAGGGCTCGACTGCCGAATTCGACGCCATGCTCAGCGGCGCGGCAGATGTGGCCGCCAAGGCCGATCTGCTGGTCTGCCCGCCGGCGACCCTGATCGCGGCCTTTGCCGACAAGGCGCGCGGCAAGAAGGTCGCGGTAGGCGCCCAGGATTGCCATCCCAAGGCCTCCGGCGCCCATACCGGCGATATCGCCGCCGAAATGCTGGCGGATGCGGGCGCGAGCGCCATCATCGTCGGCCATTCCGAGCGTCGCGCCGACCACGGCGAGGGCGATGCCCTGGTCCGGCTGAAGGCGGAGGCTGCCTGGCGTGCCGGGGCGACGGCGATCGTCTGCATCGGCGAAACCCAAGCCCAGCGCGACGCCGGCCAGACCCTCGACATTCTACGCGGCCAGCTTGCCGGCTCGCTGCCCGATAGCTCGACCGCCGCCAACCTGATCGTGGCCTATGAGCCGGTCTGGGCGATCGGCACCGGCCTGACCCCGACCGCCCAGGATGTCGAGCAAATCCATGGATTTATCCGGGAACTCCTGACCTCCAGGTTCAAGGCCGATGGCGCCAGGATGCGCATCCTTTATGGCGGCTCGGTCAAGCCCTCGAACGCGGCCGAGCTGATGGCAGTCAAGAACGTCAACGGCGCCCTGGTCGGCGGCGCCAGCCTGAAAGCGGCTGATTTCCTTGCGATCGCGAAAGGGTGCCCCTAGCTAATCCAAAGCTTTGGTTCGGGACCGATCGGGGGTGGCAATACCCCCTCCGATCGTGTAACACCGCGCAACTTCAGGAAAACCCGCGAAGCGCGATCGGCCGCCGTCAGGCGCCGTCCGCTTGTGACGGAAGGGCACCATGCAGACCGTTGTCATCGTCATCCACCTCATGATCGTCGCCGTCATGATCGGCGCCGTCCTGCTCCAGAAGTCGGAAGGCGGCGGCCTCGGCATGGGCGGCGGTGCGGGTTTCATGTCCAGCCGCGGCACCGCGAATCTGTTGACGCGGACCACCGCGATCCTGGCGGCGGGCTTCTTCCTCACCAGCATGTTCCTGTCCTGGCACGCGGGCTACAGCCGTGCGCCGTCCTCGATCATCGGCACGCCGGCCTCGCAGGGCCAGCCGGCCGGCGGATCGCCGGTCGCCCCGCCGACCTCGGGCGGCATCCTGGATTCGCTGAAGAAGGCCGACGAGCAGCAGCAGGCACCGGCCCCGACCGGCCCACAGGTGCCGCGCTCGCAATAAAGCAGGGGGGCCATGCAGGGCGGCTGCTACCGTCCTGCATCAAAGATCCCCATCAAGGCACTGTCACCACTCTTAGTTTTGGCTCACCCACAGGCCCGCAAAATCTTTGGGGCGGAATACGAATCGCTTTGGCGAATCGAATTCGAGGGATTAGAGGTTAAGTCCCATGGCGCGGTACATATTCATCACCGGCGGCGTGGTTTCTTCGCTCGGCAAGGGTCTGGCTTCAGCGGCACTCGGTGCGCTGTTGCAGGCCCGGGGCTACAAGGTCCGCCTCCGCAAGCTCGACCCCTATCTCAATCTCGATCCCGGAACGATGTCGCCGTATCAGCACGGCGAAGTGTTCGTGACCGATGACGGCGCGGAGACCGATCTCGATCTCGGTCACTACGAGCGCTTCACGGGCCGGCCTGCGACCAAGCAGGACAACATCACCACGGGACGCATTTACCAGGACATCATCTCCAAGGAACGCCGCGGCGACTATCTCGGCGCGACCATCCAGGTGGTTCCGCACGTCACCAACGCCATCAAGGAATTCGTCCTCTCCGGCAACGACGATTACGATTTCGTGCTGGTCGAGATCGGCGGCACCGTTGGCGACATCGAGGGCCTGCCGTTCTTCGAGGCGATCCGCCAGCTCAAGAACGAGCTGCCGCGCGATCACGCCATCTACATTCACCTCACGCTGCTGCCTTACATTCCGAGCGCCGGCGAATTGAAGACGAAGCCGACGCAGCATTCGGTGAAGGAGCTGCGTTCGATCGGCATCCAGCCGGACATCCTGCTCTGCCGCACCGATCGCGAGATCCCGAAGGAGGAGCGACGCAAGCTCGGCCTGTTCTGCAACGTGCGCGAAAGCGCCGTGATCGAGGCGCGCGACGCCGACAGCATCTATGCCGTGCCTGAAGCCTATCACGCGGCAGGCCTCGATGACGAAGTGCTCGCCGCCTTCGGCATCGAATCGCGCATCCCGCCGGTGCTCAAGAGCTGGCACCAGATCAACGAGCGCATCCGCAATCCCGAAGGCAACGTCACCATCGCCATCGTCGGCAAGTACACCGGCATGAAGGATGCGTACAAGTCGCTGATCGAGGCGCTCTCGCATGGCGGCATCGCCAACAAGGTGAAGGTCAATCTCGACTGGATCGAGAGCGAGATCTTCGAGAAGGAAGATCCGGCGCCGTTCCTCGAGCACGTCAACGGCATCCTGGTGCCGGGCGGCTTCGGCCAGCGCGGCGCGGAGGGCAAGATCAAGGCGGCGCAGTTCGCGCGCGAACGCGACGTGCCGTATTTCGGCATCTGCTTCGGCATGCAGATGGCGGTGATCGAGGCCGCGCGAAATCTCGTCGGCATCGAGGACGCCAACTCCACCGAGTTCGGCCCGACCAAAGAGCCGCTGGTCGGCCTGATGACGGAATGGCTGCGCGGCAACGAGCTCGAGAAACGCTCGCAGGCCGGCGACCTCGGCGGCACCATGCGCCTCGGTGCCTATCCTGCCGCGCTCAATCGCGGCAGCCGCGTCTCTCAGGTCTATGGCGGCGCGACCGAGATTTCCGAACGCCACCGCCATCGCTACGAGGTCAACACCGCCTACAAGGATCGCCTCGAGCAGCACGGCTTGAAATTCTCGGGGCTCTCGCCCGACGGCGTGCTGCCTGAGATCGTCGAGTACGAGGATCATCCCTGGTTCATCGGCGTCCAGTTCCATCCCGAGCTGAAGTCGCGGCCGTTCGAGCCGCACCCGCTGTTCGCCTCGTTCATCCAGGCGGCGATGGTGCAGAGCCGGCTGGTGTAACCAGCTCAACTTGCTCTCTTGACCATCTTGCGCAACGCGGCGTCGATCTTCGATTGCCAGCCAGGGCCCTTCGCCTTGAAGTGTTGTACGACTTCGGGGCTGAGCCGGATCGACACTGGAATTTTGGTCGGAGCCTTCTGCGGCCCGCGCTTGCCGACCATGGAGGCGAGCTGACTCGGCTTCATGTCTCCCAGCCGGATGCCGGCCGGAAATTTGGTCGCCTTCGCGAAATCCTCTCGCGTCCACTCGGGGTTTTCCCGATCGATCGTCGATCGCTTAGCTTTCCGGGACATAGCGTTTCAATTCCTTGGCATGGGCACGTCGCAGGCTGATTGGTCGATATCGATCGTCACGAATGGTGAACACCAGGCAATGCGCGACGCCATCGATGAACCCGTAAGCCCGATAGCGCGGATCGCCGTAGTCAAAAGGTTCGACGCTGACGATGGCTCGAACCTCCATATCCGACCAACGCGCGAGCGAGATGCCGTGCTTCGCGACATTGGCCGCATCTTTCGCTGGATCGAAATCGGCCATTTTTTCGTATATACGATTTGTGCGCCGCGGGGTCAATCGCGATGGTATCGTGGCTTCGTCGGACCGCAACCTGGGCCGGCGCTCTGCCTCAGGGCGCAAGGCTGCAGTCGCGCTCGGTCTCCCACCTCGCTTGCGTCGATACCTCCGGCGCAACCGATCCCGTGATCAGCTTCATCTGTGGCCGCCGCGTCAGCCTGTAGACGGCGGCGGGCGGCACGTTGAGCAAGGTGCGGTCCAGGAGCTTTGCGCGCAGGCCCAGCCGGTCGAGCACGGGCCGCGGCACCGGGCAGCTCATGCCATAGGTGAACTGGTAGAAGGCGCCGCCGGGACGGACATAGCTGAACGCACCGCTGAGGATCGAGATCACCTTGCGCCTGCTCATGTTCAGCAGCGGCAGGCCGCTCACCACCGCGCCGACGGGCGCGCCCTCATAAAGCCGCTCGGTCGCAAGCCGGCCTGCATCCATCCACAGCACGCGCGAGCCGGGAAAGCGCATCTGCAGGAGCTTCATGAAGTCGGAGCCGTATTCGATCAGCGTGAGGTCCTGCGGACGGACGCCGCGTTTGAGCAGCTTGTAGGTGAACGCGCCGGTGCCGGGACCGAGCTCGAGGATAGGTCCCGTCGTCGCACTGATCTCGCGGGTGATGAGATCGGCGAGCGCCGCACCCGATGGTGCGACCGCGCCGACCCGCCGCGGGGACGACATCCAGGACAGGAAGAACGAAAGAAAATCGTTGGGCATGCGCACTCCGGATCTTGGTTGCACCTCAATTGGAGGCGCGGCGCATGCAGTGTCGCGGGAGCGCATTGCGACAGCATTGCGCTACGGGGCGCAAATACCAAATTGAATCAGCTCTGCCGCACTTCCGGCAGCGTCATCCGGAAGCAGGCGCCGCCCTCCGGTCCGTCCGCGACCGAAACGTGGCCGCCATGCAGCTGCACGATCTCGCGCACCATGTTGAGGCCGAGGCCGGCGCCGCGATCGAGCGGCGTCAGCCGGTAGAACGGCTCGAAGATCTGCTCGCGCTGATCGGCGGGAATGCCGGCGCCTTCGTCCGCGACCTCGATGCTCGCGGGCCTGCCGACGCGAATCCCGATCGTGCCGCGGCGCGGGCCGTGCTGGATTGCATTCTGCACGAGATTGGTCAGCGCGCGCTCCAGCGCCGCCGCATCGCCCATCGTCTCGATCGGTGTCGCCGGCGCGTCGAGCGCCAGCTCGTAGCCCGCGGCGATCGCCAGCGGCGCGAGATCGGCGGCGACGCCTTGCGCAACGGTGACGAGATTGACGCGCGTGAAAGGATGGCCGCAGCGGTCGAGCCGCTGGATATCGAGCAATTGTTCGGCAAGCGTCGCCAGCCGCGCGGCATCCTCCATGAGACGGGTCTTGTCCGGCCCAGGGGCCAGTGACTCCAGCCGTGTGTTCAGGATCGCGATCGGTGTACGAAGCTCGTGCGCGGCATCCGCAACGAAGCGCTTGTGGCGGGCATAGCCCTGGTCGAGCCGCGCCAGCGCGTCGTTGATCGCGGTCACCAGCGGCATGACCTCCAGCGGAATCCGCTCTACCGGCAGCCGCGCGCCGCGCTGATGGATATCGATGCGCCTGGCCTCGTCCGCCGCGCTATCGAGCCCCCTGAACGCGCGGCGCACGATCATCGGCGTCGCGATGAACGTCGCCGTTCCCATCAGCAACAGGCCGGGCAGGGCGAGGCCGAGGAACGCAAGGGATGTCATGAACAGCGCCTTGGCGCCGATCAGACGTCCTTGCGTCGCCGTGATGACCTGCACATTGCCGGCATCGGTGTCGACCCGCTTCAGCCGTGCCGCCGGCTTGCGGGGATCGTCCTCGAACATCTGCCAGCCGAGCCGCGCCTGGCTGATCTGGTCGAGGCCGTTGCCGATCGCGGCGAATTCGGCCGGCACGGTGCCTTCGCTCAGGATGCGACCCTGCCGGTCGCGCACAAGGAACCAGAGGTCGGGCGTCTCGCTGCGCAAGTGCTGCAGCTCGGCCGTCCGCCGCAAGGCCAGTCCGCCTTGTGCGTCGCGCATGAGCGCGCGCTGGACGACGTCGATGACACGGTCCTCGTCGCGCTCGGCGAGCACGAAGCCGGAGGCGCACAACGCTCCGACCACGACGGCGACAAGTGCAAGGAGCAGCGCGGCCTGGAGCGACAGCAGGCGCCAGCTCAGGCGCGAGCGCAGGCAATAGGGATCGTGGTGCGCGCTGATCGTGCTCATGGCAGCTTCTTCAGGAGGTAGCCGACACCGCGAATGCCGTGGATCTCGATGCCGGCGTCGGCGTCCGCGAGCTTTCGCCGGAGCCGCGAGACGTGCGTGTCGAGCGCGTTGGACTGGATCTCGTCGTCGAAATTGTAGACCGCCTCTTCCAGCGCCGAGCGCAGCACGGTCCGGCCCATGCGGCGGACCAGCGCTTCGAGCACCAGCAGCTCGCGGCGAGGCAGCTCGAACGGCACGCCGTCGATACTGGCCTCGCGATGACTGAGGTCGAAGGCGAGGCGGCCGGCACGGATCACGTCAGGGGAGAGGCCCGCCGGCCGCCGCAGCACGGCGCGCAGCCGCGCCAGCAGCTCCTCGACTGCAAACGGCTTGGACAAATAATCGTCGGCGCCGCTGTCGAGCCCGGCGATGCGGTCGGCGAGCTCGCCCCGCGCAGTCAGGACGATGATCGGCACGCCGTCGGCGCGCGCGCGGAGCTTTGGGATCAGGGCGAGGCCATCGCCGTCAGGAAGCTGGCGGTCGAGCAGGACGGCGGCATGGACGTCGGCCGAGATGGCCTCCTCCGCCTCGGCCAGCGTCGGGGCGTGGTCCACCACCATGTCGTAGCGCTTCAGCGCCGAGGCCAGGGCGCCGGCCATCTCCGCTTCATCCTCGACCAGCAAAATCCGCATGTGACAGGCACCCAGGCTGCGACTGAGCCTTTGTAGCGGCCCGATCATTGCGGCAGCATTGCGGGAGTCCGGCGCGGCGCCGGACGCGCAAGCCATGCGCGGAGCGCCGCGGGGGGCGGCCGGTCCGGGCTCAAGACACCCTCGCGGGCAGCCGCTATAACCGCCGGACCTGTTCAGGGAGGAACATGAATGATCTACGAAATGCGCGTTTATCGCTGCGTGCCCGGCCGCCTGCCGGCGCTGTTGAAGCGGTTCGAGACCGCCACGCTGAAGATCTGGGAGAAGCACGGCATCAAGCAGGCCGGCTTCTTCACGACCTTGATCGGCGAATCCAACCAGGAGCTGACCTATTTCCTCGCCTGGGAGTCGCTTGCCGAGCGCGAGACGAAGTGGGGCAAGTTCATGACCGATCCGGACTGGATCAAAGCACGCGCGGAGAGCGAAGCGGACGGCCAGATCGTCGGCAATATCGTCAGCCAGATCCTGACGCCGACTGCCTTCTCGGCCGTGAAGTAGGAATCTGCCGCGGCAAGGGCGGCGCCGGCAGCCCCGGCGCAACCCTGATATTCGGATGGCCTGGGCCGAATAGGGTTGATCCGACCCTCGTGGCGGCTATGGTCGCGCCGAAACGAGGGATTTGTCTTGAGCTCTTCGCATTCAGCGGCGCCGGTCGTCACCATCGGAAAGGTCAAGTTCGGCAACGATCTGCCGATCTCGATCATTGCCGGACCATGCCAGCTCGAAAGCCGCCAGCATGCGCTGGAGGTCGCCTCCGCGCTGAAGGAGATCGCGGCGCGGCTGAACATCGGCCTCGTCTACAAGACCTCGTTCGACAAGGCCAACCGCACCAGCGCGTCCGCGGCGCGCGGCCTGGGTCTTGCGCAGTCGCTGCCGATCTTCGCCGAAATCCGCTCCTCGCTCGGTCTGCCTGTCCTGACCGACGTGCACGAGGCCACGCAATGTGCCGAGGTGGCGCAGGCCGTGGACATCTTGCAGATTCCTGCCTTCCTGTGCCGGCAGACCGATCTGCTGCTGGCGGCGGCTGCGACCGGCAAGGTCGTCAACGTCAAGAAGGGGCAATTCCTGGCGCCGTGGGACATGGCGAACGTCGTCGCGAAGATCACCAGCGCCAACAATCCCAACGTGCTCGTCACCGAGCGCGGGGTGTCGTTCGGCTACAACACGCTGGTCTCCGACATGCGCGCGCTGCCGATCCTGGCACGCACCACCGGTGCGCCCGTGATCTTCGATGCCACCCATTCGGTGCAGCAGCCGGGCGGGAAGGGTGCCTCGTCGGGCGGTGAGCGCGAATTCGTGCCGGTGCTCGCACGCGCGGCGGTTGCCGTCGGCGTTGCCGGCGTCTTCATCGAGACCCATCCCGATCCCGACCGCGCGCCTTCGGACGGACCCAACATGGTGCCGCTGCGCGAGTTCGAAGGGCTGATCGCCAGGTTGATGGCGTTCGACGCGCTGGCAAAGAACCCGCGCTGATGCAGAAGAGCGAGGCGCGGCCGCACGACCACGGCTTGCCGACGGCGCTCTACGTCATCTCGGGCGCAAGCTTTGCCGCGGCCCTGTCGGCGCGGGCGCTCGATCCGGTGCTGCCGCATGTCGCCGAGGATTTCGGCGTCAGCATCGCGACCGCCGCAGGCTTTGCCGCGGTGTTCGCCTTCACCTTCTCGATCATCCAGCCGATCATCGGCGCTGCCGCCGATCTGTTCGGCAAGACGCGGCTGATGATCGGCTGCCTGGCGCTGCTCGGCCTCGCCAACATCCTCGGCGCATTTTCGACCTCGTTCTCGGTTCTGTTTGCGACCCGCATTCTCGCCGGCATCGGCTCGGGCGGCGTGTTTCCGGTGGCGCTCAGCCTGACCAGCGATCTCGTCGGCCCCGAGAAACGCCAGGTTGCGATCAGCCGCACGCTTGCCGGCGCCATGACGGGCAATCTGCTCGGTGCCTCGGCCTCCGGCCTGATCGGCGATTTCCTCGGCTGGCGCGGCGTGCTGGCGGTGCTCGGCGGGCTGGTGATCATCGCATCGATCGCGGTCGCCGCCGGCTTTCGCGGCGCCAGGGTCAAGCATCCCCCGAAGACGAGCCTGTCGGCGCTGAGGGCGGGCTATCGCACCATCTTCACCAACCCGAACGCCTATGTCTGCTACTCCGCGGTGTTCATCGAAGGCTGCTGCGTGCTCGGCCTGTTTCCCTACATCGCCTCGTTCCTGTTCGAGCTCGGCCAGACATCGCTGTCGATCGCCGGCCTGGTCATTGCGGGTTTTGCGGTCGGCGGCCTGTTCTACACGCTGACGGTGGCGCGGCTGCTGCCGTGGCTCGGCGTCAAGGGCATGATGATCGTGGGCATGACGCTGGTTGCCTCGCAGCTCGTTGCCGTCGCGTTCGGGCCGCGCTGGGAGGTGCAGGCCCTCAATCTCATCGTGATGGGCTGGGGCTTCTACATCGCCCATGGCTGCCTGCAGGTCTTCGCCAGCGAGCTCTCGGTCGAAGCGCGCGCCACCGCGCTGTCGCTGCATTCGTTCTTCTTCTTCATGGGGCAGACCGTGGGGCCGCTCGCCTATGGTTTCGGGCTCCAGCATGCCGGCAAGATGCCGACCCTGGTCGCAAGCGCGGGGATCATGGTGGTACTCGGCTTTGTCTGCGCCCGGCTGCTGAAGCAGCGGGCTCCGGCTGACGCGCGGGCGTGATGGAACAGCAGGCGCCGGAAACTAAATCGGACGTCCTGCCTCGCACGTGCTAGAGCCGGGGATGACAAAGTTTCTCATCGCAGCGCTGCTCGCCATAAGTCCAGTCGCTGCACAGACGTCCGAAGCGCAACCCAAGCCATCGCTGACGGATCGCGAGCAGGTACAGGCAGATCGCGCTAAGGCGGCCGTCGAGGAAAGGAACGCGCCGACCGCGCGTCCATGGGACAGAGATGCCAGCGGCAAACGTCCCTGGGAAAAGTTGACCGCCCCCAAGTAGCGCGGCGCGAGGCGAGACCCGGCATCGCGCTTCGCTGACCGCGCGACTGCTAGAGCTCTTTCGAGCGAAGTGGACACCGGTTCGCGTGAAGAAAACGCGTCAAAACAAGAATCTAGAGCTTCGGTTCTGATTCAATCAGAACCGAAGATGCTCTAGCGCTTCAGGGCGAAGGTGAGCAGGGCTGCCGCCCCAAGGGCCACGCCGACGCCGAACACGCAGGCGTGCCACCCGAAGGCGTCGAACAGGCGCCCGAGCACCGCCGTGCCGACCAGCCCGCCGCAGAAATAGCACGCAAGATAGGTCCCGCTGGCGATGCCGCGGTTGTCGGCAGCCGCCTGTCCGACAA
The DNA here is from genome assembly GCF_002776695.1 of Bradyrhizobium nitroreducens. Lineage (GTDB taxonomy): Bacteria > Pseudomonadota > Alphaproteobacteria > Rhizobiales > Xanthobacteraceae > Bradyrhizobium > Bradyrhizobium nitroreducens. The sequence continues at coordinate 6,700,431 of NZ_LFJC01000003.1, forward strand.
AGCCTGTCGCGGCGGCCTGCGCGAAAAATGTGCCGACGCCGACCAGAACCATACCGGTGAGGACTTCGCTCAGATGTGGCATCAGCATCAAGGGCAGACCCAGGCCGGCGACGGCGAGCGCGCCCCAGATCGTCGGACGCGTTCCGAACCGCGCGGCCACCTTGCCAGCCAGAAGCGTCGTGACGACCGACGGCAGGAAGACGAAATAGACGAGGCCGAGATCCATCATGCCCAATGCCAGCGGCGGCCGCACAAGCACGAAATTGACGAAAGTGAAGGTGCCGATGAAGGCGAACAGAATGCAGAAGCCGATGCCGAAGGCCGCGCACAGCCTCGGATTGCGCCAATGCGCGATCATGGCCTTGAGCGGTGAAGCGGCCGGCATCATCGTATGCATCGGCTGCACGCGTCGAATCGTGAAATAGACCAGCACAGCGCCGACGAGGTTGAGGGCCGCGAACAGATAGAAATTCCAGGCAAGACCTAGTCCGTCGGCGACGGCGGCCGAGATCAGCCGTCCCACGAGATTGCTCGCGACATTACCGGTGATGTAGGCGGCAAAGGCGCCGCCGGCGTCAATCGCGCTGCATTGCTCGCCGAGATAGGCGAGGGTGAGCGCGAAGGCGGACGCCATGCACAGGCCCTGCGCGATCCGCAAGACGGTGAAGACGGCAAGATTCGGTGCCGAGGCCAGCAGGCTGGTGGGGATCGCCAGCAGTGCCAGGCTGAGCAGGATGCCGGTCCGCCGGTTGATGTGCGGGCTGAGAAAGCCGACGACGAGGCTGGCTGCGGCCATGCCGAAGGTGCTGGCGTTGACGGCAAAGCCCATCGCGGCGGGCGTGACGTCGTAATGGCGCGCGAGCGTGGGCAGGATCGCCTGCGTCGCGAAGAGATCGACGACGGTCAGGAATGCGGTGAGGCCGATCACGAGCGAGCGCAGTGCCAGACCCGGCGAGTGCGCGTCCAGCGCCATCGCGGCCGGTTTGATCGACGCGGAAAGATCGGTCATGGCACGATTTCTCTCGACTTGTCATTCCGGGCTGGTGCGAACGGGACGTGCAAAGCGCGGGCCGGCGCACCAGACCCGGAATCTCGAGATTCCGGGTTCGCTGCGCGCTCCGGAATGACGGAGCATTAAAAGCCGTTACATGTGGTGATCGTTGGGATCCTTGCGGACGTCGCCGACGTAGAGAATGACGGTCTCCTTGCCGAGATTCTTCCACCAATGCGAGGTGCCGTTGACCTCGGGACGGATGTCGCCGGCCTTGTGCACGATCGGATCGACGCAGTTGGAGGCGTATTCGACGATCTCGCCCTGCTGCACGAAGATCAACGCGGGACGGTCGTCGTGGCTGTGCCAGGGCACGATGCCGCCGGGCTCGATGGTCAGCTTGCGAAAGCGCAGCTCGCGCCCCTCGATATGGGCCGGCTGCTTGCCGAGGTCGATCGCACCGAGCGTGACATCGGTAACGCCGACGGGCTTGTAGTCGACCATCTGCTGGGCGTTGGGCTTGATCTTGCCGGCCGGACATTCGCCGGCAACGACGGGCTGCGCCGAGAGCGTGAGGGCGCCGGCGATGGCAAGGCCGGGCCAGATCAGACGGAACGAGGGATGGCTCTGGGACATGGGGAGGTCTCCTGTGTTGGCCGCAACCGCGCTGGTCGCCGGCTATGACGGGAGCTTCATCGAGATCGCGTCCATCCTGAAATGCCGGCTTGCTCTCGATGCGATAGCGGTGCGCTATCTCGATGCGCGGTGGCTATCGATCCGATTGGGCAACGGCATTTCCGCTTTCGCGGCATTCGGCGTCCGATGACAGGGCGCCCGATTGGCGGGCGTCGACGTCAATCCCGAGGAGCACCCCCATGCCGAAATTGTCCAAGACTCTGATCGCCACCGCCGCTTTTGCGGTCATCGCCACTTCCGCGTTCTCGGAGGCCGCCTGGGACTTCAAGGCCGGCATGGCCTATTTCTATGGTGGCCCCGGCAAGATGTCGGCGATGGCGATGGCCCCGGCCGAGAAGAACCACGAGGCCATGATGAAGAACGCCAAGAAGGTGCCCGACAACACCGTCTTCTTCATGAGCAACGGATCGCTGTACTCCACCTCGGGACGGCTCGATCCGACCGGAAATTTCTACGTGAACTGAACGGGGCCTGGCATCGCGGCCGCCCCTTGCGGGCGGCCGAACCGGGAATCTAATATTCGCCTTGGAGAATGCCGGAGCAGAAGATGACATCTCTCTCGCCTGCCGATGCCGAACAGCTCAGGCTTGCCTTCCAGCGCTGCCGCGACATGGACGGCACGCTGAACGAGCAGCTCCGTGCCTATGCCGATGCCAGCCGTGCGGTGTTTCCGGCCTATGGCGAGGCCGTCGATCGCCTGGTGGCGAGATTGGGCGGTAACGGCGGCGGCGAGACCGCGCCGCGCCCGGGCGATGCGATGCCGCCATTCATGCTGCCGGACGAGGGCGGGCGTCTCGTCACGCTGCCGTCGCTCCTGGAGCGCGGTCCGCTCGCCGTGATGTTCTTCCGCGGCCATTGGTGTCCCTATTGCCGGCTCAACGTCCGCGCCGTGGTCCAGGCGCTCGACCGCATCAGGGCGATCGGGGCGCAGGTCGTCGCGGTGATGCCGGAGACACAGGAATACACTGGACGCCTCAAGGCCGAGTCCAGCGCACCGTTTCCAATCCTGACCGACCTCGACAACGGCTATGCGCTGTCGCTCAATCTCGCGATCTGGCTCGGCACCGAGATCCAGCGCCTGCTGTCCTACCAGGATATGACAAAATTCCACGGCAATGACGGCTGGATGCTGCCAATCCCGGCGGTGTTCGTGGTCGGCCGCGACGGCATCGTGAAAGCGCGCTTCGTCGACCCCGATTTCCGCAAGCGCATGGAGATCGACGATCTGCTCGCGGCACTGGAGAGCGCGAGCCGGGAGAACTAGCCGCGCACACTCTTTACCCTCTCCCCTTGGGGAGAGGGTGGCTCGGCGCGAAGCGGCGAGACGGGTGAGGGGTTTCTCTCCGCATGTGCCGTCGCTCGCGGAGACATACCCCTCACCCAAGCGAGTCTGCGTCTACCGGCGTCGCTGCCCTCTCCCACAAGGGGAGAGGGCACAGCAACACGCGTCTCACCTGGTGCAACGCTCCACTACCCCGCGATCTTGCGCCAGTCGGCGCCGCGCAGCATGCGCATCACGGCATTGGCGACTGCCGTTCGCTGCCGGCCGGCCACGCCGTAAAGGCTGACGGTGCGGCGGGCATCCAGCCCGGCGACGGTGGCGCGCGTCAGCGTGTCCGGCAAAGGCGAGGTGTGCGGCACCATGGCAACGCCGATGTCGGCTTCGACCAGCTCGATCAGGTCGCGCTCGCTCGAGATCTCGTGGCCATGCTCGATGCCGTGCTCGCGCAGGCTCGCGGAGATGCGGCGCGCGTGCTCGCAGAAGGTCCGGCTCAGCAATTGCTCGGAGCGCAGATCCTCCAGCTCGATGCTGCTGCGGCCCGCCAGCCGGTGTCCGTCGCCAACGACGAGCTCGAAGCTCTCCGTGAACAGCGGCCAGACGTCGAGCCGGTCCCAGGCCTCGTCGATCTCGGCGGCGATGCCGAGCTCGGCCTCGCCCTTCTTGAGGAAATCGCCGACCTCGCGGGCCGTCCCGCGCAGGAAGCGCAGCTCGAGCCGGTTGAACTGCCGCCTGATCTCGTTGAGATGGGGAATCAGCAATGCCAGATCGATCGAATGCGTCAGCGCGATACGCAGCGCGCCGACCTCGCCGCTCTTGAACGAGGAGGCGAGCGAGCGCGCGCCGGCTGCGGCGTCATAGCACTGCTTCAGCAGCGGATGCATGCGCTGGCCGAGCTCGGTCAGTTGCGCCGCCGGTCGCTCGCGGCGAAACAGGTCGCCACCAAGCTCGGCCTCCAGCTGCTTGATCGCGCGCGTCAGCGAAGGCTGCGTGACGTTGCACTCCTCCGCCGCGCGCGTGAAATTGAGCAGCTGCGCGACTGCGAGGAAATAGCGGACCTGATGCATTTCCATGAATCGGCTCCCAGCAAGACGGCGCGACCTTATCCGATCGGGCCGTCGAATGACATCCCAGCCGCAATAGCGCGCGCCTATGGATTCGGAAGCCAGCCGGTATTTCCGTTCGGGCGACCGATCTTCCAGGGTCTTGCGAAGGCTGGGAGCCCAGTCATCGCCAATGGAGGTCGTGTCATGAACATACCGCTGAAGCCGCAGACGTCTCAGCCGGCACGCGCGCTGGCCGGCAAGGTGGCGCTGGTCACGGGATCGACCAGCGGTATCGGTCTCGGCATCGCGCGTGCGCTGGCGGCGGCCGGCGCCGACGTGGTGCTGAACGGCCTCGGCGTCGCCGCCGAGATCGGCAAGGTACGCGAGCAGATCGTCGCCGAGTTCGGCGTCAAGGCGAGCTATTCGCCGGCGGATATGACGAGGCCCAAGTCGATCGCCGAGATGATCGCGGCGACCATCGCCGAGTCCGGCCGGCTCGACATCCTCGTCAACAATGCCGGCATCCAGCATGTCGCGCCGCTCGAGCAGTTTCCGGTCGAGAAATGGGATCAGATCCTCGCCATCAACCTGACCTCGGCCTTCCACACGACGCGGCTCGCGCTGCCGGCGATGCGGCAGAGCGGTTTTGGGCGGATCATCAACATCGCCTCGGCGCACGGCCTGGTCGGCTCGCCGTTCAAGGCAGCCTATGTCGCAGCCAAGCACGGCATCGTCGGTCTGACCAAAGTCACGGCGCTGGAGACTGCGGAGGAGGGCATCACCTGCAACGCGGTCTGTCCCGGCTACGTCTCTACGCCGCTGGTCGAAGCGCAGATCGACGGGCAGGCCAAGGCGCACGGCATTTCCCGCGACCAGGTCATTCGTGACGTGCTGCTGGCGCAGCAGCCGAACAAGCGCTTTGCAACGGTCGAGGAACTCGGTGCGCTGACGGTGTTCCTGTCGACGGACGCGGCCGCGTCGATCACCGGGATCGCGCTTCCCGTCGATGGCGGCTGGACGGCGCATTGACATGAGCCGGCGCAACAAGTCGAATATTCGACCAATGCAGGAGCCTGACATGAACGGCAGACACGACAAAACACCGGGCAAGGGTCACGACCTGCCGGGTCAGGTCGTTCTCGTGCTTCAGGGCGGCGGCGCGCTCGGTTCCTATCAGGCCGGCGTCTACCAGGCCCTGCACGAGGCCGGCATCGAGCCGGATTGGGTCATCGGTACCTCGATCGGCGCCATCAACGCGAGCCTGATCGCCGGCAATCCGCGGGAGCATCGACTTGCGCGCCTGAGGGAATTCTGGAAGCGGATGGAGCAGAAGCCGGTTTGGGACTGGCGATCCGCGTTTCCCGGCTTCAACGAGAAGCTGGCCTATTGGTCGACCGTCACGCACGGCATTCCCGGTTTCTTCCGGCCCAATCCGCTGGCACATGCCGGCGATTCCTATCCGCTCGGCGCCGACAACGCGGGCTATTATTCGACCGCGCCGCTGGAGAAGACGCTGAGCGAGCTGGTCGATTTCGATCTCGCCAATCGTTGCGCGCCGCGTCTGACGGTCGGTGCGGCGCACGTCGGCACCAGCCAGATGCGCTATTTCGACAGCCGTGACGGCGAACTGACGGTGAAGCATGTGATGGCTTCGGGCGCGCTGCCGCCGGCCTTCCCGGCGGTGCGCATCGACGGCGAACTCTATTGGGATGGAGGCATCCTGTCGAACACGCCGACCGAGGCGGTGTTCGACGACAATCCGCGACGGGATTCGCTGATCTTCTCCGTGCATTTGTGGAATCCCGTCGGCGCCGAGCCGACGACGATGGCGGAGGTGCTGAACCGCCACAAGGACGTGCAGTATTCCAGCCGCATTTCGAGCCAGATCGCACGCCAGCAGCAGGCCCACCGCCTGCGCCATGTCATCAACCAGCTCGCAGCGCGGCTTCCGGAGGCCGAGCGTAACGATCCCGCGGTGAGGGAGTTGACGAGCTACGGCTGTCCGACCCGCATGCATGTGGTGCGGCTGCTGGCGCCGCAGCTGGAGCTTGAGACCCACACCAAGGATATCGACTTCAGTCCGTCGGGGATCACGCGGCGCTGGCACGCTGGTTACGCTCACACAAAGTCGGTGCTTACGCGCAAGCCGTGGGTCGGCGAGTTTGATCCGCTGGCCGGCGTGGTGCTGCACGAGCATACGGACGAGATGCCCATGGCAGCGGAATAGAGCCGCTCATCATCGAATTGCCACAGGCCCTGCGGATCGTCGGCGATCCGCAAGGCGAAAGGCCCTGGCAAGTGGTGTCAGCGAACGATCTCGAGGCAGCCCTCGATCAGGTCCGCGCCAACGCGGCGGGACCGATGGCGGGCGTGTTCGGTCCTGACACGCTGACCTGGCGGATCGACCGTGAGGCCGTCATCTTTCTCGGTGCCGGCCGCGCGCTGTTGCTGCAGCTGGCCCATCCCTGGGTGGCGGCTGCCATCGCCGAGCACTCCAAGACCTTTGCCGATCCGATCGGACGTTTCCATCGCACTTTCGACATCGTCTTCGCCATGGTGTTCGGCTCGCTCGACCGTGCCTTGCTGTCGTCGCGGCAGCTGCACCGGCGCCACGGCATGATCGTCGGAGAGATGCCCGAGACGGTCGGCCCCTTTGCTGCGGGTTCGCGCTATTGTGCCAACGACATCGCCTCGCTGCGCTGGGTTCATGCGACGCTGGTCGAGACCGCGTTGATGGCGCACGATTTGGTCTTGCCGCCATTCTCTGTGGAGGAGCGCGAGCGTTACTGGACCGAGAGCCGGCTGTTCGGTGCCTTGTTCGGATTGACGGCGGTCGATTTGCCGGGGGACTGGGCCGGCTTTGCTGCTTACAATGCCGCGATGGTGCAGTCGGATACGTTGACCGTCAGCCCGGCAGCACGCGAGATCGCCATGCAAATCTTCTCGGGCGCGCGTCCGTGGCTGCGGCCGCCGCGATGGTATCGCGCGATCACGGCGCGAATGCTGCCGGAGCGATTGCGATCTGGCTTCGGGTTTAGGCTCGATGAGCGGGACAAGAGCGCGGCCGACAACGCGCTGACATGGATCCGGCGCATCTATCCGAAATTACCGGACCGGCTGCGCTATGTCGGTCCCTACCAGGAAGCGCAGGCGCGCTTGCGCGGCGAGCCGCAACCCGACTGGATGATCCGCTGCCTTAACAGGGCCTGGATTGGACGGCCGCAGATGGACGTGCGCGGGAAGGGGTAAGTTTTCTGCTCTCAGCTCCGTCATCCTGAGGTGCGAGCAGCGCGATGCAGACGCGTCGCGCCGGGAGCCTCGAAGGATGCGCGGCCCCGCTGCTGCAGCAGGGCCGTCGCCCTTCGAGGCTCGCCAAAGAGGCGAGCACCTCAGGGTGACGGTGATGGATAGGTGCGCACGACGGGGAACGTCTCGGCCTCACACCGAGGCCAGCTTCCGATACAGCGCGTTGTAGCTGCCGGCCGAGATGGTCCAGGAGAACGACCGTCCCATGGCACTGCGGCGCATGGTGTCGAGCTGGTCTTGCGCCATGAAGGCGGAGAAGGCCCGGCGGACGCCGCCGAGGAAGGAATCGCGCGAGGGCTTCGAGAACAGGAATCCGGTCTCGCCGTCGGTGATGGTCTCGGCAAGGCCGCCGGTCTGGTGCCCGATCGGCAGCGAACCGAAGCGCTGGGCGTACATCTGGCTGAGCCCGCACGGCTCGAAGCGCGAGGGCATCAGCGTGAAATCGCTGCCGGCAAAGATGCGGCGAGCTTGCGCCTCGTTGAAGCCGATCACCACGCCGATGGCGTCGGGGCGGCGGCGATGCGCGTCGATCAAGGCCTGCTCCAGCGCCGGCTCGCCGGACCCGGTGACCACGATCTGCCCGCCGGCATCGACGATCTCGTCGGCCGCCGACAGCACGAGGTCGATGCCCTTCTGGTGCACGAGGCGCGCGACGATGCCGAACATCGGGCCGCGCGACACCGCCAAGCCGAACTGCTTGCGCACGTAATCCGCATTGGCCCTCTTGCCGGCCCAGTCGCCGGCGCCGAACTGCTGGGCAAGCTGGGCACAGGAGCGCGGGTCCCAGCTCTCGTCGATGCCGTTGAGGATGCCGGTGAGCTCGGAGGCGTCCGAGCGCAGGCGGAGCAGGCCCTCCAGGCCGCAGCCGAATTCCTCCGTCGTGATCTCGCGCGCATAGGTCCCGCTGACGGTGGTGAGGTGCGAGGCGTAGACCAGCCCGGCCTTGAGGAAAGAGACCTGATCATAGAATTCGACGCCGTCGATGTGGAAGGAGCTCTCCGGTGCGCCGATGCGCCGCAGCGCCTCCTTCGGGAAGAGGCCCTGATAGGCGAGGTTGTGGATGGTCAGGATCGACGGCAGCTTGGCGCCGCGCCAGGCGAGATAGGCCGGCACCAGCGAAGCCTGCCAGTCATTGGCATGGATCAGGTCTGCTGCCCAATTCTTGTCCAGCTTGCCCATGGCCAGCTCAGCGGCTGCCGAGGCAAAGCGCGCGAATCGGATGTCGTTGTCCGGCCAGTCGCGCCCGGACTCGTCGCCATAGGGATTGCCGGGCCGGTCGTAGAGCTGTGAGCACAACAGCACGTAGACGGGCATTCCGTCCTTGGTCGCGGCTCGGCCGAGCGAGCAGGCGGGCATCTCCGCGAATGCCGGACAGCGGCCAACGATCTGAATATGCGTGAGTTGCTCGATGATGTCGCGATAGCCGGGCAACATGATCCGGATATCGGCAAAGGGGCGAAGAGCGCGGGGCAGAGCAGCGGACACGGCGCCGAGTCCGCCGACGCGGACGAAGTCGTCCATCTCCGTGGTGACGAACAAGACCCTCAAGAACAGCTGCCCTCTTCCGATCCCGTTTGCTGCTATGCAAGAACGGGTCCAGTTGCCCAGGAATTTCTTAAAGCCCGCCCACGCGGCGCGTCTTTTCGGTAAACACTTTCCTACTCAGCCGCCGCCCTCTAGGGTCGCCGCATCAACTAGAGAGAACTTCCGTAGTTCCAAAAACCCGAGGACGCGGCACGTATGCAGCTAGCAGATAAGCATGAGGGGACGACGACAAAGGCCTTCGCAGGCCTGCGGGTCCTGGATTTTTCGACGACCATCGCAGGTCCTCACTGCGCGCGGATGCTAGCTGATATGGGCGCCGAGGTCATCAAGATCGAGACCGACGGCGGGGAGACGATGCGGACCCGGCCACCGCTGCGTAACGGCTGCAGCACCGCGTTCGGCCAGCTCAATGTCGGCAAGAAGAGCATGGTCCTCGACCTCAAGTCCGAGGACGGCAAGGAGGCTGTGCGCCGGCTGGCCGCGACATCAGACGTTCTGGTTGAGAACTTCCGTCCCGGCGTGATGCACCGCCTGCGGCTCGACTATGACAGGCTGCGCGCGGTTAATCCGCGGCTGATCTATTGCTCGATCTCCGGCTACGGCCAGACCGGCCCCTCGGCCGAGCTGCCTGCTTACGCCCCGGTGATCCACGCGGCCTCAGGCTACGACATGGCGCATCTCGCCTACCAGCCGGGCCGCAACCGTCCGGACTATTGCGGCATCTACCACGCCGACGTCGTCACCGGGACCTACGGTTTCGGCGCGATCGCGTCCGCGCTCTATCAGCGCACCGTGACGGGGATCGGCCAGCACATCGACGTCTCCATGCTGGAAACGATGCTGTCGCTGACTCTGACCGAATTGCAGAGTGCCCAATTCGCGGTGAAGCCGCCGCCGCGCCCGATGTTCGGCCCGACCGAGACGGCCAATGGCTACGTCATGATCACGGTCGCCAGCGAGAAGACCTTCCAGGCATTGATGGGCGTGATCGGGCACCTCGACTGGATCACCGACCCGCGCTTTGCGACCTATGCGGCTCGCCGCGACAACTGGGCCGAGGTGATGGACGGGGTCGAAGCCTGGTCGCGGCAGCTCACGACCGACGCCTGTCTCGCAGCACTCGGTGGGGCCGGCGTGCCGGCTTCGGCCTATCGCACCGTGTCCGAGGCGCTAGCCGATCCGCAGCTCGCGCACCGGCAGGCGCTCTCCGAGGTGCGGGACGAGGGCGGCTCGTTCCAGGTGCTCAACCTGCCATTCCGGATGTCGGGCGCCGACATCACGCCCGGCAAGACGATGGCCGTGCTCGGCGAGCATACCGATGGGCTGCGCCATGAGATCGGCCTCGCTGACGACGCGCCAATTCCGACAGGCAAAACAGCCGCGACACGCTGAGCAACATTGCGCCGCACCTGCGGCGTTTGATCTGTCGCGCGTGCCCCTTGCCGTCGCGAGCATTTGTCGCCAATCTCGCCTCCAGTCATTCAGCGATCCGAAACATCGGACGAGGGATCCCGGGAGGAACCATGACGAAGTCTGCTGCTGCGGCGCGCAAGCACGCGCCGATTTTCCTTGTTGCGGCATTTGCGCTCCTTCCGCTGGCTGAGCCCGCGCAGGCGCAGAAATCCGGCGGCAGCATCACCGTCGGCCAGGAGCTGGAGATTGCGGGCTTCGATCCGCTCAAGGTCGGCGTCTACGACACCTCCACCTTCACCGCGGCCGCCGCGATCTTCGATACGCTGACGACGCTCGACGACAAGGGCGAGGCCGCGCCCAAGCTCGCGGTGTCCTGGACTCATTCCGACGACTACATGACCTGGACCTTCAAGCTGCGCCAGGGCGTGACATTCCACGACGGCACGCCGTTCAATGCCCAGGCCTTCAAGGAGAATTTCGACCGGCAGAAGGACCCGGCCAACAAGTGCCGCTGCGCCTTCTACATCACCAACGTCAAGGAGGTGCTGGCGCCCGACAACGACACCATCGTCTACAAGCTCACCGATCCCTCGGTGAACCTGCCGGCGACGATTACCATCCAGAGCCAGAACAACGTCATTCATTCGCCGACGGCCTGGAAGACCAAGGGCGACGACTACAACCGCAATCCCGTCGGCACCGGGCCCTACATCCTGAAATCCTGGACCGCCGGCGACCGCATGGTGCTGGAGAAGAATCCCAACTACTGGGACAAGGGCCGCCCCTATCTCGACCGCATCGTCCTGAAGCCGCTGCCTGACGCGCAGTCGCGTTTCGCCTCGCTGCAATCTGGCGAGGCCGACATCATCTGGGACGACGAGGCTGACGCCGACAATATTTTGAAGGCGCAGAAGGACTCCAAGCTCACCGTTCACACCTACAAGGGCTCGGGCGCGCAGGTTTACGCCTTCAACACCAAGGTCGCGCCGTTCGACGACGTCCGTGTGCGCCAGGCGCTGGTGATGGCGATCGACCGTCCGAAGATGTCGCAGGCGATCAGCAACGGCCTGAGCCGGCCCGCCAGCAATCCCTATGGCGACGGCTCCTGGGTCAAGTGCAAGGACGACGGCGCGCTGCCCTTCGACGTCGAGAAGGCCAAGGCGCTGATCAAGGATTACGGCAAGCCGGTCGAGTTCAAGACGCTGGTGACCGCGACGCCTAGGGGCCGCATGGTCGGCCAGGTGCTGCAGCAGTTCTGGAAGCGCGTCGGCGCCAACATGGAGATCGAGCAGGTCGACCAGGCCACGATTCCCTCGCGCGCCTTCACCCGCCAGTTCCAGATGACGCCCTGGCGTATCGTCGATCTCGCCGATCCGGATCCGCAGATGTACGCGAATTTCCGCAGCGGCAGTCCGCTTGCGCTCGCCGGCTTTTCAAATCCCGAGCTCGACAGGCTGCTCGACCATGCACGCGTCACGGCCGATCCCGGCCAGCGGACCGAGGATTACTGCGCCATCAGCCGCCTGATCAACAAGGAGGCGATCTGGTTCTGGACCTTCCAGAACACCTATTACGCGCTGTCGAGCGCCAAGCTGAAGGGCTTCCCGAAGATCTACAACAGCGTGATCGATGTCTCGATGACCTGGCTGGAATGATGGCGCGATGCTGAACTTCGTCGTTCGGCGGCTGCTTGCCATGCTGCCGGTGCTGCTCGCCGTCTCGCTGCTGACGTTCCTGATCGCCTCGCTGCTGCCGGGCGATCTCGCTCTCGTCATCCTGGGCGATCAGGCGACGCCTGAGAATGTCGCGGCGCTGCGCCGCGACATGGGGCTCGATCAGCCGCTGTGGTGGCGTTATCTGAGCTGGCTCGGCCATGTCCTGCAGGGCGATCTCGGCCGCTCGTACCGCACCGGGCAGACGGTGCTGCAGGCGGTCGCCGAGCGCATTCCGGTCTCGCTCCAATTGATGCTGATGGCCGAGTTCATCGGCCTCGTGATCGGCGTTCCGGTCGCGATCGCCTGCGCGGCACGGGCCGGCGGCGCGTTCGACCGCTTCATGACCGGCAGCGCGTTCGCGATCCTGTCGATGCCATCCTTCCTGGTGGCGATCCTGCTGATCTATCTGTTCGCGCTCGAGCTGCACTGGCTGCCGGCGACCGGCTATGTGCCCTTCACCGAAGAGCCACTGAACAATCTCCGCTTCTTCGTGCTGCCGGCGCTGACGCTGGCGCTGGCCGAATGGCCGGGAATCATGCGGGTGCTGCGGTCCGACATGATCGCGACCCTGCAGGAGGACTATATCGCGCTGGCGAAAGCGAAAGGTCTCAAGCCGGCGCGCATCCTGTTCGTGCATGCGCTGAAGCCGTCGTCGCTGACGCTGGTGACGGTGACCGGCATCAATATCGGCCGCCTGCTCGGCGGCACGCTGATCGTGGAATCGATCTTCGCGCTTCCGGGCATCGGCCGGCTCCTGGTCGGGGCGATCTACACCCGCGATCTCGTCATCCTCCAGGGCGTGGTGCTGCTGGTCGCCTGCGGCTTCGTCATCGTGAACTTCATCGTCGACATGCTCTACGCGGTGCTCGACCCCAGGATCCGTCATGGCCACGCTTGAGCTTTCGATAAAGGACGACGCGACGGCCGCCCCCAGCAGGCGCAAGCGCAGGCTCGGCCTGTTGTTCTGGATCGCGAGCACCTGGCTCGTGATCATCCTGGCCCTCGCGATCCTCGCCCCGGTGCTGCCGTTGCAGAACCCTGTCGACATGGACATGCTGGAGCGCCGCGCGGCGTTCTCTACCGAGCACTGGCTCGGTACCGACGGGCTCGGCCGCGACGAGCTCGCCCGCCTGATCTTCGGCGCGCGGGCCTCGCTGACGGTCGGGCTGATCGCACCGATGATCGGCCTGACCATCGGCGGCGCGTTCGGCCTGCTGGCCGGCTATTTCCGCGGCCGGTTCGAGACGCTCGTGGTCGGCAGCATGGACGTGCTGCTCGCCTTTCCGCCGCTGATCTTCGCACTCGCCGTGACCGCCTATCTCGGCCAGTCCGTCCCCAACCTCACCCTGATCCTCGGCGTACTCGGCATTCCCGCCTTCATGCGGGTGGCCCGCGCGGCGACGCTGACGCTGGCGCGGCGGGAATTCGTGATCGCGGCCGAGGCGCTGGGGGCCAGTCATGCGCGCATCCTCGTGCGCGAGCTGTTGCCGAACGTGATCCTGCCGCTGCTGGCCTTCTTTCTGCTCGGCGTCGCCGTCACCATCGTGGTCGAGGGTGCGCTGTCCTTCCTCGGCCTCGGCGTGCCGCCGCCGATGGCGAGCTGGGGCAGCATGATCGGCGAGGGGCGCGACAGCCTCGACGTCGCGCCGCGGCTGGCCTTCCTGCCGGCGGCGGGGCTGTTCCTCACCGTGCTGGCCTTCAACCTGGTCGGAGATACCTTGCGGGCACTGACCGACCCGCGTCAGGGGGCGCTGTGAGCACGCTCCTGACCATCGCGGACGTCGTGGTCGAGCTGCCGACGCCGCGCGGAAACCTGCGCGCTGTGGATCACGTCGATCTGTCGCTCGAGGCGGGCCGCACGCTCGGCATTGTCGGTGAATCCGGCTGCGGCAAGACCATGCTGTCGCGCGCGGTGTTGCAGCTGCTGCCGAAGAAGGCGAAGCTCACGGGACGCGTGATGTTCGACGGCCAGGATCTGGCGCGCCTCGCGCCGGAAAGCCTGCGGCGCCTGCGCGGGCGAGACCTTGCGGTCGTGTTCCAGGACCCCATGACCTCGCTCAATCCGGTGCTGACGATCGGCACGCAGCTGATGGAGACGATCCAGGAGCATCTCGAGCTCGACGCGTCCGCTGCGATGGCGCGCAGCATCGAGCTGCTGACGGCCGTCGGCATTCCCGCGCCGGAGCAGCGGCTCGCGCAATATCCGCATCAATGTTCCGGCGGCATGCGCCAGCGCATCGCGATCGCGATCGCACTGTCCTGCGAGCCGAAGCTCCTGATCGCGGATGAGCCGACCACCGCGCTCGATGTCACCATCCAGGCACAGATCCTCGATCTGCTTGCGCGCGAGCAGCGCCGCCGCCACATGGCGATGATCATCATCACCCACGATCTCGGCGTCGTTGCCGGCCGGGCTGACGAGGTCGCGGTGATGTATGCGGGCAGGGTGGTGGAGCGCGCGCCGACGCAAGCCTTGTTCAAGCGCATGCATATGCCCTACACCGAGGCGCTGTTGGCCGCGATCCCGAAGCTGGATGCCGCGCCGCATACTCCGCTGCCGGCCATCTCAGGCCGGCCGCCGGATCCGACACGGCCACTGCGCGGCTGCTCCTTTGCGCCGCGTTGTCGCTATGCCGCAGGCCGTTGTCACGAGGCCAAGCCCGCGCTGACGAGCGCGGAGACGCCTGGACATCTCTATGCCTGCTTCCACCCGATCCAGATGGCGGCGGGAGTTGACGCATGATGCAGCTTGCCGTGCGGGCCGAGCCGCTTCTGGACGTCGATCATCTCGTCGTCGAATATGGTCTCGGCAACAAGACGGTTCATGCCGTCTCCGGCGTCAGCCTGCAGGTCGCGCGCGGCGAGACGCTGGGGCTGGTCGGCGAATCCGGCTGCGGCAAGTCGACGCTGGGGCGCGCGGTGCTGCAATTGCGCCGTGCCAAATCCGGCCGCGTGCTGTTCGACGGCGAGGATCTGACCGCGATGGAGGGCGAGGCGCTGCGCAAGATGCGCCGCCGCGTGCAGCTCATCTTCCAGGACCCGATCGCCTCGCTCAACCCGCGGCGGCGGATCGGCGACATCGTGGCCGAGCCGCTGATCATTGCCGGCGTCAAGGACGCCGCCGAGCGCAAGCGCAGGGTTCACGAAGTGCTTTCGGCGGTCGGGCTCGACCCCGAGCTCGTGGCGAACCGCCTGCCGCACGAATTCTCCGGGGGGCAGTGCCAGCGGATCTGCATCGCGCGATCGCTGGTGCTCAACCCGGAGTTCATCGTCTGCGATGAGCCGGTTTCGGCGCTCGACGTCTCCATCCGCGCGCAGATTCTCAACCTGCTGGAGGAGATGAAGGCGCGCTTCGGGCTGACGCTGCTGTTCATCGCGCATGACCTCGCAGTGGTCAAAGCGGTCAGCGACCGCGTCGCGGTGATGTATCTCGGCCGGCTCTGCGAGGTCGGTCCGTCCGAGCAATTGTTCGCCAAGCCCGTTCATCCCTATACGGACCTGCTGTTGCAAGCGATTCCGGTTCCTGATCCGGACGTCCGTCCCGTCGAGGGGGTGGCCGTTGGCGAGCCGCCATCGCCGATTGCGCCGCCGTCCGGCTGCCGCTTTCGCACCCGCTGCCCGCGGGCTGATCAGCGATGCAGCGCGGAGATACCGGAGTTGCGCGAGGTCGCCCCCGGCCAGTTCGCAGCTTGCCATCATCCGCTGGCCTGAACTAAGACCGGTTTGTCTGGCCTTGCCGGCCATGGCATGGTGGCGCGGCGACAAGAAGCATGCGGGAGGACGCCAATGAAGAGTTTCAAGGTTGCCGATTTCAAGGCGCCGCTGCAGGAGTTCGACGAGGCGACGCCGCAGCCGACGGGCACGCAGGTGTTGATCAAGGTGAAGGCCGCCGGCGTCTGCCACAGCGATCTCCACATCTGGGAAGGCGGCTACGATCTCGGCCATGGCCGCAAGCCGCTGTCGCTGAAGGATCGCGGCATCAACCTGCCTCTGACCATGGGCCACGAGACGGTCGGCGAGGTCCTGGCGTTCGGGCCGGACGTCAAGCCCATCGATCAGGGCGATCTCAAGCTCGGCGATGTCGGCCTCGTCTATCCCTGGATCGGCTGCGGCAAGTGCGCGACCTGCCTGGCCGGTGATGAGAACATGTGCCTGACGCCGCGATCGCTGGGCGTCTATTGCGACGGCGGTTATGCCGATCACATGCTGGTGCCGCATCCGCGTTACCTGCTCAACCTGGAAGGCCTCGATCCCGCGACGACCGCTCCTTATGCCTGCTCGGGCGTCACGACATACAGCGCGCTCAAGAAGGTGGAGCAGCATTTCGACACGCCGATCGTGATGTTCGGCGCCGGCGGCCTCGGCCTGATGGCGCTGTCGCTGTTGAAGGCGATGGGCGGCAAGGGCGCGATCATGGTCGATATCGACGCCAGGAAGCGGGAGGCGGCCGAAAAAGCCGGCGCGCTCGCCACCGTCGATCCCAAGGCGCCGGATGCGCTGGAGCAGCTTGCCAAGAAGGCAGGTGGGCCGATCCGTGCCGTGATCGACCTCGTCGGCAATGCCGCTACGACGCAGCTTGGTTTCGACTGCCTTACCAAGGGCGGCAAGCTCGTCATCGTCGGCCTGTTCGGCGGCGGCGCGACCTGGGCGCTGCCGCTGATTCCAATCAAGGCGATCACGATCCAGGGCAGCTATGTCGGAAACTTGCGTGAAACGCAGGAGTTGCTCGACCTCGTGCGCACCAAGAAGATACCGCCGATCCCGGTGACGACGGCACCGCTCGCCAAGGCCAACGACGCGCTGGTGCAGTTGCAGCAGGGGGCGGTGGTCGGCCGCACGGTGCTGACGCCGTAGTTTCTCTTTACGTCATTCCGGGGCGATGCAAAGCATCGAACCCGGAATCTCGAGATTCTCAGGTGCGCAATTGCGCACCATAGTTCGGTCCTGCGGACCGCCCCGGAATGACACCTCTCTTAGGAACCCTCATGTCCGCAAACAACGCCTTCCACATTGCCGTGCTCGCCGGTGACGGCATCGGTCCCGAAGTCATGGCACCGGCGCTCGAGGTGCTGCGCAAGGTCGGCGACAAATCCGGCCTGAGCTTCCGCTTTACCGAGGCGCCGGCCGGCGCCACCAACTATCTTGCCACCGGCAAGTCGATGCCGGACAGCACGATCAAGCTCTGCGAGGATGCCGACGCGATCCTGCTCGGTGCCTGCGGCCTGCCATCGGTGCGCTACCCGGATAACACCGAGATCGCGCCGCAAATCGAGCTGCGCTTCATCTTCGATCTCTATGCCGGCGTGCGTCCGGCGCGTCTCATTCCGGGGGTGCCTAGTCCGATCGTCGGCGCCGACCAGCGCGGCATCGATCTCGTCGTGATCCGCGAATCCACGGAGGGCCTGTTCGCCTCGATGGGCAAGGGTGTCGTCACGCACGAGGACGCGCGCGAGACCATGGTGATCACGCGAAAGACCTCCGAGCGCCTGTTCGAGTTCTCGTTTCGCTTGGCCGAGCGGCGCAAGGCGCGCGGCAAGCCCGGCGCATTGACCTGCGTCGACAAGGCGAATGTGTTCAAGGCCTTTGCGTTCTTTCGCGGCATCTTCGACGAGATCGAGAGGAAACATCCCGGCGTGAAGACCGACCGGCTCTATGTCGATGCCTGCTCGGCGATGCTGGTGAAGCGGCCCTGGGATTTCGACGTGATGGTGATGGAGAACATGTTCGGCGATATCGTCTCCGACATCACCGCGAGCCTGATCGGCGGCCTCGGCATGGCGCCGTCGGCCGACATCGGCGACAAATATGCGGTGTTCCAGCCGTGTCACGGCACCGCGCCTGACATCATGGGGCAGGGCAAGGCCAATCCCACCGGCATGATTCTGTCGGCGGCGATGATGCTGGACTGGCTCGCCGAGAAGCATGGTGTGGACAGCGCGGCGGAAGCCGGCGAACAGATCGAGCGTGCGATCGATCAGGTCTATGCCGGGGGCATCAAGCCGATGGAATTTGGCGGCAGCAATGGCACGGCGGATATCACCAAGGCGGTGCTCGGGGCGCTGTAGTCGACGCGCGCGCATGAAAAAGGAGCCCTCGGGGCCCCTTCGTCGTTTACCAGCGACGCCAGTGGCGGTGGCCGTAATAGCCGTATGGCCGTGGCCCGTAAATGCGGCGCGGGCCGTAATAGCCATAGGCACGGTAATAGTTCGGTCGCCACCAGCAGCGACCCCAGGCATTGCAGACCATGCGCACCTGATCGACATTTGCGGCCGGCCCGCTTGCGACGCGGTCGGCCTGCGGAATGCCGTTCGGCATCGCGGCGATCGCCTGCCCTGACGCGAGCGCCGCGCCGCCCAGGGCAGCCAGACCAAGAACAGCAAATTTGAGTTTCATCGCAATCTCCCTCTTTGGTGGCGGAAGAACTTGCGAGGGATCAGTTGGTTGCTATCGCGGTACGCGTTGTCGAGGAATTTAATCTTCCTGAACGTTGGTTCACTTCCCCTGGAACTTCGGCTTCCGTTTCTCCATGAAGGCCTGGCGGCCCTCACGGAAGTCCGCACTGTCCATGCATGCGGTGCCGATCGCCTTGATCGCCTCCATGTCGCGTCGGCTTTCGTCCTTCAACACTTGCGCGATGGTGATCTTGGCGGCCTTGATCGCGAGCGGCGCGTTCTGCGAGATCGTCTGGGCAATCGTCATGGTCTCGCCCCAGAGCTCGTCGACAGGGAACACGCGCTCGACCAGGCCGATGCGCACGGCCTCGGCGGAATCGATCCGCATGCCCGTGTACATCAGAAGCCGCGCCCAGGACGGGCCGACCAGCGACACCAGGTGGCGCAGGCCTTCAAAGCCATAGGCGATGCCGAGCCTGGCCGCGGGAATGCCGAACTGGCTGCCGTGTGCGGCGAGGCGGATGTCGGCGAGCATCGCGACCTGCATGCCGCCGCCGAGACAGAAGCCCTCGATGCAGGCGATGGTCGGCTTGGGGTAGTCGGCGAGCAGAGCGCGCTGGGCTGCGCTGCGCCTGGCATATTCCTCGGACGCGGCCGCGTTATGCCGCGTCTTCTCGAACTGGCTGATATCGGCCCCTGACACGAACGCCTTGCCGCCCGCGCCGCGCAGGATGACGACGCGTACCGTCTCGTCGTCGCGCAAGGCCGTCAGCGCCTCGCCAAATCCCTCCCACATCTCCAGCGACATCGCGTTGCGCTTGGCGGGATTGTTGAAGGTGATCACGCCGACGCCATCGGTGACGTGCTTGAGGATCTTGCCGTCGGCGTAGGATGTTTCACCGGAGATGTCTGGCATCGCGCGCTCGCTTGTCGTGGGGCAAGCGCAATGTGCGGCCCCGACAGGGCCGGGGTCAACCGCGGCAAGGCGAGGGGCTTCGCAACAGCCTTTGCAGCGCTTGCATGGCGGCAGACGTGCCTACCGCGTCACATGCATGTGTGCGGTCAGCGGATGGCTGCCGGCATTGCTGAAGAACGCCGCCTCTTCGGCAGTCGCCTCCAGCAACTGCTCGTCCTGGTTATAGACGTCGTTGCGGAACTGGACGGTCTGGTCCTTCGTCATCCACGCCGTGAGATAGATCCAGGCCACCGGCACCTTCCTGGCCATGGCGACCTCCAGATGCTGTCCGGTCGCGATCTCCGCATCGATCGCGGCGCGACTCCATTTCGGCTGATCCTTGAGCAGCCAGGCGGCGAGATCGCGTACATTGTCGACGCGCGAGCAGCCATGGGAATCGAAGCGGTAGTCGTCACTGAACAGGTTCCGCTGGTTGGTATCGTGCATGTAGACCGAATAGGAATTCGGCATGTCGATCTTCACGGCGCCAAGCGCGTTGAAGCTGCCGTTGTGCTGACGCACCGTGAAGTTCGGCGTGTGCGTGCCCGACCAGTCGACCGAATGCGGGTCGATCGGATTGTCGTGGGCGTCGAGCACCTCCATGTGCATGCGCGACAGGTAGGTCGGGTCCTTGCGCATATGCGCCGAGATCTCGGTCTTGGCGATCGAGGCCGGCACCGTCCAGGTCGGGTTGAGGACGACGCTGGTGATCTGGGCCGTCAGTGTCGGCGAGGGCTTCTCGGTCTTGCCGACGATGACGCGATAGCGCCGCACCACGACGTCGTTCTCGACCGCCTCGGCAAAGGCGGCGGGGATGTTGACCACGACATAGCGCTGTCCGAAGCCGAAGTTCATGTTCTCGAGCCGCTGCAGCGAAGCTTCGAGCTGCCGGATGCGCTTCTGCACGGAGACGTTCATCGCGGCGATCGTGCGCGGCGTCATCGCGCCGGTTGGGGCCAGTCCGTGGCGGGCCTGGAAGCGCTTCACCGCGTCGGCGAGGTCCTGGTCGAACGCGCCGCCCGTCTTGTCGGCGGCGAGATCGCCGGAGAGGATGAGCCGCTTGCGCAGCAGCTCGTCGTTGGCGCCCTGGGCGCCGGGTGCGAACTTGGCATCTGCCGGAATGGTCGGCCAGCCGCCGCGCACCGCGAGATCGGAATAGCTGAGCGCGGCGTCCCTGATGCGCTGCGCAGAGCCCTCGTCATAGGTCGGCTCGTGCGTCAGCGCGAGCGCGGCGGCCGAACGGCTTTCCGGCGTCGAGGCGGGCGTCATGGCAGTTTTCGGCGCGGCCGCGTGGGCCGGATTGGCGGCAGACGGGACCGTCCCTGCCGTTGCCGGCCTGGGTGTCGCCTGGCCGATGGTCTCGGTTTGCGCCACCGCAGAGGCGCTGGCGAGCATGCCGACGGCGAGGATCATCGCATGGCGTTTCGACATGTGTCCCATTTTCCTCAGGAGAGCGAGGCCCGGGCGGGCCCCTCGCATTGGCATTGCGGGCCGCCCCGCTGCGGGGCGCCGATTCGCGAAATCGGCGAGAAACTAGAGCTTCGGTGTTGAGGTCCCATTAAGCACCGCAGACGGAAAAGCTCCGCGCGTCCGGTGCTGAGCCTCTCGACTGGGTCGCGGCGAGGTGGGGACGGGTTCGCGAAAAAAGCAGGGACGGCGGGAAAAGGTCAAGAAAAAGGGCGGCCAGGCCGCCCTCAGAACCAAGGCCACGCGCGGGAAGGCGCGCGGGCCAGATCCGATTCGAGAGGTCTGGTCCGGCCAGTCTCGTTCAATCCGGCCGCGCCCCCGTGACGCGGCGGATTGAAGATCGGCCGTGAAGACCAGACCGTCGATCGATCTCAGCTTTCGTTCGCCGCGATCGATTCCATCAGCGAAACGAGCTGGCGCTGCACCGTCTGATCCTTGATCTTGCTGTAGGCGCGCAGCAGGCGGAGGCTGAAGGCCGAATCGAGGAACAGCAGGCTCTCGACCTCGCGCGCCTTGTTGTCGCCGTCGTAGAAGAAGGTCACAGGCACGTCGAGGGCGGAGGCAATCTGCTGCAGGCGAGCCGCGCCCACGCGATTGACGCCCTTCTCGTACTTCTGGACCTGCTGGAAGCTGACGCCGAGCTTCTCGCCGAGCTCGGCCTGCGAGATCTTCATCTCGACGCGCCGCAGACGAATCCGCTTGCCGAGCTCGATGTCCGGCTTGCCGGCACTACGCTGCTTCATTCTCTTTGCCGCTGCTTTCATCTCTGTTCTCACCTTTGTTCTTCGGTTGAAAATCCCCCGAAGAGCTGGGTCAGGGGTTCGCCCATATAGGAGTCCTTGAATTCATGCGGGTGCACGAACTCTTCCTTAAACCACGGGAAACGAGCCGGATTGAAAGCCTCGATCAGCCAGTCAATCATGTGCCGCACGCGCGGAATACGGCCGCTACCGGGATGGTAGGACAACCAGATATCCAGCGGTCGGTTCAGCTCGACCTCCAGTGGAATTAGTTTTCCGCCAAGCGCAATGGCATAGCTCGGGAAGACGCCGATGCCGGCGCCGTTCGCGACCGCCCAATAGTTGGCGCTCGAGACGTTGGTCTTCATGACCAGAAGGTCACGTTCCGAAACGCCCGGGAAGAAGCTCTCGAAGGATTCCTTGGCGGCGAGCTGGTCGGCGAATTGCAGCACCAGGCGATGCTTGATCAATTCCGCCGCCGATCGCGGCGCGCCATGCTTTTCGATGTATTTCTCGGAGGCCCAGAACATCAGGTGCATGCGGCCGAGCCGTACCAGCTTGATGTCGAGTGCCGAAGGACGGGACAGATGAATGGCGACGTCGGCCTCGTGGCGCGAGACGTCGGCCGAACGCATCGCGCAATGCAGGTCGACCAGGATCTTCGGATAGGCCTGCTGGAATTCGACCAGGCGCGGGGCGAGCCAGAACGTGCCGAGGCCCTCGGTGACGGCAACCCGGACCTCGCCAGACAGCGCGTTGGCCATCGAATCGCTGGCGCGCAGCACGTCGAAAGTGGCGGCCTCCATGCGCTCGACGGCAGAGACGACCAGCGCGCCTTCATCGGTCAGATGGGTGCCGTGGACGTCACGGGTGAACAGGGTGGTGCCGGTCTGGCGCTCGAAATCGTCGATCCGCCGGCGCACGGCGTTGATCGACAGCGACAGGCGCTCGGCCGCCGACCGGAAACTTCCGCATCGGACGACTTCGAGGAATATGCGGGCCGCATCCCAATCCGAGAGGCCGCTGAGATTTGTCTTTGGGCGTTCCGCCAGAAGAACGCCCCTTTCCGCCAAGGAGTGCATACAAGTCCCTTCGGGTGGCTAAACTGGCAGAATCTGGCGCAAACCACAACCACGGCGGGTTGGGGGATGGTGAGTTTTGAACCGTCATCCTTACTATCTGGTGGGTGGTATTGGGATGCTGTCATGGGGTGGGAATCGGGCGGATTTTTCGTCCGTATGAGGGGTGTGGCGTGAGTTCCGTTGCGAGCCGTGAAATGGCTGCGGGATTGCAGGCGCTGTCCGCAACAATCGTTTTCGCGCGCAACCCGGCGCCCTGTCTTTCAATGGATCAATCGTCGCGCGCCGGACGTTTCCCGGCCGATCGCTTCGATGGCGTGCAACGGCGCAGCGCGGCGATGGTCGCGGGAACCGCAGTTCCACAGCAGGAACACGCTGAAATCAGGTTCGGAGGCACCGCAGCCTCATGCTATCCTCGCGGCTCCATCGGGGCCGAAGGGGTCGTCGCAATCACATCTCGCAGGCCGAATTAACGGAAAGAACGCCGGTGTCGCATTCAGACGAACAGTTGCAGTCGGTCCTGGAAACGCTCGAGGAGTGCCGCAGGGTTCTCACCGCGTGCAACAGCCGTGAGTCGGCCGAGTTGCTGTCCATTGTCATCCTGGACGTCAGGATGAAGCTCAAGGGAATTGACAGCGCCGATCTCAAGGCGCTGTGCGACGAAATGTTGCGGAGCGCCGCGAGCGAGCCGCCATCTCCTTCCAAGCAGACGCAGGACCAGCCCCGGCGTCCGCTGCTCCGCGTGGTGAAGTAGCCGCGCCGCCGAATCTCGCTTTTTGGCGAGATTTGCGCGCGTCCCGATGCCGCACCTGTGATCGCAGACGGCATCGGGAGGAGCCCTGGTTATGTGCGCCTCTGTTGCGCATTCCCCGGCATCGGCTACACCAGAGCCGGTTCGGCTCCGGGCCGGGCGCATTTTCCGCGCGCCGTACCGGCACCTGAGATGGCTCAGACGGCATCATGCAAAATGTTTCGATCCCGGCGGCGCTGATTGCCGGCCTCGTCAGCTTCCTCTCGCCTTGCGTCCTGCCGCTGGTCCCGCCCTATCTGATCTACCTCACGGGCGCCACGATCGAGCACGTCGAGAGCGACGAGCCGGTCTCGGCCTCCAGGCGCGCGATCATGATGTCGGCGCTGCTGTTCGTGCTCGGCTTCTCCACCGTGTTCGTCGCGCTCGGCGCCAGCGCCTCGCTGATCGGCGGGCTGATCCGCGCCTGGTCGGCGGAACTGTCGATCCTGGCCGGCATCGTCATCATCGCGATGGGACTGCACTTCCTGGGTTTGACGCGTATCGGCCTCTTGATGCGCGAGGGGCGGCTGCCGATCCCGAAGCCCGTCGGCCTCTGGGGCGCCTATGTCATGGGCCTCGCCTTCGCCTTCGGCTGGACCCCCTGCATCGGCCCCATCCTCGCCGCGATCCTCTCGGTCGCCGCGGCTGAGGCAACGGTGACGAAGGGCGCCGGCCTGCTCGCGGTCTATTCCGCGGGTCTCGGCATTCCCTTCCTGGTCGCCGCGCTGATGATCGAGCAGTTCTCCGCGCTGTTCGCGCGCATGAAGGGCCACCTCGTCAATGTGGAGCGCGCCATGGGTGTGTTGATGGTGATCACCGGCATCGGCTTTCTCACCGGCGCGGTCTCGAATGTGAGCATCTGGCTGCTGGAGACGTTCCCGGCGCTGCAGACGATCGGGTAGCACGTGTGCCATGCGCCTTTTCGGAGCGGGACCCGAGAACTCCGGGATTGGCAAAGGTTATTCCTGCGATGCTCCAAGCACATCGTTCACTGGAATGTCTCGCCATATCCGGGACGATGGACGGAGGCCATCCTGGCCGTCTGGAATTGTCGCAGGCAGGACCGCAAGCAGCCGAAGCGGGCCCTCGGATGTGTCGCGGACGCCGCGCGTCTCCTGATGATTTGAACCGGGACGCGCGCTCGCGAACGTCGTGAGCGCGCGCCCCGGTTTCGTCTGACCCAACAAGCTGTCAGTAGTCCCAGAACACCGGCACCCAGCGGAAGGCGTCGCCGTCTGTCGCGACGCGTCCAACGGACGGGAACGGCAGATGGGTGGCGACCAGCATCTCGCCGGTCTCGGCAAGCTCCCGCAGCAGGCGGACACGAACGCGCGCAGCCTCCTCGGGGTCGTGCTCGAAGCCGTTGTACCATTCGGGCTGTTCGAACCCGACCGCAAACACGGCGTCGCCGGCGAATGTCAGCGCCTCGCCGCCGGACGCCACGCGAACCACGCTGTGCCCCGGGGTGTGGCCGCCGGTACGACGAGCGATGACGCCGGGCGCAATCTCCTGCGTCTCCTCGAATGTCCGCAACTGGCTGCCATACTCCTTCACGAACCGCTTGGCGGTGGCTCGAAGTGCATCCGGAAAACCTTGCGGCATGTTGGTGTGGGAGAAGTCGGGTGCTTCCCAGAACTTGACCTCGGCAGCGGCCGCATGGATCCGCAGGTCCTTGCGCAGCCGCTGCTTCACGCCGTCGACGAGCAGCCCGCCGATGTGATCCATATGCAGGTGGGTCAGCACGAGGTCGGTCACCGACGACAGATCGATGCCGGCGGCCTCCAGCCGCTTGATCAGCTGACCGGCGCGCGGCAAGTGCAAGTTGGGGTCGGATCCGAGGCCGGCGTCGATCAGGATGGTCTTGCCGCCGCTGCGGACCATGACCGCATTGAGCGCCCAGTCGAATGCGTCCTGTGGCAGGAACATGTCGTGCAGCCAGGCCGCACGCTCGGCTGGGGCCGCGTTGTGCGCCAGCATTGTGGTCGGCAACGGTAGCACGCCGTCGCTGACCACCAGCACGTCGATGTCGCCGATCTTCAGCGCGTAGCGCGACGGAACGAGCTCTTCGGGGCCCGATGACACGGGATATGAGGTGTTGTGCAGGTTCATGTCTGTTTCTCCTGAGTGTTGTGGATCATCCGATTCATCTTTGAAAACCTCTTCTCTCTCTCTCTTGGCGCTCAGTTCTGGGGGAAGACCGCGCCTCCGCTTTGCGAAGCGCGGATGATGCCGGTGAGATGTTCAGAGACTGGCGAGGCGTCGGCATCGGCGTCGCCGCTCGATCCGGTGATTGTCGTTGTCCCATGAGTGGTCAGTAGTCCCACCAGGCCGGCACCCACCGAAACAGGTCGCCGGCGGTTGCGACCCGGCCGACAGACGGGAACGGCATGTGCGTGGCCACCAGCCACGCGCCGGTCGCGGCGAGCTCGCGCATGAGCCCAATCCGGACGCGGGTCGCCTCCTCGGGATCGTGCTCGAAGCCGTTGTGCCACTCGGGGTGGTCGAACGAGACCGGGAATATGGCGTCGCCTGCGAACATCAACCGGTCGCCACCGGACGCAAGACGGACCACGCTGTGCCCGGGGGTATGGCCACCAGTGCGACTGACGACCACTCCCGGCGCGACCGCGTGCTCTTGCTCGAAGGTGCACAACTTGTTGCGATACTCATCGGCAAACTGCCTGGATGCTCGCCGGGCCAGGTCTGCGAGCGCCGGCGGCATTCCGGTGCGGGAGAAATCGGGCGCCTCCCAGAACTTGACCTCGGCGGCCGCCACATGGATCCGCAGATCCTTGCGCAGCCGTTCCTTCACGCCGTCGACGAGGAGCCCGCCAACGTGGTCGAAGTGCATGTGAGTCAGGACCACGTCGGTCACCGACTCCAGGTCGATGCCGGCGGCCTGCAGTCGCAGGCCCAGCTGCCCGGCCCGCGGAAAGTCCGGGTACTCCGCTCCGAGCCCGCTGTCGATCAGTATGGTCCGGTCGCCGCTGCGCACCACGACCTCGTTCAGCGCCCAGTCGAACGCCTCCCGCGACAGGAACATGTTGTCCAGCCACGCGCCCCGGAGAGCCGGCTCGGCGTTGGTGGCCATCGACTCCGCGGGTGGTGTCAGCACGCCGTCGCTGATCACCATCACGTCGATCTCACCGACCTTCAGAGCATAACGCGACGGAACGAGCTCGTCGGGTCCTGGTCTGCCGAAACGTCCAAATTCGTGCAGATTCATGTTGGCCTCCTCCTGAGTGTTGCGGATCGTCCGATTCATCTTCGAAGACTCCTCTGCTCGCATGCTGATGTTCAGAGACTGGTCACGCGCTCCGGATCTGCCGATGCGAGCGCAGCGGCGCGCTCGGCCTTCGGCGGATAGATCCAGACGGTGTTGATCTCCTGTTTCGTCTTCTTGGCGATGTCGCCGACCATCTCGACCTTGCGCTCCCAGCCGCGCGTGAACAGCGCGCCGGCTTCGCCGAGGTCGAGGCAGGTGACGTAGGCCTTCTGGTGGTACGGTCTGGTCGGAACGCCCAGCAGCTCCGCGGCGGCGTTGTTGCCGGCAAAGGCGCCCATCCGCGTGGCGTGCTGGCACGACATCAGCGCATAATTGCCGGCATCGTCGCAGGCCGCGCGGGCGGCATCGCCGGTCGCGAAGACGCCGGCGACAGCGGGCACGCGCAGGTCGCGATCCACCAGCAGCCGACCGAAATTGTCGCGCTCTGCGGGAATCTGCGTCGTCAGCGGCGCGGCGCGGATGCCGGCCGCCCAGACCACCGTCTCGGTTTCGATATGCTCGCCGGTCGACAGCGTCACGCCGGATCTGTCGAGCGCGGCGACGCCAGCGCCGAGCCGGGTCTCCACGCCGAGCTTGCGCAGAGCTTCCGCGATCACGGGGCGGGGGCCGTCACCCATGTCAGGCGCGATCGCGCTGTTGCGCTCGACGATGATCACGCGCGTTTTGGCATCCTTGCCGAGGATCTTGCGCAAACGTGCGGGCAATTCGGTTGCGGCCTCGATGCCCGTAAAACCGCCGCCGGCGACGACGACCGTATCGCGTCCATTCACGGCCGGCCGGTCGGCGAGACCGTGCAGATGCTTGTCCAGTGCGATCGCGTCATCGAGCGAGTCGACGCTGAAGCCGTGCTCGGCAAGGCCGGGAATGTTGGGGCGGAACAGGCGGCTGCCGGTGGCGACCACCAGGCGGTCGTAGGACAGAGTTTTCTTCGCGCCCTTTGCAGTCGTGATCTGCACCGTCCGCGCCTCGGTGTTGACGGTCTCGGCGCTGCCCTGGATGTAGTCGACGTCGATCGCCTCGAGGACATCGAGCAACGGCGCCGTCAGGGCTTCCGGCTTCGGCTCGTAGAGTCGCGGGCGGACCACCAGCGTCGGCTCCGGTGCGATCAGCGCGATCTGGAGATCATCAGGCGAAACGCCCTGGATGTCGCGCAGGCGGGCAGCGGAGAGGGCGGCGTACATGCCGGCAAAGCCGGCGCCGATGACGAGCAGTCGCATGTGGTTTGACTCCTGGGTTTGGTGGCTCGGAACGCGCGCACGTCGTCGCCGCCGCCTGGTGTCGGCAGAGCCTGCCGCGATCGGCGACGATGCGAAGAGGTGAAACGGAGACCGCCGGGCCTTATGGCGCGGTGCAGTTCGGCAGAGAGGACAGCAGCGCAGGGCCCTCACATGCCGCCGGGCAGCTTCTCGGGCCGGATGGCCAGCTGCGCAAAGCTGCCGGCACCATCGGTTTTCGGAGCCAACCCTGATTGATCAGGATCGACGTCGCGGGATTGACGCTTTGCGCAGCCTGGACCGGCGCTTCTTCGGCTGTCGGCTGGGTGAAGCGTACGGTCAGCGAGAGCCCGTACAGCAGCGCGGTCGTGACGGCTTTCCGTCGCGGCGCGATCGCAAGGTGTTTCCAGTCCATCGTCGGTCTCCGTCCGCGTCGTGCGATGCCAGATGTTTAGCGAACCAGATATTCGATTGCCCCAGAGCGATTGCCGTCCCTGTCGCGAGATTGCTGCTAACGCATGCGCCTGCGCCAATCGCTCGGCGTTTCTCCCGTCAGCTTCCTGAAGGCGGCGGCGAAGGCGGTCTGCGAGGAATAGCCGAGCGCCGCGGCGATCGAGACGATCGCTTCGTCGCTCCCCCGCAGCATGTTCATGGCCTGCTCGAGCTTGTGCTGGCGCAGCCAGGCATGCGGCGAGAGCCCGGTGCTTTCCTTGAAGGCCCGGCAGAAGTGAAATCGCGAGAGTCCGGCATCGGACGCCAGCGCATCGAGCGAGACGTCCGCATCGCTGTCCGAACGCAACCGTTCGATCGCGCGGAGCAGGACCTTCGGCGACAGCCCACCCATGGTCGGCTGGAACGTGGGGGGCGAACCAGTGTGGGCGACCAGCAGGCGCGTGGCCAGAAGATCCGTCAGCTGATTGCGGAACAACGTATCCAGGGCCCCGTTGCCCCCGAGCGCCTCCGCTGCGCTCAAGAGCAGCCTGGACGTAATCGGGTCAGGATGCGCCGTCCGCTCCAGCAGGTCGGCCGGCTTGGTGGTCCCGGCCTCGTCGGCAATGCGCTTCAGTGTTGCATTCGGAAGATAGAGCTGGACCACATCGACAGGCTTCGGAATGTCCCATCGGGAGCTCGATCCCTCCGGAATGATGATCACGACTCCAGGGCGAAACGTCCCGATCGCAACCGATTTTCCCGACCGCCGCTCCATGCGCTGCATCATGCCGTTGTACGCCATGATCACGTGGTGGCTCATGGGCTCCACGACGTCGTGCAATGGATCGTGTTTCCAATGGGCGATCCCGGCGCCGGAGGAGTCCAGTGCCACGCGAGTCGGTTCGGTCCTGAGCACCCGCGCCATCTCCGCATCGGCGGCGCGCCGTTCGCAGGTCGAGCCATTGTCCGGCTCTGCGCCAGGTGCGGCCGGCAAGCCCTTGTGTGAGGGATTGCGCATGAGTGTGGTGCTCCCGATCATTGCGTGCTCCTCCCGATCGGCTCAGGTTGTGGATCAGGTTCCCGTATTTATACGGGGCGGCGCAGGTTCTATGCGCTGCAAAGGCTTGGGGTCTTTCCTCAAGCGGCCATGCTTTGTCCGATCCTGCTCCAAGCAGGCGCGCGCTTTCGCAAATGCACGATGGGTGGCGCCGGGTTGCGCGAGACCTTGAACGGAGATCTTGTGAAAGACGTTTTATGACAAAAGGTGCAGCAGGCCGTCACATAGCCATCGTTCTAGAGCACCTTCGGTTCCGATTGAATCAGAACCGAAGCTCTAGATTCTTGTTTTGACGCGTTTTCTTCACGCGAACCGGTGTCCACTTCGCTCGAAAATGCTCTAGCGAGCGCGTGCGGCATCGGCGATGATCGGCGCTGATGTCACTCCGGCTGGTTCAGCGCGCCTCGTCCAGCGTGCAGACCACCGTGCAGACCACGCCGCGCGGCAGGAAGTCGACGGTCGCCTCGCCGCCGAGCTGGTCGCGCGCGCTGCGCTCGATCAGGCGCGAGCCGAAGCCGCGCCGTACCGGCGCCGTCACCGGCGGTCCGCCGATTTCGGTCCAGATCAGCCGGAGCCGCGGCTTCGGGGCGTCGGTGATGACCTCCCAGTCGAGCGTCACGCGGCCGGACTCGTTGGACAGCGCGCCGTATTTCGCAGCGTTGGTGGCGATCTCGTGCACGATCATCGACAGCACCACGGCGAGACGCGGCGACAACGGCACGGCGGGACCAGCCATGCGGATGCGGTCGGGGTTGTTCAGCAGGAATGGCTGTAGCGCGCGGGCGATCACATCCCGGAGCTCGGAGCCCGCCCATTTCTCCTGGCTCAGGAGATTATGAGCTTCGGCCAGTGCACCGAGCCGGCCCTCGAACTTGGTCCGTTCGTCGCGGCTGGCGCTGCGGAAGGTCTGCACGGCGATCGCCTGCATCAGGGCCAGCGTATTCTTGACGCGATGGTTGAGTTCGTCGATCAGCAGATTGTGCAGCATCTCGCCGCGCGCGATCGTGGTCGCCATCCTGACCGCGAAGGTGAGGCCGGTCAGCAGCAGGATGCCGCCGATCAGGCTGGTGATGGCGATGTTGCGCCAGAGCGGCGCGATCAGCGAGCTCTCGGCGACGCCGGCCACGACCGTCCAGCCGGTCAGGCGCGACTTGGTAAAGGCGGAGGACAGCGCCACCCCGTCGAGCGAGACGCTCGAAAGGGTCGCTTCCGACGTGCGAGACATCGCATCGTATAGGACGCCGGAGGCCTGCTTGCCGATCGTCTCGCTCGGGTTCGGTACGCGCGCGAATACGACGCTCTTGGTGTCGAGCAGGGATACGGTCCAGAGCTGGTCGGGGCGCTGCTTCTCGACAAGCTCCTGAAAGATGCTGATCGGCGGACTGAAGCAGAGGTCGTAGATCACCTCGCCGTCGCGAAACACCGGAACCTCGACGGTGAGCACCCGCCGTCCGTTGATCGCGCCGACGAACAGGTCGGAATATTGCGGCGATCTATTCGCAAAAACTCTTTCGATGGTCCCGAGATTGCCGCGCGCCGGCAGGCTTGCGGTGTCCTCCGTCGCGGAGGAGAACAGCAGCCGGCCCTTGCGATCGGAGATCAGCACCAGGCCGCCCCTGCCATACTGCTCGACGAAGCCGAGCGCGATGCGGCGGAAGCTCTGGAAGTCGTCGTTACGCAGCGAATTGGTCAGCGCGAGCACTTGCAGGCCGCCGGTCATGCGCTGAACTTCGGAGTCCAGGACGAGACGCATGCTGCGCACGTTCTCCAGCACCCGGCGCGTCGCATCGCCGCGGTCCTGCCTGTAGTTGTAGACGGCGATACCGACCGCAAAGACGATCAGCGGCAACATCGTTCCCGTGACCAGAAGAGCGAGTCGGACCGGCAGGGTGAGCTTTGACAAACGTGGTCGTCCCGGTTCCGGGCGCAGCGGCGCCGGATTATGATTTTGGGCCGACCATACGGGTGGGGCCTGCCGGACGCCACGATTTTCGTATTTGGCGGGCCGTCTGCAACGGAACTCTACAGCTCCGTCCGGCACGCCCTGCGCGTCAGCTCATGCTGATTGCGGTCACTCGTAGACACATGGCGTAGACAGCCGCCAGGCCAAGCCCGGCGATCCGGGCCTCTCGATGCGACATCATGCGATCACCTCTGCGAAGCCGACCGCCGTCAAGGCGGTCGGCCTCCTGCCGTGCTCAATCGATCTCCTGAACGACCGTGCGCGAGCCGGGATCCACCAGCATCACGCGATCACCGGAGGCCACCTGCACTAAGCCCGCAGCACGCGGCGAGCGGGTCTGTGCGTGCAGCGCACAGGTCCGCAAGTCTTCGTATCTGAAGGAAGTGGTCTCACCGCCCGCCCGCGGGGGCCCGAGTTGCAGTGCAACAGGTCGTGGCGGGGTGCCCTGCGACGAAGGAGTCCGTTCAGCGCCGGCGAAATGACTTCCGTCCCGCCGGGGATTTTCATACGCTTCTCTCGCAAGCCGCATACCGGCTTCACTCACGCCCCGGCGACAGGGACGGAGCATCAAAGGGAGGGAGACGATGAAGCGAAGGTCATTTCTCGCTGGGTTCGGTGCGACCACCGCGGCGGCCGTGATCGGCACGCCCTCGATCCTCAGGGCGCAAGCGCCGATCACGCTCAACGGAGCCGTGCAGTTCAACGACGATCACGCTTTCAATCGGGCGCTGATCCGGTTCGAGGAGCTGGTGAAGAAATATTACGGCAAGCCCGTCAATTTCACCCTGCACAAGAACTCCTCGCTCGGCCTCGAGAAGCAGTATTTCGAGTACATGTCGCAAGGCAAGGCCGTCGATTACGGCATCGTCTCGCCCGCTCACATGTCGACCTTCGCCAAGGCGGCCCCGTTCATCGACGCGCCCTTCGTGTTCAAGGGCATCGAGCACATGAACAAGGTGGTTGAAGCCAACATCCTGGCGCCGATCGCCGATGAGGTCGCGGCGAAAGCCGAGGTTGTCCTGATCGGTTATTCCGGCGGCGGCATCCGCAACATCTTCGCCAACAAGCCGCTCAAGAACCTTGCCGATCTCAAGGGGCTCAAGGTTCGCGTACAGGGCGCGCCGATCTGGTCGAAGACCTTTGCCGCAGTCGGCATGAGTCCGACGGTGATCGCCTATAACGAGATCTACAACGCGATTCAGAACGGCGTGATATCGGCTGGCGAAAACGAGGCGGCCGGTGTCGAAGCGATGAAGTTCTACGAAGTGGCGCCACATCTCAATCTGACCCAGCATGCCGTGTCGATCCGGCCGATCTGCTTCTCGGTGAAGACGCTGAAGACCCTGCCGAAGGATTTGCAGGACGCGATCATGAAGGCCGGCAAGGAGGCAGGCGATTACGGCCGTCAGCTGGAGTCGAGCGAAGAGGTCGTCAAGCTCGATACGCTCGAGAAGGCCGGCAAGCTCAAGCGCGTTCCGTTCGAGGAGCGGGACGCCATGAAGAAGCTCGCCGACCCCGTGATGGCCACCTACGCCAAGGAAATCGGTGCGGAAGGCATTTTCGAGAAGATCAACGTCGCCTGAGCTTGTTGCAATCCGCCGACGGCATGTCCGGGCAAGCCCCGCTTCTTGCCCGGCCGTGGCGGATGAGCTGCCCGCACGGAGCCCCAATGTCCGAAATACCCGTCCCGTCCGCACCGTCGCTGTGGCGCCGCGTCACGGCGGCCTATGCGAAGTTGCTGGAGATCCTCCTCGCGGCCTGCGTCGGCATTCTCGTCATTCCCGTGACGCTGCAGATCATCTCGCGCTACACGCCCTTCATACCGTCCTACATCTGGACGGAGGAAATGGCGCGCTTCCTGTTCGTCTGGACCATCATGATCGGGGCCATGGTGGGCGTGCGGGAAGCGCAACATTTCGAGGTCGACGTGTGGCCGGATCTGTCGCGGCGGTCAGAGGCCGCGGTGCGGATCCTCGCGCGTCTCGGCGTACTGGCGCTGGCACTCGTGTTCGTGGTGGCCGGATTGGAGTTTACGCGCTTCGCCTGGAACAGAACGTCGGAGCTGGCCGATCTGCCGCTTTGGCTGATTCACGTTGCGTGGCCCGTTGCCGGCGTGACCTGGATCGTCTTCGCAGGTGAACAGATCCTCGATGAAATGCGCGTCCTGGTCGGAGCACGGCGATGAGCGGCAATGTACTCTCCGCCGGTCAGGCCGCATTGCTGCTGTTCGGGGTCTTCGTCGGCCTGCTCATCGTGCGCGTGCCGGTCGCGTTCGCGCTCGGCCTTGCCTGCGTGCCGATCCTGCTGATCGAACCGCATCTGTCGCTGATGACGCTCGCGCAGGAGACCTTCAACGCCTACAATTCATTCATCCTGCTTGCGGTGCCGTTCTTCCTGCTGACGGCGAACCTGATGAGCATCGGCGGCATCACCGACCGCCTGGTGGCGCTGTCCCGCTCGATGGTCGGACACTGGCCGGGCTCGCTGGCGCAGATCAACGTCGTGCTGTCGGTGTTCTTCGCCGGCATCTCGGGCTCCTCCACCGCGGATGCGGCGAGCCAGTCCAAGATCTTCATCGATGCGCAGACCAAGGAGGGTTACGACCTTTCGTTCTCGATCGCGATCACCGCGGTGTCCGCGGTGCTTGCCGTGATCATTCCGCCCTCGATCCTGATGATCGTGTGGGGCGGGCTGATCTCGACCTCGATTGCGGCTATGTATCTTGCCGGCATCGTGCCGGGCCTCTTGATTGCGGGCGCGCAGATGGCGACGGTGCACATCTACGCGGTGCGTCGCGGCTACCCGACCTATCCCAAGGCGAGCTGGGTCGAGATGCGATGCGCGATCTGGCGGTCGATACCGGCCCTGATGACGCCGTTCATCATCGTCGGCGGCATTTTGCTCGGGTGGTTTACCGCGACGGAGTCCGCCTGCGTCGCGGTGCTCTATTCCGTAGCGCTTTCCGCGTTCTTCTATCGCGAGACGGGCCTGCGCGAATTGTACAAGGCGCTGCTCGACACCGGGCGCCTCGCCGGCGTTGCCCTGTTCTGCGTGGGCACGGCGAGCGCGTTCGGCTGGTTGCTGGCCTACTACAAGATCCCGCAGGAGCTTTTGGCGAATGTCTCGACCTGGGGCATGGGGGCGGTCGCCGCGGGCTTCTTCATAGCCTTCTGCTTCCTGGTGGTGGGCTGCTTCCTCGACGCCATCCCGGCCATCATCATCGTCGGCACCGTGCTGGAGCCGCTCGCCAAGTCCGTCGATCTCCATCCCGTCCAGTTCGCGATCATTTCCATCGTGTCGCTGGCGTTCGGACTGGTGACGCCACCCTATGGCCTGTGCCTGATGATCGCCTGTTCGATCGCGGGCGTGCGGCTGCGCTATGCGTTGAAGGACACCGTGATCATGCTGATCCCGATGCTGCTCGTGCTCGCGGCGGTCATCGTCTGGCCGAGCGTGTCGCTGTTCTTGCCGCGCCTGATCGTGCCGGAGATGCTCAAATGAGCGTCGGAGCGGCGATCCCGCGGCTGGCGGCCGCGGGATCGATGCGATCGGCTACAGATTGCTCTCGGTGATCGCGGCATAGACCATGCTGCGGAGCTCGCGGCGGATCGGATAGGCGCTCGACGGCAGCACCTGTGTCATGAAGATCGCGATCAGCTCCTCGGCCGGGTCGATCCAGAACGAGGTCGTGGCAGCGCCGCCCCAATTGTATTCGCCGGGGCTGCCGGCGATCAGCGTTTCGGCGGGGCGCATCGTCACGGCGAAGCCGAGGCCGAAGCCGATGCCGTTATAAGCCGCTTCCGAGAACAGCGAACGCGACACTTCCGGCAGCGCCCGCCCGCCCGGAATGTGGTTGCTGGTCATCAGCGCCAGCGTCTTCGGCCCGATCAGCCTGACGCCGCCGAGCTCGCCGCCGTTGAGCAGCGCGCGGCAGAAGGTGAGATAGTCGGCAACCGTCGAACAGAGGCCGCCGCCGCCGGAAATGAAAGAGGGCGGCGAGAGGAACGAGCTGGTCGTCGGATCGTCCTGCAGCGTCATGCCCTCGCGCCGCTGGCCCGCGTGGAAGGTCATGCCGCCGCCGGGGTCCGCCGAGTAGCAGGCGGCGAAGCGGTGCGCCTTGGAGGCCGGGACATGGAAATCGGTGTCGGTCATGCCGAGCGGATCGAGGATCCGCTGCTTCAGGAACTGCTCGAACGGCATGCCGGAAATCTTGCCGACGAGGTAGCCGACCACGTCGGTCGAGACCGAATAGTTCCAGGCTTCGCCCGGCGAGAATTCCAGCGGGATCTTCGCAAGGCCCTCGATCATGGTCTGCAGCGTGCCTGATTTCTCGACCTCACCGATCTTTTCGCTGCGATAGGCGGCATCGACATTGGAGCGCTGCTGGAAGCCATAGGTGAGGCCGGAGGTGTGGCGCAGCAGGTCGACGATCAGCATCGGCCGGGACGGCGGCCGGGTTAGGAAGGCCGGGTAGGTGCCGGCGACGAAGACACCGAGATCCCTCCATTCCGGAATGTATTTGGCGACGGGCTCGTCGATCGCGACGAGGCCTTGCTCGACCAGCATCATGAAGGCGACGCTGGTGAGCGGCTTGGTCATGGAATAGATGCGGTAGATGGTGTCATCCTTGACCGGCAGCTTGCGCTCGACATCGGCAAAGCCCTGAACCGAGCTGTGCGCAATCTTGCCGCGGCGGTAGACCAGAAGATGCGTGCCCGGGAAGCGGCCGGCATCGATGTACCGGCTCTTCAGATGCGCATCGATGCGGTCGAGCGCGGGCTTGGACATGCCGACGGATTCGGGCGAGGCGGGGGTGGGCGCGAGCATCAGTTCCTCCGGGCGATTTTGTCGGAAAGTTGATAGCGAAATGGCGGCCTCATTCCAAGCCGGTTGCGCTTAACGCTGCCCCGCCGACTGGTGTAGGCTCGCCCCTGGAACGCTTCCAGAGAGCCCAATCGGGCCAACGAGAAAAACGCGAGGGCAAACGCTTATGACCCAGTTCAACGAGACCGATCTCACCGAAGCCGTCGTCAGGAGCTTCGATAGCACGCCCAATCCGCGCGCCAAATTCCTGCTCCAGGAATTGGTGAAGTCGCTGCACGATTACGTGAGCAAGACCGGCCTCACCTTCGAGGAATGGGATTACGCCATCGATTTCCTGACCCGTACCGGGCAGAAATGCACCGATACCCGCCAGGAATTCATCCTTTTGTCCGACGTGCTCGGCGTCTCCATGCTGGTCGACGCCGTCAACCATCGCGACCGCGAGGGCGCCACCCAGACCACCGTGCTGGGACCGTTCTATGTCGGCGAGCACAAGGTGACCGCGCACGGCACCGACATCTCGCCGAACAACCAAACCGGCGAACGGATGTTCGTGCAAAGCCGCGTCACCGACCTCAAGGGCAAGCCTCTCGCGGGCGTCCCGGTCGACGTCTGGCATGCCGATGACGACGGCTTCTACGATTCCCAGAAGCCGAACTATGACGAGGTCGGCGCCTCGGCGCGGGCGCGCTTCATCACCGATAGCGACGGCCGCTTCTTCTTCCGGACCATCTTGCCGTGCAGCTATCCGATCCCGACCGACGGTCCCGTCGGCGAGATGATCGTGCAGACCAAACGGCACCCGATGCGCCCCGCCCATGTGCACTTCCTGGTCAACGCAAAGGGCTACGAGCCGCTGATCACCCACGTCTTCATGGACGGCGACAAATATCTCGATTCCGACGTCGTGTTCGGCGTCAAGGACGACCTCATCGCCAAGGTCGAGCCGCGCAACGACCCGGCGATGCCCGACGGCACCAAGGCGAGCGGGCCGTGGCACCTGATGACCTACGAATTCCACCTCAAGCCCGGCGGCGGCATGGCGCCGAAGCCGCTGGGGACCAGGACGGCGGAGCCGGCGTGAGGCCGGATCAAGGGTCCTCGCTCATCGGAAGGGCAGTGCCGTTGAGGCATTTCTCTCTCGCCCAACATAGGCCTTGCGCCGATTGCGCAATGGGTAGCTAGTGTTCGTCTCAGCGCACCACGCTACCCGGCCGTCGGAGGGGGCAATGCAAAACTACATCAATCACGAAAACATCAGACGTTATCAGAAGCTGATCGCCGTCAGTGAGGGTGACCCGTCACGCGACGAAGCACGGCACCAAACGTTGCTACGACTCCTGGACGAGGAAAAGGCCAAGGACGAGAGGCCACACGACTGGCCAAACGTCTGATCAGGGCCGTTCTGATCCAGTTTGCGGCTTCCTTTCGAAATGGAACCTGCGTTTGCGTGTGGCGGGAGTATCGAGACTCCCAATGAGCCGTCGCGATATCGCCGACTATCCTGGATTGACATTGGAGAAGCCCGCTGGGCGCCGATTGTCGATTGCAACATTGTTGGGTCGCGTTCTGAACATAAAGCCTGAGCACATTGGTCCGATCACCGTCCGTTGTTGGCTACTATCGGTGACAGAGAGTGCTGCATGCTCCCGCCCATCAAGGAGCATCGGATATGTCACACTATAAAGCCTACCTTATCTCCCGAGACGGCCACCACATTAAAGCCGTCAACCTTGAGTGCGTTGACGATGACGCGGCAAAGACACGCGCTGAGCAACTGACGGACTTTAGTGATGTCGAGCTATGGGAGCACGCCCGCAGAGTTGCGAAGTTTGGCACCAAATCTGACTGAAGACGCTGGCCGCGGGTTTCCCTGCCGCCCATTCCCCGTCGGTCGCCGCCGCGCAAGAAGTCAGAACAGTTCTTGGCAGGCTGCTTTGTTCTGACCGGCCGTATACGCCCGCTTGGCCACCAGCAGCCGCCGTCTGTGCCTCACGATCTCATCCTCTAACGCGCGTGCAGCAGCGCCAGCAGCACGACCACCGCGCACGCCAGCGCCGCCGAAGTCAGCTTCCAGAACATCAGCGGGCTGCGCTCCAAGAGCGGCGTGATCCGGGTGTTGAGATAGGCCGGATTGGGCGAGCGAAGCTCGAAGACGAATTCTGACAGGTCCTCGTGCCGCTTGTAGGGATCGGGATGCAGCGCGCGCCTGAGCGCACCGTCGACCCAGGCGGGCACGTTGCGGTCATCGCCGGCCGGGCGGTACTGCAGCCTCCGCACGTCCGCCTTGCGCCGGACCTTCGCGATCTGGGCGCCATAGGGAAGCTTGCCCGTGAGCATCTGGTAGCAGATCACGGCCAGCGAGAACATGTCGGAGCGTGGCGAGCCGCCTTGCCCGAGAAAGTATTCCGGCGCCGTATACTGGACCGTGCCCAGAATCTCGTCGGCCTCGTCCGGCGGCGCCGCTTCCGCGACGCCGGCAACCCTGACCGATCCGAAGTCGATGATCTTCGCGGTGCCGGTCTTGTCGATCAGGATGTTGTCGGGCCTGAGGTCCTGATGCAGCATCTCCATGCGGTGGAAGGCGCGCAGGCCTGCGGCGATCTGCTCGATGAGGCCCCGCACGGTTTCGAGATCCGGGCGCGGATTGTCGGTCATCCACTGCCTCAAGGTCTGGCCTTCGACGAATTCGGTCGCCACATAGAGATAGCCGCGCCGCCGCGACTGTGACAGCGGCTTCAGAACGTGCGGGCTGTCGATCCGGCGTGCGATCCACTCCTCCATCAGGAAGCGCTTGAGATAGGCCGCATTGTCGCGCAAATCGACCGATGGCAGCTTGAGCGCGACCGGCTGCTCGGTCTCGGTGTCGACGGCAAGATAGATGTGACTGCGGCTGCTGCCGTGGATCTCGCGGACGATCCGGTAGCCGTCGAACAGCGCCCGCGGCTCCGGCAGCGGGGGAAGCGGCAACTCCGAGGTCTGGTTGAAGATGCCGGCCGGCTCGCGCTGCGGCACCGCGTCGATGCGAATGATCTGGACGGTGATGTTGTCGTCGCTGCCGCGCCGGTAGGCTTCCTCGACGATCGCCTTTGCCGCCCCGTCGAGCTCGGCGGCATGCTCGGTCAGCGCGCCGGTGATGAAACGCGCGTCGACGAACTCATAGGCCCCGTCGGTCGCCAGCAGGAAGGTGTCGCCGGCTTCGACCTCGAATGCCTGGTAGTCGATCTCGAGCTGCGGGTTGATGCCGAGCGCGCGGCCGAGATAGGTCTGCTCGGACGAGACGATGATGCGGTGATCGTCGGTCAGCTGCTCCAGCGCCTTGCCCGCGACGCGGTAGATGCGGCAGTCGCCGACATGGAAGACGTGCGCGGTGGTCGCCTTGATGACCATGGCGCTGAGGGTACAGACATAGCCCTTGTCGCGGTCATAGGCATATTGGCTCTTGCGCGTCTGCGCATGAAGCCAGGAATTGGTGGCATCCAGCACGCGGCGGGCGGAGGTCTTCACCGTCCAGGATTCCGACGTGCAGTAGTAATCCATCAGGAAGCTCTTGACCGCCGACTCGCTGGCGATCTGGCTCACGCTGCTAGAGGAGATGCCGTCGGCAAGGACCGCGGCGATGCCTTTCAGGCCGAGCAGCGGCTCCTCGGGAATGAGGACGCCGTGAAAGTCCTGGTTGACGGGCTTGCGACCCTTGTCGGAGTGCTGGCCGACCGAAATCAGAAGTCCGCGGGTCATCGTCATCACCAGGGGAGAGGAGCCTCACCCTGCGCGGGCGAGGCTCACCTGTCGAGACGTTTCGCTCAGGCGACGACGCGGGGCTTCGCGGCCTTGTCGACCTGGCGCTTCGGCAGGGTCATGACGTGCGTGGCGTAGAGCGTCATGCCGGTGAAGGCGAGGCCGCCGACGAGGTTGCCGAGCACGGTCGGGATCTCGTTCCAGATCAGATAATCCATGATCGAGAACTTTGCGTGCAGCATCAGGCCCGACGGGAACAGGAACATGTTCACGACGGAATGCTCGAACACCATGTAGAAGAACACCAGGATCGGCATCCACATCGCGATGACCTTGCCCGGGACGGAGGTCGAGATCATGGCGCCGACGACGCCGGTCGAGACCATCCAATTGCAGAGCATTCCGCGCATGAACAGCGTCGCCATGCCAGCCGCACCATGCGCGGCATAACCGAGCGTTCGGCCCTCGCCGATGTTGCCGATCGCGGCGCCGACCTTGTCGGGCGCCTGCGTGAAGCCGAACGTCGTGACGAAGGCCATCATGAAGGCCACCGTGAAGGCGCCGGCGAAGTTGCCGACGAAGACCAAGCCCCAATTGCGCAGCACGCCGCCGAAGGTGACGCCGGGACGCTTGTCGATCAAGGCGAGCGGCGAGAGCACGAACACGCCGGTCAGGAGGTCGAAGCCCAGCAAATAGAGCATGACGAAGCCGACCGGGAACAGCAGCGCGCCGACCAGCGGCTGGCCGGTGTTGACGTTGATCGTGACGGCGAACCAGGCCGCCAGTGCCAGGATGGCGCCGGCCATGTAGGCGCGGATGATGGTATCCCGGGTGGACATGAAGATCTTGGACTCGCCTGCATCCACCATCTTGGTGACGAATTCCGAAGGCGCGAGATACGACATCAATGGTTCCTTTGCTTCGTAAGTGAGACCGACACGCCCCTGGCGAGAGCGCGGCTGAACATCATGGGTCGTGCGGGCTGGTTGCCGCACACGAGGGCTATGGGAGGTCTGGAAGCCTTGGGAATCGCGTCACGACGACTGAGCCGAGGAGGGCCGCGAAGCAGTTGAGCTTCCGGTTTGCAGCCGCCAGAGGCTGCAATAATGCGGCAAACCGCAGTCTTCGTTGACGCAGAAGGAAATGCAAGTTGCGTGCCGTGGCGGGGAGGCTGAAAGATCAAGCAATATCAATCGGATGGTACCTGCTGCGATCCTGCTTTGGCGCATCTTGCCGCCTTTTGCTTGAGCGCTTGCACAACGTTTGTGCGTCGCACAATTGTTGAGCAGACCGCAAATTCCGCGTGCGGAACGGATCTGCGGTAGTCTGGCGCGATAACCGCAAGCATTTGATTAATCGTCGTTTTTGACGGAGGCGCGCTTGGCATGAAGCTTGAATGGTTCCAGGCCGACGCCATTGAAGCCGTCCCGCGAGACTTCTCATCCGATTTGCTGACGCCACCCGAACGGGGGTCTCCCCGTCGCGCGTTCGCATGCGCCCTTTTCGGGCGTCACGGACGGACGGGCTGCTCGTGCGCACTGACGCAATCATTCGCAACGACGCAAAGGACGACACCGCCTATGACCAAGCGCATTCGCCGGCCCTCCGAGACTGGCCTCAGCCGCCGTCAATTGTTGAAAGCCGCCGGCTCTACCGCGGCCCTTCTCGCCGCCGCCAAGCTGAATTTCCCCGCCGGCGCCTTCGCGCAGGATGCAGGTCCCGAGGTCAAGGGCGCCAAGCTCGGTTTCATCGCGCTCTCCGATGCCGGCCCATTGTTCGTCGCCAAGGACAAGGGCCTGTTCGCCAAATACGGCATGCCTGACACTGACGTGCAGAAGCAGGCGTCGTGGGGCACCACGCGTGACAACCTCGTGCTCGGCTCGGAAGGCAACGGCATCGACGGCGCGCACATCCTCACCCCGATGCCGTACCTGATCTCGGCCGGCAAGGTGACGCAGAACAACCAGCCGACGCCGATGTACATTCTGGCGCGGCTCAATCTCGACAGCCAGTGCATCTCCGTCGCCAATGAATATGCCGACCTCAAGCTCGGCGTCGATGCTTCGCCGTTCAAGGCAGCCCTGGAGAAGAAGAAGGCCTCGGGCAAGGCGGTGAAGGCCGCGATGACTTTCCCGGGCGGCACCCACGACCTCTGGATTCGTTATTGGCTCGCCGCCGGCGGCATCGATCCCGACAAGGACATCGAGACCATCGTGGTGCCGCCGCCGCAGATGGTGGCCAACATGAAGGTCGGCACCATGGACTGCTTCTGCGTCGGCGAGCCATGGAACCTGCAGCTGATCCATCAGAAGATCGGCTATACCGCGGTCACCACCGGAGAACTCTGGAACAAGCATCCCGAAAAATCCTTCGGCATGCGCGCCGCCTTCGTCGACAAATATCCGAAGGCTGCCAAGGCGCTCCTGATGGCCGTGATGGAAGCCCAGCAGTGGGCGGACAAGGCCGAGAACAAGGCCGAGCTCGCCGCCATCATGGGCAAGCGACAGTGGATGAACTGCCCGGTCGAGGACGTGCTCGACCGCACCTCGGGCAAGTTCGATTACGGCATCCCCGGCAAGGTGGTCGAGAACTCGCCGCACGTCATGAAGTACTGGCGCGATCACGCCTCCTATCCGTTCCAGAGTCACGACCTCTGGTTCCTTACCGAGGACATCCGCTGGGGCAAGTATGAGGCGAACTTCGACACCAAGGCGCTGATCGCCAAGGTCAACCGCGAAGACATGTGGCGGGATGCGGCCAAGACGCTCGGCGTTGCGGCTGCCGAGATTCCGACCTCGACCTCGCGCGGCAAGGAGACCTTCTTCGACGGAAAGGTGTTCGATCCCGAAAATCCGGCGGCCTATCTGAAGTCGCTCGCGATCAAGCGCGTCGAAGTCTGATGCAGCCCTGCGGCCGCCCGCGAGGCGGCCGCTTCGTCTTGGGAAGCCGGAGAGATATTGCGATGAACATGCCTGCCACGAAGATTGAGGTTGAGACCGCGACGCCTGCGGCCAGCGCCGCGCCGGTCGTCGCGATGACGCCGAAGCGCCCGCCGCGCAGCGAGGCTTACGCGCGCATGGCAAGGGAGACTGCGGTGCGCGTGATCCCGCCGCTGGTCGTGATCGCGCTGCTGACACTCGTCTGGGAGCTGGTCTGCCGCCGCGCCGGCTCGGCGCTGCCGCCGCCGTCAAAAGTGTTCAAGGACACCAAGGAGCTGATCCTCGATCCGTTCTTCGATCATGGCGGCATCGACAAGGGGCTGTTCTGGCATCTCTCCGCCAGTCTTCAGCGCGTGGCGCTGGGCTATTCGCTCTCGGCGATCGCCGGCATCGCGCTCGGCGTGCTGGTCGGGCAGTCGGTCTGGGCGATGCGCGGACTCGATCCGCTGTTCCAGGTGCTGCGCACCATTCCGCCGCTGGCCTGGCTACCGCTGTCGCTCGCCGCGTTCCGCGACGGCCAGCCCTCGGCGATCTTCGTCATCTTCATCACCTCGATCTGGCCGATCATCATCAACACCGCGGTCGGCATCCGCAACATCCCACAGGACTATCGCAACGTCGCCGCGGTGGTGCAGCTCAATCCGCTCGAATTCTTCTCCAAGATCATGATCCCGGCGGCCGCGCCCTACATCTTC
The DNA here is from genome assembly GCF_002776695.1 of Bradyrhizobium nitroreducens. Taxonomy (GTDB): domain Bacteria; phylum Pseudomonadota; class Alphaproteobacteria; order Rhizobiales; family Xanthobacteraceae; genus Bradyrhizobium; species Bradyrhizobium nitroreducens. The sequence continues at coordinate 6,743,993 of NZ_LFJC01000003.1, forward strand.
ACCGGCCTTCGCATCGGCATCGGCCTGTCGTGGCTCGCCATCGTCGCCGCGGAAATGCTGATCGGCGGCGTCGGCATCGGCTTCTTCATCTGGGACGCCTGGAACTCTTCGCACATCAGCGAGATCATCCTGGCGCTGTTCTATGTCGGCATCGTCGGCTTCGTGCTCGACCGCCTGATTGCGGGCCTCGGCAAGTTCGTCACCCGCGGCACCGCGACAAGCTAAGGGGAAGGGACACATGACCGCCTATCTGAAGCTCGACCACATCGACAAGATCTTCACCCGCGGCGCCGCCACCACGGAGGTGCTGAAGGACATCAACCTGACCATCGAGAAGGGGCAATACGTCTCGATCATCGGCCATTCCGGCTGCGGCAAGTCGACCCTGCTCAACATCATCGCAGGGCTGACGGGCGCCACCACCGGCGGCGTGCTGCTGGAGAACCGCGAGGTGAACTCGCCGGGGCCCGACCGCGCCGTGGTGTTCCAGAACCACAGCCTGTTGCCGTGGCTCACCGTCTACGAAAACGTCAAGCTCGGCGTCGACAAGGTCTTCAGCAAGACCAAGACGAGGGCCGAGCGCGACGCCTGGGTGATGCACAATCTCAACCTTGTGCAGATGGCCCATGCCCGGGACAAGCGTCCTAACGAAATCTCCGGCGGCATGAAGCAACGCGTCGGCATCGCCCGGGCGCTGGCCATGGAGCCGAAGGTGCTGCTGCTGGACGAGCCGTTCGGCGCGCTCGACGCGCTGACGCGCGCGCATCTGCAGGACTCCGTGATGGCGCTGCATCAGAAGCTCGGCAACACCATCCTGATGATCACCCACGACGTCGACGAGGCCGTGCTGCTGTCCGACCGCATCGTGATGATGACCAACGGGCCGAGCGCGCGCATCGGCGAGGTGCTGGAGGTGCCGCTCGCGCGTCCGCGCAAACGGCTCGAGCTCGCCACCAACACCACATATCTGAAGTGCCGCCAGCGCGTGCTCGAATTCCTCTACGAGCGTCATCGCTTCGTTGAGGCCGCGTAAACCAGGCGTTAACGCGAGGAATAGCTGCGCTCAAATAATCGACATCTCGCTCAATCCTTGTGCGTCGCACAAGGATTGAGCGAATCGCAAATTAAGCGTGCGAGAAAGCCCTGCAACAATTTCGGTCAATGCGAATAACGTCCTGAAATCCCTGAATTTCCAGCGTGCGCGCAATTGGCACGGAAATTGAAACGTCTTTGCGCGACGCCAACGACGACGTCCCTCAACATCATCAATCAGCATCGTGAACTCGCCACCGGGGTGATGCCTCGGAGCGCGCCTCCTTGTCTGGAGGCAGAGCCTGCAACGACGCAGCGGTGAGCCTGGAAGGGATACTCAATGACGAAGAATCCTACTTGGATTTCAGACTGGCGCCCCGAAGATGAGGCGTTCTGGAATGCGGGCGGCAAGACCATCGCCCGACGCAACCTGATCTGGTCGATCGTAGCCGAACATATCGGCTTCTCGGTCTGGCTGATCTGGAGCATCGTCACCACCAAGCTGCCGCAGGCGGGCTTCCACTACACTACCGACCAGCTGTTCCAGCTCGTCGCTGTGCCGGGCCTGATCGGCGCCTTCATGCGCTTTCCCTACACCTTCGCGGTCACGACCTTCGGCGGCCGCAACTGGACCATCTTCAGCGCGGCGATCCTGTTCATCCCGACGCTGTCGCTGGCCTATTTCGTGGGCCAGCCCGACACGCCGTTCTGGCTGATGCTGCTGATCGCCTCGACCGCGGGTCTCGGCGGCGGCAACTTTGCCTCCAGCATGACCAACATCTCCTTCTTCTTCCCCGACCGGATGAAGGGATGGGCGCTCGGCCTGAACGCCGCCGGCGGCAATATCGGCGTCTCCAGCGTGCAGCTGTTGACCCCGATCCTGATGACGCTCGCCGTCATCAACCTGTTCCAGGCCACGCCGGTCGACGGCGTGTTCCTGCAGAACGCCGGCCTGATGTGGGTGCTGCCGATCGCGATCGCGGTGTTCGGCGCGGTGTTCTTCATGAACAATCTCACCACGGCGAAATCGTCGGTCCGGAACCAGCTTGCCATCGTCAAGCGCAAGCACACCTGGATCATGGCGTACCTCTATATCGGCACGTTCGGCTCCTTCATCGGCTACTCCGCGGCGTTTCCGCTGCTGATCAAGACGCAGTTCCCGTCGGTGACGATCTCGATCGCGTTCCTCGGACCGCTCGTCGGTTCGCTGTCGCGACCGCTCGGTGGCTGGCTCGCCGACAGGATCGGCGGCTCCATCCTCACCTTCTGGAACTTCATCGCGATGGCGGCGGCGACGGTCGGCGTGCTCTACTTCGTCGGGCACAAGGACTTCATCGGCTTCCTGTCGATGTTCCTGATCCTGTTCGTGACGACGGGCATCGGCAACGGCTCGACCTACCGCATGATCCCTTCGATCTTCCGCGAAGAAAACCTGTTCAAGGTGCGCGGCAAGGGCGATGCGGCGCGCGCGGTTGCGCTGAAGACGGCGAGCATCGAGAGCGGTGCGGCGGTTGGTTTCATCGGCGCGATCGGCGCCGTCGGCGGCTACCTGATCCCGACCGGTTTTGGCAAGTCGATCGCCTTGACCGGCGGCCCGCAGCTCGCGCTCGCGATCTATCTCGGCTTCTACGCCTCCTGCCTCGCTCTGACCTGGTGGTTCTATCTGCGTCGCAGTCCGCAGGGCGAAGGCGCCTCAAGCCTTGCTGAAGCAAGGGTCTGACACTTGGCGCAAGTTACTTGGCACGAATGTCGCTTCTCCCCGTACGCGGGGAGAAGACTCTCTGATGACGTTTGACCCATGAACCTTGTTCGCAACGGCGCGCACCAAGGCAAACCGAGACAGACAGGAGCACATCATGACGCCCGAACAGATCACCCTCATCCAGCAGAGCTTCGCCAAGGTCGCACCGATATCGGAGCAGGCCGCGGTGCTGTTCTACGATCGCTTGTTCGAGGTGGCGCCGTCTGTGCGCGCCATGTTTCCCGAGGACATGACCGAGCAGCGCAAGAAGTTGATGGGCATGCTCGCTGCCGTCGTGGGCGGCCTGTCGAACCTCGAGACGATTCTTCCCGCGGCCTCCGCACTCGCCAAGCGTCACGTCGCCTACGGCGCGATGGCCGAGCACTATCCCGTGGTCGGCGCGACGCTGCTGTGGACCCTGGAGAAGGGTCTCGGCGAAGCGTGGACGCCCGAACTGGCAAAGGCCTGGACCGACGCTTACGGCGTGCTGTCCGGCTACATGATGTCCGAAGCCTACGGCGCCCGGCCGCAGGCCGCTGAATAGGAGATGCCTCGTGAGTGAACCGCTGGTCATCGTCGGTAACGGTATGGCAGCCGCGCGTCTGGTCGACGAGCTCGCCAAGACCGCGCTCGGCCGCTACGCGGTCGCCGTCATCGGTGAAGAGCCGCGGCTCGCTTACAATCGCGTGCTGCTCTCATCCGTGCTGGCCGGCGAGACCGGCTCGCACGAGATCGAGCTGCGGCCGGCGGACTGGTGGCGCCATCGCGGCGTCACCGTCCGCTACGGCTATCGCGTCACCGAAATCGATGTCGGCCGCCGTGAGCTGAAGATCGAGGGCGAGGAGAGCATGGAATATTCCAAGCTCGTGCTCGCGACCGGCTCGACGCCGCTGCGGCTCAACGTGCCCGGCGCCGATCTCGCCGGCGTTCACACCTTCCGCGACACCCGCGACGTCGATCTCTTGCTGACGCTCGCCGCGGCGAAGAAGCGCGTCGTCGTGGTCGGCGGCGGCCTGCTCGGACTTGAAGCAGCCTATGGCCTCGCCAAGGCCGGCGCGCCCGTCACGCTGCTGCATCTGATGGACCGGCTGATGGAGCGTCAGCTCGACGCGCCCGCGGCCGACCTGCTCAAGACGCTGGTCGAGCGCAAGGGCATCCGCATCCTGCTCAACGCCTCCACCGCCCGCATCCATGGCGATGGTCACGTCGAGGCCGTAGAGCTTGCGGACGGCAGCCGCATCGAGGCCGATGCGGTGATCTTCGCTGCCGGCATCAAGCCGAACGTCGCGCTGGCGAAGGAGGCCGGGATTGCGGTCAACCGCGGCGTCGTCGTCAGCGACGTGATGCAAACTTCCTCGCCCGACATCTTCGCACTCGGTGAATGCGCCGAGCATCGCGGCACCTGCTATGGCCTGGTCGAGCCCGCCTACGAGCAGGCACGCGTGCTGGCGCGGCATCTGGCCGGCCGACCCGCCGCCTATCAGGGCAGTGTGGTCTCGACCAACCTCAAGGTCTCCGGCGTCAGCGTGTTCTCCGCCGGCGACTTCATGGGCGGCGAGGGCAGCGAGAGCCTGGTGCTGACCGATCGCAGGCGCGGCACCTACAAGAAGCTCGTGATCACTGACGGCCGGCTCACCGGCGCGGTGCTGATCGGCGATACGATCGATGCGCTCTGGTATCTCGAGCTGATCCGCACTCGCGACAAGGTGGCGGCGATCCGCGCCGACATGATGTTCGGCCGCGCGCTTGCGCTGCCTTCGAAAGCGGCTTGATATGACGGCAATCGATCCAGACCTCCGTGCCACCCGAACGGCATGCCCCTATTGCGGCGTCGGTTGCGGCGTGCTGGCGACACCCGACGGCAAGGGCGGGGCCGCGATCGCGGGCGATCCCGATCATCCCGCCAATTTCGGCCGGCTGTGTTCGAAAGGCTCTGCGCTCGGGGAGACCGTTGGCCTCGAAGGACGTCTGCTCTATCCGATGATCCGCTGCAAGGGCGTGCTCGAGCGCGTGGCCTGGAGCGATGCGCTGGATCACGTCGCCCATCGCATGCAGCACATCGTGGCCCGCGACGGCGCCGATGCGATCGCGTTCTATCTCTCCGGCCAGCTGTTGACGGAAGACTATTACGTCGCCAACAAGCTGATGAAGGGCTTTGTCGGTACGGCCAACGTCGACACCAATTCGCGGCTCTGCATGTCGTCCTCGGTCGCCGGCCATCGCCGTGCCTTCGGCTCGGATACCGTGCCCGGTTGCTATGAGGATCTCGATCAGGCCGATTTGCTGGTCTTCGTCGGCTCCAACGCGGCCTGGTGTCATCCGGTGCTGTTCCAGCGGATGCTGAAGAACAGGCAAGAACGCGGCGCGCGCATGATCGTGATCGATCCGCGGCGCACCGACACCGCTGAAGACGTCGACCTTTTCCTCGGCCTCAAGCCCGGCACCGACACCGCACTATTCTCCGGCCTGTTCGTCCATCTCGTCGACAGCGGAGCACTGGACCATGACTACATCGCGCAGAACACGTCGGGTTTCGATGACGCGCTGGCGCGTGCGCGCAATATCGCCGGCAGCGTCACTGCGACCGCGCTCGCCACCGGCCTGTCCGAGCGGGACGTCGCCGCCTTCTTCAAGATGTTCCGCGCCACCGAGAAGGTCGTCACGCTCTATTCGCAAGGGGTCAACCAGTCGGCGCAGGGCACCGACAAGGTCAACGCGATCCTGAACTGCCATCTCGCGACGGGACGCATCGGCAAGCCCGGCGCCTCGCCGTTTTCGCTCACCGGCCAACCCAATGCGATGGGCGGTCGCGAGGTCGGCGGCCTCGCCAATATGCTGGCCGCCCACATGGGCTTCACCCCGCCCGACATCGACCGCGTCAGGCGGTTCTGGAAGGCGCCGCGCATCGCCACTCATGAGGGGTTGAAGGCGGTGCAGCTGTTCGAGGCGATCAACCGCGGCGAAGTGAAAGCGCTGTGGGTGATGGGCACCAACCCCGCGGTGTCGCTGCCCGATGCGGACTTCGTGCGCGAGGCGCTGAAGAAGCTCGAGCTGTTCGTCGTCTCCGAGAACGTGCTCTCCAACGACACCGTCGAGGCCGGCCCGCATGTGCTGCTACCGGCGCTGGCCTGGGGCGAGAAGTCAGGCACGGTGACCAACTCCGAGCGCCGCATCTCGCGCCAGCGCTCGTTCCTGCCGGCGCCCGGCGAGGCCCGCCCCGATTGGTGGATCCTCAGCGAGACCGCAAAGCGCCTCGGCTTCGGCGACAGCTTCAACTACAAATCCGCCGCCGAGATATTCCGCGAGCATGCCGCGCTCTCGGCTTTCGAAAACGATGGCAGCCGTGATTTCGACATTGGCGCGCTGACCTCGCTCTCCGACGAAGGCTTCGACACCCTGAAGCCGGTGCAGTGGCCCGTGCGCGAAGGCGGGGTGCCCGGCGAGCGTTTCTTCGCGAACGGCGGGTTCTTCACCAATGACGGCAAGGGCCGCTTCGTCGCGCCGGAGGTGCCGTCGCTGCGTAGCGAGACCAGTGCCTCGCGCCCCCTTAGGCTCAACACAGGGCGCATCCGCGACCAGTGGCACACCATGACGCGCACGGGCCTCAGCCAGCGCCTTGGCGCGCATCTGCCGGAGCCTTTCGTCGAGATCCATCCCGACGACGCCGGCAAATACGGCATTGCCCATGATGGCTATGCCCGTATCACCACCGACTATGGGCAGTGCATCCTGAAGGCGGTCGTCAGCGAGAGCCAGCAGCGCGGCACGCTGTTCGTGCCGATCCACTGGAGTGCGATGAATGCCTCGCACGGCCGCGTCGGCGCGCTGGTGCAGTCGTTCACCGATCCGTTCTCCGGGCAGCCGGAGTCCAAGGCGACGCCGGCCGCGATCGCGCCTTACGAATTCGTCTTCCGCGGCTTTGCGCTGTCGCGCAAGCAGCTCGAGCTTCCGCCGAACCTGTTGTGGACCCGCGTCACCGTCGCCGGCGGCTTCGGCTATCTCTTTGCCGACAATGCGGACCTTTCACGTTGGCCGGCCTGGCTCGCGAGTGTCGCCGGCGAGGACGTTGCGGACTACCGCGATCTCGGCGGTGGCGTCTATCGTGCGGCCTCGTTCGTGGGCGATCGCATCGAGACCTGCCTGTTCGTCGGTCCCGCGCATGACGCCGGCGACTGGGAGGTGGTGAAGAGCCTGTTCGTCGCAGACCACGTCACCGACGATCAGCGTCGCATGCTGCTGTCGGGCAAATCCAGCGAGGGCGCCGCGTCGACCGGCCCGATCGTCTGCGCCTGCTTCGGCGTCGGCCGCGGAACCATCTGCGACACCATCGCGGCCGGCGCACGCACCGCCGCCGAGATCGGCGCCAAGCTCAAGGCCGGCACCAATTGCGGGTCGTGCATCCCGGAGCTGAAGCGGTTGATTGCGACGACGGACCTGCCCGCGCGGCAGTCGAAGGTCGCGAGCGCGGTGGGATAGAGATCCCGCCGTCGCCGACTCACGATAGCGCGAAGCAAATCAGCCGTGCTGTCGGCCGCGAATCCGGAATGTGGCTTGGGTTGTTGAAGCGGCGCGATTTCCCGCACTTCAGTGGGCTTTCCAACGGTCGTGATACATTCTGACGCAGCCGCGCCGTCTCCTCGTTTCTCGTTCCTTCTTGCAAGTTGATGCGTCATCGCTCAACTTAAGCGCGATTTCTGCAAATCGATTTAACGCAATCCCGGATTGCCGGGTGAGCAGCGAGCTATTGGAGATGATGATGCTCCGAAGAATTGCCAACGTCCTTTCAAACCCTACGAGGCCTCGCAATTGGGCGCTGTTGGTCGGCTGCTTGCTGCCGACCCTCACCGCTTTGGGGCTGACGGTCTGCCGGGCCGACAGCCCGAGCGGAGAGCCGATCGCAATTCTGTTGGCCGCGGGCGACATCACGGGTTGCCATCAGACCGGCGACAAGCATGCCGCGATGGCAGGGCAGATCCAGAAGGAGATCGAGGCCGCGAAGGACATTCCGCTCGGTATCCTGGCCTTGGGCGATCTGGCCTATGCGGATTACAAACACCAGAAGGCGCAGCCCGGGACTTACGCGTCCTGCTTCAATAGCTTCGTCGCGACATGGGGCGTGTATAAGAACCGTATCTTTCCCGTACCGGGAAACCACGACTATTCCGACGATATTACGCCCGCCAAGAAACTCACGCCGGTGAAGCACTACCGGGAGTACTTTGGTCAGCGCATTGCGGAGCTGAAGAGCGGGGCGGGCAGTCCATCTGGAGCGGAAGACAAGAGACTGAGCTTTGTCACCCGCTTTCCCAACAGCGAGGGGTGGCTACTCGCCGGACTGAATTTTTACGGCAGTGACGTCGATCCAAGGAAGTGGCTCAAGGAACAGCTTTCGGCATCAACGGCCCGTTGCGTACTAGTCTTTACGCATCCGTTCTTCGCGAGTTCAGGTGAGCATGGAAAGGGGAAGGCCTATGAGCCGATCGCGCAGCTCATGCCGATCTTGTACGAACAGGGTGCGACGATCCTGGTTTCCGGGCACGACCATCACCTCGAGCAGTTTCCGAAGGTTGGCGGTAAGGGGAAGGTGGACGCCAGCAAAGGTGTGCGCTCGTTCGTCGTCGGCACCGGGGGCGCGACGTTGTATTCCACCTATGTCAAGCATCCGCTGAGCGAGCGCTTTGCCAACAAGAGCAGAGGATTCCTGAAGCTGATCCTTTATCGCGATGGCTACAGATGGTCGTTCGTTGCTGTTGACGGACCGCAGGTCGAGTTGCCTGTCGGCGAAGAGAGCTGCAATCGCAAGCCTCCAGCCTGAGTTTGGCGGACATCGTTGGAGTAGGCTTGCGCGGGCCATGGTCATGGAATCCTTGAAGTGCAGCTGCAAAGGTGCGAGGGATCGCTGCGCTGCTCCGATCTGTCTGCCTCGACGCCCGCCGGATCGTGGCTTAAGCTGACGCGCGCTCCGTTCTTTAAGGGGAACAGTCACGACAACAATGATGTACCTGGAAACGCCGCCGCGCCTTATCGAAACCAAGCTCTTCTCCGCCATGCCCGACAAGTTCCGCCGCAAGGGTGTGCGGACCGATTGGGCCGATGCCAACCGGCCGAATCTGCCGACAGACAGCTTCATCGAGGGACCATCCTTCGACGGGGACGGTCATCTCTACATCGTCGACATTCCGTTCGGCCGCATCTTCCGCGTCGCGCCCGATGGTGAATGGTCGCTCGTGGTCGAATATGAGGGCTGGCCGAACGGGCTGAAGATCGGATCCGACGGTCGCATCCTGGTCGCCGATTACATGCACGGTATCATGGAGCTCGACGCCAAGGCCGGCCGCGTGAAGCCGGTGCTGACCGCGCGCAATTCGGAATCGTTCCGCGGCTGCAACGATCTGCATCTTGCCTCCAACGGCGACATCTATTTCACGGATCAGGGCCAGACCGGCCTGCACGATGCAAGCGGCCGGGTCTACCGGCTGGCATCGAACGGCCGGCTCGATTGCCTGCTTCACACCGGCATCAGTCCCAACGGCCTGGTGCTTGACCCCAGCGAAACCGTGCTGTTCGTCGCCATGACCCGTGACAATGCAGTGTGGCGACTGCCATTCATGAAGGACGGCAGTGTGTCCAAGGTCGGCCGCTTCTGCTCGCTGTTCGGCACCAGCGGACCCGATGGCATGACGATGGACGCCAAGGGCCGACTGTTCGTCGGCCACGCCTCGCTCGGCCACGTCTTCGTGTTCGCTCCCAACGGCGAATTGATCGCGCGGATCAAATCGTGCGCGGGACCGAATTGCACCAACGTCGCGATCGGTGGCGCCAACAAGGATCGTCTCTATGTCACGGAGTCGTCGACCGGCAGCGTGCTGGTGGCGGATATCGGCGGACTGTGAGCTCTAACATGAACACAAACTCCTTCGGCAAAACCGGCGCCAGCGTCTCCGTGATCGGGCAGGGCACCTGGTATCTCGACCACGGCGACCGCAAGCGCGCGATTGCCGCGCTTCAGCGCGGGCTCGATCTCGGCATGACGCATATCGACACTGCCGAGATGTATGGCGATGCGGAGCTCGTCATTGCCGACGCCATCGCGGGCCGTCGCGACGAGGCGTTCCTGGTTTCCAAGGTGCTGCCGAGCAACGCCTCGCGCCGCGGAACCATCACCGCCTGCGAGCGCTCGCTGAAGCGGCTGAAGACGGATCGTCTCGACTGCTATCTCCTGCACTGGCGCGGTTCCTATCCGTTGGAAGACACGGTCGCTGCGTTCGAGGACCTCGTGACGGCAGGGAAGATCAAATCATGGGGTGTTTCCAATTTCGACGCCGACGACCTTGACGAGATCCTCGATGTGGCCGGCGGAGGCCGTATCGCCTGCAATCAGGTGCTCTATCATCTGAAGGAACGCGCGATCGAGCATGCGGTGATCCCGTGGTGCGAGAAGCATGGTGTCGCCGTCGTCGCCTATTCGCCGTTCGGGCACGACGATTTTCCGGATGCGCGCAGCAAGGGCGGCGCGGTGCTTACCCGCATTGCTGAGGTGCGGCGCGCGACACCGCGTCAGGTCGCGCTGAGCTTCCTCACCCGTGCGACTACGGTGTTCGCGATTCCGAAGGCCTCGTCTGCCGAACACGCCGCCGAGAATGCGGCGGCAGGTAGCCTCGTGCTGACGAAAGACGAGATTGCGGCGCTCGATGCGGCGTTTCCGCGCGGTCCGAAGCCGCGCAGTCTGCCCATGCTGTAGTGCACAAACGCTCATTATTAACGGAGCATTGACGCGCGCGGACGTCAGTGCATATCGGCATCCTGTTTTCGGAAGTTGTGAACGCGGCGCATTTGGCGTTTTTTACAACCGTTCTCGATTCGCATTTTCCCGGGTTCCAGCCGTGACACCGCCGCCCGCCGCAGCCGCAAGGCTCGACAGTATCCCCATGCCCGTGCCGGAGAAGAAGCAGAAGGCTCGCCGCGCACCTGCGCGAGTCGACCATCCCTTCAAGGGCATCGCGCTGGTGTTGCTGTCGACGATCTTCCTCGGCTGCTCCGACACCACCGCGAAATATCTCTCGACCAGCCTGCCCTCGATCGAGATCACCTGGATTCGCTTTGTCACGTTCGCGCTGATGTTCACGCCGGTGATGCTGCCGGGTTCGCCGCTCCATGCGATGCGCACCGAGCGGCTCGGCCTGCAGCTGATGCGCGGTGCCGCGCTGCTCGGCTCCTCGCTGTTCTTCATCACCGGCTTGAGCTTCCTGCCGATCGCGGAAGCGTCCGCCACCGGCTTCGTCTCGCCGCTGTTCGTCACGGCGCTGTCGATCATCTTCCTCAGCGAGAAGGTCGGCATGCGGCGCTGGATCGCGACCGCGATCGGCCTGACCGGCGTGCTGATCATCCTGCGGCCGGGCACGAGCGCGTTTCACGCTGCCGCGTTCTTCCCGATCGTCTCGGCGTTCTGCTGGGCTGCCGCGCTGATCCTGACGCGCATGATGAGCGGGCGCGAGGCCGTGCTGACAACCATGGCCTATTCCGCGCTGACCGGCGTCGCCATCCTCTCCGTGATGGTGCCGTTCGTCTGGGTGACGCCGAGCTGGACCGCGATCGGGCTCGGCATCGTGATCGGCGTTGCCTCGACCGTCGGACAGTGGATCATCGTGCTGGCCTATCGCTATGGCGATGCCTCGGTGCTGGCGCCATTCTCCTACACGCAGCTGCTCTGGGTCAGCATTCTGGGCTACTTCATCTTCGGTGAGGTCCCTGACGTCTGGACCGTCGTCGGCGCCGCCTTCATCGTCGCCAGCGGTCTCTACATCGCCCATCGCGAGCGCGTCCGCCGCGCCCAGCTCCTGGTGCTGGAAGAGCGTTCCCCGAACCCCTGACGCAAGTCGCCGCGTCCCGCTTCGTGCTATCAACGGCCCCAACAACAGGGGAGGAGCCGAATGCGCGCTGCGATTTTCAGGGACGGTGAGATTGTCGTGGGCCAGATGGCCGAGCCCAAGCCGGGCCCCGGCCAGGTGCTGGTCAAGACGCTCGCCTGCGGCATCTGCGGCTCCGATCTGCACGCGCGCCAGCACGCCCATCGCATGGTGGAGATGGCGAAGAAGACCGGCCGCAAGCCGATGGACCTCACCCGCGACGTCGTGTTCGGCCATGAGTTCTGCTGCGAGATCGTCGACTACGGTCCGGGCACAGCGCGCAAGCTCAAGCCGGGCACGCGCGTCTGCTCGCTGCCGGCGCTGCTGACACCTCAGGGCGTCGAGGGCATCGGCTATTCCAACGACAATATCGGCGGCTATGCCGAGGCGATGCTGCTGAGCGAAGCTCTGCTGCTCGAGGTGCCGAACGGCCTTGCCCCGGAACACGCGGCGCTGACCGAGCCGCTCGCGGTCGGAGTCCACGCCGTGGCGAAAGCCAACATCCGCGGCGGCGAGGTGCCGCTCGTGATCGGCTGCGGCCCGGTCGGGCTCGCGGTGATCGCCGCGCTGAAGCTGAGGGGACTGCATCCCATCATCGCCGCCGACTATTCGCCGGCACGGCGCGCGCTCGCGGCCAGGCTCGGCGCCGATATCGTGGTCGATCCAAAGGCGTCGCAGCCCTATGCGACCTGGGCCGAGCACGCGCAGATGTCCGAGGCGGAGAAGGCGGCGCGGCCTCCGTTCCAGGCGATGCTGCCGGCACTGAAGCCCGCAATCATCTTCGAATGCGTCGGCGTGCCCGGCTTGTTGCAGCAGGTGTTCGAAGGCGCCCCGCGGGATGCCAAAATCGTCGTGGTCGGCGTCTGCATGGAGAACGACCGAAACGAGCCCATGCTCGGCATCATGAAAGAGCTCAACGTCCAGTACGTGCTCGGCTACACGCCCGAGGAGTTCGCGGCGTCGCTGCGCCTGATCGCGGACGGGCAGGTGGATGCCGCGGCCATGGTGACGGCCGAAGTCGGCATCGACGGCGTCGCAAAGGCCTTTGCCGACCTCGCCAATCCAGAAGCCCATACCAAGATCATCGTGCAGCCCTGGCGATGATCATGTCGCTCCGATCGCGGTGCGCTCCCTCCCCCGCTTGCGGGGGAGCGCCGGGGAGAGGATATCTCCGCATCGGGAGTCCCAGCTTGGAGAGAACCCTCACCCGGCGCTCCGTGGCCAACCTCTCCCGCAGGCGGGAGAGGTTGGCCGCGCCCGTGGATGGAGCCCGGGCTACAAGCCCTTGCGTTGCCTGACGGGCAAAACACGCGAGCGGTGGGGCAAGGCCTGGCGCCAAAAATATTCCACTTTACCGAAATTCGGATATCGCGTATGTGTTGCGGCATCCCGGCCCAAGGAAGAGGGGCGTATCGCGATCGTCACGAACGCGGGCCGGGCGGCGGTGGACGCCGATGGCATCGGCGCGAAGGGTCTTGCAGGGCGGGTCACCGTGAGCAAGGCCGTCGCGCACACGACCGGTGTGATCGGCGTACGGCAAAATCGTGTGGTCCTGGCGCCCGGGGTCTGTGCGCCAAGTCTTGTGGTGATGTGCATTGCTCAACCGGGCAAGCGCGTCAGCCATCCGCAAGGCGACGGGGGCAATAGTGCAACGCTCCCCGGGGAGAGCACGACATAAGCCGTCAACCCACTGCGCAGGGAAGGCCGGGATGTCCTGGCTGCACCTGTATGCCGCTGTGCAGCTTCTTGTCACGCAGGATTCGCACAGTGGACCGCGGGTGCCAGCCGGCGCCCGGCCTTCCCTGCGCCCTCTCCATTCAAGAGGGCGAAGCGATCAGGCAAAGCTCGGGCGAAATCCGCCGCGAGGATGATCAATCATGTGTGCCGTTGAACAAAGGTCTCGTGCCCCGGACGCAGCGCAGCGCTCCTTCCAGCGGTGCGCTGCAGAGCCGGGGCCCATGCATCAGCGAATGCCGCGGCCTCCTGGGTCCCGGCTCTGCGCAGCAACGCGAAGGGCGTTGCAGCGCGTCCGGGACACGGGAGAGAGGCGCGCCGTGGCCACACACTCCGTCATTGCGAGGAGCCCTTGCGACGAAGCAATCCAGAATCTTTCCGCGGAGGGATTCTGGATTGCTTCGCTTTCGCTCGCAATGACGAGCGGAAACAGGCGCGCCCAAACTCCGCTCTCGTGCCCCGGATGCAGCGCAGCGTCCCTTCGACGGGGCGCTGCAGAGCCGGGGCCCATGCATCAGCGTGTGCCGTGGCCTGCTGGGTCCCGGCTCTGCGCAGCAACGCCAAGAGCGTTGCAGCGCGTCCGGGACACGAGAGTTGGGACGCTGCTGCTTCAAACTCCGTCACGGCGTTCGCACAACAGCGCAGGCATTCTCGTGACGCGGCACGCTGCAACATCCTTCATGACGCCGGCGTGGCGAAATCCACACGCTCGACGTCCCGATAATTCCGTCATCAAATTATTGCTTGATGTGTCCGGGTTGTTTCGTCTAGCGTCACCCGCAGGGGTTGGGAATGGCAGGCGATCCATAGATCGGGAGCACTCTCGCGGCGCGCGACGCCGGCGAAGTTCCCATTCATTCCGCAACGACAGGACTGATCAGCGCATCTCGGCCGCGAACCGGCCGTGCTGTGCATGAGACGCCGCGTGCTCTAGACTTCGGCTTTTCTCGCAAGGAGGAGCCGCCGATGCCGGGCACTGGAAAGACGAAGCGTGGAGAGAAGCGGATGACGAAGACCGGAGCCGCGCAGCGGATCGAAGAGCCGACGCCAGATGCAGCGGGGCAGGCGAGCGCCGGCCTCGGTGGAGCGGCCGGCAGCGCTCCGCCCGCGAACGGCGCTCAGGCGGCGAACGAGTCTGGTGCTTCCGCCGCCGCACAAGCGGCCCCGCCGCCGAAGACCGTGTCGCAGGTGCTCGGCGAAATCACCTGGCTGATGACGCAGTCGCCCCGCCACAAGGCGATCCCGCTCGGCGACCTCGAATGGCTGGTGATGCCGGCGATCCTGCTGCAGCAGTTCCGGATCTTCTACAAGGGCGAGCAGCCGATCGGAGTCGCGTTCTGGGCGCTGGCGGACGAGATCGTCGCGAAGCGGATCGATGCAGGCGATGTGCGGCTGACGCCGGCGGAGTGGAAGAGCGGGGCGAACAAGCGGATCGTTGATGTGGTGGCGCCGTTTGGGGGGGAGGCGGAGATGCGAACCGAAATCGGACGCTCCTGATGTGCACCGGTGAATCCTCTTTCTGACGGAATGAATGCGCAGGACATGCCCGGCAAGTTAGCAAGCTCGCCCAATCATCACCATCGTAGTTTCCGTTGGGGCGGTTGGGGACGCTCCCGCTTCATCTGGCCTTTGCTGGGGGCATTGATGTGTCTCGCGACGTTAGTCGTGTCGAGTGCTTGGGGCGATGACGGGGCCGAAATAAAGCGTGCACAAGGGTTGTTAGCCGGCGGGCAATGTCGCGCTGCTTGGGATATCGCCTGGCCATTAGCAAAAGATGGGAGTCAAGAAGCTCGCTTTTTCTTGTACCAATCTATCAATGGCAGGATGCTTCCGCCGGGAGCAGGTGATCGCGCGTCATTTTTTCGGCACGTCCTCGCGCTCGCGGCATATGCCGCACTGAAACCTTTGAAGATGGCGTCTATCGGTAGCCGCAATCAACACTTTGCACGCGTAGACGTTCCAGCTTCGATAATGGGGTTAAACCTCGGCTCGGCGGGCGAGCGCGTAGCGCAGTGCTACAGAACCGCTCAATCATTCAAGGGGTGCCTTGATCTCGGGGTGTCACTAAGGGTCATTCCGAGCTTCGCAGAATATGCGGCAGAGACGGAACGGCAGTTAGAAGAGACTGGCGTGGGAGCCCGATGCCTTCCGCCGAACTAAGTTTATTGCCGATCCTTCCAGGGGTGCTACCCCATAGAAATGCAATGGTCTTCAAATGGCTGAAAGATATTTGACTGCGGGCGAGCGTGCGATGGTGACATCGATGTTCGGGGCGAGCATCGATGTTGACGCCATAAAGGTCACTGATCAGTCCTTCATGCCGTTGCAAAACACGCCCATGGTCCCTACCGGAGAGACCTTATATTGGCCGCATGGTATGGCGTTTCGTCCCTACTCTGAGGACTTCTCTACTGCGCCCCTCGTGTTGCAAGCAGAATTCATGCACGAGATGACCCATGTGTGGCAAAATCAGCATGGAGAAAGGACCAATAGTCTCTTCTTCGACCAACTGTTCCAGGGGCAGAAATTATACGATTTGTCGGCCGTAAGCTCTGACACGCCATGGAGCAATCTGAATCTAGAACAACAAGGCGAGGTCGTTAAGAATCTCTACCTTCTGCAGAAGGGAGGTTCTGTTTCTGGAACGTTGTCCCTACAAGATTATGACAACGTCTTTGGTAGCTCCGCTTGGCACGGCGACGAGCCTACTCATCCGATACTAACCCCCGGTCCGGTACAACAATGCTTCGTTAAAGGAACGCCGATCCTGCTCGCCGATGGTAACTACAAGCCAATCGAGAGAATTGAGGTTGGGGACGTTGTGCAGGCCTTTGACGGCCTCGGGGGGTTACAGCCCCGGCGGGTCTTAAGGCTCTTCCGGAATGTAACGACCGAGCTGCTGGAACTGACGCCGACATTAGGCTGCTGGGACGATGCCGACGCTGCCGGCTTCAGCGCGTTGACGGTAACTCCGGGGCACGCGTTCCTGACGGCAAATGGTGAGTTCACGGAAATCGGAGAGACCATTCGACGCGCTCGCGAGGAGGGGGCGTCGGCGCGGATTGTGCTCTCGACTGGTCAGTTAGCGACTGTCGAGGCTAAACGCATAGCGTGGGGAGAAACAGGGCATCTTTACGAGCGGTCAGAGCTGATACGATATGAATCGAGCGGTACCGCGGCCTTGGCACCTAGCGTCGAGTTAGGTTGGAAGACGTATAACTTTGAAGTCGAGGATCTAAACACCTACGTTGCCGCCGGTGTTAGAGTGCATAATCAAAGTGCGCCGACTATTGCGATTAGCCAGGAGGAGTTCGAGCACGAGTTTGGACACGAATTCAGTGGGTCCGAGGCAGATCAAGAGCTGCTGGTCAACGCAATCGTCGATGGTGCTCCCTTCATAAAGACAGAATATGTAGAGATTGACGGAACGAGCGAGTATACTGCGCCATACCTTACGTCGAACGGCGACAAGATCGTCATCACCGCGGACGCGAACAATTGGTTCGCGTCGATGGTACGAAATGGCGAAATTGATCAGATTATCCAGAACAGTGCGGATGGAAGTAGCCACGTAACCATTTTTGATCCCAGCGAAGGACACGCCTACACGACGGTTGGCATCTCCAAAGACGCTAACGGCAACATCACAAACGTTGCGGCAACCCTCGACCCCAACGTCCTCGCCGCCGGCGGCTCCATCGGGCAGATCTTCGGCTCCGCCATCGGGCGCTCGATTGCCGGCAGTAATGCGTTCGCGCAGCTCGCGGCCGGGACGGTCGGCGGCTATATCGGCCAGCGGCTTGGGACTGCACTTGCGGCTTCGCTGCAGGGGGACCTTTCAGGTTTCAACTTTGCCCAGGCATTCGACCATTTCGGCGTCGGCATCTCCGGCGCGGCCGCTGGCTCGGTCGCCTCGTTCCTCACCGCTGAGCTCGGCACGGCACTCGGGCTGGATGGTTTCGGCGCGCAATTGTTCAATACGGTCGTCGGCGGCTATGCCGGCAGCGTGCTGAACCAGGTCATTCAAACGTCGTTCACGGCTGGCACCTCGGCGATCAACTGGGCCTCGGCTTTCTCCAACGCCACGTCGGCGGTCAGCGGCTCGATCGGTTCGCTACTCGCGACCCAGATCGTTCACGCCGAGAACCTCGGCGGTGCGATCGGCGGTCAAATCGGCGGAGCCGTTGGTGGAATCATCGGCGCTACCACCATCGGCCTCAGTGCCGTGCTGGGCGTGATCGTTCCCGGGATCGGTGCCTTCTTTGGCACGTTCCTCGGCACTCTCGTCGGCAATGTGATCGGGGCAGGCGACAAATATCCGCAGTCCTATCATTCGGTGGTCCAGGGCGAGCACTTCTACCTCACCAACCTGAACCACGTGCAGGACGGCGGCGACGTCAGCGTATCCGACGCGATGGCCAACGCCGCGATCGGGATGGCGAACGCGTACCTGTCCGCCGTGGACGGCGTTGCGATCGGGCCCGGGATCGCATCGAGCCTGATTGGCTACGTGGTCGTCAGCAACGGCACGAGCGTGCAGTACCAGACCTCCTACGACGGAGGACAGAACTACGACCGTTTCCGTACGGCTGACGAAGCCGTGCAGTCGTTCGCCCCGCATCTGCTGCAGGGCACCGAGGCGATCGGCGGCAATCTGCTGATGAAGCGTGCTCATCACAACGGCAACGCCGCGGACATGCTGACGCTGGCGGGCGACCTTCAGGTGGCGCAGGACTATGAGCGCTATCTGGACAATCGCGAGGTCATTAACGCGCTGATCGCGGCCAACCCGAACACGGCCTTCACCGAAGGCTGGGCCGCCACCTTCGCGCGCGTGCAGGATCTCGGCCTCAGCCATTATGGCGCCGTGGATTTCCTGGGCGGGATGGTGACGGGCTATCTGGATTCCGTCCGCAAGGCGGGACTGAGCTTCAGCCTCGCGGACGTCTCCGTGAAGCACGGCGGCGACGGCAGTATCACGATCGCGATTCACGTCCCCGGCAATGTCGACATTCCCGGCGCTCTGTCGGTGTTCGCGAGCCGCACCGACGTGGTGGACGATGCCACCGGCAAGACGGTGCAGCTCGTCTTCTCCGACGCCCTCGCCGCCGCCGGTTACCATGGTCCGGCCTCGTCCACCATCAGCAACGGCGTCCAGATGGTGACCGCGGCGGGCGGCAGCAATTTCTGGTTCGGCCGCGACGACATGCCGAACAATTTCAACGGCGCGGCGGCGGGCCAGGTCGTCCTGGTCGGCGGTGCGTTGAATGACGTCATGAGCGGCAGCGGCAGCGCCGACTTCATGGACGGCGGCGCCGGCGACGACAACCTCTATGGTGGTTACGGTAACGACGTCATGCGCGGCGGCAAGGGGGCCGACAGTCTCAACGGGGCGCGTGGCAACGATACCTACGTGTTCGGCCGCGGCGACGGCATCGACACCATTTTCGACCATACCGTGGAGACGGGGACAAACGGAGGTCATCTCGACGGCGGCGTCGACGCGCTGGCCTTTGCTTCCGGCATCGTGCTCTCCGACGTGGTGTTCCAGCTGTCGGGCAACGATATGATCGTCGGGATCAAGGATCCCGCCAATCCAGGCCTGGCGCTCGCGCAGATGTCCGACCGGATCACGTTGCAGAACTGGCTCGACCCGCTCGACAGGATCGAGAAGTTCGTTTTTGCCGACGGCACGGCGCTCGACTTCTCCTCCCGCGCGGGGTTGACGGCCGGCTTTGCCACGATCGACACCGCGGGGTCGACGAGCCTGATGCAGATCGGGACGAACTACTACTTCTATGCCAATGGCATCGAGCCGATGCTGAAATACGGCGGCTCGCCGTTCACGTCCACCATGCTGGAGGGCCGGACGCTCCTCGGCGTGGAGCAGACTTCCTTTGGATACGAACTTGCAATTCGCCTGCCGGGCACGGACCAGTATACGGTCTGGAACACCGACAGCAGCGGCAATGTCGTGGGCAATGGCACCGGCGGCGTCGTCAGCGGCGCGAGTTACGAGCTCGAATCGCTCGAGCCGAGCTTCCATCAGGACATCAACGGCGACGGCATGATCGGCGTCTGGACGCCGATCGAGCAGATCGGGGCGACCAGCTTGACGTTGTCAGGTGGCGCTTATTACTTCGTCAACGTCAGCAGCGTCACCGGACTGTTCCTGAAGTATCAAGGCTCTCCGGTTGTCGCGGCCGATTGGGGAACCTGGTCGATCATTGGTGTCGAGCAGGTGGCGGGCGGCGGCTACGATGTGGTCTGGAAGAATTCGGCGAACCTGCACTACTCGGTCTGGAGCACGGACAGCAACGGCAACTTCCTGACCACTCTCGGCGCGGCTCCCGAGGTGCTGGGGAATGACGCCTCCCTGCGGGCGCTGGAGCCGACGCTTCACCAGGATCTCAACGGCGACGGCACGATCGGCGTTCCCGTCACGATCGAAGCTCTCGGATCGACCAGCCCGATCCTGTCTGCCGGCAACTACTATCTGATCGGTATCAGCACCGGCACCGGGCCTGTTCTAAAGTCTCAAGGTACGCCCGTGGTTGCGGCCAACTACGGAGCCTACTCGGTCATTGCTGCCGAACAGGTTGCGGGCGGGGGTTATGATGTCGCCTGGAAAAACGCCTCCACCGGAAAGTTTTCGATCTGGAGCACGGACAGCAACGGCAATTTTCTGACGACCCTTGGCGCGGCTCCCGAGTTGGGGGCGACGGAAATGTCTCTCAAGGCGCTGGAGACAGCTTTCCATCAGGACCTCAATGGCGATGGCGCGGTCGGCATGCCCTCGATCGAATTGAACGGCTCGACGAGCACGGTTCTGTATAGCGGCTACTATTACCTGCTCAGCACCAGCACTGGCACGGGCCAAGTTCTGAAGTATCAGGGCTCTCCTGTCATTGCCGCCAATTATGGTGCCTATTCGGTGATTGCAGCCGAACAGGTGTCGGGCGGTGGCTATGACGTCGCCTGGAAAAACTCCTCGACCGGAAAGTTCTCGATCTGGAGCACGGACAGCAACGGCAATTTTGTGACGACCCTTGCCGCCGCTCCCGAGGTGACCGGGACCGATCCCTCGCTCAAGGCGCTGGAGGCGACGTTCCATCAGGATCTCAACGGCGACGGCGTGATCACGGGTTCGCCCGTCGTGCTCGACCTCGACGGCAACGGGGTCGGGCTCGTGTCCCTGTCCAACTCTACCGCTTCCTTCGACATGGACGGGCAAGGCGTTCGCGAACATACGGCGTGGGTATCGAGCGGCGATGCTCTGTTGGCGATCGACCTCGGTGCCAATGGCAGTGCGGGGCCCGACGGCGTGATCGACCAGACCAAGGAGATCGTGTTCACGGCCTGGGCGCCGGGCGCGACCTCCGACATGGCCGCGCTTGCGCAAGTGTTCGATACCAACCGCAATGGTCAGCTCGATGCGGCCGACAGCCGCTGGAGCGACTTCCGGATCTGGCAGGACGCCAATGGTGACGGCATCTCGCAGGCAGGCGAGGTCAAGAGCCTGGATGCGATCGGCATTGTCGCGATTGGCCTCGATCCCAAGGGACCATCGCAGACGTTTGCCGATGGCTCGGCGATCAGCGGGCTGGCGAACTTTGTCTGGAAAGACGGTACGACGGGTACGGCCGCAGACGTGTCGTTCGCGTATCGTCCCGGCGCCAGCGGGACAGCGGCGAATGAGCCGTCCACGCATCTTGCGGAGGTCGTCGCCGAAGGTTGGCATGAGATCGACGGAGGGCATGGCGTCGCGCAGGCGCTGGATCAATTGCTCGCCAGTGCTGCGAGCCATCACTGGCATATCGCGTGAGGCGTACCCCAGACATGAGAAAGCGCCCGTGGGGGGCGGGCGCTTTCTGTAGTCGACTTGGGGTTGGGGTCGTCTACATATCCACGTGGCGACTTTGGGGGGCTGGTAAAGAGCCGCGTGAATTCCTGAAACTCATGTCTCCTTAGCGAACGAGGGACGCATTCGCGCTGGTCACAACGACCGGCTTGCCGGCCTTGATGACGCGGGCGGTCTGGGTCAGGCCTTCGTCCGAACCCGTGCGTGCCGTAATGCCGAAGCCTGCCACCGTGATCCCTGCAACGAGGGCCACGACCACGATCTTCAAGTGGGTCGAGCGATCTGCGCTGTAAATCGAGTGGTTCATGGAAGGCTCCTGCCGCCATCTACCCGAAGTAGTCGCCTGCATATTTGGGCAGGTTCATGCTTCCGGTGCCCAACAACCTAGTATTGGGGGGATTCGTTCCCAAGAGGCCATCACAAGAGCGTGAATGGACGTGAAAGATCGCGATCGGATTCGAGCCCGAGGCGTGCTTTTTGATAATTATTTCAAAGCTGTAATGTGCCTGTCAGCGTGCTTATGGGCGTTTGGTCCACAGGGTGCCGGGAACTCAAAAACCATTTGCCTGTGGCCGAAAAACACACGGCTTCTTAAGGCAAATCAGATGCTTCCGACCGTTTTGAGCCTCGCCCTGGGGTGGATTTCGGCCTGCGACAGCACGGTGGTCTGGGCCCGGAACCGCTCCACCAGGGAGCGCACGAAGGGACGAATTGCCGCAGAGGTGACCAGCACCGGCGCCTCGCCTTCGCGGGCCGCGCGCTCGAACGCCTCGCGCACGGCGGTCATGAACTCCGACAGTTTCGAGGGCTGCATCGCAAGGCTGCGCTCCTCGCCCTGGCCGATGATGGATTCGGCAAAGGCCTGCTCCCATTTCGCCGACAGCGCGATCAGCGGCAGATAGCCGGCATAGGAGGTGTTTTGCGCGCAGATCTGCCGGGCGAGACGGGCGCGGACGTGCTCGACCATGGTCGCGGGATTGCGCGAGAAGGCGAGCGAGTCGGCGATGCCTTCGAGGATGGTCGAGAGGTCGCGGATCGAGATGCGCTCGGCGAGCAGGAGCTGCAGCACGCGCTGGATGCCTGATACCGTGACCTGGCCGGGGACGATGTCCTTGACCAGCTCGCTCTGCTCCTTCGGCAGCTCCTTGAGCAGTTTCTGCACCTCGCCATAGGAGAGCAGGTCCGACATGTTGGCCTTGAGCAGCTCGGTGAGGTGGGTCGAGAGCACGGTGGCCGCATCGACCACGGTGTAGCCCTTGAGCGAGGCTTCCTCCTTGAGGCTGGCGTCGACCCAGGTCGCGGGCAGGCCGAAGGTCGGCTCGGTGGTGTGGATGCCGGGCACCTGCACCTGGCTGCCGCCGGGGTCCATGACCATGAACTGGTTCGGCCAGATCTTGCCGGTGCCGGCGTCGACCTCCTTGATCTTGATGATGTAGGTGTTGGCTTCGAGCTGGACGTTGTCGAGGATGCGGACCGCCGGCATCACAAAACCCATCTCGATCGCGAGCGAGCGGCGCAGCGCCTTGATCTGCTCGGTGAGGCGGTCGGTGCCGTCGGGGCCATTGACCAGCGGCAGCAGGGCATAGCCGAGCTCGATCTTGAGGTCGTCGATCTTGAGCGCGGCCGAGATCGGCTCCTCCGCCGCGGCGGAGCCCGGCGCGCCGGGCTGACCTGCTGCCGGGGCAGCCTTGGCGGCTTCCTCGGCCTTGGCGGTGACACGGTTGCGGTTGCGGGCGTTCCAGGCCAGCGCGCCGGCGCCGGCGCCGAGCGCCAGGAAGGGCAGGGTCGGAATGCCCGGCAGTGCCGCCAGCACCAGCATGACCGCCGAGGACATCGCGAGCGCCTGCGGATAGCCGGAGAACTGCTTCATCAGCGCCTTGTCGGCGGCGCCGGAGACGCCGGCCTTGGAGACGAGCAGGCCGGCCGCGGTCGAGACGATCAGCGCCGGCACCTGGGTGACGAGGCCGTCGCCCACGGTCAGCAGCGTGTAGC
Source organism: Bradyrhizobium nitroreducens (assembly GCF_002776695.1). Taxonomy (GTDB): domain Bacteria; phylum Pseudomonadota; class Alphaproteobacteria; order Rhizobiales; family Xanthobacteraceae; genus Bradyrhizobium; species Bradyrhizobium nitroreducens. The sequence continues at coordinate 6,767,259 of NZ_LFJC01000003.1, forward strand.
TGCGCCCCGCATCGGCGAAGGACATGCCCTGCTGGGCGACGCCGATGATCATGCCGCCGACGACGTTGATGAAGACGATCAAAAGGCCGGCGATGGCATCGCCGCGGACGAATTTGGAGGCACCGTCCATGGCGCCGAAGAAGCCGCTCTCGTCCTCCAGCTCCTTGCGCCGGTGCTTGGCGACCGTCTCGTCGATCAGGCCGGCGGACAAGTCGGCGTCGATCGCCATCTGCTTGCCGGGCATGGCGTCGAGGTGGAAGCGGGCGGCGACTTCGGCGATACGGCCCGAACCCTTGGTGATGACGACGAAGTTGACGATGATCAGGATGGCGAAGACGATGATGCCGATGACGAAATTGCCGCCCATCACGAAGCTGCCGAAGGCTTCGATGACATGACCGGCGGCGGCCGTGCCCTCGTGCCCGTGCGACAGGATCAGCCGGGTCGAAGCCATGTTGAGCGACAGGCGCAGCATGGTCGAGATCAAGAGGACGGTCGGGAAGGCGGAGAATTCCAGCGGCGTCTGGATGAACAGCGAGGTCATCAGGATCAGGATCGACAGCGTGATCGAGATCGCCAGGAACAGGTCCAGCACGATCGCGGGCAGGGGCAGGATCAGCACCACCAGGATGGTGAGGATGCCCAGCGCCAGCGCGATGTCGCCGCGCTTGAGGATGGTGACGATCTCGTTGAGGGAAGGGATGCTCGGTCTTGCGCTGCCTACGCCCTGTCCTGCGGTGACGTCGACCATGGTAGCTGCCTCCCCGCGCGACTGCCGTCCGCGCGCCCCAAACGTCTGCGCGGCGGCCGAAGGGCCGCCGTTCCGAAAGTGAGGCACCGCACTGGCGTCCACAGGGATCCCCCCGTTTTACGCGGCCGACGACACTCGACTTCACCCGGCAATTCTTGCCGGGTGTATGGTTAGCAAAGGGTTAACGCGGGGGCGGGAAGGCGGCGGGATGGGGCGTTTCGGGGGGAAACGTCGTCGTTCCGGGGTGGCTCGGAGAGCCGAACCCGGAACCTCGAGATTCCGGATTCGGTCCTGCGGACCGCCCCGGAATGACAGGGGAGGCTACTTCGCCTTGTCGATCTTAGTCACGGTGTATCCCGAAGCCGCCTCCTCGGCCTCGAAGGTCACCTTGTCGCCGACTTTCACCTGCTTGAGCATGGCGGGGTCCTTGACGCGGTAGACCATGGTCATGGGCTCCTCCATGCCGAGGCTCTTGGCGGGACCGTGCTTGAGCGTGATCTTGCCGGCGCCCTCGTCGATCTTTTTGACTTCGCCGCTGATCGCGGCGGCCCCCGCCGCGAGGGCGGCGGTGGTCAAGCCGGCAGTCAGCGTCAGCGCAGCGGCGAAACGGATGATGCGGTTCATGGGAGGCTCCTTGTCGTTACTTGACGGTGACGTGGCCGACCATTCCGTAGTCGCGATGGTCGGGAATGAGGCACGAGAATTCGAACGTGCCGGGCTTGCTGAACGTCCAGAGAATCTCGGCCGTCTTGTGTGGCGCGAGGCGCACGCCGTTGGGATCGTCATGCTCCATGTGCGGATGCTTCTTCATCTCCTCCGCATGCGCGAGATTCTCCTGAGGTGTGGCGAGCAGGAATTCATGGTCCTCCTTGCCGACATTGCGCAGCACGAAGCGGATCTGCTCGCCGCGCTTGACCTCGATCTTCGACGGTGAGTAGTCCATCTCGTTGAGCAGGATCTCGATCGTGCGCGCGGGCTTGTCGGGATCGCCGGGTTCGCCGGCCGAAAAATTCGCGTGAGCGTGCTTGTCGTGTGCAAAGGCCGGCGCGAGCGACAGTGCAGCCAGCGCGAGGCCGAGTTTGATGGTCTTCATCGTCATCTCCAGTTGGTGGTTCATCGAAACGCTCACATCTTCATCTTGTGCATTGGCTTGCCTGGCTCCCGCACGGGTGCCGCATCGGGTGCCTCGACCTCGTAGGCGACGGTGCCTTGCGGGAATTTGTAGGGGCCGGGATCGCGATAATCGTCACGCGCGAGGTCCTCGCGGATCTTCATCACGGTGAACATGCCGCCCATCTCGATGGGGCCGAACTGGCCGGTGCCCGTCATCATCGGCAGTGTGTTGTCGGGCGCGGGCATCTCCATGTTGCCCATCGCCATGCCGGTCGAGCCCATCGCCATCGCATCCGGCGCGAGCTTGCCGACCGCCTTGGCGAGATCCTTGCGCGACACGCCGATCAGGTTGCGCACGTCGTGTCCCATCGCATTCATGGTGTGATGCGACTTGTGGCAATGGAACGCCCAATCGCCGGGATTGTCGGCGAGCACGTCGAACACCCTGACGGCGCCGACCGGCACGTCGGTGGTCGTCTCCGGATATTGCGCGCTCTCCGGAACCCAGCCGCCGTCGGTGCAGGTCACCGCGAAGCTGTGGCCGTGCAGATGGATCGGATGGTTGGTCATGGTGAGATTGCCGATACGCACGCGCACCTTGTCGCCGAGCCGCACGGCCAGGGGATCGATGCCGGGGAATACCCGGGCATTCCAGGTCCACATGTTGAAGTCGGTCATCTCGTTGACATGGGGCAGGTAGGTGCCGGGATCGACGCGGTAGGTGCTCATCACGAAGACGAAGTCGCGGTCGACCGGCCGGAAGCCGGGATCGCGCGGATGCACGACGACCATGCCCATCATGCCCATCGCCATCTGCACCATCTCGTCGGAGTGCGGGTGGTACATGAAGGTCCCGCTCTTCCTCATCTCGAACTCGTAGACGAAGGTCTTGCCGGGCTCGATGTGCGGCTGCGTCAGCCCGCCGACGCCGTCCATGCCGCTCGGGATGATCATGCCGTGCCAGTGCACGGTGGTGTATTCGGGCAGGCGGTTGGTGACGAAGATGCGGACCTTGTCGCCTTCGACCGCCTCGATGGTCGGGCCCGGCGACTGGCCGTTATAGCCCCACAGATTCACCTTCATGCCTTCCGCGAACTCGCGCACCACGGGCTCGGCGACGAGATGGAATTCCTTCCAGTCGCCATTCATGCGGAACGGCAGCGACCAGCCATTCAGCGTGACCACGGGGCGATAATCGGGGCCGCCTATGGGATGCAGCGGCGGCTGCATGACCACCTTGTCCATATGCGGCGCTTCAGGGATTGATGCCGCCTGCACGCGGCCACTGATGGCTGAGGCGCCCGCGAGCGCTGCGCTCCCTAAAAATCCTCGGCGCGAAAACATTGAGGTCTCCATGTCAGTGGCCGGCATCGGCAGGCGCTGCCGCGGCGATGGTGGTGGACGTGTCGCCCCCGGACGCAGCTGCACCACCGCCGTTGACGGCGGTCTGCAAGTCGGACTGGGCGAGGAAGAATCTTTGCCTGGCATCGATGGCGCCGCGCAGCGACGCCAGGCGCTGCCGCGCCTCGGTCAGCAGCGCGAAGATGTCGACCTGCATGCTGGAGAAGCGCAGCTGCATCTCCTCGGTGATGATTTTTCGCAAGGGGATGATCTCGCGCTGATAATGGCTGGCGATGTCGTAAGTGGACCGGTACGTGCGGTAGGCATCCCGGGCCTCCGAACGCACGTTGACGGCGCGCTCCGTCAGGCGGTTGAAGGCGAGATTGTAGGTCTCGGCCGCCTGCCGCACACGGACCTCGCCGCCGTCGAAGATCGGGATCTGGAACTGCACGTCAAAACCGCGTTCGCGGAACGGCGCGCCCTCGGGGTCCTGCGTGCGGCGGGAGATGCCGGCGAGGTCGAGCAGGGTCACGAACCGCGTCGCTTCGGTGAGGTTCAGCGCCTTCGCCAGCGCGTTCAGCTCCAGCCGCGCGATCTGCAGGTCGATGCGATGGGCTACGGCGTCGGCCTCGATCGAGGGTAGCGCCTGCGGGCGGCGCGGCAGCGGCGGGAGCTGGTTGGGCAGACGGAAGTCGAGGCCGCCGTCCCACAGCCCCATCAGGCGCGCAAGCCTTTCGCGCGCGCTCGTTGCGGTCTGGCGAGCGGTCGCGAGGTCGGCGGTGGTCTCGGCGTAGAACACCTGCTCGCGGGCCTGGTCGAGCTTGTTGAGCGAGCCGGTCTCGCCGAGCTTGACCGCGAGCTGTGCGGTGGATTCCGCCGTCGCCTTCGCGTCCGTCAGCAGCGCCACCATCTCGTTGCCTGAAACGGCGCACACATAGGCGCGGCGGACTTCCGCTGCGAGCCGCAGCGTCGCCAGCGCCGCGCGCAGCTGGGCTCCGCGGAAGCGCTCGCGGGCGATGTCGGAGCGGAACGGCAGGGTGGCGAGCGCGAGGATGTCGCCGACCACCTGGCGCTCGATCTCGCTGGCGCCATTGCCCGAGAGTCGCGAGATCGAGAACACGGGATTCGGCGGCAGGCTCTGCTCGACCAGGTCGGTCTCGGCCAGCGCCAGCTCGTTATAGGCGGCTTGCAGCCCCTTGTTGTTGAGCAGTGCGATCTGCACGGCAGCGTCCACGCTGAGCGTCTTCGCCAGGAGCTGGCGCACGCGGGCGTCAACTGCGCCGGCGCCGTCGGCCGTCCGCACGAAGGCGACGTCCTTGTCGATGGTCTGGCTCGTCAGCTCGGAAACCCCGCTCATGCCGCTGTCGGGCGAGAACGCGGCGCAGCCTGAGACGCTGAGCGCGGTGAGGACGAGCAGGCCTTGCGCAAGATGGCGTGTCATGGCGCGCTCCTACCGGTCCTGCTTCGACGGCGGCGTCACCGCGTCGTTGCGGCCCCGCCATGGTGCCGGCGTCGCGGGCCGCAGGCTGGTGTAGGGCGCGATGGTCGACCGGTAGCCGACTGGTGCGACCTTCGCCGAGGGATCGGCGGGATCGGCCGCCGCGACTTGCGTGGTGGCCGGCACGCAGCCGGACAGCGCGAGTGCAAGTGCGCCCAGCAGCGACCAATAGAATGGACAGTGTCGTCCGCGCACCGCGGATGCGGCGGCGAACTTCGCCCCGGAAAGCGTCAGCATGATTCATCCCTGATCTCAAGACCACAGGTTCGCGCGCGCAGAAGCGCGCACGGCCCGAAAGCGTTACGTCAGATCAGGCGATGGGAGGGCGGTAGTGCCGGGGCGGTGCCGCGCTGTGCAGGCTGGCCACGAGCTCGGGCGCGCAGGTGGAGGTCGGCTGGACCGGCGTCGCGACCACAGGCAGATCGGCGGGCAACGCGCTCACGCACATCATTGCACAGCACGGGCCCACGGTTCCCTTGCCGCCATGATGATGCGGTGCGGGTGCGTCCTGTGCCGCGGTCTGGTGATGCGCATGCGGTCCGGCGTGATCATGCGAGGTCCCGCCATGACCGGCTGACATCTGGTGATGCGCCGGGACGAGGAGGGCTTCGTCGAGGCACGGTGCGGGACCGCTGCCCAAGGCGAGACTTGCCGCCGGCGCGAGCACGCAAAACAGATAGGCGAGGGCAACGAGGCGCCCCACCCTGATCCGCATCGATCGCGTCAATCGCAGCAACATTTCCGCCAATAGGCCCCTCGCGCGGCAATGTTGCACACGCTGATTGCAAACTAATGGCAAAAGACGCATTCGCCAAGAATTTATTACCGCAGTGCACCGCGCATGCCCAACATCGCGCCACGATGCTTGACCCTTTGGCGATCTGAGGGCCATGGTCCGGCCCGTGCACGCGCCGAAGCATCCAGGACAAACACCCGCTTCCTTCACCCCTGACTCCCGTCAGGCCTGGGTGCGCCTGGTGCTTGCGCTTGTGATCGGCTCGATCGGCGCCGTCGGCATGTGGGCGGTCGTGGTCGTGCTTCCCGTCGTTCAGACCGAATTCGGTGCCACGCGCGGCGCGGTGTCGCTGGCCTTCACGATGATGATGTTCGGCTTCGGGCTGGGCGGCGTGATCGCCGGCAAGATCACCGACCGGTTCGGCATCGTGCTGGCGATGGCGATCAGCATCGCCTTCCTCGGCGTCGCCAATGTGCTCGCGGGGCTATCGACCCAGCTCTGGCAGTTCGTGGCGGCCTACTTCCTGATCGGCCTCGGGACGTCGGCGACCTTCGCGCCGCTGATGGCGGAAGCCTCGCACTGGTTCGAGCGCTATCGGGGCCTTGCCGTGACCATCGTCGCCAGCGGCAATTATGTCGCCGGCACGATCTGGCCGCCGATCGTGAGCTGGGGCACCGAGACGATCGGCTGGCGCTACGCCCATATCGGCATCGGCCTCGTCTGCGCGAGCACGATGGCGCTTCTGGTCCTCGTGCTGCGCGCGCAAATGGGCGACGACCATGTTCGCGATCATGCCAATGCGCCGCCGCCGCGGGTCGATCTCAAGCTCTCGACCAACACGCTGACGGTGCTGCTCTCGATCGCGGCCATCGCCTGCTGCGTCGCCATGGCGATGCCGCAGGTGCATATCGTCGCCTATTGCGGCGATCTCGGCTATGGCGTGGCGCGCGGCGCCGAGATGCTGTCGCTGATGATGGCATGCGGCATCGTCAGCCGGATCGGATCGGGCTATCTCGCCGACAAGATCGGCGGCATCCGCACGCTGCTGGTGGGGTCGCTGGCGCAGGGCTTTGCGCTGGTGTTCTATCTGTTCTTCGACAGCCTCACCTCGCTTTACCTGATCTCCGCGATGTTCGGCCTGTTCCAGGGTGGCATCGTGCCGAGCTATGCCATCATCGTGCGTGAGGCGATGCCGGCGAGCGAGGCTGCAACCCGCGTCGGCATCGTGATCTTCGCCTCCGTGTTCGGCATGTCGTTCGGCGGCTGGGTGTCGGGCGTCATCTTCGATGCCACCGGCTCATACGCCGCGGCGTTCGCGAACGGTGTGGCCTGGAACGCGCTCAACATCAGCATCGTCGTGCTGCTGTTGATCCGCTCGCGGATGAGCTCGGTCAAGACCGGACCGGGCTTTGCGACCTAGCGCTCCCTAATGCGAGAGCGGGTCGAGGAAAGGCGTATCGACCGCGCTGACGTAGAAGATGACGACCCTGGTCTCTCCGTCGGTGCGGTTGTAGCCGGTCATGGCCACGCCCGGCGGTTCGACCAACGCCTCGCCTGCCTTGACCGTGAGGGGCGCCTTGCCGGCCAGCTCCAGCGTGAAGGCGCCTTCGAGGACGTATACGGTCACAGGGAAACGATGGGTGTGATAGACGGTCTTGTCGCCCGGTTTGAATGACGCAGTCATGACCCGCACCGACTGCTTGTCATCCTTCGGCAGGCCCTCAACCACTTGCTGCAACACCAGATTCGGTTTGGCGATGCCATGCGCGTCGTGGCTCTGAGCGATGGCTGCGGCAGTCCAGCCCAGTGCGATTGCGGTGCCGAGGGCGAGGTGAGGGCGCATCTTCCGGTCTCCAATGCAAATCGGATGGGCGTCAGCCTAGGAGCGGTCGTTTCGGCCCGGGAGCCGCAACATTGCGGGTGGCGGCCGCAGAAGTGCATAATCCCGTCATGTTCGACTGGAATGACCTCAAATACTTCCTCGCGGTCGCCCGTCACGGCAGCACAATTGCCGCCGGCAAGGCGCTCGGTCTCAGCCAGTCGACCGTGCATCGCCGCCTCGACGAGCTCGAAAGGCGGCTTGGCCGCATGCTGGTCACGCGTCAGCAGAGCGGTTATCGCCTGACTGAGTTCGGCCATGCGCTGCTGCCCTATGCCGAGCGCGTCGAGGCCACCATCGTCGACTTCACGCGGCGGGCCGGCGATGTTGAGCAGGACATGAAGGGTGCGATCCGCGTCACCTGTCCGGAGCCGATCGTCGCCCGGTTGATTCAATCCGGTTTGATCGACAGTTTTCACGCCCAGCATCCTTCGCTCCGCGTCGAGTTCGTGATGAGCGATCGCTATCTCGACCTCTCCAAGGGCGAGGTCGACGTCGCCTTCCGCTCAGGCGACACCGACGATGAACTGGTCGGGCGCAAGATCGCGGAATCGGTCTGGGCCGTGTACGCCAGCGGCGACTATGTCGAACGACACGGCAAGCCTGATCGCGTCGAGGATCTCGGTCGGCATCTGCTGGTGGGCCTCGACGATTCGCTGGCCAATCACCGTGCCGTCAAATGGCTCAAGGAGGTCGCGCCGGACGCCAGGATGGCCGCGCGCATCAACAGCGTGCTCGGACTCGTCTCCGCGATCAAGTCGGGTGTCGGAATCGGGCCCCTTCCGATCGCGCTCGGCGACGCCGAGCCCGACCTCGTGCGCGTGCTTGCTCTCCCGGAATTGACGCGGAGCTGGCGCATCCTGACGCATCCCGATCTCAGGCGCGTGCCGCGGATCGCCGCGTTCTTCGACTTCATCGTGCTCCAGCGCGAGGCGCTGAAGCCCATCCTGACGGGATGATTCCTAAACCGCCTGTCCTGCCTTCAGCAGCGAGCAGCCCGTGATCTTGTAGCTGCCGTCCGCCTGCTGCTCGAGCGTGTACAGCGCTATCCACGCTTCGCCGTTGGCGTCGATGATGTGGACGCGCTGCGCGATCCAGCCGCCTTCAACCTTGCTCTCGCCGAACTCGAAGCTCCTGTGGCGATAAACCGGCGCGTAACCGCTCTGCACCATCGACATGAAGGCACCGGGCGCGGGGAAGATCTCCCTGATTGCCGGGGCGGCGTGGGAATAGGCCGTGGCCGCATCGTCACGCGCAAAAGCCTGCTCCTGGGCGCGGATGACGTCCTGGGCCGCGGCGACATCGTCGGCGAGGGCTGCGGTCGAGCCGAAGACGAGGCTGATGGCGACGAGCAAGGCGGCGATGCGCATGACAGGCTCCGCGTTGAAATCCCGGCGATGCTGATCCTAGCATGACCTCAAGGTAATACGGGCGCCTATCGCTTCCGTTTCACCGCGGGTTTCGCCGGCTTGGCGCGCGCCCTGGCCTTGCCGGCCGGCTGCAGGCGCAAGCCATCGACGAACACGTCGAGCAGGCGCAGCACCGAGGATTGCCACCCCGGCTGGTCGTGCATGTAGCACATGCCGAAAAACGCCCGCAGCAGGTCCTCCGGGCTGATATCGGCGCGCATCTGGCCAGCCGCGACCGCGCGCCCGTGCAGCGAACCGATCGCCTTTGTCAGGCGGTCCATCGAGAAAGCGGCAAGTTCCGACGAGCTCTGATACGCCAGCGCCAGCGCGGCCAGCATGCCTTTTTTTGTGGCGACGAATTCGACGGCGGACTGCAGCCAGCGCCGCAGCGCCTCGACCGGATCCTTGGCGCCTCGCAGGTGCTCGGCCAACTCACTGAGCTGCTCGACTTCGCGCCGGTACACCGCCTCGAACAGATCCTCGCGGGTGGGGAAGTGCCGATAGAGCGTGCCGATGCCGACGCCGGCACGTTTTGCCACCGCCTCGAGACTCGCTTCAGGTCCGCCCGCGTTGAACACGGCCTTCGCCGCTTCGAGCACGCGCTCGCGATTGCGCACGGCGTCGGCGCGGGGCTTGCGGGTGTGGTCGGCGTGGTCGTCCATATCAGGCAATGTAGATCACGAATTGGTTAGATTGAACCCTTGTCGAACCTTAACCGGCTGCATCGCGTTGGTAGCGCAGCGTCTTTTGACGAATTCCAAATATTTTCGGACGACCCTTGTTAAGCGGAGGGTGCCTCCGTATCTTCGCTCATGTGCCTTCCGCATTGTGTGCGGACGGCGCGGATCGACGGCGGCCACGGCGGTGGCGCGCTGCGCGATGACTCATGTCCATATCTGATCGGAGCCTTGTATGAACCACTCCATCAGCCTCACCGTGAACGGTGCGCGGCGCGACTTCGTCCTCGACGATCCGCGCGTCACGCTGCTCGATCTCCTGCGTGAGCGCCTCCATCTCACCGGGACCAAGAAGGGGTGCGACCGCGGCCAGTGCGGCGCCTGCACCATCCTGGTCGACGGCAAGCGGATCAACTCCTGTCTCGCGCTCGCCATCAGCCATGACGGCGCCGACATCCTCACCATCGAAGGCGTCGCGCGCGGCGACCAGCTGCACCCGGTGCAGGCCGCCTTCATCGCCCATGACGGCTTTCAATGCGGCTTCTGCACGCCCGGCCAGATCATGAGCGCGATCGGCATGATGCAGGAGGCGCAGGCCGGCAACGACCCCGAGCGCATCCGCGAGTGCATGAGCGGCAACCTGTGCCGCTGCGGCGCCTATGCCGGAATCGTCGATGCCGTGCTCGAAGCGCAAGGGCAGATGGACGAATCCAATCAGAGGCGTTCGGCATGAAACCGTTTGATTATGTCAGGCCCGCCACGGTCTCCGAGGCCGTCGTCGCCGCCGCCCGGCCGGGCGCAGCCTATCTCGCCGCGGGCACCAACCTGCTCGATCTGATGAAGGGCAATATCAGCCGTCCGGATCGGCTGGTCGACGTCACCCATCTCGACGGGCTCGATGCCATCGAGACGCTTCCCGACGGCTCGTTGCGCATCGGCGCGCTGGTGAGCAATGCCGATCTCGCGCATGATCCGGCCTTTGCGAAGACCTATCCCGCCGTCGCCGAGGCGCTGCTCTCCGGCGCTTCGGCACAATTGCGCAATGCCGCCACCGTCGGCGGCAATCTCTTGCAACGGACGCGCTGCGCGTATTTCTACGACACCGCCAGCCGCTGCAACAAGCGCGAGGCCGGCAGCGGTTGCGATGCCCGCGAGGGCGAGAGCCGCGGCCATGCCGTGCTCGGCTGGAGCGACAGCTGCATCGCCACGCATCCCTCCGATTTCTGCGTACCCTTGGTCGCGCTCGACGCCGTCGTCGAGATCGAGGGCAGGGGCGGCCGTCGCGAGATCGCGCTCGACGAACTGCATCGCCTGCCCGGCAATTCGCCTGAGCGTGAATCGGCGCTTGAGCCCGGCGATCTCGTCGTCGCGGTGCGCCTGCCGCCTGCGGCGCGCGGCTTCGCCGCGCATGCGCGCTATCTCAAGGTTCGTGACCGCACCTCCTACGCCTTCGCCGTGGTATCCGCCGCGGCCGCGTTGCGGATCGAGAACGGCAAGGTCGCGGAGGCGCGGATCGCGCTCGGCGGTGTCGCCGCCAAGCCGTGGCGCGCCCGCGCCGCGGAGGACGTGCTCAGGGGTGTCGCGCCGACGGCAGATGCGTTCCAGGAAGCCGCCTGGCGCGCGCTCACCGACGCAAAGCCGTCCGGCGACAATGCCTTCAAGATCGAGCTCGCGCGTCGCATCGTCGTGCGCGCGCTGCGACTTGCCGCCGCGGGTACGCCTGCGCGTCTGCCGGCGTTGCCGGCCTCTCCCTTTGCCTCGACATCCGGAGCCATTCATGCCTGAGCTCAATCTCACCAGCGCCCCCGCCCATCTCAGGCACGGCTCGAACATCGGCCAGCCGCTCACCCGCCGTGACGGCGTCCTCAAGGTCACGGGGCAGGCGACCTATGCCGCCGACAATCACCCACCCGGCATGTTGTTTGCGGTGATCGCTGTCTCCGGCATCGCGCATGGCCGAGTGGTCTCGCTCGACGTCGCCGCAGCAAAACGCCATCCCGGGGTCGTCGATGTCATGACGCCCGACCACAAGCCGCAGCTGGCGATCGACCCTGAGATCAAGACCAATCCGTTCGTGTTCCGGATGGAAACGTTGCAGAGCAACGAGGTCCGCTACGCCAACCAGCCCATCGCGGTCGTGATTGCGGAAACGCTGGAAGCCGCGACGGAAGGTGCGGCGCTGCTGGCGCCGCGCTACGAGACGCTGCCTCCGCTGGTCGGGCTAGACGCCGGCGAGAGCTTCGTGCCGCCCGTCGTCGGTGTCGGCAATCCCACCGAGAATCACCTCGGCGATGTCGAGGCGGGCCTTGCCTCGGCCGAGAAGCGGATCGACGCGACTTACGAGACGCCGCCGCAATATCACAATGCGATGGAGCCGCATGCGATCGTGGTTCAATGGGATGGCGACAGGCTATCGGTGGACATGCCGACCCAGGGTCTGATGCTTTCGCTCGCGCGCATTGCCGAACTGTTCGGTATCGCGCACGACAAGATCCACATTCGCAGTCCCTTCCTCGGCGGCGGCTTCGGCTCGAAGGGGCTCATGGGCGGTCCGCCGGTCCTCGGCATCATGGCGGCGAAGCTGGTCGGCAGGCCGATCAAGCTGGTGCTGCGCCGTGAGCAGATGTACGGCCCGGTCGGCCATCGCGCACCGACGCGCCAGCGCCTGCGCATCGGCGCCGACAGCGAGGGACGTCTGACTGCGCTCGATCATCACGCCAGGACCGTGTCGAGCATGTTCGACGATTTCTACGAGCCTGCGGCCGATGCCTCGCACACGCTCTACGCGGCGCCAGCGATCCGCACCTCGCATGACGCCGTGCGCGTCAACACGGGCACGCCGCTGTTCATGCGCGCGCCCGGCGAGGCAACCGGGTCGATCGCACTGGAAAGTGCGATCGACGAGATGGCCTGGGCCTGCGGCATGGATCCGCTCGCCTTCCGCCTGAAGAACTATGCCGAGGTCGAGCCGATCAGCGGCAAGCCGTTCTCGTCGAAGGCACTGCGTGCCTGTTACGAGCAGGGGGCAGCGCGGTTCGGCTGGGCCAAGCGATCGCCGCAGCCGCGGCAGATGCGCGACGATGCCGGCCTGCTGGTCGGCTGGGGCATGGGCACCGCGACCTTTCCGGCGCTGATGTTCCAGGCGGAAGCGCGCGCGGCGATTCGGCGCGACGGTTCGGGCGTGATGGAGATCGGCGCGCACGACATGGGGCAGGGCGCCTGGACGGCGCTGGCGCAGATCGCGGCCGATGCGGTCGGTCTCGACATCGACCGCGTCACGTTCAAGGCCGGCACGTCAGACCTGCCCGATGCCGGCATCGCAGGTGGGTCCGCGCATACGGCAACCGCGGGTGCTGCGATCCACAGCGCCGGCGCGGCCGTGATCGCAAAGCTCGCCGATCTCGCCACCGGTGACGAGCGCTCGCCGCTGTTCGGCGCCGGCAATACCGGTGTGATCGCGCGCGACGGCAGGCTGATCCGTCGTGACGATGAGAGCCGCGGCGAGAGCTACGCCGAGATCCTTGCACGCGCGGGCGTCGCCGAGGTCGAGGCCCGCGGCACCGGCGCGCCGAACCCTGCCGCGATGGAGGAATACGCCATGCACGCCCATGGCGCGGTGTTCGCGGAGGTGAAGGTCGATCCCGAGCTCGGCCAAATCCGCGTCACCCGCATGGTCGGGGCCTTCGCTGCCGGACGCATCGTCAACCCGCGCATGGTGCAGAGCCAGCTGTTCGGCGGCATGATCTGGGGGATGTCCTTTGCGCTGCACGAGGAGGCGATAACCGATCGCCGGACCGGCCGCATCATGAACGCCAATCTCGGCGAGTACCATGTCCCGGTGAATGCCGACGTGCCGCCGCTCGACGTGATCACGGTCGAGGAGCAAGACCCGCACGTCAACACCCTCGGCATCAAGGGCGTCGGCGAGATCGGCATCACCGGCAGCGCCGGTGCGGTCGCCAACGCGGTCTGGCACGCGACCGGCGTGCGTGTCCGCAGATTCCCGATCCGGATCGAGGATTTGCTGACGCAGCTTTGAGCAGCCTCACGGCACCGGGCGCGCCGCGCCCGGTGCCGCTAAAGCGCGATACGCCGAGATGCCAATCGCGCCTTAGCGGATCGAGCCGGAGAAATTGTCGATGTCGGGCGAGGCGCGCGCCGGAAACAGCCGGGCGGTCGAGGAGTTGTCGAGCCTTCGCCTGCACTTCGCCTCGTCGTCGGTGTCCTTGCCGGTGCGCTTGTTCGCGAATGCGTCGTCGAGACGGTTGACGACCAGCATGGCGTGGTCGCGCTCCAGCGTATCGGGATTCTTGCGCTGTTCGTCGGCGCGGAAAGAGCCGCCCGCCATCTTGCCGGTCATGTCGTAGTCGCAGCCGGCCTTCCAATCGCCCTGATCCCATTTCCACCCATGCGCGGTCAGCCGGCCAGTCTTGTCGATGGTGACCTTCAGAATCGCGTTGTGGGCGAGCCAGATGCCGGGCAGGCCCTCGCGCTTGTCGTCGAAGCCTTCCAGCAGCGCGATCCGCTCGCGCTGGAGGGCATCGACGTGATCCCGCCCGCTGGCGGTCGCGTGCATTTCCGAGCTGCGCTTTTCCCAGGCCGGATGCAGAAATTCGGGGAATTGCATGGTCTGCGCCTGCACCCAGTTGCGCTGGTCTTCCGTCAGCGCGCGCCGTGTCACATCGTCGAGCCGCGGCAGCAGCGCCTTCCAGGCGCGGTTCAATCGCTGATCGTTCTCGGCCAGATCGGGGTCCGAGCAGATCTCTTCGTCCGTCGCGGTCACCGGACGCACACAATCGAAAGTCGGCGCGACGAACGAGGCCTCGGTCTTGTCGGCGTCGCCGGAGGTGCCGCTCGCGAAATAGGTGCCGGTGATCTGCCATAGATAGTCGCAATCGTCGCCTTCCTCGGTCGTATCGTCGCCATCGATCATGACGACGCGAAGGGTCTCGCCCTGGCGACGGAGCTTGATCGCCGGAAGTTTTGCCGGCTTGGTCTGCTGCTGGCCTGCCGGTGACGCGGCGTTCGGCAGTTGGATCGACCCGCTCAGCCAGTTGCCGGCCTTCGTCACGGTCGTGCTCAGCTTGCATTGCCGATGCCTGTCACTGCCGTAATAGGCCCGCATGTCGATCGTCAGGTGCCGCACGCCGTTCGCATCCGGCGAGAGGGTGAGGCTTCCGAACGCGTTGGCCCATTTGCCGGAGAACCCGCTCCGCCCGAAGCCGCCGGCGATCTCGTCGAGCGCGGCCTGGCGCTGGCGCAGCGTCGCGGCAAAGTTGTCGCGCAGCTCGGCTTCGTCGACCTCCTGCACGGTGTCGGCGGCTTGCGAGATCATCTCGTTGAACCAGGCCTCGTCGCGCTTGAGCAGAGGCCGGATATTGACGGGCGCCCTGGCGAGCGCCGCATCGAAGGATTTGTCGATCGCGGCGACGAGCCTGTCGTAGCCCCTTTCCTGACAGGCGGCGGGCTTGATCGCACTCCCGTTGCCGTTGGCCTTACCGCATAGCGTGATTGCGGTCGGCGCAGTGCTGGCGGCGCGGAGGAAATCGTCCATGGCGTGGCAGGTGACGGGAACGAGCAGGGCCGTCGCGGTGACGAGCGCGAGGCGAAACGGGGCGAACATTGGCGGCTCTTGGCTGGAGCGGGATCGTGCCTGTCCGTTGGTCGTCCGCGGCGTCAGCGAGGTTCAGGAGGGCTCGGGAATGTCGACCCCCGTGCCGATCCGATCAATGCAACTTCCTGCGCAGGGCCTTGACCGCTTCTCGCTGCATCTCGATGTACTCGGCGATGGCCTTGCGCAGCTCGCGCGAATGGAGCTTGTCGGCGTCGCGCAAGGCTTCGTCGAGCACGGCTTCGGCATTGGCAAGAGTGATCTTCATGCGCTGGCTCCCGCTACGAAGCGGCCCCGGAGTACCTAGGAGTCCGGGGCCATAGCCTCAGCACCTTTGCGCCAGGCTGCTCGGCTACGTTTCATATTATATAGCGGTCGCGTGCGCGGAAATTGAGATGGCTCAAGGACCGTAAGATAACGGTGTTCGTACGATTACGGATGGGCCGATTACGTCTCAGAACGTCGGCGGCGTGCAGGCCGAGATCACCTCGCACGCCTTGCCACCGACGCAGCGGAAGCGGTGCGGGCGGCGGCTCTCGAAATAATAGGCGTCGCCGGGGTTGAGGATGCGGCGCTCGTCCTCGACGGTGACTTCGAGCTTGCCGGAGATCACGATGCCGCCTTCCTCGCCCTCATGGACGAGGTGGACGCGGCCGGTGTCGCTGCCGGGCTCGTAGCGCTCCTTGAGAATCTGCAGGCTACGGCCGAACAGATTGTCTCCGACCTGCCGATACGAGATCGGCTTCTTGCCGACCTCGGTCAGTTCCTCGGCGCGGTAGAAGATCTTGCGCCTGGTCTCCGGCTCCAGCGCAAAGAACTCGGCGAGCCCCATCGGGATGCCGTCGAGGATGCGTTTGAGCGCGCCGACGGAAGGGTTCATCTGGTTGGATTCGATCAGCGAGATCGTCGAATTGGTGACCCCGGCGCGCTTGGCCAGCTCGCGCTGCGACAGCTTGTGGCGCGCCCGGATGAATCGCAGCCGTCCACCGATGTCGACGCTCATGCCCCTGGTCCCGTGTTGCAAGTGTTGCGGATCGCGCAAATATGGACCAGCAGCCCCAGACAAATCAATGGGTTGCGGCGCAACAGAAAAGGACTTGTTGCGCATTCCAAACCGTGGCTCAGCTGTGCGGTCAGCAAAGGAGCGCGGCCGTGACCCTTCATCAGATTCCGAACACTATCAAGACCGACTCGTTCTGGATGCCGTTCACGGCCAACCGGCAGTTCAAGAAGGCGCCGCGCCTGTTCTCCTCGGCCGAGGGCATGCACTACACCACCGTCGACGGCCGCAAGGTGATCGACGGCTCCGCGGGCCTGTGGTGCGTCAATGCCGGCCACGGCCGCAAGCAGATCGCGGCTGCGGTCGAGCGGCAGCTGATGACGCTGGACTTCGCGCCCTCGTTCCAGATGGGCCATCCGCTGGCCTTCGACTTCGCCGAGCGCCTCGCCGAGATCGCGCCGAAGGGCCTCGATCGCATCTTCTTCACCAATTCCGGCTCCGAGTCGGTCGATACCGCGCTGAAGATTGCGCTCGCCTATCACCGCGCCACCGGCCAGGCGAGCCGCACCCGCCTGATCGGCCGCGAGCGCGGCTATCACGGCGTCGGCTTCGGCGGCACCTCGGTCGGCGGCATGGTCGCGAACCGCCGCGCCTTCACCACCCTGCTGCCGGGCGTCGACCACATCCGCCATACCCACGACCTCACCCGCAACGCCTTCGCCAAGGACCAGCCCGAGCATGGCGCCGAGCTCGCCGACGATCTCGAGCGTCTGGTGGCCCTGCACGGCGCCGAGACCATCGCCGCCGTCATCGTCGAGCCGGTGCCGGGCTCGACCGCGGTGCTGCCGCCGCCGAAGGGCTATCTGCAGCGCCTGCGCGAGATCTGCGACAAGCACGGCATCCTCCTGATCTTCGACGAGGTCATCACCGGCTTCGGCCGTCTCGGCACCCCGTTCGCCGCCAATTTCTTCGGCGTCACGCCGGACCTGATGACGACGGCCAAGGGCATCACCAACGGCACCATTCCCTGCGGCGCGGTGTTCGCGCACCGCAAGGTGCATGACGCCATGATGATCGGCCCGGAAAACGTCATGGAGCTGTTCCACGGCTACACCTATTCGGCGCATCCGACCGCCTGCGCCGCCGGTATCGCGACGCTCGACATCTACAAGGACGAAGGCCTGCTCACGCGCGGTGCGTCGATCGCCGAATACTGGCGCGATGCGCTGCATTCGCTCAAGGGCCTGCCCAACGTCATCGACATCCGCAATTGCGGCTTGATGGGTGCGGTCGAGCTGTCGCCGCGCGATGGCGCGGTCGGTGCGCGCGGCTACGACGTGATGGTCGACTGCTTCAATCGCGGGCTGTACTTCCGCATGAGCGGTGACTCCTTCGCGCTGTCGCCGCCCCTCATCGTCGAGAAGAGCCACATCGACGACATCGTGTCGATCCTGGGCGATGCCATCAAGCAGGTGGCCTGATAATTGCTCTCGCCGTTGCGAGTTGTGTCCTTGCAGCGGCGAGCGTGATGCCGCGGGAGTTTGACGAAGCGTGAAAGTTCTGATCCTCGGCAGCGGTGTCATCGGTGTCACCTCTGCCTACTACCTCGCACGTGCCGGCCACGAGGTGACGGTCGTCGACCGTCAACCGGAGCCGGCGCTTGAGACCTCCTTTGCCAATGCCGGCGAAGTCTCGCCCGGCTATTCCTCGCCCTGGGCCGGCCCCGGCGTGCCGGTGAAGGCGGTGAAGTGGCTCCTGATGAAGCACGGCCCGCTGGTGATCCGGCCGAAGCTCGATCCCGTGATGTGGGTCTGGCTGCTCAAGATGCTGCGCAACTGCACCAGCGCGCGCTATGCGGTCAACAAGAGCCGGATGATCCCGATCGCGGAATACAGCCGCGATGCCTTGCGCGATCTGCGCCGCGACATCGGCATCCAGTATGACGAGCGCTCGCAGGGCACGCTGCAGCTGTTCCGCTATCAGGCGCAGCTCGACGGCACCGCTGAAGATATCGCCGTGCTCAAGCAATATGGCGTGCCGTTCGAGGTGCTGAGCCGCGAAGGCTGCATCGCGGTCGAGCCGGCGCTCGCAGGCGTGAAGGAGAAGTTCGTCGGCGGGCTCCGCCTGCCGCAGGACGAGACCGGCGACTGCCACATGTTCACGCAGGCGCTGGCCAAGCATGCCGAGGCGCTCGGCGTGCGCTTCATGTTCAACACCTCGATCGACCGTATCGTCACCGACGGCGCGCGTGTCAGTGGCGTCGCCACCAGCGCCGGGATGCTGCAGGCGGATTCTTACGTGCTCGCGCTCGGCAGCTGGTCGTCGCGACTCGCGGCCCCGCTCGGCATCTCGCTGCCGGTCTATCCGGTGAAGGGCTATTCGATCACGGTGCCGATCAAGGACGCCTCCGGCGCGCCGGAATCGACCGTGATGGACGAGAGCTACAAGGTCGCGATCACGCGATTGGGCAATCGCATCCGCGTCGGCGGCACCGCCGAAATCTCCGGTTATTCGGACAAGCTCTACGATGCGCGCCGCGCCACGCTCGATCATTCGCTGACGGATCTGTTCCCGCGCGGCGGCGATCTGTCCAAGGCGACGTTCTGGAGCGGCCTGCGCCCGATGACGCCGGACGGCCCACCCGTGATCGGTCCGACGCCCTACGCCAATCTCCACCTCAACACCGGCCACGGTACGCTCGGCTGGACCATGTCCTGCGGCTCGGGCCGCGTGCTCGCGGACCTGCTGTCGGGCGAGAAGCCTGATATCGACGTCAGTGCGCTGACGGTGGACCGGTACAATCACCGGTTTGGGTAGGCGGTTTTTCCGCGCATCCAAAGCCATCACCGTCACCCTGAGGTGTGAGCTGCGCGGCGCAATAGCGCCGTGCGGCGAGCCTCGAAGGGCGACGGCCCGGCTGCATCGGGGCCGTGCATCCTTCGAGGCTCCCAGTGGAACGCGTTGCGTCCCACGCTTCGCACCTCAGGATGACGGAACGAACTGGCGGTTCGCTATTCAGAGCGACTTGCGGCGTGCGGACAGGATCCGGGCGACATGGCCGTCGTCGCCGTACATCGCGTCCCACAGATCGACACCGGAGGCCCACGATCCCATCCAGTCGTCGATGCTGGGGGCATCCTCGAAGAAGGCGTCGGTCCAGTCATCGCCATCATGTCCGTTGGGATCGAAGATCCGCATTCGGAAGTCCGGGTCGCGGCAATCGACGCACGAATAGATGGCGCATCCCCAATGGCAGATCGGCAGAAGGCCATCTGGCCAAGCCAACTCTGGCGCACTCCGAAACAGGTCGTAGATCGCAACAATGGTCTTGCCGGTATCGTCGGGAACGCCGTTCGTCAGCCCGATCAGTCCGTATCCCGGACCAAAACCTCCATTGCCGATCTCTTTATAGATTCGCTTCAGGAGAGGCGGCAGCCGGAAAGCAAGATGCTCTTCGTCGGATGCAATTTGGCCGGCCCTGGCGGGGATCAGTCCGGCGCCCGAAGGCCAGCCGAGATCAGTGGGTTTTGTCTTCAGCCGTCGCCGGATCGCAGCGATGATAACCTCATCCATCGACGGGGCCCTTCGTCCTGAAGAATGCGTTCACATCATGCCAGCAGACGGCATTTGGCGAAACTACCCCGCCCCCGTCACGCAATTCACCCACAGCACGACGGACTTCGCATCATTCGCCGGGTTCGAAAACCGGTGCGGCCGCCGGCTGGCGAAGCGAAAGCTGTCGCCGGTCTTCAGCGACCAGGTCTCGCTGTCCACCGTCAGCATCATCTCGCCTTCGAGCACGAGGCCGGCCTCTTCGCCGTCATGGGTGTAGAGCTCGTCGCCGGTGGAGCCGCCGGGCTCCAGATGCACCAGAAACAGATTGAGCTTGCTGTCGGCGCTGGCCGGGCTCAGCAATTGCTTCGACACGCCGGTGCGCCACAGCTTCAACTCCGGCCGCTGCAGCTCACGCGTCACGACCCGATCGGAGGCACCGTCGGCGCTCGGGCTTGCGCCGAACAGTGCGGCGATGCCGACGCCGAGCACGTCGGCGAGCGTTGCCAGCACCCGCAGCGAGGGCGATGACAGGCCGCGCTCGATCTGGCTGAGGAAGCCGATCGAAAGCTCCGTGCGCGCTGCGACCGTCTCCAGCGAGAATTGCCTGACGCGCCGGAGGTCGCGGATACGGCGGCCGACCGCGACGTCCATCGCAGGCTCCGCCGGCTTGGTGACGGCTTTGGACTTCGCCCGCTTCGCCGGCTTGCTTGCCGCCGGTTTGCGCATTCTCTTGCCACCGCTCACGTCAAACCGCTTCCTTCATGTGCATGAAAACCACTTGCATCGTTCGCGAAAGTGTGACCAAATTTTCATATTGGTGAAAATAGGCCGAAACGGCGCGGCCCGCAACGTCTGATCACGACGGCGCGGCGCCGAGGGCGGCCAGACCCAAAGGGGGATGCGATGAAGCGTATTGTTCAGGCCGCGATGGCGGCACTCGCGATTGCAGCAGCGACGCCGGCCTCGGCGCAACAGGTGCTGAAGGTCGGCTCGACCCCGACGGGCATTCCCTTCACCTTCCTCGACACCAAGACCAACACCATCCAGGGTATCATGGTCGATCTCATCACCGAGGTCGGCAAGGATGCCGGCTTCAACGTGCAGATCGAGCCGATGCAGTTCTCGGCGCTGATCCCCTCGCTGACCTCGAGCAAGATCGACATCATCGCCGCCGCGATGTTCATTACCGCGCCGCGCAAGGAGGTCGTCGACTTCTCCGACCCGATCTACACCTATGGCGAGGGCCTCGTCGTGCCGAAGGGCGACACCAAGGCCTATGCCACGCAGGAGGATTTGAAGGGCGAGACGGTGGGCGCACAGGTCGGCACCGCCTTCGTCGACGCGCTGAAGAAGACCGGGCTGTTCGCCGACGTGAAAGCCTACGACACCATTCCGGACATTCTGCGCGACGTGAACACCGGCCGCCTCAAGGCCGGCTACGCCGACTATCCGATCCTCGCCTACAATCTGAAGCAGGGCGGCTTCCCTGAAGTGCGCCTCGTCGACGGCTACAAGCCCGTCACCGTCGGCTCGGTCGGCATCGGCGTGCGCAAGGGCGAGACCGCGCTGCTCGGCAAGATCAACGCTTCGCTGACGAAGCTGAAGGCCAACGGCACCATCGACAAGATCCTCGACAAATGGGGCCTCAAGGCACAGGGCTGATCGATAGCGATCGGTCGATGAAGGCTCTTGAGTGAAGGCTGGCCGATGAAAGGCTTCTGGCACGACGCCGCCGAGTTCTTCCCGATCCTGATGAACGGCGTCGTACTGACGATCGTGGTCACCATCGGCTCGCTGCTGCTCTCGACGGTGCTCGGCCTCGTCTGGGCGATGATGCGGGTCTCCGGCATCAAGGCGCTGTCGATGATCAGCGCCAGCCTGATCAACGTGATCCGGGGCATCCCGATCATCGTCCTGTTGTTCTACCTCTACTTCGTGATGCCCGATCTCGGCGTCACGCTCTCGGCCTTGCAGGCTGCCATCCTCGGGCTCGGCATCGCCTATTCGGCCTACCAGGCGGAAAACTTCCGCGCCGGCATCGAGGCGATCGACAAGGGGCAGATCGAGGCTGCGCAGTCGATCGGCATGGGCTGGTGGCTCACCATGCGCCGCGTGGTGCTGCCGCAGGCCGTGCGCATCGTGCTGCCGCCCTACGGCAACGTCATGATCATGATGCTGAAGGATTCCTCGCAGGCCTCGACCATCACGGTCGCCGAGCTTGCGCTGCAGGGCAAGCTGATCGCGTCCTCGACCTTCAAGAACACCAATGTGTTCACGCTGGTCGCGCTGATGTATCTCACCATGAGCATTCCGTTGATCCTGCTGGTCCGTCACTTCGAGAAGCGGGCCGGCAAGCGATGATCGAGCTCAATGACGTCCACAAGAGCTTTGGCGAGAACGAGGTGCTCAAGGGCATCACCGCTTCCGTGCAGAAGGGCGAGGTGGTCTGCATCGTCGGTCCCTCCGGCTCCGGCAAATCCACCATCCTGCGCTGTATCAACGGCCTCGAGAGCTACGACCGCGGCGAGATCAGCGTCGAGGGCCTGAAGGTCGACCGCGATGCACCGTCGATCGTGAATATCCGCACTCAGGTCTCGATGGTGTTCCAGCGTTTCAACCTGTTCCCGCATCGCACCGCGCTGGAGAACGTGATCGAGGGGCCGCTCTACGTGAAGAGGGAGCCGCGTGCTCAGGCACTGGAGCGCGGCCGCGCGCTGCTCGCCCAGGTCGGGCTCGCCGAGAAGGCTGACGCACATCCGCCGCAGCTCTCCGGCGGCCAGCAGCAGCGCGTCGCCATCGCGCGAGCGCTCGCCATGCAGCCGAAGGCCATCCTGTTCGACGAGCCGACCTCGGCGCTCGATCCCGAGCTCGTCGGCGACGTCCTCGGTGTGATGCGCAAGCTCGCTGACGACGGCATGACCATGGTCGTCGTCACCCACGAGATGGGTTTTGCCCGCGACGTCGCCGACCGCGTGCTGTTCATCGACGGCGGCGTCATCGTCGAGCAGGGGCCGGCCAAGGCGCTGCTCAACCAACCCCAACATCCGCGCACGCAGGATTTCCTACGGCGCGTGCTGCATCCGCTCTGACCGGTCTTCGCCATGACGCGCCTGCCTCTGCCGCCCTCGCTTTATGCCGACACCGCCGTGGCGCCTGTCGCCACGCCGCCGCTCGACGCCGACAAGTCCGTCTCCGTCGCCATCGTCGGCGGCGGTTACACCGGCCTCTCGACCGCCTTGCATCTGGCGGAGCAGGGCGTCGAGGTGCTGGTGCTGGAGGCGCAGGAGCCGGGCTGGGGCGCGTCGGGCAACAACGGCGGCCACACCAATCCCGGATTGAAGCACGACCCCGATCAGATCGAGGCGGATTTCGGCGCCGAACTCGGCCGCCGCATGATCGCGTTCTCCTACGGCACCACTGATTTCACGCATGACCTGATCCGCCGCTACCAGATCCCGTGCGAGGCGCGGCAGAACGGCACGCTCCGCGCGGCCTATAACGAAGCGAGCGCCGCCGCGATCGAAAAGACTGCGCAGCAATGCATCCGCCGTGGCATGCCGGTGTCCTATCTGAACCGCGAGCAGCTGCGTGAGATGACCGGCACCGACCGCTACATCGGCGCCATGCTGGACACGCGCGGCGGCGATCTGCATCCTCTCAGCTACGCCCGTGGTCTCGCGCGCGCCGCGATCTCGGCGGGCGCGAAGGTGCATGGCGAGACGCCGGCGCTGTCACTGCGCCGCGACGGCTTGCGCTGGCGGATCGAGACGCCGCGCGCCGTGGTTCATGCCGACAAGGTCCTGCTCGCCACCAACGGCTTTACCGACGATCTCTGGCCGGCGCTCCGCCGCACCATCGTGCCGGTGTTCTCCTCGATCGCCGCCACCGCGCCGCTGTCCGACGCGGTCGCGCGTTCGATCATGCCGACGCGTCCCGTGCTCTACGAGAGCGGACACATCACCGTCTATTACCGCATCGACCAGCAGAATCGCTTGCTGATGGGCGGCCGCGGCCCGATGCGCTGGATCAAGTCGCCGCACGACGTCGCCTATCTCATGAGGTATGCGGAGAGGTTGTGGCCGCAGCTGAAGGGCGTTGCCTGGACGCACGGCTGGAACAGCCGGCTCGCCATCACCGGGGATCATTATCCGCACGTGCATGAGCCGGCCGAGGGCATATTGATCTCGCTCGGCTGCAATGGCCGCGGCGTTGCGCTCGCGACCGCGATGGGCGCGCAGCTCGCCCGACGGCTGATCGGCGGCGCCAAGGCGGAGATCGACATGCCCGTGACCGGCATCAAGCCGATCCCGATGCATGCGTTCTGGCCGGTGGGCGTGACGACCGCCGTGATCGCGGGCCGCGTGCGCGACCGGCTCGGCATCTGAAGAGGGCGGCGCCCGGTCAGGGCCGGCGCCTTGCATCGTAAACGATCGGGTGTCAGCAGCGGCCCTGCTTCCACAGGCCGGGCGGGCAACCGTGACCGCGCCAGCCGACCTTGCGCCCACGCGACCATCCATGCGGCGTGCCATGGTGATGATGGCCCATCGAATGACCATGACCATGGCCGTGACCGCCCCCATGGCCGCCCTTGGCCAGCGCAGGGCTTGTCAATGTGAAGCCGGCCGCAATGACCAGCGACGCAGCGAGCGCGAGTTTCTTCATGATGTCCTCCATCGGGGCGAGCGCACTTGTCCGTTCAATGAACGAAGCGTGAGCAGGTTGGTTCCCCGCGAATGCGGAGGCGTCATGACGCTCGCGCAGATGCGTCATCGCGCGAGAGCTCAACGCGCGATGGAATAATCTCGAATCGATCCGTGTGCTCAGCCTTCCGCCACGGCGTCGGCCCAGGGCTGGAAGATCTCGACCGCGCCGGAATTGACGTCGCCTTCGCGCATCACCACGCTCGGGCAAGCGAATTTTTGCGGCAAGGCCTGCACGCGGCTCTCTTCATAGTCGAAGTGCGTGGCCAGCGCCTTGCGCACATCCGCTGGCAAGCGGGCGTCGCCGATCACCACCGCGCCCTCGCTGGCGTCGATGCGTGGCTGGTGGATGGCGGCGTCGAGATCCATGCCGTAATCCATCGCGAAAGAAACCAGCTGCATCACCGAGGGCAGAATGCGGCGGCCGCCGGATGCGCCGACGGCGAGACGCTTGCCATCCTTGGTCTCGGCGATGACGGGCGTGTAGTTGCAGAGGCAGCGCTTGCCGGGAGCCAAAGAATTGGTGGTGCCCGGCGTCGGATCGAACCACATGATGCCATTGTTCATGGTGATGCCGGTGTGTGGTGTCACATAGCGCGAGCCGAAGGACGAGAGCAGCGTCTGCGTCACCGCCGCGATGTTGCCGTCACGGTCGACCACCGAGAAATGAGTGGTGCAGGCCGGCGCCAGATATTCGGCGCCGAGCGAGCGCTTGCCGTCGGCATCGCCCATGTCCTTGAGCCGCTCGCGGAAGGCTGCCTGCAAGGCAAGCGCATACTCGACATAGGCGCCGGCATCCGGCGCGCCCGCTGGCGTCAAGCCCTGCTGCAACAGGCGCAGCGCATGCGCCATCGTCGGCCCCGCCGTGAGCTCCGGCGTCGCGTACACCTTGCCCTCGCGATAGGGAATCGCCAGCGGCACGCGCAGATGGGCGCGGAAGGCGGCGAGATCCTCCACCGACAGCGAGCCGCCGTCGGCCTTGATGTCGGAGGCGATGCTCCTGGCGAGATCGCCCTGGTAGAAATCGCGCGCGCCCGCGTCGGCGAGATGCGACAGCGTCGCCTTCAGGGCGCCCTGCGGCAGCCGCGTCTCGGCCTTGATGCCCCATGGCGCGGTCGGCGGCAGGCCGTCCTTCAGGTAGGCGGCCGCGCTTGCGGGATAGCGCCTGAGATCGGCGGCCGAGCCGGAGATCGTCACCGTCGTCCACCAATCGACCAGCAGGCCTTCGCCGGCGAGCGCGGCTGCCGGCGTGACCAGATCCTTCCACGGTATCTTGGCGTAGCGGCGATGCGCCTCTTCCATCCCTGCGACGACGCCGGGGACGGCAATCGAGCCGGGGCCATGGATGTTGCGGTCGTCCTTCACGCGCGGCCAGGGGAAGAGATCGGAGGCGGCGCCCGCGCCGCTGAGCGGATAGTCGGCAGGGCGCAGGCTCTGCGGCGCGCACATGCCGTAGTCGATCACCTCGGTACGATTCTCCTTCGCGCGGTAAAGCACCATCGCACCGCCGCCGCCGATACCGCTATTCCAGGGCTCCAGGACGTTGAGGGCAAAAGTGGTCGCGACGATCGCGTCCACGCAGTCGCCACCCGCGGCCAGCACCTGCGCCCCGATTTCAGCCGCCCGTCGCGATTGCGAGGCGACGATGCCGCCCTTGGATGTGACGGCGGGTTTGCGGACGGTTTGGTTGAGGCTGAACTGATGAGGCATGATGTCGTCTTGATCTCTGGATTCAGTTGCGTCGTTGCAACCGAGGTTGAAGCTCGCGATTGGCGAAGCCCGCGGACAATGGCACATTGCAGCCAACGAGAACATCGAAAGGGAGACGGGACATGGCTGGTGTGAAACAGGCGCGGGATGGCGCGGTCGGGATATTGACGCTCGACGAACCCGCAAGCCTCAACGCGATGACGCCGGACCTGCTCGGCGCACTCGCCAGCGCTGTCGCCGAGATGACCGCAGACGAGACTATCCGCGCGCTGATCCTCACCGGCGCCGGGCGCGGATTTTGCTCAGGACAGAATTTGAAGGCATCCGAAGCGCTCGGCGAGGACATCGCGGCCGGCGTGATGCGCTTCTACTGGCCGGCCTTCAAGGCATTGCGCGAGTGCCGTGTGCCCGTGGTCGTCGCCGTGAACGGGGTGGCGGCCGGCGGCGGCTTCAGCCTCGCTATGGCGGGCGACATGATCGTCGCGGCGCGGTCGGCGAGCTTCATCCAGGTCTTCAGCCGCATCGCGCTGGTGCCGGATCTCGGCTCGACCTGGCTGTTGCCGCGGCTGATCGGCCGGCAGCGCGCGCTCGAGCTGATGCTGCTCAACGAGCCGCTGGCGGCAGAACGCGCCCAGGAGATCGGCCTGGTGCGGCAGGTCGTCGACGATGCGAGGCTGATGGACGAGGCACTTGCCCTGGCGCGGCGCCTGGCCGAAGGCCCGACACGCGCCCTGGTGGCAACGCGCCTGCTGGTCGAAGAGAGCGAGCACGCCACTTACGAGGCGCAGTTCCGCCGGGAGATCGAGCTTCAGGCGGTGGTCCGCAAGAGCGCCGACGCGATCGAAGGCCGCAATGCCTTCGTGGAGAAACGCAAGGCGAGGTTTACCGGGAAGTGAGGTGGCGGCCAAAAACGTCGATGCCCGGGACGAGCCCGGGCATGACGATCGAGAGTGTCAGCAGGAAAGCGGTGCGCTCAGAGCGGGCGGTTCAGCCGGCTGGCCTGATACTTGGCGCGCCATTTCGGGCCAGGCCCGCGCATATAATGGAGCTCGGGACGGTAGGGGTCACCTGCGACCCGGATCAGCGTCTGCCATTTGGCGGCGACGAAGCTCAGGGGCTGGCGGAGGAGGCTCAGTGAAGCAATCAACATGGCATCACCTCAATGCGGCTTGCCAAGCATGGCGGTGAAGGGGAGGTCGAAAATTTCCTCGCCGTCGTCGTCGCTGACGTGGATCACCCAGTCGCGCCAGTCTTCGTTGCTCGGCGTCAGGATCATCGAGCGCATGATCTGGGACGCACGGTCGCGGGCCTCGGTGAGGTTGGACACGGCGGCGCCGTAGCGGTCGATCAGCGTGCCCTCGGTGTTCGAGCAGTGAAAATAGACCTGGACCATATGCGTCTCCTATCGGGAGCAACTGGGATGGCAGATCGATACCACCCGAAGCCTTCGCGAAACATTCGGGTTGAACCCGGTAAGGGAATGTACGGATATTGGTCGGCACCAAGGTCGTTAAAGGTTTAATCACAGGCGGGTGATGGTCAACTGGACGGCGTTTTCCCTGTATGGAACAGCTTTTCGCGGGAAGTCCGGGAGGCCGCCGTGAGCTACTTCACATCTGGGCGCGAACGCCGAGGGCTGCGCGCATGTGCGGGCGTCTTGGCGTCGGTTTTGGCGGGCGCGCTCGGACTCGTTTCGGCGGTGTCATCGGAGCCGCTTCGCCGGAGCGGCTATGCGATTGGCGAGGACAATTGCGGTAGCGGGGATCTCGCTTTTCCCCGGATTCAGATCGACATGAAGGCGGGATTTTGCGCCGGGCTCGTCGCCAGCGAAGCGGATCGCCTCAAGTTTCCGCGCGCGATCGTCCAGGTGCCGGGGCGCGAGCTGTTCGTGGTGGCCGACATGGGCGGCTGGGGCCACGCCGACGGACGGTTGCTGCTGCTCGATCCGCGCGCGCCGCAAGGGCAGCGGCTCAAGGAGCTTCTGAGCGGAATCGAGTATCCGTTCGGCCTCGCGATCGGCCCGGACAGGAAGCTCTACGCCTCGACCGCCGAGACGATCTTCCGGTTCGATCCGCTCGCCGACAATCCGCGCGGCACGGTCGAGACCATCATCCGCCACATGCCCGGCCGCCGGATCACGCTGCCCGACGGCACCAGGCTCGAGGAGAGCGCGCATCCGCTCAAGCCATTCGTGTTCGACAGGAACGGACGGCTGTTCGTCAATGTCGGCTCGCACAGCGACGACTGCATCACGCCGGCGCCGATCACGAAGCCTTGCGCGGCCGCCGAGGGTGCGTCCGCCATGGCATCGATCTGGCTGTTCGCGCCGCCGGCAAGCGGCGTCTTCCCGGCGTTGAATCCGAATGACCCGGATCCGCCGCACACGGTCTATGCGCGGGGCTTGCGCAACTCGATGGCGCTGGTGCTGCATCCGAATTTCCCCGATGCCGGCTATGCCTTCCTGCAGGGCGAGAACAGCCGCGACCTGCCTGACATCTTCAGGCCGAACGAGGAGATCAACGCGATCGAGCAGGGCAGGCATTACGGCTGGCCCTATTGCTACGATTTGTCGACGCCGAGCCCCGAATTCAGGAACGTGCTGCAAGGCGGGGTCTACAAGTCGCTCTGCACGGCAGGCGCGCTCTACAAGCCGCCGCTCACGCTGATGCCGCCGCACGGTGCGCCGCTGGGGATGCTGTATTATCACGGCAGCAAGTTTCCGGAGCTGGAGGGCAAGCTTCTGGTCGGCCTGCACGGCTATCGCCCGACCGGCAGCCGCCTGCTGGTCTACGACGTCGATGATCTCGGCTTCCCCAAGCCTGTTACGGCGCCGGTGCGTTATCGCGTCAGTTGCGCGGCCGAGCCGACGCGGAGCTTTCAGACCGACGCCGGCGAGGTGGCGGCCGCGCCGTTCGACGAGCTGATCGCGGGCTGGCACCGCGTCAACGGCGCGCGGCCGCAAGGTGCCCCCGTCGGCATGACGGTCGCGGAGGACGGCGCGATCTGGCTGGTCGAGGACAAGAACCAGACCGTGATCCGTATCGATCGTGCCGCGGGCGATCCGCCGCCGCCGCTCCCTTGCGACATGCGCAGCCAGGCGATGATCGACCAGCTCATGGCCTTCGTCGCCAGGGATGCGCAGAACAACGCCCGGCTGACCACGCTGCGCAAGGGCCTCGTCGAGAAGCACTGCGTCGGCTGCCATTCCGATTTCGGTTTGAAGCCAGGCCAATCGGAAACGGAGAAGGACGTGGCGGTGCTCCGCTTCATGCTCGCGCAGGACGGCTGGATCTATCCGGGCGATCCCTCTTCCGGAAAGCTGCGTACCCGCCTGCGCGGTATCGGCGCCGAGAAGCTGATGCCGCCGGGCGGCGAGAGCCTGCCGAAGACCGAGCCCGGTTACCCGCGCCTGCTCGACACCATGGACCTGCTCGTTGCGAAGATGGTTCCGGGCACGCGGATGCGGATCAAGCCCGGTCCGCCCCAGCGCAAGTTCTTCGGCAAGACTGCCAAGGAATGCGGCGAAATACCGGCCGCGAAGGTCGTTGTCGTGACACAAAGGAGCGCTGTAGACAAACCCGGCTTCAGCCGATTCTTCCGGCCGGCCGATCCCTATCTGAATGGCGAGTGCACCGACGACGATGGCTATTACATCCGGCAGGAATTTCTGGTGCCTGTGCAGTAGCATCGTGCTTGTCGCGACGCCGCCGGCCGCTGCCGAAACCAAGCTGTTCGACAGCGTGCAGGTGACGCCCGCCAGCGAATATACTTTCGGCATCGAAGGGCCCGCCGCCGATCTCGACGGCAATCTGTTCGTCGTCAATCTCGGCAAGCCCGGCACCATCGGCAAATTGCCCGCTGGCGGCACCGCCTCGGAGCTGTTCACGACGTTGCCCGAGGGCAGTGTCGGCAACGCCATCCGCTTCGATCGGAGCGGCACCATGTTCATCGCCGACTACAAGAAGCACAACATCCTCGCGATCCCGAAGGGTTCGACGGAGCCGTCCCTCTGGTTTCACTCCGACGAGATGAACCAGCCCAACGACATCACGATCGCGCGCGACGGCACGATCTATGCGAGCGATCCGAACTGGAAGGGCAGGGAAGGCCACATCTGGCGGATCGCGAAAGCCGCCGACGGCACGGTGCAGGGACAGGTGATGGCCTCGCCGCGCGCGATGGGCACCACCAACGGCATCGATCTCAGCCCTGACGGCAAGACGCTCTATGTCGGGGAATCCAGCAGCGGCCAGATCTGGTCCTATGCGATCAACGGCAACGAGCTGACGGCTGCAAAGCTGGTCAAGGCATTTCAGCCCGACACCGTCGACGGGCTGCGCACCGATATTGCCGGCCGCCTCTACGTCGCGCGCATCCTCAAGGGCACGGTTGCGCTGATGAAGCCCAATGGCGCGGTCGAGCGGGAGATCGCGCTGAAAGCCAAGGAGCCGACCAACCTCGCCTTCGGCGGCAGCGACGGCAAGACCGTCTTCGTCACCCAGCGCCAGGGCGGCTTCATCGAGTCCTTCCGCACCGATCAGCAGGGCCGCGAGCACTGTCTGCAGCGCGGGCGTTGCTGAGCTCCGGTCTGCTTCAGGCGCAGGGCAGTCGAGACGGCATTCTTCTTGCTTGCATCTGGCCGCCGCAGCCATCAAGACCTCTGTGGCAACGCCTGAACAGCGTTTTCGAGCGAAGTGGATACCGGTTCGCGAGAAGAAAACGCGTCAAAACCTGAGCATGCGAGCACGGAGTGTTTGAGTGAAAGCCGTCCATACCGAACTGCACCGCAGCCACGATCCGCAATTCTTCCTGGTCCGCGGTGTCGTCAAGCGCACCACCGAGCAGCCCGAGCGCGCCGACCGGCTGCTCAAGGGGCTGAAGGACGGCAAGCACCAGCTGGTCGAGCCGACGAAATTCGGGCAGGGGCCCCGCGCGCGCATTCACAGTCCGGAATATCTGTCGTTCCTGAGCGAAGCCTGGGAGGCCTGGACCGCGCTCGGCGATTCCGGCCCGGAGATGATCGGCAACATCCACCCGGTGCGGCATGCCGCAACCTATCCGACCCACATCGTCGGTAAGCTCGGCTGGCACACCGCCGACACCGCAGCGCCGATCGGTCCGGGCACCTGGGCCGCGGCCTGCGCCGCGACGGATGTCGCGGTCACCGCCGCGCAAATGGTGATGGACGGTGAGGATGCGGTCTATGCGCTCTGCCGTCCGCCCGGTCATCACGCCTATCGCGACATGGCCGGCGGCTTCTGCTTCCTCAACAACAGCGCGATCGCGGCGGCGCATCTGCGGCAGAAGCACGAGCGTGTCGTCATCCTCGACGTCGACGTCCACCACGGCAACGGCACGCAAGGCATCTTCTACGCCCGGCCGGACGTCTACACGATCTCGATCCATGCCGATCCCGTCGCGTATTATCCTTATGTGTGGGGCTATGCGCACGAGCGCGGCGAGGGCGCGGGCCTCGGCGCCAACCTCAACATTCCCCTGGCGATCGGCACCGGCGATGACGGCTACATCCAGGCGATGGAGGTCGCGCGCAAGGCCATCGAGTCCTTTGCCCCCGGTGCGCTCGTCATCGCGCTCGGCCTCGACGCGTCCGAGCATGATCCGCTCAAGGGGCTCGCCGTCACCACGCCCGGCTTCCGCCGCATCGGCCAGGCCATCGCCAAGCTGGGTCTGCCGACCGTGTTCGTGCAGGAGGGCGGCTATCTCTCGGATATTCTGGGCGCCAACCTGACCTCGGTGCTGGCAGGATTCGAAGAGGCGAGGTGATCTTTCACCTCTCCCCGCTTGCGGGGAGAGGTCGGAATTTGCGTCAGCAAATTCCGGGTGAGGGGGTACTGGTCTCACGCTGATCGCCCGCGTGGAGAGAGGCCCCCCCCCCCCCCCCCCCCCCCC
>NZ_LFJC01000003.1:6799158-6821220 GCF_002776695.1 Bradyrhizobium nitroreducens
TGCCTTGGATCGAGCGCGTCGCGCAGGCCGTCGCCGAGCAGGTTCAGCGATAGCACCACGAGGAAGATCGCAAGCCCCGGCCAGATCGCCATCCAGGGCGCCTGGGTCAGGAAGCGTTGTGCCGCGTTGAGCATGCTGCCCCAGGACGGCGCCGGCGGCTGCTGGCCGAGGCCAAGGAACGAGAGGGCCGCCTCGGCGATGATGGCGGCGGCGATCGACAGCGTCGCCTGCACCAGCAGCGCCGGCAGGATGTTGGGCAGGATGTGCGAGAACGCGATCCGCCAGGGCGGGTTGCCGAGTGCGCGCGCGGCCTCGACATAGTCCTCGGCCTTCACGACCAGCACCTGGCCACGGGTCAGGCGGATGAAGATCGGGGTTGCCGAGATGCCGATTGCGATCATGGCGTTGCCGAGGCTCGGCCCGAGGAACGCGGCGAGCGCGATCGCCAGGATCAGGAACGGGCAGGCCAGCATCGCATCCGTGATCCGGCTGATCAGCGCATCGACGAAACCGCCGCGATAGCCGGCGAGCAGGCCGAGCGGCACGCCGACGCCGAGCGCGATCGCGACCGAGATCAGGCCCGCGAGCAGGGAGGCGCGCGCGCCATAGATGACACGGCTGAGGATGTCGCGGCCAAGCTCGTCAGTGCCGAACCAGTGCGCGGCGGTCGGCGGCTTGCGCACGAGGCTCCAGCTCGTCGCGATGGGATCGTAGGGCACGACGAGCGGCGCGAGGACCGCAAGCAGGATGAACGCCGTGATCACGACGAGTCCGAATACGGCGGCCTTGCGCTTGAACAACCGCCGCCGTGCGCGGCGCGCAGGGCTGTCCAGCTCGGACGCGTGCGCGCTGGAGGGGGCGGCGGGCAAGGCGGCATCTGTCATGGCGCTAGCCCCGCAGTCGCGGATTGACGAGAATATAGGCGACGTCGGCAACGAGGTTCAGCGTGATGTAGACCGTGGCCGTCACCAGGACCACGCCCTGCACGACGGCATAGTCGCGGTTGAACACGGCGTCCACGATCAGCTTGCCGAAGCCGGGTATGGAGAAGATCTGCTCCGTCAGCACGGCACCCGACAACAGCGTGCCGAGCTCGAGCGCGCCGAGCGTGATGATCGGCGTCAGCGCATTGCGCATAGCATGCTTGAGGATGACGGAGCGCTCCGACAGTCCCTTTGCGCGCGCCGTGCGAACATAGTCGCTCTCCAGCACCTGGAGCATTGCGCTGCGGGTATGCCGCATCAGGATCGCGGAGATCGCATTGCCGAGCACGAAGGCCGGCATGATGGTGGCGGCAAGACTCGCGCGCCAGTCCTCGGTGAGCGGAACGTAGCCTGAAGCCGGCAGCCAGCCGAGCTTGATCGAAAACAGGAAGATGAGCAGGATTCCGAGCCAGAAATTCGGCGTCGAGATGCCCCACAGCGCCAACAAATTCGCGCCATAGTCCCAGGCCGTGCCCTTCTTCACCGCCGAGACGATACCGGCGGGAATGCCGATGAAGAACGCGATCAGGATCGCCATCGAGCCGAGCTGGAGCGTCACCGGCAGTTTCTGCGCGATCAGCTCGCGCACCGGCATCTTGTTGCGCAGGGACTCGCCGAAATTGCCTGACAGCACCCCCTTGAGCCAGTAGACATATTGCACGGGGATCGGCTGATCGAGCTTGTATTGCTGGCGGATCTGCTCGATCACGGCGGGATCGCGCTCCTCGCCGGCCATCACCAGCGCGGGATCGCCCGGCAGCAATTGTTGCAGCGAGAAGATCAGCGCCGACACGAAGAACAGCGTCGGCACGATCTGCGCGATGCGGCGGGCGAGGAAGTTCAGCATGATGCCGATCGCCCCATGGGTGCTGTCGCGATCACTTGAACTTCAGCCCGACCACGCGCACCAGCCCGTCGGGCATCTGCTTGTAGCCCTGCAGCTTTGTCGTGTGGGCGATCAGCAGGGTGCGGTGATAGATGTAGATGATCGGCAAATCGTCGAGCAGGATTTTTGTCAGCTTGCCGTAGATCGCCTTGCGCTCCTCGACATTGGACGTCGTCCGCCCTTCTTCCATGAGCTTGTCGGCCTCAGGGTTCGAATATCCGCCGTCGTTCTGCGGCGCCTTGCTGCGCATGAAGATGTAGGAATTGCCGTCGGGATCGATGCGGCCGCTCCAGTTGATCTGGAACACCTGGAACTCGCCCGCCTGGGCCTGCTTGAACGTGGTCGCGAATTCAACGACGCGGACCTTGATGTCGAAACCTGCTTCGGCGGCCATGGACTGCACGACCTGGGCGACGGCCTCGTACTCAGTGCCCTTGGGGACCATGTAATCGACGGTGACGGGCAGGCTGACACCGGCTTCCTTCAACAGCGCCTTGGCCTTGGCGACGTCGCGGCCGGGAATGGGAAACGCCTTCTGGTAATAGGGATGCGTCGGGCTGACCCACTGATTGCCCGGCGTGAACTCGCCGTTGAAGACGACCTGGTTGATGGCCTCGCGATCGATCGACAGGCTGAGCGCCTGGCGCACCTTCGCCGATTGGCTGAGCGGCCCCTTGGCCTTGTCGTTGCCGATATTGATGGTCAGGCCCTGATAGCCGAGCTCGGGGGCTGTCGATAGCACCAGCTTGGGATCGGCGCGGACATCCTTGATGTCGGTGGCGAGCACGCGTTCGATCAGGTCGAGCGCGCCGGATTTCAGGTTCGCAAGCCGCACGGTCGAATCGATGATCGGCAGGAACACGATGCGGTCGATGTGGACGTTGTCCTTGTTCCAGTAGTCGGCGAACTTCTCGAACACCATCCGGTCCTGCTGGACGCGCTCGACGAATTTATAGGGGCCGGCGCAGACCGGATGCAGGCCGAACTTGTCGCCGGCTTCCTTCGCCGCCTTCGGCGAGACCATCATGCCGGAGCGGTCGGTGAGCTGGGCGATCAGCGGCGAGTAGGGGGTTTTCAGCACCAGCTTGATGGTAAGGGGATCGACCACCTCGACATGGTCGACGCTGGCAAGCTCCGACTTGCGAAACGAGGTCGGCAGCGTCATGTGACGCTCGATCGAGAATTTTGCGGCTTCCGCGTCCAGCGGCTCGCCGTCGTGGAATTTGACGCCCGGCCGGAGCTTGATCGTCATCTCCTTGCCGTCGGCCGAGGTCTCGTGGGACAGCGCGAGCTGCGGCACGATGTTGAGCTTCTCGTCGATATCGAAAAGCTTGTCGCAGAAGGCGGAGAACACGATGCGGCCGACATAGGTGCGGCCGATGCTGGGGTCGAGGATATCGGGGTCCTCGGCGATGCCGATGCGAAGCGTGGTCTGAGCTTGAACTTGGCTTTGGGCCGCGCTCGCGAGCGACGTCAGCACAGCCGACGCCAGGATTGTCAAACGCACAAAGTTCATCGCTCTCAACCTCTGTTTCGTGGGCTAGGCGGGGTCCGCCCCAAATGAACTAACCCCGCCGCCGCGTGCTGCTTCCGGGCCGCCGCTGAAGGCAGCGACCAATTTTTCAAGGATCGGCGAAAAGCCGCCGTCGGACGGGACGATCGCCGCTGAGGACGGCAGTTCCGACGTTCGGTGACAGGCCGTTGCATGTCCGATGCCATCCGCGACCAGCTGAGGCATTTCGCTCCGGCAGCGCTCGACGACGTAGGGGCAGCGGGTGTGGAAGCGGCATCCCGACGGCGGATTGAGCGCGCTGGGGATCTCTCCCTGCAGCACAATCCGGCTGCGCTTTGCCTGCGGTTTAGGCACGGGGATCGCGGACAAAAGCGCCCGGCTATAAGGATGGCTTGGTGCTACGAACAGCGCATCGGCCTCGGCGGTCTCGACGATCTGACCGAGATTCATCACCGCGACGTGGTCGGCGATGTGCTTGACCACGGCGAGGTCATGCGAGACGAAGATGTAGGCAAGGCCGAGCCTGTCCTGGAGCTCGCGCAGCAGGTTGAGAATCTGCGAGCGGATCGAGACGTCGAGCGCCGAGACCGGCTCGTCGCAGATGATCAGCTTCGGCTCCACCGCGAGCGCGCGGGCAATCGCGATGCGCTGGCGCTGGCCGCCTGAGAATTCGTGTGGGTAGCGCCGCGCCAGCCGCGGCTCCAGCCCGACGAGCCGCAGGATCTCCGCGACGCGCTCGCGCCGCTGCGCTGACGGCACGAGGTCGTGCAGCGCCAGCGGCTCGGACAGGATCTGGCCGACGGTCATGCGCGGATTGAGCGAGGCGTAAGGGTCCTGAAAGATGATCTGCGCCTCGCGGCGGAATTTTCGCAGCGCGTTCGCATCGAGCGAGAGCAGGTCGCGACCCTCGAAGCGGATGGAGCCCGCATCCGGCTCGATCAGCCGCAGCACCAGGCGGCTGACGGTGGATTTGCCGCAACCGGATTCGCCGACCAGCGCCAGCGTCTTGCCGGCGTCGAGCGAAAAGGACACGCCGTCGACCGCTTTCACATGCGCCAGCGGCCGCCCGAACAGCGAGCGCTCGGCGACGAAATGCTTGACCAAGCCGTTGACCTCGAGCAGCGCAGTCATTGTGTCTGCTCCTCGTCGCTGCAGTTCTCGTGTCCCGGGCGCGGCGCAACACGTAGTGTTGTGACGCTGAACCGGGACCCAGTCTGCGGCGCGATGGGCCCCGGTTCAGCGGCGCACCACGGCGCTTCGCTTGTGCTGCACCGCGCCCGGGGCAGGAGAGGGGAGAACGAGGCCATCACGACACCA
This sequence comes from Bradyrhizobium nitroreducens, assembly GCF_002776695.1. Taxonomy (GTDB): domain Bacteria; phylum Pseudomonadota; class Alphaproteobacteria; order Rhizobiales; family Xanthobacteraceae; genus Bradyrhizobium; species Bradyrhizobium nitroreducens. The sequence continues at coordinate 6,803,858 of NZ_LFJC01000003.1, forward strand.
GTCGTTCGAGCGGCGCGCGGATGCAGCGCGAGAGGTGACCGGGGCTGATTTCCACAAGCGGTGGCGGCGCCTTGGTGCAGGCATCCAGCACGAACGGGCAGCGCGCGGCGAAGCGGCAGCCGGCCGGCGGTTGCGCCATGTTCGGCACCATGCCTTCGATCGTCGCGAGCTGCGCGGTGCGATGGTCGAGCCGCGGGATCGAGCCGAGCAGGCCTACCGTGTAGGGATGCTGCGGCGCGGAGAACAGCTCGTCCACCGGCGCGCGCTCGACGATCTCGCCGGCATACATCACAGCGACCTCGTCGCAGACCTCGGCGACGACGCCGAGATCGTGGGTGATCAGGATGATGGCGGCGCCGCTCGCGGCTTTCAGCTCGCGCATCAGCTCCAGGATCTGTGCCTGCAGGGTGACGTCGAGCGCGGTGGTTGGCTCGTCCGCGATCAACAGGCGCGGATCGCAGGCGAGCGCCATCGCGATCATCACGCGCTGGCGCATGCCGCCGGAGAGCTTGTGCGGATATTCGTCGACACGCCGCTCGGGCGAGGGGATGTGGACGCGGCGCAATAGCTCGACCGTCCGCTCGCGCGCGCTTTTGCGCGAGCCGCCGCGATGGCGCAAAATGGTCTCGATGATCTGGTCACCGATCGTGAGGCTCGGATTGAGCGACGTCATCGGCTCCTGGAAGATCATCGCGAGCCGGTTGCCGCGGAGGTCGCGCAGGGTCTGGTCCGGTGTCTGCAGCAGGTCGAAGCCGTCGAAGCGGATCGCTCCCGATATTTCCGTGCTTTGCTTCGGCAACAGGCCCATGATGGCCAGCGACGTCACGCTCTTGCCGCAGCCGGATTCGCCGACGAGGCCAAGCGTCGCGCCATTGGCGACGCTGAGATCGACGCTGTCGACCGCGTGGGTGATGCGGCCGTCGTCGCCGTGGAAGCGGATGCGCAGGTCCTCGATCTCGATGAGAGGGCTCGCGCTCATGATCGTTTTGCGCGCGCTGTTGCGATGCTGGCGTCGATGACGCTGCGATCGGTGTTGCCGGCCGGGTTCTGCCGCGTCGGCATGGAGGGCCGGAAGTGAACCCAGAGCTCGTGGCTGACGCGTTCGAGCCGTTCGAGCTCACCGATCGGATCGGAATGGTCGTCGGCGCGGATATCCAGCGCCGGCCATTCCTCCTCGCCGTGAAGCAGGAGCGCGGCGGACTGCTTGCCGCGCTTGTCGCCGCCGGCGGCTTCGCCCGCGCGCATCGCCGCGAGCAGACGGCGCGGGAAGGGCAGGCTGTCGTTGGCGATGTAGGTCTTGGCGGTCTCGTCGAGGACGTCGGCGCCGGCCAGCATATTGCCCGCAATCGAAAAGCCGCTGCCTGCGATGTGCCCGCACCAGTCGACGCAGTCGCGCCCAGTGTGTGCGGCGATCTCGCCGCTCGCATCCATGATGTGAACCTGCCGGCTTTCGCGGCCATCGTCGGTGGCGAGCAGCGCGGCGAGAACGTCATGCACATTCAGGCCTTCCTGCAGTAGCTTGACGCCGTCGATGCCGTAATAGGGATTGACGAAGGCCTGCGTCGCGATGGCGCCGAGGCCGGCCGCAATATACGGCACGCGCGCGCCGACGGCGAAGAAGCGGGTCGCGACCGCGATGCCGAACTGGCCGGTGGCAGGGTCTCGCGCGATGATCGACCAGGTCATGTGCTGCCTTCAGCGTCCGGCGGCGTAGCCTTGCATGCCGCGCGGATTGGCGGCGGCGCGCCGCCGCACACCGACGCGCGAAGCGGCGGTGAGGCGCCCTTCCGACCAGTCCGGTCCGACCTCGACGATGTGTCCGCGCTCGCGAAGATTCTCGATGGTCGCTTTGGGGACGCGGTTCTCGACCACGAGCACGCCCGGCCGGGCGGTGCGCGGCCAGAACGAGATCGGGAAATGCTCGGAATGCCAGGCCGGCGCGTCGATCGATTCCTGGAGATTGAGATTGCAATGGACGTGGCGCAGGAAGAACTGCGTGATCCACTGATCCTGCTGGTCGCCGCCGGGCGAGCCCCAGGCGAGGTAGGGTTCGCCATCGCGCAGCGCCATGGTCGGCGACAGCGTCGTGCGCGGCCGTTTACCCGGCGCGAGCGAGCTCGGTTGGTTCTCCTCCAAATCGAACATCTGTGCGCGGCTGCCGAGGCAAAAACCGAGCTCGGGAATGATCGGCGACGATTGCAGCCAGCCGCCCGACGGTGTCGAGGACACCATGTTGCCGGCCTTGTCGATGATGTCGAAATGCACGGTGTCGCCGCGCACCTCGCCGAAGCGCCCCACGGTTGGCTCGCCGGCCCCGAGTGCGCCGACGGCCTCGCGCTGGCCTTCGGCGCGACGCAGCTTGACCACGCCACCAAAACCCTCGACCGCACCGGGCCGAAGGTCGAGCGAGGCTTTCTCGGTCACCAGCTTGCGACGTTCGTCGTTGTAGGCATCCGACAGCAGCGTCGCGATCGGGATTTCGCTGAACTTGGGGTCGCCGTAGAATTTCTCGCGGTCGGCGAAGGCGAGCTTGGCGCATTCGATCTGGAGATGGATGAACTCCGGCCCGGTCGGATCGAGCCCGTCGAGGGCAAAGCCCTTGAGCAGCGCGAGCTGTTGCAATGTCACGGGGCCCTGGCTCCAGACGCCGGCCTTGCAGACGGTATAGCGGCCGTAATCGTAGGTGAGCGGGGCCTCGACCGTCGGCTCCCAGCGTGCCATGTCGTCGGCGGAAAGCACGCCGCGATGTGACGAACCGCTGACGTCCATGACCTCCTGGGTACGGCAGAATTTGTCGATGGCTTCCGCGACGAAGCCTTGCGACCAGGCTTTGCGCGCTCGCTCGATCTCGGCGTCGCGGCCACCGCCGCCGCTCTCGGCCTCGCTGAGAATGCGGGCGTAGGTCGCAGCCAGCGTCTTGTTGGTGAACAGCGTGCCGGGCTTCGGCACTTCGCCGTTCGGCAGGTAGACGGCGGCCGAGGTCGGCCAATGCTTGCGGAACAGCTGTTCGACGGTCTGGATCGTGGCGCAGGCGCGCTCGACCAGCGGATAGCCGTCGCGGGCATAGGAGATCGCGGGCTCCAGCACGTCGCGCACGCGCATCGTGCCGTAGTCGCGCAGCAGCATCATCCAGGATTCGAACGTGCCGGGGACGCAGGCCGCGAGCAGGCCCGTGCCCGGCACCATGTCGAGGCCTTCGCTCTTGTAATGCGCGATGGTGGCGCGCGCCGGTGCCGGGCCTTGGCCGCAGATCACTTCGGTGCGGCCGCGCTTGACGTCGTGGACGATGATCGGCACGTCCCCGCCGGGGCCGTTGAGATGCGGCTCGACCACCTGGAGTGTGAAGGCGGTGGCGACGCCGGCGTCGAAAGCATTGCCGCCCTTTTCGAGGATGGCCATGCCGACGGCGGTCGCGATCCAGTGCGTGGTGGCGACGACCCCGAACGTGCCCTCGATCTCGGGGCGCGTCGTAAAGGGATCTGGATTGACGTTGCTGGCCATGGCTTACCTCATTTGCGGCGCGCGCAATTGATCACAGCCCGTGCTGGGATGCCAAATGCACAGGCCGCATGGCACGCGTGCGTCACGCCGGGACCGGCGCGGCGTTCACCGCGTGACAGGCGACACCGTCGATCAATTCCGGCGTCTCCTTGCGGCAGAGATCGAACGCCAGCGGACAGCGCGGATTGAAGGCGCAGCCGGACGGCGGATTGATCGGGTTCGGGATCTCGCCTTTCACCGGAATGCGCTGGCGGCCACTCATGGCGAGATCGGGCACGGCGCCGAGCAGCATCTTGGTGTAAGGCATGCGCGGATTGGCGAACAGCTCGCGTCCCTCCGCGATCTCGACGATGCGGCCGAGATACATCACGCCGACGCGGCTCGCCATGTGGCGGACCACGGCAAGGTTGTGGCTGATGAACATGTAGGTCAGACCGAACTTGTCCTGGAGGTCGCGCATCAGGTTCAGGATTTGCGCCTGCACGGAGACGTCGAGCGCCGAGGTCGGCTCGTCGCAAACGATGAACTCGGCATCCGATGCGAGCGCCCGGGCGATTGCGATGCGTTGGCGCTGGCCGCCGGAGAACTCGTGGGGAAATTTCAGCCGGTCGTCGGGATGCAGGCCGACGAGGGTGAGCAGCTCGCCGACGCGGGCCTGGATGTCGCGCTCGCCCTGGATCAGGTCGAAGGCGCGGATCGGCTCGGAGATGATGGCGTCCACTCGGAAGCGCGGGTTCAGGCTCGCATAGGGATCCTGGAAGATCATCTGGATGCGCCGTCGCAACTTGCGCCGCGCCTGAGCCTGCCGCGGATCGGCCATAGGGATGCCGTCGATCAGGACGTCGCCGGAGCTTGGCGGCAGAAGGCCAACCACCATTCGCGCCACTGTGGTCTTGCCCGAGCCGGACTCGCCGACCAGCGCAAAGGTCTCGCCCTTCCGGATGTCGAAGGTGACGCCGTCGACGGCCTTGAGATATTCGAGCTGCCCGCCTTCGAGCACGCGGTTGAGCCAAGGCTTGGAGACGTCGAACACGCGGCGCAGATTTGTGGCCTGGACGAAGGGCGCGCTCATGCCGCGCTCTCCGCCGGCACGTTGTCATAGAGATGGCAGGCAACCGATTGCGCGCCGCGCGGCTGCGGCTCGGGCCGCTCGACCCGGCAGCGATCGAACGCGAGCTCGCAGCGCGGATTGAACGAGCAGCCGCGCGGGATCGCCGACAGCCGCGGCATGGAGCCGGGAATCTGCACCAGGCGCTTGTCCTCGCCGGCAAGCGTCGGGATCGCTCCCATCAGGCCCTTGGCATAGGGATGCAGCGGGTTCTTCACTACATCCTGGACCGGGCCGATCTCGGCGACGCGGCCGGCATACATCACCGCGACGCGGTCCGAGGTCTCGGCGATCACGCCCATGTCGTGGGTCACCAGCATCACCGCGGTGCCGTGGTCGCGTCCGAGCCGCTTGATCAGCGAGATGATCTGCGCCTGCACGGAGACGTCGAGCGCGGTGGTCGGCTCGTCCGCGATGATCAGCTCCGGCTCGGCGCAGATCGCCAGCGCAATCACCACGCGCTGGCGCATGCCGCCGGAGAATTCGTGCGGATAGCCGTCGATGCGCTTGTCCGGCGCGGGGATGCCGACCTCGGCGAGCAGGTCGATGGCACGGCGCCGGGCGGCCGTCTCGGACAGATTGAGGTGGGTCCGGATCGTCTCCACGATCTGGTCGCCGACCCGGTACAGCGGATTGAGCGAGGTGAGGGGGTCCTGGAAGATCATGCCGATCCGCTTTCCACGGATGCGGCGCATCTCTTCCGGCGGCAGATTGTCGACGCGCAGGCCCGACAGGCGGATCTCGCCGCCCGAGATGCGGCCGGGCGGATCGATCAGGCCGATGACGGCAAGGCCGGTGACGGATTTTCCGGCGCCGGATTCGCCGACCACCCCTAACACCTCGCCCTTGGCGATGTCGAAGGAGACGTCGTCGATGGCGCGTAGCGTGCCGCGGCGGGAGGCGAACTCGACCTGAAGGTTGCGCACGGAGAGGATGGGTTCGGTCATGAGCGAGGCGTACTCATCGAAATGGTGCTCATCGGAGTTTCGGGTTGAGCGCGTCGCGCAGCCAGTCGCCGAGCAGGTTGATCGACAGGATCAGCCCGGCCAGCGCCAGGCCGGGAAAGGCAACGATCCACCATTCGCCCGCGAACAGATAATTGTTGCCGATGCGGATCAGCGTGCCCAGCGAAGGCATGGTGTCGGGCAGGCCGACGCCGAGGAAGGACAGCGTTGCCTCGGTGATGATGGCGAGCGCAAGGTTGATGGTGGCGATGACCAGGATCGGCCCCATCGTGTTCGGCAGTACGTGCCGCAGCATGATCTTCGGTGCGGGCAGGCCGATCAGCTGCGCCGCGGCCACATAGTCCTTGTTCTTCTCGACCATCACGGAGCCGCGCACGGTTCGGGCATAGCCAACCCAGAAGCTCAGGCCGATCGAGATCACCAGCACAACCAGCATGCTGGTGGCATCCAGCCGGTTGCCGAAGATCGATTTGGCGATGCCGTTCACCAGCAGTGCGATCAGGATGGCGGGGAAGGTGAGCTGCACGTCGGCGATCCGCATGATCACGCCATCGACCGCGCCGCCGAAATAGCCGGCGATCAGGCCGAGCGCGATGCCGAGCGCGCCGGCGAAGATCACGCCGGCCACGCCCACGGCGAGCGAGATGCGCATGCCGTAGAGGATGGCGGAGAACACGTCGCGGCCCTGCTCGTCGGTGCCGAGAAGGAACGGGCTCTGGCCGTCGGCGGTCCACAGCGGCGAGATGCGCGAGTTCATCAACTGCAGCTGCGCCGGATCGAAGGGGTTCTGCACCGCGAGCGCAGAGGCAAAGATCGCGAGCAGGAAGAACAGCACGGTGATGGCCGCCGCCACCATGGTCAGCTTGGAGCGCCGGAACGAATAGAAGATGTCGCTGTCGAGCGCGCGGCTCAGCCAGCTGCGGCCGGCATGCGCGGGCGGCGCGCTCGACTTGTCGGGATTGGAGGCGACTGCGTCGGACATGCAGGGCTTCCTTATGAGGCGCGGCCGACGGTCGCGCGCAGACGCGGATCGACCACGGTATAGAGGAGGTCGACCACCAGATTGATGGTGACGAAGATCAGCGAAACCATCAGCAGATAGGCGGCCATGATCGGGATATCGACGTTTTGCACGGCCTGGACGAACAGAAGTCCCATGCCCGGCCACTGGAACACGGTTTCGGTGATGATCGAAAATGCAATAACCGAGCCAAACTGGAGCCCGGCCACCGTGATCACGGGAATCAGCGTGTTCTTCAGCGCGTGGCCGAAATGGATGGCGCGCGTGGTGAGCCCGCGGGCGCGGGCAAAGCGGATGTAGTCGGTTCGCAGCACTTCCAGCATCTCCGCGCGCACCAGCCGCATGATCAAGGTCATCTGGAACAGGCCGAGCGTGATCGAGGGCATGATCAGCGCCTTCAGCCCCGACAGCGTGAGCAGGCCCGTGCTCCACCAGCCGAGCTTGACCACCTCGCCGCGGCCGAACGAGGGCAGCCAGCCCAAGGTCACGGCGAACAGATAGATCAGCAGGATGCCGATCAGGAACGTCGGGAGCGAGATGCCGATCAGTGAAACCGCCTGGAATAATTTGGCCAGCAGGGTGTCGCGCCGGAGCGCCGAATAGACGCCCATCAGGATGCCGAACACCATCGCAAACACGGTGGCGCAGATCGCCAGCTCCAGCGTGGCGGGCATACGCTCCATCAGCAGCGTCGAGACCGGCTGGCGGAACTGGTAGGAGACGCCGAACTTGAACTGCGCGGCGTCGGCGAAATAGCGCATGAATTGCACCGGCACGGGGTCGTCCAGGCCGAGCGACTTGCGCACGATTTCGCGTTCGGCCGCTGATGTGTCGATCGAGACGATCTGGTTGACGGGGTCGCCGGCGAAACGGAACATCGAGAAGGCGATGATGCCGACGGCGAACATGACGCCGATGGCCTGAACGGCGCGGCGAAGAGTGAAAGCGAGCATGCCTTCCACTATCCTTGGGTGTGCGTGCAGCCGACGGTTTTGTCAGCCGGAAAAGGAAAGGTCCCGGAAGCCTTACGCTGCCGGGACCTCGTGTTCAACTGACGCTATTCCTTCTTGGTTGCCCAGTGGAACATGACCAGATTGTCCGCGCGCTGCGGCAGGTTGACCTTTTTCGAGACGCCCCAGGCCAGCGCCTGCTGATGCAGCGGAATGTAGGCCCAGTCCTTGATGCTGATTTCGTAAGCCTGCTTTATCAGCTGGTTGCGCTTGGCAGTATCGGTTTCGACCAGGACCTTGTCGGTGATGGCGTCGAATTCCTTGTTGCAATAGCCGCCGAGATTGGCCTCGCCACGTGAGGATTTCGCATCATCGCGGCAGCCCATGATGTCGTAGAGGACGTTGTGCGAGTCCATCGTGCTCGGCGTCCAGCCCAGGAGATAGAACGAGGTCTGGTAGCCGCCCTGCTTGAGCACCTTGGCGAAGTACTGCGCCTTCGGCTGCGCCAGGAGATTGATCTTGACGCCGATGCGGGCAAGCATGCCGACGACGGCCTGGCAGATCGCGGCGTCGTTGACATAGCGATCGTTCGGGCAATCCATGGTGACTTCGAAGCCGTCCGGGTAGCCGGCCTCGGTCAGGAGCTTCTTGGCGCCATCAGGGTCGAATTTCGGCCGCGTGAACTCCTTGGACAGCGCGAACAGTTCCGGCGCGATCATCAGGGCAGAGGGCGTCGACAGCCCGCGCATCACGCGCGTCTTGATCAGCTCGATGTCGATCGCCTTGTAGAAGGCTTCGCGGACGCGGGCGTCCTTGAAGGGGTTCTTGCCCTTGATGTTGGAGTAGAGCAGCTCGTCACGGGTCTGGTCGAAGCCGATGAAGATGGTGCGCAGCTCCGGTCCCTTCAGCACCTGGGCGTTCGGGCTGGAATCGACGCGGGAGATGTCCTGGATCGGCACCGGCTCGATGACGTCGACTTCGCCCGAAAGCAGCGCAGCGACGCGGGTGGCGTCGGAGGAAATCGGGGTGAAGATGATCTCCTTCAGATTACCTTCCATCTTGCCCCAGTAATTGGGGTTGGCCTTGAAGACCGTCTTCACGCCGGGCTGATGGCTCTCGATCATGAAGGGGCCCGTGCCGTTCTCGTGCAGCGAGGCGTAGCTCGGCGTGGTCGCCGCAACCGGCGTCGGATCGACGACGTTGTTTTCCTCGGCCCATTTCTTGTCCATGATGTACCAGACATCCCACGAATTGTGCAGGATGGGATTGGGCGAGGGCAGCACGAAGTCCACGGTATAGTCGTCGACCTTCACGACCTTCACGTCGGGCGCGAGGCGGGTCTGCATATTGGACCCTTTCTTGCGGACGCGATCGGCCGAGAACACGACGTCGTCGGCGGTGAAGGGATCGCCGTTGTGGAATTTCACGCCCTTGCGCAAATGGAAGCGCCAGCGGGTCGGCTCCGGCGTCTCCCAGCTTTCCGCCAGCGCCGGAATGATCTTGAGGTCCTTGTCGCGCGCGGTGAGGCCTTGATAGACGTGACCGAGATGGGCGTGGGTGGTGCTCTCATTGAGCGTGTAGGGGTCGAGGGATTTCAGGTCACCCTGGTTGGCATAACGCAGCGTCTGGCTCGACGCCGGCGTGACCGTCAACGCAAGCGTACCGGCGAGCGTCGCCGCAAACAGAGTTCGACCGAATGACATTCTTGACCCTCTCCACACTGCCCAGCCGATGATTTTTGATTGTTCGGCGGCCTGATTGATCCATGTTGCCCAGAGTTCTCGACCGGTGCAAGCGCCATTCCAGCAAGGAACGCGCCAAGTTGCACCGCTGTGCAGCAATGCTGACCGTGCTGCCGGGCATGGGGGATCTCCCCTTCGACTTTGGTTGACCATATCGGCCGATTGCAGGACGGGTCACGTCGCGCCTGCATCAGGTCGCTTGCGTCGCACCACAACTCGCGGCGATACTCGGTCAGGCCGCTCGAATCTCTTCTGGAGGGGGACATGAAAGTTAACATCGAAATCGACTGCACCCCCCTCGAGGCCCGCCAGTTCTTCGGTTTGCCCGACGTGGCGCCGATGCAAACGGCGGTGATGGACAAGCTGCAGCAGCAGGTGCTCAGCAACATCGAGAAGGTCTCGCCGGAATCGCTGATCCAGAGCTGGTTCACCTTCGATCCGAAAATCGCCGAACGCTTCCAGGACATGTTCGTCACCATGGCCGGGCTCGGCGGCACGCGCAGCAGCGACAAGAAAAAATAGTGTCGCCCGGGCCGGAGGGCACGCAGGAGACGGGCCGGCTTCGTCCGCCGGGTCTCGGCCTGCTGCTGGCCGAAGCCCGCGGTCTGTTCGAGCTCAATGCCAGCCTGCTGCTGTCGCCCATCCTGATGCGGGCGCCGCGGGGCGACGGCCATCCGGTGCTGGCCCTGCCGGGCTTCCTCGCCAGCGACCTCTCGATGGCGCCGATGCGGCGCTATCTCGGCGCGCTCGGCTATGAGGCGCAGGCCTGGCGGATGGGCCGCAATCTCGGCGGCCTTGGGCGGATGCGCGACGCCTTGCGTGCCCGTCTCGCCGAGATCCATCGCGCGAGCGGACGCAAGGTCAGCCTCATCGGGTGGAGCCTCGGCGGCGTCTATGCCCGCGATCTCGCGCTCTGGGCGCCCGACATGGTCCGCTATGTCATCACGCTCGGCAGCCCGTTTGCCAACGACGTGCGGGCAACCAACGCCACGCGGCTCTACGAGGCGCTGTCGGGGGAACGGGTCGAGGATCTTGCGGAAGCGCGCGAGGCGATCGCCGGCGATCTGCCGGTGCCGGCGACGTCGATTTACTCGCGCGCCGACGGCGTCGTGAACTGGCGGACCTGTCTGCTCCGTCCCTCCGATCGGGCCGAGAACATCGAAGTGCTCCTGGCGAGCCATATCGGGCTCGGGGTGAACCCCGCGGCGCTATGGGTCGTGGCGGACCGGTTGGCGCAACCGGAAGGAGAGTTCTCGCCATTTGACCGGGCAGGGCCGTTTGCCATTGCATATGCCCCGCCGGAGCAGGCAATATCGGCCTGACGAGAAGCGCCAGAAGGCGCCCGTCAAATCGTTGCGGGAGGGAACTATGGCTGACGGTAAGAAGCTGTCGTCGCTGGACGCGTCGTTTCTCTATCTGGAGACGCCTGAGATGCCGATGCATGTCGGCAGCATGGCGATCTTTCGCCTGCCCGACGACTACAAGGGCGACTTCTTCGAAGACTTCAAGGCGATGATCGTCTCGCGCCTGCATGTCGCGCCGATCCTGAAAGCGCGCCTGGAGAAGGCGCCGCTCGACATCGATCATCCCTCCTGGGTCGAGGACGACCAGTTCGACATCGACCGCCACATCTTCCGCGCCAGCCTGCCGCAGCCGCGCGACCGCGCCACGCTGGAGCGCATCGTCGGCTGGATGCACGCCAAGCTGCTCAACCGCGCCCGCCCGCTCTGGGAGTTCTACGTGTTCGAGGGCATGAAGGACAACGAGGTCGGGCTCTATTCCAAGATGCACCATGCCGCGATCGACGGCGGTGCCGGTGCAGCGCTGACCAACATGATCTACGACATCTCGCCGATCCCGCGGAAGGTCGAGCCTCCGGCGGCGGGAGCAAAGCCTGGGCAGGAGCCGCGCGACATCGCCGCGAACCTGCTCGATTCCTACCAGCAGCTGTTCAACCAGCCGCTCGATGCCGGCAAGGCCGCGCAGAACCTGCAATTGCCGCGCACCGGCAAGAGCGACATCGGCTCCATCCTGTTCGACAATGCGATGTACCAGATCGAGAGCGCGGTGCGCTTCGCGGGCAACATCCCGACCATGGTCAAAAGCGTGTCCGAGGTGCTTGGCAAGGTCTCCGATCCCAAGTCGCGCGAGAGCCTCGCCAGCATGGTGTCGCCGCCGACCATGCTCAACAAGACCATCTCGTCGGAGCGCAGCTTCGCCGGTGTGTCGATCTCGCTGTCGCGCTCCAAGGCGCTGGCGAAGCTCGCCGGCGGCAAGCTCAACGACGTCGTGCTGGCGCTCGCTTCCGGCGTGGTCCGCCGCTACCTCCGGCAATATGGCACGCTGCCGGCGAAATCGCTGACCGCCGCTGTGCCGATCTCGCTGCGCGAGGAGGGCAACACCGAGGCCAACAACCAGGTGTTCGGCATGATCTGCTCGATCGCAACCAACATCGACGATCCCAAGGCGCGGCTGGAGGCCATCATCGCGCAGTCGACCAAGTCCAAGGAGATGTCGCATCCCTTGCGTGCGCTGATGCCGCAGGTCTCCAACATTTCGATGCTGGGCGCACCGATCATGGTGCAGATCCTGGCGCTGCTCTACAGCCGCTCGAATCTCTCGGACGTGCTGCCGCCGGCCGCCAACATCACGGTGTCCAACGTGCCCGGGCCGCGGCAGACGCTTTACGCTGCCGGCGCGGAGTTGCTGCACATCTTCCCGGTGTCGATCTCGACGCACGGGCAGGCGCTCAACATCACCGTGCAGAGCTACCGCGACCAGCTCGATTTCGGCTTCATCGTCGGCGCCAACATCATTCCGCATGTGCAGGTGATGTGCGACATGCTGCCGGAGGAGTTCGCCGCATTGGAGGCGGCCTATGCGCCGCCGGTGGCGGACATCAAGGGCGCCGCCGAGTAGGAATGTTGCCAGGAAAATTGCGATGATTGAAATGCCGCCGCTCAAGTTCGCGAAGACGAACGGAATCCGCATGGGCTATTACGAGGCGGGCCCAGTCGACGACAAGCCGCCGATCGTGCTGTGCCACGGCTGGCCCGAGCTCGCCTTTTCGTGGCGTCATCAGATCAAGGCGCTGAGCGAGGCCGGCATCCGGGTGATCGCCCCGGACCAGCGCGGCTATGGCGCGACCGACCGGCCGGAGCCGGTCGAGGACTACGACATGGAGCATCTGACCGGCGATCTCGTCGGTCTGCTCGATCATCTCGGGATCGACAAGGCGATCTTCGTCGGTCACGATTGGGGCGGCTTCGTCGTCTGGCAAATGCCGTTGCGGCACCCATCGCGCGTCGCCGGCGTGGTCGGCGTCAACACCCCGCATTGGGACCGCGCGCCGATTGATCCCATCGCGCTGTTCCGCCAGCGCTTCGGCGACCAGATGTACATCGTCCAGTTCCAGGATCCTGCGCGGGAGCCGGACAGGATCTTCGGCAGCCGGGTCGAGCAGACCTTCGACGCCTTCATGCGCAAGCCGCTGGCACGGCCGGCGGCAAAGGCGGAGGAGCCTCCGATCGCAGGTGTCGGCGCGTCGTCGAAGACCAATCTGGCGTTTCCGCAGATGATCGCGGCCTATGACGCCAAGGTCGACCCGCGCACACCGATCCTGTCGGCCGACGAGAAGAAGGTGTTCGTCGACACGTTCACGAAAACAGGCTTCACCGGCGGCATCAACTGGTATCGCAACTTCACGCGCAATTGGGAACGCGCGAAGGGACTGGATCATCATATCCATGTGCCGTCGTTGATGATCATGGCCGAGAACGATGCGGTGCTGCCGCCCTCGGCGGCGGACGGCATGGAGAAGCTGATCGGCGATCTCGAGAAATATCTGGTGAAGGACAGCGGCCATTGGACGCAGCAGGAGAAGCCGGAAGAGGTCAGCGCCAAGCTGATCGAATGGCGTAGAAGGCGGTTTGGCCAATTCGTCATTGCGAGGACGAAGCGAAGCAATCCAGACTGTCTCCGCGGATATTTCTGGATTGCTTCGCTTCGCTCGCAATGACGACGTTGAATATCGAGTCAGGGGGAAGCACTTTTAATGTCAACCAAGAATCGTCTGGACCCGATCCCGCATCCGCCGACCAAGCCCGTGGTCGGCAACATGCTGTCGCTGGATTCGGCCGCCCCCGTGCAGCATTTGACGCGGCTCGCCAAGGAGCTCGGTCCGATCTTCTGGCTCGACATGATGGGCTCGCCGATCGTCGTCGTGTCCGGCCATGATCTCGTCGACGAGCTTTCCGACGAGAAGCGGTTCGACAAGACGGTGCGCGGCGCGTTGCGGCGCGTGCGTGCGGTCGGCGGCGATGGCCTGTTCACCGCGGATACCAAGGAGCCGAACTGGAGCAAGGCGCACAACATCCTGCTCCAGCCGTTCGGCAACCGCGCCATGCAGTCCTACCACCCGAGCATGGTCGACATCGCCGAGCAGCTGGTCCAGAAATGGGAGCGGCTCAACGCCGACGACGAGATCGACGTCGTGCACGACATGACCGCGCTGACGCTGGACACGATCGGCCTGTGCGGCTTCGACTACCGCTTCAATTCCTTCTACCGGAGCGACTATCACCCCTACGTCGAGTCCTTGGTGCGCTCGCTCGAAACCATCATGATGACGCGCGGTCTGCCGTTTGAGCAGATCTGGATGCAGAAGCGGCGCAAGACGCTCGCCGAAGATGTCGCCTTCATGAACAAGATGGTCGACGAGATCATCGCCGAGCGCCGCAAGAGCGCGGAGGGGATCGACGACAAGAAAGACATGCTCGCCGCGATGATGACCGGGGTCGATCGCGCGACCGGCGAGCAGCTCGACGACGTCAACATCCGTTACCAGATCAACACCTTCCTGATCGCGGGCCATGAGACCACCAGCGGCCTGTTGTCCTACACGCTCTATGCGCTGCTCAAGCATCCGGAGATCCTCAAGAAGGCCTATGACGAGGTCGACCGCGTGTTCGGGCCCGACGTCAATGCCAAGCCGACCTATCAGCAGGTGACGCAGCTCACCTACATCACCCAGATCCTGAAGGAGGCGTTGCGGCTGTGGCCGCCGGCGCCGGCCTATGGCATCTCGCCGCTGAATGATGAGACCATCGGCAGCGGCAAGTACAAGCTTCGGAAGGGCACCTTCACCACGATCCTGGTGACCGCGCTGCATCGCGATCCCTCGGTCTGGGGACCCAATCCCGATGCCTTCGACCCCGAGAATTTCAGCCGCGAGGCGGAAGCCAAGCGGCCGATCAATGCCTGGAAGCCGTTCGGCAACGGCCAGCGCGCCTGTATCGGCCGCGGCTTTGCCATGCACGAGGCGGCGCTGGCGCTCGGCATGATCCTGCAGCGCTTCAAGCTGGTCGACCATCAGCGCTACCAGATGCACCTGAAGGAAACCCTGACGATGAAGCCGGAAGGCTTCAAGATCAGGGTGCGTCCGCGCGCCGATCGCGAGCGCGGTGCCTATGGCGGGCCGATTGCGGCGGCCGGTTCAGCACCGAAGGCACCGCGCCAGCCGACGGCCCGGCCCGGCCACAATACGCCGATGCTGGTGCTGTACGGCTCTAATCTCGGCACCGCCGAGGAGCTCGCGACGCGCATGGCCGACCTCGCCGAGATCAACGGCTTTGCCGTGCATCTCGGCCCGCTCGACGATTACGTCGGCAAGCTGCCGCAGGATGGCGGCGTGCTGATCATCTGCGCCTCCTACAACGGCGCGCCGCCCGACAACGCGACGCAGTTCGTCAAATGGCTCGGCGGCGACTTGCCGAAGGATGCCTTCGCCGGGGTCCGCTACGCCGTGTTCGGTTGTGGCAACAGCGACTGGGCCGCGACCTATCAATCGGTCCCGCGCCTGATCGACGAGCAATTGTCGGCGCATGGCGCGCGCGCGGTCTATCCGCGCGGCGAGGGCGATGCGCGCAGCGATCTCGACGGCCAGTTCCAGAAGTGGTTCCCGGCCGCAGCGCAGGTCGCGACCAAGGAGTTCGGCATCGACTGGAATTTCACCCGCACCGCCGAGGACGATCCCCTCTATGCGATCGAGCCGGTCGCGGTCACCGCCGTCAATACCATCGTCGCTCAGGGCGGCGCGGTGGCGATGAAGGTGCTCGCCAACGACGAGCTTCAGAACAAGGCTGGGCCTAATCCGTCGGAGCGCTCGACGCGCCACATCGAGGTGCAACTGCCGGCCAATGTCGGCTACCGCGTCGGCGATCACCTCAGCGTCGTTCCGCGCAACGATCCAACGCTGGTGGATTCGGTGGCGCGCCGCTTCGGCTTCCTGCCGGCGGACCAGATCAGGCTGCGGGTCACGGAGGGCCGCCGCGCGCAATTACCGGTCGGCGAGGCCGTCTCGGTCGGACGCCTGCTCAGCGAGTTCGTCGAGCTGCAGCAGGTCGCGACCCGCAAGCAGATCCAGATCATGGCCGAGCACACCCGCTGCCCCGTCACCAAGCCGAAGCTGCTGGCCTTCGTCGGCGAGGAGACGGAGCCGCTCGAGAGGTACCGCGGCGAGATCCTGGCCAAGCGCAAATCGGTGTTCGATTTGCTGCTCGAATATCCCGCCTGCGAACTGCCGTTCCACGTCTATCTGGAAATGCTCTCGCTGCTGGCACCGCGCTATTACTCGATCTCGTCCTCGCCGTCGGTGGATCCGGCGCGCTGCAGCGTCACGGTCGGCGTGGTCGAAGGCCCGGCCGCCTCCGGCCGCGGCACCTATAAAGGCATCTGCTCGAACTATCTCGCCAATCGCCGGGTGGGCGATACGATCTACGCGACCGTGCGCGAGACCAAGGCCGGCTTCCGGCTTCCCGACGATCCGTCGGTGCCAATCATCATGATCGGCCCCGGTACGGGTCTCGCGCCGTTCCGCGGCTTCCTTCAGGAGCGCGCCGCGCGCAAGGCGAAAGGTGCAACCCTGGGGCCGGCGATGCTGTTCTTCGGCTGCCGCCATCCCGATCAGGATTTTCTCTATGCGGAGGAACTGAAGGCGCTCGCGGCAAGCGGCATCACCGAGCTGTTCACGGCGTTCTCGCGGAGCGACGGGCCGAAGACCTATGTGCAGCATGTGCTCGCCGCGCAGAAGGACAGGGTATGGCCGCTGATCGAGCAGGGCGCGATCATCTATGTCTGCGGCGACGGTAGCAAGATGGAGCCCGACGTGAAGGCGGCACTGGTCGCGATCCATCGCGAGAAGAGCGGCAGCGATGCCGTCGCCAGCGCACGCTGGATCGAGGAGATGGGGACGAAGAACCGCTATGTGCTGGACGTCTGGGCGGGTGGGTGATTGTTCGCCTGATCGTGCTAAACGTCGCCCATGATTCCCTGGGAAAAGCTCGACACCACCAAGATCCCCGGCTCCGACGAGGAGCTCCGCCTGATGCGGCGGGGCAAGGAGTTCTCCATCAAGCTCGGCACCAACGAGCTGATGAACAACCGCCTGTCCGGCTCGGAAGCCGCGCTTGCGACACTCGCGGCGAAGCAGATCGAGACCGTCGCCAAGCCCGTTATCTTGATTGGTGGCCTCGGCATGGGCTTTACGCTGCGTGCCGCGCTCACGGTGCTCGGGCCCAAGGCGAAGATCGTGGTGTCCGAGCTGGTGCCCGCGGTGGTCACCTGGGCGCGCGGGCCGATGGCCGAGGTCTTCGGCGACAGCCTCGATGATGTCAGGGTGAACATCCGGGAAATCGACGTCGGCGAAGTCATCCGTGCCAAGAGCTCGGCCTTCGACGCCATTCTGCTCGATGTCGACAATGGGCCGGAAGGTTTGACCCGCAAAGGCAATGACGCGCTCTATAGTGCGAGCGGGCTGAAAGCTGCAAAGGCGGCGCTGCGGCCCGGCGGCGTGCTCGCGGTCTGGTCGTCGGGACCCAACCCGGCGTTCACGAAGCGCCTTCGGACCGCCGGCTTCGACGTGAACGAAGTCAATGTCCGCGCCACCGGCAGGGGCGGCGGTGCGCGCCATGTGATCTGGCTTGCGCGGAAGAGCTAGCTAGAGCGTTTTCGAGCGAAGTGGACACCGGTTCGCGTGAAGAAAACGCGTCAAAACAAGAATCTAGAGCTTCGGTTCTG
>NZ_LFJC01000003.1:6821230-6849312 GCF_002776695.1 Bradyrhizobium nitroreducens
TCCTGGATGCGATCCGGGCCGCGTAGGTGCCCATTGTGGAGAGGCCGCGCTTCTCCTAGACTTGCATCACGGGGGTGTCGCAGCCTCCCCGTGAAGTGGTGATCCCACGCAAGCGCTGCTCGCTGACGTATGGAGCGAGCAATGGATGGGATCGCAATCGAGCTTCCGCTTTTCCTGTTGGCCACCTTCGCCGGTGCGTTCGTCGCCGGCCTCTCCGGCTTTGCCTTCGGCCTCGTCGCGGCATCGCTGTGGCTCTACGTGCTGACGCCGCTTCAGAGCGCCAGCCTGATCGTGGGCTTCGGCCTCCTTGTGCAGGGCTACTCGGTCTGGAAGCTGCGCAGCGCGCTCGACTGGCGCCGGCTGTGGCCCTTCATCATCGGTGCCGTCGCGGGCGTGCCGGCCGGCGTGTCGCTCTTGACCTGGGCCGATCCGAACAGCGTGCGCATCGCTGTCGGAGCGATCCTGGTCGTCTACAGCCTCTACGCGTTCCTGCGGCCGAAACTTGAGGTCGCGACCATCGTACCACCGGCCGCCGACATGACGGTCGGTTTCGTCAATGGCCTGCTCGGCGGGCTGACCGGCCTTGCCGGCATCGTCATCACCATCTGGTGCAATCTGCGCGGCCTGCCGAAGGACGTTCAGCGCGCAACCTTCCAGCCGATCGCCGTCGTGGTGTTCGCCGTGACCGCGCTTCTGCTGGGCGCCAGGGGAGGGCTCACGCTCGAGACGGCGAAGCTGTTCGTGCTCGGCCTGCCGTTCCTGTTTGCCGGCACATGGCTCGGGCTGAAGCTGTTCGGCCGGATCGACGAGACCATATTCCGCAAGATCGTGCTGGCGCTGCTGTTCGTCTCCGGCGTCGCGCTGCTGTTCTGAGCCGCAGCTCAGAACTCGCCGTGCAGTCGTCCTGAAAACACCGACACCGGGCCACGATCCGCGTTGTAGGCGGGATTGACGATGAGCTGGTAGTCGGCGGTGAAGGTCAGCGCCTTGTTCAGCGCATATGCGTAGTAGGTTTCCAGCACGCGCTCGCGGCGATAGTTCAACTGACCATCGCCGATCAGCGGA
This sequence comes from Bradyrhizobium nitroreducens, assembly GCF_002776695.1. Taxonomy (GTDB): domain Bacteria; phylum Pseudomonadota; class Alphaproteobacteria; order Rhizobiales; family Xanthobacteraceae; genus Bradyrhizobium; species Bradyrhizobium nitroreducens. The sequence continues at coordinate 6,822,296 of NZ_LFJC01000003.1, forward strand.
CCGAGACCACCGGCGGCGATGAAGTCGCGATGGTCCTGCGACAGGCCGTTGACGGCGCCGGCGATGGCGACGACGTCGTCGGGCCGGCCCCATCTCGCTCCCTTGACGGAGACGCCGCCGGACAGGCTGCGATCGATGTCGGTGAACGCCATGATCTCGGTCCGGCCGTTGTTCCAGCTCCAGCGGCCGAACACGCCGATATCGTCGGTGATGGCTTGCTCGAGGTTGAGGGCGTAACCGTACTTGATGCGGCCGCGGCGGGTCTGGCTGATGTCGACGCCGAACGCTGGATTGTCCAGCGTCTCGCGATAGCTGCCGGAATAGGCGCTGTTGACGAAGCCGAGCGTGCGCAGCTTGCCGGGCTGACCGAACAGCGAATAGCGCAGTTCGAGCTCCCCGACATATTCGCCGCGCCGGCCGATATTCATGTCGAAATTGCTCGAGTTGGACACGGCGTCCATCAGGAAGTAGCCGCCGCGTATCGCCCATTGCTTCTGGTTCAATTCGGCGGTGGCACCATAGCCGAGGCCGAGCTTGTCGGCGGCATAGTCGAAGGCGCCGGACGCCCAGATCGACCAGTTCATGAAATCCTTGCGCGGATCGTGCGCGTAGGAATTGCCGTCGAACACGTCGACCACGGAGAATTTTCCGACCTGCAAGGTCAGGCGCGAGACGTCAACCTTGCTCGCGAGCTGAAGCTGGCCGCTGGCAAGCTCTTCCTGCTCGCCGCCGAAGCCGAAAGTATGGCGCACGAACAGCCGGGAGGCGTTGAAATGCGGATAGGGAAAGCCGGACTTCTGCGCTTCGCCGTTGGGGAAGCCCGCGGCGCCCGTCGTGTTGTTGAAGCCAAAGCCCTGCAGCAGCTCGGGATTGAAATAGACCTCGCCGCCGTCCCACAGCCGCGCGTTCAGATAGAGCGAATTGCTCCAGGTCTGCTGAAAATCGGGCGACGGAAGCAGGCTGTTGGTTCCGGTATAGGGCGCACGGAACGCGGGGTAGCCCTGTCCCAGCACAGTCGACTGGCCGTGAATCTCCCAGCGGTTCGACTCCGTGTCGGTGATGTCCGACTTCGGATTGTAGGTCGGCACGCCCGGCCAATCGATCTTGCGATTGAGGCCGATCCGCAGGCTGTGAAAATCCATCGACGATGAATATTGCCCGCCGGAGGGAAAGGTGACGCTGGCGTTCTCGAACTTGCTGTAGAGATATTCGAGCCGCGTGGTCCAATGCGGCGCGAAGGCGTATTCGACGCCGCCGCCGGCGGTCCAGCCGAACCGCGTGTGCAGCACCTTTTCTTCAATGCCACCCGTCGGCGTCGACAGAAAGCGCTCACCGGTGAAGGCCGCGCCGCCGGTGGCATAGAGCAGCCAGTTGCCGGTGGCGTAACCGAGCCGCGCGCGCAGGCTCGCGACATAGTCCCAGCGTTCCTCCGCGCCCGACAGCGCCGTCGCCGCCGATGACACGACGTGGTTGGAAGGCATATAATTCGGAAACGAGATGTCGCCTTCGACACCGAGCAGCAGGCCCGAATGGAGGCGCCAGTTGTAGCCGGCCTGGACGCCGCCGGTTGCGCCGGTGAAGACGTTGTTGTCGGTTGCGAGCGTCGGATCGGTCAATGTCGCCGCGGAGGTGCCGCGGGTGACGCCGACATGGGCGCCGATATAGAGGCCGGTCCAGTCATAGACCGCCTTCAGCGCCGGCGCCTTGAGCGGCAGATCGGCCGCGCGGCCCGTCGCGGGAACAGCCAGCACGCCCGAGGCGATCGCCGCAGCTGTCCGCAAGTACCTGAAACGATAACGCCTCAACGTCACGACGCACGCCCCCAAACGCGAATGTATCCCACTCGCCGCAGCCGACATCCCTGCCGGTTCGCAACGATTCTGTCATCAGGTCCTTGGCTGTTCACGCGATCGGTCGAGATGATCTCGATCCGACGTGATTTCTTCCCAAGCTCCAGATCCTGTTGCGAACATTATTGCGATTAATTCGCAATAGCAACTGGCGCGCTTTGCCGCACGGAACGGTTCGCACTTCGGTGTGACGGGCCTGCAACAATTCCAGCGAAGCCCGAAAATGAATGACCCGCCCGGGGGGACAACCGGGCGGGTCGGGGCACGACACGGGGTGGATGAGGCGCCCGTGTCGGACGCAGGATCCACTTAGGAGATCGGCCTCAGGTACTCGGATCAGTAGCAGCTACGAACGCGGCCGACGTACTGGCCGAAGGCGTTGTACTGGGCGACCCAGCCGCAGCGGTGATAGCCGTAGTAATAGGGGTCGTTGCTGGCGGCGATCGCGGAGCCGACGACGGCGGCGGTGGCGATGCCGGCGCCCACACCCCAGACCCAGCCGGGCTGCTTGGCTTCGGCCGAGGTGGTGGTGGACGCGATGCTGCCGGTAACGGCGAGAGCAGCGAGAGCGACGGCGGCAATCTTGGTCTTGATCGACATGTGAAACTCCATCCGGGGTTGAGGCGGTCCGTTGTGGCCCGCGTGCCCAATTGGACGGCGGCTCTTCCCGTCCGGTTCGAATGCGGCGTTTCGGCTTCCGGGCTGAGGAGTTTTCGCTAATGATTATAAAGGGATGCGGGCTAGCCGAGCGGGCCCTTGGCGAGCCTGTTCACGTCGAAGTTATCGACCTCGCCGAGCAACTCGCAAAAAGCCGTCGCCCCGCGATCGATCAGCTGCTCGCCCTTTTCGGCCACGGCCAATGTCGCATTGCCGATCGCGCCGCTGACATGAAGATCCTGCGCCTGCCAGGCGAACGGTGCCGGGCGCTGCGTCGACAGCCAGCGATATTGCTGCTCCATCGCGATGCTGCTCGCGGGAAAATCCGCGATCGCATCCTTGCGCACCTGCTCGGGATAGCGCGCCAGCATGATCGAGGTCTCGACGGCGCCACCGTGAATGCCGTGGCGCACCTCTTCCGCGGGGAACAGGCTGTCGGCGCCCGACAGCCGCGACCACGACGTCGTCACCACGAACAGCTTCTGGTGCGCGCGAAGGTCCTGCGCCACCAGCATCATGGCCGCGCTGTTGCCGCCATGGCTGGTGACGATGACGAGCTTCCTCACGCCGCGCCGGGCAATGTCCTCGCCGATACCAGTCCATCGCCTCAGCGCGGTTTCAGTCGGCAGCGTCTGCGTGCCCGGATAGTCGATATGCTCGGTGGAGATCCCGACGGGTTCGACGGGAAGAAAACTGGCCGGAACGGCGTCGGGCAGAAGCTCGCGCACGCGCCCAAGATACGCGTCGGCGATCAGCACGTCGGTGGCAACAGGCAAATGCGGGCCGTGCTGCTCGGTCGCCGCCAGTGGCAGCACTGCGATCCAGCGCGACGTTTCCGCAGGGGACGTCTCGGCCCAGCGGATCCTGGTCCAGTCGCGGGAAGGCGTCATCAAGGTTTCTTTGCCCGAATTTGTCACGTAGTTTGGGTTATCAGGGGACGCGGGCCAGGCCGGCTCGTGTCCCCTGATGTCATCAGGTTTTATCGCGTTGGTTTGCCCCGAGCTAGACGCGATTGGGCTGGAAGCGATCGACGGAGTGCCATTATGACCCCCTCCCATCTGCGCAGAGCGTTGACTGCGAGCCTGTTGGCCGCCCTGGTGTCGGTCGCCCCGGCCCGTGCGGAGACGCTGGACAAGGTCACCTTCGGCACCAACTGGGTCGCCGAGGCCGAGCATGGCGGCTTCTTCCAGGCCGTCGCCGACGGCACCTACAGGAAATACGGGCTCGACGTCACCATCGTTCCGGGCGGGCCCAACGAGAACAACCGGATGCTGCTGATCGCCGGCAAGATCGATTTCTTCATGGCCGCGAACACGCTGATGTCGTTCGACGCGGTCGCCAACAACGTTCCCGTCGTGACCATTGCCGCGATCTTCCAGAAGGATCCGCAGGTGATGCTGACGCAGCCGGATGCGAAGGTCAGCAAGATCGAGGACCTCAAGCCGCTGACGCTGTTCGTCTCCAAGGAGGGCATGGGCAGCTACTTCCAGTGGCTGAAGTCCGAATATGGTTTCAGCGAAAAGAACGTCCGCCCCTATAATTTCAACCCCCAACCCTTCATCGCCAATCCCAAGAGCGCCATGCAGGGCTATGTCACCTCCGAGCCCTTCGCGGTGGAGAAGGCCGCCGGCTTCAAGCCGAACGTGCTGCTGCTCGCCGATTACGGCTTCAACACCTACTCGACCCTGATCGAGACCCGCCGCGACATCGTCGAGAAGAAGCCTGACATGGTGCAGCGTTTCGTCGATGCCTCCATGGTCGGCTGGTACAATTACATCTACCGCGACAATTCCGCCGGCAACGCCATGATCAAGAAACTCAATCCGGAGATGACCGACGATCTGCTCGCCTATTCCGTCGCCAAGATGAAGGAGCATGGCATCGTCGATTCCGGTGACAGCTTGAAGAACGGTATCGGCGCCATGAGCGACGAGCGTTACACCTCCTTCTTCAACAAGATGGTCAAGGCCGGCGTCGTGAAGCCCGATCTCGACTTCCGCAAATCCTACACGCTGCGCTTCGTCAACAAGGGCGTCGGCGTCGAGCTGCGCCCGAACAAGCCGTAGCGCAGGGTCGATGTCACCGGGCAAAACCTCGTCCGCCGTCGAGACCGGCCTGACGCATCTCGCCGTCAGCCTGCGGGGCGTGACGAAGACCTACGACAACGGCGTCATGGCGCTCGGCCCGCTCGACCTCGCGGTGCGCAAGGGCGAGTTCATCTCGCTGCTGGGCCCGTCCGGCTGCGGCAAGTCGACAGTGTTGCGGATCATCGCGGAGCTCAGCGCGCCGTCCTCCGGGATCGTGCGGGTGGCGCGCCACGAGGGCGAGGTGCAGCCGGGGCAGGTTCTGCCGGGACACGGCATCGGTTTCGTGTTTCAGGAGCCGACCCTGATGCCCTGGACCAGTGTCCGCGAAAACGTGTGGTTGCCGCTGAAGCTCGCCGGCGTGCCGAAGGCGGACGCGCGCGCGCGGGCCGATCAGGCGCTGGTCAGCGTCGGGCTTGCCGATTTCGCGGATAGCTTTCCACGCGAGCTCTCCGGCGGCATGAAGATGCGGGTGTCGCTGGCCCGTGCGCTCGTCACCGATCCGGAGATCCTCCTGATGGATGAGCCGTTCGCCGCGCTCGACGAGATCACGCGCTTCCGTCTCAACAACGATCTGCTCGCGCTGTGGCGGGCGCTCGGCAAGACCGTCATCTTCGTCACCCATTCGGTGTTCGAATCCGTCTATCTGTCGCAGCGCGTGGTGGTGATGACGGCACGGCCGGGCCGGATCCAGGCCGACATCCGCATCGAGACGGTCGAGCCGCGCGGCGAAGCGTTTCGCACCTCCGCCGCCTACTCCGATTATTGCCGGAAAGTGTCGGCGGCGCTGGCGCCGTCCTATTCGGGACAATCGACGCTATGAGTGCGCAAGTCCCCGTCACCGCCAAGCCGCCGGGCGCGCAACGCGCGATGCGCCTGGTGCTGCCCGTCATCGTGTTCGCGGCCGGCCTCGTCGCCTGGGAACTGGTGGTCCGCATCAAGGCCATCCCGCCCTACGTGCTGCCGGCGCCGTCGGTGATCGTGCTGACCCTGATCAAGGACTGGGCGGTGCTGTCGCAATCGCTCGCCACCACGCTCCTGACCACGCTCGAAGGCTTTGTCGCCGCCAGCATCGGCGGCATCGCGCTGGCGCTGCTGTTCAACCAGTCGAAATGGGTGGAATATTCCCTGTTCCCCTATGCGATCGTGCTCCAGGTCACCCCGGTGATCGCGATCGCGCCGCTGCTCCTGATCTATCTGGAACAGCAGACCGCGGTCGTGGTCTGTGCCTTCATCGTCGCCTTTTTCCCGGTGTTGTCCAACACCACGCTCGGGCTCAATTCGGTCGATCGCAACCTCGCCGGCCTGTTCCAGCTCTATGGCGCATCAAAGCCGCAGACACTGCGCTTTTTGAAGCTGCCCTCGGCGTTGCCCTACATTCTCGGAGGCTTGCGCATCGCGGGCGGTCTGTCGCTGATCGGCGCGGTCGTCGCCGAGATTGCGGCGGGAACGGCGGGCGCCGGCTCCGGGCTCGCCTACAGGATCGCCGAATCCGGCTATCGATTGAACATACCCCGCATGTTCGCCGCGCTGCTTTTGTTGTCGCTGGCCGGGATTGTCATCTATGGGGTGCTGGCGCTAGTTTCCCACCTCGTTTTACGGCGCTGGCATGAGAGCGCTCTTGGAAAGGACAACTGATGGCTGCCGGTTCGATTTCGTCCGAAAAGATCGACCTTCTGATCTATGGGCCGATGCGGCCGATTCTCGAGAACGGGTTTTCCGATCATTTCGTCGTGCACAAGGCCGAGACGCGCGGCGACCTCGAGCGGCTGACGCCGGCGATCCGCGAGAAGATCCGCGGCGTCGCCGTGACCTATCATACGGTCCGTGCCGACAAGGACTCGCTGTCGCAATTGCCCAAGATCGAGATGGTGGCGAGCTTCGGCGTCGGCTACGACCATATCGACGCCAAGTACGCGGCCGAGCACAACATCATCGTCACCAACACGCCCGACGTGCTGACCGAGGAGGTCGCCGACGTCGCGATGGGCCTGTTGATCTCCACGCTGCGCGAGTTCATCAAGGCCGACCGCTATGTGCGCTCCGGTCTCTGGCAGACGCAGAACTATCCGCTCAGCGTCGGCTCGCTGCGCGACCGCAAGGTCGGCATCGTCGGCATGGGCCGGATCGGCCAGGCCATCGCGCGCCGGCTCGATGCATCGCTGGTGCCGGTGGTCTACCACTCGCGCAACCCGTCCAAGGACGTCTCCTACAAGCACTACCCTGATCTGATCGAGATGGCGAAGGCGGTGGACACGCTGATGGTGATCGTGCCCGGCGGCGCCTCCACCAACAAGATGATCAATGCCGAGGTGCTGAAGGCGCTCGGCCCGCGCGGCGTGCTGATCAACGTCGCGCGCGGCTCGGTGGTGGACGAGCCGGCGCTGGTCCAGGCGCTGAAATCCGGCACCATCCTCGCCGCCGGCCTCGACGTGTTCGCGGCCGAGCCCAACGTGCCGGACGAGCTCAAGACCATGCAGAACGTCGTGCTGCTGCCGCATATCGGCTCGGCCTCGGTGGTGACGCGCAACGCGATGGACCAGCTCGTGGTCGACAACCTCAAGTCATGGTTCGCCGGCAAGGCACCGTTGACGCCGGTCGCCGAAACGCCGTTCAAGGGGCGCGGATGAGGAATCTTCGGGTCGTTGCATCCGCCGTCGCGGCCCACTTGGCCGCGATCGGCGCCGTCGCGGCCTCCTTGGCCGCGATCGGCATCGCGCATGCGCAGGATGCGAGCAGCCTGAAGAAATCGATGCCCGGGCAGTGGGAGCTCTCGACCACCGAGCGCAGCAAGACCTGCGTCGTCACCATGAAGGCCGATGCTGCGGGCCAAGGCTACAAGCTGGAGCTGGAGCCGGCTTGCAAGACCGCGCTGCCGTTCACCAAGGACATCGTCGCCTGGAGCGTCAGGGGTCTCGACATCGTCCGCCTGCAGGACGCGACCGGTGAAGCCGTGATCGACTTCACCGAGGTCGAGGCCGGCATCTTCGAGGGCCTGCGCCAGGGCGAGGGCGTCTACATCCTGCAGGATCTCGCCGCAGCCCGCTCGATGGCCAAGTCGATGGACCAGATGATCGGCGACTGGGCGATGGTGCGCGGCAACGGCCAGCCGGTGTGCGGCTTGACGCTGACCAACACCGAGGCGGCGCCGGACAATTTCCAGGTCTTCCTCAAGCCGAAATGCGACGCGGCCATCGCCCAGTTCAACCCGACGCAATGGCGGCTCGAGCGCGGCCAGATCATCCTGATGTCGAAATCAGGCGGGACCTGGCAGTTCGAGGCCGACGACAACGCGCAATGGCGGCGCGTCCCCGACACCGCCGATCCCCTGATCATGCTGCGTCAGTAGGCGGCCCGACATTCGCTGCGCCGAATGCCGCCGCGCGAAGGCGGAACCTGCGGACCGGGCATCTCGTTGACGGAAGAGGTGATTTCGTTGGGAGATCCGGCATGGCCAAGCGCGTCCTCGCGATCGGCATCGAACCCGGCAGTGCCGACTACAGCGCATTCCCGCAGCTGACGCCGGAGCTCGTGCGTAACTACATCGAGGCGCAGCTGTTGCGCCTGCGCGATCTCGGTTTCGAGGTCACGAGCTGCCTGATTGATCTCGATGCCACCGCGGAAACCGGCGTCACTGCGGCCCTGCGCGACCAGCGTTTCGATTGCATCGTGATCGGTGCCGGCCTGCGTGAGCCCAAGGAGCGCCTCGTGCTGTTCGAGAAGGTGCTCAACCTCGTCCACCACCTGGCGCCTGACGCCGCGATCTGCTTCAACACCAATCCGGCCGACACCGTCGATGCGGTGCGGCGCTGGATCGAGCCCTGAACGCCGGCCCTTGCTTCGGCACTGGCGAGCCGTGGTGCTGGGCGACGAGCCATTTGCCGTCGAGCCGAACAGCACTCCTTTGCGATGGCTCAATGACGGCGGCCGCCGCCCGGAGTAGATTTCCTTCGATTATCGTGCCGGCCGCCAGTTCCGAAATTCGGCAATGGTGCCGGCTTTACTCTGCCCCGGGCGCTACGCAGGTGTGCCGGCAAACTGGAGGATTCGGAATGCTTCGCGGAATTGCTCTTGGACTTGCAGCCTGTCTCGCGGTTGCGGTAGCCATGCCGGTTCGTGAGGCGGTGGCCCAGGACGCCATCGGCGGCGCCATCATCGGCGGTATCGGCGGTGCGGTCGTCGGCGGCGCGATTGGGGGAGGCCGCGGCGCTGCCATCGGCGCCGTCGTCGGTGCCGGCACGGGCGCCGCGATCGCCTCCGAAGGCGAGCGTCGCCGCTCCGGCTACTACGCCTATCAGCGCGGCTGCTACATGCAGCGGCCGGATGGATACTACGTCCGGGTCCATCCGAGATATTGCTATTGAGCGATCGGGCTCAATTGCATCGTCCGACGGTGCCGCTGGCGGCGCCGGCCTCGAAATCACCCGGCGCGATCGCGTGCCCGTCGAAGAGCACGCCGATCTGGTTGCCGATTCCGAATTGCTCGGACCCGCGGCGGCGTTGATTGAGTAGCTGGACGATGTTCCACTCGTCGTGGGACCCGGCGCTGAACGTGACCGCAGCACGCAGTGCATAGTAGTTGCGAAAGCCGCGTTTGCTGAGCCTGCCGGCATTCACGGTCTTCATCAGATCGGGGTCTGATCCAAGCCGCTGATCGAAATAGGCCTCGATCCTGTCCGCATCGCCCGCGCCGGTGAGTCCGAAAAACTGTGCGAAATCGGTCGGACCGGCGAAGTAGAAGAAGTCGATGTCCTCGCCATACCCTCCGCGCCCCTCGAGGATCTGGGTCCACATATACATGTAGTCCGCGCCCGTGGCCGTCTCCGGCAGATTGCCCTCCGCGCCCGGATTGAGAACCCAGGTCGCGGACGATCCAAATCGCTGCTCGATCCGCTCCTTGGTTCTCTGCGCCACATCCCGGTTCACACCGAAATAGCCGCCTCCCAGCGTCGACAGCGGGATGCTCAGATAGCCGGTCATCCTGCCGGCCGCGCGCTGGTCGGCGAGGAGTTGTCTGACCCTTGCGACATTGGCGGTGATCGCGTCCCGATTTGCCGCCGTGACGCAATAGCACACGCCGGTCAGGGTGCAGGCGGTGGTCTTTTCGACAGGCGTTGGCCATATGCTGTTGAGGATCTGCGCAAGACGCGCGCCGCCCTTGGCGAGCTGATCGTGCTTCAATTCCGCCTGCTTGGTCGCATACGCCGCCTCATCGTCAACACGCACCTGCCATCGGCCGTGATCCGCGGCGGCGAAGCTCAGGCCGGCGAATGCCGCGTGCGAGACCATGACCGTCTCGCTTGCCCAGGTCGCCGCAAGCGCGTCGACCGGTCCCGGTGTCTTCCCGACCGCTTTCGCCTTCTTGATCAAATCCGGACTCGCATTCTCGCCGAGGTCTTCCGCAATCGCGTCCCACTGGCTGTGCAGATTGTTCTCGGCAGGGCCTAGCAGGTTGCCGCCTCGCGTCTCGGTCGCGGGATTGAGGCCGCCCTGGTCCGGATTTACGAGCTGGCCGGACTGATCGAGGTAGACGGCGCCAACATGCAGCGGCTGGTGCAGATCGCCGACGAAATGCGCCAGCAACAGCAACGCTTCCTTCTTGTCGCGGATCGAGAACGGCAGCGGCGCCGGCTGGCCGCGAAGGACCGAAATCGCGGCGTTGATGGCGCCAACGATATCGTGGTCGCTGGTGCCGACATAGCCGCGCTTGTAATCGTCGTGCTGGATGGCGACGTCGGCGAAATGATAGGCTTCGCCGCAGCCGTGCCCCTTCGCGGCTTCGCAATCCAGCCAGTTGCGCGAAACATAGTCTTCCATGCGCGCCGTCTCGGCCGGCGTCTCGAAGGTCGTGCAGGGAATCCGATATTCCGGCTTGGTCGGCGCGTAGCGGAAGGTGCCGTCGGGCAACCGCGCCACGCTGCGGACGCAATCGGCCCAAGGGGCCGCGACGCGGAGCTCGAAGCCGAGAATGTTGGCGACCTGCTGCCGCGCGTTGGGACCGAGCAGTTGATCCGCAATAGCGCCGGTCACCTCGTGGCCCTGATAGGCCCAGGCGAAGGCGCGTTCGCTGAAGCTGATGAAGGCGATCACGGCAATGACAAAAATCCGAGCGGCCATGGACTGTCTCCAGAAATGAAGCTCCAGAAATGGGCGGCCGGAAAAGCGACCACACACGGCGCGGCTAACTCTGCAATGACACTACCTTACATCGTGCGACGAAATTATTGCAATCGAAAGCGATGCGCCCCCCCGGCTTTCGCTAGATCAACCTCAACCCGCGCAAGCTCGCATGTCCACCCTTCCCGACGATGATGTGGTCGTGCACGGCAATCCCGAGCGGCCTTGCGATGTCGATGATCGCCTTCGTCATCTGGATATCGGCCTGCGAGGGCGAGGGATCGCCGGAGGGGTGGTTGTGCACCAGAATGCTGCGCGTCGCATCTATCTGGTTTGATTGCGATTTCTGGCGCGTACCCGAAAGAAAGGGACGCGAAGTGGGGACGGTATATCGTGAGCCGGCGTGATGCTCTCGATTGCGCACATACGATAATGTAGCGCAGATTTCGAGCGCTTGCGATCATACGGTAAGTCAGGATCGACAGCTCGATCGTCTCCGCACGCGCTGGCAGGCACTCCGAATGAAGAAGCAAGGCACAAAGTCGGTCGCTCGCCGCACGCTCAAGCTGCGCATCGAATTGATCCCGAAGCCGCTCTGGCAGCACAATCTGCGATCAGGCGAAGGTCTCGGCAAAGCGCGGTGGGACAAGCTGCGTCGCGCGCTGGTCAAAGAACACGGCTCGCGCTGCGCTATCTGCGGCGGTGTCGGGAAGCGACTTAACGGTCACGAGGTGTGGGACTATCGAGAGAAGAAGACGGTTGGGATCGCGGTGCTTCTGAGGGTCGAGATCGTTTGTGTTGATTGCCACGACATCCACCATTGGGCGCGCACAACCAAAATCTTCGAGGCAGGCGATATCACTGAGGAGAGATACAAGTATCTCAGGCAGCACTTTCGGACGGTCAATGGCTGCCGTCAGGAAGTTTTCGACGATCACTTTCTGCAAAGTGTCCGAGTTTGGGAAGCACGGTCTAAGAAACACTGGAAGATCGATTGGGGCGAGTTTGCCCCTCTCGTGGAGCAAGCGAAGGCGGCTCGGAGTGTATGGACCGAACGCAATCCCGATCACGACGACTACTTCAATGCGGGGCCTGGCCATCATATGCCGAGTCGATGCCCCGACTGCGGCGTAGTTGGAAAGCTGGCGCCGATCGAGCCCGACCAGGACCAAATGAGTGAAGGTGAAGAAACTGAATATGAAGCCGGAATGTGGGGCTTCGCTTTCTGCCGTGCCTGCCAGTCAAATATCTTTTGGCAGGTCTAGCGGCCAGCGGACTCAGCTAGCGCATTTCTACCGGTCGTCCCACGTGACCGAAAGTCGCCGAAAGTTGTATCTGGAGAGTTGTACCACCTCGACAGCAGTGAGTTGACCGTGCAAACTCTTCAGCGATTTTCGGGGGAGGGAGCTATGCTCAATAGAAGGGCTTTTCTGGCGACTGCTGGTGTAACGCTGATCAGCGCTCCAACGACTTTACGCGCTCAAACGACATCCAGCAAAAAGCTCCGCATCGTTGTCGTTGCCAATCGCAATCACGAGGCGGACGGTCTGATGGCCGCGCTTTGCAACCAAATGGCTCATAATCCTAACCTCAGCGCTCCGTACAATGTTGATTGGCCGCGTTGGCTGCGCGTTCAAACCAACCCGCCCACCCCGGCCAGGGATCCCGGAACACCGCGGTGCTTAATCGACGTGTTTGCGTCCGCATCTGCGACGGCGGCTCCAACAGCAACAATGGAGATTTGGTGCATCGATGACCTTGCTGTCACGGCCGGTGATAGCGGCAAGAAGGTAACTGCTATGAAGCAGATCACGAACTATACGAAGCCGGCTAGTGATCCGGATGGGGTTATCGCTTTTGGTACCGGCGGATATCCGGGCGATGTCTCGAATGACGGATGCTCCACGATAGGCGGTACGATCTTCATCCATGATGCTTCAAATGGTGCCCCCGGCAGTTGGTCTTGGCCCGGTCATATGGACTCGCTTATTCCGAGCAAGACTCCTACCTCGTTCTTTTCGAGCGTGGCCGCTGATCAAAAAACGCTAGACGCGATCAGCCTTGAAATGATCAAACCGAAAAATAATCCCGCGAACATTCTTCAGCTCATTATCGCACCCGATGCCGTCGCCGTCAGCTCAGTCAACGAACCGCCTCCCTACTGCGACGCTGACAAGAACTCGATAGCGAAAGCACAGCAGGCGGGAGCCCCAAATGTAACGTCTGTTGAAACGACGCACGGGGTCATACGCTCCATGTGGGATGCACCGTTCATGTACGTCACGGCCGTCCCAAACCGGGTGTGCTACTTTGATCAGGAAGCCCGGAACGTCTATGCTCAGGAGTTTCCCTCCTCACATAACGCTGGCGTTGCGCTGAAATACGTGATCCCGTATTTCGTTAGCGCTATTGCCCAGTAGTTTGGCCGATGAGCACTCGCGGTACTTCGCTGCTGTTGAATTGTTGATCTGGAATAGGTCGACGCTTGGGAGCAGTTTGCGTGTGCTCGCACGCGATCTTTACAACTCTTTACTCCTAACCGCGTCGAGTGCCTTCGATGCTCGGCATGTCACCGTATTTTTTTGATCCCAAGCATCAAGTTCATTCGTTGGATACAAAACAGCTTTGCCAATCTTCACGAAGGTTGGACCAACCTTCATCGCTCGCCAATTGCGAAGAGTGCCAACTGAAACGCTGCCACGATACCTTTCGGAGACTTCTTCGGCGGTCAGAAATTTTTTGTCGGACATCAATGTCCCCCTAGGGTTGCCAACAAAACCGATCACTTTCGAGAACGCCAAAGAGGGCCAATCATGCTCATGTCCTGTCTGATGGAACAGCCGCACGTTTGCACGTCTGTTGGAAGGGGAGGGTTGCCGCCGTCGCGAAAACGGATGCTGCGGGATAGAATAAGCAAACGTCGGTAGCTGTGTGCATCTCGGCTGGTACGGGATCCGGAGCTACGAAGCTGATGGCCGGATGTTCGAGGAGAGCAGAATGCCCGCACTTGGCGGGCATTTAAAATAAGCCTTATCCTTTTGTGAACAAAGGAGAATGTCAAAGTCTCTTCTGGCGATACCAACAAAAGTACCAGCGATCATCGGTTCGTCAGGCTTATGAAGGTCCTCCGATCCCAGATATCGGCAGTTTCTGTCTCATAGGCCAGACCTGCCTGAATTTCTTGGGGCGGCGCGAATCTTTCCATGAAGGAGAGAGAGAGAGAGAAGCCGTGAGGTGACCGCACGGTATGGGCCGTCAGGTGCGCCTCTTCAACTGTATCGATCCCTGGGTGTTGCGATCAGTCCAGTAGTGACCATTCATTTTTTCCGGTGGAGCGCCTACAATGCGATAGCGGAACGCGCCGTAATGTATTTCGGTTTCGTTGCCGCGGGCGTGAATATTAGGGTCACTCTGATAAACTCCAATGAATTCGTACGCACCGTCATTGTGACGGATCAGACGTCCTGCGAGCTGAAAAGATCTGTTTGTATTGGGTTCCTGTCCCGTTTCTAATCGAATCGATAATGACGAGTAGGTTTGCGTGATGGTGGCTGCGCCGGTAATAGCCTTGTTCTCTCGCCCTCCTTCTTCCAAGTACGATGACAGCAGTTCGGCGGTCCATTCGCCGGTGAGATCAGGCGTTTTGTGAAAAAGCCTGAATGGCCACCACCGCCATAATGCTCGGTCGAAAGCGGTCAAGATCGCGGTGACTATCAGAACCGTAACCGAAAATGGCTTGGCGTACTGCCAGGATAGGTCTACTCCGAAAAACCAGAGGGAAATCCCCCACACAGAGGCGGCCACGATTATGATCACAGAGATCGAAAAGCCTGACGGCATGCATGAATCTTATGACTGAGGAAATGGACATCGAGGTAGTGCTTCGGAAGGTACATTCTCAGGGCCTTCCCCGCTACCCTTTACTGGTCGTCTTCTTCACGGGAGGTGAAGAGCCGCCAGACTGTGTTTCGATGCTTCGCCTGCCGATGCCGAACGGAGGTTTTGCTTTCGGTGAGGACTTCGGCAACAGAATCCAAGAAGCAATGGCGAGCAATGAAAGCGCCCACGATGGAGCCGTTGCATTTGGCCGTATAGGGGTTTCCGACGCCTACAAGTGCGCAGGATGGTCGTACCGCATTGTCGCAAGGCAAACGCCCCATGCCGCAGAAGCAAACAGAGGAGCCGCCTACAATAGTGCGATATCTTTGTCGTTGAGTGCCGGTGTTGATCGGGTTTGCCTGTTTTCTCGCTATGAGCTTGAGGTCTTTTCCGGCGGGAAGCGAGCAGTCTTTCTGAAAGTTCGGTAGCGTCGGGCTGCTGAAGGATTTCGGGCTCCAGTTCGACGGCTTCGATCTCATTTCAGCTGTGGCGGCGGTACGGAAGCATCCCGAGATCGTCGACCGTTGGGCTGAGGACGAAGCTCCATTCACCCCTGCCGATCTTTTCCTGCGTGATCTGATAATTGTCCCTGAACGTGGCAAAGTCTTCTCCGACGCCCATCACTGCCTCCCAACAGGACCTTGCCTCGGCCCGCGTTCGAATATCCTGATCATGTCGTGCCTGCTCCGGATGGCTGGCTTGACGCAATCTGCGCCGCTGGCGGCTGCTTGGCGGCAAATTTGGCCTCCTGAAACTTCACGTGATTGGCCAGGTTGTCCGGCGAATAATCCATCGACTCGTAGAAGTGCGGGACGCGTTCGGCGGCCGCCCGTTTGTAGACCGAGGGATGCAGCACCGCCTGCGGATCGATGTGTCGAAGGCCCTTTGGCCAACGGAATATCCAGAGCCACGGCGGCTCCCGTTCGTCGTGCTGCGGTCCCAGCGGATCCGGGCGAACTTGTAAGAACAACTGGTTGATCTTGATGCCGTGCCCGGTCGGCCCGGTTTCGTCAGGCAAGTTCATGGCCGCATGCGTCATCCACTCCAGCGAAATATCGGACAGCCGGGATTCGTTTTCCAGGTAGCTGCCGCCGACGTCGGAGTGGTTGCCAGCAAACCATATTTGCTGCAGCCAATCCGGATCGCTGTCCTTGCGCGGCGGACCTTTATTGCTTTTGCTGCCCCACTTGACGATCGCGAAGTCCGCGCGGTTCTCGTCGATCGACAGCGCGTGCCGGGCGTATCGGACTTCATTATCCAAGTGAGGGTCGTAGAATTTCATCTTCGGTGACGTGAAGTGCAGCGTCTGCCAGAACGAATAGTCCTTCAGTCCCGTCGCATAACGCAGATGGGAAACCACGTACCAGATGCCGGCGCCGGCCAGCGCCACGGCGGTCAGCAGCCAAAACGCCGCCCAGAACGGTAACAGGATTGATAGCAGCCAGCTCAAGAGCAATATGAGGACGATCGCGCCGCCGAACATCGCCGCCGAGAGCCGATAGCTTCCTAACGATGCGACGGTATCGAAGACGCCGATGAAGTAAGGGTTGGCGTTCGGCAATCCCGCTGTATCGGACTTGTATTTCAGGCGAAACCGCAGTGCGATGGCCTTGCGCTGGTCGACGTATTTCTCGTCCGCCGGCGAACTGACATGCTGGTAAACGTTCTTGACCGCTTCGCTTGCGATCTTCTTGACGGATTTCGCGTCTCGACGCAGTGGCGTCTTTCCGTCTCCCATTGTGGTCGGCACCCCGCACAGCGACAGCACCGCGGCAAGGCATCGCACGGTGTAGGCCCCCCTGGAGAAACCGATCACGAAAATCCGGTCGCCGGATTGCCACATGCTCAGGATCGCCGCGTAGCAGTCGACGATGTTGGTAGTGATGCCCAGCCCGGTCGCGAGACTGAAGAGATTGTGCAGCCAACGATAGGCGCGAATGGCGAACAACGCGCCTTCCGGCGGCATCGAGCCGAGACCGGCATCGTAGTACGTCACCTGTTCGGCTGGATCGATGGAGGTGTCGGGACCGCAGCGCGTGGCGCGGTACAGCTTGTAGACGTTGCTGCGGCGTTCGTCCGGGCGGAGACCGCCGACCTGGCCGGTGCCGTCCGAGAAAATGATGATGTTTTTAGCCATCGTGCCCCCGCGCGACCATCAGTGATAAAATTTCGGCGCCGGCGGACGGTGCGCCAGCATCGTGATGACTTGCGGATCGTTGCTGAGCGCCTGGTAACAGCCGTCAGCCATGCCGAGCAGCGTTTGGCGGCGACTAGCGGTCGCGAGGTCAAGCCCGAGATCCGAGACCTGTTCGTGCGACGGCTGCGCGTCGAATCGAACGTAGCGCGGGCCGAGCTGATGCTTCAGCATGAAGTCGACCAGTTGCTGCTGGGAGGACAAGATGGTGGAGATCAGCCGGTTGTTTTCGAGCCAGAGTTTTTGCCCGAAGTTGCGGCCGAGCGAACTCGGCAAGGAAAATTTGCTGGTCGTGGTGCCGATGCTGAGGACACTGATGTCCTCGATCTTCTGATTTAGGAAATGGATCGCTTCGTGCACGGCGCACATGTCCGGTGCGTTAGCGACAACGCCGCCGTCGATGAAGTTGCTGTTATCGATCTTGGCCATCGGGAAATAAAGCGGGGCCGCCGCCGTCGCCATCGCGACGTCTGCCGCCAACAGCTTGCAGTCGTTCATGAAGTTGGCGTGATGCGCCGTCTTGAACATCTGGACGCTGCCCTTCGTCATGTTGACGGAAGGAATCAGGAGCCTGGTCCGGGCGTCGCCGAGCCGGGTGCTTTTGCCGACGACCTGCTCGATCTTCTCCCTCAGGACCGACCCGTCATATTTGGGACCGCGCCATTGAGACCAAAGTGCCTTCCATTTTGCCGGACGCCACCTGGGCGGCTCGCCCCTGGTGAAGATTTCCTCGCCATGGTCGAGAAACATCTTCTGGATCGATTCCGCGCTCTTGCCGAGACCTAGGCCCAGGGCGATCACGCCGCCGATCGAGGTCCCGGTGATGAGGTCAAAGCAGTCGCCGATCGGTCTTTTCGCCTGCTGTTCGAGCTTTGCCAGGATGGCGCTTGTGAACAGGCCACGATAGCCGCCGCCGCTGAGCGCAAGTATCTGAAAAGACATGGCAATTTATTTCCCCAGAATGTTTCGCCGCGAATGGTTGCAAAAATCGGACATGTTTACCATATCGATGTTCGATTTATGTTCTGCAAGTTTTTAACGACTCAAGATAGGATTGTTTAACCGCGCGGTTGTGCGACTGGGTGATGGTTCCCCGGGTCAAATCCTCCCTCGGTTTCATGAGGAGAAGGATTCGATGGCCAACGTATCTGGACTACTCTACCGCGGCGGCGAAACGCCGTCATTTCTGGACAACCTGCAGATTACCGAAGCCTGTCATTCGGAGCTGAGGGCGGCGCGGACGAAAGTCCGGCAATGCCTGCGCGCGGAATTCACCAAGGCCAGCAAGGCCGACGTCGGTTTCACGGTCCGGCCGCGCTTCTTCACCCAGGGCAGCTTCGCCTACAGGACCATCAACGACCCGGCGTGGACGCCGCCGCAGCAGATGGACCTAGACGATGGCACTTACTTGCCGATGACTTTCGTTCAGGGGGCGAAGCCCTCGGTGGCCGCCGCAGCCTTCTTCACGATCGTCGACCGCGCGCTGCAGGCGCTGGCGAAGGTCGAGGGTTGGATCTTCGTCAAGAAGCCGACCTGTGCGCGCCTGATCATTTCCGAGTATGCGCACATCGACGTTCCCCTCTACGCGATTCCCGACAAGGAATTCAGGCTGCTGGAAAAGGCCGCACAAGCCAGAACCTTTGACGGCGCGTTCGACGCCCGGGCCGACAGCATCGACCGTTGGGATGCGCTGCCTTCCGATTGCGTGCTGCTGGCACACCGTGAGGAAGACTGGGTGGCGTCGGATCCGCGCCAGATCAACGACTGGTTCGTCGGCGCGGTCGACGTGTACGGAGAGAGGCTCCGCCGGATCTGCCGCTACCTGAAGGCATGGCGCGACCATCACCGGCCGCATCTCGACCGCGTTTCGTCGATCCTGTTGATGGTCTGTGCCTGGAAAGTGTTCGACGATTTCGGCCGGCCGAACGTTCCGGCGCGCGACGATGCGGCGTTGCTCTTGGTTGCCCGCCGCCTGCCCATCTTGCTGGCCGGCCCAGTCGAAAATCCGACGGACCCCGAAGAGAAGGTCGATGCCCGCCTGCCGGATGCCGACAGGCGCGTTGCGATTGCGATGGCCGAAGGACTGGCGAAGGAACTGGGTGAGATCGTTGAGAAATGCTTCGACCCGCAAGAGGCCGTAACGCGCCTGCAGGCGTTGTTCGGCGATCGCATTCCCGATCGCCCCGATCTCATCGACGTGACGAAGGCAGCCTACGCCGAAGTGCGATCTCACGACCGACGAATCTCGGCCGCACCTGTCGTCGGCAAGTCGACGAGTGCCTGACAGGCGCACGAAATCGATTGGGCGCGTTCACGATGCGCTGGTCCAACGCCACTTCGTGCGCGATCATACAAGATCGGGGATGCACTACCGCGGCGTGCTCGATGAAACGGGACTGAAAGTCCCCGTTGTGGTCTCGGTGACCGATCTCGATTTCGTGGCGCCGCCGGTCATTAGGCTGGTCGATCCTGGCGCCGGATCCGCCGGCCAGGTGCCCCATATTCTGAGATCGGATGGCACGTTCTGTTACCTCGACGGAAAGGCGATCGTCCTCGATAGATATAAGCCCGCTGAGACCATTATTCAGTGCCTCGAACGGGCCGACGAGGTCCTGAGAGATGCCGTGCGGGGGCGGCTAGACGAGGATCTGGTCGGTGAGTTCGGCGCATATTGGGCGGACGGGACCGTCTTGATCGATCTGCCGGAAGCGTTCGAAGGCGACGCGAAGATCCAGCTCCTGAGGTTTGACCGCCATTCCGGGCGCGAAGAAATTCTGGTGTCTGACGGGGCTTCCAGTTTTCTTGCCCTGCACAAGCGTAATGGTGGCAGGGATCCGGAAGGACTGCTCTGTCCTGTGATACGCGTTCCCGCGCTGTCCTTCGATCCGAAGCAATCCTGGCCACCGAAAAATCTGGCAGAGTTGAACACGTGGATGACGAGCGCGGCGCCGACCGCGGTCGGAGCGATCGAGAAAGCATTCGCCCGCTCTACGGGACATCGGCAATGGATTTGCTTGTCGGCACCGAACGGCCGCTTCTTCGTGTCGGCGGAGATCGCCAAGGCATATAGAACCCCGGAGCTTTTGAAGAACCGACGGTCCCACATCGGCCAGACGCTCCGATATATTCAGGGTGCGGTGAAGATTTCCGGCTATGTCGGCGTGCCGGTCGACGAGGCATACGTCTTCTCGAGGAACATGGGCGGAATGACCAATCTGGCTGGAAAGAAGATACTGCTCATCGGATGCGGGACGGTCGGCGGTTTCCTGGCGCAACAACTCGCTCAAAGCGGCGCCGGCACTGGCGCCGGAAAGCTGACCTTGGTCGATAATGACAAGTTGAAGGGGGCCAATCTTGGCCGTCATTTGCTTGGATCGCCGTATCTCGACCGTAACAAGGCCGATGGTTGCGCAGACTTTCTTCGCGAACAGCTTCCCTATCTCGACGTCACCAGCATTCCGCGCTCGATCATGAACGACACCACTGTTCTTCGCAGACAGGATCTGATCATCGATGCGACTGGCGAGGAATCACTGTCGATCGCGATCAACGAACTTGCCGTCACTGGGCGGCCTGCCTTTCCGCCAGTTTTGTTTGGCTGGCTTGAGGGAAACGGCGCGGCTGCCGTGGCCGTCATGACCGGAGACCCTGGCCTGGCCTGCTTCAAATGCCTCAAGGTTGAACTGGCCGGCGTGCCAAGGTTCAATCTCATCCGTGGCGACGTACAAGTGGAGACGGGACGCAATCTGGCGTGTGGGGACGCGCATTTCATCCCGTTTCCGGTTTCCCGCGCAGCGGTTGCGGCGGGCCTCATTTGCGACATTGCTCTTGACTGGGCGAACGGCGGTGGCGGCCACAAGTGGCGATCGCTGACGCTTGACCACAACCGCGCCATTCAGATCAAGGACAGCAATCCGAAGCGTATCGATAGGTGTCCTGCATGCGACAACATTGAGTGATGATTTTCCTCGCAGGCGGTCATCTTGTGATTTTGGCGGAACAGGTTGTCGCCGAGATCAGGCGTTTCACCGGACCGGATGAAGCCAACCTGGAAGCCGGGGGCATTCTTCTGGGATGCTATCGCGGACCGCACGTTGAAATTCTGGAATGCACCACGCCCATGCCTCTGGACAGGCGCACCAGAAATGGATTCGTCCGCCGCGATCCGGGTCATCAGCGTCGCGCCCTCGAGGTTTGGAAGGTTAGCGACCGCACCGTCAATTTCGTTGGTGAATGGCACACGCACCCGGAGGAAAGGCCCTCTCCCTCGCGCGTTGACCGCGACACTTGGGCGGATCAGATGGGTCGGCACAGAGATGACGCCCTAGTCTTCGTGATCGGTGGCCGCGCTTCATTTTATTGTGGTTGGGGCGAGAATCGCCGGCTTGTCGCGATGGCCGCCGTGGCGTGATCCAGCGCGATCGCATCGCTTACGCGCTGCGCGATCCCTTAATCAAGCGAGCGCCCCTCGGTAGGCGCCGGGAGCCCGCCCTGGGCTGGGGAAATTGTAAGGAAAGGTGCCCCTGCTGGAAAAAAAGAGGCTCAGGGCGTCCAGCGCCGGGAATGATGGTTGTGAATAGCGAGGATACGCGGAAATGTTCCCATGAACGTACCGGGAACAGGTATAGTTCCCGTTGCAGGTGCCGAGTCGACCTAACGCAACGGACGGGTAATGGCGGAGACAGAAGAACCCAAGGTGTGCCGCATCCTCAGCCTCGATGGCGGGGGTGCAAAGGGATTCTATACACTGGGGGTCCTGAAGGGCATCGAGGGGATGGTCGGTCCCCTGCACAAACGGTTCGATCTGATTTACGGCACCAGCACGGGCTCTATCATCGCGGCTTTAATTGCGCTCGGGCATCCGGTCGATGAGATTCTAGAACTCTACAAGTCGCATGTCGTGGAGGTCATGAAGTATTGGTTGCCGGGCAACAAGACGGCAGCGCTCGAAGCTCTGGCCGCGGATGTGTTCAAGGACCAAGACTTCACGGCGACAAAGACCAACGTCGGCATCGTGTCAACTCGATGGGCGTTCGAGACGCCGATGATTTTCAAGACCTCCGTCGACCAAGCGCACGGCGACAAGCCGAATTTCGTGCCGGGGTTCGGTTGCAAGATATCGGATGCGGTGCAGGCGTCTTGTTCTGCGTATCCCTTCTTCAGGAAGAAAACGGTCACGACGAGCGACGGCGAGGCGATCGTGCTCATCGATGGCGGCTATTGCGCGAATAATCCGACGCTGTACGCGATTGCTGACGCGACGAACGCGCTGAAGTTCGACCGCAAGCACATACGCGTTGTGAGTGTGGGCGTTGGTGAATATCCCGCTCCGAAAAAGAGCGTGTTCAGCGCGATGCGATGGATTGGCTACCTCTTCACCGTCCGGCTGCTGCAACGGGTTCTCGAAATCAACACGCAGTCGATGAACCAGCTCCGGCACATCCTCTTCCATGACATCGACACGGTACGGATAAGCACCCGGTACACCGAGCCTGAGATGGCGACGGATCTGTTCGAGCATGACCTGACGAAGCTGGACCAGCTCTGGCAGCGGGGACGGCAATCGTTTCGCGAGTATGAAAATGCATTGAGGAAGATTCTATAGGAGAGCGGCGTGGCAATTCCTGAGACTCAGCTTGAGACGTGGACGCACGTAGGCGCCGCCGCGCAGTCCGCGGCAACGTATCAGTCGATTAAGGGCGTCATCGAACACAAGGACGCGCCTTATTCGTCCCGACGCATCGACTCATTCCTGCAAGGGTCATACGGCAACGATACGAACGTCTACGGCGCGGATAGCGACGTCGATATCGTCCTGCGCACCCGAGGTCTGCTTCACTACAACATCGACGCCCTGTCAGGGCCGGAAAAAACGGCATTCAAAACCGCGTATCCAACCCCTGCCGAATACACCCTGAAGTCATTTCGGACCGATGTAATCGCGTGGCTCGACAAGCAGTACGGAAGCGACCTGGACACCTCGGGAAAGAAGGCCCTGCGGCTTAAGGCGAATGGGACTCGGCGCAGCTCCGACATTCTGCTGGTCGCGCCGCACAAGAAGTATTCCCGTTACTACAGCGAACAGGACAAAGAGTGCATCGAGGGCGTTCTATTCATCACGACCAACGGGACTGAAATCGTCAATTACCCGAAGCAGCATTCCGAGAATATGACTCGGAAGCATCAGGCGACGGCCGAATGGCTCAAGCCGACCGTGCGCATCTTCAAGAACATGCGCAATCGGCTCATTCGGGACGGGAAGATAAAGAGCGGCGTCGCTCCCTCCTACTTCATTGAAGGCATGCTTTACAACGTGCCAGTAAGCGAGTTCGGCGTGAGCTACGCGAACACGGTCGATAAGTGCTGGGGCTGGCTCAACAGTCCGCCAGATGCCAGCGCCCTCATGTGCGCTAACGGCATCCATCCGCTCGTTCGCGACAACAGCCACACGTCTTGGCCTATCCAGGGCTATCTCGACTTCTTGGCGGAAACTCAGAAGCTCTGGGTCCAGTGGAAGTAGGCTTCTGATGACTAGCCACACGGCGGACGAGGCGAAAGCCGCGAACATAGCGGCCATGGGTGAGCCGCTTGGCGCGCTGTACTCAGCCCTTTGGCAATCGGTAGCGGTCGTTCACGTGTATTGGAAAGAGTATGTCGAGCTGTTCGGCAGCAAGCCCGAGCGCATCGACTTACTCAATCGAGCGGCGCCGGCCTTCTTTCACATGCTTCAAGACGAGCTATGGGAGCTAACGCTGCTTCGTATCTCGCGTCTCACCGACCCGGCGAAGACCGGTAGGGCTGGTAGACAGAACCTGAGCATCCAAGCGCTACCGCCGTTGATAGGCGACGCGAAGCTGAAGGCTCGGGTAACGCAGCTCGTCGCGGATGCAGTTTCGGAGACTGCATTTTGCCGCGACTGGCGAAATCGACGGATTGCTCACAGCGACTTACTGCTCGCGCTCGAACAACCGACCACGCCGCTCGCGGATGCGAGTAGGCTGAAAGTGAAAACGGCGTTGTTGTCGCTAACAGCCGTCCTCAACGCCGTCGCCGGGCACTATATGGATTCCGAGAGCCGCTTCGACCTAGGAGGGCGAATTAACGGTGCCGTCACCCTGCTCTATGTTTTGAACGAGGGGGTGAAGGTAGGAGAGGCCCGCGAAAAGCGACTAGAGGAAGGGAAGCCGATCCCGAAAGACTTCCGTCGCGAACACATATGAGTAGGAGACGGGCATGACGGGAGACGAGCTGAAACAGCGAAACAAAGTGGTAATCCACACGGTCTAGATTGGCAGATCCAGCTGTGGCTCCGCGCCACCTTCGGCGTGTAGCGATGAGAGTGAGATACCTAAGAGCCGAACCGGTCTTGGAAGAGGCGTTTCGTTCTCGAGCAGGCTGATGACCAAGCGCTCCAGATCGCTTCTGCTCGACACGGCGGTGGGGACAGACCTGCTGCGTGTCATAATCTCGAAATCTGCAAATTTGACCTTCAGCGTTACTGTCCGGCCCCGCGAGCCCTTTTCTTCGCAATGCCGCCAGACCTTGTCGATCAAAGGCTGCAGTTCCGACACCATGGCCTCGAACTCAGTGAGATCAGTGGAGAACGTATTTTCCGCGCCCACGGATTTCCGCACACGGTCGGCTCTGACCTCGCGGTTGTCGACACCCCTCGATATCCAATAGTAGTAGCTTCCGGCCTTGCCGAAATTGGTCTGCATAAATTCGAGGGACTGATTGCGCATATCGAGCCCCGTGTACAGGCCCAGCGCATTCATCTTGGCGCTGGTCGCAGGCCCGATGCCGTGAAATCTGTCGACCGGCAGGGTTTCCACGAATGCCGGGCCCATCTCAGGCGTGATGACGTACTGGCCGTTGGGTTTGCGGTGGTCGGAGGCGAGCTTCGCAAGAAACTTGTTGTAGGAGATGCCGGCCGAGGCGTTGAGGCCCGTTACCTCCTTGATCTTTGCACGGATCGCCAACGCGACGTCCCGCGCCAACGGAATGCTTTGCAGATTTTCGGTCACGTCGAGGTAGGCCTCGTCCAGCGACAGCGGCTCGATGATCGGAGTGTGCTCGGCGAAGATCTCGCGTATTTGCTGGGAGACCGCCTTGTACACCTCGAAACGCGGCTTCACGAAAATCAGGTTTGGGCATTGCCGCTTCGCGGTCACCGATGGCATGGCCGACCTGACGCCGAACTTGCGCGCTTCGTAGCTGGCCGCCGCCACGACACCGCGCTCCCGGGATCCGCCGACGGCGACCGGCTTACCGCGGAGGTTCGGATTGTCCCGCTGCTCGACGGATGCATAGAAGGCGTCCATGTCGATGTGGATGATCTTGCGTTGGCGGCCCGGGGAAGCTGCTTGGTCGTCATCGTCCTCGATGGTCACGTCGCTAGCCCGGCCGTATCTTCCTTGATGCCGCGGGCGACGATCCGGAGCATTCCGTCGGCAAGCGGCCGCTGCAGCTTCAGGGCCTCGTCCAGAGGGGCCGTCATCCAGGCCTCCACTTCGTCTGGCGTTGTCAGGATCACCGGCATCGCCTTGGGGTGGATGCGGGCGATCTCTGCGTTCGGCTCTGTCGTGAGGAACGCGTAGAGGTCGTTGGTCGTCTCGCCTTCCTTGACCTTCCGGACGGACGTCCAGTTGGTCCAGATGCCGGCGAAGCAGGCGAGGGGGCGGGTCTCGTCGAGCGCGAACCAAATATCACCGCCCTCGGCCTTGTTGAACTCGCTGAAGGAGTTGAACGGCACCGCGCACCGGTTCTCGACGCCGAGCCAGCGGGCCCAGTGTTTGCTCTTCACATTACGGATGTTAGTCGTGCCGCCGTCCGGCTCCATCCGCAGCAGTTCCTTGAAATCGACGGACTTGCCCTTGGCCTGAAGCTTTTCGGCCCGTTTCTTCGTGGCATCCATCAGCGCCTTTGACGATGATGGCATTCCCCACCGTGCCGTAGCGAGTTCGCGGCCTTCTGCCCCGTTGCGCACAATTGGTGCCTTGTAATTGGGAAAAACCCCCGGCATCGGCGCCAGATTGCCCACGTATCGGTTGACGACGCGGAACAGCGCGATGATGGCGGCCTGGTTGGTCGTGATCGAATAGAGATTGCACATCTATCAGGCTTCGGTTCGGGGGTGGCGCGGCTGCCAGGCCAACTGTAGCAGAGTCGCGGATGGACGGCGGCCCGCCTTGGCGCATTTGCGGCAGCGGAGCCGGCTGGCGAGATCGTGCACAAAGGTGGTCGGCGGGTGCTTCATCGCCGCAAGGTCGACGTCGCTCGGCGTCTTGCAGCGCGCACACCTGATCTCCAGCCAGGCGAAGCCTCCATTCACGGCCTGGCCGATGGTAGGCGACGGATCAATCGGTTCGCAGTCTGACCACATGCGTTCGTTCCAACTTTCGCAAAGCAAAGCAGCTTATCGGCCTGCTGGATGAGCGCTTCACCCTTCGCCCGCGTCTCGGCCGATTGGTAGCCAGAATGTTGGCCATCGCGCGTGCCTTGCCGAGCTCTTTCGCGAGAGCCTTGCGATCGTCGCCCGACAGCGGCGTTGGGTGATACTTCGGGGCCATCCGGACATCCAGGCGCAAAGAGATCGGATAGGCGATCGGAGCGGATTACGGCGTCTCGAACGTCGGCCAGCACCCGTCTTCTTCATGTCTGCCGGTGCGCTGCTGGCAGGTGTTGTCGAGCAGTCGCTGCGCCACGTCCTTCCAGACCGCGTTTCCGCCATACAATCGGACGGCATCGGCGGTCTGGATTTCCACGGTTCGCTCGCAGCGGCGGCAGGAGATGCGCAGCACGTGGTGCTGAATCTCGGAAAGA
The DNA here is from genome assembly GCF_002776695.1 of Bradyrhizobium nitroreducens. Classification (GTDB taxonomy): domain Bacteria; phylum Pseudomonadota; class Alphaproteobacteria; order Rhizobiales; family Xanthobacteraceae; genus Bradyrhizobium; species Bradyrhizobium nitroreducens. The sequence continues at coordinate 6,848,899 of NZ_LFJC01000003.1, forward strand.
CGTCGCTGCAGCAACTGGGCTCCGGTCGCATCGGCGCGAGGGTCCTTGAGGACCGATTCCCAATATTCAGCCGGGAGGGGCGCATCCTGAGCCGCAGCGGAGGGGTCCCGCCTGCGGTCGGTTTCAGCGGCCAGCTTTTCCATCTGCTTTGGGGTCGGCATGCGCCAGCTCGCGGGACGGTCGGACATTCCGAATTAGAACAGAAAGTGAACAAAAGTCGAGTCCGATCAAGCCCGCTCTTTGAAAAAATCCTCCTATTGGAAAGGTCGCGATGTCGGAACCAAGCCGAGCCATTCGTCTTGAATCCGGCATCAGTAACGGAGTTCCCCTCGATGGCCCCCCGCGCTAACTGGAAAGGCTTCCTGCGTCTTTCCCTCGTCACCTGTCCGGTCGCGCTCTATCCGGCCACGTCGG
>NZ_LFJC01000003.1:6849322-6849809 GCF_002776695.1 Bradyrhizobium nitroreducens
GACACCGTGACGCTGAACGGCAACAACGAGATCGTGACGATCAACGGAACGGGCGACATCCTGTCGCTGAACGGGACCGGCGACGTGGTGACGATCAGCAGCGCCAGCGCAACCGAGACGATCACGACGGCGAGCGCGGCCAGCTTCACGGTTACGGGCAGCTACAACACGGCGACGATCAACGGCAGCGGCGCGAGCGTGGCGGTGAATGCGACCGGTGACACGGTGACGCTGAACGGCAGCAACGAGAACGTCACGGTTGCGGCTGGGGCGATCAATGCCAAGGTGACGCTGAACGGCACGGGCAGCACGGTGTCGGGGCAGTCGGGGACGACCGTGGTTCTGACCGGGACGGGCAACACGGCGACGGTTGTCGGCAACAGCGATTACGTGACGCTGGCGGGCGCGAGCGAGTCGGTGACGCTGGTGGGCACGAGCGATTACGTGACGCTGAGCGGAGATTACATCACGCTGAACACGTCGGGCG
>NZ_LFJC01000003.1:6849819-6850418 GCF_002776695.1 Bradyrhizobium nitroreducens
CGACTGGCGGGTCGACAGCGCCTGGCTGTTGGCCGCCTCGGTGTTGGTGTCGGCCAGGGTCAGGTTCGACGAGCCGGTCTGCAGCACGTTGATCAGGCTCTTGTTGAAGTCCTGACGAACCTGCACCACCGAGAGGTTCGAACCGAGGCTCGAAGCTTCAGAGCGCAGCGTGCTCGACGCGGCGTTCAGGTTGGTCAGCACCTTGTTGGTGGCAGCGTTGTCGATGAAATCGACACCGCTGGTCAGCGCAGCAAGGCCCAGACCCTTGGAGTTGTAGGTCACGCCGGTGATGCTGAGGTTCGACTTGCCGGTCTCGTCGAACACCAGCTTGAGCTGGTCGCCGTTCAACAGGTTGACGCCGTTGAACGAGGAGTCCTGCGAGGTGGTGTCGATCTGGTTCAGGATGTTGTTGTACTGATTGACCAGATTGGCGCGAGCCGTCTGGGCAACCGTATCCTGGACGGGGCTGGAAGCCGTCGAGAAGGTCAGCGCCGAGGTGAGCGTGCCGCCGATCGCGCCACCCGCGGCGCTCGATCCGATGGTCGAGGACGCGTAGTCGTTGGTGGTCGAGACCGTCAGCAGGCCGTTGGCGTCGATCG
>NZ_LFJC01000003.1:6850428-6850604 GCF_002776695.1 Bradyrhizobium nitroreducens
GTACACCGCTCTGAACAAGGTGCTCGGCGACAGCAACTCCGGCCTGACCAAGCTGCAGTCGCTGCTGGTCGAAGCCAAGACCGCCGGTATCGATCGCACCAAGATCCAGTCGGAAATCACCCAGATCCAGCAGGACATGAAGAACGTCGCCAGCGCGGCGACCTTCAACGGCGTCA
>NZ_LFJC01000003.1:6850614-6851758 GCF_002776695.1 Bradyrhizobium nitroreducens
CGCGCGTTCTTGGCAATCGTTGCAAGCGCGGCGTTCAGCTCGGCCAGGGACTTCTCGTCGAGCTCGTTGAACATGGTCGAGTTCAAGGCGAGCTTCCTCTTCGACAGCTTCTCGATTTCCGTCCTGGCCTTCGCCGTCAGCGACATCAGGACGAAGCGTGCGTCGTCCGCTGCCGGCCGGCGCGATAGAAAGCCGCTCCTTTCGAGGCTCTTGGTCTGGTTGGTCACGAAGGCCGGGTGAACGCGCAGCTTGTTTGCGATGTCGATCCCGGCGACGCCTCGTCCCTCGTCCAGTTCCGTGATGGCCATCAGGATCAGCCATTGCGGCTCGGTGATGCCGAGCAGCCCGGCCCAGCTGGTGTGGATGTCCTCCAGCTGCGAGTGAATTTCGACGACGTTCCAGATGAAGTCCGTAATCGCCCTGTCGAGTTTTTTCTCGATCATGTGGCTGCCCCCCGTTTCCTCGGTTCAGTCTTTTAATCGGATATTGGGGAATCGTCTCGTATATCGCGCATAGACAATGGTGGCGGACATCGCACGGAAGAAACGGTTCGGCGGTTTAGTACTTGCAGAACTCAATTAATTGAATTACGTCTCATCGCACTCAATCTTTGCTGCTCTTGACCGTGTCGGTGGACAGCGATGTGAGACCTCCAAGAAAGCCCTCGGGATGCCCCCCGAGGGCTTTTTGCCTTTTATTCAGTACGTTAGCGCCGCCGTCGGGCGCTCCTGTTGCTCTCACGCAACATCTCCCGCCGAACTTACATTTCATCAAATCAATAAATTGAGGCGGTTGTTTTTATAAACTATACGTGAGGCACGACGGAGGGGGGGCACCTCACTGTCGTTTCAGTCCGGACTTTCGGTACGGATCTGAATTGAACGGAAATTATGAGGGTGAAGCGGTGTCCGCCGAGGAAGCCGAGCCCCCTGAATCGACCTGGAGGTTTACCAAATGAAGTTGACGAAGACGCTTTTGCTCGGCTCGGCTGCCGGCCTGATGGCCGCCTCCGGGGCGTTCGCAGCCGATCTTCCCGTGAAGGCCAAGGCGGTCGAATACGTGAAGATCTGCTCGCTGTACGGCGCCGGTTTCTACTACATCCCGGGCACCGACACCTGCATCAAGCTGGGTGGTTATCTGCGCG
>NZ_LFJC01000003.1:6851768-6852367 GCF_002776695.1 Bradyrhizobium nitroreducens
GGACTGGCGGGTCGACAGCGCCTGGCTGTTGGCCGCCTCGACGTTGGTGTCGGCCAGGGTCAGGTTGGACGAGCCGGTCTGCAGCACGTTGATCAGGTTCTTGTTGAAGTCCTGACGAACCTGCACGATCGTCAGGTTCGAGCCGAGGCTCGAAGCTTCAGAGCGCAGCGTGCTCGAGGCCGAGTTCAGGTTGGTCAGCACCTTGTTGGTGGCAGCGTTGTCGATGAAGTCGACGCCGACGGTCAGCGCAGCAAGGCCCAGACCCTTGGAGTTGTAGGTCACGCCGGTGATGCTGAGGCTCGACTTGGCAGTCTCGTCGAACACCAGCTTGAGCTGGTCGCCGTTCAACAGGTTGACACCGTTGAACGAGGAGTCCTGCGCCGTCGAGTCGATCTGGTTCAGGATGTTGTTGTACTGAGACACCAGGTTCGAACGCGAGGTCTGGGCAACCGTATCCTGGACGGGGCTGGAAGCCGTCGAGAAGGTCAGCGCCGTGGTCAGCGTGCCGCCGATCGCACCACCCGCGGCGCTCGATCCGATGGTCGAGGACGCGTAGTCGTTGGTGGTCGAGACCGTCAGCAGGCCGTTGGCGTCGATCG
>NZ_LFJC01000003.1:6852377-6854763 GCF_002776695.1 Bradyrhizobium nitroreducens
GGGCACTTCCCCGTAGCCCGGATGGAACGCAGTGCAATCCGGGACCCCTGTATTCATTCTGAGAGAACCCCGGATTACGCTTTCGCTCCATCCGGGCTGCGAACTCCACCTCAGACATCGACGACCAGCTTGCCCTTGGCAGCGTGATCCCTGATCAGCGCATAGGCCTCGTCGACATTCTCCAGCGTGAAACGCCGGGCATCGAGGATCGGCATGAGCTTGCCGGCCTCGGCTAGGCGCGTGGCCTCGGTCATGATCGCCCCATGGTGCGCGCGGCCTTCGCCCGACAGCAGCGGCAGCAGCGTGAACACGCCGGAATAGGTGGCGGCGCGGAACGACAGCGGCGCAAGCGCGTGCGTCCCCCAGCCCAGTGCGCTCACCACATGGCCGAAGCGGCGCACCGCTTCAAAGGAGGCGTCGAGCACCTTGCCGCCGACGGTGTCGTAGACGATGTCGAAGCCGCGGCCGCCGGTATGTTGTGCGACATAGGCTTCGACCGGGCTGTCGCGATCGACGAACACCGCGCCGTAGCCTTCGATGGTGGCGCGCTGCGACGCCGAGCCCGTCGCGAACACGCTCGCCCCGAAGGCGCGCGCGATCTGGATCGCGACATGACCGACGCCGCCGGCGCCGCCATGGATCAACACCCTCTGGCCCGCCTTCAGGCCCGCGCGATCGATCAGGCCTTCCCAGGCCGTGATGACGATCAGGGGCAGGGCGGCGGCCTCCCGCATGCTGAGATTGGCGGGCTTCAATGCGAGCAGATCGGCATCGACCGCGGCGAACTCGGCCAGCGATCCCTGCACGCCGCCGACACCTCCGGTCATGCCGTAGACCTCGTCGCCCGGCTTGAACCGCGTCACCTCGCGCCCGGTGCGCTCGACGATCCCGGCAAGATCGATCCCGGGAATCGCCGGCAGCGGATGGCGCGCATGGGCGGCGGCGCCGGCATGGATCTTGGTGTCGAGCGGATTGACCCCGCTGGCCCGCACCCGGACCAGCACCTCACGCGGACCGACCTCGGGCGTGGAGATGGTCGAGAGCCGCAGCGGCGTGTTGTGAGCCTCCAGCACGGCCGCGCGCATCGTCGATTGTGTCGTCATGATCGTCTCTCTCCGTTGTCGGCCTCCAATATGTCCATGAATTTTTGCATGAGAAGGAACAAGGTTGTACGATCGTCGTGCGTTTTTGTATGAGGTTTTCGATGGATTGGAGCGATCTGCGCATCTTCCTGGCGATTGCGCGCGAAGGCACGCTCGGCGCGGCCGCACGCAAGATCGGCCAGACCCAGCCGACGATGGGACGGCGGCTTCGCGCGCTCGAGACGGCGTTGGGTCAGACGCTGTTCCAGCGGACGGCGGATGGCTTCGTGCTGACCGACGAGGGCACCGCGGTGCTGCGTCACGCCGAGCGGATCGAGGACGAGGCGCTCGCGCTTCAACGCCACGCGACCGGCGCCGAGACGCAACTCGACGGTGTGCTGCGCCTGTCGTCGTCGGATTGGTTCGGCACGGTGATGCTGTCGCCGGTGATCGCCGCATTCGGCAAGCGTCACCCCGCCGTGACGGTGGAGCTTCTGACCGATGCGCGGCTCTACAGTCTGCCGCGGCGCGAGGCGGATCTGGTCTTCCGCATCAAGCCGTTCAGTGAGCCCGAGGTGATCTCGCGAAAGCTGCTGCACGTTCCCTACGCGCTCTATGGCAGGAGGGGCAGCAAGCCGCCGCGCGCCGGCGACGGCAGCGGCGTTCGCGTCGTGACCATGAATGCCGAGTTCGCCGACATGCCGGACGCGGTCTGGCTGAAGCGCATGCTGCCGCATGCGGACGTCGCCTCGCGCAGCAACAACAGGCAGGTGCAGGCCGAGCTTTGCGCGCGCGGCGGCGGCCTTGCCGTGCTGCCGCGCCCGCTCGGTGACAGCGATCGCCGCCTGGTCGCGCTCGACATCGGCGCGCCGCCGCCCGGCCGCGACACTTATGTCGGCTATCATCGCGATCTGAAGCGGCTCGCCCGCCTGCGCGCGCTGCTCGATCTCGTGATCGAGAAGCTGGCCGGCTAGGCTCCATCCGGGCGACGACACCATCCCTTGCGGTGCCCGACGGGCAAAACACCCAAGATGCCGGTCAACGCGGGTCGACAAAAATATTCCACTTTACCGAAGTTCGGAAAGGGCGTATGTGTGGCCGCAACCCGGCCCAAGGAAGAGGGGCGTATCGCGATCGTCACGAACGCGGGCCGGGCGGCGGTGGACGCCGATGGCATCGGCGCGATGAGGTTTTGCAGGGCAGGCAACTGTGAGCAAGGCCGTCGCGCACACGACCGGTGCGATCGGCGTACGGCAAAATCGTGTGGTCCTGGCGCCCGGGGTCTGTGCGCCAAGTCTTGTGGT
>NZ_LFJC01000003.1:6854773-6921971 GCF_002776695.1 Bradyrhizobium nitroreducens
TGGTATGCCGCCTGCAAAGGACATGAAGGCCACCAAGGCGAAGGGGCGAGTCGAAGCGGCAGCGTGATCGAGTCCAGAATGACGTTTGTGCCGGTAGCTGGCGCAAAGTCGTCGCCACGGCATATCTGACGATCCGACCCATCGGTATGAATTGCCGACGGTTCGTCTCAAAGTATTCGATCAGCTCGTCGAGCTCGTCCTGCGTGGGCCGTCGGTCACGCTCTTTGCTCTTTCCAACCAAATTGAGGTGACCTAACGCGACGCGTGCGAGGCGGGCTTCCTCGGCCGAAACCTCGATGCCATGCACAGCGGCGGCATGCGTTATGATCGTGCGGATGAAGGACAAATCGATCGCCGATGTCGCGGGGCCAGCACCCTGCTTGGCACGCTTTCTTCCGAACTCGATTAGCCGCTCTCGATTGAGAGCGGCAGCTTCACACTGCCTAGCTCAGTCTTGAGCGACGCCATCACGGCAGCTTTTGATCGGCGAGGGGGCTTTCCAACTTCGCGCATGTCTTCGTCGTGCAGGTCGATCAGGTCGCCCAATGTGCGAACGTTCCGGACCACGCGTGGCTTGGACGATCCGTTGCGGTCGATTGCGCTCCATCTCGAGCGCCCATTCTTCTCCGTCCTTGCGTCTTCGGAACGTCTCGGCCACATAACGGGTCTTGCGGCGGACTTGGACGCGCCAGTTTCCAGATGCCAATTGAGTGTAAGTCGCCACGCTTCATCCCCTTGAGAGTGTGCACCGAGAGATCAAGAAAAATCTACTGACGGCAAATCTGAACAGCCGGTCCGAGGCGTCTCGCCTGTGGGGAGGAGGCCGTTATTCGGTGTAAGGGTGAAGAACGCTGATGTGGGCAGTCCGATTCGATCCCGCTACCAAGGCTATGATCTGTGCTCCAAACCACGGTTTTATACGATTTCTCACGCTAGATGGTAGCGCCCCAACGTCGGCATATCAGCATCTACGGCAATGACTGTTTGCTGTGCGTGCCAAGGCCGGTTTACCGAAACTTGGCGGCGATGAAGTGGGTTACCCTGGTCTCGGCCGCGGCGCTGAACTCGCGGATGAGGTCCTGAACAGATCTGTCGGTGTTGGTCACGCGCTGGTGTTGCCGCAGGTGCTCGAGCCAAGACGCGACCATGAATGTCTCCAGAAAGCGTCCGCTCTCGGCGGCGTCTTCGAAGACATCCCAAGAATATGCGCCATCACGCCTTCGCTGTTGTTCCAAGTCTCTGATGGAGACGAGGAAGGCTTCGCGGCGCTCCGGGGAGAGGCGGTATTCGACCGTAATCAGGACGGGCCCGCGGTCAGCGTCTGCGTCGATTGCCAGGACAGGTGAGGGCCAATGCATCGAGGGCGCAAGGTCGATGCCTGCACCGGTTTGAAGCTTCCAACGCCAGGTCAACGCGATTCCTGCGAGGGCGCCCGCAGCGGCGAGGAAGTGTGCCGCAGGTAAGCCGAGTCCAGAGGCAATTTGACCCCAGAGCGCGCTGCCGGCGGTCATCGCGCCGAAGAACACGGTGACGAAAATCGCCAACCCCCGGCCGCGCACCCAGTCCGGCAGTGAGACCTGAACTGAGACATTGACCGTCGCGAGGACGCCGATCCACGAGATACCCGCGATCAGGCACGCTGCGAGTCCGATCTCCGGGTAACGCGCGATGCCCAGGAGGATCAGACTAAGCGCCGTGCCGGCGGTGCCGGCCGCAACGAGCCCGTCGGGCCCGAAGGTCGTCTTCATCCAGGGCAGTATGAACGCACCGACGACGGCACCCACGCCGATCGCTCCGAGCAAGATGCCGTAGAGTGCTGGACCGCCCGCGATCTGATTGCGGGCGACGAGCGGGAGCAGTGCCCAATAGGCGCTCGCGAAGAAGAAGAACGCCGCCGCTCGGACGAGTGTCGCACGAAGCTTCGGATTGAAGCGCGCATGGCGGAAGCCGATCACCATGGCGCCAGCGAGACGTTCCGGTGGCAGCGCGCTGCCTTGCGAGGACGCCGGGCGCCACCACAGGAGCGCTCCGATCACGGCGAAATTGCTCAGCGCATTGATCCAGAAGGGTGCCGCGATGCCGAACCCGCCGATGACGGCGCCACCCAGCGCCGGCCCGATGGCTCTGCTGATGTTGACGCCTACGCCGTTGCCGGCCACGGCCGCGGTCAGGTCCTGCCTCGGCACAAGCTGCGGGACAACCGACTGCCATGCGGGCGCGGTGAAGGCAGCGCCGGCGCCGAGGAGAAACGTGAACAGTAGAAGGATGGACGGAGTAACGAGGTTGAGCCCGACGAGCACTGCGCTTGCTGCCGCGATGATGGTAAGGACGATTTCACAACCAATCAGAAAACGGCGTTTGTCGACGGTATCCGCCAGCGCGCCGGCCGGCAGCGCGAACAGGAACATCGGAAGGCTGCTCGCGACCTGAACCAGGGAGACGGTGAGGGGATTGGCATCGAGGCTGGTCATCAGCCATCCTGACGCTGCGTTGTACATCCACGTGCCGACGTTGGCGACGACGGTCGCGATCCACACAACCGTGAACGTGGTGTGCCGAAATGCGATCCATGGAGAAGCGTTGGGCATTGTGGGCGATGGATCGGGCTTTTCGTCGGATAGGGGCATCGGTTCACTCAATCGATCGAACTCTGCCCGCCCATAGGCCGGCAACGCCGGATCAAAATGCTCGAACTTCGAGCGTTGCGTCAGTCATTCGTCGGTTTCAACACGGTGGTGTAGTTCGCCGGCAGCCACTCGAACCGGCCATCGACCGAGCGGATATGTCCGATTCCAGGAAAGGCGATGTGAGCCGCCGCGATCCACGTCGACGTCCGCGCGGCCCGAGCGAAGGCTGCCGTGCGTTCCAGTTCCGCCGACAGCGGATTGCTGTCGTAAGTCACGGTCACGGCGGGATCGGGAAACTGGATCGGCGCAACATGGACGAGATCGCCCCAGACAAGCAATGTTTGCCCTTCGCTCGAGACCTCGTATGACGTGTGGCCTGGGGTGTGCCCGGGAGTAGGAATTGCGCGGATCCCCGGCGAGAGCTCCTGGCCTTCTGAGAAGGGCTTCAGCTGGCCGGATTCCCTGTAGGGCTTCAACGAGGCGCGATCGCCCTCGAACATCGGCTTGAGGAATTTGGGAGCTTCATTCTCGTTCTTGGCGTCGAGCCAGTAGTCGAGGTCCTTCTGGTTGACCCTTATGGTCGCATTGGCGAACGCTGGCTTTCCTTCCGGAGCGATGCCGCCGACGTGATCGGCATGCAAGTGCGTGAGATAGATCTCGTCGATCTGCTCCGGTCTGTATCCGGACGCACGCAGATTTTCGAGGAGGTGCCCGCAACATGCGCCATAGAGGCTGCCTGCGCCGCTGTCGATCAGAATGAGCCTGTCTCCCGTGTTGACCAAGAAGGCATTGATCGAGCCTTCCACCGGGGCCGCGAGATCGGAGGCGGCGAGCACGGCATCCGCTCTACCGGGATGGCTTTCCGCGAGCTTCACGGCTTTCCGGTCTCCGCCCGGCATCGTCTCGTTCCTCGTCATCACGTCGTGGACGGGAAAGGGGTGGGTCCCGTCGAGCAAGGCCGTTATCTCGACGCGGCCGAGCATGATGCGGTAGAAGCCCGGCGCCTGGTTGCGGACCTGCGGAGCGCCGGCATGCACCTGGCCATGAGATAGTGAGGATACGAACGTCAATATCGCTACGATACGGATCGGCTTCATCCTAGTCTCCTCATCTCCAGGTGCTTCGGTTCAGTCGACCGCGTGACATGGCGCAATTGACGATCTCACCCCTTCCAGCCCTTCAGAAAATCGAGAAGAAGCTTGTTGACCCGTTCCGGCTGTTCTTCCTGCGGAAGATGGCCGCAACGTTCGATCGGGGCGACCGAGAGGTTTTCGGCCATCTCGCTCCAGACCGCTTTCATGTTGAAGAGGCCGCCGACGGCGCCGAAGTCTTCACCCCAAAGGGAAAGCACGGGGCACCGGATCTTCTGCTCGGCGTCCTCGAGATCCTGCGCGATGTCTTCTGCGCCGGCGCGATAGTCGGACATCGCGCCCCGTACGGCGCCAGGCGCGCTGTAGGACTTCACATAGGTCTCGAACGCCTCGCCGGAGATCGTCTTCGGGTCGTGGCACCAGTCGGAGAAGAAGTGACGAAGCCAGATGTCCTCGCGTCCCGCGATCAATGCCTCGGGCAGATCGGGGATTTGGTGGAACATGAAGAACCAGTATTCGCGGGCGACTTTCGCGTTCATCTCGCGCGCCACGATGCGGGTTGGAACGTTATCCATGACGACGAGGCGATCGACCAGATCCGGGTGGTCCTTGACCAGGCGGGTCGCGACCCGCGCGCCGCGATCGTGTCCGATCAGTGCCACGCGCCTTATGCCGAGTGTCTTCAAGAGCTCGACGATGTCGTTGGCCATCGTCCTCTTGTCGTAGCCGTTCGGCGGCTTGTCGGTCTCGCCGTATCCGCGCAGGTCCGGCGCGATCACCCGGTAGTGGGCGGCAAGCGCCGGTATCTGGAAACGCCAGGCGAAGCTGGTCTCCGGGAAGCCGTGCAGCAGCGCGACCGGGGGGCCGGCCCCGGCCTCCAGATAGAACTGGCGGATGCCGTTTGCCCGGCAAGTTGCTCGACGAATGGCGGTCACCGATCTCATGCCCGGGGTGCGAGGGTTTTCGGGCGCGATCCTTCGTCAAGTCGGAGGTAACTGATTGCAGGTTTTCACGGCGTTTTGCACGATTGCATCGCTGCAGCTGCGGGAACGCCCGGTCAGGTGCCGTATTTTACCCTGGCGGCGGTTCCAGGATCGGGAGAAAGTCCAAGACGCGCGGCGATGTTCGGGATTGTCTGTTCGAAACGAGTAGCAACCGGAGGGAGAACGAGGACCCGCGCGCGGAGATGGTGCTCCGAACGGACGGCCTCGGGACCGAGGATTAGGCAGCAATTGCGTGAACGCACGGGGACTTCATCACGTCACAGCGATCATCGGCGACGTACGGCGCGCCGCCGACTTCTACGCGGGTGTGCTGCGGCTCAAGCGGGTCAAGAAGACCGTCTGCTATGACGACCCCGGCAGTTACCACGTGTACTACGGCGACGACGTCGGCAATCCGGGCACCGTAATGAGTACGCTGGCCTGGAATTGCGTGACGCCGGGGCTGACCGGCGCCGGCGAGGTGGTGCAGACCGCCTTCCGCGTCGCAGGGGATTCACTCGACTGGTGGGCGGATCGGCTCGCTTCTGCGGGCGTGACCTATCGATCGGAGGTGTCGCCCTTCGGCGAGCGGACGCTCTGTTTCTCGGATCCCGATGGTACGGCCCTCTCGCTGATCGAGACATGGGAGGGACGATCGGGGCAGGCGGACCCAAACAAGGCTGATCTCGCGCTGCGCGGCCTTCATGGCGTCACGCTGAACGTCCGCGAGGAGGATGAGACCATCGACATCCTTCAGAAGGTTTTCGATTTCCAGTTGGTCTCCCAGAGAAATGGTGCCATGCGCTTCGTGGCTCATGACGGCCCGGGCGGGACGATCACCTTGCGCATGATCGGAAAGTCATCGCGTGGGCGCCTCGGCGGCGGCACCATCCGGCACGTCGCCTTCCGCGCGAGCAATCTCGATCATCGATCGGAGATGGTCGAGAAACTCCGGTCGGTGTACGGCATCGTGGTGAGCGATCCCATCGAGCGAACCTACTTGAACGCAGTCGGCTTTCGCGCGCCTTGCGGCGTGCTTTTCGAGATTGCGACTGACGGCCCGGGGTTCGCGGTTGACGAGGCGCCGGAAAGGTTGGGCCAGCAACTTCAGCTGCCGTCTTTTCTCGAAGAGCGTCGCGCCGAATTGGCGGCGATCCTGCCTCCGCTCGCTTGAACTGCCTGTCGACCGTTGCGAGCTCGACCTTCCATGAAATCGGTCAGTCGCGGGCACATGAAGTCAAGGAATGCTCTCACGCGAAAGGGCAGCCGCGGTCCGCCGTGATAAAGCGCGTGTATTTGCTCTTCGTCGCCTGCCGTGCCCTCGAGCACTTCAACCAGGTGGCCAGCCGATATGTCGTCGCGAACGTGATAATCGGCGAGCCTTGCAAGGCCGATGCCCGCGATTGCCATTCGCCGCAGGCTTTGAGCGTTGTTTGCGAGCAGCGAGCCGCTGATTGCGCGGTCGACAATTCGCCCGCTCTCCTTCAGAGGCCAGACCGGGGCAGAGCGTCGGAAATTGAATCCTAAGCAATTGTGACGTGAAAGGTCCTGAACCTTCTTCGGCTTTCCCAGGCGATTTATGTAGTCTGGAGATGCGACGATCCTTCGTTTGACGACCCCAATGCGCCGGGCGACCATTGCGGAGGCCTGCAAGGGACCGACGCGGAAGGCGACATCGGTCCGGTCGAGGTACATGTCGACGATTTCGTCGGAGAGCGAGATGTCGACCACGATCTCGGGGTGAGCTTGCCAGAAGGCGGGGAGCAGCGGCTCAAGGCCGAGAATGCCGAAGGAAACCGTAGTGTTGACCCGAATCGTTCCGCCCGCGGCGGCTGCCCCCCGAGAGATTCCGCGTTCGATGCCATCGAGCTCGGCCAGCAGCGCGACACTCTTGTCGTGGTACATCCGTCCCTCGGATGTCAGCGACAGCCGCCGCGTCGAACGCTCGAACAGTCTGACGCCAAGCCGTGCCTCGATCCTTCCGATGAGCTTGCTGACGGTGGACGGCGTCATCAACAGTCGACGCGCCGCCTCGGAATAGCTCTTGGCTTCGACCACACGGAGGAAGACCTGCATTTCGCCGATGCGATTATCCATCGCGTATCCATTTTTGAAATTGTTTCACAGATAAAGTGGAATTAGGACGGATTATCAAGTCCGCCAAATGTCACCTATTCTGGGTCATCGTTTCCTTCTGCAATCGGTTTTCCGGTTGGCAGCCTTGCTGGCGGATCAGTGACTTGAACGAGGACGACTATCGCTCTATGAGGAAAATCGATGCGGTGGATGTGATCCGCACGTGGTCCTTCGGACTCACGATGGCCGCATATCCGACGATGGATAGCTTTGAACACCTCCGATGATGGAAGAGTCCGATAGCACGGCGGCCGGCTTCTATGGGCGTCGCCTCAGCCAGCACCTGGGAATGGAGGGTGACTGCCTGCTGAGCGTCAAGCGCGAAGGGCGATTGGCCCTGGCGATGACCCGGCTGACCTGCTCCCAATTCATTCGGGAGCGGACCGCGCCGATTCCTTCCGAGCCGGCCTACAGCATCCTGCACCAGCTGGGCGACCTCGAACGGCATTCCTGCTGGCTCGCGGGACGACCGAGGTATTCGGGAGCTTTCGGTGCGGGGAGCGTCAGCGTTATCAACCTGATGGACAATCCCCAATGTGAGTTCAAGGGCCCGTTCGATGCCGTCCAGTACTACGTGCCACAGACGGCCCTCGACGAGTTCGCCCGAGAGCACGGAGCCAAGCCGATCTCGACGCTCAAGTGGAGCAGGGATCAGCGTGATCCCTTCCTCTCGACCCTGTCCAGCGTTCTGCTCAGCGCAGTGGAGCAGGATCCGACGAGCAATCAGCTCTTCGTCGATCAGATCGGGTTGAGTGTCCTGGCTCATTTCGCCCAGACCTACGGCGGAATGCGCCCACAGGAAAAAGCTGCGGGTGGAGGCCTTGCTCCCTGGCAGGAGCGTCGCGCGAAGGAAATCATGCGAGCGCGTCTCGCCAGCAATTTGACGATTGCCGACGTCGCCGCGGAATGCAAGTTGACGCCAAGCCATTTTGCGAGATCGTTCCGACGCAGCACGGGCGTTGCCCCGCACGAATTCCTGTCCCAGCTTCGCATCGATGAGGCGAAGCGCCTGATGTTGAGCACGAAGCTTCCGCTGGCCGACATTGCGCTTATTTGCGGCTTTGGCGACCAGAGCTACTTCACCAGGGTGTTTTCCCGCAATGTGGGGGCCAGCCCCGGAGCCTGGCGAAGGGCCCGCTCCGAGGGCTGATGCGAGCTCGGCGTTGTCTCAACCGGGGCGGATCATGTCGCGGGCATAAGCCAGGCCGATCCCGTATCCCCCGGCATGGGATTCGACGATGGCGCGTGCGCCATCGTAGGTTTCATGCCTCGTCCAATCGCGCTGCATCTCCAGCAGAACCTGGATCCAGGACGTGAGGCGCGCGCCGGCGGCCTGCATCCGGCCGAGAGCCAGGTCGTGGCTTGCGGTCGTCAATCCTCCGCAGGCGTCGCCGACGACGTAGACTTCCAGACCGGCTGATAGGGCCGAAAGCACCGCGAACGTCACGCAGGCCTCGGTCAGCAGGCCCGAAACGATCAGGCGGCTTCGACCGGTGGCGAGGATGGCCTCGCGAGCCTTGTCGTCCTCCCACACGTTCATGCTGCGTCGGTCGATCGGCTCGACGCCTGGAAGCGCCGATTTAACCGCCGGCATCAGGGGCCCGCTGTACACTTTCGTCGCCGAGGTGGAGGCGACGACAGGCAGGTCGAACACCGTCGCGGTCTTCACGAGCGCGACCACGTTGTTCACGAGAACCTGCCGATCGATCGAACCCACTCCGAAAGCCAGACCGGCCTGTTGGTCGATCAAAAGCAGGGCACAGTCCCTGGGCTCGAGCAGATGAAGAGGATCCTGGGTCATCGACTTTCTCCGGCTAGGCCTTCAGGAATGCAAGGAGGTCTGCATTGACCTGGTCGGCATGCGTCGTCGCCGTCGCGTGCGGAGCGCCCGGATAGGTCCTCAACTTGGCGCCCTTGATCATCTCGGCGGCCAGCTTGCCCGTGTAGGGGAGCGGCACGACCTGATCGTCCTCGCCGTGGATCACCAGGGTGGGCACGCCGATCTTGGCCATGTCGGGCCGGAAGTCGGTTTCTGAGAATGCGGTCACACAATCGATGGTCGCCTTGATCGACGCCTGAAGCGCGATCTGGAGGGTCTGCTTGAATACGCCTTGCGACACCTTCATGCCGTGGTTCGTACCGTAGAAGAGCGGGCTGAAGTCGTCGAGGAACTGCGCGCGGTCCTTGATCAGGCCGGCCTTGATGCCGTCAAACACCGACTTGTCGACGCCGTCATGGTCCGAGGTCTTGACGAAGAGAGGCGTCACGGCGCTGAGCAGGACGAATTTGGCGACCCGCGACGTGCCATGCCGCGCCACGTAGCGCGCGATGTCTCCGCCGCCCATGGAGAATCCGACCAGCGTCACATCCTTCAGGTCGAGATGATTGACGATGTCAGCGATGTCGTCGGCGAAGGTGTCGTAGTCATAGCCTGTCCAGGGCTGGCTCGACCGGCCGAAGCCCCTGCGGTCGAACGCCACGGCTCGGTAGCCGCGCTCGGCGAAGAAAAGCATCTGCGCGTCCCACATGTCCGCGCTGAGCGGCCAGCCGTGGCTGAACAGGATCGGCTTTCCGCTTCCCCAGTCCTTGTAATAAAGCTCGGTGCCGTCCCGCAGTTCAAGCAAGGCCATTGTTCGCTCCTGTGACGAAAAGATGAAGGGCGAACGACATTCTGCTCGAGCGTTCGGCCCTCCTGCGCGCAAGGTCGCGGATGGTGTGCGGATTGGCTTGCACGATCTGCGCGTCGTTTGGACAAGCTGGCGATCTCCGACCGGCGCTGCGGACATGCGCTCGGCAATTCGCCGCACCTAAATGATCATCGCGCCGAAATCCAAGCCGCGACGAAATCGTCCAAGCGTTGGCCGGCGTTCAGGGGCCACGATACAGCCGCCCATCCATCCCCTTTCGCTCGATCGCTCATGCCGATCGCAAGGAGAACTTCTCGATGTCGAAACTCGATATGCTCACCCCCGACAACAGCGCGATCGCACTGATCGACTATCAGCCGGCCATGTTCCAGGGCGTTCAATCGCATGACCGCCTGGTCACGGTTAACAACGTCCAGATCCTGGCAAAGGCCGCGAAGCTCTTCAAGATTCCGACCGTGCTGACCACGGTGGCGCGGGATTCCTTCTCCGGCCCCTTCATGCCGGAAGTCACCTCGCTGTTTCCGGAGCACGACATCATCGACCGCACGTCGATGAATTCCTGGCTCGACGCGAACTTCCGAAAGGCGGTGGCTGCCACCGGTCGCAAGAAATTCGTGCTAGCCGGTCTCTGGACCGAGGCCTGCGTGATCTTTCCGACCCTGGACATGCTCAAGGAGGGTTACGAGATCTACATTGCCGCCGATGCTTGCGGCGACCTCTCGCTCGAAGCCCACAACCGCGCGATGGAGCGCGCCATCCAGGCAGGGGCGGTTCCCATCACCTCGTCGCAATACGCTTACGAGCTTCAGCAGGACTGGGCGCGCAGCGAGACATATGAGGGAATGATGGACATCCAGCGCGCGCATTCGCCCTACGGGATCCAGATCCGCTTCTCGAAATGGGCGCTCGGCGAACATGCGTCCGAAGGAGGCGCGAAAGCCGGCTGAAACTCCTCCAATCGCGGATCACCGTGATGAAAATCTATCTGTTGTCCCTTGGCGCCGGCCTTTTGGTCGGCGTCATCTACAGCCTGCTGAACGTGCGCTCGCCGGCGCCTCCGTTGGTGGCGCTGGTCGGGCTTCTTGGCATCCTCGCCGGTGAGCAGATCGTTCCCGTAGCCCGACAGTTGCTTTCCGGGCACGGGCTGGCGTCGGCGTGGCAGCAGGCCAAGTGCGCTCCGCACATGTTCGGCATGCTGCCTGGACGCCGAAACGACCAATCGAAAAGTGCCGCCTCGGTGGACGGCCTGGAGAAACATTCATGAGCTCCGCACCCGATATCATCCTGCATCGTGGTCTGTTCACGACGCTCGATCGCTCGAACCCGACGGCTTCGGCGGTCGCGATCGCCGATGGCCGCTTCGTCGCGGTCGGGCACGATCAGGACGTGATGAAGCTGGCGGGGCCGTCCACGAAGATCGTCGATCTCAGGGGACGGCGCGTGTTGCCGGGCCTGATCGACAACCACCTTCACATCATCCGCGGCGGTCTGAACTTCAACATGGAGCTGCGCTGGGACGGGGTACGCTCGCTCGCCACTGCGATGGACATGCTGAAGCGGCAGGTCGCCGTCACGCCACCGCCGCAGTGGGTCAGAGTGGTCGGCGGATTCACCGAACACCAATTCGCGGAGAAGCGGCTTCCGACGATCGACGAGCTCAACGCCGTCGCGCCCGACACGCCGGTCTTCCTGCTGCATCTCTACGATCGGGCCATCCTCAACGGCGCGGCGCTGCGGGCCGTCGGTTATGCTAAGGACACGCCAGAACCGCCGGGCGGCGAGATCATGCGCGATACCAAGGGCAATCCGACGGGTTTGCTGCTGGCCAAGCCCAACGCCAACATCCTCTACGCGACTCTCGCCAAGGGCCCGAAACTTCCGTTCGATTATCAGGTCAGTTCGACGCGTCATTTCATGCGCGAATTGAACCGGCTCGGCGTCACCGGTGCGATCGACGCCGGCGGAGGATTCCAGAACTATCCCGACGACTACGCCGTCATCCAGAAGCTGAGCGACGAAGGCCTCCTGACGATACGGCTCGCCTACAACCTTTTCACCCAGAAGCCCAAGGGCGAGAAGGAGGACTTCCTGAACTGGACGAAAACCTCGAAGTACAAGCAGGGTGACGACTATTTCCGGCACAACGGTGCCGGCGAGATGCTGGTGTTCTCGGCGGCCGACTTCGAGGATTTTCGGGTCGCGCGTCCGGACATGCCTGCGGAGATGGAAGGCGAGCTCGAGGAGGTCGTTCGCGTCCTCGTTCAGAACAAATGGCCCTGGCGTCTCCATGCCACCTACGACGAGACGATCTCACGGGCGCTGGACGTTTTCGAGCGCGTCAATCAGGACATGCCCCTGGAAGGCCTGCACTGGTTCTTCGATCACGCCGAGACGATCTCGGACCAGTCGATCGATCGTATCGCGGCGCTCGGCGGCGGCATCGCCGTGCAGCACCGGATGGCCTATCAGGGCGAATACTTCGTCGAGCGCTATGGGGCGGGCGCCGCCGAGGCGACGCCGCCGGTCAAGAAGATCATCGACAAGGGCGTCAAGGTGTCGGCCGGTACGGACGCGACCCGCGTTGCGTCCTACAACCCGTGGGTCTCTCTGTCCTGGCTCGTCACCGGCCGGACCGTCGGCGGGTTGCGCATCACGCCCCAGCGCAATTGTCTGGATCGCGAGACGGCGCTGCGGATGTGGACCGAAAACGTGACATGGTTCTCGAACGAGGAGGGTAACAAGGGGCGGATCCAGGTCGGCCAGCTCGCCGACCTCATCGTCCCGGACCGGGACTACTTCTCGTGCAGCGAGGCCGAGATCGCCGATACGAGTTCGCTGCTGACCATGGTCGGAGGCAGGATTGTTTATAGCGCGGGAGACTTCGCCAAGCTGGAGAGTGTCACACCTCCGCCCGCCATGCCGGACTGGTCTCCGGTCCGCCGCTTCGGCGGGTACGCGGCCTGGGCCGACGAAAAGGCAAAGACGAAGGACACCAGCCTTGCGATGAAGGCCATGCAGATGTGCGGTTGCGCCAATTCCTGCGGCGTCCATGGACACGACCATGCTACGGCCTGGTCGAGCCGCTTGCCGGTCTCCGACCTCCGAAGCTTCTGGGGCGCGCTGGGATGCGCCTGCTGGGCGGTCTGACATGCCTGCCGCAGCCACACCGAACTGGATCTCCGTGATCCTGCGCTGGCCGCTTCTGTGGCATGCGGCCAGGCTGGCTCTGGTGTCGGCCTATCTGCTCGGCGGCTTTGCCAAACTGCTCGATTTCGCGGGCGCGGTGGCCGAGCAGGAACATTTCGGCCTGTATCCGGGCTCGCTGTGGGCGACCGCCGCTATCGTGGTCGAACTCGGCGGGTCTCTGCTTGTCGTCGTGAATCGTTTCGTGTGGCTGGGGGCCGGCGGGCTCGGCATCCTGACGTTCGTCGCGATGCTCACCGCAAACGCGTTCTGGACGATGGGCGGCCATGAGAGATTCATGGCCACGAATGCCTTCTTCGAGCATCTCGGCTTGATTGCGGGGCTTGTCATCGTATCGATTCTGTCCAATGAGACTTCGCATCACCCGGACCGGGCGCCGCGATCTCAATCCGTCCAAGGAGTTTCCTGATGAAATCAACACGGATGTTCGCTGTCGTGGCGTTGGCGGCGGCTGTCGCGGTGAGCTCGCCGGGCGTCGCCAGGGAAGCGATGAAGTCGAAGGAGCAGGCTGTTGCCGTTGCCCCGCAATACGACACAACGCACGTCTACGTCGCGCCTGAGGACGTGGACAAGTTCGTGTCCAGTTTTCTGGCCACATTTGGCGGCAAGAGCACCAAGCAGGTGGTCGCAACCGTAACGCCCACGCCGAGCAGCACCACGTCGCAACTGTTGCAGACGCCTGTCGGCACCGTCTCGCTGTTCGGCTTCAAGACGCCGATCCCCTATCCGTTTGGCGCCGAGCGCAACGGCTATCTGGTTGCGGACATGGACGAGGCGATCAAGGCGGCCCGCGCTGCGGGGGCTGACGTGATCGTCTCCACCTTCCCGGATCCCATCGGGCGCGATGCCGTGGTCCAGTGGCCCGGCGGCGTCAACCTCCAGCTCTACTGGCATACGACGAAACCCGACTACGCTCCCTTCGAGCGGATTCCGGAGAATCGCGTATACGTCTCGCCCGACCGGGCCGCCGCCTTCACCCGGAGTTTTCTTGCCTTCTCCCGCGGCAAGGTCGTCTCGGACGACGCGAAGGCGCCCGGCGTCGAGATCGGAAGACCCGATTTGACCTACCGGCGCATCCGGATCGAGTCCCCATTCGGGAAGATGGTCGTGTTGGTCACCGACGGTCATCTGCCCTATCCCTACGGTCGGGAGACGACGGGTTATGAAGTCGCTGACCTCGCAGCCACCCTCGGCAAGGCGAAGGACGCCGGAGCCACAGTGTTGGTCGAATCCTACACGTCGAGCAGCCGGTCTGCTGCGTTCGTCATGTTCCCCGGCGGGTACGTCGCCGAGATCCACTCCCTTGGCCCGAAGAGTGCATCGCGGGCGGACGCCAAATGAGGTGACGTCCGCCGATGCTGGCACGGGGCGATATGCGCAACTTCTGGATCGTTCTGACGCTTGCGACCCTTGGCGCCGGCGTCGGGTTCGCGCGGGCAGAGGACGCTGCGGTCTCCAAGCGGCCAGCGATCCAGGCGAACCGCTGGGCAGAGGACTGGTCGGTCCTTGCCGATCCGAGGTTGCGTACCGAACCGTTTGACGGGCTCAAGTACATCCCGCTTTGGGCCACCGATCCGAAAAGCTACGTCTCGCTGGGGGCGACGCTGCGCGAACGCTTCGAGACCAATAGCGCAGCGGCGTTCGGCACCGGCAACACGTCCTCGGACAGCTATCTCATACAGCGTTTGCAGGTCCACGCCGACATTCACTTCAACGAGAACTGGCGCGCCTTCGTGCAGCTCGAGGACGATCGGGCCTTCGACAAGCTCAACATCTCCCCTGTCGACCAGGACCGTGCCGACCTTCGCCTTGCCTTCCTCGAATACGTCAACATTTTCGCGGGCGGGACCCTGAAGGCGCGCATCGGACGACAGGACTTCGCCTTCGACCTGCAGCGCTTCGTATCGTCGCGGGATGGTCCCAACGTCAGACAATCATTCGATGCGATCTGGGCCGATTGGGAGACGGGCGTCTGGCGGTTCATCGGCTTCGTCAGCCGCCCCGTCCAATATTTCGACGTTCGCCCTTTCGACGACACCTCGAACGACAACTCCCGCTTCAGCACGCTCCGGGTCGAGCGGAAGGTCATGGGTGACAACGAGCTGTCGGGCTACTACTCGCTGTACGAGCGGAAGAGTGCCAGATATCTCGATGCATTGGGCGACGAAAGCCGTCACGTTCTGGATGCGAGATTCGCGGGAAAGTCTCAACAGTTCGACTGGGACCTCGAAGCCATGGGGCAGGCGGGTCAGGTGGGAGCGAAGGATATCCGTGCCTGGGCCGTCGGCACGCGGATCGGATATACATTGACCGGTGTTCCCTGGCTGCCGCGCATCGGCCTCCAGTTCGACGCTGCTTCGGGCGACCATCGCTCCGGAGACGGAACGCTGGGAACGTTCAATCCGCTGTTCCCGAATGGCTATTATTTCACGCTGGCCGGATATACGGGATATGCGAACATCCTTCACCTCAAACCCTCTATAACCATCGGTCCCGCGGACCGGCTGAAGGTGATGGGAGCGATCGGCTTGCAGTGGCGCGAAACGACGGCCGATGCGATCTACGTCCAGCCCAGCGTGCCGATAGCGGGCACCGCCGGGACGGGCAGCAATTGGACGGGAGCCTACGGCCAGCTTCGCGTCGACTACGCGTTCAACGATCACCTTACGGGCGCCATCGAGGCCGTGCATTTCGACGCCGGTGACACGATCATCCGCGCTGGTGGGCACACCAGCAACTATCTCGGTGTCCAGCTTCAATACGGTTGGTGACATGCAACGGAATATACTTCTGCTTCCGCTCCTCATGAGCCTGAATGCCGGCTTGGTCGATACCGCCGGCTTTCTTGCGCTCCAGGGATTGTTCACCGCGCACGTCACGGGCAACTTCGTTACCTTCGGTGCGGCCATGGTGTTGGGGACATCCGGAGGCCTGGCGAAGCTGCTCGCTCTCCCCGTCTTCTGCTTCGTCGTGGTTGTCAGCAGAATCCTGAGCTTCTATCTCCCGCCAATGGGACTCCCGATCTTCCGCTCGATGCTGGCCATCAAGATGATACTTCTGGCGGCAGGCGGCGCGTGTGCCGTCTACTTCGGGCCATTTGTCCAAGGCGACAGCTGGCAGGCGATCTGCACCGGCATGATATTGGTTGCCGCCATGGCCATCCAGAACGCCGCGCACCGCATCCATATGGGCACCGAACCTCCCAGCACCTTGATGACGGGCACGACCACCCAGATCATGATCGACGTCGCAGACGTTTTTCGCGGCGCGCCAGCGTCGGTGCAAATCGTCGCCCGGCCGCGGCTCGGCAAGATGGCGGCAAGCGTGGCTGCCTTCGCATTGGGATGCGCAGCCGGCGCCTGTCTCTATGCAAAGTTCGGGACGTGGTGTTTCGTCCTGCCTCCGCTGATCGCGTTACCGGCGGTGTTTCTGGCGGCCACCGAGCCGAAGTGGCGTGAGTGATCGGGATTGAAGGAGCTGACGAAAAGCTTGGTCGGTCACGCAAAGCGGCACCGAGATTCTTGTGCCGCTGAACAAGCTTAAAAGTCGTCCCGGAACGCCCGGTCCGTGTCCGGGGCGCTCGGCTACGAATCGGTGAGCGCGTTCATCACCATGTTCAAGAAGGCGCTTGGCAAGTCGCCGGCGCGCTACTTCTCCGAGCGCGAGGCCGGCCGGACTGGGCCGGGAGAGATCTGCCGCGAGACGAACTGCAAGCTTCGCCGGGTGCCTGAGGTGCGGGACGCGCTCAATGGACTTTCGCAACGCAGTCGGCTGGAGTTAGAGCGCTTCGTTTCGGACGATCTCGATACCGAAGCCTGACAGTCCCTTGAAGTGATGCGTCGACGACGTGAGGTGACGGATGGAGCTGATCTTGAGATCCCGCAGGATCTGGGCGCCGACGCCGATCTCGCGCCATTGCCGATTGCGGTCGTCTTCGCGCGAACCGATCGGGCCTAGCGGAGCAGGCGGAACGCCCGCCGCGCCGTCGCGCAGATAGACGAGCACGCCGCTGCCATTATCCTTGAAGCGTTGCAGAATGACGTTCATCTTAGCCTGTTCCTGACCCGAGAACAAATCGCGCAGGATGTTTGGTTTGTAGAAGCGCGTGAGGACGTTGGTGCCGTCGCCCAGTTCTCCGTAGATATAGGCGACGTGATGAATGGGGTCGAACGGCGAGCGATACGAATAGCCCTGGAGCGGGCCGATCGGGCTCTCCGCCGTGACGCTCGAGACGCGCTCGATCAGCGTCTCGCGGGCCTGCCGGAAGCTGATGAGGTCGGCGATGGTGACCCGTTTCAGCTTGTGCTTGTCGGCGAACGCCGCGACTTGCGGACCCTTCATCACTGAGCCATCGTCGTTCATCAGTTCGCCGATGACACCGACCGGCTCGAGACCTGCCAGTCTGCACAGGTCGACGGCGGCCTCGGTGTGACCCGAGCGCATGAGTACGCCCCCCTCCTTTGCGATCAGAGGGAAGACGTGTCCCGGCCGGCAAAAATCGCCGGCGCCAGCGTTGGGGTTGGCGAGTGCACGGCAGCACGAGGCCCGCTCTTCGGCCGAGATGCCCGTTCCGTTATCCGGCCGGTAGTCCACCGACACGGTGAACGCCGTGTTGTGAGCCGAGTCGTTGTTGAGAACCATCGGGTCAAGCCGCAGGCGTCTCGCGTCTTCGAGGGTAATCGGAGCGCAAACGATTCCCGATGTATGGCGGATGATGAAGGCCATTTTCTCAGCCGTGCACCGCGAGGCGGCGACGACGAGGTCGCCTTCGCCCTCGCGATCGTCGTCGTCGGTGACCACGACGATTTCGCCGTCGGCGAACGCCTGCAGGGCCGCTTCGATCGATGCCGTCATCTCGGTCGCTCTGCTCGCTGGAGTCGACGTGTGCTTGCGTTGGGTCGTGTGCGGACTGTCAGGCTCTGAGCGCCGCTCGAGCACTCTGCCGATCTTGATTTCACCATTATTGCTAACTGGCCGGAGCCCATGGCGGGGCGCCTCATAGTCGTTCCACGCTGTAGCTGGGGCAATTGGTGTCGAGCCCGATCGGCGCGTCGGACAGCAAAGGACCAGCTGCGTCGTATCGGGGTCTTGGAGAGCGCTCCAGAGGGTGCGAGGGGGGGGCGCAAGCCTTCACGATGACCGGCCGATTGGTGTCGATCGGCAGCACCGTCTTGTACGAAATACGCTTGAGGGCCAGATTTGATCGAATGCTGCTGACACCGGGGATGCGGGACAGTTTGTTGACGATGAGGTCTTCGAGATCTTCGATGTCAGCCGCCATGACGCGGAGCATGTAGTCGCTCTCACCGGTCATCAGATAGCATTCCATCACCTGGGCCAGCCGGTCAATGGATCGGGTGAAACTCTCGAGTGACGTCTGGACCTGCTTTTCCAGCTTGATCTGGATGAAAGCCGTTATACCAATGCCGAGCACGGCGGGATCGAGAAGAGCGATCCGTCGATCGATCACGCCGAGTTTTTCGAGTGTTCTGACGCGAGCCAGACACGGCGACGGCGAGAGATTGACGCGTGATGCGAGTTCAACATTGGTCAAGCTCGCATTCTGCTGGAGCTCGTTGAGGATCTTGATATCTATTCTGTCGAGAGAGGTTGTCGACATCGCGTGTCTCCCAAATCTGGCAGTCTTCTTGCGGCGCTTATCACCATCGTTTGCGGGGCGATGACAATCGCGTGGTAAACGCTAACCGCAATTGCGCTTGTGGGATTTCGACAAATCGCCGACTTGTATCGAAAAACCGTCAACCTTCGGATTGTGCGTTGCGATCAGGGTGTTAGTTGCCTAATTTCGATACATTTTTTGCACATGCGATATGCAGGCCGATGTTGATCCAACGGATCGATCACGATGCAACGGTCGGCGCTTCATCGAGTGGCTCCCCCTGGCACTTGACGGGATGTGCAGCAGAGCTTCGGTGTCGAGTGTCGCAACTCTGCGGCCCTGTTTCGTACGACCGCCTTTCGCCGCGTGTGGCCGTGGTCCCAGGTCGCTGACCACACCGCCGGCGTTGTGCCAAGTGGTTCGGCAGGAACAACAGCCCACCCTCGACGACCAGATAATGGCAAAGATCGGCCGGACGAGAGAGCTGGATCAAGCGACGCCGACAGGTCGCTGCAGCATAAAATGCTGATGAAGCTTCTGCGACACGCGTTGTTCAAGCAGTAATGCTGAGAGGCTCGAGCGACTATTCATCCACGATCGCACTAGGGCGGCGGACGGTTGGATTGTCGAGCGTGAAACTGAAGCAAGTCTATCTGACAGCGAACGATCCTGGACGCCTGGCCGAGTTCTATGAAGGCTTGGGTTTGAAGGTGCGCTTCGCTGATCCCGGCAAGTGGATCCAGTTCGTCAGCGATGCGGCTGCGTTCTGCGTCGCCGACCCGATGGAGTCCGCGTCGGAACAACTCAAGGATGCCGTTCTCGTCTTCGATGTCGACAACCTGGAGGCCGCCATGGAGCGTGCCGCAGCCATGGGTGCGCAAGTCGGCGCGGTTCGGGACATGGCCAGTCATGGCCGTGCGGTGAAGGTGCGGGATCCGGGCGGCAACGTCATCCAGTTCTATCAAGCAGCCGGATAGTTCAGACGTTCACCGGGGCAGCGCTGCATGCCCGGACTCACAATCAGACAAATAGGGCGCATCCATCTCGTGAATCGAAGAGTCGTAGCCATGTCGTCCGCAACACCGCCGCTGTCCGAACCGAGCCCACTCGATGCCGCAGCATTCCGCGCTGCAATGCGCAACGTGCCGGGCACCGTGTCGATCGTCACGACAGGCCGGGCGCCGAACCGTCATGGTCTGACACTGACGGCGGGCTGCTCGCTGTCGGCGGCTCCGCCCAGCGTGCTGGTTTGCGTCAATCGATCTGCCGGTGCGCACGACACCATTCTCAGCAGTGGGTCGTTCTGCTGGAATATTCTGGGGGGCGAGCATCGCGATCTGGCGCTCAAGTTTTCCGGGCAGGACGGCAGCAAGGGCGATATCCGCTTCGGCGACGGTTTGTGGTGCGATCTCAAAACCGGAGCACCAAGTCTGGTCGGCGCGGTCTGCAGCTTCGATTGCCGCGTGTTGAATGCTTACAGCGACAGTAGTCACACCATCTTCACCGGAGAGGTGGTGGCTCAGACGACGAGAGCCGGATGTGAGGCGGTCGTCTACATCGACGGATCTTTCGCCGCGCCAAAGGCGGTCTGAATCACAGGACGACGTCCGACGCCGCTACGTTTCCGCCACAGCCAAGATGGAACCGATCTGCATGCAAGGAAGACGAAGACTTTCCATCGCGCATCCATCAGCGGTCGGTCGCTGATGCTGTCGCTCTGGCTCAATGTAATCGCCGGCGGGGTGCTCATCGGGCTGGTTTACGGGCTCGTCGCGCTCGGTCTCACGATCATCTTCGGCGTCATGCGCGTGGTCAATTTCGCTCATGGCGAGATGGTCGTGTTCGGGATCTACATCGGATACTGGACTGTTCGAATCTGGGACGTCCCGATCGTTCTAGCCGCCGCGATCGCCGCGGTCGTCATGTTCGTGTTCGGCTATCTGCTGGAGACGCTCGTCGTGAAACGGTTCGTCAATCGGCCGCATCACTATCAGTTCATCGTCTTCATCGGCCTCTCACTGCTTTTCAGCGGCGTATTGCTGATGTCGTTCGGTCCGGACCCGCGGCCGACGGCGTCTCAGCTGTCCTTCCAGACCGTGAGCGTGGGACCGCTCACCTTGGATTGGGCCCGCATCCAGGCGGCCGCTACGGCCGGACTGCTGATCGCCGCACTGGGAGCCTATCTGAAGTATTCCGCATTCGGCCGATCGCTGCGGGGCGCCGCCAATAATCGACTGGGCGGACTGGTGGTCGGGCTGAATATCCCTCGGGTCTATGCGGTGACCTTCGGCATCGGAACCGCCTGCGCTGGCGTCGCCGGCGCATTGATCTCGCCGCTGTTCGATGCGCAGCCCTATCTCGCCGTCGACTTCACGCTGCTGGCCTTCGTGACGGTGATCGTCGGCGGTCTGGGCAGCTTCGGCGGCGCTCTTCTGGGCGGCCTGACGATCGGGGTCGCCGAAGCGATCGCAGCCTTGATGTTCACGCCGTCGATGAAAACAGCACTCCCTTACGCGCTCCTGATCATCATCCTGATTTTCCGTCCGAGGGGGTTTTTCGGTGCAAAGGACATCTAATCAGGCCAGCGACACCAAGCGTTGGAGCGCCGGCGCTCTGGTCTTCGCCGCGCTCGCCGTGGTGGGTGGCATGTCCAACGCCTACGTCATCTCGCTCCTGACGATCGTCCTGTTGTTCACCTTCATGGGACAATCGTGGAACCTGATGCTCGGGATCGGCGGGCAGTTATCCATCGGTCACGCGCTGTTCGTTGGAATCGGTGCGTATGCGGTGGCGATCCTCAACATCAAATACGGCGTCACCCCGTGGATCGGTCTGCTGCTGGGCGCCGTGATTGCGGGCTTCGTCGGCGCGGTGCTCGCGTGGCTGAGCTTCCGCTTCGAGGTCCGTGGAATCTATTTCGCGCTGCTCACGATCGCAGCCGCCGAATTCGTCCGGATCATGTTCGGCGGGTGGGACTATGTCGGCGGCATGCAGGGCCTGTTCTATCAGGCGCCGAGCGGCGCGATGGACCTCGGGATGCTGCGCGGTGACGCGCGGTTCTACTACTTCGTCGCGCTCGCGCTTGCGGCCATCGGCGTCGCGGGAACGGAGCTGATCTCGCGGTCCTATTGGGGCTATGTCTGGCGGGCGATGCGGGATGACGACGAGGCCGCCCGCGCGCTGGGGGTGCGGACGTTTCGCCACAAGGTGCTGGTTGTCTCGATATCGGCCGCGACGGCCGCGATCGGCGGCGGCGTGCTGGGCCTGGTGCAGGGCGCTATCTTTCCGGATTCGATCATGGGCATGGCGATCTCGGTCGACGTCCTGATCGGCCCCGTGGTCGGCGGATTGGGCACTGCGTTCGGCCCGTTGGTTGGCTCGATGGCCGCAATCCCGCTGCATCACGCCATGGGAGCTCTCGGCGACGCCCTGGGGCTCCCCGGACTGAACAGCGTCGCCTACGGGGCGGTGCTGATCCTGGTCGTGTGGTTTCTGCCCGACGGCATCTGGCCGTCGATCGTCCGGCTCTACGGGGCGACCCAGCTGCCGGCGCGCGGCCGGATCCCACAATTGCGGAAGGTCGAGGAATGACCGCGCTGCTCGAAGTGAAGAACCTGACCAGAGCGTTCGTTGGATTGGTCGCGGTCAATGACGTCAGCTTCTCACTGCAGGCAGGGCGCATCACCGCCCTGATCGGGCCGAACGGCGCCGGCAAGACCACCTGCTTCAATCTCGTTGCCGGGGCGCTGAGACCGACCGCCGGGCAGGTGCTGTTCGAGGGGCGTTCGCTCGAGCGCGAGCCGCCCGAAGCGGTGTGCCGCATGGGCATTGCGCGCACCTTCCAGATCGTCCGGCCGATGACAGATATGTCGGTGCTCGAGAATGCCATGGTGGGCGCCTTCAGCTGGACGACGAACGTCAAGGAGGCGCGGGAGAAGGCGTATGAGTCGCTCGAAAATGTCGGGCTCGCCGGCAAGGCGAATGCCCGGACGGATCAGTTGACGTTGCCCGATCGCAAGATGCTGGAGATGGCGAAGGCGCTCTCGACCCGCCCCAAGCTGCTGCTGCTCGACGAAGTGATGGCGGGGCTGCGTCCGACCGAAGCGGCCGGCGTCGTCGGCGTGCTGCACAGGCTCGCCGAGGGCGGATTGACGATCCTGCTGGTCGAGCACGTGATGCGGATCGTGATGGAGGTGGCGTCGACCGTGGTGGTGCTTCACCACGGCGCCAAGATCGCCGAGGGCAAGCCGTCAGAGGTGGTGGCGAATCCTGCGGTGCTGGAAAGTTATCTGGGAGCCGGCTTCCATGCCTGACGACGCGCTTCTCGCCATCGACGACCTGTGCGTGGCCTACGACGGCTCAAATGCGCTGAACGGCGTGTCGCTCCGCATCGGCAAGGGTGAACTGATCTGCGTTGTCGGCGCCAACGGCGCCGGCAAGACCTCTCTGATCCGATCAATCGCGGGGATCGTGCCGTCGTCGGGCGGTTCCGTCAGGTTCAACGGAGTCGATATCTCGCGGCGACCGCCGTGGGACATCTGCGAAATGGGCATCGCTCAGGTCGCCGAGGGCCGCCAGATCTTCGGTGCGCTCTCTGTCGAGGACAATCTGCTGATCGGAGGCTCGCTGAAGCGGGCCAGGCACGCCCGGGCAAACACGCTTGATTTCGTCTATCAGCTGTTCGGGCGACTTCGCGAGCGCCGCGACCAGCTCGCCGGCACGCTCTCCGGCGGCGAGCAGCAGATGCTGGCGATCGGTCGCGCGATCATGTCGAAGCCGGAAATCGTGATGTTCGACGAGCCGTCGATCGGGCTGTCGCCGGCGCTCACCGACGTAATGTTCGGCGTCGTGAAATCCCTTAACGAGCAGGGCATCACGGTCCTTCTCGTCGAGCAGAATGTCGCCAAGTCGCTCGCGCTGAGCAGCCGCGGCTATGTGCTCGAGAACGGCTCCGTGGTGTTGCACGGATCGAGCCTCGATCTGCTCGAGACCCCCGATGTCCAGCGCGCCTATTTGGGATTGTGAGCCGCGCCGTCTCGGCGAGGCGTCGGGCAGTGCCGCTCTCGTCGCGCCGCCGTTTGGTTCACCGCTCCCCGGCTGTTGCAGCCGCTCTCGCTTGGGTCTCACTATGAACACTGCCACTTCTCTCCTGATCGAGCGTGATCAAGACCTGGTCACGATCACGATGAACCGGCCGCCGGCCAATGCGCTGAATGCTCAACTCATCGTCGAGTTGCTGGAGGCGATCCGGCGCTCTGCCGACGACGAGAATCCGCCCGGCATTGTGCTCACCGGAGGCGGCGACCGCTTCTTCAGCGCAGGCGGCGACATCAAGGAAGTCGTCGGGATCGATGTCGCGAGGCCGCGCATCCGGTTCTTCCACGAACTCCTCGTGGCGATGGAGAACTATCCGGGCCCGATCGTCTGCGCCGTCCGCGGCTATGCGGTCGGAGGCGCCCTGGAGTTTCTGCTGCATGCGGACTACGTCGTGGCGGATGCGTCGTGCAAGATCGGGTTCCCGGAAATCAACCACGGCCTGCTGCCGGTGACCAAAGGCATGCGCCGGGCCGTCGAGAAGCTCGGCGTGCGGGCGGCACAAGAGCTGCTGTATTGGGGCGAGCTCGTCGGCGCGGAGCGCGCTGTGGCGATCGGCGCCGTGAACGAGATCGTCGCGACCGAGGAGGTCGCGTCCCGAGCGCGAGACGTGTGCGGCGCGTTGCGGCAGAAAGACCGCAAGCTGTTCCACGCCATCAAACGATCGCTCAACCTCACCAGGCAAATGAGCGATCAGGCGCTCGAAGAAATGACCGTGGCCGACCTCGACGCCTATGTCACAGACGAGAGCTCGATTAATGTGCGTGCGAGGTTTTTGTCAAGGAACAGTAAGGGCTGAATGATGGCGCGCGGATATCCCGATCAGATCTATCTGGAGCAGATGAGCCACGAGGAAGTCGCCGCGGCGCTGGCCGGTGGGTGCACGACGGTGGTGATCCCGCTGGGGGCCGTCGAGCAGCATGGACCGCATTTGTCTTTGGGCATGGATGCGGATCATGCCGACGCTCTGGCCGAGCGGATCGCGCGCAGCCGCGGCAACACGCTGGTGGCGCCGACCATCAGGGCCGGCTGCTCGTCTCACCATCTGCCATTCCCGGGTACGATCTCGCTACGGCCGGAGACGCTGGAAGCGATTTGTGTCGATTATTGCACAAGCCTGGCGCGGCACGGCTTCAAGCGCATCCTGATTCACTCGGGTCACATCGGCAATTTTCCGGTCCTGAAGGACATGCTCGGTCGCTTGCGCGAGGCCGTCCCCTCGGATGTTGCGATCCTGGCGTTCTTCGACTCGACGAAATGGATCGACACGTGGCGCGATGCGGTGCGCGAAGCCGGAGGAGACGTGTCGGCCGTCGGCGGCCACGCCGATATCGCCGAGACGTCGCTGATGATGGTCATTCGGCCCGACAGCGTCAGGCCGGACCGCTTCGAGGTGGGCCATCTCGGCGGCTTGTCGGAGGCTGATCTCGAGCTGATGTGGACGAACGGCATCCGATCGGTTTCGCATAACGGCGTGATCGGAAGTCCGTTCGGCTCGAGCCACAGCATCGGCGAAGCGTGCCTCGCGGCGGTCGCCGAGTTGCTGATAAAGACCTTCGATAGCGAGGCCGGAGACGCCGGCGTCCGCCGTTGACGGTCAGCCCGTCCGCCGCGCGGCGAAGCTTCCCGCGGCGTCTGCCATGTTGCGGATACTGACAGCATAAAGTTCGGAAAGCTTGACTACGCAACGCGGCTTTCGGGCGAAAATATCGCCCCGCCTATGAAACCCTCTGGCATCTCGAAAGCTAAGAGGATTGAGACATGGCACTTACGTTCGGGTTCTGGTCTGAACAGGAAACCCAGGTCGGCCACAGTTACTCGCGCAGGCTTCACGAACTGGTCGACGAAGTCCGCCTGGCCGAGAAGGTCGGCTTCGACTGTGTCGCGCTCTCTGAGCAGCACGTGGCACTGGGTGGGATCTCGAGCTCAGCGCCCGAAGTGGTGTTCGGCTATCTGGCCGCGGTGACGTCGCGCGTCAAGCTGCGCGCGGCGGTGACGCTGATGCCGCAGCGCATCAACCACGCCCTGCGTTCGGCCGAGCGGCTTGCGGTGACCGACATCCTGTCCAACGGCCGCATGGAATTCTACGGCGGTCGCGCCAACACCACCATCGCGATGCGGGCGTTCAACGTCGATCCGAACGAAACGCTGGCTCAGATGGAAGAAGGTCTGGCGCTGCTGAAAACGGCGATGCGCCAGGACATTTTCACGTTTGACGGCAAGTACTACCAGATCCCTCCGCGCCAGCTGGTTCCAAAGCCGCTGCAGAAGCCGCACCCGGTGATCGGGATCGCGGCGACCAGCGAGCGCAGTCACGTCTGGGCTGCCTCGCAGGGCTTCGCCGTGATGAGCAGCAACATCTATCAGGGCTGGGAAGCTCAGCAGAAGCTGATCGGCGCCTATCAAACAAACTGGAAGCGCGACGAGGAGGGACCGCTGCAGCGTCCGCGTATCGGCATTCCGCTGTTCATCGGCATCGGTAAAACGGACGAGCAAGCCAAGGCGGATTATGCCGGCCCGCTGATGCACTATGCCAAGATCTCGACCGATGCCTATCCGCGTCTCGCGGCGATTGCCGACGACTACAAGTACATGGGAGAGAGCGTGCCGTCGATGGAGCGTGCCGCCAACGACTGGGACTATCTGGTCAACGAGTCGGCCACGACGGTGTGCGGCAGCCCCGATACGGTCATTCGTCAGATCGAGAAGTTCGAGGCCATGGGGATCGACGAGGTGCTGCTGCACATGGACTCCGTCCCGCACGAAAAGATCATGGAGGCGATCGACATGGTCGGTCGCTACGTCATCCCGCATTTCAACGACAGAAACAACGTCGTGCGGCCGACCGAGGAGATCCTCGGTCAGATCCGGCTGATGCGGACCAAGAACAAGTAATCCAACGGTGAAATCAATGTCGCAATACGGCTACAAGTACCTGATCGTCGAACGGCGCGCCACCGGCGTCGCGATCGTCACGATGAATCGACCGGAGGTCCTCAACGCGATCAACTGGGAGATGCACGAGGAGCTCGAAGACGTCTTCGTCAAGCTGGATCACGACAGTTCTGTCAACGCGATCGTTCTCACCGGCGCGGGCCGCGGATTTTGCTCCGGTGGCGATCAGAAGTCGCTGGATAAGGGAACCTTGCCGTCCCCGACGCGCAGCGGTCGCCACCTCATCCGCAACATGCTGGAAGTCGAAGTGCCGATCGTCGCGGCCGTCAACGGTGTCGCGGTCGGCCTGGGTGCCACGCTCGCGCTGTTCTGCGACGTGATCTATGCGAGTTCGACAGCTCGTTTCGCCGACACGCACGTCAATGCCGGCGTCGTCGCGGGCGATGGCGGCGCGGTGATCTGGCCGCTGCTGATGGGGCCGGTGCGCGCGAAGCACTATCTGATGACCGGCGAATTCATCTCCGCCGAGAAAGCGGCTGCTATCGGCATGATCAACGAGGTGATCGCGGACGGCAACGTTCTCGATGCCGCGATCGAATACGCCGAACTGCTGGCAAGCGGGCCGAAGGAATCGATCGTGTGGACCAAGTACAGCGTCAACAAGATCATCAAGCAGTACGCCCACCTGCTGCTCGACACCTCTGCGGCACTGGAGATGTTGACCTTCAAGTCGCCCGAGCGGGCCGAGGCGGTTGCCGCCTTCGCGGCCAAGCGCAAGCGTTTCGCGGAGCGCTGAGATGAGCGTCGCTGCGATTACATCCGGCGCCCAGTTGGCCGATACGACCGTCGCGCAACTTTTAGCTGCGCGACTCGCGGAGCGGCCCGACAAGATCGCCTTGCAACAAAAGCGTCAGGGCGCCTGGACCGCCATGACGTGGGGCGCCTATGCGCAGCGTGTCGTCAACCTGGCCAGCGCGCTGCGGTGTGCTGGTCTCGAGCGCGGCGATCGGGTCGCGATCATGGGCGATTCGTCCGAGGAATGGCTGATCGCCGACATGGCCACGATGTGCGCTGGCGGCGTCATGGTGGGCGTGTACTTCACCTCGTCACCCGAAGAAGTGGCTTACTGCTTCACGGATTCAGGCGCGAAGTTCGCGTTCGTCGGCGGGGAGCAGCAGCTTCGCATCGTGATCGCCTCCGGTCGGGCCGAGCAGCTCCGCGGTATCATCGTGCTCGACCCGGATTGGACCGGCGAGGCCACGGCGTCGATCAAGTCGCTGGCCGACTTTGTCGGAGCACGCGATGTCGATGCGCATGATTATCTGCAGAAGGAGAGCGCGACAGCAAAGGCGTCCGATGTCGTCAGCATCGGCTATACGTCCGGGACCACCGGAAACCCCAAAGGCGCGATGCTGACGCACCTTTCCATTCTCGCCGGCGTTCATTGCATTACCTTGTTCGGCCCCAGCATGCGCGAAGAGGAACACAGGGTGGTCGTGCATTTGCCGATGTCGCACACCGTGGCGCGCGGGCAGGCGACCACGTTGCCGCTGATCGCCGACGCTGTTCCATATTTCGGCGAGACGACCGCGGACTTCGCCCAGACGATCAAAGAGGTGAAGCCGACCTACTATATGGCGCCGCCGCGGTTTTACCAGCGCTTTGCGACGCAAATTCTCAGCAAGGTGCATCCCGCCGGCGGTGCGGGAGATCAGAACTACGCGCTCGCCATGACGATCGCGCGCAGGGCGCTCGAAGACCGTCAGCGCGGCCACGAAAATGCCTTCGTCTCGAAACTGTTCGCGGCCTGCCGCGAGCAAGTGTTCCTGCCGCTGCTTGCGGAGGTCGGTTTCGACGAGCTGAAGGTCGCGTTCACCTCGTCGGCGGCGATGCCGTCCGAGCTGATGTCGCTGTGGCAGCTGTGGGGCTTGCAGCTCAAGGAGTGCTACGGCCAGACCGAATTGGTCGGTGCCAATCTGGTGCAGATGGCGGAGTGGCCGAAGGCCGGCAACGTCGGGGTCCCGTTGCCGGATCCGGCCTGGGAAACCGCCGTGCTCCAGGACGGCGAGATGATCGTCCGTGGACCGGGATTGTTCGCGGGCTATTGGAACAAGCCGGACGAGACGAAAACAGCGCTTCGCGACGGCTGGCTCTACACCGGCGACATTGTCGAAGTGTCGCCGGAAGGAATCTTCAAGCTGGTCGACCGTAAGAAGGAGATCATCAACACGTCGAACGGCAAATCGATCAGCCCAACTCAGATCGAGAACGAGCTGAGGCACAGCCCCTTCATCTCCGAGGCGGCAGTCATCGGCGAGGGGCGAAAATATCTCACCGCCCTGATCGAAGTGGATGCCACCGCCACAATGGACTGGGCGAAGTCGCGCGACGACAAGATCGCGAGTTACGCCGACCTGGCAGCCTCCGAGATCGTCAACCGGCTGATCGAGGCGGAGATCGGCAAGGCCAACGGAAGGCTGGCGCGAGCCGAGCAGATCAAGGCGTTCCGCATTCTGCCGGAGGAGCTGTCGCTCGAGAACGGCGTGATGACGCCGACGCGGAAGAAGCGTCGCAAGCAGATCAACGAGCGCTATCAGTCGCTGATCGCGTCGCTCTACGACGAGACCGAGGAAAAACTGATCAAGGCCGAGATGGGCCTTTGACGTCGGCGGTCGCTCCCCAAACCTACGAAGCTATTAGTCAAGATGAAGTTCACTCCTTCAGCAACAGGACATCGAGATGACCAAGCGAAGCGGAATCACGCGGCGGACGATTGTCGGAAGTGGATTGGGAATTGCGGCAGGCCTGGTATCAAAGCCATCGTTTGCGGCGAACACGAAGGTGAAGGTCGGAGCGATCATGCCCAGTAGCGGCGTGCTGGCGTTTCCCGGTCAGGCCTGCGTGCGCGGCATCGATCTCGGCGCCAAATTCGCGCGTGAGAAGTTCGGCCTCGACATCGAGATCGTTCACGCCGATACGCAAAGCCGTCCGGAGAACGGCCGGATTGCCGCCGAGAGCCTGATCCGGCAGGGCTGCACCGTGCTGATCGGCGCGTGGGATTCCGGCGCCACCATTTCGGCGCTGCAGGCCTGCGAGGCCGCCAAGGTGCCGATGGTGGTCCACATCGCGAGCGCCACCCAGGTGACTTCGCAAGGCTTCACCCAAGTGTTCCGCTATTACCCCACGTCGCTGACCATCGTGCGGCAATCGCTGACCGAGCTGAAGTCCGTGCTCGGCACGCTGAAGGATCCGCCGGGCAGCGCCGTCGTTCTCCATCTCAACAACACGATGGGACAGTCGACGGCGGCCAGCATCGATCAGGCGTGGAAGGAAGTGGGTGTTCCGCTTAAGATCGCGCAGTACGTTGCCTATGACGAGAAGGCCAAGGATCTGTCGGTAGAGGTCGCCAAGGCGAAAGCGTCGGGTGCCGATGCTTTGATCTCGGTCACGCGCGTCAACGACGCGATCATGATCGCCCGCGAATGCATCAAGCAGGGCTGGGATCCCAAGATGGTGTTTTCGCCCAACTCCAACGGCGTGTCGGACAAGGCGTATCACGACGCGCTCGGAAAGTACGGTGACGGTCCGGTTCTGTCGGCGTTGTGGCTCAATCCCAAGGGCGCCGAGACCGACAGGATCATGAAGATATTCGCGGCCGACTACCCGAACGACTGGTTCGATGCCAATGCGGGCTGCGCGTTCGAGGCGGTGCAGATCGTCGCAGACGCCGTGACGCGGGCGGCGTCGTCGGAGTCGGTGGCGATTCGCGGCGCGCTCAAGACGACCGACATGAAGCCGATCCTGATGTACGGCGACAACACCAGCTTCGACGAGACCGGCCAGAACATCCACTGTTCGATGGTGATGCTGCAGGGTTTGAAAGGCAGGCCGCGGGTGGTGGCTCCAAAGGCCATTGCGGAAGCGTCGCTCGAGTATCCGCTTGCGCCTTACAGCAAACGCTGACGTCGTTACGTGCGGCCCCGCGAAAGCGTCGTGGGGTCGCGGTCGTCAAATGTCGGGCAGGGACGTGCGAGCTAGGGCAAACTATCCGAATTGATCAGGCGTGACCGCTCGGCAAGGAAGCGGCGGGGGCTCTTTCCCATTGTCTTCTTGAACATCGTGATGAACGCGCTGGGCGTTTCGTAGCCCAGTTCCAGCGACACGGCCTGGACCGAACTGCCCGCCGTGAGGCGTTGCATGGCGATCAGTATGTGGAGACGCTGGCGCCAGCGCCCGAAGGTCATCCCTGTTTCCTTGGCGATGAAGCGTGCGAACGTACTCTCGCTCATCGCGTAGCGCGAGGCGACTTCGTCCATCGTGCTGCGGTCGCCCGGATTATTCAACAAGGAGGTCGCGAGGTGTTGAAGACGGGCGTCGGGGGAGATCGGCAGATACATTTCATCCGTCGTCGACATCTGCACGAGTTCGTCGAGTAAAACCCGGCCGAGACGGCTGGTCGGTCCTTCCAGCGGATAGAGCGGCGGGAACACCGAGAGGCGGTGGATCAATTCGCGCACGAGCGACGTGATCATCAGCGTGCAGCAGGTCCGCGGCAGCATGCTGACCTGTGGATCGATGAACACGGTGTAGAGTTTGCCGAAATCGGCCACGCAATTGCTGTGCTGCACGCCGGCCGGGATCCATACCGCGCCTTGCGGAGGTACGATCCACAAGCCGCCAGGCGCCCGGCACATCACCGAGCCATGAGATGCGACGACCAATTGGCCTTTGCGGTGTGAGTGCAGCGGCAGGTCGTCGTTGTCTTTGCTGGTTTCGAGACAGAATGAAGTGACGGGACGATCGAACTGATCCGGATCGACCGGATCATAGTTGATCCGAAGATCGGGCAGATCCATTCGCGCAAAATTGCGATCGAACTCGGTCTCGGGCGGCATTTCAATCCTGCCAATTCGTCAAGTCAGTCAAGCCTGATGCAGATCCTGCTGCCAACCGAGGTTAGCTGTTTTGAAAGGTCAGGTCACTAGTCGCGGCGAGCCGTCGAGTTCGCTGATTTGCGACAAGATGCCTGCTCCTGCGGCGTGAGCGCTCAGTGATGCGGCATGTTGCGCCGCGACCAAGCGGAAGCACCTGTCAGGCGGCCCACGGCTCGATCGCTCGCCTGATTAGACCAACAGCAGGGAGTGCTGCGATGCGAGCTTCGGCGTCCCTCCGGAGCCGGGCAATCCGTCGGAACGCGGCCGTATTCAGCAGCACGTGCCACAGCACCCGATGCTACCAAGTGCGGGCTTTCTGGGAGCCCGGCGCATGACCGTACACATCGATCCGCCACGCAAGGCCGTCAACGCCGATCAGGACGCGGTCGAAACCGCCGATTGGCTCGCATCGCTTGGATCGCTCGGCCCGCGCATCGTTCCGATCGTCGCCGACGAGCGGCAGATCTCAGCTTGGCGCATTGCTGTCGCCACAGCAAAGCGAACAATTCTACCGAGTGGTAGATATTGTTGAGCGTTGGATTCGGTGTATCCGATCAGTCGATCGAGTTCGTCTTGGCTAGGGCGCCGATCTCGCTCGTTTCACTTTCCGACGAGATCCAGATGTCTTAGCGCAGCTCTGGCCAGCTGTACGTTCTCGACTGAAACGTTAATGCCGTGGATTGCGGCAGCGTGAAGTAGGATCGTTCGGATGAATGAGAAATCGATCGCAAGGGTCGCCGCTTCAGCGCCTTGAGCAGCTCGCTTTCGCCCGAACTCAATCAATCTCTCCCTGGTCAGCTCTTTGAGGTTTGTTCGTCCAAGCGAGATCTTGAGGGCCTTGAGCACCATCGACTTGGGTCGTCGTACGGGCTTGCCGACCTGGGCAAGATCGTCGAGATGCAGGGTGATCAAATCGAAAAAAAACGAGGCTGCTCAAAAGGCCGGGACCGTCGAATTGGGGTGCCGAGATCGATAGAGCGCTCCACATCAAGCGCCCATTCTTCAGCATCGCGCCGTCGCACGAACGTGTTTGCGACGTACTCGTTTTTCCTCCTGACCTGAACGCGCCATCTTCCCGATCTGAGTTTTGTAAACGTCGGCATTGCGTGTGCACTCCACCCCCGATTTCGTGTGCGCTACGTGTGCACCGGGAGATCAAATGCGGTACAAACGTGTGCAATTTGGGCTAGTTTAAGTGCACACGTGTGCACCTGGTTCACGTTCCAGTCCATTGAAAGAATAGGGCAACTTATTGAAATATCAAGACTATCGCTTTTCCGTGGCGCCCATGATGGACTGGACCGACCGGCACTGCCGGGTGTTCCATCGTCACCTGACGCGACGGGCGTTGCTCTATACCGAGATGCTGACCACTGGCGCCGTGATCCATGGCGACCGGGAGCGGCTGCTTGGGTTCGATGCGATCGAGCATCCGGTGGCGCTTCAGCTTGGAGGCTCGGATCGGCACGAGCTCGCGCAGGCTGCGCGGATCGGCGAGGCTTTCGGCTATGACGAGATCAACCTCAATGTCGGTTGTCCGTCCGACCGCGTGAAGGACGGCCGCTTTGGTGCCTGCCTCATGGCGGAGCCGGAGCTCGTGGCGCGCTGCGTCGAGGCGATGAAGCGCGCAGTCGCCGTGCCCGTCACGGTGAAATGCCGCATAGGCATCGACGATCAGGACCCGGAAGTCGCGCTTGATGCGCTTGCGCGCGCGGTGGTCGCCTCCGGTTGTGACGCCCTGATCGTGCATGCCCGCAAGGCGTGGCTCAACGGATTGTCGCCGAAGGAGAACCGCGACATCCCGCCGCTCGACTATGATCGCGTCTATCGCCTCAAGCGCGCGATGCCTGATGTGCCCGTCATCATCAATGGCGGCATTCCCGGAATCGACGAGGCTAAGGCGCATCTCGAACATGTCGACGGCGTCATGCTCGGCCGTGCCGCCTATCAGGAGCCGTGGCGGCTGCTCTCCGTCGATTCCGACATCTTCGGCGAGGTGGCTCCGCACGCGACCATGCAGGACGCGCTCGAGGCGATGATGCCCTACATCGAGCAGCAGCTTGCGCGTGGCACGCGGCTGCATGCGATCACGCGGCATTTCGTCGGTGCATTCCATGCGGTGCCCGGCGCACGGGCATTCCGCCGCCATCTGGCCGAGCAGGGGGTGAAGGCGGGCGCCGGCCTCGAGGTGCTGCGCGATGCGATCGCGCGCGTCGGAGCGCGCGCTGCTGCGGAGGAGGCCGCGGCCTAGCTTCTCGCGTTGCTTCGCCGCTTTGTCAGCGGCCTTCTGCTCGGGGGGCCGTCATAAATTATGGGGCTAATGATAATTGCTTGCAGGGCAATAATCACAGACTAAGGGCTGCGAAAGCTCTGTAACGCCTACGACAGGCTGCTGCGAAAACTCATGCATGCGCAGAAGGTCCACGATGCGCTTTTCGTCCTCCTCTATGCGCTTGATGTCGTCGGGGTACGGCGCTCTCAGCTTCGCTAGTTTTGGAGATGGATCAATCATGGCATCTGGGCGGCAACCTGGCGCGATGCGATGGAGGGGCTAGTTCCTCGTCGCAATGGTTTTGACCGGCGTCCAAAATGTCTATTCAGCAGACATTTTCGGCTGGATTCAAAGGGTCAAAATCTCTGTGCGGATGCTCTAGTCGATCGCGGTGCGCGAGCGGCGGTGGCTGCTCTGAAGCTCGGGATAGCCGGTCAGCATCAACTTGTCGGCGCGCACGCCCCAGCTCTCCAGGCGGTCGAGGAAGCTCATGCCGAGCAGATTGGTCTTCATCTGCCCGCGCTGGACGACGAGGGCTGGTACCGAT
This sequence comes from Bradyrhizobium nitroreducens, assembly GCF_002776695.1. GTDB lineage: Bacteria > Pseudomonadota > Alphaproteobacteria > Rhizobiales > Xanthobacteraceae > Bradyrhizobium > Bradyrhizobium nitroreducens. The sequence continues at coordinate 6,888,825 of NZ_LFJC01000003.1, forward strand.
TTCTCGACGAGATGACCGACGGAGAGACGGTCGAGGGTGAGACGGGCCGCCTTGGTATGGCCTCCCGCGGTTTCGAGGTCGACGTCGTATTCCAGCATTTCGAGCGGCAGCCCGATGGCTTTTGCAGTTTCCCAGGTCAGCACCACCGACGTCGCGCCGGTATCGATCACCATCGGCGCGGCGACACCGTTGATTTTCGCCTTTAGCGCAAATTCGCCGCCCTGGCCGCGAGGGATCTGCACGGCGGGGGCAGGCGTCGCCGTCTGCGCGCGGAAAATGTGCGAGACCTTGTGGCTGGCGCGCGCGATCTGGTCGGGATCGCCATAGGCGACGACCGCGCCTGCCGTGCCGGCGAGGATGGCGAGAACGAGCAGGAAGCGGATCATCGCGCGCCTCCGCAGGCGCGCAGGCCGGTCAGCTGCGTTTCGGCGATGCCGCGATCGGCGCAAGTCCAGCGTCCGTCATGCGTGCCGGCAACAGGGCCATGACCGCGAGCCGTTCCGTACTTTCCATGGCGTGCCAGCGCGCGATCTCGGGCAAGGTCCGGCCGCAGCCGAAGCAAAGCTTGGTTTTGGGATCGATCATGCAGACGGCGACGCACGGCGTTTCTTTGCTCATTCGGACATAGTGGGGGATTGTCGGGCATGTCTGCAAGCATCTGGTTAGGAGCCTGTGCCGGCGCTCATGATCGGCTTGTGGCGCGCCCGGCGCTTCTCCTCGGGCAGCACGGAATTCTCCGGTTGGAGCGGCGGGGAATCATCCGATAGCGGCGCCAGCGCGCTCATCACGCGTTCCGGCGGGAAGGTGACGATCACTTCGGTGCCGATGCGCAGCTTCGATTTCAGCGTGAACGTGCCGCCATGCAGGTCGATCAGATTCTTGGCGATCGGCAGGCCGAGGCCGGCGCCCTGTTCGGCCGATTTGATCGAGTTGGAGCCCTGGCCAAACGAAGCGAGCACGACCGGGATCTCGTCCTCAGGGATTCCGGAGCCGGAATCCTTCACCGAGAGATATTGTCCACCCGACGCGGTCCAACCCGCCTTGAGCCAGATCTCGCCGCCCTGCGGGGTGAACTTGATCGAGTTGGAAATCAGGTTGAGCACGACCTGGCGGATCGCGCGCTCGTCGGCCCAGAGCCGCGGCATGCCCTGCTCGAAGACTTCGTGAATGGTGATGCCGCGGCTCGAGGCACGCAGCTTCATCAGATGATGGCAGTCGGCGACGATGCCGACCAGCGACACGGCTTCCTCGTTGAGCTCGTAACGGCCGGCCTCGATCCGCGAGAGGTCGAGGATCTCGTTGATGAGGTTGAGCAGGTGGACGCCGGAATTATGAATGTCCGCCGAGTACTCCTTGTAGACCGGCACCGCATGCGCGCCGAAGATCTCACTCTTCATCACCTCGGAGAAGCCGAGGATGGCGTTCAGCGGAGTACGCAGCTCGTGGCTCATCTGCGCAAGGAAGCGCGACTTGGCGACATTGGCGGACTCGGCGCGGTGACGCGCTTCGTCGGAGATCGCCTTGGCCTGTTCGAGCTCGCCGATCAGCGCGTCCTTCTCGGCCCGCGCCTCGAGCGTCGCGAAGGTCGAGGAATGCAGGCGATGCGCCAGCAGCACGAAATAGCCTTCTGCAGCAATCGCGAGCGCAGCCAGGATATAGTTGTCCAGCGAGCCGGTCATCGCGAAGCTCAGCGCCATCGCAACCGCGACCGGCGCGGTGGCGGCGAGGGCGGCGATCGGCAGGTTCGCGGCGAGCATGCTCGACACTGCGATCACCAGCAGCATCAGGAACATCATCAGCGTTTCCGTGACCATGTCGAGCACGGGATGGATCAGGATCGCCATCCAGCACAGGCCGTAGAGCAGGTCGAGCACGACGAAGCGCGTCCGCCATGCCCGCGTTGCCGCGGGCGAGGCGGGCTCGGTCAGGAAGCGCCGGCAGCTGCGGATCATCGCGGCGTGGATGCAGAGCATGCCGACGGTCCAGGCGGCGGCCGGGATCGGCTGCATCCACAGGCCGAACAGCACGCCGGTTGCGACCACCAGCAGCATCACGACATAGGAAGCCGACAGCCGGGTCTGGGCATATTGGCGCAGCATCTCGGCGTCGAAGGCCGGACGGGTTCCACTGGTCGACGTTAACTTGTCCCGCGCCTCGCGCACCCGCTGCGCCGCAGCCCTTCGGCTGCTCGCCGATGGAGCGCTCACCGGCTCGGCCGGAAGCTGCACTACCTCAGGCTTTTCAGCGGGGTTACTCATCAAGCAACAACGATTCCTGCCCACGCCGGACGCGGGCCTTCTGCATTGTCTATCTCTGGCAAGAAATCCTTAAGAGGTGACTTAAGGAGCTAAAGAATTACGTTAACCCGGCGTTAATTCGGATCCGGCCCGCGCCGTTCAGTGCAGCGCCGCGTGCTGCACGATGTAGACCGCCGCTCCCGCCAGATATCCCATCAGCGCGGGGCCCGCGATGCGGCGGGCGTACCAGAAGAACTCGATCTTCTCGAGGCCCATGGCGGCAACGCCCGCGGCCGAGCCGATGATCAGGATCGAGCCGCCGGTCCCGGCGCAATAGGCGATGAACTCCCAGATGAAGCTATCTGGCGGATATTGCACCAGATTGTACATGCCCATGGTGGCAGCGACGAGCGGCACGTTGTCGATGATGGCGCTCAGGAGGCCGAGCAGGATCACGATGATGTCGAGGCGACCGACCGTGGCGTCGAGCCATTTCGCGAGCAGCTCGAGGACGCGGGCGTGCTCCAGGCATGCCACCGCCATGAGGATGCCGACGAAGAACACGATGGAGCTCATGTCGATGCGCGTCAGGGCATGGACGAGGGTGAGGGGCCGGCGCGCGTCCTCGTCCTTGTGACGGTGAACGACCTCGCCGACCAGCCAGAGGATGCCCAGCCCGAAAAGGATACCCATGAAGGGCGCAAGGTGCGTCACGGCCTTGAAAACTGGAACCGCAACCAGGGTGCCGAGGCCGAGATAGAACATCAGATTGCGCTCGAACGCCTCGACCCGGAGGGCCTGCTCTCCCCCTTGCAGCGGAGGGATGATCTCTTTTCCCCTGAGCGAGTAGCCGATGACGAGCAGCGGGATCAGAAGGTTGACCAGCGACGGCAGGAACACCGACTTCATGATGCTGACGGGAGAGATCTGGCCCCCGATCCAGAGCATCGTGGTCGTGACGTCGCCGATCACGGTCCAGGCGCCGCCGGCATTGGCGGCGATCACGATGATGGAGGCGAACAGCAGGCGATCGCTCTTGTTGCCGATCAGCTTCTGGATCAGCGAGATCATCACGATGGTGGTCGTCAGATTGTCGAGGATCGCGCTCAGGAAGAACGTCACGAAGCCGATGATCCACATCAGCGTGGTCTGCTTCGTGGTGCGGATGACCGAGGTGATGACTTCGAAGCCGTTGTGGGCGTCGATCACCTCGACGATCGTCATGGCGCCGATCAGGAAGAAGACGATCTGCGCGGTCGAGGCGACGGATTCGTCGAGCTGGTGGTTGACGAGCGAGGCATCGCCGATGGACATCGCATAGATGGTCCAGAGCAGGCCCGCTCCCAGGAGCGCCGAAGCGCTCTTGTTGACGCCGAGGGGATGTTCGAGCGCGATGGCAGCATACGCAACGATGAAAACGGCGGCGATCACGCTCAGCAAGTCAATTCCCCCCGGAATTCGTTCTTCGGCTCAATGCTGGGCCCGTCGCGGCGGGCGCCGCGTCGAGACCCCGCGAGGGCCGCAGCTGCCCGGCTGCGGCCGTCGATGCATTCCTCAGCGCTGCAGGCGGGCGAGCAGGCTCGACGTATCCCAGCGCTTGCCGCCCATCTTCTCGACCTCGGAATAGAACTGGTCGACCAGCGCGGTGACGGGAAGGTTGGCGCCATTGCGGCGGGCTTCGGCGATCGCGATCGAGAGGTCCTTGCGCATCCATTCGACCGCAAAGCCGAAATCGTACTTGTCTTCGTTCATGGTCTTGTAGCGGTTCTCCATCTGCCAGGACTGCGCGGCCCCCTTCGAGATGGTCTCGATCACAGCGGCGACGTCGAGCCCGCTCTTCTTGGCGAAGTGGATTCCCTCGGAGAGGCCCTGCACCAGCCCGGCGATGCAGATCTGGTTGACCATCTTGGTCAGCTGGCCGCTTCCGGCGGGTCCGAGCAGCTTGCACATCCGCGCATAGGCGCCCGTGATGATCGGCTCGGCGCCGGAATACGCATCCTGCGCGCCGCCGCACATCACCGTCAGCACACCGTTCTCGGCGCCGGCCTGGCCGCCGGAGACCGGCGCATCGACGAATTTGAAGCCCGCCTTGGTGGCGGCGGCGTCCAGCTCACGGGCGACCTCGGCGGAGGCGGTGGTGTGGTCGACGAAGGTCGCCCCCTTCTTCATGCCGGCAAAGGCGCCGTCGGCGCCGATCGTGACCGCGCGCAGGTCGTTGTCGTTGCCGACGCAGCACATCACGAAATCCTGCCCCTCGGCGGCCGCCTTCGGGGTCGCCGCCGTCTTGCCGCCAAACTTGTCCGCCCATTCCTTCGCCTTGGCCGCGGTGCGGTTGTAGACGGTGACCTCATGGCCCCCTTTTTTCACGAGGTGTCCGGCCATGGGGAAGCCCATCACGCCGAGACCGAGGAAAGCGACTTTAGCCATGTGTGGTACCTTGTCCGTAGTTTTGAGTTTTTACGGTTGTAGCCGGGCGAGGGCGCCGGGCGGCGTCCCCGAAGTTCCGCTGCAAGGGCGGACCGGAGGGGCACCATAAACCGTTAAGGGCGGAGGGCAACGGCTTCGTTTGGCGGCCCCCTGTGCTAGGATACGGGACCTAAGGACTTCAAAAAAAGGGAGCGAGAGCATGGCATCGGGCTTGGGCGGTGTGAGCGTTGGCGTCCTCGATCATTTCAACATCCGGACCCGGAATCTGGGCGAGACCGTCCGTTTCTACGAGGATGTGCTGGGCCTGGAAAAAGGCCCCCGGCCGAATTTCGCCTTTCCCGGCGCCTGGATGTACAGCGAAGGCAAGGCGGTGGTGCATCTCGTCGATATTTCCGCGACCGCAGAGCCGCAGAAGCCGGATTCCGGCGTCGTCCATCATGTCGCCTTCGTCAGCCGCGGCTTCGACGGCATGAAGCAGCGGCTGGCATCCAAGGGCATGACGTTCGACTCCCGCCAGGTGCCCGGCGGCGAGCTCTGGCAGATCTTCGTCAACGATCCCAACGGGGTCATGATCGAGCTGAATTACGAGGCCGCCACGGAGCAGGGGGCGGCGCCCGCCGAGAATGCCGGCGATATCGGCAGGCAGTAGCCTTTTGGGCGTTTCCGCTCTAATGGGGCATCCTGAACTTTGAGGAGATGCGCTTTGAGCGTGACGCAGCAACAGGTTCTCGACAGCCTCGCCAGGATCAAGTCGCCCCGCGGGGTCGCGCTCACCAATGCCAATGTGCTGAGCGCGATCAGCGCGTCGGACGGCAAGGTGTTCTTCTCGATCAATGTCGATGCTGCCGAGGCCAGGGCCTGGGAATCCGTCCGGGCCGAGGCCGAGGCCGCCGTGCGCACCATTCCCGGCGTCACCACCGTCATGGTGGCGCTGACCGCCGAGCGCAAGCCGGGCTCCGCCCCGCCGCCACCCCCGCAGCCAAGTCGTGGCACGCCGGGCGTGCAGCCGGTCCACGCCCACAAGCCGCCGCCACAGGGTGGCGCCCAATCGCCGATGGCGCGGCAGTCGGAGATCCCCGGCGTCGCCGCGGTGATCGCGGTCGCCTCCGGCAAGGGCGGCGTCGGCAAGTCGACCACCGCGCTGAACCTGGCGCTGGGCCTGCGCGACCTCGGTCTCAAGGTCGGGCTGCTCGATGCCGACATTTACGGACCTTCGGTGCCGCGGCTAACCGGCCTGCACGACAAGCCGGAGCTGAACGGCGAGCGAAAAATGATTCCGCTTCGGCGCTTCGGCCTCGCCATCATGTCGATCGGCTTCCTGGTCGAGGAAGAGACCGCGATGATCTGGCGCGGCCCCATGGTGATGTCGGCGGTGACTCAGATGCTGCGCGACGTCGAATGGGGCAAGCTCGACGTGCTGGTCGTCGACATGCCGCCGGGCACCGGAGATGCCCAGCTCACGCTGGCGCAGAACGTGCCATTGAAGGGCGCGGTGATCGTCTCGACCCCGCAGGACCTGTCCCTGATCGACGCGCGGCGGGGGCTTGCCATGTTCAAGAAGGTCAACGTGCCCGTGCTCGGCATCGTCGAGAACATGAGCTACTTCCAGTGCCCGCATTGCGGCACGCGGTCGGACATTTTCGGCCACGGCGGGGCGCGGCACGAGGCCGAGAAGCTCAAGGTCCCCTTCCTCGGCGAGATACCGCTGCACATGGCGATTCGGGCCAGCTCGGATGCCGGCAATCCCGTCGTCGACAGCGAGCCGGACGGTCCCCATGCGGCGATCTACCGCGCCATTGCAGGGCAGGTCCGGGACCAGCTCAAGGGCGTCATCGCGCCGGCCTGAATCGCGCGCCGGCGGCACGCCTTTTCGTACTTTTTGGGGACATGCGACTTTCGTAGAGCCCCGTCATGCCATTGTCGCGTTCCGCCAGCGGGGCTTCCGTGGTAAAGGCCCACGGCAGTCAAGCCCCTTCGGTTCGACGCGGCCTAACGCGTCGCCGGAATGAGCGGCGGCAAGAAGAGAAGTCAAGGGGAAACGCCCCAGCAAGGAGAGACCTGAAGATGAAGCGTCGTGATTTTCTGAAAGTGTCGGCGGCAGGCGCGGCGGCGACCGCGGTGGCCTCGCCGGCGATCGCGCAGTCCTCGCCCGAGATCAAGTGGCGCCTGACTTCGAGCTTCCCGAAGTCGCTGGACACCATCTATGGCGGCGCCGAGCAGGTGGCAAAGTACGTCGCCGAGATGACCGACAACAAATTCCAGATCCAGGTGTTCGCCGGCGGCGAGATCGTTCCGGCCCTGCAGGCGCTCGATGCGACGTCCAACGGCACCGTCGAGATGTGCCACACCGTCTCGTACTACTATGTCGGCAAGGACCCGACCTTCGCGATCTACGCCTCGGTGCCGTTCGGCCTCAACGCGCGCCAGCAGAATTCGTGGCTGTTCCAGGGCGGCGGCAACGAGCTCGCCAACGAGTTCTTCAAGAAGTCGAACGTGATCGGCTTCCCCTGCGGCAACACCGGCACCCAGATGGGCGGCTGGTTCCGCAAGGAGATCAAGACCGTCGCCGACCTCTCCGGCCTCAAGATGCGCATCGGCGGCATTGCCGGTCAGGTGCTTCAGAAGGTCGGCGTGGTGCCGCAGCAGCTCGCCGGCGGCGACATCTATCCGGCGCTGGAGAAGGGCACCATCGACGCCGCCGAGTGGGTCGGCCCCTACGATGACGAGAAGCTCGGCTTCGCCAAGGTCGCCAAGTACTACTATTATCCGGGCTTCTGGGAAGGCGGTCCGACCGTCCACGCCTTCGCCAACCTGGAGAAGTGGAATGCGCTGCCGAAGAACTACCAGGCGATCCTCACCAACGCGATGACCAATGCCAACACCTGGATGGCCGCGCGCTACGACATGCAGAACCCGGCGGCCCTGAAGCGCCTGGTTGCCGGCGGCACCCAGCTTCGTCCCTTCACCAACGAGGTGCTGGAAGCCTGCCTCAAGGCGACCAACGAGCTCTGGGGCGAGATCTCGGCCAAGAACCCCGACTTCAAGAAGTCGATCGACGCGATGCAGGCCTACCGCTCCGACGAATATCTGTGGTGGCAGGTTGCCGAATATACCTACGACAGCTTCATGATCCGCTCGCGCACGCGCGGCTGATCGCCTCATCCTAAAGTCGCAAGACCGGAAAGCCCGGCCTCCGTGGAGGCCGGGCTTTTTCTTTGCCGCAGTGCGATCGCGATGGAATTAGGTCGCCGCTTGCGCCATGCTGGTCCCAAGCCTCGGAAAGAAGGCTCACAATCACTGATACATCAGGGCAGGAAATCATGAAGAGAAGAGACTTCATCAAGGTCACAGGACTTGGCGCGGCCGGCGCGGCCACGCTCGCGGCTCCCGCGATCGCGCAATCGATGCCGGAAATCAAATGGCGCATGCCGACGAGCTGGCCGAAATCGCTCGACACGCTGTTTGGCGGCGCCGAGATGATGTGCAAGATGGTCGCGGAGGCGACCGACAACAAATTCCAGATCCAGATCTTCGCGGCAGGCGAGATCGTGCCGGGCCTTCAGGTGCTCGACGCCGTGCAGAACGGCACCTGCGAAATCGGCCACACCGCGTCCTACTATTATTTCGGCAAGGATCCGACCTTCACCTTCGGATCGGCCGTGCCGTTCGGCCCGAACATGCGCATCAACCAGGCCTGGTACATGCAGGGCGGCGGGCGCGAAGTGCTCAACGAGTTCTACAAGGGCTACAACGTCGTCTCGCTGCTCGCAGGCAACACCGGTTGTCAGATGGGCGGCTGGTTCAGGAAAGAGGTCAACACGCCCGAGGATCTCAGCGGCATGAAATTCCGCATCGGCGGCTTCGCCGGCCGTGTGCTCCAGAAGCTCGGTGTCGTGCCGCAGCAGCTCGCCGGCGGCGACATCTATCCCGCGCTGGAAAAGGGCACCATCGACGCCGCCGAATGGGTCGGCCCCTATGACGACGAGAAGCTCGGCTTCTACAAGATCGCGCCGCACTACTACTATCCCGGCTGGTGGGAAGGCGGGCCGATGCTGCTGGCCTTCGTCAACCTCGACAAGTGGAACGCGCTGCCGAAATATTACCAGAGCGTGCTGGAGCAGGCCGGCCACTACGCCAACAACTACATGATGGCGCGCTACGACACCGCCAATCCGCTGGCGCTGAAGAAGCTGCTGGCGGGCGGCGCCAAGCTGCACGCCTTCTCGCCGGCGATCATGGATGCCTGCTACAAGGCCGCCAAGGAGCTGCACGCCGAAGTCGCTGCGACCAACCCCAACTTCAAGAAGGTGCACGACTCGCTCGCCAAGTTCACGGGCGACGGCTACGCCTGGTTCCAGGTCGCCGAGGTCGGCTACGACATCTTCATGGCGCGGCGCTCGCAGAGCTGATCACGCATCACCGATCGGTGCAGCGCCCCGGAGCGAAGGCTCCGGGGCCTTTTTTCGTTCGTCCAAGGGAGCCCCAACTCAAAATTCGAAAAACAACCCCATGCACAGTAGCCAACGGGTTGATAGGTCGTAAGAAAATCAGCGGTGCAGCAGCTCGGGCGGAGTCGGAACGCTTTGACTCGTCGGGCAAAACAGGGCCGGACGCGATCGTCGAATAATCCGAAATAGGATTCGTCGCCCGCGCGGCCGAAGTTGGACGCTCGTAACCTTGCCGTGAACACGATGCGTAGTTTTGCGGTGTTCCTTTCGCGAAAGGGGCGGGCTATCGGGAGCCTGCAATCGGGCTGGAGTCGCGGCCTTCGGCGTATTTCTGCGCCATCCGGACTTCACGGTACGATATACCGGACTCAACCAGTCCCGACCAAATTCAGCGTTTCATCGAATGCGGCGACATCTTGATCCTCGATCGAGATGTCGAAGAGCCGTTTCCGGTCGGTATCTATCAATGAGCATGGCAACTGAAATCGTACAACTCCTCGTGCAATCGGCCGGTACTTGGCTCTTCGAAGGCACGCGTTCGGACCTGAGCGATCGCGAATGGATGGCCTTGCGCTTTCTTGCTCTCGCGAACAGACTTTCGCGGACCCCGACGGCTCTCGCCGGCTTTCTGGGGACCACGCGCGGCGGCGCATCTCAGATTACCGCCGCGCTCCAGGAAAAGGGATTGGTGGTCCGCAAGCCATCTGCGGACGACAAGCGCTCGATCACGCTATGTCTCACGGCTGAAGGCGAGAAGTTCCTCAAGCAAGATCCGATCAATGCCCTGCGAGACCAGATCGTGGCACTCGAAGGCTCCGATCGATCTCGGCTGCGCGATACGCTTCGCCGCGTCCTCGTCGGGCTGGATGTTGCCGAGCGCCGTCATCACACCGACGTTTGCAATCAATGTGTGTTCCTGGTCGAGAACGGAGAGGGCAAGGACCGTCATTTCAAGTGCCGGCTCTTTCGGAAATCGATCGCCCCGACGGAGACGAGCCAGCTGTGCACCTATTTCGAGGGGCGGAGCTGAAGAAGTCCCTTCTGCTGCGGCGCAATCGCCCTTGAACCTCATTCCGGCGGAGGACGTCAAACCCGGGATATTTGAGGGTGCCTGCCTTGTCCCCGGGTCTGATCGATCTGTTTCACATTCCGACGCTGATCTATGCATGGGCCTTCACGCTTGCATTGATGGCCGGGCCACTGTTGCTGAAGTTCTTGAATGAGGAGCCGGTCACGCGGTGTGCGGTCCTGCAAGCCGCCGCGAGCTTCATCATGATGGGATGTTGGCTGACATTTGGATCCGCCGCCATCAACGCTTACGAGCATGGCCTGATCTCGCTGCCTATGAGTATCCTCGCGGTGGCGTGCATGTTTGCCGCCGCGGCCGGCAGCTCGTTCCTGATCGAGCGGCGGTGTTCCGATCAACAAGCCGGCGCGCAAAGCTTACACGAATCTGACAGGGTATGAAAAAGCAGGCAAGACCTGCCTTTTTGCTGGCTGAAACCGGTCGAATGATGGAAGACAACGCGAATGCGGCGCGAGCCGTGCGCTGATCTGGCTATCCCGCAGGACCGCAATGCGCCTTCTGATCGTCGAGGACAATGCCGAGCTGTCGCGGCTCGTTGCGGCCGGGCTGGCGGCGGCCGGCTACCAGAGCGACATCGTGGGCAGCGCGGCAGAGGCACGCGAGGCGGTGAGCAGCGTCAGCTATGCCGCGATGATCCTCGACCTCGGGCTGCCCGACGGCGACGGTCTGTCGGTGCTGCGCGAGCTGCGCCTCAAGATGGAGCCGCTTCCCGTGCTGGTGCTGACCGCGCGCGGCGGCCTGCAGGACCGCGTCAGCGGCCTGCGCAGCGGCGCCGACGATTATCTCGCCAAGCCGTTCGCGATGGAGGAGCTGGTCGCGCGGCTGGAAGCGATCCTGCGCCGGCCCGGCCAGCTGCTCGGCCGCTCGCTCAGTCTCGCCAACCTCGTCTACGACACCGAGAGCCGCCAGATCTTCGTCGACGACCAGCCGCGGATCATCTCCGCGCGCGAGACCTCGGTGCTCGAGATCCTGCTGCGCCGGCAGGGCCGGGTGGTGCCGAAGAAGAACGTCGAGGACCACATCTTCGGCCTCGACGGCGAGGTCGCCTCCAACGCGGTCGAGGTCTATGTCTCCAGGCTGCGCAAGCAGCTCGCCGAGCACGGCGCCAAGGTCGTGATCCACACCATCCGCGGCGTCGGCTATCTCATGGACGTGGAGAAATAGCGTGACCAGGGTCGGATCCAATGCCGGGTCCTATGGCAGGTCGCCGACCTTCAAATCGCTGATCTGGCGCATCGTGTTCCTGCACATCCTGGCGGTCGCGGTGGTCGCGATCTTCCTGCCGCTGGTGCTGTTCTGGCTGCTCAATTCGGAGATCGACCAGCTGCATCGCGATGCCATGCGCGCCCAAGCCGAAGTGCTGGCGGAGCGCATCATGGTGCAGCCGGACGGCCAGTTGACCTTCAATCTGCCCGACAGCCTCAAGGGCCTCTATTCGGATGCGTATGGCCGCTATCAATACGATATTCGCGATGCCGAGGGCCGCTTGCTGTTTTCCTCGCACCGGCGCTCGGCTCCCGCGGCGCGCCTGTCGGAGAGCATTTCCGGCGCGACGGTTACCCGCGACATCGACGGCAAGACGGTGCGCATCCAGGTCGCCGAGGACCTCGCGCACCGGGATGTCATCATCGACGACATCGTCTCGAACTTCTTCCGGCGCGTGGGATGGATCACGATCCCGATCCTCCTGGTTCTGCTCGCCACCGACATCATCATCTTTCGCCGCGCGATCGCGCCGCTGTGGAGGGCCTCCGAGAAGGCCAGCAACATCGGTCCGGCGCGCACCGACATCCGCCTGCCGACGGAGCAGATCCCACGCGAGATCTTGCCGCTCGTCACCGCCGTCAACCAGGCGCTCGACCGCCTCGAAGGCGGCTTTCGGGTGCAGCGGCAGTTCACGGCGGATGCCGCGCACCAGCTGCGCACGCCGCTCGCGATCCTGCGGACGCGAATCGAGACGCTTGACGATCGCGCGGCGCGGCAGGCGCTGCATGCCGACATCGAAGGCATGAGCCGCATCGTCGCCCAGCTCCTGGAGATCGCCGAGCTCGACACCCTCGTGCTCGACCCCGGCGAGAGCGCGGATCTGCGCGCCGTCTGCGCCGAGGTGGTCGGCTCGATCGCTCCGTTCGCGATCAGCCAGCACAAGGACATCGCGCTCAAGGGCACCGACGCGCCGGTCAAGATCCACGGCAATGCAGAGATGCTGCAGCGTGCGATCTTCAATCTCGCGGAAAACGCCATCAAGTTCACCGCGCGAGATACGTCGGTCGACGTCGAGGTTCGCGAGGACGGCTCGGTGCGGGTGCGCGATTGCGGCCCGGGCATTGCGGAGGCCGAGCGCGAGCTGATCTTCCAGCGCTTCTGGCGCGCCGACCGCCAGCGCAGCGACGGCGCGGGCCTGGGGCTTTCCATCGTGCGCGCAGTGGCGGACGACCATGCCGCGACGATCGCGGTGGTGAATCTTCCGGAAGGCGGGGCCGAGTTCACGCTGCAGTTTCGGCTGGCGGACGAGGTGAAGGTCGACACGGACATCGCCGGGCACTGACACGACATCCTCTCCCGGGGGCAGGAGGAAGGGAGGACGGCGGAGAAGGTCGAGCCAGGAGGCGGTCGTGGCGGGGTGGTCGATCTCTCAATTCATGCAGGCTGCAGCTTCGCTCGCGTCACCGCTGACCCTCGAGCACCGCAATGTTCGCCTTCACCCGTTTTGACAGATCAGGAAAAGGCAGACACGCCCCGACATAGGGATCGTTGGATCTCGGCGGCTTGTCCGTCTGCTCGCCGATCAGCTCCTTGAGCTGATTGAGATTCTTTTCGTCGATGCGGTCCATGCAAGCGGCAGCGCGAATGGCCCGGTCGCATTTCTCAATGTCATCGGGCAATCGAAGCGACGCGTACCTGATCCTCGACTGCTGGAATTTCCTCAACGCTGCCTTGTAGTCACCGGCTTTGTAGGCGTCGTGCCCTTCGTCGAAGAGAGCCCGGCCTTCGCGATGAACAAGGCGCTCGGCTTCCGATTCCTCCGAGCGGGCCGGCGATGCGTGAATGACAAGGACAACGGTCAGAAAAAGCAATGATCTCATATCGCCCCCACTCATAATGGGACGATACTATTGGAAACGTGCATGCGATGTCCACGTATCAGGCTATTTCAGCTTGCCGGTGGACAGGTCCATGATCATGCGCGTCGCCAGATAGAGCCGCGGCACGATGCTGTTGATCTGAACATATTCGGCATCGTTGGAGTGCGCGCCGAATCCCGACAGGCCCATGCCTTCCACCACGGCTCCCCTGGCCTTGAGCGCGGCGAATGCGGCGTCGGTGCCGCCACCGGTCGCTCTCTCGTCGACCTTGAGGGGCATTCCGATCTCCTGGTAAATCGTCTTGCCGTGGGCCGCGACCTGGCGCGAGGCCTCGCTGGCTTCGAGCGGCGGGCGACGCACCTCGAACTTCAAGTCGACCTTGGAGTTCGGCAGCAGGCGATTCTTGATCTTGTCCTGCAGCGCCTTCTCCAACTCGTCGAAGTCGGACACTTTGAGCGCACGCGCATCGGCCTGGGCGCTGGCCTCGGCGGGGATCACGTTGCGGTTGGTGCCGGCCTTGGAGACCGTCCAGTTCAGCTTCAGGCCCTGCTCGGGCTTGGACAGGTCCTTCATCTGCAGAATTTGGTGCGAGAGCTCGTACAGCGCATTCACGCCGCCTTCGGGCCTCGCGCCTGCATGGGAAGACTTGCCCTGCACCGTGAGATAGGCCGAGCCGATGCCGCTGGTGGCGAGGCGCAGCGTGCCGTCGGTGCCGCCGCCTTCGAAGGAGAACACCGCGTCCTGGTCCGATGCGAATTTGGTGATGGTGCTGCGCCAGCCGGGGGAGGAGATCTCCTCGTCGCCGTTCGTGAGCACCGTCAGCGTGCCGTAATCCCTGAAAGCCAGCTTCTGCAGCAGGGCCACGGTGTGGAGGATGAGCGCGACACCCTGCTTGTCGTCGGCAATACCGAGCCCGTAGGCCTTGTCGCTGTCGATGCGGAACGGCTGGTCCTTCAGCATGCCCTTCAGGTACACCGTGTCCATATGGGCGATCAGCATGATCTTCCTGGTTCCCGTGCCCTTGAACACGGCGTGCACGGCCGGCCCGATCTTCTCCGGCGTGTCGTCGAGACGCGTGATGTCGGTGGGCTGCAGGATCTCCACCGTGCCGCCGAGCTGCCTGAGCTGACCGGCGACGCGCTCGGCGATCTGGTTCAGGCCCTCGATGTCCTTGCTGCCGGATTCGATGTTGACGAGATCGCGCAGCGTGTCGAGCAGCGGCTGCTGCTCCTTTTGCGCCAGCGCGTGGACGTCGGCGATCGGCTCGGCCCGCACCATCGTCGCGGCACATGTCAGCCAGAGCGAGGCGATCACCGGGCCGAGGACCGAGGGAGCAGGGTGCAATCGGGGCATGAGCGGCCATCCATGGACTGGGGATGGCCCGGTATGCCTCCGTTTCGGGTGCTTGTCACGCGCGCCGTCGCGCGTCATGCGCCGCGAGAGCGGAGCACGACGGCGAGGGGCGCTCCGCCGCTACTTCGACGGCGGGCCGAGATCCAGCGGCGGCAGCTCGATCTGCGGCACCTCGATCTTGATCGTGTTGGGATCGATGTTGGACTGCACGCCCTTGTAGTGCATCACCATCGAGGGGAACGCGATCACCAGCGCGACCATGATGACCTGGATGACGACGAATGGCACCGCGCCCCAATAGATCTGGCCGGTGGTGACGGGGTCCATCCGCTTGCCGGTGACGCGATCGGTGTAGCGCTCCTTCGGTGCGACCGACCGGAGATAGAACAGCGCGAAGCCGAACGGCGGATGCATGAACGAGGTCTGCATGTTGACGCCGAGGATGACGCCGAACCAGATCAGGTCGATGCCGAGATGCTCCGCGGCAGGCCCGAGCAGCGGGATCACGATGAAGGCCAGCTCGAAGAAGTCGAGGAAGAAGGCCAGCACGAACACGAAGACGTTGACGAAGATCAGGAAGCCGACCTGGCCGCCGGGCAGGGAGGTGAGCAGGTGCTCGACCCAGACGTGCCCGTTGACGCCGTAGAAGGTGAGCGAGAACACGCGGGCGCCGACCAGGATGAACACGACGAAAGCCGACAGCTTGGCGGTGGATTCCGTGGCCTGCCGGATCAGGTCCCAGCTCAGCCGCCGCTTCGCGGCGCCGAGGATGAGGGCGCCGGCGGCACCCATCGCGCCGCCTTCGGTCGGGGTGGCGATGCCGATGAAGATCGTGCCCAGCACCAGGAAGATCAGGAACAGCGGCGGCACCATCACGAAGGTGGTCTGTTGCGCCATCTTCGAGAGGAAGCGGAAGCCGGTGAACTTGTCGATCACCCAGTTCAGCACGGCGACGGCGAACGCGAAGATGATGCCGTAGAACATGCTGAGCACGACATAGTCGGCGCCATGCGTCTCGGAATTGCGCATCATGAACCAGCCGAACACGCAGCTCGCCAGGAACAGCACGCCGAGAGAGCGGAGGCCGCGGTCGCCACTCTCCTCGCGGAAGCCGATGGCTTCCTTCGGCAGGCCCGGGGTGGCCTTCGGGAAGATCAGGCTGACGAGGAAGGCGTAGAGGGCGTAGAGGCCGGCGAGCACGAGGCCGGGGATGAAGGCGCCCTCGTACATGTCGCCGACGGACTTGCCGAGCTGGTCGGCCATCACGATCAAAACGAGGGAGGGCGGAATGATCTGCGCGAGCGTACCCGACGCGGCGATGACGCCGGCCGCGACGCGGCGGTCATAGCCGTAGCGCAGCATGATCGGCAGCGAGATCAGGCCCATCGAGATCACGGAGGCGGCGACCACGCCCGTCGTCGCGGCGAGCAGCGCGCCGACGAAGATCACGGCATAGGCAAGGCCGCCGCGGATGGTACCGAACAGCTGGCCGATGGTGTCCAGCAGGTCCTCGGCCATGCCCGACCGCTCCAGCACCAGTCCCATGAAGGTGAAGAAGGGGATGGCGAGCAGCGTGTCGTTGTTCATCACGCCGTAGACGCGCTCGGGGAGAGCCTGCAGGAAGTCCGGGTGGAATTGGCCGAGCTCGACGCCGATGATGGCGTAGAACAGGCCGACGGCGCCGAGCGAGAATGCCGCGGGATAGCCGAGCAGCAGCACGACGACCAGCGACGCGAACATGATGGGCGCCATATTGGCGATGATAAAAGCGGTCATAGTTCCCCCTAAACCGTCGCCAACGGCTATTTCTTCTCAATCGCTTCGACGAGATGCTCGACTTCCGCCTCCAGCGCCGAGACCTGGGATTCATGCGGGTCGGGTATCAATCCGCGCATCACCGCAATCCGCTTGATCAATTCGGAGATGCCCTGAACCAGCAGCAAGGCGAACCCGATCATGATGAGGGACTTGGCGGGCCATTGCGGCAGGCCGCCGGCATTGCCGGATTGCTCGTTGATCTGCATCGAGCGCTGGAAGAACGGCACGCCTGTGACGATCATGACGATGCACAGCGGAATGAGGAAGAACAGGTGACCGACCACGTCGATCAGGTTGCGCACCGTCTTCGGCAACGCGTTGTTCACGATGTCGATGCGGATGTGCTCGTTGTCGAGCAGCGTCCAGGGCGAGCAAAGCAGGAACACGATGCTGAACAGCACCCATTGCAGCTCGAGCCACGAATTCGACGACGTGTCGAAGGTCTTGCGGATGATCGCATTGACCGCCGAGATGACGACGGCGGCCATGATCAGCCACGCCAGGCGTTTGCCCGTCCAGCGCGTGAACGCGTCAATCCCTTGGCTCAGCTTCAAGAGCGCTTGCAACGCTAGGTCCTCCCCCGATTGTGTGCCCCGGCCGCATTGACTGCGCCGAACTGGCGCGTGGCTTGTCTCGCCGCGCAGGCATGAGGCTGCCGCACCAAACCAGCGGGCGTGCCGCCAGTCAATCGGAAGTTTGTTGATAGTTAAGGGGAATAAGGCCGCGCCCCGATGGGCGTCAGCCGCCGGTGACGCTCATGTGCCTGCTGACGCTGGGACGGTCGTGGCGGCGGTCGATGATGAAATCGTGGCCCTTGGGCTTCAGGCCGATGGCGCGGTCGATCGCATCCGCAAGCAGCGTGTCGTCATCGGATGCACGCAGAGGTTTGCGCAAGTCCGAGGCATCCTCATGGCCGAGGCAGGTGTGCAGCGTCCCGGTGCAGGTGATGCGAACCCGGTTGCAGGATTCACAGAAATTGTGCGTCATCGGGGTGATGAAGCCGAGCTTGCCGCCGGTCTCGGCGACGCTGACATAGCGGGCCGGCCCGCCCGTGCTCTCGACCAGATCCGTCAGCGTGAATTGCTGGGCGAGGCGCGCGCGCAGCAGCGACAGCGGCAGATACTGGTCGATCCGTCCAGACCCGATTTCGCCCATCGGCATGACCTCGATCAGTGTCAGGCCCATGCCTTTTCCGTGGGCCCAGCGCATCAGTTCGGGAAGCTCGTCCTCGTTGAGGTTCTTCAGCGCCACCGCGTTGATCTTGACGGCAAGTCCTGCGGCGCGCGCGGCCTCGATGCCTTCCAGCACCTTGTCGATCTCGCCCCAGCGGGTGATCTCGCGAAACTTCTGGGGATCGAGCGTGTCGAGCGAGACATTGATGCGGCGGACACCGCAATCGGCGAGCTCGGCGGCGTGTTTCGCCAGCTGGGTTCCGTTGGTGGTCAGCGTCAGCTCGTTCAGGGCGCCGCTCGATAGATGCCGCGACAGCGAGCGCACGAGCGTCATCACGTTGCGCCGGACCAGCGGCTCGCCGCCGGTGAGGCGCAGCTTCCTGACGCCCTTGGCGATGAAGGCCGAGCAGAGCCGGTCGAGTTCCTCCAGCGTCAACAGATTCGCCTTGGGCAGGAACGTCATGTCTTCCGACATGCAGTAGAAGCAGCGCAGGTCGCAGCGGTCGGTGACGGAGACGCGCAGATAGCTGATGGTCCGGCCGAACGGATCGGTCATCGGGGTCGACAGCGCGGTGGATCCGTTCATGGAAAGGCCTTGTCACTTACGGCGACGGGAGCACCTTGGCTTCAGCGGTGCTTGGGCACGCAATCTAAGCATCGGACGCGGCGAGGACAATCGGGTGGTATACGTAGATCAGCGCCGGCCTGCGTTCGGGTCGGGGAACGGCGAGGCTGCGGCCGGCGCGGTCTCAACCGGTGCTGCGACAGGCGCGGACGCGGCCGGTTTGGGCTTCCTGGGCCGGTGCGGCTTGCGAACCGGTTTCGGCGGGGTGGCCGGCTGGAGTTCCGCAAACACCGGATTCGGGTCTGATGTCACCGAGGCCGGTGTGGTGAAATCCCCAGGATTCTTGATCACGTTCACCGGGACGCTCGCCGGCTGATACTTGGGCAGCGCGAAGGTGACCGTGAAGGGAGCATCGGGGGCGGGAACCGAGACGGAGCAGGGGGTCTTGCAGCCCGGGCCTACCGAGGTGGTGGCGTCCGCGCCCGGAGGATTGGATTCGAGTCGGACCTGGAGGGGCGGCGGGGCCGATTTGAACATGTCCCAGGACATCGAGGAGCAGCCGCCAAGGCCCGCCGCTCCCAGCAGACCCGCTCCCGCTAACGCAACCGCGATGACACGACGCATGACCCCATCCACTCAAACTGCGACGAACCGCCACAACCCCGTGCGGACCTTAGGAGCGTCGTTGCAGGCAGGCAACCGGCGCACAGCGCATGCTTAGCGAGTGGTTAACGCGGGTTGCCGAAAAATAGTAACGCAATTTCAGTGGCTTGATGGTGCTATGGCGACATCAGGCTGGAGGCCGCGGCCGGCAAGTCGCGCATGTGATGGATCAGCCGGTCCGGCTTCAGCTCGGCAATCGGCACGTCCGTATAGCCGAAGCTGACCCCGATCACCGGGACCCCGGCGCGGCGGGCCACCCCGACGTCGGTTCCGGCATCGCCGACCATGATGCTGGCTTTGACCGCTCCGCCGGCGCGCGCCACGGTTTCACGGAAAATGGTCGGATCTGGTTTCTGGACCCCAAAAGTGTCCGCGCCGCAGATCGCCGCGAAGCGGCGGCTGAGGTCGAGCTGGTCCAGCAGGCGCTTCGACAGCCATTCCAGCTTGTTGGTGCAGACCGCGAGCCGATGGCCCTGCTCAGAAAAATGGTCGAGCGCGGCCTCGAGCCCCTCGAAGGGACGGGATTCGACCGCGATATGGTCGGCATAGTAGGCGATGAAGTCCGCGGTCATTCGGTCCATGTCGGCGGGGGTGACGGCGCGGCCCTCCGCTTCCAGCCCTCGCTCGATCAGCTTGCGGGCGCCGGCGCCGATCATGTTGCGGGCCGAGGCCATCGGCACGGGCGGCAGCCCTTCGCGGTCGAGCACATAGTTCAGCGCGGTGATCAGGTCGGGCGCCGTGTCCACGAGCGTGCCGTCGAGATCGAAGACAATGGTGTGAGCGGAGGTCATGATCCAAGCGCTACCGGCCCGGTCGTGTCCACGCAAGGGGCGGGCCCATAAGTTCACCTTATAGGCCTGTTCCCGCGCGGAAAACGAGGCTACATAGGCCGCCGAAAGCGGGCCGGGATCGGCCGGCAGGTTCGAGGCTTCAGAGGCGGGCGCAAACGTGAATATGGACCAGTTGAAGCGGCAGGCTGCGGCGCGCGCGCTCGAAGAGGTGCGGGACGGCATGCAGCTTGGGCTCGGGACCGGCTCGACCGCCAAGCACTTCGTCGAGCTGCTCGGCGAGCGCGTCGCCGCCGGCTTGAAGGTGATCGGCGTGCCGACCTCCGAGCAGACCCGCGCGGACGCGGAGCGCTGCGGCGTGCCGCTGACCACGCTCGATGAGGTCGACCATCTCGACATCACCGTCGACGGCGCCGACGAGATCGATCCCGCGCTCAACCTGATCAAGGGCGGCGGCGGCGCGTTGCTGCGCGAGAAGATCGTGGCGGCGGCTTCCGATCGCATGATCGTGATTGCCGATGACACCAAATGGGTGCCGACGCTCGGCAAGTTTCCGTTGCCGGTCGAGGTCATCCCGTTCGGCCTCGGCGCGACGCGCCGGGCGATCGAGAAGGCATTTGCCGAATGCGGCGTTTCCGGGCAAATGGCGGTCCGCAAGGGCAAGGACGGCCACGTTTTCGTCACCGACGGCGGCCACTGGATCGTCGATGCCCAGCTCGGACGGATCGAGGATCCTGCCAGCCTCGCCAAGGCATTGAGCGCCATTCCAGGCGTGGTCGAGCACGGGCTGTTCATCGGCTTGGCCAGCTCCGCCGTTCTGGCGGGGGCTGAGGGAATTCGCGTGATTGAACGGCGCAAGCCGAAAGGAGACTAGGAATGAAGATCGTATTGAAGTTCTTGCCGGCCGTGGTTCTTGCTGCAGGATTGGCCGTCCCGGCCGTGGCGCAGCAGCCGGCTCCGGCCCAGCCCAAGGCCGCAGCGGCGCCCGCGCAGCCGAAAGCCTCGCCCGCCGCGGTTGCGGCGGCCAAGGAGATCCTGCAGATCAAGAACGCCACCGCGATGTATCAGGGCGCCGTGCCCGGCCTCGTCGAGAAGACCAAGATCGCGCTGATCCAGCAGAACCTGAACTACCAGAAGGACCTCAACGAGGTCGCACAGGTCGTCGCCCAGCAGCTCAACGGCCGCCAGAACGAGATTGGCGACGGCATGGCGCAGATCTATGCCAGCGAGTTCACCGAGCAGGAGCTGAAGGACCTCGTCACCTTCTACAAGTCGCCGCTCGGCAAGAAGCTGATCGACGCCGAGCCGCGCGCCATCGGCCTCAGCATGGCTTTCATGAACTCCTGGGCCCAGAATTTCTCCGAGACCGTGATGGGGGCCTTCCGCGCCGAGATGCGCAAGCGTGGCAAGGAAATCTGACAGTACCTATCTGGTCAGAAATCCCTGAAAGAGGTCGGAGTGGACAATGGCTGAATTCGACGTCGACCTCTTCGTGATCGGTGGTGGCTCGGGCGGCGTGCGTGCCGCCCGTATCGCGGCCGGTTACGGCGCCCGCGTGATGATCGCGGAAGAGTACCGCATGGGCGGCACCTGCGTGATCCGCGGCTGCGTGCCGAAGAAGCTGTTCGTGATCGGCTCGCATTTCCGTCACGAGCTCGAGGACGCCGCCGGCTTCGGCTGGACCGTTCCGCCCGCCAGCTTCGACTGGCCGACGCTGATCGCCAACAAGGACAAGGAGATCGCGCGGCTGGAGGCGGCCTACACCGCCAATGTCGAGAAGTCCGGCGCGCAGATCGTCAAGAGCCGTGCGGTGATCGAGGACAAGCACACCGTCCGCCTGCTCGCGGACGACAAGAAGATCACGGCGAAATACATCCTGATCGCGACCGGCGGCGCGCCCAATCACGGCGCCCCGATCCCCGGCATCGAGCACGTGATCTCCTCCAATGAAGCGTTTCATCTGAAGAAGTTGCCGAAGCGGATCGTGATCCAGGGCGGCGGCTACATCGCGCTGGAATTCGCCGGCATCTTCGCCGGCTTCGGCTCCGACGTCACCGTGATCTATCGCGGCGACAACATTCTTCGCGGTTTCGACGAGGATGTCCGGACCCACGTTCGTGCCGAGATGGAGAAGCAGGGCATCACCATCCTCACCGGCTGCACGGTGGCGAAGGTCGATCGCCATGGCGATGAGTTCACCACGCATCTGTCGAACGGATCGAGCCTCGCGTCCGACCAGGTGATGTTCGCGATCGGCCGCCACCCGGCCGTCGCCAACCTTGGCCTCGAGAACGCCGGCGTCGCCATCAACCCGAAGAATGGCGGCATCGCGGTCGACCATTTCTCCAAGAGCTCGGTCGACAGCATCTATGCGATCGGCGACGTCACCCATCGCTTCAACCTGACGCCGGTCGCGATCCGCGAGGGCCATGCCTTCGCCGACACCGTGTTCGGCAAGCGCGAGGTGCAGGTCGATCATTCCAACATCCCGACCGCGGTGTTCTCGCAGCCTGAAGTGGGAACCGTCGGCCTGACGGAGACCGAGGCGCGGGCGCAGTTCAGCCACGTCGACATCTACAAGACGACCTTTCGCCCGATCAAGGCGACGATGTCGGGCCGCGACACCCGCGTGCTGATGAAGCTGGTCGTGGACGGTTCGACCGATCGCGTGCTGGGCTGCCACATCGTCGGCGACGCCGCGGCCGAGATCACGCAAGCCGTTGCCATCGCGGTGAAGATGAAGGCGACCAAGGCCGATTTCGACGCCACGATTGCGCTGCATCCGACCGCGGCCGAGGAGCTCGTCACCATGCGCACGCCGACCGCGCGCCACGTGCGCCAGGCGGCGGAGTAGGGCGTCTCCTAAGCGTAGAGATATCCGACCGGCCTGCCTTCGGTGCGCAGGGGGCGCACATCCCTCTGCGTGATGATCTGGCCGGCGAGGCCGTCGATCTCGTCGCGCTGCGTCGGCGTCCAGCCGCGAAGATCGTTCATGCCCTTGAGGAGACCGAGCCGGAGCACCTGCGTGTTCTCGCCGACCGCAACGAGACTGAGCGAGCTCTTGCCTGCAGTCACGACGTCGCCGGCCGCGAGCTCGAAGGTCTCGCCCGCCTTGTTCTTGAATTCGGCCGTGCCGCGAATGACGCGATAGATCACGACCTCGCCCTTGGCGAACGAGGTGGCATCCACGGACGCCGACGTGCTCTTCGGCAGCAGCGACCCGCCGCGCGGGTCGGTTGCGATGATGTGGCCGGTGACGAGCTGGCCGCTCGGTGCTTCGATGCCGATGTCGCGCACGTAAACCGGCAGCGGCGATTTGATCGAGCCGTCGCTCAGCGGCTTGAACAATGCATCCAGGGCCAGCGGATCCTGCAGCCAGAAGCCGGCATTGGCCGGGCGATCGTGCAGCGGATGGCTCCAGGCCACGCGCGGCGTCTCGGCTTCGTCGATCTGATCGGGACCGACGATGGTCGGATTCGGAAAGGTGGTGGGATCGGTGATGAAGGCTTCGAGGAATTTGCCGGAATAGCCCATCGAGATCGGATCGGGCACCACCGTCTGCGGCGTCTTCAAATTCTCTTCGGTCGACAGGCCAGACCAGGTGTAGAACAGCTGGCGGTGCACGATCGCGCTTTGCAGCATCACCGCGCCGGGGCCGACATTGTAGAAGCGCCCGTCATAGTCGAAGGTGAAGGCGCCCGAGGTGACCAGCACGAGCTGGAAGCCGCCGGGCGGCAGATGCAGATGGAAGTCGGTGGGACCGGTGTCGGGGCGGTAGATCGGCAGGTTGGTCGCGACTTCGTGAAGCAGGAAGGTTTCATTGTTGGCGTGAAAGCCTTCGTTGGCGCGATTGTAGAGCGCTTGCGGACGATAGGTCGCCTCGAACTTCGCATTCCGGTCGCGGTCGATGGCAACGAAGTCCTGCGTGTTGAGGCGGAGCGGCGCGCCGCTCGGGTGGGTGAGGCCGGTTGTCTTGAGATCGCCCGCAGCATGCACGTTCATGACGTTCTCCGCTCTGCGCCGTTGCTTCGCTGACGACGTCATTGCGAATTCCGGGCCAGTTGGTTTGCGAAGCAGCAGGCGGGCCCGGCATCGCGACGCGAACGTGCCATGCGGGAAAAATCCGGAGGTTGCACGGGACGTTAGATCGACGGCTCGTTCTGATCGTCAGGCGCCGCGCGCGAAGGCCTGCTTCCACGGGAGCGACGGGACCTGTCTAATTTGTCAGCAAGCCTCGCCAGGGCGCGTGCAGCAGCGTTGGCGGGATCAGTGCGATGTCGCCCCTGCGCCCGGAGATCATTTCGCGGCCGGGCAGGCGGCGATTGACAGATTGTTCGTGTTTTGTTCTTATGCTGCGACCGAGATGGAGGCAGCCATGGACAACCGCATCAACGACATTCGCAGAACCATCAGAGCGCTCCGCGTCAGCATGCGCGAAGCCGAGGCGATCATGCATGAGCAGATCAATCGCGATGAGAACTGCAGCTTCGTGGCGCAGGAGGTCATGAAGATGCGTTCGGTCATGAGCCTGCTCGCGAAGGAGCGGATCGCGCTCGGCGATCATGAGCCGATCATCGTGAGCAGCTTCTTCATCCCGCGGCGCCGGCCGACGCGAAAACCCGCCGCAGCGCCTGCGCCGACCGCCGAGTCCGTATTCCGTCCGCGCGTGGTGGCGCGGGTTTGACGCCAAGGGGTTTGACGCCAAGGGGCTTGAGACGGGGGCTCAATCAAAGGCGTGAGGCGCGGCCCGATCCGGCTTGCCGGCCGGGCTGTCCGCCCACTTTGCCATCTCCATGGCCCGCGCGTCGATGCCTTCGCACCAGAAGCAGCTCGGCCGCGCGCGGCCGTTTTCGGACAGGATCGGGACCAGGCTGTGGCCGCAACCGGCGCACCAGGCGATGTCAGTCATGCATTCCTCTGGGACGGACCAAATTCAGAGATGACGTTCTCGTTCGTGAAGCTTGCGCGGGCACTATGACGGCGTTGGCGCGCCTTGCCCGATGGGGGTATTCGTCCCCGATAACGTCGATGTAGCGATCCATCGTGACACTGCTGCGATGTCGTCGCCGTTCTCGCGATAGGCGCGGAGCTGGAATTCGGCCGAGCTGCCGCGGTCCACGATGGTGCGGCAATGCTCGATCTCGGCGGTGCAGCCGAGAGCGTCCGCGTCCTCGGCGATGTCGTCGACGATTCGGGACAGCATCTCGGAGATCGTGACCGGCCCGTCCTTGGAGGCAAAGATGCAATCGGTGCCGTAGCGCTGGGCGCGCCATTTGTTCTCGACCGCAATCGCGCGTTCGACCACCGTCACCTCCTTCGACAGATGAGGCCGCAGATAGAGGTGCCGCGTCAGGCAGCGATAGAGCGAGGCGATGGCGACGGCATCGTCGACGAAGGTACAGGTGTCGGGCGCGCGGAGTTCGAGCGTCGGGTGCCGCATCGAGGGCCGCATCGCCCACCAGATGTGGCTCTCGTCGGGAACGACGCCCGAGCGCTGCAACGCGCCGACATATTCGTCGTAGTCCTGCCGGCTCTCGAACAGTTCGGGCAGGCCGGTGCGCGGCAGCTCGGAATAGGCGGCGAGGCGGTAGCCCTTCAGTCCGGTCTTGTGCGAGTTCCAGAACGGGGAGGAGGCCGACAGCGCGATGAACAGCGGCAGGTGCGGCAGCATCGCCCGCATCACCGCCATGCGCTTCTCGGGATCGGGCAACTGCACATGCACATGCATGCCGCACATCATGTTGCGGTGGCCGATGCTGCGCAGGTCCTCGATCATCTCCTCATAGCGCGGCTTCGGGCTCGGCTGCGACATGCGCCAGACCGCCGTCGGGTGCGTGCCGCAGGCCATGATCACGAAACCATATTGCGCGGCGACGTTCGCAACCTCGCGGCGCAGGAAGCGAAGCTCCTCGCGGGCGTCGTTGACGTCGACGTGAACGTTGGTGGCGACCTCGAGCTGGGATTGCAGCATCTCGCGCATGGCCTGGCCGCCGGTCGACCAGTTCGCCGATTCGAACAGCGCGTTGGGCGTCTCGATCGCAACGTCGAACGTCCGGCGATCGGCCAGGAAGTATTCCTCCTCGATGCCGAAGGAATATTCAGCGGCCTTGCCGCCGCCGCCGGCGGAGCGAATCACGAGATGCTGTTTGTCACCCGAGGAATCCAGGCGAAGCAGTTTCAAAACGTCCGAAGCAAATGTCATATCCCACCCGGCAAAGATCACCTGCGGGCACTAATCCTCCGGGTAGGGGTGGGTTCCCGGTCGGCGCTACTGCAAATTGTCGCGTCGAACGGAACAATCTTCACGCTTTCGGACGCGCGTGCGATCAGCGCGTGGTTTGGCGGCACCTCGGTCCAATCGGTTTCCTTGTCGAAGGGTTCGGACACGACAATGACCTGGCCGCCGTCCTCCCGGAAGTAGAGTGTGTTCGCGGCATCGTTGACCGCGACGCGGAAGGCGTAGAGGTCCCGGCCGTTGGCGATCGCGCTGGTGAAGCGCAGCCGTTCGCGCAAGCGGCCGTCATTGACGAGGCCGACCAGGGCCTGCAGCACGCGCTGCGTCGCTCCAAGCGGGTCGCCGTCGAGGCCGGCCCCCATCATCGCGAGGAACACGGCTTCGGAATCGGTCGTGCCCAGCCGCGACGGATAGAACGCATCGGGAATCAGCGCCTCGACCTTGCGCCGCAGCCGATTCCAACTGCCGACGAAGCCGTTGTGCATGAACATCCAGTGGCCGCAGGCAAAGGGATGGCAATTCTGCCGCGTCACCGCGGTGCCGGTCGCGGCGCGCACATGGGCGAAGAACAGATGCGAGCGCAGATGCCGGCAGAGATAGCGTAGATTTTCGTCCGACCATGCCGGGCGCGTCTCGCGATAGAGGCCGGGCTCCGGATGCTCGCCGTACCAGCCGAGACCGAAGCCGTCGCCGTTCGAGCCTGCCGTCGATTGCAGCGAGCGGATGCTCTGCGCGATCAGCGAATGCTCGGGCTCGGTGACATAGGGTTCGAAAGACGTCGTCTCGCCCCGGTATGCGATCCAGCGGCACATGGGAGTTCCTGTCGGGGATATGTCCTGACGGCACCAACAAACCTGCCCGGGCTGCGTTCCCGATGAGATCCCGGCCGCTGCCCGCTAGTCCCTGCCGCCGAGCGTTTCGCGATAAGTCTTGCCGTAGGGATAGAAATGCTCCTTGCGGCCCTGGTCCCAGAGCGCCCTAAATCCGGGCGCGGTGATGTCCCAATCCGGGCGGCACTTCATGCTGACGGCCCTGAGGTCCTGGCGCAATTCCTCGACCGTCGGACGCCCGAAGAACCAGTAGCCGTTGTAGATCTTGTGAACGACGAGGCGGGGCTCCAGCACGACGACATGCGGGATCATGGGATTGTGGACGGGATCGGTGTATTCGGCGATGTCGAGGTCCTTCTGCACGATCCGCCTGGGGTCCGAGAGGAACGGCCAGTGCGCGCCGGCGCCGCTGCGATATTCATTGGTCTCGGCGATGGTGTCGGTGGTGATCGTGACCAGCCGGCAATAGCCGACCTCCATCTCGCGATGGAGCTGAACCAGCCCTTCGGTCTGGCGACGATCCTTCGGGCAAAATCCGCCGCGGCCGAGCACGACGATCATGGGATCGTCCCCCTGCAGCTCGGAGAGCTTGCGGTGCTTTGCGGTGTGATCGCTGAGTTCGTAATCCGGGAAGGTCACGCCCGGCATGATGTCAGTTCGCATCGAAGTCTCCTGTGTCCAGCGCCGATTTGATCTCTAGAGATCGATCACGACGTCGCCTTGCGGTCGTGCGCAGCAGATCAGCAGATTTCCCTCGGCCGGCGGGTCGAGCGGATCCGGCGCGTAGCTGACCTCTCCGGCCACGAGCCCGCTCTCGCAGTTGTGGCAAACCCCCGTTCGGCACGACCAGCGCACCGGGACATCGCATGCCTCGGCAAGCTCGAGCAGGTTGGCATAGGAGGCGTCCCAGCAGACATTGAGGCCGCTGCGGGTGAAAGACACCATCGGGCCCGGGCCCGGCGCTCCGGCCGGCTGATGCGGAGTCGTCTTCGGCGCGGCCGCGATACCCGGTGTCAGCGAGGGCTTGCTGCCGAACAGCTCGGTGTGGATGCGATCGGGGCCGACGCCCAGCGCGGCGAGGCCGGTGGTGAGATCGCTCATGAAGGCCGTCGGTCCGCAGAGATAGAAATCGCCGTCCCTGGGAACGTCGAGCATCTGCAGCCGCTGTCGATCCAGACGACCGGTGCTGTCGAAGTCCGCTCCTGCACGGTCGGCCCGATCGGGTGCGCTGAAGCAGACATGGCTGTGATGGTGAGCCAATCCTGCAAGAAGCCCGCGCGCCTCGGCCGCGAACGGATGCTCGCGGCCGTTGCGTGTGCCATGCAGCCACCAGACCTCCCGCGTCGTGCGTTCCGCAGCGAGGGCGTGCAGCATGGCGAGCACCGGCGTCACGCCGATGCCCGCGCTCAGCAGCACCACGGGCCGTGTATCGGAGTGGAGGGTGAAACTGCCGCGCGGCGCACCGAGCGGCACGATATCGCCGGCCTTGATCGTCTCGGCGACGTAGATGCTGGCCGCGCCGTGCGCCTCTCGCTTGATGCTGATGCGATAGGATGCCGCGTCGGTACGGCCCGACAGCGAATAGCTGCGCGTCATCGCGGATGGCCCCAGCCGCACGACGACGAACTGACCGGGCAGGGCGGCTGCCAACTTCTGTCCATCGGCGGGCTCGAGCACCAGCGAGGTCACGCTGGCGCTTTCGGCGATCTTGCGCGTCACACGGAAGGGGCGGAAGCCGCGCCAGGCCGGCGGCGGGGAAGCCGCTGGGCCGAGCCCGGCGTTTCCCGCGATGGGGCTGTCTGTCTGCGCGAGCAGCGCTGCAAAGGAGTGATTCCAGCCGCGGCTCAGCGCCGGAATCTTCAGCGCGCGGGCGAGGCGTTCGCGCGGATGCGGGGGCAAGTAAAGCAGCGCATTGATCTCGGCTACGCTCATGCCTTCAACACCGCTTTCGACCTGCGTGATCTCGTCGCCGGCCTCGACGTCGCCCTCCTCGATGACACGGAAGTAGAAGCCCGGCCGGCCGTGCTTGACGAGCAGCGCGGGCATGTCAGGCTCGTCCATGCGAATGCCGAGCCGGTAGCAGGTGACGCGCGGCTGCGTGACCTCGAACAGGGCGGTGCCGATCCTGTAGCGATCACCGATGCAGGCCTCGGCGTCGGCCAGGCCCTCGACGGTGAAGTTCTCGCCGAATTGACCATGAACGAGGTCGGACCGGCCGAGATGTGTCTGCCAGTATCGATAGGATTCGTCCTGGTAGACGAAGACGGCGCGCTGCTCGCCGCCGTGACCCGCCGTATCGCCCTGGCCGTCGCCGTCGATGTTGAGCCGGCGAGCCCGGCGTGGGCCCGTGACGGGAGTCTTCCAGATACCGGTATGAACGGTCCTGCCTTGCCAGGCGACGTCGCGCGGCAAGCCGACATTGAGGGAGAGCAGACGAGCCATCGGTTTCCTCGATCGTGGATGCATATCCGCCCGACATGGCGGGGCGCCCGCACGGTAATCTGCATCCAAATCGGATGGTTGGCCCGTTAGTGGTTGTTAGACGTTGCGAGCCGGCCGGCGACGGTCGGCGCGCCTGAGCGCGCAGCGCAGAGCCGCACGCACGAGGCCGGATCAGTTCCCCGGCAACAATGGAACCGATGCGGCGGCTGGTCGCAGTCGCGCTGCCTTGATTCCGACGAGCCCACCTTTATCTCTGACACGAACAAGAATCCGGGCCCCTCTGGCGAGGACGCCGACGAAGTCGGCAAACCTCGCGATGTCGGATGACCTGTCCCGCGCGAATGCGATGGATTGGCCGATCGTCGGGCCCTTGATGTTCTCTCCGACTCCATCGTCCCCATCGCAGCTCCGCGCGGCCATTTCGCAAGATTGAGGAGCAACGATGACTGACGCCAAGCATTCTAATCCCATCGAGATCGAGATCACGGAGCCGTCCAGCCTGAACGAGCAGGCTGCGGCCGCGCTGGTGATTGCCGGCGCGCTGGTCGCCGTGGCCGACCGGCAGGTCTCGCCGGTCGAGCGCGACGAGGTGATCCGGTTCATCAGGGATCGC
This sequence comes from Bradyrhizobium nitroreducens, assembly GCF_002776695.1. Classification (GTDB taxonomy): domain Bacteria; phylum Pseudomonadota; class Alphaproteobacteria; order Rhizobiales; family Xanthobacteraceae; genus Bradyrhizobium; species Bradyrhizobium nitroreducens. The sequence goes on from NZ_LFJC01000003.1 coordinate 6,918,589, forward strand.
GGATTGGCGCCGCATATCGGGGACGAGAGGCTGTCTGCCATGTTCGACGCCCTCGCCGAACGGCTGGAGGAGCCGGATTTCGCCAATGTGGTGATCGACACGCTGCGGCCGGTCTCGGACATGCCGCTGTCATCACATCTGATGGAACTGTCGGAGCGCGTCGCCGCCGCCGACGAAGACGTTCATCCCCATGAAGTGCAGGCGATCAAATTGTTGCGCTTGCTGACGCTGGTGTTGCCGCGTGCAAAGCCGGTCACGTCGGGCAGGGAGCGCACCAGGCCGCAATTGGCCACAGAGGAGTAAGCATGAGCGCAGCATCGAACGAGCGTCGCAAGGAGGCCGCAGGTTCCGCCGGCGAGATGGCCGGCGGTGACCCGCGCCTCGACAAGCTCGTCGATCGGCTGCCGCCACGCATGGGTGACACCGTCACCTATCTGCTCAAACCGTCGAACCGCTGGGTCAGAATTCCCTCGGGGGCGCTGCTCGTTGCCGGCGGCGTGCTGTCCTTCCTGCCGATTCTCGGCGTCTGGATGCTGCCGCTCGGTCTTGCGCTGCTTGCCGAGGACGTGCCTGCGCTGCGCTCCTCGCGCTCGAAGGTCCTGGATTGGGTCGAGCGGAAGAAGCCGCAATGGCTCGATCCGTCTGCACCGAAAAATGATCAATCATGATTGAATTCATCACGCCCGAAGCACTCACTGCACTGCTTCAAGTCGTCCTGATCGACCTCGTACTCGCCGGCGACAATGCCGTCGTCATCGGCCTCGCCGCGGCGGGCCTGCCCGCCGAGCAGCGCCGCCGCGCCATCATCGTCGGCATCGCCGCCGCCACGATACTCCGCATCGTCTTTGCCGGCGTCGCGACCCAGCTTCTGCAGGTCATTGGCCTCTTGCTCGCCGGCGGCGTGCTGCTGCTCTGGGTGTGCTGGAAGATGTGGCGCGAGCTGCGCGAGCAGTCGCACGCGGGACAGCTTGCGTTCAGTCATGGCGGCGGCGCCGACGCTGCGCCGGCGCAGCGAAAGACCTTCGGGCAGGCCGCGGTGCAGATCGTCGCGGCCGACGTCTCGATGTCGCTCGACAACGTGCTCGCGGTCGCGGGTGCCGCGCGCGAGCATCCCTACATCCTCGCCTTCGGCCTGTTGCTGTCGGTCGCGATGATGGGCGTCGCAGCCGACCTGCTCGGCCGCGTGTTGCAGAAACAGCGCTGGATCGCCTATGTCGGCCTCGCCATCATCATTTACGTCGCCTTCGAGATGATCTATCGGGGCTCGCTCGAGCTCGCACCCGTCATCGCGAGTCTCTGAGGCGATCATTTTCGGCAATCCGGAGCAATTCATGACGTCCGAACCCAAAGCACCTTCGGCGCAGGCCGTGCCGCCGCGCCTCGGCCTGTTCGCCCAGCTCATCTTCGGCTCGCGCTGGCTGCAGTTCCCGCTCTATATCGGCCTGATCGTCGCGCAGGCCGTCTACGTGCTGCTGTTCCTGAAGGAGCTCTGGCATCTGGTCTTGCACTCGTTCGACGCCAGCGAGCAGCAGATCATGCTGGTCGTGCTCGGGCTCATCGACGTCGTCATGATCTCGAACCTCCTGATCATGGTGATCGTCGGCGGCTACGAGACCTTCGTGTCCCGGCTGAACCTCACCGGCCATCCCGACGAGCCGGAATGGCTGAGCCACGTCAATGCCAGCGTGCTCAAGATCAAGCTCGCGATGGCGATCATCGGCATCTCCTCGATCTCGTTGCTCAGGACCTTCATCGAGGCCGGCAATCTCGGCACCACCCGCAGCAATTTCACCGAGACCGGCGTGATGTGGCAGGTGCTGATCCATCTGACCTTCATCATCTCGGCGATCGGCATCGCCTGGGTCGACCGCCTCAGCGAGAGCGGCCATCGCAAGGAGGCCGACCACGGCTGACGAACCTGGCTGCCTCACGTACCTCCCGAGCGGCCAATCCTGGGCCCGCCTGACCCGGTCAGGCGGGCTCTCTTTTCGAGATCGATAAAATTGTCTGCAATCGCTTCAGGGGCGGCAAACCCTGCGGACAAGAACCGCGCGTCGTAAACCGGGGCTTTGGAACCGTCATGCATCCTGCCTGCAAAAGGCTGGGGCATCAAAATGTCTGTTCTCAAGGAGTTCGTCGCCGCGATGGCGGGAGTCTATGCGCTCCTGTTCGCCTGCGACGCGTTGTTCGGGGTCGGCGAGGTACGCTTCGACGACAATTATTACCGCGCCAGCTTCTATGCGCCGCGGCCCAAGGAATTCCGCTTCGCAGACGGCACCACGCCGGCCGCGCGCGTCAGCGATGCCTTCGCGCAGTTCTCGGCGGGCGAGGCCAAGCCGAACAGGCGCTACTCGTCGCTGACCACGATCATCCGGTAGGGCTGCTGCTCATTGATCGGCTGCCGCCTGACGTCCGGTTTACCGCCGGCATCGGCCGAACAGTGGATGGTTTCCGAGGTCGCTGATGGGGCAACAGCCGACTTTCACTCGCCTTCACTCTTCTCAGGGATGTGTCCGTTGCCGCACCGAGCCGATGCGGCAAAGGGCGTCTCTCCGGACTAGGTCATCACAACGACCACGCGCAGGGTTGAAGCGCCGGGTTCGGCGTTGTCATTGATTTGCTTCAGCCTGATTGCGTACTGCTTATTTGCGTAGAAGTTCACATCGGTCTCGACGCGTTGATTGTGATTAGGCGAGATATCTTTTGCCAACTCAGATTCCGCGTCTGTGCTCATGTCTTTGACAAATAGGTGGAGTGATCCGCTGCCATCCCCCATCCAAACCATAGTACCGGTAATGCGCACTGTGGCGTCGCGGAGAAGCTGCATGGTCGCCGTAAGTTCACCGATGTGATCGCTGGTGATGTTCAGGAGCTCGCCGCCAGGTACAACGTGACCGGGCGGAACAATGATCAGTTTATCCGACATTTCACTATCCTTTCTATCGAGAAAAGGCGTAGTGAGAAGGATACACCCCTTGGTTGTCAAGATGCCGAGGTGCGGCGGTCCCACACCCTTGGCTGCTTCCTCCTCGGTGAAGGCGCGGCTGTGCGTCGGGAATTGCACGCCCTTCAGCGCTACCACGGAATCGCCCGGGTCGCGGCCGGCATGATATCTACAAGACCTTGTGTTGCCCGACGGGCGAAACACGCGAGCGGTGGGGCAATGCCCACCGCCAAAAATATTCCGCTTTACCGAAATTCGGAAAGGGCGTATGTGTTGCTGCATCCCGGCCCAACGAAGAGGGGCGTATCGCGATCGTCACGAACGCGGGCCGGGTGGCGGTGGACGTGGGTTACATCGGCGCCAAGGATTTCGCAGGGCGGGCAACCGTGAGCGAAACACCTGGCGCACACGACCGGTGTGATCGGCGTACGGCGAAATC
>NZ_LFJC01000003.1:6921981-7092654 GCF_002776695.1 Bradyrhizobium nitroreducens
CACGTTCAATTTCACCCGCTACGGCCTGCTGCACGGCAAGGTCATCAGCGTGTCGCGCGATGCGATCATCAAGGACAAGCCGCCGGGCGGGGTAGGAGTCCCGAAGCAGGGTGGCGCACTCGCCGAATCGAGCGAGCCCGCCGGCCAGGAGCTGCTCTACGCCGCGCGCGTGTCGCTCGAAGGCACCAAGATGCAGGTCGACGACAAGATGGTGAACCTTGCGCCCGGCATGGCGGTGACGGTGGAGATCAAGACGGGGCAGCGAAGGATCATCGAGTACGTGATGTCGCCGTTGTTGAGATATCGGCAGGAGAGCTTGAGGGAAAGATGATGAGCGCGTTGATGAATTCAACCCGAAACAATCCTATTCAATGCGGTAGGTATCGTTGTTCCGACGCGACGGTTATTTCTTCGAAGGTAGCTTTCGCGTTGTTTTTCGTGCGTTGCAAATTCGTGTAGAACACCGAGAAATTGAGCGACAGGACCAAGAAGCAACCTTGTAGTTGGACGGGAGGCTCGGTTGACATGAACGAATTATCGATAGCTGGTTTAGCGAGCGGGTGGATATCGATGGTAGCTCGGTGGCTAGGTGGTGGTTTAGTCTGTGTCATCCTGATTTGGACGGTGACTGTGGTGCAGGCAGCCGACGGCCCGCTCACTTACTTTGCGGATGAGGCGCCTCTTGAGGTTCCGAAGTCCAATCTCCCGTCATCAACAGATCAAATCGTTGTGGCCAAGGTGCGGCTTATCGGTCCACCTGCATCTCTCCTTGGTATCGACCAATCCGGATATCCATCGCGCGAAAAACCTCAGGAGCCCTTGTCGGCTATGTTGCGGGTGCTCGATGTTGTTCGTGGCAAGCGACCAGAGCAAGAGCTCGTGGGTGTTACGTTCGGTGGAGGCGATCTAAGTAACACCTATGCTCTACGCCCCGGCACGCCGCGTCAGCTCGCGCAGGAATATTTTGTAGCGATGTACAAGGACGCCTTCGGGTTTCATCTTATAGGGCTTCCGGTAAGCGAGGCCCGATATCGCGAGTGGCGGCAAGAGATCACCGAGTTTGAACGGGAGCGACTCAGGTCGCTTCCGAAATAGTGACTTTCATGGAAGTCCGTCGGAAACGGGGAAGCAAATGACTTGGTCGGATGTTAGCTCGAAGCTGAGATTCTGGGGCTTGGGCGAAGATGGTATGGATGGTGAACCCAGCGTCGTGAATGGTCATTTGGCTTCCGAGCTAGGGCAACAATTGTCGCTAGGGCAAAAGAATGACATTATAAGTGCGCTCCAGGCGCTATATTCCGGTTCACAAACTGCGCGTAGCCTGCTCGATGTGGGGGCAGGCCTAAATGAGATTTGGTTTCTGCAGGGGTGGTCTAACTCTAGCATTGGGTCATTTGCGTACCCGTCCAGCAACATAGCGGTAATTGATTTTAGCCAAGTAGCGCCGGACACCGGCTACCAATTCATGGGGAGTGATGGCCGCATTCACCTTTTGAATTTGCAGAGCCTTGTGATCCATGAACTTATTCATGCGATTTATGGCTCTCCTGACTTAGTAGATCCATTTGGTCAGCCGTACTATGGCGTCGCGGCCAGAGAGTACAACAACCCGGCGTTTGACCATATTGGCCAGACGCAGCGCTTGGCAAATACTATAATGCAAGAGATGGGGTATCCCGCAGGCTACTCCCGTGTTGGCTATGATGCCGGCATTAACTCATATAACCAAATATACATAAATAAAGAAGTCTCGTACTCTGAAGATCAGACGATCGATATCGCTTACTTCGACTCTACTTTGAACAAGGCGCCGGATCGTCTTGATCTCTCTTTTAGAGCGGATGGCTCTCGCGATCTTCTTATGGGATTTTCTGGAGATGACTATCTCTATGGAGGCGCTGGCAACGATTATCTCTACGGCGGGGTAGGGAATGATTGGCTCTACGGAGGAAGCGGAAATGATGTCCTAAATGGGGGCGATCGTGTAACGCCAATCGCGGGTGACGGTTCGGATGTGGCGGACTATTCCGTAGGGGACAGGGGACAACTGACGAGCCACGGCGTGACGGTTGACATCGATCCGGGGCTTGTTGGTCCCGCAGACACAATGGATGGCCTTACTCCTATCATCGTCTCAGATGACGGTTACGGCGATAGTGATCGATTGTTCTCAATCGAGAAGATAAAGCTAACCAATTACGCGGATACAGTTCGGATCGGGACGCAAGGCCTAGAGCTACTGTCGACGCTTCAAGAGATCGATGCCGGTGATAATCCGGATGATCAGCCCGACATTTTGGACTTTTCGCAATTTGCATCCGGGATCACTCTAACAAATCTCAAGTTGGACGGCACTGACACGGATTTCAAGAATTTTGACAAGATTATCGGGACTTCTAGGGCTGACACGTTTGATTTCTCGGGAATTTCCTCAGCTAAGCTCGACGTCGTTGGTGGAGGAGGCGACGATACGATCACTTACGCTGGCAATCATGCTGGCGTATCGGTTGCGGCGACGACTGAGCCGGCAACCGCGGGTAGCGGGTCGTCGCCCAAGCTAAAGCTCTCGATAGCCGACGGGAGTGTGCTTCAGGCGTCCGAAATCGAGACCGTCAAGTTGACTGGTGCGAAGGATGCTTTGCAGGTTCAGGATGGCCTCCAGCAAGCTCCATCCAAAGTGATCTTTGATGGCGGCGATCAGGGGGAGGGAGACCGAGACGTTCTTGACTTCAGCGGGTTATCGACAGGCGTCAACCTGAAGTCAGGCGACGGCAAAATTGTCCTTGGCAATGTCAGCTTTACAGGCTTCGAAGAAGTGAAGCTAACCTCCAAGGCGGATACGATAGAGGTTTCGGGAGGCATACAGCGGATTGATGCAGGCGATGGCGATGACACGGTCAGGAGCTCTAGCGCAGGTACGGTAATCGACCTGGGCGATGGCAACGATACTCTATGGTCGAGCGGACCTGGCACAATCGTTCATACTGGCGCCGGAAGCGATCGGGTCGAGATATCACACAATGGCCAGCTCTTATTCGAAGACGCGAGTACGAGCGATCACATCACATATTTTGGCATAACGCTTACCGGGGGAGTGCAGTGGGGCACTGAGAGCACATACGCTTATGGCGCCCATGGCGAGCGCTATGGGCGGAATGCACAGGGTGATTTGGTAATTCTTGATGCGATGGGGAATGAAACCTTCATCCCCGGCTTCAACTTCACGACCGACGCGTCGAGCAACCTCACGGCGGGCCTGTTCGTCATCCAGGTGACTTATCGGATCGAACGTAGCAACGGCTGGACCTCTGGGTTCGAGACGGCGGCATCAGCTCTCACGGCGATGAAGAAGATCGGCCAGGCGCTCACCGGCAAAATCCGGAGCTGGACCGACCCGTTGGTGCTGGATCTCAACGGCAACGGCGTCAATCTCTCCTCGATGGCGGGCAACAACGCCTCGTTCGATGTGGACAAGGACGGCTTTGCCGAGCGCGTCGGCTGGGTGCGCGGCGGCGACGGCATGCTGGTGCGCGATCTCAATGGCAACGGCAAGATCGACGACATCGGCGAGATGTTCGGCAACGACCAGACGCCGGGATTCACGCAGCTTGCGGGCCTGGACGGCAATCACGACGGCAAGATCAGCGCGCTGGACGACGGCCTTGCCGATTTCAACGGCGACGGCGTCGTCGACGCGAACGACACATTCGCCACGTTGAAGGTCTGGGTCGACGCCAACGAGGACGGCAAGACCGATGCCGGCGAATTGAAGTCGCTGGCCTCGCTCGACATCGTCTCGATCTCGACCGGATCGACCACGACCCACACCGCCGACAGCGGCAACATCATTGCCTCCACCGGGACATTCGAGCGAAGCGACGGCACCACCGGCGCCATCGGCGAGGTGCAGTTCGACACCGATAACACCCATACCACCTGGCAGGGCGACAGCTCGGTCAGTCCAGACGCGTCGACCCGCCCTGATCTCAAGGGTTTTGGCACGCTGACCGACCTGCACGTGGCGATGACGCTTACTCCGAACCTGGTCCAGACGGTCGACGCGGCGCTGCCGTCGCTGAACACGCTCTCGCTCGCCAGCTTGCGCGATGCAGCCCGGACCATTCTCTACGCTTGGGCCGACGCGGTGTCGGTGCCGGCGGGAACGCCGGGCACCGAGGCGACGCAGGATTTCTGGTTCGTCGGTGACGTGACCAGGACCGGCGGCGTGGCCTATGATTTCATCGTTCAAAAGGGCGAGTATGGGACCGGGAACGTGCCCTATTACGGCTATGCGAGCGGGCAGCCGGTCTACAACTCAACGAAGACCCTCATCTATGGCCATCCAACCATCGAGGAGGTGCTGGCAAGTCCTCCGGCGCAGGGCAGCTGGACCAAGCTCACGGCCCAGGACATCGCCTTCCTCGAGCGCTACACCGGCCTCGATCTCGGCTTCGTCATCAGCAAAAATCCGAGCGCGGACGCGATCCAGGTGGTCGCGAACGGCCTGACCGCATCGTGGAACACCTTGAACCGGCTCGCCGTCCGTCTTGCCGCACAAGGCCCGCTGGCGCCGTTCTTCGCCGGCATCACCTACGGCGTGGCGAGTGACACGTTCCGCCCGACCACGGAACACCAGCTCGTGCCGATGCTGGAGGCGATCTTCCATGCCGCGCCGGCCACGGCGAGCGGCGCGCAGGATCTCCTCGCGCAATGGCATGACATCATCAATGTCGTGCTGCCCGATTTCCAGCGCGACAATGAGGGCCATCAGCTCACCGATGCGTTCCTGTTCCAGAACCTGGTCGGTGCCTATGAGGACGTTCCGCTCGCGATCTCGCTGCAGCAGGCGGCGTCGATCTTCGACATTGCTGCCTCCAAGATCAAGACCGGCGGCGGCACGCTCGTCGGCGACGACGGCAACACCGACCTGTTCTATCTCGACTCCACCGACCAGGTGCTCAAAGGACAGGGCGGCTCCGATGCCTATGTCGTCGGCTACAATTTCGGGCACGACGTCATCCAGGACGTCTGGCAGGGATTGGGGCAGAACCAGGAGGACAGCCTCTGGTTCGCCCATCTCAACGTGGCGGATCTGACCTTCACCCGTGACGGGCTTGATCTCCTGATCACGCAGAACGGCACCGACAACCAGATCCGGATTGTCGACGAATTCGCGGGCCGCAGGCCGAGCCTCGTCACCGCGTTCCAGGACTTCGACAAGCAGATCGAGTTCATCAAATTCGCCGACGGCACCACCTGGGACCAGCTCGACATCGCCAGGGTGGTCGGCATGCAGTCATATGCGACCGACGATAACCTGATCGGCTCGCCTGACGTGGATTTCATGAATGGCGGCGCCGGCACCGATTACATGTCCGGCGGCGATTCCGGCGACCACTACTTCTTCGGCCGCGGCTATGGTCACGATACCGTCGAGGACAGGGAGGTGTGGATCTGGCAGGCCTCGAACGATTACGTGCACTTCGGGGCGGGCATCACCGAGGATGACGTCACGTTCCAGCGCGTGGGCGTCAGCGACGATCTCCAGGCCAAGATCAACGGCACCGACGATGTGCTGACTATTACCGGTCAGTTCGGCGTCGCCTACGGCCTGTTCGACACCCATCAGGACCGCATCGAGATCTTCACCTTCGACGACGGCAGCTACATCGGCTGGGAAGACATCATCAAGGCGCTGGATGCGGGCGCCGGAACCTCCGGCGACGACGTCATTACCGGCTTCAATTATGACGACATCCTGGATGGAGGTGCCGGTAACGACACCCTCAGCGGCGGCAACGGCAACGATACCTATGTGTTCGGCCGCGGCTATGGTTCGGATACGATCGAGGATCGGGTCGGCTTCATCCTGAGCGGGACCGACGACACCGTGCAGTTCAAGGCCGGGATTTCCCGGAGCGACCTTGCGTTCCATCACGATGGCAACACGAGCGACCTGCGGATCACGTTCAACGGAAGCGACGACAGTCTGACCATCCGCGGCGAATTCAGCATCATCTACGGCTTTATCGCGACGGAGGAGAACAGGATCGAGACTTTCACCTTTGCCGACGGCACGGTGCTGGGATGGCACGATATCCTTGTGCAGATCGATGACGCCGCCGGGACCAGCGGCAACGACACGATCTACGGCTTCGGCTACGACGACACGCTGCAGGGCCGTGTCGGAGACGACTATCTCTACGGAAGCGCGGGCAACGACACCTACGTCTATTCCCGCGGCGACGGGCACGACACGGTCTACGATATCGCGGATGCGCAAGGACCGGAGTTCGACACCTTGGTGCTCCACGGCATCAATCCGGGCGACGTCTCGTTTACCCGCGTCAATTACAACGACGTGGCCCTGGTGTTCGCCGAGAGCGCTCCGGGCGCGGGCGACGGCGGTTCGGTGGTGCTGCAGGGCGAGCTCGACGATTGGTTCCGTCAGGGCGTCGAGCAGGTCGTCTTCGATGATGGCACGGTCTGGACGCAGAGCGATCTGCGCGTGAAGGTGCTGGCGCAGGCGTCAACGCCGGGCAACGACACGATCGTCGCCTTCAACACCAACGATATCATCGAGGGCGGCCGCGGCGACGACACCATCGTCGGCAATGCCGGGGACGACACCTATATCTACACGCGCGGTGACGGCAACGACTCCATTATCGAGGTCTTCCTCGGCAATTACAGCAGCTTCGATACGCTGAAGCTCCACGGTATCGATCCCGGCGCAGTCAGCCTGGTGCGTAACTTCGAAGATCTGACGCTCGTCATCGCGGAAAGTTCGCCCGGCGCGGGCGATGGCGGCAGCATTCTCCTGAAATCCGACCTGAATGGCGGACTTGCCGCCGGCGTCGAGCAGATCGTCTTCGACGACGGCACGCTCTGGACCCAGGACTATCTGCGGGTCCGCGTGCTGGCCGAGGCGGCCACCGATGGCAACGATGATATCGACGGCTTTCGGACCAACGATACGCTGCGCGGCGGCAAGGGAGACGATGTTATCCACGGCGAATCCGGCGATGACACCTATGTCTACGCCCGCGGAGATGGCAATGACACGATCTACGAGGTGTGGCTCGGCAATTACAGCAGCTTCGACACGCTGAGGCTGCAGAACATCGTTCCATCGGCGGTTCATTTGACGCGGAACGACGCGGACATGACGCTCGTGATCGCCGAAAGCGCGCCCGGCGCCGGTGACGGAGGTTCGATCCTGCTCAAGCGCGAGCAGGGAGGTGCGGTTGAGGGCGTCGAGCAGATCGTCTTCGACGACGGCACGACATGGACCCAGGCCGATCTCCGCGCGATGTGGCTGGTGCAGGAGACCGCGTCGACGGATACGTCGATCTACGGCTTCAGCGCCGACGACACCATTGTTGCCGGCACGATCGACCGTTATTTGAACGGCTCGGGCGGACAGGACACCTACGTCTACAGCTCGTCCGGCGGCAACGTAGTGGTCGCCGACCCCAGCAATCTTCGCTCGACGCTGCAGTTCACCGACATTGCCTCGACGGACGTGACGCTGGTGCGGCCTGCCGCAAACAGCGGCGCCAACCTGCTGATCACGGTCAACAGCACTGGCAAGACCGTAACTGTTCAGAACGAATTCGCCACGAATTGGGGCTTGCGCGCGATCACCTTCTCCGACGGAGTGAGCTGGACTCCAGATCAGGTCAAGGCGATCCTTGCCAGTGGAGATGCCGGCCTCTTCCTCTTCAGCCGCGGCGATGGCGCGGTGACCGTCAACCAGACGGTCGCCAGCATCCGGCTCGGCAACGGCATCACGGCCGACGACATCCTGCTTCAGGCCAACGGCCGGGATCTCATCGTCAAACTGCGCGGCACTACGGACAGCATAACTGTCCCGGGGGCGCTGACCACGAACGCCTGGGGCGCTTCGAGCACGCTTGCGACGCTGAAGTTCAGCGATGGCACATCGCTGGCTCTGGGAGAGCCGAGTGCCGGCACCGGCCTGCCGCTCACGTTCACCTGGCTCGGACTGTCAAGCAACTTCAACCTGACGGGAAGCGTCTACGGTTCCAACGTCTATGAGATCTCGACCAGCGGTACGGTGAATTTCGCCAATTCGGCAGCGGTTGATGGAATCAACATCGTCAAGTACGACCGCGGCGATCAGAATCTAACTATTCAGTCCAACAATTTCGGCGGCGAACTGGACTTTGGGCCGAATATTACGGCTCAGGACATTTATTGGCAGGCCAACAGCTGGGGCGACCTGTTCATGAAGATCCGGGGCGATGCTGCAGACAGCATCACCATCCTGGGCGATCTGCATCTCGTCAATGGCGCCAACACCAGCGCGATCAAGACCCTGAAGTTCGGTGATGGCTCCGTGGTGGACATGACCCACGGTCCTGCCGCGTTCACGTGGCTGGGTAATACTGCGAATTTCAATGTGACCGGAAGCACCTTCGGCACCAACGTTTACGAGGTGACGGCGGCGGGCAACATCAACTTCGCAAACGCTAGCGGTGTTGGCGGTATTAACATCGTGAAGTACGATCGGGGTGCCGCAAATCTGACTGTCCAGTCCAACAACCTTGATGGCGAACTGGACCTCGGGCCAAACATCACGGCGCAAGATATCTATTGGCAGGCCAACAGCTGGGGCGACCTGACCATGAAGATCCGGGGTGATGCTGCGGACAGCATCAATATCCTGGCCGATCTTCATCTGGTGAATGGTGCCAACACCAGCGCGGTCAAGACGTTGAAGTTCAGCGACGGCTCCGTGGTGGATATGACCCACGGGCCGACGGCGTTCACATGGCTTGGTAACACCGCGAATTTCAACGTGACCGGAACGACTTTCGGCACCAACGTTTATGAGGTGACCGCCGCCGGAAACATCAATTTCGCCGACGCTAGCACTGTCGGCGGGATCAACATCGTCAAGTACGACCGGGGCGCCGCGAACCTGACGGTCCAGTCCAACAACTTCAACGGCGAACTGGACCTTGGGGCGAGTATCACGGCTCAGGACATTTATTGGCAGGCCAACGGCTGGGGCGACCTGACCATGAAGATCCGGGGCGATGCTACGGACAGCATCAATATCCTCTCCGATTTGCATCTGGTGAATGGTGTCAATACCAGCGCGATCAAGTCGTTGAAATTCAGCGACGGCACTGTTCTGGATATGACCCACGGTCCCGGCGCTTTCACGTGGCTCGGCAACACCGCAAACTTCAATGTGACCGGTACCACCTTTGGCACGAATGTCTATGAGGTCACGGCCGGCGGCACCGTCAATTTCGCCAATGCCAGCGCGGTCGGTGGCATCAACATCGTCAAGTACGATCGGGGTGCGGAAAACCTGATCGTCCAGTCCAATAACTTGAATGGCGAGCTGGACCTCGGGCCGGGCATCGGAATGCAAGACGTTTACTGGCAGGTCAACAGCTGGGGCGACCTGACCATGAAGATTCGAGGCGATGCGGCGGATAGCATCAATATCTTGGGCGATCTGCATGTTACCAACGGTGTCGTGACCAGCGCGATCAAGACCCTGAAGTTCAGCGATGGCGCCGTTCTGGACCTGAGCCAGGGGCCGTCCGCGTTCACCTGGATCGGCACAGCCAATAACTACAATCTGGTTGGCAGCAACATCCGCTCGAATGTTTTCGAGATCACCCAAGGCAACGGTTCGATCACGTTCGGCAATGCGAGCAACGGCGGGGACGGCAATAATACGATTCGGTATGATCTGGGCGACGGGCTCGCCGATGTTCAGCTCAACGGCGGCAAGGGCATCATTGCATTTGGCAGCAACGTGTCGGCACAGGACGTCATCCTTGGGTCGAATAGCGCCGGCGATCTGATCGTCAAATTCCGCAACGATACGACTGATGCGATCACGATCCACAATGATCTCGTGTTCGGCAACGTCAATTCCTACGGAATCAGCGCCATCCAGTTCGCGGACGGGACGGCGTGGGACTACACGTTCATTGCGTCGAACGCCTGGATCAGAGGCACTGCGGGTAACGACTCGATTACCCTGCCGGCGAACGCTGCCATCGTCGATGCCGGCGCCGGAGACGATACGTTCAGCGTCTCGGGGAATGGCTCCGACCGCATCGTATTCGGTGTAGGGTCCGGTCATGACGTGCTGAACAACCCAGGCAATGGCTATCAGCGCACTGATGTGCTGGACCTTGTGGGACTCTTGCCGTCGGACATTGTCTTGTCGAGCTCGGGAAACCAGCTGCTCGTCAAGGTGGCTGCGACAGGCGAGACGTTCACTGCGCTCTGGCAGTTCTACGCCGATGGCCTCAGTTATGGCCTTGGTTCGATCAAGTTCTCCGATGGGACCATCTGGGATCGTACGGCGATCGCTGCCAATGCCTGGGTACGAGGAACCTCCGGCAACGACTCCCTCACGCTCCCGGCCACCGGCGTCACGGTCGATGCGGGAGCGGGCGATGATACGATCACCGTGTCCGGCAACGGCTCGGACCGCATCATTTTCGCCAAAGGGTATGGCCATGACACGCTGACCAATCCCGGTTCGGGATACAACCGGGACGACACGCTAGTCTTGAAGGACATCAATCCCTGGGAGGTGCAGTTCAGCCGCAGTGGAGATGCGATGACACTCAGCGTGCCATCGACCGGCGATTCCTTCCGCGTGAACTATCAATACTGGGGCGACGGCAGCCAGATTCAGGGGCTCACGCATGTTCAGTTCGCGAACGGAAGCACCTGGAGCCGATCGAACCTGGCCGATGCGACGTCGATATTCACGTGGACGGGCAGCGCCACCAATACGACTCTCACGGGCAACGACTACGGATCCAATGTCTTTCAGTTTGGGGCCGGGATCGAAACGACGTATGGCGGCGCCAGGAGCAATGTGTATCAAGTTACCACGAGTTCGGGACAGGCGCAGATCAATCTGTCATCTGCTCAAGGCTCGACGAACGAGGTCGATTTCCTCAGCGGTATCACGAGTCAGAATCTGTGGTTCGAGCATGCCGGCAACGATCTGAAGATCGATCTCCTCGGGACCACCACCAGTGCGACAATCAGCAACTGGTTCTCCGGTAGCGCGGGGGCATTACAGGAGATCACGGCCGGCGGCCTCAAGATCGACGGCCAGATATCGCAGTTGGTGCAGGCGATGGCGACTTACTCGGCCAACAACACGGGGTTCGATCCGACGAGCGCGAGCATCCATGTGTTGCCGAACGACACGGCTCTGCAGGGGACGGTGTCGGCCGCGTGGCACGCATGACGCGAGGGATAGGGGCCATGTACCAACAGTGCGTGGCCCCGTCTTGCACTTGGGTCGGCTACTTCGCGGCACCGGAGAACCCGTGCTTATGGTGACCCGTTGTGCGTCGGACCCTCGTCCTCTCAGCTCAAGAGGTTCGTAGGGCAGTTGAAGCATCGCGGCTCTTCAGCGGTGGAGATGCCGCTCAGTCTCCGGTGAAGCAATCGGGGCCGCATAGCGTTGCAGAAATGGCTCCACTTCAACCGGCATGGACGCGGCTGTGAAGATTGCAGGCTTATCTGCGCTCAGCACGTTCAGGCAATGAATTATGTGCTCCGCATCATCGGCGTCAGCACGCCGACCTCCCAGCCAAACAGCACAAAGCCAGAGCAAAGCAGCGTAAGCCGAAGCCCGAGGGGTAGGTGGGATGGGCAGCTTCGCATCCGTTGCTTGAAAGCACGGCATTGCTTCTGGTCCTCCAAGACCCACCGTGGCGCGCGCCGGCAACTGATTTCTCCCTACAATGCCCTGCCGACGGTGGCGGCTGGGGTCGCAGGTAGGCGGGTCTTCGAAGGTGCTGTGAGGGGCGGCAGCTGGACAGGCAATGCCGCCATGCAACTGCTCAAAATCATGATCGGTTTTTACAGCCGGCGGTGTTGCCGCCACTCGCTCTCTATTCCGGTGGAACCGGATGCCTGCTTGGACTGCCCTATAGGCCCGAACCGCCGTAAATTAGCTTGAGTTAGCTCAAATTGGCCGATGATGGACTGGACCGACCGACGTGCGTAACGACGAAGCGTCGATCCAAACGTACCGTGAGTCAAAATGATCCCATCAAACTTCTAATGCCGCGCGGCAGTGGCAGCAGGTCTTCGCAGTATGAGATGAGCTGCTGGAGGGCTGACCACCGATTGACCACCGAAACCCCGTGAACAAACAGCGATAAAGGGGGTCAATTGCGAACGAATTCCATTGTTTTTGTTGAACTTTTCGCGTGCTATTTACGTTCGGGACGCAGGGGTCGCAGGTTCGGCGTGGCCCACCCTCACATCATCTGGGCTCGAACGAGGGAAATTGAGCCTTGCGATGCCCGGAAGTCGGTCGGGTGCCGCAAGAGCTCCATAAGCGGTTCATTCTGGTCCCATGGTCGAGCCCGCGACTCTCTGCATCGGTGCACCTTTGTGATCGCCGGTGCTGCCCACGAGTTTATCCAGCATTCGCCTTCAGCCCCGCGGCCTGGATGCCGGCTAACGCGCAGGCCTCGTCATTGTCCGATGTATCTCCGGACACGCCCACCGCGCCGAGCAGGGTCGTGCCGTCCATGATTAGCACGCCGCCGGGGACCGGCACCAGCGCGCCCTTGGCGATGGTGTTCACGGCGTCGATGAAATAGGCCTGCTCCTGCGCGCGCTGGTACAGGGCGCGCGAGCCCATGCCCATCGCGAGCGCGCCATAGGCCTTGCCGTGCGCGATCTCGGCGCGCATCAGGCTGGTGCCGTCCTGGGCGGCTGCGAGCTTGAGGACGCCGCGGGCGTCGAGGATGGTGACCACCAGCGGCTTGAGCTTGAGCTCGCCGGACTTGGCGAAAGCGGCGTCGAGGATCTTGCGGGCGGTGTCGAGCGTGAGGTCAGCCATGGTCGGTTTCCTTCTGAGCTGGAGAAGTGGAATGGGTCTCGGCGCGGTCGAGGCTCAGCGCCAGCACGCGCGCGACGTGAAGGGCTTCGCGCTGGGCGCCGTTGTGGATCTGGTGCCGGCAGGAGGTGCCGTCGGCAACCACCAGCGTGTTCTGATCTGCACGGCGCACGGCGGGCAGCAGCGACAGCTCGGCCATCTCGATCGAGGCATCATAGGTGTCCGCGCCATAGCCGAACGCGCCGGCCATGCCGCAGCAGCTCGACTCGATGGTCTCTACCTTGAGACCTGGGACGAGCCGCAACACCTGCTCGACCGGCTTGAATGCGCCGAAGGATTTTTGGTGGCAATGGCCGTGCACGACCGCCTTGTCGGCGACGGTGCCGAGCGGCAGTTGCAGCCGGCCGGCCTCGGCTTCGCGCACCAGGAATTCCTCGAAGGTCAGCGCATGGGCACTGATGGCCCTGGCGTCATCGTCCTTGCGCAGCGATGAGAGCTCGTCGCGCAGCGTCAACAGGCAGCTCGGCTCGAGGCCGACGATCGGCACGCCGCGCGCGGCGAACGGCGCGAAGGCAGTCACCAGCCGGTCGAGCTCGGCGCGAGCCTCATCGACCAAACCCGCCGAGAGGAAGGTGCGGCCGCAACACAGCGGGCGGCTGCCGCTCACGGGCTTCGGCAGATGCACGCGATAGCCGCCGGCCGCGAGCACGCGCAGTGCCGCCTCGAGGTTCTCGCGCTCATAGATGCGATTGAACGTGTCAGCGAACAGCACGACTTCGCGGCCGGTCTCAGGACCGATTGCTTCCGCTGATGGCACAAACACGTCGCTGCGGAAGGCGGGCAGGGCGCGGCGCGCGCTGATGCCGGCAAAGCGCTCGAACAGTTTTCGCAGCAAGGGGCTGCTGTTGCGCAAATTCGCCAGCGGCGCGAAGCGCGCTGCGAGGCCGGCATAGCGCGGCAGATATCCGACCAGCCGGTCGCGCAGCGTCAGGCCGTGGGAGGCGGCGCGCGCGGCGAGCACCTCGATCTTCATCTTGGCCATGTCGACGCCGGTCGGACACTCGTGGCGGCAGGCCTTGCAGGAGACGCAGAGTTTCAGCGTCTCCATCATCTCGTCGGAGGAGAGCGCATCGGGGCCGAGCTGGCCGGAGATCGCAAGGCGCAGCGTGTTGGCGCGGCCGCGCGTGACATCCTTCTCGTTGCGCGTGGCGCGGTAGGACGGGCACATCACGCCGCCCTCGAGCTTGCGGCAGGCGCCGTTGTTGTTGCACATCTCGACCGCGCCCTGGAAGCCGCCACCGGCGCCGGGATAGGCGGACCAGTCGAGCTTCGTCTTCAGCTCGCCGACGCGATAGTCGGGCTTGAAGCGGAACAGCGAGCGGTCGTCCATTTTGGGCGCATCGACGATCTTGCCCGGATTGAGCACGCCATCGGGATCGAAGCGCTGCTTCACCTCCCTGAAGTCGGCGACGAGACGCTCGCCGAACATGGTCTCGTGGAATTCGGAGCGCACCAGGCCATCGCCATGCTCGCCGGAATGCGAGCCCTTGTATTCGCGCACCAGTGCGAAGGCCTCCTCGGCGATGGCGCGCATCGCCTTGACGTCCTTTTCCAGCTTCAGGTTCAGCACGGGCCGCACATGCAGGCAACCTTCGGAAGCGTGTGCATACATCGTGCCGCTGGTGCCGTGCCTGGCGAAGACCTCGTTCAGCCGCGCCGTGTAGTCGGCGAGGTGCGGCAGCGGCACGGCGCAGTCCTCGACGAAGGAGACCGGCTTGCCCTCCTGCTTCATCGACATCATGACGTTGAGGCCGGCGGCACGGAAATCGGCGATGCCGCCCTGGAGCGCCGGCTCGATGATCTCGACCACGCCGCCCCATTTGCGCGGCTCGTTGGTCCAGCCGAAGCCGAGATCGCCCATCAGCTCTCCGAGCTGCTTGAGGCGGGCGAGGTTGTCGGCCTGGTCTTCTTCAGCGAACTCGACCACCAGCACGGCGTCCGGATCGCCTTTGATCGCCGCATTGATGATCGGCTTGAACATCGCGATGTCGCGGCCGAGCGCGATCATGGTGCGGTCGACCAGCTCGACCGCGATCGGCTTCAGCTTGACGAGGTGCTGGGCCGCATCCATCGCCTCGTAAAAGCTGCCGAAATGGCAGACGCCGAGCGCCTTGTTGCGGATGACGGGCCACAGCTTCAACTCGACCTTGGTGGTGAAGGCGAGGGTGCCTTCGGAGCCGACGAGGAGATGCGCCATGTTGTTCGACGCATTGCGCGGCACCAGCGCATCGAGATTGTAGCCGCCGACGCGGCGCTGCACCTTCGGAAAGCGGGCGGCGATCTCGTCGGCCTCGCGCGTGCCGAGATCGAGCATGTCGCGGAACAGGGCGCGGGTGCTGTCGGGCACCACGACGTCGGAGAGATCGCGCGAGACCTCGCCGAAACGGCTCAGCGTGCCGTCGGCGAGTGCGGCTTCCATCGACAGCGTGTTGTCGCGCATGGTGCCGTAGCGAAGCGAGCGGCCGCCGCAGGAATTGTTGCCGGCCATGCCGCCGATGGTGGCGCGCGAGGCGGTGGAGACGTCGACCGGAAACCACAGGCCGTGCTTCCTGAGTTGGCGGTTGAGGTTGTCGAGCACGATGCCGGGCTCGACCACGCAGGTGCGGCCTTCGACGTCGAGCGATAGAATTTTGTTGAGATGCTTCGAGAGATCGACGACGAGCCCGTCATTGACGGTCTGGCCGCATTGCGAGGTGCCGCCGCCGCGCGGGGTGACCTTGACACCCTCGTCGCGGGCGATCGTCAGCGCGCGCAGGGCCTCGTCCATGGTCTTCGGGACCACCACGCCAGCCGGCATGATCTGGTAGAACGAGGCGTCGGTGGCATAGCGGCCGCGGCTGAACCGGTCGAACAGGACGTCGCCAGTGATCTCCCGGGCCAGACATGCCGCCAGGCCGTCCTTTCGGGCCGATTCCGGTGATTTTCCAGTCACTTCCGCCGCCATGATCCGCCTTCGCCTGTTCGCCGGCACCGTCTTGCCTCCCGCCACGGCCCTTGGCAAGCGAGCCCTGCTTCTTGTGCATTGACGGACCCCGCCGGGCGAGGGACAAGCCCGGCGAATAGTGATATGCGAGCGGCTCGCGGGAGCCCCGAATTCGGGCCCTCCGACGCCAACGCCGACACAAGCTTCAGAGACCGGGAAGGACGCCGATGACCGTGCATACTGGAAGGCATTTCCTACAGATTCCAGGACCGACCAATGTGCCCGACCGGGTGCTGCGGGCGATGGACATGCCGACGCTGGACCATCGCGGTCCGGAGTTCGCCGAGCTCGGATTCGCCGTGCTTGCCGCGATGCAGCGCGTGTTCCGCACCAAGCAGCCCGTGATCATCTTTCCCTCGTCCGGCACCGGCGCCTGGGAAGCGGCGATGGTCAACGTGTTCTCGCCCGGCGACAAGGTTTTGATGTGCGAGACCGGCCAGTTCGCCGTGCTGTGGCGCGGCATCGCCGACAAGTTCAAGCTCGACGTCGATTTCATCCCGAGCGACTGGCGCCACGGCGCCGATCTCGCCGAGATCGAGAAACGTCTGGTCGCCGACAAGCAGCACACGATCAAGGCGGTCTGCGTCGTGCACAACGAGACCTCGACCGGCTGCGTGACGCCGCCGCTGGAGGTGCGCAAGCTGCTCGACCGCGTCAAGCATCCGGCGCTCCTGATGGTCGACACCATCTCCGGTCTCGGCTCGATGGAATACGAGCATGATGCCTGGGGCATCGACGTCTCGGTCGCCGGCTCGCAGAAGGGCCTGATGCTGCCGCCCGGCCTCGGCTTCAACGCCGTCTCGGAGAAGGCGCTCAGCGTTGCCAAGGCCAACCCGGGCATGCGCTCCTACTGGGACTGGCAGGAGGTCATCACCTTCAACAAGCTCGGCACCTTCCCCTACACGCCCGCCACCAATCTGCTCTACGGCCTGCGCGAAGCCGTGAAGATGCTGGAGGAGGAGGGCCTCGAGAACGTCTGGTCCCGTCATAAGCGCCACAGCGCGGCGACGCGTGCCGCGGTCAAGGTCTGGGGCCTGGAGACGCAGTGTGCCGACCCCGCCGCGCATTCGCCGGCGCTGACCGGCGTGCGCGTGCCTGAAGGTCACGACGCCGACGCCTTCCGCAAGGTGGTGCTTGAGAACTTCGACATGTCGCTCGGCACCGGCCTGAACAAGGTCAAGGGCAAGGTATTCCGCATCGGTCATATCGGCCATTTCAACGATCTGATGCTGATGGGCACGCTCGCCGGCGTCGAAATGGGTCTGGATCTTGCAAAGATTCCGCACCGGAGCGGCGGCGTACTGGCGGCCATGGACGTCCTGAAGGGACGCGACGCGGTGCCGATGACCAAGGCTCAAGTAGCCTAAAGGCCCAGGTGGCCTGAACCAGCTTGGAAAGAGAGCGCGCGATGAACGCACCGACGACGACCAACGAAGACCTGCTCTACTCCGTCACGGACGGCATCGCGCGGATCACGTTCAACCGCCCCCAGGCGCGCAACGCCATGACCTTCGCCATGTATGACCGCATGGCGGAGATTTGCACCGAGATCAACGCAGACCGCTCGATCAAGGCGCTGATCCTGACCGGCGCCGGTGACAAGGCGTTTGCCTCCGGCACCGATATCTCGCAGTTCCGCGCCTTCAAGACCGCGCAGGACGCGCTCGACTACGAGGCCCGCATCGACCGCGTGCTCGGCACGCTCGAGCAGTGCCGCGTGCCTGTGATCGCGGCCATTGCCGGCGCCTGCACCGGCGGCGGCGCCGGCATCGCGGCCTGCTGTGATCTGCGCATTGGCACCGAAACGACGCGGATGGGTTTTCCGATCGCGCGCACGCTCGGCAACTGCCTGTCGATGTCCAACATCAGCCGCGTCGTCGCGTTGGTCGGTCCCGCGCGCACCAAGGATATGATCTTCAAGGCACGCCTGGTCGAGGCGCAGGAAGCACTCGCCCTCGGCCTGCTCACCGAGATCGTCCCTGACGTCGAGACGCTGCAGCGCCGCGCCGACGAGACCGCAAAGCTGGTGGCCAGCCACGCGCCGCTCACGCTGGAGGCGACCAAGGAAGCGGTGCGCCGCATCCGCCGCACGCTGTCGCGCGAGGAAGGCGAGGATCTGATCCTCAAGGCCTATATGAGCGAGGATTTCCGCGAGGGCATGGACGCCTTCCTCAACAAGCGCGCGCCGGTCTGGAAGGGCAAGTAGCTTAGGGACGCGGTTGGCTATCTTGCCGTCCCAACAAAGTATCCGTCTGCCTCGCCGTCCCTATTGAATTTGGGGCAGACGCAAAAGCTTCCCGGTGAGCTGCGAGTTGGGCACATGACCGCTGGTGTTCCCGGGGGCAGTTCAGAGGCATTCACAAGGCATTGCGATTGAGGTTTTGGATCCTGTGGCACGCCCCTGGCGAACACGGTTGGACCAGCGCCGACCAGCATTAAGACAACCAGGGCACCGTGAAGGAAGCTCATACGTAGTCCTTAAACGGCAGCAAATACCTCGTCCGCTTCAGTTCGCCCAATCTCGCTTTGGCTCGGCGCTGATAGCCCGCCCCCAGATCGATACCCCAGAACCGAAAATCCGAGAGAGCCTCATCATCAATCCTCGCTCCGACAAGAATTCCGCTGCGTCTGTGTCTCGCGAATTTCTCGGTAACTCGTCGCTTCATCTATGAGGCGCATTGTGCATGAGCGTTCGAGCTGCTCGGCGATAATTCGGGCGCGGTTGGCAATGTTATGCTGAGTGGTTTTTAAGACCTCAGCATGTTGGGCCCGCGTAAAGACATCGCAGACCCTCTGGAGGAAGTTCGGCGCGTAACCAAATATTTTAATGCCCTGTTTGGTGCGGAATTCGATCTGGCTCGCTATCATAGAAAGATCTTCGTTGACAAAGGGCTTTAGATTTTGCGCTGTCAAGAAAGCAGGGAGATTGGCGCTGTTCCTGTAATATTGACGTCCTCTTCCTTTGACGGGCCGAATGCGACCAAGGCCGGCCATAAAGCCAGTTTGAGTAATCACACGCTGACCGTTGTCGAGGACGGCAACCTCGATTTCGATGTCTCCAAACCGCAGGGCGCCTTGATGCGTCGCCTGCGGCAGGTCCCTCGCCCAACGCGCCTTGGCTGCCTTCCGAGCAATCTCCCGTCGCTCGTCACTTGATAGTGCGGCCGCCCTTGCGGTGCCGCCAGCGGCACGGGCGGGAACTCCCCACTGGACTTTCCACCGTGTTCTCCGCCGCTCGTGGTCGAGATCTAAACTCACTTTTCTACGCGTATTCATACTTCACGGATATGGTTAGATCAGAAGATCGTAAGCGCCGCGTTGTAGCAAATTGCTTGGTGAGGCGCAGCATTTACGCGGCGAGCAACTCCGGATCGTTTAGTACGGCTTTTACCTGTTCCGGCGATGAGCACCGCCAGGCAGCTGTACAGAAAGATTTCAGCATCATGTCCTTACACTTAATTTGTGGAACCGGCCGGAATGTGGCGGCGAGAGCCTGAGCGACGCTGAGTGCCTGGTAGATATTCCGCTCTTGGTAAAGCTTGCGACCAAAGACGCTCCCCAGCAATCCGCCCCAAAAGCTGGGCCTGTGCGAACGGACTAAGACACCCCTTTTGCCTACGGAAATCCAGCAGGCGTCTCCGCTGTCCAATATGATCGTCGCGTCGTGACCGAATTTTTCGTTGATGTAGAGCAGGCGTGGCATCGCTTCGTCTCTCTCAGCTTCTTTCTTTTCTCTCTCTTCGAATATTCTTGATGACCGAATTTTCTGTCCATTGCAGAGTTTTTGGCCCCCGGGCATGTCCCTCAATTCGTCTCTGCGCCTCTAAGCCCGGCCGGCCGCTTGTAACTCAATTACGCGAGGCTTGTCTCCGTTCGCATCTCATTCCAAAGTCATAACGAAGGTGACGCAGGACGGCTTGAACTTGGCTGCGTTCACCAGCACAATGGTCCCCGAATTCATCTCTGAATTTCCAAATCCGAACAAGAACATAGGGAAGACGCGCGTGGGACATGGAATGAAGGCCGCGATTGTGCTGGCAGCGGCGCTGTGCGGCACGCCGGCATTCGCCGGCTGGGAGCCGGCAAAGCCGGTCGAGATCGTGGTGGCCGCCGGCGCGGGAGGGGCCTCGGATCAGATGGCGCGGATGATGCAGGCCGCGATCCAGAAGAACAATCTGATGAAGCAGCCGATCGTCGTCTCGCTCAAGGGCGGCGCCTCGGGCGCGGAAGCGCTGATGTACATGAAATCCAGCGAGGGCGATCCGAACAAGGTGCTGATCGCCTATTCGCTGATCTACATGCTGCCGCTGTCGGCGAAGATCCCGTTCAACTGGCGCGAGCTGACCCCGGTCTCGGTGATCGCGCTCGACCAGTTCGTGCTGTGGGACAACAGCGCCGGTCCCAAGACGGTGAAGGAGTTCGTCGCGGCCGCGAAGGCTGCGAGCGCGCCGTTCAAGATGGGCGGCACCGGCTCCAAGCGCGAGGATCACGTGCTGACCGTGTTCCTCGAGCAGAAGACCGGCGCGAAGTTCTCCTATCTGCCCTACAAGTCCGGCGGCGAGGCCGCGACCCAGCTGGTCGGCAACCACACCGAGGCCAACGTCAACAACCCTAGCGAAAATCTCGAAGTCTGGCGCGCGGGCCAGGTGCGTCCGCTCTGCGTGTTCGACAAGGAACGCATCTCCTACACCGCCAAGGTGACGGAAACCCAGTCCTGGGCCGACATCCCCACCTGCAAGGAGGAGGGCGTCGACGTGCAATATCTGATGCTGCGCGCGATGTTCCTGCCCGGCAAGGTGCCGGCCGAGCAGCAGGCGTTCTATGTCGAGCTGTTCCACAAGGTGACGCAGACCGCCGAGTACAAGGAGTACATGGAGAAGCAGGCGCTGAAGCCTATCTTCCTCACCGGCAAGGACATGGTGCAGTTCCTCGAGGAGGACGATGCGCTGAACAAGTCGCTGATGACGCAAGCCGGCTTCGTCGCGAAATAATCGTCTCTTCGTTCTTCTCCCTCGCCCCGTTCTTGCGAGGCGAGGGTCGGGGTGAGGGGCTCTCTCCGCGGTCAGTCCTGTGGAGAGAGCCCCTCAGCCGGCGTTTTCGCCAGCGCCGAAGCTGTGCTTCGGCGTCCTTCAAAACGGCCGCCATCGGCGGCCTATGCTTCTCCCCATAAGAACGGGGAGATGAATAGTCTCCAGCCTCACATCGGAACTCATGTCCCAAACCGATATCGAAATCGTCGTCGACGATCCGACCGCGCCTGAAGACGACTCGCCCTCCGTCGTCTCGTCCGGCACGATCGAGATCGTCGTCTGTCTGCTGCTGCTCGCGCTGGCTGTCACGCTCGGCTACGACAATTGGCGCACCGGCGCGTCCTGGGATGCGACCGGGCCGGAGCCCGGCTATTTCCCGTTCTATCTCTCCATCATCCTCGGCGGCGGCAGCCTCTACGGCCTGGTCGCGGCGCTGGTTGCGCACCGCAAGGCGGCCGAAATCTTCGTCACGCGCGCGCAAGGCCGCCGCGTGCTGGCGGTGTTCGTGCCGACGCTGCTGTTCTGCCTCGTCACGCAGTTCCTCGGCCTCTATGTCGCGAGCTTCCTCCTGATCTCAGGCTTCATGCGCTTCGTCGGCAAGATCGCGCTGTGGAAGTCGCTGCTCACCGCGTTCGTGTTCACGGCGATCATGTTCGTCACCTTCGACATCGCCTTCGACGTCATCATGCCGAAAGGGCCGCTCGAAGCGGCCTTCGGTCGCTAGGCGGAATTCGCGATGGAAGCGTTCGGTCTGCTGCTTCACGGCTTTGCCGTCCTGCTGACGTGGAAGACGCTCGTCCTGATGATGGTCGGGCTCATGCTCGGCATCTTCGTCGGCGTGCTGCCGGGCCTCGGCGGCCCCAACGGCGTTGCGATCCTGTTGCCGCTCACCTTCACGATGGATCCGACCTCGGCGATCGTGATGCTGTCCTGTATCTATTGGGGCGCGCTGTTCGGCGGCGCGATCACCTCGATCCTGTTCAACATTCCCGGCGAAGCCTGGTCGGTCGCGACCACCTTCGACGGCTATCCGATGGCGCAGCAGGGCAGGGCGGCGGAGGCGCTGACCGCCGCGTTCACCTCCTCCTTCATCGGCTCGCTGGTCGCGGTGCTGCTGATCACCTTCCTCGCGCCGATGATCTCGTCCTTCGCGCTGAAGTTCGGCCCGCCCGAGTTCTTCGCGGTGTATCTACTTACCTTCTGCTCCTTCGTCGGCCTCGGGCGCGAAGCCAAGCACAAGACCGTCATCTCGATGTCGCTGGGGTTGCTGCTCGCGGGCATCGGCATGGACACGGTGTCGGGCAATCTGCGCATGACCTTCGGCTCGGCCGAGCTCTTGCGCGGCATCAACTTCCTGGTCGCCGTGATCGGCCTGTTCGGCATCAGCGAGATCCTGCTGACGATGGAGGAGCGCCTGGCTCTGCGCGGCCATGCCGCCAGCATTTCGCTGCGCGTCGTGCTCAGCGTCTGGAAGGACCTGCCGAAATACTGGGTGACGCTGCTGCGCTCCTCCTTCATCGGCTGCTGGCTCGGCATCACGCCGGGCGGCGCGATCGCGGCCTCGTTCATGGGCTACAATCTCGCCAAGCGCTTTTCCAAGGATCCCGAGAGTTTCGGCAAGGGCCGCATCGAGGGCGTGTTCGCGCCGGAGACTGCGGCGCATGCCTCCGGAACGGCGGCGCTGCTGCCGATGCTGGCGCTCGGCATTCCCGGCTCCGGCACCGCCGCGATCCTGCTCGGGGGGCTGATGGTGTGGGGGCTCAATCCGGGGCCGCTGCTGTTCGTCGAGCACAAGGACTTCGTCTGGGGCCTGATCGCTTCGATGTATCTCGGCAACGTCGTCGGTCTCGTGCTGGTGCTGACGACGGTGCCGGTCTTCGCTTCGATCCTGCGCGTGCCGTTCGCCGCGGTGGCGCCGATGATCGTGGTGTCCTGCGCAATCGGCGCCTACGCGATCCAGAACGCGATGTTCGACATCTGGCTGATGCTCGGCTTCGGCATCGTCGGCTACGTCTTCAAGAAGATCGGCATTCCCCTGGCGCCGTTCACACTTGCGCTGGTGCTCGGCAACCGCGCCGAGGATGCCTTCCGGCTGTCGATGATCGGCTCTGGCGGCAATCTTGGGGTGTTCTGGTCGAACGGCCTGGTCGGCTCGATCACGACGCTGGCGATCGTGCTTCTGTTCTGGCCTGTGATCGACGGCCTGCTCGCCCGCGTCGGATGGGGACGGCGGAGCAAAGGGATGCCACCACGAAAAGTTAATTGAAGCAATACCTTAGCGCCAGTGTGTCGCCGTAGTCCGGTCGCTGACACCTAGTAGTTGTCGTCGACAGTTGCGGATGTGCAACGGTTTAGGCCGGCGTTTGCGCTTATACTCCCTGTCGAATTCTTGATTTCTCACGGGGCATTGCGATGAAGCAGCTTGTGATGGGAATTGTGGGGTCATTGGTTGCGACCAGCGCATTGGCCGCTGATCTGGCATCGAAACCCTATGTGAAGGCCCCGGCCTTGGTCGATCAGGTTTGGAGTTGGACCGGCTTCTATGCCGGCTTGAACGCCGGATACAGCTGGGGCCGCGCGGAGACGACCGTGGCGCCGATCGCGCTGCCGTTCCCGGCTACACAGTTCGGCGCGTTTGGCCAGAATATCGATGGGTGGGTGGCCGGCGGTCAGCTGGGCTATAATTGGCAGGTGGATCCAAAATGGGTCCTGGGCCTTGAGGGTGACATTCAGGCGATGGGCGAGCGGTCGTCGCGGACGGTGACGACGACGAGCGCGCGCTATGGCTCGAATATCGTCGGTATTCCTGGGGGAGCCGACTTCAACTCGATTGCAACGCTCACTGCAAATCTCTCCTACGACCTCCAGTGGTTCGCGACGTTCCGCGGACGCGTCGGCGTCCTGTCGGATCCGCAGACACTCTGGTACGCGACCGGTGGTCTCGCTGTCGGCGAGTTCAAATATTCGTCCGCGACCGCCCTTGGAATCCAGGTCTTCGGACCGGGGCTGGGCGGCACGACTCCGCTCGGCGGGTTCAACTTTCCGATCGGGGCAGGAGCGAGCAGCACCGATACCCGGGTCGGCTGGACGGTGGGGGCGGGCGTCGAACGCAAGTTCACCCGCAATTGGTCGGCCAAGCTGGAATATCTCTACATGGATTTCGGAAGTAAAACTTACTTCGTGGGGACCGCCAACCAAGCGGACGTCAGCTTTCACGATCACGTGCTGCGTGCCGGCTTCAACTATGCCTTCACTCCGACGCCCGTCGTTGCGAGATACTGAGTGGTCGCGAGCCGCCTTCAATGCCCGGCAGTCCTGCCGGGGCATTGTCGTTTCTGTTCTGGGTCACACCAACTTGGATTTCCCTGAATTCCTAGATCTCGTCGGCTCCGACGCGCTGACGCCGAACTCCATCAAAGAACTCGCCTGCTCGCGGAACTCGGTTGGTCGCGCCACCATCCTGCTTGCAGTACTTGAGGTTCAGCAGGGGGGCTATCAGGGAATTCCTCGTTAGGCCAGGTTCGATCGTCTTGGTTTCTGGTCCAAGTAGTTACCTAGCCAGTCTCAGACTGGCCGGCCCTGCACATTCCTGATAGTCTGGCTCGATCGCCTCAGTCGGTGGTTGTGATGCGGGAAGCTTCAACTCTATCGAGCCGTTCGGAGTTGACTTCGCGACTGAAGATCGTGGGAGCTGGCGCTGCGGTCCTGGCAACTCTTCTGACTTCTTCCTGTGTCAGCTCTGGCGAAACGTCTTCAAGGCAAAGAGCGGTAACAGGTGCTCCTTGGGCGCGAGATTTGAACGAACCGCCGCCCAGCCGGCAGCCAGCAAGTCGGCCTAATCTCTAGTTTAGAGTCGCGATTCTTGCGCCGTCTCTCCTCATGTTCGTCGGTTCTTCAGGCCATCTGTAAGCGGCATCGCTGGGGCGCGGCTTGTACAATCTGCGCATGATCTATGGCTCGCCGGAGCTGCAGGAGCTTCTTCAAGAGCCGTATCGAAAGCGGGGTCGCGCGGAGACGGCACCCCTCCGGCGCTGCTGCCGATGCCGGGCGTGCTGGGCAACCGTGCAGGGGACGCCTTCCGTGCTACGACGATCGGCTCTGGCAGCACCTTGAGGTGTTCTAGTCGTAAGGTCTAATCGGCTAGATCACAATAGTGGCGATCTTGATGTCCAGCGCGAGCAGCCTTCGATGACCAGGGATCTCGCCGTGCATTGTCGGCGCCGGTTAGATAGCCATGACCTTTAACGAGATAAGTACAACGAAAATAGCATCAATTTAGAGCCAAGTGGCGCATCAGGAGCTATCTCGAACTAATTTCCGCTTCGTCGCATGAATATCGCAGTTTGATATGCGGCCTTGGTTGAATAGCATTGGGGCGCAACTCCCAGTTCCGCCCGAAAGTCCGCCGGCTCGGCGATTCCCCAAGAATCGCCCCAAAGGGTCGGCGGACTGAGGTGGTCGTAGTTGGCCCTTCTCCTCAGTTGCCTTTACGATACTGCAAACGCGCATCGATTTCCACAAAACGGACGTATCGAAATACGCGGTTGAAAGTGCTGCCGGGTTCACTGGAAACTTCTCGCGAGTACAGCAATCATTCCGGCGAATGCGAGCTGAGAACCCACCCCAAATACTCCCGTCAACGCACGCTTAGAGTGTATCCACCAATGAAAGCGTTGGAGGGCATGAAGTAAGCCATGCGGGTAAAGGGTGTGAACGAATTGCAACGCGTCTGGCAACATGGCGCTGAAGGCGCCGATCGCAATCGCCCAAAAAGACCCCTCCGTTGCAAACATCCAAAGCGCAAGGCCGAGTCCAGCGCACGCATCAAAGCCAACCATTGCAAAATCCGTCAGCGTCGCCGTGCTGACGGACAGGCGGCGATTGTTAGCACCTTTGCCCAGCCTTATTGAGCGAAGTGGATAGTCCCAATGCGGAATTGCATCGATGGCAAAATGGCTTGCGAACCCGGCGATTGCCGCTGCTGCCGGGTGAGATGGAAGTAGGCTGGCCACCGCGCCGCCGACGACCGCATGTGTGCTCAAAATCATCTGATCATCTTGGAAGAAGCGAAGTGGGATCGTTGTTCCGTTATCCTAAAGGAGATACTGTCGAGGCAAATAGCACCGAATAGGCAGGCGACAACCATCGAGCCGGTAAAGAGGGCCAAAAACCAATTCTGGATCATCTTCAGCTCGGTCCTCGCTTGATGCTCGGCCTTAAAGAGCAGCGAGAAATCGAGCCGTCAAGTCGAACGGCGCTAAAATGCTCTCCGTTGCATCCGCGGTCCTTCCACGCCGTGAACTCGCGCAGATCAAAGGGCCCAAGCTGGCAGTTTTGGTCCTGTGTCAGCAGCACCTTAGAAATGAAGCGCCGCCGGCGCGATTGTCGCGGTACGACCTGGAGCCTGCGCGAACTTGTCCAGCCGAACTCCGAGTTTCGGAACCGTGCCACCGTCCTGCTCCGCGCGTGACAGCGTCACGGGTGGCCGACTTGGCGTACGGCGGCCCTCATGCTTCGGCACGAACTGCGCATCCTCGACATCTAGGCAATGGGCTAGATGCGGCCGCGGGCTCCAGCTCCGACCGGTTCGCGTAGCTCAATTGTCGGTCTACTCCGCGACCTTCTCGCTAGTCTAGCGTCTGGCTCCCGAGCATCTAAAGGAGCGGGAAGCCCCCTTGGTTGGCGGCAGGCTTTCGCATGGGTGCTTACCGGTGTACAATCTGCGCCGAGTGCTTCGGTTGTCCGAAGCCAATTCTAGCCAGTAGACCCCCGCAAATCGAGCATACGATGAGAGTAGATCGTTTTCGCTTCTGGGCTTTCGGAGGTCTGTTCAGCCTCATAGACCATTTGAAAGCTAGGCGTCTGCCGCTTGTGTGTCCCAGCTGTCTCAAGCCGGCCTCAAAAGCGACTCTCGCGCGAGGGCAACGCCTATTAGGCGAAGAGAAGCTGCGTTGCGGCGCGTGCGGTATAGCCCACGACATCGCTGGGTGGCGACTAGCGGCGGACTATCAGAGGAGCGGGGATACCCTCCCGATTCTGGCTAGAAAAGAAGACTGTCACTCCGGGTTTTCGCCGCCATCAATTAGTTAGCTCCAAGCCCAGCAACCAGAGAAATGCCCTCAACTGGTCAAGGCTGTGTCCAAAAAGCTTACACCATTTGTCTTAGCATAGAGAGAGCGGGCCCTCGCGTTTACAAATGCATTTGAAAGCGTAGCTTGAAACGAATTTAGATGACTCGGGTCTCTCTTAGGCTTGCGATCTCGCCGGCATCGAAGCCGAACTCCTTGAGCACCTCGTCGGTCTGCTCGCCGAATTCCGGCGGCCGCGCCACCATCTTGCTCGGCGTGCGCGACAGCGTCACGGGCTGGCCGACCAGGCGGATGTGGCGGCCCTCGTCGTTCGGCACATCCTGCGCGATGCCGAGATGCCTGACCTGGGCGTCCTCGAACATCTGGTCGATGGCGTAGATCGGCCCGCACGGCACGCCGGCCTCGTTGAGCTCGCGGACCCAGGTCTCGGTCGACTTTGTCACCGTGCGCTTCGCGATCTCGGCGTTGAGCGCGTCGCGGTTCTTGGAGCGGGCAGGGGCCGTCGCGTAGTCGGGATGGGCATAGAGCTCCGGTGCGCCGATCGCCTGCGCACAGCGCTCCCAGATCCGACCGCCGGTCGTGGCGATGTTGATGTAGCCGTCCGAGGTCTTGAACACGCCGGTCGGGATGCTGGTCGGATGGTTGTTGCCGGCCTGCTTGGCCACTTCCTTCTCCATCAGCCAGCGCGCGGCCTGGAAGTCGAGCATGAAGATCTGGGCCTGCAGCAGCGAGGTCTGCACCCACTGGCCCTTGCCCGAGACCTCGCGCTCGAGCAGCGCGGTGAGGATGCCCATGGCGCAGAACAGGCCGGCCGTCAGGTCGGCCACGGGAATGCCGACCCGCATCGGGCCTTCGCCCGGCGCGCCGGTGATCGACATCAGCCCGCCCATGCCCTGGGCGATCTGATCAAAGCCCGGCCGCTTGTGATAGGGCCCGTCCTGGCCAAAGCCGGAGATACTGCCATAGACGATGCGCGGGTTGATCGCGGCGAGGCTCTCATAGTCGATGCCGAGCTTCTTCTTCACGTCGGGCCGGAAATTCTCGACCACGACGTCGGCCTTGGCGGCGAGGCGCTTGAATACGGCGAGCCCGCGCTCGTCCTTCAGGTTCAGCGTCATGGCCCGCTTGTTGCGGTGCAAATTCTGGAAGTCGGAACCGCGCCGCGGCCCACCCGGCTGCTCGCCGCCGGCATCCTCGGTCAGCGCGTCGATCTTGACGACATTGGCGCCCCAATCCGCCAGCTGGCGCACGCAGGTAGGCCCGGAGCGAACACGGGTCAGATCGAGCACGGTGAAGCGCGACAGGGCTTCCGAGGCATGCGGAAAGGGCATCTTGAGAGGCTCCGGGACAGATTTCGGCGCCTACCATAGTGCCGAAAGGTCATGCGACAAGCCCGGGCGGGCGCCGGCCCCGCCTGCCGAAATGCCATGCCTGATCCGATGCCCGACCGATCAGCGCGACAGGCGCTTCAGTTCGGCGCGGGCCTTTTCGGCCAGGGGATCATCGCCGTGGCGTGCAATGAAGAGTTCGAGGGCTTCCCGCGTTCCCTTCCCGAGGGCGGCCTCGTATTCCTCCGCCACCGCGACGGCGGGGTCGCGGGCCATCGGCATGGCGGGCGCGCGCACCGCCTTGCCGCTGTCGTCCGCCTTGGCCTTTTCCACCATGACAGGCAGTCCTCCGAAGGGTTGTCGCGGCAGTCCGGCGAGCGCGATCAGGGCGCCCAACAGGCCGGCCGGAAGTAAACATCGCTTCATGAAGCCCCTGCAAATCACGGGTCATGTGGGAACGGAGACCGTTGCTCTTCTCCCGTATGACTACGGGATTTGATGGCTAACAGGGCCTTATGGAAGGGGTGCGGGCGCCGCTGCCCAATTTAAACCAAACGTTCAACTCTCAAGCTAGAATCATGTGCCGTCGCGGCGAATCACGCGCGATGCTCTGCTCTGGAGAGTCCCTTGGCTACCGCTGTTAATGTCAGTGCCACCAACAACGCCGAGATCGACGGCCTGCTGTCGGGCGCCAAATGGTCTGGCACGATCACTTACAGTTTTCCTGACGTAGCGAGCGACTACGCCAATCCCTATAGCGGCGGCAACGGCGAGCCGACCACGTCGGGCTTTGCAGCGGTGCCCACGCAGATCCAGGCGGCGATCAATTACGCGATCGGCCTGATCCTCAGCTACACCAACGCGGACATCCAGTACGCGGGCACGAACGGCGCCGACATCATGATCGCGCAGTCGCCGGCGGCCAGCCCGACCGCCTACGCCTACTATCCCGGCAACTACGCGCCCGGCGGCGACATCTGGTTCGGCACCCAGTACAATTTCTCGCTGGCCAAGCTCGGCAACTACTACTTCACCACTGCGCTGCACGAGCTCGGCCACGCCGTCGGCCTCAAGCACAGCCAGGAGACCGGTGGCCCCGCCAACGTCGCGGTGCCGAGCGCGCATGACGACAGCGAATACACCGTCATGAGCTATCGCAGCTATGTCGGCGGTTCGACCACGTCCGGCTACACCAACGAAGCGTACGGATATTCGCAGACCTATATGGCCAACGATATCCTCGCGCTCCAGACGATGTACGGCGCGGACTTCACGACCCAGAGCACCAACACGGTCTACACCTGGAATCCGACCACGGGCCAGGAGTTCATCAACGGTGTCGGCCAGCTCGCACCGGGCGGTGGCGTCGGCGGCTCGGCCAACCGCATCTACGAGACGGTCTGGGACGGCGGCGGCGTCGATACTTACGACCTGTCGAACTACACGACGAACCTGAGCATCAACCTCAATCCCGGCGCTTCGTCGGTGTTCTCGTCCGTGCAACTGGCGTATCTCGGCGATGGCCATTACGCGTCGGGCAACGTCTACAACGCCTATCTCTACAACGGCGACGGACGCTCCTACATCGACAACGCCATCGGCGGATCCGGCAACGACACCATCCTCGGCAATGCCATCGCCAACGTGCTGAACGGCGGCGCCGGCAACGATAAGATCACGGGCGGGGCGGGCAACGACACCATTATCGGCGGTTCGGGCACCGACACCGCAGTGTATTCGGGGGACGAATCCAGCTACGCCATTTCTTATAACTCTACGACGCAGGCATTCACGGTCGTTGACCTGCGTTCCGGCTCACCGGACGGGACTGACATCGTTACTGGTGTGGAGAACTTCCAATTCGGAAATGGTACACTGGCTACCTCGACGTTGATGAATAATCTGCAGCCTACAGGGGCTGGCTGGGTAGCTACTATCGACCAAGATTTCAATGGCGATGGCCACGACGACATCCTTTGGCTACAGCCGTCAACAGGAGCCGGGAAAATCGCCTATCTCGCCAACGGTGCTGTGACCAGCTGGGGCCAGTTTGCCACACCGGGTCAGGGTTGGGTCGTTATCGGTCATGGTGACTACAACCACGACGGGAACGTCGATATTCTCTGGCAGAACCAAACGACCGGTCAGGCTCGCGAGAGCCTTCTTACGGCCGGGCAAATCACGGCGACATTCGACTTTGGCGTCATGGGCTCGGACTGGCAGCTCATATCCTCTGGCGATTTTAATGGTGATCGAACGGATGATATGCTCTGGCGAAACAAGGCCACGGGCGAAGGAATAGAGTGGTTTCTCCAAAACGGATACGCAACGTCTTGGATGAAGTTCGGCGTTATGACTCCCGATTGGAAAGTGGCTTCGACCGTCGACCTTAATCAGGATGGAACGACGGATATTCTCTGGGAGAACACCAATACCGGCGATGGTCTCGAATGGTTCTGCAAGAACGGCTTCGCAGTGGGCTGGCAAAGATTTGGAACAATGGGTGCGGGCTGGGATGTTGTTGCATCGGCTGATTTCAATGCCGATGGCCGGGTGGACCTGCTATGGCAGAATAAGACGAGTGGCCGCTTAGTCGAGTGGTTTGTGAATGATCAGGGGCTTGCATTTGACTGGAAGGACATCGGAACCCCCGGTCAAAATTGGAAGGTCGCTGGGCTGCTGGACCTACATGGCACTAACGGCCCGATGATCTTGATGCAGAACCTGGTGACAGGTGTTGCAACCGAAATCTCGAGTAAACTTGCCGGGGCCGCAACTTCATTGGCCGCCTCGTCCGCGTCATCTGTTGCCTCTCAGCCAACCGCCTTGAGCAATCAATCGCTAGCGATCGACCCTAGCGGTAGCTTCTCCGACAGTCCTGCAGGCGGCTCACTGATATCGCAGGGCCACGAGAGTCTCAATCCTGTGGCGCACTTGCACGACTTTATGCTGCTCTGAGCCGCACGACTGCAGACCGCCTGCCTGCACCGTGACGTAATTTTCTGGCACGCGCGTTGCACCGGTCTTGGCTGCACAAAGCTGACGATCGAGCTAGGGGTCCATAGGACGCCTCTCCAGTAAAGTCGATTTCCCATCTCGGCGCCGCAAGAAGGCGGGGAAAGCGACGGTTGCCCCGAGCTTGATGCACGTTTATAAGCGTCCTGAATATTCATGCGCCAAATTGGGCTGATTGTGAGTGCTGCGATGCCAGATTCGTCATTTGATCTAAGGGGACGCCGCGTCTGGGTGGCTGGACATCGCGGGATGTTGGGTTCGGCATTGGTGCGCAGACTCGCGAGCGAAGATTGCGAAATCCTAACAGTCGGGCGCGAAGAGCTGGATCTTGGTGATCAAGCTGCAGTCAAGGCGTGGTATGCCAAAATGCATCCGGAGGTTGTTGTGCTGGCTGCGGCCCGAGTGGGCGGAGTGCTTGCGAACAGCAGGTATCCCGCGAGCTTTCTGTCCGACAACCTCGCGATCCAAGACAATGTGATCCAGGCGGCCGCGGCTCGGGGCGTCAAGAAGCTGTTGTTCGTCAGTTCTTCGTGCGTGTATCCCCGTTTGGCTGAGCAGCCTATTCGCGAACAAGCCCTGATGACTGGCCCTCTAGAGCCCACCAATGTGTGGTATGGCGTCGCAAAGATCGCTGGCATGATGCAATGCGCCGCATATCGACAGCAAGGTGGCCTGGATTTCATAGCGGCGGTTCCCGGGAATCTCTACGGACCGGGTGACTACTTTGACAATGAGAATTCTCATGTCATTCCGGCCTTCATTCGCCGTTTTCACGATGCTGTCAGCAGTGGACTGGATGAGGTCGTGGTCTGGGGTGGGGGAACTGCGCGTCGTGAATTCGTTTACGTCGACGAGTGCGCCGACGCGCTGGTTTTTCTTCTCAAGAATTATTCGTCGGGGGATATTATCAACATCGGTAGCGGTCTCGACGTTTCGATCCGAGAACTTGCGACCTTAGTTGCTGCCGTCGCCGGATTTACTGGGCGCATTAGTTTCGATACATCAAAGCCTGAAGGGGCGCCTCGCCGCCTGCTGAGTACAGACAGGCTTACGAGCCTGGGCTGGCAATCGAAGATGTCCCTACGCGAAGGATTGGAGTCCACCTATCAGTGGTTTCTGACCAGCCGTGCGGCCGGCTATGTTCCGCGCGGGTTTAGCCCTGACGATGGCGGCCGTGACGTTGCTGATCAAAAGGAGGGGCGGTAGTTAGGCCAGTTATGCGGCTGAAAACAACCTATTGATTCGCTTAATGAATTCCGCCGTCGCGTTCTCAGGGCTAAAAAATTGCTTGTATACTCGGCAACCGGATTCCGCGACGCGACGCGCCCAAAGGGGATCGTCAACAGCTCGCTTCATGCGCGCGACGAACTCCCCACCTGAAGCGGCCAGCCCGCAAGTTTGACCGTCAACAAGCGCCACATTTCCGAGCGCAACATTTTTATGGGCAATGACGAGGGTTGACTGGCTTAGTGCATAAAGGATGCGAGTCCTGTTGCCGACTGGAACGTCGATGGGGACCAGTGCCGCGTGACATTCGGCCAAAGTAGATGGAAGGTTCTCGACAAAACCTACGCGGACAAACTCTGGCTTGTCTTTGATCGCTTCAGCAAACCACTCAGGCAAGTTTCCCCGTCCGGCCAGTAGAATTTTGAAGCCGCGAGGTCCCCAGACCTGGAGCAGCGGGCCATATACCTTCGAGACCATGAAGTGCAGTGCTGAGCGCGAACCAAGACCCACCAGATTACCGAAGAACAAAAAAGTAGGTATCGCCGGCTTTACATGACCCGAAGCCGGAGCATCGATCACCGGCCAAGGGTAGGGGCAATATTGATGATTCCTGAGCCCCAACCTGCTTAGCTGGTCCTCAGACGACGCCGCCGAGACGATGACCTCGTCATAGCATGACAAGACATGTGCATAGACATGTTTCCAGTTTCGAGCTGCTAACCAGTATTTCGCGAAGTTGAAAATTCGCCATGGGCGCTCCTGAAGGCTGTAAAGACCATGGTAATAGGTCGTCTGGAAATTCAGGTCACCCAGCCAGGCGAGCTTTCGTGTGGCGGGTATCTCCAACCCAATCCATGCGGGCAGGACGTCAAACGCGATAAACAGGTCTGCGGCAAATTCTCGACCGCGCTCGATTAGTTTTGCGGCCCGCGAGAAATCAATCCGGTGCTTCCTCGCCCCCTGGATAACAAGTTGGCCGGTGCTTTCTGCCATCACTTCGAAATGCTCGTCTGCCACGGCTCTGCGATATGCCTCAAAAGCCTTCCGGTCCTTCTCGCCTTCGTCGAGCAGAATGAGGTGGAGGATGTCGAATGATTGAGCACGGATGCCCTGCAAAAAGCTATGAATGATAACGAGGCTAGCCCCCTCCCGTTCATCCGGAACACCTTTGGTGCAAAGAACGATTCGCCTACGTCGCGGCAACTTATAACTCCTCAGCAAAGGCTGGCTTTATGCGGTTATCCCTTGTCCAAGGGCCATTTTTAGCTTGATAATGCCGGAATAGTTTGCGAGGAGGCCAATATCAACTGCGCCTCCATGTTCCTAGCGAAGAAGTGGCAAAATAGGCGGTCCGGGACGAATGAATCAAGCAATTATTATTACTTCGATCAATCCTCCTAACGACGTCATGAGGAGCATAGCGGCAGATGCTCTACGGTCTGGCTTTGACTTCTTCGTTGTTGGGGATACAAGAACCCCGGCAAACTTTTCGATTGATGGATGCCGCTTTCTCGGGATCGCTGATCAGGCAAACTCTGGCTTTGCATACGCAAATCTCGCGCCTGTCAGAAACTACGCACGCAAGAATATCGGCTATCTGGCGGCCATCGCGAACGGTGCGCAGGTCGTCATTGAGACGGATGATGACAATTTCGCGCGACCGCAATTCTTCGAAAGCCGAAGCCGCACGCTGACCGCACCGGTAGTGTCGGGACATGGTTGGGTCAACGCCTATCGGTATTTCTCCGATGGGAATATTTGGCCACGCGGTTTGCCTCTGGATCACGTTCTGAAACCTGTTCCCGATTTTGCGAAATTGGAGCGTGCCGAGGTAGACTGTCCCATTCAGCAGGGGCTTGCCGACGGAGATCCCGATGTCGATGCACTTTATCGATTAGTGCTTCCCTTGCCTCATAACTTCAGGACCGATCGGGTCGTGGCATTTGGACCCGGCTCGTGGGTTCCGTTCAACAGCCAGAACACGAGCTGGTGGCCAAGCGCCTTTCCGCTGATGTATCTTCCGTCCTATTGCAATTTCCGAGTGACAGACATCTGGCGCAGCCTGATTGCTCAGCGTATCGCGTGGGCAAACGGTTGGCATGTGCTCTTCCATGGGCCAACTGTCTGGCAGGACCGCAATGAACACGATCTGATGAAGGACTTCGAGGACGAGATTCCGGGCTATCTGAATAATCATCGCATTCGACTGATGCTCGAGGATCTGCCGATTAACGGCGGGCCCGATCACATCAGGGAGAACGTGCGTCGCTGTTATCAGGCCCTGGTCGAATGCGAGCTGGTCGGCGCTGCCGAGCTTCCTTTGCTTGATGCGTGGACCTCGGATTTAGATCGGATTGTCAGCTGATATGCAAGGGTACGTGAGGCTATGAACTGGCAGGATCGTTTACGTGCATCTTTGCTGCCGACGTATGAGGGGCTGCCGAGCGGCTCCAAGCGGCTCGCGCGGCGAATTTTTGCTGTCCTCCAGGGGCCACTTTTCTCAGCTCGCGCGCGCTGGGTCCGCTTTACTTACTTGCGTCACGTCGCCAGGGAGCGGAGGTATCTGTTTCTTTGCGTAGCTCGCTTCGC
This sequence comes from Bradyrhizobium nitroreducens, assembly GCF_002776695.1. Classification (GTDB taxonomy): domain Bacteria; phylum Pseudomonadota; class Alphaproteobacteria; order Rhizobiales; family Xanthobacteraceae; genus Bradyrhizobium; species Bradyrhizobium nitroreducens. The sequence goes on from NZ_LFJC01000003.1 coordinate 6,957,180, forward strand.
GAACGTGAATCGGCCGATCAAAGGCTACTACATGGAATTTGGCAGCTTCGGCGCCAACACCATGAGGCTTGCATATGACAGTTTCCATCATCTGTTTGACTGGCGGTATGTGGCTTTCGATTCTTTCGAGGGATTGCCAGCTATATCGGAAATCGATCGCCAGGACGCTTGGGAGCAGGGCAAGCTGAAAACTGCTGAGGCGGACTTCAAGCGAATATGTCGTCGTCATGGTATGCCGACAGATCGACTGCGCACGGTAAAAGGTTTCTATGATGTGAGTCTGACATCAGATCTTGCTCGCGAGCTCCTTCCGGCCAAGGCCGCCGTCGTCTATATCGATTGCGATCTCTACGCATCCACTGTTCCCATCCTCTCCTTCATCATCGATTTCCTGCAGGTTGGTACGATCATCGTGTTCGACGATTGGAACTGTTTCTGGGCGGACCCTGATCGTGGTGAGCGACGAGCTTGGCGTGAATTCTGTGAAGCGTATCCGCATTTTCGTTTTGAACCCTTCGTGCAGACGGGAATGCAGATGTCCTTCGTCTGTGTCGGTCTCACCGCCAACGCCAGCGGGAGTTCGCCCGCGTGAGCTGGCTAATAGCGCTTCGCGGCCGTTTTGCGGGGCGCGTTCTGCTCTTTGTAAGCGCGACAGTTTTCCAAGCCCTCATGTCTGTCGCCATTTTGCCTTTAACAACGCTTGTATTGACCGCAGCCGACTTCGGCTATTTTGCCTTGATGATGTCGTGGGCCGCGCTGGCTAGCGCGTTTGGCGATGCAGGTGGCTCCCTTGCACTTCCGGCAAACTATTCCGTTGCTTCGACGACTGAACGCCGGCGGATGCTATCGAGTTTCTTTTTGGTCTCGCTCCTGACCAGCTCGGGGCTGGCCATCCTGCTCGTGGCTGCTTGGCCGTCCCTGCAAGAGATGATATCGGTCGCGGAAGAGACTTCACGCGCGACTCTTGTGCTGACAGCTCTCCTCATTCCGCTGAAATCTGTGACGTCTCTCTCGACCAATGTTTTTGCCGTTGCTGGCCGGGGGAATGCGGTTGCAGCTCAGATCGCTCTGCAGGCAGTTGGATCTTTTGCCGGCACTTTGATCTCGCTCTTTGGTCTGCACTTAGGTGTTTCATCACTATTCGTGGGGGCAGTTGTCGGGCAAGCGTGCTCTGTTTTGGTAGCCGTGGCGGCGCTGGGTGCTGAACCATGGCACGTACCTAGCCGTCGATGGTTATCGGTCCTTCGAGCCCACACTCTCACATCGCTTGTCGCGGGCTTCACGGGGGGATTCCGCAGCATCGGGGAGAATTCGGTGGTGGCGGCAAATCTCAGCATTTCTGCTGTCGGATATCTTGGCCATGCCCGGCTCTACTATGGGACGTTGCTCGCTGGCACCAATGCGGTTGCGGTTAATGTCTGGTCCGCCTCGCTGGCTGAGGCGCGGGATGGGCGGGGGCTTTTCACACTAACCAAGCGTGTGTGGATACCAATTCATATCCTGATTGCTCTATTCGGCGTGGCGTTCTCCTGCTTCGGTAAGGACTTCGTCTCCATACTGACGCATGACCGGTTGACTCCCGCTGCGGAGCTCGTGCCCTGGTTTGCGTTGCTTCTGCTGCTTCACATTTCAGGCAGAGTGCAAAATGCGACCCTCTATGCAAACAACGAGGCGAGAAACCTCACCAACGCGAGTTCGCTGATTTCGATTTGTTGCCTCGCCACGCTGCCGTTTGTCGTTGGTAAGGTGGCTGGGGTCGGCTGCAGCCTTGGGTTGGCGGGAGTCATTCTCGTCCTTCTCGCTGAAGCGGCTTTGTTCCGGGGTTACATTTACTGGAGGTCGATTGCTTTTCAGCGATTTCGGGGCTTTGACGATAGTCGGGTAGTCTGCGGGGGCGCTGTAATCATCCTAAGCTGGCTCTTCAACGAGTACATGGCGCCCTCGCTTGCGACAAGAATCGCTCTATGCATAGCGCTGTGCGCGGTCACAGGCGTCGTCGAACGAGAGCGCATTATCGACCTGTTTCGCGTTCTGCAAAGTCGATCTCAAGCAACGATCCAGAACATTTGAAGAGGGCAACTCGTGGCGAAATACGATATGGGAGCTCTCCGAGCCGCAGCAGAGACTGCAGCGGCGCTTCTGCTCGAAGGTTATGTCGATCGATGGGTCGAGGGGGCGATTTTTCCCTGCGAGGTGGCATTTTTCCTGGCTCGTTGCATGACTGAGGACGTTTCGGTCGTCGTGGAATCCGGCCGGCAGGATGGCTACTCGACGGAAATTCTGGGTGATTGGGCCAGGCGCAATGGCCGCAAGCTTGTCTCGATAGATTTGGAGCAGGATCCGGCACGAGCCGCAGCTTGTCGCCGGCGTCTAGCGCATCTGCCAATTGAGCTTGTCAAAGGGAGTGCCTACGAAGAGTTCGGTCGTTGGGCGGATAGGCTGCGAGGCGCGCGGGTCGGTTTTCTAGTCGATGGTCCGAAGGGGTGGCCGGCTATTTCCATGATGGCTGCCGGTCTGGCCGAAAATGTTCGCCTGATGGCCATTCACAATCTGACGGTTGGGAGCGGAGAGCGAGCGTTCTTTGAGCAGTTCGGCACGGAGGTTTTCTACGAAACAGCGCTTGCTGAGCCTGGGCCTCGCTGGCGCGAGCTGCGTAAGCGTGAGATCGAAGTGGCGATCCGCGAAGGTGCTGCCCGGTCGTTGGAGATGTCCTCGCTCGGAGTTCTAGTGCTCGATTCAAAGCGTCGGGAGCGCATTCGTGGTGCTCTCCGGAAAGAGTTTGGTCTCCATCAGCCGAGGGTTGTCAGGGCCCTTTGGTCACTAGGAGCCTACCGCGCAACCACGAAGCTTTATGGCTTGTCTTACAGGCTTTTGGGACGCTAAGCATGCCAGCTGCCACATAAGGCTAGGAACCGAGGGGAACCGTCTCCGGATCTCTATAGATGCGCAGCTGAATGCGGTCTAATGCCTAGCTTCGCTTGATTGTGATGCAATAGTCCAGTATGTCGAGACTCTTCTCTGTTCATCTTTTGTTTCGAAAGCTTGCGCCATGACTGCCGGCCGTCAAATGCCTTATGTAATCGCGGAGATCGGATCCGTTCACGACGGTTCGTTCGGAAATGCGTGTCGTCTGCTAGAAGTGGCAGCCGATTGCGGCGCGGACGCGGTTAAGTTTCAGACCCACATCGCAGAAGCCGAGACGTTGTTGGATGCGCCTTCACCGTCGTATTTTTCAGCCGAGCCGCGTGCGGAGTATTTCAGGCGAACCGGCTTCTCGGTTGATCAATGGGGACGTCTGGCGGAACTAGCCAAGAAATGTAAGGTCGATTTCCTTTCATCTCCGTTTTCGCTTGAAGCGGTCGATATGCTGGAGCGTATCGGCGTTAGTGCTTACAAAATTCCTTCTGGTGAAGTGAGCAATTTGCCCTTGATGGAGTATATTGCTCGGACGAAGAAGCCTGTGTTGCTCTCATCCGGCATGAGCAACTGGTGCGAACTGGACGCCGCTGTTGCGGCACTTCGTTCGTCCTGCGCCGTGACCTTGCTCCAGTGCACTTCGGTCTACCCATGTCCTCCAGAGCAAGTCGGCCTTAACGTCATGCTGAAGATGCGTGAACGCTATGATGTTCCTGTCGGATTCTCGGACCATACGCTAGGCTTTGCTGCTGCGATCGCAGCCGTTGCGCTGGGAGCCACCGTGGTTGAGAAGCACTTCACCTTTTCGAAGCTGATGTATGGAAGTGATGCAAAGCACAGCATGGATCCAGACCAGTTCCGGCTTCTTTGCGATGAACTGAAATTCGCGGGACGCATGATCGCAGCTCCGGTGGAGAAGGATGACCTTTCTTCTGTGCTGGAGATGAAGCGGATCTTCGAGAAGAGCATTGTCGCTGCCGCGGACCTCGCCGAAGGGACAGAAATTCAGCAGCAACACCTCGCGTTCAAAAAGCCAGGAGACGGTATTCCCGCCGCCCGGTACCGGGAGTTTATAGGCCGACGCTTGGTGCGCTCCCTCCCGCAGGATCACAAGTTCGAAGAGGAGGACTTTGCGTGAGCAAGAAGAAGATCTGCGTAGTAGTCGGCTCCCGCGCGAATTACAGTTCCATCAAATCGGCTATGCGTGCCATACAGCAGCATCCAGCCCTCGAACTTCAATTGATCGTAGCTGCGTCGGCCGTGCTCGACCGCTACGGCTCTGTTGTCAACTTGATCGAAAAGGACGGCTTTATCCCGCATGCTCGCGTAACGATGCTGATCGAGGGAGAGACGCCGTCGACTATGGCTAAGTCCACAGGCCTCGGCCTGCTGGAACTGCCGACCCTCTTCGAGCAGCTGGCGCCGGAGGTGGTGTTGACAGTCGGAGATCGCTTCGAAACCATGGCGACCACGCTGGCAGCCGCGTACATGAATATACCTGTGGCCCACACCATGGGCGGCGAGGTGAGCGGCACCATCGACGAAAGCATTCGTCATGCGGTGACGAAGTTTGCGCACATTCACTTCCCCGCAAGTGAGGGAGCGCGGGAGCGCATCATCAAACTTGGTGAGCGGCCGGAACATGTGCACATGGTCGGCTGTCCGCGCATCGATTTAGTTGCCGAAATTCTGAAAAATCCGATCGCAAATATCTTCGACCGTCTTTTCGATGATGGTGTTGGTCAGCGCTTCTCGATCGACGAGCCGTTTGCGCTCATTTCCCAGCATCCGGTTACGACCGAGTATGGTGATGGTGAGGCGCAAATCACGATGACGTTGGAAGCAGTGCGTGACCAAGGCTTGGCGGCGGTTGTATTGTGGCCGAATGCCGATGCGGGCTCTGACGATATCTCGCGCGGTATCCGGAAGTGGCGCGAGCGGAAGCTTGACGATCGCATGCACTTTTTCAAGAACCTGCCCATCGATGTCTACGTTAATCTCATGCACTCGACGGCATGCCTCGTCGGAAATTCGAGCAGCGGGATTCGAGAGGGGGCGTACATCGGCACGCCCGTCGTGAATATCGGTTCCCGGCAGAACATGCGCGATCGCGGTGATAACGTAATCGAAGTAAGCTATGACAAGCGGGAAATCTCAAGAGCCATTGCAAAGCAAGTCGAGCACGGCCGCTACGCGATGAATCCGATCTATGGCGACGGTACAGCTGGTCCCAAGATTGCTAACGTCCTTGCCGCCGAGAGGGTCGCAGTCCAAAAATGCATCACATATTGAGCCTGAGACGCCTCGGCCAAGACGAGGCTGATGCCAAATGACCCTCGTGGCCCTCATACCTGCGCGAGGTGGTTCGAAAGGCATTCCCCGTAAGAACCTTGCGCTATGCGGCGGACGTTCTTTGCTGGATTGGACTGCCGAGGCCGCGTTGCATTCTGGCGTCGTCGATCGCGCGGTACTATCAACGGATGACCAGGACATCGCCGAGACCGGCCGGGCGCTGGGTCTCGAAGTGCCATTTCTCAGACCTCTGGACCTGGCTGGAGACGCTGCCTCAATGTTGGGGGTCATGCAGCATTGTCTTGCCGAGTTGACTCGGGCGGGCGAGACGATCGAGGCGATCGTGCTGTTGCAGCCGACATCACCGTTTCGCCGTGCGCACCACGTGCGTGAGAGTATCGCAAAGTTCCGCGAAAACCAGGCTCAGTCGCTGGTGAGCGTGGTGCGTGTACCGCATCGCTTCGTTCCCGAAGGACAGATGCGGGAGAAGGATGGGTTTCTATCACCATATTTCGGGGGAGGCATCGGAAGGACCACGCGGCAAGAAAAGGAACTTCTATTCGCCCGAAATGGTCCGGCTGTGCTGATTGTCCGCAGTTCAGTTCTCGACGCCGGCCTGCTCTATGGGGATTCTATCGTCGGGTACGAAATGGACGAGTTGTCGTCCCTCGATATCGATACGCCGGAAGAGCTTAGGCTCGCCGATCATCTGCTACGGACTGGCTACGTCCGATGAACGCAATCGTGCGATATCTGCGCCGTAGTCCGTTTGCCGGCGGGCTTGCCGATCTTAGAGAGCGGATGGCGAATGCCAGCGAATATCGGCGACTCCGAGATGAGGCCGAACGTACGTTTGCCGAAATGGCCTTCGCGCGCGAGCTGCCGGCGCCTCGGCCCGGCGCACCGACGGTGTTGGTCTTGAGCATGACCAACAACACCTACACGGCAAAATTGGAATGCATGCAGGCCCTGGCTTTTCGACGAAGGGGCTGGCGCATCAAGGTTCTGACATCCAGCATCTATACTCACGCCAAGCGCCTCTATCAGGCGTATGGTATCGTTGATCTTCTTCCCTTCGAGAAGTTGGTCAACGTCAAGGACGCGAGGGCGGCGGCGATCGCCGAGGCCCAGCGGCGCAGCAACATGTCGATGGATTTCCAATCGGTCATGGAGTGGCGGTACAGAGACGCATGGATCGGACCGCAGTTGCTATCGTCTGTATCGCGAGGGGGGTTCGATGGAGCGCCGGATCCGCGAAAGCCTGAAATTCGCGAAGCAATAATCGAGAAGCTTAAGCAATCCGTTGGATTCGTGCACGCCGCTGAAAGATGTCTGGCCGAGCTCGAGCCTTCGCTGATCCTCGTCAATGAACCAAACTATCATACGCTGGGGCCGTTCGTCGACGTCGCGATCAAGAAGGGTATTCCGACAGTTCACTTCACCCAGCCTTCACGCGAAGATGCGCTCGTGCATAAGAAGCTCACTAAGGAAACGCGTCGTATCCATCCTAACTCGATTACGCCCGAGACTCTTGAGTGGCTTCTGAGGGAGCCTTGGGGGGGCCAACAGGAATCAGAACTTGATGACGAGTTCAGGAAGCGTTACGGAGGCGTCTGGAAAGTGCAAGCGCGCAATCAGCCGGGGACGGTTGATGTCGCGGATGCCGAAATCCGGCAGGAACTGGGGCTTGATCAGAAGCCCGTAGCGGTGCTGTTCTCGCATGTGCTTTGGGACGCGAATCTGTTCTATGGAAAAGACCTATTCGAGAACTATGGCGACTGGTTTGCCCAGACCGTAAAAGCTGCCGCCGCCAATCCGCGGGTCAACTGGATTATAAAGCTGCATCCTGCGAATATTTGGAAGCGTAGACTCTCCGGAGTTTCGGGCGAATATGGCGAGTTAAGTATTATCCGCGAGAGCGTTGGCGACTTACCGCCCCATGTGAAGTTGATTTTGGCTGACACGCGTTACAGCACACTTTCGTTATTCCGAATGGCTAGCGTCGGGATTACAGTCCGGGGCAGTATTGGGTACGAGCTGCCGTGTTTCGGTGTACCGGTGATAACTGCAGGAACAGGGCGCTATTCAGGCTTCGGCTTCACCGAAGAACATTCGTCTCGCGAGAGCTATCTGGGCGCACTCAGCGAGCTTGAAGACGTGCCGCGGCTCACCCCCGCGAAAGTGCACCTTGCGCGAGTCCACGCTCATGCGCTGTTCGTCAGGCGTCCCTGGGTCTATAAAAGCTTCAAAACGGAGATTGGACCAAATGTCCTTGACCCCCTGTTTCAGAATCTGGTGCCGGTCGTCGCAAGCGATGCAGATATCGGACGCAATGGCGATCTTGATGAATTCGCGCGCTGGGCCGAGAACTCCGAAGAGATAGATTATTTGGCTTCTCGGATCGGTCAAGATTAACTCCACGAGTGAGTATTCAGGATATGGTCTCTCTACCTCCACCGAAAATGCTGGTCTGGGATGAGACGACACTGTCTCGCTTCTGGGCGTTTCATTCGCAGTTTAGCGAGAACTACTTTAGCCATCAGAAGGGCAAGAGTCTTGTCGCATATGCGAAGCGTCAGCTTCCCGATGGGGCAACTGTGCTCGACTATGGCTGCGGTCCGGGTCACCTGCTGCCGCATTTGCTTGATGCTGGATTTGTGGTGCAAGGAGCCGATATCAGCCGCGACACCATGGGATCAGCTGTTTCACTCAGCGGCCGGAAGAATTTCTTGGGATTTTTGACGATCGATGAACTCCTGGCGGAAGGTACAAAGTTCGACGCAGTCTTTCTGATAGAAGTGGTTGAGCATTTGGATGATCACTGGCTTGCCAAGAGCCTCGATCAGGTGCATGCCCTTCTAAAGAAGGGCGGCATCTTGTTTGTCACAACGCCGAACGAGGAGAATCTCGAGGACAACATGGTGTATTGTCCGGCTTCGAACACGATCTTCCATCGTTGGCAGCACGTGAGGAGCTGGTCTGCATCCAGCCTCTCCGCCGCTCTGGTTGCGCATCGGTTCCAAGTCGTCAAGACCGAGACGCGGACATTTGAAGCCGGCAGGCCGAGCGCCGTTTCCTACTTGCGTTATTTTACTTCGAGGATTGCGACTCGGCTCCGAAGGGCACAATCTCTCATCGCAGTCGCACGCGCCTGACATGGCGCCCGATCGACTCTGCGTCGTTCATCTGGCCCAATCTGACAGTGAGGGCGGAGCGAATAAGGCTGCGTATCGCCTTCACAACAGTCTTCTGCGTGCTGGAATGGAGTCAATCTTCCATTGTGGACGTAAGCATCTCGATGATCCCTCCGTCGTACCGGCGCACTTGCTGGGAGTCGGGGATTTCGTCAGCGATGTCGTGGCCTATCTCAATGCGAGCGGTCTTCGGCGATATCGAGATCGAAGCGGTGCACCGTTTTCGCTGATGCGATTCAGCTATGGTCGCTTGGATTCGGAGCTGTTGTCGCGGGCCGACGTGGTGTGCCTTCATTGGATTGCCGGTGGGTTCCTAAGAGCGCGTCAGCTTCAGGCGATTAGGAAGCCGATGGTCTGGAGGCTGTCGGATGCATGGCCATTCAGCGGTGGGTGTCACTATCCAGGTAGCTGCGTGGGGTTCGAGCGGGCATGTGGATGCTGCCCGCAACTTGGCAGCAGGTCCGACAATGATATTTCTCGATCGGGAATCCTCTCGCGTGAGGTCGGATTTCGCAACCTAGATCTGACCGTAGTTGCGCCGAGCCGCTGGATCGCCGATCTGGCGCGGCGCTCGCACCTGTTCGGAAAGCTGCGCGTTGAGCACATTCCGACCGGCGTGGACCTTAACGTATTCTACCCTCGTGACCGATCGACGGCGCGAGCTCAGCTCAATTTGCCGATCGAAGGGGATCTCCTTGCGTTCGGCGCGCTTGGAGCAACGACGGACCCTCGAAAGGGGTATGCTCAGCTTCGCGCCGCGCTGGAAAGGCTTGCTGCAACGAGTGATCTTCAATTGACGCTTGTCACATTTGGTAGTGATGAGGCGAACCGATCGGCGCAGATCTCGCGATTTCCGGTGCGTCATTTAGGGCCAATCGACGATCACGTCTCCCTGGCGAACGTCTACTCAGCCGCTGACGCCCTTGTCGCGCCATCACTTGAGGATAATCTGCCGAACGTCGTGCTGGAAGCCCTTGCGTGCGGAACGCCGGTGGTGGGATTTGCTGCCGGCGGAATTCCGGATGCGGTTGAACACCAGAGCCATGGATATCTCGCCCCAATAGGTGCTAGCGAGGAGCTTGCGCGGGGCATCGCCTACATTCTCAATCGAGTCGGGGACGGCAAGATGGGCGCGAATGCCGCCGCCTTCGCTCGGCGTAATTTTGATTTGCTGAAAAGTGGGGAACGCTATGTCGAGCTTTTTCGAGAATTAGCGGCACGGGCTCGGCCTGACCTCTCCGACGTTGGAAAAGGCTAACCGTGGATCTTTCATCGGATACCGCCGAAATCGCCGGTTCGTGATTATGCGGCGAGTGGCCGTTCCAATCTCTGAACTATTACAAGGATGCCGTTACGCACATGACAACCTCAGTAGCGCACGTATTGCGGACTTACGGCGTGAGCGGCGGCGAACGGCAGCTCGCGCAGCTCTTCGCTGCCGAAGCCGGCTCGGTTTACGAAAATACCTTCTATTCGCTCTATGACAATCCGAGCTGCGCGGAATATTTCGCGCGCATCAATGGATTGAAGCTGAGGACGGTGCTCGGATTTCGTGCATCGGCTTTCCCTAGCCTGGCTACGGAGCTTGCGCTTCTTGCTCTGCTCGCGCCGATATTGCAGTTGCGGATGCTGATTATGATAGGTTCGAGAGATCACCGCATCTGTGTGGTTCACGGCTTGCAGGCTGCTGTGGCTTGCTGGTTGGCAGCTTGCCTTCTGCGTCATGTCCGTTTCGTTTACATCCATCGTGGAACGAAGTCGCGCGCAGGATCGCATCCTATTTTCAAGATCTTGTACTGGCCGTATGAAATCATCGCAGGCGTATCCATTGCATCCGCAGAGTCGCTGAGGCCTCTTGCCGGGAAGCGCAAAGTTGTGGCTCTCGAGAATGGCATCGATTTGGAGCAGTTACGTGAAATTGCCAAGGGATGCGGAGAGCGGCGTTCGGACGATTCACTGAGACTTATTTCATCTGCCAGGCTGATTAAGGACAAGGAGCACGCATTTCTACTCGATGTTTTCGTACAGCTGCTTCAACGCTGGCCAAATCTTGAGTTTGTCATTGCGGGTGAAGGGCCGGAGCGCCGCAATCTGATGGAATGCGCTCAGCAACGTGGAGTAGCGAGCAAAGTACATCTGATTGGTCACGTTAAGGATATCGTCTGTCGTATGGTCGACAGTGACATCTTCGTGCATGCGTCTCGAATGGAGGGAATGAGTAACTCGGTCCTTGAGGCAATGGCATTGGGGTTGCCGAGCGTCGTTGTGGATGCCCCCGGCGTGAGCGAATGCCATCGGGACAGTGAGACAGGCTTCGTAGTTCCGAGGGACACCGACTTGATGGCAGCCAAATTAGCAATGTTGATCAGCGATCGGGATCTTCGCTCCATCATGGGAGAGAAGGCAAGGCAGCGCGCTCAAAATAAATATTCAATTGCCGCGAATCGCGACCGGTATCATTCGCTTTATCGTGAGCTGTTGGAGAGTTGATGCGATGTGCGGTCTGCTCGGCGGGATATGGCGGGACGGAACTGGGGTAGGTGAGGCGGCGGCCCGCGGGGCGCTCCATTGGTTGACCCATCGCGGCCCAGATGCCGAGGGGATCGAACTTCATGACGGAGTGTTTCTCGGACACCGCAGGTTGAGCATCATCGATCTTGATCCGCGCTCCAATCAGCCGATGCGAAGTGGTGCGATGTCCATAATCTATAATGGGGAGATCTACAACTATCGGGAAGTGAGAGACGCACTTCGGGAGCGGGGCGTATCATTCTCGACTAATTCCGACACCGAAGTCCTGCTCAAGGCCTTCGCGCTTGACGGCATCTCCTGCCTGGAGCGCCTCGAGGGAATGTTCGCATTCGCCATCTGGGATTCGCAATTGCGGAAGCTAGTCCTGGCGCGCGACAAGTTTGGCGAGAAGCCGCTTCAGTATTTCCATGATGATTCACTCTTTGCTTTCGGATCGGAGTTTCGCGCGGTCGAAGCGCTTGCAGGTCCCCAACGTCTGCAGGTCGACAGTTCCGCATTGCCGCTGTACTTTCGCTTTTCGTATCTTCCTGCGCCGGCGGCGCCGTTCGCGGGTGCCCATCAGCTCGAGCCCGGCTGCTGGCTCGAACTCGATGTCGACCGTTGGGAGAGCAGGAAAAGTCGCTACTACGATCTTCCGGTCCGCCTGACGCGCTTGCGGTCAAAATCATCTCCATCTTTCGAGAGCGCAAAGCTCCAGTTGAGAAAACGCCTGACAAAAGCGGTTGAAGATCGGATCCTTGCCTCCGATGTTCCGGTCTCGGTTTTCTTGAGTGGCGGTCTTGATTCGTCAGTTATAGCGAGTCTTGCGAGCCAGACTGGTGCGCATAATGTGACGGCTTATTCAGTCGCGTTCCCGAACGATCCTGAATTCGACGAAAGCGGCTATGCGCGTTTGGTCGCGGATCGCTATCCGAATCTCGACCACCAGATTATTAACGTAACAGAGGACGCACTTGCCCACTTTACGGACCAGACCCTTGCTCTTCTTGGTGAACCGTATGGAGACGCGTCGTTGATTCCGACCGCGTTCGTCTGCTCGCACGTTCGGGAGAAGGTGGTTCTCGGAGGCGACGGCGCAGACGAAATCTTTGCTGGCTACGGGACATACTCGGCGATGCAGTGGAGTGCTCGCATGCCATTTTGGCTTAAGGCGGTGCTCACGCGCATTCCCACGGTCAGCAATCCTGTTGCAATCGGAAATCCACTGCTCCGCGGAGCTGCCTTGTTTCACAAGCACCTTCGCTGCTCCGCCACGGAAGAGTACCTTGCATGGCGCTCCTATGCGAATTCCGCGCAACTCGAAGCACTGGGAGTGCCGGAGCGCTCCGGTGACAAGCTGCCAATCCGTAGCCGTCGTATACGTTCTCTGCGCGATCTCTTGGTGACGGACATCGAATTCAACCTGCCCGCTGATATGCTCAAGAAGGTTGATCTGGCGAGTATGCAGCACAGTCTAGAGGTCCGCCTTCCGTATCTAGATTCTGGGCTTGTCGAATTCGTCTTAAATCTGCCCGCAAGCTATCTGATCGCCAATGGTCGACGTAAGCATCTGCTCCGGGAAGCGTTCCGGGACCTGCTTCCTCCTGAAATCGTCGGGCGCCGAAAGCAGGGCTTCTTGTTGCCAATTCGCAAGTGGATGAAGGATGGGCGAATGCGGGACGAGCTCTTGGAACTTTCAGCGGTTCAAAGTGCCTTGAATCCAGCCGCAATAAGACATTTCGCCGACCGCCATCAGGCTGGAACTGAAGATTTGTCCGCTCTGCTTTGGTCTTGCTACGTTTACTTGAAATGGCTGCGCAGGCCGCGACTTCTCGATGTCGAATTTAGCGGGTAAGGCCATGACCGGGCGAGATCGCGAAGACGCTCCCGGGCACTTCGTGCCTTCTACAGTTCGATCAGCGCTTTCTTTCCTTCGGCCGGCGTTGTCCGCTAGCCTCGGCGAGAAGCTGGCTCTCACGATTTGGCTCTTCTTCGTCAGTGCATCTTGGGCTGTTGTGCGCTCGAGCTTTGTTGTGAGGTCGACTTCGGGCGAGATCCTCGAGAATGCAGTGCCCCTCTGGATCAGGTTGGCTTTCTTTGCGGTCTTTGCAATTTCGTCGTTGTCGTTCTTCCTGCTTCGGAAAGATCGGTTCTGGCTGCTCGGACTAGGTTCCACTGTAGGGGTGTTACCTGAAGTTCCTACACTGCCCTTCGTGCGAGACGGCGCCCACTTTCTGATAGTTCTGAGCGCGGTGGCAGTGCTGCTGTATTGGATTGCGTTTCGCCCGAAGGAACGAGCTCCGGCGTTTGCACGCATTTACGCTGCCTATCTCGTCGTCTGTGCGGCTTCCACGCTGGTCAATTTCCTGCTGTTTCAAAACATCTGGCAATTGAAGATGGGTGTGTCCTTTCTGCTCTTTTTCTCGATGCTCGCCATTTTGATCCTGGGAGTTAGCTCCTGCGGCAAGGGGCGTTGGGAGGTGGTCGATGGCTTGGTCGATGGCTTAGCATGGGGAGCGATCGGGCAGTGCGTGATAGCGGTCCTGGCACTACCGCTTCTGTTCATTTTGCCGTTTCAGGAAGGAAACGACACAGTCTTTGGTCTGGCATTCTATGACCGCTACAAGTCGACCATGCCAGGACCGGTCAATCTCGGGATGTTTTTCGTCGCAGTCATGCCGGTGGTGCTTCTCTGGATGCGCAGCGGAAGCAATCCGATCAGGACGCAAGTTGGCTGGGTCTATCTTCAATTGGCACCTTGGCTTGTCGTCATCACCGGAAGCCGTACGGCCCGGATTGTCATGATTGGTATTCTCCTCAGCTTTTTTCTAAAGTCGACAACGCGAAGGAACGCTCTGCTGATACTACCTTCCACAGTAGCGGCGTTCTATCTAGGCTTTTACTTCGAATCCTTCCCGGCAGCGATACGTGCGCTGCTTGGAGATAGCAATGCCGCAGCTCTCAGCATCAAGGGGCGATTTTTCGACGTAAGTGATCGATCAGGCCTGATCCAATCGGCCATAGACGCCCTTCCACTCCTGGGACAGAATTCGATCAACGTGGCGGCGGCACTGTACGATTCTGCGAGGGCCAGTTCCTTTTGGGTGCCTCCGCTTGCGAATGTCTTGCCTCCAGAACTTCTGGTCGTGCTGAACACGCTATTTGGTTATGGCGCTGGCGTCGGGGGCTATGTGCGAAGCGGGTTCCCGTCGCCGCACACGACAATTCTAAATCTCCTGATTGACTCCGGCGTTCTGGGTGGCGTGCTTTGCTGCGCGTTCTTTATTTGGCTTGCTTTGCGACTCTTCGTGCGATCATTTTCGAGGTCTGACCCAAACGCAATCACAATCTGGCTTTGCCTGTTAAGCTACGGTGCGGCATCGGTCGCAAACGGCACCTATGTTCCCCAATGGTGGGGATATTACTCCGTTGTCCTGATCCTGGCCTCTGCAGCAGCAGGAGGTTCACCGGCGAAGCGTTCGTACAAAGAGATGTCGGAGCGTGGCCGCCCAGCTGATCTGAGCAAGACGTACGACGTCCGGTTGATCACGGCAGCTGAAAGCAGGCCGGTCAAACGCCAATTGGATAGAAAATGATGTCAGACGGCGACCAGAAAGTTCCAGCGGCTGCCCATGTCGAGGGCGGACGCGAGCCGTTTTTATCAATTGTAACAGCGACTTACAACAGTGTTAGCACTGTGCGCGATACGTTGGAGAGTGTGCGAAAGCAAACGTTTCAGGATTTCGAGCACATCGTTGTTGATGGAGGATCGACGGATGGCACGATTGACGTTCTCAAAGAATATGGTCCCGCCATTCGATGGATATCCGAACCCGATCGCGGCATCTACGATGCAATGAACAAAGGCATCGCGATGTCTCGTGGGCATTGGATCCATCTGTTGAATTCGGATGACTTTTATGCTTCCAACGATGTGTTAGGCCGAATTGTCCCCAAGTTACTTCCTAATGCGCTCAACTATGCCGATCTAATTCGGTTGAATGCCGATGGGAGCCGATTCAGTCAGAGTTATCGGTACCGGAAGTGGCCGTTGTATCTCTCTGCCTTTCTTCCGCACCCGTCCTTGCTGGTCTCGGCAGAACAGTACCGGCTGGCCGGGCTCTATGACGCGAGTTTTCGAATTGCGGCTGATCATGACCTCATTTTGCGTCTTCTTGACCGCTACCCGCCAAACCATATCGAGGTCGAAATGACGGTGATGCGGCAGTCCGGCGTTTCGGCGACCAATCTAGATCTCACAATGGATGAATTTGGCCGGGTCTTGCGGAAGCATAATGTGCCGATTATCCTTATTGAACTTGTGATGGGCATCCGCCGAATCTGGTGGAAAATGAGGTCCTATAAGCGGTCTAACTGAGCGTCTGCAGCCGCGCTGGACCGGGCCCAGTTCGTCGATTGCAATTCGAAGCTCTTCATCGACACGAGCCCTGGGGTCGAATATTGAGACCCCGCAAACCTAGGTCTATGGCTTAAAGCTCGGGGGTCACAACCATTCTTTGGGGGTTGCCTAACGTGCTTTTCGCAGCTCGCGTTTTGGTGGTATAATATTATGGCAATCGAAGCATCGTCGGCGCTCTTGGAGGCAGTGGAACCCAAGCCCAGGACACCAACGCCTCGCAAGGTGCTTATCTGGCATTGGGGGAGACGCGGCGGCGGCGTAAGGTATACTTATGAGTTGGTGCGAGAGCTTAGAAAGCGTCCGGAGCTCGAGCTGCATTTGTCGCTTTCGCGGCAAGGGGAGATCGTTGCCGATTTCGACGCGCTCGGATTGCCGGGCTATCACGTTGATACCTATACGAATGTCTCGTCAGCCATTCTTGCATTGCTACGCGTGCCGATCGTACGACGTCGTTTTTGGCGCTATATTCAAAAGCATAACATCTCCGTGGTGGTGTGCACCATGAGCCATTTGTGGAATGTTCCGGTCTTGTGGCGCAGACCCCGAGACGTTGCTTACGTATTCGTTTTGCATGATCCAAAGCCGCACGCCGGGGACGACATCGCCATTCGCAAATGGATGCTCGACACCGAAATCGCCGCAAGCGACGGCATCGTTGCTCTGACGGAGTACACGCAGAAGTCGGTTACGACGAACAACAGTTTTCCTACCGAACGGGTCTGGACCGCCCCGCTGGGGGTCTTCCCCTATGCCGAAACTCGAAGCCCGGCTCCCATGCCAACCGGACGTAAGATCCAGCTGCTCTTTTTCGGACGCCTGTTGCCGTACAAAGGACTGGATATCCTTCTTGACGCCTACAAAATCATGAAGCGCGAGGGCAAGGATGTCGGGCTTCGCATCATCGGTCCAGGAGATATCGAGCCGTATCGGGCGCAGATCGCCGGGCTTGAGGACGTCTTCGTTGATAATCGATGGATACCCGAAGAGGATGTCGGTGCGGCCTTCGAGGGAATCGATATCGTCGTTGCGCCATATCGCGGCGCGAGCCAGTCCGCCGTGCTCGCGACGTCAGGCGCGGCCGGAATTCCGGCCGTCGTGACTCCCGTCGGAGGGCTTGCCGAGCAGGTCCTGCATGAGCAAACCGGTCTGGTCGCCGCAGACGCGACGCCTGCCGCGCTTGCTGCCGCGCTCGGCCGGCTCGTAGATGACGAGGCCTTGCGGCTGCGTTATGGGGCGGCGGCGAAGGTTCACGCCATGAGCGAGTTGTCGTGGTCTGCCATCGCTGCGAAGTTCGCGTCGATCCTTACGTCGATCACCCCACGCCAGAAATCCGAAACGCAATAATGTGTGGTATCATTGGTATTGTGGGGAGTAAGGCAGGCCGGATCGATCGCCAGGTTCTTCGCCGGATGACCGATGCGCTTGCTCATCGCGGACCGAATGGCGACGGCCACTGGATCAGCGAGGACGGCGGCGCCGGATTTGGCCATCGTAGGCTTTCGATCATCGATCTGTCATCCGCCGGAGCGCAGCCGATGGTTTCGGCGTCCGGCCGTTATGCGCTGACGTACAACGGCGAAGTCTACAATTACCGAGACCTGCGCCGCGAGCTTGAGGCCAAGGGCCATCAATTCAATGGTCACTCGGATACCGAGGTCGTCATTGCGGGCTTTGAGCATTGGGGCATCGATGAGACGATCTCGCGGTGTGCCGGCATGTTTGCGCTCGCCGTCTGGGACGAGCGCGAACGCACGCTTGTGCTCGCGCGCGATCGGCTCGGCATCAAGCCGCTGTACTATCGCGTTGCGAACGGAACGCTTATCTTTGCGTCGGAGCTGCGCCCGATCGTGGTGCAGTGCGGAGAGCTTCCTCCGGTTTCACTGGCGGCTTTGTCCGAATACTTGCGCCTCGGTTACGTTCCGGCGCCCTTCAGCATTTTCGAGGGCGTGTACAAGTTGCCCGCCGCGACCACCCTCAGATTTCGCGAGGGTCATGCGAGCGAGCCGATAGCCTATTGGTCGATTCCGGAGGTCGTCGCGCGCGGCATGTCGAGGCAGCGGTCGAACGAAGAGGAGGTGCTGGAAGAGCTGGACCAGCGCCTGCGCAGCATCGTTGCCGAGCACATGATCTCCGACGTGCCGCTGGGGGCGTTCCTGTCCGGCGGCATCGATTCCAGTTCGGTCACCGCGATCATGCAGGCCGTTGGTGGGACGGCCACCAAGACATTCTCGATCGGTTTTCACGATCCAAGCTACAACGAAGCCAAGCATGCCGCCGACGTCGCGAAGCATCTTCAGACCGACCACACCGAGCTTTACGTCTCGGATGCCGATGCGATGGCCGTCATTCCCTCGCTCCCCGATATCTATGATGAGCCCTTTGCGGATATCTCGCAGATACCGACATTTCTTGTCTCGAAACTCGCGCGACAGCAGGTAACGGTTGCGCTGTCCGGTGATGGTGGCGACGAACTGTTCGGCGGCTACAACCGCTATTTGTTCGTCTCCGACTATTGGAAACGTCTGACCAGGATTCCCCATACGTTGCGCCGCATGGCCGCGTCCGGTTTGTCCTCGGCTTCGCCTGCCAGCTGGGACGCAGCTTTTCGCGCGCTGAGCTACGTCCTGCCGCCACATCTGCAGCCCGCGCTGCCGGGGCAGAAGATCCATAAGGTCGCGTCCGTGCTGGCATCCTCAACCTTGCACGAACTGCAGAGCAGGTTGGTGTCGCAATGGGCAAATCCCGAAACCGTGTTGGTCTCGTCGGACGGCGTCGCTCTTGCAAGACCTGCGCCCCTGGCGCTGGCGCCCGACCTTCCTGCGACCGCGGAGCAAATGGCCTGGGACACATCGACATATCTCGTGGACGACATCCTGACCAAGGTCGATCGGGCAAGCATGCGTGTTGGGCTCGAGGCGCGCGTGCCGCTCCTGGATCACCGCATGGTCGAATTCGCCTGGGAGATTCCCATCTCCTTGAAGTTCAGGAATCATTCCGGAAAATACATTCTTCGGCGTTTGCTGGAGCGGTATGTGCCGCGTGAGCTGTTCGAGCGCCCGAAGATGGGCTTCGGCATACCGATCGATAGCTGGTTGCGTGGTCCGCTGAAGGGCTGGGCATTGGATTGGCTGTCCTCTGGCAATGACGAGTTTTTCGATCGCCAAGCCATCGGCGATAACTGGCAGCAACATCAGATCGGCCGGGTGAACCGCGGTGGCCAGCTTTGGACCGTGCTGATGTTCGATCTGTGGCTTGAGCGGGCAAGGCGATGGGTCTGAGTTCCTGCGTGCCGTGGTGGGCCAAGCTGGGCATCAAGCTTGGGCTTGCGCGCCTGCCTGTCCCTTACGCCCTCTGGAAACGCATTGGACTGTTCCGCCATGGCGAGATGATGGTTCCGGACCGTGCAATCTCCGCGTTCGAGAGCCATTTCCAGTCCGCCGTGCAGCACGGACAACTTCCTGCAAAGTTTCGTTCTCTCGAGCTTGGACCGGGAGACTCGGTCCTGTCGGGCTTCGTCGCCCGCGCGTTCGGTGCCGAAAAGGCGTGGCTAGCGGATGCAGGGCCTTTCGCTGAAACCGACATCGCTGGATGCCGCACACTTCTCGAGTTGCTTGCCTCGCGCGGGCGGGCCATTGCGCCGCTGAAGTCGGCGACCCTTCCGGACGCGATGCAGGAGTACGATGTCGTTTATCTGACGGAAGGCACGAGCTCGCTCAAGACAATCCCTGACCAGTCGATCGATTTCGCCTGGTCCCAGGTCGTGCTCGAGCACATCTACCGCGACGAGTTTCCGGCCCTCATGAAGGAATTGCGCAGGGTCGTGGCCCTCAACGGGATCGGTGTTCACAGCATCGATTTCCGCGATCATCTTGGGGGCGGCCTGAACAATCTGCGCTTTGGAGATGAAGTCTGGGAGACCCAGGCATTCCGGACCTCAGGCTTCTACACCAATCGCATCCGTCCGCGGGAAATGATCGACATGATGAAGGCGGCCGGCTTCAGCGTCGAGGTTATCTCCGAGCAGCGATGGCCAGAACTGCCGCTGGCTCGTGATCGGATGGCACCGCAATTTCGGCCGTTTGCCGATGAGGACTTCATGGTTTGCGAAATCCGCGTGATCATGAGGCCAGTGTGAGGGAGGCGTCCGTTCTCGATCGGAAGCGGTTGCTGTTCGTCGTGACAGAGGACTGGTACTTTGTCTCCCACCGCCTGCCGATCGCCCGGGCGGCGTCGGCCGCCGGCTACGAGGTATTCGTGGCAACGCGACTTGGCGAGAAGGCCGATGCCATCGTACGCGAAGGATTCATTCCCATCGGCCTGAAGCGCATGCGGCGCTCCGGCCGAAATCCGTTCCGCGAACTGGCGAGCATCGCTGAACTGGTGACGCTCTACCGAAGCTATCGCCCGAGCATCGTTCATCATGTGGCGATGAAGCCTGTCCTGTACGGTTCGATCGCGGCACGGCTTGTGGGCGTGGCCGCAATTGTCAATAACCTGGCGGGATTGGGCTTCGTGTTCTCGTCGAAGGCGGTCTATGCGCAGACCCTTCGCCGCCTGATCGCTCCGCTATTAAGGTATGCGTTGAACCAGCGGCAGGCGTTGACAATTGTCCAGAACAGGGATGACGCGCGGGTATTGGCCGATGACATCGGCGTCGCACCGGAGAAGATACGCCTCGTAAAGGGATCGGGGGTCGATCTCGCGCAGTTCTCCGAAATGCGTCGGGAGAGTGCTCCACCCACCGTGCTCCTGGCGTCCCGGATGATCAAGGAGAAGGGGGTCGAGGATTTCGTGCGGGCCGCAGCTCAGCTGCGGAAGAAGAACGTGGCTGCAAGGTTCGTCCTTGCGGGCGCGCCCGACCCCGAAAACCCGCACTCCATTCCTCAAGCCGTTCTCAGGCGATTCCACGAAGATGGACTGGTTGAGTGGTGGGGACATCGCGACAACATCCCCGAGATAATCCGTGAGGCGGCGATCGTGTGTCTGCCGACCACGTACGGGGAGGGGGTTCCCAAGACCCTGATCGAAGCAGCCGCGGGCGAGTGCCCCATCGTCACCTATGACGTGCCGGGCTGCCGGGAGATCGTGACGGATGGTGCCAATGGTATGCTCGTCCCGGCAGGAGACGTCGGCCGGCTCGCCCAGGCCATCGAGCAACTGCTGGCGGACCCGGAGCAACGAAGGCGTATGGGAGCGCAAGGCCGAAAACTCGTTCAGGCGGAGTTTTCCCAGGAAATCGTCGTTGCCCAGACGCTTGCGATCTATTCCGAGCTTCTGACGCAATGAAAGTCCTGGTCGTCGGCGCTTCAGGGTTTGTTGGCGGGCATCTGGTCCGTCGGCTCGCCGCCGACGGAATTCCCTTCCGCGCTGCCGTCCATCGCAATCGCGGCGACCTGCCGGGCGTGACCGATGTTGCCGAGAATGTTGATCTCGAAGGCCCTTTCGATTGGACATCTGCGGTCGCTGGATGTGACACCATCGCGCATCTGGGTGCCCGGGTGCATGTGATGCGCGAAAGTAGTGCAAATGCACTGGATGCATATCGTCGTGTCAATGTGGACGGGACTTTGTGTCTTGCACGTAAGGCCGCCGCTGCCGGCGTTCGCCGCTTCGTGTTTCTCAGCTCGGTCAAAGTATGCGGCGAATCCACAGCTCCCGACGCGCCTTTCGTTGAATCAGCAACGCCGCACCCGCAAGACCCCTACGGATTGTCGAAGCTCGAAGCCGAAACTGGCTTGCTTGAGCTCGGCCGCGAGAGGGGCATGCAGGTCGTCGTCCTGCGTCCGCCCCTGATCTATGGACCGGGCGTGCGTGCGAATTTTCTATCGATGATGCGTTGGTTGCGGCGCGGAGTCCCGCTGCCGCTTGGCAGCATCGAAAATCGGCGCAGTCTGATCGGTGTTGGCAATATGGTCGATTTGATCTGCGCCTGCTTGCGGCACCCTGCGGCGGCCGGAGAAGTCTTTATGGCCAGCGATGGTGAAGACCTGTCGACACCAGAACTTTTGAAAAGGCTGGCGGTGGCCCTCGAGACCAAGGCCCGCCTGCTACCCGTTCCCGTTAGTCTATTGGGCAGCGCGTTCGCATTAGCAGGCCAGCGGGCGCTGGCGCAGCGGCTCTGCCTCTCGCTTTGCGTCGACAATCGGAAGGCCCGCAAGATGCTTGGCTGGCAACCGCCTTTCAGTGTCGATGAGGAATTGCGGCGCACCGCGCGAGCGTTTCTGCAATCTCACTAGATAGGTGATAGGCTCGGGAAGCGCTATGGCCTTGCCCCCGCTGCACGGCGATACTCGAGTTCGCCGTCTGCCAGCAGCCTGACGACGTCCTTCATGAAGACCTTTGCTTCCCAGCCGAGGATCCGTCTCGCTTTGGCGGGGTTGGCCGAATTGCACTTCAGGTCGATCGGACGAAGCAGGCTTTCGTCGAAGTCGATATGCTTTTGCCAATCGAGTCCGAAATAGCTGAATGCCTCGCGAACGAAGCTCTCGAGCGTATTGGTTTGTCCTGTTGCGATCACGAAATCTTCGGGGGCATCGGCCTGGAGCATCATCGCCATGGCTTCAACATATTCCGGCGCCCAGCCGAAGTCCCGGGAGATATTCAGGTTCCCAATTCGCAGGTTGTCCGTCTTCCTCTCGGCAATATCGGCGGCGCCTGACACGATCTTTCGCGTGACAAAGCGCTGCGGACGCAATGGCGAGTCGTGGTTGAACAGGAGCCCCGAGCACGCAAAGAGCCCGTGTGCGTCTCTGTAGTTCGCAACGGTCCAAAATGCCGCGGCCTTTCCAACGCCGTACGGGCTTCGTGGACCGAACGGGGTGGATTCGTCGGCAGGCAACTCGGTATTGCCGAAGCACTCGCTCGAGCACGCATTATAGACGCGAGAGCTCAATTTCAATCGATGGACGGAATCGACGATGTTGTGAGCGCTAAAAATGGTAGATTCGAGAGTCTGGATCGGTTGGTCAAATGAGAGGCCGACGGAAGATTGACTCGCCAGATTGTAGATCTCGTCGGGAGTCGTCTCGGAAATGACGCGCAGGACGCTGCCGAAATCGGCAGGATCCACGGAATGGAGCGTCACTTGGTCGCGGATACCCAGCCGCTGCAGATTCGCGAAGATGCCGAGTTCCTTGTCGCGGGACGTTCCATGGATCGCATAGCCGAGCTTGAGCAAATGCGCGGCCAATAGCGAGCCGTCCTGTCCCGATATTCCGAAAATTAGCGCTTTCTTGGGCATGGGGCGAACTGACTTCCGAACCGCGGTTGCAACACTATAGCTAGCTTTAAAGGTAGGCCGCCTCAAGAGCTAGCGGCTTGGGCGAGGCCCGTCGCGAAAGATAGGGGATTGCAACGGAGATGCTTCCTAGCTAACGAGACGTTGCAGCGCAGTTCTGGCGGGAGCGGACCGGTTTGCCAACTATCCGAAATATTGGCGTCATAGGCCTTGGCTACGTCGGCCTTCCAGTGGCGGTGGCGTTTGGTCGGGCCGGATATCGGGTCATCGGATTCGACATCAGCGCGGAGCGGATCGCCGAACTGCGTCGAGGTCAAGACCGTACGCGCGAAATCGAGACGTCGGAACTGCACGCGGCACGCATCGAATACACGGACCATCCGGGAGGTTTGAACGCGGCGGACTTCTTTATCGTCACGGTTCCGACGCCGATTGACGGTGCAAACAAGCCCGACCTCCGTGCGCTGTTGAGCGCATCCATGTCCGTCGGCAGCGCCTTGAAAAGGGGAGACATCGTCGTTTACGAGTCGACGGTCTATCCCGGTGCGACCGAAGAGGAGTGCGTGCCGGTTCTCGAGCGAGCCTCCGGACTCAAGGCTGGCGTTGATTTCCACGTCGGATATTCCCCTGAGCGGATCAACCCCGGAGACAAGGAACATCGCTTCGAGACGATCCAAAAGGTGGTGTCCGCGCAGGATGCCGATTCGCTCAGGATCGTTGCCGATGTCTATGGCGCTGTCGTCAGGGCCGGCATCTACCAGGCGCCCTCGATCAAGGTCGCTGAAGCGGCTAAGGTGATCGAGAACACGCAACGAGATCTCAACATCGCCTTCATGAATGAGCTCTCGCAGATCTTTCATGCGCTTGATCTCGATACCGGCGATGTGCTGGAGGCTGCCCGCACAAAGTGGAATTTTCTCCCGTTTCAGCCGGGGCTGGTTGGCGGGCACTGCATTGGGGTCGATCCCTATTATCTGACCTATCGCGCCGAGATGGCGAGGTATCATCCTCAAGTCATCCTTGCGGGGCGGCGCATCAATGACGACATGGGCGCACGGATTGCGCGAGAGTGCATTCGGCGTCTCCTGAAGAGGGGGGCTCGCGGTGGGATTGTCACGGTGTTGGGCGTGACGTTCAAGGAGAACGTGCCGGACCTGCGCAACTCCAAGGTCGTCGACATTGTCCGCGAACTGGAATCGTTCGGCATCAAGGTTCAGGTCGGTGATCCCTGGGCGGACCGCGCCGCGGCCCTCCTCGAGTATGGAATTGAGCTCTCCGATTTAGAAGAGCTTCAACCGGCCGACGCGGTCGTGCTCGCCGTCGCGCACGACACTTTCGTCAATCTAGGCTGGCCATTCTTGCAATCGCTCCTAAAAGAGGGGCAGGGTCTGGTCCTTGACGTCAAGGCCCGCCTAGACCGGGCGAGCAAGCCGGCTGAAATAGAACTCTGGCGACTCTAGCTTCTGAACAGGTAACGGGCGCAATGACTGATCAAAAGATACTGGTGACCGGCGCCGCCGGATTCATAGGTTTTCACGTTGCGCATCGGCTTGCATCGGCTGGTCGGGAAGTGATTGGGCTCGATGTCGTCAACGACTACTATGATCCCGCGCTGAAGGAAGCGCGCCTTCGTGTGCTGCAGGAATTTCCGTCCTTTCACTTTGTTAGGATGGATCTTGCCAATCGCGACGCAATTGCTCCATTCTTTTCCGAGTCCCGATTTTCCCATGTCGTACATTTGGCGGCTCAAGCTGGCGTGCGATATTCTTTGGAGAATCCGCATGCTTATGTCGACGCAAACCTGCAAGGCTTCATGAACATCCTTGAGGGCTGTCGGCATACGAAAATTCGGCACCTTCTCTACGCTTCGTCATCGTCTGTTTACGGCTCGAACAAGAAGCTGCCGTTCTCGGTCCATGACAACGTCGATCATCCGATCAGCCTTTACGCGGCTTCCAAGAAAGCAAATGAGTTGATGGCTCATGCGTACAGCCATCTCTTCTCCCTGCCGACCACGGGCTTGCGGTTTTTCACGGTGTATGGACCGTGGGGGCGGCCCGATATGGCGATGTTCATTTTCGCAAAAGCGATCGTGGAGGGCAGGCCCATCAAGCTGTTCAATGACGGGCAGATGTCGCGCGACTTCACCTACGTCGACGACGTCGTGGAGGCTATCGTCCGGCTGATCGATCTGCCACCCGCTCCCGGGCAGCAGGCTCCGACGGACGCTTCGGATCCCTCCCGCAGCGCCGCGCCCTGGAGGATCTATAATGTCGGAAACAACAGGCCCGAGCAACTAATGTACGTCGTTTCCCTGCTTGAGAAGGAACTGGGTCGTGTTGCAACGAAGGAAATGCTTCCGATGCAGCCTGGCGACGTCCCGGCGACATACGCCGATGTCGATGATCTCATGCGAGACGTCGGTTTCCGGCCGGCAACCAGCGCCGAAGAAGGAATCAGGAAGTTCGTCAAATGGTTTCGCAGATACCATAACGTCTAGTTGGAGGGGCCGCCGTGGCGGCCAGACCTTTTCCGAGTAGTCAACGAAGAGCGCAAGCAAAGGCTTCCATGCTCCCATCTGGCGCGACCACTGTCCGTTCGCGGGGGGGATAGGCGAATGCCCATTCGTCTAAGCATTCAGATTGAGACGCGACTTAAGCCGCGCCTCTTTCGGTTAAGACGTCGAATCGGACGAAAAATCCGGCTCGGGAGGCCGATCCCTGAACAGATAATCGCCAACATAATATAGCGCTATGAAAGCGCAGATGCCTATGGCAGCCGCGTAGTACATTACTACATCATTGTAGAGGAATGTCTCGAACTTCTGAACCGCGCTCCCAAGCATGATCAGTCCCTTGATTCGATGCCGATTCTATTCATAGCAGAACAATTTGCTTAATGAACCGTTAAAGGGGCGTATGTGGGATACTTTGAGCTGTTTACCAAGTTTAGGCTTTGCTCAAGCCTAACTCTCAGCCGAGAGAGGCGTGTACGTTCATTTCAATCAATACCTGAGAGCCATCTTCGCTTGCCGAGAGCACGCGCCAATCCGAAAACCTGTAAAGATCCACAAATTCCCGCCATGCCTTGAATTCATGGTTCGCCGAGTAGAACTCGTCAAACAAGATAATGTAGCGGTATTTTAGAGGGCCGCAGATCGTATCCAGGATAGGTCGCGTAGAAATATATAGATCTGCGTCGAAATGGATAAGCCGCAAGTCGTCAGGCCAGCCGTTTTTGGAGAGATAGCGAGTCACCGACTCACTGAACAGGCCTGACTCAATATTGACGTTTGGTTGCGGCGGTGGCGGAAACCCAATCCCGCGTTCCAGGTTAGCCACGATCTCTCGGCGTTTTTGGGGGTCATCGGCCCACAATTCAACGGGGCCGCCGAAACCTTTGATCGATCCGGCCGGCAATCCATCCCAGGATTCCGGTAAGCCTTCGAAGCAATCAAAACCAACTAAACGAAATGTCCGTGGGAGGTGATCGACGAAATACTTCAGTGATCCGCCATTGTTTGTGCCCAACTCAAGGAGCGTTCCTGAAGAAGAATTCGCATTTACCCAATTTAGCGCGATATTCCAGATGGGGTGCTTTCCGGTCGATTTATTGAAAGTCGGTACGATCGTCACACGTTGATCTCTTGCGATCCTCTCTTTCCAGAATTGCTCAAAGCGTAAAGTGTTTGCGATCTTCTGGATGGTGACGCCAAACCATTCAATCTTATCAATTGCGGTCGCAGAAAGTGAGGACAGTCGAGCCAGTAATCGTCGAGATTTTCCCGCGTGGCGGGGCCGCTCAGCGAAGGGCGCTGTTGCAACGAATAGCGGTTTAATCTGTTCATTCATTCGGACCCATCCGGGGGCAACGTGTATAAGCAACCGCAACCGGCACAGGGCTCAATCGGCCTAGGCGCAACAAACGTACATTGCATTATCTCGCCACTTTTAGGTTTGTAGCAGTTCTGCGCGATGAGCGGAAGCTCTCGGGGCTCGGGGACGGCTGCCCTGGGAGCGTCACACTTCGACCAACCTTGGCGCAACGTTGGTGTAATCCATGTTTAGGCTCGCCCTCAAGTCAACTTCTCTGGGGAAATGCACCTGTTTTGGCGCCTTAAAGGAGCCTACCTATGAAGCTCTTTGTAGTTTCTTCCGCACTAGACTAGCTGTGGTCTGCCAGGAGGTTGTCCATCTGGTCTGAACCGAGGAAGCTGAGGTTGCGAAGCTTCAGTGTTCCAAGGAGAGACCAGATGAACGTGCATAAGAATGCGCCTTTGACGCCCAAAGGTCGAGAGGCGATGGTGCGAAGCGTGGTCGAGGGTGGGTTGAGCCAGGCCGGCGCGGCTGACCTTTTCAACACGACGCCGAAGACCGTCGCCAAATGGGTCAAGCGCTTCCGCGCAGAAGGTGTGGATGGCTTGCTCGACCGCTCGTCGCGACCTCATTCATCGCCGAGCCAAACCCCGCCAGCCACGTGCACCGCGATCGAAGCCTTGCGCCGGCAGCGCCACACCGGCAAGCAGATCGCAGCCGAAGTCGAGGTCTCGCCGGCTACCGTCAGCCGCGTCCTACGCCGCCTGGGATTGAACCGGATACGCGATCTGGAGCCGGCCGAGCCGGAGCGCCGCTATGAGCGCGAGAACGCCGGCGAGATCATTCACATCGACATCAAAAAGCTCGGGCGTTTCCAGCGTATCGGCCACCGTATCACCGGCGATCCGAGTGCTCCGAACAAGAGCCGCGGCGCCGGCCGGGATTTCGTCCATGTCTGTATCGACGACCATTCCCGCGTCGCCTTCCCCGAGATCAAGCCCGACGAGACGGCGGCCAGCGCTGTTCCCTTCCTCAAGGCGGCTGTGGCCTATTACAAAAGCCTCGGCGTCACCGTCACGCGTGTCATGACCGACAATGGCAGCTGCTATCAGTCGTTTGCCTTCCGCGACGCTTGTCGAGACCTCGGCATCAAACACATCCGGACAAAGCCTTACACGCCCAGAACAAACGGCAAGGCCGAGCGCTTCATCCAGACTGCACTTCGGGAATGGGCTTACGCCAAAGCCTACCCCACTTCGGATCGACGCGCCGAAGAGCTACCGATCTGGCTGCATCAATACAACTGGCACCGGCCCCACGGTGGTATAGACTCACAAACGCCGATCAGCAGACTTGGGCTGACCAAGGACAACCTCTTGAGGCTCCACATCTAGGGCATAGGCGTCCGGGCGAAGGTTTGGTTCTCGTCGTACAAGCATTGCGAGTAGTAGGCCCACGGCTAGGCAGTACAGCGTACCTTGGGTAACTTGGGAGAGCTGGCTATTGAAAAGTGATCCCAAGACGTTCTGAAGCACTACTGCTTGTCCCAGCACTTGAGGAACACTGGTGCCCCAAAAAAGAACGAGGTGTGCTGTCCACATACTCATGAGAAGGGCCCCCCCGAGAAGCCCGGCTTGTATAGCGATGGCAAGAAACTGATTATGAGGGTCGGGAACCGCCTCACCATAAGGCGAGGGTCTGTCCGCTTCAACAGAAGCATACAACGATTTGGTGCTTCCGGCCCCATGCCCAAGGATGGGCGATTGCCAGATGAATTCAACTGCCTTGCTCCAGAAGTCGAGCCGACTTGCAGTCGACATTGTGGGTTTTCCGGAGAGGACGACCTCCGCTCTCTCCGCGCTGATGGTTCCAAGGGACTCAATTTCTTTGGTCTTAGGAGACACGGTTGTTGGCTTGTGGGGAGGGGAGGGTGTCTGCGTCGCGCCGAGCTTTGTAGTCTCAGACGATTCAGCTTTCAGGGCACGCAGGTCGGTGCTGATCTCTTTAACTCGACGCTGAGCTTCGCTAGAAAAGCTCACCGCGAGCCCCGCAACGAGGCATAATGGAATTGCTACGGCGACGCGAATTTGCCACCCGTCGATGTATGCCAAGAGTCGTATGGCTAAAGCCAGAGCGATTAGCACGCCTGTCTTAGATAGGGTGATCAGGAAAACATCAGCGAAAAGAGCGACGGCAACAACGCCAGCGCAAACTGCTGTCAAATTCTGCTTTGCTCGCAAGAGTTGAACTGAATATATTCCTAAGCCAAAAGCACATAGTGAGAAACAGGTACTTTGAACGGCATTGTCCTTCACAGGTACTCCAGGGCCCTTGAACCAACCCCAAGGACCTGAACCCCACGAGAGTGAGGCAATAGATAGCACAAGTAAGACCATACAAGCCGCAGCGAAGCCATATGCGATGTGCATCGCTTGCCGCTGGCTGTATGTGCCTGCCATGACAATGGGAATTAGCAAAAGCTTGGCGTAGTGCGATACCCCACCCGGTCCGAACGGCTGAGGTGACCAAAGCATACTGATGGCAAGGAGGGCGAACAACGATATAGGGAGTGTCGCAGCCGGAAATCGCAATATGTGACGCCAATCTTCTTGGCTGGCCGAAAACAGGCTGAATACAGCTAAAAGGGTCAATGCGATTGCGGTGCCAGTCGTTGTTATGGGAAGCATAAAGGCTGTCAGGATAGCACTAGATTGGCGGCCTCTCTCTACGATCAGGAATATCCGCTTATCCATCGTTGCGCCTGCATAGCTTTCTATGTCGAATTTACAAGGTGAGGAGCATCCTTGCAGTAGGGAGTCAAGACGTCATCTTGGAACTCGTTGGTGCACAGGAGGATTGGCACGATCGGCTCTCGATGCTCGGCTGACTTGGCAGGTTAAATGCGTCATAGTCCGAAACGTACGCTGTCCGGCTCCCGCCCGGAGGGGGCCATTTGCGAACTGAGGTGAGCAAGGATGGACTGGTTGATAGCGCTTTTTGCGATCTTCCTGTTCGCAGGTGGGCACGACCGAAGCGCGTTCTGGCTGATGACTCTCGCTGTAATTGTAGGGATCGGCAGTGTCGTACTGCGCCTTCGCAGCGACTACTCTAATTTCCAATCGTGGCTTCCACCCAAGCTGGTCATCGTTGCAGTCTTGGCAAGCGCGGCGCTGTGGCTAGGTGCCCGAGCTGCAATGTTCTGAACCGTGCTTCTACGCGCTAGCCTTCTGCTTCTTCATCTCCCATGAGATCTTAGTATCCGTCCGGTGAAGGCCGCCTTGCCGAATGAGGCGTGTTGTTGAGAATTGTCCTTATGGACAGTGATAGGCGCAGTGCCCAAGTCGAACGGCTTGAGGTGGTGGACACGGGCCGGCGGCGGCGCTGGTCCGAGGACGAGAAGCTCAAGATCGTCCTGGAGAGCTTATAGGCACCGCGCCAAGTTGCGGCAACAGCGCGGCGCTATGGTGTTTCACGCTCATTGCTGCTGCGATGGCGACGGTCGTTTCTGCCTGAGAAGGATACTGCTCATCAAGCTGGCTTCGTACCGGCGATGGTGGTCGCGGAAGCAGGGCCGGCGCCTTGTCCGATCGCGCCGGTCAGCAGCGGCGGGTCGATCGAGATCGAGTTTTTTGCCGGGCTCGGATGCGGATCACGGGCACGGTCGACGCGGCGACGCTGAAGGCAGCGGTTGCGGCACTGGCAGATGGACGGCCGCGGTGATCCCCATTGCGTCGGGGGTGCTGGTGTGGATTGCGACCGGCCACACTGATATGCGTCGCGGCATGAACTCGCTGGCCTTGCTGGTGCAGGAAGCCTTCAAGCGAGATCCGCACGGCGGCGATCTCTATGTCTTCCGAGGCAAGAGTGGCAAGCTGATCAAGATCCTCTGGCACGATGGGCTCGGGATGTCGCTCTACGCCAAGCGGCTTGAGCGCGGCCACTTCCTGTGGCCGTCGCCGGCTTATGGCGTGGTGACGATCACAACAGCCCAGCTTGGCTACCTGCTGGAGGGCATCGACTGGCGGATGCCGCAACATACCTGGCGACCGCAGGCGGCGGGCTGATCGCTGGGATTTGAATCGGTGGCACGATCGGCGGTTCGGACAGAGATCGCGTCTTGTGATTCTCTGGTCGGCGATGAGCGCCGATGATTCTCTTCCCGACAATGTGACCACGCTGCAGGCGATGCTGCGCGCCGAGCGCGCGGCCCGGTTGGCTGAATGCATCACTCCCCCGAGTATTAAGCACCTAAAAAGCCACGGATTATATGTATTGCCGGAGCGCGACTAACTCGCCACGATCGAATTTGAAGTATCATGATATGAGGAACTGCGTAGCCGCTAGTTGACATTAACTTTGACGACGATTTGCTAGCCGCCTCGCTACAAACGCGATATCCCTACAGTTAGTGATCGAGCTAGAATTGACTGCCCCCCTGAGGAATTAGATGACGAAGAAGCGCGCATTAATTACCGGAGTTACCGGACAAGACGGCGCCTATTTGGCCGAACTTCTTTTGCAGAAGGGATATGAGGTCCACGGCATCAAGCGCCGAACCTCGCTCTTCAACACCGATCGCATCGACCATCTGTATCTCGATCCCCACGAGCCCGATCCGCCCTTCCGCCTTCACTACGGCGATTTGACGGACTCCTCGAGCTTGATCCGGATTGTCGGCCAGGTCCAGCCAGACGAGATCTACAATCTCGCGGCGCAGAGCCATGTCGCCGTTTCGTTCGAGGAGCCGGAGTACACTGCAAACTCCGACGCCCTTGGCGCGTTGCGCATCCTTGAAGCTATCCGCATCACCCGCTTGGAAAAGAAGACCCGCTTCTACCAGGCCTCGACCTCTGAGCTCTACGGCCTGGTCCAAGAGATCCCCCAAAAGGAAACCACGCCGTTTTATCCCCGCTCGCCGTACGCCGTTGCAAAGCTTTACGCCTACTGGATTACGGTCAACTACCGCGAAGCTTATGACATGTATGCCTGCAACGGCATTCTCTTCAACCACGAGTCTCCGGTTCGTGGCGAAACCTTCGTGACCCGAAAGATCACGCGCGCTCTGGCGCGCATCCATTTGGGCCTTCAGGAACGACTTTACCTCGGCAATCTCGATGCCTTGCGCGATTGGGGACACGCGCGTGACTATGTCGAAATGCAATGGCTGATGCTGCAACAAGACGAGCCGGAGGATTTCGTGATTGCTACCGGCGTGCAGCACTCTGTCCGGGATTTTGTGAATGTCGCAGCGAATGAAGTCGGCATGACTGTTCGTTGGGAGGGAAGCGGCGTCGACGAAAAGGGATATGACGCCAAGTCCGGGAAGTGCATCGTTTCGGTCGATCCGCGCTATTTCCGCCCCACCGAAGTCGCGACGCTTCTTGGTGATCCGTCGAAGGCCAAGCAGAAACTCGGCTGGGAGCCCAAGACATCGTTCGAAAGCCTGGTTCGAGAAATGATGAAAGAAGATCTCGAATCCGCAAAACGGGATGAGCTCATCAAGCAGCACGGCTTCAGATATTATCCGCGCCACGAGTGAACGGCGGCAAGCGTAAGAACAGGAGGGCGGGAAGCAGAAATGCTCTCCTGCCCTTTTCAATTTACGACGTGTTGCGCCGACTGCTGATCATCACGGCTGGGGAACGACATCCTTCACTGGAATTGAGACGGGTGTAGGCGACAAAGCGGGCTTTGGCACCTTCAGGGCTGCCATGTCTTCGATCCAGCGCCGGACGATCGTTCGACGATCCCAACGCTCGACGGAGCGCCTTCGCCCCTCAGCACCCAGCTTTTCGCAAAGCGCGGGGTCCTTACTTAGGCTCTCAATTGCTGCGGCGAGCGCCGGTGTATCGCCTGGGGGAATGACCAGCCCAGCACCTTCAACTTCAGCGGCAAGGCCGGTGCCTTGGCTCGCCATGGCAATGACCGGTCGCCCGGATGCGAGAACCGCCCCGAGCTTTGAGGGCAGCACCAGATCGGCGGCCTCTGCCTTCTGAGGAATGAGATGAAAATCGGCCGTCGCCATCAATTCATTGAAGCTCTCGGCAGGCTGCAAGCCCAGGAAATGGACTCTCGAACGGCCGGCCGCCATTTCGATCAGCTTTGACTTGTGAGGGCCCTCTCCCGCGAGGATGAAATGAATGTCGGGGCGCCTCTCTTCCAAGGCGGCAGCCGCATCGATTGCAAGGTCCAGCCCCTGCTTGTTCGACATCGTGCCTGAGTAGAGCCCGACAATCGCGGTGTCGGGAATGCCGAGCTCCTGGCGATATGTGGTCTGCCTGGAGGCAGGATAGATCGCGGCCGTATCGATCCAGTTTCTCACCTCGGTTATGCGCTCTGCGTCCAGCCCCTTGCCGCGCAGGCGATCGACCATCTGCGGGGAGATTGATGAAACCCTGTCAAAGGAGCGAAGAATAGCCGCTTCCGTCTTCAGCATCACCGTCCGCAGCTTCTCGTTCTGGAGCAAGCCCAGATCGAAAGCCGCATCGACTTCGAAGTCCTGCACATGGAGCCAAGACTGCGCGCCAATCCGCCGCGCAACGAAGGAGACCAATGCAGCGGACATCAACGAAGGGGCGACGGAGAGCATGATGTCGGGACGCCAGCTGAGGGCCTCCTTCACGACTGGCAGCATGCTGCTCAATGCAAAGGATGCGTGATGAACCAAACGCTTCCCGCCCGATGGCTGCGCAGGCACATAGATCGGCGTGCGCGTAACGCGGACGCCATTGATACCCGTTGCCCTGAAATAAGACGCACCAAATCCATGCGGGATCTTCCAGGCGGGATAATAGGGCGGAGCAGTGATCACCCGCACTTCGTGACCTTCGTCGACGAGGCTCTCGCACAGCTCCGTATTGTACTTCGCTACGCCAATGAGATCGGGCGCATAATTGATGCCGACCAGCAGAATACGCATCAATGGAATCCAAGTTGCTATTCAAGATCAAAAATTTGTTCAATCGAAGTCGTGAGCAGCTCAGCTCGCCCGGCTAACCTCCAGATGACGGCCATGGCCCTGAAGGAAGTCGTCATACGCCGAGGCGAGTCCTGCCCGAAGCGAGGTGGTGGCGCGCCAGCCGAGCGCTCGAAGACGCGAACTATCCAGCAGCTTGCGCGGCGTCCCATCCGGCTTGGACGTGTCGAAGATCAACTTGCCTTCGTACCCGACAACATCCGCTACGGCCGCAGCGAAGTCTGCGATCGAAACCTCATCGCCACTGCCGACGTTTATCGGCAGATCACTCGAATAATTCTTCAGAAGGAAAACACAGGCATCCGCAAAATCCTCGACGCTGAGAAATTCGCGGAGCGGCGTGCCCGTGCCCCACACGGTGACTGTCGGCGCCTTGGCAAGCTTGGCTTCGTGGAAGCGACGGATCAGTGCAGCCGGCACATGACTATGATCCGGATGATAATTGTCACCGCGGCCGTAGAGATTGGTCGGCATGGCCGAGATGAAATCATCGCCGTATTGCCGGCGATACGCCTGGCACATCTTGAGGCCGGCAATCTTGGCGATGGCGTACCATTCGTTGGTGGGCTCAAGCGGCCCCGTCAGCAATTCGCTTTCGGCCATCGGCTGCTTGGCGTGCTTGGGATAGATGCAGGACGAGCCGAGAAACAGCAGACGCTGCACGCCAACTGCGTGACTTGCGCGGATCACGCTCAATTCCAACGCAAGGTTGTCGCAGAGAAAATCGACCGGGAAATTGTTGTTGGCTGCAATGCCGCCGACCTTTGCAGCGGCGTGAACCACGACCTCGGGACGATTGGCCTCGAGCCATTTCAGCGTGGGCTCTTCTTTCGTGAGGTCCACCTCGCGCCGATCGGCCGTCAGCACGGTGCAGTTCTCTGACGCAAGCCTACGGACGACAGCCGATCCGACCATGCCCCGGTGCCCCGCGACAAAGACACGCTTGCCCGTGAGATCGTAGGTTGAAACCCCTGTCATCGCATCCTCTACAAGCGTCGGTTCGCCGGGATCATCACCTCTGTGAGTTCCAGCCACCGCCGCGTCACGCAATCACGCTGCCGATGCAGCCCCGCCAAACAGCTAACACAATCTTCACCATGCGACAGCCTGTTCCGACCAGGCAAAGATATTCATGGTGAACCTGCGCCGCGCGCACAAATGGTCGGCACACGATGAAACAAAAACGAGCAAGGCAGCCGCATCGGCCATGCGGCTGCCCTGGAAGATCGTTGAAAGCGGCAGCCGCCGCTTGGTTAGCTCGAGCTCAGTATGCCCGGCGCAGGATAGGACCGACAGGCGCGCAGACCCGGTCCATGTACCAGCCATAGGGCGTCTCGACCCGCACCAGCGGGCAACGGCGCCACGGCGCGTAGCGATAGGGATAGGGCTGCGCCCAGAACGTCACCGGCGTCGCCTGGCTTTGGCCCGTGAGCAGGGCAGCCGGTGCGGGCATCTGCATCGCGGCGTTCGCTCCGCTCGCTGCGCAGAACGTAGCAGTCGCGGCCAAAAGGCCTGCTCGCATCAACGTCTTAAACATCCAAAATAGCTCCTTGCCCCTTGCGGAGTTGATCCCCCACCGTGCGCGTCAGATCCCAGCCGACCGACGTCACCGGATCGCAAGACCACTCCGCGACCAGCCCAAATAGTGAACCGAACTTTACCAAGGCCACCGGCGCGAATGCAACCGATGCAGGGGCCCCCGAAGGGCCTTTGGGACGATATGGCGCGCAAGTGTGGCTTCTTGGTCCTATTTTTCCTCGCTCCAGGCGCCTGGGGCGGCGAGATCGGGCGATCGTCGGTAAACGTCCCGGAGGAACTGGTAGTTGACGGACTGAGCCAGGGGCACGTCTTCCTCACCGAGCTTGGCGAAGAGAAGGATATCCCGCAGCGTCCGCCAGCGACTCTCTTCATAGTCGCCGATCCGCCCGCCCGTCGGAAGCACCAGCGGGCGCTGCTGCTGCAGTTCGAATCTCAGTCGCTCAGGGTTTAGCCTGGCGGGTCCCGTACCAGCGAGGACAGGCACACTCCGTGCATAGTCCGCGTAGGTGAATTGCCATCCCCGAATGAGGCCCTGAAGGGCATCGGCGATCATGGATGGCTGTTCATGGACGAGAGCGTTACTCGCGAAGTAAACCAAGCCAGGCACATGGATACCGTAGTCTTGCGGTTTAATGACATTCAGCTTCGCGAAAGCGGAACTGGCGGGATCCGGTTGCTCGTCAATTGCCGCGATGATGGCATCGACTTCACCGGCGCGCAGGGCTTCGAAGCTGTCACGGTCTGGGACTTTGGTGATCTGGCTTCGAGGAAGTCCGAGCTGCGCCATCATGGCATCGAAAACGACGTCGCCCTCGCTCGCCCGGCGGTACCCGACCCGCTTTCCGACCAGATCAGCCGGCCGCCGCAAACCCGAGCTTTCGAGCGTGAAGATCGCAACGGAGGTATCGAGGAAGCTTGCGGCAAAGGCCGTGACGGGAACGCCGCGCCAGGTCGCCAGCAGGAACTTGTGGCCGCTCGTCACGCCGATGGCATGTTGGCGTGCAACAGTTTGGACGAAGTCCGGGTCGGGTTGGGCGGCCAACTCAATGCGGGAGGAGAAATAGTTCTGCCTGGATGCACAGAGCTCGCCGGCGAACCGCGCCGCGTATGGCCCGTCCAACAGGAGCTTGACCGCGGCCGCAGACGGAGCCGTCGAAGTTCGTACGGATACCGCATCAGGGCGAAGCAGGAGAAGCACGGTTCCCACCAATGCCGCAGCAGCAAGGCCAAAAGCGAGGGTGCGCTTCCCCTTCGGCCGGGGCCGCCGCCGGGACTGGGTTCGAGACAACGAGGACTTCCTAACGGGTTGTGAAATTTAACATATCAGTCGAGGCGAGATGGGCTACAATGCAGCGTGTGGGGTAAGGTTAATTTTTCCTTCGCCTTGTTTTAACAGCGATTTTGACCGATAGCACGGCTTGTTCGGGTAAATGAATTTTGCGTCAATGGGCTTGGCAGGATGACCATTCTTTCCACTCGACCGGTGCCCGTCGCTGATACTACGACGGAAATCACCGTGGTCGCGCAAGATACGGAGACCTCCACAGGTTTTGCGCCGAGATGGCTGCGCCCTGTGGTTGTCGAGCGGGCGATGGCGGTGGCCGACGCGGCGCTGATCATGGTCAGCGGGATCGGGTGCGCGGTCGGCTATCACATCGCGACAGCGGGCACGCTCGGCAAGGCGGACGTCTATGCGGCGGCGAGCGTGATGGTGGCGATCAATTTCGTCCTGCTGACGGTCGTGCAGCATGGCTATCGCCTGAAGAACATCACCAACCTGCCCCGCACGTTCCGGATGACGCTGACGACGTGGACCGGGCTGTTCGGGGCGCTGCTGGCGATCGCCTTCACGATGAAGGTCAGCGACGAGTTCTCCCGCGGCACCACGATCTCGTTCTATCTGGTCGGCCTTGCCGTCCTGCTCGCCTGGAAGACGCTGGCGGCGCGCTGGACCGCGCGCGCCTTGCGCACCGGCGCCTTCGCCAACGGCCGCGCGATCATGATCGCCGAGTTCGGCCTTGCCAGCTCCTCCAACGCGGTCGACGACCTCGGCCAGCACGGCTACCGCCTGATGCGGGTGATGGAAATCCGACCCAAGGACCTCGCTTCGCCGCTGCTGCTCTCATCGTTGGCGCCGCGGTTCGAGGAGCTGATCGCTTACGCGCGCGAGAACCGAATCGAGCACGTCTTCCTGCTGATGAACTGGGGCCGGCAGCACGCGATCGACAGCATTCTGGACGTGCTGAAGATCCTCCCCATCCCGGTGCACCTGGTGCCGGACCCCCACGCCGCGCGGTTCCTGCGCTATCCGCTGGTCTCCACCGGCAACACCTTCACCGCCGAGCTGCGCCGCGCGCCCTTGTCCTGGAAGGAGCGCGCGCTGAAGCGGGCGCTCGACCTCGTCGGCGCGAGCGTTGCGCTTCTCGTGTTCGCGCCGGTGATGCTGGTGACCGCAGCTCTGATCAAGCTGAGCTCGAAGGGCCCGGTGTTCTTCCGCCAGACCCGCCACGGCTTCGGCGGGCGCGCGTTCAAGATCTTCAAGTTCCGAACCATGCGCGTGTTGGAGGACGGCCCGAAGATCAAGCAGGCTGAGAAGAACGACCCGCGCGTCACGCCGATCGGCAAATGGCTGCGCAAGACCTCGATCGACGAGCTGCCGCAGCTCTTCAACGTGCTCAAGGGCGACATGTCGCTGGTCGGCCCCCGCCCGCACGCGGCCGCCCACAACACCGAATATGAGCAGATCATCGGCAACTACGCCTTCCGCCACCATGTCAAGCCCGGCATCACCGGCTGGGCCCAAGTTAATGGTTACCGCGGAGAAACCCGCACGCTGGAGCTAATGGAGAAGCGTGTGGAGTATGATTTGTGGTACATTAATAACTGGAGCTTGTGGTTGGATGTCAGGATTCTATTGCGAACAGCGATGGTAACTCTGGCACGTCCTACAGCTTATTAGTCAATCCGCCTGCCTGGGCTGCCCGTGCCATGAATCTATTCCTCGTCCGTATTCAAAAGCTTCTCCATGGCCTCGGCTCTCAATCGGGAAGACTCGCCCTGAAAAAAGGTGTCGCGGCTAGCATTGAACACAGCGTCGCCCTGGACGGCCGCCAATACAACACAGTAGTTGATGTAGGCGGCAATGTCGGACAATTCGCTCTATTCGCGCGCGAGAAGTATCCCCATGCACGAGTGTTTAGTTTTGAGCCATTAGAAGATTGTTGGAATACGTTCGCTAGCATCTTTGATCAAGACGAGCGGGTGCAACTCTTCCGCTGTGGCATCGGCACCGAAGATACTGAAGTCGTAATCAACGTTGCGAACGCTAACGATTCTTCATCGATATTACCACCGGCGGCAATGCAAATCGAAGCGTTCGGAACTACTGTTAGCGCCACAAAGGACATACAGCTCCGTCGGCTCGCTTCTGTATTGCGAACTGATCAGATAATCGCCCCCGCCCTCCTGAAAATTGACGTTCAAGGCTTTGAATTGGACGTCCTGAAAGGCTCTAAAGAGTTGCTGAGCCTATTCGAAACTGTCTATGTAGAAGCTTCTTATGTCGAGCTCTATCAGGGCCAGGCTTTGGCTGGAGACGTTCTCGAATTCATGCGGGAGCACGGCTTCGAAATTCAAGGGGTGTATAATCAATACCAGCACCACATCAAAGGCGCCTTGCAAGCAGACTTCCTATTCAAGCGGCGCAGCACGCCGCAGCACGCGAAAAACTAACATCCCTCGACATTAGATGAGTAAACAAAAAAGCGCGGTTCTATTCGTCAGCTTCGCACCAAATCACTCGTCCCACCATCGACGCCTACAGGACATTAGCGGCGCCGCGATTGATCTCACGATTTATAAAACGAGATCCGACAAGAACATAGAGACGCTTCTTCAGCGAACGTTTAAGCTAACCTATATTCGGTTATTCTTCGTCTTGCTCTTCTCGAAGGCCGATGTCTTCTGGCTCTGGGGAATTGATGCTTGCTTGGTCGGCTCGGTTGCAAAAATCGTCAGACGAAAGAAGACGATTATCTGGGATATATCTGATATTAATCCTCATTTCCTTGGCAAATCGCTTAAAGCCCGCTTTTTTCGCGCAATCGAACGGACTCTCCTGCCCACCGTCAACTGGCTCTTGCTTACCTCTCCAGAGTTTTTAACTCAGTACTATTCGATGAAGCTAAGCTCTACCAAGGTAGAAGTCATAGAAAACCTGCTCGCAGGACAGCAGCCATCTGAAGTACCTTCCCCGCCAGACCTAGCTAAGTTCAAGATAGTGTATACTGGAATTTTCCGCTCAGTACGGGCCCTACAAATTATAGCGGAAGTGGCCTCTGCCCTACCGGAACAGGTCGAATTCAACCTGTACGGCTTCTGTAGCAATGGAGCTGAGGAAGCAGAATACGAAAACCTAAAGAGCCTGCCCAACGTCACATTGCACGGAAAGTATGACATGCGAGACTTGCATCGCATCCACGCCGAGAATCATCTGATATTTGGCCTACTCGACAAAGATGCAGACGACAATGAGCGGTGGCTACTTCCTAACCGGATTTATCACGCTGGTGCCTTCAGACGGCCCATCCTGACAAACCGCGGGACATTTACAGCGAAGGTTGTTGAGCAAAGACGTTTGGGTTACGTTTGCGACTTCTCTGCATCTAGCGTGATAGAGACCATCCGCATGCTAACCGCTGACGGCGGGCGTAGGTATAAAGAATTGACCTCTGCCATTCCAGCGGATGGAGACTACTATTTATCTGGCCACTACCGAAGGTTTATCGAAATCGTAACAAGCCCGAGCGTCTGACAATTAGTTCTGGTGGCTCGACTAAACCAAAACAGTCCCAGTTTGAATTGACTTGAGCGTCCGATTGAGGCCAGAAAGCGATGTTCAACTTGCGCGCAGTGCTGCTTGTATTCAGCGCAGTGCTCTTATGGCTTGTCCTCAGTTTGATCTTTTACCCGTTCTGAGCGTTGCGCTGGCTCTCGCAATTTGACCTGGCATTGTACGACGCTGTTTATTTGCCGCGCAGCGAAAATGCCTTCGCAATGACTCCGGATTTTTGACATGCTCTACCAAGCACTAAAACGCCTATTATCTCCGCGAGCAACACACCTAATGCGGCGCCAGTGGCTCCAAACAGCAGCACCAACAGGAGCAGCACTGGACCAGCCAGACCCGCACAAGT
Source organism: Bradyrhizobium nitroreducens (assembly GCF_002776695.1). GTDB lineage: Bacteria > Pseudomonadota > Alphaproteobacteria > Rhizobiales > Xanthobacteraceae > Bradyrhizobium > Bradyrhizobium nitroreducens. Next base: position 6,997,275 of record NZ_LFJC01000003.1, read on the forward strand.
AAGCTGCGCAGATGCATACTCGGCCGCGAAACCTTCGGCAAGCAAGGTATTGACGCCCAGAACCGAAGTAAGCGCCGTGAACGTTGGAGCGAATGCTACAATACGCAACAGCGGTGCCGAATGGGCGAAAGCTCCGCCTCCCAACAGGGCTACCAATTCCTCCGAAAACAAAAAGACCGCAACTCCACACATTGCAGCTCCGATCGTGACCGCCATATTCACGAGCCCACGGATTCGCTGCTGCACTCCTCCGCTAAGCTTATGCCTCGCTGTGACAAGAAACAAAGACTGACTTACTGGCGCAACAACTCCTAAGAGGGCAAAGCGAACTCGGTCAGCAAGCGCGTACAGCGACACTTGCACCGCGCTACTCGACACAGAAAGGGCTACAACTCCAAGATCTTTCAGAGACGACGTCGCAATGGATGCAGCAAACTGTTTGAAGTCGTTCTGGAAGATGGCGCATATCCGTGACAAAGTTGGTGGAGATCCGCCTTCGCTCTCGTTCCACACCAAAACAATACACAACACGCAAAGCAGGAGCTGCGTCAGAGCTGTGATAGCAAGAAGGATCCCAACGTCATCAGGAGCTTGCACTAGAAGATAAACGAGTAAAATCCACAGACCCTTGCTAACTGCACTAAGCCCAGCAAAAACATAAATCTGCCCCACGCTGTACATGATCCAGCGTGGCGTAAAGGTTGTCGTGATGGGTATCATGCCACTCAAAAGAACGTAGAGCCAATTCTGGTCGGCTATTAAATACGCAGAAATTGCGAAGACGAGCAGAGCAGGAATCAACAACATGCTTTTAAGAGCCGTCGTATCAATCGCTAGCTGGCGCAACTGCCCGTCTCTCTTTGACTCCGCTACAAGCAAAGGACCATTCACATTGAACGAGAAATCCGAAACCATTAGAACATAATTGGCATAGCTAAGCAGAACTACATAGACTCCGAATTTGTGCACGTCGAGAGCGCGCGCGATATGGGGCAAGGCCACCAGTGGAACAATGAAGTTTATCGCCTGTACCAGCACGATCGCCAGCACATTATGACCGATTTTCCGAAACACAGCTCTTCATTGTCCTAGTCTAGAGGCAAAAGTTCAATACTATGCGTAGCAGGTGCAAGTGCTACCGCCGTACCCCAGCCAGCCCGGTCTTTATTAATTGGTAAGCACTATAAAACTGCGGCATATGCAACAAGCGAAATAGCACCTTTTGAAAAGCCGTCGGCGCCGCGCCGAGCCCGTCAAGTTGAATTGCGTTTAGCCACGCGAGATCGGGGGGCCCCTCGCCTGCGGCATTTAGGCGGCGCTGCAGGTCCGCCTTGTCTGCTGCTGCCATAAGCGCCTCGTAGATATGGATCGCACTGGACGCAACCACGTCGACGGCAAATCGGCTTGCGACCCAAGTAGGAGCCTCGTTTCGGACACGCAGCCTTAGCGCTTGATCCTCTTGGACGCGAACCATCGCGTCCACCACACCTTCTAAATCACGAGCAACTAACCCCCCTCGCTCGTGTCCAACGACCTCGAGCTGACTGTTATCCCGCAAGGGAGTACTGAGGGTGATAATCGGAGTGCCGCAGAGTAAGGCTTCGCAAAGAACCATTCCAAAACTCTCGCCGATTTCGGCAAGATGGAGGAAAGCATCCATTGCTGAATAGAAGCCACTTAGACGTGCATCATCATCAACCGCATCAACCATCACGATGCGGCCTCGAATAGATTGATCAAGGTCTGCGACAAGCCTTTTATACTCGATGGGAGCGCCGACAAGCAAAAGGCCAAGATCACCTCCGCGTGCCAACGCTTCTGAGAAAGCTGGGAAAATCTTGGGAGACCATTTAGGAGATAAAGGCTGGCCAATTCGCCCGAAAAGGAAACGCGAGCTTGGTACGCCGAGAGCAGTTCTAAGAGCTTGTCGCTCCCGCTCACCTAATGGCTCGAACCGACTTACGTCGACAGCATTAGGCAAGATAGTCGCGGCAGACTGATCGCGGTTGGAGCGCCACATTGTCCACTTCATCCAGCACCAGCGCGACAGTAGGCAGTGAACATCGATTAAATTACGCGCTTCAGTCTGGTCGTAACGGGCAAACACATTAGTCTCGACTATTTGCGTACCATGACTGCGAAACTCCCTCAGTAGGTTCGTTTCGAAGTGGTTGGGATAGCCGGTTCTATGGATGTGAACGATGTCCGGCTGCCAACGAAGCGCTTCGTTTATGTAGTCACTTGAGCGACCTTCGTCGGGTCCAAATACGGGGACTTCATGCTCCTGATAAAACCGCTCGCGTGAGCCTCGCCTGTCGTAGCCGAGTACAGCCACGTCAATGCCCGCTCGCTGGACTCCAAGTGTAAGGTTTTGAGCGACACGCTGCGTCCCCCCAATATCAAAGTCCTTTACGATCGTTAAGACTCGCATGTACCAGCACCATCTCGATACGGCCGGCCCTGCGCCTCTGCGCTGACATCAATTGTTTTTGGATAGTATCCAAAGCTGCTCACGCCTGGATCACGAAGCCTCTGGTTTCGGCGAGAAGTTGCGCTTGGCATAAAAGATGCTAGCACAATCACCGTGATCCAATCGGACCTCCGCGCAAAAACAGGGCCGGTAAGATACTCCCCGAAAAAGACAAGCAGAACGCCCAGCAAGGCCCCACGCATAGGGGCGGGGTATGGCGAAATGACCTTCCGGAGAAGGTAAGCGCAAATGCAAATCTGGCTAATCAAGCCAAGCACACCAAAATGATAAAGGCTTGCAAGTGCTGCGTTATGAATCTCCAACCCTTGCGGGAGATCGTTGAAGGAATACCCGTGCCCAAGAATAAATGAAGCGAAATCGATCTGGCCGAGCGTCTCCGACAACTGTGACTGCCGCGATTGAACGGTCGTAAACCGATCTCCCAAAGTCAGCAGCTGAAGGAGGCGGTCTCCAAGAAGGCTAGACGAAGCAAGAAGATATGGAAGAACAATAGCAGGAATAGCAGCGATCGTCGCCATGAGGAGACCGTACCGGCGAGCGAGCACTAGCTGTGCAGCCAGAGCTGCGGCGACGGACCCAACCGCAGTCAGCGACGCAGAGGAGATCATGGAATAGGCATCGACGAATATTGCCGCGAGCAAAACGCCAGCTGTAAAGGGGTGCCTAGCTACCCTCCGAGCAAGCAACAGATGTAAGGCCAATACCATGCCGATACCGGCGATAGCTCCGGCCTCAATGGGATGTTCCGCCAGGCCGGTGGCGCGCAGCCACTCCTGCGTCCCGGTGTTGAACACGGGCGAGATGCTTGTAAAGAGACGAAATTGCCCCTGCAGGATAACAAAGGCAGACGAAATACCCGCCGAGAGAGCCAGCCAAAAAGCTGCTTCGTTGAAGCTCAAAATACACTTACGAACTATCAGACTCGCCATGACAAACATCGCGATCATCGCTATGGCGATGACGATACACTTAGCAATGTGTTCACCGACTGCCGCGCTAGGTATCGCTGACGCTATCGATGCAATCACAAAGAACAACTGACTCTCGGCGATCAGGCGAAGATCCCTATCATCGGAAATTGTCTTGTCCGCTGGAGAGGCCAACAAAAGAACAGCAATGCAGACAGGGGCCAGAACGTCAAAAATCGTGATGCCAGCCACGCGTATCGCGCTCCAGAGCGATACTAACAAGCACAAGATCGCAAGATAACGCGCAGTCGCACGAAACATGAAAAATTCAACCTAACCTTGTTTGCGTGCACTTTGCTTTCATAGCGTAATTGATATGCTCATCGTCAGGACATCATCGAAAGTTAACAGGTAGTCGAAACTTGAGCGCCTTTTGCGGAGAGTTAACAATATACTGAAAAGCTTAGCTTCCGACTGCCCTCCCTCGTACAAACTTCAAACAAATGCCTGCTAAAGTCTCCGTAGGAGAGCCATTATGACAACCATTGATACGCTTCAACCACTTATCCATTCCATCTCGAATTTCGTTCCGGCCGTCGTCCAAAAGCGACTTTTCGGAAATGCTATGGCTGATCGTTTGACGAACCTGCGAAACCTAGGCTTCAGGCCCAACAACATCCTAGATGTAGGCGCATACGTCGGCCGCTGGACTGAGGTTACGCGCAGAATTTTTCCGGAAGCCAAATTTTTAATGGTTGAGGCTCAGGAAAGCAAGCGTGAACTCCTTAACGCAATTGTAGCTGGCGCTCGTGGCCAGGCTCAAGTTGATATTGCTTTAGTGGGATCCACCCCGGGAGAGGCGACGTTCTACGAAATGGAAACCGGGTCTTCAATGTATCCTGAAATGACCGCTGTACCCAGGACTAAGGTGACCAAACAGCGCACGACGATCGACGAGGTGGTTGCGCGGAACGGGATCGAGCAGATCGATTTCGCAAAGCTCGACGTCCAAGGTGCTGAGCTTGACGTGCTTGCTGGAGGAACGAAGCTACTGAAAACGTGCGAATTGTTTCTGTTGGAAGCATCCGTCGCCCCTTATAATGAGGGAGCCCCTCTGATTGCCGATGTAGTTGCGTTCATGTCGCAGAAAGGATTTCGGCTCTTCGATCTTTGCGAAATCAAAAGAGCTCGATCTACAAATTTTGTCCTCCAAGTTGATCTGCTCTTTGCACGATCAGACAGAGATATGTCTCGGGGCTGGTCCCCTGCATGAAGCGACAGCCTCTTAAGAGTCAGCCTGCCCGCCCCTTCGGGATAACCTTACTATTCGCGGCCATTATCGGCGCGCTAGCATACCTCCCTGCTTCCGCAGCACCTCCGAAGGCAGCCCTAGAAGCTGGATATAACACCCAAACGTTCGCAACGAGACAGTTCACTTCCGACAATGTGGATCTGAGTGGATCAGATAGATCTGGCTACCAGTGGTATCGAATGAATTTCTTCAAGCCTCGAAATGAGCTGGGGCTGACCAGAATCGAAAACGGCGAGCTCATAACGGGCGGGCTTGGTTATGATGGCGCGATGACAACCGTCACAAAGATTTCAAAGTGGCCTTACTTTGCCGGCGTGGCATTTGGCGGTGGTGCCTATTTCGAAGCAGAAATTTCATTCGACCCAGAGAGGGTAAATCTTAGAGAGGGTGTTTGGCCCGCTTGGTGGTCCTTGACTCTTGAGTCTATCCTTGAAGTCCCAGAAACGTTTTGGAGGGGGCAACCACCTGGCTATTTCAACACGATAGAAGTCGATTTTTTCGAGTACGACTTGCAAGGATCGAGACTACGTACTCGAAATCAATATGGGGCGGGGATCCACCATTGGTACGGGACCCGAGGGATGTGTCCAAAAACTCCGCTGTGCGGCCATGGGAGCCCATATGCCTCAGGTATCCAGACCGGTCCAAGCGATATAGATTGGATGAAGTTCCACAAATTTGGAGCTCTGTGGATACCAGCGACAGCAGACCGTCCTGGAAGTATGACATTCTTTTTGGATGGCAAGCAAAGCAATCAATCGATCACCTGGACGATGTTCAAGGATGAACCACCTCCGCCAACATCGAAAACGCCATGGGCGTTCGGCCCGCTCGACAGCTTGCACCTAATCCTGGTCCTAAGCTCAGGAAAGAGTTCGCCCATCAGGGTTCGATCGGTTGAGGTTTGGCAGACTGACGACAGCCGAAATATTCGCCACTAGGCGAGTTGCGACCCCGATGTCGAGCTATTGCTTGATCGAGTATCTAAAGGTTTTGACGCCGCTCATCGTACCCAAGATGGTGTCCACCCGACCATAGCTGGGAATGCGCAAATCATTGCATTTTTCAGAGTTAAGATAGCAAACCTTCACGGCGATCAACCGTCCGCATTTATTCTTGATGCTAATTACATGGTCCATGAGATTCGGACTAACAACGTGGGCACGCGCCACTGCCTCAACGTCGAAGCATGAACGCCCGAGCGGATCGCGAAATGTTGGAGGCAAGCTCGACTGATCCGCAGGTCCTTGGAACGTGAGCCTTGAGGCAGGCGAGGTGCCATTTTGTCCGTAAGACGCGGATTGCAAGCAAAGCAAAAATGCCATCGCGCGAATTGCTGCTCTTAGCCCGTTTCGCTTCAACGCCATAGCCTATCGTCTACTTCGATACCCGGCACGGCCACCTTCAAACCCTCTCGCGACAATTTCTTGGCAAAGGCCTCTCTAGAAATAACATCTAGCCGTGTGAGACTGGCCAACAAGCGCTCTCTCTGCGCCCAACCGACTGTTGTCAGATTGACTCCAGCGACATCCAAAAAACTTCCATCGACTAAGCCCACAAACTCAGACACTACCTTATCCTGCATCGATGGCTTCAGGTTTTCAAAAGTAGCGAGTCCGATTCCGTTGCGCTGGAGTGCAACCCACCCCTCGAGCGGGGCCAACGCATATGACTCCTCGATGTATCGAATAAGGCTGTTGTCGAACCCAGTGCGGGTAAGCTCGGTTGAGTATAGCATTAACCACAAGAATGAGTCCGCCGGATTGGACGTTAAAGCTGACCTGATCGTGTAGACTGCACTCATTCCAGTCCGGTCCAATTCTTCACTGCCCGATCGTGCTCCAGATTCCTTGGCGATCTGCAGGAGGATAAGCGCTTCTAAGCGCGCCGCGTCGCTTCTTGCGAGAATAGAGGGAGAACTACGATTGATCGAAGTCATCACTCCATCTAGATACGCAAGTTTAAAGCGGTCCGCAGAGAGAAGTCGCGCCATGACCTGTCCCGTAGACGAAGAAAGCCAAAACTGAGGCAACGAGACGAAAGACCAAATTGCCCCAGCAAGACCAAGCAACAATAACGGCCCTCGAACGGAAGCCTCAAAACAACCGCATGGCCGGCTCCTCAGCATTCGTATCTCGCTAGCGCTATTCAACGTACCCATAGCGCGCATAATATTTCTGGTAGTAGTAGCGGCCGTGATAAGATTCGTATCGAGCAAGCAACTTCGTATCTGCCTTGTTCAGGACGACCCCGAGCAACTTGTCCTGTATTTCCGGAGCGTTGCGCAGGTTGTGACGGATGACATCGATCTTGGTCTTGCCCCACTCCACCACAAAAACGAACGAATCAACAAAGGGCGAGGTCACTCGCACGTCCACTACTGGCGCCATCGGCGGCATGTCGAGCACCACGTAATCGTACTTTGACCGCAACAGCGCAATTAAATCGCGCATAGGCTTAGACGCAAGCACCTCGTTTGTATGCAGCAATTTGGAAGTGGTGCCAGCCGTAAGGATCGCCAGCCCCGTTTGAGGATCAATGCTGACGACATCTTCAAGCTGCGCCTTGTGCGCAACAACATCTACGAGGCCAGCTTGTGCGTCGGGCCGCAGAGCGCGGGACAAAGAGGGATTGCGCAGGTCGGCATCGACCAAGATCACACGCGCTCCTCCGTGCGCGATAAGCTGCGCGAGATTGGTCGACAACGTGCTCTTGCCTTCGTTGGGCAAAGTCGAGGTCACCGCCAAAACTCGGTTCTCGCGGACGATGGAATTGAGATCGATCGCCACCTTCAGTGAGCGAACAGCCTCGGAGAAGCGAGACAAGGGATTGTCGACAACGTACCGAAGCAAGTCAGGCTCTGGGTTGTTCTTCCTCCGACCGAGCTTGCCTGAGAGCGCCGCGCCGGCTGGCGCACCGAGAGCGGGCAAGATCGCAACACAATTAGCGCCGAGCTCGCTCTCGACCTGAGCGGTCGTGCGGAAAACTTTGTCGGTCATTTCGCGGCCCATTGCCGCTCCAAAACCCAAGATGAACCCGCTGAGCACAGCCGCTCCAAAAATAACCAACGTCTTTGGATAGCTCTTAATCAGAGGTGTGGTGGCCGAGCTGATGACTCGCGCCTCCGTGATCGGGAAAGATTGCTGCTGCACGCTTTCCATGTAGCGCTGCAGGAAGTTGTCATACATTGCCTGATAGGACTGCGCGGTACTCTCTAGCTCGCGAAGCTGGATCTGTGCCTGATTGGTGAGCTGAGATTCCGAGACCACGCTGGCAAGACTCGATTTGATGGCCTCCTCACGCGTGACAGCAATGTCGTAATCACTTTTGTAGGATTCCTGAATACGCTTGAGTTCGTCGATGATGTTCTTCTTGATCTCGGCCATCTGCCGGCGGAGGTTGACCGCAGCAAGATGATCCGAACCATATTTCATCGCCCAAATCGACTCCTTCGAGGCCATGTCAACATATTGGCCGCGCAGCTTGACGATGGTGTCGTTCTTCAGAGCATCGGCGACGTTGGCGTCCGGAATGTCCTGCTTGACGATCTCGTTCATACGATCCAGCCGCGCCTTGGCTTCGGCCGTCGCCGCGTGCGCCATAATGAGTTGGCTGTTCACCTCAGCGAGTTGCTGCTCGTTCATCAGCCGGCCGCCGCTGTCGACGATATTGTTCGCGATCTTGAAGTCTACCACCGCCTTCTGCGCGGCTGAGGCCTGGGTGCGGAGCTCCTTGATACGGTCCTGCAGCCAGACGCTAGCCCGGCGAGTGGCTTGGTACTTCGCTTCAAGCTGGTCAACAATATAGGCGTCCGCGATGGCATTTGCGATGCGTGCAGCCTTTACAGGGTCTCGTGAGGTGAAGCCAATCTCCATCACATAGGTCTGCCCTAGACGCTTGATCGTGCGGTTCTTCTCAAAACGCTCCAGCGCCCTGCGTGTCAGCTCAAATTCGGAAGACGCGGTACCAGGAGAGAAGAGGGTTATTACCGAGGTAATAACGGTCCCAAACAGGCCGCCACCGCTGCCGGTGAATTCGGGATCCTCAGTCAAGTGTAGATCGCGAATCACTGCGAGGCTAATGTTCTCGGATTTCAGGATCTCGACCTGGGTTTCTACTGTGGCGGAATCAATCGCGATATCGCCGAGCACGGATTGCTGCTGGAACAGCTGCACCTTGCGGGTATCAATCACCATCGAGGCGGTGGAGGTGAACAGCGGCGCGGCGGTGAAGAGGTAGAGCAGCGCCAGGATCACGCAGGCCGAGACGATCGCGACAATGGTCGGGAACTGGCGACGAGCGATCTCCATGTAAGAGATCAGTGTCTGCGACGGAGAGCCGTCGGCCTCGGCGAAATCACGGTTGATCTCCGAGGTCGGCTTGTTCACCTGCAACATCTAGCAATTCCTGAAAATGGATCGATCTGTCGTCTTGAGATCAATGCTGGCCAAAAGCCTGCCGACACTCCGGAGCAAACCGGATGCCGAGGTACCGCGCTGCGCGCCACACTAGCACAAGCCGGCCTGCAATTGAACGCGTTCGATGCAGTGCACTGCCGCGCTTTGCGCGACTTTTTGCGGGAGGCTTAACGGCGCAAAAGCAAAGCGGCGCCCGCGGGCGCCGCTGCCGTGAAGTGATATGGGCCGGCCACGAGGGCCGTTTCCGCTTAGCGCGGGCTGACGCTGTTGGTGGTGCTGCCGACGCCACCGTTGCCGCCGTTGGGCGCGTTGTTGGCGGTCGTGTTGCGGCCGAAGGTGGTGCCGCCACCGCCATTGCCGCCGGTCGCAAAACCGCTGGTCCCCGTCGGGCCACCCGCGCCGGTGCCACCGCCGCCCGCGCCGCCGCCGGTCGCGGCGATTGCGACGTCGCCGGTCGCGGCCTGGTAGGCGGCGATCACGTCGGCGTTGCCGGTGCCGGCGATCGCGGCCTGGATCTCATTGGCATAGGCCTGGTCGGACTGGGCGGCCATGCGGGCGACCTGGGCGAGGCCGGCGACGATGCCGCGCATCTGGTCCTTGGTGGTCGCGGGATCCTTCAGCAGCGCGATCAGGCCGGGAAGCGTGGTCGGATCGGAGGCGCCGAGGTCGCGCACGCGCGAGATCAGCTGCGGGCCGCCGGTCGGATATTGCTGCAGCAGGCTGCTGGGCGCGGCCTTGAAGTCGGAAATGACGGTGGCCGGCAGCTGGCGCTGCGGCGGGTAAACGGCGGCGCTGGCGGCCGACTGAAGCGTCACGGCGAGGGCCGCGGCGGCAGCCATGCGAAGCGCAATCCTGATAACGCTCATAAACAAACCTCCAAAAATCAGCTGCCCCGAATTGCTTCCTCGGCCCGGGCAAATGGCTGTGCTCGTTGCAGGAACGTAGCGGAAGAGGAAGGGGCTGTCCACTTATTCTAAAGACTTCGTAAACGGCGCAACTGCTTCAAATCTAGACACTTTTATGAAGCTGAGGCACCCGGCTCGGGGCTGCGTCCACGGTTGCCGGACGGCCCTCGCCTCGCCGGCTGGTGGGGTCCGCCCCCGCCGCCGGCCGGCCTTCCTGCGTGCGGAAGGACTGCGAAAGGCCCGCGCCGAAAAGCGCAAAGAACGGAATGCTGTAGCCGGGCACCTGCAGGGTGAAATCCAGGCACGAATGCAGCAGCGACAGCGTCGCGGTCGCCGCTGCCGCGAGCGGGATGATGGCGTCGCGCCGACGGGTGAACACGCCCCGCGCCAGCACCAGCAGCATGACGGCCCAGCCGAGCGCCACCAGCAGCGCCATGGGGATGCCCACCTCCGAGGCAAGCTCCAGCGGCGTCGAATGCGCGGCGTCCCAGACGCCGCGAATCGAGATGTTGGGGCTGCGGTACGGTGGGAAGGCCCATTGGAAGGTGCCCATGCCGGTGCCGAACCAGGGATTGTCGCCGATGATCCGAACCGTCGATTTCCAGGCCTCGATGCGGCCCTCGTCGACCAGGCCCTGGCTGTCGAAGCGGCTGGAGACACGGCCGCCCAGGAGTTGCAACAGGCCGAGTGCGACGGCGATGCCGGAGCCCAGCGAGATCCAGATGCCGGTGCGCGGCGGCAGGTCCTTCCGCAGGAACAGCGTGAACGAAACGATCATCGCGAGCAGCGACAGGCCGACGCCGGCGCGCGAGGTCGTCATGAACATCGCCATCAGGCAGATCAGGAGGCAACCGAGCTGCGGCAGGATCTGTTTTGGCGGGATCGTGCGCAGATCGAGCGACAGGCGCCGCCACTCGATGTGCCGCTCCGGCAGGCGCCGGCGGACGTCCTCCAGGATCAGCAGCATCCAGATCACCGCAGCCGAGCCGAAATAGGCCGCCGCGGTGTTGCGGTTGATGAAGGTGCCGGTGACGCTGCCGAGATAGGCCGTCTTGTCCCGCCACAGGATCATGGTGGGCTCGATCAGGAACGAGAGTACGCCGTAGAGTGCGTAAGCCGCCCCCGAGATCGCGATCACCCACAGCATGCGGCGCGCGCGATCGCGGTTCGCACCGACGGTGATGCCGAGCACGATGGCGAGGATGTTGGCGAGCGGCGCACCGAGCGCGAAGAACGCCTCGTTCTTCACGATCGAAGCAGAGGGCGCGATCGGCACGCCAAGGAGATCCGAGGCCTGCTTCCAGATCGGCTGAAACGGCGCGAGGAAGGGATGGTCGGAGAGCTGCTCGTGCAGCACGAAGGCGTAAGCGGCGACGATCACGCCGATGCCGGCGAGCAGCCACAGATGCGGCGCTCGCAGATCGCGCGTCGGCGCGAAGATCACCGCGATGCCGAGACAGAGGCACCAGAACGCGATCGACAGATCATTGGTCGAGCCGAACGGGAACGGCGCGCCAGCCACCACTGCGAACAGGATGAAGGTCGCGGGCAGGCTCCACGACCAACGAATCCTGGACAAGCTGATGTCGGGAGGCCAAAGGCGCATCGTGGTGTCTTGCGAGCTTTCTTGCGAGCTTTGCTCTGAGCTTAGAGGAAGCAATCGATCGGGTAGATCTTCAGATCGACGTTGAGACGGCTGTTCCGGGTCTGGGCCCGGAACGCATAGAATAGCCCAAAGCTATCACTCCCCTGATCGAGTTTTATTCCAGGGGTTAATTCGTCGGGCGGGACCAGCACGCCGATGTGCCGGTTGATGGCCGAAATCTCGATCCGCCCGTCCCCCTCGCCAAAATGCCCGCCGAGCTGCGTCACCGTGACCTTGGGCAGGCCGCGGCGCTGGTGGCAGACCTCCTCCTCCCAGAGCTTGGTCTGCTGGACCAGCGGTCTGCCCGCGCCGTCGGGAATGACGATGTCAGGGAAAGACGGACGCAGCATTCCGAAGAATTTGCTCTCCTTGGAGTTCGCCGATAGCCGGACCGTGAAGGACAGCTCGCCCTTGCTTCCCTTCAGGCGCGACAAGATCGGAGCATCGGGCTCGGCCGAGACCATCACGTCGATGCGGTGGCGAACGCCCAGCTCCGCGGCCGCGCCGAGAGCCGTCCCGGCCGGTGCGAGCCCGAAAGCGAGCAAGACGAGGGCCGGAATTCGCCCAATTGTTCGAAAGCGCATGCAGCCCCTTGCAACACAGCGGGGTAACGGATGACCGGCGCCTGCTGAGTAGTGCCGCGATCCCAGCAGGGATCCCGCAAGCCCGACAATATTGATCAGATCGCACAACGAAAATGGCACCGGGACAAGGCCCCGGTGCCATCGCTGTTGGTCGATCAAGTCGGCGTCTTACGGCGCCAGCTTGATGTTGTTGCGGAAGATCAGCGCATCGTTGCTGAGGTTCACGGCATCGCTGCCGGTCGCCATGATCACCCGCATGTAGTTCAGGAACTTGGCAACTTCGACGTTGCGCGAGTTCGAGACGTAGATGATGTCGCCGTTCTTCATCATGACCTTGGTGGCCAGGAAGAAGCCGCCCGGATCGCGGAAGTTGACGTTGAAGATGACCGGGATCGTCTCCGACGTGTACTTGCTCACGTCGATGCCGAGTTGGGCTGCAACCTCGCGCGGCTCGCGGCGATAGAGATACACGGCAGCGGGATCGGCCTGACCATCGAGGAGACCACCAGCCTTGCCGACGGCTTCGCCGAGGTTGATGCGCCAGGCATCGAAGTTGAACTCGCCGCTCTGGCCGCTGGCGCCGAACGCCATGAACTTCTGCTGCTCGCGATAGACGTAGATGCTGTCGTCGGGACGCACATAGACGTTGTTCTCGGGCGCCATCACGAGATTCTCGAACGGCACGGTAGCCCGCCGTCCGCCACGCTCCAGCATGACCCAGGTCTCGAAGCCCTGGCCCTTGATGCCGCCGGCGCGGGTGATCGCATCGAGCACCTTATCCTTGGCGCCCGCCGCGCTCGCGGGGTAACGCGCCGGCGAATTGACTTCGCCGAGCACGCTGATGAGCTGGGTGCGCTGTGACGACATCGAAACCACCGCCTGCGGCTCGATGGCGCGGTTACCGATCTTCTCGATGATCGAGCGCTGGATCTCCACCGCCGTGCGGCCCGCGGCCTTGATCTGACCGGCATAGGGCACCGTGATGAAGCCGTCATTGTCGACCGACTGATCCGGGATCGTCACATAGTTGCCGGGACGGACGCCGGCTTCCGCCGGGATGAACAGACCGCCTGCCGCCGCTTCGAAGATGGTGACGCTGACGACGTCGCCGATGCCGAACACGATGCTGGCGGGCGGACGGCGATCCGTGAACACGCCGGCAAGCCCCTTGGGCTCATGCGTGTGCAGGATCTTCACCGTGGCCGGATTGAGCGGCACCAGCTCATAGGCCGGCGCGCTTTCCGTCTGAATCTTGTTGTTAACGTCGTCCGTCAGCGGACCGGAGCCGGGATTGGTCGAGCAGGCTCCGAGCGCCAAAGCGGCGGCCAGAAATGCCGGCGTGAATACATAAGCTTTGGCAAATGAATGCATGAATCGCGCCCCAGGAGACCCCAATTACCTTGAAGTGGTACGGCGACGCGGGCAGTGCGACAAGGGTTCGTGAATGGTTAACGGACGATCGGTCACCGACTGTTGCGTGCGGGCCACGTTTTGGATCTTGGTTTAACCCTTTGTGACCATTTGTTGTATTTCGTGTGCCTGGTCGGCGAGCACTCCGCCCAAGCGAAGGGCTCGGCGCGTCGGCGCCGGCCTTCTTGACCTCGTCTCCGTCTGCTAAAGGCTGGAACCCGCAAGATAGGATTTCCTCGTGCCTGGCCTCCTTCTGTTCACCCTCCTGGCAGGATCGTTCCTTGGCGGCGCAGACCGCCCCTTCGGCGCGGCGGGTCCCTGCGCGCGGTCCTCGTGCACGGGTATCCCCCTCGTGGAAGTGGCCGCACCTGCCCCCTCCTCCGTCTGGAAGTTCAGCCGCACGCAAGGAGTTAAGGAGGGCGAAAGCTTCGCGGCCATCACGAAGACCGCGGACACCACCCAGTCCGATCCGGACTTTGCCGGCCTCATCGTCCGCTGCGCGCCCAAGGGCAAGATCGACGTGCTGGTGGCCTTGATCAGGCCCTTTCCGCCGCGGAGCCATCCCAAGGTCACCATCGCCACGAGCGGCGGCGGCACCCTGACCGTCGAGGCCAGCATGGCGGCCGCTGGCGCTGCGGTGCTGCTGCCCGACGAGATCTCGGCCTTTGCCGACGGCAAGTGGCAGACGACCGCCTCGTTGTCCCTGATCGTCAAAGAAAGCGACAGCGAGATCAAAGGCGTGGTCGCCCTGAACGGGCTACGGGAGGCCTATAACTCGCTGCTGGCAAATTGCGGTCAATAGGCCAAATTTAGCCATACAGCTTAAGGGTCTTTTTAGGGTGGGGAACCTAGTGTCCGAGACACGGAGTGTTTCGGATGACCGCGCTTTTGATTTTCAGCTTTCTGGTAGGTGCCGTGCTGGGCCAACGCTTTCGCGTCCTGGTGCTGCTGCCGGTCACATTCGCCCTGGTGCTCACGGTGCTGCCGGTCAGCCTGATGACCAGTCTTGGCGTCCTCGAAGGCCTGAAGGCTGCGGCCTTCGCCGCCATGGCGCTCCAGGCCGGCTACCTCTTCGGCTCGGCCGCCCGCTTCAGCCTTGCCGCCGCCCGCGCCGCGCGCGTGTTTGCCCGGCCGGTCAAGAGCGCGCGCTGATCTCTCTTTGCGATCAACCTTTCGCGCGCATGCGAAGGGTTGGCAGGCAAGTTGTTGGCCCGAACCGAGCTTCGCTTGAAAAGCCCCCGCTCGCTTGTATGGTGACCTGACCGTTTCAGGATTCCCTTCGAGCGCGCCGTTTGTCCCTCGCTTATTTTGCCCTCATCGTTTCCATCGTTTCCGCTTCCGCTCTCGAAATCGCCGGCGCCAAGTTCGGTGCGCAGCTCGGGACGATGGCTGCCGCGCTCAGCCTGCTGGCAGCCACGCTAAGTGCGCGAAAGGCCGATTACGACCACTATATGCGCGCGACTTCCTGGGGGCGCTGGATCCTGATCGCGATCCCCGTTCTTGTCGCCGCCCAGCTCGCCCCGCTTCCATTGAGCTTGGCGCACCCGATCTGGGCGAGCGCTCGCGACGTCCTTGGTGGCCTCTCGCTCGGGCCGATCACCGCCGATCTCGGCTTGACCCTGAATGCATTGATGCTGGCGCTGGCCGCGACCGCGCTGCTCGGCGTGACCATCGTGGTCGTCCGCGATCGCGGCCGCGCCGAGCTGGTCCTGTTCGTCCTCGGTGGCGTCACCGCGGTCTCCGCCTTGACCCTGGATCTGCATCGTCTCTCGCCCGCAGTTGCAGGAACTGCCGCAACGTCCGAGTTCGCGACGACCCTGGCCGGTTTCGGCCTCGTCCTGAATCTGGCGATCATGCAGCTTGCCGCCGAGCGGGCCGAAACGCGTCATTCGCTGGTCCGCTCGATCGTGCTTGGTCTGCTCGGCCTTGCGGGAGCCTTGATCAGCGCGGCTGCGGTGTTTGGCTTGTCCGGAACCAACAATGCGGTCGCGGCAGGCTTCGGCATTGTGTTGATCCTGCTGATCCTCGTCATCCGCCGGCTCGATCTGTCGCCATTGGCCGCCAGCGCGCTGGCGGCCGCCGCGCTGATCGGGGCCGCCATTGTCCTGACCTTCATGTTCGAACAGAGCTCCGGGCCGATCCTCATGCGGCTCACACCCGATATGGGGGCGGAGACGCGCGCGGCGCTGGAGCGGATGTTGGCGGATACGCGCTGGTTCGGCGCGGGCGCAGGAACCTTCTCGGCCATCGCCAGGATCTATCAGAGCGATGCCGGCGCGGCCCTGACGGCGCCGTCGACGGCGACAGCGATCTTCGCCGGCATGGGAGCGATCGGTCTCGTTGTCTCGCTGGTGGCAGGCCTGATCGCGCTGGTGCGCCTGTTCTTCGGCGCCTTGCAGCGCGGACGCGACTCGTTCTTCCCTGCGGCCGCCGCGGCCTGTCTTCTCTTTGCGCTGGTCCAGAGCTTCGCAGGGCCAGGATTGCTGCGGCCCGCGGCAATCCTGTGTCTTTCGGTGATCGTGGGATTGGGGCTGTCGCAGAGCGTCAGCCAATCCTCGTCACGATAGAGCGCCGATCATCAGACCGCGCGGTCGCCAAGTGAAGCCCAGTAGTTCGGGTTCTTGGGCGACTGGATGCGAACCCAGCGATAGGGCTTCTTCGACCACGGCAGGATGTGGCCGGAGAGATTGTCCAGCACGAGATCGCCGGAGAAGGTCCGCACCACGACGACGAGATGATGCTCGCCCCAGGTGGTCACGACCTCGCTGAGCAGCACCGAACGCGCCGGAAAGCCCTTGGCGATCAGCTCGTGGCGTTTTGTCACAGCGTAGTCGTTGCAGTCGCCGCTCACCGGATGCAGCAGCCATTTCTCGCCGCGCAGCCCTTCCAGATTGGCCTCGGGACGGATGGCGGTATTGACCTGCTGATTGACCTCTTGCATCTGCGCCAACCGCTCGGCCGTAAGCTTCAGGCGACCGCCCCGGAAGACGATCTGCTGCGGACGCGGCTTGCACTCGTCCTTGTACTTCAGGCAAAATAGCGTGAACGCCATCGGCGCCAGCGTCGGCTGATCGAACTTGATGTACTGGATGGCCCCGCGCAGCCCCATCGGCGCACCGACGAAAGCGGCTTCAGCGCGCTGCTGCACCCCCGCAGCAACGACGATGGCGGCCACGGCCGCCAGGAACTTCACAACTTTGCGCATGTCGCGCTCCCCATTTCTTGTTGGGAAGACGCTACGCGAGACGTCTTGAAATACGGCTCAAAGGCCGCGCGATCCTTTAATCAAAATGCGGGCACCTTTGTCGGAAACAATTAAGAATACCGATGTGTAACTTGTTCTGCTAAGAGCGGTCACGACGTTCCGCTCGTGACGCTGGATGCGATTCGACCGACCTGATGGGCCTTTCCTCACGCTTTCGAAAGAAGACCAAGCCGCGGCTTCCCGACGGCATTCGCGTCTATGCCATCGGGGACGTGCATGGCCGCGCCGATCTGCTTCAATCCCTGTTAACCGTGATCGACGCGGATCTTGCCCGCTCGGCTCCCGAACGCGCCATCCAGGTCTTCCTCGGCGACTATGTCGATCGCGGCCCGGACTCACGCGCCGTTCTTGATCTCTTGATCGCACGCTCGAAATCGCACGAGACGGTTTGCCTCAAGGGCAACCACGAGATCTTCCTGCTCGAGGTCCTCAAGGACCCCGTCCGCCTGCAGGAGTGGCGCCACTATGGCGGCCTGCTGACGCTGGTCTCCTACGGCATCACGCCGACCATGAACCCGACCGCGGAACAACAGGTCGAGCTGATCGAAGGATTGAAGCGCGCGCTTCCTCCCGAGCACTTGGCCTTCCTGCAGCAATTGCCTTCGTCGTTCACCTGCGGCGACTTCTTCTTCGTGCACGCCGGCGTCAAGCCTGGCGTCCCGCTCGAGCGGCAGAAGGACGAGGACCTGCTCTGGATCCGCGAGGAGTTCCTCGCCTCCGAGGAACGCTTCGGCAAATATATCGTCCATGGTCATACGCCGGTCAGCGTGCCCGATATTCGCCCGAACCGCATCAATATCGACACCGGCGCCTACGCGACCGGAAACTTGACGCTGCTGACGATCCAAGGCGATAGTCTGATGGCAATTTAAGAGCTTCGGCTGCCCTTCGAATCCCCTATTCGCTCCGCCCTCACAGGCCTCGTCGATTTCACCATGAACCGCATGATCCTGCTTCGCGTCATCGGCATCTGCACCGCGGTCTTGCTGGCGCTTCATGCCGCCATGGCGTTCTACGGCGATTTCGTCCGACCGGATTTTCGCGCGAGTGATTTGTTCTCGGGCGAGATCCCGCCCGAGAAGGCCAAGCTGGCGGCCGGCGGGGTCCTGGCTTCGGTTTCGCTGGATGGCGACCTGCTCGCGAATTACGCGGCGGCGAGGGCCGCCGACGTTCTTCACCACCCAGCAATCGATGCCGGTGGAAGGGCCGGCGAGAACAAGGCCGCCCAGGCCGCCATCGTCACGGCCTTGAAGATCTCGCCGATCAGGCCCGCGCTTTGGCTCACGCTCGGCACGCTGCAGGCCCAGGCCGGCGAAGCGGCGACGCCTGCGGTGAAGATGTCCTATCTGACCGGATCGGTGCCGATCGACGTCGCCTTCGCGCGCGTGCGGACAGTGACCTCCAGCGCGGCTGCGACCGACGAAGAGATCAAGCTGCTGGCGCAATCCGACATCCGCGCCGCACTGGCCAATCGCTCCCGTTACGAGCCGCTGCTGATCGCGGCCTATGTGCAGGCGACGCCGCAGGGCAAGTCGCTGCTGCTCGAGACCACGAAAGTGACCGATCCCAAGTTCAACGAGATCCTGCGGCGGTACTGAGCCTCAGCGCACCGATTTCGGATTGACCGGCACGAAGTCCTGATCGCGGCGCGGCTGGTCGGATCGCCCCTGATAGACGAACATGCCCTTCTTGGTCGTGACGATGTCGCCTCGCTGCAGGCTGTCGTCGCGAAGCAGACGTTCGGTCGCGACGAGGTCCGGGTCTTCCGGGACAGGCTTGTAGAGCTCGGGATGCTCCCGCCGCTCGCGCGAGACCTCCTTGGCGCGGCGGCGCGCGTCCTCGATCCGTTGCCGCCATGCGTCGCGCGTCACTTCCGGCTCGCTTGGCGGAAGATAGTCGCTGAGCGAGGGCTCGGGTTCGCTCTGAGCACGACATGAGAGCGGACCGCTAACATAGACGGCAAGTCCGACAGCGGCGGCCAAGATCGCCTTGACCGGCGCATCTCCCGGCATCCGGCGATCTGATACGGACTTGCGGCGCGTGAATTGCACTCCGGTGACTCCAAGGACGACCAACAGCAGTCATAGGCCGCCGCAACTTCAGCTCATCAGGTTCCCAATTGCAAGACGGTGGATCCGCCGTCAGCTGCTTTGGCCCTGAAGCTTCGGGTCCGGCTGACAAAAATCGAAAAACAACCCCATGCACAGTAGACGGCCCGAGCCAAATCAAGGGGTTACCAATTTCCCGAAATCGAAGCCGCCTTCCGAAATTCAAGTTGACCCGTCGGACAAAACCGGAGGCAGAATGGTTTGGTTCCAAGCCAGGCCGACGGATCGTTGCTGTATCCGAGATCGCCTCAGATGATCAGAGACAGGCAACCGGCCCCCTTCTAAGACCTCATTAGCTCATTGCTGCTAGCTTTCGGCATCCGCTCGTGGGATCGCCGACAATGCGCGCAGGACCAATATTGTTGCTAGCCGCTGCCGCTTTCGCTGCGTCCTGCCTCGCTGCGCAGGCGAGCCCGCTCTGCATCAAGGAGCGGACGCCGTTCGCGCTGTCGCACGACACGGTGAAATGGACGATGTCGATCGCGCCCGGCGCGGAGTGCATCCAGGGCCTGCGTTGGTCGTACATGCAGATCTTCAACGTCTCGGTCGTGAGCGGACCGTCACGCGGACAGTTGGCCGTGGTTGGCTCCGGCTTCCGCTATTCGGCCGAGAACCAGACGCACGGCACCGACAAGTTCACGCTGCTGATCTCAGGCAAGAACCGACACGATGCAGGGACGTCAACCCTGGAGGTCGAGGTCAACCCGCAATAGCTCAAGACATGCCGAGGGGTGAAAGGCGCGACTAGCGACGGCTCGACCCGCTGCCCCGGGTCCTGTTCCCGTAATAGGGCCGCGCGCGTCCGCCGCCGGTCGTCACGGGCGGCTCGATCCGGCTCGGAATATTGCGCGTCGCGTTGGGGGGCGCGGGCTGCGACGGATTGACGATGGTCACGTTGCGGTTGGGCGTCGATGGATCGTTGACGCCCTGGGCCCAGGCAGCTGCGGGCACAAGCATAGCAATGGCGATCAGAACTGGTCGTTTCATACGATATCTCCCGAGCAAGAACGTCAGGGAGGCGATCACCGTTCCTTCACGGTTCGTTGGGCGGCGGCCTCAGCGGGGAACGGCGACAAGCTTGCCATCGCGCCATACGCCCTGGGCCGACTTTCCAGCAGGCAGGCTGCCCGAGAGGTTCCGAACGGCGGTCGGCCGCGAGGCCGCCTGATTGGTCTGTGCCTTCTTCGTAGGCGTCGTGATGATGCTGGAGCTCGTGGTGTTGGCCTGATCTTTGGTCCCTTGCGCAACGGCAGGCGAAGCCAGGAACGTCAGAACCGAGAGGACTGCTAGAACGCCGCGCATGGTCGAACACCGGAATGAGGAGCTCCGCGAAATGTCACAGGTTTTCCCCTAAAAGCAAGCATCTTCGAACGACACGAGCAGCCTGGGCGTGCCGGGACAGCTGTCTCCGTCGCGACGTATCGAGCGGAAAATCCTAGCGAAATGGCCTCATCCGGGCTACTTGATCGGCCTTGATGACCGACTCCGGTGAAACCGCGGACAACGCTCCTTCGACGCAACAGATCAAAGCCGGGTTTATCCGTCTCCTGTCGAGCCGAATCCGCGCCGTATCCGACGATCCCCAGCAGATGCGGGAGATTGTCTACGAGCTGGCGCGCGTCAAGCTGATGGAGCAATTCACGCACGCGGACGCGCGGGAATCGCGCGAGCTTCAGCAGGTCCTCGAACGCGCCATCAAGGAGGTCGAACGTACCTTCGCGCGCAGCGCTGCAGCGGAGGCGCCAAAGGCCGGCGCGACAGCCGCCGTTTCGGCCCCCCCACCGGTCGCCAGCACTCCTCCCCCGCCTATTCCGGCATCACCCGTTTCGGCTGCACCGCCTGTTCCGAAGGATGCGGGAACCCCGCGCCGTCCCGTGGCACCGCCGCCATCGCTCGATCAGCCCAAACGGAGCGGCACCTTCACCTCTCTTGTTCGACTGGCCGGCATTCTTTTGCTCATGGCCGGAGCAAGCGCCGCGGTGATCTTATGGCCGCGTTTGAAGACGCAGGTGGCCGCACTGACACAATCATCGCGGCCATCCGGGCCGGTGCCGACCAGTCCCGAGCCCCCGCCGGCCGCCACGGCGACCCCAACGGAGAACGAGCCTGTCGAGCGGTCGCCCGACACCACAAAGGAGCCCGCGCCCGCTGCACAACCCTCGATGCCTTTGCCGACGACTTTCGGCGTCTACGCGTTGAACGAGGGGCAATTGCAGGAACTGAAGCCCGTCCCCGGAAAGATTCCTGACCGCCGCGTTGCGATCTCAGCGGCCATAAGCACGCCGAGCGCAACGACGCTGACGAGCGGAGACGTCAGATTCATCGTGTTCAGGCCGGACGGAAGCATCGAGGCCAGCGTGACCGAAGTCCGCGTCGTCGCGAAAGTGTCGCGGTCAATGGGTGTTGATGCCTCCGGCAAGGCCGCCATGGTCAGCGCGGGCGATTCCTGGGTCATTCGCAGCATGTCCTACCCCTACAAGGTGGGGCCGGTCGAAGATCAGCAGAGGATGCTGCTGCTGCAACCCGAGCAGGACGGCTTCACGCTGTCGCCCGGACGCTACGTCGTCGTCGTCAAAGGCATGGGCTACGATTTCACCGTGGCCGGCACCGTCACCGATCCCAACCAATGCGTCGAACGCATCAATGCGGCGAACGGCGCGTTCTATTCGCCCTGCCCGCCGCCGCGCTAAAGCGATAGCCGACGGCTATTTGCCGGGCTTGCTGTCCTTGGACGGCTCAGCCGGCGCGTCGTCGACCTTTCCGTTGTTCGCCACGCATTTCTGGAAGTATTCACGCTGATCCTTGGCCGTTCCCTTGGCGCTGCCGGCCGCGGGGTTGCCGATCTGCCTCGGAGGGAAGGCCTTGGCCACCGCCGCATCGCAGGCGCGTGCCACTTCGACGGTAATGGCCGACGCCGTCACCGGCGCAGCCAATGTCAGCACACATGCCAATCCAAACAACCTTCGCATATCCCTGATCGGCACCTTGTTGCTCCTTCAAACCATGAGTGCTTGCCGGAACCATAGCAAAAAGCATCGACGCGCCAAACGGCAAAGCGGCGCCGAATTGTCACGCGGTGCGTCTCGAAGGATGGCCGCAGAGCGCGCGGCTGCCTATCCTAGCTGTTCAGCTGCGGCGGCTTGAAATCGGGAAAGCGCGTGAGCATTGCGGTCTTGACGAACTTCAGATGCGCAATGCTGCTTGCCAATTCCTTGAGCCGGCGCTGGCCGTTGGAGATGTCGGCAGCGAACAGATCCTGGTGATGATTGTCCAGCGCCTCGCGCTCGAGATACTCGTCGGTGCCGTTTCCGAAGGTGACGGAAGCACGCGCAAGCGCATCGTCGACACGTCGGTTGAGCCCGACCTGTTCCCTCTCCGCATCTCGTAGTGCCGTGTCGATCGCAGCCATGACGGCGCCGATCCTTGCGCGGTCCGTCTCCGCGTCACGCTCGGCGGAGCGGGCCTTGAAGCCCTTGTCTTCACGGCGGGAGCCGAGAAGGTTGTGCGCGCGCGCTCTCAGGAACAGCTGAAACATGTGGGCCATCCCCATTATCGAGATCTAAGCCGCTACCATCGGTCAGACATAGTTAACAAAGCCTGAATCCCGCGCCCGCCCCGCCTGGCTTTGTGCGATCCACGCCCGCCAGGCGCCTTCGTGCTTGGAATAGAGCTCAAGCCACCGGACGTCGTCAACCGGGGCGACTTTATCCATGCCGGATTGGGCCATGAGCTGCACTGTCTCCGTTGGCGCAAGATCCAGGGCTTCGAATTCCGCCGTCTCCTCCAGCGAAAGGCCGATCAGAACGCGGTGCCCCTGCGCATCAACGAAATACCTGCGCGGCGCATTGTGCCGTTGATCAATCATTCGAATGGCCCTCGTTCATGATCCAAGGACCTGGGAGATCCCCTAGATGCCGGCCATAGCCAAGAACAAACGCAATCAAAACGAGGGCACAGGTCGTCGCGCCCAGCAACGCAATCAGCCACGTCATCTACGCCTACCCGCGCGGCCTTCCAAAAATTGAAGGCCCAAGCTCGCCGTGAATTGTTCCGTCTTAGGTTGCCTTTCCTGAGCGCTCAAGGGCGGCGACGGATTAACCTAACCGCACATGGTTATTTCGACGTCGCAACGACCGGCATTCCGTTGGGCGACGCGCGCCTTGCGTTCACGACGGCCGCGGCGGCCGACCGGTCTCCATCGCGGCGGGGGTGTAAGGCGCATAAAGACGATATCGCGCCGATCGCTTCCGCGAGCGCCACGCCCGTACACCATAGCCGCAGCCAAAGCCCGCTGCGAAAATCGAAATCAGAACCAAGACAGCCAGCATTTGGAATGTTCCCATATTTGCCGGAACGTTCCTCCCGCGCTCATTTCATCTTTTCGTGGCGTCGACTTCAAGATCGCTAGCGCCGAAACTTTTGTCAGACGAAGATGAAGTTTGTGCAACATGGTGCTCGAAGAGTGGTCGGCACGTCAGGGCACGAAGTGCGGCGAAGAGGCTCCAGTTCTTTTTACCAGAACTCGACACGCCGGCACCATGAACCCTCGTTCATCTGGCGCTTCAAACATTGGCCGGTGCCGCTGCGCGCGACGGCTGGAGCGTCGGCGCAACTTCGCCGGCTCCAACCACGATCATCAGACGGCGCGCATCGGATTCACCCTGGAAATGCCGTGGTTATACGGTGCCTCGCGTGCCGATTTCTTCGCGGTAAGGTTGAGAGGTTAGCTTAATCCGCGTTGTTTGTTGCGAAGTCTCACGAAACGCATATCCATCTTCGCACCAGGCTCCCCCAAGCCTGGCCCCACCCAAGCAAAGCCGTCGAGCGAACATGGGTCGCTTGGCGGCTTTGTCATTGTGTCGAAGAGGATCATTTCGGTTATGGCGCGCAAGCCCTGGTCGTTCAAGGAAGACCGCCGGCTCATGGAGTTGGCCAAGTCTTCGGCTTCGCTGGAAGAGGCGGCGAAAGTTCTCGGACGCTCGCCTGATGCGATCAAGCGCATGGCTCTGCGGCTTGGTCTTTCGTTGAAGTCGAAGCCGGGCAAGAAGAGCTAGTCCGGGAACAGCTCCTCGCGGCCAACAGCTTTCCTTGTCCGCCGTTTCGGCAACACTCCAAGCGGAGCCCGTGCAGCCTTGCGCCTTGCAGCACGGAACCAGGGCAACCGTGAGGTGTTAACACCAGACGTCGCAGTGAGGTCTGGCAGTGCTCCATTTTGCCATTTCCGCAATGTTGATTTGGCTGGCGATCAACATCGCCTTTGTCGTGCTCCGGCTGCGGGCCGCCCGCGGTCCCGCCGCGGCCCACACCGTTGAGTCCAGCAGACCTTATCCAGAAGCCATCGCGGCCCGCCCACGGTGAACCGGGCTCAGCGCGCTGCCTTCGGTCCCCCGGGGCTGTTGAGCCTAATTGCGCGTCTTCTTCTGTGAACCCATCCCAGGACTGGTTCCGTAGTTGGGGGTACCCGTCCCCTTGAACGCTCCACCCATACTGTCCGAGCTGGAATTCGTCGCTGTGCCGCTGCGGGTGGACGAGGTGGGCTGAGTGCCCGACGGCTGGTCTTTGGTTCCCTGCGCCCAGGCCGCGGAGCTTCCGACGACTAACGACAGGAGGAGGCTTAACGTCCTGATCATACTGCTCAACTTTCCATGCTTAGGCCGCGCGACCATTGGCCAGGCAAACCACTCGGAGCCCTTCCGGACCGGTCTGGCCGTTAAACCCTATCTTAGCCTCCTCTGGCTAGGATCATTCGCAAGATCAGTCCCCAGCCTCTCCTGAATTCCGCCCGGACCGGATGAGACTCCAGCGAGCGAACCTTCCATTTGTGGCGCTCGTGCTTGCGAGCACGATGGCTTTTGGGCTGGCGGGCCATTTCGCGGCAGAGGCTGTCATCCGCCACCAGCAGGTGCACCAGCTCAACGAGCTGACCGAGGTCGTCCTGCGCCGCTCCGAACTGGCCGTCGATTTTGCCGTGGCCAGCCTCGACGAGCTCGCCAAGCGTGATCTCGCCAGCTGCGCGCCGGCAGCGCTGCAAGCCGTGCGGCTCCATGTCTACCAGCGCTCGGCGATCAAGGACGTCCGCCTCGTCAATCCGGACGGATCGGTGATCTGCTCGGCCTATTCCGAGACGCTCGAGTTCGACAAGGGATGGGCGGATCGCCGCGACATGCTGCCCTCGCACGACAGGAAGCTCTCGCTGTTCCGCGTCGAGCAGTTCGGCGGCGACGCATTGGGCGTGCTCAGGGACGTCAATCGGAGCTCGGCGCTGGTCGCCATTGTCGGCATCAACGCCGGCCTGTTCGATCTCATGCCCGCCGAGCTCCGCGCGCACAGCGAAGTGGTCCTCGCCTTGAGCAACGGCGAGAAGCTCGGCGCATTCCGGCTCGATGCCGACAGGCCGCTGCCAGGGCCGATCAGCTTCGACAGGCATTCCACGCGCTTCCCGCTTCACGCCACCATCCGGCTCGAGCGTGCAGTTCTGTCGAGCTGGAACAGCGAGTCGTATTGGCCGGCGCTCGCGCTCGCCCTTGGACTTGGTGCGCTCTTCGGCATGCTGCTGGCGCGCAGCCGCCGGATGGAAGGGCCGGTCGCCGATCTCGATCGCGCCCTCGCAGCCGGCGAATTCAAGCCGTACTACCAGCCCATCTTCGAGCTCGCCACGGGCCGGATCACGGGCTGCGAGGTTCTGGCGCGCTGGGTTCGTCGGGACGGCACGGTGGTGCCGCCCATGAACTTCATTCCGCTGGCCGAATCCAGCGGGCGCATCCAGGCGATGACTTGGCAGATCCTGAGGTCGGCGCTCTCCGACCTGCAGACCGTCTTGAGGGCGGACAAGAGCTTCAAGATGTCCGTGAATGTCGTGCCCAAGCACCTGCTGAGTGCCGGCTTCGTCGAAACGCTGCGCCGCACGGTCCTGGCGGCCAGAATATCCGCGCGCCAGATCGTGGTCGAAGTGACCGAACGCGACGAGCTCGACGATCTCACGCACGCGGCAGCCGTGGTGGCCGAGCTGCGTGACCACGGCTTCCGCGTCGCCATCGACGACGTCGGCGTTGGCCATAGCGGGCTGTCGCGGCTGAAGGGGCTCGGCGCCACCGCGATCAAGATCGACAAGTTCTTCGTCGACACCATCACCGTGGACGCATCGACCACGACGATCGTCGAGATGCTGGTCGCGCTCGCCAAGGACTTCCGGATGACGGTCGTTGCCGAAGGCATCGAGACGGAGGAGCAGCGCCGCGCCCTGATCGCGTCCGGCGTCGAGGAAGGTCAGGGCTATCTCGTCGCCGCACCGCTTCCGTTTGCCAAATTCAGCGAGCTCGTCGAGTCACGCCGCAACGCCGCAGCCGTCGCGCCGTCCGGCGATGTCCTGGTGGCCTGACCGGCTCAGCCGGAGGACATCTCATCGTACGCCACGCGCGCTTCCACGGCTCCGATGCCCCGGCGGCGGCTCGCTTTCGACCGTTCGCGCCCGGACGACGGCGGGATGCCTTTAACGATATTCTCGTCTTTCAAAGCGGGATGGCAGCCAAGCGGCTATGGTAGGCCATGCGTCGGAATCACCTCATCGCGGCCGCGGCCATCTGCCTCGCTCTCATCGTCTATGCCACCCTGGCAAGACTGGCGGGACGGCCGGCGCTCATGGGGCATAGCGAGGCCTACTGGATCGTCGTCATCGAACGTTTCAGCGCCTATGGCCTGCTGGGTTTCCTTCTGGCCTTCCTGTTGCCCGGCAGGCTGGTCTTGGCCTGCTCGCTCGTCTTGGCCGTCGCAACGGGGCTCGAAGTCCTGCAGGCGCTGACTCCCGATCGCGATCCGGGCTTTTTGGACGTGCTGCAAAAGGCGGCGGGCGGGACCGTCGGCGTCATCCTCGCCCAGACAATCCTGGCCTTCCTGCCCCGGCCGCCCGCCTGAAGCGCACGGCGCTGACGATCTGTTCAGCGCCGCAGTCCTCCTACTTCATCATCTGCCCGCGCAGCTCGCCGCCCGGATTTGCGGCCGTGTGGATGTTCGCATACCACTTGCCGGCCAGCAGATCGGCCGCCTGCGTGTCCGTCAACGTGGCATTGCCCTGGATCGGGCTTTGCACCGTCTTGAACGGCAGCGCGATGCCGGCGTTCTTGCCCGCTTCGCTCGGACCATGGAAATGAGCGCCCATCGCCGGCCCCGTGAGATCGGCATAGGTGACCGTATAGGTCAGCACTTTCGTCTCCGTGTCGAACGTGGCCTCGGCCTTGCCTGAACCGGTAGAGCTGTTCGGCGGCACCTCATTGCTGCCCTTGAGGTCGGCCCGCAGCTTGACGACTTCCGCACGTGACGGCGCGGCCGTGACGGTCAACAGCCCGCCGAGCACCGCCGTTCCCAACAAAGTCACCCCGACCCGATACGTGGCGTTCCTCATGGCATTCTCCTGCGGGCTCCATGACCCGTCTCGGTTGAAACCCCGGTTCCGGCCATATCTTCCGAAGACGAGACTATGCCTGATTCGCGAAAACCTATCGGACGTCCAGGTGCATCCGAGCCTGCGAGGCGAGTGCCTAGGCGGCCCCGCGCTCGCGGAACCCGGTTGGCGCCAGTAGTTCGGCCATGTGCCTGTGCGTGCTCTGGAGCGCGGCGATGGCGCCGTCGAGATCGAAATCCGCTTCGCGGATCGATGCGAAGAACTTGGCGGTCAGCGCGAGGTCGAGCTTGACCCGCGTCGCGCCGTCGCGGCTCTTGCGGCGGTCGAGCGACAAATGCATGGCCCGTAGTCTGGCTTCCGCCGGCGTGCAGCCGCTGAGCGTCGCCAGTTCGTCGTATGTCATCCAGATCTGAGGCATGTTCTCGTCCGTCCCTTTGAAAGCGGCCTCATCCTTAGCCGTCTGCGCCTAAATGCACCGTTATCGCGCCGCGGTCGCAGCCCGTTTCGCTGCGACAGCGTCAACGCAAGACTAAGATGCGGGAGGCCGCGGAGGTGCCGGGAAATGACGCGGCCGCGAACGGCCGTCGAGACCCTTGGGCAGTTTGTCATTGAGCTTCACGACGGCGCCGCGAGCTTCCGCAGCCGGCGCATCGTCCTGGCTGTAGATCAGCGTCACCTCGAACATCACGTCGGGCGCTTGCCTCGCCGTTCCAGAGCACGTCGCCATCGCACCGCTGCACACGCCCGCGAGGTTGACCTCGACTTCGTCCAGACCGAACACGGTCGGTGGCCCCTCGGCATGGCGCCGCGTCGTCAGGACGGCCGTGAAGCGCTGCTCGTCATCGAACCGATAGGAGCCGCCATAGGTGAAGAAGCTGTCGCTGCCGGAGATGCGTCCTTCGGCCAGATGCACGATGCCCGTGCCCTGGGCGCGCGGGGTCCTGAACCAGGCCGCGTATTTGCCTTCTCTCAGCATGGAAACACCCGTCGTAAAATTTACTGGTATTTGCAACCAACTCTGGGGCGCGACAATGACCGTGGTGGCGAGCATTCCGCCACGGTTAACGCCCTGCAAAGCCGACCCGTCAAATTGCCGCCGCCCGAGGCGGCGCCGTCAGAACAATTCGATGCCGTCGTCCGCGGTCGCGACCGCCTCGACCCGCCGCGCGGCGGCGGTCGACTGAAGTCCGAGCGCCTGCAGGACGTCGCGATGAACGTCACGCTCACGCTCCATCGTGTAGCGTGCGTAGAGATCGTCGAGGATCGCCTGATCCTGCATCTCCGGCTGGAGCCGCTGCGCGCCGCCGCTCGCGGTCTCGAGCCGCGTGGCGACTTCGGGCAGAGCCGCGGAGCTGTCGCCGAGCGTGGTCATCTGGCCCTGGGCCGAATTCATCAGCCTCTCGAACTCCGCGCCTTCGTTCACGAGCCGGGTCATCAGCTTGCCGAGCCGTTCATTGCCGGCCTCGACCTCGCGCAGGGCCAGAAGGATTTGCGGCTCGAGCTTGGCCAGCTGCGTGGGATCACCCTGCACGCGAAGCTCCTTCAGCTCATGGGCCGAGCGCTCGATACCGTCGAGCACGGGTCTCAGGCGCCCGGCTCCCGCCGAGACCTGGTCGGCGGTCGCCTTGAGCTCGTTGGCGATGACGACGAAGGCGCTGCCGCGGCTGCCGAGATGGCTCGCCTTGAGCCCGGCATTCATTCCGATCAGCGTGATGTCGACCGTCGCCTCGGCAAGCCCGGCGATCGCCTGGCGAAATCTTGCCAGCGTGTCCTCGACGATCGCGAGCGCTTCGTCGACCGAGCGGCCTGCACCCTCGCAGGTGGCGATCAGGCTCGACGCATGCGCCAGCGTCTGCTTGATCCGCGTCAGGAACGACGAGCCGTCCTCCTCGCCGCCAAACAGCGTACGGCCGTGACCGGCGACGCTGTCCGCATCGCGCAGGATGGTGGTCAGCGCGCGGACGATCTGGCCGACATCGCCGCCGAACTCGCGCTGGGCATCCCTGAGCTGGGCCGCCTGCAACTGGCAGATCGCGCGCACGCCGTCATCGCTCGCAACAGGTTCGGGGACGAGGCTCGGCGCGGCGTCCGACGCAAGGCCGAGGCCGCGGGCCACGTGCTCGAGACGCTGACGCGTGCTGTCGCCTGCCTGCAGCGAGATGATCGCGCTGCCGACCGCCTCGGCGATCTTCCTGGTGCTCGAACCTGCGCGGTCGGCCAGATGGCTGCTCTTGCTGCGCTGGTCGCGCAGGCCGGAATAGGCCGCGCCGAGCTCGGCGCTCTCCGACATCAGCTGGGCCCGGTAGCGGCTCTCGAACTCCTTCTGGCGGCCGGAGGCGGTTGCGACCGCCTCGGACAGGCGCTGCTGGTCCCGCGCGCAGCCCTCGATCGAGCGCTGCACGGCCCTGCCGAGATCATAGGCCTCCTGGGTGAAGGCGAGAAAGCCCTCGCGGTCGCCGTCGAGGGAAGCCGCCTCGATCCGAGCACTGCGCGCGATGATGGTGATCATCCCGATATGCTTGAACAGCGGCTTGAGCAGCGAGGACGCCTCCGCCGTGCTCTTGCCGATCGTCTCCAGCAGCGCGCTCTCCGCCGGCAGCGCCTGCGCCAGTTCGCTCAGCCGCGCGGCAATCTCCTGCAATGCCGTCGCGGCGCCCTCGATCTCGGCACCGGAGAGCTCGCCCGAGAGCGTCGCCAGGCCCTGGTTCAGCTCCTTGAAGAGGAGATGGCCGCGTCCGAGCTCGTTGCCGACGCGCGCGAAGACGTCCTCGATCCGCGAGGAGACGTCCTCGATCGCGGCGGTTGCCTCAGCGAGCGTGCTGGCCGGAACGACCGACATGACCATCAACCCGCCACCGCAGCGTGCCCGGCCTGATACCAGTGCATGATCTCGCGCGGGATATGGTGCAGCGAAACGACCTTCTCGACACCGCCAAAGGCGATGGCCTCCTTGGGCATGCCGAACACCACGCAGCTCTCTTCGTCCTGCGCCCGCGTCGAGGCGCCGAGCTTGCGCATCTCCAGCATCCCGCGCGCGCCGTCGTCGCCCATTCCGGTCATGATGACGCCGAGCGCATTGGCGCCGGCGTGCTGGGCCGCCGAGCGGAACAGCACGTCGACGGAGGGACGATGCCGCGACACCGGCGGACCGTCCTTGATCGCGATCTGGTAGCGCAGGCCGATACGCTGGAGCAGCATGTGCCGGGCTCCGGGCGCGATATAGGCGCAGCCCGGCAACACCGGCTCACCATCCTCGGCCTCCTTGACCCTGATCTGGCAGACGCTGTCGAGCCGTTTGGCGAACGCCGCGGTGAATCCGGCCGGCATATGCTGGACGATGAGAAGCGGCGGACAATGCGCCGGCAGCATCTCGAGGACGTCGTTGAGCGCTTCGGTGCCGCCCGTCGAGGCGCCAATGCACACGATGCGTTCCGTCGTCGGCCGGGTCTTGCCCTGCACCGGCGGCGGGATGATGGCGTCGGCCGTCAGCTTCTTCTCGATGACCCGACGCTCCGAACGCGGACGCACCCGCGCGCGCGCCGCAGACTTCACGGCCTCGCGCAGCCGGGTCGAGCATTCGAGCAGCGCCTGCCGCGTGTCGATCTTCGGCTTCGGAACGATATCGACCGCGCCCGCCTCGAACGCCTCGAACATCACGTTGGAGCCCTCTTCGGTGAGCGAGGAGCAGATGATCACCGGGATCGGACGCTGCGCCATGATCTTGCGCAGGAACGTCATGCCGTCCATGCGCGGCATTTCGAGGTCGAGGATCATGACGTCCGGAATCTCGTCCTGCAGACGCTTCGCTGCCACGAACGGATCCGAGGCCGTTCCCATCACCTCGATATCGCGGTCTTCGGACAGGATCGTCAGAAGGATTTGGCGCACCGACGCCGAATCGTCCACGATCAGCACGCGAACTTTCTGCTTCGGCATTTTGGGCGGCGCTCCGGCTAGACTTGGAAAATGGTTGGCTGAACCTGCTTCAGCCCAGGCACGGCACTGTGAATCATCGATTCCGAATGTCCAACCAGCAAATAGCCGCCCGGGCGCAAATGGCTGCACAACTGCTCCACCACCTTGCGCTGCGTCTCCCGTTCGAAATAAATCAAGACGTTGCGACAGAAAATGATGTCGACGTCGCGGTCGACCGGGTAGGACTTGTCCATGAGGTTCATCCGCATGAAGTGCGTCATGCGCCGAAGCTCCGGCACGACCCGCACCTCACCGCGCGACTTGTCCCGCGACGACGAAAAGTACCGCTTCACGAATTGCTCCGGCACGGGAGCGAGCACGTCGCGGGTGTAAATCGCCGTCTTGGCAAGACGCAGCACCGCGGTCGAGATGTCGGTCCCGAGGATGCGGTACTGGAAACGCGAGCCGTTCCGCGTCATGTCGTCCAGCACCATCGCGGTGGTGTAGGCCTCCATGCCGGTGGAGCTCGCCGAGCTCCAGATCTTCAGGTTCGCGTTCTTCCGTCCGTGCGACCTCAGCAAGGCAGGAATGGCGATGTCCCGCATGAACGCGAAGTGCTGCGGCTCGCGGAAGAAGTCGGTCTTGTTGGTCGTCACCACATCGATGAGATGGGTGAGCTCGGTGTCGAAATGGTCCGCCTCGAACAGGTTCTCGACATATTCGTTGAGATCGGAGAAATTAAGCGCGCGCACGCGCTTGTGCAGCCGTCCCTCCAGCATCAGCCGCTTACCCTGAGGCAGCTTGATGCCGACCTGGCCTTCGATCAATTCGGCGATGGTCCGGAAGTGGCGGTCGGACAGATGCACGGCCGTGTCCTGTATGGCAGGCATCATGGCCGACGGCCCTCGTCCGGGATGGCCGCCTGCACTGAATGTCGGGCCATCCTGGCCATGTTGAATCCCACGCGTTCACGTAACCACTGAAAGCGAACCGGTCCGCACCGAACGAACCGGTCCGCAGGCGCCCTCGCGGGTCCTAGCGCTGGAAATCGGCGTCCCGATCATCCTCGCCGTCATGCATGTCGAAGGCGAAGCCACCGCCACCGGCGGCCTTCACGGCCCGCGCCGGCTTGGCCTGCACGACCTTCTTGGTCGGACGCTCGACGGCCGCCATGGTGGCAGCCTTGGCCCGCAGCTGACTGACCGCCCGATCGATCGGCGCCGGGCCCCGTCCGCCCTGCTCGATGCGGAAATAGGCAATCGTGGACTGCAACTGCTCGGCCTGCGAGGCGAGCTCCTCCGAGGTCGAGGACACCTGCTCGGAGGCGCTGGCGTTCTGCTGACCGACCTTGTCGAGCTGCTGAATCGCCTGGTTGATCTGAGCCGAGCCGACGTCCTGCTCGCGGCAGGCGGCGGTGATCTCCTCGACGAGTTCGGCGGTCTTCTTGATGTCTGGGACGAGCTTGGCGAGCATCGCGCCGGCCTCCTGCGCGACCTTCACGGTCTCGGACGACAGCGATCCGATCTCTGCCGCGGCGGCCTGGCTGCGCTCGGCGAGCTTGCGCACTTCGGAAGCGACCACCGCAAAACCCTTGCCGTGCTCGCCGGCGCGGGCGGCTTCGACCGCAGCATTGAGCGCCAGCAGGTCGGTCTGCCGGGCAATCTCCTGCACGATCGTGATCTTCTCGGCGATGGTCTGCATCGCGTCGACGGCGCGGCCGACGGCTGCGCCGGAAGCCTCCGCGTCCTTGGCGGACTGCGCGGCGATCTTCTCGGTCTGGTTGGCGTTGTCGGCATTCTGCTTCACGTTCGAGGCCATCTCCTCCATCGAGGAGGACGCTTCCTCGGCGGACGAAGCCTGCTCGGTCGCGCCCTGCGACAGCTGCTCGGCGCTGGCGGAGAGTTCCTGGCTGCCGGCGGAGACGTTCTGGGCCGCGGTGAGCGCTTCCGACACGATCTGGCGGAGCTTCATGACCATGCGTTCCAGTGCGAGGCCCAGCGTGTCCTTGTCCGACAGCGGCTTGGCTTCGACCATCAGGTTGCCCTGCGAGATCTCGTTGGCGAGGGCGGCGGTCTGGTTCAGGTTCACCGTCATCGTATTGAGTGACTTGATGAGATCGCCGATTTCATCATTGCTGGAAGACTCGATCTTCTGGCTGAGATCGCCGATTGCCACGGCGTCAGCGAGGCTCACCGCGCTGGAAAGCGACCGACTGATGTTCAGCGCCATCCAGACCGCGGCACCGACGGCGATCACCAGCGAAGCGAGAATCAGGGAGAGCAGAATGATCGTGGCGCGGCTCCCCTCAACTCTGGCCTGTTCGCTCTCGGCGGCCATCTGCTTCTTGACATAGGTGATGTAATCGCTCGCCGCGTTGAGTGCCGGCGTGGTGGCCTTCAGGCCTTCGGTCATCGAGCGCTCGCCCGCCTTGGCGCGATCGTGCTTTGCCAGCGCGAGTGTTTGATCCTGGACGTTGTTCGCATTTGCATATGCCGCAGCGAACGTCTCGATCATCTTCCTGCCGGTCTCGCTTGCGCTGCCAAAGACCTCGTCCTTCACCTTCATCGCGCGCTCGCGGAGCTGGGTGATCTGGGCGATGAATTTGTCCTGATCGGCATCGGCAGCCAGGATGGTGTTCTTTTCCGCACGCACCTGAAGCAGCACGGCTTCCTGAAGCTCGCCGACTTTCGCCAGCCGGCCGGCCCGGGCCGAGAGGTGCTCGGCCGTCGTGACCATCTCGTTCAACTTCAGGTACGCGACGCCGCCGGCGATCATGGACAGCAGGATGACGACGCCGAAGGCGCTGGCAAGCTTGGCTTTGACGGTGAATCTCATGTCAGTCTCGTTGGTTTCAAATTGGGGGTGCTTACGCTCACGCGATACAAAAACTCAGGCAGCCCGCGACGCATCCGCGCCGGCCTCGCGCGCTTCCGGGATCCTGTCGTTCGCCATCAGCTTGGCGAGATCGAAGATCACGACGAACTTCTCGCCCTTGCGGCCGATGCCGGCGGCATAGTCGGACTGCCATTTCCCGCCGACTTCGGGCACGGGCTCAATCGCCTGCTCGTCAATGTCGGTGACCTCGAACACGCAGTCGGCGACGAAGCCGACGCCGACCAGACGGTCCTTCATCGGCACGTCGAGGATGATGATGCGGGTCGCTTCCGTGGCGGCTACGGTCGGCAGGCCGAGCTTGGTCCTGAGATCGACGATCGGATAGCCGCTGCCGCGCACGTCGATCATGCCGAGCAGGAAGTTCGGGGCGTGCGGAAGCCGCGAGATCGGCCGCATGTCGAGGATCTCACGGACATTGCGGATGCTGATGCCGAACGTCTCGCCGGCAAGCCCGAGCGTCAGATATTGCGAGGTTGCGGCCATGATGCAGTCCGGGGTTCCGAGGGTTTGGAAACGAGTGCGGTCCGGCACGAGGCCGGACCGGTTGATCAGCGTTGGAACTCGGCGTCGCGATCGTCTTCGCCGTCGTTCATGTCGAAGGCGAAGCCACCGCCGCCACCGGCGACCTTCATCGCACGCGCCGGCTTGCGGGCAGGCATCGGCTTCTTCGCTCCGCGATCGGCGGCCGCCATGTGCGCGGCCTTGGCGCGAAGCTGACCCACGGCGCGATCGATCGGCTCGACCACCGCTTTCTCCTTGCGCGCGCCGTCCTCGATCCGGAAGAACGAGATCGTGGACTGGAGCTGCTCGGCCTGCGAGGCGAGCTCCTCGGACGTCGAGGACACCTGTTCGGACGCGCTGGCGTTCTGCTGGCCGACCTTGTCGAGCTGCTGGATCGCCTGGTTGATCTGGGCCGAGCCGACGTCCTGCTCGCGGCAGGCCGCAGTGATCTCCTGCACCAGCTCGGCGGTCTTCTTGATGTCGGGCACGAGCTTGGACAGCATGTCCCCGGCCTCCTGCGCGACCTTCACGGTTTCCGTCGACAGCGTGCCGATGTCGGCGGCTGCCGCCTGGCTACGCTCGGCAAGCTTGCGCACTTCAGAAGCCACCACGGCAAAGCCCTTGCCATGCTCGCCGGCGCGCGCGGCCTCGACTGCCGCGTTGAGGGCGAGCAGGTCGGTCTGACGCGCGATCTCCTGCACGATCGTGATCTTCTCAGCGATGGTCTGCATCGCCTCGACGGCGCGGCCCACCGCGACGCCGGATGCCTCCGCATCCTTGGCCGACTGAGCCGCGATCTTCTCCGTCTGGTTGGCGTTGTCCGCGTTCTGCTTCACGTTCGAGGCCATCTCCTCCATCGAGGAGGAGGCTTCCTCGGCGGACGAAGCCTGTTCCGTCGCACCTTGCGACAGCTGCTCGGCGCTGGCGGAAAGTTCCTGGCTGCCCGCGGAGACGTTCTGCGCAGCCGTCAGCGCCTCGGCAACGATCTGCCGCAGCTTCTCGACCATCGCGTTCAAAGATCTGACCAGGTCGCCGATCTCGTCGTTGCTGGCGGAAGGAATGGTCTGATTGAGATCGCCATCGGCCACCGCGCCGGCGAGACTGACCGCCCGGCCGAGCGAACGGCTGATCGAGATCGAAATCCACAGCGCTGCGCCAATCGCAATCGCGAGCGAGATACCGAGCAGGGTCATCAACAGGAATTGCGCCTGATGCCCCTCTTCCTTCGACTGAGCGGCCTGATCGGCCATCTGCTTCTTCGTGTTCTGCACATAGACGCCCATCGACTCCAGCGCATCCGCGACCACCTTCCGCCCCTCGTTCATCGAGCGCTCGGTCGCCTTCGCCTTGTCCGTCCTCGCCAAGCGGATCGTCTCCTCCTGGTAGGCATTCATCTTGGCGTAGACGCCGGAGAAGGCGTCGAGCAGCTTCTTGCCCGCTTCACTCGCCAACGCGTAGACTTCATCCCGGGTCTTCATCGCCTCGTCGCGGCGCTTGGCAGCGTCAGCAGCAAACTGCTGGGCCTCGGCGTCAGTCCCGAGAATCGCGTTCTTCTCCGCTCGAAGCTGGAGCAGAATGGTCTTTTCGATCTCGGTGGCCCTCTCCATGCGCTTGGCGCGCATGACCATGCTATCCGCCGTCGCCATCATGTCGCCGAGCTTCATGTAGGCCACGCCACCGGCGATCATGGACAGAACAATGACCAGGCCGAACGCGACGGCTAGTTTTGCCTTGACCGTAAATCTCATCTTCAGCCCCTACCGATCTCGCCCCGAGACCTTGTTTCAATTCAAGATACGTTCCATGTTCGGAACGATGACGAACTCTTCACGCCACTTCGCAATGAAGCGAATGAACTCCGGCTTCCAATGCATGCCGACGCGAGGCGTCTGCTGCACGTCGGTCTGCGATATCTCGGTGACCTCGTAGACCTTGTCGGCGGTGACGCCGACCAGGACAGGCTCGCCTTCGAGCTCGAGCTCTATGACGACGATGCGCGTGTCGGCGGAATCGTCGAGCTGCGGCATGCCGAAGCGAATGCGCAGGTCGGCGAGCGGAATGACGTTGCCGCGCACGTTGATCACGCTGGGAACGAAGGCCCGCGCACCTGCCACCTTGGTGACGGGAACGGGATCGATGATCTCGCGCACCAGGCCGGCGTCGAGCGCGAATTTCTCTTCGCCGAGGCCGATCATTACGACCTGCATCGCGCCCGACTGTCGCTCGCCAGTCAAACCCTCGTTCATCACGCCGCCTCGCTGATGTGCTGCTTTTCGACCTTCGACTGCGCCAACGCGACGAGCTGCGCCACGTCGAGGATCAGCGCTGCCGTGCCGTCTCCCAGGATCGTTGCGCCGGAGAAGATCGTGACGTCGGAGTGCAGCTTGGAGAGCGACTTGATCACGGTCTGGTGGTTGCCGATGATCTGGTCGGCAACGAGACCGACGTGGGTTTCGCCGGTCGAGATGATGATCGTCTTCTGGTGCCGGTCGGGCGCACCGGATGCGGTCATGATCTCGCGCAACCGGAGGAAGGGCACGAGATTGCCGCGCACGTTGAGGAAGTTGCGGCCGCGGGAGCGCTCGTCCTCGGCGGTCAGCTCGATGCATTCCTCCACCGCGGACAGCGGAATGATGTAGCGGCCCTCGCCGACGCGGATCAGGAGACCTTCGATGATCGCGAGCGTCAGCGGCAGGCGCAGCGTCACGGTGGTGCCCTGACCCGGCCGGGTCGACAGGTCGATCGTGCCGCGCATGTTCTCGATGGTGCGCTTGACGACGTCCATGCCGACGCCGCGGCCCGACAGCGCCGAGATGGTCTGCGCGGTCGAGAACCCTGGGTGGAACAGGAACTGGTGGATTTCGTGATCGGTCAGCACGGCGCCCGCCGCGATCAGCCCCTGCTCTTCCGCCTTGGCACGGATGCGCGCGGTGTTGAGGCCGCCGCCATTGTCCTTCACGGTGACGAGCACCTGCGCGCCGGAATGAACGGCGGCGAGCTCGATGCGGCCCTGCTCGGTCTTGCCGTTGGCAGTGCGCGTCGCGGTGTCCTCGATGCCGTGGTCGATCGCGTTGCGGATCAAGTGCACCAGCGGATCGGCCAGGCACTCGATCATGGTCTTGTCGAGCTCGGTGTCTTCGCCCGAGGTGACGAATTCGACGGGCTTGGACAGGTCCCGCGACAGATCGTGCACGAGGCGGCGGAAGCGGCCGAACAGCGAGCCAATCGGCACCATGCGCGCGCCCATCGTGGTGTCACGCAGAGAGGAGGCAAGGCGCTCGATTTCCTCGGCGATCATCTTGATCGAGAGGTCCGAGCCGGACGAAGCGAGCTGGGTCAGGCGCGCCTGGGCAATGACGAGCTCGCCGACGCGGTCCATCAGCTCGTCAAGACGCTCGGCCTGGACGCGGACGGTGGCAATGCCGCGATCGTCGCGCTTGGCCTCGGACTTCGGTTCAGGCTTCGATTCGGATTTCGGCTCCGCCTTGGCGACGGGTTGCTTGGCGACGGGTTGCTCGGCGACGGGCTGCTCGGCGACGGGCGCGGCGGCAGCCTCGACCACCGGCGCAGGCATTTCGGCCGCGGGAGCCAGTTCCTCGTCGAGCAGCTGGAACAGCGGCGCCGGCGCAGGCGCTTCGGAGTGCTCCAGGGGCGAGAGCGTCAGCTTCATCTCGTCCTGCACGAACATGAAGACGTCGTCGATCGCATCCTTGTCGCAGGCCGCGTGCAGCTTGACGTCCCATTTGAGATAGCAGTCTTCGGGGTCCATCTCGTCGAGGAAGGGGATGCCGTCGGTAATCGGCACGACGAAGCAGGGGCCGAGCTTGCAGAGATCTTCCAGCAGGTCGAGCGGGTTCGAGCCGTTGCGCAGGATGTGGGATTCGAATTCCAGATGGAGATGCCAGCCGGCCTGCTTGCTCTCAGCCGGAGCCAGCGCGGGCGCCTCGGCGATCTCGACGACCGGAGCGGCAGGCTGGTCGGCCGAGACGAAGCGCTTGAGGTCGTCGAGGATGGCCTCGCCGATGATGTCATCGGTGGACTGGGGATCTTCGATCAGCGCCCGGATGTAGTCCTTGGCGGCGAGCGCGACCGAGATCAGCTCCTGCGTCGGCCTGATCTCGCCCTTGCGGACGCGGTCGAAAGCGGTCTCGAATTCGTGGGTGAAGGAGGCGACCTTGTCGAAGCCGAACATGGCGCCCGAGCCCTTGATGGTATGCAGGGCGCGGAAGGCGGAATCGACCAGCTCGCGGTCGTCGGGACGCTGACCGAGATCGAGCAGGGCTCCCTCAAGAACCTCGAAGAGCTCGCTGGCTTCCTGGCGAAAGACCTCGGTCGGATCCATCCCACTCATGCGCGCACCAGCTTGCCGACCACTGCTAGCAACTGCTCCGGCTTGAAGGGCTTGGTGATCCAACCGGTGGCGCCGGCGCTCTTGGCTTCCTGCTTCACCGTGTCGTTGGATTCGGTGGTCAGGAACACGATGGGCATGCCGACCGCGCTCGGCAGCTTGCGCAGCGCCCGGATCAGCTCCAGCCCGTTCATCACGGGCATGTTGAGGTCGGTGATCACGAGGTCGAGCTTGCCGGCCTGCGCCTTGGCGAGCCCCTGCGCGCCGTCGCCGGCCTCGATCACGTTGTGACCGGCCGGCTCGAGCACGACCTTGATCATCTGCCGGATGCTTGGGGAATCGTCGACCGTGAGAATCGTGGCCATCAGGTGCCATCTTTCTTTTGCGGGAAATGCTGATCGATCATCGCCTCGCTGGCGAAGCCGGCACGGCGAAGGGTATTGCGAAGGGACTGCGAGAAGGAGGTCAGGACCACCGGACGGCCCTGGGCTTCGCCCGTCTTGGCGGTCGACAGCAGCAGCTGGATCGAAGTCACGTCGGCCTTGTCGACACTCGAACAGTCGATCTCGAGCCGCTCCTGCCGGCCGAACGCCTCGCGAATGAGCTCGTAGACATTGCGAATGGCCGCGATGCTGCAATCTGCGGGTAACCGCAACGACCACTTCGGCTCCGTGGGATTGAGCGCCATCGCGGTATCCGCCTTTGTAAAAATTCCGATACTCGTTTGACGCGAATCGGGTGAGCAAACCCCTAACGCGGACATCCGTACAACTACGGGTCACATTGTCCTGGAATTCGCGCAGGCGTGTGCAGGCGTAAACAGCCTGAAATCTCACCCGCGACGTGGTGGCCGACACGGCGCATTTGCTTCACGTTAAACTCGCTCGGGTTATGCGTGGAGTCCGTGTCTTTGCCAGCGAAGAGAGCCCCGGCCGCCGATGCTGACCCAAGCGCTGCTGGTTGACGACAGCCGATCCGTCCTCAACTTCCTGAAACGCCACATCGAAACCGAAGGTCTGGTCGAAGCCACCACCTTCCTCGATCCCGTGGAGGCGCTGGCCTGCGCACGCGAGCGCGTCTTCGACCTCGTGCTGGTCGACTACGAGATGCCGCATATGGACGGCATCAGCTTCATCCGCGTCTTTCGTACCTTACCCGGCTGTGCCGACATTCCGATCGCGATGATCACCTCGCGGCAGACCGACGACGTCAAGATGGAAGCGCTGCAGGCCGGTGCGACCGATTTCCTGCCCAAGCAGCCGCAAAGCGTCGAGATGACAGTGCGTTTGCGGAACTTGATTCAGCTCGGTGCAGCCGTGCGCAAGCTCAACGACCGTGCCGCGCATCTGGCCAGCGAAGTCGAGGCCGCGACGCGAAAGCTCGGAGAGCGGGAGGAGGAGATCATCCTGCGGCTCGCGCTCGCGGTCGAATTCCGCGACAACGACACGGGCGAGCACACGCTGCGGGTCGCCCGCTACAGCCGCATCATCGCCGAGCAACTCGGCCTGCCGGCCCGGCTCTGCCGCGACATCTATCTCGCCGCGCCCCTGCACGACGTCGGCAAGGTCGCCATTCCCGACAATATCCTGCTCAAGCCCGGCAAGCTCACCGACGACGAGATGGCGGTGATCCGGACGCATGCGACGATCGGGGAGCGCATCCTGGCCGATTCCAGCTGCGAGCTGATCCGGCTCGGTGCGCAAATTGCCGCAGGCCACCACGAGCGCTGGGACGGCGCGGGCTATCCGAACGGCCTCAGGGCGGATGAAATCCCGGTCGCCGCGCGCGTGGTTGCGGTCGCCGACGTGTTCGACGCCCTGACGACACGGCGGCCATATAAGGAGCCGATGCCGCTCGAGGTGGCGCGCAATTACCTGGCCGAAAACAAAGGCCGGCAGTTCGATCCAGCCTGCGTCGAGGCCTTTCTGTCGCGCTGGGACGAGGTGATCGAGATCGCCACCGGTCGGCGAACGACGCCCTTTCAAAAAGCGGCGCCCCCTCTCGCTCCCACTTTGGAGAGTGCAGCGGAGAAACGTCCGGTCGACGACCAGCCGATCCCGGCCGCTTGACAGCATCCACCCGCCAACACTTTGCCGCGACTTGATTTTTCTCCGGTCGCCGATTTGAACCTCTTCCTGATAGAGTGCACCAATATCAAAGAGTGATTCCGGTCACACTTGCCCGGGCGATCCGCTGCTAGGCATCGCTCCGGGACGGGGACCGGCAAAGTATCGGTCGAATGGAATGAGAAGACCCATGAGAAGCCTGATCGGCGCTGTCGTCGGCGCGTTGTGTATTGCGGCCCCCGCCTTGGCAGAGACGCCGGCTGCGATCGTCGAGGATGTGCAAGGCAAGGTCGATGGCGTCGAGTTCATGGACTACGTCGCTGCGGGCAAGATCATCAAGCTCGGACCGAAGGCCAGCATCACGCTCAGTTATCTCAAATCGTGCCTGCGCGAGACGATCAGCGAAGGCGTCGTGCTCGTCGGCGCCGAGCAAAGCACCGTGCAGCTCGGCGACGTCCAGCGTGCCAAGGTGCCCTGTGACACCAAGGCGGCGCAGCTCTCCGAGCGCGAGGCGAACCAGAGTGCGGCAACCACGTTCCGGACCATGCGGTCCGACACCAAGGCCGCTCCGTCGAAGCTGCCGACGATCTACGGCGTCGCTCCCATCGTCCAGGCCAAGAGCGGCAGCACGCTGGTGATCGAACGCACCGACGGCAAGGAGCCCACGATCAGCGTACCGCTCAAGAACGACGTCATGACCCGCGGCAAGTTCTATGATTTCGCCAAGGCCGGGAAGTCGCTGACCCCGGGCGGCAGCTATCTCGCGAGCATCGGCAGCAAGCGTTACACCTTCCAGGTCGACGCCAGCGCCACCGCCGCGCCGACCCCGATCATCGGCCGCCTGCTGCGGCTCGAATAAGCAGACCTAGCGACGGGGCGATGCGGCGGATCGGGGGACG
Organism: Bradyrhizobium nitroreducens; assembly: GCF_002776695.1. Classification (GTDB taxonomy): domain Bacteria; phylum Pseudomonadota; class Alphaproteobacteria; order Rhizobiales; family Xanthobacteraceae; genus Bradyrhizobium; species Bradyrhizobium nitroreducens. The sequence continues at coordinate 7,039,343 of NZ_LFJC01000003.1, forward strand.
GGACATCGTTGCAACGATCCTGATTGCGCTCGTTGCGGGCGCAATCTTCACGTCTCCGCCGCTGCAGACCCTGCAAGGCCTCTCGCTCGACATCCTCACGGCGCTGCGCGGCAAGCTCGTCCGCGATCGCCGCGATCCCGCGACGTCGCCGGTCGTCGTCGTGGCGATCGACGGGGAGACGTACGAGACCCCACCCTTTCAGGGATCGCCGACGCAAACCTGGACGCGCGAGATCGGCCGGGTGCTCGCCAGCATCACCGAAGGCGGCGCCAAGGTCATCGGCTTCGACGTCATCTTCAAGAATTCGATCGAGCAGTCGGAGATTCCCTTCGGCGACACGTCGTTCGGCGCCCGGCTGAAGGGATTTGACCGGGACTATCTGATCGCGCTCCGGCAAATCTCCGACAGCGGCAAACTGGTGCTCGGCGAAATCCTCAGCAACGACCATCCGGACGTGCCCTATCGCGCACAGCAGGTGGCCGTGCGCAACACCGTGCGGGCGCTCAATGTTCACACCGACCCTGACGACGTCATCCGGCGCATGCCGCTGAGCTTTGCCATCGAGGGGCGACCGGTCCCCGCGATGGCGGTCGAGCTCGCCGCCCGCGCGACGGGCGCAAAGCCGGAAATTGCGCCGTCTGGCGCGACCGGATTGTCCGGCTATGCGATTCCGAGTGCGGTGCCGAATACCGTGACGCTCAACTTCCGGGGACTGGGACGCGACATCCCGACCTACTCCTTCGTCGATCTGCGCGCCTGCGTCGAAAAGGGGGACCGCGACTTCTTTCGCCGCGCGTTCGACGGCAAGGTCGTGCTGCTTGGCACGATCCTGAATTTCGAGGACCGCAAGCTCACCTCGATGCGCCTGTCCGGCGGCTATGATGGAACGCCGGCAGAGCGGTGCGCCCTGCCCGCGCCGGCAAGCCCGCCGCAGAAAGCCCGCAGCGACGTCGCGGGTGTCTTCGTGCACGCCACGGTCGTGCGAAACCTGATCGAGCACGACGCGGTCACCGAGCTCGGCTTTCCGCTGCGCACCATCCTCACGATCGCGTTTGCCGCGATCATCGTCTGCGCGGCCTGCGCCTTCGCGCCGACCACCGCCGCGATCGTCTGGCTCGCATCGACCGCCGTCTATGCGGCGATTGCCGTCGCTGCCTTCGTCCACGCCCTGGCACTGCCGCTGACCGAGCCGACGCTCGCCAGCCTTGCGGCACTCGCCTCGATGATCGGCTACCGCTTCGTGCTGGCCGACCGCGACGAGCGCTTCCTGCGCAAGAGCTTTGCCCTCTACCTCGCGCCCGAGGTCATCGAGACCATGGTCGCCTCCGGCAAGATGCCCGCGCTCGGCGGCGAGATGCGCAACGTCACCATGTTCTTCTCCGACCTCAGCGGCTTCTCGTCCATTGCCGAGACCATGACGCCGGGCGAGCTGGTGACGCTGATGAACGAATATCTGTCCGCCATGACCGACATCATCGAAAGTCATGGCGGCTATGTCGACAAATATATCGGCGACTCCATCGTCGCGATGTTCGGCGCACCGGCCGACGATCCCGCCCACGCACGCAACGCGGTTCGCGCCGCGCTGAAATGCCACGACAAGCTGGCGGAGCTCAATGCCGATCACCCCGCCTTCGCCGGCCATCGTCTGTCGCACCGCATCGGGCTGAACAGCGGCGAAGCCGTGGTCGGCAATATCGGCTCGCGCCGCCGCTTCAACTACACCGTGATGAGCGACACCGTGAACGTCGCCTCGCGGCTCGAGGGCGCCAACAAATATTACGGCACCGCGATCATGGCATCGGAATCCACGATGGCGCAGACCGGCGATGCCTTCGCCTGGCGCGAGCTCGACGCGATCAGGGTGCTCGGCCGCGGCGAGGCGGTCAGGGTGTTCGAGCCGCTGGCGGAGAAAGGCGCGGAGAGCGCCGATCAGGCAAAGGCGGCTGCAGCCTATGCGGAGGGGCTCGCCCGCTGGCGCGCGCGGGATTATGCGAAGGCAGCGGATGCCTTCGGCCAGATGGCGGACGTCGATCCGGCGTCGGCTCTGTTTGCGAAGCGCGCACGTGCGCTCGCTGCAAATCCCCCGCCCCCGGACTGGACACCGGTCAATACGCTGGAAGGGAAGTAACGGCGCTCTTACCCTCCCCTGGAGGGGCAGGGGAATCGCATGTGGTTTTGAGGGTGGTATTGCGCGGTCCAGCGATATGGATTCTGAAGAGGACTCCCGATTCGGCGTGGGGGTCCTATGCGCAAGATTCGCAGTATCTTCAGTACGTTGCCCGATCCGCGTGCACCCAACGCACTGCACGACCTGCTGGATCTCATCGTCATCGCGCTGGCAACGGTGTTGTGCGGAGGACAGGGCGCGACGGATATGGAGGTGTTCGCGTCGTCCAAGGAAAAGCTGTTGCGGCAATTCCTTCGGTTGGAGCACGGAATCCCCAGTCACGATACGTTCAGCCGGGTCTTCAACGCGCTCGATCCGGGGGCTTTCGAACAAGCCTTCCGAAGCTTTATGGCAGCATTCGCAGAGGCCAACGGGATCAAGCTCACCGGCGTGGTGGCAGTCGATGGCAAAGCTGTTCGAGGAGCCTACGAACGCGGTCGCAGCGCCACGCCACTGCACATGGTCAATGTCTTTGCGACCGAAGCCCGCATGGCCCTGGCTGCATGCAAGGCGCCAGGCCGCAACGAGGCCCAAGGTGCCCTGGATGTGCTGCAAATGCTTTCGCTCGAAGGCTGCATCGTCACTGCCGACGCCCTGCATTGCAATCGTCCCTTCGCCAAGAAGGTGCTCGAGCGTGGCGCCCACTACGTGCTGGCTCTCAAGGAAAATCAAAGCAAACTGTTCGCGGAGGTCGAGCGCTGCTTTGCCCGCTCGGGCAAGCGCAGCGTGGCTCAACGACGCGAGCCGAGCACGCACGATCGATGCGAATCCCGGCGCGCCACCGTCATGCGCAACATCAGTCTGGGTACGACAAACCGCTTTCCCGGAGTGGCGGCCGTGGCTCGCATCACTTCGCGCCGACGACTGCATGGCAAACCCGCCGGCAAGCCGTCCGTGCGATATTACTTGTTGTCCAAATACCTGCCCGCAAGACGATTGTTGCAGGTCGTCCGAGGCCATTGGAGCATCGAGAATCAGTTGCACTGGGTGCTCGATGTCGTCTTTGGCGAAGACGCTTGCCGAACCAGAAAAAACAACGGCCCCGAGAACTTCGCGATCTTGCGGCGAGCTGCAATCAATCTCATTCGAGCCCACCCCGCCCGCATCTCCATGCGACAGAAGGTCAAACGAGCAGGCTGGGAAGACGAATTCCTTCTCAGCCTTATCGGTCACATGCGATAGCCCTGCCTGGAGGGGGAGGGTCGGCTCACATTGAGCGCAGCGAAAATGTGAGACGGGGTGGGGTGACAGTCTCTCCTCATCGAACAGCGGCCGTGTGGAGAGATCACCCCACCCCGCTCGCGCTGCGCGCGATCGACCCTCCCCCTCCAGGGGAGGGTGAAGTGAGCATCACCCTAAAACGGCAGTCCCACATAATTCTCCGCGAGCAGACGCTGCGCCGTCTCCGACGAAAGCAGATAGTCGAGCTCGGTCTGCTGCAGGCGATCCTCGTAGTCGAGCCGGTCGGGGAAGCGGTGCAAGAGCATCGTCATCCACCAGGAGAAGCGCTGCGCCTTCCAGATCCGCGCCAGCGCCTTGGCGGAATAGCCTTTGAGGCCGGAATCATCGCCATTCTGATAGTGCGCGAGCAGAGCGTGATAGAGATAGTAGATGTCGGACGCGGCGCTGTTCAGACCACGTGCACCTGTGGGCGGCACGATGTGCGCGGCATCGCCGGCGAGGAACAGCCGGCCATAGCTCATCGGCTCGGCGACGAAGCTGCGCAGCGGCGCGATGCTCTTCTCGATCGATGGCCCCGTGATCAGGTTGCCCGCAACATGCTCGGGCAGACGCCGCTTCAGCTCGGCCCAGAACGCATCGTCCGACCAATCCTCGACCTTGTCGGTCAGCGGCACCTGGACGTAGTAGCGGCTCAGCACCTGCGAGCGCAAAGAACAAAGCGCAAAGCCGCGCTCGTGCTTCACATAGATCAGCTCGGGCGACACCGGCTTGGTGCGCGACAGCACGCCCAGCCAGCCGAACGGATAGACCTTCTCGTACTCGCGCAAGACGTCCTTCGGGATCGATCTGCGGCTGACGCCGTGGAAGCCGTCGGCGCCGACGATGTAGTCGCAATCGACGCGGACGGCCTCGCCGTTCGACCGGTAGGTCACGTAGGGCCGGTCCGACGTCAGATCGTGCGGCGTCACGTCCTCCGCATTGTGCACGACCTTGCCGCCGAGCCGGTCCCGCGCCTCGTAGAGGTCGCGCGTCAGCTCGGTCTGGCCGTAGACCAGCACCGAATTGCCGCCGGAATGCTTGTGCAGGTCGATCTTGGACAGCACGCCGTCATGGGCGATCTCGAACCCGGTGTGAATCTCACCCTCGCGGTCCATCCGCTCGCCGCACTGCGCCTCGCGCATCAGCTTGGCGAAGCCGTGCTCGAGCACGCCGGCGCGGATGCGGGCGAGCACGTGATCGCGGCTGTACTTTTCCAGCACGATCGTGTCGATGCCCTTGAGGTGCAGGAGCTGGGACAACAACAGCCCGGACGGCCCGCCGCCGATGATACAGACCTGAACTTTCATTTTTGCGTCCTCCCGTCGGCACTTTTTTGCAGATTTGATGCCGCAGACCGATGGAGGGTTTCGCCATTGTCTTGTACTATTCGAACATGAGAAGCGCAGCCCCCGCGATCCGGATCTACAATCTGTTCGGCGAGTCCGGCGATCTGCCCGACGTCGTGCATTGCGAGACCATCGCGTCCCGCTCGGTGCTGCACGACTGGACCCTGGCCGTGCATCGCCATGCCCGGCTGCACCAGGTGCTGCTGATCGAGCGCGGCGGCGGCGAGGCGACGCTGGATGGACGCGTGGTGCCGCTGAAGCCGATGCAGGTCGTCAACGTGCCCGTCGGCCACGTCCACGGCTTCCGCTTCGAGCCCGACACGCAAGGGTGGGTGCTGACCATCGCCGCGGAAATCCTGGACGAGGCGCTGCTCGCCGCCGAGGGCCTGCGCGGTGCGCTGTCGCGCTCGGCCGTGGTGCGCGGCACACCGCAGATCCGCGCCACCATGAAGCAGATCTTCGCCGAACACGCCGCGCGCGATTTCGGCCGCGCCCATGTGCTGCGCGCGTTGTCCTCCGCCATGATCGGGCTGGTGGCACGCGCGCTCACGAGCGAGAGCGGCGGCAACGGCACGGTCGAGTCCAGCCTGTTCCGCCGCTTCGAGGCGCTGCTGGAGCAGCACCATCTGGAACGCTGGAGCGTCGCCGACTACGCCGAGGCGCTGGCCGTGACCCCGACGCATCTCAACCGGATCACACGGGCCGCGACCGGCGACACCGCCTCGCACCTCATCCTCAACCGGATGATCCGCGAGGCGCGGCGCAACCTCGTCTACACCAATTTGCCGATCTCGACGATCGCCTACACACTCGGCTTCGAGGACCCCGCTTATTTCAGCCGCGTCTATGCCGCAGCCACGGGCGTGTCACCGCGCGCCTTCCGCGCGCAGCTCCATGGCGAAGAGGCCTAGACGCCTCACACGTCGAAGAACACCGTCTCCTCGGGCCCCTGCAAATTGATCGTGAAGGCATACACGACCTTGCCGGCGCGCTCGCCGCGCTTGGCGATCAGCGTCCCGCGCCGGGACGGCTGCTCGATCAAATTGAGCACGGGGTCGGCGGCGTTGGCGGCTTCCTCATCGGAGAAATAGAGCCGCGTATTGAGGCCGATGTTGATGCCGCGCGCGACGATCCAGACGTTGATGTGCGGCGCGCATGTCCGGCCAGCTCTGTCGGTGATCGCGCCCGGCTTGATGGTCTCGAAGGTCACGAGACCGCTCTCGAAGTCGGAGCCGGCGCGGCCCCAGCCGCGAAACTCCTGCTCCAGCGCGCCGGCCGAACGATCGGCCGGGTGATTGTAGCGACCCGCCGCATTGGCCTGCCAGATCTCCAGCAGCACGTCGCGCAGCGGCGTGCCGGTGCCGTCGAGCACCTTGCCTTCCAGCGTGATGCGCTCGCCCTCGGTATTCGGCGTCACCAGCACGTTGGAAAAATTCTTCTCGAAGATGTCGAAGCCCGCCATCGCCGGGATCAGGCCGATATGGACATAGGGGCCGGCGGTCTGCGACGCCGTTTCCTTGAGATAGTTGAGCGGCTGCGGCATGGGTTCAGTTCCCCGCGGTGCGATTTTCAAAATAGGTGGAGCGCTGGCCGCGCAGCACGATGTCGAAGCGGTAAGCGAGCGAGTCGAACGGCGTCGAGGCGTTGAGATCGAGCGGCGCGACCAGGCGATCGAGCGCATCCTTGTCCGGGATCGTCGTCAGGATCGGACAGATCGGGATCAGGGGATCGCCCTCGAAATACATCTGCGTGATCAGCCGCTGCGCGAAGCCCGAGCCGAACACGGAGAAATGGATGTGGGCAGGACGCCAGGAGTTGACGTAGTTGCGCCAGGGATAGGGGCCCGGCTTCACGGTGCGGAAATTGTAATAGCCGGTGTCGTCGGTCAGGGCGCGGCCGCAGCCGCCGAAATTCGGATCGATCGGCGCCAGATAGGTGTCCTTCTTGTGCCGGTAGCGGCCGCCGGCATTGGCCTGCCAGAACTCGACCAGCGTGTTCGGCACGCCCCGGCCGGTCTCGTCGACCACGCGACCATGGACGACGATGCGCTCGCCGATGGGATCGCCGTCCTTGGCGTAGTTGCGGATCAGGTCGTTGTCGAGCGGACCGAGATCGTTGTGGCCGAACACCGGCCCGGTGATCTCCGAAATCGAATTCTCCAGCGACAGCAGCGCCTGCCGCGGCGAACGCAGCACCGAGGATTTGTAGCCGGGCGCATGTGCGGGCGGATGGATGGAGCGATCACGCTGGAAGAAGCCGCCGTCGCCGAGCGGCGGCGTCAAGGGCTCGGGGCGGTTGAGGCGGGGATCCCGCAAGGCTGGCGCCTGGGCATTCATCGTGTCTCTCCCTTCGGCGCCCGGGTCCGGACGCGGCTTATCGGGAGATCATGGCGCGGCCTATTCCCTGAATAAATAGATCAATTATAATATATTGCATGAAAGAAATCGATCATTTGGCCCTCGACGGCCACGCGCTCGAACTGTTCCTCGCCGTGCTGGAGGAGGGATCGGTCACCGCGGCGGCAACGCGGCTCGGCCTGACGCAATCCGCCGTCAGCCACGGGCTGAACAAGCTGCGGCGGATCGCAGGCGATCCGCTGTTCGCGAAATCCGGCCGCGGCATCGTCGCCACCGCGCATGCCCAGGCCCTCGCCGCGAAGGCACGGGCGCTGATCGACGAGATGCGAAGCTTTGCCGGCGGCGTCACGTTCGAGCCGGCCCGCGCGCAGCTTTCGCTGACGATCGCCGCCAATGATTTCCAGCGTGATCTGCTGCTGCCGCGGTTCTTCACCCATGTCGCCGCGCAGGTGAAGGGCCTGAACCTGCGCGTGATCCCCTCGCAGTCGCCCTCGCCCGCGATGTTGCGCGAAAACCGCTGCGACGTCCTGATCACGCCACTGCCGCCATCCGGTGTCGATATCGTGCAGAAGCGCCTCTTGAGCGATCATTACGTCTGTTACTTCGATCCCAAGATGCGCGCCGCCCCGGCCGGCCGCGGGGCCTATCTCGCGGCGCGGCACATTACGGTCGTCTATACCGACAATGAGCGGCTCGACTTCGACCGCCGGCTGGCCGCCAACGGTCTTCACCGCGACATCGCGATCTCCGTGCCGAGCTTCTCCGGCGTGCCGTCCTTCCTTCGCGGCTCGCAGATGCTGGCGAGCATGCCGAGCCTGCTGGCGTCCGGGATCATGCGCGATTTCGCGCAGACGCGGATCCCGCTGGCGTCCCGCACGCGGACGCTGGCCGAGCTGCCGATGTTCATGGTCTGGCACCAGCGCTATCAGAAGGACCCGGCCCATCGCTGGGTCAGGAGCCAGCTCGAGACTGTCGCAGCGACGGCCGCCAGGGCGTGATTGAGGTGCCGCCCTCCGCAAGACTGCCCTTCCCAAACCCACTGGTTGCGCAGGGGGAGCCACGCTAAAATACGCCCATGACAGTGACCGACATTGCGAGCCGGACCTACAATCACAGCTGGCGGCTGGATCCCATCATCCGCAGCCTGCTCGACACCGATTTCTACAAGCTGTTGATGTTGCAGATGATTCGGGAAGATTACCCGGATCAGAAGGTAACCTTCTCGGTCATCAACCGTTCGCGTCATGTGCGCCTCGCCGACATCATCGACGAGAGTGAGCTGCGCGCCCAGCTCGACCACGCCCGCACCATCCGCTTCACCAAGAAGGAGCTGATCTGGCTCGCCGGTAACACCTTCTACGGCAAGACCCACATGTTCTCGGCGGACTTCATCCGCTGGCTGGCCGAATTCCGCCTGCCCGAATACGAGCTGCGCAAGGTCGAGGGCCAGTACGAGCTGCATTTCCACGGGCCATGGACCCACACCACGATGTGGGAGATTCCGGCGCTCGCAATCCTCAACGAGCTGCGCTCCCGTGCCGCGATCAAGGGCCGCGGCCGCTTCGAGCTCGACGTGCTCTATGCCCGCGCCAAGGCCAAGCTCTGGACCAAGGTGGAGCGTCTCCGCAAGCTCGAAAATCTGCGCCTATCAGACTTCGGCACCCGCCGCCGTCACGGCTTCCTCTGGCAGCGCTGGTGCGTGGAAGCCGTGAAGGAGGGCCTTGGCTCGTCCTTCATCGGCACCTCCAACGTGCTGCTGGCGATGGACAACGATCTCGAAGCCATCGGCACCAACGCGCACGAGCTGCCGATGGTCGCGGCCGCGCTCGCCAGGGACGACGAGGAATTGCGCTGGGCGCCCTATCGCATCCTCGACCAGTGGCGCCAGACCTATGGCGGCAACCTCCTGATCGCCCTGCCCGACGCCTTCGGCACCAAGGCCTTCCTGCGCGATGCGCCGGAGTGGGTCGCGGACTGGACCGGCTTCCGCCCCGACAGCGCGCCCCCGATCCAGGCCGGCGAGGAGATCATCGCCTGGTGGGAAAAGAAGGGCCGCAATCCCAGGGACAAGCTGCTGGTCTTTTCGGATGCCATGGATGTCGGCTCGATCGAGGAGACCTATCACCACTTCGCCGGCCGGGTGCGGCTCTCCTTCGGCTGGGGCACCAACCTCACCAACGACTTCGTCGGCTGCACGCCGGACGGCTCGTTCAACCTCGATCCGATCTCGCTGGTCTGCAAGGTGTCGTCGGTGGACGGCCATCCCGCCGTCAAGCTCTCCGACAATCCGGAGAAGGCGACCGGCATGCCCTCGGAGATCGAGCGTTACCTGCGCGTGTTCGGTGACGCCGGCCGCGTGCGCAAGCCGGTGCTGGTCTAGCCCGGCCCTCACCTCTTTCGTCAACGCACGCACGACGGATGTGACACGCCGGTTCACCCCATTCCCAGGTATTTGAAGCAATCTGCGGACATTCATTTCACGACGCCTTCACCCTGCAATGCTGTCCTCCGCGTCTTTCAGATCGAGTTAAGCAACCATCTCATCTACTTTGCGTTGCAGGCGCAGCGCTCCGATGGGGGCATCGCCGATTTGGGGAACGTCAGAGTGTTTCGCAGAACAGCCATGTCGATGAAGGAACGCAGCTTCCTTCACGTCATCAAGCTCGTCTCGCCTTTCGTGATGGTCGTCGTGCTCCAGGCGGCGATCGCGGGATTCAGTCTCGAGGTGATGTCTTCGGTCCGGGCCTATGTCGCGGGTGAAGCGTTGTGGTCGCGTTCGCAGAAGAACGCCGTCTATTTCCTCAATCTCTACCTGCATTCGGGCGACGCCAGCCAGTTCGCGCAATACCAGGCCTCGCTCGCTGTTCCCATCGGCGACGAGTTCGCGCGCTGGGCGCTCGAGCGCGATCCGGTCGACGTCGAGGCGGCCCGCATCGGCTTTCTGCAAGGCGGCAATCATCCCGATGACGTTCCGGGACTGATCTGGCTGTTTCGCTATTTCAACCGCGTCAGCTTCCTGCAGGAAGCAATCCGGGAGTGGGCCGCTACCGACCCCATGCTGCTGGAGCTGAGCGTCTTCGGCGAGGTCATCCGCTCCGAGTGGGACAACGGTCCTGTTCGGGACGCGCGCCGCCTGCAAGTGCTGTCGTCACGGCTCTCCGAGCTCAACGCCCAGTTCACGGTGCATGCCAACCGATTCTCGACCGTCCTCGGCGAAGGCTCCCGCGCCATCAAGCTGACGCTGACCGGCATCAACATCGTCACCGCCATCACGCTCGTCCTGCTCCTGATCTGGCACACCCGGCGATTGGTGCTGCAACGACAGGCGTTCGAAGACGCCTTGCATGCCGAGAAGGAACGTCTGGCCTTCCAGGCGTCGCACGACTGGCTGACCGGCCTGTCCAACCGCCGCGCCTTCGAGGCGCGACTGCAAGGCGAGCTGGACGTTGCCGCGGCAGGTTCGCTGAGCCTGATCCTGCTCGATCTTGACCAGTTCAAGAACGTCAACGACAGCTGCGGGCACCTCGCCGGCGATCGCCTGCTCTGCCAGGTCTCGCGCCTCCTGCAACAGGAACGGCGCCCGCACGATCTGGTGGCGCGCCTCGGCGGCGACGAATTCGGCCTGATCCTGCCGCAGTGCTCGCCCGCGAACGCGGTCGATATCGCCGAACGGCTGCGACGCTCGCTGGAGATGTTCACCTTCGCCTGGGACGATCGCTGCTTTGCGGTGACCGCCAGCATCGGAGTCGCCTGCATCGCCGAGGGCAACACCACGCTCGAGGACGCGATGCGGCGCGCGGATGCCGCCTGCTATCGCGCCAAGGACAAGGGACGCAACCGTGTTCAGGTCGACGGTGGAAGACCTGATGTCATCGTCGTTGCAACACGGCCGCGCGAAGCTGCACGGGCCTGAGGTCGCCCGCTCCGTTCACCGCAAAGGCAGAATCCCGAGACCCGTGAGATGGGTGTCGACGAATTGCTCCACCTGCTGACGCAGCATCTGCGGCGGCACGGCGACCATGCGCTCTTCCAGTCCGAGCGAGATGATGCCGTGCACGGCGGAAAACAGGGTGCGCGACAGCAGCGCGATCTTCACGTCGTCCGCGTTCGGTAGCAGCCGCACCAGGGGTGGATGCATCAGCGCGAAAGCATCCATCACCATCTGCAGGATGTCGTCGGGATACGGACGGTCGTCCTCCATCCGGTGCTCGAACAGCGAGCGCAGCAGGTTGGCGTGCTCGGCGAAGAATTCGAGATAGGTGGCCGCGAGCCCGTAGAGCTGGCGCACCGGATCGTCGGCCGGGACCCCGCGCAGCCGGGCCGTGAGAGCCTGAACGGTTTCCCGATTGACGGTCAGGATCACCCCGTCGAAGTCCCCGAACTCGTTATAGACGCTGCCAACGGAACAGCCGGCGGCCTCCGCGACATCGCGAACCTTCAACGATCTCAATCCCTTAGTTGCGATGATGCGGCGCGCAATCTCCAGGATCTGGAGCCGACGCCGATTTTTTTTCTGGTCTCGCAGCGATTCTTCTTGAACATTGTTCATTTTCAAGCTACTCATGTGAACATTGTTCAAATTAACCCGGAGACCTGCAAAATGCAAACCCTCGCTGTTGATATCGCCGCCACCTTCATCGATGACGCCGCCGCTCTCGTGACCGGCTTTGGCCAGGCCCTGCTGCGGGTCGCAATGGCGCCGATCAATCGCATCGCCAATGCCTGCGACGTTGCGGGCGTGCTCGCGGAACGCCGGGCGACCTTCCGGATGTGGCGGGCGAGCCGCGCGCGTGCGCGTCAAGAGGGCCGCCGGTTCGGCCTGCTCCGCCGCCTCTCGCCCTTTCGTCACCTCGCCCATCTCACCTGAGTCACGCGCGACCTGCACAGGCGGGTCGGCTCGAATGCACGAACTGGTTGCAAGAAAGGACTCACCATGTCCCGATGTTCGCGGCCGATCTCGGCAGACTTCAGTGACGCGGTTCAGCTTTTCCTCATCGTTCGCCGCATACCCGGGAAGGCGCGACCAGATATTTTGCGAACCTAACGACACCGCATGGAGACCAACAGGATCAGAGGGACCGAGGGGACAAGGCAGGGCGGCGATCACCGCCCGCAATCGTTCGTCCCCTCCCCTTCCGGTCGTGACGCTCCAAGAACAACGTAACGAACCTCATTCTGCCTTTCCAAAACAGGACTAGTCATGATCAGGGAATTGATGTCGTCACGCCGCTTTGCGCCGCTGTTCTGGGCGCAATTCTTCTCGGCGCTCAATGACAACGTACTCAAGAACGCGCTCGTCATCATCCTGCTTTACAGCGCCGCGACCGGCCACGGCGATGCGCTGGTGACGGTGGCAGGCGCCGTCTTCATCTTTCCCTATTTCATCCTGTCCGGTCTCGGCGGCCAGCTCGCCGACAAATACGTCAAATCCGTCGTGGCGCGTCGGCTCAAATTCGCCGAGATCTTCGCTGCGGGCTTTGCCGCGGCGGGCTTCTTTCTGCATTCGGTGCCGCTGCTGTTCGCAGCGCTCGCGCTGTTCGGCACCATCGCCGCCCTGTTCGGCCCCGTGAAATACGCCATGCTGCCGGACCAGCTCGAGCTTGGCGAGCTGGCGACCGGCAACGCGCTGGTCGAAGGCGCGACCTTCATGGCCATCCTGCTCGGCACCGTCGCCGGCGGCCAGTTCGTGGCCGGATCCGCGCATATGGGCTGGGTTGCATCCGCGGTGGTCGTGCTGGCGCTGCTGTCCTGGGCCTTTGCTTCCCGCATTCCGCAGACGACGCCTTCCGCGCCCGACCTGCCCGTCGATACCAATCCCTGGACCTCGACGGTGAGCCTGCTCAGGACGTTGCACGCCGACCACCGGCTGTGGGACGGCACCGTGATCGTCTCCTGGTTCTGGCTGGTCGGCGCCATCGTGCTGTCGCTGCTGCCGGCGCTGGTCAAGGAGGTGGTGGGCGGCACCGAAGGCGTGGTGACGCTGTGCCTTGCGATCTTCGCGATCGGCATTGCCATCGGCTCTCTGTTCGCCGCCAGCCTCAGCCACGTTCGCCCCAACCTCGCGCTGGTGCCGATCGGCGCCATCATCATGGGGTTTGCCGGCCTCGATCTCGCCTGGGCGATCGGCGTGACCACCAAAGGTCAGGAGATCGCGGCGGTTGATTTCGCGACCTCGTTCGCAGGCCTGCGCATGCTGGTCGACTTCGTCGCCTTCGCATTCGGCGGCGGCCTGTTCGTCGTTCCCTCCTTTGCCGCGGTCCAGGCCTGGTCGGCCGCGTCCGAGCGTGCCCGCATCATCGCCGCCGGCAACGTGCTGCAGGCCGCCTTCATGGTGGTCGGCTCGCTGTTCGTCGCGCTCTTGCAGGCGGCTGGCCTTCATATCGGCTGGATCTTCTTCGGCCTCGGCGTCGCCAGCTTCGGTGCGGTGTGGTTCGTACTGACCAAGTGGGGCAAGGAGGGCGTGCGCGACTTCGGTGGCCTCCTGTTCCGCGCACTGTTCCGTACCGAGATCCGCGGCCTCGAAAACCTGCCGCCTCCGGGAACGCGCATGCTGATCGCGCCGAACCATGTCAGCCTGATCGACGGCCCGCTGCTGCACGCCGTACTGCCGATCGATGCGAGCTTCGCGGTCGATACCGGCATCGCCAAGGCCTGGTGGGCGAAGCCGTTCCTGCGCGTGGTCAAGCACTACACCATGGACCCGACCAAGCCGCTGGCCGCGCGCGACCTGATCAAGCTCGTTGCCGCCGGCGAGCCGGTGGTGATCTTCCCGGAGGGACGCATCACCGTCTCCGGCTCGCTGATGAAGGTCTATGACGGCACTGCGATGATCGCCGACAAGGCCGACGCCGTGGTCGTGCCCGTGCGCATCGAAGGTGCCCAGCGCTCGCATCTCAGCTACCTCAACTCCAGCCAGATCAAGCGCTCGTGGTTTCCGCGGGTGACGGTCACCATCCTGCCGCCGGTCAAGCTGCCGGTGGATGAAGCGCTGAAGGGCAAGGCCCGCCGCAATGCCGCGGGCGCCGCGCTCCAGGACGTGATGATCGACGCCCTGGTGAAGAACGCGATGCTCGATCACTCGCTGTTCGAGGCGCTCGGACACGCCTATCGCGACCGCGACACCGGCAAGGTGATCATCGAGGACGCGCTCGGCACCAAGCTGACCTATCGCAAGCTGATCCTCGGCGCACAGGTCCTGAGCCGGAAGCTCGAGATCGGCACCGACGTCGGCGAGAATGTCGGCGTGCTGCTGCCGAACTCGGCGGGCGTCGCCGTCGTCTTCATGGCGCTGCAGAATATCGGCCGCGTTCCCGCCATGCTCAACTTCTCGGCCGGCCCGGTCAACGTGCTCGCCGCCATGAAGGCCGCGCAGGTCAAGACCGTGCTGACCTCGAAGGCGTTCATCGAGAAGGGCAAGCTCGACAAGCTGATGGCCGCGATCTCGGCGGAAGCGCGCGTCGTCTATCTCGAAGACGTCCGCGCCTCGATCGGCGTGGCCGACAAGGTCAAGGGCCTGCTCGCCGGGACGACGCCGCGCATCGTCCGCCAGGCTAACGATCCGGCCGTAGTGCTGTTTACCTCGGGTTCGGAAGGCACGCCCAAGGGCGTGGTGCTGTCCCACCGCAACATCCTCGCCAATGCGGCGCAGGCGCTGGCGCGGGTCGATGCCAACGCCAACGACAAGGTGTTCAACGTGCTTCCGGTGTTCCACTCGTTCGGGCTCACGGGCGGCATGATGATGCCGATGCTCGCGGGCATTCCGATCTATATGTACCCCTCCCCGCTGCACTACCGGATCGTGCCTGAGCTGATCTACCAGACCGGCGCGACGATCCTGTTCGGCACCGACACGTTCCTCACCGGCTATGCCCGTTCGGCCCATGCCTACGACTTCCGCACCCTGCGCCTCGTGATCGCCGGCGCCGAGGCGGTCAAGGATCGCACGCGGCAGGTGTTCATGGAGCGCTACGGCATCCGCATCCTTGAAGGCTACGGCGTCACCGAGACGGCGCCGGTGCTGGCGATGAACACGCCGATGGCCAACCGCCCCGGCACCGTCGGCCGTCTGTCGCCGCTGATGGAAAGCCGCCTCGATCCGGTGCCCGGCATCGAGGAAGGTGGACGGCTCTCGGTGCGCGGCCCGAACGTGATGCTCGGCTACTTGCGGGCGGAGAATCCCGGCGTTCTCGAAGTGCTCCCCGAGGGCTGGCACGACACCGGCGACATCGTCGCGATCGACGCTGCCGGCTTCATCACCATCAAGGGCCGCGCCAAGCGCTTTGCCAAGATCGCAGGCGAAATGGTGTCGCTGTCGGCGGTCGAAGCCATCGCGGCCACGCTGTGGCCGCAGGCCGCTTCGGTCGCAGTGTCGATCCCGGACCAGCGCAAGGGCGAGCGCATCGTGCTGCTGACGACGGAGAAGACCGCCGAGCGCAGCGCGATGCAGGGCCAGGCCAAGGCGATCGGTGCGTCCGAGCTCACCGTTCCCGCCGCGATCATGGTGGTCGACAAGGTGCCGCTGCTCGGCACCGGCAAGACCGACTACGTCACGGCAACGACGATGGCCCGCGAGCAGGCGTCTGCGCCGGAGCGCGAGGTGGCGTAAGCCAGATGCACGAGGCGCCTCATTCAGGCGACGCGCGATGCCCGGGAGTGGTTCTGCTTCACGGCATCGCGCGCACCTCGGCATCCATGAGACGCCTTGAGCGATCGCTCCAGGGGAGCGGCTTCGCGACGCTCAACATCGACTATGCGAGCCGCAGAAAACCGATCGCGGCGCTCGCCGACGACATCCAGCCGGAGATCAGCCGTTTCGCCGAACGCACCACGCCGCTACATTTCGTCGCGCATTCGATGGGCGGTCTCGTGGCACGCGCCTATATCGCCAGACATCGACCGCAGCGGCTAGGCGGCGTCGTGATGCTGGGCACGCCGAACGGCGGTAGTGAGGTCGCCGATCTCCTGAGCGGATCTCGCCTCTTCAGAGCCTTCTACGGGCCTGCCGGCCTCGAGCTCACAACCGCGCCCCGGACGAACACCCTGCCCGCCGTGGACTATCCCGTCGGCGTGATCGCAGGCAATCGCTTCATCGATCCTGTCGCCGGCCAGTTCGTCCTCCCGAGGCCGAATGACGGGCGGGTCTCGGTGCAAAGCGCGATGTTCGCCGGCATGGCCGACCATGTCGTGGTGAAGGCATCCCATACCGGGCTGCCGAATCATGCGGTCGCGATCGCACAGACGATCGCCTTCCTGCGCGAAGGCCAATTCCGGCCGTCCGAATCTCAGGAGCCGGCTTCGCTGCGCCGCTCCTGCACATAGCGCACCAGGGCCGCGAAGCGATAGATGCCGTGCACGAACTTGCCGTAAGGCATCGTGATGAACAGCGCGAACACCGCACCGAGATGCAGCGCCAATAGCGGTCCCATGGCAGCGGTCTCACGCAGGATCAGAAGCAGCACGCCGGTAAGCCCGGTCAGGAACAGCATGGCGATGAAGCCGACATCCATTCCGTAGCGGCTCTCGTCCAGCAATTCGGGCGCCCGGCGAGATTTGGCGACGAACAACCCGATCGGTCCGACAATGAGGCCGATCCCGCCGAACGTGCCGAGCACGACGGGCATATCCCACCACGGATACGGCGCCTCACGCCCGAGGAGGTAGTGATAGAGCGTCGCCACCGACGTCGCGGCAAAGCACAGCAGAAACCCGTAGAACGTCAGGTGATGGAAAAGCTTCCGCCGGTCGGTCGGCTTGTCGTCCTCGTTGTAGCAGCCGACGCCGCCGCCATGGAGATAACGCAACTCGCCGGCATCACGGATCGCCTGGAAGATCGAGCCGCCGTCGGCTCTGCCGCCGATCGGCGTGCCGATGTCGCGCCAGAAAGCGCGTACGCTCATGACAAGCGCGAGGATGGCATAAAGAAATGCGGCGCTGAACAGTGCAGCCATCGCGTTGTGCGGCATCAGTCTGTAGAACGCACCGGGACCGATGTGCACGCCAAACAACACGCCGCGGTCGTTCAAGGCCGCAAAACCGAGGATGAAGGCCGCCATGCTGAGTGCAGCGACGATGCTGATGACGAGGCCGTTGCGCGCGAAGGCGCCGGACAGCGCCTGTGGCCAGGCATAGGCCGCATAGGACTCCGCGCGTGCGACCGCCAGCGTCTTCGGGACGTTGACGTTGAATTCGTGCGGCGGCGAGAACTGGCAGTCGACGTAGCAGGCGCCGCAGGAATGGCAGAGGTTGGCGAGATAGTTGAGATCGCCGTCGGAGAAGGCGCGCCGCATCTCCATCGCGGGAAATACCGCGCACAATCCCTCGCAATAGCGGCAGGAATTGCAGACCGTCATCAGACGGTCGGCTTCGTCGAGGATACTAGTTCCGTGCATGTTTCGCCGCTTCCCGTCCTGCGATCCGCCCGAACACGCTGCCGATGGTCATGCCCATGCCGGCGGCATAACCCTTGCCGAGCACGTTGCCCGCCATGATCTCGCCGGCCGCGAACATGTTGCCGGACGGCTTGCCGTCAGCCATCAGCATCCGCGCTTCCTTGGTCACGCGCGTGCCGAGATAGGTGAAGGTGATGCCGGGACGCACCGGATAGGCGAGATAAGGCGGCGTCTCGATCCTGCGCGCCCAATGCGTCTTGGGGGGCGTGATGCCCTCGGTCACGCAGTCGTCCAGGATGGTGTGGTCGAAGGTGCCGGGCCGCACCGCGGCGTTGAATTCGGTGATCGTCTTCTCCAGCGCGGCCGGATCGAGCTCGAGCTTGCCGGCAAGCTCGGCGATCGTTTGTCCTGCAATCGGCGGAAACAGCGTCGGCATGAAGCTGGTGACGACGGTGGAATCGAAGATGATGTAGGCAATCTGGTCGGGCTGCGCCGCGACCAGCCGGCCCCAGATCGCGTAGCGCTTCGGCCAGATATCCTCGCCCTCGTCGTAGAAGCGCTGGGCATGCTTGTTGACGACAATGCCGAACACGACGGAATCATGTCGCGTGATGATGCCGCCGTCGAACTTCGGCGCGCGGGCATCGATCGCGACCGCATGGCACTGGGTGGGATCGCCGACCTCCTGCACGCCCTTGTCGAGCAGCATCTTCAGGATCGAGCCCCGGTTATAGGGCGTGCCGCGGATCAGGAAGTTGTCGGCGGCCTCGCCCCAATATTGCTTCAGCCATTCGATGTTGGCCTCGAAGCCGCCGGCCGCGGCGACCAGCGACGTCGCGCGGATCTCGGTCTCGCCCTTGATCGGCCGCTTCAGGCGCGCGGCGAGGAACATGCCGTCCTCGATGACGAGGTCGGTGACCTCGGCGTCGTATTCGACGTCGACGCCCAGCCGCTCCGCGGTCAGGTACAGCGCGTTGAGCATCGCCCGTCCGCCGCCGAGGAAGAAGGAGTTGGTGCGGCCGAGGCTCAGAGTGCCGCCGAGCGAGGGCTGCCAGCGCACGCCCTGCTCCACGATCCAGTTCAGGATGTCCTTGGACTCCCGGATCATGTGGCGCGCGAGTTCCTCATCGGTCTGCCCGCCGGTGACCCGCAGCAGATCCTCCCAAAATTCCTCCTCGGTGTAGGGACCGGTCAGGATTTCGGTCGCGGCGTCATGGGCGCAGCGCATGTTGCGGGTGTGGCGGGTATTGCCGCCGCGGTAGAATTTTGGCGCGCCCTCCAGCACCAGCACCGAGGCGCCGCCGCGGCGCGCCGCGATCGCCGCGCACAGCGCCGCATTGCCGCCGCCGATCACCAGCACGTCGTACTTGCTGCTCATGCCGTTTGTCCGATGCGACCAAGCTCGAAACATTCTACCACGCGGCGGCCACCGGTCGCGGCGGGCGCCATTGCGTACTATTGTATACAAAGATATACATGACTCATGCAAGCGGCATCCCTGCATGGGCAGGATGCAGCCGGCTGGAACGAGGGTCATGGCCAGACGTCCGGTGAAGGCAGGCGGACCGATCGCGCGCGGGGGCGGCGTGGCGCTTGGCGAAGCGGTATTCCGTTCGCTCTGCGAAGCGCTGCAGGCCGGCAGCTATCGCGCCGGGGACCGCCTGCGCGAGGAGGAAGTGGCGCAGCGGCTGAAGGTCAGCCGCACGCCGGTGCGTGAAGCGCTGGGCCGGCTCGCCGCGCGCGGCTTCGTCGAGCCCGCCCGCCGCGGGCTGATCGTTCGCAGCCTCGATATCTCCGAAGTCCTCGAGCTCTACGCCATGCGCGAGATCATGGAAGGCGCAGCAGCCCGGCTCGCCGCCGAACACGCGTCAAGCACCGAGATCGATGCGCTGCGCGATATCGAGCAGGCCACCGTCGAGATCAAGGAGGCCGACGCCGCCGAGATGGCGCGCCTCAACCGCGCCTTCCACGAGGCGATCTGCCGCGCCGCGCGCAACCGCTATCTCGACAATGCCTCGCGCGAATTGCAGGACTGGATCGCCCTGCTCGGCCCGACCACCTTCACCGTATCGGGCCGTCCCTCGACCAGCCATGACGAGCACCAGGCCATCATCGCGGCGATCGCCGCACGCAATGGCGACAAGGCCGAGCAGCTCGCGCGCGCCCATATCCGGGAGGCGCTGCGCTGCCGGCTCAAGCTGCTGCAGAGGCAGTAATCTATCGTCGTGCCCGGCGCGAAGGCCGCGCGTCGTCGGCCGCGGCGGCCAGCACGCCATCAAGGGCTTCGGTCGGCCCGCCGAGCGCGCGCGTCAGCCGGATGGCGGCCTTCAACAGCAGTGTGGTCATCGCCTTGATGTTGTCCCGCGTGAAGCGCGGCTTGGGCCCCGAGAGCGACAAGGCGCCGACACATTTGCCACCGGGTCCGAACACCGGGCAGGCGAGCCCGGCGCAATCGGGATCACGCTCGCCAAAGGACACCGCCATGCAGCCCTCGCGGATCTCGTCATAGGCTTCGCCTTTCTCGCCGTCGAAGGCGAGGATGACCCGGCCCGCCGCGCCGCGGTCGAGCGGCAGCAGCATGCCGGCTTCCACCCGGTCCAGCGTCGAATGCTGGGAATCGACGCGAAAGACGCAGAGCCGGCGCCTGGCGTCATGCCGCACGTGGAATGAGGGGCTCTCGGTCCCGTCGGCCACGAGCTGACGCAACAGCGGCATCACCCGGTCATGCATGTTGTTGCTGCGCTGGTAGACCGCACCGAGCCGGAACGGCGTCGGACCGAGATGGTAGCGGCCATCGGCGAACTGCACGAGATAGCCGAACTCCTGCAGCGACGTCATCAGCCGAAGCAGCGTGCTTTTGTACATCTTGGTGCGCCGGGCGAGCTCGGCCAGCGTCATCGGCTCCGGCGCATCCTCGAAGGCCGCCAAAATGCTCAGGGCTCGGTCAACGGCGGCGACACCGGGCGAAGGCATCGGGTCTCCTATTGGGGAAATCCAGAGGGATCGATCAGCTTGGCGATGACGGGAAAATACGCATCGCCCATGCCCTTGTCGATCGTCTCCTGGAAAATCTCGCGCATCAGCGCCGCGCCGCGCAAGCTCAGGCCGGCCTGGGCGCCCAGCTCCAGCGCGTAGGACAGATCCTTCATGGCATATTCGGTCGAGAAGGCCCGCAGCGGAAACTCCTTCGCGATGATCGCCTTCATGCCATGGTTGCGCAGCGCGAAGCTGTCTGCGGAGCCCTTCGACAGCGTCTCCAGCAGCAGCTTCGGCTCGACGCCACTGTGCTTGGCGAGCGCGACGGCTTCGGCCAGCGCGTTGACTGTCTCGAACAGCACCATGTTATTCAGGATCTTGGTCACCTGCCCCGCGCCGGTCCCGCCGCAGAGCGTGACATCGGTGGCAAAATGCCGGATCAGCGGCTCGACCACAGCGAACTGCTCGGGCGTCGCACCAACCATGACGCTGAGCGTGCCGTCCTGCGCGGCCTGGCGTGTGCGCGCGATCGGAGCATCGATCCAGAGTGCACCGTTGTCGGCGAGTTGCTTGGCGAAAGACCGCGTCTGGCCGACATCGGAGGTGCCAAGATCGATCACGGTCTGGCCGCGCCTGATCGCCGGCAGGATGCCCTCGAAGACGGACGTCACGTGCTTGGCGCTGGGCAGACACAGGAAGATCGTCTCCGCACCGGCGACCACATCCCCGATCGACTTCGCCGCGGTCGCGCCGTCGGCTACGATCCGCGCCAACGGCTCCGCATCGAGGTCGAACGCAAGCACCGTTCGTCCACTCTTGCGCAACAGGTTGCGGCAAATCGGCTCGCCCATGACGCCGAGACCGATGAATCCAATCGAACCAGACATTCCGTATTCTCCTCGAAATCCTGCGACCGGACGGCGACCAAGCCGTCCGGTCGCCGCACTTACTTCACCAGCGGGCAACCACCCTCGCTCATCGGCCGGAAAACCTCCCCGCCCGGCTTCGAGCTGACGACCCGGTAGAAATCGTATTTGTACTTGGATTCCTCCGGCTTCTTCACCTGGACCAGGTACATCGTGTGCAGCACGCGCCCGTCGGGGCGGATCGCGACATCCTTGTTGTACATGTCGTTGACCTTCAGCTCGTGCATCTTGGCGGCAACGGCCGTCGTGTCGGTGGTGCCGGCGGCCTTCACGGCGGCGAGGTAGTGATGGACGCCGCTGTAGACACCGGCCTGCACCATGCTGGCAACCTTGCCGTCCATCAGGCCAGCGTAGCGCTTCGACCAGGCGCGGGTCTGCTCGTCGAGATCCCAGTAGAACGAGGTCGTCACCTGCAGGCCTTGCGTGACCTTCAGGCCGAGCGAATTCACGTCGGTGATGAAGACGAGCAGGCCGGCAAGCTTCTGGCCGCCCTCGACGACGCCGAACTCGCCGGCCTGCTTGATCGCGGTCTGCACGTCGGCGCCTGATGTCGCGAGACCAACGACGTCGGCCTTGGAGCCCTGCGCCTGCAACAGGAACGAGGCGAAGTCGGCAGTGCCCAGCGGATGCGCGGCCGAGCCGATCACCTTGCCACCGGCCGCCTCGATGAACTTCGTGGCGTCGCGCTGCAGCGCGTGACCGAAGGCATAGTCGGCCGTGACGAAATACCAGGTCTTGCCACCGGCACGCGTGATCGCGTCACTGGTCAGCTTCGACAGCGCATAGGTGTCGTAGTTGAAGTGGAAGCTGACTGGCGAGCAGGATTTTCCCGTGAAATCGGACGAGCCGGGGCCGGAGATGACGAAGATCCTGTTCTTCTGCTTGGCAACTTCGAGGATGGCAAAGCCGGCGGACGATGCCGCGCCGTCCGCGATCATGTCGACACCTTCGTTGTCGAACCATTTTCGCGCCGTGGCCGAAGCGATGTCCGGCTTGTTCTGGTGGTCGGCCGAGATGATCTCGATCTTCTTGCCGAGCAGCTCGTTGCCGAAATCTTCGGCTGCGAGCTTTGCGGCCGCAACCGAGCCGCGTCCGCCATTGTCCGCGAACACGCCGGACTGGTCGTTGAGCACGCCGATCCTGATAACATTGTCGGCCGCAATTGCGGCACTCGCCTGCACGGCCAGAACGGCCGCCATCACCCAACGCAACTTCATAACATACGCCTCCCGTTTACAACTTCTGCTTATCGAGGATGTCTTGCAGCACCGGCGCGATGTAGCGGCGGAACTGGTCAGGGTTTTCGCTCATCGGAAAATGGCCGAGCCGCTCCATGACGGTCGCCTTCGCGCCGGGGATGCCGGCGGCGGTGCGCAGCGTGTCCTCGGGCGTGCAGGAGAAGTCGTACTCGCCGGTCAGGAGGTAGAGCGGACATTGGCTGACGTCGATGGCACAGGTGCGTCCGCGCAGGTCGCCATCGACGCGATAGAAATAGAGATCACCCTTGAAGATGCCGGGGCCGCCCTGCTTGTAGCCCCACAGCGTTTCATTGCGCGCGGCCTCGGGGCCGTTTGGCGCGATCAATCCCGACACCAGGGCAGCGCAGATCTCGCCGCCATGAACGTCGGGCCGGTTCAGCCACGCCGTGTCGTACCATGGCTGCTGGAAATCCGCGGCCTCGAGCCCGATCAAGGCGCGGAAGTCGTGCGCATGCGCGATAGCGAGATTGAGCACGATACGGCCGCCGATCGAGCAACCCATCACCACTGGCCTGTCCAGCCCGAGCGCCTTGCAGAACGCGCGGATGGTCGCGGTGTAGCTGGCAGTGGTCAGCCGGTATTCGCTGCCAAATTGGCTGTCGGGCGGATTGGACTTGCCGTGCCAGGGCATGTCAAAGGCGATGACGCGGAAATGCTTGGTGAATTCATCGTCCACGAGCAGGTGACGCCACTGCCGCGCATCCGAGCCGGCGGTATGGAGGCAGACCAATGGGATGCCGCTGCCGTTCTCCTCGAAATAGATCCGGTTGACCTCGCCATCGATCTCGACATGGACGTAGCGCCCGACGATCGGCTCTACAAAGCCGTTCATGACACACCTCCAAAGGCGCTCCGCCGGGGCAGCGCCAGCAGGTCCTTGAAGTACTGAAGATGCGTCATGAACGGATGCAGATCGCCTTCGAGCGTTGCCTGCCCACGCTTGGTCAACGCCAGGAGATCGTGCCATCCCGCCGGCGGCATCGTCTGCCAATAGGCGGCGAACGCGGCGGGCGTCGCGCGATAGGCGAAGCGCCAGGAGCGCATCAGCACCGGCGTCGGCGTCATATCGACGATCCGGCCGGCGCGGATCGCGACGTGAAAGGGCTGCGTGCTTGGCCCGAGCAGACAGTCGACGTCCAGCCACCGGCCGCGCGCAGTCAACGCCGCATCGCGCACCAGCAGATCGGGGATCGCCTTGAAAGCCGCAAGAACGGCGTCAGGCGTGAATGACACCGGCGGATCGGCGTCGCGGCGAACGCATTCGGATTCCATCGTTTCATCCCTTGAAGCCGTCGTTCTGTCAGATAGAACGATATTCTATTTCTAATCCAGATCTATACAGGGCTCGCGAGCGAACTCAAGTCCACACCGCAATCGTGGGAAGGAATGCCCCTGCAGAGGAGAGAGGCCTGACGCGCGACGATGGAATGTGGAGCCGGACGCGTGGCTCGCGATCAAGCCTCGAAGACGCGCATGATCAACCAATAGCTGCCCAGCAGGCTGATTGCCGCTGATATCGCATAGACCAGCCTTGCCGCCCTCACCGGTTCGACGCGACCGGCAGCCGGTCCAGCAGCCCGAGCACCTGCAGCACAATCACGACGATCGCGATCTGCCCGATCTCGACGCCGATGTTGAAAGCACCGAGAGCCGGCACGATCGCATTCGGCGGCAAGCCGACTTCACGAAGCACGCCGGCAAAGCCGAAGCCGTGGATCAGGCCGAACAAGAAAGCGACGCGCCAGCGCCTGTCGATATCGCGCGAGATAAAATTCTCGACGGCCACGACGATGACCGACGCTGCGATCGTCGGTTCCACGATGCGGCCGGTGACGACGACGAGATCCAGCGCGGCCAGCGACAAGGTGATCGAGTGTGCGACCGTGAAAGCGGTGACGATCTTGATGACGGGGATCAACCGGCAGGCCCACAGCATCGCGGCGATCAGGAAGGCGATGTGATCGTAGCCAAGGAAAATATGCTCGATGCCGGTGAGCAGATAACGCTCGACGGTCGACCACGACGACGGCGCCGCCGAAAGCGTCACCGTCGTATGGCCCGCGTCGAGCAAAGCTTGCGTTTCGGACTTGTCTCTTGCGATCAGAACGACATGGCGAGCGGCCGTATCTCTCCCGGTCAGCACGCTGGAGCGGTAGACGATGTCGCCGGCCCCGGTGCAGGCGAAACGGGTGCGATAGATGACACCGTCGCCATCGGGCAGGATCGCGACATCGCCGCGCGGGCAAGCTGTGCCGTCGCTTATCACGGCCAGGTGCGTCTCGAAATAGCTGAGGATCGCAGCTTTGGCCGCACCGATCGCGGCCGGATCGACCGTGTCCTGCCGCGCATCGTACACCTTGGCGCCGATCAGACGATCGATATCGCTGCCCTTCAGGCCCAACTCGACCCTCACCGTACGATCTCCGGCCAGCGCGACACGAGCCGTCACAAGGTTGACCTGATGCGCCTCAGCCGGCAGGCAGAGCCCGAGCACAGCCGCGAGCCACAGGAACTGCGGCCGAATCATGATTGCGCTCCGCCGTCCTCACGCCAGCACATCGGCGGCGACCGCCTTGAGGACATCCCGCACGTCGGTAGGCTTCAGCCGTACCTGCAAGCCGCGCTGGCCACCGTTCAGATAGACGAGGTCGTGGGTGAGCGCGCTCTGCTCGATCACGGTCGGTACCTGCTTGCGCTGCCCGAACGGGCTGATGCCGCCGACCTTGTATCCGGTGACGCGCTCGGCCTCCGGCGGCTTCATCATCTGCGCCGACTTGCCGCCGACCGCAGCGGCGAGCTTCTTCATCGAGACTTCCTGGTCCGACGGAACGATCACGCAGACCGGCTTGCCGTCGACCAGCGCCATCAGCGTCTTCAATACGCGCCCTGGGTCCTCACCGAGCGCGGCCGCCGCCTGCAGCCCGATGCTCTCGGCGTCGGGATCATAGTCGTAAGTGTGAACGGTGAAGGCGACACCGGCGGCTGTGAGCGCGCGCGTGGCTGGGGTGACTTTGGACATGGACGATGTTTACCACCGTCATTGCGAGGAGCGAAGCGGCGAAGCAATCCGAAATCCCGTCGGAGAGACAGTCTGGATTGCTTCACTCGCATTGACGGTTTGGCAGCTATGCCCGCCACACATTCAACCGTCGTCCCCGCGCACGCACGGACCCATAACCCCAGGGAGGAGTTTGGCGAAGACCCGGCGTCAGGGACTGCGACCGTCGGCAGTCGATAGATCACGCGGTATGGGTCCGTGCGTTCGCAGGGACGACACCGTTGGTTTGGCGGCACCGCGCCGCCAAACGATGGCTCTTACTCCGCCGCGTCCCGCATCTCCGCCCGCTCGGCGCGCGCCGCGCAGAACTTGAACTCCGGGATCTTGCCGAACGGATCGAGCGCCGGGTTGGTCAGCAGGTTCGCCGCTGCTTCCGCGTAACAGAACGGCATGAAGACCATGTTCTCGGGCACGTCGCGGTCGGAACGGACCTTGACCTCGACCGCGCCGCGGCGGGTCTCCAGGCGGATGAAATCGCCGGGTGCGAGGTTCTTCTTGCGCATGTCCTTCGGCGACATGAAGGCGACCGCCTCGGGCTCGATCTGGTCGAGCACCTGGGCGCGGCGCGTCATCGAGCCGGTGTGCCAGTGCTCCAGCACGCGGCCGGTCGAGAGCACCATCGGATATTCGTCGTCCGGGATCTCGTCCGGCGGGATCACCTTGGCCGGCACGATCTTGCCGCGCCCGCTGGCGGTCGGGAAGCCCGTGGTGAAGATGATCTCGTTGCCGGGCACGTCGGGGCCGTCGACTGGATAGGTCACCGCGCCTTCGCGCACCAGCCGCTCCCAGGTGATGTTCTTCAGCGACGGCATCAGCTGCGCCATCTCGGTGAAGACGTCGCCGGGACCGGCATAATTCCACGGCAGGCCCATGCGCTTGCCGATCTCCTGGATGATCCAGAGATCCTGCCGCGCATCGCCGGGCGGCTTGATCACCTGGCGCGCGAGCTGCACGCGGCGATCGGTATTGGTGAAGGAGCCGTCCTTCTCCGCGAAGGCCGAAGCCGGCAGGATCACGTCGGCGTGGAACGCGGTCTCCGTGACGAAGAGATCCTGCACCACGAGATGGTCGAGCATGGCAAGCGCGTGACGCGCATGCTGCAGATCGGGGTCGGACATCGCGGGGTTCTCGCCCTCGATATACATGCCCGTGATCTCGCCGGCGTGGATCGCGTTCATGATCTCGACCACGGTCAGGCCGCGGACGGGATCGAGATCCTGCTGCCAGAGCTTTTCGAAGCTGCCGCGCAGATCGTCGCGGCCGACCGGCTGATAGTCCGGCAGGAACATCGGGATCAGGCCGGCGTCGGAGGCGCCCTGCACGTTGTTCTGGCCGCGCAGCGGATGCAGGCCCGTGCCGGGACGGCCGACCTGACCGGTGATCAGCGCCAGCGCGATCAGGCAGCGCGCATTGTCGGTGCCGTGGACATGCTGGCTGATGCCCATGCCCCAGAAGATGATCGACGATTTTGCGCGCGCGTAGGTCCGCGCGACCTCGCGCAGGGTCTGCGCCGGGATGCCGCAGATCGCCTCCATCTTCTCCGGCGTGAACTCCTTGATCTTCTCCTTGAGGTCCTCGAAGCCTTCGGTGTAGCCGGCGATATACTGGTCGTCGGTCAGGCCTTCGGTGATGATCGTGTTGATCATCGCATTCAGCATGGCGACATCGGAGCCCGGCTTGAACTGCAGATGTTTGGTCGCATGCCGCGAAAGCGTCTGCCGCCGCGGATCCATCACGAACAGTTTCGCGCCGTTCTGCTTGACCGCATTCTTGATGAAGGTCGCGGCGACCGGATGGTTCACGGTCGGGTTGGCGCCGATCACGATGATGACTTCGGCATCCATCGCAGCCGCGAACGGTGCCGACACCGCGCCTGAGCTCAGGCCCTCGAACAGCGCCGCCACCGACGAGGCGTGGCACAGGCGGGTGCAGTGGTCGACATTGTTGGAGCCGAAGCCGGTGCGCACCAGCTTCTGGAATAGATAGGCCTCTTCGTTCGAGCCCTTGGCCGAGCCGAAGCCGGCCAGCGCCTTCGCACCCTTCTCATCGCGGATCTTGACGAGGCCCTTGGCGGCGATGTCGAGCGCTTCTTCCCAGCTCGCTTCACGGAAATGGGTGAAGGGATTGGCGGGAT
Source organism: Bradyrhizobium nitroreducens (assembly GCF_002776695.1). Lineage (GTDB taxonomy): Bacteria > Pseudomonadota > Alphaproteobacteria > Rhizobiales > Xanthobacteraceae > Bradyrhizobium > Bradyrhizobium nitroreducens. The sequence continues at coordinate 7,067,178 of NZ_LFJC01000003.1, forward strand.
CGACCTGGTCGTTGGCATCCTTCTTCGCATTCGGCAGCCGCACCAGCGGTTTTGTGAGACGATGCGGATGGTGGATGTAATCGAAGCCGAAGCGACCCTTGACGCAGAGACGATTGTGATTGGCGGGGCCATCGCGACCTTCCGCATAGATCACCTTCTCGTCCTTGACCTCGTAGGTCACCTGGCAGCCGACGCCGCAGAACGGGCAGAGCGAATCCACCTTCCTGTCGGCATAGGTCACGCGGGTCTGCTTGTCGTCGAGCATCACGGCCGGCATCAACGCGCCAGTCGGACAGGCCTGCACGCATTCGCCGCAGGCGACGCACGTGGACTCGCCCATGGGATCGTCGAAGTCGAACACGATCTTGGAATCGTGATTGCGATACGCCATGCCGATGACGTCGTTGACCTGGACCTCGCGGCAGGCACGCACGCACAGGCCGCACTGGATGCAGGCGTCGAGATTGACGCGCATCGCCGGATGGCTGGCGTCGGTCGCCCAGCGCTCGGCGGCGGGGAAGCGGCTCTCGGTGACTCCAGTGGTCTCGGCCCAGTGCCAGAATTTCGAATCGGGATCGTGGCTGGTCTCGCGCGCCGGCTGGTCGGCGACGAGCAGCTCCATCACCATCTTCTGCGCAGCGGTCGCACGAGCGCTTTCGGTCTTCACCTTCATGCCGATCGACGGCGTGCGCTTGCACGACGCAGCCAGCACGCGCTCGCCCTCGATCTCGACCATGCAGGCGCGGCAATTGCCGTCGGGCCGATAATCGGGCGCGGGTGAATAGCACAGATGCGGAATCTCGCGGCCCTGCCGCTTCGCCACCTGCCAGATGGTCTCGCCGGGCTTGGCCTCGACCTGCTTGCCGTCGAGCTCGAACGCAATCTTGGTCATTCAGCCGCTTCCTTGAACTCGTCAGGGAAATATTTGATCACGGTGGCTAGCGGATTCGATGCCGCCTGTCCGAGCCCGCAGATCGAGGCATCGCGCATCGCCTGGCTCAATTCCTCCAGCAGAGCGCGGTTCCAGACCGGCTTCTGCATCAGCTGCGCCGCCTTCTGGGTTCCGACGCGGCATGGCGTGCATTGGCCGCAGCTCTCGTCCTCGAAAAACTTCATCAGGTTCAATGCGGCCGCACGCACGCTGTCCTGTTGCGACAGGATCACGATCGCGGCCGATCCGATGAAGCAGCCGTATTTCTCCAGCGTGCCGAAATCGAGCGGGATGTCGTCCATCGACGCCGGCAGGATGCCGCCGGAGGCACCGCCCGGCAGGTATGCGTAGAATTGATGGCCATCGGCCATGCCGCCGCAATATTCGTCGATCAATTCGCGCACGGTGATGCCCGCCGGTGCGAGCTTCATGCCGGGATTCTTGACACGCCCGGAGACCGAGAAGCTGCGCAAGCCGTGGCGCTCATGACGGCCGTTGCCCTTCCACCACTCGGCGCCCTTCTCGACGATGTCGCGCACCCACCACAGCGTCTCGATGTTGTTGATCAGCGTCGGCAGGCCGAACAGGCCGACCTGGAATGGATAAGGCGGCTTGTGCCGGGGCAGGCCGCGCTTGCCCTCGATGCTTTCCAGCAGCGAGGATTCCTCGCCGCAGATATAGGCGCCGGCCCCGCGGCGCATGTGCAGGGTCGGCCCGCCCGGCGGCAGCTTTGCGATCTCGCGCTCCAGGATCTCGCGCGAGGCCGGATATTCGTCACGCAGATAGATGTAGACGTCGGAGGCCTGCACGACATGCGCGCCGATCAGCATGCCTTCGAGGAAGCGGTGCGGATCGCTCTCGAGATAGACGCGGTCCTTGAACGTGCCGGGCTCGCCCTCGTCACCGTTGATCGCCATCAGCCGCGGGCCGGGCTCGCCGAGCACCGCGCGCCATTTGCGTCCCGTCGGGAAGCCGGCGCCGCCGAGGCCGCGCAGCGAGGCGTCGTCGAGGCCCTTCAGGAGGTCGTCCGTCGGCAACTCGCCCGACCGCACGCGGCCGAGCAGCTTGTAGCCGCCGCCGGCAACATAGGCGTCGTAGTCGATGTATTTGGGCAGATGAGCGTGGGTGTCACCGGCCTTGGCGGCCGCCATCACGTTGGCGACGGTCGCATGGTCGACGAAATTGTGCCCGACCTCCGCGGCCGGCGCGGTGTCGCAACGCCCGACGCAGGGCGCGCGCACGACGCGGATGCCGGGGCCCGAGGCTTCCTGCAGATCCGCGAGCAGCTTCTCGCCGCCGAGCATCGCGCAGGTGAGAGAATCGCAGACACGGATCGTCAGCGGCGCGATCTCGGGCTCACCCTCCTTCACCACGTCGAAATGCGCGTAGAAGGTCGCGGTCTCGAACACTTCGGCGAAGGCGAGCTTCATCTCGTCGGCGAGCGCGGCGAGATGCGCGGCCGAGATCTGATGATATTTGTCCTGGAGCAGGTGCAGATATTCGATCAACAGATCGCGCCGGCGCGGCCTGTCGCCGAGCAGTTGCTCGATCTCGTGCGCGGCGGTGGGATCGACCTGCCGCCCCTTGGGCGTGGCCTTGGCTCGCTTCCGCCCCTCGCCCGGATGCTCGAACGAGCGGACCTCATGCACGTCGTGGCTCATCGATTCGTCTCGATCCCGTCTTTTAGAACGACTCCAGTTCTAGCTTCTGGCATGCCAGATGCCAAGAAGATTATCATGCTCGCGGAAGCAGTTAAGCGCGCCCCAAGGGCAACCCTGGATCGCTGCCCGGATACGGCCTTGCGTTCGCCCAACGCGCCAACTGCTAGAACGAAGCCTGAATTGGTCTGGAGATCAATAAAGGCTTCCCATGCTGCGATAGCGAAATCGTATCGACTCCCGCTCCGAGGCTAGAGGTGACCCTCCATGCCCCGATGCTGATGGGGTCAGCTCTTGCCCATGCACTCCTCAATATAGAACCAGCGATCGTCGCCCGCGAGGCCCTTGGCCTTCACGTCCTTGCGGCACTCCCTGAGCTTCGGCTTGTTGGCACTCCACTTGGCCTTCATGTCCTTGAGCTTCTGCACCGTCAGCTTGATCTTGCCGGGCTTGGCCTCGGTCGCGGCGGGCGGCGTTGCAGCCGGTGCCGCCGCGGTCTGTGCGGATGCGGATTGCAGGGCGCCGGCGACGAGCAGCACGGCGGCTGCACAAACGAGTTTACGAACCATCGAATTCCCCCAGGGTGATTTTGAAACAAGCGAAACGACCGGCGGGAGCGCGCGCATGGTGTGCTCCCGCCGCTCGCGACGAATGGGCGATCAGAATATCTTGACCGCGCTCTCCAGCGTCTTCCACACGCCCCAGAGCAGGGGAACGCCGACGAAGGCCCAGAACAGCGCCGCCTTGGCGTCGAGCCCGCCAAAGCCGATGCCGTAGGAACCGTGCGGGCCCGCGGCGGCAGCGCTGGCGCTCGCCGCCTGCAGCTTGGCGACATCTGCCTCCTTCATGTGCCACTTCGAATCGACCGGCTTGATCAGGTAGTTGCAGATCAGGCCCGCGATCAGCATCGCGCACAGGATGTACATGGTGGTGTTGTAGAGCTGATCGCGCGGCACGCCAGCCGCGAGCTGGAACTCGCGGATGTAGTTGACCACGACGGGGCCGATGATGCCCGCGGTGGACCATGCCGTCAGCAGCCGGCCGTGGATGGCACCCACGAACTGCGTGCCGAACATGTCGGCGAGATAGGCCGGCACGGTCGCAAAGCCGCCGCCATACATCGACAGGATGATGCCAAAGCCGAGCACGAAGAGCAGCTTCGAGCCCATCGCCGCGAAGGTCGGCGCCAGCGCATAGAGCACGATGCCGAGGATAAAGAAGGTGTAGTAGGTGTTCTTGCGTCCGATCTTGTCCGACAGCGACGCCCAGAAGAAGCGGCCGCCGATGTTGAACAGCGACAGCAATCCGGCGAAGCCCGCGGCGATTGCCGCGATCTGCGCCTTCTGACCGGCATCGAGCGCGTTGAAGCCGACGTCCGGCAGGCCGATCAGCTTGCCGGCGAAGATCTCCTGCAGCATGGGCGAAGCCATGCCGATCACGCCGATACCCGCCGACACGTTCAGGCAGAGCACCCACCAGATCAGCCAGAACTGCGGTGTCTTGTGTGCGTCATTGAGATGCACGTTGTTCTTCGAGATCATCGCGTTGGCCTTGGACGGCGGGGTCCAGCCTTCGGGCTGCCAGCCGGGCGGCGGCAAGCGATAGCGGAACGCGCCGATCATCATGAACACGAAGTAGATGACGCCCATCGCGACGAAGGTCTCCCAGACGCCGACCGACGTCGGGGTCTTGAAGTAGTTCATCAAGAGGTTCGCCAGCGGCGCGCCGATCATGGCGCCGCCGCCGAAGCCCATGATGGCCATGCCGGTCGCCATGCCGCGGCGGTCCGGGAACCACTTCACCAGCGTCGACACCGGCGAGATATAGCCAAGGCCAAGACCGACGCCGCCGATCACGCCCGAACCCAGCCACAGCAGCCAGAGCTGATGGGTGTAGACTCCGATCGCACCGAGGAAGAGGCCGCCGCACCAGCATAGCGCCGAGACGAAGCCGGCCTTGCGCGGTCCCACGCGTTCCAGCCAGCCGCCCCAGACCGCAGCCGCGATACCGAGCAACACGAAGAACAGCGTGTACATCCAGCCCATGCTGGCGACCTTCCAGTCGCAGCTGGTCGTGAACAGCTCCTGCAATAGCGAAATGTCACCGCAGGTCTTCGGCGCGGCGACGCCGATCGCACGCGACAGCGGCAACCAGAACACCGAGAAGCCGTAGGCCATGCCGATGCAGAGATGGATGCACAGCGCCGCAGGCGGCACCAGCCAGCGATTGAAGCCGGCGGTCGCGATCGTGCGTTCACGATCGAGGAAGCCGGAAGCACCAACCGGTGCAAGTACGGTATCGGCAGTCGTCATCAGCATTACCTCCCAAGCGCGGCCTTGCCGGCACATCGGTTTGAAACCGGTCATACGCGTGCTTGGCAGCCGCGCATGACAGGTCCGTCTTCATTCATGCCGAAGTGGAATCGTATGGCGCGCATCGCGTCTTGTGCGCCGAGCAAGCAACTGATCGCGGGCGATGTCCCTTCGCCGGCCAACAGCGTTGCAGTGACGGCTATCGCGCCCTCATCCCCCCTCAACACCCTGTCTCGACATGAGCAACGCGCGTGCCAGAGGTCGCATCGTGTTGATTCAACGGCTTCCCGCAGCGCAACGTGCCACGTCGGACAAAATGTCCTGAATTCCCGGGACAAAATGTCCAGTCAGGTCGCTTCCGGCAGCCACATCGTGAATGTACTTCCGGAACCGAGGTGGCTCTCGGCCGTGATCTGTCCGCCCTGGCGCTTGATCAGGGTCTGGCTGATGGAGAGGCCCAGTCCGGTGCCTTGCCGCCGCTTCGTGGTGTAGAAGGGATCGAATATCTTCTCGATCACCTCATTGCTCATGCCGATGCCGGTGTCAGTGACCTCGATGGCGACGCCTTGATGGCCGTCGCGCTCGGCGTCGAAGGAGCGGAGCGTCAGGGTCCCGCCGTCCGGCATGGCGTGGATCGCGTTGACGATGAGATTGACCAGGACTTGCTGCAGTTCGTTCCGGTTCATCAGCACGAGCCGGCTGGCGCGGTCGTCCCTGACCACGGCGATCTCTGTCTTGTTCAGAAGATGCTGCACCAGCGGCAGACAGTCGGAGATGACGCTCGCGGGCGCATGGCGCTCGACATAGCCGGCATATTCCTCCGGCCTTGCAAACTGCAACAGCTTGGTCACGATCTGGCTGATGCGGTGAATCTGCTCGTCGAGCAGGCGAAATTCGACCTTCGCCTTGTCGGCGTCGGCCCCGAACACGCTGCGGACGACGTCGAGATTGCCCTGCATCACCGCGATCGGATTGTTGATCTCGTGCGCGACTCCGGCGGTGATCTCGCCGATCGCAGCCAGCTTCTCGGACATGATGAGCTGCTTGGTGGTTGCCTCGAGCTTGAGATTGGCGTGCTCGAGGTCCCGGGTGCGCTCCAGCACGCGGACGTTCAGCTCCTCGTTCCATTCCCGGAGCTGTCGGTCGCGTTCCTGGATCTGGTCGAGCAGGCTGTCGAGATGAACCGCGACGCGGCCGATCTCGTCGCCCAACACCGGCATCTTGGTCCGGGCGGAGAGGTTCCCGCGCTCCACCTCGCCGATCGTCGCCGTGACACGCTCCAGCGGCATGAAAATGGAGGTCGCCCAGCGCAGGAAGATCGGCACGGTCGCAGCGGTGATCGCGATGAACGCCGCGATGATGATCGCCAGCGTCTGGTACTTCGCCTCGCTGAACGGCTTCTCCAGAAAGCCGACATAGAGCATGCCGACCCGCTTGCCAAAGCTGTCGACCAGCGGCTCGTAGGCCGAGATGTACCAGTCATTGACGACGAAAGCGCTGTCGAGCCAGGTGCGCCCCTCGCCCAGCACAGCCGAGCGCACCGCCGCCGACACGCGCGTGCCGAGCGCGCGACGTCCCTCGAACAGACGGACGTTGGTCGATATCCGCACGTCGTCCAGGAACAGCGTCGCGGTGCCCTGGCTGCCCTCCGGCAGGCTCGCCGCGCGGTAGACGAGATCGTTGATCGTGTCGATGAATTCGAGGTTCTGGTTGAGCAGCGTGCCGCCGACCAGCGCGGCGGCGCCACCGTCGGGCAGCATCGCCCGGCTCGCCGCGTGCACAACCATGCCGCGCGTCTCCGTGCTGCGGTCGGTCGGCACCGCGTTCGGGGTCGGCACCAGGTCCAATCGCGCCCGCTCGGCCAGGGCCGGCGAAATTGCGGCGAGCTCGTCATTGCCGAAAATGTCTACGCCCGTCGCAGCGACCTTGCCCGACAGCGCCGCCATGACGATCGGCCAGTCATGTCTCGGTCGACGCTGCAGCGGCGGCGATGAGGCCAGGACGTCGCCGCGATCGTTGGTCAGGTACAGGAAATCGAGACCGATCTCCTTGCGGGTCTCGTCGAGCAGATCGCGCAGCGAGCCGCGCGCATCCGGTGCCAGCACCTCGTGGAAGCGGGCCGACAGGCCGAGCGCCCGGACCTGGACGCCGGTCTTTTCCAGGATACGAGCGAGATATTGGTGGGCGATGGTGAGATCGCCGTTGACCTTGGAGATCAGGGCCGCGTCGAATTTCGCGTTCCAACGAAAGATCGCAACACCGAGCAGGAGCGGCAGGATGACCAGCATCGGCAGCAAGGCGATCGCGAGCAACCGGAAGCGGACGGAGCGTCTCCGCACAAGCTCGTCGCTGCGGCGGGCACCATCAGACATCCCATAACGCGCATTTGCGATCGATGGTCTTGCGCGACACGCCGAGGCGCCGGGCCGCCTCCTCGCGGTTGCCATTGACCTCCTTCAGCACACCGAGGATGTGACGGCGCTCGAGCTCCGCGAGACTGTCGGCAGGCGCCGACTGACCGTCGTTGCGAGGACCGGCAAAATCGTCGGGGAAGGCGCCGAGGATCAGCGTGCGCTCGATCAAATTGCGCAGCTCGCGCACGTTGCCTGGCCAGTCATAACTTGCGAGCGCCGCCCGCACCGAGGCGTCGATCGGCACCGGCGGCATGCCGAGCTGAGCCGACAGCTTGCTCATGAAGATGGCGGCAAGCTCCTGCACGTCGTCGCCGCGATCCTTCAGGAGCGGCAAAGGGATCTGCATCACGTTGAGCCGATAGAACAGATCGGCCCGGAAACGCCCGTTTTCGACCTCCTTCTGGAGCTCGGCATTGGTTGCGAAGATGAAACGCAGGTCGACCGGAACTTCGCGCTCGGAGCCGACCGGACGGACGCGGCGGTCTTCGAGCACGCGGAGCAGCTTGCTCTGCATCGGCAGCGGCAGCTCTCCGATCTCGTCGAGGAACAGCGTGCCGCCATGCGCGTACAGGAACAGGCCCTCACGCCCCGAATCGGCGCCGGTGAAGGCGCCCTTGATGTGGCCGAACAGCTCGGCCTCGATCATATCCGGCGGGATCGCCGCGCAATTCACGGGCACGAAGGGCTTGTCGGCGCGGTCGGATAGCGAGTGGATCGAGCGTGCTGCCACTTCCTTGCCGGTGCCGGATGCGCCGGTGAGGAGAACCGAGGTCGGCAGGCGCGCGACGCGGGCGATGGTCTCGCGCACGCGCAGCGTGGCCGCCGACTGCCCGATCAGATTGTCGCGCAGGAAGGTGCGGTCGGACGAGGCACGCAGGGCGTAGCGCAGGACATAATTCTCGCGCTGGAGGCGGACACGGTCGAGGCATCGGGCCACGGCGTTGAGGATCTGGTTGGAGCGAAACGGCTTGAGCACGAAATCGGCCGCGCCGGCGCGCAGCGCCTGGATCGCGGTGTCGAGGTCGGCATAGGCGGTGATCAGGATGGCGTCGGCGAAAAAACCGACGGCGCGCTGCTCGGCGAGCCAATCGACGCCGTTCTTGCCGGGCATGATGTTGTCGAGAATGACGACGTCGTAGCGGTTGGAATCGAGCTTGCGCGAAGCCTGGTCGGTATCGGCCGCCTCGTCCACAAGCTTGCAGCGCGGTCCAAGCGTGCGCACCAGGAAATTCCGCATGCCCGGCTCGTCGTCGACGATCAGGATCGAGGCCTGCGCCAGCGCCCCGAACTCCGGCCCTGCAGCCGTCTTGCCGGACTTGACGGCAGGCTCGCGCCCCACCGCAGGACTTGCGGCAACGCTTGCCCTCGATGTTGAGAAAGTCATGCCCGATGTCTTGGGTTTGAGAGTTTAGGTTTGAGCTCATTCCACCGCATACAGCGGTGCTTTCGCATTGCAGCGAAGTCCCGACCGTTCCTCCGCAGCTGCAACATAGTCAAACGTCGCCGCCGTGAACATTCGCCTTTCTACGAGGCGCCGCTCTTTTCGACCAGGAACACGATGCGCGCCTCGTTGCGTTCGGTGATCTCGACCTTGTCGCCGGTCTCGCGGATCAGGTTCGGAATGTCAATCACCGACAAGGGATCAGTGCAATGGACCTCGAGCTGATCGCCCGGCTGTAACGGCTTGAGCGCCTTGCGCGTCTTCAGGGCGGGCAAGGGGCATTTCAGTCCCGTGAGATCGAGCGTCGTTCTGGTCATGGCGGCAACATGGCGGGAGGGAGCGATGGCGTCAACGAGAGGACTCTCTAGAACAGACCCGCATAGGACAAAAAGCCTACGTCCTGCCCCGGCTCGACCTGCGTCACCTCTTCACCGAGCTCGACGAGGCCTTCGGTCTCGACCAGCGAGGACAACAGCCCCGCCCCCTCGCGCGGAAACTTGATGGCCTCGAGCCCGCCGTCCTGCGCGCGCCGCAAGGAAACGCGCACATATTCACGCCGGCCCGCCTTCTTCTTGTAGGTAAACGCCGCGCGCAACGGGATCGGCGTCAATGGTTCCGGCAAGCTGCCCGCCAGCGCCAGCAGTGTCGGCCGCACCACATGGACGAAGGTCACGAAGCTCGCGACGGGATTGCCGGGCAGTCCGATCAGCGGCGTGCCGTCGATGATGCCCATCGCCACCGGCCGGCCGGGCTTGATCGCCATCCGCCACAGCACCAGCGAGCCGATGCTCTCGACCGCGGCCTTGACGTGATCCTCTTCGCCGGTCGAGACCCCGCCGGTGGTGAGGATCAGATCGTGTTGCCCCGCCACCTGCTTCAGGCCGTCCGCAAGCGAGGTCCGCTCGTCGCGGAGAATGCCGAGGTCGCTGACCTCGCAGCCGAGACGGCGCAGCATCGCCATCAGCATGAAGCGGTTGGAATCGAACAGCTGCGAGGCGGCACGCGGCTCGCCGGGGGACGCCAGCTCGTCGCCGGTCGAGAACACCGCAACGCGAATGCGCCTGACGACGTCGAGACTGACAAGTCCGAACGCCGCCGCGAGCGCGACGTGCTGCGGCCGCAAGCGCTGGCCCGCACGGAGGGCGACATGTCCCTGGGCAATGTCCTCGCCCGCGGGCCGGACATTGGCTCCAGGCTTCAGCCCCGGCGGCAGCACGATCCTGCCTGAAGCATCGATGCGGACGTCCTCCTGCATGAAGACGGTTTCCGCACCCGGCGGCATCGGCGCGCCCGTGAAGATGCGCGCGGTGTGGCCGGGCTTGATCGCTGCCTGGGCAAGCCCGCCGGCCTGGATGCGGCCGTCCAGCGCGAGCGCATGCTCGGCGCCAACAGGGAGATCGGCGGTCCGCACGGCGTAGCCGTCGACGGCCGAGTTGGTGAAGGGCGGCAGCGGCAGCGGCGCCGCGACGTCGCGCGCCAGCACGCGCCCGTCCGCCTCGACCAGCGTCGCTGTCTCCAGATCGGCGATGGCGCTGACGCGCGTCGTGATGAGACCGACGGCGTCGTCGACCGACATCATCGGGCCGCCGAAGGCAAAGCAATCGTCAGAGAGTTGCGCCATGGTGCCTCGTCAGCGTATCGCGGCGCTCTTCGCCACCGCTTCCTCGACCGGCATCGCCGCGCGCAGCAGCAAGGCCGCCGCGCCTTCGATGTCGTCGAGATGGACAGTCGGCAGCCCGGTGTCAATGGCGGTGTCGGTCGCGATCCCGGCAATCCCGGGATCGTCTGGGAACAGCAGCGGCTTTCCGTTTGCCGCGCGATGCACCTCGATCTTGCGATGCGGCTCGCGCTTGAAGCCCTCGACCACGACGAGATCGACGGCGGACAGCTTGCCCAACAGTTCCGGCAGCCGCGGCTCCGCCGCACCGCGCAGTTCGTGCATCAAGGCCCAGCGGTTCGAGGAAGCCACAAGCACCTCGGCCGCGCCGGCCTCCCGATGCCGCCAGGAATCCTTGCCGGGTACATCGACGTCGAACTGGTGATGCGCGTGCTTGATGACCGAGACGCGAAGGCCCTGCGCGTTGAAATGCGGGATCAGCCGCGTCAACAACGTCGTCTTTCCCGCACCGCTCCAGCCCGCCAGGCCGATGACCTTCATTCCAGCTCCGTCTCAGCAGGTCGCATGGTCTGTGGTGGAACCACAGCTCCTCCCCGTCATTGCGAGGTGCTCGTGACAAAATTGCGCAGCAATTTTGCACTGAAGCGACGAAGCAATCCAGACCGTCGCCGCGGAAATAGTCTGGATTGCTTCGCTACGCTCGCAATGACGAACGGAGGGATTTACCTATTCTCGCTCATGCTTATATCGGCTTGACGCGAATGTCATGCTAACCTCACCGCCATGATGAAGATCGACAAAGCCCCGGTGCCCCTGATCATCCCCAATCCGGACGATCCGCGCCTGACCCAGAGCGTGATCGGGACCGACCAGACCGGCGCCAGGGTCGAGATCAAGGTGCCGATGGAGCGGCCGCTGACGCTCTACCTGAATGCGCAGGAGATCGTCACCATGATGACGATCGGCGACTATCCGGAATATCTGGCGCTCGGCTATTTGCTGAACCAGAACATGCTGAAATATAATGACGCCGTCACCGAGGTCGAATACGACGACGATCTCCAGGTGGTCGTGGTGCGCACCGAACATCACACCAATTTCGAGGCCAAGCTGAAGAAGCGCACGCAGACTTCCGGCTGCGCGCAGGGCACGGCCTTTGGCGACCTGCTTGAGGCAGTCGAGAGCGTCGCGCTGCCGAAGGCGGAGCTGCGCACCTCCTGGCTGTACCAGATGACGCAGACCATCAACACCATGCCCTCGCTCTATCTCGAGGCCGGCGCGATCCACGGCTGCGTGCTGTGCAAAGAAGGCGCCCCGCTCTGCTACACCGAGGACGTCGGCCGGCACAACGCCGTCGACAAGATCGCCGGCTGGATGTACCGCCACGGCGTCGACCCCGGCGACAAGATCCTCTACACGACGGGGCGCCTCACCTCGGAGATGGTGATCAAGACGGTGCGGATGGGCATTCCGATCCTGGTGTCGCGGTCCGGCTTCACCGCTTGGGGCGTCGATCTCGCAAGGCAGGTCGGGCTGACGCTGGTCGGACGCACCCGCGGCAAGCGCTTCATCGTCCTCGCGGGCGAGGAGCGCATCGTCTACGACCAGGACCTCGCTTACGTCGAGGAGGAGTCGGCGAAGCACAAGCGCAAGGGTGAAGGTGGTGACGACTGATTTCCCGGCCACGCACATTCCACCAACTCTTGGCGTGCTGCTCGCCGGCGGCCTGGCGCGGCGCATGGGCGGCGGCGACAAGCCAATGCGCACCATCGGCGGCCGCACCATTCTGGAACGCGTGATCGCGCGATTGACGCCCCAATGCAGCGGATTGATCCTGAACGCCAATGGCGATCCCGCGCGCTTCGCCCCATTCGGCTTGCAGGTCATCGCGGACGACGTGCCCAACTTCCCAGGCCCGCTCGCCGGTATTTTGGCCGCCCTCGACTGGACCGCGACGAACCGGCCGGAGATCGAATGGGTGCTCAGCGCCGCCGGCGACTGCCCCTTCCTGCCGCGCGATCTGGTCGCCCGCCTGCATGATGCGCGGAGCCGCGAGAACGCGCAGCTCGCGGTCGCCGCCTCGGGCGAGCAATCGCACCCCGTGATCGGTCTTTGGAAGGTCGCCCTGCGCGACGAGCTGCGCCACGCGCTCGTCGTCGAAGACCTCCGCAAGATCGACCGCTGGACCGCGCGCTATCCGCTGGCGACGGTGACGTGGCCGACCGCGCCGCTCGATCCGTTCTTCAATGCCAACACGGTCGAGGATATCGCCGAGGCGGAGCGGCTGGCGGCTCTGGATGAGGTGTTCTAGTAGTACGCGTGGCAAGGTCGTACACCGAGAAGGCTGCTGGCCCATAGCGGAAGCTAGGTAGTACTCTGACCTACCACATCCCTAATTTTGTTGGGATCAGGATAGGTAGATATCTGATTTCGTAACAGCGATGGAAATGGGCATTCTGATCCGATAACATCAACGCAACAAGTCCGGTCCAAACTCGATGTCAGCGCGGGTCGTAAGGCACTATCATGGCAAGAGCAGCTCCTAAGAGTCCCGTCACTCGTGACACGGTCTTCGTCGCCGGCGGCCAACCATCCGTCACTTACGTCGAACGCGATCACCTCAAGATCAGAGACGACCTGCAAAGGGCGCTCAAGGTACCTAACCAAATTGTTTCTCTCGCCGGACCGACTAAAACAGGAAAGACGGTTCTTTGTAAGGAGATTCTTGGCGACAAAGAGTACGTATGGGTCGAAGGTGGCCAAATTGAATCGTCCCATCAAATCTGGGACAAGATCTGCTACATCCTCAACTACCCGGTCGAAATTTCGAAATCTCATCGAGAGGAAGGAAAAGCAGGATTTACCGCCGGCTTGAAGAACTTTTTCTCGGTGGAAGGCTCGTTGCTCAGCAGCGAAGAGGGAAAGCGCACTTATAAGATCGACTCCATGTCTTCGGCGATCAAGCGTCTATCTGATCGCATGATCACGTTAGTCGTGGACGATTTTCACTATTTGCCTCCGGAAGCCAGGACTTCGTTCCTGAGAAATATCAAGGGCCCAGTCTTTAATGGATTAAAGCTTGTGCTGCTCTCCGTGACACATCGAGGCCTCGACGCTGTTAAGGCTGAGAACGAGTTACAGGGGCGCGTTTATTCAGTCATCTCGCCCCCATGGGATATCGCTGATCTCAAGATGATTGGCGAGCGAGGATTCGCAGCACTGAACATCATTTGCCCAGCGCGCATCCTGAGCAGACTAGCCGATGAGGCACAGGGTAGTCCATTCCTCATGCAAAAGCTGTGCTGGGAAATTTGCGCAGGAATTGGGGTTGATCAAAGGCCAAGCGACCCAATCACAATCTCAGATCAATATGACTTCGTTCCAATATGCGAGAGACTGTCGCGCGATTTCGGGCATCCAATCTATCAAAAACTCGAAGTTGGTCCCCAGAGCCGCAAGTCTCGAAGAAAACGACGGCTAAAATCGGGAGGAACGGCGGACATCTACAAAGCTATTCTTATGGCGATCTCCGCGACGGGGCCAAACGCAAGCATTTCATATGAAGAACTAAGGCTTGGACTAGTTGATCTCCTCGCGGAAGATCCACCGCAAAAGCACGAAGTAACATCCGCGTTGAAACATCTGGCAAGCATCTCCCAGAATATTGGCAATGATGCAGGGATCGACTGGGATGCTGATGAACGCAAAATTGATATAAGCGACCCCTATCTTCGGTTCTATCTCAGATGGCAGATCAGACCTGTAGCGACGTCTCGATCGTCGCAATACGAGCTTCGCTTGGCTACCCAAGCCTTCTCAAGACTGTTGGACAGGGTGATTGGGAAGAAGTAGTGAGCCGTAATCTTCACGGCCATTAGTAAGTTGCCCGCCACGCTTGCGAACTACCTGCAGTGGACTGTCGCGCGATGTCACTTTCCAGAATTGGTAGATTTGTCGTGTGACTGAGACGTTCTATCCGTTCTTCAACGCCTACACGATCGAGGATATCGCCGAGCCCGAACGCCTTGCGGCGGCGTGAAGACCAGCCCAAGTTCATCAACCTTGAACCGGAGCAGACAAGCGAACGACCAATGATTGGGACGTTGCTCCGGGATGCGCCATGGCCGACTCTCTCCTGGAAGTCATTTTCGATGTCATCGATTTCACGCTCGATGTCTCGGACGTGATTGATCGCACGAAACAGCAGAGCAAGCCTGACACCGTCGATGTCCCGCCGGACCCGAAACCGTTACCGGCCGCCGCACAGTGTGAGCTGGCCGAAGCCGAGGAACGGGAGCGCCGGCGCGAGCAGGCCGCTCAAGCCGCCAGCGGCACCGACCAGGCGTCGTAGCCGTAGACCCAGCTTGTATCGGTCCGCTCCTTCAGCCAGATGTTGGCGCGAGACGTCTCCTGCACCCGGGTCGTGCGTGCTTTGCGGGTTGCCTCGAAGCGGCGGAATGCATCTGCGACGCCATCGCGGTCGATGCCGTCGAGGCATCGCGACAACACTGCCGCATCCTCGATCGCCATCGCCGCGCCCTGCGCCATGTAGGGCGTCATGGGATGACAGGCATCGCCGAGCAGGGTCACCTTGCCGTCTGCCCAACGGTCGAGCGCCTCGCGGTCCATGATCGCCCATTTGTGCACGTCGGGGCACGCGGCGAGCACCTTGCCGACCTCCGGATGAAAGCCCTCGAACGAGGCGCGCAGATCGCGTACGTCGCCCTTCGCAGACCAGGACTCGATGCGGAAGTCAGGCTCGGGCTGGCTGGTGACGAGATAAACCTCGCTCCGATCAGACTTAACGTAATAGATCACGATGTGGCGGTCCTCGCCCCACCACTTCGTGCAGTCGTCGATTGTCTTCCCAACGAGCAGTGTCGCTGGATAGGTCGTGCGATAGGCGATGCGGCCGGTGAACTTGGCCGGCGCTGTGTCGAACAGGATGTCGCGCATTGTCGAATGGACGCCGTCCGCGCCGACCACGGCATCGGCGACGGCGCTGCTGCCGTCTGCAAAGCTCAAGCGGACGCCCTCGCCGGTCTCGTCGAGACCGACCAGCTTGTGGTTCAGCTTCACGAGTTCCGGCACGGCGCTCGCGAGCGCCGCATGCAGATCGCCGCGATGGGCGAGCAGGTAGGGAGCGCCGAATTTCTCTTCCGCGCTCTCGCCGAAGATCATGTCGAACTTGATGTCGCCGCTCTTCCAGTCGCGGTTGTTCCAGGAGCGCGGATAGAACGAGTGCTCCCGCATCCGCTCCTCCAGCCCGAGCGCGCGCAACACCTTCATGGCGTTGCAGCCGATCTGGATGCCGGCGCCGACGCGTGCGAACCGGAAGGCCTGCTCGTAGACCATCACGTCGACACCGACGCGCATGAGCGCCGCGGCGGTCGCAAGCCCACCCATGCCGGGACCCACGATCGCAACCGAAAGCGGCCTTGCCATCGCGTCCCCCACCCTGTCGCGCGGCTTGCATGCCGCGTCGTCCATCACGCGGGCCGAAATCCAGCCCGCTCCAGCGCCGCACGCGCCTCGTCTGAGCCGAGGGCCTCAAGAAACGCCCGCACGGCCGGCCTGTCCTTGCGCGCCGTCACCAGCGCGAAGTCATAATGCTCCTCCGCAAGCGGAATGAAACCGAGGCCGGCCGCATGGGCGACCGGCGCAATGGTCATGCCCCAATCGGCGCGCTGCTGTGCGACGGCCGCCGCGACTGCGTTGTGCGAGCGCGGCTGGTTCCAATAGCCTTCCGGCCGCGCACCGCCGAGCAGGCGGTCGATCAGAATGCGCGTGCCGGCTCCCTGGTTGCGATTGACCATGATGCAGGCGGGATCGGCGAGCGCCGCAGTGACGGCGTCCTTCGCATCAAGTCCCTCGAAACGCCTGTCGCCTTTGCGGAAGACAATGCCCTGCATTCGCCGCCAGCCCGGCACGAGCTCGAGCCCATCGACGAGATAAGGCGTGTTGTAGGTCTCGCTCTTGTCGTCGAACAGATGGATCGGCGCGAGATCGCATTCGCCGCGCTTGGCGGCCGCGAGACCACCGAGGCTGCCGACGGCGATCGAGCGCACGGCAAGGCCCGCATGTGCAAGCTGCGCAGTGACGAGATCGAGGCCGGTGCAATGGCTGCCGACGACGACGAGATCAGGCACGCGCACATGCGGCGTGAACAGCGTCACCTCGGCTTTGGTCCCCGCGGGCATCTGGTCGGCGAGCGCGTCGACGCGCAGAAAGCCGTCGGCCTGCGCAAACGACGTGATCGCGCCGGACCCCTTGCCGGAGGGATAGGCGATCAGGCCGTGCTTGCCCGCAACCAGCGAGACCATGACGAATTCGGTGCGGCCGAGCTCGGAGGCGATGCGGACCGGCACGGTCGCGCTCACCTTGGCATCGGAGCGCGGCGGCAGGCCGGCCAGCTTGCGCAACACCGGCACGATCATGTCGTGGAAGGTGAACATTGCCGAGGTCGGAAATCCCGGCAGGATCACAACCGGCTTGCCGTCGCACACCGCAAGGCACAGCGGCTTGCCGGGCTTGAGTGCGACGCCATGCGCGATGATGCCGGGCTGGCCGAGCCGGCCGATGATGCGATGGGACAGGTCGCCGGCGCCTTTCGAGGTACCGCCTGACAGCACCAGCATGTCGGCATCCGCAAGCGCGCCGCGCATGGCAGCTTCGAGCCTGGCTTCATCGTCGGCAACGGCGCCGAGGAAGACGGCCTCGCCGCCATTCTCGTCGATCGCAGCAGCAACGATGGCGCCGTTGGTGTCGTAGATCGCGGCGGGCGGAAGGGCGCCGCCGGGCTGAACCAGCTCGTCGCCGGTGGAGATCACGGCCACGCGCGGCTTGCGCGCGACAATCACCTCGGCAATGCCGCAGGCTGCCAGCATGCCGATCTCGCGCGAGCCGATGATGGTGCCGGCGCGCAGCAGCGCTTCCCCGCGCGCGATGTCGGATCCGGCATACGAAACGAACTGTCCAGGCGAGACCGCCCGACGCACGTCGATCGCATCGAGGCCGGCAGGCTGGGTGTGCTCGACCATGACGACGGCGTCGGCACCACGCGGCAGCGGACCGCCGGTGGCGATCGGCGTTGCGGTTCCCGCCGCGACTTGCAGCGCCGGCGCGGTGCCGCAGTGGATGGTCTCACCGTTCAGCGAGAGGCGCCGAGGAGCGCCCTCGCCGGCCGCGGAAAGATCGGCGGAACGCACGGCGAAGCCATCGACATTGGAACGGTCGAACGGGGGAACGTCGATCGGCGCCGTGACGTCTTCCGCGAGCGCTGCGCCGAGCGCGGCACCGAGCTTGCGCGTTTCGGACGGAAGCGCACGCGGGAACAGCGCCGCCTCGAAGCGCGCCAGCGCCTCCTCGCGCGAGAGGATTTTGAGGAATTGCTCCTGTTCGAGCGCGCTGCGCTCTGGCGGTTTCGGGATCATCGTCATGCGGAACCCATATCACTGCCGCATCAGATAAGCATCGACCAGCTCACCTGCTGCGAATCCCTCGTGATTGCCGGGAATGAGCAGCCATGCGTCCGCACGAGCAATCGCCTGGAGCGGCCATTCGCCCACGGCAAGCGGCCTCCATGTCTTATGTTCCTCCGCCAACAGCACGATCTCGGCGATCCCGACGCTCGACGCAATCTTTCGCGATAGCGGCAAGGTCACCTGCCGGCGCGTCCGACGCGCCGAGAGGCGATCGACGAGCGGAAGCACGAGCGCGAACCAGGCTGCGAGCGCCGGATCAGGCGAGCCAGGCAAGGCGACCACGGGAACCCGTCCGAGCCGGCCCACCGCCGCGGTACGCCCAGGCTGGAGCGCGAGGCCGTGCGCCATCACTTCGCCGCGCCGGGCCAGGGCCGCAACGGCGGCATCCCGTTGGCCGACGCCGCTGCCGCCGACCATCAGCAGGAGATCGCAAGCGGACGCATCAAGCGCTTCGGCAATCGAGGCTTCATCGCGCGCACCGGCTTGACGCGTTTCCACGTCCAGTCCCTCTGTACGCGCGAGACCGGCGACCAGATGCATCGTCGCCGTCGCGCCCGGCACGTTGACGATACGCAGCCGGGGCCGCCGCACGCCGAGTTGCTCCAAACCGGCAAGGCGTGCGAGCAGCAGGTCAGCCGCACCGATTGGATAGCCGTCAGCCCCTGCAGGCGTGCATTCCGCGATGTCGCTGCCGGCACGCCTGACGCCCTGCCCCGGCACGCCTTCCGCCAGCACCTGCACGAGCGGTCCCGACACCTCCACGGCGTCGGCGTCGAGCACACAGTCGCATCCCGCCGGCATCGCATCGCCAGCCTCGACCCAATCCGGCAGCTTCGTCAGAGGCAGCGGCGAATAGGAGGACGCGCCGACGAGATCATTGGCGCGGAGCGCCCAGCCGTCCGCGGCGGCAACGTCGTGCGGCGGATGGGCCGCAAGCAGCGGAGTGCCCGCGGCGATGCAACCGGCCGCGTCGGTCAGCGCCAAGTGCATCGGTGCAAGCGAACCGACGCCTTGCAGCAACGCGGCGAGCGCGGTGTCGAGCGGTGTCAGCGATGGCGGCAGGCGCTGGGTCATGCGCCATGATGGACCATGCATCGCACGGTTTGGCAACCGCCGGCGGTGAGAACGTCAACCGCCCGACTTGCCCGCATTGGGGAAGAACAGCTGCTGTCCGTCGACCTTGTAGCCTGCGATCGCCGCCTGCCCTTCCGGCGAGATCAGCCAGTCGATGAAGGTCTGCGCCAGCTCCCTCTTCACGTTCGGAAACTTCTCCGGGTTGACCAGCATCACGCCGTACTGATTGAGCAGCCGCTTGTCACCTTCGACGACGACGTCGAGATCGCCGCGATCCCGGAAGGCGATCCAGCTGCCGCGATCCGACAGGACATAGGCATTGGCGGCGCGCGCGGCGTCGAGAGCCGAGGCCATGCCCTGCCCGGCCTCGCGGTACCAGGCGCCCTTGGCGGCCGCGATGTCGATACCGGCGACGATCCAGAGCGCGAGCTCCGCGGCGTGAGTACCGGAGCGGTCGCCGCGCGTCACGAACGGCGCGCCCTTGGCTTCGATCGCCTTCAGCGCCGTCGCGATGTCCTTGCCCTTCACGGCCGCGGGGTCGCTCTTCGGCCCGATCAGCACATAGTCGTTGTACATCACGTCGAAGCGTTTCACGCCCAACCCGTCGGCGACGAACTTCTCCTCCTGCGGCCGGGCATGCATCAGCACGACGTCGGCCTCGCCCCTGCGCGGCCCGTTCAGCACCTCGTCGGCGCGCCGCGCGAGCACGGTCACCTCGATGCCGGACTTGTCGTGGAAGATCGGCAGCAGATAGTCGAGCAGGCCGGACTCCTGTGTCGCGGTCGTCGTGGCGAGGACGATGCCGCGGTCCTCCGCGGCTGAGGCCGCAACGCCCGCGGTGAGACCGCAGAAGAGCGCGAATGCAACGGACAGGCGGCCCATGATCAGGTTCCCATTTTTCGTGACACGATCATGATGATGATCGATTGCGCCGCCCTCGTGACGCGCTTGCGCCGATGCGTTCTCCAAATCGGGAAATTTCGGCAAGGCTGCGCATGCGTTGAGATCGTTCACCAAAGCGGAAATCGCGTGCGCGGATGTGTTGCAAAGCAGCGAGATGATCGGGCATGGTCCTGGCGACACGAACTGATGAAATGCAGAATTCCACCTGCGTCGAACGTCAAAAAGAAGCAAGAATTTGCATAGGAATGCAGGATGGAATTCCTGACGACCAGCGAAGCCGCCGATTACCTTCGGCTCGGCGAACGCAAGCTCTATGAACTCGTCACCACCGGCGCGATCCCCTGCACCAAGGTAACCGGGAAGTGGCTCTTCCCACGGCACGAGCTCGATCTCTGGGTGCTGTCGGGCCTCGCGCGTCCGGCCGGCATGCTGATCGCGGAGCCGCCGCCGGTCGTCGGCGGCAGCCAGGACGAACTGCTGGACTGGGCCTTGCGCGAATCCGGCTCGGGCCTGGGATCGATGAGCGAGGGCAGCGTGCGCGGGCTCGAGCGCCTGCAGCGTAACGAGGTGATGGCGGCGGCGGTGCACTTCCACGGCCTCGACGCAACCGATGATCTCGCCGGCGCCGCCAGTGTCGAAGCGCTGCGCGCAGCCCCCGACCTGCATGATGTGGTGCTGGTCGCGTTCGCGCGCCGCGAGCAGGGTCTCGTGCTGCCGCAAGGCAATCCCAAGCACCTGCACGGCCTGACCGACGTGCTCGCGCGCGGCGCCAGGATGGCGATGCGGCAGCAGGGCACGGGCGCGCAGATGCTGCTCGACGTGCTGCTGAAGCGCGCGGGGGCCTCGACACGCGATTTGCGCCGGGCCGAGGCCCCGTGCCTGACCGGTCCGGACCTTGCCGAACTGGTCCGCGCCGGACAGGCCGATTGCGGCATCGCCACGCGCGCCACCGCGCGCTCCGCCGGCCTCGATTTCGTGCCGCTGGTCTGGGAAAACTTCGACCTTGCGATGCGGCAGCGCAGCTATTTCCGCCCCGCCATGCAGGCCCTGCTCCGGTTTCTCGGCGAAAGACGGCTGCGGCAGCGCGCCGAGGAACTGACCGGCTACGATCCCTCGCCCGCAGGCCAGATCCGCTTCGCAGCCTGACATTGACGCCCGCCCCCAAATAGTTGCAAAAGAAACCAATTCAGCCGGGGGCACACCCGGGGCAACACCGGCCAACGCGCCGGATCAGGGGAGGACAAGCGTGAATCCAATCAGATTTGGACTGCCGGTCGCGGCCGCCTTGACGGCGGCATTGCTGTCCGGCGCGGCATCGGCGCAGCTTTCCGACGACATCGTCAAGATCGGCGTGCTCACCGACATGAACGGCCCGGCCTCCGCGCCGACCGGCCAGGGCTCGGTGACGGCGGCGCAGATGGCGATCGACGATTTCGGCGGCACCGTGCTCGGCAAGCCGATCAGCATCGTGGTCGGCGATCACCAGCTCAAGGCCGACATCGGCGCCTCGCTCGCGCGGCGCTGGTACGACGTCGAGCAGGTTGACCTGATCGTCGACGTGCCGGTCTCGGCGGTCGGGCTCGCGGTGCAGAACATCGCCAACGAGAAGAAGCGGCTGTTCATCACCCACTCCACCGGCACCGCGGACTTCCACGGCAAGTTCTGCTCGCCTTACGCGATCCAGTGGGTGTTCGACACCCGCGCGCTCGCGGTCGGCACGGCGGACGCGGTGGTCAAGCGCGGCGGCGACAGCTGGTTCTTCATCACCGACGATTACGCCTTCGGCCATTCGCTGGAGCGCGATGCCTCCGCCGTCGTCACCGCCAATGGCGGCAAGGTGCTGGGCTCGGTGCGGCCGCCGCTGGCAACGCCGGACCTCTCCTCCTTCGTGCTGCAGGCGCAGGCCTCCAAGGCCAAGATCATCGGCATTGCGGCGGGTCCCCCCAACAACATGAACGAGATCAAGACCGGCTCGGAGTTCGGCGTGTTCAAGGGCGGCCAGCAGATGGCGGCGCTGCTGGCGCTGATCACCGACATCCACGGCCTCGGCCTGCAGGCGGCGCAAGGCCTCTTGCTGACCACCTCGTTCTACTGGGACATGGACGACAAGACCCGCGAATGGTCGAAGCGCTACTTCGCCAAGATGAACAAGATGCCGTCGATGTGGCAGGCCGGCGTCTATTCCAGCGTGATGCATTATCTCAACGCCATCAAGGAAGCCGGCACCGACGATCCGCTCAAGGTCGCCGCCAAGATGCGCGAAAAGCCGATCGAGGATTTCTTCGCCCGCAACGGCAAGCTTCGCGAGGACAATCTGATGGTGCACGACCTCTGGCTGGTGCAGGTGAAGACGCCGGAGGAGAGCAAATATCCGTGGGACTATTACAAGATCCTCACCACGATCTCCGGCGACAAGGCGTTCGGCCCGCCGGACCCGGCCTGTGCGATGGTGAAGAAGTAGACAGCTAGCAAAACCACGGAATGTCGTCATGGCCGGGCTTGTCCCGGCCATCCACGATCTTTCGTGCGGCGCCAAGAACGTGGATGCCCGGGTCAAGCCCGGGCATGACGACCTCGGGTGTGGTCGCGAGCTACTTCATCACTCCAACCTCGCGGAAATATCTCATCACGCCCGGATGGATCAGCTCCGCCCTCGGCGCAGCCGCGACCGTGTTCGACGCGGTGGTCTCGCAGGCCTGGGCGAGCTTCTTGCAAAACGCCGCTTCGACGCCGTGCAGCGTCTTCGCCAGGCGATAGGCGACATCGTCGGGCAGATCCTCGCGGGTCAGCACGAAGCTCCACGAGCCGAGCGAGGCGATCGGCGTGGTCTGTTGCGGATAGCTGTTCGCCGGCACCAAGAGCGGCTTCAGGAAGGAGTGCTTGGCGCGGATGCGCGTCATCTCGTCCGCATCAGGCGCGATGAAGCGCGCGCCCGACGCGCTCGATGCCACCGCGGCAAAGCCGGGCCAGCCGATGCCGGCGCCCCACAGCGCGGCGACGCGGCCGTCCTCGACCATCGCGGGGCCGTCGCCGGCGCGGTCGAGATAGATCGCCTTGAAGTCCTCGTCCTGCTTGAGACCGAGCCCATCCAGCACATAGCGCGCCAGGATCGGCAGGCCTGAGCCCTTGGCGCCAAACGCGACCGGCTGGCCGACGAGATCGCGGATGGTCCGGTAGGGACTGTCTGCGCGCACCACGAACATGCCGGGGTTGGAATAGATCGCCGTCAATATCTTCAGCCGCACCGGCGCACGGCCGATGCCGGCGAAGGCCTCATAGGCCGGCTCGCCCGCGACCAGCGCGAGATCGAGCTCGCCCTTCTCCAGAAGCGGGATGTTCTCGTTGCTGCCCTTGGTGTTGCGGGGCGCGATGGAGAGTTGCGGATCGGCCGCGTTCATCACCTCGGCAAAGGCATTGCCATAGAGCGGAAAGCCGCCGCCGGGTGTCGCAGTCCCCAGACTGAGTGTCGTGGTCGAAATGGCCGTGCCTCCGGCTTGCGCAGCAGCGGGGCCGGCAAGCAGCACGGCTGCGAGAACGATGATCGCGAATCTCATGGTCATTCCCGTGGAGCCTGCGTCAACACCGACTTGCGGCGATGTAGGCAGCGAGCCGATTTTGTGAAAGCATGCCCCCAACGACAATAGAACAATGGGAGGCGTCATGTTGCGAATTTTGCGTCGGGGTGTTTTCGGGCTCGCGGTTCTCTTAGGTGTTTTCAGCACCACCCCTCAGGCCTCCGCCGCCTATCCCGACCGCCCGGTGCACTGGTTCATCGGCTTCGCCGCCGGCGGCCCGGTCGACATCGTGGCGCGGATCATGGCGCAGGCGCTGTCGGACCGGCTCGGCCAGCAATTCATCGTCGAGAACAAGGCCGGCTCCGGCGGCAACATCGCGGCCGCGGCTGCGATCAACTCGCCGCCCGACGGCTACACGCTGCTGTTCGTCGCGCCCAACAACGCGATCTCGACCTCGCTCTACAAGAAGCTGCCGTTCGACTTCATCCGCGACACCGTGCCGGTGGCGAGCATCATGCAGCTCACCAACATGCTGGTGGTCTCCAACGCGTTCCCGGCCAAGACGGTCCAGGAGTTCATCGACTATTGCAAGGCCAATCCCGGCAAGATCTCCTATGCCTCCTCCGGCAACGGCACCTCGGTGCACATGTCGGCCGAGCTGTTCAAGGCGATGACCAAGTGCGACATGATCCACGTGCCCTATCGCGGCTCGGCGATCGCCTTCCCCGACATCATCTCCAACAAGGTGCAGCTGATCTTCGACAATCTGCCCTCCGCGCTGGAGCAGGTGAAAGGCGGCAACGTCCGCGCACTGGGCGTGACCTCGCCGCAGCGCTGGCCGAGCGTGCCTGACGTGCCCGCGATCGCCGAGACCGTGCCGGGCTTCGAATCGGTCGGCTTCTACGGCATCTCCGCGCCGAAGGGCACGCCGAGCGAGGTGGTCGAGACCCTCAACAAGGCCGTCGGCGAAGTGCTGAAGGACCCGAAGGTGGTCGCCCGCCTCACGGAAGTCGGCGGCCTCCCCAAGCCGATGACGCCGGCCGAGTTCGGCAAGCTGGTCGCGGACGAGACCGAGAAGTGGCGCAAGGTGGTGGAGTTCGCCGGGGTCTCGGTGGATTAGCGAAGGGCCTGGCGGCACCGCCGGCACGACACGAGGAGGGGCTCGGGAGGCCCCTCCCATCAAAATATTGCAAAACAACCCCATGCACAGTAGACGAGGCTAGTCATTTCAATGGGTTAGCGACCCGAAAAACGAGCCTTCAGGAGGCGGTTTTGCTTCGTCGGGCAAAACAGGGGTATACAGGCATCATCCCCCATTTCGTTTATCTAGAAATCGTCGGAATTGCTGCTTCGGCGTTCCCATCCACCCGGGCCAGCATTGCACCCCCGCCCCCATCCCTGTAAACGAACCGCGCACCGTTGCCGGCCGCGCGTTCCCGCGAGCCGCTCGCGGCGGGGCCTGTAGCTCAATGGTTAGAGCCGGCCGCTCATAACGGTCTGGTTGCAGGTTCGAGTCCTGCCGGGCCCACCAAGAATATTAGCATCTTGCTGGGTCTTCGTTGCCGTCAGCGCGACGACCGCACCAGAAACCGCACCAGATACGGCACTCTTCGTTCGTGCGCGAGCTCGCGCACGGCAATCCGTTCGATGACGCTGGACCGACTTGGGTGATGGTCAATGTAACCGTCGCCCCCTCGTCGGTCGGAAATACTCCGATAGGCGAGCTCATCGATATCCGCCCTGGCGCGCGAACTCTTGCGAACGCCCTCGGGGATTTCTCAGCCTATTGAGTAGCCGGAGAACGCGGCGGGCTACGGTTTCGGCTTCGATAATAGTGGTCATTGTCTTCTGCTCGGTTTTGAAGTTCTGCGCTTTTTCCGCCGCAAGGGCCCCCGCCCGTGGGCGAGACTGGTACGGGCGTGCAAAAAGAAAATCGCCGGGGGAAAACCACCAGGTCTGCAAGGTCCCTCGCTCAAGCCGGGGGGGGGCGCAGAGAAGAGCCCTCGCCCCCGTCTCCACGAAGGGACCCGTCGCGAAGCGATGCTCTAGGTGTGGAGCCTCAAGAGGTTGTCCTTGGTCAGCCCAAGTCTGCTGATCGGCGTTTGTGAGTCTATACCACCGTGGGGC
>NZ_LFJC01000003.1:7092664-7101081 GCF_002776695.1 Bradyrhizobium nitroreducens
CCCCTCTAGTTCGGAACTCTGGCTCGCCGAGAACACGGCGCGTTGCGCGGATCCGCCGGCAACATCCGCTTCCATGACGTGTGATGAGAACACTTTCCTCATCTTGGTCCGATCGCCGGACAGCACCAGAACCTGCGCGCTTGAACCGGCAAGCGCCGACTCGAACGCCCGCAAGCCATTCGAGGTCGACAGCGCACTCATTCCAAAACTGCGCCACAACCTCCTCCGCATGAGTTCGTCTAGTTGCATCCCGCCTTCGGCCCATAGCGGCCAGTTCACGGAAACACTGCGCCCACTACGCTGACCGTCAGCCAATCGCTCACTGCGAAGCGCGATGTACGCATCCATGAACGCATTGGCCGCTGCGTAATCTGCCTGGCCGATATTTCCCAATTCCGCCGCGAGGGAAGAAAATGTTGCAAAGATCTTCAGAGGAAGATCGGCCGTTGCCTCATCCAGTGAAACTAACCCGCTGACCTTTGGTGCAAACACCGCCGCAAGTTCTTCGGCGGTCTTTGTCTGCACAAGCGCATCATTGAGAACGCCAGCGCAATGCACAACTCCATCCAATCGACCGCGAGACTCGTAAATTCGGCGAACCAGATCTCGAACAGCCTGCGTATTGCTGACATCGACAGCATGAAATTCGATCTGGGCACCGGACTGCCTGAGCGCTTCCAGCTCGTCTTCCAAGAGCTTGCTGGGTTCGGACCGCCCGATCGCCACCAGGCACACGCCCGGTGCGCAGCGGGCGATCTCCCGCAGCACAATCAATCCCAAGCCGCCGAGTCCACCACTGATCAGATAAACTCCTCCAGGAGTCCAAGCTGCTACAGCCGGCGGCAGAGCCCTGGCGTGCTCCTCGAAGCGCTTCACCAGCCGTACGCCTCGCGAATATCTTACCGGCGCGGCTTCGGTGCCGGCCGCCTCGACCCGCACGTAGCGCGCGACGTCTTCAGGACGCTCAGCCCTTTCCACGAGTATCAGTTGGACGGACAGGCTCGGATGCTCCAAACTGGCGCTCTTGAGCATCCCCAATAGAGCGCCCATCACAAGTTCTTCGCCCTCGTGGCAAACGACAAGCTGAATGAGCAACCGGGATTGATGCCCCACCTGGCCGTCTTGCAATAACTTCAGCAGTTGCTGGGCAAGTTCGGTAAACTGATCAGCTAAACCGGTCGATGTGGCTTTCAGCGCTATGCAATTCGCAGTCGGCAGCATATCCTGAATCGCTGCCTGAGCGAGCGCGGCATCACCACACAAAACAATCCAATGATCGCCCTCATTTTCCCTACTTCCGGGGACGACGGCCTCGTCTTTCCACCGCGGCGACAGCAGGAGTATCTCCGCTGAATTTCCAGCCAACACGTCGTTCGATTCATCCTGAACCACCCGGCAGCTGAAGCCGCGCAGACGAACGCACACCTCGCCCTGCTCGTTCGCCACATCGATGTCCAGCTTGTGCACGCCACTGTCCGGCCCACTCGACCGGCTATGGCGCGCGACAGCCCACACCTTCGTCGTCAGCGGCGCCAGCGCCTGCACACTCTCCACCGCGAACGGCAACGCCACCTTGCCCGCGGCCTGCTCGCCCAGCAGGAGCCCCATGCCCGCTTGCAACGCCCCATCCATCAGGCTCGGATGCAGCCCATACTCGCCCAGCGTGGCCTCCACCACCTCGGGCAACCGCAGCTGCGCCAGCAACAGCTCGTGACCCGCCTCGTCCAGGCCGCGATGCACTTCGCGCAACGAGCGGAAGCTCTCGCCATAGTTCAACCCGGCCTGCACAAAGCGCTCGTAGCAGGCCTCTCCCGCCATGCGATCACCATCGCTCTGCCGCTTCAGCGCCGGCAGATCCAGCTGCTCGCCTGCCACCGCATCGAGCAGCACCGCCCGCCCCTGGCTGTACACCAGCGCTTCGTCATCCTGCCCGCTGTAGATCTCGAAGGCGATCGCCCCATCATCCTGCGGCGACAGCGCGATGTGGATCTCGAGCCCCGCCTCGCCCACCACCGCGGGCCGCGCAAACACCACATTCTCCAACCGCACCTGCATCTGGTGAGGTGCCCCGCTGGCGCGCTGCACCGCCTCGCGCGCCAACTCCAGGTGCACCACGCCCGGCAAGACAAGCTGGCCCCGCACCTGGTGATCCGACAGGAAGTACTCCTGTCCGCTGAACATCGAGCTGAACCGCTGCTCGCTCAGGTCCGACGTGTTCCGGTGCACCAACGGATGCAGATAGGCCGCGCCGACGGTCATCGTCGAGCCGGAGATCTGCCTGGAGGTCACTTGCGGACCCGCCTGCGGGATCCAGTAGCGTTCCTTGGCGAAGGGATAGGTGGGCAGGCTCAGCCGCGCCGGCCGCGCGGCCCCATACAGCCGGGTCCAGTCGAACATCAGGCCCTTGACCCACAGGTCCGCCAGCTTGGCGTGCTTGCCCTTGGCAAGCCACGTCTGGATCGCTCCCTGCAGGTCCTCGTCCGCCGCAAACACCGCCAGCGCGTCCTTGTTGCGCCGGACCTCGCCGCGGTACACGTCGTCCTGGTGCTGCGCGCCCTGCAGATAACCTTGCAGCTTGCCCTGCAGCTCCGCCACCGTGCCGGCAATCACCGCAAGGCGGAACTCCATCGCATCGCGGCCCACCTGCAGCGTGTACGCCATCGCCGCCAGGTCCGCGGCCGTCAGCTCCCGCTGCCCCATCCACGCCAGCAGCTGCTCCACCTGCGCCTTCAGCCGCTCCTCGTTCCGCGCCGACAGCACCACAACCGCCGGGCTCTCCGGCAGCGCACGCACCGGCTCCGACGCCGGTCCAGGCGCCACATACTCCTCCAGCACCACATGCGCGTTCACGCCGCCAAAGCCGAACGAGCTCACTCCCGCCCGGCGCGGCAACGGCCGGCCGCCCGCGTCAACCAGAGCCTCCCACGGCCGGCTCTCCTGCACGATGTAGAACGGACTGTCCTTCAGCTGGATGTACGGATTGATCTCCTCGCTGTGCAGGCTCCTCGCCAGCGTCTGGTGCTTCATCTGCAGCAGCACCTTGATCACGCCCGCCGCACCGGCGGCGAGCTCCAGGTGACCAATGTTGGTTTTGACCGAACCAACCCCGCAGTAGCTGATCGGCAGTGCCTCACCGCCCTCGCTGAGCTCGGCGAACGCGCTCTTCAAACCTTGGATCTCGATCGGATCACCCAGCGGGGTCCCGGTCCCATGCGCCTCGATATAGTTCACCGTCCGAGGATCCACGCCGGCTTGCGTGAAGGCTTCCTTGATCACGCCGGTCTGTGCTTTTGGATTGGGCGCCGTCAACGAGCTCGCCCGCCCGCCGTGGTTCTCCGCGCTGCCCCGGATCAGCCCATAGATGTGATCCCCATCCCGCTCGGCGGCGCTGAGCTTCTTGAGCAGGAACATGCCCACGCCCTCACCGCGCACATAGCCGTTGGCCTGCGCCGAGAACGTCTTGCAGCGGCCGTCCTCGCACAGCATTCCAGCCTTGCTGAAGCTGACCTGCACTTCGGAGGCGACCAGCAGATTGACGCCGCCGGCAATCGCCATCTCGCATCTGCCGGAGTTCAGCAGCATCTCGGCCCGATGCAACGCCACCAGCGAGCTCGAGCACGACGTCTCGATCGGCTCGCTCGGCCCGTGCAGGTTGAGCAGGTAACTCATGCGGTTCGGCCCCATCGAGGCCACCGCACCCGGCGCACTGTAGCCCTCCACCGCACAGCCGTTCTGAGCCAGCATGCTGCTGTAGCCGCTGTTGCCAGTCCCCACCAGAATGGCCGTATTGCTTCCCGCCAGACTTTGCGGGGCATATCCGGCGTCTTCGATCGCCTTCCACACATACGTCATCAGCACGCGCTGCTGCGGATCCATCGACTCGGCTTCCAGCGGGGAGATGCCGAAGAACAACGGATCGAAGTGGTCTGCACCTTCGATCAGTCCCGCCCGTTTGATATTGGTCTTGTTCAGCTCCTTGTGAGGGTCGCCATAGAGCTGCTCCCAATCCCAGCGGCTGTTCGGTATCTCGCCGATACAATCCCGGCCGGCCTTCAAGTTCTCCCAGAACTCCTCCAGGTCCCTCGCCTGCGGGAAGCTTCCGCTGATACCGATGATCGCGACCGGCTCGCGCTCAACACTACGCGTGTCCCCTGCTCTCACCAGTTGGGGCCTGCCGAACCTGGAAGAACGCTTGCGATCAATCACCTCCGGCAGCGGTTGCACCACGGCGGAGCTGGCCCCTGCCGCGCTCATCGGCTTCACCGCGCCCCCAAAATGCTTGAGCATCTGCGGGCGATGGTCTCGGACCAGATAACCGGCCAACCCCTGCAGGGTCGGATACTCGAAGAACACGACCGGGCTGATCGCCAGATCGTACTTCTGGCTCAGCGCATCGCCGAACCCGGTGAGCATGATCGAGTCGAACCCGTACTTGCTCAGCTCGTCGTCGACCTGGATCCCGTTCCGGTTGATCTTCAGGACTTCGGAAGCGATCCTCAAGAGCGCCGCCAGCACCTTCTCCTGCAGTTCGGACGCCTCACTCGTCGTCTGCTCCGATCGGATGACCGGAGTCGCCGGCGCCGCGGACAAAGAGCGTTCAGTGACTGGCTCAAGCGAGGGCTCGACCTGGGTTAGCTCGGCTTGAGCGGGCTCGGTTGGACCCATCAACCGCTGCCTGATGCGGCTGGCCTGACCGAAGAAGACTGCCGTTTGCGACACACCAAGCCGCAATGCGGCCGTCAGCGCTTGAATGCCTGCCGCAGTCTCCAGCGGCACCATCCCCGTCAGGCGCCGCATGCGCTCCTTGCTCGACGCCTCGACCTGCATGCCACCCGCCGCCCATAGCGGCCAGTTCACGCTGAGCGTCTGGCCATGCCGCAGCCCCTGCGCCGCCAGCTCGCTGCGGTGATGCGCATAAGCGTCCATGAAGGCATTGGCCGCCGCATAATCCGCCTGCCCCACATTGCCGGTCACACCGGCAATCGAAGAGAACAGAATAAATCGATCCAGCGGCAACTCGGCCGTCGCCCGGTCCAGATTGAACAGCCCCATCACCTTCGGCGCGAACACGTCCCGAAGCTCGAGCGACGTCTTCTTCTGGACCAGGCGGTCGCGCAGCACGCCTGCACAGTGGATCACCGTATCCAGGCTGCCATACTCGGACGTGATGCTCTCGATCAGATTGGTCACCGCGATCGGATCGCTGACATCGACCGCGCGGTAGTCCACAACGGCACCACCGATCCGCAAAGCCTCGAGCTGCTCGTACTTGGCAGGAGCAGCCGAACGCCCCGTCACAACGATCACCACGTTCTTGGACTGGCTCACAATCGCTTCGGCGATCTGCAGCCCCAGCCCGCCCGCGCCACCCGTGATCAGGTAGACCCCGCCGTCCTTGCACAACGCTGCGTCGACTTCGGCCGAGGTTGGCGCCTGCAGGCCCATCACCTCGCGCCGGCCATCCACATAGCGGACGTCCTGTGCCCCGGAACCTCCCTCGACCGACAGCTCCAGCACAGCCTCCCGCACCGGAGCTGCTGCTTCGATGGCGATCACCTGACCGATCAGTCTCGGATTCTCCTGGCTTGCGCTCTTGAGCAGTCCCCCCAAACCACGCAGGACCGCGCTCTCGCCAGCCGCTGGAACAACCAATTGAACCAGGACGCTGCCTTCCGCGGTGGCCTGCAGCGCCTCTTGCAAATATTGCAGCAACTGCTCGGCATAGTCGGTATAGCGTTCGGCAAAGGATCCCGCCCGGCTGTCCAGGCGCGTTACGTTTGCTTGCGTCAGCTCGGTTGCAACCGCGTCCTCCAGCTCTTGCACCTCACACAACACGATATGGTGCCTGGCGTACCCCGTTGACCTCCGAGCCGATGGCGCTTCGCTTTGCCAGACCGGCGTCAGCATCACGGTTTGCGCCTTCTCGACCTCGCCATCGCCCTCCATGACGCGCGAGGTGAAGTTGTGCAGCCTTACGCACACCCGACCCGCCGCATCGGTGACGTCGATGTCCAGCTTCTGGACCGCCGCGTTGGCGGGGTTGTCGGCATGACGTCTGACCACCGACACCGCATCGTCGGGGATCGGGGCAAAGATCGTGATGCTATCCAGCGCAAACGGCACGCGCAGCTTGCCAAGACCCGAGGTGTTCAGTTGCTCCAGGCCGATCGACACCTGCAGCGCACTGTCCAGCAACCCGGGATGCAGCACATACGCCCCGCGCGTCCCGACAACGCTGTCGTCCAGACGCAACTCGCCCACGACCAATGTCGCTGCTTGCGCGTCCGTTCCCATCCTCAGTTGCTGCACCGAACGGAACGCCGGCCCCAGCGTCAGTCCCACCGAGTTGAACGCCTGGTAGCACTGCTGCCCGCTCGCCGTCTCCGTGCATCGCGCCTGCAGCTCCGCGAGGTCCAGGGCCGGAGCGACCTCGTCCGACACCACCACCGCCCGTCCCCGGGCATAGACCCGCTCGCCCTTCTCACTCTCCACGGTATACGCCGTAAAGCCGATCACCCCGGAGTCTTCCAGCGTCAGCGCGATGTACAGCTCGACCGGCTCTTCACCCACCACCAGCGGCTGAAGCCACGCAACGTTCTCCAGACGAACCGCCAGAGCTCCGTCGCCCGGCTCGTCGAGCGCGTGCAGGATCGCCGCTCGCGCCATCTCCAGATAGGCAACGCCGGGCAGGATGCGCTGACCATGCACGATGTGGTCCTTCAGGAAGAACTCTTCGCCGGTGAACACCGCGCTGAAGCGTTGCTGCGTGAAGTCCGAGATGTTCCGCTGCACCAGCGGATGCAACACCGCCGCGGCCGCAGTCTGCGTCTGCACCAGAATCGGCTTCCCGGTTGCCGGCAGCCAATAGCTCTCCTTGGCGAAGGGATAGGTGGGCAGGCTCAGCCGCGCCGGCCGCGCGGCGCCGTACAGCCGGGTCCAGTCGAACATCAGGCCCTTGACCCACAGGTCCGCCAGCTTGGCGTGCTTGCCCTTGGCAAGCCACGTCTGGATCGCTCCCTGCAGGTCCTCGTCCGCCGCAAACACCGCCAGCGCGTCCTTGTTGCGCCGGACCTCGCCGCGGTACACGTCGTCCTGGTGCTGCGCGCCCTGCAGATAACCTTGCAGCTTGCCCTGCAGCTCCGCCACCGTGCCGGCAATCACCGCAAGGCGGAACTCCATCGCATCGCGGCCCACCTGCAGCGTGTACGCCATCGCCGCCAGGTCCGCGGCCGTCAGCTCCCGCTGCCCCATCCACGCCAGCAGCTGCTCCACCTGCGCCTTCAGCCGCTCCTCGTTCCGCGCCGACAGCACCACAACCGCCGGGCTCTCCGGCATCGCACGCACCGGCTCCGCCGCCGGTCCAGGCGCCACATACTCCTCCAGCACCACGTGCGCGTTCACGCCGCCAAAGCCGAACGAGCTCACCCCCGCCCGGCGCGGCAACGGCCGGCCGCCCGCGTCAACCAGAGCCTCCCACGGACGGCTCTCCTGCACGATGTAGAACGGACTGTCCTTCAGCTGGATGTACGGATTGATCTCCTCGCTGTGCAGGCTCCTCGCCAGCGTCTGGTGCTTCATCTGCAGCAGCACCTTGATCACGCCCGCAACGCCGGCCGCCAACTCCAGATGTCCGACGTTGCTCTTGATCGAACCCAAGCCGCAGTAGCCGCCTGGCAGTGCCTCACCGCCCTCGCTGAGCTCGGCGAACGCGCTCTTCAGGCCCTGGATCTCGATCGGGTCACCCAGCGGGGTCCCGGTCCCATGCGCCTCGATATAGTTCACCGTCCGAGGATCCACCTCGGCGCGGCGCATGGCCTCCTTGATCAGCTCCGCCTGCGCCGCAGGGTTCGGCGCCGTCAGCGAGTTCGCCTTGCCGCCGTGGTTCTCCGCGCTGCCCCGGATCAGCCCGTGGATGTGATCGCCGTCTCTTTGCGCCGCCCCCAGCGGCTTGAGCAGCAGCAGTCCCACGCCCTCGCCGCGCACATAGCCGTTGGCCTGCGCCGAGAACGTCTTGCAACGCCCGTCCTTGCTCAGCATCCCCGCCTTGCTGAAGCTCGTATGCGCATCCGGCGACAGCAGCGTGTTCACCCCTCCCACCACCGCCAACTCGCATTGACCGCTTTGCAGCAGCAGCACCGCACGATGGATCGCCACCAGCGAGCTCGAGCACGCCGTCTCGATCGGCTCGCTCGGCCCGTGCAGGTCCAGCAGGTAACTCATGCGGTTCGGCCCTATCGACGATACCGTCCCCGCCGCGCTGTAGCCCTCCACCGCACAGCCGCTCTGCGACAGCAGGCCGCCGTATCCACTGGTCCCAATTCCGATAAAAATCGCCGTCTTGCTGCCGGCCAGGCTTTGCGGCGCGTAACCGGCTTCCTCGATGACACGCCAGACATGGGTCATCAGCAGCCGCTGCT
>NZ_LFJC01000003.1:7101091-7101435 GCF_002776695.1 Bradyrhizobium nitroreducens
CCTTGCGGATGGCTGATGCACGTGCCCGGTCGGGCCGCCGCATCACCGCAAGCCTTGACGCCAGAACCCCGGGCGTCAGGACCACACGACTTCTCCGTCCGCGGACGATCCCGCCGAAATCCCCGAAGGCTTGCGTGTGCTCGTCCTCAGGTCTCAACGAAACCGCTGTGACCGCGCCGGGTCGTATCGCGTCGCCCGATGACTCACGGTTGCCCGCCCTGTCATCAGGCGCGTCGCGCCGGCGCTGCCGCGTCCACCGCCACCCGGCCCGCATCTCGTGACGATCGCGAAGCGCCCCTTTGGCAGGGCCGGGATGAGCGGTGTATGCCATAAATCCGAAATTC
>NZ_LFJC01000003.1:7101445-7102540 GCF_002776695.1 Bradyrhizobium nitroreducens
ATTGGCGCGACGCCGGAACTCCTTCTCGAGAAGCGGGGCGGGCACGTCGTCTCTCATCCGCTCGCGGGTTCGGCCCGTCGCCATCGTGATACGGAGGAGGACCGCAAGGCGGGCGCCGGACTTCTCGCCTCCGACAAGGATCGCCGCGAGCATGCGATGGTGGTCGAGTCCATTCTGGATATTCTCGCACCGTATTGCATCGATCTTTCGACCCCCGAAGGCACCTGTTTGCGGGCAACGGCAAGCATGTGGCATCTCGGCACGCGTATCGTTGGCCAGCTCAGGGACGCTTCGTGGTCATCGGCCCATTTCGCCGGCCTCCTGCATCCGACGCCTGCGGTCTGCGGCCTGCCGCGCAATCTCGCAAACGAGCAGATCGTGAAACTCGAACCCTATGATCGCGAGTTCTGGCGCGCAGCCTGGCCGATGATGGCGCTGCGACTCGGCGAAGACCGTGCGCGCAGCCTTGGCATCAACATCACGCGGCTGCGTCTGATGGCGCTCTTGCGCGTCAGCCTGATGACCTCGACCGCGATCGCCTTCGTCGGCACGATCGGCTTCGTCGGGCTTGCGGGCCCGCACATCGCGCGGCTCGCGATCGGTGAAGATCACCGGCTTCTGTTGCCGGCCAGCGCCTTGACCGGGGCGGCCATCATGTCGCTGGCCTCGGTTGCGTCCAAGACGATCATTCCGGGCGTGCTGCTTCCGATCGGGATCGTGACTGCGATGGTGGGGCTGCCCGTGTTCTTCTCGCTGATCTTCAGCCGGCGCAGGACGGTCTGATGATGGCCGGACTCGATATCGAAAATGTGCGGGCAGGTTATCGCGGGCGCGAGGTGCTGACAGGCCTGTCGCTGCCGCCGATCGAGCAAGGGCGCATCACTGCACTGGTCGGGCCGAACGGCGCAGGCAAGACCACGCTTCTGCGCGTGCTCGCGGGGTTGTTACCGGCCAGCGGCAGCGTGCGGCTGAACGGGTCAAACCTGCTGGATGCTCCGATCGACGAGCGGGCACGCAAGGTCGCGTTCATGCCACAGTTCGTGCCGCAGCGGCTATCGCTTACGGTCCTCGAGGCCGTCATTGCGGCCCTCCGCG
>NZ_LFJC01000003.1:7102550-7102707 GCF_002776695.1 Bradyrhizobium nitroreducens
GGACCCCTCGGCTGGTGGCGTTGGATGTTCGTTGGGTCGGGGGTTCTACGGCAGGGGCGGGGACTTGAAGCAAGCCCGTTGCGCACCACATATTGAGCTGGGAGGAGGGACTCCTTCGACCGGGTTCGCCGCGTTGACACGTCGGGCAAAACACCGG
>NZ_LFJC01000003.1:7102717-7104919 GCF_002776695.1 Bradyrhizobium nitroreducens
ATGCCGGTTCTCCATGGTGGCGTGGCCCATATAGCAAAGCCTGGCCTCTCGCCCGGCCGCCTCGCGATAGAGCCGGCTGTCAGGGTCGCTGGTGCTCGCATGGGTGTCGTTCTTGCGCTTCTGGCCATGGAAGTTGGCGCCGTCATCATCGTCGCCGCTGCCGTCCTTGGGGCGAAAGCTCTTCTGTGAAGCCCAGGCCTCGATCAGCGTGCCATCCACCGAGAAGTGCTCGCTCGACAACAGGGGCTTCACATCCGGATGGTTCAGAAGCTTCGCCATGAACTTGGCGAACACCTCGCCGTTCTCCAACCGGGCACGGTTCTTCGTAAACGTTGTCGGGTCCCAGACCGGATCATCCGGCGAAAGCCCCACGAACCAACGATACAGCAAATTATAGTCCAGCTGTTCCATCAGCTGTCGTTCCGAGCGGATGCCATAAAAGGCCTGCAGCAGCAGAGCACTCAACAACTGCTCGGGCGGGATCGAAGGACGACCTTCCTTCGAATACAGCCCGCTCAATGTCCGGTTCAGATCGCTCAGAACGGCACGTACAAGATCTCGTATCTTGCGCAACGGGTGGTCCTTCGGAACCAGCGCCTCAGGCAAAACATACGAGAACAGTCCACCCTGATCCTCGAACTTGCCACGCATCCCCAGCCTCCGAGATCCAATGCAAATCAGTGAATCACGAAACTCCGACAAAAACGATAGTTTTTCAGCAGACTGCTAGAGCGTTTTCGAGCGAAGTGGACACCGGTTCGCGTGAAGAAAACGCGTCAAAACAAGAATCTAGAGCTTCGGTTCTGATTCAATCAGAACCGAAAATGCTCTAGTGTCCTGAACCAAAAGTTCGTGGCATTTTAGGCCTTGGCGGGCAAACTGTAAGCGCAGAAGCGCTCGATCGAACTAAGGATGTCGTCGGCTGATTTTGTCCATCGGAACGGCTTTGGTTTGGCGTTGTGAAGTTCGATGAAGGACTTAATGTCGGTGCGCAGCGCAGCCACGCTGCGATAGATACCGCGCCTGATTTTGCGCTCGGTGATGAGCGCAAAGAAACGTTCGACCTGATTGAGCCAAGATGAACTGGTTGGCGTCAGATGCACGTGCCAGCGTGGCCTCTTGGCCAACCAGTTGCGGATCAGCGGCGTCTTGTGGGTTGCGTAATTGTCCATGACAAGGTGAACGTCCAGACTGTCTGGAACAGCGGCTTCGATCTCATCGAGAAATTTGCGGAACTCCACGGCGCGATGGCGCCCATAACACTTGCCGATGACCCGGCCAGTTGCGATGTCGAGGGCAGCAAACAGCGAGGTCGTCCCGTGGCGCTTGTAATCGTGACTGCGGCGCGCCGCCTGGCCAGGCCGCATGGGGAACATGGGCTGGCTGCGGTCCAGCGCCTGGATCTGCGATTTCTCATCGACACACAGTACAATGGCGCGCTCGGGCGGGGCCACATAGAGGCCGACCACGTCGCGAACTTTGGCAACGAAATCTGGGTCGGTTGAGAGCTTGAAGGTCTCCAACCGATGCGGCTGCAGGCCGAAGGCGCGCCATATCCGCTGTACTGTCGAGACAGACAGCCCGCTGGCCCGTGCCATACCGCGTGAACTCCAATGCGTCGCATCGGCAGGCTTCGTCTCAAGGGTGCGGACGATCACCGCCTCGATCCGGGCATCCTCGATGGTGCGCGGCGTCCCTGATCGCGGCTTGTCCAAGAGACCTTCAAGTCGATGCTCGGCGAAGCGCAGACGCCATTTGCTAACCGTGTCAGGATCAATAGCCAGGCGGGCCGCCACGACCTTGCTCTGCTCGCCTTCAGCACAGGCCAAGATGATCCGAGCCCGCAGCGCCAACGCCTGCGCCGTGCTCCGGCGCGACGCCAGCGACGTCAACTCAGCGTGTTCCATCTCATCGAGCCCCAGCGGGGCAAAGCGTCGACCCATAACCGATCCTCCCCAAAATCGAGAGATTCCGCTAGGTTCGAGTCGATTTGGAGTCCGTCGAACTTCAGATTCGGGACAGTAGAGCGTATTCGGTTCTGATTGAATCAGAACCGAAGCTCTAGATTCTTGTTTTGACGCGTTTTCTTCACGCGAACCGGTGTCCACTTCGCTCGAAAACGCTCTAGCAGTCTGCTGAAAAACCGGCAAATTCGTTGCTGATTGGCGTTTGGGTTGGACCTTGGTCGGAAGTTTGATGTCG
>NZ_LFJC01000003.1:7104929-7105093 GCF_002776695.1 Bradyrhizobium nitroreducens
TACGGTCAAGCCTGTCTGCGGAGATGTGCGCGAGCCCAACCGGGCGGACGGCATCGTCAATTCGCGAGGCGAGGGAGGCCAGAAGGAATGGTCGGCTCCCGGGAGATCACGGCATAAGCCGTCCAGCCATCGCGCAGGGAAGGCCGAGTGATCGGCGACACCTG
>NZ_LFJC01000003.1:7105103-7105208 GCF_002776695.1 Bradyrhizobium nitroreducens
GGCGGCAGCAGCGTGGTGGTCAACGCCTATTCCAACGCGTTGACGATCAACGGCAATGGCAACTCGGTGTCGGTCAACAATACCCTGGATACCGTGACGCTGAAC
>NZ_LFJC01000003.1:7105218-7105345 GCF_002776695.1 Bradyrhizobium nitroreducens
CTGATCGACCAGCAGAACGAGCGCATCGTACAGGAGCGCAAGCTTGTCGAGATCGAGGCCGCGCGCCGCGCGCTGGAGCAGCAGCTCGCCCAGACCAGGTCAGGTTTCGAGCGGCAGGTCCTGAGCG
>NZ_LFJC01000003.1:7105355-7105483 GCF_002776695.1 Bradyrhizobium nitroreducens
ACGCAGGTCTGCCGCCGTCGCACCGGAGATGGTGGCGGAGACGTTCGACTTGGTGGAGTAGCCGACGGTGGTCTGCAGCGCCTGGTTGGCGATCGACTTGGCGCTGTCGATCAGCTTCTGCAGCGAGG
>NZ_LFJC01000003.1:7105493-7311113 GCF_002776695.1 Bradyrhizobium nitroreducens
CCAGGGGAGGGTAAGCAAGAGGCTCACGCATGATGCCGGTCCCAAGTCATTCGGGCTTGCGCCCAAAGGGCACGCCTCCGGAATGATCGAGCTACTTCGCCGGCGGCTTCGGCCAGGGCCGCTGCGGGCCACGCAGGGCCTCGAACGCCTTGGCCATGCCGAGCACGCCGATATCGTCGAAGCGGCGGCCGACGATCTGCACGCCGATCGGAAAGCCCTTGGAATCGAAGCCGCCGTTGAGGGAGACCGCGGGGTTCTCCGACATATTCCACGGCACGGTATAGCAGATGTGCTCGAACGGCCGCATGGGATCGTTGGTCGGCGAGGCCCACTCCGCCGGATAGTTCACGTTCGGCGCGGTCGGCGAGATCACATAGTCGAGCTCGCAGAACAGCTTTGACGCGGCCGCGCGGATCGCCATGGTCTGGTTGAAGCCGCGGATGACGTCCACACCCGACAGCTTTGCGCCCGATGCGCCCCATTTGAAGATGTAGGGCAGCACCTTGGCCTGTTCGGCCGGCGTCAGCTTCGACAGATCGTCCCACATCCGCGCGCGCCAGAAATTGTCGAGACCGTCGAGCATCTCGCGGGTCAAAATGCCGTCGACCTCGGTGACGACGGCGCCTGCGGATTCGAACGCCTTTGCGGCTTTCACCGCGACGTCGCGGACAGCCCTTTCCGCCGGCAGGCCGACGCCGGCATCGAGCATCAAACCGATGCGCAGTTTTCGCGGCGATTTCTCCAGTCCCTTCCAGTTGAGCGGCTCGGCGGGCAGGCTCATGCCGTCGCGCCGGTCGGGCTTTGCGATTACGCTCATCATCAGCGCGCAATCGTCGACCGTGCGGGTCATGGGACCGGCGACGCGGCCGACATAGGTGGGATCGATCGGCACGCGGCCGAAGCTCGGCTTCAAACCGACGAGACCGCACCAGCCCGCGGGGAGGCGGACCGAGCCGCCGATATCGGTGCCGAGATGCAAGGGGCCATAGCCGGCCGCCGCTGCCGCGCCTGCGCCCGCGCTGGAGCCGCCGGGATTCTTGGAGAGGTCCCAGGGGTTGCGCGCGAGCGCGTGAAAGCTGGAGAGTCCGGAGGACAGCATGCCGTAATCGGGCATGGTGGTCTTGGCGAAGATGATGGCACCGGCTTCACGCAGGCGCGCGGCAGGCGGGGCATCCTTCTCGGCCGGCACCAGCTTGACGCTGGCGGCGCCCAGCGGCACCGGCACGCCCTTGGTCGCGATGTTGTCCTTCACCGTCACAGGCACGCCGTCGAGCGCGCCGGACGGCTCGCCGCCGGTCCAGCGCGCGGTCGAGGCCTTGGCGGCCTCGCGCGCGCTGTCGGGATCGAATGCATAGAGCGCCTTCAGATGCGGTTCCCACGCCGCGACGTGCGACAGCAAATCCTCCAGCACCTCGCTGGGCGAGAATTGCTTGGCGCGATAGCCCGCGATCAGATCGACCGCGGACAGATCGTGCAGCGAGGTGACCGCCTCTTCAGCGCTCCTCTTAGGCATGAGCGCCGACCGGCATCCGGGTCTCGATGATGCGGGCGAACATGCTGGCGCCGATCGGCAGGATCTTGTCGTCGAGCACGAAGCCGGGATTGTGCACCGGCACCGAGCCGTCATGGCCGACCCAGAAATAGGCGCCGGGAATGGTCTCCAGCATGTCGGCGAAATCCTCGCTGCCCATCTTCGGCTGGGCGCGGGTGATGACGTTGGCGGGGTCGACGATCGTGCGCGCGACCTCCTCGACCACCTTGGACTGCTCGACCTGGTTGATCAGCACGCCGAAGGTGTCGCGGATGTCGACGTCGATCACGCATTCGTAGGCACTCGCGATGCCGGCGCAG
The DNA here is from genome assembly GCF_002776695.1 of Bradyrhizobium nitroreducens. Taxonomy (GTDB): domain Bacteria; phylum Pseudomonadota; class Alphaproteobacteria; order Rhizobiales; family Xanthobacteraceae; genus Bradyrhizobium; species Bradyrhizobium nitroreducens. The sequence continues at coordinate 7,107,345 of NZ_LFJC01000003.1, forward strand.
ATGGTGCGGATGCGTTCCGCGACCAGAGTGCGGACCTCCTTCGAGAAGGTGCGGATGGTGCCGCAAAGATGCGCGTCGCCCGGGATGACGTTGTAGGCCGAGCCGGCATGGATCTGCGTAATCGAGATCACGGCAGCCTGGAGCGGCTCGACATTGCGGCTGACGATGGTCTGGATCGCCTGCGCCAGCGTGGTCGCGATGACCACCGCGTCCTTGGAGCGCTCGGGCATGGCGCCATGTGCGCCGTAGCCGGTGATGCGCAGGTCGAAGAAGTCGGCGCTGGCCATTGCGGGGCCGGGCAGGATCGCGATCTCGCCGTGGTTCAGGTCGGGCGCGTTGTGCAGGCCGTAGAGCTCGTCGCAGGGAAATTTCTCGAACAGCCCGTCCTTGATCATGGCGCGGGCGCCGCCGAGGCCTTCCTCGGCCGGCTGGAAGATCAGGTGCACGGTGCCGTCGAAATTCCGGGTTTCGGCGAGGTAGCGCGCGGTGCCGAGCAGCATGGTGGTGTGGCCGTCATGGCCGCAGCCGTGGAAGCGGCCGGGGATCTTGGAGCTCCATTTCAGGTTGGTGTTCTCCTCCATCGGCAGCGCGTCCATGTCGGCACGCAGGCCAATGCGCTTGCCGCCCGAGCCCTTGCCCTTGATGACGCCGATCACGCCGGTGCCGCCGAGACCGCGATGCACCTCGATGCCCCAGCTCGCCAACTTGTCCGCGACGATGCCGGAGGTGCGCACTTCCTCGAAGCCGATCTCGGGATGGGCATGAAGGTCGCGCCTGATGGCAGTGAGTTCGTCGGCAAAGCCGTCGATGCGCTCGAGTGTGGGCATGTGTTCCTGTCCGGTTAGCGGGAAGGGGGATTGAAGACGGGGCCGTTCGGCTTGATGCGGATGCCCGGACGCAGCCGCGTCCAGGGCAGCGAGGCGGTGTCGGCCGGCATCGCGCCGGGCGCGGCGCAGATCATCAGCTTCTCCGCGATCGGCTCGAAATCGGCGCGGAAATGCACCGAGCTCTTGTTCACCAGGATCTTCTCCCTGGTCGGCTCGATGCCGACATAGCGGTACATCGCCTGGTCGGCGAGCTGGGCCTTGTGCGAGGAGACGACGACGCGGACATCGCCGATGCGCAAGGCTGCGGAGGGACCCATCTCCATCTCGCGGCCGCCATAGTAGGGGCCGGGTGCGATGAAGCGGCCGTCGGACAATTTCTCGACGACAAAGGTCTCGGTGTAGGGTTCGTCGCCGGGGATGCCGGACTTGCCGCCGAGTGACAGCGTGACGGTGGCGCCGACGCCGGCCGCATGGGCGGCCTTGGCCGATTCCGGATCGTAGATCGCGCCGGTCGCCGCACTCGCCTTGTTGCGCACCAGCGCGCGCAGCATGCCTGTCGTGTCGGAATCGCCGCCGGCGCCCGGGTTGTCCTGGGTGTCGGCAATGATGATCGGCTTGCTCGCGCCCTTCGCAAGTTCCATGGCGTGGCGCACGCCGTCGTCGGGCGACCAGATCTTGCCGTCGAAATCGTCCTCGTGGCTCTCGATCAGCTTGACGATCGCATCGGCCGCACGATCGGCGTCCTCCTGCGTCCGGCCATAGGCGAACACGCTCGGGCCGCAGTCGCGGAAGTCGGCGGCGGGGAATCCGGGCGCAAAAGATAGCGTCGGAACCGCATCGCTCTCCAGCGCGGCGAGCTTCTCGTAGATACCCTTGGTGGGCTGGTCGTTGGTGCATTGCCAGCTGATCGGAATCAGGAACGGCAATTGCCGGAACGCCTTGGCGAAGCGTTGCTTGGTCTTCAGCAACAGAGCGAGATGTCGCGCGGAGGCGCGGCCGGTCTCGGCCATGTCGACATGCGGATAGGTGCGGTAGGCGATCAGCGCGTCCGCATGGTCCATCATCTCGGGCGTGACGTTGGCGTGGAGATCGAGGCTGGTGACCAGCGGAACATCCTTGCCGATGACGCGGCGCACGCGCGCCAGGATCTCGCCTTCGCCGTCGTCGAGATGCTCGGTCACCATGGCGCCGTGCAGGTCGAGATAGACGGCGTCGATGGGGCCGGCGGCCTTGATGCCGTCGACCATCACCTTGACGATGCGCTCGAAGGCATCCTCCGTGACATGTGCCGACGGGCTTGCACCGCAGGCGATCGTCGGAACCAGTTCCCAGCCCTTGGCTTCGGCACTGTCGACGAAACCGGCGAGGCCGACATTGATGCGCCGCATCACCTTGAGAACGTCGGCCCCTTCGGTCATCGCCGGCCAGCCGCCGCCATGCTGGAAATCGGCGAAGGTCGCCTTGGTGGGAGCGAAAGTGTTGGTCTCGTGCAGGAAGCCGCCGACGGCGATACGTGTCATCAATTCAAGTCCAGCGCTGGAAGGTGCGCGAAGTTAGCCTTGGCCTTGAGGTGGGAGCAAGGCGAGAGGCCATCGCGCCGTGCATAGGGTCAGATCGTTTTGGGAATGCTGCGGATGCGATCCATCCTCCGTCGTCATTCCGGGGCGCGCCCGCTTGGGCGCGAACCCGGAATCCATTGTGCGACAGAGTCCGCGGCCAAATGGATTCCGGGCTCATCGCTTCGCGATGCCCCGGAATGACGGCGGAGAGATTTACGCGCTCGCGCTCGCCCCCACGCCCTCCGCCACCGGCCGGAAGTTCGCAAAGTCCCAGTTGCGTCCGGGAGCCGCGTCCAGGAGCGCCTTGGTGTAGGCCTCCTTCGGATGCGTCAGCACCTCGGCGGCGGGGCCTTGTTCGACGACGCGGCCGTGCTGCATCACCACGACCTCGTCGCAGATTTGCGCGGCGACACGCAAATCGTGGGTGATGAACAGGATCGCGATGCCGAGCCGATTCTGGATCTCGTCGAGCAGGTCCAGCACCTGCGCCTGCACCGAGACGTCGAGCGCGGAGACCGCTTCGTCCGCGACCAGCACGTCGGGATCGAGCGCGAGCGCGCGGGCAATGGCGATGCGCTGGCGCTGGCCGCCGGAGAACTGGTGCGGATAGCGCGAGACGGCATCGGCGGGCAGGCCGACCAGCTCGAGCAGCTCGCGCGCGCGTTTGATCGCATCTGCATGCGCGACGCCGTAGTTGATCGGGCCTTCCGCGATGCTCTCGCCGACGGTGACGCGCGGGTTGAGCGAACGGTAGGGATCCTGGAACACGATCTGGATCTTCTGCCGGTGCGGCTGCAACAGGCGACGCGAGATGTCGGCGATCTCGCGTCCGGCGAGGCGTACGCCGCCGGAGGTCGGGTCGATCAGGCGGACGATGCAGCGCGCCACGGTGGATTTGCCCGAGCCGCTCTCGCCGACGATGCCGAGCGTGCGGCCCTTGCGCAAGGTGAGCGTGACCTTGTCGGCGGCAACGACCTCGCGGCCTTTGCCGAAGAAGGCGCGCTCCTTGTAGACCTTGCTGAGCTCGTTGGCCTCGAGCACGACGGGCTCGCGGCTTTCCTCGCGCGGCGGCCGCGGCACCAGGCTCGGCACCGCAGCGAGCAGGTTGCGGGTATATTCCATGGTGGGGTTGCGCAGCACGGTGTCGAGCGGACCGGTCTCGACCAGGCGCCCCTGCCGCATCACCGCGACGCGGTCGGCGATCTCGGCGACCACGCCCATGTCATGGGTGATGAACAGCACGGCCGTGCCGTGATCGCGCTGAAGTTCTCTGATCAGGGACAGGATCTGCTTCTGCGTGGTGACGTCGAGCGCGGTGGTCGGCTCGTCGGCGATCAGCAGCTTCGGCTCCAGCACCAGCGCCATCGCGATCATGATGCGCTGGCGCTGGCCGCCGGAGAGGCGGTGCGGATAGGAGGCGAAGATGCGCTCGACCTGGGGCAGGTGGACCTGCTCCATCATGTCGAGAATGCGCTTCTTGCGCGCCCTGGCATCGAGCTTGGTGTGTGCGCGCAGCACCTCGTCGATCTGGCGGCCGACCGGCACCACCGGATTGAGCGCGGTCATCGGCTCCTGGAAGATCATCGCCATTTGCGTTGCGCGCAGTTGCCGCAGGCGGCGGTCGGTCGCGGTGAGGATCTCCTCGCCGACCAGCTTGACGCTGCCGCCGGTCGGCACCAGCGTACCTTTCGGCAACAGGCCCATCGTGGTGAGCGAGGTCACCGACTTGCCCGAGCCGCTTTCGCCGACGAGGCACAGCGTCTCGCGCTCGCGCACCTGGATCGAGATGCCGTCGATGATCTTGTGCCCGCCCGGTTTCTTGCCGACGGACACGACGAGGTTGTTGATGTCGAGGATGGTGTTGGTCACGTCAAATCTCTCCGTCATTCCGGGGCGCGACAAAGTCGCGAGCCCGGAATCCATCGGGCCGCAGCACATGTGGTGAAATGGATTCCGGGTTCGCGCCAAGAGGCGCGCCCCGGAATGACAAGGCGAATTGCTTCACTTGCCCTCCCGCTGCTTCATGCGGGGATCGAGAGCGTCGCGGGCGGCGTCGCCGATCAGATTGATGCTGAGGATGGCGATCGAGAGCAGGAGGCCCGGCCAGAAGATCAGCGACGGCTTGATCTGGAAGTACTGGCGGCCCTCGGCCATGATGTTGCCCCAGGTCGGCGTCTCCGGCGAGATGCCTGCGCCGAGGAAGGAGAGGATGGCCTCGGTGAGAATGGCGCTGGCGCAGATATAGGTGCCCTGGACGATCAGCGGGGCGACCGTGTTCGGCATCAGATGCCGCCACATGATCTTCGGCAAGGACGAGCCGACCGAGATCGCGGCCTCCACATAAGGCTCCTCGCGCGCCGACAGCACCACGGAGCGTACGAGGCGAGCGACGCGCGGAATCTCCGGAATGGTGATCGCGATCAGCACGGTCCAGATGCTGGCACCGGAGAGCGAGACCACGGCGATCGCGAGCAGGATGCTCGGCATCGCCATCAGGCCGTCCATGATGCGCATCATCACGGCATCGACCAGCTTGAAGAAGCCGGAGACGAGGCCGATCGCGAGCCCGATGGCGATCGAAAGGATCGCCGAGCCGATGCCGATCAGGAGCGAGATGCGGCCGCCATAGACCACGCGCGACAACAGATCGCGACCATAGGCGTCAGTGCCGAGCAGGAATTGCGCCGAGGAAGGCTTCAATCGCTGCGACGGCGCGAGCTGAATCGGATCGTGCGGCGCGATCAGCGGCGCGATGATCGAGATCAGCAGGATCAGCCCGAGCAGGACCGTCGCCGTGGCGATGATCGGCGTCGAGGTGAGGAACCCGAAACGCGGCCGCAGCGGCGTCGTGATCGGAATGGAGGACTGGGGAAGGGTATCGACCGACATGTTTGTTGTTAAATCCTTGCCTCAGTACCGGATCCGGGGATCGAGCAGTGTGTAGGCGACGTCGATCAGGAGATTGACGACGACATAGACCAGCGACGTCAGCAGGATCATCGCCTGGATCACCGGATAGTCGCGCGCCAGCACCGCATCCACGGTGAGGCGGCCGATGCCGGGAATGTTGAATACGCTCTCGGTGACGACGACGCCGGAGATCAGCAGCGCAAAGCCGGTGCCGATCACGGTGATCACGGGCACGGCGGCGTTGCGCAGCGCATGGCGCATCATGACGGCGACCTCGTTGATGCCCTTGGCGCGCGCGGTGCGGACGTAGTCCTCGCCGAGCACGTCCAGCATCGCCGCACGCGTCATGCGCGCGATCAGCGCGATGTAGATGAAGGAGAGGGCACAGGTCGGCAGGATCATGCGTTCGAAGAACGGACCGAAGCCGGCGCTGATGCTCTTGAAACCCTGCACCGGAACCCAGCGCAGCTCGAGCGCGAACACCTCGATCAGGACATAGCCGACCACGAACACCGGCACCGAAAAGCCGAGCACGGAAAGCCCCATCACGAAGCGGTCGATCCAGGTACCGTGCTTCCATGCCGCGATCACGCCCAGCGGCACCGCCACGATCACGGCAAGGATGATGGTGCACAGCGCGATCGAGATCGAGGGCTCGACGCGCTGGCCGATCATCTTCATGACGGGCAGGTTGGAGATCAGCGAGGTCCCGAGATCGCCGTGCAGCAGCTTGTTCACCCAGGTGATGAACTGCACGATCAGGGGCTCGTTGAGGCCGAGCGAGGTGCGGATGCGCTCCAGCCGTTCCGGGGTCGCATTGTCGCCGGCGAGGATCGCGGCGGGATCGCCGGGGGTGAGGCGGAGCAGGAGGAAGACGAACAGCGCGACGACGCCCATGACGGGCACGGCGGCGAAGATTCGGCGAAGGAGATATCCGAGCAAGTTGGATCCGTCTAATTAGAGTCAAATCGGCGGCAGCCGCGAGGGACTGTTCTGCCACCAGCCTAACATTTCAGCAATTCCCGTGCCATGAGGGCCACAGTTTTTGCAGTGCGGTCAGTCGCTGCCGCGAAGGCTGGTTCGAGCCTGTCATTCCGGGGCGTTTCGAAGACGCGAAGCCGGAATCCCGAGATTCCGGGTTCGGTCCCTTCGGATCGCCCCAAAACTCAAAATCACTCCAGGGTCGCCAGCAGCCCCGCCATCAGCCGGCCGCGCTCGACCAGACTCTCGACCTCGATATACTCCTCCAGCGTGTGGCCATTGGCGCCGCGCACGCCCAGGCCGTCGAGCGTCGGGATGCCCATCGCGCCGGTGAAGTTGCCGTCGGAGCCGCCGCCCGAACTGGCGTGCGGCAATTCCGCGCCAAGAGATTTGGCAATGCCGCGCGCCTTTTCATACAGCGCCATCGTGCCGGCATCCGGCTCCCACACCGGCCGCGTCACCCCGCGCGTCACCTTGAAGGCGACATCGTTGGTCGTGCCTGACAGCGCCAGCATCCGCTCGACGCCGCGGTCGAGATCGGCCTGCCGCTTGGCCATGGAGAGCGCTTCGCCGGTGGCGGTCGTGGCAACGCAATTGACCCATTGCCCGCCGTGCACAACGCCGACCGAGAAGGTGCAGTCCTCTGTCGTCATGGCGTCGATGGCGAGGATCTGCCGCGCCATCTCGCGGATTGCCGAGCGGCCCGCCGACAGCGTCGCGCCGGCGTGGCTCGGCCGGCCCGTCGCCTCGAGATTGAAGCGTGCGATGGCGTAGCGTCCGGTGGTGACGCCGTTATCGGCGCGGCCGGGCTCGGGCACCAGCACATATTTGTTGCGCGCCGCCTCCGCCTCGATGATGTCGCGCGTCGAGGGCGTGCCGACTTCCTCGTCCGGCGTGAACAGCACGGTGATCGGCAGCGGGGTAGTGAAGGATGCGCGCGCCAGCTGCCGGATCGCTTCCAGCGAGAGGTAATTGCCGCCCTTCATGTCGTAGATGCCGGGGCCGTAGCATTTGTTGCCCTCGCGGCGCCATTTCAGCTTCTCGATGGTGCCGACCGGGTGGACGGTATCCATGTGACCGGCGATCAGGATGCCGGGCTCGCCCTGCTTCGGATGCGGAAAGCGCGCGCGGATCACGCCGCCGAAGCCCTGCCGGCCGGCGATGCGCTCGATCGTCGCACCCATGATCGCCATATCCCGCGCCGCGATATCGAGCATGCGGTTGACGGCATCGGCATCCCAGGTCGGGCTCTCGCATTCCACCCAGGTGCGCAGGCCTTCGAGCATGGCCTCGGAATCGAAGGGAAGATTGGCTGGATTCATCTGAATGTCTCTCAAGCTTCGAAAGATGGAATGCGCATTGCATCGCCGTGGGGCGAGACGAGCGGAGAGTGTTGTAGAGCCAAACCGATCCTTGTGGAGCCCGTGGCCGCGCCGACAGGGCTTGCAGCGAAACCGGATTGACGCGCTCGGCACTGTCTGCAAGTCTCGAAAAGATAAAGGCATTGCATGAGGTTAGTTCGCCCAAGGAACGAACCACATGCACAATCAATAACCCGCCTTTGAACAGTTTCACGTCAGGAGAAACTTTTTATGTTGCACTTCATGCGCCGGGGGCCTCGCGCGTTCGCCTCCAAACTTGCGCTGTCTGTCGTCGCGCTTTCGACGGCGTTCGCCGCGCCGGTGCTTGCGGCCGGCAAGACCATCACGGCGGTGATGCATTCGGATCTGCGCATCATCGATCCGATCTTCACCACGGCCTACATCACGCGTGACCACGGCTACATGGTCTACGACACCCTGGTGGCTCCTGATTCGAGCTTCAAGATCCAGCCGCAGATGGCGGACTGGAAGATCTCCGACGACAAGCTCACCTACACCTTCACCCTGCGCGACGGTCTGAAGTGGCATGACGGCGCGCCGGTGACGGCGGAAGACTGCGTCGCCTCGCTGAAGCGCTGGGCCGCCGTCGACGGCATGGGCCAGAAGCTGATGGACTTCACCGCGAGCATCGAGGCGACCGACGCCAAGACCATCACGCTGAAGCTGAAGGAGCCCTACGGTCTCGTGCTCGACTCCATCGGCAAGCCGTCCTCGCGCGTCGCCTTCATGATGCCTAAGCGCCTCGCCGAGACGCCGCCGGACAAGCAGATTCCCGAGCAGATCGGTTCGGGTCCGTTCAAGTTCGTGCAGGGCGAATTCCAGCCGGGCGTGAAGGCGGTTTACGTCAAGAACACCGATTACGTGCCGCGCAAGGAGCCGGCGAGCTGGACCTCCGGCGGCAAGGTGGTGAAGGTCGACCGCGTCGAATGGATCACCATGCCGGACTCGCAGACCGCGGTGAACGCGCTGCAGTCGGGCGACATCGACTTCATGGAGAACCTGCCGTACGACATGATGCCGGTGCTGGAAACGAACAAGGAACTCACCATCGAGGTCCTGAACAAGTTCGGCTATCAGACGCTCGGCCGGATGAACTTCCTTTATCCGCCGTTTGACAACGTGAAGGTGCGACGTGCTGCCTTGCTGGCCATGAACCAGAAGGACGTGCTCGACGCGCTGGTCGGCAATCCCAAGTATCAGAAGATCTGCGGCGCGTTCTTCATCTGCGATACGCCCTTTGCGACCGAGGTCGGCGCCGAGACGCTGACGAAGGGCAATGGCATGGCCGAAGCCAAGAAGGCGCTGGCCGAGTCCGGCTATGACGGCACCCCGATCGTGATCATGGCGCCCGGCGACGTCACGACGCTCAAGGCGCAACCGATCGTTGCCGCCCAGCTGCTGCGTGAGGCCGGCTTCAAGGTCGACCTGCAGGCGACCGACTGGCAGACGGTGGTGAGCCGCCGCGCCAGCCAGAAGCCTCCGAAGGAGGGCGGCTGGAACATGTTCTTCACCAACTGGGTCGCGCCCGACGTGTCGAACCCGATCGCCAATCTCTCGATCGGCGGCCAGGGCAAGAAGGGCGGCTGGTTCGGCTGGGCAGACGATCCCAAGATCGAGCAGCTCAAGGACGCCTTCGTCCGTGCGTCCTCGCTCGACGAGCAGAAGAAGATCGCCGCCGACATCCAGAAGGAAGCCTATGAGCAGGTGATCTATATCCCGCTCGGGCAGTACCAGACGCCGAGCGGCTGGCGCAAATCGCTGGCCGGCGTGCTCGACGGCCCAGCGACGCCGCTGTTCTGGAACGTCGACAAGTCGGAGTAAGACCAATCGTCACAAGGAAGGCGCCTCGCGCGCCTTCCACGCCAAACCATACGCGGCGCCGTCGTCACCGGCGGCGCCGCCCGCCAGCCGGTCGCCAGGAGAACGTCAATGTTCCAATTCATGCGTCGGGGGCGTCTCGCGTTCGCCTCCAAACTCGCGCTTTCGGCCGTGGCGCTTTCGGCACTGGCCTCGCCGGTCCTTGCCGCAGGCAAGACCATCAGCGCGGTGATGCATTCGGATCTGCGGATCCTCGATCCGATCTTCACCACGGCCTACATCACACGTGACCACGGCTACATGGTCTACGACACACTCATCGCGACCGATTCGAATTTCAAGGTCCAGCCGCAGATGGCGGACTGGACAATCTCCGACGACAAGCTGACCTACACCTTCACCCTGCGCGACGGGCTGAAGTGGCATGACGGCGCGCCGGTGACGGCGGAAGACTGCGTCGCTTCGCTGAAGCGCTGGGCGGCGGTCGACGGCATGGGCCAGAAGCTCATGGATTTCACCGCGAGCATCGAGGCGACCGACCCCAAAACCATCACGCTGAAGCTGAAGGAGCCTTACGCGCTGGTGCTGGAATCGATTGGCAAGCCGTCCTCGCGTGTTGCTTTCATGATGCCGAAGCGTCTCGCCGAGACGCCGGTCGACAAGCAGATCCCCGAGCAGATCGGCTCCGGTCCCTTCAAGTTCGTGGCGTCGGAATTCCAACCCGGCGTGAAGGCGATCTATGTCAAGAACACCGATTACGTGCCGCGCAAGGAGCCGGCGAGCTGGACCTCCGGCGGCAAGGTGGTGAAGGTCGATCGGGTCGAATGGATCACGATGCCGGACGCGCAGACCGCGCTGAACGCGCTGCAGTCGGGCGACGTCGATTTCATGGAAAATCCCGCCATCGAGATGGTGCCCGCCATCGAGGCCGATAAGGGACTCAAGCTCGAGATCCTGAACAAGTTCGGATTCCAGACCGGCGCACGGATGAACTTCCTTCATCCGCCCTTCGACAACGTCAAGGTTCGCCGCGCGGCGTTTCTGGCGGTCAAGCAGAAGGACGTGCTCGATGCGCTGATCGGCGATCCCAAATATTACAAGACCTGCGCGGCGGCTTTCATCTGCGACACGCCGTTCGCGACGGAGGTCGGCGGTGAGACGCTGGCGAAGGGCGGCGACATGGCCGCGGCCCGGAAGGCGCTGGCCGAGTCCGGTTACGACGGCACACCTGTCGTGCTGATGGCGCCGGGCGACGTGCTGACGCTGAAGGCGCAACCCATCGTCGTCGCGCAGCAACTGCGCGAAGCCGGCTTCAAGGTCGACCTGCAGGCGACTGACTGGCAGACCGTGGTGAGCCGGCGCGCCAGCCAGAAGCCCCCGAAGGAGGGCGGCTGGAACATGTTCGTCACCAACTGGGTCAGCGCCGACGCGGACAATCCGATCACCAACGTCGCCGTCGGCGGGCAGGGCAAGAAGGGCGGCTGGTTCGGCTGGCCGGAGGATGCCAAGATCGAGCAGCTCAAGGACGCCTTCGTTCGCGCCGCCTCGCTCGAGGAGCGAAAGAAGATCGCGACCGAGATCCAGAAGGAGGCCTACGATCAGGTGCTCTACATGCCACTCGGCCAGTATCAGGTGCCGACCGCCTGGCGCAAATCGCTGACCGGCGTGCTGGACGGCCCCGCAACGCCGGTATTCTGGAACATCGACAAATCGGAGTAGGGGGGCACACCTCCCGCCCTTCGCTATGTTCGCCATGCGGCGCCGCTCTCACAGCGGCGCCGCTGTCCTTTGCCGGTCCGGCATCGGACGAGAAGCCGTGGAGCCTTTAACCTTTCCAGTTTCCAATCATTGCTATTTGTTTCAATCCTGAAATAGATGTGCCGTCTTCACGCATCACTTTCCTTGTCCCCTTTATCCCCGTGCCGATCGATTTTGCACTTCAGGCGATGGCCGAACGGTCCGATCGCGCACCGGCACGATGGCGCCGGCCTTTCCTCCGTTGGCTCGACTGCGTCGAGGCGGGGTGGGCCGTGCCGCTTCTCATCGCCTGCTTCGTCGCGGTCTGGACGCTTTATCTTGTGATCGCCTATGCCGGCGGCGGCCTGCACCCTGATACGCTCGAGGCCTGGGCGCTGGGGCGGGATTTTGCCTGGGGCTATGCCAAGCATCCACCGTTGATGGGGTGGGTCGCGGCAGCGTGGACCTCGGTCTTTCCGACCAGCGACTGGTCGCTGCAATTGATGGCGATGGCCAATGCGGGGCTCGCACTGTTCTTCGTCGATCTGATCGCGCGGCAGTTCGTCACCGGTCACAAGCGCGTCCTGGTGCTGCTGCTCCTGATGCTGACGCCCGCCTATCAATTCCACGCCCAGCGCTTCAACGCCAATGCCGTGCAGCTCGCGATCTGGCCGCTGGCGACCTGGTGCTTCCTGCGCGCGTTCGAGACCCGCGGTTCGCTGTGGGCGATTGCGGTGGGATGCACGACGGCGCTGGCGATGGTCGGCAAATATTACTCGATTTTCCTCGTCGCGAGCTTCGCCTTTGCCGCGCTGGCGCATCCGGCGCGGCGCGCCTATTTCACCTCCGCCTCGCCCTGGATATCGATCGTTGTCGGGCTCGCCGCGCTGTCACCGCACATCCATTGGCTGGCGACGACCGGCGCCTCGTCCTTCACCTATGCGTTGGCTCACGCCAATGGCATTGCTGCGAGCTCGCTCATTGAGGCCAGAACTTTTGTGTTGGGTCTGGTGGCGGCCATGGGCGTGTCGGCCGTGCTGTGGGTGCTGATCGCCGGCACGCGGCTGAAGCAGCTGCCGGCCGACTTCGCGGCCATGAGCCCGGGCCTGCGGCTGCTGTTCTACGTTGCGATCGGCACGATCGTGCTGCCGGTGCTGACGTCGCTCGCGATGGGCTCGGATCTGCCGTCCCTGTGGGCACTGCAGGGGCTGTTCCTGTTCGTCATTCCAGTGATCTGTGGCGCGCGCTACCCGATCGAGCGCTTCTACACCGTCAACGTCACGGTGATCGTGGCCGGCGTCGCGCTGGCCGCTGTCCTGGTCGCAGCCCCGATTCATGCCGTCCATCGCAACGATCAGGGTTACGAGGAAGGGCGGAATCTCTACGCGCAGGCGGCCCGCGAAGTGACGCGCCAATGGCGGGAGCTGACCGGCGAGCCGCTGATTGCGGTGGGTGGTGATGGTTCGCTGGCTTACGCCACCGCGTTCTACAGCCCGGACCATCCGAACAATGCGGGGCCCTTCGAGTTCGAAGATACGTTAGGCTTGCCGCGCAAGGCCGCGCTCGAGCGCGGCCTTGCCGCACTCTGTTTCCGTGACCAGGAAATTTGCATCCAATGGATGGATTGGGTGTCGCTCCGCGTCGGACCTGTCGTCAGGCGCGAGTTTATCGTGCAGGCGTCGCTGTGGGGCCGCCCGGGTCTTTCCCGGGAGGTGGTCGTGCTGATGGTGCCGCCGCAGGACAGCAAGGGGCCGGCCAGCACTGCGGATGAATTCAGCGCCAACCGGCGGGGGACCGAGTAGACGTCGTGCTCAGCAGTGGCTGTCGCGTACCTGCTCCAGCCCCTCGCTCGCGAAAGGCGTGGTCAGCGCAGCCTGTCCGAGGCCCGGCTCGGAACGTTCCGCCGTCTGCGGCTCGACGTCGGCGTGATCTTCGCGGTGTTCCAGTTCCATCGCAGCGGCCCTTCAAAATTGCTGCACGACAACATCGCGGCCGCCGGGAAGTTCCTCAATCGATGGGACGATGATGCGGCTTGAACAGCCGTCCTTTCTCCACCACCAGCACGATCGCGAGCGCGGCGATCGTCGACAGGAAGAAGCCGACCGAGAACGGCAACAGCGTGCCGTCGAAGCTCTGTCCGATGGCCATGCCGACCACGATCCCGATCAACGTCGTGATCGAGCCGTAGAGCGAGGAAGCCGTGCCGGCGATGCGGCCCTGTGGCTCCATCGCGAGCGCAGTGAAGTTGGCAACCATCATGCCGAACGAGAACATCATCAGCGCCGAGAGCACCATGAACAGGGCAAGCGGCAGCACGCCGAGAATTTCCGTCAGCAGCATCACGGCGGCGACGATCGTGTAGAGCGTCAGCGCACCATGCGAGATCACGCGCATGCCGAGCGTCCCGACCAGCCTCGCATTGAGGAAGCCGGCCACCGCCGTGCCGGCCGCGATCGCGGCGAAGGCGAGCGGGAAATAATGGCCGAGATGATAGATGCCGGTGAAGACCTGCTGGGCGCAGAAGACATAGGCGAACAGCGCGCCAATGACGCTGCCGGCGGCGGTGGCATAGCCGATGGTCTGGCGATTGGTCACGGTCTGTCGGAACGCCGCGAGCACGTCGGCGGGCGCCAGCGACCGGCGCCCGGACGGAGGGAGGGTTTCAGGCAGCCGCAGCACGCACCATGCAAGCGCGAGCAGGCCGTACAGCATGAGCACCACGAAGATGCCGCGCCAGGCCGTCACCAGCAGCACGGCCTGTCCGAACGAGGGGGCGATCACGGGCACCGCGATGAACACCATCATGGCGAGCGACATCACGCTCGCCATGCGGCGGCCGACATAGCAGTCGCGCACGATCGAGGTCGCGATCACGCGCGTCGCCGAGGTGCCGAGCCCTTGCAGTGCGCGCGCCAGCAGCAGCGTCTCGAACGAGGGCGCCGCGACCGCCAGCACGCTCGCCACCGCATAAACCGCCATGCCGCCGAGCAGCACGGGCCGGCGGCCGAAGCGGTCCGACAGCGGGCCCATGACGAACTGGCCGGCGCCGAAGCCGATCAGGAAGGTCGACAGCACCAGCTGAAGATGGTTGGCGACGGGAATCTTGAAGGCCGCCCCGATATTGGGCAGCGCCGGCAGCATCATGTCCATCGCAAGCGGATTCAGCGCCATGATGGACGCGATCACGATGACGAATTCTGGAAAACCCATGGGACGGTGCCCGGAGGACACCCAGGAATCGGCATTGACGTCGGACAAGCAGCTCACCTTCTGAAATCGAGCGGCTTTATCCATCGTCCATGCTGCATTGCACAACCCATGTTTCGGGATGGCTGGCAGGCGGGCGGACAAGAATTGGTGAAGTGGCGGACCGGGGGGCGGCCCATCTCCCCAATCAGCCGCGCTTGCGGGCCGTCTCGACCAGGCCGCGCGCCAATCGTCCGGCGGTGTCGACATAGTCGAGATCCCGATGGATCAGCATCACGGTGGTGGCGCCGTCGAGCAGGATCACGAGCTGGCGGGCCAGCGCCTCCGCCCCGGCAATGCCGCGATCGCGCAGCTCCGTTTCGAGCCATGCCTCGAAGCGTTTCTTGTGCGCCGCGCCGGCCTTGACGGCCGGATGTGCCGGCGTGTTGGCGAGCTCGGCGATCGTCCGCAGGAAGCCGCAGCCGCGCCAGCGCGGCGTGTTCACGGAGCGTCCGAGCTTGACGAAGAGACCGTGGACCTTGTCGGCGATAGTGCCGTCGGTCTCGGCGAACCATCGCATATAGAGCTCCAGCGTCGGCTGGTCGCGCGCTGCGATGGTCTCTGCGACGAGCTCGTCCTTGCTGGTGAAGTGATAATAGAGCGTCTTCTTGGTGACGCCGGCCTTCTCGGCGACCGCGTCCATGCTGACCGCCCGGATGCCCTCGCCATAGAACAGGCGCGTCGCCGCAATGACGATCTGCTCGCGCGTGGTGTCACCTCTCTCCGACATTGCTCCAATGTATACTGCCTAGTGAGTATACACAATGAAGCCGGTGTGGCTGACTTCCCTTCGAATGTTCGACCTGGAAGGAGCCTAAGACTTGTCCGATCTGATCCTTTGGGAAACACGGGGCGCCACCGCGCTGTTGACGTTCAACCGCCCGGGCAAGCTCAACGCGCTGAGCTACGCTCTCATCGACCGTCTGATGGCGATCCTCGACCGCATCGAGGACGATGCGAATGTTCGCGCGGTGGTCCTGACCGGAGCGGGCGATCGCGCCTTCTCGGCAGGCGCCGACATCGCCGAATTCTCCGAGAGCGTGAGGCGCGGACCGGACGTTGCCGTGAAGGACTTCGTGCGACGCGGGCAGGCGATGACGGCGCGCATGGAGGCCTTTCCGAAGCCGATCATCGCCGCGGTCAACGGCATCGCCTTCGGTGGCGGCTGCGAGATCACGGAGGCCGTGCATCTGGCCGTCGCCAGCGAGCGGGCGACCTTCGCCAAGCCCGAGATCGCGATCGGCATCACGCCGACTTTCGGCGGCACCCAGCGGCTGCCGCGGCTCGCGGGCCGGAAGCGGGCGCTTGAGCACCTGCTGACCGGAGATTCCTTTTCACCACAGCGAGCCCTGGAGATGGGATTGGTCAACCGCATCGTGCCGCATGCGCAGCTTCTCGACGCCGCCTTCGCCCTGGCGGATCGGATCTCGCGGCATTCGCAGCTGGCGGTCGCCCGCGTGATCACGGCCGCCACGCGGGGCCTCAACGTCTCGATCGCGGAGGGCCTTGCCATCGAGAGCGAGCAGTTCGCGCGCATGGCCGCGACGGCGGACACAAGCGAGGCGCTCGATGCCTGGCTGGCCGCCCGCGCGTCGCGGTAGGGGGCTGCCGGAACTTTCGCGAAGCCGGCAACCAGGGATTCACCATAAGAGCGGGCACGGCGCGTCGGGGAGATGAATCCGCAACCCATCCTGTCCATTGTGGCCTGACCCGCGCCGCGCAGTGCGCCAGGGAACCCAGGAAGACAGGTATTTTCGCGGTGTCCGACGTGACCGATGCAGCACGATGGTTGGGACCCTCGGCCCCGGCTGCGAGGCGAGGGATCTGGCTGTCCTGCCTGATCGCGCTGACCGCGCTGTTCGTATTCGGCAATCTCGCCGACTATGCCTTGCTCGACCTGAGATATGGCTGGGATCTTCTCGTCAATTGCGCGGCGGTCGATGCGCACCAAGCGGGGCTCGATCCCTACTTCGTCAAGAACCTGAAGGGCACCAATTTCTCCTATCCCTATTTGCCGGTGACGCTCGACGTGTTCCGCCCGCTTTGCGCGGGTGGCCTTCTCGTCGATCATTACATGGGCCTCTATTTCGTCCTCGCCGTGCTCTGCGGGCTGCTCCTGCCCGGGCTCGGCCGAACGCGCCCGCGTGCGCGCGACGTTGCGCTGAGGGTGCTGTGCGTGCTCGGTGCCTTCGTCGGTTTCGAATGGGTGCACGTCTCGGGCAATTTCGCGATCCTGAGCGGTGTGCTGACCGCGATCGCGTTGATGCTCCTGCTTCGAGCGCCGACCGCCGGCGTGCCGGAAGAGCCGGGCCTTGCCTTGCGCCTCGCCGGCGCCGCGCTGCTCGGCCTCGTGATGTCGTTCAAGCTGGTGTTCTTCCTGGTGCCGGCTGCGCTCTATCTTCTGCCGCTGCCACGCGGCCGCAAGCTGCTGCTGATCGCGGTGGCGGCATTCAGCTTCGTCTTGCCGATCGTGATATCGCGGCTGTTCTATCCCGATCTGTTCGCGAGCTGGCTGCTTGCGATCGGGGGACGAATTCCGGGCCAGCACGCCGTCGATCTCGTGGAGATCAATCCATCGCTGCTGCTGCTCGCGCAGAATCTGATGCATCATGCCGGCATCGAGAGCAGGCCGGCCGTGCTCGCGACCTATGCGCTCGCCGCGTTCGCGCTCGTGCTCGTCCCGTTCGCCTTGTCCGTCCTGCGCGTGGCTGCGAGCCGGCCGGCGAGGGAAGCGGGATCGCGTTGGTCGCAGCTGGACCGCTGGCTGATGGATCATCCTCGCGCGGCCATGCGGATCGCGGTGCTGGCCATGTTTGCGCTCTATCTCTGCTCGCCCAGGCTGAAGGAATACGCCTTCTTCGAGCTCGCGCTCTATGCCGCCATTCTCGTCGTCGACCTGCCGGCCCGCCCGCTCGCCGCCTTTCTCGGCATCGGGCTGATCGCTCCCGCGCTGATCTCGCTGACACGGACGACGCTCGAGGGGACTTTTGTCCTCCTCGTCGCCGCGCTGATCTGCTTCTGGATCCTGCTGCTGGATTTTCGCGCGGAGCCAAAACGCCTCGAGATGGAGGGCGCGAGCCCATGACTGATATCACCGCGTCCGCGGAAGGCGGAAAACCAATGGCCTTTGCCACTGGAGTGCCGGCGAGCAATTGGATGACCCGCTTCATCCTGGCATTGGCCGTGCTGGTCGCAACGCTCGTCGCCATCGACATGGGCATGGACGGGACGTTCGGCTGGGATGCGCGGGTGAACTGCGCGGCCGTCGATGCCCATGTCCAGGGGCTCGATCCCTATTTCGTCAGGAACCTGAAGGACACCAAGCTCTCTTATCCCTATCTTCCGGTGACGCTCGATGCCTTCCGCCCGATTTGCGCCGGCGGCTTTCTCGTTGCGCACCACAAGCCGATCTTTCTCCTGCTCACGCTGATCTCTGCGCTGCTGCTGCCCGGCCTCGGCAAGTCCCGGCCGGGCGCGAGGGACGTCGCGCTACGGGTGCTGTGCGCGTTTGGCGGCTTCCTCGGCTTCGAATGGATCGTCGCCACCGGCAATTTCGCAGCCCTGAGCGGCCTGCTGACGGCCGCATCGCTCGCCTTGCTGCTGCGCCCCGCGCGGCCCGTCCACGGCGCCGGCGCGAGTCTGGCACCGCAGCTCGCAGGCGCGGCGCTGCTCGGGCTCGTCACCTCGTTCAAGCTGGTTTTCTTCCCGGTTCTTGCCGCGCTCTATTTCCTGCCGCAGCCGAGAGCTCGCAAGCTTGTGCTGATCGCCGTCGCTTCCGGCATGTTCGCCCTCCCGATCCTGGCCTCGCTGGCGGTCTACCCCGACCTGTTCAAGAGCTGGTTGAGCGCGATCTTCGGCCAGATCCCCGGACAGCATTCGCCGGGCAACGAGGTCAATCCGTCGCTGCTCTTCCTCGCGCTGACGCTTGCCGACAGCGTCGGGCTTGCCGGCAGCAAGCCGGTCGTCGCGATGATTTACGGCCTGTTCGCGCTCGCGCTGGTGCTCGCGCCGCTGGCGATCTCGGTGTGGCGCATGATCGGGGCGTGGCGCCCGGCGCGCAAGGCTTCGCCGCTTCGGGTGCTCGACGACTGGCTCGCCAGCCATCCCGGACATGCGATGCGCATCACCGTGCTCGCGATGTATGCGCTTTATCTCTGCGCGCCCAGGCTGAAGGAATATGCCTTCTTCGAGGTGGCGCTCTATGCCGCCGTCCTCGTCGTCGATCTGCCGGCCGTCCTGATGGCGGCCGTGCTCGGAATCGCGGTCGCCATCCCGACCCTGGCGTCGGTCTCGGGCATCTTCGTGAGCGGCTTCGGCCAGCTCACCTTTGCGCTGATCTGCTTCTGGCTGCTGCTGCCGCGCGAACCTTCGAGCGATGCGGCATCATCGGTCAAGCCTGGGCAGACCTGATCTCATCTTATCGGGAAGAGGCGTCTTGCCTTGTGTAGAGGCTGACATACGCGCCGGTGTACTCTTCTTTCCAGCCTCTCTCGCCGACCAGAAACTGCCGCAGCGGATCATGGGCCCTGACCCAGAGCACCGCGTCGATCTTGTACTTGTCGATCACCTCGTCCCAGTTGGCCGGCTCGATGTCCCAGCGAACCAGCTTGTGATAGTCGCGCAGCAATTCGTCCGGATAGGCAGTCGCCGCCCGGCCGTCGACGAAGACGGGCACCGATCCGCCCGTCCTGAAGATCAGGAGCCCGCCGACGTTCCAGTGGTTCAACAGATGCGCGTGCGAGGCGTGCGCCTCGAGATAGCGGGCATCGTCTTCCGACAGCATGTCGGGCAGGGCCAGAGCCGGGCGCACCTGCATGAATGCAAATGGCAGCAGCAGGACGCCGACGACGCCTGCCGCCAGCATCGCGCGCCGGACCTCGACGCTCGCAAGACGCTTCGGCAGCAGCCGGTCGATGTGAAGCGCCATCGGGACGCTGGAGAAGATGAAGAAGAATGCGGTGTATCTGAACTGATAGAGACCGAGACACAGGAACAGCCACGCGAGCACGCGCGCCTCGAGCGGAACGCGCGTTGAGTTTCGGTATCGCAGCTCCAGCGCAACGAATGTCAGCGCATAGACGATGCCGGGCAAGCTTCCCGGCAGTTCCATGTTGAAGAAGTAGGAGCGCCACTCGCCGATATCGGCCTGGATGAAATGACCGAGCGTCGCCCTCACGCCGTCATAGACGTGCCATCCCAGCGGATTGACGAAGATCGCGATGACGCATCCGACGCCCGCCAGGACGTAATTCCGGAAGTTGACCCAGTCCCGCCGCAGCAGTGCGATGCCGGCGAACACGCCGAGGATCGGAAAGGCGAGCATGAAGCCGCCATGCAGATTGACCCAGGCGACCATTATCGGCGGCAACAGGAACCAGTTCCGCCGACGCAGGCATTCGCCGTAGAACACGACCGCGAACAGCATGGTCGCGACGTTCGGCGAAGCCGCCAGATACATGTTGGGGGAGGCTTCGTAGCAGGGATAGAGCAGGCATGCGGCGAACACCGCGATGCAAACCGCCGGAGCCGATGCACCGCTGCTCAGGCCGCAGAAGGTCAGATAACCGGCGATGATCGCGCCGCAGGCGACGACCATGAGCACGATCCCGGCAAGGCCCGTGTGCTGATACAGCACGCTCGCCATCACGTCCCAGAGCCAGGACAGATTGTACCATTGCCTGTCGCCGAGGGTGAACGCCCACGGATCCTGGAATGGCACGTCGCCCCGCTGCCTGATCAAATCGCCGGCGGCGAGGTGCCAGCCGAGATCGTAATGGGCGAGCAGAAGCGGTCCGTTCGACAGGTAGAACACGGTGAGGAAGGCGATCAGGAAGATGTAGACCGCGACCCCGTCGAGGTAACCGCCGGACGCTGCGGGTGCGTCGCCAATCCCGGGCCGGGACCAATCCTCGCGCGCGTCCATCGGAGCTCTCACCATCGCAGCCAGCCGCCTCAAGTCCCGAGTTTCCCCGATGTCCACGACAATGGGCGCGCAGACTTATTTGCTCTAGGGGAAGACGATCTAAAGTGAAGTAAAGGCAGGCTGCGGCGCTAGGATTCCGGGTTCGGAAGGGGCGTGTCGGTAAACAGATGATTGCGTAAAGTGGATCATGGACCGCCGGCCTGCTCCTGAATACCTCGGTCGTGTCCGCGTGAGGTTTCGGCTGCCGAGAGCGGGGCGGTGCCCAGGTTCCCGAATGTCGATTCTTGAGTGGCAGTTCAGCAAACTAACCTGGCCGGTCGACCGCAGTTAGATTTCAATCTCCACCGGCACACCGATTTGAGTGGCGACCGGCGTGTAGATATCGGTCTCGATGCCCGGTGTCTCAATTGTGACGACAAGCGAATAGTGCGCCGTCCTATCCCAAGCTTCGAGGTGGGGACGCTTGTTCCACCAGCCCATGGTCGGGTAAACCGCGAGATGTCTGCGTGCCGCAAGGGCAGCGGCGGTGCCGTGCCAGACATCCGAATGAAGGGAGCCAACGGACGTAAGGCCGCTGAGGCGGCCAAACCGCCAGCCGGGATCGCTGAGGCCCGGGGCCTTATACTCATCGTCCCGCGCGAATTTATTGATGCGGCGCTCAAAATCGGCGGTGCTTTCGAGCGGGTTGCGAACCGCGAAGCGCAGGCCATGCGATTGATAGCCGTAGCGGGGTGTCCAGCCGCGGCCGCCGGGGCTGGGTTCGATGAAGTAAGAAAGCGTCACGCGCATGACGACCTCGGTGTTACCGAGGTCGCTTAGCACATCGATCGGCCAGGGAAGCGCGTGCGGGCGCATTTCGCGCGTCTTAATGTCGCTGCCATCCTTGAAGAACGGTTCGAGCTCGCTTTCGGCAATCAGCGTCAGACGGTTGTCGACGCTGGAGAGCAGGCGCGGGAGGTTGGGGACGCCGTAGCCACAGCAGCGCAGCAACGTCTTGTAGTCTGGCCGGCCGTCGTCATTGACGAAGCGCGCCCGCATCGCCGGGGTCCATTCGGCGAAGTGGACCATGAGCGCCCTGACAGTTTCGGGGCGCATGGAGGGATACTTGCTCCACAGCATAGCGGCGTAGCGGCTTGCGAGCGCGGCGGCGGCGCTGGTGTCGCCGAAGGTGATAAGACCCAGCCGCGTCGCGAAATTATGCGCCGTGGTTAGTAGTTGAAGATCGTCGAGATCGGCGGGATCGACGATGGTCGGATTGGAAGCGAGGTTGCCAGCTTCCATGACAATATCGGGTTTGAACGGCCATCGTGACCACGTCGCTGATGTGCAGCTCGAAGCTGCGAGATCGCCGCGCGGAGCAAGCGGTTGCCATTGGGGCCACTTGGTGCCGTCGATGGCAACCTTGTCGGTGTATCCGCCGATAGTAAGCGCGTTCCACGATTGCGCCGGATCGTGGATGCTGTCGGTAAAGTTCGAGGCCGGGTAATGGCGGCGCTGATCGGCCACGGTATTGCCGGCCGAGATGACGAAGAGACGCTTCGGACCGCCGTCGAGGCCGGCGGCAAGTTCATCGACCCTTGCGGACCAGGCAGAGGGCCGCCCGCGGTCGCGTCCATCGGTTGAGGTAATGGACATGCAGAAGACGCGGTTGCGCGCCGCCGTAACTTCCACGCGGGAGATGCTTTCGGCAGTCACGGCTCCATAGAGTGTGGAATCGTGAGGGTCATCGGGATTGATAAGTTTGACGGATTCGATGCGGTGAGTGCAATTGACCTGTCCTTGCGCGGCGAGCACGTCCGTGAGGTCGCCAAACGAGGCGAGGCCCGCCATCTCGGTACCGTGGCCGTAACGGTCGTCCACATTCCAAGCCGGCTTATATGTGTGGAGGTCTGTCTGTGCGACGAGCGGAGTAAGGAGTGGGTGACCCCGGTTAACGCCTGTATCGAGCAAGCAAACATAGGATGTGTTTGCTCCCGGCGGCACCAGGCGCGCCGAAAGATCATCGATCCATGCTTGCTGGTCGATCGAAGTCATTGCGGTAAAGAATTCCGCCGTCACCTTGGGCAGACGGATTTCCGCGATCATACCGAGGATGTCGACGGATCGTGCGAGGTCGTGGGCAGTGCCGCGGACAAGAACCACGATGCGATCGACGAAAGTAAGCACCTGGTCGCCGACCGCGAGATTGAAGTGTTCAGCGTACCCGCGCAGGCGTGCGAGGTGATCGACCCGCGGCTCGCGGCGCAACCAAACCTCCCAAGTGACCGGCGCCTCTTGATCGGGAAACGGCAAGGTCTCTTCGGTCCACAAGGCTTCGAGCGCCGCAAGCTGAATATGGCTGATGCTCTCGACGAGATCCTGGTTCTTGGGACGGGCGATGCCGCCTTCGGCCCGCGGAGTCGTGTTCTCGTCGCGATAGGCTTCAATTTTGCGAAGAAAGAGTTCGAGCTTGTTCTCGGGCACAAACACTGTGGCCTGCATCGTGTTGTCGGGCAAGGTCCGAACGTTGCAGAGCTGAATGCCGCTTCGCGTGACATCAAGGCTCTCAAATTTGAGCGGGAAATTCGGCTCGCTATCAAAACGTAGATAGATACCAAGGCCGGCATCGAGCCCCAGCGCGCGTTGCTCTTTGGCGCGCGCTATCGCTTGAGGTGCGACGGCCTCAAGTTGCTCGACCAACGTTTGGGCATGCGCGGCCCGATCGCGCGCGGGCACGTTGAAGCGTTCGCGCGGCCCGGTACTGGGGCTCGTGAAACGAGTGGTCTCGTCTGTGGTTGGAACGAAGAGATGAGGACGTAAAGCCATGCCGCCCCTATCGGCACGAGGGTATCATTTGCTTTTGTGCGTAACGGCGATCTTTCGGTCTGAAATGGAATGAATGAGTTCTGCATGCGTCACGGACGTTCGATCGTGAATGATCGCGTCTTTGATCGCATCTTCGCAAGCGCGGGTGATGTCCGCGAAATTGAGGCCTTGGGCCGCCGTTGCAATTTTCGGCCATTGGAGCTTGGCCGGAGCGAAGCCTCCCAATTTGACCTTCAAGGTCTCAATGATGCGCGTACGGTCGGGAAGATCGTATTCGATCACGTCGTCGAAACGTCGAAAGAGGGCGCGATCGAGAATGCGAACGTGATTGGTTGCCGCGACCACAAGACTATCCGAATGGTCTTGTTCGACCATCTGCAGAAAGCTGTTCAGGACGCGGCGTATCTCGCCAACGTCGTTGGCGAGGCCGCGGGTTGAGCCGATGCTGTCGAATTCATCGAACAGGTAGACGCCGCGGGTTTGATTGAGCGTTTCAAAAATCAACCGTAGCTTGGCGGCCGTCTCGCCCATGAACTTCGTGATCAAGCTATCCAGGCGGACGACAAAGAGCGGCAAGCCAAGTTCGCCGGCAAGTGCGGAAGCGGTGAGGGTTTTACCGGTGCCGGGCGGCCCGATCAGCAGCAACTTGCGCCGGGGCGAGAGGCCGCTGCTCCGAATAAGAGAGACGGCGCGTTGTTCGCGGATGACCCGTTCAAGCTTTTTCTTGGTACGTGTACCGAGCACAAGGTCCTTCAGGTGGGCGCTCGGATAAGAGGCCGAGAGAAGCTCTGCTGCCTCGCCGCGAGGACGAGCCAACGGGATTGGCTGCTTCGACGGCGTCGTGACTCGGGACTTGGCCTTGTCGATGAGTGCACGGATTTCCTCGGCGAGCTTGCCGTGTCCGAGACGTGCTTCATGCGCTGCGATTTGCATCGCAACAGAATAGAAATGCGCTTCGTCGCCCTCCGTCAGGGAGGAGATCAGAGCCTTCACTTGGTCCGCGCTTGGCATGGTTTGATAAGCCTCGGCGTCACTCTAGTATAGAATTAACTGCATGATAGAGGAGATCTCTTTCATCAACTTTAAAGTTAGATGGTGCGGGCAGCCGGGGTCGAACCGGCACAGCGCTTGCGCACCGAGGGATTTTAAGTCCCTTGCGTCTACCAATTCCGCCATGCCCGCTTGATCCAACGAGATCAAACACTTAAGTCCATCCCCGGGCGTCTGGAATTGGTGCTTTGCGTCTGCCGGGGACGTTCTTCCTTAAGCGAGCCGGGCGCACAAGGCAAAGCCTCAATCCGGACACCGGGAGTTGCTTTAGGCATTCTCAATCCAACGGGACTATTCATCCGGCATGTCTGCTTCGTTCTCCTCTTCCCTGCGCGGCTTTGGTGCGCTCCTCGCGCTGCTTGTGGCCGGCGCCGCGCTGTCCGGCTGCGCCGGCATGAGCGAGACGATCGCGCCGGCTTTTGCCGATCCCGCCAAATACGAATTGTACGACTGCAAGCAGCTGGAGGCCGAGCGCAAGACGCTCGCCAAGCGCACCGATGAGTTGCGGGCGCTGATGGAGAAGGCCGAGACCGGAGCCGGTGGCGCCGTGGTGTCCGAGCTCGCCTATCGCAACGATTATGTCGCCGCGCGTGGGTCGTCGCAATTGGCCGAGGACGCCTGGCGCCGCAACAGGTGCCGGGAAACGCCGCCTGAGGCGACGCCGCCTGCGCCGTCACCCGCCGCAGCCAAGCCCGCATCGAAATCCGGCAGAGCGGCCCGCTGAAGCGCGGCGCCGGCGGCGCTTGGTCTCAGGGCCGCCAGCCGTAGATCCAGTCCTGCCGCGCCAGCATGCGGTCCGGGCCGAGCGCGCGGATCGCAAGGTCGCGCGCGACCGCAAACGGTCCGCTCAGGTGATAGATGCGGCCCTGCTGCCGCGCGGTCCGCTGCACCCGCCGCACCCGCGCCTGGCGCGCGCGGCCATATTGCGTCAGCGCGGCCGAGATGCCCGCGCTGCTCTCGGCGGCGTCAAGGCTCAAATGCCGGGCGAGCACGGCGGCGTCCTCGATCGCCATGCCCGCTCCTTGCGCTGCGAAGGGCAGCATCGCGTGCACGGCATCGCCGAGCAGCGCCACCGGCCCCTTGCTCCAGGGACAGCCGTCCGGCACGCCGAACAGCGCCCATTTCCGCCAGCTGTCGACCGTGGCGAGCATCATGCGGGCCGAGGCCGGCCAGCGCGGTGCGGCGAAGGCGTCCATCACTTCCAGCGGGTCGCCCGGCGTGCTCCAGCCTGGCCTGTTCCAGGTGCCCGGCAACACCGCGACCACGTTGATCTGCCGTCCGCCCGCGATCGGATAGGCGACGAGATGGGCATTCGGTCCCATCCAGAGCTGAACCCGGCGCGCGGTATAGTCCTTCGGCAGCTGCGTGGCGTCCAGCGTGCCGCGCCAGGCGATCAGGCCGGAGAAGCGCGGCTGCACCTCGGGAAACAGATGCTGGCGCACCGTCGACCAGATTCCGTCGGCGCCGATCAGCGCGCTGGCGAGATCGCTGCGGCGGATCGTGCCGCTGCGATGGACGACCGTCAGGCCCTTGGCATGAGGCGCGACGTCCTCGAAGGTCGCGCCCAGTTTCAGGTCGACGTCGGGATGCTCGGCAACGGCGCCGGCCAGCGCCGATTGCAGGTCGGCGCGATGCACCACCCAATAGGGTGCGCCGGCCCGCAGCGAGGCTGCTTCACCGAGCGGCATGCGCAGGAGCTCGCCACCGGCCCGCGCGCTCATGATCGAGACCGCCTCCGGGACGACGGCGCGCAGCTTGAGGCGCTCGGTGAGGCCAAGTTCGACCAGCACGCGGCTGGCATTGGGGGAGAGTTGCAGTCCGGCGCCGACTTCCTCGAGGCGCTCGGCCTTTTCCAGCACGACGATGCGGAAGCCCCGGGCTGCGAGCGCGAGCGCAGCCGTCAGTCCACCGATGCCGGCACCGGCGATGACAATCGTTCGGGAGAGCGCCACCCCTGACCGGTGGAGGCGGTCAGGCCACCTTGTCCTTCAGGACGCATTCCGGCGGACGGGCTTCGCCCGCCTTCAGGTCGGCCGCGAAACGGTACAGCGTCGAGCAATAGGGGCAGATGATCTCGTTGTCGTTGCCGAGGTCGAGGAAGACGTGCGGATGATCGAACGGAGGGTTGGCGCCCACGCACATGAACTCTTGCGAGCCGATCTCGATGACGGGGACACCGGCATCGTTATGGAAGTGCGGGACGACATGGTCGGACATCGTAACTCATCCTGGAGTGGCAATGGCGGCAGACACAATCACGAACTGACGCGGCATCTTTGGGGCGCCGCGGACCATACTGGCGGGTGCAGATGATTGCTAGTCCAGCGGAACCGAAAGGTCCGCAATTGCCCCATGCTCATTTGCTCATGCAAATTCGACACAATCTTGAGGCCTGAGAGAAGCCCTTCTTTCGTCGGGGACGTTGTGTCGCAATTTTGGCATACTATGTCTCTCGGAGAAGCGAATTTGCGACGAAAGACGAATCATCAGGCGCAAACGGTCCGAGGGACTGCCCGGGTTTTCCACATGAAGTGGCTGCGAATCAGCACAGCGTTGACCGGTATTGCGGCGTGCAGCTTCCTGCTCGCGCAGGTGGCGCCGCATGCTCGCGAGGCCGGCGCGATCCTCGCCGCCCGGGATGATCCGGCGGCGCTCTCCGAGCTCAAGCTCGATTCATTGCTGCGGCAGAATGACCGCCTGATTCAGGACAATATCGAGGCCGCGCTCGCCGCCGGCGATGCCGATCTCGCCGACAGCTTTGTCGCGCTGGCGCGTGACCGCAACATCGCGCTGCCCGACGACCTCCTTGCCCGCGTCGGCGACGCGGTCAAGGCCGAAGCGTCCACCTCGCACTTCGCCAAGCGGTTCGCCACCGGCCTCGTCACCGGCAATGCGGACGATGTCGCGAGCCTCTCGGGCACGGTGGCCGGCGATCTCTTCGTGATCGGCGACATCCGCGACGTGGTGCGCGAGGGCAAGCATCTGGCCATGGGCGAGGACACCGACCGCCTCGTGCTCGGCCTTGCGGCCGCAGGCCTTGCCGTGACCGCGGCGACCTACGTCTCCGTCGGTGGCGCGGCGCCCGTGCGCGCCGGACTGACGCTGGTAAAGGATGCGCGGAAAGTCGGTCGGCTCGGCGAAGGGCTCGCGGTCTGGGCCGGCCGTTCCGCGCGCGAGGTCGTCGACGCGCCGATGCTCCAGAATGCGGTCGCCAAGGGTTCGGTGTTCCGCCCGGGCGAGACGGTGGGCGCGATCAAGGCCGCGTTCCGCGCCGAGAAGGCCGGGGCGCTGGTGCGGCTCGGCAAGGACGTGACGCGGGTCGCCGAGAAGACCGGCACGCGCGGGGCGATGGATAGCTTGCGCATCGCCGAAGGTCCGAAGGACGTTGCACGCGCGGCGCGGCTTGCGGAAGCGCAAGGAAGCAAGACGCGCGCGATCATGAAGCTGCTCGGACGCGGCGCGCTGCTGCTCGTCGGAGGCATGTTCGATCTGGCGATGGCGCTGTTCGGCGCGGCGCTGACGCTGTTCGGCCTGTTATCCTCGATCAAGGCGACCACCGAACGCTTGACCCAGGCCTGGTGCGATCGCAAGAGAGCGCGGCGGCTCCGCCGGGCGCGGATCGCAGCCGAGGCCGCTCTGGCGGATGCGGCCGTCCCCGCCTGACCCGCGGGCGGACCGGGTCACATCGTCGTCGCTTTGGGCTATTGTTTGAGCATGATGTTGCCGGAAAACCGCTGCACTGTTTTCCGGATCGTGCTCTAAGATCGACCCATCCCCCACAAGACCTCACGGAACTGATGATGCCGAGCTTTCACAACGGCGCCGTTGAAATTGCCTATCTCGACGAAGGCGAGGGCGAGCCGATCATCCTGGTGCACGGCTTTGCCTCCAGCAAGAACGTGAACTGGGTCTATCCGACCTGGGTCTCGGAGCTGCGCAAGAACGGCCGCCGCGTCATCGCGCTCGACAATCGCGGCCATGGCGAAAGCGCAAAGCTCTACGATCCCGCGCAATATTCGATTCCCGTGATGGCCGGCGACGTGCTCGCGCTGATGGATCATCTCGCCATCCCGCAGGCCGACATCATGGGCTATTCGATGGGTGGGCGGATGACGGCCTGGCTCTCTCTCAACGAGCCGCAGCGCCTGCGCTCGGCGATCCTCGGCGGCATCGGCATCGGCGGCCTGATCGAGGGCACCGGCCCCGGCGAGAACGTCGCCGAGGCGCTGGAGGCACCTGCGCTCGACGACGTCACCGATCCCGTCGGCCGAACCTTTCGTGCGTTCGCCGACCAGACCCGCTCCGACCGCAAAGCGCTTGCCGCCTGCCTGCGCGGCACGCGCGACCTCATGACCAGGGACGAAGCCGCACGCATCGACGTGCCCGTGCTGATCGCGGTCGGCTCGACCGACGATGTCGCCGGAAGCGCGAGCGCGCTCGGCGAAATCATCCCCGGCTCCGAAGTGCTCGACATCCCGAACCGCGACCACATGCGCGCGGTCGGCGACAAGGTCTACAAATCAGGCGTGCTGGACTTCCTGTCGCGGCGGGGGTGAGGCGGCAAAGAGCCAAGAGGCTCGTCGCTACTCATCTGATTTCGCTGTCGCCCGCTGCCTCACACCGCCTTGTCGCTGAACGCGGCGGGTAGCGTGGCGAGGAACGACATGACGCGCTGTGTGCGCAGGGGCGGGCGGCGGCCGGAGGGGCGCAGCATCCACAGGGGTTCTCCCGACGCGCGCCAGGGCGCCAGCACTTCGACCAGCCGGCCGGCGCGAAGGTCTTCGTTGACGAGCCACGTCGGTCCCCAGCCGATCCCAAACCCATTCGCGATCAAGGCGAGCGAAGCGTGCGCGTCGTCGCAAATGTGCTTGGGCTTGGGCGTGACGCGAACGGGTGCTTTGCTGCGCGGGTCGGCGAAGCGCCAGGTGAGGATCTGACCGGTCGCGGGATTGCGGAAGCCGACATGGTCGTGCGCGGAAAGCTCGTCAGGAGTCGTTGGCGCGCCGCGCGCCTTCAAATAGGCAGGCGAGGCGCAAGCGATCCAGGAGAACGTGCAAAGCCGCCGCGCCTGATGGCCGGGCGCGCGGTCGAGGGGCCCTGAGCGGATCGCGATGTCGACGCCTTCCGCCGCGAGATCGAGAATCTCGTTGCGGAATTTGACCTCGATCTCGATTTCCGGCCGTTCCCGCAGGAACGCCGGCAGTCGCGGCAGGATGCAGGCGCGCGCGAACGAGGCGGGGGCGGTC
This sequence comes from Bradyrhizobium nitroreducens, assembly GCF_002776695.1. Lineage (GTDB taxonomy): Bacteria > Pseudomonadota > Alphaproteobacteria > Rhizobiales > Xanthobacteraceae > Bradyrhizobium > Bradyrhizobium nitroreducens. The sequence continues at coordinate 7,136,829 of NZ_LFJC01000003.1, forward strand.
ACGCGCACCCGTCCGCCATCGTCGCGCGCGACTTCGCCGAGCGCGGATTGGACACGGGCGAGACTTTCGACCAACGCGCGTCCAGCCGCCATCAGCCTGTCGCCCTCTTCGGTCAGCGCCAGCGAATGGGTGGAGCGATGCAAAAGCCGCAACCCGTGAGCCTTTTCGAAGCGGGCGACCGCCTTGGACATCGCCGAGGTGGTCGTCCCCGCCCGCCGCGCGGCTTCAGCGAAGGAGCCCGCCTCGACGACGCGGACGAAGGCGAGGAGACGCGAGAGGTCGGGAGGTAAAGTGGTTGTGGACATATAGTCCACATAGTCATGGCTGCGCAGTCACTACAAGAGGCATTCCCTGACGGCTAAATCGGGAGCGTCAGTGGCGCATTCTGCGGCGCTGGAAACGCGGGAAGTCCCATGAACCTCATCGAAATCACCCAGCAAGCCCTCGATGCCGCCGAGCGAGCGATCCCACCGGGACAGCCGATCTACATGCTCAATCTGCTGCGCTATCGCGCCCAGGCGCATTACGAGGACGGATTCGACGCCGCGCCCTGCTCGGGCCGCGAAGCCTTTAATGAACGCTACAGGCCGGCATTCCGGCGTCTCGCGGCCGGGAAGCCGCTGGTGCGGATGTTTTCCGTCCCGGTGCTTGCGAGCCTCGTCGGCTCGCCAGTTGAGCGCTGGGACGAAGCGGCGATCAATGAATACGGCGATTTCGCCACCTTCCGCTCGATCGTCGAGACCGAGACTTACCAGCGCGAAGTCGCCCCGCATCGACACGCGGCGCTCGAGGATTTCCGGCTGTTCGCGCTCGCCAAGACGATGTGAACGCGTTGAGGCGATGGCCGCCGCCTTCGCCTTGACTGAGCTTTAGCTTCAGGACGCGTAGGATGGGTTGAGCCCTTGCGAAACCCATCATGCTTCGTCAGCGACGAACGGAGTGATGGGTTTCGCTGCCGCTCTACCCATCCTACGGGCTCATCCACTCCCTTCAGGTCTTCGCAGCGAGGACTGAATGCGCAAGATCGACAATCTCGGCACGAAGGTGGCTCTTCCCTACTCGGGGATGCAACAACATCATCCCCCATGGGCTTGATCTCCCCACGTCCAACGAGTGAATGAGTGATAGACCAGCTGAGTTACCGAAGACTTTTGTCATCTCTTCCATACGTTGAGCAAGAACTTTAGAGTTTGCCGCGACAGCATAACGGAGCTGGTACATCCCAGACTTCCGCATTGAAGCAAGAATAAGCGGTCCATATTCTCCCGGTGGGGGCACCTTGCTCGCAAGCACTTGGCTTACCAAACCGAACCAGTAGAGGTCAGCGAATGTGAGGTCGACTGAAATGCGGCCGACTTCTTCTCTGTCCATATCATGACCTCGGATGGCGCTAAATGACGCCTGAACGTAGGTCTCCATACTCTTGAGAAACGGAAGCACGTCATGCTCCGACACTCGCGAAGGTAGCCGCATGAGCGGATCCACGTTGCTCAACGCAAATCGCACCAAGGCCATCTCCTGGCTTTGTTGAAGGTGCATCGCGCCGACGAGGCGGCCGTCGCTCATGCGACCCCCAAATTGATGCAAATGCGATAACCAATAAACAATCTCTCGGGGGCCGCCACCTGATCTTGCCAGCTCAAGGAGTGCTCTCTCCGTCACAGTTGCACATGCGGCAAGCTTCCGCCGGCTGTTGCGTTGCACTTCATCACTGTGAAATTCGCACCACGTCTCCCCGCCGCCGATGACGGAAAGGCCCACTATGTGGTCGATATCCGAAAAAGCTATTTGAAATCGGCTTTGCCCCGATGCGCCGTGAGAAGAGCCGACAACCTGTCGCCCGGCGCTCCATTTTCCCAGCCAACGTCGAAGCTGTCTCAGGTTGTGCCTTACCTTCTTGTCGTACCCGTGTACGGATCGCCTCATGTACATGAGAATGACGCACCGATCCGCGTACCAGATTAAATCTGCCGGCTCTTCGGAGGCGCTCGTTTTCTCCGGTTGAAACAGCGCATGAGGTCCGAGTATTCGGGCGGAGAAGTTGAATATCAGCTCCTCCTGAACTGAAGCAAAGGATCTATTTGGCTGCATAGTGCCAGTTTAGAGAACCAGCGACGGCAGTCCACTCCGTTTAAGGGCACGCATTTTGTAATGTCCGGATCGGATCACGAGCGGACGTGTGAGCGGGCGGCTCGAGTCCGCCAAGGGCTGTCATAGGACTCGAATTCTTCGCGAGGTTGATAGGCTGTTGAACGCCGAGTTCTGAGCGTTCCTTTTTGGTGAATGTGATCGCTTCTCGGGCCAAGCCAAGCGATGCCTCTTCATCCCACTTTCACCCGGCCTTGCCGTCCTCCCCAAACCGCCTTGCCGCCGCCATCAGCACCACGAACGTCGCGACCCACACCATCCGCGCGCCGTAGCGGTCGTGCGGGCCCGAGATCACGCCGCAGATGAAGGCGTTGCCGAGCAGGGCCAGCGTCACGGTCGCTGCCAGCAGCGTCAGATCGTCCAGCCGGCGGTTTGCGAGCGCATGGCCGAGCAGTGCCACCAGCGCCAGCATCGAGGCCAGCGCGACGGGGACATGCAGCCAGTTGACGTCGTCGAAATTGATGTCCCAGTGCTGCTGTCGCGCCGCGCGCATCGGCGCGACCTGCGAAGGCACGTAGCGCTCGATGATGCCGTAGGTGTGCGGGATCCAGCCATTGGTGCCTTCGCCGGTCGCGACATGCAGCAATTGCTGGCCCATCGCCCGCAGCGCCGCGCCGGCCTGCCAGGCCGGATAATCCTTCAGCGACTCCACGACGATGGTACCCATCTCGTCGTTGAGCCCATCGAAGCGGCCGAGCGTGTTGAACATGCTGTTGCCCCACAGGAATTCGTCGGCGGTCGCCGGCAATTCGTTGCGATAGGGACAGAGCTTGAATCTCTCGCGCGGGCAATGATCGCTGAGGTAACGCGCGACGATGCCGTCCTGCATCATGCGGCCGAAGGCGACGCCGTAGCCGCCGGGCGTCCAGGCCAGCTTGCCGGACAGCGCATAATTCGCCGAGAGCAGCATCAGGCTGCCCGCGACGATGGTGAGGCTGGCCTGCGCCAATCCGGCGAGCGGGAGGCGCTGCTTGAGAAACGGCCGTGCCATCCAGCCCGCGACGCAGAGGCCGAGCAGCACGCCGAGCGTGGCGCTGTGGGTTGCCGCGGCGAAGGCGGTGAAGACGAACAGTGCGATCTTCTCCAGCGTCGAGGTGCGGCTTGCGCCCACAATCAGCAGGAACAGCGATAGAACCGAAAGCCCGGCAAAGATGTCGGTGAGCAGCATGCTCGCGAGCCAGGGCAGGGCGGTCGACAGGATCAGCGACAGGCAAATGGCAACGAAGCGGAAAGTCTGCATCAATCCGAGCACGCGCAGCGTCAGCTGCAACAGCCACAACGTCGCCAGTGACTGGATTGCGAGGTTGATCCAGAAGCCGGAGCTCTCGCCAAGATGCAGATAGAGGCCGAACACGGTGGAGCGGCTGGGGACGAGATAGCCCTCGTACCAGCGCGCCAAGTAGCCGCCCGTGTCCCACTGCAACAGCGGATAGCCGTTCCAGAACGCCGGCGCGATCATCAGCATCGGCATGGCCATCGCTGCCAGCAGCCAGAGCGGGCTCGCGGCGCGCGTGCGCCGATGATCGGTGGTGGTGATGGTCAAATCCGCTCCGTCGTCCCTCGGACCCTGTTCGCAATAACCGTTGAGACGGAATTCACCAATAGTTTGGAGCCGCCCCGCTTGAATTTGGCAAAACTCTGACCACTTTGAGCCAACCTCGCCGCTTGGGGGCGTCAGAAGAAACCGTGGTGTTTCAACATCTTGACGTGCTTTCGCGACGCAAGGTGCTGTTCACTCTCAGGCAAGCCCGATAGGGCTTTGTCGCCTAGACTATGCTATAAGGCCGGTCAAACGAGCCCCATTCGCAAGGGCAAATCCCAAAGAGCAAATCTATGGCAATGCATCAAGTCAATCCGGGAGGAAAGCTCGCATCGCTCGATCCGATCTGGGATCGGATCCGGGGCGAAGCGGAGGACATCGTCCGTCGCGAGCCGGAGCTTGCGACCTTCATCTATTCGTCGGTGCTGCATCACAGCCGCCTGGAAGATTCGGTCGTCCACCGCGTCGCCGAGCGGCTCGATCATTCCGCGCTGTCGGGCGACCTGGTGCGCCAGGCCTATATGGACGCGCTGCGCGACGATCCTGACATCGGCAACGCCTTCCGCGCCGATCTCGTCGCCGTCTACGACCGCGATCCCGCCACCTCGCGCTTCATCGACCCCTTGCTCTACTTCAAGGGCTTTCACGCCATCCAGACCCATCGCCTCGCGCACTGGCTCTGGCTGAGGGGCCGCAAGGATTTCTCGTATTATCTGCAGAGCCGCGCCTCCGCGGTGTTCCAGACCGACATCAATCCCGCCGCACGCATCGGCCGAGGCATCTTCCTCGACCACGCCACCGGCTTCGTCTGCGGCGAGACGGCGGTGATCGAGGACGACGTCTCGATCCTGCATGGCGTCACGCTCGGCGGCACCGGCAAGGAGAACGAGGATCGTCATCCGAAGATCCGACACGGCGTCTTGATCGGCGCGGGTGCAAAGATCCTCGGCAACATCGAGATTGGCCATTGTGCGCGCATCGCCGCCGGCTCGGTCGTGGTCAAGCCCGTGCCGCACAATGTCACGGTCGCGGGCGTGCCGGCCAAGATCGTCGGCGAGGCCGGCTGCGCCGAGCCGTCGCGCACCATGGATCAGATGATCAACGCGATGGGGCTCTGAGCTCGCGTGCAAGGGCCGGGTTTTCCGGCCCTTTTCATCCCCCGAATTCTTTGGCAATTCATGCTGGCGGTTCGTCGCGTCTCGTCCTAAAACCCGCCGACCATTTTCGATCGGAGACTTGCCGTGGACGTCAAAGAAGTCAGAAAGTTGGATGCGTATCTGAAGCGCGTATTCGGCAATCCCAAGATCCGCGTCGTGCCGCGGCCGAAGAAGGACGATTCCGCCGAAGTCTATATCGGCGAGGAATTCATCGGCGTGCTCTTCGTCGACGACGAGGACGATGATCGCTCGTTCCAGTTCCAGATGGCGATCCTGGAGGACGATCTGGTCGATCAGGAATAGGAGTTACGCAAGGCCGTTCGGCTTCGTGCCCCGGACGCAGCGCAGCGCCTCTTCGGCGGTGCGCTGCAGGGCCGGGGCCCATGCGGCGGCGGAGCGCGGCGCCTTCTGGGTCCCGGCTCTGCGCAGCAGCGTAAGAACGCTGCAGCGCGTCCGGGACACGCACCGAAGATCAGGCGCGCTCTTCTCATGACGAACAGCAGCTTCGCTGCGCTCCCATGACGACATCAAAGCCCTAGATTCGACTTCGAAAAATACGAACGATCACAGGCGCTTGGCTACTGTGCATGGGGTTGTTTTCGCAATTTTTGCATCGAGCGCGTGGCCTCGAGGCCCAGCTCAGCCCTTCGGTCCGCGCAGCTGCGCCGTCAGCCGGTCCATCGCCTCCGCCGCCTCGCGCCATTGCGACAGCCAGCTTCGTGGAAAGCGGAAGGTGAGGTCGGCGCCGCCGACGCGGCGCTCGGAGAGGCACATCCCGGGCGTCGCGGCATCGCGGGTGCAGCGCGCGGTCAGTGCCGGGCTTGCTGCGGAATAGAGATCCTCGTTGCCGTAGGGCGTATCGGCGCGGAACATCCGCATCGTCAATCCGTCCGCGGGCGTCGCCGCGGCCTGGTCGAGATAGCGCGGATAGATCGTGGCTGTGCGCTGCTCGGGCGAGAGCGCATCGTGATGCGCCGCGATCGACAGGAAGATGCGGTCGATCGATTGCACCGCCGCCTCCACGGTGTCGGCGGTGACGTGCTTCGGCGCGCCGGGCGGCTCCAGCGAGGGATAGAGGAAGTCGAGATCGATGCGCTCCTGCGGCCCGGAGTGACGCTGGATCTTCATGCGGATCGCCGTCACCGGCAGGTTGAACAGCGTGCCGCCGACGCTGACCGGCAGCTTGTCGGGAGCGTTCGCGCCGCCCGAGCCCCAGGTCGGCCACAACAGATAGGCGACCAGTGCGACCGCGCTCATCGCCGCCAGGCTGCCGAGCACGATCGGCACGACATGCGCGCGGGTGCGCGTGCGTGGGGATCCGAGGGGAGCTGCCGAAAACATCGTCATGAGTTGCGCGAGGTCGAGCCGGACGTCGGCCGTTGGCCGACGAATCAGCGGCGAATATGCCACGCGGCGGCGATTTCGCGCAGCTTTCCCGGCCGCGGGGCGCGGGGACAGCCCTGCGCGGGCGGGACGGCGGCGTTAACCTTCCCTTAAGGATAATGTAGCGTTAACCAGCCCTTTTTGTCACAGGAAGGCGGTGGCGTTGCGTAAGGGCGGACCGTTCCGATGACACCTGAAGCTCTCAATACCTTCTTCTCGATCTGCATCGGTTTCGCGCTCGCGGGCGCGCTCGTGAACGGGTACCAGGCGCTCGCGCAGCGGCCCGCCGGCTTCGGTCTGCTGCAGGACGGCGTGGCGCCGAAGACCTTCGCGGCGGTTCCGTTCCTGGTGTTCGCCGCGCCCTTCATCATCATGCGCAACACGCTGCGCGGCATGCGGGTGGAAAGCCGCCGCGTGGAATTCGTGATGATGGCGACCCTCATCGCCGGCTTCTGGAGCATGATGAGCGGCACCTTCTTCCTGATGACGCTGCGCGCGGCCGGCGTTCTGGCTTGATGCCAGCGCCTTAACCGCTGCCGCCACGGCGGCCCTTTGCGTCGAGCCTGCGGTTTGGCTATGCCTGTGGTCGACGTGACAGGAGACCTCCATGGCGATCTACGAGCTCGACGGGCAGGGGCCCGACCTTCCCGCCGACGGCAATTACTTCATCGCCGAGACTGCGACCGTGATCGGCCGCGTGCGTCTGAAGCCGGGCGCGAGCGTCTGGTTCGGCGCGGTGCTGCGCGGCGACAATGAGTGGATCGAGATCGGCGAGGGCGCCAATGTGCAGGACGGCTCGACCTGCCACACCGATCTCGGCTTTCCGCTTCACGTCGGCCGGAACTGCACGGTCGGCCACAACGTCATCCTGCACGGCTGCACCATCGAGGAGGGCGCTCTCGTCGGCATGGGCTCGATCGTGATGAACGGCGCCAGGATCGGCCGCAACAGCATCGTCGGCGCCGGCTCCGTCATCACCGAGGGCAAGGAATTTCCCGAACGTTCCCTGATCATCGGCTCGCCTGCGCGCGTGCTCCGCACGCTCGACGATGCCCAGGTGCAGAAGATGGGAAGCGCAGCCAGGTTCTATGTCGCCAACGGTCCGCGATTCAAAAAGGGCCTGAAGCGGATCGGTTGACGCTCGGGCGGTATCTGCCCCGTCCCGCACACCCGGTTCCATGCCGTAAGAATACCGGTCGAAACTTTAAGCCTCCGCTAGCGCCTCACCGGTATCGTGGGGTGTCTTCAACCAGGGGGAGCTGCGCCATGAATGCAGCGGCACCGGCATCCGGCCTCGCCGCCGGAACCAATTTATTGAAGAAGTTCGTTCGCTTGGCGCGCGGCGCCGATACGCTGACCGTTGCGGAGAAAGTCTATAGCATTGCCGCCTTCCTCGCGATCGTCACCGCTTTCCTCCTGGTGATGTCGGTGCAGTCGGTGCGCTTGCAGACGACGTATCGCCACATGCATGCCTCTGCCGCCGAGGCCGCGATCAATGTCGGACGCATCAACGCGCTGATCTACGCCATCGTCATGGAGTCGCGCGGCATCTACATGTCCGCCGATCGCGGCGCGACGAAGCAGTTCGCCGATGGGCTGATGCGCCGCAACGGCGAGCTTGCCGAGGCGGTGAAGAGTCTGGAGCGGACCGTCGGCGACGACGATGCCGAACAACTCGCCACGTTCCGCCAGCGCATCGTGCAGTTCATCGAGTTTCGCCGGGAGTTGGTGCGGCGCGGTCTGGAGATCAGCCCGGCCGCGGCGCGCGAGTGGGGCGACAACGACGCCAACCGGACGGTGCGCCGCAAGCTCAACAGCGATGTCGAAGCGCTCGAGCGCATCTACCAGCAGCGTGCCCGCGAGGCGGACGCGCTCGCCAACGAGAACCGCTATGCGGCAGCCTATCTGTTCGCGCTCGGGCTGGCGGCGCTGATTCTCGCGGGACTGAACGTCGTGGTCATGCGGGGCTCCGTCGTCGGCGCGCTGGCCGACATCACGCAGGCGACCGACCGGATCGCGCAGGGCGACGTCAAGAGCGAGGTGCCGCATCTCGGCCGTCACGACGAGATCGGACGTCTTGCGCGCGCCGTGCAGAATTTCCGCGACGCCGTGGCGCGCATCTTCCAGCTCGAGGAGCTCGAGCTCGGCACCGCGCAGGCACGCGACGCGGCGATGACCGAGCGCGACAAGTTCAACGACAAGTACCAGGCCAAGAAGTGGCAGCTTTCGGCGGCGATCAACAGCATGCCGCAGGGCCTGATCATGCTCGACGGCAAGGCCACCGTGGTCGCGATGAACTCGAACTACCGGCAGATGTACAATCTGCCCGAGACGATCCAGGCCGGATCGACCCTCGAGGAAATTCTCCAGCACCGGGTCAAGACCGGGCTGTTCAATGGCGACGTCGCGAAATACGTCGCGGCGGTGCTCGGCCGGATCGCCAGGCGCGAGCCGGCCGCCTACGAGATCGCCCTGAACGACGGCCGCACCATCAGGATTTACGAGCGTCCAATGGACGGTGGCGGCTGGGTGTCGGTGCAGGAGGACGTCACCGAGCAGCGTCAGCGCGAGCGCCTTCTCGAACGGATGGAGCGTTTCCTCGCCACCATCATCGAGAACGTGGCGGAGGGCATCATCGCCAAGGACGCGCGCAATCTGCGCTACGTCTTCGTCAACAAGGCCGCCGAGAAGATGATCGGCATGTCGCGGGGCGAGATCATCGGCAAGACCGCGCGGGAATTGTTCTCCGCCGAGGCGGCCGCGCTGATCGAGCGGCGCGATCAGCAGCTGCTCGCGCAGAAGCAGCAGCTCGAGCCGATCATCGACACCATCGACAATCCCTCGCGCGGCCGTCGCGTGATCTCCGCACGCCGAGTGCAGATCGGCGGCGCCAACGAAGAGTCCCACATGTTCGTGACGATGGTCGAGGATCGCACCGAGGCCATGGTCGCGGCCGCGTAATCGTCGGCGCGCGCCGCGGCACGGCGCGTCAGCGGCCTTCGGATTCGCCCGCTTCGATGGTGCCGGCGATCTTCTCGTGGCCGGCGGCCCACAGCGCGTGGTCGTCGCTGCCGTCGTGGTGGGGATTGGCCTCGGCCGGAATGTGCCGCGGCTGCTGAATGCTCGCGCGGAAGTGAGGCAGTGTGGCTGTCCGGAATGCCCTGGTGACGTTAGCTTGGTCCCCGCTTTGAGCGTGGAGCGTGTCCACGCGGAGGATCGAGTGATGTTGCGCAGGATGATGATGGCGGCGCTGGCCGTAGCAGTGATTGGGCTGTCGTTGCCGCAGGCGGCCGAGGCACGAGGTTTTGGGCACGGCGGCTGGGGCCACGGTGGCGGCTGGGGCCATGGCGGCCACTGGCATGGCGGCGGCTTCTGGCCGGGCGTTGCGATCGGGGCGGGCATCGCAGGTGCCGGCCTGTACGGCGGCTATTACGGCTATGGCTATGGCTACCCCTATTACGCCGTTCCCGACGACTATGGTCCCGCCTACAACGATGGCTATGGCGGCTGCTACGTCGTGCGGAAGCGCGTCATGACGCCTGCGGGATGGCGGTATCGCCGTGTGGACGTTTGCGAATAGCTCCTTGAATAAGGTCCTGGCGAGAGGCTGACCGACCAAAAAACAAGGCCGTTGACGCAGTATACCGTCAACGACCTTGCCAGCCCCGGACATTGAAATCGGCTCACGCCATCCGGTAAGCCAACCATCGCGCGGAATCATACGGACGAATGTGATCCAGTTCACATGTCGGAAAAATTAGTCCCGTTATGAGCTGCTCAGCCGCGCGAGCGCTTGCGCGCGCTGGCGTGGACGCGATGCCGCACCGGTTTCCTGCGGGTAACCGTGGGAGTCTCGACGTCGGTCGATCGTGCGCTCGCGAACGATTGCCTGAGGCCATCGATGGATTCGTTCAGTGAGGCCACCTGCTCGGACAAACGCTTGGTGTCGGCCTGCTGCGCTGCCATCAGCCGCTTCATGGTCTGTAGCTGATCCTGCACCACCTGGAGCTGGTCGATCGATTCCTGTTGGGTCGCCTCCAGCCCCTTGGTTTTCTCGACCAACTGCTCGGAGGCTTGTGCGGTCCGAGCCTGGAGCTGCCGCGAGGCCACCACCCGGTCGGTCTCCGGCGCCGCGCCGGTATAGGCGCGCCAGATCGCGATCGAGGTCACGCCTGCGATCAAAAGGAGAAGGGCGGCGGCGGTCAGCGCGATCGGCTGGGCGCCAAGGCGAAGCAAGGGGTTGGACGGTGTGTCCTGGGCGAGATCGATCATCGCTGACAAAACCCAAATTGAAACTTGGTGAGTGGCGAAGAGCGGCAGCACGAGAACGCAGAACAAGGCGCAGCCGGGAGGTCCCGAAAGTGTTACTGTTCGGCAACAATTGGGACCAAAAAGAGGCTGGCCCAATAAGAACGAACGGAATTCGACGAAAAAAGGTTCTGGGATACCGATCGATCTCGATGCAGCGGTACGCGGCCGGCCCCGTCCAGGCAGGCAATGCCGAGCTGGTTCGACGGAGTGCGAGTCGGTGATTCCGTCTCAGAACTTGTAGGCGAGGCCGACCGTCGCGGTGTGGGTGCGGGCCTTCACATGCGCGGTGAAGCGGTCGTCGAACGCCATCCCGTTCGCAGTGAAGAAGGTCTGGGTGAACGTCGAGAAAGCGGCATAGCTGTAGTCGGCGCGCACCAGCCAGTGACCGGCGATCATCTGCTCGACGCCGCCGCCGATGGTCCATCCTATTCGCGTTGACGCATGGGTTTCGTTGTAGGAGGCGCCCGTGCAGAAGCTGATTCCCGGAACCACGGTACAAGTGGCGTTAAGTTCGAGGCGCTGCCACGCCACGCCGCCGGTGCCGTAGACCAGCGTGGCGGGCGTCACGAGATAGCCGAGCCGGCCGCGGAGGTTGCCGTCCCACGTTTCCTTCACCGAGGCGGTGGGGAGCATGGTGATCGGTGCGCCAAAATAAAGACCTGTCATTCCCGGTGCTGGATTGGCGCTCTTGCTGGCATCGGCCCAGCCGAAATTTGCTTCGACGCCGGCGACCCAGGACGTCGAGATCTGCGCGTTGTAGCCGAGATAGCCGCCGAACCGGGCTGCGACGCTATCCATCGCGCCGCCGGTCCCGGCCGTTGGAACGAAGATGCCGACGCCGAGACCGGGGGCGACGTCGCTGGTCCGCCAGTCATTGTCTCCCCAGCGCGCGCCGATCGAAACACCGGCATAGAATCCAGACCATGACGTCGCCGCAGCCGGCGGCGCCTTCACCGGCAAATCGGCCGCCAGCACCGGGCCCATCAAGGCAGCCCATGCCAGCGTCCCGGCAACCGTCGAGATCAAGTATTTCGTCATGCTCCGCCCCCGCGTGCGCCCCGAATCTAAGTTCTTGCAGACTCGCAGGTCGAAGCGAGCGCGACAACGATTGTGGAACTCGGTGCTGCAATAGGTTCACGATGTTGCCAATAGGATACGCCGCTTCCGGCAGGGAGCGGCACCGTTGCGCAACGCTTACGACTCGAAGGCTCGACAACATTCCGGAAGTCTTCGACCGCGGCGCCGCATACGGGCCGAGCCGCGATGTCGTCAGCTCAAGCCGCACCAGTGATTCGGCGAGCCGTCACCGCTGCAGCGACGCCGTCGACCACGGGCAGGCCGTGTCTGGCGGTGAATTCGGCCATGCGGGCGCAGCCGAGCACGATGGCTTCGGCACGGTCGTCGCGGATTGCGGCTGCGATCTCAACCGCTCGTCAGTGAGCCGCTTCAGAACTTGTAGGCGAGGCCGACCGTCGCGGTGTGGGTGCGGGCCGTGACGTGAGCAGTGAAACGGTCGTCGAACCCGATTCCTGGGGCGAAGAAAGTGTGGTTCCAAGTTCCGAAATCCGCATAGCGGTAATCGACGCGCGCGAGCCAATTGCCGCCAATCATGTGCTCGACACCGCCGCCGAGGGTCCAGCCGACTCTGGTCGATGCAAAAGTTTCATTGTAAGCACTGCCGAAGCAGAAGCGGTTTCCGGGAACCAAAGCGCAATTGGCGTTCACTTCGAGGCGCTGCCACGCGATGCCGCCAGAGCCGTAGACCAGTGTGGCGGGCCCAACGAGATAACCGAGACGGCCACGGAGGCTGCCGTCCAACGTTTCCTTCACGGTGCCGGATGGAAGGCCGACTAAAGGGATGCCGAAGAAGAGCCCAGCTGTGCCCGGTATAGGATTCATCGTCTTCTTGTTGTCGGCCCACCCGAAATCAGCCTCGACGCCAGCGACCCAGGATGTCGAGATTTGAGCGTTGTAGCCGAGATAGCCCCCGAACCTGGCCGCGACGCTGTCGATTGCGCCGCCGGTGCCCGCCGTCGGGACGATCGTGCCGGGAAAGTTCGGGGAGACGTCACTGGTCTGCCAGTCGTCGGCCGCCCAGCGGGCGCCGATCGAAATACCGACGTAGAATCCAGACCATGACGTCGCCGCAGCAGGCGGCGCTTTCACCGGGAGGTCAGCCGCCAGGGCCGGACTCATGAGCGTGGCCCATGTCAGCGTCCCAACAACCGTCGAGATCAAGTATTTCAACACGTTCAGCCCCTCCGCGCACGCCCAAATCTGCGAATCGCTGATGGCAAGGTCGCAATTCAAGACATCGGCAGCAATAAGCGCCGAGCTCGCAGCCGAAAAAGGTTCCCAATGTTGCCGGCAAGGCACGCCGCTTCCAGCAGGAAGCAGCACCGCTGTGCGACGCTTACGGTTGGTAGCTCGACAACATTCCCGAATACGTCTTCGACCGCGGCGCTGCATAGGGGCCGAGCCGCGACGTCTTCAGCCCCAGCCGCACCAGTGATTCCGCCAGCGTCACCGCTGCGGCAACGCCGTCGATCACGGGTAGGCCGTGCGTGGCGGCAAGTTCGGCTGCGAGGTCCGCCATGCCGGCGCAGCCGAGCACGATGGCCTCGGCGCGGTCGTCGCGGATTGCAGCGGTGATCTCCGCGGAGATTTTTGCGAGCGCATCGGTGTTGCGCTCCTCGAGCGCGAGCACCGGGACCTCTGCGGCGCGGACGCGGACGCAGCGCTCGGCGAGGCCATATTTCTTCAGATTGTGCTCGATCGGCACGATGGAGACGCTCAGCGTGGTCACGACGGCGAAACGCGCAGCAACCAGGCTCGCGATATGGAAGCCGGCTTCGCCGATGCCGATCACCGGCGCCTTGGCAGCAGCGCGCGCGGCGTCGAGGCCGGTGTCGTCGAAGCAGGCGATGATGTGGGCGGCCGCGCCGTCGCGGTCGGCATCGCGGATGCAGCCGAGCATGCCGGGCACGGCGAACGCTTCGTCGTAAAAACCCTCGATCGAAACCGGGCCCATCGCCGGCTGGCGCGCGTCGATCTCAGTGCCGGGCAGCGCGACCGCGCGCGCCGCAGCGGCAATCTTCGCCGTCATCGACGCGGTCGTGTTGGGATTGACGACGTGAAGTCGCATCGCGATCAGACGAGCCCTTAGTCAAACATGTCGGTTCTTTAGACGAGTCCCTGGCCGGCATCCGAGCCCTTGGCCGCCTGCCGCTTGTTGAGCATGGCGATGGTGCCGAGCGCAAGCGCGATCACCGTGAACGAGACGGCCGAGATCACGGTGCCGAGCGCGTAGATGTCGGGGTTGGTCACGGTGGTGGTGAGGCCCTGGAGGTCCAGCGGCAGCGTGTTCACCGCGCCGATCGCCTGGCTGGAGCGCGCGAGTTCGTCCCAGGACAGCGTGAAGCCGAACAGGCCGATGCCGATCACCGAGGGCAGGATGATCGGCAGCACGACATGGCGGAAGGTCTGCCACGGCGTCGCCCCGAGATCTCGCGCGGCCTCCTCGAGACGTGGGTCGAAGCGGTTGAAGATCGCGAACATGATCAGGAGGCCGAACGGCAGCGTCCAGGTCAGATGCGCGCCGAGCCCCGAAGTCAGCAGGCCCATCGAGGTCTCGAAATTCTCGTTCCAGTGCGCCTTGATCAGGTCGTCGATGATGCGGAATTCCAGGGAGATGCCGAGCGAGGTGATGATCGAGGGAACGATGAGGCTGGCGATCGCCGAGTAGAACAGGATGCTCTGCGCCCTGAACTTCCTGCGGAAGGCCATCCCGGCGGCGACCGACAGCACCACGGTAACGATCATCACGATCACCCCGAGCAGCAGCGAGCGGCGGAAGGCGGCGCCGAGGTCGACAATGCCGGTGCCCTGGAACAGCTTTGCGATCCAGAAGGTCGAGACGCCGTTCATCGGGAAGGTGAGACCGCCTTGCGGGCCCTGGAACGACAACACGTAGATCGCGATCATCGGCCCGTAGAGAAACAGCACATAGGCCGCGAAGAAGATCGCGAGCACGTAGAACGAGCGCGGCCGTCCTTCCTTCATGCGCTAGAGCTCCTTCTTGATGTCGACGATGCGCGACATCATGGTGATGATCAGGAAGGTGATGACGAGCAGGATCACGGCATTGGCCGCCGCTGCCGGAAACTGCAGCGCGTTGACCCGTGTCTCGATGATCTTGCCGGCAGCCGCAATCTGCTGGCCGCCCATCACGCCGATGGTGATGAAGTCACCCATCACGATGGTGATGACGAAGATCGAGCCGATCACGATGCCGGGCTTGGCCAGGGGAATGATGACGTTGACGAGGGTCTGGAAGCCGGTCGCGCCGGCATCATAGGCGGCCTCGATCAGCGACTTGTCGATGCGGATCATCGAATTGAAGATCGGCACCACCATGAAGAAGGTGAAGAGATGCACCAGCGCCAGCACCACCGAGAATTCGGAGAACAGCAGCCATTCGACGGGATGGTTGATCAGCCCCGTCTTGATCAGGCCTGAGTTCACGAGGCCGTTGCGGCCGAGCAGCGGAATCCAGGCGATCATGCGGATCACGTTGGAGGTCCAGAACGGGATCGTGCAGAGCAGCGACAATCCCATCTGCCAGGTCTTGGACTTGACGTGGAAGGCGAGGAAATAGGCGACCCAGAAGCCGATGAACAGCGTGATTGCCCAGACCATGAAGCACAGCTTCAGCGTCATCACATAGGTTCGCCCGATCGTGCAGAGATCGGGCAGTTGCGCGATGCAGCCTTCGAACGTGTCGGTGTAGCCGCGGCCGGAGAAGGCCGGCAGCAGCTGGTATTCGTTGTAGTCCCAGAACGAGACGATGACGACGAAGACGAGCGGAATCAGGAAGAAGGCGAGAAACACCAGCATCATCGGCCCAGCCTGGAGCCAGGAGATGAATGACGGCGACAGGCGCGTCGGCTTGGCCGCGCGCGCCGTGCCCGCCCCCGGGATCAAGCCCGGGGATGCCTGTTGCAGGACTTCTTCCGACATGTTCGCTACGCCGCGATGAACTCGTTCCACTTGCGGACCATGTAGTCGTTCTCGTCCATCACCGCGTTCCAGCAGGCGACGCCGCCCATGCGGTCCTCGTAGGAGCCGCCGTCACGCACCGCGCCTGCCTTCTCCAGCAGCGAGCCGTCGGGTGCCTTGATGTCCTTCTCGGCCGGCTTGCCTTCCATCCAGTACGCCCACTCGTAGGGCTCCATATGCGCCTTCGCGGTGGAGAGCACGGCGGAGTAGTAGCCCTGGCGGTTGAGATAGGCGCCGGCATAGCCCGACAGAAACCAGTTGACGAACTCGTAGGCCCAGTCGAGCTTCGCACCCGAGACGCCCTTGGAAACGCAGAAGCCCGAGGCCCAGGAGCGATAGCCTTCCTTGAGCGGCTGGAAGGTGCAGGGAATGCCCATCGAGCGCACCTTCGTCACCGCCGGCGACCACATCGACTGGATCACGGTTTCACCCGAGGCCATCAGGTTGACGCTCTCATTGAAGTCTTTCCAGAATGCGCGGAACTGGCCGGCCTTCTTGGCTTCGGTCATCACCTTCATGGTGAGATCGATCTCTTCCTTGGTCATGTTGCCCTTGTCGGCATATTTGTACTTGCCGGTGGCTTCCACGACCATCGCGGCGTCCATGATGCCGATCGAGGGGATGTTGAGGATCGAGGCCTTGCCCTTGAATTCGGGATTGAGCAGCTCGGCCCAGGTGTTGATCGGCCGCTTGATCAGGTCGGGACGGATGCCGAGCGTGTCGGCGTTGTAGACGGTCGGGATCAGCGTGACGAACTCGGTCGCCGACGTCGCGAACTTCTTGGAGTCCTTGCCCTCGAGATAGAGCACCTTCCACGGCGCAGTGCCCTGGCCGCCGATCTTCTTGCCGCCGGGCGTCATGCCCTTGGTGAAGACGGGCGTGATGTTGTCGAATTCCTTGATCTTCTTGGCGTCGAGGGCAAGGATGTTGCCCGACGGCACCAGCTTCTTCAGCGAGAAATATTCGGTGTCCAGCACGTCGAAGGAGTTCGGCTGGGTCATCACGCGCTTGGTGACGTCGTCGGTGGTCGCGGTGATGTATTCGATCTTGATGCCGGTGTCCTTCAGGCACTGCTTGGAGATGTCGTCGCCCTCGTTCACGGCCGTGCCGAGATAGCGCAGCACCTTCGCATCGGCCGACTTCACATAGGGAAAGCCGGTGATGGCGCCGGAGCCGGCGGCAAGGCCGGCGAGACTTGCGGTACCCTTGAGCAGCGTACGGCGGCTGACGCCTTTCGTCCCAGTGGTCTTGCTCATGTCAGTCACTCCTCTGTTGCGCATTTCCAGTGATCGATCGGCGCTATTGCAGGCGTTGCGCCTTGGCGGGATCCCAGGTGGCCAGCACGCGATCGCCCGGACGGAACGGGTGGACGTCGAAGGTGGCTTCGGGAACGTGGGAGAACAGGGCGGTGCCGTCGTCGAGCGTGAGCGAGACGGCGATGTAGGAGCCCTGGTACTCGGTCTGGGTCAGCAGCGCCGGCGCGCCGAAGGCGCCATCAGCGAACGGCGCGATGCCGAGCTGATCGGCGCGCACGGCGATGAGGTTGCCGGCGTCGCTGAGCACGTTGTGGCCGCCGATGAAGCGCGCCACGAATTCGGTGCGGGGATGATGGAAGATGTCGCGGGCCGAGCCCTGCTGCTCGATCTTGCCCTGGTTCATCACCACGATGTGGTCGGCGAGCGCCATCGCCTCCTCCTGACCGTGGGTGACCTGGATGAAGCTGATGCCGAGCTCGCGCTGCAGCCGCTTGAGCTCGCCGCGCATCTTGACCCGCAGGAACGGATCGAGCGCGGAGAGCGGCTCGTCGAGCAGAAGGATTTGCGGCTCGGTGATCAGCGCACGCGCCAGCGCGACGCGCTGCTGCTGGCCGCCGGAGAGCTGCGCGGGCAGCCGGCCCGCATATTGGCTCATCGCCACCAGCTCCAGCAATTCGCCGGCGCGCTTGTGGCGCGTCGGCTTGTCGATGCCGCGCATCTTCAGGGCGAAGGCGACGTTGTCGATCACGGACAGATGCGGAAACAACGCGTAGGACTGGAACATCATCGCAGTGCCGCGCTCGGCCGGCGGCAGGTCGGTGACGTTCTGGCTGCCGAGGATGATGTCGCCCTCGCTGACCGCCTCATGGCCCGCGATCATGCGCAGGGTCGAGGTCTTGCCGCAGCCGGACGGGCCGAGCAGGCAGCAATAGGTGCCGGCCGGGATCTTCAGATTGACGGTGTCGACCGCCAGCGTGGTGTCGTAGCGCTTGGTGACGGCGACCAGTTCGAGGGCGGCGGGAGTGGCCATGACGTGTCCAGGGAGGGCGGTGCTTGGGTCCCTCTCCGCAAGGTCCGTGCCAACCGCCCGTCCAGAGGCCAAATTCCGGAACTGTGCAGCGGAGTCAGATCGTTAGATCGAATCCCGCCGATCGGGCCGCCCGCGAGGCGCACAATCCTATGCACACAAAGCGGGCGACGATTGTATAAAGTTTCGCCTGTGATTGGATACAGCTCGTCGACTAACATTCGAAGCGAGCGTCGTCGATCGAGCCCACGCACCATGGCCGCCAAGTCCCGCCCCAAATCCGACGCGCCAGATGCGAGCGACCGCGTCGGCCGCATCCGGGAGGGGGTGACCGCCGCAATCCTCGAGCATCGCCTGCTGCCGGGCACCAAGCTCGGCGAGGACGAGATCGGCGAGATCTACGGCGCGAGCCGCACGCTGGTCCGCACCGCGCTGCAGCAGCTCGCGCATGAGGGCATCGTCGACATCGAGAAGAACCGCGGCGCCTTCGTCGCGCGTCCGACACCGGCGGATGCGCGTGAGGTGTTCGAGGCGCGGCGTCTGATCGAGCCCACCATCGTCGATCACGCCATCGATGCGGCATCGCCGGCCTGGCTCGATCGCCTGCAGCGGCATCTTGCCGAGGAGCGCGAGGCCGAGTTGCGCGGCGATGCGCGCGCCTCGGTCCGGCTCTCCGGCGAATTTCACAAGCTCGTCGCCGAGATGAGCGGCCACAGCATCTATCTCGGTTTCCTCAAGGAGCTGATCGCGCGCTCCTCGCTGATCATCCTGCTCTACCGCCGCCACGACACGCCGGCCTGCGGCACCGATCATCATGCCGAGATCGTCACCTCGATCCGCGAACGCGACAAGGCGAGGGCACGCGCGCTGATGCTCTCGCATCTGAACGAGATCGAGGCCGAGCTGTTCCTGAAGGATCCCGCCGCCGACGACCTGCGGCTCGCGGACGTGCTCGGCGTCTAGCAGTCTGCTGAAAAACCGGCAAATTCGTTGTTGATTGGCGTTTGGGTTGGACCTTGGTCGGAAGTTTGATGTCGGAGCGGCGATTGCCTCTCCGATCGGCGACCTCAACCTGCGACGAGCTTGGGTATCCGGACGAGGTTGTAGGCAATCAGATTGAGCAGGAAGTCGGCGGCGACGCGAGCGATGCCCCGATGTTTGGTCTTGCGCATGGTGCCATGCTGCTTGCCCCATCCGAAGATGCACTCGACCATCGCCCGCCGTGACTGGGACATGCTGTAGCCCGGGTGCCGCGTTGTGCGCTCGTCGATGGCGCTGTTGCGGGTCTTGCCGGTTTTGGTGACGGCCTGGTTCTGGGTCACATGCGGCGTCACGCCGATGGCACGAAGATTGTCGACATGCTCGGCCGTATCGTACGCCTTGTCCTCACCGGCGGTGATGCGGCGGCCTGCGGCTTTGCGTCTCGCCTTCAGCATCGCCTCTGAAGCCCGGCGTTCGGCGGTACCATTGGCATGCGTGACCTTGCCGGCTACCGCCAGCCCGTGCCGGTTCTCCATGGTGGCGTGGCCCATATAGCAAAGCCTGGCCTCTCGCCCGGCCGCCTTGCGATAGAGCCGGCTGTCAGGGTCGCTGGTGCTCGCATGGGTGTCGTTCTTGCGCTTCTGGCCATGGAAGTTGGCGCCGTCATCATCGTCGCCGCTGCCGTCCTTGGGGCGAAAGCTCTTCTGTGAAGCCCAGGCCTCGATCAGCGTGCCATCCACCGAGAAGTGCTCGCTCGACAACAGGGGCTTCACATCCGGATGGTTCAGAAGCTTCGCCATGAACTTGGCGAACACCTCGCCGTTCTCC
This sequence comes from Bradyrhizobium nitroreducens, assembly GCF_002776695.1. Taxonomy (GTDB): domain Bacteria; phylum Pseudomonadota; class Alphaproteobacteria; order Rhizobiales; family Xanthobacteraceae; genus Bradyrhizobium; species Bradyrhizobium nitroreducens. Next base: position 7,156,518 of record NZ_LFJC01000003.1, read on the forward strand.
AACCGGGCACGGTTCTTCGTAAACGTTGTCGGGTCCCAGACCGGATCATCCGGCGAAAGCCCCACGAACCAACGATACAGCAAATTATAGTCCAGCTGTTCCATCAGCTGTCGTTCCGAGCGGATGCCATAAAAGGCCTGCAGCAGCAGAGCACTCAACAACTGCTCGGGCGGGATCGAAGGACGACCTTCCTTCGAATACAGCCCGCTCAATGTCCGGTTCAGATCGCTCAGAACGGCACGTACAAGATCTCGTATCTTGCGCAACGGGTGGTCCTTCGGAACCAGCGCCTCAGGCAAAACATACGAGAACAGTCCACCCTGATCCTCGAACTTGCCACGCATCCCCAGCCTCCGAGATCCAATGCAAATCAGTGAATCACGAAACTCCGACAAAAACGATAGTTTTTCAGCAGACTGCTAGAGCATTTTCGGTTCTGATTGAATCAGAACCGAAGCTCTAGATTCTTGTTTTGACGCGTTTTCTTCACGCGAACCGGTGTCCACTTCGCTCGAAAACGCTCAAGTGTCGCCGGCTATGTGAGAGGTGGCATCCTTACCGCCAGGCCAGTCACGTCGCCCAGGCCGCCTGACGCTATGCTAGACCCTCGGACAACCGGAAGTTATTCTCGCCGAGATACTTAAATCTCGGACGGCTATATATGAGACCCTTTTTTCTGATTTTGCTTTTGGCTTCGTCTCCCGTGCTCGCCGGTGTATCTCAGCCCAATCCGCCCACGCCCGAGGAGATCGCTGCGAACACCGCGCGCTTCAATCGGTGCCTGAGGTACGCGACCAAAACCTATAGCATCACGATCAGGGTGGTCACCGACGATAAAGGCATGATCGTCGGCGAGCCGGAAGTGGTCGCCCCGGTCGACAACGACGAGTTCCGGGAAGACGTGCGCGGGGCGATGAACCGGATTCGTGCGTGCGAACCCTATCGATATTATCCGGCGGAGAAGTTTGCGTACGGAAACAAGACACAACCCTTCATCTTCCACCCTGTCCCGAAATTGAGTGATGAGATGAAAGCTGCCATCGAAAAGCACTTTGACGATTGCATGCCTGTTCGCGAGAAAGGTCCCGACATAACCGTCCGGTTCGAATTCAGCATCAGTGGTTCATACGCACGTCCGCCTATGCTCGAAGACAGGAGGGACACAGTCGAGTATCTCCGATCGGCTGCCGAAATCATGGAAGCGGTGCTGAAGTGTCCGCCGCTCAACTTGCGAGGCGACGAGCACAACAATTGGCGGGTGATCTTGCGTCGCTTCGAGAGCGTGGAGGGCGACAAGGATGCCATCACTCCCAAGCCGGCCCGCGTTCGGAGGCCTTTCAATCGCTTTTGATCTCGCCGCAATCGGTCGGGCGGCTGCCGACAGCCCTTGGCAGCCATTCCGCTCCATGCTTCGCTGCCGCGCATGACAGGACCATGGCGAGGTGGGGGATGGCCGGGCGTGACCAGCTCGACAGCGTCGATCTGAAGATCTTATCCGAGCTGCAGCAGGACGGACGGGTTCGCAACAACGAGCTGGCGCTGCGCGTCGGCGTGTCCGCGCCGAACTGCCTGCGGCGGCTGAAATCGCTGTTCAGCCGCGGCGTGATCCGGGCGGTGCGGGCGGTCATCGACGAGCGGCGGCTCGGCTATGAGGTCGTCTCGTTCGTTTCGATCGAGCTCGGCAGCCAGGCTCAACCGGTGCTGGAGGCGTTCGAGAGCTCGATATCGGCGATCCCGCGCATCCAGCAATGCTGGCGGATTTCCGGCGACACCGACTATCTCCTGAGATGCGTGGCGCCGAGCGTGGAGAGCATGCGCCAGCAGCTTCTGCACTTCGCGGCGATGCCCGACGTGAAGAACGTGCGAAGCTTCCCGGTGCTGGGGGTCGCCAAGGATGTGCCGCTGCCGTTGCAAGACGTCGCAGCAGCGTCCGTGGGTTAGCGGGTCACGCCGCAAGCGGCGTGCATTTGAATCAATTGCCGAAGGAATTGGAGGCGAGCGTCGGCAGCGGCAGCGGCCGCGCTGCGCAGGCACGCCGCGTCGGCACTATAATGCTGATTAACTTACCTAACTGAGAAATGTGATTATTACATTCCTGCAATGCGCTGAGCCGTGATTGATGGCTCCATTGATTGGCTTACATGCGGGGTATGGGCCTCGGCGCGCATCGTACGTCCGGGGCTCTATGTGGGACTTCTCAAGCAGGAAAAGACATCATGACCTCGGTTTCGAAGACGTTCGCAGTTTCCGCCGCGACGCTGTTTGCGTCTGCGTTTCTGGTGCTGACGACACCGACTGCGAAAGCGGAAGATTATTGCATCACCAACGGCGCGCAGGCTGCTCACGGCTGCGGCTATCCGACCATGGAAACCTGCCGCGCCGCTGCCGGCGGTATCGGCGGAATGTGTGCGCAGAGCGGCGGGAAGAGCGCGAGCGATTCTCTCGCCTATCAGCCGAAGCATTCGCAGCAGCGCGCCAAGCTTCGCCCGGGCGCGCAGACCAACTCGAATTGATCAGGGTTAAGTCTGGTGGTCTCGACCTTTACGGCCTTCGGGGGAATCCCGGAGGCCGTAAATGTTTGAGGGCCACGACGCTTCATGGCACTCGCTCCACTAGCGATACCGCCCTCGAAACTCGCGGGGGCTCGCGCCCGTCCAGCTGCGGAAGGCGCGGGAAAAACTCTTCTCGTTGCGGAAGCCGGCGATCTCGGCGATCCGCTTGATCGGCGTGCGGCCGCGCATCAGCTCCTGTTTTGCCAGTTCGAATTTTGCCTCTTCCTTGAGGTCGCGCAGCGAGGTGGCCTCCTCGCGCAGGCGCCGGTGCATGGTGCGCGTCGACAGCGCGAGCTCGCTTGCGACATCTTCGGCTCCGAGACTTCGCCCGCGCGCATTGCGCAGCACGCGGCGGACCCGCTCGACCAGCAACCGGTCGCGCCGATAGGGCAGCACGGTCAGCCGGAGCGCGCCCTTGAGCATGTTGTCGAGATCGATGGCGCTGCGCGTGAGCGGTAGCGAGAGATAGTGCTTGTCGAAGACGATGGCCGCGACGGCCGCATCGAAGCGGATGGTGCGGGAGAAGATGGTCGGATAGACCGAGACGTGGCCGGGCTCGGGGAATGGAAATTCGGCGGCGCGGAGGGCGATCCTGGAATCCACCGCCCAGCAGGAGAAGCCGAGCACGTAGCGGAGCAGGGTGACCAGGCAGAATTCGCGGAAAGCGCCGAGGTCGCGCAGCTCGCGAATGGTCACCGTCGCGGTCTCCTCGCCGACCTCGAGATCGAGCCGCACGTCCTCGGTGAGCAGGCGGTGGTGCCGGCACCAGCGCTTGAGTGCGACCTCCAGCGTCGGCGCGGTGATCGAGGCGCGGCACAGCATGCCGTAGGTGCCGAAGGGCAGGCGCCGCGAGAACCAGCCGAGCGCCTCGTCGTCGAGCTCGCGCATGGCGTGGCCCGCCAGCGCCTCGAACTGGGCGGCCGTGACCCGCCCGTCCGGAGAATTGACAAGGTCCGGCGCTATTTGGCCCCGCTGCAAGGCTTCAGCCGGGTCCAGTCCATAGCGCGCATAGGCGGCGACCACGCCGCGGACGAAAGCGGCAGGGGTCACGGCGCGGCGCGGGATCGCGGTTGCGACTTGAAAAGGCATTGCGAACCCCAGGGAATTCCTTCCGGAAAATCCTCGCCAAGTTTGGCGGAAAATGCAACCTTTTCGACCGCAAGAGGGCCCCGAGCCCGTTAGGTTCGGACCCCAAAATAGGGAGGAATCGCCTTGAACATCCCGAGCATCGATTTCGATCTGGGCGAAGACATCGGCATGCTGCGCGATACGCTCCGCGCCTTCGTGGAGGCGGAGATCACCCCCCGCGCCGCCGAGATCGAGAAGGCCAATCTGTTTCCGGCGGACCTCTGGAAGCGCTTCGGCGACCTCGGTCTGCTCGGCATGACCGCACCGGAGCAATATGGCGGCTCGAGCATGGGCTACCTCGCCCATATCGTCGCCATGGAGGAAATCTCGCGCGGCTCGGCCGCCGTGGGCCTGTCTTACGGCGCCCATTCCAACCTCTGCGTCAACCAGATTCGCCGCAACGGCAATGACGCGCAGCGCCAGCGCTATCTGCCGAAGCTGATCTCAGGGGAATATGTCGGCGCGCTCGCGATGTCGGAGCCGGGCGCCGGCTCCGATGTGGTCTCGATGAAGCTGCGCGCCGACAAGCGCGGCGATCGCTACGTGCTCAACGGCTCGAAGATGTGGATCACCAATGGCGGCGACGCCGACGTGCTGGTGGTCTACGCCAAGACCGACCCCGAAGCCGGCCCGCGCGGCATGACCGCCTTCCTGGTCGAGAAGGGTTTCAAGGGCTTCACCCACGGCCAGCATCTCGACAAGCTCGGCATGCGCGGCTCCAACACCTATCCCTTGTTCTTCGACGAGTGCGAGGTGCCGGAGGAGAACGTGATGGGCAAGGTGGGCGAGGGCGTCAAGGTGCTGATGTCCGGCCTCGACTATGAGCGCGCGGTGCTCTCGGGCGGCCCGCTCGGGATCATGGCGGCGTGCATGGACGCTGTCGTGCCCTACATGCACGAGCGCAAGCAGTTCGGCCAGCCGATCGGCGATTTCCAGCTGATGCAGGGCAAGCTCGCCGACATGTATGCGACCTGGCAGGCCACGCGCGCCTATGTCTATGCCGTCGGGCGCGCCTGCGACCGCGCCGATCACGCGCGCACCCTGCGCAAGGATGCCGCGGCGGCGATCCTCTATTCCGCGGAGAAGGCGACGTGGATGGCCGGCGAGGCGATCCAGGCGCTGGGCGGCGTCGGCTACACATCCGAATTCCCGGTCGGGCGGCTCTGGCGCGATGCCAAGCTGTACGAGATCGGCGCCGGCACCTCCGAGGTCCGCCGTATGCTGATCGGCCGCGAGCTGATGGCCGAGACGGCGTAAAACCTTCACCTCATTGGAATCATCATGCCGCTCCATTCCAGCATCGATCCGTCGTCATCAGATTTCGCGCGCAATTCCGAGGCCATGCGCGGCCTCGTCGCCGATTTGCGCGAAAAGCTCAGCCAGGTCGCCGGCGGCGGCGGCGAAGCCTCGCGCAACCGCCACACCTCGCGCGGCAAGATGCTGGCGCGCGAGCGCGTCGACCTCCTGGTCGATCCCGGCACCTCGTTCCTGGAGCTGTCGCCGCTGGCGGCCTACGGCCTCTATGGCGGCGACGTGCATTCGGCCAGCGTCGTCACCGGCGTGGGACGCATCGCGGGCCGCGAATGCGTCATCGTCGCCAACGATGCCACGATCAAGGGCGGCACTTACTATCCCATGACCGTGAAGAAGCATCTTCGTGCGCAGGACATCGCGCGGCAGAACAACCTTCCCTGCGTCTACATGGTCGATTCCGGCGGCGCCTTCCTGCCGCTGCAGGACGAGATCTTTCCGGACGAGCGGCACTTCGGCCGCATCTTCTACAACCAGGCGCAGATGTCCTCAGCTGGCATTCCGCAGATCGCGATCGTGATGGGCTCCTGCACCGCCGGCGGCGCCTATGTCCCCGCGATGTCGGACGAGAGCATTATCGTGCGTAACCAGGGCACCATCTTCCTCGGCGGCCCGCCGCTGGTGAAGGCCGCGACCGGCGAGGTCGTGAGCGCCGAGGAACTCGGCGGCGCCGACGTGCATTCGCGTCAGTCGGGCGTCACGGACCACTACGCCCAGAACGATGCGCATGCGATCGGCATTGCCCGGCGCATCGTCGGCACGCTGAAGCCGAAGGTCGCGCCGAACCTCAACATGCACCCACCGCGCGATCCGCTGTTCGCGGCGGAGGAGATCTACGGCGTGGTGCCGGTCGACGGTCGCAAGCCCTTCGACGTGCGCGACATCATCGCCCGCGTCGTCGACGGCTCCGAGTTCGACGAGTTCAAGAAGCTCTATGGCACGACGCTGGTGTGCGGCTTCGCCCACATCTGGGGCTATCCGGTCGGCATCATCGCCAACAACGGCATTCTGTTCAGTGAGAGCTCGCTGAAGGGCGCGCATTTCATCGAGCTGTGCTGCCAGCGCGGTATTCCGCTGGTGTTCCTGCAGAACATCACCGGGTTCATGGTGGGCAAGAAATACGAGGCCGGCGGCATCGCGCGCGACGGCGCCAAGCTGGTGACGGCCGTTGCGACCGCCTCGGTGCCCAAATTCACCGTCGTGATCGGCGGCTCCTATGGGGCCGGCAATTACGGCATGTGCGGCCGCGCCTACTCGCCGCGCTTCCTGTGGATGTGGCCGAATGCGCGCATCTCGGTGATGGGCGGCGAGCAGGCCTCGATGGTGCTGAGCCAGGTCCGCCGCGACAACATCGAGGCCAAGGGCGACAGCTGGTCGAAGGAAGAGGAAGACAAATTCCGCGAGCCCATCCGCGCGCAATATGAAAGCCAGGGGCATCCTTATTACGCGACCGCGCGCCTGTGGGACGACGGCGTGATCGACCCGGCCGACACGCGTCTCGTGCTTGGCCTCGGCCTCTCGGCGGCGTCGAATGCGCCGATCGAACCGACGAAATTCGGCCTGTTCAGGATGTGATGCGATGGACCGCTCAAAGCTCTACCGCCGCTTTCGCACGCTCCTGATCGCCAACCGCGGCGAGATCGCCTGCCGCGTCATCCGCACCGCGCGTGCCATGGGCCTGCGCACGGTTGCGGTCTATTCCGAGGCCGACCGCGACGCCATGCATGTCGCGCTCGCGGACGAGGCCGTGCTGCTCGGGCCGGCTCGTGCCCGCGACAGCTATCTCAATGTCGAGCGGCTGATCGAAGCTGCGAAGAAGACCGGCGCCGAGGCCGTCCATCCCGGCTACGGCTTCCTGTCGGAGAACGCCGAGTTCGCTCAAGCCTGTTACGATGCCGGCCTCGTCTTCGTCGGCCCGACTGCCGACATGATGAACGCAATGGGTTCGAAATCCGGCTCGAAGGCGCTGATGGAGAAGGCAGGGGTGCCGCTGGTGCCCGGCTATCACGGCGACGCGCAGGACGATGCGACGCTGGCGAAGGCGGCCGACAAGGTCGGCTTTCCGATCCTGGTGAAGGCGTCGGCCGGCGGCGGCGGCCGCGGCATGCGCATCGTGCGCTCGGCCGACGAGCTTGCGCCCGCCATCGTCAGCGCCAAGCGCGAGGCCAAGGCGGCGTTCGGCGACGACCGTATGCTGATCGAAAAATATGTCGACAATCCCCGCCATATCGAGGTGCAGATCATCGGCGATAGCCACGGCAATCTCTTGTCGCTGTTCGAGCGCGAATGCACCTTGCAGCGCCGGCACCAGAAGGTGATCGAGGAGGCGCCGTCGCCGACGCTCAATGCTGCCCAGCGCGAGACCGTCTGCGCCGCCGCGCGCAAGGCGGCCGGAGCGGTGAACTATGTCGGCGCGGGCACCATCGAGTTCGTGTCCGACGGCAAGGACGTGTTCTTCATCGAGATGAACACGCGCCTGCAGGTCGAGCATCCCGTGACTGAATTGATCACTGGGATCGACCTCGTCGAGTGGCAGCTGCGCGTCGCCTTCGGCGAGGCGCTGCCGATGAAGCAGGATGAGATCAAGCTCAACGGCCATGCCGTCGAGGCGCGCGTCTACGCCGAAAACCCGACCAGGAATTTCATGCCGTCGGTCGGCAGGATCTCGACCTGGCGCCTGCCGTCGGAAACCGGCGGCCTGCGCATCGATGCGGGCTATCGCGAGGGCGACAGCGTCTCGCCCTATTACGACGCCATGCTCGCCAAGATGATCGCATGGGCGCCGACGCGGGATGTCGCGATCGAGCGGCTGAACCGCGGGCTGGAGGAGTCCGACGTCCGCGGCATCGTCACCAACATCCCGTTCCTGTCGGCGCTGATGACGCACCCGAAGGTGCGGAGCAATGCGATCGACACCGGCTTCATCGAGCGCGAGCTGGCGGTGCTGACGTCGGCCGCGCCGGCGCCCGGCGAGCTGGAGCTCTGCGCCGCCGTCGCCGCTGTGATCAACGAGGAACGGCGAGGTGAGGCGGGTTCGCCCTGGCAGACTTTCGGCTGGCAGCCTGTCGGCCGCCGCCGGCGCAGCTTCGCCTTTCGCGTCGGCCATGGGCCGGAGCAGAAGGTCACCCTGAACTATGGCAGCGGACCGTCGACGCTGGTGATCGGCGAGCGCGAGCTGGCGTTCACGATCGCGGCGAAGCACGGCGGCTTCGACCTTACGCTGGACGGCGTCAAATCGTCGGTTGCGGCCGTGATCGACGGCCACGAGTTGTATTTGCGCACGCGCAACGGACGCTTCGACCTGCACTGGGTGGATCCGTTCGGCGGCGAGACCGAGGAGCAGACCGGCGCGGACAAGATCGCCGCGCCCTTGCCGGGCACGGTCGTCGCCGTGCTGGCCGAGGAGGGTGCCAAGCTCGAAAAAGGCGCGCCGATCCTCACGCTCGAAGTCATGAAGATGGAGCAGACGCTGCGGGCGCCCTATGCCGGCGTGCTGAAGTCGATCAAATGCAAGGTCGGCGACATCGTGCAGGAAGGCGTCGAACTCGCCGTGGTCGAACCTTTGGGGGAGTGACATGAGCGCCGAGGTCCGCATCATCGAAATGGGGCCGCGCGATGGCCTCCAGAACGAGAAGACGCCCGTCAGCGTCGAGGCCCGCATTGCCTTCATCGAGGCGCTGGTCGGGGCCGGCCTCGATACGGTCGAGGTCGGTGCGTTCGTCTCGCCCAAGGCGATCCCGCAAATGGCAAGCTCGGACGCCGTGCTGCGCGGCGTCGCTTACGTCAAGGGCGCCGAGTTCCACGTGCTGGTGCCGAACGAGAAGGGTTATGACGCGGCCCGCGCCGCCGGCGCCAAGGTGGTCTCCGTTTTCGCTGCGGCCTCCGAGGGCTTTTCGCGGGCCAACATCAACTGCACGGTTGCGGAATCCATCGAGCGGTTCAAGCCGGTGCTGGCGCGGGCCAAGGCTGATGGCGTCAAGGTGCGCGGCTACATCTCCTGCGTGCTGGGTTGCCCGTTCGACGGCGAGATCAAGCCGACGGCGGTCGCCGATCTCGCGAACACGCTGTGGGATCTCGGCTGCTACGAGATCTCGCTCGGCGATACCATCGGCGTCGGTACGCCAAGCAAGGCGAAAGAGATGTTGCGCGCGGTCGCAGCGAACATCCCGCCCGCAAAACTCGCGATGCATTTTCACGACACCTACGGCCAGGCGCTCGCCAATCTCTATGCCGGGATGGAGGAGGGTGTCCGCGTCATCGACGCCGCCGCTGGCGGGCTTGGCGGCTGTCCCTACGCGCCGGGCGCGACCGGCAATGTCGCGACGGAGGACGTCGTCTACATGCTCGAAGGCATGGGCGTGAAGACGGGCGTGGATATGGAGAAGCTGCTCGCGGCCACCAACGCGATGAGCGCCGTGCTCGGCAAGCCGCCGGTCAGCCGCGTGGCGTCGGCGTTGAATGCGAAGAGGAAGCGGGCGGCTTCGTAAGCTTCGGAGGGTGGGTTAGCTCTGTGACCGCGCGAAGCGCAATCACTCGGCGTAACCCACCCGACGAGATCTTCGCTCAGGCCGCCTTCAGGCCGACATCCGGCAGGCGCGGCCGGTTCTTGAGGGCCTTCGCCATCATGGCTTCGACTTCAGCCTTCTCCTGCGGCAGGAGCGCAAGGCGCGGCGGGCGGGTCAACGCGGTGCCGCGGCCCATGATGTGCTCGCACAGCTTGATGCACTGGACGAGGTCGGGGCGCGCATCGAGATGCAAGAGCGGCATGAACCACTCGTAGAGCGGCATCGCCTCGGCGAAGCGTCCGGCCCTGGCGAGGCGGAACAGCGTCTCGCCCTCACGCGGGAAGGCGTTCGACATGCCGGAGACCCAGCCCACCGCGCCCATGGCGACGCTCTCGACGATGACGTCGTCGAGACCCGCGAACAGCACGAAACGGTCGCCGACCATGTTGCGGGTGTCGATGAAGCGGCGCGTATCGCCCGAGGAATCCTTGAAGCAGACGACGGTTTCGACGTCGGCGAGCGAGGCCAGGATGTCGGGGGTAACGTCGTTCTTGTAGATGGGCGGGTTGTTGTAGAGCATGACGGGCAAATCGGTCGCAGAGGCAACGGCGCGGAAATGCGCGGCGGTCTCGTGCGGCTTGGACGAATAGACCAGGGCGGGCATCACCATCACGCCGTCGATGCCGACGCGCGCGGCTTCCTTGGCGGTTTCGACCGCAAACGCCGTGGTGAATTCGGCGATGCCGCACAGCACGGGCACACGGCCGGCCGCAACCGACTTCGCCGTCTCCATGATTGCGACCTTCTCCTTGCGCTCCAGCGAGGTGTTCTCGCCGACCGAGCCGCAGACGATCAGGCCGGAGACGCCGTCGCGGATCAGCCCGTCCATCACCTTGGCGGTTGCGTCGATGTCGAGCGAGAGGTCGTCGTGGAATTGGGTGGTGACGGCCGGGAAGACGCCTTCCCAGGAAACGCGGCGGGGCATGTTTTTTCTCCAGATGAAAAAGGCCGGCGGGGGGCTGGGGCCGCCGGCAGGTGTGAGGAGGTTGGCGGAAGGATCAGAGGGTCGCGCCGACCTTGCGCAGCTCGGCGAGAACGGGAGCCTTGGGCAGCCAGATCTTGTCGAACTCGGCGATGACGGCCTCGGTGTCGCCGGCCGGAACCTGACGGATCGGGATCGGCGCGTTCTTGAAGTTCTCGATCAGCGCGGGCTCGTTGCCGGCGAGCTCGTCGATCTGCGCGTCCAGTGTCGACTTCACCAGCTTGGCGATCAGCTCGCGGTCGGCAGGCGGCAATGACTGCCAGACCCGGCCGGAGACGACGGCTGCCATCGGCATGAAGACAGCGTTCATCTGCAGGATCACCTTCGACACCTTGTCGAAGCGCTGGTTCCAGGAGAATTCCAGATCCGCCTCGAGGCCGTCGACCTGGCCGTTGGCCATGGCGTCGAACACCTGCGGTGTCGGAATGGGCGTCGGGGCAGCCCCCAGCGAGGAATAGAAATCGCGGTAGACCGGCGTCGGGTTGATGCGCAGCTTCATGCCCTTGATGTCGGCGAGCGAATTCAGGTCCTTGGACGAGAACACCGCGCGCATGCCGGTGATGCCCCAACCGAGGCCGATCGTGCCGGTCTCCTGCGGCAACACGTCGAACAGCTTCACGGCAGCCGGATGCCGCACGAACTTCGCCACCGCCGGCGTCGAGCGGACGATGTAGGGCGCGTTGATCGCCGCGATATGCGGCACGCGCGAGCCGAGCTCGGCGGCCTGGATGAACCCCATATCGAGCGCGCCGGACTGCAATTGCTGCATCATCGCTGTCTCGTTGCCGAGCTGGCCGGAGTGGAACACGGTCAATGTCAGGCGACCGTTGGAGGCGGCCTTGAGATCGTCGCCGAACTTGAGCGCGGCCTTGTTCCAGGAATGACCGTTCGGCGTGATCAGGCCGAGGCGGAACTCCTTGGCCTGGGCCAGCGCCAGGGACGGTGCGAACACGGATGCGGCGGCACTGGCGGCGAGAAAGCGGCGACGTGAAAGCGGCATGGTCGGGCTCCTTTCGGATGGGCCTATTTGACGAGGATCAGCGAGAGCGAGGGGTAGAGCGAGAGCAGCACCAGGAGGACGCAGGAGATGACGAAGAACGGCAGCGTCACCATGAACATCTTGCCCGGCTTGGCGCCGGTGACGGCGGCCGCGACGAAGAAGCAGAGCCCGACCGGCGGCGACAACAGGCCGAGCACGAGGTTGATCACCACGACGACGCCGAACTGGCGGGGATCGATGTGATAGACCTCGGTGGCAACAGGCAGCAGGATCGGCACCGTCATGATCAGGCCGGGAATGCCGTCGATGACCGTGCCGATCACCAGCAGGATGACGTTGCAGATCAGCATGAAGCTGACGGGATCCTTGGCGGCGGTCTGGATCCAGGCGGCGGTCTCCTGCGGCACCTTGCCGAAGATCAGGACCCAGGAGAACACGGCGGCAGCCGCGACCAGGAACAGCACGATCGCCGAATAGATCGCGCTGCGCAGCATCATCTGCGGGAGCTGCGAGAATTCGAACTCCTTGGTCCAGAATTTTCCGACCAGGGCCGCGGCGACGGCGCCGACTGCGGCGGACTCCGTCGCGTTGGCAAGGCCGCCGAGGATGGTGCCGACAATGACGATCGGGATCAGCAGCGTCGGCGACGTCCGCAGGATCGTCATGACACGCTGGCGCGGCGTCTGATAGTCGGCACGGGGATAGTTGTAGATGTAGCCCATCAGCGCGATGACGAGGCAGAACATCACGGTCAGGATGACGCCCGGCACGATGCCGGCGATCAGCATGTCGCTGACCGAGACCTGCGCCAGCACGCTGTAGACCACGAACATCACCGAAGGCGGGATGATCGGGCCGAGCATGCCGCCATAGGCGGTGAGGCCGGCGGCGAAGGTCTTGTCGTAGCCCTTCTTCTCCATCTCCGGCACCATGATCTGGGCCATGATCGCGACCTGCGCGGTCGCCGATCCAAGGATCGAGGAGATGAACATGTTGGCGAGGATGTTGACGTAGGCGAGCCCGCCCTTGAGCGAGCCGACGAACGCCATCGCCATGTCGACGATACGCCGCGTGATACCGCCGCCGTTCATGATCTCGCCGATCAGGATGAACAGCGGGATGGCGATCAAGCCGTAGCTGTCGACGCCGCCGAACAGCTGGAGCGGATAGGACTGGAACAGCACCGGATTGCCGGAGGCCGCGATATAGACGAGGCTGGCGAGGCAGAGGCAGAGGCCGATCGGCACGCCGACCAGCATGAAGGCCATGAAGGCTGCGGACGTGATCATCAGTTGACCCCGTCGAGCTCGGAAAGCTGAAAGCCGGTCAGCTTCGTGCGCGGCACCAGGTCGAGATCTTCCAGGAGATTGGCGAGGCCGTGAATGGTCATCGACACCGCGAAGATCGGCAGCGTCAGATACATCACCCAGGTCGGCCAGTTCAGCGTCTGGGTACGCTCGGTGTAGAGGAAGTTGAACGTCTCGGCCGCGAGTTTGCGCCCGTCGAAGCCGGCGCGTGCGAGGCCGATCGGATCCATCCAGAGCGCACAGGTGACGATCAGGGCAACGCCGAACACGACGACGAGGCCGGTCGAGATCACTTTTGCGAGCTTCTGGCGCTGCGGCGAAAGGCGTTCCGTCAGCATCGTGACCGCGAAGTCGAGCCGCAGTCGCGTCATCGCGGACGCCCCGATGAAGGTCAGCCAGACCACGCAATAAACAGCGGATTCGTCGATCCAGTAGATCGGGAAATGCGAGTAGCGAGTGACGACGTTCACCAGGATCAGCCCGGTGAGCAGATACATCAGGCCCATCAGCGCGAGGCGCTCGAGAGCGAGCAGGGCGCTCGACGTCCGGACGATCGTCCGCCGGAGACTGAGCGCGCGTGTGGCCGGCATCGTCTGCTCGATCATGAAGGCCCCAACCCCCGAAAGATTTGTCGTGCGATTGCCAAATGTATAATTTATACATTTTGGGAGTCAAACGGAGATTGCGGTCAAATCGGCGGCAGGGCGCGCCTTTGCTGGGCACCGGCTTTGCGGAGCACGGCTTTTGCCGGGCAGCTCAACATGCAAGACAGGGACCGCTTCGCACCGACGAGTCGGGAAGGACAACAGAAGGTCAGATGAAACAGCCTCTGAAGCATCGCACCCTGTCGGCCGCGATCGTCGACCAGCTCCGCCAGGCGATCCTCGACGGCACCTATCCGGCCGGATCGCAGCTGCGCCAGGATGCACTTGGCGACACCTATGGCGTCAGCCGCATCCCGGTGCGCGAGGCCCTGTTCCAGCTCGAGGCCGAAGGCCTGGTACGCATCGTCCCGCAGAAAGGCGCCATCGTCTCCGAGCTGTCGCTGGACGAGATCAACGACGTGTTCGACCTGCGGCGCATCCTGGAGCCGCGCTTGCTGGCGCAGTCGGCGCCGCGCTTCACCGCGGAGGATTTCGACGGGCTCGATAGCATCCACAAGAGCTTCGAGAAGGCGATCAAGGCACGCAATGTCAGCGACTGGGGCCAGCTCAACGCCGACTTCCACATGGCGCTCTACGTCCACGCGCCGCAGCCGCGCACCCGGACGATCGTGCTGTCACTGCTCCAGACCAGCGACCGCTACACACGCCTGCAGCTCTCCAACACCAAGGCGATGGGAATTGCGGAGAAGGAGCACGCCCATCTGATCGCGCTCTGCCGCGCGGAGAAGGTCGAGGAAGCCTGCCGGTTTCTGGAACGGCACATCGAGGCCGTGCGCAAGGACCTGTTGCAGGTGGTGGCCGGCAGCGTGGCCCCGCCGAAGGGACGGCGGAAGAGCGAGCCGTAGTCACTGCTCTCGTTGGTCGGCAAGGCTACTCCCGGCGGACGGCCTGTGGTGCCAGTCTATACCGTTAGCCCGGCTACGAACCCCCAAAAGGGGTACAGGGTGGGCAAAGGCGCGTAGGCGCCGTGCCCACCATGTTTCCGCACTCATCGGCAGATGGTGGGCACGCTCTCGCTTTGCCCACCGCGCGAGATCTGCACTGGAGCTGGCTTCAGCGCGCCGGCCGTCAGGGGCCGATCGTGAAGATCGCATTGCCGCGCGAAGAGCCGTTGCCCGTGGTGCTGATCCTGAGGATCGGTACGTGGTCGGTGGTCGCGGTGTCGGTCGTGTAGCTGTGGCCGTTGTCCGTATTGTCTTCGGAGATACTGCTGCCGATCGAAACGGGCGGCGGGCTGAACTGCATCGTCATGTTGACGTGGAGGGCGGGATCTACGCCGACGCAATAGAAATGCAGATAGGCGTTGATCGGGATGTGCGTGCCCTGGAAATTATAGACCGCCGTCGGGTTGATGTCGGAGGAGCCGGTCTGCTTGAAGGTCGGGGATTTGGAGTTGCCCGCGACGGTCGCGGGCCACTCTCCGTCACCGAGGTTTGTGCTGCCGATCCGGTCGAGATACAGCGTGTAAGTGCTGTTGTTGACGATCTGAAAAGTCTGAACGAATGACATGAGTATTCCTCAGGGGCTCTAAAACAGGGCATGTCGCCTACACGTTTTGCGTGTATACAACCATAAATAGCAAGTGAGGTGATGTCAACGCGATACAATTATGGATTGTATCTTTGGTTGTAACCAAAGAACCTGGATTGCTTCGTCGTTGGTTAGCAATGACGGGCGGGACGGCTCTCGCCGGGCTGTTCCGGGACCACGGCGCTCAATAAGTGGGCGATGTGGGACCAAACGTGTCCCAGACCCAGATTGCCGCTACCTGCTCCCGTCCGGCCCCATCACCAGATCCGGCAGCCCGGTCGAGATCCCAGGCACCAGGCACAGCAGCAGCACCGCGAACATCATCAGCAGCACGAAGGGCAGGGTGCCCCAGATCACCTCGCGCAAGGGAATGTCGGGGGCGACGTTGCGGATGACGAAGATGTTGAGGCCGACCGGCGGGTGGATCAGCCCCATCTCCATCACGATGGTCATCACCACGCCGAACCAGATGATGTCGAAATTGGCGGCGCGGAGCGGTGGCAGGATGATCGGCGCCGTCATCAGGATGATCGAGACCGGCGGCAGGAAGAAGCCGAGCACGACGACCATGACCAGAATCGCGAACAGCAGCTCCCAGCGCGGCAGGTGCATGGCGACGATGGATTCGGCGACCGACTGCGAGATGTGCAGATAGCTCATCACGTAGGAGTAGAGCAGCGACATGCCGATGATCATCATCAGCATGGTCGATTCCCGGATCGTCGATTTCATGATGGGCGCAAGGTCGCTTGGCCGCCACACGCTGTAGATCGCCGCGATCAGAGCCAGCGCGAGGAGGCCGCCGAGGCCAGCGGTCTCCGACGGCGTGGCGTAGCCGCCGTAGAGCGCGATCATGACGCCGGTCAGCAGCAGCACGAAGGGGATCACGCGGGGCAGCACGCTGAAGCGTTCGGCCAGCGTGTACTCGTCGCGAGCGAGGATCGCGGCCTCAGGGCCGCCTTTCTTGTAGATCGCTTCAGCTGCCGCATATTCCCGGCGGAAGCGGAAGACGGCGTAGAAGCCGAACAACGAGACGAGCAGGAGACCCGGCCCGATACCGGCGAGGAACAGCCGGCCGAGCGACTTTTCGGCTGCGACCGCGAACAGGATCATGGTGATGGACGGCGGCAGCAGGATGCCGAGCGTGCCGCCGGCGGCGATGATCCCTGCGGCGAAGCCGCCGGAATAGCCGCGCTTGCGCATCTCGGGGATGCCGGCCGAGCCGATCGCCGAGCAGGTTGCGGGCGAGGAGCCCGCCATGGCCGCAAACAGCGCGCAGGCGAACACGTTGGCAACGCCGAGGCCGCCGGGCACGCGATGCAGCCAGGCATGCAGGGCCGAATAGAGATCCTGGCCGGCGCGCGACTTGCCGATCGCCGCGCCCTTCAGGATGAAGAGCGGGATCGACAACAGCGTGATCGAGGCCATCTCCTCGTAGACGTTCTGCGTCACCGTATCGAGGGACGCGGTGGGCATGTAGATGCCCATGAACACGACCGCGACCGCGCCGAGCGCGAACGCGATCGGCATGCCCGAAAACATCACGAGCAGCGTCGCAACACCGTAGGCAACGCCGATACCGAACACGCTCATGAACGCTTGGCTCCGGTGAGGGGCAGCGCAAGCTGCACGAGGATCTGGATGCAGAGCAGGCTCATCCCGAGCGCCATCAGCGAATAGGGGATGGCGAGCGGCGGCGACCACATCGAGTTCGAGACCTGGCCGTCGACATAGGCTTCATGCGCCAGTGTCCAGGACTTCCAGGTGAAGAAGGCGCAGAACAGGAAGGTGGCAGCGTCGACCAGCCAGAGCCGGATCTTGTTGGCGAGCGGCGAGAGCAGGCCGACGAAGGCCTCGATGCCGATATGGCCGCGGTTCTGCTGCACATAGGCGGCCGTCATGAAGGTGGCGCCGACCAGAAGGAAAACGGCGGCCTCGTCCTGCCAGTAATTGGCGGCCTTGAACAGCGCACGGCTGAGCACGCTGTAGCTCAGGATGGAGCAGGCCGCGACCAGCGCGATTGCGGCGAACACGACGATGATGCTGTTGAGGACGGCAAGACCGCGATCGATCGCCGCCGCAGGGCCAATGCCCGCGGCAGCGGTTGCGTGGTCGTTACGATCCGGAAGCGGACCGTGGCTCATGCCGCGACGTCGGTGGCGAGCTTGAGCAGGTTTGCGGCGGTCGCGGTCTTGGCGCTGTAATCCTTCCACGCGG
Source organism: Bradyrhizobium nitroreducens (assembly GCF_002776695.1). Taxonomy (GTDB): domain Bacteria; phylum Pseudomonadota; class Alphaproteobacteria; order Rhizobiales; family Xanthobacteraceae; genus Bradyrhizobium; species Bradyrhizobium nitroreducens. Next base: position 7,173,775 of record NZ_LFJC01000003.1, read on the forward strand.
TGTCGCGCGCGATGTCGCGCCATTTGCCGACGGTGGCGGCATCGAGCGCCGAGACCTTGGCGCCGGCCTTCTCGTAGACCTTGGCGACCTCGACGTCGTCGTCCTGCGCACCCTTGCGGCCGAAGGCCTCGAGCTCGGTGCCGACTGCAAGCAGGATGTCCTGATGGTTCTTCGGCAGCTTGTCGAAAATCGCCTTCGACATCATCAGCGGCTCGAGCATGAACCAGTAGGAGGCGCCTGCGCCTGACGTCAGCGACTTCGCGACCTCTTCGAGACGGAACGAAATCAGGCTTGTCGAGGAGGTGATGCCGGCATCGCAGGCCCCGGTCTGCATCGCCGCGTAGATTTCGTTCGAAGGCACCGACAGCACCGAGGCGCCGGCGGTCTGCAGCACCATGTCCATCTCGCGGGAGCCGCCGCGCACCTTCAGGCCCTTGGCGTCTTCCGGGGCGACGATCGGCTTGGAGCGGCTGGCGACGCCGCCGGCCTGCCACACCCAGGTGAGCAGGATGATGCCCTTGTCGGCGAGGAAGTCGGTCAGCGCCTTGCCGACCGGTTCCTTCTTCCAGCGCAGGCCCTGGTCGTAGGTGGTCACGAGGCCGGGCATCAGGCCGATATTGGTCTCGGGCAGCTCGCCGCCGGCGTAGGGCATCGGATAGAGCGAGATGTCGAGCGCGCCCTTGCGCATCGCGGAGAACTGCGCGTTGGTCTTGATCAGCGAGGAGTTCGGATAGATCTCCGCGGCGATGTCGCCATTGCTGCGCTTGGCAATCTCAGCGGCGAACATGCGGCAGAGCCGGTCGCGGAAATCACCCTTGTCGATGGTGCCGCCCGGGAATTGATGCGAGATCTTCAACGTGGTGGCGGCCTGCGCGGTGCCGGTGCCCAAGCGGAGGATGGCGGGTGCGGCGACGGCGGTCGCAATCAGATGGCGGCGCGTGAGCATGGTGTAATCCCCTTGGACGGTTCTTCGAACGGTTCTTGTTTGGCGTGATTGGCGGGTCGTGTGACCAGTGCGTAGGCCCATCCTAGCCGGTCTTTCACCCGGTATTCTCTCATCTGATAGTTCGAGACCGAATGCCGCGGCAAGTGCCGGACGTGCTGCGCTGCACACACATCCGATTGCCACTGCCGGTCCTGGGCTCCTTCGGGCGACGGATCGCAACGCGCTCGCTAAAATTTATCGGCGGCGGCGTAACAAGGCGGTCCGTCCATTCGTCGAGTTTGGATAGCGGCGTCCGTCGCTGACAAACACATCTCGAAGGGAAGTTGATCCATGACCATTCGCACCCGCATCGTGCTCGGCGTCTCGGCTGCCGCTCTCGCGCTTGGCCTTGCGCTGCCGCCGGCCGCTTTTGCCCAGGACAAGATGGGCAAGGACGACGGCATGATGAAAAAGGACACGATGTCCAAGGACGGCATGATGAAGAAGGACACCATGTCCAAGGACGACGGCATGAAGAAGGACCACATGTCGAAGGACGGCATGAAGAAAGACGACGGGATGATGAAGAAGAACTGATCCTCGCCCGTTCGCGATCCAGGCGTTTGGCAACAGGCAAACGCACGCGCGAATGTTTGGGGCGGTCGCTCCGACCGCCCCAAAATATGTCTTGGTTCAATTTCAATTGAACGTGACCTGCGAAGGTCACTCGTCAAGTTACTTGCGCTTGGCCTTGCGGGCTGCGTAACGCGCGTCGCGCTTGGCCTTCTGCTCGGCTTCCAACGCAGCACGCTGAGCTTCGGCTTCCTCAGCCTCGCGCGCGATCCGTGCGGCCTCGGCGGCCTTGGCCTCTTCCTCGCGGCGCTTCTGTTCGGCCTTCTCCGCCTCACGCGCAGCCTTCGCCTCGGCGCGCTTGGCCGCGAGAGCCTCGCGCTCGGCGCGCTTCGCCGCCACCGCGGGATCATCAGGACCCGGCTGCGACTTGAATTTGTTCAAAAGATTCTTGCGCGCCTCTTGCGCCGCTTTTTGCCGGTCTGCGAAACCTGGTTCCCTGAATCCACTCATCGACGAGCCTTGTCTTCCTCGCTTTCGATCCTACATGACTGCCTGTTGGTACGTCGGCTGGGCATAGCAGGCGCCACGCGACGCAGTAGCGTGTACATCGCTGCGCGTCGCGAAGCCACCCATAATCGCAGCCGATCAGGTCAACGAAAATCGCCACCCCCGACGATCTCTTCGTAGCCCGGAAAAACTGCCGAATTGTGATGTCCCTCATAAGGGACCACGAGGGCGACGCCTAGCGTCCCCGCGACACGGAGCTCGGGCATGACGATCTCAAGATTGAGCCTCAAGGCGCTCGTAATTGCCGTCGCCGTGGTGACGGCGGCCGGTGCCATGCTGCTCCTCGCGCGTCCCCAGCCCATCGAAAGTGCCGTCCTGGGGGCCGACTGGGAGTGCACCCAGACCGCATTCGTGCTCACAACCTGTGCGCCGCGGGCCCAGCAGGCGATTCCGGCGGTCGAAACCTCGCGCAAGGACGCGCTCCGGGCGACCCGAGGCTGAGTCTGGGAAATCGGACCGAAGCGGCCGGTCGGGATGTGACGGGACGTCGCAGAGGTGATAAGCCGGCGCCCCGCGCGATCAGGTAGCCATGTCGATGTTCCAACCCCAACCGGGCGAGAAGCCGAAATCCACGCCGAGGCCGCCATCCGGTGACAACCGCCGCGGCGCGGTTGCCGGCCTGATCATCGCGATCGTCATCCTCGGTGTCGGTTGGTGGCTGGCCCGGGACCTTACCGCGGCCAGCAAGATGCAGGATTGCCTGATGTCCGGGCGGAGCAACTGCAACGTGATCGAGCCAGCCCGCTAGACGCCGTTCCAGCGTGGCCGCTCGGGCCGAAAAATTGCCGCGATCTTAATCATTTGTAACGGGACTTCGCTGACCAAAGCAGGTCAGCTATGTCAGCCGGCATCAAGCCCAGCGCGGGGCGAATCGTCTAACGCGCAGGCACCACGGCAATCGCGAGAGCGATCGAAAGAGTAGGGGGTCAAGCACGCATGAGTGCGTCCAACCGCATGAAGATCATCATTCCCTTGGTTTCGGCCATGTCGCTGCTCGCGCTGTCGGCGCAGGCCCAGGAGGCGAGACCCCCGAGGGATGCCGGCCAGCCTCCTGCCGGCCCCGCCGCCGGGGCGCCGCCTCCGAACAATCAGAACGTGCGCAAGGGCCCGCCGCCGCAGCAGGTGGCCCGACCCGCGCCGCAGCCCGGTGTCCAGCCCCATGCAGGACCGGGTCCGCGTCCTGCCGGCGGTCCGCCGCCGGGACGCTATGTCGCCCATGGTCCCGCTCCGACGCGCGACTGGGGCGGACACGCCTATCGTGGCAATCGCTCCTGGGATGGCGGGCGCTGGCGCCACGAAGTGCACAACGGCCGCTCCGGCTGGTGGTGGGACGTTGGCGGCGTCTGGTATTATTATCCGCAGCGAATGGCTGGCCCGCCCGCCTACATTTCTGAGGAGTACTACGACGACGTGCCGGTGGCCTATGCTCCGCCGCCGCCCGTCGCCTATGCGCCGCCACCTCCGCCTCCGCCGCCGGCCGATCCCGGTGTGAGCGCACTCGGCGGCGCTATTGTCGGCGGCGTGCTCGGCGGGCTGATCTCGGGCAATGCAACCGGGGCAGCCGCCGGCGCGGTTCTCGGCGGCGCAACCGGAGCCATCGCGGGCGCCACTGCCGCATCCCAGCCCGGTTACTATTGGGCGCAGGGCAATTGCTACTACCGCTACCCGGATGGGCAGTACGTGGCGGCTGATCCGCGGGCGTGCCGCTAGAGCGTTTTCGAGCGAAGGGGACACCGGTTCGCGTGAAGAAAACGCGTCAAAACAAGAATCTAGAGCTTCGGTTCTGATTCAATCAGAACCGAAAATGCTCTAGCGCACCACACTCCGCTGTCGTCCCGGACAAGCGCGCCTCAAGCGCGCGCCGATCCGGGATCCATCACCACAGGACTGTGTGGTTACGACGGATAGTCACGCCGAGCTTTCGCCAAACACCTCCCTGTGGCTATGGATCCCGGATCTGCGCTTGCGCTTGTCCGGGACGACGACTGTGTTTGCGGTGCAGATTGCACATCTATGACAGCGCGCTACGATGCTCCCAATCAACAATGATCGGGAGACACGCCATGAGCTCACTCGCCGGCAAGCAGGGCCCGCGCTACCGCCACACCGCTGAAGACGGCGCACCCTACGAGACCATCGCGGTCGAAAAGCTCACGCCCATCATCGGTGCGGAAATCTCCGGCGTGGACATCGGCTCGCTCGTCGAAGGCGACACCCGCTCCAACCGGCAGATGGACGAGATCCATCGCGCGCTCGCCGAAAACCTCGTCATCTTCTTCCGCGACCAGAACATCACGCCAAAGCAGCATCTCGCCTTTGGCCGCAAGTTCGGCGAATTGCATTTCCATCCCGCCGCGCCGCATGAGGACGAAGATCCGGCCTTGATGAAGATCTATGCCGACAAGAATTCGCCGCGGGCCAATGGCGAGGGCTGGCATTCCGACGTGTCCTGCGACCTCGAGCCGCCGATGGGCTCGATCCTCTATATCAAGCAATGCCCGCCGCGCGGCGGCGACACGCTGTTCGCCAACATGTATGCGGCCTATGAGGCGCTGTCCGACCGCATGAAGGCCTATCTCGACGGGCTGACCGCGCTGCACGACGGCGAGCCGATCTATCGCGGGCTTTATGCAAACTACGGCGTCGCCGACCGTCCGTCTTATCCGAACGCCGAGCATCCCGTGGTGCGCACGCATCCGGTCACGGCTAAGAAGGCGCTTTACGTCAACCGGGGCTTCACCCGCCACATCAACGGCATTCCGCGCGACGAGAGCGACGCGATGCTCGCTTACCTCTACCAGCACGCCGAAAACCCGCTGTTCCAATGCCGCTTCCGCTGGACCGAGAACGCCATCGCGTTCTGGGACAACCGCTGCACCCAGCACCGCGCGATGTGGGACTACTGGCCGCATACGCGCTCGGGCACGCGCGTGACGGTGAAGGGGGAGCGGCCGGTCTGAATGACGGCCCTCACCAATTGCTGAGTGACCTGAATTCACCAATTGCTGAGTGACCTGAATCACGGATTTGTCGCGCCCTCCGTCGAATGATGTGGGCTGCCGCGGGCAGCTTGCGGGCGCTTCAACCAGCGATATACTCGCCGAGGGTGATTTGGGGGAATCTTATGCGCTGGGTGGCGGTTACCATTCTTGCGCTCGTTTTTTACGGGTTCGCGGATCAGGCACTGGCTGAGAAGCGCGTCGCTCTGGTGGTCGGCAATTCGTCGTACCGGAACGTTCCGAGCCTTCCGAATCCCCGCAATGACGCCGCCGAGATCGCCTCTCTCTTCCGATCCGCAGGATTTTCCGCGGTCGATGCCCGCCGCGACCTCGGCATTTCGGACATGCGGCGCGCGATCAGCGACTTTGCCGAGATGGCGAGCGATGCCGACGTGGCTGTCGTCTATTTCGCCGGCCATGGCATCGAGGTCGACGGCGTTAACTACGTCATCCCCGTCGACGCCAAATTGTCCCGCGATTTCGACATCGAGGATGAAGCCGTTTCCCTCGATCGCATCCTGAAATCGATCGAGCCCACCCGGCGGCTTCGCCTCGTCATCCTGGACGCGTGCCGGGACAATCCGTTCCTGAAGACCATGAAGCGAACCATAGCCTCCCGATCGATCGGTCGCGGGTTGGCGAAGGTCGAGCCCGCGGTGTCCGATACGTTGATTGCCTTTGCGGCCAAGGCCGGATCGGTCGCGCTGGACGGCGATGCGAAAAACAGTCCCTTCACGTCCGCGCTGCTGCACAACATCGCGGCTCCCGGCCTGGATCTGCGAATTGCGTTCGGTCGGGTTCGCGACGAAGTGCTGAAGGTCACCAATCGCCACCAGGAGCCGTTCGTCTACGGATCGTTGGGCGGCTCCGTCATCTCGATCGTCGATGCACCGAAACTGCCGCCTCCGCCGACGACGGATGACATCGTCTGGAACGCCGTGAAGGATTCGACCTATCCGGGCGTGTTCGAGGAGTTCATCGCGAAGTTTCCGACGACCGCGCATCTGAAGGCAGCCGAGGCGCGGCGCGACGAGCTCCGGCGGGCCCAAGCTGCTGCAGCGGCGCGCATACCTCCGCCGCCGACCGCCGACGAAATCGTCTGGGCGGCGATCAAGGATTCGACCTACCCGGCGATCTTCGATGATTTCCTCAACAAGTTCCCCGGCAGCAAACATCGGGCCGAAGCGCAGTCGCGTGCCGACGAACTGCAAAAGCAGATTGCCGCCGCAGCTGCCCGCATTCCGCCGCCTCCGACCGCTGACGAAATCGTCTGGGATGCGATCAAGGGTTCGACATATCCGGCCATCTTCGATGATTTCGCCAGCAAGTTTCCCGCGAGCCCGCATCTGGCGGACGCCCGGACCCGCCGGGATGAGCTCAACAAGCAGATTGCCGCCGCGCAAGCTCCGCCGCCTCCCGCCGCAGAAGACATCGTCTGGGCCGCGATCAGGGGATCGCGCGATCCCGCGATCTTCGACGAGTTCGTGAACAAATATGCGGCGAGTTCGCACGTCGCGGACGCGCGGCAACGCCGGGATGAGCTGAAGAAGGAGATCGCTGCCGCTCAGGCGCCGCCTCCGCCGCCCGCTCATGAAATCGTCTGGAACGCGATCAAGGAATCGCACGACCCCGCAATCTTCGACGAATACGCCGCCAAATATTCGAACAGCTCGCACGTCCCTGCCGCGTTGTCGCGGCGCGACGAATTGAAGAAGGAACGATTGGCGGCCCTACCTCCGCCGCCCCCGCCTCCGCCCGCGACGGATGAGATCGTCTGGAACGCGATCAAGGACGGGCGTTCGCCGGCCATGTTCGAAGAATTCCTCGGCAAATTCCCCGAGAGCGCGCGGTCGGCGGAGGTGCGCGAACGCCTCAAGGCCCTCCAGGCGACGCAGCTGGCCTCCACCAACGCCACGCTTCCCGCTGCAGACATCGTCCCTCCGCGCGAAGGATTGACTGCACTCGGCCTCAAGACGCTGTCCGATTCGGACGAGGCGACCCTGAAGCAGAAGGCCAGCTTCAAGGAGTGTGAGAAGTGTCCGGAGATGGTCGTGGTCGCGCCGGGGGCCTTCATGATGGGATCGTCGGACAGCGGGCCCAAGCGCTCCACGGAATCATACCGCCACAAGGTCACGTTCGCGCGTCCATTCGCAGTTGGACGCTACGCCGTCACCTTCGAGGAATGGGATGCCTGCGTCGCCGATGGCGGATGCAACGGCTACAAGCCCTGGGACAACGGCTGGGGCCGCGGGAGGCGGCCGGCGATTAATATTTCCTGGTCGGATGCCAAGAGCTACGTGGCCTGGCTGTCGGCCCGCACCGGCAAGACCTATCGTCTATTGAGCGAGGCCGAGCGGGAATATGTGACGCGGGCAGGGACGACGACGTCGTTCTGGTGGGGAGCCTCGGTCTCCCGAGGGCAGGCCAACTACGATGACAAGGCCGGTCAGGACAAGAATGCACGTGGCGGCTCGAGCCAAAAGACGGCCCCGGTCGATTCCTTCAAGCCGAATCCGTGGGGCTTCTACCAGGTCCACGGCAATATCTGGGAATGGGTCGAGGATTGCGTCAACGACACGTATGACGGTGCGCCCAGTGACGGCAGCCCCTGGCTGAGCGGCAGGTGTGAGCAGCGTGTCCTGAGGGGAGGCTCGTGGGTCAGCAAGGCGGACGCGGTCGAAGCCGGAAGCCGATATGGCGTGCAGTCCGAAGGACGTGTCAGCAACGTTGGTTTTCGAGTTGCGAGGTCGCTGAAATAGCTCGGGCCGAAGGCATCGGCCTCGCCAGCCGGGATGACACCTTAACGATAGCGCTGAATCTTTTCATTGGAGATATATGACATGACAACCTACTTGCTGCGGCTGCCGACGACTTTCTCGATGAAAGTCATCGCGGCGCTCGTCCTGTTCTTCGGAATCCTCTGTGCCGCCCATGCGGGCGGAGGAAACACGTCGCTCGTCGTGAAATCCGGCGAGGCTAAGGAAATCTGCAAATGCGGCGGACACTGGCGCGTCGACGCCAGTGGCAAGGTCTGGCCCGTCAGCATTGAAGTCGTGTCGCCGCCGAAGAATGGTGCTGTGACGACGAGAACAAGTTCCGGACAACGCAAATTGAGAAATGGAGAGGCCAAGACCGTGCGGCTGACCAGCGTGGTGTACCAATCCAAGAAGGGGTACGTCGGTGAAGACTCCTTCACGTATCGGCGCGTGACGGCAGACCCCACCGACCCCGATAATGGCAAGGTCTACACGGTCGCCGTCACCGTCAGGTAATCGCGACGGGGCGGATCGGTCTTCATGATCCGCCCCTTATCTCGGCAGGAACCGCGGCAATTGCGCTGTGTCCAATTCGCCCTCGCTTGAGCCGTTCTTGCGTTGACGCTTCCCCGTTCTCGCGCCAATCTTCCCCAAAACAAGATCGGGAGGATTTTCCATGCTTCGCGCAGAGGACAATAGATTCCTGACCGAGTCCGGCCCTGGTACGGGCATGGGCGAATTGCTGCGCCGCTTCTGGATTCCGGTTCTGCTCTCGGAAGAGCTCCCCGAACCCGACGGTGAGCCGAAGAAGATCATCGTGCTCGGCGAGGAGCTGCTCGCCTTCCGCGACACGCGCGGCGTGGTCGGTGTCATCGACCAGTACTGCCCGCATCGCGGGGCCAATCTCTGGCTCGGGCGCGTTGAGGAGTGCGGCATCCGCTGCGTCTATCACGGCTGGAAGTTCGACACTGATGGTCGGTGCGTCGACATGCCGACCTCCTATCCCGATCTCAATGCCAAGGATCTCATCCGCATCAAATCCTATCCGGTGCGCGAATGGGGCGAGATGATCTGGGCCTATATGGGGCCTCTCGAGGCGATGCCCGAGCTGCCCGATCTCGAGATGGCGCTGCTGCCGGCTTCGCACCGCTACGTCAGCAAGAAATGGCAGGACTGCAACTGGGTGCAGGCACTGGAAGGCTCGATCGACACCGCGCATTTCACCTTCGCTCATCTCTCCTTCGACAAGGAGGAGAACGAGATCCTCGATATCAAGAAGCACTTTGTGAATCCGATCGCGCGCATGTCGAGCGATCACATGCGCTGGATCGCGGAGGATCCGCGCCCGGTGATCAAGGTTACCCCGCACGAGGCGGGGCTGACGATTGCCGGCGGCCGGCTCACCGGCAGCGACAATATCTACTGGCGCATCGCGCAGTTCCTGATGCCTTTCCATGCCTATGCGCCGAGCGCGATGCCGGGCGAGAACATCTTCGGCCAGACCTTCGTGCCCGTCACCGACACCAATTGCTGGATCTATACCTACGCCTGGAATCCGGAGCGGCCGCTGACGCAAGCAGAGCGCGACGCCTATGATCGTGGCAACGGCGTGATCGCAGAGGTCGACGACAATTACGTGCCGCTGCGGCACAAGGGCAACGACTACCTGATCGACCGCAAGCTGCAGAAGACCCGGAGCTATACCGGCATCAGGGGCGTCTCCGAGCAGGACGCCGCCGTGCAGGACAGCCAGGGCCCGATCGCCGACCGCACCCGCGAGCATCTCGGACCGACCGATCTCGGCATCATGCATTTCCGGAAAGTCGTGATGGAGCTGGCCCGCGCGCTCCAGCAAGGCGAGCCGCCGCCACAGGCGGCGCACCAGGACCGCTGCGCAGTGCGCTCCGGTGCCTGCGTCACCAGCAAGACCAAGGATCTGCCGGCCGTGATGCTGGAACGGTTTGGCGATGTCGCGGGCTTTGTCGGCCGCCCGCGGATTGCGGCTGCGGAGTAACGCATGGGGCAAGCGCGCAGCATCATCGCCGGACTGGTCGCCGCGATCCTGTTGTCATCGCTTGCGCCAGCCGGCCGCAGCGAGGCCGCTGCGCGAAAAATCGAGACGACCAGACCGCCCGCCAAGTGCGAGATGCCGAAATTCCGGATCGTCGTCGACGTCGGTCACACTCCCGACTCCTACGGCGCCCTCAGCGCGCGCAATGATCCGGAGTTCGGCTTCAATTTCGTTCTTGCACGACGCATCACGGCAAAGCTCAAGTCCGAAGGTTTTGCGGCAACCCGCCTGCTCGTCACGGACGGCAAGGCGCGGCCGAGCCTGTTCAAGCGGGTCAGCGCCGCCAATGACGGCCGGGCGGATCTCTTCCTGTCGGTTCACCACGATTCGGTGCCGGACAAATTGCTCGATACCTGGGAATTCGACGGCGCGAAGAGCAATTTCAGCGATCGCTTTTCGGGCCACTCATTGTTCGTGTCGCAGCAGAACCCGCACTTTACCACCAGCCTGATGCTGGCACGGATGATCGGCCGCCAGTTGAAGGAGCAGGGCCTGCATTATGCCAGCCAGTACACCTTGCCGGTGATGGGCCGTTATCGCCGCCAACTGCTCGACAAGGATGTCGGCGTCTACCGCTATGATGGGCTCGTCGTGCTATCGCGGACCAGAAGCGCCGCCGTGCTGCTCGAAGCCGGTTCCATCATCAACCGCGACGAGGAGATGGCGATGAACTCGCCGGAGCGGCAGGAGGCGGTCGCGGGGGCCGTTGCGGCTGCGATGAGGGAGTTTTGCGAGAGCCGGTAGTCTGCTCCGTCGGTTCGATCCGACGAAGCTACAGCGGCACACCTCTGTACTCCCGGTTCGCCAGGCTCGCCTCCTCCAGATCCAGATCCCGCTCGATCCGCCGCCGCGTCTCGTCGGTGATCTGGCCGTCGCGCAGGAGATTGTGAATGAATTTTCGTTCGGCGGCGATCAGGTCGCGGGTCAGCGCGGTGCCGGCCGCGGAGACGTCGTGGTGGGTGGGGTCGAGTGAATCAGGGAGTTGGTTGACCCGGATCTCGTGACGCGCACGCAGCAGCCGCATCACCTCGTCGGAGACATCCTTCTCTTCAGTCAGCGCGTCGAGCGATTTCAGCGCGGCGTCCAGCGCTTGACGCCGCGCCGTGATCTCGGCCTCGTGCTCGGCGACATGCTCGTTGCGGCCGGCCTGGGCGACACCGAGCCAGCGCACCACCGGCGGCAGCGTGAGGCCGACGCCGATCAGCGTGACGAAGATGACGCCGAAGGCCACGAACAGGATCAGGTCGCGATACGGGAAGGCATTGCCATCGGGCAACGTGAACGGCAGCGCCAGCGCGGCCGCGAGCGACACCGCGCCGCGCACGCCGGTGAAGGCGAGGACGAACGGCCATTGCCAGGGCGGTGACGGATCGCGCCGGCGCAGCGATTTGCTGAGCATTCGCGGCAGATAGGTTGCGGGATAGAGCCAGGCGAAACGCGCGATCACGATGATCACCAGCACCAGCGCGGTCGCGATCAGGATGTCGTCGAGCGGAAACGTCTTCGATTTCTCGTAGAGCGCGCGCATCTGGAAGCCGGTGAGCAGGAACAGCACGCCCTCGATCAGATAAATCACGAGGTCCCAGAAGAAGATGCCTTGCAGTCGCGTCGCCGAGGAGATCAGCAAGGGGCCGTTCCAGCTTACATAGAGCCCGCAGGCCACCGTCGCGATCACGCCGGAGCCGCCGAGATGCTCGGGCAGCCAGTAGGAGACGTAGGGCGTGATCAGCGACAGCGTCAGCTCGACCTGCGGATCCCCGGACCATTTGCGGAAGCGAAGGGAGAGCCAGCCGACGCCGATGCCGAAGGCGATCTCGCTGGCGACGATGAGAAGGAACTCGCCGGCCGCGAGCGGCAGCGAGAAATGCCCGACCATGATCGCGGCCAGCGCGAAACGATAGAGGATCAGCGCCGTGGCATCATTGGCGAGCCCTTCACCCTCGAGAATGACCAGGAGCCGCCGCGGCATGTTGAGGCGGCGCGCGATCGCGAGCGGTGCCACCACGTCGGGCGGTGCGACGATGGCCCCTAACAGGAAGCCGATGGTCCAGGGCAGGCCGATCATGGTGTGCGTGGCGGCCGCTACCAGCGCCGCGGTGAAGATCACCGCACCGACCGCGAGCAGCACGATCGGGCGCAGATTGTTCTTGAACTCGCGCCAGCTCATGGCGACGCTGGCCGAATAGATCAGCGGCGGCAGCACCATCAGCAGCACCAGTTCCGGCGGCAATTCCACCGGCGGCATGCCCGGCACGAAGGCGAGGCCGACGCCGGCCAGCATCAGCAGGATGGCGGGCGCGATGTTGAAGCGGCGGGCGGCAAGTGCGGTGCCCGCCAGCACGGCGAGCAGGATGAGAAAGGTCTGAAATTTCGCTTCCATGGCGGTCTGTCTTGACCCGGAAGCGACTGCTGCGTCAATGCGCGCGGCTCACGCCAGCCGCTCGGCCACCATGCGCCCGATGCGCGCGAATGCGGCTTCGATCTGCGCCGGATTCGGCGTGCCGCCCTGCGTATAGGCCGTGATCAGGATCGGCGTCTCGGGCTTGGTATCGGGCCTGGGCCAGACGACCGCGATATCGCCTGACGCATCCTTGCCGTTGTTGCCGGTCTTGTCGCCGACGATCCAGCCTGCGGGCAGGCCGCCGCGCAGCCGGTTCGCGCCGGTCTTGCAGTTCACCATCCACTCCGTGAGCTGCGTCCGCGAGGCCGGCGTCAACGCCTCGCCCACCACCAGGCGCCGCAAATTGCCTGCCATCGCCGCCGGCGTCGTGGTGTCCTGGGGATTGCCGGGCGGTGAGCGGTTGAGCTCCGGCTCATTGTGATCGAGCCGGGAGGTGGTATCGCCGAGCGAGCGCCAGAACGCGGTGAGGGTGGCGGGACCGCCGATCCGCGCCAGCAGCAGATTGGCGCAGGTGTTGTCGCTGAGCTCGACGATCGCCTTGCACATCTCGGTGACAGACATCGCGCCGGCAGCGAGATTCTGCCTGGCGACCGGCGCATAGTCCAGCAGGTCGGCCTTGCCGTAAGGAATCATCGCCGCAAGCTGCTCCTCGCCGCGATCGACCCGCGCCAGCACGCAGGCCGCGAGCGAGGCCTTGAAGGTCGAGCACATCACGAAGCGCTCGTCGGCGCGCCAGGCGAGCTTCTTGCCGGTCGCAAGGTTCTCCGCATAGACCCCGATCCGCCCGCCACTCTCGCGCTCGTAGGATTCGAGTTCGGGCGGCGCCTCCGCGGCAAGCGCCGGAGACGCGGCCATCCAGGCAAGTGAGGCGAGCAGAGAGCGGCGGTCGAGAGGCATGGGAGGCTTTCCGGGGAGCCGAAGGTCGGGTTGAAATGGACTCGCTATTTGCGCCGTCATTGCGAGCGCAGCGAAGAGCTCCTCGCAATGACGTGTGGCGAGAGTTGGGCTCGTTCCGAAGGGGCTGCCTACCAAGTCGGACTGTGGAAGGCTTTGCCTCCTCACTCCCTCAAATCGTAACGATACGATTTCGACACGATCTGCCAGCCGTCGGCGAGCTTCATCGCCACCAGGTAGTCGGTGAAATAGCGCGGCGGCAATTGGCATCGCACCTTGATGAAGGCGGTCTTGTCGTCCGAGCGGTCGATGGTGACGATGAAATCCTCGCGCGGCTTGCCTTCGGCCTTGCCGGAGGGGCGCTTGCGCACGCGGTCGAGCCAGTCGGGCACGGTCAGGACCTGCAATTCGCCCTTCTCGACCCAGCGCAAGTCTGCGGAGGGATGGAAGATGGTGCCGAGCTTTTCGGCGTCGCCCTCGTAAAGGCCGTCGAAATAGGCTTGCACGACGGCTTCGACGCTCGACCGGTTCTGGCTCATGGGTCATCCTTTTGCATGACGGCTTGGGGCGAACTTAGTCGTACGCATCAGAATGCGCTATGGGTGTGTCGGCCATTTGCGCCGAGGTTTGCCATGACCGGATCAGAAAATTCGAATGCTCCTATCCTGATCGGCGAATGCTACTGCCGCACCATCAGATTCGAAGTGGCCGACGCGTTCTCCTATGCGATGAACTGTCACTGTTCGAACTGTCGCCGGACCACCGGCTCGGCCTTCAAGCCGTTCGCCGGCATCGCGCAGGACAGGCTTCGCATCGTCAGGGGTGGCGAGCACCGGCTCATTTTCGGCGACGACACCACCCATGACGCCCATTGTGGACGATGCGGCTCGCTGCTTTATTCCCGGGTGCGCGAAGGGCAATGGGTCCACGTCGCCATGGGAACCCTGGTCGATGCCCCTTCGATCCGGCCCAGCGCCCATATTTTCGTGGCCTCGAAGGCGCCCTGGCACGAGATTACGGACGATCTGCCGCAATATCGGGGGCATATCGGCGATGGCTAGGGAAACTCGGTCGATCCGCCCGCCTGGCCGCGAACCGCGACCGCGCTGGCGCGACAAACAAAGGGGGGCTTTCGGGTTGCTGTCGGCGCGGCCTTCGTGACCTCCATCACAAGCGCCGCCACCAGATCCTGCTAAAGCGGTTCCAAAGGGGCTTGAACGTCCCGAACTTCGGAAGTCGTGTCATGCGCAAACTGCTCGGATTCTGCCAGCTTCTCCTCGCCGCAGCGCTGCTGTTCGGCTCCGGTCCCGCTTTCGCCGGCAACCGCGTCGCGCTGGTGCTTGCCAACTCGGCCTATCGGCACGCGCCGTCGCTCGCCAACCCCGTCAATGACGGTGCGGTGATGGCGAAAACGCTGAAAGAGGCCGGTTTCGATGTCGTCGATTTCCGGCAGGACCTGTCGGCCCTGGATACGCGGCGCGTGCTGCGCGAATTTGCCGACACGACCCGCACGGCCGACATTGCCGTGGTCTACTATGCCGGTCACGGCATCGAGGTCGAAGGCTCGAACTATCTGATCCCCGTCGATGCCAAGCTCGAGCGCGACACCGACGTCTATGACGAGGCGCTTTCGCTCGACCGCGTCCTCGTCGCCGTCGAACCGGCAAAGCAGCTTCGTCTGGTGATCCTGGACGCCTGCCGCGACAATCCATTCGGCAGGACCATGAAGCGCACCGTTGCCTCGCGCGGCATCGGCCGCGGTCTTGCCCAGGTCGAGCCGACCAGCCCCAACACGCTGATCGCCTATTCGGCCAAGGCGGGCTTCACGGCCCAGGACGGCGACGGCGCCAACAGCCCCTTTACGGTCGCGCTGTCGCGGCATTTGACGACGCCGGGCCTCGATGTCCGCCGCGCCTTCGGCTACGTGCGCGATGACGTGCTCAAATCAACGGGCAACAAGCAGGAGCCGTTCGTCTACGGCTCGCTCGGTGGCGAGGATGTGCCGCTGGTTCCGGTCAAGGTGGCGGCTGCCGCGACGGCGGCGCCCGTGGTCAACCGGCAGGCCGACATGCGCCGCGACTATGAGCTCGCGCTCCAGGTCGGCAACAAGCCGGCGTGGGAAGCTTTCCTCGCCCAGCATCCCGACGGCTTCTATGCCAACCTCGCCAAGCTCCAGATCGACAAGCTCCAGGCCGAGCAGGCCCATGCGGCCGCGGTCGAGAAGGCGAAGCAGGCCGAGGCCGAGCGCGATCGTCTCGCCGCTCTCGGCGCCCAGAAGGACGCGCAGGCCAAAGCCGCCGCCGATGCCAAAGCCGCCGAGCAGGCCCAGCTCGCCGCGCAGAAGGCGAAAGAACAGGCGCAGCAGCAGGCGGCCGCCGCCGAGCAGCAGCGCGTCAATCTCGCCGCGGCTGCGCCGAGCGCCGCGCCGGCCAGCACCGCGAGCCCGGCCGGCACCAGCGTTGCCTCGCTGACGCCGGCAGCCGCGCCGGCCGATCTCAGCCGCTCGGTGCAGACCGAGCTTGGCCGGGTCGGATGTTTTTCAGGGCAGGCCGACGGCAACTGGAACACCTCCTCGCAGCGCTCACTGTCGCAGTTCAACCGCTATGCCGGCACCAAGCTCGACGTGAAGGTCGCGAGCACCGACGCGCTCGATGCGGTCAAGGCCAAGCCGGCGCGGGTCTGTCCGCTGGTTTGCGAGCACGGCTTCAAGGCCGACGGCGACAAGTGCACCAAGATCGTTTGCCGTGAGGGCTATGCGGTCAATGACGACAATGAGTGCGAGAAGCAGCGCGCCGCAAAGCCGGCCAAGCCTGGAACGGCAAAGCGCGACGACGGTGATGAGCGTCCCGCGCGGCAGCGGCGACAGGCCGGCGGCGCGGCAGCCGGAGCCGCTGGCGGCTATGGCGCTGCGGCCGGCATTGCCGCTGCGGCCGGTGCGAGCCGTCCCACGGGTGGCGGCCAGATGTTCTGCAACAGCACCGGCTGCCGTCCGGTCAGCCGTGGCTGCCATCTCGAATATCGCGGCGGTGGCGGCCCCGCCAATGACGCCAATGCCGAGGTCTGCAACTGACAATTCAAGTCGTCCCGGCAATGCCGGGACGATGTCAGTTCGAGATGGCGCTCGCGGCAATGTTGACCGTCAGTGCCAGCAAGGCCGTGTTGTAGATGAACGAGACGATCCCATGCGCCGTGGCCGTGCGGCGGATGGTCTTGTCGGTGATGCCGACATCGGAGACCTGCGCGGTCATGCCGATCACGAACGAGAAATAGACGAAGTCCCAGTAGTCGGCGTGGTCTTCCTTGTCGCCGCTCGGGAATTGCAGTCCGCCCGGTGGGTGCCGGTAATAGTCGTGGGCGTAATGCAGCGCGAAGGTGGTGTGCACGGCGGCCCACGACAGCGCGATGGTGGTGATCGCGATCGTGAGCTCTGCGGGGCCGCGATGGACGCCCAGTTCGGCGACGATCGCCGCGATGCTCGCGAACGCGCCGATCGCCGTGACCAGCAGGATCACGAAGCGGCCGTCGTCCTGCATCGCGGCGCTGCGGCGGATGTGCTGGTGGTCGTTGCAGAGCATCATCGCATAGACCAGCACGAGATAGACTGCGATCAGCGCGTCCCAGCCGAGCACGAGCCGCGTCGTCAGCCGGGGTGAGCCCGGTAGCAGCAGGCCAACGAGGATGCCGATACCCAGCGAGATGAACGTCCGCGGCCGCGCATAGATCAGCCGCATCGGCCGCGACATTTTTTGGAAGCGCGTGAGGACGGGATCTTCCTGGTCGATGCCCGTCATCGCACGGTCAGTTCTTGCGCTCGGCGACAAACCGCGCGGCGGCCTGCAGCACGGCGGCGCGATCGCCGAAGATCGAGACCGCGCTGTCGGCGCGCGCGAGCAGGTCGCGGACACGCTGCTTGGCGCCTTCGATGCCGAGCTGGGTGACGAACGTGGTCTTGCCGAGCACGGCATCGGCGCCGGCCGGCTTGCCGAGCGCGGCGGCATCGCCCTCGACGTCGAGCAGGTCGTCGGCGATCTGGAAGGCTTCGCCGAGCGCACGGCCGTAATCGTCGAGCGCCTGATATTCCGCACTCGAGGCCTGGCCGAGGATCGCACCGGCGATGCAGCCGTAGCGCAGCAGCGCGCCGGTCTTCATCTGCTGGATACGCGCGACGTCGATCGGCTCGTTGCCGCCGAAGCGGCCTTCGCCGGCGAGGTCGAGGATCTGGCCGCCGACCATGCCGCCGATGCCGGCACAGCGCGCCAGCGCGCGCGTCAGCAGGAGCCGCACATTGGCGTCGCGGTGGATCTCGTCGCGGGTCACGATGTCGAAGGCGAGCGTCAACAGGCCGTCGCCGGCGAGGATCGCGGTGGCGTCGTCAGTCTGCTTGTGCAGGGTGGGGCGGCCGCGGCGCAGGTCCGAATTGTCCATCGCCGGCAGATCGTCATGGATCAGCGAATAGCAGTGGATGCATTCGAGTGCGGCGCCCACGAGCAGGGCCGCTTCGCGCGACACGCCGAACACGGCTGCGCTTTCGACCACCAGGAACGGCCGCAGGCGCTTGCCGCCGTTCAGGCTCGAATAGCGCATTGCGTCCATCAGCCGCTTGGGCCGGGCGATCTCATCGTGCAGGATGTCGTCCGACAGCAGGCGCCCGAGCAGGGCCTCGGTGTCATCAGCGGTCTTGTCCAGACGTTTGGCGAAATCGGACGGGGACGTGCCGGTCATCAAGAAGGGCTCCAGAACTAAAATTCGGCGGGACAATCCTTTATGAGCCCGCCCCAGTCAATCGTTTGGAAGGCCTAAAAAGTGCTGGAAAAGGCCCGGATTATCACAGACTTAATGGGGAGAACCGTGGCCGCTTCTCGTTCCATGCCGGAAAGGTCGATTTGCGCATCGTCAAAATCCTGCTCGTAGCGCTCGCGGTCGTCATTCTCGCGCCCTATGTGATCGCGCCGTTCTACCGCACCGGCCATCCCGTTTCGACGCTGATGGTCTGGCGCTCGCTTCGCGGCGCGCCGATGCAGCGGGAATGGATCGATCTGGCGGCGATGTCGCCCTCACTGCCGCGATCGGTGATCGCAGCCGAGGACGCCCATTTCTGCAAGCATCACGGCATCGACTGGGGCGCGCTGCGCGAGGCGATCGACGACGCCAAGGAGGACGGTACGCCGTTCCGGGGTGCCTCCACGATCACCCAGCAGGTCGCGAAAAACCTGTTCCTCTGGCAGGGCCGGGATTTCGTCCGCAAGGCGCTGGAGTTTCCGCTGGCGCTCTGGATCGATCTCGTCCTGCCCAAGCCGCGGATCCTGGAGATTTACCTCAACATTGCCGAGCTCGGCCCACAGGGCCAGTTCGGCGTGGAGGCGGCCAGCGCCTATGCCTTCGGCAAGTCGGCCGAGGACATCTCGCCCCGGGAGGCGGCGCTTCTGGCCTCGATCCTGCCGAATCCGGTCAAACGCAGCGCCAAAACCCCGGGTCCGGGTGTCCGGCGGCTGGCCGCGACCTATATGGCGCGGGGGCAGGCGAGCTCGCTTGCGACCTGCTGGCGGGAAAATCGCTGATTTTGGGCCCATTCCGGGCGTATTTTCCAGGCCAAGAGCCTAGCTTTGCGGCCAGCCTTCCTCTATAAGCGCGGCCTTGATCGGCATTCAGCTCGCCTCGTTTTGCGGGTGCTGAGCCGTCCCTTCGCGGACGATGCCCTGATGACACCAATCCCTAGAGGATATTGAAATGGCCGTTCCGAGAAGAAAAACCTCGCCGTCGCGCCGTGGCATGCGCCGCTCGGCAGACGCCATCAAGAAGCCGACCTATGTGGAAGACAAGGACTCCGGCGAGCTCCGTCGTCCGCACCATCTCGACCTCAAGACCGGCATGTACAAGGGCCGGCAGGTCCTGAAGAAGAAAGAGTCCTGAGTTTAGGACCTTTCTCCGGGCAGGATGATTTCGCCTGCCTGATTTCGGCCCACCCATGAGATAGACAGTGACGGCGGCGGAGCGAATGCTTCGCCGCCGCATTGTCCTGTCCGGATGTCATGATCGAGAAGGCGTTTTGCCGATGGTCGGTTTTCCGCTGCTTCTGATTCCGCTCGCGGTGTACAACATCATCGCCTTCCTGATGCCGACCGTCTCCTTTACGGACGTGCTGTTCAGGGTGCCGATGATCACGGGCGAGGCCTGGCCGGTTACCCTCGCCGATCTCCTGCTCGCGCTGGGCGTGGTGCTGCTGCTGCTCGAAGTGGTCAAGGGCGCGCGGCCCGGATCGAAATTTCTGATGGACCATCTGCTGTCGCTGATCCTGTTCGGCGGAGCGGCCGCCGAATTCGTGATGTGGCCCAAATTCGGCAACTCGACCTATTTCCTGCTGGTGCTGCTGGCGATGGCGGATTTCCTCGGCGGCATCGCCCAGCGCACGCGCCGCCGCGTCACCTATGTCGCGGAAACGACGGTGCCGGCGCCGCGCAAGGCCAAGCGTCAGGTGGAAGCTCCGGCAGAGGACGCCGTGGCCGAGCGCAAGTTCGAGCCGGTGGTTGCGCCGCAGCCGGCGCCGGTCGAGCCTCCCGCATCCACGGCGCAATCCGTCGCGGAATCCGTGCTGATGGATCATCCTGCGCCCAAACCCGTGCAGGGCGCGACTTCGCCGGAAATTCCCTCGCCACAGCTTCAGCCGGGTAACGGCACGCCGCCGTCGTCCGACACCCCGCCGCGCTGACCGGCGTCAAGCGACCTGTCGTGTTCGCGCGCTGACGCTTTGCAGCGGGCGCTTGCGGCCATAGGCCGTCAGCGCATCCTCGGAAGAGGCGCGCCGCAGCCGGTTGGTCTGGGGCAAGTGCTCGGCATTGGCGATCAACTGAGTGACGAAGCTGGGATCGGGGCGCGACAGCGGCGCCTTGTGGACCCACCGCAATGTCGGCATCAGCGGCACGAGGGCCATGCCGGTTTGCCGCTCCGTCTCTGTCGATCCACCCGCACTCACCATCACAGCACCGTTAATCCGCTTGAACTGGCGCGTTTCGGGACATGGGCGCCGTTGCATGTGGTGATCTCGCAAGGCTCATGCCGGCCGAGCCTAATCGTTCCTGGGCACCTCGGGAACGTGGTTTCCAAATTGTTTATGAACTTTGCCTAGGGTCGAAGGCGAATCTGGCCGTATCCTGTGCCGACTCAGGACTCCCCCGCTGTCCCGAAACGAGGCGATTTTGACCCCTGCATTGCCGCAAGCCTCCGACATTCTGGCCGCGCTCGGTCAAGCCGTGTTCGCCTGGGACATCGCCAGCGATGCAATCGTTTGGGGTGACCAGGCCGCGAGCGTCTTCCCGGGCATCCCCGCCGAGCGGCTGGCGACCGGCGCCGAATTCGCCAAGCTGATCGAGCCCTCGCCGTCGCTGCGGACCGCCGCGCTGGCGCAGACTTCCGCCGTGCACGGCGCCGACGGCACGCCCTATCGCGTCGAGTACGGCGTCCGCATGAGCGCCGCCGATCCCGTGATCTGGATCGAGGAGACCGGCCGCTGGTTCGCCGGCGCCGACGGCCGCCCGGTGCGCGCGATCGGGTCGGTTCGCATCAACAATGAGCGCCATGCCCGCGACGAGGAGCTGACCAAGCTGGCCCGGCTCGATCCGCTGACCGGCGAGCTCAACCGCTCTCACCTGATCGCGGCGCTGGCCGAGGCGATCGAGGAGACCACCCGCTTCCGCTCGACCGCCGCCTTCATGCTGGTCGGCATCGATCACCTCGCCCGCGTCAACGACGCCTTCGGCTTCGACGTTGCAGACGCGGTGATCCTCGACATCGCCAAGCGCATCCGTTCGCGCCTGCGCGGCGGCGACGTGCTCGGCCGCTTCTCCGGCAACAAGTTCGGCCTGATCCTGAAGAACTGCACTGTCGACGACATGAATGTCGCCGCCGAGCGCTTCCTCACCGGCATCCGCGACGAGGTGGTGCCGACCAAATCCGGTCCGGTCTCGGTCACCGCATCGATCGGCGCTGTCAGCCTGCCGCGCTATGCCCGCAACACCGACGAGGCCGTCAACCGCGCCCATGAGACGCTGGACGCCGCCAAGCGCCGCCGTGCGGGCTCGTTTGCGGCCTGGCGTCCGGATGCTGCGCGTGATGCGCAGCGCCGTGTCAACATCCGCGTCACCGACGAGATCGTCACCGCGCTGAACGAGCGCCGCATCAAGCTCGCCTATGAGCCTGTCGTGTCGGCCGTCTCGCGCGAGCGTGCGTTCCACGAATGCCTGGTGCGGATGGACCAGGGCGACGGCCAGGTGCTGCTCGCGCCCGACATCGTACCGGTCGCCGAACGGCTCGGCCTGATCCGACTGGTCGATCACCGCGTGCTCGAGCTCGTGGTCGCCGAGCTCGCGGCCGCACCCGGCATCAGCCTCAGCCTCAACATCTCGCCGGATACGACCATGGATCCGGACTGGTGGGCGGGGATCGAATCGCTGATGCTGGCCCATCCCGGTGTCGCCGAACGGCTGATCGTCGAGATCACCGAGACGGTCGCGATCCAGGACATCGACGATGTCCGCGGCTTCGTCACGCGGCTGAAGAATTTCGGCAGCCGCATCGCCATCGACGATTTCGGTGCCGGCTACACCTCGTTCCGAAACCTGCGCAAGCTCGGCGTCGACATCGTCAAGATCGACGGCGCCTTCGTGCAGAACATCACCCATTCCGCCGACGACCGCGCCTTCGTGCAGACCCTGATCGACCTCGCTCGCCGCCTCGACATCAAGACCGTGGCCGAATGGGTGCAGGACGAGGAAGCCGCCAACATGCTGCGCGACTGGGGCTGCGACTACATCCAGGGCCGGCTGATCGGGCTGGCCTCGGCCGAGCGGCCGTGGGGCGCTCCGCCGGACAGCGCGCTGCCGGCGGCGGTGTAGCGTTTCACGCTAAAATTTCCTCTTTGAAATCAACCCCCTTCTACTGTGCATGGGGTTGTTTTCGCGAAAATTGAAAGTCGTCGGGTGGGACGGAGCCATTGCGCCCCCGCCCATCCTGCAAAGCGTCACGCCCCTTCGTCCAGCGCCACCAGCTCGCGCTTCTTGCGCAGCGATGGCAGCAGCGGCGCGATCAGCAGCACCAGGGCAAACACAAGGCACACCGCCGAGATCGGCCGCTGCACGAAGGTCCAGAGATCACCCTGCGACAGGATCAGCGACTTGCGTAAGTTGTTCTCCATCATCGGTCCCAGCACGAAGGCCAGCACCAGCGGTGCCGGCTCGTAGCCGAGCTTGCGCATGAAATAGCCGACGATGCCGAATGCGATCATCACATAGACGTCGAACACGTTGTTGCTGGAGCAGTAGACGCCGAGGATCGTGAACAGGATGATCAGCGGGAACAGGATGTTGTAGGGCAGCTTGAGCAGCTGCACCCACATGCCGATCATCGGCAGGTTCAGGACCAGCAGCATGACGTTGCCGATATACATGCTGGCGACGATGCCCCAGAACAGGCCCGGGTTCTGCGTGATCAGCAGCGGTCCCGGCTGCAGGCCGTGAATGACGAAGGCCCCGAGCAGCAGCGCCATCACCACGTTCGGCGGGATGCCGAGCGTCATCAGCGGAATGAAGGCCCCGCCTGCCGCGGCGTTGTTCGCCGATTCCGGGCCCGCGACGCCTTCGATCGCGCCGTGGCCGAAGCGCTCGGGCGTCTTCGACAGCCGCTTCTCCAGCGCGTAGGACGCGAACGAGGCCACCACCGCGCCCCCTCCTGGGAGGATGCCGAGGAAGAAGCCGAGGATGGTGCCGCGGCCGACCGGACCGGCGCTCGCCTTCCAGTCCTCCCTGGTGGGCAGGAGATGGGTGATCCTGGTGTTGATGATGTCGCGCTTGATCGTCTGCTCGGTGTTGAGCAACACCTCCGCGACGCCGAACAGGCCCATCACGACGGGTACGAGCCCGATGCCGTCGATCAGCTCCATGCGGCCGAAGGTCATGCGCGGCTGTGCGGTGATGCTGTCGAGCCCGATCAGCCCGAGCACGACGCCGATGCAGGCCATCAGCAGCGCCTTCGGCATCGAGCCCTGCGTCAGGAAGGTGAGCACCACGAGGCCAAGCACCATCAGGCTGAAATACTCCGCCGGGCCGAACGCGATGGCGACGCTGGCGAGTTTTGGCGCGACCAGCATCAAGGCGATCAGCGCGAACGTGCCGGCGATGAAGGAGCCGAAGGCGGAGATGCCGAGCGCCGGGCCCGCGCGGCCCTGCTTTGCCATCTGGTGGCCGTCGATGCAGGTGACGACGGAAGCCGCCTCGCCGGGGATGTTGACCAGGATCGAGGTGGTCGATCCCCCATACATCGAGCCGTAATAGATGCCCGCCATCATGATGATGCCGGATTCCGGCGTGCCCGACAGCGTCACGGGCAACAGCAGCGACATCGCCGAGATCGGCCCGATGCCCGGCAGCACGCCGACCAGCGTGCCGATGAAGACGCCGATGAAGCAGTAGAGCAGGTTGACCGGCAGCAGCGCGACGCCGAATCCATGCGCGACGTTGACGAGCGTATCCATGGGGTCAACCGATCCCGAACAGGCCCGAGGGCAGCTGGATCAACAGCAGCCGCTTGAGCACCCACCACATGCCCGCCGGCACCAGGACGGCGATGGGAATCGCCAGCGTCCAGCGTACGGGATCGATCAAGCGCAACAGCAAAAGCATCAGGGGAATCGACGACAGCAGGAAGCCGAGCGGCTCCAGCGCGACGGAGAATGCCATGAGGCACGCGATCAGCAGGAGCGGCTTGCTCCAGCGCACGTTCTCCCAGCGCGAGGCAAGCGTCGGCCCGCCCTCGGTGAGCGCCGAGAGGATGATGGCGCCGGCGAACACGCACATCAGGATGCCCGTGTAGAACAGCACGTAGCCGGAGCCGGGATCGTTGATGGTGCCGAGCTTGAGCTTCATGCCCGACCAGATCACGAAGCCGCCGAGCGCGAGCCCGATCAGTCCGCCCCAGAGTTCGGAGTTGGAAAGGCTGAGTTTTACATTGGTGGGGTGGTTCATCGATTTTCTCTCGGTCGGTCCCCGGACGCTGCGCAGCACGAAGTGGTGCGCTGCAGATCCGGGGTCCAGCGATGCGGTGGCAACTTGGGTCCCGGCTCTGCGGTGCATCGCTAAAGAAGCGCTGCACCGCGTCCGGGACACGCTGGCGGCCTTGCTCTACTTCTTCGCCAGCCCGAGCGTCTCGATCACCTTGCGCTCGGACTCGGTGACCTCGACGACGAACTTCTTGTAGTCCTCGGTGTTCTTGTAGTTCGGCACCATGTCGTATTTGGCGAGCGTGGCCACGACGGCCGGATCCTCGACCGCCTTTTTGAAGGCGTCGTGCAGTTTGGCGACGATCTTTGGATCGAGGCCCTTCGGGCCGGCGATGCCGAACGGGGAGTCATAGACCATGGGGTAGCCGAGCTCCTTCAGCGTCGGCACGTCAGGGTAGTTCGGCGAGCGTGAGCCGGTCCACACCATCAACAGGCGGAGCTTGCCGGCGTCGACCAGCGGCCGCCATCCCGTGGAGTCCGCCTGGAGCATCGTGTGCTGCCCCAGCACCGCAGCGTTGGTCTCTGCGCCGCCCTTGAAGGGGACTTGCGTCAGCTTGATGCCGGACATTCCGGCGATCTGCTCCATGCCGATATGCAGCGAGGTGCCGGCGCCCGGCGTGGCATAGGTCACCTTGCCCGGGTTCGCCTTCGCGAACTCCACCACGTCCTTCCAGCTCTTGAACTGCGACTCCGCGCTGGTGGTCACACCGAAGGTGTAGCCGGTGAGATGGACGATGTAGGTGAAGTCCTTGGCCGGATCCCACGACACGTCCTGCATCAGGGGCAGGCGGAACACGGTGATCGGAATCTGCGAGATGGTGTAGCCGTCGGGCTTCGCGGCCGCCGCCATGGTCGCCGGTCCCACCGTGCCGCCGCCGCCGGCCTTGTTGTCGATCACGATCGGCTGTCCCAGCACCTTCGAGGCGCTGTCGGCGATCGCGCGCATCGAGATATCGGTCGATCCGCCGGCCGGCCACGGCACGATCAGCGTGATCGGCTTGCTGGGATAATCCTGCGCACCGGCAGCGGTCGAGAGCAGTGCGCCCATGACAACATGCATCGCGGCAAGTGCGATCGTCTTCAGCCCGTATCGCGGCATCGGAATTCCTCCCTCGCGGCGGCCTCGTTGGGCCCGCCGTCCTTCGTTCTTGTGAGAGGATTGTTCCCGAAATCGAGGGAGAAGAAAAGCGCATTGCGCGGACTGCGGGCAGCGGCGGGTGCAGCAATCCCGGCAGAACCGGAACATGCGACAATTGGTCGTTTGGTCGTGTGCCGAGAGGCGGAATTTGAAGGAGCAGAAGCCGCTCTATGCCACGCGCCGGACCGTGTTCAGCGTCTCGATGGCGCGCCCGACCTCCGATGCCGGGCAGGGTCTGCCGAAATAATAGCCCTGCACGGCCGTGCAGCCGCATTCGCGCACGAAGTCGAGTTGCTCCTCGGTCTCCACGCCCTCCGCCGTGGTCTCGACGCCGAGCACGGAGCCGAGGCTTGCGATGGTGCGGACGATGGCCACGCTCTCCGGGCTTTCGCCGAGCGTGCCGACGAAGGAACGGTCGATCTTGATGCGGTCGAACGGAAATTTGCGCAGGTAACTCAGCGAGGAATAGCCGACGCCGAAATCGTCGAGGCTGACGCGGACTCCCAGCGCGCGGAGCTGGTGCAGGATCTCGATCGTCGCCTCGCTGTCGTCGAGCAGGGCGGTCTCTGTGACCTCGAGCTCGAGCCGCTGCGGCGGCAGGCCGGCTTCGGCCAGCGCGCTCGTGACCATCGCCACCAGCCCGCGCGAGCGGAACTGCACCGGCGACAGGTTCACCGCGACGGCAACACCGGGCCAGGACGCGGCGGTCGCACAGGCGGTGCGCAGCACCCATTCGCCGATCGGAACGATCAGCCCGTTCTCTTCCGCGATCGGAATGAACTCGGCCGGCGAGACGGAGCCGCGCGAAGGATGCTTCCAGCGCAGCAGCGCCTCGAAGCCGGTGAGCTCCGATGAATCGAGCCGCACCTGCGGCTGGAACGCCAGGTGGAATTCGCGTGACTCCAATGCACCGCGCAAATCCTGCTCCAGCGCGTGCCGGCTGCGCGCCTCCTCCTCCATCTCGGGCTCGAACAGCTGGTAGGCGCCGCGGCCCTTGGCTTTGGCCTGGTACAGCGCGAGGTCGGCGCACTTCATCAGTTCGTCGGCATCGAGCCCGTGGTCGGGCGCGATCGCGATGCCGACGGAGGCGCCGACATGGATCGACTGGTTTTCCAGCGGCGGCGGATGGCCGAGGATTTCGACCAGGCGCCGCGCGAGCTTTTCCGCCGATTGCGGCTGCGGCCCGCGCTGGAGCACGGCGAATTCATCGCCGCCGAGGCGCGCGACGGTGTCGTGCTCGCCGACATTCTCCTTCAGGCGCGCTCCGACCCAGCGCAACAGGCGGTCGCCAGCGGCATGGCCGAGGCGGTCGTTGACGGTCTTGAAATTGTCGAGGTCGAAGCACAGCACCGCCATCGCGCCGCCTGCGATCGCCACCTGGTTCAACCCCTCGCTCATCTTCTCGCGGAACAACGTGCGGTTGGGCAGGTCGGTGAGCGAATCGTGCCGCGCCATGTGCGCGACGCGGGCCTGGGCCTTGTGACGCTCGGTGACATCCTCATAGGTGACCACCCAGCCGCCTTGCTCCATGCGCTTGTGGTTAAGCTTGATGATGCGGCCGTCGTTCAGATGCCGGTGCAGCGTGTGTTCGCCCTCGCGCAGCCGTTCGACATAGTCGGCGTAGAGCTTGGCGCCCGTCATGTCCGGGTGGTTGCCGAGCTCGCAGCTGTGCTCCATGATCTCGCGCATCGAGACGCCGGGCTTCACGATGTCAGGAGACAAGCCGTACATCTCGATATAGCGGCGATTGCAGACGATCACGCGCAGGCTCGAGTCGAGCATGCAAAGGCCCTGGCTCATGTTGTTCAGGGCCGCATCGAAGCGGCGGTACTGCTCGCTCAACTCCTCGACGGCGTGCTCACGGTCGGTGATGTCCTCGTAGGTGGCGACGAAGCCACCCTCGGCCAGTGCGCAATAGCGCACCGAGATCACGGTGTCGTTCGACATGCGCCGACGCATCGGCGAGCTGTCGCGGTCCGCGATCCGCGTTCGGGCGGCTTCGAGGATTTCCCGGGGGCTGTACTCTGAAGCAAACGCTCCGTTCGCCATCGAACGCTCGATCAACTCGCCCAGGTGCGTGCCCGGCCTGGTCTCCTCCGGCGACAGCCGGTAGATCTTGCGGTACGTGGTGTTGCAGACGCGAAGGCGCATGTCGCTGTCGTAGAAGGCGAGTCCGTGCGCCATGTTCTCCAGCGCCGCATCGAGCATGAAGTTCTGCTGCCGCAGCGTTTCCTCGTATTGCAGCCGCTCGGTGACATCCTCGTGCACGGTCACCCAGCCGCCGTCGGGCAGGAAGCGGGAGACCGTCTGCACCATGCGGCCGTCGTAACGCTTGACCAGCATGGTTTTCGCTCGCCTGTTACGCACGTCCTCCAATCTGGCCCTATGGAATTCGTCGGCGGGCATGCCGGACTGATTGCCGCGCAACACCCAATGGTCGAGCACCGTACGATGCGAGACGCCCGGCTTCACGACATCGGAATCGAGGTTGTAAAGCTTCAGGAAACGGTCGTTGCAGACGACGACGTGGCTGTCGGCGTCGTACATGATGAGACCGTGCGACATGTTGGAGAGCGCGTGCTGGCTTCGCTCGGTCTGCACGCGCAATTCCGCTTCGAGCCGGGCGAGGCGGGTGACATCGTCGCAGATCGTCATCCAGCCGCCGCCGGGGAGCGGCTTCAGCTCGAGCGACATGACGAGGCCGGAGGCAAGCCGCTGCTCGGTCCGGAACGGCCTTCCTCCGGCAATCTGTGCCATCCGCGCCGAATAGAGTGCGTCAAGCTGGCTTTCCGGAAAGTTGCCCCGGCCGGCGCTGTGCGCGAGCACCTCGCGGTAACGCGTGCCGATCCGCACGACCTCCGCCGACATGTCGAACAGGGAGAGGTAGCGTTGGTTGACCAGCACGATCCGGTTGTCGGCATCGTAGACGCAGACGCCTTGCTCCATGTGGTCGAGCGCAAGCTGGCTCAGCGCGACCAGGGCCTCCAGGCCCTGCTCGCGGCGTGCACCAAGCTCGTTGTCGCGGGTCGAAATCATGGGATCGGCGGGATCTCGGCGAGCAATAGACTTAACGCAACTTAATTCAGCAGCCGAGGGTAACGAAGAGGCCGGAAAATTCCCTTAAGCGCAGTAGTTTACGGAGGGTGACTGGCGATGGAGAGCGCATCCTGATTGCTGAGGTGCCTGCAAGAGTTGGCCATCGGCGCGCGTCAAATGAGGTGTCGTCCCTGCGTAAGTAGGGACCCATAACCACAGGCAGGAATTTGGCGAAGGCTCGAAGTGAAGTGGGGCCCGGTACTACTATCGGGGCTTAGAGATGGATCACGCGGTATGGGTCCCCTGCGTTCGCAGGGACGACGGTTTGGTCTTGGCCCGACCGCTGCCCTACGGCCCGTACAGCACGAGCTCAGTATCGGTGAGGTCGCCGAGCTGCGGCCGGTGCGGGCCCTTGAAATATTTGCGGCCGCGCCGCTCGGTGTAGAAACCGACAAGGCCGGGAATCGGCCCATTGGTATCGACCGCCACCGCGATCTTGCCGAGCCGGAGCAGCAGCCGGCCGATACGGCCGGCGCAGGCGGCATATTCCGCTGCGTTCCGGCAATAGATCAGCTTCATCGCTGGCGGCGCAATGAAGCCCCGGCGGATGCGCACCGGTTGCAAGATGAAGGGAAACGCTCCCTTCGGCGTGCGGCAGACGAGGCTGAGGCAATTGTACCGCGCATGCCGCGTCAGCAGCTCGGTTTCGGAGTCGGAGAGCCCCTCGATCGTCTTGGCGTGAGGCGAGATGACCTCGATCTCGCTCCAGCGGGGAACGCGCGCCAGTGCGGGTACCGAGAAGAAGATACCGCGACAATAGGCGCGAAAGCCCTGGGTCTCGATGATCGGCCAGGTCCACGGCGCCGGGCTGATGTTGAAATAGGTCACGTCCTTGTGCCGCTGGGCAATCTTGGTCAGCAGCGGAGCGTAGTTGCGGAAGGCCGGATCGACATACCAGCTCGACAAATTGCACTGGATGGCGGTCTCTTCGCCATTCTTGCGGGCTGTGTAGATCAGCAGCAGCACGCCGACCGGCGTGCCATCATTGTCGAGCATGTAGCCGAAGCGCGGATAGCCCTCCGGTGCGGACCGGAAAGCCTGTCGGCGCAGGCCCTGCATCCAGTATTCGCGTGAACGGCCGACGAAGCCGCGCGTCAGCAAGTCCGCGATCTTCTCGACATCGGACTCGGTGATCTCGCGGCATCGCACCTTGGTGTGGATCACGCTTGTCTTACCCGTGGAAATGACACGCCTCGTGGAGTTTATCTTTTGAGCATGATCTCGGCGGAAAACCGCTTCACACTTTTCCGGATCATGCTTTTAGCGCCAGCCTTCGACATGAGCGTCGGCCGGAGCCTGCGGCTGCAGGCCCAGAACGTCCCGCACCCTGGCGGGCCAGGCGGAAAGGTCGGTGCCGTGAGTGTGGAACATGGCGACGGCCAGCCGGTCCATGCCGAAGGCGACGCAGCCGGTGTGCGCCGGCTCGCCATGGGCGTCCTGAATGCCCCAGGTCGTGCCGAAATGCTCGCGGTGATAGTTGAAGCTCATGCAGGCGGTCGGCTGCTCTTCCGAGCGCAGCGGAATCAGGAGCTCGAACTTGAGCTGCTGCTGCTTCTGGCTCACCGCCTTCATCTGGCCGACGCGACCGAAGAACGGATCGCTGGCATAGTCGACACGGAAGGTGAGGCCGAGGTCGGTCGCGATCTTCTGCGCGCGCACCATCCAGCGCTCGCGGAAATCGGCGACGTCGTCGGGAGTGCCGATGCAGACATATTCGCGCATCCGGAACGATTGCAGCCGGTCGAGATGCTTAGATGGTTCGCGGCGGAAGCAATCGGCGGCAACGTCGAAGCGCAGGCCGCCCTTCGGCAATTGGCCACGGCTCGCCGCGATCGGATAGACCGGATAACAAGCTGCCGGCGACAGCACGAGGTCGGCGGGCGACAGCGAGGTGGTCCAGTCGCCGCCGGCATCGAAGCGGCTCACCGCGGCATTGATCTCGCGCTCGGTGCCGTGCAGGCCGCAAACGCAGCCGAGCAGGTTCGGAAAGCTCTTGAGATAGCCGGATTTCTCCAGCTGGGCCCGGCTCATCACCGGCGGGAAGCGCATCACCTCGGTGCCGGCCTCGCGATGGCCGGTGATCAGCGCGACGAGCTTTTCGACGACGCCTTCATAGAGCGCGGTGCGGGCATAGACGCCGTCGGCGCCCATGCGATGGAACAGCTTGTCGGCGAGATGATCGAGCGGGTCGGTCATCTGCGGCGCGGTCGCGGGCGAATCGGGGAGGATGGCAATGTTCATGGGACGATGTCCTGCTATTTCAAAATTGTTCTTGTTGGTTCAGTCGCCAGGCACTTAGTCACGAAGGCTTGCCGGCACGCCGCTCATCAAGGTCGATGTCGCGGCATTGGCCAGAATGCGGTCGTTGTTGATCATGATCGGGGACGACAGCACGTCGCGCAGGTGCCGGCCCATGGTGAACTCGCCGTCGTTGCGGTAGCCGGAGAGGCCGGCGGTGCGCATCGCATGCATCACGGTCTCGACCGCGAGCTCGGAGGCCTGCACCTTCAGAAGCGTGATCGACGATTGGAAGTCGAGCGAGCTCAGCGCGCGTTCGTCATGCTCTGCGCGGGAGAAGGCGTCGATGTTGGCCGAAATCAGCGCGCGCAGCTTGGCCAGCGACATCTTCGCGGCGGTGAAATGCGCGGCGGCCGGCGGCATCTGTCCGCCGGACGTGCGGGCCGCCTTGCGGATGAAGGCCTGCGCGCGGGTCACGGCCGCGGCCGCGATGCCGGCCCAGGCCGACGACCAGCACAGATGCGCGAACGGCGTCATGGTCTGGGCGTGGATCTTGTCGTAGGCCTCCGGGAAGACGCGGTCGGCGGGGCAATCGACCTTCAGCTCGAAGCCGGTCGAGCAGGTACCGCGCATGCCGAGCGTTTCCCAGCCCTGGGTCTGCTTCAGCGAATAGTCGTCCTTGGCGAGCGCCAGCAGCACCTGGTCGGAAGCCGCGGCGTTGGTGGCGCGGCGGGCAATGGTGACGAGGCCGTCGGCTTCGGCGCCGTACGAGATCACGGTGGCGTCGCGCACCAGCGAGACGGTGTCGCCGGCGTGGTCGACGGCGGCGGCGCTGGCGCGGATGTTGCCGCCGTTCTGGCCTTCGGTGGTGGAGGAGGCGAGCAGCCACTGGTCGCGGGCGACCCGGCGCATCATGGTTTCCATCCACGGAATGCCGTGGCCGTGCCTGACGATGCAGGCAACCTTGGTCTGGTGCATCGCATAGATCATGGCGGTCGAGGCGCAGGCGCGTCCGAGCGTGTAGCAGATGTCGGTGACGTCATGGATCGACGCACCGAAGCCGCCGTACTCGACCGGGATCATGACGCCAAGCAGCTTCTGCTCGCGGGCGATCTCGAAAGCCTTGTGGGGGAAACGGGCGTCGCGATCGACACCGTCGGCGTCCGCCGCCGCAGCAGCGGCGGTCCGGGCGGCGCGCTCGATCAGGGATGGGCCCTGCTCGAGGAAGCTCGTCTGTGTTTCGTCGACAGTGAGGACTGCTTCACGCACGTTCATACTCGTCCGCCTCCGGTTTGCCGTTCGAGATCGCCGGCATCATTCGCGATGCGCGTAAGCGATCCTCCGGCCATCTTGCTTGTGAGATGAGGCTACGGATTTAATTCAAATTCGTCGATGAAATAGAGGGTAAACAAAGCCAAATTCCGAACGAACAGTTAAGGTCCGGTTGTTTGCATCTCCCGATTTTCGGGCATCGCGTTAGGAATCTGGAAGAGGGGCGGATTCCAGACAATCTGAGTCATCGTTTACTAAGAAACGCGAAGTAATGGTGTCGCCCATTGCGGGACCCGCCGGCCGTGCCCATCGTAGCGGCAAGCCGGTCCGACCTTTGACAGACAGACGGGAATTTGCCGATGCAACCCTTTGATACCGAATTGCGCAATCGCATCATCAAGCTGGTGAAGGGCATCCTCGAACAGAATTCGCTCAGTGCGGACGTCACTGCGTCGGCCAAGCTTGTCGACGCCGGCCTGACCTCGATGGATATGGTCAATCTGATGCTCGGGGTCGAAGCCGAGTTCGACTTCACCATCCCGCAGTCCGAGATCACGCCGGAGAATTTCCAGTCGGTCGAGACGCTGGAGCGGATGGTCGCGACCCAGCTGCGGCTGGCGAACGCGGCTTAAGCAAGACCGCCGAGGGTGAGGCAGACGCCATCGCCCCTCACGCCACCACCCCCGTTCCAAAACCGCCGCAAAACTGGCATAGCTTAACCATGTCGCATCGAGCTGACAGGGTGGAGCAGGCATGACTCAGGCGGTATTGGGCATCATCGGCGGCTCGGGCATCTATGACCTGCCGGGTCTCGAGGGTGCGCGCGAAGAGGTGATCAGGAGCCCCTGGGGCGAGCCATCGGCGCCTTTGAGGCGCGGCACCATTGCCGGCTTGCCGATCGTGTTCCTGCCGCGGCACGACAAGGGCCATCGTCTGTCGCCCTCCGACATCAATTATCGCGCCAATATCGACGTGCTCAAACGCGCCGGCGTCACCGACCTGATCTCGCTGTCCGCCTGCGGCTCCTTCAAGGAAGAGCTGCCGCCCGGAACTTTCGTGCTCGTCGATCAGTTCGTCGACCGCACCCACAAGCGCGAGAGCTCGTTCTTCGGTCGGGGCTGCGTGGCGCATGTCTCGATGGCGCATCCGGTCTCGCCGCGCCTGCGGATCCATCTCGCGGCGGCGGCTGAAGCCGAGGGCATCGCGATCGCACGCGGCGGAACCTATGTCTGCATGGAGGGGCCGCAATTCTCCACCTACGCGGAGAGCATGACCTACAAGACGTCGGGCTATTCGGTGATCGGCATGACCAACATGCCCGAGGCGAAGCTCGCGCGCGAGGCGGAGCTCTGCTACGCCACGGTGGCGATGGTGACGGATTTCGATTGCTGGCATCCCGACCACGATGCCGTCACCGTGCAGGACATCATTCGCGTGTTGACGTCGAACGCCGACAAGGCGAAGGCGCTGGTGTCGCGGCTGGCAAAGGATTTTCCGCGCGAGCACGAGCCGTGCCCGATCGGCTCGGACCGCGCGCTCGACAGCGCGCTGATCACGGCGCCCGAGGCGCGCGATCCGGAGCTTCTGAAGAAGCTGGACGCGGTGGCCGGGCGCATCCTGCGCGGTTGAGGCTCAAGGCGGATTACGAAAAGGCAGAATGCCATGAAGGTCGACGGCAAGCATTTCCGCAGCATCTGGCGCGAGCGCGACGGCTGGTCGGTCGGCGCGATCGACCAGCGCCGGCTGCCGCATGAATTCGTCGTCGCGAGGCTGACATCGTGTGAAGACGCGGCCGTCGCAATCCGCGACATGCTGGTGCGCGGCGCGCCGCTGATCGGTGCGACCGCGGCCTACGGCATGGCGCTCGCGATGCGCGAGGACGCCTCCGATGCCGGTCTGAAGCGGGCCTACCAGACGCTCATCGTGGCGCGGCCGACGGCGATCAATCTGAAATGGGCGCTGGACGAGATGCGCGTCGCGCTCGCGCCGGTCGATCCGCTGGAGCGGGCCGAGGCAGCCTACGCCCGCGCCGACGAGATCGCCGAGCAGGATGTCGAGATCAACCGCGGCATTGCCGGCAACGGTCTGAAGCTGATCGAGGCGATCGCATCGAAGAAGCCCGGCGAGACGGTCAATTTGCTGACCCATTGCAACGCCGGCTGGCTCGCCACGGTCGACTGGGGCACGGCGACGGCGCCGATCTATCTTGCGCATGAGCGCGGCATCAGGATCCATGTCTGGGTCGACGAGACCCGTCCGCGCAACCAGGGCGCCTCGCTTACTGCCTGGGAGCTCGGCCATCACGGCGTGCCGCACACGGTGATCCCGGACAATACCGGCGGCCATCTGATGCAGCACGGCATGGTCGATCTCGCCATCGTCGGCACCGACCGCGTCGCCGCCAACGGCGACGTCTGCAACAAGATCGGCACCTACCTCAAGGCGCTCGCCGCCCACGACAACGGCGTGCCGTTCTACGTCGCGCTGCCGTCGCCGACGATCGATTTCTCCGTCCATGACGGCATCCGCGACATCCCGATCGAGCAGCGCAGCGGAGTCGAGGTCACCGACATGACCGGTCGCACCGCTGACGGACGGCTGGAGACGGTACGCATCGTGCCCGAGGGCTCGCCAGTCGCGAACTACGCCTTCGACGTCACGCCGGCGCGCCTCGTCACCGGCCTGATCACCGAGCGCGGCGTACTGAAGCCGGATCGCGCTGCGCTGGCAGCGGCGTTTCCCGAGCGCATCGCCGCTGCGGCGGAATAGGTCTCGTAGGATGGGCAAAGGCGCGGAAGCGCCGTGCCCACGATCTGCTTAGGGTGGGCACGCTTCGCATTGCCCACCCTACGGCACTTGCGGACTATATCAGCTTCAGTCCCGTCGCCTGCTCGAGCTCGGCAATGGCCTGCGCGCCACTCGCTACCTTGATCGTGGTCATGCCCATTTCGCGCGCGGGCTTCAGGTTGACACCGAGATCGTCGAGATAGACGCACTTGGCAGGATCGACCTTCAGCGTCTCCACCATCATCTTGTAGATGCGCGGGTCGGGCTTGCGCAGGCCGATCTTGGCGGATTCGATGACGTGGTCGAACAGCACCATGACTTCGGCGATGTAGAGCGAGCGCCCCGTCAGGCTACCGATCGCATTGGCCGGCAGGTTGTTGGTGATGCAGCCGGTCTTGAATTGCGCCTTGATGCGCTCCAAGGCTTCGACCATCTCGGGCCGCAGATCGCCCTGCAGCAGCGGCAGCACCTCGCGGCCGCGCACCTCGGCGCCGAGGGCCAGCGACTCCTCTGCAAACAGTCGATCGAACGTCTCGATGTCGACCTCGGCGCGCTCGAACTTGGCCCAGGCGTTTTCCAGATGGTTGGCGGCATTGGTGCGCCGGATGATGTCGGCGGGCAGGCCGCGTTCCGTCTCGAACCGCGTGAACGCCTCGAACGGCGAGCTCGTCAGCACGCCGCCAAAATCAAAGATCACCGCCTCGATCGTCAAGATCCCGTCCTCGTCAATTCCTTTCCAAGAGGGCTAGCATGCGCTATCGGCAAGGGCCAGTCCGAAGCAATCTGTCGCCGCCAATGCCGAAGCGTGTTCCCATGAAGAAGCTTGCCATTCTCATTGCAGCCGCGCTGCTCGCGACACCCGCTCATGCCATCGTCGGTGGCGGCACGCCGCAGACCGACGGAGTCGCGCGCGCGGTTGTCACCATCGTCGGCTCGCGCGGCAATTCCTGCACCGGCACCCTGATCGCGCCGAAGATCGTATTGACCGGCGCTCACTGCGTGCAGCCGGGCGCGGACTACAAGATCGTCGATCACAGTGGTGGCGCACCGCAATTGCTGAACGTGCGCACCATCGCGATCCACCCGGGCTACAAGGCGCAAGTCCATCGCGCCGGCGCAGACGTGGCGCTGTTGCAACTGGAAATTCCACTCAAGGGAAAATCGGCGGTGCCGGTCGGCGCGCCGAATATTCCAATCCGGGTCGGCAGCCGTTTTGTCATTGCCGGTACCGGCGTCACCGTACGCGGTGATGGCAGGAGCGGCGGGGCCACGCGCGTCGCGGGACTTGTCGTCACGGGCCAGCCCGGCACGCTCCAGATCCGCCTGGTCGATCCCGTAACCAACGGTGTTCGCGACGGAATTGGCGCTTGTACCGGCGATTCCGGCGGTCCCGTGTTCGAGGACAAGCCGAACGGCGCCGTGCTCGTCGGTGTCATCAGCTGGGCGACGGGACCGAACGCCGGGGATGGCTGCGGTGGATTGACCGGCGTCACGCCGCTCACGCTCTACCGCGACTGGATCTTGCAGACCGCGCGGAGCTGGGGTGCGGCGCTGTGATTTGACCGCGACTTGATCTATGTCATTTTGAAGCTGAAGCGCGGCGGGTGATCATGCCGCGGAGGAAACGCGTCGTCCGTCAAGGGCGGCCGCAAAACAACCAAGGCATAGAAGCAACAATGAATGTCGCTGTTCGCGGTCACACCGCTACCAAGCAAGCTTCCGAACACTTCGACGTGCTGATCGTCGGCGCCGGCATCTCCGGCATCGGCAGCGCCTATCACATCGAAAAGCAGCTGCCGGGCACGAGCTACGTCATCCTGGAAACGCAGACGACGTTCGGCGGCACCTGGAGCACGCATCGTTATCCCGGCATCCGCTCCGACAGCGACCTCCACACCTTCGGCTACAGCTTCAAGCCCTGGGTCGGCCCGCCCATCGCGACCGCCGAGGAAATCCTCTCCTATATGAAGGAAGTCATCGACGACAACGATATCGCCCGGCACATCCGCTACGGGCACAAGATCAATTCCGCGAGCTGGTCGAGCGAGCAGAATCTCTGGACCATCGAGGCGACGACGACCGATACCGGCGAAGCAAAGACCTTCACCGCGAACTTCCTCTGGATGTGCCAGGGCTATTACCGCCATTCGGAGGGCTACACGCCCGAATGGGAAGGCATGGACCGTTTCAAGGGCCGCATCGTTCATCCCCAGACCTGGCCCGATGATATCGACCTCACGAACAAGAAGGTCGTCGTGATCGGCTCGGGCGCCACCGCGGCGACGCTGGTGCCGAACATCGCGGACAAATGCGCGCACGTCACCATGCTGCAGCGCTCGCCGACCTATTTCCGGCTCGGCCGCAACGCCATCGAGATCGCGGAGGAGCTGCGCCGGCTCCAGGTCGACGAGGCCTGGATTCACGAGATCGTCCGGCGCAAGATCCTGTTCGAGCAGGATGCCTTCACGAAGCTCTGCGTGTCCAAGCCGGAGCAGGTGAAGAAGGAGCTGATCGGCCAGATCAGCGCGGTGCTCGGCCCCGATTACGACGTCGAGACGCATTTCACGCCGACCTACCGGCCGTGGCGGCAGCGCATCGCCTTCGTGCCGGATGCCGACCTGTTCAAGGGTATCGCCAGCGGCAGGGCCTCCGTCGTGACCGACGAGATCGAGTGTTTCGTCGAGAATGGCATTCAGCTCAAATCCGGCAAGGTGCTGGAGGCCGACGTCATCGTCACCGCGACCGGCTTCAACCTCGCCGCGCTCGGCGACATCGCCTTCGAGATCGACGGCAAGCCGCTGGCCTTTGGCGACACCGTCACCTATCGCGGCATGATGTTCACGGGCGTTCCGAACATGGTCTGGGTGTTCGGCTATTTCCGCGCCAGCTGGACGCTGCGCGTCGATCTCGTCGCCGACTTCGTCTGCCGGCTGCTCGGCCACATGAAGGCGAAGGGCAAGAAGAAAGTCGAGGTCAAGCTGCGACCCGAAGATCACAACATGCCGATCCTGCCCTGGATCGATCCGGAAAACTTCAACCCCGGCTACATGATGCGCAACATGAACCTGCTGCCCAAGCGCGGCGACAAGCCGGAATGGCAGCACAGCCAGGATTACTGGACCGAGAAGGACGAGATCCCGAAGACGGATCTGGACGACAAGGCGTTCGTCTACGGGTGAGGGAATGCGTGGCTGAAGGCTCCTGTGGGGAGCGGTAACATTCACCTCACACTCCGCTCTCCCTGTGGCTAAGGGTCCCGGATTGGCGCGCGCTTAAGGGCGCGCTTGTCCGGGACGACACCAGATATCAAATCAGCGGCGTCTCAACACGCCCACACCGCAGCTCACGAATTCCGTCGCGTCGCATTCGTTGCAATCGCTGCCGCCGCCGTCCGGTTCTCCACGCCGAGCTTCGCGTAGATTTGCTCCAGATGCTTGTCGACCGTGCGCGGGCTGAGGCCCAGGATCTGCGCGATGTCGCGGTTGGTCTTGCCCTTGCTGAGCCAGGCCAGCACCTCGCCTTCGCGGGTGGTGAGGCCGAGCTCGCTGGTGAACTCGGCCGGCAGCGCGGTGCCGGATTCCCTGGAGAGCCGCAGCAGAAACTCGTTTGGCGCGGTTTCGCCCATGTAATAGAGCCGGAGCTGCGGATTGTCCGGCAAGGAGATCGCCTGAGACTTCGAGCTGCCCTTGACCCTGGCCTGCTCCAGCCATTGCAGCAGCGCCGGCGTCAGGACGAAGTCGCCGGCCTGTGCACTGTGATGGTCGGACAGCAATTTCTGCGCTTGCGGTGTCGCCCATAGCAAATGGCCCTGGCGGTCGACCGCGAACAGGAAGCGGCCGGAGACGTCGAGCGCGGCGCGCGCGCTCTGCGTCAGGCGGGCGTTGCCGAGATGGACGCGGATGCGTGCCAGCATCTCCTCGATCACGATCGGCTTCGTCACGTAGTCGACGCCGCCGGCCTCCAGCCCGCGCACGATGTGCTCGGTTTCGGCGAGACCCGTCATGAAGATCACAGGGACGTTGGCAAGATCCGCATCGCGCTTGAGACGGCGGCAGGTCTCGAAGCCGTCGATGCCGGGCATCACGGCATCGAGCAGCACGATGTCGGGCGTGATCTGGTCGACGATGCGCATCGCGGCCGCGCCGTCGAGCGCCACCATCACTGTCATGCCGGCGCCGTCGAGCGCGTCGGTGAGTAGCCGCAGCGTCTCCGGGGAATCATCGACGACGAGCGCGATGTCGCGCTTCTTCGCTTCAATGTTCATGCGCATGCAACGTCTTCAATGTGGCCATATACTGGTCGAGATCGAAGCGATCGACCAGGAAGCGCATCTGCGCGACGAAGTCGGCATGCTCCGGATGCTCGCCGCCGATCTCATCGAGCTTCAACTGGATGCCCTTGACGTAGCCGATCTGGCCGAGCCCGATCAACGCCTCGATGTGCCGCGCCGGCGGCCGTGATCCGCTTTCGGGACGCCAGAACGACACCGCGATCTCGTCCGGGCCGTATTGCCATTCGATCCTGAGAAGCTGGCGGATCGTCTCCAGCAGCCGCGGGATGTCTATCGGCTTCATCAAATAGCCGTCGTGGAAGGTCTGTGCCAGCGGCGTGCCGTGGGCCTCCAACGCGCTTGCCGAGACCATCAGGATGCGTGCCTGGTGGTGGCCGCTTGCGCGCAAGGCCTCAGCCACCGACCAGCCATCCATGGTTGGCATCGAGATGTCGAGCAGGAACAAATCAGGCCGGCAGTGCTGCGCCAGCGCAAGACAGCCGGGGCCGTCGGGCGCGCTGAGCAGGATGAAGCCGAGCGGCGTCAGCACCTCGCGCAGGAGGTCGCGATGCACGGGATCGTCGTCGGTGATGAGGATGGTCTTGCGCGCGCCATGATAGCCGGAGACCGGAGCCTCCACCGGCGCGATGCGCTGCGGATTGATGACCTCCGAGAGCAGGATCTTGACCTTGAACGTCGAGCCGATGCCGACCGTGCTCATGACCTTGATATCGCCGCCCATGACGCCGGCCAGCAGGCGGCTGATGGTCAGGCCGAGCCCGGTGCCGGTCTGCGGCTGCGAGGCGCCGAGTGCACCGCGCTCGAAGGGCGCGAAGATGCGCTCGAGATCATCGCCCTGGATGCCGGGCCCGGTGTCGATCACTTCGAACTCGGCCACCGGGCTGCGATAGTGCACGACGAACTGCACGCTCCCGGACTGGGTGAACTTGATCGCGTTGGAGAGCAGATTGATCAGCACCTGGCGCAGCCGCTTCTCGTCGGCATAGACCACGACCGGCAGGTGGGGCGGCCGCCTGAACACGAAGTCGATGCCCTTGGCCGCGGCCTGGAGACGGAACATGCCGACGAGCTGGTCGAGGAATTCGCTGAGCCGCACCTCGTCGCGCGACAGATACAGCCGCCCCGCCTCGATCTTGGAGATGTCCAGAATGCCGTCGATCAGGCCGGAGAGGTGGTCGGCGCTGCGGCGGACGACGCGGACCTGATCGCGCGGCTTCGTGCTCAGCGTCGCATCCTGCTCCAGGAGCTGGGCATAGCCGCTGATCGCATTCAGCGGCGATCGTAGCTCGTGGCTGAGGCCCACCACATAGCGGCTCTTGGCGAGGTTGGCGGATTCGGCGACTTCCTTGGCGCGCTGCAGTTCGGCATCGGTGCGCTTGTGGGCGTCGATCTCCTGGATCAGCAGCGTCGTCTGTCGCCGCGTCTCGGCCTCGGCCGCGCGGCGGCTCTGCTGGGCCAGCACGAACAGCCAGGCCACCACGCCGATGATGATGCTGAGCGAGAAGAACACCTTCCACAGCACCTCGGAAACGAGCGCGTTCTCGCCATGCACGCTCGCCGATGTCTGCAGATAGATCAATCCGAGCACCAGCGCGACGAGGCCGGCAGAGACCGCGAATACGCCGACATAATGGCCGAGCTGCGAGTTGATCCGTGCGTAGATCGGCTGTGGCATCAGCTTGCCCAGCGTCTCCGACACCTGCACCTGGATCCGCG
This sequence comes from Bradyrhizobium nitroreducens, assembly GCF_002776695.1. Classification (GTDB taxonomy): domain Bacteria; phylum Pseudomonadota; class Alphaproteobacteria; order Rhizobiales; family Xanthobacteraceae; genus Bradyrhizobium; species Bradyrhizobium nitroreducens. The sequence goes on from NZ_LFJC01000003.1 coordinate 7,214,546, forward strand.
CGTGCGGCTTGCAGAGATCGTGGCAGCGGGCGTCCAGCGAGCAGCACAGAGAACAGATCGGCCCGGCATAAGCGGGGCAGGAGGCCATGTCCTCCGGCTCGAACGCGTGCTCGCAGATGCAGCACTGGATCGCCTCGAGGTCCTGCCAGCTCCGCTTCGGCTTGCGCGCGATGTAGTATTTGCCGTCCGTGGCCCAGGCGATCAACGGTGCGGCGATGAAGGCCACCGCGAGCGCGATGAAGGCCGACAGTGCCTTCGCGGTGGGCCCGAACAGGCCGTAAAAGGCGCTGATGGAGACGATGGTGGCGATGGTCATCGCGCCCACGCCGACCGGATTGACGTCGTAGAGATGCGCGCGCTTGAATTCGATCTGCTGAGGCCGCAAGCCAAGCGGCTTGTTGACGACGAGATCGGCGACCAGCGCGCCGACCCAGGCGATCGCGACGTTGGAATAGAGCGCCAGCGTCTGCTCCAGCGCCTTGTAGACGCCGATCTCCATCAACAGCAGCGCCACGATGACGTTGAAGACCAGCCAGACGACGCGGCCGGGATGGCTGTGGGTTAGGCGCGAGAAGAAGTTCGACCAGGCGATCGAGCCGGCATAGGCGTTGGTGACGTTGATCTTCACCTGGGACAGGATCACGAACGTGCCGGTCAGCGCCAGCGCGAGATCGGGCTGCGACAGCACGTAGCGGAACGCTTCGAGATACATGTGCGCCGGCTCGGCGGCCTCTTCGGGCGGCACCCCATGGCTGAGCGCGAAGAAGGCGAGGAACGAGCCCGCGAGAAGTTTCAGGGTACCAAGCACGATCCATCCGGGGCCAGCGCTCATCATCGCTATCCACCAGGACGCCCTGGACGCGCGGCGGTCGCGCGGCAAGAACCGCAGGAAGTCGACCTGCTCGCCGATCTGCGCCACCAGCGAAAACACCACCGAGGCCGCAACCCCGAACAACAGCAGGTCGAAATGCCCGTTGAGATCGCCGTGCTCACCCGAGAACTTGCGCCACTCCGTAAAAGAGTGCGGGTTGTGCCAGGCGATCGCCGCGAACGGAATGATGTGGAGCACGATCCACAGCGGCTGCGTCCACAATTGGAACCGGCTGATCAGCGTGATGCCGTAGGCCACCAAGGGGATGATGACGACGGCGCTGATGAGATAGCCGACCGGTCGTGGAATCCCGAAGCACATCTCGAGCGCGGACGCGAGGATCACCGCTTCGATCGCAAAGAAGATGAAGGTGAAGGAGGCGTAGATCAGCGAGGTGACGGTCGAGCCGATGTAGCCGAAGCCGGCGCCGCGCGTCAGCAGGTCGATGTCGATGCCGCATTTGGCGGCATAATAGGCGATCGGCACGCCACAGCAGAAGATGATGAGGGAGACCACGAGGATCGCGGCGGTCGCGTTGGTGACGCCGTAGTTCAGGGTGATGGTGCCGCCGATCGCCTCCATCGCCAGGAACGAAATCGCGCCCAGCGCCGTGTTGGCGACCCGGGCGGCGGACCAGCGCCGCGCGCTCTTGGCGGTGAAGCGCAGCGCATAGTCTTCCAGCGTCTGGTTGGCGACCCATTGGTTGTACTGTCGCCTGACGCGGTCTATTCGCTGCCGCCCTGCCACGCTTTACCCCACTCCCGATACGGACCCCGCGCCCTCGCAAATTCCGTACCAAAAGCCTACGTCGGCATTTTGCGGTGCAGTATACGCGATCTTGCGTATGCTTCCGCTGCCCAGATCCGAGCCATCCTCACGGCACCAATCGCGTGTTCTCGAACAAAAGTGGGGTGCTCATGTCGGACGAAGCAAACAAGGGCCTGTTATCGCCGCTTCGGCGCAAACTATTGATGGGAATGGCCGCCGTGCCGGCCATGACGATGCTGCCGCGGGGGGCTTTTGCCCAGGCCCCGGCGACCTCGGCGGTCAACACCACGGGGCTTGCCGTCACCGACACCGAAGTGACGGTCGGCATTCTGCACTCGGCGACCGGCACCATGGCCATCTCCGAAACCGGCTCGATCCAGGCCGAAAAGCTCGCCATCGAGCAGATCAACGCCGCCGGCGGCGTGCTCGGGCGCAAGATCAAGTTCATCCAGGAAGACGGCGCCAGCGACTGGCCGACCTTTGCGGAAAAGGCCAAGAAGCTCCTGGTCAACGACAAGGTCGCGGCGATCATGGGCTGCTGGACCTCGGCCTCGCGCAAGGCGGTGCTGCCGGTCGTCGAGCAATATAACGGCATGCTCTACTACCCGACCTTCTATGAGGGCCTCGAGCAGTCCAAGAACGTCATCTACACCGGCCAGGAGGCGACCCAGCAGATTCTCGCCGGCCTGAACTGGATCGCCAAGGAGAAGGGCGCAAAATCGTTCTTCTTCATCGGCTCCGACTACATCTGGCCACGCACCTCGAACAAGATCGCGCGCAAGCATGTCGAGAACGTGCTGAAGGGCAAGGTGGTCGGCGAGGAATACTATCCGCTCGGCAATACCCAGTTCAACTCGGTCATCAACAAGATCAAGCTGACCAAGCCAGACGTCATCTTCACCGACGTCGTCGGCGGCTCGAACGTCGCGTTCTACAAGCAGCTCAAGGCTGCCGGCATCGACCTCTCCAAGCAGGCGCTGCTGACGATCTCGGTGACCGAAGACGAAATCGACGGCATCGGCGGCGAGAACATCGCGGGCGCCTATGCCTGCATGAAGTACTTCCAGTCGCTCGACAATGCGAACAACAAGGCTTTCGTGTCCGCGTTCAAGAAGATGTGGGGCGAGAAGACGGTCATCGGAGACGTCACCCAGGCGGCCTATCTCGGCCCGTGGCTGTGGAAATTGACCGTCGAGAAGGCCGGCTCCTTCGACGTCGACAAGATCGCGGCGGCTTCGCCTGGCGTCGAATTCAAGGGTGCGCCGGAAGGCTATGTGCGCATCCACGAAAACCATCATCTGTGGTCGAAGACCCGCGTCGGCCGCGCCAAGCTCGATGGCCAGTTCGAGCTGATCTACGAGACCGCCGATCTCGTCGAGCCCGATCCGTTCCCCAAGGGCTATCAGTAAGGCGCGCCACCAGTAAGGGCCGCGGCGCCCGTCGCTCTCCCTCAAGGCAAAACCACTCCCTGGCGTGGATCGCAAGTCCATGCCTCAAGACCCCGCGTCGCGACTCTGCATCGCGACGCGGAACCCTTATCCCCGACGGAGGACATCGATGTTCGGCGACTACTCGCTTGGTGATCTCGGCTCCATCTTCGTCATGCAGGGCTTTGCAGGACTGATCCTGTTCTCGGTCTATGTCCTGATGGCGCTCGGGCTCGCCATCATCTTCGGCCAGATGGGCGTCATCAACATGGCGCATGGCGAGTTCATGATCCTCGGCGCCTACGTCACCTGGATGACATCGAACTTCTTCCAATCCTATCTGCCAAGCTTGTTCAGCGGTTACTTCTTCCTCGCGATGATCCTGGCCTTTGTCGCATCCGGCGCATTGGGGATGCTGGTGGAATGGGTGCTGATACGGCACCTCTACAAGCGCCCGCTGGATACGCTGCTCGCCACCTGGGGTCTCAGTCTGATGCTGCAGCAGGCCTATCGCTCGGTTTTCGGGGCGCGCGAGGTCGGCGTCGAGCTGCCGCAATGGATGCTCGGCTCCCTGCACGTCACCGACAGCATCGAGGTGCCGATCAACGGCGTCTTCGTGATGTGCCTCACCGTGCTGATCACCATCTCGGTCGCCTACGTCCTCTACATGTCGCGCTGGGGCCGCCAGGTTCGCGCCGTGGTGCAGAACCGCATCATGGCCGGCGCGGTCGGCATCAACACCGAGAAGGTCGATCGCTATACCTTCGGCCTCGGCTGCGGCATCGCGGGTGTCGCCGGCAGCGCCTTCACCATGATCGGCTCGACCGGGCCGACGTCGGGCCAGCTCTACATCGTCGATACGTTCCTGGTCGTCGTGTTCGGCGGCGCCGCCAGCCTGCTCGGCACCATCGCCTCCGCGTTCTCGATCTCGCAGACGCAATCGACGCTCGAATTCTTCATGTCGGGCTCGATGGCCAAGGTGCTCACGCTGCTCGCGGTGGTCGGCATCCTGATGCTGCGGCCGCAGGGTCTCTTCGCCCTCAAGGTTCGCAAATAACGGGAAGCAGGCAAGTCATGATCATCAACTCTCGCTTCTTCAATCGATCCGAACTCATGGGCTTCATTGCTCTGGCCGCCGTGCTGTTCGTGATCCTGCCGCTGACGCTCGACGTGTTCCGCCTCAATCTGGTCGCGAAATACCTGACCTACGCCTTTGTCGCGCTCGGCCTCGTGCTGTGCTGGGGCTATGGCGGCATCCTGAGCCTGGGGCAGGGCGTGTTCTTCGGCCTCGGCGGCTATTGCATGGCGATGTTCCTCAAGCTCGAGGCCTCGAGCGTCGAGAACACCAAGATCCAGTCGACGCCCGGCATTCCCGACTTCATGGACTGGAATCAGATCACGTCGCTGCCGTTGTTCTGGCAGCCGTTCCACAGCCTCACCTTCACCATCCTCGCCATCATCCTGGTCCCCGGCATCTTCGCCCTGATCATCGGCACGGCGATGTTCAAGCGCCGCGTCGGCGGCACCTATTTCGCGATCATCACCCAGGCCGTCGCCGCCATCCTCACCATCCTGATCGTCGGCCAGCAGGGCTATACCGGCGGCATCAACGGCATGACCGACCTGCGCACGCTCAAGGGCTGGGACATCCGGCCCGACCACGCCAAGATCATCCTGTACTTCGTCGAGGTCGTGCTGCTGTTCGTCTGCATCGGCATCGCGCAGTTCATCCGCCTGACCAAGCTCGGTCGCATCCTGGTGGCGATGCGCGAGCAGGAGGATCGGGTTCGCTTCTCCGGTTACAGCGTCGCCAATTTCAAGATCTTTGCCTTCTGCATGGCCGCGGTGTTCGCCGCGATCGGCGGCGCCATGTTCGCGCTGAATGTCGGTTTCATGTCGCCGTCCTTCGTCGGCATCGTGCCGTCGATCGAGATGGTGATCTACACCGCGGTCGGCGGGCGGATGTCGATCTTCGGCGCGATCTGGGGTGCCATCCTGGTGAACTTCGCCAAGACCAGCCTGTCGGAATCCTTCCCGCAACTCTGGCTGTTCGGCCTCGGCGCGCTGTTCATCGCGGTCGTGCTCGCCTTCCCGAACGGCCTGTCCGGGCTGTGGGCCGACTACGTGCAGCCACGAATCGATCGGCTGTTCGCCTCGCGCAAGTCGAAGTCGGACTGGAGCGGCAATTCGGTCGCCGACGGCGCAGCACCGGCGGAGTGAGGAGATCGTCATGCTCGTCGGACACCACGACGCCGATGCCACACTGACAGTAAGGAGATAGATCGTGCTCATCGGTCATCAGCCCAAGGATTTCCTGCTCGCGGTCTCCGGACTCACCGTCTCGTTCGACGGCTTCAAGGCGGTCAAGGACCTCTCCTTCTACGTCGAGGAGAACGAGATCCGCGTCATCATCGGTCCCAATGGCGCCGGCAAGACCACGGTGCTCGACCTGATCTGCGGCAAGACCAGGGCGACCTCGGGCTCGATCCAGTTTCGTGGCAAGGAGCTCACGAAGATGCGGGAGAACGAGATCGTGCAGACCGGCGTCGGGCGCAAGTTCCAGACGCCGTCGGTGTTCGAGGACCTCACCGTGTTCGAGAATCTCGAGATCTCGTTCCCGCGCGGCCGCACCGTGTTCGGCTCGCTGACCTTTCAGCGCGACCAGCTGGTGAAGGACCGGGTCGAGGAGGTCGCGGAGATGATCTTCCTCAAGGACAAGCTCAACACCTATGCCGACGAGCTCAGCCATGGCCAGAAGCAATGGCTCGAGATCGGCATGCTGCTGATCCAGGATCCCGACCTCCTGATGCTGGATGAGCCCGTCGCCGGCATGAGCGTGTCCGAGCGCGCCAAGACCGCCGAGCTGCTCAACCGCATCATCAAGAACCGTTCGGTACTCGTGATCGAGCACGACATGAAGTTCGTCGAGGACATCGCGCACAAGGTCACCGTGCTGCACCAGGGCCAGATCCTCTCGGAGGGGACCATGGAGAAGGTGCAGAACGATCCCAAGGTCATCGAAGTGTATCTCGGCCACTAAGGAGCACGCGATGCTGGCAATTTCGGATCTTCACGTCGCCTACGGCCAGAGCGAGGTGTTGCACGGGCTCAACGTCAAGGTCGCGCCGAACGAGATCGTCGCGATCATGGGCCGCAACGGCATGGGCAAGACCACGCTGATGAAGTCGCTGATGGGCATCCTGCCCGCGAAGAGCGGATCGGTGACCATGGACGGCGCCGAGCTCGGTGGCCTCAAGAGTTATGAGCGCGTCGCCAAGGGCCTCGCCTATGTGCCGCAGGGCCGCATGATCTTCTCCACCATGACGGTGAAGGAGAACATCGAGACGGGCCTTGTCGTTGCGGGCGAATCCGAGGTGCCGGGCGACATCTACGAGCTGTTTCCGGTGCTGCTTGAAATGAAGGGCCGCCGCGGCGGCAATCTCTCAGGCGGCCAGCAACAGCAGCTCGCCATTGCCCGCGCACTCGCGACCAAGCCGAAGGTGCTGCTGCTGGACGAGCCGACCGAAGGCATCCAGCCCTCGATCATCAAGGACATGGCGCGCACCTTGAAGCGCATCCGCGACGAGAAGGGGCTCTCGATCGTCGTGTCCGAGCAGGTCCTGAGCTTCGCCCTCGAGATCGCCGACCGGGTGCTCGTGATCGAGAACGGCGAGATCGTCCGCGACGATCCGCGCGACGCCGTCGATGCCGCACAGGTCTCGAAATATCTGTCCGTCTAACCAACCGTAGTCAAAGGGGAGCATCTCGATGCCAGAGACACTGATCAAGGTCGATCTCACCAAATCGGCCTATGAAAATGACATGGTGCACAACCGCTGGCACCCCGACATCCCGATCGTGGCCTGGGTCAATCCCGGCGACGATTTCATCATCGAGACCTATGACTGGACCGGCGGCTTCATCAAGAACAACGATTCCGCCGACGACGTGCGCGATATCGACCTGTCGATCGTGCACTTCCTGTCCGGTCCGATCGGCGTCAAGGGCGCCGAGCCCGGCGATCTCCTCGTCGTCGACCTGCTCGACGTCGGCCCGATGAAGGAGAGCCTGTGGGGCTTCAACGGCTTCTTCTCCAAGCAGAATGGCGGCGGTTTCCTGACCGACCATTTCCCGCTGGCGCAGAAGTCGATCTGGGACATCAAGGGCCTCTACACCTCATCGCGCCACGTCCCCGGCGTGAACTTTGCGGGCCTGATCCATCCCGGCCTGATCGGTTGTCTGCCCGATCCGAAGATGCTGGAGACCTGGAACAAGCGCGAGGCCGAGCTGATCTCGACCAATCCGACCCGCGTTCCGGGTCTCGCGAATCCGCCCTTCGCGGCGACTGCCCATGGCGGCCGCGCCAAGGGTGACGTCAAGGCCAAGATCGGTGCGGAGGGCGCACGCACCGTGCCGCCGCGCGAGCATGGCGGCAATTGCGACATCAAGGATCTCTCGCGCGGCTCGAAGATCTACTTCCCGGTCTATGTGCCCGGTGCGGGTCTGTCGATGGGCGACCTGCACTTCAGCCAGGGCGACGGCGAGATCACCTTCTGCGGCGCCATCGAGATGGCCGGCTGGCTGCATCTGAAGGTCGAAGTGATCAAGGACGGCATGTCGAAATACGGCATCAAGAATCCGATCTTCAAGCCGTCGCCGATCACGCCGAACTACAAGGACTACCTGATCTTCGAAGGCATTTCGGTGGACGAGGCCGGCAAGCAGCACTATCTCGACGTTCACATCGCCTATCGTCAGGCCTGTCTCAACGCCATCGAGTACCTGAAGAAGTTCGGCTATTCCGGCGCCCAGGCCTATTCGATCCTCGGCACCGCGCCGTGCCAGGGCCACATCTCCGGGGTGGTCGACGTGCCCAACGCCTGCGCCACGCTATGGTTGCCGACGGAGATCTTCGACTTCGACGTGATGCCGTCGGCAGCAGGTCCCATCAAGCACATCACCGGCGATATCCAGATGCCGATCTCGCCGGACAAGTGATCCCTGCGCGACGGGATGCGGGACGGCCGGCGTTTCTGGTCGCCCCGCATCCGCCGCCAGGCGTGTTGAACAGGCAAGAGCGTTGGGGATGATGTAAATGCCGGTCTACGAATATCTCTGTGACGATTGCGGACCCTTCAAGGATCTGCGCCCGATGGCGGAATGCGACGATCCGCAAAGCTGCCCGCATTGCGAGACGATGGCGCCGCGGGTGATCCTGACCGCACCGAATTTCTTCTGCATGCCGGCGGACAAGCGCAAGGCACACGCCGTCAACGAGCGCAGCTCGCACGCGCCGCAGACGCTGGCGCAATACAAGGCTTCGCATGGTCCCGGCTGCGGCTGCTGCTCGTCGGGCAAGACGGTCAAGGACAAGAGCTCGGCGGACAAGAAGAAGCCGGCGCGGCTGGTGACGAAGACGAAGAGCGGCGCCAAGGGCTTCCCGACGGCGCGGCCCTGGATGATCAGCCACTGACGCACCTCAAACCAAGAGAAGACAGGAGCGCCCAACATGCTTCATGGTGACATTTCCAGCAGCAACGACACGGTCGGCGTCGCAGTCGTCAACTACAAGATGCCCCGCCTGCACACCAAGGCCGAGGTGCTCGACAACGCCCGCAAGATCGCCGACATGATCGTCGGCATGAAGGTCGGCCTGCCCGGCATGGACCTCGTGATCTTCCCGGAATATTCCACGCAGGGCATCATGTACGACTCCAAGGAGATGTACGAGACGGCCTCCGTGGTGCCGGGCGAGGAGACCGCGATCTTCGCCGAGGCCTGTCGCAAGGCGAAAGTATGGGGCGTGTTCTCGCTGACCGGCGAGCGCCACGAGGAGCATCCGCACAAGGCGCCCTACAACACCTTGATCCTGATGAACGACAAGGGCGAGATCGTCCAGAAGTACCGCAAGATCATGCCCTGGGTGCCGATCGAGGGCTGGTATCCCGGCAATTGCACCTATGTCTCCGAGGGACCGAAGGGCCTCAAGGTCAGCCTGATCATCTGCGATGACGGCAACTACCCGGAGATCTGGCGCGACTGCGCCATGAAGGGCGCCGAGCTGATCGTGCGCTGCCAGGGCTACATGTACCCGGCCAAGGAGCAGCAGGTCATGATTTCGAAGGCGATGGCGTGGGCCAACAACGTCTATGTCGCGGTCGCCAATGCCGCGGGCTTCGACGGCGTCTACTCGTATTTCGGTCACTCCGCGATCATCGGCTTCGATGGCCGCACGCTCGGCGAATGCGGCGAGGAGGATTACGGCATCCAATACGCGCAGCTCTCGAAGCATCTGATCCGCGACGCGCGCCGCAACGGCCAGTCGCAAAACCATCTCTACAAGCTGGTCCACCGCGGCTACACCGGCATGATCAATTCCGGCGACAGCCCGCGCGGCGTCGCGGCCTGCCCGTATGACTTCTACAAGAACTGGATCAACGATCCCGAAGGGACGCGCGACATGGTGGAAGCCATGACGCGGTCGACGCCCGGCACGGCGGAATGTCCGATCGACGGCATTCCCAACGAGTCGGCTCCGTCCAACTACTGAGCGGCTGCGCGAGCCGGTCGATCGGCCCGCACCGCGTTTTGCTCGGTGAGGAGGCGTTCACCGATGTGAACGCCTGTCCATAACAATGGACGTTTTGCCGCCGCCGACCTGCGCAGATCGGGAGGCAACGCGCCAAAAGCGTGACCCGGTTGCAACATAGGCCGGCAGAGTCGGTACGATTGTGACCTGGGCAGGTCGATCGGCCGATTCCGTAGTTTCACGGGCGAGCCCAGTCCCCTAATTTGCCGGCGGCGCTGCTGAGGGCGCCGGAGTTCGGGGCTTCGTGGTGGTGTATCGATCGCGATCGAGGGGACAGTTGCGGCCGCGCGTCGCGCTGGCGGCTGCGTGTCTCGCGGCGGTGCTGTCCGGCGTCGGTCTTCCGACCACGCCGGCCCGCGCGCAATGCGCGCCCGATCCGGCAGCGAGCGGCCAGACCGTCACATGCAGCGGGACCGACACCAACGGCTTTGCCGCCGGCGGCGGCGTCAACGGGCTCACCGTCAATGTGCTCGCGGGCGCCACCGTCAGCGACAACGGCACCGCGGCGATCAGTGTCAACGACGGCAACACCATCACCAACGCCGGCACGCTGTCGGTCGGCGCATCGGGGACGGCTATTTTCGGTGGCCAGAACAACACCGTCACCAACACCGTGACCGGATCGATCACGGGCTTGGCCGATGCGATCGGCGTCTATCTCTTCGGCGGTGCGACGGTGACCAATGCCGGCTCCATTGCCGTCGGCAATTCGTCGGGCGGGCCGTCGGGCGGCATCCTGGCGATCAACGATAGCAACAGCGTCACCAACACGGCGACCGGCACCATCACGGTCGGGCAGAACGCCGTCGGCATCTTCATGCAGGGTAATTTCGAGACGGCGACCAGTCTCGGATCCATTACCGCAGGCACCGGCGGCGCGGGCATTGCCGTGCTCGGCGACGATGCCAAGGTGACCAATGGCGGTTCGATCACGACGGGAAGCGGCGGATCGGCCGGCATCTCGGTGCAGGGTAACCGGGCCGAGGTCAACCAGAATGGAACGATCAACGTCGGGCTGGGCGGAGCAGGCATCCTCATCACCGGAGCCAGCGTAACCATCGCCAACCGCGGGCAGATCTCGGGCGTGGGGTCGGCCGAAGGCATCGTCGTGCTCTCGGATGACGGCATCATCGTCAACGCGGGGACGATCACTGTCGGCGCGTCCGGCGTCGGGATCGACGTTACCACGCTGAGCACGACCAACGGGATCGTGAATACCGGGACCATCACCGTCGGTGCAGGCGGCACGGGCATCATGCTCAGCGGCGGCGGAACCGTCTTCAACTCCGGCACGATCAACGCCGCGACAGGTGCTGCGGCGATCGAGCTCTGCGGTTGCGGCGGCAATACGCTCACGCTCGGTCCCGGCAGCGTCATCAACGGAACCGTGTTCGGCTCCGGCACCGACACATTCCAGCTCGGCGGCCTCGGCAAGGACAGGTTCAACCTCGACCTGATCGGACTTGGTCTCCAATATGACGGCTTCTCGACGTTCAACAAGGTCGACAGTTCGACCTGGACCGTGACGGGCACCGGCAACCAGGACTGGAACGTGCTGGGCGGCACCCTGCTGCTCTCGGGCACGATCAACGGCACGGTTTCGGTCGCTCCGGGCGGCACGTTCGGCGGAAGCGGCACGGTGACCGCCGTTTCCGTCAATGGCGGCGCGTTTGCGCCCGGCAATCCGACCGGCGCGCTGAACGTTGCGGGCAATCTCACCTTCACGTCGGCGTCCAGCTACGTCGTGCAGGTCTCGGGGGCGAGCAACGGCCTTGCGATCGTGGGCGGCACCGCGACGCTGGCCGGCGCCACCGTCGTCGTGGTTCCGACCGGCACGATCACGAAGCACTACACCATTCTCAATGCAGCCACGCTGCCCGACACGTTCAACCCCGTGGTCGCCGGACTGTCGCCCAACTTGCACGCTACGCTGAGCTACGATCCGAACAACGTCTTTCTCGATCTTGCGTTGGGTTATGGCAGCGGGCTCAACATCAATCAGCAAAATGTCGCCAACGTGCTGACCAACTATTTCAACAGTACCGGCGGCTTGCCCGTGGCGCTCGCCAATCTTTCGCCGGCGGGCCTGAGCCAAGCCTCCGGCGAGTCGGTAACGGGGTCTCAGCAGACGACCTTTGAGGCGATGAACCTGTTCATCAATCTGCTGACCGATGTGTTCGGCTCGGGGCGCAGCGGCTCGCCCGGGGCGCCCCCCTTTGCCGATGACCCGAGCGCGAGTGCCTATGCGGCGACCCGCACGAGCGCGCGCGACGCGTTCGCTTCAATTGCCCGCAAGGCTCCGGCTGCATCGTTCGAGCAGCGCTGGGATGTCTGGGCAGCCGGCTACGGCGGCTCGCAGACCACCGATGGCAATGCAGGCCTCGGCTCGAGCAACACCTCCAGCAGCGTTTATGGTACCGCCGTGGGCCTCGATTACCGCTTCTCGCCATCGACGATTGTGGGCTTTGCGCTCGCGGGCGGCGGGACCGCCTTCAATGTCAACGGTCTCGGTTGGGGCCGCTCCGATCTGTTCCAGGCTGGCGCGTTCGTGCGTCATACGGCGGGGCCGGCCTACATCACGGCGGCGCTCGCCTATGGCTGGCAGGATGTCACGACCAACCGCGTCGTGACGGCGGCCGGCTATGACCAGTTGCGGGCACAGTTCAACGCCAATGCGCTCTCGGGCCGCATCGAGGGCGGCTATCGCCATGCCATGCAGTGGGCGGGCGTCACGCCCTATGCTGCGCTGCAGGCCACCTTGTTCAGCCTGCCATCCTATGCCGAATCGGCCGTGGCCGGCAGCAACGTCTTCGCACTCAACTATGCCGCCAAGGACGTGACCAGCACCCGCACCGAGCTCGGTCTGCGCGCGGATCGGTCATTTGCCGCGGCCGGCGGCCTGGTGACCCTGCGCGGCCGCCTGGCCTGGGCGCATGATTACAATCCGGACCGCACGGCAGCAGCGGTGTTCCAGACGCTGCCGGGGTCGGCCTTCGTCGTGAACGGCGCGGCCCAGGCGCGCGATTCGGCTCTTACCACCGCATCAGCACAGATGAACTGGATGAACGGCTGGTCCGCATCGGCGACCTTCGAGGGCGAGTTCTCCAACGTCACGCGCTCCTACGCCGGCAAGGGCCTCGTGCGCTACGCCTGGTGAGACATCGTCGCCGCTGGATCAAGCGGGACGGCCATCCTCCTCCAGGGGAGGATCAGAAAGAGGCCGCTACTGCTTCTTCTGCGACGGCTTGCGCGGGGGGCGCGGGGCCGCAGCGGCGGGGGTTGGCGTCCCACTCATCTTGTTGGCGGCCTCGCTGACGTCGAGCAGCGAGCGACGGATATCCTCGAGATAGCCCGCCGATTTCTTCTTCATGACGTCGGCAAGCTCGTGTAGCCCCTTGATCTTCTCGAACAGCTCGTCGGCCTTGCCGTCGACGAAGCCGGGCATCACACCCTCGATCTTCGTGACCGCCTTGTCGAAACCCGCGAAGGCGCTGTCGACCTTCGCCATGACGGAATCGATCTCGCCGCCCTTGCTCCGGAGATCGGCGGTGTAATTTTCGAACGTGCGCAGGCCGTCCTTGATGGCGGGGGCATTGCTGACGATCGTGCGATCGACGCTGTGCAGCGTCTCGACGATGGATTCGGCGTCGCTGAGGTCGGCGGTCAGCACGGGGATGCCGTCCGCGTCCAGCGGCACCGGGGGCGCAGTGGGAGCGCCTCCGATCAGCGAGATCGCGGCAACGCCGGTGAGACCCTGGAACTCGATGCCCGCCACGGTGTCCTTGCGGATCGGCGCGGTGTTGTCGAGCATCACCAGCGCCACGATCCTGCGCGGACTGTCCAGCTTGATCGACAGGATCTGGCCCGCGGGCACGCCGTCGAAATTGACCGGTCCGCCGCGGCGCAGGCCGCTGGCGGACCCGCCCTCGAACACCACGCGCAACTGGCTGCGGCTCTGGATGGTGCGCCATTTCTGCACGCCGAGCAGGCCACCGAACGCCACGGCGATCACCGCCAGCGTCGCCGTTCCGATCACAAGATTGCTCGCGCGTGCCATGCGGCTGAGTCTAAGGCCAAAGCAGGGAAGTTGGAAGAAGGCCGCGATGGTAAGTAGGGCGGGTTAGCGAAGCGTAACCCGCCGCCTTCTTCTCCACTCGTCAAATGCGGCGGATTACGCTTCGCTAATCCGCCCTACGGGCTTTAGGCGTCTCAATGCCCGGCCGCGCGTTTTGCCGCGGCGTTGTTGAGGACGATCAGGGCATCGACCGCGACGCCCGTCCTGGTGTTGATCAGGAACGGGTTGATGTCGATCGAGGCGATTCGGTCGCCCGCATCCGCGATCAGATTGGACAGGCCGACCAGCGCTTTCACTGCGGAGGCCTCGTGCAGGGCCGGCTTGCCGCGGTAGCCGCGCATCTTGATGCCGGCCTTGGTGCGGCCGATCAGGAGCCCTGCCTCGGCCTCGTCCAGTGGCGCGCCGGCGAGCGCGACGTCCTTCATCAGTTCGATGTCGATGCCGCCGGTACCGAACAGCACGACCGCTCCCATCTCGGCATCGAGCGAGGCCCCGACGACGAGCTCGAGCTCGGCCTTGACCTGTTGCGCGATCAGGATGCCGTCGAGCTTCGGCTTGCCCTTCAGCTTTGCGACCCGTGCGGTGATGTCGGCGAATGCCTTCTTCACCTCGGCCGCGCTGTTCAGGTTCAACACCACGCCGCCGATGTCGGATTTGTGCAGGATCTCGGCGCTGACGACTTTCGCCACGACCGGGAAACCGATCTGCTTGGCGATCTTCGCGGCCTCCGCTGCCGTCTGCGCAATCGCCTCCTTGGAGATCGGAATGCCGTAGGCCTTCAGCAGCTTCTTCGAGGCGACCTCGTCGAGCGCGGCGCCGCTGGCCGATCTCAGCGCCTTCTCCAGCACGGCGCGCGCTGCGGGCTTCGAGCTGGAGACGATGTCGGGCACTTCTTTCCGCAGCTTCGCATAGGCGAGCAGCGATTTTATCGCGGTCACCGCCCGGTCCATGCCCTGCATGACGGCGAGATGCGGCAGCGACTTGCGCAACGACTTGGTGAACTCGGTGAAGCCGATCGACATCGCGCTGATGTAGATCACGGGCTTGCCGCCCTGGCGCGCCATCTCGTCGACGATGCGCAAATTGCGCTCGCGCAATTCGTGCGGCGCCTTCGGCAGCTCCGCATCGACGATGACGATGTCGATGTCGGGATCGTCGATCATCAGCTTGATCGACTTCATGTAGACGGAGGGATCGACCACCGCGGCAAAGCCTGCGTCGAGCGGATTGCCGACGATCGACCCCGGCCCAAGCATCTTCGCCAGCTCGGAGCCGACGTGTGGGCTGAGCGGCGCAAAGTTCAGGCCCTCGGCATAGAAGGCATCCAGCAGCATGCCGCGCTTGCCGCCGGACAGCGTGACGGCAGCGAGCCGATCGCCCCTGGGAACGGCGGAGTGAACGAAGCACTCGGTCGTTTCGATCAACTCGTCGAGTCCGCCGACCCGGATCACGCCTTCACGCGTCGCGATCGCGTCGAACGTCTCGATCGAACCTGCCAGCGCGCCGGTGTGCGCCATCGCCGCGGCGCGCCCGCCCTCGGAGGCGCCGAGCTTGAGCGCGATCACGGGCTTGCTCGCCGCGCGCGCCGCCTTGCAGGCTTTACGAAAGGCCTTGGTGTTGCGCACCCCTTCGAGGTAGACGACGATCACCTTGATGCTCGGATCCTCGGCGAAATACCGCATCAGATCCGGCGTCTCGAGTCCGGCCTCGTTGCCGGTCGTCACCATGTAGCCGACGCCGACACCCCGATCTTCCAGCGCTTGCCGGATCGCCATGACGATGGCGCCTGATTGCCCGGCGATCGCCACCGCACCCTGCTCCATGGTGACGATGCGGTCGTCGATATTGGTGAAGAGCTTTTCGCCGGCGCTCAGATTGCCGAGACAGTTCGGCCCAGTGACGGCAAGCCCCGTTTCGCGTATGGCCGCCTGCAATTCGGCGGCGAGCTTCTGGCTTTCCTCATCCTGCAGCTCGCTGAAGCCCGAGGTGACGATGGTGGCCGAGCGCGCGCCGGCTGCGGCGGCATCGCGGATCACCTGGACGGCGAAGCGGGCCGGCACCAGCACCAGGACGTGATCGGGCTTCTCCGGGAGGCTGGCAAAATCCTTGTAGCAGGTGACGCCCCAGATCGCGTCGCGCTTGGCGTTGACCGGATAGAGGCCGCCCTCGTAACCGTACTTGATCAGATTATTCCAGATGCGTTCGGCATAATTGCCGGGCTTGTCGGTCGCTCCCACCAGCACGATGTTGTGCGGGTGCAGCATGGCGTGGATGCCCTTGACGATGTCTCCGGCATCGGGCGGTGGAGACCATGGGCGCCGAGAAACCGATGCGGCAGGCACTTGAGCTTCCATGCGCTTCCCTCACTTCTTGTTCTTGTTGCAACGCGCTGTCGTGCGCCGGCTTCGGAGGCTGATCGTAGCGGGCTCCATGCCGCGCGGCGGAATGGGCAAGGCCTGACGACAAGACCTGATCATGAGGCTAGCATCACGAGACTTTTGGCGAAAGTGCGAACGGTCCGGCAAGATGCTAGGAAACCGTGACGCATATTCTCTCAAATGGTGATCATGCCGCTTCTGTCCATCGTGGTGCCGACCCTCGATCGTCCCGACACGCTTCGCCACGCGCTCGCGACCATGGCGTGCCAGCCTGCGCAAGCCGATTGCGAGTTCATCGTTCAGAACAATGGCGGCAATCCCGAGATCGCGAAGATGGTCGCAGACCTCCAGGACGGGCGTTTCAGGCATTTTGCCAGCGAGACCGTCCTGACCATGACCGACAATTGGGAGGCAGCGCTCGGCCATGCTTCGGGCGAGTACATCGCCTTCCTCGGCGACGACGACGGATTGATGCCCTATGCATGCGCCACGGCGTCGAGCGTGCTCGCCGACCGAAAGATCGATCTCCTGAGCTGGGATGCCTACAGCTATTACTGGCCGGGCTACTATCATCCGGCCTTCCGCAACCGGCTGCTCGCCGAGATCGACCTGACGTCGTCGGCAAGGCGCGTCTCGTCGCGAAGCGAGCTGGCGCGCATCTTCTGCTTCCAGGCTCACTATGCGCATCTGCCGATGATCTACAATTCGTTCGTCCGCCGCAGCGTCGTCGACCGGATGCGCGCGGCCTGCGGCCGCTACTTCATCGGCCTCTCGCCCGACGTCGCATCCGGTATCGCCAACGCCGCGCTGACAGAGAGTTTCGTCCGGCTGTCACGGCCTCTGAGCATGGCCGGCTTCTCGCAGCACAGCACCGGCCACGCGCTGTTCTTCGAGACCACGAATCTGCTCGAAACGTCGCGGGGGGCGCGCGATTTCGGACCCATCGACGACGATCGTCAGCTCCCCGATCTGAATGCTCTCCAGCTCTTCATCGCCAAGGACATGCTCGACCTCAAACGTCTTCTGCTGGCGGATGACGACGGGGTGCGGCTCGATTTCAAGGCTCTGGCGCAAGCGCTCGCGACCGACATCAACAATCGCCCGCCCTTGTATGACCGGACCGTGCAGACCATCGGCGAACTCGCCCGCATGCACGGATTCGACGTCGCCGACATCATCATTCCTGCCCGTCTTGCGGATCGGCCTCCCCCCGGAAAGGGTATTTCCGTCATAGGACAGAACCGCGTGCTCTACGAGCTGGATGGTTCTGCGCTCGGGCTCAGCTCGATCGCGGATGCCGTGCGCGTGATCGCTCAGTTCGTTCCGGATCAGGCGCCGTTCGATCCGGCTGCCCTGGAGGCTGCCGTGCCCGCGCCGGTGCTCGGCCCGGAGGAGCTCGATTTCAGCCGCGGCGGGGCCGGTACCGCCGCGCTGATCGAGGGGTGGAGCGAGCCGGAGCAATGGGGCACCTGGTCCATCGCCAGGAATTGCGTGCTCCGCTTCGCGATCGATCCCTTTCCGTCACGGCCGGTCGCGCTCGTGCTGGCGTGCCGGGCGTTCGTCTCGGATGGAAATCCACGACTGCAGGCGATTTGCCGCGTCGGCGACGGACCGCAGCAGCAATTGTCGTTTTCGAAAGGTTCGTTCGCGGGCCAGCGCAGGTTGATGCTCGATCCCGCCGCGATTTCCGCCGACGGGACGCTGACCATCAGCCTGTCGCTATCCGATCCGCGCTCGCCCGCTGATCTCGGATTGAGCTCCGACGCGCGCCCCCTCGGCATCGGCCTTGAGCGGGCCTGGCTCGATGACGATGCCCGTGCGTCACCAAGCCGCTGATGGCCGCCGGCTCAGTAGCGCAACAAGCTCAGCTTGTGGGCGTAGTGGAAGACGGCCTGCCTCGCGAGATAGGGCGCGATGGCGCGGCGGATCTGCATCTGCGTCGGGTCGAAGCCGAGCACGCGGCGCCGCAGGATGCCCATCTCCCTGACACCGATCGCATAGGTCGACGCCGTCTTCTGGGCATCATGGATTCGGAAGCAGGCGAGAAATCGCGGCAGGCGCACGAATTTGAAACCCGCTTCCTGCGCCCGCAGGATGAAGTCCCAATCCATGGCATAGTGGAAGCTTTCGTCGATCGGTCCGATCTTGTCCCACACGCGCTTGCGCCAGAACATCGTCTCCTGCGGAATGTAGTCGGCATATTGCAGCGCGCGTCCGTCATGGGGCGGCAGCACGGCACGGCCGACCTCGAGCCCTTCGCGATCGACGAAGACGCGATGCCCGTAGACGATGTCGACATGCGGATGCGACATGAAATAGTTGGCGACATAGGCCAGCGTCCCCGGCAGCAGCATGTCGTCGCTGTTGAGATAGGCCATGATCTCGCTGTCGACGCCGGCGAAGCCGAGATTGATGGCGTTCGACTGCCCGCTGTCGGGTTCGCTCTTCCAGCTGATGCTCTCGCCGCGGCTCTTCAGGAGATCGACCGTGCCGTCGATCGAGGCGCCGTCCTGCACGTGATAATGCAGGTTCGGATAGTTCTGGCCGACGATGCTCTCGATCGTGGCGCCGAGATATTGCGCCTGGTTGTAGCTCGGGGTCACCATCGCGATCCGCGGCGCATTTTCGCCGATCGAGGGGGCCGGCGGGAAAGTCGTCAGGTTGAGCAGGCGCGGCGGATATTGCTCGAAGGTCCACATCGGCGGGCGCCGCCACAGGCTCCGGAGCGAGGATCGCCTTTGCCCGGCGGCGATGAGATCCAGATTCCTTTCCAGGAGCGCGACGCGATTGTCGAGCTGCTCCAATCGCTGTTCGAGGCGCTGCCTGAACTCGTCGTCCATCTATCGTTCTTTCACAAAATCACAACGTGCAAAATCAATGGCCCTTCTTACAGGTCTCCGGTCGGCAGCGCCAGTTCACGGTCCCGCTCGACGCGACTTCCCGGCAGCTCCGGCGTGATTTGAGAGGGCTCGATCGATCCGTAACAGGCGGATTGCGAACGGCTATTCACCTGTTCCGATCGAGGTAGCGTGCAGGACATAGCGCTCCGGGCCGGGCGTGATCGCGTCGAACGGCCAGCATGTCGTGAGCACGAGTTCCACACCCTGCGCCGAACGATCGATGCCCGACGCGTCGGCATCGACAACGGCCGAATAGTCTGCCCGATAGCGGAAACGCTTTCCGTCGCGGCGGGTGATCTCAATGACGTCTCCGACGGAAACGTTCCGCAGGAAGCGGAAATGCGTGTCACGATGTGCCGCATATACGGCAACCCCGCGCTCGCCGGCGTCAGCCGTTTGGGGGATATGGCCGGGCCCGAAGGCAAGCGCCTGGCCGCTGGCGCCTTCCAGAACGATGGCGGTGGCGCCGATCCGCTTCACCTCGATCCGCGCGACCGGCCAGGTGTCGGCCCATGACCATGGCTTGACCACCTCGCCCGTCGCAACGCTCCTGTCGAAGGCGCGCTCCAGCAGCCTTTGGGCAAGCCACGCCTTGGCGTGGATGTAGGCGCCGTCGCCGAACAGTATGAGTCCGATCAGGGCAAGAACCAGAGGAGAGACGAGGCGGGGCATTTGTGTCTGCGCTCGCAATGACCCAAAAAAGACGCGCGCGGCCGTTGTGTACGGGACGGGCGACCGCGCGCGCTAAACAGAGGAGTTCGGGGAAGCTCCTCTCTCAAGCAGCGTCGGTGAGCAAGGGCCGACGCCGGTTGAACACGAACAGGATCAGGGCGAGCGCGATCAGGATCAGACCCGCGATCATCTTCAGCTCGGCCGAGGTTGCCGTCTTGGGTAGCCGGATCGCATCGGGCGCGGCAGGCGCCGGACGCCGCGCGGCCGGTGAAGTCGCCGCATCCGCATGGCGCTCGCGCAATTGCGTTGGGAGCTGCGGGCGCTCGCCAAACACTTTCTCGAAATCCCAGCCGGCGGGCAGGTTGATCGGCAATTCGCTGAGCTTGAGGGCTGCGCCTTCGGGGCGGCTCGGCGTCTTGTCGACGGCGACAAGGCTGGTCAGGCGCGTGACGATCTGGTGGTCGAGTGCCAGCGCCAGGATCGCCTTGTCGGCCTCCTCCGGCGTAAGCTCCCGCATGGTGCGCGCCACCTCGGCGTCACCGATCTTGCGCCTGGCCCAGAGTTTCGACAGGCCCTTGCCTTCGGCGGCATTTTGCAGCGGCAGCGTCACCGACCATGGACGGTCGCCGACGCGGCCCTTGATCTCGAGCGAGCCTGCAAGCTTGTCGAGCTTCGCCGCCAGCACCAGCGGCTCGTCGCGATAGACGTCGGGAATGATCGCAGGCGTGACGTCGGCCTTGGCCTCCGAGAATTTCGCGGAGAGGCCGGTCACGGCCGGGTTTTCGAGCTTGGCAAACAAGCCGCGCATGCGTTCCTCGACCTGCTCGACGGAGCCGATATGGGTGAAGGCGCCACGGCCGAGCTCGGCCGCACGGGTCATCAGATAGGTGTTGGGCGCCGACCCGATGCCGACCATGAAGACGCGCGAGCGGCCGCGCATCGCCGTGATGGTTTCGAACAATTGCTGCTCGTTGCCGATCGCGCCGTCGGTCAGGAACACGACCTGGCGAACCATCGCGCTGTCGCCGAGCTTGTCGGCCAGCGCGGCGCGCATCGCCGGCACCATCTCGGTGCCGCCGCGCGCCTGCAATGCGCTCACGAACGAGGTGGCCTCGCCGACATGTGCGGCGTCTGCCGGCACGGAAGCTGGAAACAACACGTCCATGGTGTCGTCGAAGCGGATGACGTTGAAGCGGTCGGCCGGCTGAAGGCGGGACAGCGCGTAAGTGAGGCTCGCTTTGGCCTGGACGATCGAGGTGCCGCCCATCGACCCCGAATTGTCGATCACGAACACGACCTCTCGCGGCAGCGGCTTTTGTGTCGTCTGCTCGGCGCTGGGCGGGGTGACGAAGGCGAGCAGATAATCGGAATCGCCGACA
The DNA here is from genome assembly GCF_002776695.1 of Bradyrhizobium nitroreducens. Classification (GTDB taxonomy): domain Bacteria; phylum Pseudomonadota; class Alphaproteobacteria; order Rhizobiales; family Xanthobacteraceae; genus Bradyrhizobium; species Bradyrhizobium nitroreducens. The sequence goes on from NZ_LFJC01000003.1 coordinate 7,235,605, forward strand.
TGCTCGCGGAACAGGCCGATCGACGGCGCCTTCTCGGCGGCGGGCTTCCAGGTCAGCTCGAAGTCGCGGTCGGCGGGGACGACGCCGTCGGCGAGCGTGACGACGCGTGCCATGTTGTCCGGACTCTCGATCTTGACCTTATGATGGGAGCTCTTGACCTCGCCCAGCACGAAGCCTGCCTTCAGGTGCACCGTGATGGTGGTCGTATTGACCGGAGCAGTCTTGGCGGGATCAAGCACGGGTGGCGAGATGCGGTCGCGGTCCGGCACCGGGTCCGAGGTCGCCGCGCCCCAGCCCGATCCGTCCTTGCGGAAGTCGACGCTCTGGACGATCGGCGCCGGATTGTAGCGCGGTCCGACCACCAGCGGCAGACGGAGCGAATATTCGTTGCCGGATTGATGCACGGGCTCCTGATATTCGATCTGCACCAGCACGGTTTCGCCGGGACCGATATTGGCGACCGAGTTGGTGAAGATGTTCGGCCGTTCCTGCTCGGTGAGCGCGGCCTTCTGACCGGCGCGGCGCGCTTCCTCGTAGATCACGCGCGCCTGTTGACGCTCCTTGATGTCGCCGACGATGATACGATCGCCGACCACCATTTTCAGCGTATCGACGGCGCCGCCGGTCGCGAGCGGATAGACATAGGTTGCCGCGACCCAATCCCTGGTCGGGTTGCGGAAGATCTGTGTGACCCGGGCGCGCAGAGTCGGGCCCGATACCGTGACGTCGACGTCGATACCGAGGCGGATCGCCTCCGTGGTGACGCCGTCGTCCTTCAGGAGCAGCGTGCCGGACCATGCATCGCCGGGCTGGAGCAGGCTGGCCTGATCGGTCGTTGCCGACCAGCTCGTCCCGAAGCTGACGAGCAGGGCCACGAAGGCCATCAGCATCACCGCGACGCCCTGCGCGAGAAGAAACAATCCAAGCTTGATCAGCCCCCTCAACACGGGATGATCGTCGATGTCGGCTGTGTCGTAGGTGTCCATTTGGCTTGCTCCCGAAGGACGTTTGCTGGCTCCGAGCATTCGCCGGGAGGGCCCGATGTCGCGAGCAGAATGATCGGCAATGTTCCGCCATGGCCGGCCGGGAGCACCAAAGCCGGGGCGGCCATGTGCGGTTTTGTGCTGGTTTGTCCGGCCTGCTAGAATGGCCCTCCCAAGGCAGGGCCAATGATGCAGACGCAGGACAAATTCACCGACAAGCAGCTTTCGGACGAGCAGAGCCGCGAGATCGCGGAGACCATTCGCGAGGAGCTTGCGAGGCGCCGGATCTCCCGGCAGATGCTGGCCGAGCAGGCCAAGCTCAGCCTGTCGACGCTGGAGAAGGTGCTCGGCGGCCGGCGGCCGTTCACGCTGGCGACGACGGTCCGGCTTGAGCAGGCGCTGGGCGTTTCCTTGCGCAAGAGCCCCGTCGTGGTGGCGCCTCAGCCCGCCAATGACGTCGCTCCCGACAGTCTCGGCTCCTATGCGCATCGCGCCGTGACCTGGATCGAGGACGTCTACATCACGTTGCGGCCATCGTTCGGCGACAAGGACGCCATCTTCGCCTACCGCACCGAGATCGTCTGGGAGCCGAAGGTCTCCTCACTGGTTTTCCGCGAGGGCGACCGGACCGACGCGGCCTACGAGCATACCGGCGAGGTCGCCGTCCCTCATCAGTCCGGCTTCATCTATCTCGTCATCATCAAGCACGGCCAGCACCGGGTGATCACGGTGTCACGGCCGACAGTGTCCGGCGAGATGTACGGCATCATCTCGACGCTGCGCGCGGGCCCCGGCTCGCAGCTCACGCCCATCGCGGCACCGATCGCCTATGTGCCGCTCCGGAACGTTCCGAAGCCGACATTGGGGCGGATTGCAGCGGATGATGCCAACCATGCCCTGTATCGAAAACATTTGCGTCGCACGGTGGAAGAGCCTTTCGCGCTGTTTTTGACGCTATAGTCCGCAAGAAATAGTCCTGCAGCGGCGTCGCATGCGTCTATAAGGATCAACCATGCAGGACGTGCCCGCGCGACATGGCGGCGGATCACCGCTGTTCTCCATCATCATCCCGCTCGAATATCACCGCGGGCAATGGGAGCAGTCCTGGCTCGGCTGGACCTCACAGACCGCGGACAAGTCCCTCTACGAGATCATCCTGGTCGTGCCGCCCGAGTTCAAGGGGCGCGAGGAGTTGAAGGCGCTGGCCGGCGACGAAGCCCGCCTCGAGTTCACCGATTCCGAGCACGACATCGGTCTGTGCGCATTCGGTGCAACCAAAGCCCGAGGCAGCCATCTGTTCTTCACGGAGTCGCATTGCTGGCCCGAGGCCGACGTGATCGAGCAGTGCATCCGTGCCATCGAGCTTCATCCCGACTGGGCCGGCTTCTCCTGCCATTCGATCCCGATCTGCCACAATCGGCTCTCGAAAGCCGAGGCTGCGATGTACCAGGCCGACATCGAGTTCGGCATGACGCAGCATCCCTGGCGCAAGGTGCTCGATCAGTGCTTCGTGACGCGGCGTGACGTCTATTGGGAATGCGGGGGCCTGCGCAAGGAGCTCGGTCATTTCGCCGAATGGGTTCTGGCTGCGGCCTATCACGCGAGAGGCCATACCATCGGTTATCTGCAAGAGGCACGCTTCCACCACTATTACATCGGCGAGATCGGCGAGCTGAAGACGTTCACGCTCGATTTCGTTGAGGGCGAGATCCGCTATCTCGGCGAGGCGCGCCGCGATCCCGGCAGCGAGCTGCTCGAAGTGCCGGTCGAATGGGTCGAATGGGTGGGTTTCGACCGATCGCTCGCGCGTGCGGCGATGAATGCGCTCGCGCATTACAGCCTCGCGGGCCGAGGCTGGAAGCGGCCTGGCGAAAAACTGCGCGCGTTCTGGCAATGGGGTACACTTGCTTTATGCGGCGATCTTCCGGCGCGCCTCGCTGCGCGCCTGGCGGTGATGCAGGCGCAGGCCGGCCTGAGCGCATTGATCCTGATCGGGTCGAGCGAAGCGATCGCGAAATGGATGAGGCGCTACATCGCCTCGCTGATCCATCTGCAGAGGCTTGAATGCATCCGTCGCCTTCGCGGCCAGGCCGGGCCCGCGGCGAGATTCCTGGGAGATCGCGTTCTCGGGCAAGCCGGTTTCCATGCGCTCGAATCGTCGGCGGGACACAGCTTCCGCTGGAGCGAGCCGCAGGCCGCCGTTCGGATCCGGGGCAGCGAAGGTCGCAACATCGTTCGGATTCGAAGCCCGGCCTTGCGCGCATCGCTGCGCGAGATCGGTCCGCACTTCTATCTCGATGGTGCACGCGTGGGTGGCGCCGCGATCGCAATCGGGGCCGACGTCTACACGATCGAACTCGATCTGCCGGCCTCAGGCACCGCCATTCTGGCGTGGTCGTGCCCCCTGCTCAGGGGCATCGGTGATACCCGCCGCCTCGGCCTTGCCGTGGAATCGATCGAGGTGAGCCGGGACACCGGGTCTTCGATTCAGTCCGAGCCGGGCCAGCAAAGCCGAGTTGTCGCCGGTCCGCTGAAGCCGGATTGAGATGGCATGGCCTTCACACCGATGCGGAGCCGCTTCCCCAGGGAAGCGGCTCCGCCCGTGAGGAGAGCTAGCCCCCGGTTTCGGCGCTGATGACGTCGCCGAACAGGTCCCATTTGCCGCCTTTGAACTGCATCATCTTGAGCTGCTCGATCGGAGCAAAGTCGTTCAGGCTGGTGTTGATCTTGATGCCGGGGATCAGCGTGTCGGGCGCGTAATCCTTCAGGCTTGCGGCCTGCTTCATCACGTTCTCGCGCGTCAGGTCGTCCCCGCACTGCTTCAAGGTCTGCACCAGCGTCTGGGCGGCGGCATAGCCGTAGACCAGGTTGGTGTCGGTGATGTCCGCACCCGGCATGTACTTGCCGACAAACGCCATGAATTTCTTCATGCCCTCGTCGTCCTTCCACTGCGGATCGGCCGCATCCTTCAAATAGCCGGCGGACAGCACGCCTTCCGACGCGTCGAGGCCCGCCGGCTTCATCACGGCGCCGATCGAGATCGAGACGTCGGTCATGACATGCATCGGCCTCCATTCGAGCTCGGCGATCTTCTTGATCGCCTGGGCCGCGAATTTCGGGGTCGAGATGTTGACGAAGACGTTGGCGCCGGTGCCCTTCAGCTTGACGATGTGGGAATCGATCGACGGCTCGGTGGTCTCGTAGCTCTCTTCGGCGACGATCAGCGAAGAGGCCTTGGCGCCGAAGATCTCCTTGATGCCGGCGACGTAGTCCTTGCCGAAATCGTCGTTGGCATAGAAGATCGCGACCTTCGCGTCAGGCTTTGTCTGCAAAATGTACTTGGCGAAGATCCGCGCCTCGACCCGGTAGCTGGGCTGGAAGCCCATGGTCCAGGGAAAGTTCTTCGGGTCGTTCCACTTGCTGGCGCCGGTAGCGAGGAACAGCTGCGGCACCTTCTTGGCATTGTGATATTTCTGCACGGCGGTCTGGGTCGGGGTGCCCAGCGCGTTGAACACCAGGAACACCTCGTCGCTCTCGATCAGCTTGCGGACCTGCTCCACGGTCTTGGGTGGCGAATAGCCGTCGTCATAGGAGATCCAGTTGATCTTGCGGCCGTTGATGCCGCCCTGGTCGTTGATCATCTTGAGATAGGCTTCCTCGGTCTTGCCGATGATGCCGTAGGCGGAAGCGGGACCGGAATAGGCCTCGACATTGCCGATCTTGATCTCGGTGTCGCTGGCGCCGGTGTCGTATTTCTTCTGCGCGAAAGCGCCCTGGGTGGAGAGCACTGTCAGGGCGGTTACCGCGGCGAGCAGGGCGAGTTTCTTGTTCTTCATGGAAATTCCTTGGGGTTTCTTTGGGTTTCTTCTGGGTTGGCAGGCACGTCAAAAACAAAAAAGCGCCCGCGAGGGGCGCTCCGGTCAGGCGTTGGCGACTTTCTTGTCGACCTCGGAGGCGACCGAGAATTCCTTGCGCAAGGTCGGCTTGTGGATCTTGCCGGTGGCGTTGCGCGGCAGCGCGTCGACGAAGCGGATCTGCCGTGGACATTTGAAGCGCGCCAGATTGGCCGTGCAATGCGCGAAGACGTCGGCCTCGGTCAGCTTCTGGCCGGGCTTGACCGCGACGATGGCAAGGCCGACCTCGCCCCATTGCGCATCAGGGACGCCGATCACGGCGGCTTCGGCGATCGCGTTGAGCTGGTGCAGGACGTTCTCGACCTCGGCCGGATAGACGTTCTCGCCGCCGGAGATGTACATGTCCTTCCAGCGGTCCACGATGTAGTAGAAACCTTCTTCGTCGACGCGCGTCGCATCGCCGGTGTGCAGCCAGCCGTCGGTGAAGGAGGTCTTGTTCGCCTCCGGCCTGTTCCAGTAGCCCGGCGTGATGTTCGGGCCCTTCACCCAGAGCTCGCCGAGCTCGCCGATTTCGGCATCGCTGCCGTCGGGCCGCACGATGCGCACCTCGGTGTGCAGCACGGGCTTGCCGGCGGAGCCGGCCTTGCGAGCCGCATCCTCGCGGTCGAGCACCAGCACGGCCGGCGAGGTCTCGGTCATGCCGTAGCCCTGCTGCAGCGCGACGCCGCGCGCTTCCCACACTTTGAGCAGCGGCACCGGCATCGGGGCGCCGCCGACACCGCCGACGATCAGGCGGGAGAGGTCAGTCGTCGCGAAGGCGGGGTGTTGCGCCATGAACTGGTAGATCGCGGGCACGCCGAAGAACACGTTGATGCCTTGCGCGGGATCGTTGATCAGGCCGAGCGCGATGCCGGGGTCGAAGACGCGCATGATCATCACGGTGCCGCCGGCGTGCAGCACCGGATTGGTGTAGCAATTGAGCCCGCCGGTGTGGAACAGCGGCAGCACGGTGAGCAGCACCGAGGACGGTCCGATGCAGGCGGGCCCGCCGAGATTGACGCAATTCCAGAAAGTCATGCCATGGGTGATGGTGGCGCCCTTCGGATGGCCCGTGGTGCCCGACGTGTACATGATGGTGGAGACGTCATCGAGCGTGACCTCCTCGGCGCGGGCGAGCGGCTTGGCCGCCGCGATGCCGGCCTCGTAGGATCCGCCGGGGCCGAGCAGCAGGCTGGTCGGGATGTTGCAGAGTCTTGCCACGCTCAGCGCCGTCTCGGCGAGATCGGTATCGTGGATCATCACCTTCGGCGCGCAGTCGCCGGTGATGAACTGGAGCTCGGGAACGGTGAGGCGGGTGTTCAGCGGCACGAAGATCGCGCCCAGGCGGCCGCAGGCGAATTGCACCTCCAGCGTATCGGTCGTGTTCAACGCCAGCACGGCGACACGGTCGCCGCGAGCGACATTGAGTGAGTGGCGCAGGAACGAGGCGAGGCGTGAGACGCGGCCATCGAGCTGCGAATAGGTGAAGCGGCGCTCGCTCGCGAGGTCGATCACCGCGACCTTGTCAGGTGTGCGGCGGCCATGGTGAATGATCCAGTCGTAATAACGAACGGCCAAAATTCCTCCCTCGGCGGTCTTTTGCCGCCCGCCTTCTTGTTGTCCGTGCACCATGCCCGGCGTGGCCCTGAGGCCAGCCGGAGTCTGTGCAGCAACGTTTTTTTGCGCCAGAGTTGGCCTGCGTGCGGGGAAAATCGTCTTGCGTTGAGTTGCTAGGCTGCTTCCACGCCAGGGGCCTCCGCTCCAGTCAGCCACTCCGCGCAAGTGAGCCGCCAAGGTTCCAGCCATGGTTGCCGCGACGAATCCGCCCCGGAAGGCAAGTGTGCCATGATGAGCCCGTTCTATACCGCCGAGCACGACGCCTTCCGCGACGTCATGCGCCGCTTCGTCGAGAAGGAGATCACCCCGTTCGCCCATGAGTGGGACGAGGCCGGCGAATTCCCGCGCGTGCTCTATCGCAAGGCGGCCGAGATCGGCCTGTTGGGGCTGGGATTTCCCGAGGAGTATGGCGGGATCGCCGCCGACCAGTTCATGAAGATCGTGGCAAGCCAGGAGCTGGCGCGAGCCGGCGCCGGCGGCGTCAGCGCCAGCCTGATGAGCCACACCATCGGCTCGCCGCCGATCGCGCGGGCCGCACGCTCCGAGGTGAAGGCCCGCGTGCTGCCGCAGGTGCTGTCGGGCGACAAGATCTCGGCGCTTGCGATCACCGAGCCCGGCGGCGGCTCCGATGTCGCCAACCTCGCCACAAAAGCGCGGCGCGACGGCGATCACTACGTCGTGAGCGGCGAGAAGACCTTCATCACGTCAGGCATGCGTGCCGATTACCTGACCGTAGCCGTGCGCACGGGCGGCGAAGGTGCCGGCGGCGTCAGCCTGCTGCTGATTGAGGGCGACACGCCCGGCCTGACCAGGACGAAACTGAAGAAGATGGGGTGGTGGGCCTCCGACACCGCGACGCTGCATTTCGACGAATGCCGCGTGCCGGCCGAAAATCTGATCGGCGAAGAGGGCCAGGGCTTCAAGATCATCATGCAGAACTTCAACAGTGAGCGCATGGGCATGGCGGCAGGCTGCACCGCCTTCGCCCGTGTCTGTCTCGACGAGGCGATCGCTTACGCCAAGGAGCGCAAGACCTTCGGCAAACCGCTCGCCCAGCACCAGGTCATCCGTCACAAGATCGTGGACATGGCGCAAAAGGTGGCAGCTTCGCAAGCGATGCTGGAGATGCTGGCCTGGCGGCTCGAGCAGGGTGAGAGCCCGGTTGCGGAAATCTGCATGATGAAGAACCAGGCGACGCAGACCATGGCGTTCTGTGCCTCGGAGGCCGTGCAGATCTTCGGCGGCGCCGGCTTCATGCGCGGCATCAAGGCCGAGCGCATCTACCGCGAGGTCAAGGTCAACGCCATCGGCGGCGGCACCGAGGAGATCATGAAGGATCTGGCGTCGCGGCAGATGGGGTTGTGATGGACGCCGTCATTCCGGGGCGACGCGAAGCGTCGAGCCCGGAATCCATCGAGCTCCAGACACCGTAGGGAAATGGATTCCGGGTTCATCGCTGCGCGATGCCCCGGAATGACGAGAGGGCAAAATGCTATTCACCGCCGACCACGACGACATCCGCCGCAGCTTGCAAAAGTTCATCGCCAACGAGATCAATCCTCACGTCGATGACTGGGAGAAGGCCGACATCTTCCCGGCGCACGAGCTGTTCAAGAAAATGGGCAGCCTCGGCTTCCTCGGGCTGAACAAGCCGGTCGAATTCGGCGGCTCCGGTCTCGACTATTCCTATGCGCTGATGATGGCGGAGGAGCTGGGCGCCATCACCTGCGGCGGCGTGCCGATGGCGATCGGGGTGCAGACCGACATGGCAACGCCGGCGCTGGCGCGGTTCGGCTCGGACGAGGTGCGGCGCGAATTTCTGGCGCCGTCGATCGCGGGCGATTTCGTCGCCTGCATCGGTGTCTCCGAACCCGGCGCGGGATCTGACGTCGCCTCGATCAAGACGCAGGCGCGCTCCGATGGCGACGATTACGTCATCGATGGCGGCAAGATGTGGATCACCAACGGCACCCAGGCCGACTGGATCTGCCTGCTCGCCAACACCGGCGACGGCCCCGTCCATCGCAACAAATCGCTGATCTGCGTGCCCATGAAGAGCAAGGGCGTCACGATCGCCCGCAAGCTCGACAAGATGGGCATGCGCTCGTCCGACACCGCGCAGATTTTCTTCGACAATGTCCGCGTGCCCAAGCGCAACCGGATCGGCGAGGAGGGCAAGGGCTTCACTTACCAGATGATCCAGTTCCAGGAGGAGCGGCTCTGGGGCGCGGCAGCCTGCCTGAAGGCGCATGAATACATCATCGAGCAGACCATCGAATACACGCGCAACCGCAAGGCCTTCGGCCAGAGCATCCTCGACAATCAGGTCGTGCACTTCAAGCTCGCGGAGATGCAGACCGAGGTCGAGCTCTTGCGCGCGCTGATCTATCGCGCCGCGGAGCAGCTGGTCGCCGGCGAGGACGTGACGCGGCTCGCCACCATGGCCAAGCTGAAGGCCGGCCGCCTCGGACGCGAGCTCACCGACGCCTGCTTGCAGTATTGGGGCGGAATGGGCTTTACCAACGAGACGCCGGTCAGCCGCGCCTATCGCGACAGCCGCCTCACCTCGATCGGCGGCGGCGCCGACGAGGTCATGCTGATGGTCCTGTGCAAGATGATGGGTACGCTGCCCGGCAGCAAAGGAAGCTCCTGATGATCACGCTCTATCACTGCGACGCCGCACGCTCGTTCCGTCCGCTCTGGATGCTGGAGGAGATGGGGCTATCCTATGAGCTGAAGATGCTGCCGTTCCCGCCGCGGGTCTTTGCCAAGGAATATCTGGCGATCAATCCGCTCGGCACGATCCCCTTCATGGTCGACGGCGAGACGAAGATGACGGAGTCCTCCGGCATCTGCCATTACCTCGGCACGAGATATGCCCCGACGCCCCTGATGGTGGACGTCGCGGATCCCGCCTATGGCGCGTTCCTGAACTGGATGTATTTCAGCGATGCCACGTTAACCTTTCCGCAGACGCTGGTGCTCAGATACACCCAGCTCGAGCCGGAGGAGCGGCGCAATCCGCAGGTCGCCACCGACTATGCGAAGTGGTTCCTGGGACGCCTGCGCGCCGTCGAGGCAGCGACGGCGAATGCCGAAACCTTGTGCGCCGGCCGCTTCACCGCCGCTGACATTGTCATCGGTTATGCGCTTCGGCTGGCCGACAATATCGGGCTCGCCAAGGATTTTGGGCCAAATGTCGCAGCCTATTGGGCGCGGTTGCAGCAGCGCGAGGGCTTCAAGCGCGCGGTTGCTGCGGAGCGGAAGGCCGGCGCGGAGCAGAATGTTGCGCCGAGAGTGAGGGCGTAAGGAAATAAGGGAGGCTGTCATTCCGCGGCGCGCAATAGCGCGGACTCGGGTGCGCATTTGCGCACCCGAGAAGCTCGAAGTCGTAGCGAGAGGTTCCGGGGCCGTCCTTTGGCCGTCCCGGAACGACGTTTTTTTGCGCGTCCATGACAGCGCTATCCCGTCGTGACAGCGCCCAAATTTCCGCTAAGGTGACCTCCGTCCGCAGCGGCCAGAGAGCCGCGCGAGGAGGAGCCCAATGGAATATAACGGTCGCGAATCCGACCATCTGATGCTGATCACGCCGGAGCGGGTGTTTTACGCGGGCCTGCTCGGTCGCCCCCGCAAGCGAACCCCGGGCTGTTGCCATGTCTATGTGGCGGTGAAGGGCAATCTGCACCTGACCATCGACGACGCCCTCGCCACCGGCGAGCTGTTCGTCACCCTGCCGAACCAGCGGCATTCCATCGCCAGCGATTATCGCACCGCGATCAGCGTGACGCTCGAGCCCGAGAGCATGCCGGATGGCGTGATCGAGGCTTTGGCCAAACGGCTGACCGGGCCCGATCAGGCCGTCTACGCCCGAAAAATCCTTGCCGCTTACACATTGCTGCGCCAGCGTCGCTATGGCGACATCACCACCGCCGAGTTCGACGAGATGTGCTTTGGCGAGGCGCTGCCGCGCCGTGTGCTCGATCCTCGCGTGATGCGCGCGGTTGCGCGCATCGGGCGCTTCTCCGGCGAGCCGGTGACGGCGGACACGTGCGCGGCCGAAGCGGGCCTCTCGGCCTCGCGCTTCCTGCATCTGTTCAAGGAGGAGACCGGCATCTCGTTCCGCTCCTTCCGCGCCTGGAAGCGTGCGCGGCATCTGCTACACTTCGCCAACCAGGATCTCAACCTCGCCCATCTCGCGCAGGACATCGGCTATCCCGACTCGACCCATTTCAGCCACTCGATCCGTCGCTTCTACGGGTTGAAGCCGCGCGCGATCTTCGTCGGCTCGCGGGATCTTGCGATCTATCGCAGCACCGAGACGGTGCGGCTCGCCGAGGCGAGCTAGCTCGCTCTCGCAGGGTGGGCAAGGGCGCGCTTGCGCCGTGCCCACCACCTCTCGGAAACGGGTAAAGACGTGGGCATGCTTCGCTTTGCCCACCCCACGAAAGCTCGTCCTGTCTTCAGCTTCTCCGCGCAAGAAGCCGCATGCCACCCATCACATGATCGCAGCCGTTGAATTCTCAACGTGCGAGATATTTTTGGCATGAGCGACAAGGCCGTCATCACCTGCGCGCTGAATGGCGTGCTCACCGATCCGAAGCAGCACAACGTGCCCGTGACGCCCGAGCAGATGGCGCGCGAGGCCAAGGCTGCGTTCGATGCCGGTGCGTCCATCATGCACATCCATCTGCGCCAGCAGGCACCGGGCAAGGGACATCTGCCGTCCTGGGAGGTCGCTGTCAGCAAGGAGATTCAGCAGGCGATCCGCGAAGCCTGCCCCGGCGTGATCATCAACCACACCTCCGGCGTATCGGGGCCGAATTACTCCGGCGCGCTCGACTGTATCCGCGAAACCAAGCCGGAGATCGCCGCCTGCAACGCCGGCTCGCTGAATTATCTGAAGGTGAAGTCCGACAACACCTGGGCCTGGCCGCCGATGATGTTCGACAACGCGGTCGAGAAGGTGAAGGACTATCTCGACGTCATGAACGCGGTCGGTACCATTCCGGAGTTCGAGTGCTTCGACGTCGGCATCGTCCGCTGCGTCGGCATGTATCACCAGGTCGGCATGTACAAAGGACCTCTCGAATACAATTTCGTCATGGGCGTCGCCTCCGGCATGCCTGCCGACCCTGAACTGCTGCCGATCCTGATCAAGCTGAAGCGGCCGGAAGCGCAGTTTCAGGTCACCGCCATCGGCCGCGAAGAGATCTGGCCACTACACCAGCGCTGCGCCGAGCTCGGCGGCCATCTGCGTACCGGCCTCGAAGACGCCTTCTATCTCGCCGACGGCAAGAAGGTGACGTCGAACGGCCAGCTGATCGAGGCCATCGCTGCCTGCGCGCGCCGTGCCGGCCGCGAGATCGCAAGCCCCGCCGAGGCGCGGAAGATCTTTGGGACGAATCGCTGAACATCCTCGTCGTTCCGGGGCGCGCGAAGCGCGAACCCGGAACCTCGGGATTCCGGGCTCGATGCTATCGCATCACCCCGGAATGACGGAGTAAACCGTGTCCATTCTCGAAAACACCATCTCCCCCGGCAGCGCCGCCTACCACGCCAATCGCGACGGCATGCTCGGCCTGATCGACCGCATGCGCGCGCTGGAGGAGCGCACGCGCGCGGCGTCGGCGGCGGCAAAGGACCGTTTCCACAAGCGCGGCCAGCTGCTGCCGCGCGAGCGCGTGGCGCTGGTGCTCGATCCCGGCGCGCCCTTCATCGAATTGTCCACGCTCGCCGGCTACATGTTCGACGTGCCGGATGCGGCCAGGAGCGTGCCTGGTGGCGGCGTCATCGCCGGCATCGGCTTCGTCTCGGGCATCCGCTGCATGGTCAGCGCCAATGACGCCGGCATCGACGCCGGCGCGTTGCAGCCTTTCGGCCTCGACAAGACGCTGCGTGTGCAGGAGCTCGCGCTGGAGAACAAGCTGCCCTACGTCCAGCTGGTCGAAAGCGCCGGAGCCAATCTGTTGCGCTACCGCGTCGAGGACTTTGTCCGCGGCGGCAACATCTTTCGCAACCTCGCACGGCTCTCGGCAGCGGGCCTGCCGGTCGTCACGGTGACGCATGGCTCGTCGACCGCTGGCGGTGCCTATCAGACGGGCCTGTCCGACTACATCGTCATGGTGCGCGGTCGCACCCGCGCCTTCCTTGCCGGGCCGCCGCTGCTGAAGGCCGCGACCGGCGAGATCGCGACCGAGGAAGAGCTCGGCGGCGCCGAGATGCACACACAGGTGTCCGGCCTCGGCGATTATCTCGCCGAGGATGACCGTGATGCCTTGCGCATCGCCCGCGAGATCATGGCGGCGCTGCAATGGGAGCGGCCGGGTCGGGTGGCGCCGGAATTCAAGCCGCCGCGCTACGACCAGGACGAGCTGCTCGGCATCATGCCGATGGACCACAAGCGCCCCGTGGACATGAAGCAGGTGATCGCGCGCATCGTCGACGATTCCGATTTCACCGAGATGGCGCCGAACTATGGCCCGGCAACCGTCTGCGGCCACGCCCGCATCGAGGGCCAGGCCATCGGCATCATCACCAATAACGGGCCGCTCGATCCCGCCGGCGCCAACAAGGCGACGCATTTCATCCAGGCCTGCTGCCAGACCCGCACGCCGATCCTCTATCTCAACAACACCACCGGCTACATGGTCGGCAAGGCCTATGAGGAAGCCGGCATGATCAAGCACGGCTCCAAGATGATCCAGGCCGTGACCTCGGCGACGGTGCCGCAGATCACCATCTATTGCGGCGCCTCGTTCGGCGCCGGCAATTACGGCATGTGCGGCCGCGGCTTCCACCCGCGCTTCTGCTTCTCGTGGCCCAATGCCAAGACTGCCGTGATGGGCGGCGAGCAGGCGGCCGAGACCATGGCCATCGTGACCGAGGCCGCTGCCGCGCGCCGCGGCAAGCCGGTCGAGAAGGAAAAGCTCGACGCGATGAAGGCGCAGATCATCGGCGTATTCGACGGCCAGATGGACGTTTTCTCCACCAGCGCCCGCGTGCTCGACGATGGCGTGATCGATCCGCGCGATACCCGCGCAGTACTGTCCGAAGTGCTCGCGATCTGCCGCGAGGGTGATGCGCGCACGCCGCAGCGGATGCAGTTTTCGGTGGCTCGCCCATGAGGAACGGATCAGTGCAACACCACCCGTTCTTCAAAGTTCTGGTTGCCAACCGCGGCGAGATCGCACTACGCGTCATGCGCAGCGCGCGGCAGCTCGGCCTTGGCGTCGTCGCGGTCTATTCGGATGCCGATCGCGATGCACTCCACGTCAAGCAAGCAGATCAGGCCGTGCGCATCGGCGAAGCCCTGCCGGCGCAATCCTATCTCAACATTCCCGCCATCATCGCGGCGGCCAAGGCGAGCGGCGCGGATGCCGTGCATCCCGGCTACGGCTTCCTCGCCGAGAACGAGGACTTCGCGCAAGCCTGCAAGGATGCCGGCCTCGTCTTCATCGGTCCGTCGCCGCAGGCGATCGAGGCGATGGGCAACAAGGCCGGCGCCAAGGAGATCATGAAGAAGGCCGGCGTACCCTGCGTGCCCGGCTATCAGGGGGCAGACCAAAGCGACGAGGTCATGCTCGGGGAGGCCAGAAAGATCGGCTTTCCCGTGATGATCAAGGCGGTCGCGGGTGGTGGCGGCCGCGGGATGCGGCTGGTCGCTGACGCCGCTTCGTTTCCGGATGCGCTGCGCAGTGCGCGGTCGGAGGCCAAGGCCGCGTTCGGCGATCCCACCGTCATCCTCGAACGCGCCATCCAGAACCCGCGGCACATCGAGATTCAGGTGTTCGGCGACAGCCATGGCAACGCCATCCATCTCGGCGAGCGCGATTGCTCGGTGCAGCGGCGCCACCAGAAGCTGATCGAGGAGGCGCCGTCGCCCGCCGTGACGCCTGAGCTGCGCGCGAAAATGGGCGAGGTCGCGGTCGCCGCGGTCAAGGCACTGCGCTACGAGGGCGCCGGCACGCTTGAGTTTCTGCTCGACGCGAGTGGTGAATTCTACTTCATGGAGATGAACACGCGTCTCCAGGTCGAGCACCCCGTCACCGAGGCGATCACCGGACTCGATCTGGTCGAGCTCCAGCTGCGCGTCGCGCGCGGCGAGGCGCTGCCGATCAGGCAGCAGGACATCAAGTTCTCCGGCCACGCCATCGAGGTCCGTCTCTGCTCGGAAGATGCGATGCACGATTTCATGCCGCAGTCCGGCCGCATGGCGCGCTGGCAGGTACCGGAGGGCATCCGCGTCGAGCACGCGCTGCAATCGGGAGCGGAGATTCCTCCGTTCTACGATTCCATGATCGCCAAGGTGATCAGCCATGGCACCACGCGCGAAGAGGCGAGGGGGCGGCTGATCGTCGGCCTTGAGCAGCTCACCGCGTTGGGCGTGACCACCAACCAGTCGTTCCTGATGTCGTGTCTGCGTCACCCCGGCTTTGCCAGGGGCGAGGCGACGACGGCCTTCATCGGCGCCCACCGCGACGAACTATTGGCGCCGCGGGCGGATGCGGCATTCGACACGGCGCTGGCCGGCTTGCTGCTCTATGTCACAAATCCGCGTGCACCTGCATGGCAGAGTGGGCGGAGCCTGTCGGCAACCTTCCCGCTGCCGGCGAAGATCGAGATCGCCGGCCAGGCGCTGGAGCTCGAAATCACGCGCGAACGCGACGGCAGCTACGTTGTCGCCGCCGCCGATCGTCAGGACAGGTTCGAGATCGATCAGCTCGACGCCGATACGATCCGCTTCCGCCACGATGGCGTGATGGACAACGCGAAATTCCTGCGCGACGGCGATCGGCTCTACCTCCAGCACCGCGGCATTCCGCTCGCGGTGATCGACCTGACCCTCGCCGCGCCGAAAGCCGCCGCAAGCAACGGCGGCGACGGCAAGGTGCGCGCCGCCCTGAACGGGCGCGTCGTCGCCGTGCTGGTCAAGCCGGGCGACCGCGTTGCCGCCGGTCAGCCGGTGATGACGCTGGAGGCGATGAAGATGGAGCACGTCCACAAGGCCGGCATCGACGGTGTGGTCGCCGCGATCGATGTCGCCGAGGGCGAGCAGGTCACCACGGGCAGGATCGTCGCGGAGATCGAGGTTGCTTCGCCTGCCGCGTGAGACGGCTACGAGCATTTCTTGAAGTACCGGTAGGTGTCCGGCGCCCGCATCCAGATGAAATCCTGGGTGAGGCCGCCATGGGCATTGATCCAGGAGGTGATGTCCGCCGCGTAGGCGCGACGCAGCGTCGTCGTGGCGTCAGCCCGGTGCGCAAGATGGAATCCGAAGCTTGCCTCCGGTGTCACGCAGATCCGGCCGCGGGGAATCCGGCCCAGCAGAACTGTGCAGGCGGATTGGCAGGGGCCGACGATGCGGACATTCACGCCCTGGCGGGCGAGCTCGGTCCAGCGCGCGTTGTAGGCGGCGACCGATCCACCGTGATTGTCGGAGACGTCGATCGTCTCCGCGCGGGCGACGGTGCAACTGGCTGACGTGAAAAGGAGGCCGAAGAGAACGGTCAGAGGTCTGGACAGAGGCATCATCGGATCCATTCCGTTAGAGGGCGCGCGTCGATCGAGACACAGGAAGCCTGACACCGAATGGCTCGAGCCTGTGTGGGCGAACTCACAAGCAAGTCTTTCGCTCCCGTCCGCCGTCTCAGGCTCGCGGCCGGAATTCTGCATGATTTCAATGGGATTCATATCCGACGGCACGCGATCAACATCTATATTGAACTTTGTTCAATTATCGCCTATGAATATTGAACGTTGTTCAATTCCGGAGTTTTCGATGCGCCCCGATGACCCCACCCGAGCGAACGCCGCCGCACTCCCGTCCATGCCCCGCCGGCTCTCGTTCGGGGTGCTGCAAGCCCGCGAAGGCTACCTGGTCGGCGCGATCGCCGTCCTGACGCTGACGGCATGTCTGGCGCCCCCGCTGCCCGCCGTCGCCTGGCACATCCCGCACTTCGTCGATGGCCGCACCTGGCTTGGCGTGCCCAACGCCGGCGACGTGCTCAGTAATCTCGCCTTCCTCGCGATGGGCGTCTGGGGCTCGGAGCGGCTGCGCGCCCGCCATGATGCGCCCGTCGGTGCCAGCTGGTTCTTCGTAGGGTTGATCCTCACCTGCCTGGGCTCGGGCTTCTACCATCTGGACCCCGACATGCCGCAACGGCTTGTGGCCGACCGCCTCGGTATGGCCGTGGCGTTTGCGGGATTCCTGGGCATTGCCGCCAGCGAGCGTATCAGCGTCCGCGCCGGCGAGGCGGTGCTGGTCCTGATGATGATCGCGGGCCTGCTGGCGGCCTGGGTCGCGCGCGACAATCTCACGCCATGGGTGGTCGTGCAGTTCGGCGGCATGGCGCTGGCCGTGGGGCTGGCGTTGACGCGTCCCCGGCCCGGTGCGCTCGGTGTGCCGCTCGGCGGCGTGATCTTCTTTTATGTGCTGGCGAAGCTGTTCGAGCTCGGCGATGTGATCGTGTTCGACGCGACAGCGCACATTGTCTCGGGCCACACTCTCAAGCATCTCGCCGCCGCGATGGCGGCGTGGCCGGTGGTCCGGGCGTTGCGCGATCGCACGATCTCCTACCCATATCAAGGCCAGGAGCTCCTATGAGATCGTGTTGCTCCGTCCCGTCCCCTCGTTCAACAGACACGCCACCTGATGCCCGTCGCCCGTCTCCAGCAAGGCCGGCCGCTCCGTCTTGCACCGCTCCATCGCAAACCGGCAACGGGTGTGAAACGCGCAGCCCGGCGGCGGATTGACCGGGCTCGGCACGTCGCCGTCGACCAGCGGCGTAAGCCTCTTCGCCAGCGGGTTTGCGATCGGCACCGAGGCGAGCAGGGCCTGCGTATAGGGATGGCGCGGGTTGCGGAATAGCTCGTCCTTGCCGGCGATCTCGACGATGCGGCCGAGATACATCACGGCGACGCGGTGGCTGATATGGGCGACCACGGCGAGGTCGTGCGCGATGAAGAGATAGGAGAAGCCGTGCTGCCGCTGCAGGTCGATCAACAGGTTGATCACCTGCGCCTGGATCGAGACGTCGAGCGCGGACACCGGCTCGTCGCAGACGATCAGGCGCGGCCCCAGCGCCAATGCGCGCGCGATGCAGATGCGCTGGCGCTGGCCGCCGGAGAATTGATGCGGGAAATTGCGCATCTGGTCGGGCCGCAGGCCGACCTGCTCGAACAGCCTTGCCACGCGCGCTTCCAGCTCCTTGCCGCTCGCGAGCCCGTGCACGGCAAGCGGCTCGCCGACGATGTCGCCGGCGGTCATGCGTGGGTTGAGCGAGGCAAACGGGTCCTGAAACACGATCTGCATCGAGCGGCGGTGCGGCCGCAGCGCCGTCTTGGACAGGTGGGTGATATCCTTTCCATCGAGGCGGATCTGGCCCGAGGTCGGCTCGACCAGCCGCAGCACGCTGCGCGCCACCGTCGACTTGCCGCAACCGGACTCGCCGACCAGCCCGAGCGTCTCGCCGGCATGAAGGCAGAACGAGACGCCGTCGACCGAGTGCACGGTGCCGACCTGCCGGCGCAGCACGCCGGCGCGCACCGGATAATGTTTCTTGAGGTCGGTGACTTCGAGCAACACCTCGGTCATGCCACCTCCGCGACTTCTTCCGCGCGCCAGCAGGCGGCAAGATGGCCGCCGCCCCAATCCGCCAGCGGCGGATATTCGGCCTCGCAGCGTTTGATGGCGAGCTTGCAGCGCGGCGCAAAGGCGCACCCCCTGGGCAGCCGCACCAGCGACGGCACGGTGCCGGGAATCTCGTTCAGTCGTGCCGGCGCGGCAATGCCGGGGGTGGGGACGACGGGGATCGAGGCCATCAGCCCGCGCGTGTAGGGGTGCTTGGGTGCTGCGAACAGCGCCTCGACGCTGGCTTCCTCGACCTTCCGCCCCGCATACATCACGATCACGCGTTGCGCGGTCTGCGCGACGACGCCGAGATCATGGGTGATCAGCACGAGGCCGGTGCCGAGCTCCTTCTGAAGATCCAGGATCAGCGCCAGGATCTGCGCCTGGATGGTGACGTCGAGCGCGGTGGTCGGCTCGTCCGCGATCAGCAGCGCGGGCCGGCAGGCCAATGCCATCGCGATCATCGCGCGCTGGCGCATGCCGCCGGAGAGCTGATGCGGATATTCGCGCGCGCGTCGCGCCGGTTCGGGGATGCGCACCAGCCGCAGCATCTCGACGGCGACATCGCCGGCTTCCTTGCTCGACAGCTTCCGGTGCAGCCGCACCGCCTCGACGATCTGGTCGCCGATCCGCATCACGGGGTTGAGCGAAGTCATCGGCTCCTGAAAGATCATGGAGATGCGGTTGCCCCTGACCGCGCGCATCTCCGCCTCATCCAGGGCCAGCAGATCGGTGCCTTCGAGCGAGATGGAGCCGCCGACGATTCGGCCGGGCGGATCGGGCACCAGCCGCATCAGCGACAGCGCGGTGACGCTCTTGCCGCAGCCGGATTCGCCGACGATCGCCAGCGTCTCGCCGCGCTTCACGGTAAAGGAGACGTCGTCCACGGCCCTGAAGAGTCCCGAGTTGGTGAAGAACACCGTCTGCAGGTTCCTCACATCGAGCACGAGATCGGATTTGTCAGCCATCAGCCGCGCTGCCTCGGATCGAGAATGTCGCGCAGGGCGTCGCCGAAAAGATTGGCGCCGAACACGGCGAGACTGATGGCGATGCCCGGGAAGATTACGAGCCAGGGCGCCGTGCGGACATATTCGGCGGCGGATTCCGAGAGCATTCGGCCCCACGACGGATAAGGCTCGGGAATGCCGAGCCCGAGGAAGGAGAGCGAGGCTTCAGTGAGGATGGTGGAGCCAAGCTGGGCGGTGGCGAGCACGATCAGCGGCGCCAGCGTGTTCGGCAGCACATGGCGAAGCGCGATGCGGACCTCGCTCATGCCGATCGACTTGGCGGCTTCGACGAAGGGCAGCTCGCGCAGCGCCAGCGTGTTGGCTCGGATGACGCGCGACACCGTCGGGATCAGCGGAATGGCGATGGCGATGATGACGTTCGGCAGGGACGGGCCGAGGGCGGCCGTCATGATCAGGGCGAGCACCAGCAGCGGCAGCGCCTGAAGAACGTCGGAAACGCGCTGGAAGACGAGATCGACCCAACCGGAGAGATAGCCGGAGGTGAGCCCGACGATGACGCCGATCGTGCCGCCGAGCGCGGTCGACCCGATGCCGACCGCGAGCGAGATCCGCGCGCCGTGGATGATGCGGCTGAACACGTCGCGGCCGAACGAGTCTGTCCCCATCCAGTGGGCCCAGCTCGGACGAGCGAGTGCGCGCGCCGAATCGATTGTCAGGGGATCATAGCGCGCGATGAAATCGGCGAAGATGGCCGTGAACACGAACACGGTCATGATGATGAGGCCAGCGGCGCCCAGCACATGCCGCTGCGCCAGGAACAGCACGCGCCGCCACCCGCCGGTCGCATGGGCGCCGGCCCGCCGGAGTTCGAGATCGTAGTCGATTGCGGCCAAACAGCTCTCCTAATCCGTGTACCTGATCCGCGGGTCGAACACCGCGTAGAGCATATCGACGGTGAAGTTCGCGACCACTACGACCACGGCGATGAGCATCACGAGGTTCTGCACGATCGGATAATCGCGCCACCGGATCGCCTCGACCAGGAAGCGGGCGACGCCGGGGATGTTGAACACGGTCTCCGTCACAATGAGGCCGCCGATCAGGAACGCCGCCTCGATGCCGATCACGGTGATCACGGGCAGGATCGCGTTCTTCAGCGCGTGCCGGTAGTTCACGGCGGCGTCGGACGCGCCCTTGGCGCGTGCGGTGCGGATATAGTCCTGACGCAACACCTCCAGCATCGAGGAGCGGGTGATACGCATGGTCAGCGCGGCGCTGCGGAAGCCGACGGCGGCGGCCGGGACGGCGTAGGTAGCGAACGCTTCGAGCCAGGTCTGCGGATTCGGATTGAAGATCGGCATCTGGCCGAACATCGCCACCGATGCGGTGAGGATGAGCAGGCCGAGCCAGAACGATGGCAGCGACAGGCCGCTGAGGCTGATGACGCGCAGCGTGTAATCGAGCCGCGTGCCCTGGTTCACCGCGCTGATGACGCCGAGCGGAATGCCGATCGAGGCCGAGAACAGCAGCGCGAGGCCGGCGAGCCGTGCCGTGATCGGAATCCGCGGCAGGATTTCCTGCAGCGCAGGCTTCTCGGAGACGTAGGAGTAGCCGAAATCGCCCCGCACAAAGCCGCTGATCCAGTGCCAATATTGCACGATCAGCGGCTGGTCGATGCCGAGCTCCTTCTCCAGATTGGCCTTGTCGGCGGGATCGACATAGCCGGCGGCGGCGAACAGGATGTCGACGATGTTGCCGGGCACGATGCGCAGCAAGAGGAAGATGACGATCGATATCCCGAACAGGGTCACGAGCATCAGGAACAGGCGTCGCACCAGATAGGCAAACATCCTTCGCCCTCCGCGAGCCGCTAGAACATGATCCGGACCCGAAGGGCCGCGCTAGCGCAAAGTGCGCGGCGGTTTTCCGGCAAGATCATGCTCGACACCAAAATCCCAAAGCCTTCAGCCTGCCGCACTACTTGTCGAGCCACACATCCTCGTAGCGAAAGCCGTTATAGGAGCTGTTCGACATGATCGTGACGCCCTTGACATAAGGCTGCCAGCAGGTGCCGGCCCGCGCATGGAAGATGATCGGACGGGCGACGTCCTCCTGCAGCTTCTTGTCGATCTCCCACACCAGCGGTTTGCGCTTGGCGATGTCGGTCTCCTGCGACTGCACGTCGAACAGCTTCTCGATCTCCTTGTTGCAGTAATTGGTGTAGTTCCGTTCCGAGCCGCAGGAATAGTTCTCGTAGAAGGACTGGTCGGGGTCGTCGACGGAATTGCCGGTCAGGTTGAGGCCGAGCATGTAGTCCTTGCGCGCGACCTTCGGGAACCAGTTCGCGGTCTCCACGACGTCGAGCTCGCCGTCGATATAGATGCTCTTGAGCTGGTCGATCAGGATCACGGCAGGGTCGCGATACTCCGCGATGTTGCGCGTCGAGACTTTCACCGCCAGATGCTTGTCGGGGCCGTAGCCCGCCTTCTGCATCAGCTTCTTCGCCTCCTCGCGGTTCGCATTCAGGTTCGGGCCGTAGCCCGGAATGGTCTCGAGCTTGTCCTTGGGCATGCCCCAGATGCCCTGAGGCGGCGGCAGCATGGTGCCGCCGATATCGGCCTGGCCTTCGAACAGGATGTCGACGAAGGCCTTGCGGTCGAGTGCCATTGCCATCGCCCGGCGGATATCGATGTTGTCGAACGGCGCGGAGCTCGAATTGACGATGATGTTGGTCGACACGTTGGTCGGCTCGACGACGCAGGTCGCGTTCGGCGCCTGCGACTTGATGTCCTTCAGGAGCGGGATCGTGATGTGCGTCGGGAAGGTCATGTCGAACTTGCCGGCGACGAAGGCGAGGATCGCGGTCGAGCGGTTCGGAATGATCGTGTACTCGATGCCGTCGAGATGGGGCAGGCCCTTCTTCCAATAGTCGGGATTCCGCGTCAGCTTGATCGATTCATTGGCCTTGAACTCGACGAATTTGAAGGGGCCGGTCCCGATCGGATGGGTGCGCATGTCGGCCGGCGAGACGTGACAGGGATAGACCGGCGTATAGCCGGACGCGAGCATCGCCAGCAGCGAGGGCTGCGGCCGTTTCAGGTCGAAGGACACCTCGAAATCGCCGTTCGTCGTGATCTCGTTGACTTCGCTGTACCAGGCCTTGCGTGGATTCTGCCGCAGCTTCTGCTGCGATTTGCCCATCAGGAGGTCGAAGGAGCATTTGACGTCGGCCGAGGTGAACGGCTTGCCGTCGTGCCATTTGACGCCCTGGCGCAGCTTGAACGTCAGCTTCCTGTTGTCGCCGCTCCAGGACCAGCTTTCGGCCAGCTCGGGCCTGAGGGTGTCAGGACTGTTCTGCGCGATGTGCTGGTCGTAGATGACGAGATTGTTGAAGACCCCCATGAACGGCACGTTGACCGAATAGGTGGCGCCTTCGAGGATCGACGCGTTGGCCGGACTGTCGCGGTGATACATTCGCAGGACGCCGCCCTGCTTGGGCTCGCCGGCGAGCGTGGCGGTTGAGGCCGTTAGCACAGATAGCGCCGCCATTGCGGCGAGCGCCCACACGCTCCGCATGCTCATCCTCCCTGGACATCGGCTTTTGCAGCCTGTTTGAGCTGACGATAGCACGCAAGTCAGGGGAGGCAACCCCGGTAAGGTCGCATGCAGCCTCGACAATTCGGATGACGCAAGGCCGCAAGTCTTTCATCGTCTCCCAATGTGAGAGTGCAGGTGCGAAGAGATGGTTCCTGGCATCGATGTTGCGCGCAGTCGCGCCGAAAATTTCCGCCGTCGTCCCGGACAAGCGCGCCTGAAGCGCGCGCAGATCCGGGATCCATAGCCACAGGAAGGAGTTTTGCGAAGTCTCGGAGTTGTCTGCTCGCGCGATAACCACTTCCTGTGGTTATGGATCCCGGGTTCGCGACTTCGTCGCGCCCCGGGATGACACCTTTTGTATGGAGGCATCTCGCGCGACTGGACGGACGCCCCTCACACGATCCGCGACGCCTTGTTGCCCCAGTACCGGTCCCGCAGCAGGCGCTTGTACAGCTTCCCCGTCGGCAGCCGAGGCAACTCCTTCTCGAAATCGACCGAGCGCGGCACCTTCTGCCGCGCCAGCGATTTGGCGCAGAACGCGATCAGCTCCTCGGCGAGCGCCGCGTCCGGCACGACGCCGGGCATCGGTTGCACCACCGCCTTCACCTCCTCGCCGAGATCGGCATTGGGCACGCCGAACACGGCGGCGTCGGCCACCTTCGGATGGGTGATCAGGAGATTCTCGCATTCCTGCGGATAGATGTTCACGCCGCCGGAGATGATCATGAAGGTCGCGCGGTCGGTGAGGTACAGGAAGCGGTCGGCATCGACATAGCCGACATCGCCGACGGTGCTCATGCTGCCGTCGGCCGAGCGCGCTTCCTTGGTCTTCTCCGGGTCGTTGAAATATTCGAAGGGCGAGCCCGTCTTGAACCAGACCTGACCGGGCGTGCCGATCGGGCATTCCTTCATGTTCTCGTCGAGAATGTGGAGGTCGCCGAGCAGAACCTTGCCGACGGTGCCGCGGTGGCTCAGCCATTCCTCGCTGTTGCAGGCGGTGAAGCCGAGGCCTTCGGTGGCGCCGTAATATTCGTGAATGATCGGCCCCCACCATTTGATCATGTCGTCCTTGACCAGGGCCGGGCAGGGCGCGGCGGCGTGGATCGCGATCTCCAGCGACGACAGGTCGTAGCGCTTGCGGACCTCTTCCGGCAGCTTCAGCATGCGCGAGAACATCGTCGGCACCAGCTGGGTGTGCGTGATGCCCCAGCGCTGAACCAGCTCGAGGTAACGCTCGGGATCGAAACTCTCCATGATGATCACGGTGCCGCCCATGCGGATCGTGAGGTTCACGGCGGCTTGCGGCGCGGAGTGATAGAGCGGGGCCGGCGAGAGGTAGACCATGCCCTCGCGGTAGTGCCAGAGCTTGGTCAGGAAATCGAACAGCGGCAGATTGTGCTTCGGCGGCTCCTCCGGCAGCGGACGCAGAATGCCTTTCGGCCGCCCTGTCGTGCCTGACGAATAGAGCATGGCGGTGCCGAGCCATTCGTCGGCGATCGGTGTCGCCGGCATGTCCGCGGTCACGTCCGCAAGGCCGACGATGCGCTCGCTCTCGCCGGGGCCGTCGGCGACGATGCAGAGCCTGATGTCGGGACAAGCCTGGATCGCCTCGCGGGCGATGTCGAGCTTCGCCACCGACGTGATCAAGATCTTTGATTGGCTGTTGACGAGCAGATAGGCGAGCTCGCCCGGCGTCAGGAAGGAGTTGATGCAGGTGTAATACAGTCCGGAGCGCTCGCCCGCGCCGCAGGCCTCGAGGTAGCGCGAATTGTTCTCCATGAAGATCGAGTAATGGTCGAGCCGCTTCAGGCCGTGCTTGCGGAAGAGATGGGCCAGCCGGTTGCTGCGCGCTTCGAGCTCGCGATAGGTGACGGCCTCGCCGGTCGAGGCCATGATGAAGGCGGGCTGCAGCGGGCGCAGGCGGGCTTGGTGACCTGTGTACATCTATCCTCCGGCTTGGATCATGCGGCGAGAAGCAGGATTTCGCGCAAATCGGCAGGACCTTCGATCTTGCGCGGATTGCGCGGAATCCAGTTCGTGCGCATCGCCTGCTCGGCGATGTCGTCGAAATGCTCGGGCGCCACATGCACCTCGCGAAGGCTGCGCGGCATGCCGAGCGCGCGGATGAAGGCATCGAGCACGTCGGCGGCGGCGTGGCCGGGATAGCCCATCGCGGCGGCGACGATCATCTGCCGCTCCGCGTTGTCGCGCGCATTCCAGCGCATCACCGCCGGCAGCATGACGCAGGAGGTGTAGCCGTGCGGCACGTCGAAGCCTGCGCCCAGCACATAGCCGATGCCGTGGCTCGCGCCCATCGGCACGCCGGCTGAAAGCGCACCCATCGACAGCCAGGTGCCGATCTGCGCGTCCATCCGCGCGTCGAGATCGGCAGGGTCCGCCTTCACCCGCGGCAGCGCGTCGGCGAGCATGGCGAGGCCCTTCACCGATTGCGCGTCGGCATAGGGATGGGTCTCACGCGAGCAGATCGCCTCGACGCAATGGTCGACGGCGCGGATGCCGGTCGACAGGAACAGCCATTCCGGCGTGTGCACGGTGATGGCGGGATCGAGGATGGTCGCGCGCGGGACGCTGAGCGGGTGCCGCAGCATCTGCTTCACATGCGCGCTGCGGTCGGTGACGCCGGCAATCGCGCTGAACTCGCCGCCGGCGATCGTGGTGGGCACGCTGACCTGCCGCACCGTCGGCGCAATCATCTCGGGCGCGACGCCCTTATGCACGCGGATGCGGTCGATGCCGTCGATCGTGTCGATGCCGTTGGCGAGACAGAGTTGCACCGCCTTGGCGCCGTCGGTGATCGAGCCGCCGCCGACGGTGACGATCAGGTCGGCAGCCGCTTCACGGGCCGCATTTGTTGCCGCGATCACCGCCTCGCGCGGCGTATGCGCCGGCATGGCGTCGAACAGGCCGGCGCAGCGGGAGCCCAATGCTTGTGTGATCTTCCCGATCTCGTCGGTCTGCCGGTTGAGCGTGCCCGACACCATCAGGAAGGCGCGGCGCGCTCCCAGCCGGTCCATCTGCGCGACGATGGCGCCTGCTGCAGGATGGCCGAACACGACCTCCTCGATCGCGCCGAAAACGACACGTCCCTGGTGCACGCCTGTCCTCCCGGACAATTCGTCTTGTTTTTGTGGAGGTAATCTAGCCGAGCCGCCGGCCTCCGTCATGCGCGAAGACGCTGGCCCTTCTTTACCCTCCCCTGGAGGGGGAGGGTCGGCTCACATTGAGCGCAGCGAGATGTGAGACGGGGTGGGGTGACGGTCTCTCCACGTCCAACAGTGCCCGTGTGGAGAGATCACCCCACCCCGCATCGCATTCCGCTGGGCTCCATGCGCTGCGACCCACGGGCGAGCTATGCTCGTCCCGGACCCCTCCAGGGGAGGGTGACACCGATCGCGCCGCAGACATCTTGCCCTTCCCAATTTCACGAGCCCGGCGAATAACGCCCTTGGCAATCCGCCGGCTCATCGTCCCGTGCGAAGCCGGCCATCTCGCTGTCAACCCGTCATCCGGCCAGGGCGTCTGTCCAGGCATTGCGCGCATCGCGGTCTTGAAGAGTTCATCCTGGCCACCCATCTTGTGGCGCCCGCAGGTAGAGACGTACCCTGCGTTTTCTGCGGCTTTTATGCGAGGACCTGGGATGAGCGGACCGGATCGAAGCGAGCGGTTTGTCAAAAGGCACGATTTCCTTCTGACTCGATTGAGTGCAACCGCCGCGCTGCTTGGTGCGGCATTCGCCCTCACCGGTTGCGACAAGCCGGCCTCGCAAGCAGCGGCTCCGCCGCCGGCGCCGGTGACGGTGGCCCAGCCGGTCAAGCGCACCGTCACCGATTGGGACGAGTTCACCGGACGTTTCGAGGCGGTCGAGGAGGTGCAGGTGCGCCCGCGCGTCGGCGGCTTCGTCAACTCGGTCGAATTCCAGGACGGCGCCATCGTGCATCAGGGCGACCTGCTTTACGTGATCGACCCGCGCCCGTTCGAGGCGGTGGCGACGCAGGCGGAGGGCCAGCTGTCGGATGCGCGGGCCAAGGTGGAGCTGGCCAAGCGCGAGCTCGATCGCGGCCTCAGCCTGGTGCAGACCAGCGCCGTCTCCGAGCAGGTGGTCGATCAGCGGCGTCAGGCCCTGCAGGCAGCGCACGCCGCCGAGATGCAGGCCGAAGGCGCGCTGAAGGTGGCTCGCCTCAACATCGAATTCACGCATGTGACGGCGCCGCTGACGGGCCGCGTCAGCCGCCATCTCGTCAGTCCCGGCAATCTCGTGCAGGGCAGCGATACCGGCACGTCGACGCTGCTGACCTCGATCGTCACGCTGGATCCGATCTACGTCTATTTCGACATGGATGAGGCCACCTTCATCAAATACAGCAAGCTGTGGTTCGAGGGGCGGCGCCCGAGTTCGCGCGACACCGCGAACCCGGTACAGGTGACGCTCGCCGGTGAGACCAAGCCGTCGCATGAAGGCACCATCAACTTCCTGGACAACCGCCTCGACGTCTCGACCGGCACGCTGCGCAGCCGCGCGGTGATCAAGAACACCGATCTGTCGATCCTGCCCGGCCAGTTCGGCCGCGTCAGGCTGATCGGCAGCGCGCCCTATGAAGCACTGCTGATTCCGGACGTCGCCGTCGCGACCGACCAGTCCCGCAAGATCGTGTTCGTGGTGAAGCCCGACGACACCGTCGAGGCGCGTCCCGTGGTGCTTGGCCCGCTGGACGACGGCTTGCGCGTGATCCGCGACGGGTTGAAGGCGGAGGACCGCGTCATCGTCAACGGCATCCAGCGTGCCCGTGTCGGTGCCAAGGTCGCGCCGAAGACCGCGCAAGCTCCAGCCGGTGGCAAGTCATGAATCTCGGCCGTCTCTCCATCAACCAGCCCATCCTGGCGATGGTGCTGTCGATCGTGCTGTTGATCGTCGGCGCGCTCGCCTACACCACGCTGCCGGTGTCCGAATATCCGCAAGTGGTGCCGCCGACCGTCGTCGTCACCACGCAATATCCCGGCGCTTCCGCGCAGACCGTCTCCGACACGGTGGCAGCTCCGATCGAGCAGGAGATCAACGGCGTCGAGGACATGCTGTATCTCTACAGCCAGGCGACCTCGAACGGCCAGCTCACCATCACCGTCACCTTCAAGCTCGGCACCGATCTCGACAAGGCCCAGGTGCTGGTGCAGAACCGCGTCGCGATCGCGCAGCCGCGCCTGCCCGAGGAGGTCCAGCGCAACGGCGTCACCACGCGCAAGAACTCGCCCGACATCCTGATGGTCGTGTTCATGCTGTCGCCCGACGACACCTTCGACCAGCTCTACATCTCCAACTACGCGCTGCTCCAGGTCCGCGACCAGCTGCTGCGTCTCGACGGCGTCGGCGACATCCAGATGTTCGGCGCGCGCGATTACTCAATGAGGCTGTGGCTCGATCCCGATCGGATCGCCAATCTCGGCCTGACCTCGGCCGAGGTGCTGGCGGCGATCCGCGCCCAGAACGTGCAGATCGCCGGCGGCCAGATCGCCGAGCCGCCGATCGCCGATCGCGCCTTCCAGCCCAACCTCACCTTCACCGGCCGTCTGAAGGACCAGAAGCAGTTCGAAGACATCCTGATCAAGGCCGGCTCCGACGGCCGCACGGTGCGGCTGCGCGACGTCGCACGCATCGAGCTCGGCGCGCTCTCCTACTCCACCAACAGCTTCCTGTTGCGCAAATCCGCGGTTGCCATGCTGGTGACGCAGCGGCCCGG
Organism: Bradyrhizobium nitroreducens; assembly: GCF_002776695.1. Lineage (GTDB taxonomy): Bacteria > Pseudomonadota > Alphaproteobacteria > Rhizobiales > Xanthobacteraceae > Bradyrhizobium > Bradyrhizobium nitroreducens. Next base: position 7,264,045 of record NZ_LFJC01000003.1, read on the forward strand.
CTCCAACGCGCTCGCCACCGCCAAGAACATCACCGACACCATGACGAGGTTGAAGGAGAGTTTTCCGAAGGGCCTCGACTACAATATCGGCTATAATCCCACCGAGTTCATCGCCCAGTCCGTCCACGAGCTGATCAAGACCATCTATGAGGCCATGCTGCTCGTGGTCATCGTCGTGCTGGTCTTCCTGCAGGGATGGCGGCCCGCGATCATTCCGATCATCGCGATCCCGGTGTCGCTGGTCGGCACCTTTGCGGTGATGGCGGCGCTGGGCTTCTCCATCAACAATCTCACGCTGTTCGGTCTCGTGCTCGCCGTCGGCATCGTGGTCGACGACGCCATCGTGGTGGTCGAGAATGTCGAACGGCATCTCGAGCACGGCCTAAGCCGGCGCGACGCGGCGCTGAAGACGATGGAGGAGGTCGGCGGCGCGCTGGTCTCGATCGCGCTGGTGCTCTGCGCGGTGTTCGTGCCGACCGCTTTCCTCGGCGGCATCTCCGGGCAGTTCTTCCAGCAATTCGCCGTCACCATTGCCGTCGCGACCGCGATCTCCTGCTTCTGCTCGCTGACGCTGTCGCCGGCCTTGGCCTCGCAGATCCTCACGCCGCACGCGGAGAAGCGGCCGCCGGCCGCCTGGAACGTCATCGCGCGGGCGTGGGGTGCCTTCACCGGCGTGTTCAACCGTGTGTTCGACCGGCTGGCGCACGGCTATGCCGGTCTTGCCAATCTCGTCATTCGGCATTCGGTGGTGATGATCCTGATCTACGTCGTGCTGATCGGCAGTGCCGGCTGGCTGATCGCGACCACGTCGCAAGGCTTCATTCCGGCGCAGGATCGCGGCTACGTCATCGTCTCCGCGCAACTGCCCGGCGCGGCCTCGCTGGCGCGCACCACCGAGGTCGTGCGCGAGATCGAGCGGATCGCGCTGGATACGCCCGGCATCATCCGCGTCGCTGCCTTTGCCGGCTTCTCCGGCGCCACCCGCACCCAGGCCGGCAATGCGGCCGCGCTATTCCCGGTGTTCGACGAGCCCGAGGCCCGGATCAAGAAAGGGCTCACGGCGAATGCGATCACGGCCGAGCTGCGCAAGCGCCTGTCCGCGATCCAGGGCGCCTTCATCATCGTGATCCCGCCGCCGGCCGTGCCGGGCATCGGCACCGGCGGCGGCTTCACCATCCGCATCCAGGACCGCCAGGGCCGCGGACCGGAGATGCTCGCCGCAGCCACCGACGAGCTTGTCGCCGCGGCGCGCAGATCGCCCTCGCTGCTCGCTCCCACGGTGTTCTCGCCGTTCTCGGCCAACACGCCGCAGCTGTTCGTCGACATCGACCGCACCAAGGCGCAAAAGCTCGGTGTGCCCATCTCGGGCATCAACGACACGATCCAGACCTATTTCGGATCGACCTATGTCAACGACTTCAACCTGTTCGGGCGCACCTACCACGTCACGGCTCAGGCCGATTTCCCGTTCCGGAAAGAGCCGAGCGACCTCGCGCGCCTGCGCACGCGAAACGCCGCGGGCGACATGGTGATGCTCGGCAGCGTGGTCGAGTTCAGGGATGTCTCTGGTCCCGACCGCGTCGCGCGCTACAATCTCTATGCCGCGTCCGAGCTCCAGGGCGAGCCGGCACCGGGCACCAGCTCGACCACGGCGCTCAACGCCATCAAGAAGCTGGCGGACGACACCCTGCCGAGCGGCTTCACCTTCGAATGGACCGATCTGTCCTATCAGCAGATCACCGGCGGCAATGCGGGCCTCTACGTGTTCCCGATCTGCGTGCTGTTCGTCTATCTCGTGCTCGCCGCGCAATATGGCAGCTGGACCCTGCCATTCGCGGTGATCCTGATCGTGCCGATGTGCCTGCTCGCTGCCACCATCGGCGTGCGCATCATGGGGCAGGACGTCAACATCCTCACCCAGATCGGCTTCGTCGTGCTGGTGGGGCTGGCGGCCAAGAACGCGATCCTGATCGTCGAGTTCGCGCGCGACATCGAGAACGAGGGCAAGCCGCGGCTGGAGGCCGTGATCGACGCCTGCCGGCTGCGCCTGCGGCCGATCCTGATGACGTCCTTCGCCTTCATCCTCGGTGTCTTGCCATTGGTGATCTCGTCGGGCTCCGGCTCGGAGATGCGGCAGGCCGTCGGCGTCGCCGTGTTCTTCGGCATGATCGGCGTGACGCTGTTCGGACTTCTGTTCACGCCGATCTTCTACGTGGTGGTGCGGAACCTGGCGGAAGGGCGGAACGAGGGGAAGAAGCCGGCGGTGGTGGCCTGACGAGAGTCAGGTGGCCACCGGCCTATCGCCATCCTCGGTGTCGTCCCGGACAAGCGTCAGCGCAGATCCGGGACCCATAAACCCAGGGAGTGGTTTGGCGAAGAATGGCAACCACGAGTCTTCGCCTAACCAAGTCCTGTGGCTATGGATCCCGGATCTGCGCGCGCTTAAGGCGCGCTTGTCCGGGACGACAGCTCGTTTTGTCGCGCCATCCTCGGCACACCTCCATACTAACGACCAACCTGAAATGGATGGGCAGGCCCGGGGTTCTTCACTAATATCCGCGCGATTTCAAAACAGAACACTGCTGGGAGTTAACAGATGAAATCAGCACTTTTGGCCGCCGTCGCAACTTCCGCCCTGGTGTTGGCGGCGCCAGCCGCCGCACAAGGCGTCAAGATCGGCATCCTCAACGACCAGTCCGGCGTCTACGCCGATTACGGCGGCAAATGGTCGGTCGAGGCGGCCAGGATGGCGATCGAGGATTTTGGCGGCGAGGTGCTGGGCCAGAAGATCGAGCTCGTCACCGCCGACCACCAGAACAAGCCCGACCTTGCCACCTCGATCGCGCGGCGCTGGTACGACGTCGAGAACGTCGACATGATCACGGAGCTGACGACCTCATCGGTCGCGCTCGCGATCCACGAGCTGTCCAAGGAAAAGAAGAAGATCGACATCGTCGTCGGCGCCGCGACCTCGCGTCTGACAGGCGATGCCTGCCAGCCCTACGGTTTCCACTGGGCCTACGACACCCGCGCGCTCGGCGTCGGCACCGGCGGCGCGCTGACCAAGGCCGGCGGCGACACCTGGTTCTTCCTCACCGCGGACTATGCCTTCGGCTATGCGCTGGAGAAGGACACCAGCGAGATCGTCACCGCCAATGGCGGCAAGGTCGTCGGCTCGGTGCGCGTGCCGCTCAACTCCTCGGACTTCTCTTCCTTCCTGCTGCAGGCGCAGAGCTCCAAGGCCAAGATCGTCGGCCTCGCCAATGCCGGCCTCGACACCACCAACTCGATCAAGCAGGCGTCCGAGTTCGGCATCGTCGCCAGTGGCCAGAAGCTCGCCGGCCTGCTGATGACGCTGGCCGAGGTGAACGGCCTCGGCCTGCAGGCCGCGCAGGGACTGGTGCTGACGGAAGGCTACTACTGGGACGTCAACGACAAGAGCCGCAATCTCGGCGAACGCTTCCTCAAGCGCACCGGGCGGATGCCGAACATGATCCAGGCCGGCACCTATTCGGCGACGCTGAGCTATCTCAAGGCGGTCAAGGCCGCCGGCACCAAGGATCCCGATGCCGTCGTCAAGAAGCTGAAGGAGCTGCCGGTCGACGACGATTTCGCGCAGGGCGGCAAGGTGCTCGAGAACGGCCGCATGGTCCACGACATGTATCTGTTCGAGGTCAAGAAGCCCTCGGAGTCGAAGAAGCCCTGGGATTACTACAAGCTGCTCGCCACCGTCCCCGGCGACAAGGCCTTCTTCACCGCCAAGGAAAGCGGCTGTCCGCTGACGAAGTGAGGGGAAAGGGCACAGCGAGCGCCACACTGTCGCCGTCGTCCCGGACAAGCGCAGTCCCCGGCAACGCGCCAGCGTTGTCGGGAGCGTAGCGCCGATCCGGGACGACAGCGAGGGTGTGGCGGCGGCGTTGCCTCACACCAGCCGCAACACCACCGCCCCCAGCGCCCCTGCCCACAGGGCAATTGCCGCGATGCCCTGGATCGCAAAGCCCGGGCCGCGCTTGGCGGCCGCCTTCGAATAGCCGATGAAATAGACGACGCGTCCGATGATCCAGACCGCGCCGATCCCTGCCGCGATGCCGTCGCCGATATAGACCGCGAACAGCCACAGCGCCGGCAGGAAGATCGGCATCCATTCCAGCGTATTCATCTGGATGCGGAAGGCGCGTTCGAAATCCGGATGGCCCGACATTGCCGGCACCTTGACGCCGGTCTTGCTGCGCGAGCGCGACACGTTGATGCAGGTGAAGAAATAAAACGCGATCGCCAGCAGCGTGACGAGGGCGGTGAAGTGGTACATCGCGAAAATCCCTTGAAGAGGTCGCTGCTTCAATAGCCGGTCAGCTCGAGATAGCCAACGCCGTCATGCGTCCCGGCAAAGTGGATCGGCCCTTCCCAATAGGAGAAGCCGGACCCCATCCAGGCCTTCGGGTTGAGCGGCTTGCAGAGGATCGCGAACGATCGCGACGGGATCGCGATCTGCCATTCCACCGGCAGCTTGCGTCCCGCGACCTCCGTCGTCGCCTTCGGTGTCATTTGAATATCGCTGCCCGCAATCATCTGCGTGTCGCCGGCGGCGCTGATCCAATTGCCGAACGGATAGTCCCTGCCGTCCTTCTGCCGCAGCCGGTACAGCATCAGCTTGTCGCCGGACGCGAGATGCAGCGACAGCCAGTCCCAGCCGGTCTGATCGGTGTCGAGCGGCTGGCTGCTCCATTCGCGGTCCATCCAGGCCTGACCCGAGACATCGACCGGCTTGTCGTCGATGGTGAACGTGCCGCGGGCGCGGTAGAACGGCTGACTGTAATAATAGGACGCCTGGCCGCGCTCCGACTTGCGGCTGTAACCGCGATCGCCCTGCAGCACGACCGGACGATCGGCCTCGAGCGTCAGCGCGTAGCTGAAATCGGTGCTGGACGCCTTCAGCGTCAGCGGCGCCAGGCTACGATCGTCGGTGCGCTCGAGACCCTTCATCTCCCAATCGTCGATCCAGGCCGCAAACGGTTTTGCCGCGACGCCGGCCTGCCCGATGCCGCCGCGTGAAAAGATATCGTTGAAGCGGTGGGTGCCGGCGCGCGTCACGGCCGCGTGGGCCATCCAGACCTGTTGATTGGCCCAGCCTTCGCCTTGCGGGCCCGGCTGCGCCGCCTGGCGGAACAGCGTCCATTGCAGCCCGCAAGCCGCGCCGCTGGAATCGACGAGGTTTGCCGTCAGATACCACCACTCGATGCGAAACTCCGGATGCGGCCCGTGATCGGCCGGAAAGGCGAACAGCTTTCCCGGCACGACCTTCGCAAATCCGTCCGCGCGCTCGCCGAGCCCGGCATAGCCTTGTGCGCCGGCGCGGCGTGCGAGCGCCAGCGCGGCGATGCCGCCGGCGAAGGCGCGGCGCGAGATTCGATCAGCGCTCATTGGCGAACACCTTGACGAGGCTGGCCGGCTGCATCCGCGCCAGCCGTATCACCGGCAGCAGCGCCGCAAGCAGCGAGGCCAGCAGCGCCACCGTGACCAGCTCGATCAATTGCAGCGGAAACACATGGAACGGCAGCCGCCAGCCGAACGCCTTCACGTTCACGATCGCGATCAGGCACCACGCCACCAATAGCCCGAGCGGCACGGCGAGCAGCGATGTGAACAGCGCGACCGACAGCGTCTTGGTCAATTCGATCGCGGCCAGCCGCGGCCGCGTGATGCCGATCGCCCACAGCGGCGCAAGCTGCGGCAGGCGGGAGTTGGCCAGCGTCAACAGGCTCGTGAACAGCGCGATGCCGGCGACGCCGAGCGTGAACGCATTCAGCGCCGATGTCACCGCAAAGGTGCGGTTGAAGATGCGGATCGATTCCGCCTTCACCGTGGCCTGGTCGGCGACACTGCGGTCGCCGAGCGCGAACTGCTTCTGCAGGGCCGCGATCAGGCCGGGAATCTTTTCCCGTGGGACGATAAGCCCGATCCGTGTCTGTGGCGTCTGCGGAAATTGCCGGATCAGCGCCGCGACGTTGACGGTCAGCTGTCCCCTGGGATTGCCGTAATCGGCATAGATGCCGACGATGTCGAGCTCCCAGCTTCCGCTAGGTGCCGGCACCTCGACGACGTCGCCGACGCGCACATTCAGCCGGCGGCTGAGCTGCTCGCTGATGAAGGCGGCATTGCCCGGCACCAGCCGGGTCCAGGCGCGCGGCGCGGCTTCCAGCAGCGGCCAGCGCTCGTGATAGAGCGCGTGATCCGGCAGGCCGAACAGCTCGACAGGCTGGCCCTGAAGCTGCACCTCGGCGCGGCCGCCCGACAGGACCGCCTGCACGTCGCTGCGCTCCTTCAGCCAGTTGCGGATCGCCGTGCCCTGCGCGTTGTCGGAGGCGCTGATGTAAACGTCGGCGGCAAGCCGACCGTTGAGCCAGCCGATGAAGGTGCGGCTGAACGTCTCCACCATGGTGGAGACCCCGACATTGACGGCGAGCGCGAGCAGCAGTGCCATCAGCGCCAGCGACAATCCGGAGAGCTGCTGCCGGCTGTCCGCCCAGAACCACAGCGCAAGCGGTCTTCGCGCGGTCCATTGGCCTGCGAGCAGGAGGAGTTCGAGGAGGGCCGGCAGGATCAAGGCCGCGCCGAGCATCAGGGCCGCCAGCACGCCGAAGCCCGCAATCAGCGATTCGCCATAGCGCAGCAACAGCAGCGCAAGCGCGAACACGACACCGGCCGCACAGCTCTGCAGGATCAGCCAGCGCCGCTGCCGCTGCTGCCACGCGCGCGGCTGCGCGGTCGTCAGCACCGGCATCCTGATCGCCTTGATCAGGCTGGTCGTCGCCGCAACGAGCGCACCGGCAATGCTGATGCCGATGCCGGCGAGCCACCACTCCGGCCGCAGGCTGAGCTGCCCCGGAATCTGCGCGCCGTAGAGTCCGCGCAACGACGCCGCGACGTCGGGCAACAGCGCCGCCGCGATGAAATAGCCGCACACGAGGCCGATCAATCCTGCGACCAGCGCCAGTGCGACCAGCTCGACCACCAGCACCGTGTTGACGAGCCGTGCCGAGGCGCCGCAGGCGCGCAGCGTCCGCAGCATCGGCAGCCGTTGCTCGAAGGCGAGGCCGACGGCCGAATTGACGATGAAGAGGCCGACGAAGAACGACAACAGGCCGAACGCGGTCAGGTTGAGATGAAAGCTGTCGGTGAGGCGTTCCAGCTCGGTTTCCGCGGTCGGCTCGATCAGCTGCAACTGGTCGCCGACGATGCTTGCCAGCGGCGCGGGCTTGCTCTTCGGCTTGCCGATCAGAAGCCGCGAGAGCTGATCCGGCTTGTTCAACAGGCGCTGCGCCACGCCGATATCGACCACTAGCACCTCGGGCACGAGCTGCGGCAGCACCCGCAGCGGCGGCAGCCTTGCGCCGTTGCTGATCGGCGGTGCCGCGCCTTCCGTCTCCTGCAGGTCTCTCAGCGTTTCCCGTGCCACCAATGTCTGGCCCGGCGGCGCTACGAAGCTGCCGAGGTCCGAGGCACCGAGCCGCGGCGCATTGCCGATTTCGACCGGCAGCGTCACCGGCTCGATGCCGAGCAGCCGCACCGAGCGCCCGTTGATCTGCACCCGGCCCTCCAGCGCGGGCGACACCGGCCAGCCGGCGCGGCGCAGCTTGACGAACAGGTCCTGCGAGAAGGTTGTTGCATTCGGCGCAACCAGCATCGCGGTGCGGGTGCCGCCGAACGTCGCTGCGGCGCGGTCATAGGCGCTGCGGGCCTGCTGGTTGATGGCCTGCACGCCGCTCCACAGCGCGGTCGCCGCGATCAGCCCGACCAGAAGCGTCGCGAACTGCATCTTGTGACGCCGCCAGTGGCTCAGCAGCACCGCGAGGATCCAGAGCGCGCGCCTCATGCGATCCGCCCCGCATGTAGGGTGAGGTGGCGGTCGAGTGTGCCGGCCAGATGCATGCTGTGCGTCACCATCAGGAAGCCGCAGCCCGTGCGCGCGACGAGATCGCGCGTTAGTGCGAGCACGTCCTCGGCGGTGGCCTCATCCAGATTGCCTGTCGGCTCGTCCGCCAAGAGCAGCGAGGGCTTTGTCGCCAGCGCCCGACCGATCGCGATGCGTTGCTGCTGTCCGCCGGACAATTGCTCGGGATAGCGCTTCAGGAGCGGGCCGAGCCCGAGCCGTTCGATCAGCTCTTTCATCCAGGCCGCGTCATGACGGCCGGCGATCCGTGCCTGAAAGGCCAGATTGTCCGCGACCGACAGGCTCGGGATCAGGTTGAACTGCTGAAAAACCAGGCCGATCCGATCGCGCCGCAAGGCTGCGCGTCCCGCATCGGAGAGATTGGTGACCTCGACGTCCTCGAGCCGGATCGTGCCGCCATCGGCGGCATCTAACCCTGCGATCAGGTGCAACAGCGTGCTCTTGCCGCTGCCGGACTCGCCGGTCAGCGCGACGCGCTCGCCGGCCTTGAGGTCGAGATTAACGCCGCGCAGCACATGGGCCGGTTCGCCGGCCGAGGAGAAGGTCTTGGAAAGGTTTCGGATGCTCAGCACGATGAATGGCGCCGGACGGAATTAGCGGAATTGTTGCGTAGCACACTTGCTGCGGAAATGCCGGGTTGCGTTGGTCTCGAAGGCGTTGTTAGCTTCCAGGACGGCAAAATCAAAAAAGTGCCATAAAAGACATGCGGGGAGAACGATGAGCGCTCAGGGAACGCCTGAAACGGCGGACAGGACGGCAGGGGAATCCAGGGGTTCGGCAAAGCCAACGCCGAAGGGCGCCTGGACCGTCACGTTTCTCCTCTTTCTCTTCATGGTCGTGAATTTTGCCGACAAGATCGTCGTCGGCCTCGCCGGCGTTCCGATCATGACCGATCTGAAGCTCAGCCCGGAGCAGTTCGGCCTGCTCGGCTCCTCATTCTTCTTCCTGTTCTCGATCGCCGGCATCGTGGTCGGCTTTATCGTCAACAAGGTGCCGACGCGCTGGGTGCTGCTCGTGCTCGCGGTGATCTGGGCGCTGGCGCAGTTTCCGATGGTCGGCACCGTCTCGTTCACCACGCTGTTGATCTGCCGTATCGCGCTGGGCGCGGGTGAAGGCCCGGCCTTCTCGGTCGCGGCGCATGCCATCTACAAATGGTTCCCCGACGAGAAGCGCACGCTGCCGACCGCGATCCTGTCGCAGGGCTCCGCCTTCGGCGTGATCCTGGCAGTGCCGGCGTTGAACTGGGTCATCGTCAATCATTCCTGGCACTATGCCTTCGGTGCGCTCGGCGTCGTCGGCCTGATCTGGGTCTGTGCCTGGCTCGCGCTCGGCAAGGAGGGGCCGCTGGAGGACACCCAGGTCCTGGCCGCGTCCGAGCAGAAGATCCCTTACCTGCAGCTTCTCACCTCGCGCACTTTCATCGGCTGCGTCGCGGCGACCTTCGGCGCCTATTGGGCGCTTTCGCTCGGCCTGACCTGGTTCACGCCGTTCATCGTCAAGGGACTCGGCTTCTCGCAGAGCCAGGCCGGCTTCATCTCGATCCTGCCCTGGGTGTTCGGTGCCACCACCGTCATTCTCACGGGGTGGATCTCGCAAGTGATGATGGCGCGCGGTTACAACACCCGCGCGGCGCGCGGCGTGCTTGGCTCGGTGCCGCTGGTGATCGGCGGACTGATCCTGGCGACGATGCCGCATGTTCAGGGCGCAGGCCTGCAGATCGCGCTGCTCGTGGTCGGCTCGGGCCTGTGCGGGGCGATCTATGTCGTGTGCCCGCCCATGCTCGGCGAGTTCACGCCGACGTCGCAGCGCGGCGCCGTCCTCGCCATCTACAGCGCGCTCTACACGCTCGCCGGCATCATCGCGCCGGCGGTGATGGGAGCGATGATCCAGCGCGCCGGCAGCACGCTCGACGGCTACATGACAGGCTTCACCATCAACGCCGTGATCATGGTCGGCTCCGGCCTGCTCGGCCTGCTGCTGCTCTGGCCGAACACGGAAAAGGCCAGACTGACGCGCGGTGCGGCCGCGCAAGCCACGGCGCTGAAGGGCGCGGTGTCCCCGACGTAAGGGCTCCTACCCTCCCCTGGAGGGGGAGGGTCGATCGCGCGAAGCGCGAGCGGGGTGGGGTGATCCCTCAACACGGGCACCTTCTCGTGCGGAGAGACTGTCACCCCACCCCGCTACGCATTCCGCTTCGCTGCATGCGTAGCGACCCTCCCCCTCCAGGGGAGGGTAAGCGGCAACAACCGCCTAGTTCATCCCCTGCGCACCCCGAATCAGCTTGCCCGGCCGCCGACCCGTGGCCTCGCCCTGCCGCCGCGTCACCACGCCCGAGACGATCGTGGCGTCATAACCGTCGACATCCTGCAACAGCCGCCGTCCGCCGACCGGCAGATCGTAATGCACCTTGGGCGGATGCAGGTGCAGGCGGTCATAGTCGATCACGTTGACGTCGGCCTTGTAGCCGGGTGCGATCAAGCCGCGGTCGGTGAGGCCGACGGAGAGCGCGGTCTTGCGTGCCTGCGCCGCGACCACGAACGGGATCGATAGCTTCTCGCCGCGCGTCCGGTCCCGCGTCCAGTGCGTCAAGAGATAGGTCGGGAAGCTGGCATCGCAGATGATGCCGCAATGCGCCCCGCCGTCGGACAGGCCCGGCACCGATTGCGGGTCGATCAGCATCTCGCGCGTCGCATCGAGATTGCCGTCGGAATAATTGAGGAAGGGCACATAGAGCATGCCGCGGCCTTCGTCCGACAGCATCGCATCATAGGCAAGCTCTTCCGGCTGGCGTCCCTGCCTGCGCGCCTGCGGGCCCAGCGCGTTCTCCGGCGGCTGCTCGTAATCGGGGGGATCGCCGAGCAAAAACATCTTGTCGTAGTTGGGCCGAAAGAACAGCGGATCGTCGGTCGCGGTCGCCGTCTCGCTCAGGATCGCCTTGCGCACTTCGCTCTGATGCAGCCGCGCCAGCCGCTCGCCAAGCGGCAGGTGCGCGATCGCCTTGTAGCTCGGATGGGTCTGGAACGGGTTGCGCGACAGCTCTAACCCGAGCAGCAGCCCGACCGGTCGCGCGGCGATCTGTGCAGTGATGGAGAGGCCGCGCTTGGCGGCCGCATTGATCTCGTCCAGGGTCTGGCGCCAGCGGTTCGGCGATCTGTCATTCTGCGTGATCGAGAACGAGATCGGACACTTCGTGCTGTCGGCCACCCGCAGCATCATCGGCAGATCCTCGTGGATGGTCGAGAGGTCGAGCACGAATTGCAGCACGCTGCGGCCCTGCCGGTGCATGGCACCGGCAATGGCGGTGAGCTCGTCCTCGCCCGCCTTCAAGGTCGGCGTGAAATCGCCCGTGGACGTGCGGTGGTTGAGCGTGCGCGAAGTCGAGAAGCCGAGCGCGCCCGAGCGCACCGCTTCGCCAGCGAGCTTCGCCATCGCCGCATTGTCCTCCGCAGTCGAGGGATCGCGGCGCGCGCCGCGCTCGCCCATGACATAGACGCGCAGCGCCGCATGCGGCAGCTGCGCGCCGACGTCGATGTCGAAATCGCGTTTGCTGAGCCAGTCCATGTAGTCCGGAAAGCTCTCCCAGGCCCAGGGAATGCCGGCGCTCAGCACCGGTTCGGGAATGTCCTCGACGCCTTCCATCAGCTGGATCAGGCGGGTGTGGTCTTCAGGCTTGCACGGCGCAAAGCCGACGCCGCAATTGCCCATGATCGCGGTGGTGACGCCGTTCTGTGAGGATGGCGTGATGTCCTGGCTCCAGGTGACCTGGCCGTCATAATGCGTGTGGACGTCGACGAAGCCCGGCGTCACCAGCTTGCCGCGCGCGTCGATCTCTTCGCGGCCCTTCGCGGCGACCTTGCCCACCTCACTGATCGTCCCGCCGGTGATGGCGACGTCGGCCTCGAACAGCTCGCCGCCGTTTCCATCCGCAACGGTGCCGCCGCGGATGACGAGATCAGGGGTGCTCATGGTGTTTCTTCCCGTTTTGCTGTTTTGCTTGTTGCGTTTGATTTATTGGTTCGTCATCCCGGACAAGCGCGCCCTTAAGCGCGCGCCGATCCGGGACCTCCGCGCGAGCGCTTGCGCTCGTCGCGATAACCACAGGGAGATGTTTGGCGAAGACTCGTAGTTATCAGCTTCGCGCGACAATCACTCCCTGTGGATATGGGTCCCTTGCTTTCGCAGGGACGACAGCTGAATTCGCAGCGATACCGACCGATCAATTGGCCTTGGCCCGCTTCCGCTCCGTGAACGGCGACAGCACCACCGTCGCCAGCATGAAGATCACGGACGCACCGAACACCCAATGCGGCGCGCTCTGGTCCATGATCCAGCCGAACAGCAGCGGTGAGACGATGCCGCCGAGATTGAAGCCGGTGGAGACGATGCCGAAGGCGCGGCCCGCGGCGCCCGCCGGCGCGGCATTGCGCACCAGCATGTCCCGCGACGGCGCGATCACGCCGGAGAGGAAACCTGCCGTCGCCATCGCGGCGGTGAGCGCCCAGCCCGGCAACGTGACCAGCGCGATCAGCAGCACGAGCGCTGCATTCACGGCAAAACAGGCGGCGGCGACATAGCCATGGCGCTCGGTATGGTCGGCGAGGAAGCCGCCGGCCAGCACGCCCGCGGCGCTGCAGCCGAGGAACGCGGTCAGCATGACGTTGGCCGAGGAATAGGACGCGCCATACCCGCTCATCAGCGCGACCACGCCGAAATTGTTGATGCCGGCGACCGACAGGCTGAGCAGCATGAACAGCACGGTCAGCATCATCAATGCCGGCGTGATGACGGCCTGTTTCGGCGCGTTCTCCGCGCCCGGCTTCTTCCTGCTGGCGCCGGCGTCGGGAATGTTCATGACGAGCAGCAGCAGCGCCACCAGAATGCCGATCGCTCCCGATGCGACCAGCGCACCGACGCCGCCGGACAGGGTGACGAGCGCGGCCACGATCGCGGGCGCCACTGCGCCGCCGAGAAAGCCGGCAAAGGTGTGGATCGAGAAGGCGCGGCCCATCCGCGCCTCGTCCATGTGCTCGGCCAGAATCGCGTAGTCGGCGGGGTGATAGACGCTGTTGGCGAGCCCGAGCAGCACGGCGCAGGCGATCAGCGAGGCGTAGCTGAGATGCAGGCCGAGCATGATCAGCGCGCATCCGCCGAGCGTCAGTCCGATCAGCAGGATCTTGCGCGCGCCAAAATGGTCGACGAGATAGCCGGTCGGCGCCTGCGTCAGTCCGGAGACGACGGCAAGCGTGGTCAGCGAGAGGCCGAGCTCGACATAGCCGACGCCGAGCTTGTCCTTGAGGAACGGGAACAGCATCGGCAGGACCAGCAGATGAAAATGGCTGACCCAATGCGCGATCGAGATTCCAGTCAGCGTGCGTAGCGCGCTGTCCGCCTTGCCTTGCTGCGGTGCGGCAAGAACGTCGACCATTGCAGTCCCGTTTCACTCCCGATGGACGCGGAAACTATCGGGGAGAGCGGTTATTTGTCCATGAACAGAGGCGCATGGCAGGTAGCGCGGGCGGGGACGCACGGTTCGTGAGGCGACTTCACCCCTCACAACGGCTCGTCGTCCACGCCGTAGCGGTCGCGCTTGGGCGTTGCGATGTCGCCGTCCTCGTAGTCGTCGTCTTCGAGGGGAGGCGGAGGCGTCTTCGCCTTGCCTTCCGCCGGCTTCTTCTCGGCGACCTGAGGCGGCTCGCTTGGTTTGCAGATCCTGGTCATGGCTGGTCCCGGATGGTGATGCTGCATCCGATCTTATCCGGAAGATATGTGCAGTTTCTGAGCTATCGCAAGCAGGCCGTCAGTGCACGACCGGCCCGCCCGCCTTCTTCCAGGCGTCGATGCCACCGGCGATATGGGCGGTGTTGAGCAGGCCCGCCTCTTTCGCTGCCGCAACCGCCATCGCCGAGCGCTCGCCGAAGGCGCAGAAGAACACCACGCGGCGCCCCGTCGCGGCTGCGACCTCGCGCAGCATGCCGCCGGGCTTCAGGCTCTCCTCGACCGATGGATACGGCGTATGCAGCGCGCCTTCGAGCATGCCGTGCTTCATCCGCTCGTTGGTCTCGCGCAGATCGACCAGCAGCATGTCGGGCCGGCCGAGAATGCGGATCGCCTCGACCGCGCTGAGCGCGCGGCCTTCCTTCTCCAGCTCCTCCTGATGCAGGCCGACATGCATGTTGGCGGGCACCGCCACGTCCATCATCTTCGGATTGGGCAGCTTCAGATTGGCCATCAGCTCGATATATTCGTCGACCGATCGCACCTGGAGGCGCGGGTTGTAACGCTTCTCCTCGCCGATGGTGGAGACGGTGTCGCCCTTGTAGTCGTGCGCCGGGAAGACCATCGTCTCGTCCGGCAGCTTGAGCAGCCGGTTGAAGATCGAATCGTACTGTGCGCGCGAAGAACCGTTCTGGAAATCGGTGCGGCCGGTGCCGCGGATCAGCAGCGTGTCGCCGGTGAAGACGCGATCGCCCATCAGGTAGGAATAGGAATCGTCGGTGTGGCCCGGCGTGTACATCACGTCGAGCGACAGGCCCTCGATCGTCACCTTGTCGCCGTCGGCAACGCGCATCGCCACCACGTCGGCCTTGGTCTGGTCGCCCATCACGGTCATGCAATGGGTGCGGTCGCGCAGCTCGCCGAGGCCGGTGACGTGGTCGGCATGCAGATGGGTGTCGACCGCCTTCACCAGCTTGAGGTCGAGCTCGCGCAGCAATTGGCAGTAGCGGTCGACCTTTTCCAGCACGGGATCGAGGATCAGCGCCTCGCCGCCGGGGCGGCTGGCGAGGATGTAGCTGTAGGTGCCCGAAACGCTGTCGAAGAGCTGGCGGAAGATCATGGCAGAACCCGGCTTGGAACTGATTTCGAGGATTCTACTACGTTCTGGGCCAAAAATAGGAGTAATTCACTGCATTTTGAGTAAAATTTAGAAAATTGTTGTTCCGAGTGATCGGCCGGAGGAGGGGATCTATGTGGGGGAACGCCGGTCCCACAAATTCGGTCGCCCCTGCGTTCGCAGGAACGACACTGAGGGTGACGCGAGAGCGCGCCTACGCCCCCTACGGCCTCACCAGCGTGTACCCGTTCTCCGCCAGGAACAGGATCTGCGCGACGCCGACCTGCACCGGCGTCGCCGCGGCGATGAATTCCGGCCGCTTGCCGGTTTCGCGCTCGATGGCGTCCACCGTGTTGAGGCAGATGTCGAAGCGCACGCCCTGCGCGATCAGGCTTTCGACCTGCTTGCGACGCTCGCTGCCTGACAGCAACAGGTCGATGCCGGGACCGAATGCCACCACCTCGATCGCGATCTTGTCGGGGTCGTAGGCCTTCAGCAGATTGTTGGCGACGCTCAGCACCAGCGCCTGCTTCTTGGCATCGCCGTCCGAGAGCTGCAGCACGACCCTGTGCTCCGCGAACGGCTTGTCCTGCAGCGGCACCTGTTGCGCCGAGGCCGGCGCGAGCGCGGCCCACGCCAGCAGCGCCAGCATCAGCGCGGACAGGATCTGCGCCCGTCTCATCCCTGTCCCGCGATGCCTGGATTGTCCTCGACGCCCTTCAGCGTGACGCCGGAGCCGAGTCGCTCCTGAAACATCCGGCCCGAGCGCAGATATTTGCCGACGACGTCCCACACCGGCGCGCCTTGCTGGCTGTTGACCGAGGCCCAGCCCGCGACCTTGTAGCGATGGCTGGCGCTGAGCGCCTTGCCGTTATGGAGCTTCAGCTCCGAGATGCGGCTGCCGATCGCGCCCGCCGGCGTGCAGGTGTAGCTGAGCCCGCCGGCGCGCACCATGTCGCCACCTTGCTGGTAGTAGGGATCGGCATTGAAGAGATTGTCGCAGATGTCTTCCAGCACGTCCTTGACCTGCGCGCCCGTCATCTCCTGCACATAGGTCTCGGGATAGGTGATCGCGGTTTCCGCGAGCACATCCTCCATGGTCAGCGCCTGGCCGGGCAGCGCAGTGACGCCCCAACGGAAGCCCGGCGACAACGCGATCTCGGCATCGAGCTCGGTGCGGAGTGCGGTGCAGATCAGCTCGTCGACCGGTCCGGAGAAATTGCCGCGCCGATAGAGCAGGCGGTCCGGCGTTGCGATCTTCGTCGACCAGTCGGTCACATGCGGCGCGCGCAGCCGGCCGATCAGCTCGGCCATGGCGGGATCTGGCTTCAGCAGTTCGGAATAAACCGGCAGCAGATGATAACGAATGTCGCCGACCTTGCCCTTGTCGATGGCGAGATCGAGCACGGCGAGGAATTTTCCGTTGGATCCGGCATTGGTGACGAGCGTGGTGCCGCCAGCGTTCTTGACGGGGATCGGCTGCGGCACGGCGTCATGGGTATGGCCGCCGAGAATGACGTCGATGCCGGTGACGCGGCTGGCGAGCTTGAGATCGACGTCCATGCCGTTGTGCGAGAGCAGGATGACGGCATCGGCCTTGTCGGTGCCGCGCAGGGCATCGACATGCTTCTGCAATTCCTCCTCGCGGATGCCGAAAGTCCAGTCCGGCGTGAACCGCTTGGGATGCGCGATCGGCACGTAAGGGAAGGCCTGGCCGATGATCGCGACGCGATGGCTGCCCATCTCCTTGATGACAGACGGCTTGAACACGCGCCCGCTGGCCTTGTCGAAGGCGAGGGCGTCGTTGAACGCGGCTTCCTCGGTCAGGAAGACGTTCTGCGCCAGAAACTCGCCCTTGAAGCGCTCGAGATTGTCGCGCAGCACCTGCTCGCCATAGGTGAACTCCCAATGCCCGGTCATCGCTTCGATGCCGAGCAGGTTGGCGACCTCGACCATGTCGCGGCCCTGCATGACATTGGCAAGCCCGGTGCCCTGCCAGAGATCGCCGCCGTCGACGAGCAGCGAACGCTTCTCGCCGACATCGCTACGCAAGCGGTCGACCAGCGTCTTCAGATGGGCAAAGCCGCCGAGCTTGCCGAAGCGGCCTGCCGACTTCTCGAACTCGATACAGGTGAAGGCATAGGCTTCGGCGCTGTCGGCGCGGATGCCGAAGCGCTCCAGGAAAGCTCGGCCGACCAGATGCGGCGGCCGTCCGGCCATCTCGCCGACCCCGATATTGACGCTGGGCTCGCGGAAATAGACCGGATTGAGCTGCGCATGCGTGTCGGTGATGTGCAGGATCCGCGCATTGCCGAACCGTTCGAGGTCGTAGATGCTCGCGGTCTCGGTGCCTCGCGCGAGCCTCGGCAGACCAAACGATGCGGCGGCAAGGCCAGCGCTCTTCAGGAAATCGCGGCGGCGGATCGCCATTCCAAAATTCTCCGCGCCCTCAGGCGGTCGCAAGACTGTTCCAGTGGGGGCCCAGTCTAGCGGATTTCCATCGCCTTCCAGGCTTCTTTTTCGGAGGCAGCCTGGAAGATCGAGGCCTTTGCCAGCGCCTCGGCTTCCTTGGCTGCGGCGGTGGCGCGGTCGAAATCGCCGCCATCGGCCGCCTTCCTGGCGGCAGCCAGCGTCGAGACGGTGACGGTCCATTGATTGCGCAAGCCGGCAGCCTCCTTCGATGCGGCTTCCGCAGCGGCGTAGGCCGCCTTGTAGTCCGCTTCATTGGCCGCGCGCGCCGTGGGCGCAAGGCCGAGCGCGAGCAGCATGGCCAGGGGAAGTGACCGCTTCATGGCCGCGCTCATGGTCGTGCTCCCGGGCCCGCGATCGGCAGGCCGTTGGCGACGTAGGACAGGAAATATTCGACGTCGCGGTATTCGTCCGACTGCGGCTCCAGCGGAACCGCGCGGGTCTGGCTGTTGCAGGTGACGAAGCGGCGGCTGATCGTGCCCATGCCGCTCCATTCGGAGCGGTAGATCGGCATCGCGTTCAGAATGCCGAGCGCCGGCGCCAGGATCTCGGCGCGGATGCGCTCGCCCGGGCTCTGCACGTGGCAGCTCGCGCAGGAGAAGTTCATCTGGCCGCGCCGCGTGTAGAAATAGCGCTTGCCGTTCTCGAACGCCGCGAGCGCGCGCGGATCATCGGGAATCTTGATGTCCATCAGCTTGCCGCGCGAGGTGAAGGCCATGTAGGCGGTGAGCGAGGCCATCTCGTCCTTGACGTAGGAATAGGGCACTTCCCCATTGGCCTCGCGGCAGCGGTTGAGCGCGAGCTCCAGGGTGACGACCTTGCCTTCCTTCTCGTCGAAGTAAGGATAGTCCTGGCGGATGCCGATGCCGCCGTTCGGAAAGCAGTCGGCGTAGGTCTTGCCGTTCTTGAACGGGGTCGCGAACATCTCCTTGCCGGCGTCGAGCGCGAACTCGTAAGGCGGGAATTCCTCCTTCTCCTGCCATTGCCGCTTCATGTCCGCGTTCATCGAATACGGACCGTTGACGAAGTCCTCGTGCTTCACGTCGGGAAATTTCTGGAAGAAGAAGTTCCTGAACGCCTTGGCATCAGTGACGGGATCGACCTTGTCGGCTGCGGCGACGCGCGGAGAGGTGAGGGCAAACGCAACGAGCGCGGCGCTCAGCGAGCCAAGCAGGAGGGCAGACCGGGTCTTCATCACGCGATCTTCGCGGTGGTCGTGTCCGACGCACCCTTGTTGTCGGTCCAGGAAATCTTGAGGTCGTCGCCCTTCTTGGCGCCCTTGAAGCTGAATTTGACATAGGGGTCCTTGGAGACCGCGGTGCCCCAATCGGCGACGAAGACGTCCTTGCCGTTACATTCGAACTTCAGCTGCTGGATGTAGTGCGCCGGGATCAGCTCGCCGGCGGGATTCTTGGCGAGGCCGGTATCCATGGGGTGCTGGATCAGCGCCTGCACCTCGGTGATGTCGCCGTTGGACGTTGCGCGCACGCGAATGCTTGATGCCATCGGACCGATCCTCCTAGCCGCCGCAGCCGCCGACGGTGACCTTCACTTCCTTGGTCGCGCTGTAGAGCTTGCCATCAGCCTCGACGATGGCGATCAAGTTGCTGGTCTTGGCCATTTTCAGCCGGTTGGCGACGCCCGGAATCGTGCCGTCGGCGATCTTGTAGGACGCCGCGAGCGCGAACGGGTTCTCGGCCACGAAGAACGAGATCGAGGTGACCTTGTCGAGCGTGGTCGTCACCGAGACCGGCACGACGCCGCCGTTCTCGGCGATCTCGGGCGCGTCCAGCTTGACCTTGTCGGAAGGCTCGGCGGTCTTGCCATAGAGCGCCTTGATCGCGTCGGCCTCGCTCTTCTGCTTGAACGCCTCTTCCGGATATTTGTCATTGGCCGCAGCGCGCGCCGGCGCGGCTGCGAACGGCAGATTGCCGAGGCCCAGCACGGCGACACAGGCTGCGCCCTGCAGGATCAGGCGCCTTGTCGCAACGGGGCCGGTGGTCGTGGTCATCGGAGGTCTCCTGGGCAGCCGGCCATTACAGGGTTTGCAGGAAATCAACGATCGCGCCGATCTCCTGTTCGGTCAAAATCCGGTTCCGGCCGAACGGCGGCATCATGGTCTGCGGATTACGCTTGGTCTCGTCGAAGATGATCGCGGTGAGCTCGTTGCGATCGGGGTACTTGGTCTTGAGATCCTTCAGCTCCGGACCGATCGTTCCCGGCAGGTCGCCGCCCTTGATGACGTGACAGGTCAGGCAATTGCCCTTGCCGCGGTCGAAAGCGAGCTTCTGGCCGTCGGCGACAGTGGATTGCGCCTGCGCCACAGCCACGCCGGCGAGGAAGGCCAGCGCCACCAGAGCAGCAGGCTTGCAAGGAAAGGCGGTCAAGGCATCGTCCCAAGCGGTATGTCGATGATCTCGTTTGCAGAAATATAAGCGTTCCAAAGCACAAAGGGCATCGCGTGACAATCAAGACTATGCACGCGGCAAAATGGAGTTAATATCCTCCGCATTGCAACCGCTGAGATAGGTTCGTTCATCTAACAGGTGGGCACTAGCAAATTATTCTAGGGCGTTTGGCCGTTACGGCCGTCTTTTCTGTTTCGCATATTTTGGGGATCTCGCTTGGCTGAATATGTCGTCGAATTTGGCAGGGACGGCGGACGTGTCGAGGCCGATGGGCGGCTCGATGCGCCGGCCTTCCATCGCAATCACGCGCCGATCTGGTCCGCGCTGGAGAAGCGCCTCACCGGGCTGACCGGCAACGTGGTCGAGCTCGGCAGCGGAACCGGCCAGCATGTGGTCCATTTCGCCCGCCACACGCCCGGCCTGATCTGGTGGCCGAGCGATCTCAACCAGCGCCATCTCAGGAGCATCGAGGCCTGGCGCGTGCATGCGGGCCTGCCAAACATCCGCTCACCCCTGCGGATCGATCTCACCGATCCCGACTGGTGTCCGGAGATGAAGAGCGGGCAGGGGCCGACCGGCCTTGCAGCCGTGTTCTGTGCCAATGTCATCCACATCGCGCCCTGGGCCGTGGCCGAAGGCCTGTTCGCGGGCGCCGGCCGTTATCTGCGCCTCGACGGCAAGCTGTTCCTCTACGGTCCCTTCAAGCGCGACGGCAAGCACATCGCGCTCAGCAATGCGGTGTTCGACACCTCCTTGCGCGAGGGCAATCCGGAATGGGGCGTGCGCGACATCGGCGATGTCGAGACGCTCGCGACGGCCGCAGGCCTCCGCCTCATCGAGTCCATCGACATGCCCGCGAACAATCTGACGCTGGTGTTTTCGCGCTGAGCCGTTGCTGGCTTGAGCCCGGGAGCACACCACAAAGGCGGTGTGCTCCCTCCCCCCTTGTGGGGGAGGGCGGGGGAGAGGGGTAGCCCAGCAAACGGTCTAACCGTCCTCGATCACGCCGCGCGCACATCGAGAGAGTTCCCGTGTGGTACCCCTCTCCCTGCCCCTCCCCCGCAAGGGGGGAGGGAATGAGAGAGCGGTGGCCGCCTTACGTCGCGATGCGATCAGGACTTGCGAGCGGGCGACCATCAACCTTCATCCCGCCACCCGATCTTCTCCTTCAGAAACCGGAAGCCAAGCACTTCAAATCCCGCGCGCTCCCGGTTGTCCTTGCCGTAGCCGTGGCCGCCGGCGGCGGGCTCGTAGAACCAGGCCTCATAGCCCATTGCCTGCAGCTTGGCCGCCATCTTGCGCGCGTGGCCGGGATGGACGCGGTCGTCGCGCCGCGTGGTGGCGATCAGGATCGGCGGGTAGGACTGGCCGGCTTTGACGTTGTGATAGGCGGAGTAGGTCTTCAGCCACTCCCATTCCTCGGGCTTGTCGGGATCGCCATATTCCGCGATCCAGCTCGCGCCCGCGAGCAGTTTTGTGTAGCGGCGCATGTCGACCAGCGGGATGGTGCAGAACAGCGCGCCGAAGCGCTCGGGATAGCGCACCAGCATGTTGGTGATGAGGATGCCGCCGTTCGAGCCGCCCTGCGCGGCGATGCGCTTCGCACTCGTCACGCCGCGCCGGACGAGATCGGCCGCGACCGCGGCAAAATCGTCATGCGACAGCTTCTTGCCGGCGAGCCGTCCCGCATCGTGCCAGCGCGTGCCGAACTCGCCGCCGCCGCGCAAGTTTGCCTGCACCGTGGTGCCGCCGCGCTCCAGCCACAGCTTGCCGAGCGATGAATTGTAATATGGCTTCACCGCGAGCGCGAAGCCGCCATAGGCGCTCATATAGACCGGCGCATCGCCGGTCTGTTTCGCCGGACCGGTCTGCACATAGGGAATGCGCTCGCCGTCGACAGAGATCGCCTCGTGCTGCGTCACCGCGAGTCCGTCGGCGGTGAACGTCTTCGGCGCCTGCTTCAGCACGGTCGGGCTTGCGACGCCGCGCTGCAGCAACAGCAGCGAGGGCGGGGTCAGCGGGTCCTGCACATTGGCGAGCAGGTCGCCGTTGCTCTCGGATGGATGGCGATCGAGCGGCCAGACGTCGACGACGCCGATTTGTGGCAGGCCGGGGAGCGTCTCGCGGCTCCAGCCGTCGGCGGACGGCGTGCAGATTTCGAAGCGCGGCCTGAGCTCGTCGAGGATCGACAGCACGAGCTTGCCGGCGGCCCAGAACAGACCCTGCAGCGCGCACCGCGGCGCCGGCTCGAACAGCGCCGCGAAATCGCGGCTGCCGTTCAGGAATGCCGACAGCGAGATGCCGAGCACGGTGTCGGTTGCGTAGGTCCGCCCTCCGATCGACCAGTCCTTGCGCAGCTTCATCGCGAACCAGTCGCCATGCGCCTGCAGCCAGATGCCGGTCGGCAGATCGAGCTTCGTCATCGTGCCCGTCGCATCGCGCAGCCAGATCGTGTGGTTGAAGAAATCGATCTGGTCGACGATCCAGACCCGCGGGGCAGGTCCGGTGTCGTCGTGCATGCCATAGATGATCATGTGATCGGCGGTGGTCTCGATGATCACCTCGGCCTGATCGACAGGCTGGCCGCGCCGCCACAGCCGAACCGTTCGCGCATAGCCCGAGCTCGTCGCCATGCCTTCGCCATGGGCGCTCGACAGCAGCAGCGTATCGGCATCGAGCCAGTCGGCGCCGCCTTTCGCCTCCGGCAGCGTGAAACCGTCCGTCACGAAGCTCTTCGTAACCATGTCGAACTCGCGCAACGTCACCGCGTCGCTGCCGCCGCGCGACAGGCTCAGGATCGCGCGAGAGCTTCCCGGCCTGGTGGCGATCCCGCTCAGCAGCCAGTCCTCGCCTTCGCGCGCGGCGAGCTTGTCGATATCGAGCATGGTCTCCCACGCCGGATCGGTGTTGCGAAACTCCGCGAGCGTCGTCCGCCGCCACAGTCCGCGCGGATTGGTGGCATCCTTCCAGATGTTGTGGAGGTCAGAGCCGCGCCGGCTGACATAGGGAATGTTGTCGGGCCGGTCGTAGATCGCCGCGAGGAGGTCGCGGTCGTGCTCCCAGGCCTTGCCGCCGAACGCCTGCAGCGTCAGCTCATTCTGCCGCTCGACGAAGTCGAGCGCCTGCTTGCCCTCGATCTCCTCCAGCCACGACCAGGGGTCGTCGTCGGGAGCGCTGAGCGTGGGCCGATCGTCGACGGACATGAACGAAACTCCCTGGAAAATCGCGGCGGATAGGATTCGATCGAGCGTAGGCCGTCAAGGGCGCGGCCCCGCTATCATCGCACCGATTGCGTCAGCGGCATGGCCTGCGCCCGTTTGCGCCGGTTGCCCACCCTCTCGCACCCCTCCATAGTGCCGCGAATCAACAAAACCTCGTGAGCCCCGCGAAAGTCCTCTGGGGCGGAAAAGCCGATGCTCGACGTGACTTCGACCCGTGAGATTGCCGACGATGTTCGCGCGCGCGCCAATGTGGTGCGCCTGGCCGCCGCCCAGGCGCTGACCGGTGCCAACTCAGCCGTGATCTTCGCCACCGGCTCGATCGTCGGCGCGACGCTCGCACCCGACATGTCGCTCGCGACCGTGCCGCTGTCGATGTACGTGCTGGGGCTCGCGGCCGGCACGCTGCCGACCGGGGCGATCTCGCGCCGCTTCGGCCGCCGCGTGGCCTTCGTCATCGGCACGGGCCTCGGCGCGCTCACCGGCCTGCTCGGCTCGTTCGCGATCCTGCACGGCTCGTTCGCGCTGTTCTGCATCGCGACCTTTCTCGGCGGCCTCTACGGCTCCGTGGCGCAGTCCTATCGCTTTGCCGCCGCCGACGGCGCCAGCGCGGCCTATCGGCCCAAGGCGGTGTCCTGGGTGATGGCGGGCGGCGTGTTCGCCGGCGTGCTCGGTCCGCAGCTCGTGCAATGGACCATGGACGTCTGGCAGCCCTATCTGTTCGCCTTCAGCTTCCTGGTGCAGGCCGCCGTCGCATTGATCGCGATGGGCATCGTCGCCGGCGTCGATATCCCGAAGCCCGCGCCGGCCGACCTGCATGGCGGCCGGCCGCTGTTCACCATCGTGACGCAGCCGCGCTTCGTCGCGGCGGCGCTGTGCGGCGTCATCTCCTATCCCATGATGAATCTGGTGATGACCTCGGCGCCGCTCGCCATGAAGATGTGCGGCCTGTCCGTGTCCGATTCCAATTTCGGCATTCAATGGCACATCGTGGCGATGTACGGGCCGAGCTTCTTCACCGGCACGCTGATCGCCCGTTTCGGCGCGCCGAAGGTCGTGGCCGCCGGCCTGCTGCTGGAAGCCGGCGCCGCCGGCATCGGCCTCTCCGGACTCACCGCGATGCATTTCTGGGCGACGCTGATCGTGCTCGGCGTCGGCTGGAATTTCTCCTTCGTCGGCGCCTCCGCGCTGGTGCTGGAGACGCACCGGCCGCAGGAGCGCAACAAGGTGCAGGCCTTCAACGACTTCCTGGTGTTCGGCATGATGGCGATCGGCTCGTTCTCCTCCGGGCAGCTGCTCGCCAATTACGGCTGGTCGGCGGTGAACCTCGTGGTGTTCCCGCCTGTCATGCTCGGCCTCGCCACGCTCTCGCTGGTCTCCTGGGCCCGCCGCCGCAAGGCGCGGCTGGATGCGGCGATGGGCGAGTTCCCGGACGCGGTGTAGATTGGCGGGAGGCTGTCAGCAGCGATGATACTTCGGTCGCGGTCGAAGTGATTTTCGGAGACCATTCATTAAATGCGTCATGGCCGGGCTTGTCCCGGCCATCCACGTCTTAGGCGTGCAGATCGAAGAACGTGGATGCCCGGGACAAGCCCGGGCATGACGGAGTAGGTGGCGACATGCTCGACAATCCCCATCACGCGACCCCGACCGACGAATCCTCCCTCCGCTACGAGGGCTGGCGCATCGTCGCGGTCTGCTTCCTGCTCGCGACCTTCGGCTGGGGGCTCGGCTTCTACGGCCAGAGCGTCTATGTCGCCGAGCTGCAGCGCGCACGGGGCTGGCCGACCACGCTGATCTCATCGGGCACCACGTTCTTCTATCTGTTCGGCGCGCTGCTCGTCGTGTTCGTCGGCGAAGCCGTGAGGACCTATGGCGCGCGCCTCTGCCTGATTGCGGGCACGCTGGCGATGGCGGCGGCGGCCGTGGCGATCGGCGCGGTGCGCGAGCTCTGGCAGCTCTATCTCGCCGACGCCGTGCTCGCCTTCGGCTGGGCCGGCACCAGCCTCGCCATGATCACCAACACGATCAGCCTGTGGTTCGACCACAGACGCGGCATGGCGATCAGCCTCGCGCTCAACGGCGCCAGCTTCGGCGGCATCGTCGGCGTGCCGCTGCTGGTGACGCTGATCGGCCATATCGGCTTCGCCGGCGCGATGTATGCCGCCGCCGGCGCCATGCTGGTCCTGCTGCTGCCGGTGATCCTGCTTTTCGTCGGCCGGCCGCCCGCGCAGCACGGCTGGCACGCGGCGAAGGCGAAGCCGCAATCGTCGACGGAAATCCGCGCCTGGGCGCTGCGCGATGTCGGCTTCCTCACGGTGACCATTGCCTTTGCGCTGGTGCTGTTCGCGCAGGTCGGCTTCATCGTGCACCTGATCTCGTTCCTCGATCCCGTGATCGGCCGCGAGCGCGCCGCGCTTGCCGTTGCGGTGCTGACTGCGATGGCGGTGGTCGGCCGCGTGCTGTTCTCGCTGGTGATCGATCGCCTCAACCAGCGGCTGGCGTCGGCGCTGTCGTTCCTCAGCCAGGCCGTCGCGCTGCTCGTCGTCATCAATCTGCACAATGATTACGTGCTGATCGCGGCCTGCGCATTGTTCGGCTTCTCGGTCGGCAATCTCATCACGCTGCCGTCGCTGATCGTGCAGCGGGAATTCGATTCCGCCGCCTTCGGCGTGCTGATCAGCCTCAACACCGCGATCAACCAGGTCACCTATGCGTTCGGGCCCGGAATCGTCGGAGCCTTGCGTGATTGGTCCGGCGGCTATTCGCTGCCGTTCTATCTCTGCATCGCGCTGGAGGTCGTGGCAGCTGCGCTGATCATGGTGCGGGGCAAGCCCAAAGCAAAGCTCTCGTAGGGTGGGCAGAGGCGCAAAGCGCCGTGCCCACGATTTTTGCGATGAGTCGGCAAGAGCTCGTGGGCACGCTCCGGTTTGCCCACCACACGAGACTATTCTTCCCGCTCTCTCAGCAGCGCCTCCACATCGAGCCGCTTGGTGATCATCGCGAGCTTGCCGTCGGGCCCGAACGGCCACTCTTCCTTCGGGCGGTCGCGATACAGCTCCACGCCGTTCTGGTCGGGGTCACGCAAATACAGCGCTTCGCTGACGCCGTGATCGCTGGCGCCGTCCAGCGCGATGCCGGCCGTGAGCACGCGATGCAGCGCGTCCGCGAGCGCCGGCCGCGTCGGATAGAGGATCGCGGTGTGATAGAGCCCCGTGGTGCCGGGCGGCGGCGGCGAGCCGCCCTTGCTCTCCCAGGTGTTGAGCCCGATGTGGTGATGATAGCCGCCGGCCGAGATGAAGGCCGCGCTCGAGCCCATCTTCTGCATCAGCTCGAAGCCGAGCACGCCGCAATAGAAGCCGAGCGCGCGATCGAGATCGGCGACCTTGAGGTGGACGTGGCCGATCCTCGTGCCGGCATGAACGGGACTCTGCGACATGTGAATGCTCCCTCGAAGACATGCACATAGGGCCGGCTCCGGGGCGGCGCTACGGCCGATCCCGAAACCCAGCGTTTCCGACGGGGAAACTAAGCCAGCTCCTTCACCTCGCCCTCGGGCAGCTCGAACTCGAACGTGTTCAGCGTCATCGACACCATCGTGTAATAGCCGCACAGCCCGATCACCTCGACCACGCCGCGTTCGCTGAGCAGCTTGACCGCCTCGTCGTACAAACCCTTCTCGACGCCGTGGCCTTCATGCAGCGATTTTGCGAGATCGTAGATCATCTTCCCCCTGGGATCGTCGAACTCCGGCGTGCGGCGATCGCGGATCGCCTCGATGATCTCTGGCTTCATTCCGCCCGCGAGCGCGAGGCGCTTGTGCGCATACCATTCGTAATGCGCCGTCCAGTGCCGCGCCGTCACCAGGATCGCGATCTCCGACAGCTTTGCCGGGAAGATCGTGTCGAAGCGCAGGACTTCGCCGAGCCGCGTGGCGTGGCGCGCCATCTCGGGGCTGTTGAGCCAGGCCATCATCGGCGCCGGCGGCTTGCCGCGCTTGCCGGCAATCGACTCCTCATAGGTCTGCCGCTGGCTCTCGTTCATTTCGCCAGGCGAAAGAAGTTTCAGGCGCATCGTCGTTTCCTCTTTGTTTTCAAGCGCTGCCGTCGCCGCGACTATAGCGGAATGCGGGCTCGCGGAAGTGGTTGAATTCCGCGGGAGCTTGGCCCAGAGTCGCGCTCAACAAGTCGATTTTGATTGATGGAAACGACCAATGACGGACTCTAAACCAAGCGACACTGAAAGCGCCGAGCTCGAAACATTCCGCGCCGAGACGCGCGCCTGGCTGGAAGCCAATTGCCCGCCGGAGATGCGCAAGCCCGCGACGTCGGATGCCGACGTGTTCTGGGGTGGGCGCAATGCGAAGTTTTCGTCCGAGCCGCAGCGCATCTGGTTCGAGCGCATGCGCGACAAGGGCTGGACCGTGCCGGATTGGCCTAGGGAATATGGCGGCGGCGGCCTCAGCGCGGCCGAGCACAAGGTGCTGCGCGCGGAGATGGCGAAAATGGGCGCCCGCCCGCCGCTGTCGAGCTTCGGCATCTGGATGCTCGGGCCGGCGCTGCTGAAATACGGCAACGACGCCCAGAAGAAGGAGCATCTGCCGAAGATCGCGGCCGGCGAGATTCGCTGGTGCCAGGGCTATTCGGAGCCGAACGCCGGCTCCGATCTCGCCTCGCTGCAGACCCGCGCCGAGAGCGACGGCGACGACTTCGTCATCACGGGCTCGAAGATCTGGACCTCCTACGCCAATTATGCCGACTGGATCTTCTGCCTGGTCCGCACCGATCCCACCGCCAAGAAGCACGACGGCATCAGCTTCATCCTGTTCGACATGACCTCCAAGGGCGTGACGACCAAGCCGATCCTTTTGATCTCCGGCTACTCGCCGTTCTGCGAGACCTTCTTCGACGGCGTCCGCGTGCCGAAATCGCATGTGGTCGGCACCATCAATCGCGGCTGGGACGTCGCGAAATATCTGCTGCAGCACGAGCGCGCGATGATCTCTGGCATGGGCGAGCGCGGCGTCGGCCGTCCGCTCGGACAGATCGCGGCCGATTCCGTCGGCACCGACGGGCAAGGCAAGCTCGACGATGCGATGCTGCGCGGCAAGATCGCGACGTTCGACGTCGATGAGGCCGCGCTCGCGGCCTGTGCCGAGCGCGCGGTCGATCTCGCCAAGGCGGGCCAGGCCCATCCGGCCTTCTCCTCGGCGATGAAATATTACGGCACCGAGCTCAACAAGCGCCGCTACGAGATCCTGATGTCGGCGGGCGGCGTCGATGTGCTGGAATGGGAGAGCGAGCGCTCCAGGCAGGGCGCCCGTCCGCGCGCCTGGCTGCGCACCAAGGCCAACTCGATCGAGGGCGGCACGTCCGAGGTGATGCTCGGCATCGTCGCCAAGCGCATTTTGGATTTGCCGGGGGCTTAGGGCCTTCCGTCATTCCGGGGCGCGACGAAGTCGCGAGCCCGGAATCCATCTATCCACCAACTCTGCCGCTCGATGGATTCCGGGCCTGGCCCTTCGGGCCATCCCGGAATGACGAGCCAAAATAGATTTCGAACCGGAAACACGCCCATGGCCCTCGTCCTCACCGAAGAACAATCGATGCTCCGCGACTCCGCGCGCGGGCTGATCAGCGACAAGGCACCGGTGTCGCATCTGCGATCCCTGCGCGACTCCAAAGACCCCACCGGCTTCTCGAAGGAGCTCTGGCACTCGTTCGCCGAGATGGGCTTTGCCGGCCTCCTGGTGCCGGAAGAGTTCGGCGGCAGCGGTCTCGGCTTCATGGAGGCCGGAATCGTCATGGAGGAGATCGGCCGCACGCTGATGCCGTCACCGTTCCTCGCCACCAGCGTGGTCGCGGCCTCCGCTCTGAACCGCGGCGGCAATGCCGCGCAGAAATCGGAATACCTGCCGAAGATCTCCAATGGCTCGCTGCTCGCGACGCTCGCGATCGACGAAGGCGCAAAGCATCGCCCGCTCCAGACGAACTTGCAGGCCGTGCGTGCCGGCAATGGCTTCAAGCTCTCCGGCGCCAAGGCGCTGGTGGTCGACGGTCACGTCGCCGATCTCCTGATCGTTGCTGCGCGCACGGCAGGCGCTGCCGGCGAGCGCGAAGGGCTGACGCTGTTCTTGGTCAACCCTGCGGCCAAGGGTGTTGCGATCGAACGCACCATCATGGTCGACGCGCACAATGCGGCGCGGATCGAGTTTGCGAACGTGGAGGTCAATGCCGACAGCGTGCTCGGCGAGGTCGATCAGGGCGCCGCCCTGCTCGACGGCGTGCTCGACATCGGCCGCGGCACGGTCGCGGCCGAAATGGTCGGCCTCAGCGACGAGGTCTTCAACCGCACCGTCGAATATCTCAAGAGCAGAAAGCAGTTCGGCAAGCTGATCGGCGAATTCCAGGCGCTGCAGCATCGCGCCGCCGAGCTCTATGTCGACATCGAGATCACCCGCGCCGCCACCATGAAGGCGCTGCAGGCGCTGGACGCGGATGTCGCCAAGGCCGCATCAAGCGTCGCCGTCGCCAAGGCGCGCGCCGGCACCACCGCCACGCGCGCGGTGCAGGAGGGCGTGCAGATGCATGGCGGCATGGGCATGACCGACCAGTTCGACATCGGCTTCTTCATGAAGCGCGCAAGGGTCTGCGAGGAGCTGTTCGGCGACGCCAACTACCACACCGAGCAGCTGGCGCGGGCGCGGGGGTACTAGGCGGCACTCGTGCAATAAGGCACGCTGCGCTCCCTCCCCACAAGGGGGGAGGGAACGCAGCGTACGCTCAGGTGACACCGTCAACGCAATGACGACGGAGAGAGCTGTTACCTCATCGGCGGCGCATACTGCACGCCGCCCGCGTTCCACAGCTGGTTCATGCCGCGCGGGATCTTCAGCTTGGACTTCTCGCCGATGTTGCGCTCGTACATCTCGCCGTAATTGCCGACGTGTCGGATGATGCGGACGGCCCAGTCCTTGGTGAGGCCGAGCTGCTCGCCGTAATTGCCTTCGGTGCCGACGAGGCGCATCACTTCCGGCTTCTTCGACTTCAAGGCCTCGTCGATGTTCTCCGAGGTGACCCCGAGTTCCTCGGCGTTGATCATCGCGTACAGCGTCCACTTCACGATCATCATCCAGTCGTCGTCGCGCTGGCGCACGACGGGGGCGAGCGGCTCCTTGGAGATCATGTCCGGCAGGATCATGTGGTCGCCGGGTTTCGTCAGGTTCAGCCTGAGCGCATAGAGCTGCGAGACGTCGGCGGAGAACGTGTCGCACTTGCCGGTGTCGTAGGCCTTCACGACGTCGTCCAGCTTGTCGAACTTCACCTCGTCATACTTCATGTTGTTGGCTTTGAAGTAGTCGGCGACGTTGAGCGCGGTGGTCGTGCCGGCCTGCACGCAGACCTTGCTGCCATCAAGGTCGAGCGAGGTCTCCTTGTTGCGCGAACGAGGCAGCATGAAGCCGGCGCCGTCGTAGTAGGCGACCGCGGGGAAATAGAGGTCGTAGTCGAGCTCGCGCGCCATGCTCCAGGTCGAGTTGCGCGAGAGGATGTCCACCTTGCGGCTCTGCAATTCCTTGAAGCGCTCGCTGGCATCGAGCGGGATGAACTTCGCCTTGCCGGGGTCGTTGAAGATCGCCGCGGCCACCGCGCGGCAGAAATCGACGTCGAAGCCGCTCCAGTTCTTGTTGTCCTCGGAATACGAGAAGCCCGGCAGGCCCTTGTTGACGCCGCACAGCACCTCGCCGCGGCGGACGGTGCGCTTCAGCGTGCGGGTATCGTAGAATTCATAGATGATGGCCAGAACGGCGACCAGCACGGCGACGGCGAGTCCGATCAGCAGGCCGCCACGAAAGGTGCGCATCATGTTGCTCTCTCGAAAATCGGGAAAAGGGGATTGGCAGGAGGGCGCGGAGCATGACCCGTTCGGATCATGCACCGACGATGGAATTACAGTTCGGGCTTCTGCCGGATGACGACCTTGGTGCCGACAGGGACGCGGTCGTAGAGATCGGCGACGTCGTTGTTGACGAGACGGAAGCAGCCCGAGGACACCTTGGTGCCGATCGTATCGGGGCGGTTGGTGCCGTGGATGCGGTAGACCGTGGTGCCCAGATACATGGCGCGGGCGCCGAGCGGATTGCCGGGGCCGCCGGCCATGAAGCGCGGCAGATAGGGCTGGCGCTGGATCATCTCCGGCGGCGGCGTCCAGTCCGGCCATTCCTTCTTGTTGGTGATGGTCACCAGGCCCTGCCACTGGAAGCCGTCTCGGCCGACGCCGATGCCGTAGCGGATCGCGCGCCCGCCCGGCTGCACCAGATAGAGGTGCCGCTCGGCGGTCGATACGATGATCGTGCCCGGCGCCTCGGTGGTGCGGAAATAGACCACCTGCTTCTGCCATTCCGGGTCGAGCTGGTAGGCGTCATCGGCGACCAGCCCCGGCTCGTCGCCGAGGTCCGGCTGCTGGGCGGAGGCTTGCGGGGCGGACAGAATAAGCCCCACCGCAGCCATGAACATCCCGGTCAGGCGACGAAAATCCGTCATTTCAAGCTCTCCCCGCTGCCACAGCGCAAATCATTCAAAGCCATCAAACCTGAGGGGCAAGTTCATGGCAAGTTGATGGCGCGCCGCCCTGATATGTCACGAGAATGCTTTGGTTTTTTGACGCGGCCGGCGCAATGCCACAAACAGGGGATGGCGCGAAAAGCCTAGAGCTGGGCTCGATGCGCTCCCTCCCCCGCGTGCGGGGGAGGGCGGGGGAGAGGGTGTCTCCACAACGGGACACTCCCCAAGAGGATAGAGCCCTCACCCGCCGCTACGCGTCGACCACTCCCGCAAGCGGGAGAGGCTCAGACCGAGTTCACGGCCAGATCCTCTGCGCCAATAGACATCGGGTCAGATCTTGTTGCTCTCCGCCGGAATCCCCAGCCGCCGCACGATCTCCGTCGCCACGGCGCGGGCCTCGACCCGCGAGCCGATCCGCGGGCTGCGAAACCGTCGTCCGGAGTGCAATCGGATCGTGACGATGCAGTGCTCGTCCTCGGACCGGCCGCGGCGGTCGACGGTGATCGTCTTCACGTCATGCCCCTCGATATGGTCCGCGCGCGGCGTGCCGTCGCCCCACAGGCGTTCGACACGGATATCGCCCTCGCGGATGATCCAGAACGCGCCGGTGACGAGATTGGCGTAGCGATAGACCGCGAACGCCGCGAGCACGCCGAGCGGCAGCAGCAGGATGTCGACATGGCTGGGCGGCCATCCGCGCCAGAGCTTGGTGGCATAGGGCACGGCGGACAACGCGACGACGATCAACGCGACGATGCGGATGTCCCGTGCGGGAAACGCCTCGATCGGCTCGCCAAGATGCATCTCGGGATTGCTGGCATCGAGCGGATTGACGGGTTCCTCGACATTGGGGACCTCGAACTGCGTGGCGATCCGCGCCACGGTGTCATGAACATGCGTGACGTCCGAGATCGGCGGCGAGGTCAGGCGCTCCCCTGAAGTCAGCGTGAAGACGAGTTGAAAGCGGGCCTTCACCCGTTTGCTGCCGGGGACCTGCAAGGCCGCGATGTCGTCCTTCCCGACGATGCGCGTGCGCAGCTTGCCGAACGGGCTTTGCCGCCCGATCAGGATCTCGTTCGCCGTGATGATCCACACCACCGCCGGCGCCATCATGATGCCGACGACGAACCCGGCGCCGACGAGCAGCGCCACCACCGAGATGATGATTTCCAGGGTATCATGCGTGAACAGGCCGGGCGTGAAGCACAGCGCAACGGCCGCGGCAAAGGCGGACATCACCAGCCGCTGCGCGATCGAGGCGCCTTCACGAAGGCGGATGTCGGTGCTGGTGGTCGCGTCGTCCATCGCGGGCGGCTGATTCCGTTGCGCGCGAAAACTCCATGGACGAGGCCGTGGAGTCAAGCAACAAGGGCGTCACCCGGGCCGGGGTGAGGGGACTTATCGGCGCACCTTCTCCGGGGCGATCCCCAACCTTCGGACGATCTCGTCGCTCACCGCTTGCGTCTCCGTCTCCGTCCCAATGTCGGGGCTGTGCATTGTCTTCCCGCTGCGAAGATTGACAGCAACGGAGCAAGAGCCCTCGTCAGGTTGATTGACGAAAATGGATTCGATGTCACGGTCTGTAATCGCATCCGCCGAGAGCTCGCCGCTGCGAGATATCCGCTCGATCAAAATCTCACCATGGCGGACGATCCAGGACTCGCCGGCAAACCTGTGCGCAGACTGAAAGAGGAGGAGGGCAACGACGTAGCCGATGAGCGGCAAGATCACCGTGGGAAGCGAAGGTGACGGGTCTTTCCAGAGCATGTAGGCGTAAAGAATGGTGTAGAGGCTCGCGAAGACCAGGATACCCATTCTCACCTCTTCGCGGCCCGACTTCCGCACGGGTTCGCCGATCCGTATCTCCGCGTTGGTGGCGTCCAGGGGATTGGCTGGCGGTACGCTCAGGGATGTTCCCAGCAATTCGGCAATCCGGCGACTGGTTTCGTTGGTGTGCGTGATCTCTGCGATGCGAGGCGACGTCAGTTGATCCCCCGATGCGAGCCTGAGAAAAATGGCGAAGCGCTCAGGGTGTCCCCTGTCGCCACGGACCTGTAACTCCGCGATGTCGCCCTTAGCCACGATCCGCGTCCGGAGTTTTCCGAATGGCCGCTCCTGGCCGATCAGGATCTCGTCAGGCGTGATGATCCACACCACCGCCGGCGCCATCATGATGCCGGCGACAACCCTCGCTCCCACCAGCAGCGCCACGACCGAGATGACTAATCGCAGGGTATCGTGCGTGAACAGGCCCGGCGTGAAGAACAGCGCAACGACCGACACACAGCCGGACATGACCAGCCGCCCTGCGATCGAGGCGCCTTCACGAAGGCGAATGTCGGTGCTGGTGTTCATTGCGGGCGGCTGATTTCTAGGCCGCGAAACTCCACGGACGGGTCCGTGGAGTCAAGCAACAAGGGCGTCACCCGCAGCCGGCCGCGCGATGTCTGCGCGGGATTAGCTGCTCGCGCTGAGCAGCTTCGCCACGGTGCGGTCGATCTCGTCGTAGCGGCCTTCGCCGGCGTGCTGGAACACGATCTTGCCGTTCTGGTCGATGATGTATTGCGCCGGCCAATATTGGTTGCTGTAGGCGTTCCAGGTCCTGGAATCATTGTCCTGCGCCACCGGATAGGTGATGCCGTGACGCTTCAGCGCGGCCTGCACGTTGGCGGCGGAGCGCTCGAACGGGAATTCCGGCGTGTGCACGCCGACCACGACCAGGCCCTTGTCCCGGTATTTGGCGTAGAGCTCGGTGACGTGCGGCAGCGTGTTGACGCAGTTGACGCAGCCATAGGTCCAGAAATCGACCAGCACGACCTTGCCGCGGAGGTCGGCCATGCTCAGCGGCTTGGAGTTGAACCAGGTGTTGATGCCGGTGAAGTCGGGCGCGGATTGCTGGCTGGCGGCGGCGACGGTGATCGGCCCGGCGGGCGCGGCCTCGTCGCAGAAGCCGGGGATGACGGCGCCGGTCACGGCGAGGCCGACAAGGGCGGCTGAGACGGCGAGCAGTTTGAAAGTCATGAGCGAGTCCTCCGGTTCGAGATGCAGATTGTTCACAGGCCGATCTGGCCGGTGGGGTAGAAGCCGGTGAGCCACGCCACGATCAGCGTGTCGTATTGGAAATAGGCGGCAAGCGCGAAGGCGATCACGACCACGCCAAAGCCCTGCTGCAGCCGCGGCGAGATCCGCGCCAGGCTGCGCACGCGCGTGGTCGCGGCCTGTCCGCCATAGGCGATCAGCAGCATCGGGATCGCAGCGCCGATGGCGTAGGCGATCAGCAACGTGCCGGCCCACGCGGCATTCTTCTGGGTCGCGACCAGCGTCAGGATCGAGCCGAGCACCGGGCCGGCGCAGGGCGTCCAGACCAGGCCCAGCGTGGTACCGAGGATCAGTCCGCCGAGCGCGCCTTCGCGTTGCCCGCCGCCGGCGCTGCCGAGATCGAGCCAGCCATTGAGCCGGATCGACAGCCATTCGAACGGCGTCGGCCACAGCATCAACAGGCCGAAGCCGAGCAGCAGGATCGACGCCGCCTCGCGCAGCACATTCGGATCGAAATCGAACAGCCGCGTCAGCGCACCCAGCAGCAGCGCGACCACCGAGAAGGAAACGACGAAACCGAGCGCGATCATCGCGGGACGCAGATGCCCCGCGCGCCCGATCGATGCGCCGAGCAGGATCGGCAGCATCGGCAGCGTGCAGGGCGCAGCGATGGTGAGGATGCCGGCGAGGAGGGCGAAGAGCAGGTCGAGCATGGGGCACTCGTGGTGGAGGTCACGAGGGCAGTTCGCGTGTGGCGGGGTGGTCGTTACGCCGCGTCACGCCTTCGTGACGGGCTGCTGTTTCTGTGAGGCACCCTGTCCGCCGCAGCGGCAGTCCGCTCCCTCCCCCCTTGTGGGGGAGGGCGGGGGAGAAGGGTGGCCCAGCAAATGGTCTACGCGATCGTGTCGCGCGCAAATCGAGAGATTCCCCGTGTGGACCCCCCTCCCTGCCCCCCCCAACAAGGGGGGAGGGAATGAGAGAGTGTGGCCGCCTCACTCGACGTGGCCACCACACACCAGGTCGGCAGCTTCGAGCACCCCCAAATACAAAACGACCCGGACGGGGGCATCGTCCGGGTCGCTGGAGGTCTTGGGAGGTTTAACGAAACCGTATGTGAGCTTTATAGGGGGGAAGTTTTTCCGCCTGATGTTGTGGTTTGTTTCAATTGTTTCGTCGGCGGTAACACTTCCGTGTTCCGGGGCAGGGCCTGGTATCAGGCCCTATCCCTTTGAAATCATTGGGTCAGGCGGCGAAA
Organism: Bradyrhizobium nitroreducens; assembly: GCF_002776695.1. Classification (GTDB taxonomy): domain Bacteria; phylum Pseudomonadota; class Alphaproteobacteria; order Rhizobiales; family Xanthobacteraceae; genus Bradyrhizobium; species Bradyrhizobium nitroreducens. The sequence goes on from NZ_LFJC01000003.1 coordinate 7,299,778, forward strand.
CGCTCGACGCCGGCGCCCTTAAGCAATTCGGCCAGCTGCTTGCGGGCGTAGAACATCCGCGTCTTCACGGTGCTCTGGGGGATGCCGATGATCTGGCCGACCTCCTCCACCGATTTCTCGTGGTAGTAGACGAGGTTGATGATCTCGCGATGGGCGGGCGACAGCTTCTGCACGCAGGCGCGCAGGATTGCGCTGGTATCGCTGCGGTCGAGCGAGGTCTCCGGCGTGTCGCAACCATCAGGGATCTGGCGCACGTCCTCCTGGTCGATGTCCTCGAAGCGGCGCTGGCGCATCGCGGTCAGGGCCTTGAAGCGGGCGATCGAGAGCAGCCAGGTCGAGACCTGCGAGCGGCCCTGGAACTGGCCGGCGGTGCGCCAGACGTCCAGAAATACCTGGCTGACGAGGTCTTCCGCCGTGGTGGCATCGCGCACGATGCGCAGGATGAAGCGATAGACCCGCACGTTGTGCCGGCAATAGAGGATATGCATCGACGTCCGGTTGCCGTCGGCAATGCTTTCGAGAAGCATGTCGTCCGAAGTCGCCTGAGCGGCGATGATGCTCTGGCTGGCCTGGGCGTTGATGGCGATGACGTTCCGCATAGTCTTGGCTCCCCGTAGCGCCGCAACCGAGCGGCGTTTCCTTGGACCAAAGTGTTAATGAGCCAACGTTTCGGGACGTCTGCACGAAAAGGGGAAAATGGTTTCGTGCGCCGCCAAATTGTTTCGTCGGAAGGGGCGCGACGAAACATTCGGGGCAAAAAGTTGAGGAATTTCAATATACGGAAAATACGGGGGTGGGGGCTTGGGGGCCGACGGCGGCGCCTGGAACGTATTTCCAGCTGTTGCGTTCGGGCGCGCGACGCACACTCCTGTCGTCCCGGACAAGCGAAGCGCAGATCCGGGATCCATACCCACAGGGCGATGTGGTTACGGGGACTTGGAGTGGGCGCTTTCACGCCAAACTGCGGCCTGGGATGATGGGTCCCGGATCGGCGCGCGCTTGGGGCGCGCTTGTCCGGGACGACAATGGAGGGTGAGGGCTACGCCTTGTCGCCCTGCGGCGAGAACAGATAGCCGCCGCCGCGGATGGTGCGGATCACGGCGGGCTTGGCCGGGTCGGGCTCGATCTTGCGGCGGATGCGCATGATGCGCAGGTCCACCGCGCGGTCGAAGGCTTCGGCGTCGCGCGCATTGGCGAGCTCCAGCAGGCGCTCGCGCGACAGCACGCGCTTCGGATTGGCCGCGAACACCTTGAGCAATCCGAACTCGGATGCGGTCAGCGGGTGCTCGTTGCCTTCGTCGTCGCGCAGCGCCTGCGCTTCGAGATCGAGCCATTTGGTGCCGAAGCGTACCAATTGCTCCTTGTCCGATTTCGCCGCCGCCTCCGGCGCCGCCGCCTTGGCCGGCACGCTCCGCCGCAGCACCGAGCGGATCCGTGCCATCAGCTCGCGCAGCTCGCAGGGCTTTGCCACGTAGTCGTCGGCACCGAGCTCGAGACCGACGACGCGATCGATCGGGCTCGCCGTCGCCGTGAGCATGATGACCGGCACGTTGATGCGGCTCTTGAGGTCGCGGATGATCGAGAGGCCGTCCTCCTCGGGCATGTTGAGGTCGAGCACGACGAGATCTGGCATGCCGCCGTCGATCGCCGCGCGGAGCGACTTGCCGCCGTCGCACAGCGTCACGGTGAAGCCGTGCATCTTGAGATAATCGCCGACCATCTCCCGGGCCGGGGCCTCGTCGTCGACGATCATGATGTGCTGGCTTTGGGTCATGGTCTTTGCATCACGGCATTTCGGTCGCGGGGAGGGTGATGGTGAAGGTCGAGCCCTGGCCGGGCCCGTCGCTGTCGGCGGTCACCTCGCCGCCATGCATGTCGACGATCCGCTTGACGATGGAGAGCCCGAGCCCCGTCGAGCTCTCGCCGGCGGTCGGCTTGGCCGACAGCCGCTGGAAGCGGCCGAACAGGCGGCCGAGATCCTCCGGCGACAGGCCGGCGCCCTCGTCGCTGACGCGGACGATGGTGTCGTTGCCCTCATGGCTGACGGCGACGTCGATCTTGCCGCCGATCGGCGAGTACTTGATGGCGTTGCTGATCAGGTTGTCGATCGCCTCGCGGATGCGGTCGGTGTCGCACATGGTGACGATGTTGGACGGCGCGGTGACGCTGATCGCCTGCTGCTTGTTGACGGCGAGCGGCTGGTTGGCCTCGGCGACCTCCTTGACCAGCGCGGCGACGTCGACCGGCTCGCGGCGGATGGTGATGTCGAAGGCATCGGCCATCGCGTCCGAGATCAGATGGTCGACCATGGTGGTGAGGCGCTTGGTGGCGTCGCGGATGTGGTCGACCTGGGCGACCACGCCGCTTTGCGAGGCGCCGGTCGAGATCAGCTCCTTCAGCATCTCGGTGCGGCCGAGAATGACGCCGAGCGGGTTCTTCAGATCGTGCGCGACGGTGCCCAGGATCTCGTTCTTGAAGCCGTTGGCGCGCTGCAGCCGCAGCCATTGCGCCGAGAGGCGGCGGTTGGCCTGCATCAGCGCGCGGGTGCGCTGGGCGACGCGGTCCTCCAGCTGCGCGTTGGCGTCCTGCAGCTGCTGATAGAGGATGACGTTGTCGAACGCGATCGAGAGCCTCGAGGAGAAGATCTCGACCAGCGAACGGTCGGTCTCGGACAGCTCGCGCTCGGCCTGCAGCAGCACCACCACCTCGCGGCCGGATCCGGTGCGCAAATAGATCACGCTGCGGTGGTCGGCGAATTCGTTCTTGCGGCCCTGGAAGGCGGCTTCCACCATCGCGCGCAGATCGGGGTCGAGCGCCTTCGACGACGTCGTGCCGATGAAGCGGCTGTAGCAGCCGCTGCCGGCGAGTACCGAGAGCTCGGGGTCGAGGCCGCCATTGTCGCGCAGGACCAGTATGCCGGCGCAATCGGCGTTGAGCAGCGAGGCCAGCTGGGTCAGCACGCCCTCGGCGAGCCGCTGCATCGACTTGAAGTCGTACAGCGTGGACGCCGCGTCGATGATGATCTCGAGCCCGCGCCGCGTCTGCACCATGCGCTCGAGCTGCTGATAGGAGCGCAGCGCCGCGGTCAGCGAGGTGAACAGCTTGTCGGCGGTGAGCTCGGTCTTGGCCTTGTAGTCGTTGATGTCGTACTGCACGATCACGCGCCGCTCCGGCGCCTGGCCGGGCTGGCCGGTGCGCAGGATGATGCGCACGGTCTCGTTCCTGATCTCGTTGCGGATGAACTCGACCAGCTCGAGGCCGGCGACGTCGGTCTCCATGATGACGTCGAGCAGCACGGCGGCGATGTCGCCGTGCTCGGCCATCAGCTTGCGGCCTTCCGCCGCGGAATAGGCCGACAGGATCTCCAGGCCCTGGCCGTTCAGGCTGTAGTCGGACAGCGCAAAACGCGTGCCGTCATGCACCGCCGGATCGTCGTCGATGACGGCGATCTTCCATTTCCGGGCGTTGCTATCCTCCGACGCGGTACCGGTATCGTCGATCAGGTGGAGGACATCGTCCTGTTCGGCCATTGAGAAGTCCCGTCACTTTCTGTGCTCTGCGCGCCGCCCTTGGCGACCCGGGGCATGATAATGCGAAAAGTAGTGCCTTGTCCCAGCTTGGATTCCAGCATCATGCGGCCGCCGAGCTGCTGGGAGACGAGGTTATAGACGATATGCAGGCCGAGGCCGGTGCCGCCTTCATTGCGCCGGGTGGTAAAGAAAGGGTCAAAGGCCTGGCGCTGCACGTCGGGGGTCATGCCGGCCCCGTCGTCGGTGAAGATGATCTCGATGTCCTCGGTCCCGCGCGGCCGCGCCGAGATCGTGATGGTGCCGGCGCGCCCGTCGGCGAAGGCGTGGTTGGCGGCGTTGAGGAAGAGATTGGTCAGGATCTGGCCATAGGAGCCCGGATAGCCGTCGAGCAGGAGCCCCTCGGGCACGTCGACCTGCAGCGTGATCGGCGAGCGCTTCAGCACCGGGCGCAGGCTGGCGATGATCTGGTCGGTGGCCTCGCTGAGCGAGAATTGCCGCCGCTCGGCATGGGAGCGGTCGACCGCGACCTGCTTGAACGACTGGATCAGCTCGCCGGCGCGCTGGAGATTGGCGACGAGCTGCTGCGAGGCGTCGCGCGAGGACTGCACGAATTCCTCCAGCTGCGAGCGGCGCAGGCCGCCCTCGCCCTTGAGCTGGGCCTCGAAGATTTCCGTGCGCCGGGCAAAGCTGGACGCGACCGTCAGGCTGATGCCGATGGGGTTGTTGACCTCGTGCGCGACCCCTGCGACGAGGCCGCCGAGCGCCGCCAGCCGCTCGGCGTCGATCAGATTCTGCTGCGCGGTGTTGAGCTCGAGCAGCGCGCTCTCGGCTTTCTCTTTCGACGCGCGCAGCTCGTCCTCGGTCTCGCGCTTCGCAATCGCGTTCTCGCGGAACACCTCGACCGCGCGCGCCATGGCCCCGACCTCGTCGCGTGCCTTGGTGCCCTGCACCTCGCGGTCGAGGTCGCCGAGCGTGATCGCGCGCATCGCGGTCATGATCTGCTGCAGCGGCAGCCGGATCGACAGCGCGATCATCACGCCGGCGGTGAGGATGATGCCGAGGAAGATCACCGCGATCGACAGCACCCGCCGCGAAATATCCGCCAGCGTGCGGTCGAAGGTCTCCTGCGCCTTCTGCTCGCGCTGGCGCATCTTGGTGGAGAGGTCGTCGATGGCGCCGATCGCCTCGGCCTGGCTGGCATCGATGGTGTTGCGGAGCAGCTCGGTGCGGCTCGCAAGCTGTTCGGAGAGCTTTGCAAAGCCCTCGCGCAGCGCGGCGGTGCGGGCCCCGAGCCGCTGCAGCGCCATGCGCTGGAGGTCGTTGTCGGCGAGATCGATCATCACCGGGATGGTCTTCTCGATCGTCTCGGTGTTGCGGCGGGCGTCGTCGGCCGCGCCCGTCTGCAGCGACAAATAATAGGAATTGGCCGCCACCAGCATCGCGGTGAAGGCCTCGCGGGATTTGCCGAGCGAGGGCCAGATCAGCGCGTCGCGATGGCCGGTGGCGCCCTCGATGATGGAATAGAGGCCCGCCATGTCCCTGGCCGGGCCCTGTACCTGGTCCTCATAGGTCTTGGCGATGGTGGCCTGCACGCTGCGCAGCTCGCCGAAGCCGTTGAGGAAGCGGTCGGTGGTGCGCTCCAGCTCCTCGACCGAGCCCGCCAGCATCGGGTCCTTGGCGGCGCGGTTGGAGAGCGTGCCCAGCACCGCCTCGCGCAGCAGCAGGATCTCGGCGAACAGGTCCGGGCTCGGCTGGTTGATGTAGCGGTGGATCAGGTTCTGCAGGCGGCCGGTCTCGCTTTCGAGCAGCGCCAGGATCCGGTCGGATTCGCGCACCTGGCGCACGTCGTCCCAGGCCGAGCCCAGCACCTGCGCGCCGTTCCAGATCATGGCGACCAGCACCACCACCACGGCGGAGTTCAACGCGGCGATCGACAGGATGCGCCAGCGGATCGGCACCGCCCGCAGCACGCCGACGAGACGCGCGCGCAGCCGCCCGATCGGGCCGGGCGGCCTATCCGCGTGCTCGTGATGTCCAAGTGCAGCCAACGCGGCTCACTCCACCTTGCGTATGCGTTCGATCAGCGCCGCCGCGGCAGGATCGCGTCCGGCCTTGGCGTAGATGGCGGCCATCGCGTCCTCGAACGGCTTGCGGTCGATGTCCCTGATGATGGTGACGCCGGCTTCCTGCGCCTTGCGCTGCGACTGCTCCTCGAGGTCGCGCCATTTCTCTCGCATGAACCGGCTGGAGCGCTGCGCGGACTCCCGGAAGATCGCCTGGTCGTCCGGCGACAGGCTCTGCCAGGCCTTCAGCGAGATCACCAGCACTTCGGGGCTCATCGTGTGCTCGGTGAGCGTGTAGTAGCCGGCGTGCTTGTAATGGTCCGTCGTCACGAAAGATGGCCAGTTGTTCTCGGCGCCGTCGATCAGATGGTTGGCGAGCCCGGTGAGCACCTGCCCGTAGGGCAGCTCGACCGGCTCGGCCCCGAGCGCGCGGATCATCTGGCTCATCAACTCCGACTGCTGCACCCGGATCCGCAATCCCTTGAGATCCGCGAGGCTCTTCACCGGGCGGACACCGTTGTAGATCGACCGCGCGCCGGAATCGTAGAAGGCGAGCCCGACGAAGCCGTAGGGCTCGAAACTGTTCAGGATCTCGCTGCCGACGGGCCCGTTCAGCACCTTCTGCATGTGCTCGATGGACCGGAACAGGAACGGCATGGCGAGCACGTTCATCGCCGGAACGAAGTTGCCGATCAGGGCGACATTGGTCCGGTTGAGGTCGATCGCGCCGGCCCGGGTCTGCTCGATGGTCTCCTTTTCCTCGCCGAGCTGGCGGGAGTGGAACACCTTGATCTCGTGGCGGCCCTTGGTGCGCTCGGCGATCAGGGCGCCCATGTAGCGCAGCGCCTGGACGGTCGGATAGTCCTCGGCCTGGGTGTCGGCGGCGCGAAATTCGCGCGCGACGGCGCCCGTCGCGCGCATGCTCATCGAGACTGCGGCAAGCAGAAGCGCGACGACAATCATTCCGGTCCGCGAGAGTTCGGCACGGCTTAACACTGGCACACTCAACCCCTCAGTGGTGGAGTCCATGGCGGGAGCAAAAGGTTCAATGCAATCTAGCAGATGGTAAAGGGAAGGCCATCCCGCCCGGTGCGGCGACGTGATTGTGCGGCGCGGCCGGCTCGCATTCCCGGTTGAAACCGCAGATGCCGCGCCTTAAGCAGGGCGCGGTCGCCTTTTGTCGCGCGACACGGGAAGAGCCATCGTGATCTCAGCATTGCGCCTCTTGCAGGTCGTCGTCGTCTCAACGGCCCTCGCATGGGGCTGTGAAGTCCGCGCCGCCACCGACATCGCGTGGTGGCACGCCATGTCCGGCGAGCTCGGCAAGCAGCTCGAGAAGCTCGCGGCCGACTTCAACGCCTCGCAGTCCGATTACCGCATCGTGCCGGCCTACAAGGGCAATTACACCGAGACGGTGACCGCCGCGATCTTCGCCTTCCGCTCGCGCAGCCAGCCTGCGATCGTCCAGGTCAACGAGGTCGCCACCGCCACCATGACCGCGGCCAAGGGCGCGATCTATCCGGTGTTCAGCCTGATGCGGGACCAGGGCGAGCCGTTCTCGCTGACCGACTATTTGCCGGCGGTCTCCGGCTATTACACCGACGCGGCCGGCAATCTGTTGTCGTTCCCGTTCAATTCCTCGACGCCGATCCTCTATTACAACAAGACCATGTTCCGCGACGCCGGCCTCGATCCGGAGACGCCGCCGAAGACCTGGCCCGAGCTCGGCGCGGCCGCAAAGCGCCTGCGCGACCGCGGCGCGGCCTGCGGCTTCACCACGTCCTGGCCGTCCTGGATCCATGTCGAGAATTTCTCGGCGTTTCACAATCTTCCGCTGGCCACGCGCGCGAATGGTTTTGGCGGCCTCGACGCGGAATTGACCATCAACAATCCCACCCTCGTGCGTCACGTCGCCCAGCTCGCCGAATGGCAAAAGACAAAACTGTTCGACTATGGCGGTCGCGGCCAGTCGGCCGAGCCGCGCTTCCAGAGCGGCGAATGCGGCATCTTCATCGGCTCCTCGGCGACGCGCGCCGATATCAGGGCGAACTCGAAATTCGAGATCGGCTACGGCATGATGCCGTACTGGCCCGACGTGAAGGACGCGCCGCAGAACTCGATCATCGGCGGCGCCACGTTGTGGGTGCTGCGCGACCGGCCGCGCGAGGAATACAAGGGCGTGGCGCGCTTCTTCGCCTATCTGTCGCAGCCCGGCGTGCAGGCCGCCTGGCACCAGAACACCGGCTATCTGCCGATCACCCGCGCCGCCTCCGAGCTGACCCGCGCGCAAGGCTTTTACGAGCGCAATCCGGGCTCGGCGATCTCGTTCGAGGAGATCACGCTGCATCCGCCGACGGAGAATTCCAAGGGCATCAGGCTCGGCTCCTTCGTCCTGATCCGCGGCGCGATCGAGGACGAGCTGGAGCAGGCCTTTGCGGGGCAGAAGAGCGCGCAAGCCGCGCTCGATTCCGCCGTCGAGCGCGGCAACAAGCTGCTGCGCCAGTTCGAGCGCGCCAGCCCGGATAGATAGAGGCTGGGGGCCTGTGTCAGTTGAAGCGCAAGGCCTTTCCGCATCGTCATGGCCGGGCTTGTCCCGGCCATCCACGTCTTGCTGCACCCGAAGAACGTGGATGCCCGGGACAAGCCCGGGCATGACGAGCTCAAACGCATTGGGCTTGCAATGTCGATGACACTTCCTCACGCGACCGACGCCGAAAGCTTTCGCGCCTTTCGCTCCGATCCCGCGCAATGGCTGCCGATCGCGCTCGACATCGCGCGCAGCCACGGCCTCGACGTCAGCGCGCCGCATGTGTTTGCGAACGGCACCAACCTCGTGGTCGGCCTCGGCGAAAATCTGATCCTGAAGATCTTCCCGCCGCTGCTGCGCGCGCAATTCGTCTCCGAGCGCGGCTCGCTGACGCAGCTCAAAGGCCGCCTGCATCTGCCGATCCCCGAGATCGTCGCGGAAGGGACGCGCGACGGCTGGCCCTATCTCGTCATCACACGTCTCACAGGCACGCTCGGCTCGGAGGTCTGGCCGCAGCTGCCGGAGGACCAGAAGGAGCGTCTGCTGCGCCAGATCGGCGAGACCATCGCCAGCGTCCAGCGCGCCCCGCTCGGTCTGCTCGCCGCCATCGAGCCGCGCTGGGACGATTTCATGCGCCGGCAGATGCAGGGCTGCCGCGCACGGCACACGCGTCTCGGTCTTGCGCCGAAATTTCTCGCCGGCCTCGACGATCTCCTGCGCGATGCGCAAGAACTCATTCCGATGGATGCGCCGCCGGTGATCCTGATCGGCGAATACATTCCGGAAAACTTCCTGCTCGCCTGCCGTGACGATCAATGGTCGCTCGCCGGCCTGTTCGACTTCGGCGACGTGTTGGCGGGTTGGCGCGACTACGATTTGCTCGGGCCAAGTGCCTTCATGGCGGCAGGCCGGCCGGGCCGGGTGAAGAGCCTGCTCGAAGGCTTCGGCTATGCGAGACCGGACTTCGCGCTCAAGCGCCGCCTGATGGCCCTGATGCTGCTGCACCGCGCCAGCGATCTCAACGCGCACGTCTGCATCGATGGCTGGCAGGACCAAGCGAACGATCTGGTCGAGTTGCAGGACCTGATCTGGGCGGGGTGAGCGGCGCGCTCAGCCTCTCTTCGTCATTCCGGGGCGCCGCGCAGCATCGAACTTTGGTACGCATCGCCCCGGAATGACGGTGGTGCTTATTGGAAGGGCGCCCATCAAATGAAGCTTATTAAATGAGCAAATCTGCACCTTTGTATGCAATACCCCCGAACTCGATGCGCGCCTCGGACCCGCCAAAATCAAGATTTTCATAGCAATTTCAGCCTAGTACCTCGGTCGTAAACCGCCGTTAAGCTCTGGCACGAACCTTGCGAATCCGGTTCCAACCAAAAACCTTTGCGTTGGAGCATTGCCATGAAGCGCCGCGATTTCCTCAAGTCCGTGTCCGGGTTGGCCGCCGGAGCGGCGCTTCCGGCGATGCCGTCCGTGATCTCCACCGCCTATGCCGATGCCCGCTCGGAGACGCTGCTGATCGTCTCGGAGGGCGGCCCCAACAATCTCGACATCCACGGCGTCGGCACCAACGTGCCCGGCTATGAAGTGTCCTGGAATTGCTACGACCGCCTGATCAGCCACGAGATGAAGAGCGGCCCCGGCGGCGTGCCCTATTACGACCGCGACAAGTTCAAGGGCGAGCTCGCCGAGGAGTTCAAGATCGACGACATGTCGGTCACCTTCAAGCTGCGCAAGAACGCCAAATTCCACGACGGCACGCCTGTTACCGCGAAGGACGTGAAGTGGTCGCTGGACCGCGCCGTCAGCGTCGGCGGCTTCCCGACCTTCCAGATGAGCGCGGGTTCGCTGACCAAGCCCGAGCAGTTCGTCGTGATCGACGACCACACCGTGCGTGTCGACTTCCTGAAGAAGGACAGGCTGACGATCCCCGATCTCGCGGTGATCGTGCCCTGCATCGTCAATTCCGAGCTGGTGAAGAAGAACGCCAGCGAGAAGGACCCCTGGGGCCTCGAATTCACCAAGCAGCAGACCGCGGGCTCCGGCGCCTACAAGGTGACGAAATGGACCGCCGGCACCGAAGTCATCATGGAGCGCAACGACGATTGGGTCTGCGGTCCGCTGCCGAAGATCAAGCGCGTGATCTGGCGCATGGTGCCGCAGGCCGGCAACCGCCGCGCGCTCTTGGAGCGCGGCGATGCCGACATCTCCTACGAGCTGCCGAACAAGGACTTCCAGGAGATGAAGGCGAACGGCAAGCTCAACGTGGTGTCGCTGCCGTTCTCCAACGGCATCCAGTACATCGGCATGAACGTCACCAAGCCGCCCTTCGACAATCCGAAGGTCCGGCAGGCCGTCGCCTATGCGCTGCCCTATCAGAAGATCATGGACGCCGTGATGTTCGGCCTCGCGAACCCGATGTTCGGCGCGGCGAAGGACAAGCCGACCGAAGTCGCCTGGCCGCAGCCGCACAAATACAACACCGACATCGAGAAGGCGAAGGCGTTGATGGCCGAAGCGGGCATGGCAGGCGGCTTCGAGACCACGATCTCGTTCGACCTGAATTTCGCCGGCGTCAACGAGCCGCTCTGCGTGCTGGTGCAGGAGAGCCTCGCGCAGATCGGCATCAAGACCACCATCAACAAGGTGCCCGGCGCCAACTGGCGCACCGAATTGAACAAGAAGGAGATGCCGCTCTTCACCAACGTGTTCTCGGGCTGGCTCGATTACCCCGAGTACTTCTTCTACTGGTGCTATCACGGCAACAATTCCGTCTTCAACACCATGAGCTACAAGTCGGCGGAGATGGACAAGCTGATCGATGGCGCGCGCACCGCGGCAGCAAGCGGCGACACCGCCACCTACGACAAGGACGTCAAGGGCTTCGTCGACCTCGCCTTCACCGACATCCCGCGCATCCCGCTCTACCAGCCCTTCGTCAACGTCGCGATGCAGAAGAACATCAGCGGCTATCAATACTGGTTCCACCGCCGGCTGGACTACCGGGCGCTGGTGAAGGGGTGAGGCGTGATGCTGATGGTCGGCGACGCATCGGCATCGGTTGACTGCGTACATTTGAGTGAGGTGAGCACAGCTCTCTCATTCCCTCCCCCCTTGTGGGGGAGGGGCAGGGAGGGGGGTAGCCACGAACTCCGACCTCTCCCGGGGGCACCCCCCCCCCCCCCCCCCCCCCCCCAAGGGGGGGGGGAAAAA
>NZ_LFJC01000003.1:7311123-7311620 GCF_002776695.1 Bradyrhizobium nitroreducens
GGGCCTTGGTCGTAACACCGCTCTCAGCATCGGCCGCCACGGCGGCGACGTCATTCTGACCTATCGCAGCGGCGCAGCCGAGGCCGAAACGACGGTCCAAGAGATGAAGGCGTTGGGACGGAAGGCGGCCGCGCTGCCTTTGGATGTGAGCAAAGTGTCCTCCTTCAAGATTTTCGCCAATGAAGTGCAAGCGACGTTGAAAAAGAACTGGGGCCGAGAGACATTCGACCATCTCGTTAACAACGCCGGCCATGGCGAGATGGCCCCCTTTTCCGAGACGACGGAAGCTCAATTCGATTCTCTGTTCGACGTGCACGTGAAGGGCGTTTACTTCCTGACCCAGGCTCTTCTTCCGCTGCTTCACGACGGAGGCCGAATAGTGAATCTCTCCTCGGGTCTAACCCGGGTGTCTTTTCCCGGCTTCTCGGCCTACTCGGCGGCCAAGGGCGCGGTGGAAGTTCTGACGATCTGCTTGGCAAAGGAGTTGGGCAGCCGCG
>NZ_LFJC01000003.1:7311630-7366891 GCF_002776695.1 Bradyrhizobium nitroreducens
ACGCGTTCCTGAGCAGCGGGTACTTGGCTTCCAGGCCGTCGAGGCTGAAGGTGAATTCGACGACGCGCTCCGGGGCCGCGACGATTTCCTCGGCCGGCGGGGCGAATTGCGGCAGGAGCGCTGCCATCGCAGCAGGCGCGGCCTTCGGCGGCTTCGCGGCAGGCGCCGCGAGGGGCGGCCTCACTTCCGGCGCGGTGAACGGCGCCGTGGCCGCAGGCGCGAGCGGCGACCTCACGGCGGGTGCGGTGAGCGGGGCGGCCTTCGTGGCGGGAGCCTTGAGCGGCGGCATCCCGGCAGGCGCGGTGAACGACGCCACCGCTGCGGGCGCGGCAAGCGGCGCGATCGGGGCTTCGGTGATCTCGGCGAGAACGCCCGGCTTCGGATCGAGCCTGACCGGCACGGCGGTCTCGGGGGCGATGTGGACGGCCTTCGGCTGCACGGTCTGCACCTGCGGCTCACGCGGAAACACGCGGGGCATGGCCGCCGGCGACCAGCCGAAGGCGGGCGTCACGCTTGCAGCCGCCTCGGCAACGTCAGCGCCGGTTGCGAGCGCACGCCAGGTCTGGACGGCGCGCTTGGCCTCCTGGATGTTCTCGAGGAATGCGATCTCTGAATGATAACGCCGCCAGCGGCCGGTCTCGAACATTTCGGAGAGGTGCTGCAGCCGCTGCTCGGCGAGAGCGCACCAGCGCGCCGCAACGTCGCGACCAACAGCCACGGCACGAACAGACGTGCAGTCAGATTCTTGGCGAAGTGTCATAAACCAGCCCGTCAGGAGAAAATACGGACGCGGGGACGCAACGCACACGAATCAATTTAGACGTGACATGAATATTTTGTGGAAAAGTTTTGACTTGTCCAGCAACGACACGGCGCACATCGCCAAACACCGTAGTCGTGCGGAGATTTACTGTGTTTTCGAGTCAAGCTTCGCACAAGCATAGCGGACGTGCGGCGTGTTGCCCGAACGATGGCCGTGGACGTCGACGCGACCTTTCAACCGAAAGCTGAGCGCACGCGAAGTTTCAAAGAATCCGACGCCCAGAGCTGCGGGTCCGAGTGAATCACAACCGAAGCTCTGGCCCCTCGTTTCGACGCGTTGTCTTCCGGCAGACAGGAATCCACTTCGCTCGAAAACGCTCTGAAAAGAAAAGACCCGTCCGGGGGGACAACCGGACGGGTCGAGCCATATGGGCGCTTGGGGTGGATGGGCGCTCGCGCCTGATATGACTGATGGGGAGGGATAACCGCTCCCACATAATTTGGTCGTGGCAGCCAGCTGAACGTTCAACGCGGGGTTCGCTTTTTTGAGCTTCGATCTCCCGCGCGTCTTCGACCCAGCCGCTATCGCGTCGCCGGCCTATCCGTCTGAGAAACCGCGGATTTATCGTCCGCACTCGACAGCGAGGGTTGTTCGATCGCGCGGCTATTGGGCTCATCGCGACGCTTCGCGGCATCTTCACGTTTTGTTGTACCGGACGCAGCCGCAACCGGCGTCGTGCTGTCGGCGGGAATAGCCATGACCGCGGCAAATGCATCGGTCTGGCCGTCGCCGAAGAGTTCGTCGCGCCCGGGCGAGCCGAGGTCGCGCGCGGTCTTCGTCAGCGTCGTGCGCAGCGCTTCCGGCTTCAAGGCATAGTTGCGCTCGAGCAGCAACGCCGCGACGCCGGAGACATAGGCGGCCGAGAACGAGGTTCCCGACGTCATCTGGTACTTGCCGTCCGGCGCCGGCAGGAAGATGTCGACGCCGGGCGCGGCGATGGCGATGTAATTGCCGCGGTTGGACGCGCTGAACAACCGGTCCTGCTGGTCGGTCGCGCTGACCGCGATCACGTTCGGATTGGCGGCCGGGTAGAGCGGCGGCGATTTCGCGCCGGCATTGCCGGCAGCGGCAATCAGCACGAGACCTCGCGCGGCGGTCGCCGCGATGGCCCGCTCGATGACCGCGTCCTTCGGGCCGGCAAAGCTCATATTGACGATCTGCGCACCGTGCTCGGCGGCATAATTCAGCGAGCGCAGGATGATGTAGGACGAGCTCTCGGCGCCGCCATTGGCGCCGCCGAAGGCACGGATCGCGATGATGCGGGCCTCGGGCGCGCTGCCCATCAGCCGGGAATGCGCCACGATCGCGCCGGCGATGCCGGTGCCGTGGATGTGCGGCCCCTCGGCGCTACCGAGCGCATCGAAATTGTCCGCGACGGAATTGGCAAGCTCGGGATGTCCGGCGTCGATGCCGGAGTCGATCACGGCCACCGTGACGTTGGCGCCGTGCGCCAGCGTATGGGCCTGCGGCAGGCGAAGCTTGGCCAGCGCGTATTGCGCGGGATCGCCCTCGCTGAGGGTCGTCGATTTCTGGTCCTGAAGCAGATAGCGGAAGTTCGGCTGGACCGAGCGCACGCTGCCGTCGGCCGCGAATTCCCGCCGCACCGTCTCGGTGGGCCGGCCGTCGGTGATCCGGAACAGGCCGAACGTGGCACCGATCAGCGGGAAATTTTCCGAGGAAATGCGCGTCAAGCCGTGCCGGCGCGCCAGCTCGTCGGCCTCGGCCGGCGACAGCGCACCGTCGATCTCGGCGACGAATTCGTTGGCGAAGCTGGTCGAATTCATCGCGGCCGGCGTATTGCTGCCGCGGCCCTTGCCCGCGCTCTTTTTGCCCGATTTCCCGGTGCCTTCGCCGCCGGCATTCGGCTGCGCCAGGCATTCGCCGTCGGCAGCGCGATAGGGCGCGGTGCAGGCCGGATACAGGTTCGGCGAGTAGCGCGCATAGGGCAGCACCGTCGTCGGCCGGATGCGCGAGGTCGTGGTGTGGGGGATGGCCGCGATGGTGCGCGGGCCTCGATCGACGCTGACCACGCGCGCGGCGACGTTGGGACTGACGCGCGGGGTGATGTTCGACGAGATGGTCGGCGTTCGCGAGGGCAAGCTGATCGTGGGCGTGCGCATGATCGCCTGCGCATGCGCGATCTCGACGCCGAGACAGGTGGCGATCAGAAGCGCGGCGCCGACCGACGAAACGTGGGCCCCGGCGCGCAACCTGCTCTTGGACTTGCCCGTCATCGGCTCAGCGGCGCGCCTAGGGCGCCGCGACGGCGAGGTTGACGAACTTCTCGCGCTGCATCTTGCCGAGCAGCGAGGCAAGCTCGTCCTGGCTCAAGGCCCTGTCGAACTGGAGGCGGAACATGCCGCCCTTGGCATCTCCGATGATCGAGGCCTGATAGCTGTCGAGCAGCGCGGTGATGTCGGCGACGCGCGCCTCGGGCGTGAAACGCACCAGTGCGCGCGCCGGTGCGGCGGTTGACCCGAGTTCGCGCGTGATCGGCGCACTGGTCGAGAGCGAGGCGGTCTGGAAGGTCGCGGGCTGCTTCTTCATCAGCACGGCGCCGATGATGCCGGCCTGCAGCACCAGCGCGACGGCGCCAAGGCTGGCCGACCAGGCCAGCGCGCGCGGCGACAGGCTCGCGAAGAAGGTCGCGATGCGCGCCGACAGCGGCAGCGAACCGCTCGCCCGCGCCGGCTCGGCGTCGATCGCGGCGAACAGCTTCTGCATCGCGCGCGCCGACGGAGCGCCCAGGCTCTCGTTCAGATGGATGGTCTCTTCGTACTCGCCGCGGATCGCGGCATATTGCTTCGCCAGAGCCGGATCGCGCGCCAGCGCTTCCTCGACCCGGCGCGCATCGCGCGCGTTCAGGGTGCCGGCCGCGTGCCACGGCAGCAGGAGTTCAATTTCACTGGGCTCTTGCTCCAGCATCTTCTTGCTCAAAGCCATCATGGCCAGCCTCGCTCAACGCCGGCTGCCTTCAGCAGTTCGGCCAGTTTCTTGCGCGCATAGAACAAGCGCGTCTTCACAGTGTTCTCCGGAATGCCGACGATCTCAGCCACCTCTTCCACGGACTTCTCGTGGTAGTAGACGAGATCGACGATTTCCCGGTGGTCCGGCGAGAGGCCGGTCAGACACTCCCGCAACGCTTCACTGGTATCCTTCTTCTGCACCACCGTCTCCGGATCGTCGGACGTATCCTCGATCGCGTTGGCGGCGTCTTCGTCCAGTTCAAAATCCTTCCTGCGCCGGAGCGCCGACAGGGCCTTGAACCGGGTGATTGCCAGCAGCCAGGTGGAAACAGCGGATCGGCCCTCGAACTTGCCGGCTTGACGCCAGACGTCCAGAAACACCTCGCTGATGAGGTCTTCCGCCGCCTGCTCGTCCCGCACGAGCCTCAGCCCGAAGCGATACACCCTGACATGGTGCCGCCCGTACAGCACCTGCATGGCGAGCCGGTCACCTTGAGCGATCCTGGCGATGAGGACCTCGTCCGAAGCCGCCTGTGTCACGCTCAATGCCCGTCTCGCAAAGTTGGTCGGGTCGGCACGGCGGACGGTTCGACAGGGGGGGCAAAATTGTTCAGCTTACCGCAGTCATACGGGCGTCTGTGTGATCCACCCCACATACGCGCGCTTTTATTGGCACACCCGCGGCGGTCAGCCGCCATCATCCAGATCGGTAACATAGTACTGCAATTCTTCCCTGCGGCATGCCTGTCCGGTACAGGCGGCCCAACCTCGTCCGGTTCCATAGCAGCCCTGCACGACATATGTCTCGCCAAGTCCGAATTAGGCTCGATCGCATCGCAGACTGGTGCCCGGTCCGCCGGCAAATTTCTCCCGCGGGCCCTTCACCTTGTTCCGCGCTGCACAGTTCGGATTCGGTTTCAAAGGATACCAAACCTAAAGGCTTGCCACGTAGATTTTTGCGCTGACACCACCACTGGCGGGACCATGAACACGGCCGCGACGTCCTTTCCCGAGAGGAATGCCGCTGAGGTCGCGGATCTCGTGCTGGCGCCCGAGACGGCCGCCCCCGAAGTCCTGGCGCGCCGGGCCCGGCAGCGCCGCCAGATGTATATCGGCCAGGTGGCGAGCTATTCGCTGGGCGCCTCCGTCCTGCTGCTCTACGCCTATGGCGGCGTGGTCTCGACGGCCGTTCCATCGCTGTTCTGGTTTGGCGGCCTGCTGATCATCGGCACGTTTACCGTGCTGTCGGAAGCCGGCTTCGGTGACCGCTTTGAGGATCACTACCTCACCGTTTTCCAGATCTCGGCGCATATGGCGCTGCAACTGGTGTTCCTGCTCGCCGTGCCGACGATCGGGGTCGCGTTCATCGCCGTGCTGTTCCTGATCTTCGCATTCGGCACGCTGCGGATGACCTCGAGCCAGGCGATGGTCACCTGGGGCCTTGCCACCTGCGGGCTCGCCGTCGTCTTCCTGGGCTCGGACCTGCCGATCGGACTGCCGGTCAGGACCCGCCTGGAGCGAACCGCCTCGATGCTGTGCTTCGTGCTGGTGATCGGCCAGTGCGCCTTCCTTGGCCTGTTCGGCGCCACTCTGCGCAAGATCCTGTACCGGCGCAGCATCGAGCTGAAGGCCGCCTATCAGCGCATCGAGGAACTGGCCGAGCTCGACGAACTCACCGGCTCCTACAATCGCCGCTGCATCATGCGCCTTCTCGACGTCGAGATCGAAAAATCGCGGCAGACGTCGACGCCAATCGCGATCGCGCTGATCGATCTCGACTGGTTCAAGCGCATCAACGACGCCCACGGCCATCCCGTCGGCGACGAGGTGCTACGCACCTTCGCGATCACCATTTTCGCCAACATCCGTCCGGACGATAGCTTCGGCCGCTACGGCGGCGAGGAATTTCTGCTGCTGCTGCCGGACACGTCGGGCGACGCCGCGCTGCGCATGCTCGAACGCTTGCGCAGCATCGTCGCCGATCTCGACTGGAGCGCCTTCTCGCCGGGCATGCGCGTGACCATTTCTGCGGGCGTCGTGACGCTGCGCGAGACCGATACTGCCGACACGTTTCTCGCGCGCGCCGACCGCGCGCTCTATTCCGCCAAGGCGCAAGGGCGCAACCGCATCGCAACGAGCTGACCAATCCATTTCCTCCCGACGTGGCAGCAGCCGCCGCCGGACCGAACGCTCCAGGACAGGGCAATGAGATCCAAATCCGCAAGATCATCCGAGAATCTGCTCGAGGAATTGCAGGCTGCGCTGTCGCACGGCACCGTCGCGCTCCGCGTCGAGACGCTGCGCCGTGTCACCGATCTCTTCGTCGGCAACGCGGTGGACTATTCCGACGACCATATCCGCGTGTTCGACGACGTGTTCCAGTGCCTGATCGAGCAGATCGAGGTTTCAGCCAGGGCGCTGCTCGCCGACCGCCTCGCACCGATCGCGGCCGCGCCTCCGAACATCATCCGCACGCTCGCGCTCGACGAGGTCATCGAGGTCTCGGGCCCCGTGCTGTCGAAATCGGAACGGCTCGACGAGACGACCTTGATCGAGATCGCGCGCACGAGGGGCCAGGCGCATCTCAAGGCGATCTCGCTGCGGCGGGTTCTGTCGGAAGCGCTGACCGACGTGCTGGTCAGCCGCGGCAATGAGGATGTGGTGCAGTCGACCGTCGGCAATCCGGGCGCGCGGCTCTCAGAAGGAAGCCTGTCCGACCTCGTCACCCGCGCCGAACGCGACGGCGACCTCGCCGCCTGCATCGGCCTGCGCAAGGACCTGCCGCGTCATCATTATTTGAAGCTGGTCGCGAGAGCCTCCCTGAGCGTGCGCCGCAAGCTCGAGGCTGCGCATCCGGAGCTCGCGGACGAGGTGTCGAGCGTGGTCCAGGAAGTGGCCCAGCGGGTGCGCGCCGCCGCCATGACGAAGCAGACCGAGATGGCGCGGGCGCTGGTGAAGTCGCTGCACGCGGACGGCCGTCTCAACGAATTCCAGGTCACCACCTTTGCCGAGCAAGGCAAGTTCGACGAAACCAATGCGGGGCTTGCCGCGCTCGCCGGCGTCGCGGTCGAGACCGCCGAGACCATGATGATCGAAAGCCGCACCGAGGGCGTCATGATCCTCGCCAAGGTCGCGGGCATGTCCTGGCCGAGCGTGCGCGCCATCATCGCCATGCGCGAGAAGCTCTCGGGCGGCTCGCAGACCGACATGCTGACGCTGCGCGATACTTACGAGGCGCTGCGCTCATCGACCGCGCAGCAGGTGCTGCGCTTCCACCGCATGCAGCAGACCACCACGCCGGCGGCGTAAGACCGCAGCGTCTAGTATCTCAGGACCTTCGAGCCGGCCAACGCGCCCACCGCCGCGACGAACGCCGCCGCGAGCGTATACCAGGTCGCGACGAACAGGGGCGAATCGTCGGTGCAGTGCGAGGCATAGAGCGTCGCGGCAAGGCCGGCCGACACCAGGCCGGCGAACGCACCGGCCAGCGCGGGCCGCGCAGGCGCGCCATGGCGCAGGCCGAACAGCGCGCCTGCGAGCAGCGGCAATGACATCGCAGGGATCGCAATCAGGCACACCCTGGAATTCTTGCCCACCAGCCGCATCGTCATCGGCATGGCCGGCGCCATCATCGCCTCGCTCCCGATCGCAACCGCAAGCAGCCCGACGGGGAGCAGCAGCAGCCAGGCCCAGCCGCGCATCAAGGCCTCGGGGCGTGACAGATGCAGGCTGACGATGATCGCGGGGATCGCGAGCGACAGCGTGACTGCGAACTTCATGTCGAAGAACGGGTTGCGCATGGCCGTCATCACGTCGGGCCGCACGCCGAGGAAGGTCGCGAAAATCAGGATCGACAAGGGCGCGGCGACCAGCAGCGCCGTGGTCAGCATGGTGCCGACGCGCGGCGCGCGGTGGGCGTTGTCGGCTGCGAGCGAGCGGATGAGTTGATCGGTATCCATGACTAGTGGTCCCGCAGTTTGGCCGTCAGCGCGGCAAGTCCGCGATGCAGTGCGACCCGCACCGCGCCTTCGCTCATCGAAAACTTCGTCGCCGTGTCCTTGATCGAGGCGCTCTCGACCGCGATCGACTGCAGCACGTCGCGCTGGCGCTGCGGCAGCGTGTTGAGCTGGGCTGCGACCTCGCCCGCGGAGGCCGTCTCCTGCGGCGCTTCGCCCGGCAGCGTCTCGGCGAAATCGTCGATGTTGACGAAGACCCGCCTGCCGCGCCGCCTGAGCGCATCGATCAGCTTGTTGCGGGCGATCGCGAACAGCCACGGCGCGAAGGGTGCTTCGCTGTCCCAGGTATGCCGCTTCAAGTGCACCGCCAACAAAATCTCCTGCACGATATCCTCGGCCTGATCAGGGGGTTGCCCGGCCCGCGCCAGACCACGCCTCGCCGCGGCGCGCAGCACCGGCGTGACCGCCTTCAACAGGCGATGATATGCCGCATCATCGCCTGCCATGGCCGACCGCATCAGGCCGGTCCATTCGTCCTCACGTCCGCGCACGCGCGCCCCTCACCATGCAATTCGGCCGTTCGTTCAGTTTGTTACGCGGATCGGCGCGAGATCACAAATTCGTGATCAGAGCCGGACCTCGCGACCGATCCGGCCGTCAACCTCTGCGACGGCTCATAACACCGATCCGCTCGCACCGCACCCGGCGGCCGGCGGTACCGGGCCGGTTTGCCCCGTTTTTGCCCGGTGCAGCCCGAAGATTCCCATTTTCTGCCCCGCTGTCGTCACGGCCCAGGGTCTCTGTTCGCTCCGGGACGGGCGGAATTGGGGAGATCATCACCATGATGAAAGCCAGCGGGCGCGCGGCCCTGATCATTCTGGCCGGAATGTTGCTGCTGTTTGGAGGCCTCGCACAGGCGGCCCCAAGCTCAACCACCGGCAAATCGGACAGCGCGGGCCAGCGGGCCGACACGACCAAGCCCGGCAAGCACCGGCGCCATGAGTCACGCCGCACCGGCAGCAGCAAGACGGCGCAGAAGTCGGGCGACAAGACCGACGCCCCGGCAAAGGCCGACGCGGCCAAATCTGATGGCAACAAGCCTGATGGCAAGACGGCCGACAACAAGGCCGACAATGACGTGCCGGTGTCGAGGCAGATGCCGCCGGCGGTCGCCAACGCCAACGCGCAGCTCGCCGCCACCGATACGCCGACCGCGGCTGCGGCCTCCGCGATGACGGATCGCGCCAACGACAACGTCCAGGCGGCCGCCGACAATACCAACGCCCCGAACGCCGAGAGCCAGGTCGTCGCAGCCGATCAGCTCAGCGACATCGATCGCGCCCTGCAACAGGACAGCCCACCGGCGCAGAAGACGCTCCTTGCCGCAACCGAGGCCCAGCCCCGGCCCGCACCGGTCATGGCGAGCAGCCAGCAGAGCTCGGCCTGGGACCAGAGCTCCCTGATCGGCAAGATCTTCATCGGCGTCGGCACGCTGCTGACGCTGGCGTCCGCCGCACGCATGTTCATGGCCTGATTGCCCGTTCGGCCAGGACGCGCGGCCGGCGCGTCCTGCGTCCCCGGCCCCTCTTGAAGGCATTCGCGCCAGCGGGCACATTGCCCGCCCAATCAAAAGCGCGGGTGAAGCATGAGCACGTTCGAACACATCATCGTCGAAAGCACCGGTGCGGTCGGTATCATCAAGCTGAACCGGCCGAAGATGCTCAACGCGCTCTCCTTCGGCGTCTTCCGCGAGATCGCCGCGGCGGTCGAGGATCTCGAGGCCGATGACGCCATCGGCTGCATCGTCGTGACCGGCAGCGAGAAGGCCTTTGCCGCCGGCGCCGACATCAAGGAGATGCAGCCGAAGGGCTTCATCGACATGTTCTCCGAGGATTTTGCCGCGATCGGCGGCGACCGCCTCGCGCGCTGCCGCAAGCCGACGATCGCGGCGGTCGCCGGTTATGCGCTCGGCGGCGGCTGCGAGCTCGCCATGATGTGCGATTTCATCATCGCCGCCGACACCGCCAAGTTCGGCCAGCCCGAGATCACGCTCGGCACCATTCCCGGCATCGGCGGTACCCAGCGCCTGACGCGCGCGATCGGCAAGTCCAAGGCGATGGATTTGTGCCTCACCGGCCGCATGATGGATGCTGCGGAAGCCGAACGTTCAGGCCTCGTCAGCCGCATCGTGCCCGCCGACAAGCTGATGGACGAAGTGATGGCGGCGGCCGAGAAGATCGCGTCGATGTCGCGCCCTGCGGTCGCGATGGCCAAGGAAGCGGTGAACCGCGCCTTCGAGACCACGCTCGCCGAGGGCATGAGCGTCGAGCGCAACCTGTTCCACGCGACCTTCGCGCTGGAGGACCGCTCCGAGGGCATGGCGGCGTTCATCGAGAAGCGCAAGCCGGTGAACAAGAACCGCTGACGCGGGCGGACGGTCAGGCTGGTGTAAGGCTCGGCCGCGTTCCCGCAAAATCCCTGTGACGAAGCTGCAACAAGCACGGATTTCATGGGGGTTTCCCCCGCGGCAGTTTGCCTGCGGGACCTCGGCTGGTTAAACAGTTAAGAGGCCCCGTCGGCGGGGGCGGACAGCCGGGGTTAAGCAGGATTACATGATTGGGCGTACCGCCAGAGCTGGTCGCGTGATGACGCGGCATCGATCGGGCGTGGGTCCTGTGCTTGCGACATGGACCACGCTGGCGCTCTGTTGCGCCCTGCCCGCCGCTGCGCGGGCCGAAGCCCTGCCGGAGGCGCTCGCCAAGGCCTACCAGACCAATCCACAGCTCAATGCCGAACGTGCGCGGCAACGCGCCACGGACGAGAACGTGCCGCAGGCCCTCGCCGGTTACCGACCGCAACTCGTGGCAAGCCTCAGCGCCGGCTTGCAATCGGTGCGCAATCTGTTGCCCAACAACACGATCCAGACCGCCAATCTGAAGCCATGGGTCATCGGCGTCACCGTGACGCAGACCCTGTTCAACGGCTTCCGCACCGCCAATAACGTGCGCGCCGCCGAGCTCCAGGTGCAGTCGGGCCGCGAGGCGCTGCGCAATGTCGGCCAGGGCGTCTTGCTCGACGCGGTAACCGCCTACACCAACGTGCTCGCCAACCAGTCGCTGGTCGAGGCGCAGCGCTCCAACGTCGCCTTCCTGCGCGAAACGCTCTCGGTCACCCAGCGCCGCCTCAACGCCGGTGATGTCACGCCGACCGACAGCGCCCAGGCCGAGGCCCGTCTCAACCGCGGACTTGCCGACCTCAACGCCGCCGAGGTCGCGCTCGCGGTCAGCCAGGCGATATACGCACAGGTGATCGGCAATGCGCCATCGCAGCTTCGGGCCGCCGAAGTGGTCGATCGTTATCTGCCGAAGAGCCGCGAGGATGTGCTGACAATGGCGATCCGCCAGCACCCAGCCGTGATGGCGGCAGGCTTCGACGTCGACGTCGCCTCCACCAATATCCGCGTCGCCGAAGGCGCGCTGCTGCCGAGTGCCACCATCCAGGGCAGCGCCAGCAAGAGTCGCAACAACGACCCGACGCTCGGCACCTTCGCCGAGGACCAGGCTTCCATCGTCGCCAACGTCACCGCGCCGATCTATGACGGCGGCCAGGCCGCCGCGCAGACCCGGCAGGCCAAGGAGATCACCGCGCAGAGCCGTCTCGTGCTCGACCAGGTGCGCAACCAAGCACGCACTGCGGCGGTCAGCGCCTGGGTCGCCAATGAAGGCGCCAAGGTCGCGGTCTCGGCCTCGGAGTCCGAGGTGAAGGCGGCGACCGTCGCACTGCAGGGCGTGCAACGCGAGGCCGCCGGCGGGCAGCGCACGACAGTCGACGTTTTGAACTCGCAGGCCGATTTGATCCAGGCCAAGGCCCGCCTGATCGGTGCGCAACGCGACCGCGTCATCGCCTCCTACACGCTGCTCAGCGCCATCGGCCATCTCGACGTCAAGACGCTGAACCTGAACACGCCGGATTACCTGCCCGAGGTGCACTACCACCAGGTCCGCGACGCCTGGCACGGCCTGCGCACGCCGTCGGGACAATAGCTTCAGATCATCGAGCCGGCGCATCGACGGCCCACGCCCGCTTGCGGTGCTTGTCGAGCAGCCATGCAGCGAAGCGCTGCGGCGGCTGGCGGGCCGATGTGATACCGTGCCGTGCGACCAAAAAAAATCAGGGAGAGAAACCGTGCTCAACCGACGCTGTCTTCTGCTTGCCTCCCTCGCCGCCGGAGTAGCCATGACCAACAGAGCCCACGCGCGCGCGGCGCAGCCCGCGACGCCGATCAATTTCGACGTTCCGCCGCATGCCTGCGACTGCCATACCCACATCCATGGCGATCCCGAAAAGTTTCCGTTCTTCGCCGGGCGCGTCTACACGCCCGAGCTGGCCTCCCCGGAGGAAATGGCTGCACTCCACAAGGCGCTTCATATCGAACGCGTGGTGATCGTCACCCCGAGCGTCTACGGCACCGACAACTCCTCCACCCTGTTCGGCATGAAGGCACGCGGCGCGACCGCGCGCGGCGTGGCCGTGATCGACGACAAGACCTCCGAGGCCCAGCTCGACACGATGCAGCAGGACGGCTTCCGCGGCATCCGTCTCAATCTCGCGACCGGGGGCGTCAATGACCCCAATGTCGGCCGGCCCCGCTTCACCGCAGCCGTCGAGCGCATGAAGGCGCGCGGCTGGCACGTGCAGCTCTACACCACGCTCGCCATGATCTCGGCGATCAAGGATCTCGTGTCTGCCGCGCCGGTGCCGGTCGTGTTCGACCATTTCGGTGGCCTCGAGGCTTCGCTCGGGCTGGAGCAGCCGGGATTTGCCGACCTTGTCGCGCTCGTCAGATCCGGCAAGGCCTATGTGAAGATCTCGGGCGCCTACCGCTCGTCGAAGCTCGCGCCCGATTATCAGGACATGGTGCCCTACGCGCAGGCGCTGATCGCGGCCAATGCGGACCGCATCGTCTGGGGTACCGACTGGCCGCATCCGGATTCCAGTCGCGTCGAAGGACGCAAGGCCACCGACATCGCGCCGCTCTATCAGATCGACGACGGGCGTCTCCTCAACCAGTTGCCGGTGTGGGCACCCGATGCCGCCGTGCGCAAGAAGATTCTGGTCGACAACCCGGCGCGACTTTACGGCTTTTGACGTCAGCGCGCGCGGCGCGAGAAGAACGAGATCAGGACCGGCAAGGTCACGAGGATCACGACCGGCGCCAGCATCATGCCGGTGACGACGACGACGGCGAGCGGCTTCTGCACCTGCGAGCCGATGCCCTCCGACAGCGCCGCCGGCAGAAGGCCGACGCCGGCGACGACGCAGGTCATCAGCACCGGACGAAGCTGCAGCTCGCCGGTGCGCACCACCGCGCTCATGCGGTCCATGCCCTCTTCGATCAGCTGGTTGAACTGCGACAGGATGATGATGCCATCCATCACCGCGATGCCGAACAGCGCGATGAAGCCGATCGCCGCGGAGACGCTGAACGCCGTGCCTGAGATCAGAAGGCCGAGCACGCCGCCAAAGATCGCCATCGGGATCACGCTCATCGCGAGCAACGTGTCGGCCATCGAGCCGAAATTGAACCAGAGCAGCACGCCGATCAGCGCCAGCGAAATCGGCACCACGATCGACAGGCGGCGGATCGCGTCCTGGAGATTGCCGAACTCGCCGACCCATTCCATGTGCGAGCCGGGCGGCAGCTGCACCTGCTCGGCGATCTTGTCCTGGGCCTCGCGGATCGCGCTGCCGAGGTCGCGCTCACGCACCGAAAACTTGATCGGCAGGTAGCGTTCCTGCTGCTCGCGATAGATGTAGGCCGCGCCCGAGACGAGGCTGATGGTGGCGACCTCGCTGAGGGGAATCTGCGTGACGGTGCCGTTCGGCCCGGGTGCGCCGATGCGCAAATTCTGGATCGCCTCGGCGCTGCGGCGATATTCCGGCGCGAGACGAACGATGATCGGGAAGTGACGGTCGGAACCGGGCTCGTAGAGATCGCCGGCCGTATCGCCGCCGATCGCGACCTTGATGGTGGCGTTGATGTCGCCGGGCGCGAGGCCATAGCGCGCGGCCTTGGCGCGATTGATGTCGATCTGGACCGTCGGCTGCCCGAGCGAGGTGAACACCGCAAGGTCGGTGACGCCCTGAACTGTCGACAGCACCTGCTTGATCTTGTTGGCGGTGTCGGTCAGCGCCTGAAGGTCGCTGCCGAACAGCTTGATCGAGTTCTCGCCCTTCACGCCGGAGACGGCTTCGGAGACGTTGTCCTGAAGATATTGCGAGAAGTTGAACTCGACGCCGGGGAAGCGGTCGTCGAGCTGCTTGAGCAGTTGCGCGGTCAGCTCTTCCTTGTCGCGGGTCCCGGGCCATTGGCTGATCGGCTTCAGCGGCGCGAAGAACTCGGCGTTGAAGAAGCCGGCGGCGTCGGTGCCGTCGTCGGGACGGCCGTGCTGCGATACGACGGACTCGACCTCGGGTCGGGCGCGGATCAGCTTGCGCATCTCGTTGACGTAGCTGTTGCCCTCCTGAAGCGAGATGGTCGGCGGCAGCGTGGCGCGAATCCAGAGATTGCCCTCCTCCAGCTTCGGCAGGAATTCGAGGCCGAGCAGCCGGGCGAGCGCCACCGTCATCAGCACGAGCCCGACCGCGCCGCCGAGCACGATGGCGCGATTGGCGACCGCCCATTGCAGCAGAGGCGAGTACAGGCGATGCAGGATCCGCATGACCCTGGTCTCGGTTTCCTCGACATGCGCGGGCAGGATGATCGCGGACAATGCCGGCGTGACCGTGAACGTCGCAAGCAGCCCGCCGGCGAGCGCATAGGCATAGGTGCGGGCCATCGGCCCGAAGATGTTGCCCTCGACGCCGGACAGCGTGAACAGCGGCAGGAAGGCGGCGATGATGATCGCCGCGGCGAAGAAGATCGAGCGCGAGACGTCGGCGGCCGCGCTGAGGATGGCGTGGCTCTTCATGCCGAACAGCGTCTCGTTGGACATGTGCTCGGATTCCGACATCGGCGTCGTCTGCGTCAGGCGGCGGAAGATCGCCTCCACCATGATGACGGTGGCATCGACGATCAGGCCGAAATCGATCGCCCCCACCGACAGCAGATTGGCCGATTCCCCGCGCAGCACCAGGATGATGACGGCGAAGAACAGCGCGAACGGAATGGTGGCACCGACGATCAGCGCGCTGCGGAGGTCGCCGAGGAATATCCACTGCAACAGCACGATGAGGAGAATGCCGACCACCATGTTGTGCAGCACGGTGTGGGTGGTGAGCGCGATCAGGTCGCCGCGGTCGTAGATGCGCTCGATGCGCACGCCGGGCGGCAGGATGCTGGAGTTGTTGATGGTCTGGACGAGCTGGTGGACGCGCTTGATGGTTGGCGAGCTCTGCTCGCCGCGGCGCATCAGCACGATGCCCTGCACGATGTCGTCGGCATCGTCGATGCCGGCGATGCCGAGGCGCGGCTTCTGGCCGACGGTGACGGTGGCGACGTCCTTGACCAGCACCGGATTTCCATTGGTCTGCGAGACCATGGTGTTGGCGACATCGTCGATGGAGCGGATCAGACCGACGCCGCGGACCACGGCCGATTGCTGGCCGATATTGACGGTGTTGCCGCCGACATTGACGTTCGCATTTCCGACCGCCTGTAGCAGTTGCGGCAGCGTCAGGCCGTTGGCGACGAGCTTGTTGAAATCGACCTGGATCTCGTAGGTCTTGCTCTTGCCGCCCCAGCCGGTGACGTCGATCACCCCGGGCACGGCGCGGAAGCGGCGCTGCAGAATCCAGTCCTGGATGGTCTTGAGATCGAGCACGCTGTAGTTCGGCGGACCGACGAGACGGTAGCGGAAGATCTCGCCGATCGGGCTGAGCGGCGAGATCTGCGGCTGCACGTTGCCCGGCAGCGGCGCCAGCTGCGCCAGGCGGTTCAACACCTGCTGCAGCGCCTCGTCATAGGTGTAGGCGAACGAGAACTGGATTTTGACGTCGGACAGACCGTAGAGCGAGATGGTGCGGATGGTCGTGATGTTCTTCAGGCCCGCGACCTGGGTCTCGATCGGGATCGTGATGTAGCGCTCGATCTCCTCCGCCGACAGCCCCGGCGACTGCGTCACGATGTCGACCATCGGCGGGGTCGGGTCGGGATAGGCTTCGATGTTGAGCTGGTTGAATGCGATCACGCCGCCAATCAGCACGGCGACGAACATCCCAACCATCAGAAAGCGCCGGTTGACGGCAAGGGCGACGAGACGATCCATTCAAGCTTCAGTTTGTCTTGAGTTTATTGGGTCGTCGATCAGCTACCGGACGCCGCGCGGTCGATGAACAGGCTGCCCTTGACGACGATCTGCTCGCCGGGTCGGAGATTGCTGGTGACCTCGACGAGGTTACCGTTGATGAGGCCGATCTTGATCTCGCGCAGCTCGACCGACTTGTCGTCGCGCGCAACCCAGATGCGGACCTTGTCGGCCTCATAGATCAAAGCTTGTTTCGGCACGGCCGGCGCGGCGCGGTCGCCGGCCGAGTAGATCGTGACGTTGGCAAACATTTCCGGCTTGAGCAGGCCGTCCTTGTTGTCGATGGTGGCGCGGACCAGCAGGCGGCGGGTGGCGGGATCGATCGCAGCGGCGACGTAGTTGATCTTGGCCGTCAACGGCCGGCCCGGCAGCGCCATCACGTTGACGGTGATGTCCTGGCCGATGCACACCGCGGCCGCGTCGCTCTCGCGCACGAAGGCGGTGAGCCAGACGGTGGAGAGGTCGCCAATTACGAACACCGGATCGCTGGCGCCGGCGCTCACATACTGGCCGGGGCCGATCTTGCGCTGCACGACCGTGCCGGAGATCGGCGAGTAGATCGTGATCTCCCGATTGATGATGCCCTGGTCCTGGAACGCCTTGATGGTCTCGTCGGTGAAGCCGAGGATGCGCAGCTTGTTGCGCGCGGCTTCCAACGCGGTCCCCGAAGAACGCATGTCGTTCTGCGCCTGGACCTGGGTGGCTTCCGCCTGCTGGTAATCCTTCAGCGGAATGGCGTGGCCTTCGTAAAGATCCTTGGCGCGCTTGAACTGGATATCGGCCAGATCGATCGCCGACTTCGCCTTGTTCTGCGCGGTCATCGCCGCGATGAAATCGTTCTGGGCCTGCACGGTGTCGGCGGCCTCGATTGTGAACAGCGGTTGACCTTGCTTCAGCGTCTCGCCCGGCTTGGCCAGCAGCTTGGTGACGCGGCCCGCATAGGGAGAGAACACCGGGGTCGAACGGTCTTCGTCGACGGCGACCTTGCCTTCGGTGACGTATTCGGCACGGAAGGCCTTGGCCTTGACCGGCTCGATCGTCAGCGTCGCCCATTCGGATGCGGTCGGTGTGAAGTTCTGCGCATTCCTGCGCGACTGGCTGGAGATCTCGGAGTGCTTCTTTTCCTTGGGCCCCAAAGAGAGGAAGCCGTAGGCACCGGCGCCGGCAAGAGCTAGTAGAACTACGGATGTGATCACCCGTTGTTTTGTAAACACCTGCAATCGCTTGGTATTTTCAATTACCATGGAGCCCGGTCGTGTCTGCGACGATCTCGGCAGGTCCCTGCCTTATCGGTTGCGCTAATAGTGCCGAATTGGGATTTCAAACAACCTAAAAAGTGCCGATCGGCTTTCGGTTTGCGTTAAAATTTTGCGACGCGTCAGCTTCACGTCAGCTTCGCGCCGGCCACTGTGCCGGATGACTGCCGAGCGGCATCGCCGGACGCGACCATTGCGCCGGTGTCGCCGACAGCAGCGCCGCATGACGCACCGCCTTCAACATGCCGAATCCAGATGGCATGCTCTCGATGAACGCAGCATGTACGGCTTCGCCCGTAAGATCCGGGATATTCAGTCCGCCGTCCAGCCGGCCGAGATTCCACAGCCAGCGCCCGGTCTGCGCCAGTGACACGCGCACGTGCCAGCTGCCGCCTTCGCGGGCCTGGCGCATCCGGGCCATCATCGCGCCGAACGCCATCAGATAGCCGGTGGCATGGTCGAGCATCTGCGCTGGCAATTCCTTGGGACCATCGAGGCCGGCAGCGCGCCCCTCGGCGTGATTGAATCCGGTCGTGGTCTGCACGAGGGAATCGAAGCCGCGCCGCTCGGCCCAGGGGCCGGCATGGCCATATGCCGACAGCGTGACGTAAACGATGCCGGGATTGAAGCTCGCGGCATCCTCCGGTGAAAAGCCGAGCGCTGCGAGAGCGCGCGGGCGATAGCCTTGCGAGAGGATGTCGGCGTCTTTCAACAGTTCGCGCAATTGCGCCCTGCCCGTCTCACTCTTCAGCTCGATGAAGCTGGTGAGCTTGCCGCGGCCGGTGTCGATGGTGAGCCAGTCAATGGCGGGCAGCTCCGGACCCGACACCAGCATCACATCCGCGCCGTGCGCAGCAAGCGTGCGGCCGGCGACGGGACCTGCGATGACGCGGGAAAGATCGAGCACGCGAAGACCTGCAAGCGGACGATCGTCCTTCGCGTATCTTTGCGGCCACGGTTTCGGCGCGGCCTCGCCGATCTTCTCGATCGAGATCAGCGGCAATTGCGCGAGCGCGTGCGCCTGCGGCAGCGCCGACCATTCGTCGTAAGAGCGCATCAGGGCGACAACGCCGCCCGCGGCATAAGCCGCAGTTTCGAACGCCTCGCCCTTCCATTGCATCAGTGCCGCCTGCACCTTCTCGCGCTCGGGCTCGCAGGCCAGCACGCTGCAGACGGCGTCGCGATGATGCGGGAAGTTGGTATGACAGCGGACGAAGCGGCCATCGCCGGTCCTGTAGACACCGGCGATGGCGTCCCAGGCCGGCGGCGGAGGCTTGTCGTCGAGACGCAAATAGCGTTCGGAGCGGCACTCGGCGACGGCATGGCGCATGTCGACGGAGACGTCCTGCACCTGCCCGCTGCGCAGCCGCCAGATCTCGGCGGCAGCGAGGCCCGCGGCAGCGATGGTCGTTTGTCCGGCGACGGCGACACGGAACGAGGACGGAAGCTGCGGCTCCTCGCCGGTCAGCCGCGCGCGTTCGAGCGCAGCCGGATCGCCGCCGGCGGACGTCCAGATGTTCTCGAGAATGTCGGAGGGGCTTTGCATGACCGCTTCTCTCCCTCGTCATTTGCTGTACTTTTCTCAACCATGTCATGATCGCAGAAAGGAATGCAATGGCCGCCATTGATCCCCTCATCGCCGGTGCCGTGTTCATCGCAACGGCCGCGACCGACGCCGTCTACGTCATGTTCACCTCGGCCGTCATCGCGCGCAAGCGTATCCCGGCGGCGAACTGGAGCGCGGTCTGGTACCTGCTCTCATCCTACGCGGTGATCAGCTACACCGAAAACGCCGTCTACGTCGCCTTCGCCGCGATCGGCTCCTGGGCCGGTGCCTATGCCTCGCTGACCTTCCTGCACCGCCCGCCCGGCGGCCCGCCGGTGGGGGCTGCGCCGGAGTGAGGACACCGTCTCTCTCCACGTCATTGCGAGAAGCTCTTGCGACGAAGCAATCCAGACTGTTTCCGCAGATGCATTTCTGGATTGCTTCGCGGAGCCTGTCATCGGGCCGCGCTTTGCGCGGACCCGGTGGCTCGCAATGACGATGTGGAGGCTTCTGAATTCCTCTCGAAACAACTACACTCGCTGCCACCAACAACAAGGAAAACCAACAATGGATCTCGGTCTCAAAGGAAAGAACGCCATCGTGCTCGGCGGCACGCGCGGTATCGGGCGGGCGATCGCGGCAACGCTCGCCGGCGAAGGCGCCAATGTCGCGGTGTGCGCCCGCAATGCCGATCAGGTTGCGACCACCGTCGCTGAACTGAAGGCGAGCGGCATCAAGGCGACCGGCGGCGCAGTCGACGTCACCGACGGCGCGGCACTGAAGACCTGGATCGAGGGTACCGCCAAGGAGCTTGGCGGCGTCGACCTGCTGTTCTCCAATGCCGGCGCGATGGCCCAGGGCCACGATCCTGCATCGTGGCAGCAGAATTTCCAGCTCGACGTTCTCGGCGCCGTGCATGCCTTCGACGCGGCGCGGCCGTTCCTCGAAGCGAGCGGCGCTGGAAACGGCGACGCCGCCTTCGTCATCATCTCGTCGATCTCGGCGGCGCAGGCCGACACGGCCAGCTCCTACGGTCCGATCAAGGCCGCGCTGATCCACATGGCCAAGGGACTGGCGCGGCAATATGCCAGGAAGAAGATCCGCGTGAATGTCGTGTCGCCCGGCACCGTCTATTTCAAGGGCGGCGTCTGGGAGATGATCGAGAAGAACATGCCCGACCGCTACAACGACGCGATGAAGCGCAATCCGACCGGACGCATGGCAACGCCACAGGAGATCGCGAGCGCGGCGGTGTTTCTGGCGAGCCCGGTGTCGGGCTTCACCACGGGATCGAATCTCGTCGTCGACGGCGCGATCTCGAACCGGGTGAATTTCTGAGAAGAACGCGGCTTGCATCGTTCTCTCCTCCGTCATGGCCGGGCTTGACCCGGCCATCCACGAGGTGCCGCGCGCGCTGAAGGACGTGGATGCCCGGAACAAGCCCGGGCATGACGACTGAGAGTATGACGCGCCATTACGGTGTGGACGAATCCCGCACCACGCTTCAATGAAAATCCCGCGACGGCGGCAGGATGCGGACGTTGCGGGGGTGGCGGATTTTCTGCGCGGGCATATCGGGGAGATCGCGGCGATCGTCGTTGAGTTCGCCCCCGGTCTCAAGCGGCACCGGATGCTTGCGGCTCAGCGCGTCGTTGGCGAGGCCGACCAGATCGTGCGAGCGGTCGATCATGCGCTGGGCGATGAGATGCGTCACCTTCTCGGGGCTGCTCTGGATATAGCCCTGGACCTCGATGAGGCGCGCGCCCATCACCTCCTTGCGATACTGCTCCATGACCTTGGGCCACACCACGACATTGGCGATGCCGGTCTCGTCCTCCAAGGTCATGAACACGACGCCGCTGGCGCTGCCCGGCCGCTGCCGCACCAGCACCACGCCGGCGCAGCGGACGCGGCGCCGCTCGTTCTCGTGGCTGATCTCCTTGCAGGCGACGATCCGCTCGCGCGACAACATCTCGCGCAGAAATTCCATGGGATGGCCCTTCAGCGACAGCCGGATGGTCTGGTAATCCGCGACCACCTGCTCGGGGAGCGGCATCTCGGGCAGCGGCTTTGCATGCTCGTCCGGCTGCTCGCGCGCGGTCGCCGCCTCGAACAGCGGCAGCGGCACGTCGTCGGGCAACCGCCGCACCTGCCACAGCGCCTCGCGGCGGTCGAGCCCGAGCGAGCGGAACGCGTCGGCATCCGCGAGCAGGATCAGCGCGCGTTTTGGCAGGCCGGTATCGCGGGCGAAATCCTCCAGCGAGGTGAAAGGACGGCGGTCGCGGGCGGCGATGATACGGTCGGCCCAGTCTTCCTTCTTGTCATTCCGGGACGATGCGTCAGCGTCGAGCTCTGATGCGCAATTGCGCATCTGAGAATCCATTCCGCCAGGCGTATGCGGCCCGATGGATTCCGGGTTCGCGCTTTGCGCGCCCCGGAATGACGACTGAGAGCGTTTCAACTGCTCTTCATCCTCGTCAAGCCAATGAAAACCGTCGATCTGGCGGAAGCCGAGGCGCACGGCGCAGTATCTGCCTCTCCCCTCCTCCAGCGTGTTCTGCGCAAAGCTGTAGGACACGTCGATGTCACGCACCTCGACACCGTTCTTGCGGGCATCGCCGACGATCTGTGCCGGGGCGTAAAAGCCCATCGGCTGCGAGTTCAACAGACCACAGCAGAACGCGTCGGGGTGATGATATTTCAGCCATGACGAGATGTAGACGAGCTGCGCAAAGCTCGCGGCATGACTCTCCGGAAAACCGTAGGAGCCAAAACCCTTGATCTGGTCAAAGCAGCTCCTGGCGAAGTTGGCATCGTAGCCGCGCGCCACCATGTTGCCGATCAGCTTCTCCTCGTATTGGCCGATGGTGCCGACATTGCGGAAGGTCGCCATCGAACGGCGCAAGCCGTTGGCTTCCTCGGAGGTGAACTTCGCCGCCTCGATCGCGATGCGCATCGCCTGCTCCTGAAACAGGGGCACGCCCTTGGTCTTGTGCAGCACCTTGTAGAGCTCGTCCGCAGGGCCATGGTCGGGGGATGGCGAGGGATAGGTCACCTTCTCCAGACCGTTTCGTCGCCTCAAGTAAGGATGCACCATGTCGCCCTGGATCGGCCCCGGCCGCACGATCGCGACCTCGATGACGAGATCGTAGAAGGTTCGCGGCTTCAGGCGCGGCAGCATGTTCATCTGGGCGCGGCTCTCGACCTGGAACACGCCGAGCGACTCGCCTCGTTGCAGCATTTGATAGACTTCGTCGTCATCCTCCCCCTTGATATCCGCCAGCACGTAGCGCTTACCCTTGTGCTGATCGATCAGATCGAAACATTTCCTGATGCAGGTCAGCATGCCCAGGGCGAGCACGTCGACCTTCATCATGCTCAGCGCATCGACGTCGTCCTTGTCCCATTCGATGAAGGTGCGGTCGTCCATCGCGGCATTGCCGATGGGGACATAGGTGTCGAGCCTGTCCTGGGTCAGCACGTAGCCGCCGACATGCTGGGACAGATGGCGCGGGAATTCGATCAGCTCGGTCGCAAGCTCGACCGCGAGGTTGATCATGGGATTTTGCGGATCGAGCCCGGCCTGCCTGACCTGCATGTCGTTGAGGCCCTTGCCCCAGCTGCCCCACACGGTGTCGGCGAGCGCGGCGGTGACGTCCTCGGTCAGGCCCAACGCCTTGCCGACGTCGCGAATGGCGCTGCGCGGACGGTAGTGGATGACGGTGGCGATGATCGCGGCACGGTGGCGGCCGTAGCGGCGGTAGACATATTGCATCACCTCCTCGCGCCGCGAATGCTCGAAATCGACGTCGATGTCGGGTGGCTCCAGCCGCTCCTTGGAGATGAAGCGCTCGAACAGCAGGTCGACCTTGGTCGGATCGACCGAGGTGATGCCGAGCACGTAGCACACGGCCGAATTCGCCGCCGAGCCGCGGCCCTGACACAGGATGTTCTGGCTGCGCGCGTAGTGCACGATGTCGTGCACGGTGAGGAAGTAATGCGCGTATTTCAACTCGGCGATCAGCGCGAGCTCCTTGTTGAGCGTCGCACGCAGCTTGTCGTCGATCTCGCCGCCGAAATATTTGTCGACGCCCGCCCAGGTCAGATCCTCCAGATGCCCCTGCGCGGTCTTGCCCGGCGGCACCGGCTCATCAGGATATTGGTATTTGAGCTGATCGAGCGTGAAGTCGATCCTGTCCGCAAAACGCATGGTCTCCGCGATTGCCTCAGGAAAATCGCGGAACAGCCGCGCCATCTCCCTTGGCGTCTTCAGGAAGCGTTCGGCATTTGCCTCCAGCTTACGTCCGACCGCTTCGATCGTGGTCTTTTCGCGGATGCAGGTCAGCACATCCTGAAGCGGACGGCGGCCGGGATCGTGATAAAGCACTTCGTTGGTCGCAAGCAGCGGCACTTTTGCCTTGGCGGCGAGATCATCCAGCTGTGCCAGGCGTCGCCGGTCGTCGCCACGATAGATCAGGCTCGCCGCCAGCCATACACCCTCAGCGCCGCTGGTCCTGAGCTTGGCAAGGATATCGAGCGCCTGCACGGGATCGAAACGATGCGGCAGCGTCAGGATCAGAAGCTGGCCTTCCGAGAATTCGAGAAGATCGGCAAACCCGAGATGACACTCGCCCTTCTCGATCCGCGTGATGTCGTCGCCGCGCTTGCCCCGGGTGAGAAGCTGGCACAGCCGGCCATAAGCGGCGCGATCACGCGGGTACACAAAAATATCGGGCGTGCCGTCGACGAAGACGATGCGGGCGCCGATCAGGAGTTTCGGCTTGTGTACCACCTTGTCATTGTCGAGCTCATTCCAGGCCCG
The DNA here is from genome assembly GCF_002776695.1 of Bradyrhizobium nitroreducens. Taxonomy (GTDB): domain Bacteria; phylum Pseudomonadota; class Alphaproteobacteria; order Rhizobiales; family Xanthobacteraceae; genus Bradyrhizobium; species Bradyrhizobium nitroreducens. Next base: position 7,335,306 of record NZ_LFJC01000003.1, read on the forward strand.
CACCACGCCGGCGAGCGTGTTGTGATCGGCAATACCGATCGCGGGAATGCCGAGCTTGCTCGCCTGATGCACATAGGCGCGGGGATCCGAGCCGCCGCGCAGGAAGGAGAAGTTGGTGGTGATGCCGATCTCGGCATAGCTAAGCGTATTCATGCGAAGAGACCGTGCACATACCAGTTGGGCGGCGCGGGCTTGCCGTCGGCGTCGAACACCTCGCCCTCGTAGAGACCGTCGCGAAAGATCCAGAAGCGCAGGCCCTCGGCATCCTCGATGCGGAAATAGTCCCGCGTCAGTTGCTTGCCGTCCTGCCGCCACCATTCCATGGCGATGCGCTCGGGCCCTTCCACCCGCACGACCGCATGTTTTGCACGACGCCAGGTGAATTGATGGGGCGGGCCGTCAGGCACGGTCGCGAACGGCACGGTGACCGGCTCCGGCTTGTCGAACAGCCTTAAAGGACGCAGCGGCGGCTCGCTCTCGACACGTGCGGGCCATTCGGCCTGCATGGCGGCGGCGAGATGATGCTGCGCGGGCGCGGCCTGCGCCGCCTGCTCCGGGATATGAGTATCCTCGGGCAGGTGCACGATCACGCGCTTGCCCCCGATGCGCGCGGCGATGCGGTCGATCAGCGCGGCAAGCTCGTCATTGTCATGGACATGGGCGTCGAGATCGCGCTGCTCCTGCACCACGATCTCGGTGCGGCTCGCCGACAGGCGCACCATGTCGAAGCCGAAGCCGGGATCGAGGGGATCGGCGAGCGCATCGAGCCGCTCGCTGAACAGGCGGTCGATCACCGCGCTACGCGTCACGGGACGTCCGGTCTCGACCATGATCGCACGCACCGCGCCGTCGGTGCGGAAGAACGCCGCTTCCAGCCGCCGCGCGCCTTTTCCCTGCTTCTCCATCGACGCGATCAGCGTGTCGGCGAGCCGCGACAGCGTCATCGCAATCATGGTGTCGGTCGCGATCGGCTCGGCAAAACGCTTTTCCACGATGTAATCGGGCAGCGGTTTTCGCGGGCTGATCGGCGCATCGCCCTGCCCCAGCGCATGCGCGAGCAGCGTGGAGAACCGCGCGCCGAACCGCGCCGTGATCTCGCTCGGCGTGCGCGCGGCGACGTCGCCGATCGTCTTCAGGCCGGCGCGGCGCAGGCCGGTGGTGATGGCCTCGTCCGCACCGAGCGCGGACACCGGAAACCGGTCGATCGCCGCCGCCTCGCCGCCATCGGGAACAATGCTGCCCGTGGCCTGCCGCGTCAGCGTGCGGGCACAGACCGAGGTGCCGGCGATCGCCGCCCCCACGGCAAAGCCCTGGCGGGCAAGCGCACGAACCAGCGTCTTGAGCAGCGCGGCTTCGCCGCCGAACAGATGCGCGCAGCCGGTGATGTCGAGGAACAACCCGTGCGGCGGATCGAGCGCCACCAGCGGCGTGAAGCGGTCGCACCAGTCGGCGATGTCGCTGAGCGTCTTGGCATCGGCCGCGACATCCGCATCGAACACACGCAAATCCGGACACATCGCCCGCGCATTGGCCAGGGGCTGGCCGATATACAGACCGAGGCGCTCGGCGGTCTCGTCCAGGGCATGGATCACCAGCGCATTGTTGTCCTTGATGACGACGATGCTGGGCTCGTTGTTTTTATGCAGTCCGACGTTCCCAAAGAACCGCTGGATCCGGTCGATCGGCAGGCGTGGCAGCCACAGGCTGAGAATACGTCGACGGTTCACTGAACTGGCACTCATCACAATTCCATTCCATGATCCACCGGCCGCAGAGGCCATGACGATTACGCAAGAGCTCGGCATCGAAGCGCGGCGTGCCCCAGGCGCTCCACACGGACCCCGGCGGCGAATGCGCCGCGCGCAGTATCCATCGCGTCTCCGCAGTCGAGGGCAGCGGCTGCGCGGCCATGCGCAGCATCAGGCCGGTGACGCCGGAGCCTTGCGCAGCCAGCGTCAGCTTGCGGCTCGCCACGAGATCGAACTGCCTGACATCGCCCCAGAGCTCGAGCACCACGGCGCCCAGCGCATCGCAGGCGAGCGCATCGGCCGAGGTGCGCAGCGCGCTCTCGACATCGGCGGCGCGCACCATCACCACGCGGCGCGGATCGAGGCCGAGCTCGGCGAGCCCGCTCATCGACAGCGCGCCGGTTTCCAGTTCCGAAAAATCCTGCCGCACCCACAGCAGGGGCCGCTGCGCCGAGATGCGCCCTGCGAGCCCCATGACGAACCCCGTGGCGGCCGTGCCCTGCCGGCCCTCGCAAAACACCTCGTGGATCGCCGCGCGCGCAAGTCCGCCCTTCAGCACGCCGTCGATCTCGCCGTGGCCGAGCGCGACGCGCTCGTGCAGATGCACGGCTCCCGCCGTCTCGATGCGCTCGATCTGGCCACGCAAGGTCGCAAGCGCGCTCATACGTGCGCCGCTCATATACGCCGCTCCTTCAGAGGTGATTGCCGAGGGTCCTAAAAATAAGAACCTGCGGCTGGCTCATTTGTTCATGATATGTTCTAATATAAAGCTAACGCCGCCAGAAGAGTCAATCGAATTGGCGCGCTGTCGGATTCATCAGCGGAATCAAAGGGATTCAACCATGGACGTGCAACGCAAGCTGGCGATCCTGGCCGACGCCGCCAAGTACGACGCGTCCTGCGCCTCCAGCGGCACCGAGAAGCGGGATTCCAGCGACGGCAAGGGCATGGGCTCGACCGCCCCCGGCATGGGCATCTGCCATTCCTACGCGCCGGACGGACGCTGCATCTCGCTGCTCAAGGTGCTGCTGACCAACGCCTGCAATTACGATTGCCTCTATTGCGTCAACCGCGCCTCCTCCAATGTGCCGCGCGCCCGCTTCACCATCGACGAAGTGGTCAAGCTGACGCTCGACTTCTACCGGCGCAATTACATCGAAGGCTTGTTTCTCTCCTCCGGCATCATCCGCAGCCCCGACTACACCATGGAGCAGGTCGTCAGCGTCGCGCGAACCTTGCGCGAGGCGTATCACTTCCGCGGCTACATCCACCTCAAGACCATTCCCGAGGCCGACGACGCGCTGATCGCGGAGGCCGGCAAATATGCCGACCGCCTCTCCATCAACATCGAGATGCCGCAGGAGACGAGCCTGCAGCAATTCGCGCCGGACAAGGACGTCCGCGCGATCCGCCGCACCATGGGCCGGCTGCGGCTGAAGCTGGACGAAGCCGAGGAGAACCGCGCAACAAAAACGAAAGCAAAGCCTCAGCGTTTCGCGCCGGCCGGCCAAAGCACCCAGATGATCGTCGGCGCCGACGCGGCCTCCGATCACACCATTCTCCACACCAGCTCCAATCTCTACGGCTCATACAAGCTGCGGCGCGTCTATTACTCCGCCTTCAGCCCGATCCCGGACGCCAGCCGCGCCTTGCCCCTGGTGCAGCCGCCGCTGCTGCGCGAGCACCGGCTCTACCAGGCCGACTGGCTGATGCGGTTCTACGGCTTCGATGTCGGCGAGATCGTCGACGACAGCGCCATGCTGCCGCTGGACATCGACCCAAAGCTCGCCTGGGCGCTGCGCCACCGTGACCGCTTCCCGCTCGACGTCAACCGCGCCAGCCGCGAGGAATTGCTGCGCGTGCCGGGCTTCGGCACCAAGGCGGTCGAGCGCATCATCGCAACGCGGCGCACCACCACGATCCGCCTCTCCGATCTGGCGCGGCTGCACGTGCCCAAGCACAAGGCGCTGCCGTTCATCGTCCTCAGCGATCACCGCCCCTCACCGCATCGCCTCGATGCGGCCGGGCTGATCGAACGTTTCAAACCGAAGGCAACACAATTGGGGTTTGGCTTCTGATGCAGTACATCACCCTCGACACCGAAACCGATTTCGACGGCTGGCGTAAAGCGGCACGCAGCCTCGTGCTGCATCATGTGCAGCCCGCCGATGTCACCTGGACCGTGCAAGGCCGCGATGCCGAGCTGTTCGCACCGCAACCGCCGTCTCCGATCCTCGAAGTGAACGAAGGCACCTTCAACGTATCGGGCAAGTTCGTCGAACTGGCCCAGGCCGCGATCCTGCATCGCGATTCCGAGCGCTTTGCGATCCTGTATCGCCTGCTGTTCAGACTGAAGGACAATCACGACCTCATCGAGGTCGCGACCGATGCCGATGTCGCGCAGGTCACGGCAATGGCACGAGCGGTTCATCGCGACGAGCACAAGATGCATGCCTTCGTCCGCTTCCGCGAGATCGGCCGGGAACGCGCGGCGCATTACGTCGCCTGGTTCGAGCCGGAGCATCACATCGTCGAGCTCGCAGCCCCGTTCTTCGCCAAGCGATTTGCCGACATGCCCTGGTCGATCCTGACGCCGGACCTCTGTGCGCATTGGGACGGCCACGAACTCTCGTTCACGCCGGGTGTCGGCAAGAGCGAAGCGCCAGGCGAAGACCGGCTGGAGGAAACCTGGCGGCGCTATTACGCCAGCATCTTCAATCCGGCCCGGCTCAAGGTGAAGGCGATGCAGGCGGAGATGCCGAAGAAATACTGGAGGAACCTGCCCGAGGCTTCGATCATTAAGCCCTTGATCGAGGACGCCGAGCGCATGACCGGTGCTATGATCGCCAATGCCGCAACCGATCCGCACAAGCCTCAGAAGCGGCCGGAGGCCCCGATGCCACGCAAGACTGCCGCCAACGATCTCGAAGCGCTCCGCGAGGAGGCCGCCCATTGCCGCGCCTGCCCGCTCTACAAGGACGCGACCCAAACCGTGTTCGGCGAGGGCCCTGGGAATGCGAACATCATGCTGGTCGGCGAGCAGCCCGGCGACAAGGAAGACCTCGCCGGCCATCCCTTCGTCGGCCCGGCCGGCCAGATGCTCGACCGCGCGCTGGAGGAGGCCGGCGTCGACCGCAAGAAGGTCTATGTCACCAACGCCGTGAAGCACTTCAAATTCGTGCCGCGCGGAAAGATCCGCCTGCACCAGAAACCGAACACGCCGGAGATCCGGGCGTGCCGACAATGGTATGAGCGGGAGGTTGCGGCGATCCGGCCCGATCTCATCGTCGCGATGGGGGCCACGGCCGCGCAGAGCGTGTTCGGCAAGATCACCCCGGTCGGCAAGACCCGCGGCCGGCTCATCGACCTTCCCGACGGACGCAAGGCGCTGGTGACTGTGCATCCATCCTATCTGCTGCGGCTGCCCGATCCGGAAGCCAAGGCACTGGAATATCGGCGCTTTGTCGAAGATCTGAAGATCGCGGCAGGCCTGCAGAAGAAAACCGCGCGCGCCGCCTGAAGAGTGTTGAGAAAACGGCTTTCAATCGCCGCTTGTCATCCGGCCTTCAAATCCATCGCGGACAATGGCCCCTCAGGAAAGTTAAGGGGCGTCCAGACATGACCGATGTTGCATTCGACCGCGCGGTAGCCGATCCCGCGCCCGTCCAGCCGGCCTCGCGGCCAAATCTCGACAAGGGCTTCAATCCGCTGACGATGATCCTGTTCTTCGGCATCCTCGCCGCGGGTCTGCTGTTCGTCGCCTACAGCATCTACGTCGACGTCAACGCCACCGGCACGCGCGTGACGACCTACCTGCCCTACATCCTGCTGTTCGTCGCGCTGCTGATCGCGCTCGGCTTCGAGTTCGTCAACGGCTTCCACGACACCGCCAATGCGGTGGCGACCGTGATCTACACCCATTCGCTGCCGGCCGAAGTCGCGGTGATGTGGTCGGGCTTCTTCAACTTCCTGGGCGTGCTCTTGTCCTCCGGCGCGGTCGCCTTCGGCATCGTCTCGCTGCTGCCGGTCGAGCTGATCCTCCAGGTCGGCTCCAGCGCCGGTTTTGCCATGGTGTTCGCGCTGCTGATCGCCGCGATCCTGTGGAATCTCGGCACCTGGTTCTTCGGCCTGCCCGCCTCCTCCTCGCACACGCTGATCGGCTCGATCATCGGCGTCGGCGTCGCCAACGCCGTCATGCGCGGCCGCGACGGCACCTCGGGCGTGGACTGGAGCAAGGCCACCGAGATCGGCTACGCGCTGCTGCTGTCACCGCTGTTCGGCTTCATCTGCGCCGCCGTGCTGCTGCTCGTGCTCAAGTTCATCGTGCGTAACCCCGCACTCTACGCAGCGCCCGAAGGCAACAAGGCGCCGCCGCTCTGGATCCGCGGTCTCTTGATCGCAACCTGCACCGGCGTCAGCTTCGCGCACGGCTCCAATGACGGCCAGAAGGGCATGGGCCTGATCATGCTGATCCTGATCGGCACCGTGCCGACGGCTTACGCGCTCAACCGTGCGCTGCCGGAATCCCAGGTCGCCCAGTTCCAGAAGACCTCGGATGCCGCTTCCAGGGTGATCGCGGCGAAGGGCGCGGGCCACAGCATCATTGGCGATCCCCGCCCCGCGGTGACGCAGTACATCGCACTGCATCAGATCAACGAGGGCACCTATCCCTCGCTCGCCGTGCTGGTGAAGGACGTCGGTGATCAGGTCGCCAAATACGGCACCTTGAACAAGGTCCCGGCCGAGGCCGTCGGCAACACCCGCAACGACATGTACATGACCTCGGAAGCGATCCGCTTCCTGATGAAGGACAAGGAGAACGATCTCAACAAGGAGGAGATCGCGACCCTGAACGCCTACAAGGGTTCGCTCGATGCCGCCACCAAGTTCATCCCGAACTGGGTGAAGATCGCGGTCGCCATCGCGCTCGGTCTCGGCACCATGATCGGCTGGAAGCGCATCGTCGTCACCGTCGGCGAGAAGATCGGCAAGAGCCACCTCACCTACGCGCAAGGAGCGTCCGCCGAGCTGGTCGCTGCCGCCACGATCGGTGCCGCCGACGTGTTCGGCCTGCCGGTCTCCACCACCCACGTGCTGTCGTCAGGCGTCGCCGGCACCATGGCCGCCAACGGCTCGGGCCTGCAATGGTCCACCATCCGCAACCTGCTGATGGCCTGGGTGCTGACGCTGCCCTGCGCGATCATGCTGTCGGCCACGCTCTACGTGATCTTCTCGCGGATCTTCTGAATCCGAGCGCATCACCCAAGACAGAGGGCCCGTGCAATGCACGGGCCCTCTTCATCTGAGCGTCGACTTCGGCCTTACGATGCCGCGAGCGATTCTTCGACGAGCTTCACCCAGTAGGACGTGCCGTAGACGATCGCCTCGTCGTTGAAATTGTAGGCGGGGTGATGCAGGCCGGCGCTGTCGCCGTTGCCGCAGAAGATGAAGGCGCCGGGGCGCGCTTCCAGCATGTAGGCGAAATCCTCGCCGCCCATCAGCGGCGGCATCTCGTGCACATTGGCTTCGCCCGCGACCTGCTTGGCGATACGGCGCGCCACCTCGGTCTCCGCGGCATGGTTGTTCACGACCGGATAGTTGCGCTTGTAGTGCAGGTCGATCTTGGCGCCGGTGATCTGCGCGACGCCCGCGACCACCTCGTGCACGCGCTTCTCGACCAGCTTGCGCACCTCCGGCGAGAGCGTGCGGATGGTGCCCCGCAGCGTCGCGGTCTGCGGAATGACGTTGCGGGCATTGCCGGCGTGGAATTCGCAGATCGAGATCACGGCCGATTCCAGGGGATCGACGCTGCGCGCGACGATCGATTGCAGCGCCGTGATCACCTGCGCACCAACCAGCACGGAATCGATGCATTTGTGCGGACGTGCGGCGTGGCCGCCGAGGCCCTCGATCATGATGTCGACCTCGTCGGTCGCTGCCATGATCGGGCCCGGCCGGATCGCGAACGAGCCGATCGGGATGCCCGGGCCGTTGTGCATGCCGTAGACCTGCTCGATGCCGAAGCGCTCCATCAGGCCGTCCTTGACCATGGCCTCGCCGCCGGCGCCGCCCTCCTCGGCCGGCTGGAAGATCACGATCGCATCGCCGGCGAAGTTGCGGGTCTCGGCGAGGTAGCGGGCTGCTCCCAGCAGCATCGCGGTGTGCCCGTCATGGCCGCAGGCGTGCATCTTGCCCGGGGTCTTGGAGGCGTAAGGCAGGTTGGTCTGCTCCTCGACCGGCAGCGCGTCCATGTCGGCACGCATCCCGATCACCTTGAGGCCCTCGCCGGCCGGCTTGCTGCCCTTGATCACGCCGACCACGCCGGTCTGACCAAGGCCGGTCACGACCTCGTCGCAGCCGAACTCGCGCAGCCGGTCCGCCACGAATGCTGCAGTGCGATGAACGTCATAGAGCAGCTCGGGATGCTGATGGATGTCCCGGCGCCAGGCCTGAATATCGGGTTGGAGGTCGGCGACACGGTTCACGATGGGCATGGAGGGTCTCGAGATTAGTTGGGAATACAGGACTGTCTACCATGCAAGCGTCAGTCCACCCAACTGCCTGACATCGGGGTCTAGCCCTGCCCGCCCGGCATGGCCGGGCTTGTCCCGATCCGCCGCGTCTGCCTATTAGGGCGGAACGCTAAGTGACCATCCGGGTGGAAGCAGAATGCCAAGGCGGCTCGAAGGTGAGTTTGACTACATTGTCGTCGGGGCCGGCACGGCCGGCTGCATTCTCGCCAACCGGCTCTCGGCCGAGCCCAGGAACCGCGTCCTCGTCCTCGAAGCCGGCGGCGACGACAACTGGATCTGGTTCCACATTCCCGTCGGCTATCTCTTCGCGATCGGCAATCCGCGCTCGGACTGGATGTTCAAGACCGAGGCCGAGCCGGGCCTGAACGGCCGTTCGCTCGCCTACCCCAGAGGCAAGGTGATCGGCGGCTGCTCGGCGATCAACGCCATGATCTCGATGCGCGGACAGGCCGCCGATTACGACCATTGGCGCCAGCTCGGCATGACCGGCTGGGGCTACGATGACGTGCTGCCGCTGTTCAAGCGGCTCGAGGATCACTTCCTCGGCGCCAGCGAGCATCACGGCGCCGGCGGCGGCTGGCGCATCGAAGCGCCGCGGCTGTCGTGGGACGTTCTCGATGCCGTTGGCGATGCCGCCGAGGAAATGGGCATCAAGCGCATCCCCGATTTCAATACCGGCGACAACGAAGGCACCAGCTATTTCCACGTCAATCAGAAGCGAGGGCGGCGCTGGTCCTCGGCGCGCGGCTTCCTCAAGCCGGCATTGAATCGCCCCAACCTCCGGCTCGAGAAGCACGTGCTGGTCGACCGTCTCGTCATCGAGCAGGGCCGCGCCGTCGGCGTGCGCTTCGTCCAGAACGGCGAGGTCATCGAGGCGCGCGCCAAGCGCGAGGTGGTGCTTTCGGCCGGCTCGATCGGGTCGGTGCAGGTGCTGCATCGCTCCGGCATCGGCCCGACGGATTGGCTGTCGCCACTTGGCATCGACATCGTCATGGACAAGCCCGGCGTGGGGCGCAATCTTCAGGACCACCTGCAGCAACGCGCGATCTACAAGGTCGAGGGCGTGCGCACGCTGAACGAGACCTATTACAATCTGTTCCGCCGTGGCCTGATGGGCCTCGACTACGCCTTCCGCCGCCGCGGTCCGCTGACCATGGCGCCGTCGCAGCTCGGCATCTTCACGCGCTCGGACGCGACCCGCGCGCGAGCGAACATCCAGTTCCACGTTCAGCCGCTGTCGCTCGACAAGTTCGGCGATCCCCTGCACCGTTTTCCCGCCATCACCGTCAGCGCCTGCAATCTGCAGCCGACCTCGCGCGGCACCGTGCGGCTGCGTTCGGCGGCGCCTGACGAGAAGCCGATCATCGCGCCGAACTACCTCTCCACCGACGACGACCGTCAGGTCGGCGCGGACGCCATCCGCACCACCCGTCGCCTGATGCAGCAGAAAGCGCTCGCCAAATATCACCCGAGCGAATACCTGCCCGGCCCCACCGTCGGCGATGACGATGCCTCGCTGGCGAAAGCCGCCGGCGACATCGGCACCACCATCTTCCATCCCGTCGGCACCGCGAAGATGGGTGCGGTGAGCGATCCCATGGCGGTCGTCGACGAGCGCCTGCGCTTCTACGGCCTCGACGGCCTGCGCATCGTCGACGCCTCGATCATGCCGACCATCACCTCCGGCAACACCAATACGCCGACCGCGATGATCGCCGAGAAGGGCGCCACGATGATCTTGGAGGATGCGAAGTAGCGTCCCGCCACCATGATCAATCCACACCGCTTTTCAATCGGCCGCGCCGGCGCAGAGATCGCCATGCTGCAATGGGGCGAGAGCGGCAGGCCGCCTGCCCTGCTCGTGCATGGCACCGGCTTCGTCGCCGATGTCTGGAGCGAGGTCGCGTGCGAGCTGGCATCGACATATACGGTCTATGCGTTCGACCGCCGCGGCCACGGCGCAAGCCACAAGCCGAGCACCTATCACTTCCTGGATTATGCCGATGACGTCTGCCGGGTGATGGACGCTCTCGGTTTGCGCGACATTTATGGCATCGGCCATAGCGCGGGCGCGACCGATCTTCTGCTTGCGGCAAAGCTCCTGCCCGGGCTTTTCACGCGGCTGTTCGTGATGGAGCCGACCATCATGGACCCTCGCGCGGCGCGCGCCGGCGGATTGGACGACGACTCCCTGTCCCGTGTGCAAGGCGCGCTGCGCCGTCAGGCGGAGTTCGACAGCCTGGACGTCGTCTTCGAACGCTACCGCGCGGCGCCTGTATTTGCGGATTGGACCGAAACGTCGCTGTGGGCCTATGTGCGCCACGGCTTCGTGTCGCTCGAAGACGGCCGGGTCCGGCTCTGCTGCACGCCTGAGACCGAGTCTGCGATGCTGCGTCCCATCTACGAGGCGATGACGCAGGTCTATGTTGGCGATGCCCGCGGCAATCCATTTGCCTCACTTGCCGAGATCGATTGTCCCGTGCGCGTCACCACCGCCGCGAAGTCGTGGCTGGTCTACAAGGTGATGGCCGCGCGCGCCACTTCCCTGATTCCGCACGTCAGCACGATGGTTTTCGAAGGTGCCGGGCATTGCGTGGCGCAGGAAGTGCCGGCGCGGGTGGTGCAGGCCACACTGGAATTCGCAAAGTAAGTCTCGTGCCCCGGACGCAGCGCAGCACGCAGTGATGCGCTGCTGAGCCGGGGCCCATCTCACCGCGTACCCGCGTGGCCTTCTGGATCCCGGCTCTGCGCAGCAATGCCACGCATTGCAGCGCGTCCGGGACACGAGACCTCCTCACGAAATCGTCATCTCATCCGGGAATAAGTCCCCTCCTCCCCCAATCACCTCCCCGAAGCCCAATTCCGGGCGAAGCGGAGATGCGCGATGAGCGGACACGATCACGGCGGCGACGGCGTCAGCCGCCGCAAGGTGCTGGAATGCATGACCTGGGCCGGCACCGGGGTGCTCTGGACCGTCACGGGCGGCGTGCCGCGCTCGCTCGGCATTATCGATTCCGCTGCGGCTGCGACCGCCGCGGCGCCCGGCATGACATTCCTCCAGATCAGCGACAGCCATGTCGGCTTCGACAAGCCGGCCAATCCCAACGCGCTCGGTACGCTGGAGGAGGCCGTGGGCAAGATCAATGCGATGCCGGCCAAGCCGTCGTTCATGATCCACACCGGCGACATCACGCATCTGTCGAAGGCCGCCGAGTTCGACAATGCCGAGCGCATCATCTCGCAAACCAAGCTCGACGTGCACTACGTGCCCGGCGAGCATGACTTCATCGACGAGGAGGTGAAGCTCTATCGCGAGCGCTACGGCCGCGGCACCAAGGGCCACGGCTGGTACTCGTTCGATGCCGGCGGAGTGCACTTCATCGGCCTCGTCAATGTCGTCGACCTCAAGGCCGGCGGACTCGGCAATCTCGGCGCCGAGCAGCTCGCCTGGCTGGAGGACGACCTGCGTGGCAAGTCGAAATCGACGCCGATCGTGCTGTTCGCGCACATTCCGCTCTGGACCGTCTATCCCGAATGGGGCTGGGGCACCGAGGACGGCGGCCGTGCGCTGGAGCAGGTGAAGGGCTTCGGCTCGGTCACAGTGCTGAACGGACACATCCACCAGGTCATGCAGAAGGTCGAGGGCAACGTCACCTTCCACACCGCGCGCTCCACCGCGTTCCCGCAGCCGGCGCCCGGAGCCGCGCCTTCACCCGGACCGATGAAGGTCGAGGACACCAAGCTCCGCGGCATGCTCGGCGTTGCCAGCATCAACTTCAAGCAGAACGAGCAGCGGCTCGCGATCATCGACACGCCGCTCCAGGGTTAAGGTGGAAGCCGACAATGAAGACCCTCAACCGCCGCGACTTCGGTCTCGATCTCGGACTTGCCTTGGCCGCGGCCATTCTGCTGCCCGCAACGACGGCCCGCGCCGACGACATGGAGGTGCATATCGACAATTTCGTCTTCCAGCCGGCCGAACTCAAGATCAAGGTCGGGACGACCGTGACCTGGACCAACCGCGACGACATCCCGCACACCGTGGTGTCGGCCGGCAAGTTCAGGTCCAAGACCCTGGACACCGACGACAAGTTCTCGTTCACCTTCACCAATGCGGGCGACTACAAATATTTTTGTTCGTTGCACCCGCACATGACGGGGATGATCAAGGTTGAGTAACGTCTCCAACCAAGGCATCAACGTCCTGCCCGGCCGGTGGTCCCACGCCGGCCGGGCTCCTGCGTCTCCAGCGACATCAGGCGAAACGGCAAAGCGAGCGGCGATGCCAGCGACAAGCGACGATCCAGACAAGGCGCGGCGTTTTCGCGAAGCGGCTCTGCCCTATCTCGACGACGTCTACACGCTCGCGCGCTACTTGCTGCGCGACGCGTCCGATGCGGAAGACGCGGTGCAGGAATGCTATCTGCGCGCGCTGAAGCACTTTGACAGCTATCGCGGCCCGGCCATGAAGCCCTGGCTGTTCGCGATCCTGCGCAACGTCTGCAACGCCGAATATGCAAGGCGCGCGGCGAGACCCAGCGCGATCGAGGACACCCCCGGCGCCGCCGACCAGACGCCGATCTGGCAGGAGAGCGAGGCGAGCCCGGAGGCGGAAGTGCTGCGCAGCCGCGACGCCGGCGCCATCCGCAAGCTGATCGACGCGCTCGCCGAGCCGTTCAAGGAAACCTTCGTGCTGCGCGAGATCAACAATTTGTCCTATCGTGAAATCGCCGAGGCCGTCGGCGCCCCCGTCGGCACCGTGATGTCCCGCCTCGCCCGTGCCCGCGCCATGCTGCGCGCGGCCTGGACGGCGGAAGAGGAGCACTCCAGATGACCTGCGACGAAGCAAGGATCATGCTTCACGCGCTGCTCGACGGCGAGCTCGACGCCGGCCATGCGCGCGAGGTCGAAGCCCATATCGCCGACTGCGCGGACTGCGCCGCGGAATTCGCGGCGCAGCGCCAGATGCAGCGCGTGCTCGCCGACACCAATCTGCGTTACGCCGCACCCGCCAGCCTGCGCAACAAGATCGAGGCCTCACTGCCGAAGGCACAGACCCCGCCCAGCCGCCGCTCCGTGCTGCGCGGCTTTGCGATGGGCTCGGCGGTCTCCGCGCTCGCCGCCACAGGCATCGTCGCATTGGTGCTGCGCCAGGACGACCAGCAGCGCATCCTCTCCGAGGTCGTCTCCGCCCATCTGCGCTCGCTGCAGGCCGGACACCTCATCGACGTGCTCTCGACCGACCAGCACACGGTCAAGCCCTGGTTCAACGGCAAGCTCGACGTCGCCCCGCCCGTGATCGACCTCACCGCACAAGGTTTTACGCTGGTCGGCGGCCGGCTCGACTATATCGACGCCCGCGCCATCGGCGCGGTCGTCTACAAGCGCCGGCAGCACGTGATCAATCTGTTCGTGGCCCAGACATCGAGCACCGAGCATCGACCACCGAAAACGCAGACCATGCAGGGCTTCAACTGCCGCCGCTGGGGCGAGCGCGGCCTGAACTTCTGGGCCGTCAGCGACATCGGCGGCGACGAGCTCGCCGAGTTCGTCGACAAGTTCGAGACGGCGATGAAGGCGAATGCGGAGGGGTAGCAAGTCTGCGCCACGCCCGCGGGCTGATCCCCCGATCGTGACGCGTCTCACGGTTCTCCCGACAACCTTGCGGCAGATTGGTGCGGTCGAGGAGAACAAGAATGATTGTGTTGATGATCTTCTGCGCTAGCCTGCCGTCGATGTTCGCTGCCGCGTGCGCTACCCTGCTGGCGTTGAAGGACCGCAAACAGTGGGTCTGGTTCGCCGGCCTCGCCGTACTCGCGGGCTTCGCCGGACTGACTGTGCTGAACATGCTCGAGCTCTGGCGGTACAGCGTGCATTCCTGAACGGCCAGCGCAGTCCCTCTCGGCGGCGTCGGCACGAGATCAGTCGGCTCGTGGCACGACGAGCTCACCGAGTTCATCGACAAGTTCGAGGCGGTGATGAAGGCGAATGTTGGGGGGGGAAGCCTGCATTTGCCGGTGAGCGGCCATCACAACTTTTGATTGCGGCAAAAGGGGAGCGCTGTTAATCCAGCGCTATGATGCGCTCTCTATTTCTTGCCGCAGCCCTCGTCTGGACGATTGCCGCTCCCGGGCCGGCAGCAGCCCGCGACGGGCTCGCCACCACGATGCGAGCCGTCCTCTACGAGGAGGACCTGAGCAATCCCAGAGGCAATCGTGCAGAGGGACGGATCATTTGGCGGATAGAACCGACGACCGATGCCTCCGCTCCATCAGGCGACGTCACGATACGCGGCTCCGTCGAGATACCCTCGCGAAACCTGCGATTGACGCTAGTCATCCGGCGCAATTTCGACTCCGCATTGCCCGCCACCCACACGGTGCAGATCGATGTCGCGCCGGGTCTGGCGACTGGCAATATCAAACAAGTCATGGGCCTTCTGATGAAGGCCAGCGAGCAAGCCAGGGGCGCGCCCCTGGCGGCACTATCGGTCAAGGTCGACGACACGCATTTCCTGATCGGCTTGTCGGCTTTGCCGAAGGACGCTTCCAACAACTCGCTTCTCGTCCGAAGCAGGGCCTGGATGGACATTCCGATGGTCTATGCAACGCAACGCCGCGCCATTCTCGCGGTTGAAAAGAACGGCGACGTCTTACCGATGTTCAATACGGTCTTTGCTCACTGAGCCGATGACGCGTCGCCCGGATGGAGCGCTGCGCAATCGGGAGCGGTCTCGCTTGTCTTGCCGATCCCGGAGTTTGCTTCGTGAATCGGGCCCTGCAGCTAGACTAGCTGCAGGCTGGATAAGACTGCTGGCGACCGACGATCCTTGGCAGGCGAAAGATCTGCTCGCCTTTTCGGTTTGTCCAGTTCTTGTTATCGAAACTGCCTGTCAACGCTTCAGCCGTCATCTTTCCCCTGAACGTCGCGCCAGCCTCATCAGGCTGCGCAATCTTGAAGGAGATTTCTGCGTTCTTCGGGCCGACTGTTGCCGATACGATCTGGGGTTCGGCAAGCTCTCCCCGGGCAATCTGATAGACAACGTAATCTCCTCCCTTGAGGCGAAGCAGAATGACGCGCGCCCCCAGAAGATCACCCGCTTCCGCATGATAGCAGAGGTCGGAGAAAATGGTGACACCGCTATCGTCGGACGGCGCAGCACTGGAAGTCGTCACCACGATCGACGAGAGGGCGGCAGAAATTAGCAGATCGCGCAACTTGCTTGGTATCGACATGCTGCCAGCCTGGAAGCCTGGATTTTGCTGTGCTTCATCCGGGCTGCGGCATTGTTTACGCCGACCTTCTCACCGCGTTGTCCACCAGCGTCTTGCCGAGCGACCAGATCGCGCCCGGGACCTTGTGGCTGCCGGCGATGACGTCGTCGAACGCCTTCTCGATCCAGGTGCAGTCTTCTTCCGTGATGGTGAGCGGCGGCAGCAGCTTGATGGTGTGGCTGCCGTGGCCGGCGACCTGCGTCAGGATCTTGTGATCCTTGAACAGCGGCACGGTGATGAGCTGGCAGAACAGGCCCTTGTTGGCGGTCTCCAGCACGTTCCAGGAGGCGCGCAGGCGCAGCGATTTCGGCGGGCCGAACTCGATGCCGATCATCAGGCCCTTGCCGCGGACTTCCTTGAGCAGCTCGTAGCCGGGCACCATGCGCGTCAGCGCGAGGCGCAGCTCGGCGCCGCGCTTGGCGGCGGACTCGATCAGCTTCTCGGACTCCATGACGTCGAGCGTGGCGATGCCCGCGGCCATGGCGAGGTCGTTCTTCGAGAAGGTCGAACCGTGCACCACGGCGCGGTCCATCTGATTGAAGATCTTGTCGAAGATGGCCTTGCGCGTCAGCACCGCGCCGACCGGCACGTGGCCGCCGGACAGCGACTTCGACAGCAGCACCATGTCGGGCTCGACGTTCCAGTGCTCGACCGCGAGGAAGCGGCCGGTGCGGCCCATGCCGGTCTGGATCTCGTCGGCGACGAACAGCGTGCCGTATTTCTTGCAGAGCGCGGCCGCGCCGGGCAGGAACTCGTCGGTGGGCATGTTGACGCCCTTGCCCTGGATCGGCTCGACCACGAAGGCCGCGACCTCGCGCGAGGCCAGCGCCTTTTCCAGCGCGGCCAGATCGTTGAACGGGATCGAGGTGCAGCCCGGCAGCAGCGGCTCGAAGCCGGTGCGGAAATTCGAATCGCCGGTCAGCGACAGCGCGCCATAGGTCAGGCCGTGATAGCCGTGGGCGCAATAGACGATGCCGGGACGCCCCGTCGCGCCACGCGCGAACTTGATCGCGGCTTCGACGCATTCGGCGCCGGAATTGGCGAAGAACGCCTTGTCGAGATAGGGCACGTATTTCAGCAGCCGCTCGGCAAGCACGCCGGCGAGCACCGAGACGTCGAACTGGACGAGATTGGGCAGGTCGGCATCGAGCACGCTCTTGAGCGCCTCGCGCATGACAGGATGATTGCGGCCGATCGCAAATACGCCGAAGCCGGACAACAGGTCGAGATAGCGCGCGCCGTCGCGATCGTAGAGATACTGCCCCTGCCCCTTCTGGAAGCCGACATCGTAGCCGATGGTCTTGAGGACCCGAACGAACTGCTCGTTCAGATACCGATTATGCAGGGTGCTGCGCTGGGCCTGACGGTCCGCGAATAGCTGAGACATGTCTGGATTTGGGCTGTGCATCCGTTACATACTTCGGTTGAGGGTCGTCTCGTCAACTGAAAAGGGACCGTTACTGAAAACGGTCTGTGCGGCCTTTTGCCCTTTTTCGGACCATCTTCGCAAGCACAGCTTTAAACCATGTTGCACTGCCGAGGAACTATCATGCGTTTAGCCCTTTACACCGGACTAATACTGGCTGGCGGTTACACCTGCCTGACGCCGGCGCTTGCCGCCGATCCCACCGGCGACTGGCGGGTGGCCGACGGCGTCGCCAACATCCGCGTCGCGCAATGCAATGGCAGCATGTGGGGCGCCGTTGCCTGGGAAAAGAAGCCCGGCGGGCGCGACGAGAACAATCCGGATGTCTCGAAAAAGAACAGGCCCACGCTGGGCATGGTGACACTGATCGACATGAAGAAGAAGCCCGGTGCCGATCAGTGGGAAGGACAGGTCTACAACGCCCAGGACGGCCAGATCTACAGCGCGACCATCACGCCAACGGGCACAGATCAGCTCGAAATCAAGGGCTGCGTGATGGGCTTCCTCTGCGGTGGCGAGACCTGGACCCGGGTTGGCCCGCCGATCCCCTTGAGCACCGCCAACGCCATGGCCAAGGGCGCGCCGAAGCCCACCGCCGCGGCGCCGAAAGCCACAGGCACGACGGTTGCCGCCGCGCCTGCGCCCGCAGCCCCGAAGGCCCCGGCCCCGGCCGCCGCCAAGCCCGGTCAGAAGGGCGCCGCCGACCCGGTCGGCGACATCTGTCTACTCCCTGAGATTGCGGGGTTTGCCCATTAGGGCCGGCTGGAACAGCAGCACGGCCGCGAGCGTCGTCACCAGCGAGAGGGCAAGCAGCTTGCCCATGCTGGACGTGCCGGGATGGCTCGACAGCCACAGGCTGCCGAACGCGGTCGCGGTCGTCAGCGCGCTGAAGAAGATCGCGCGCGTCAGGCTGGTCTGCAGCAGGTTTGTCCTGCCGGAGCGCCAGGCCACGACATAATAGATCTTGAAGGCGACGCCGACGCCGAGCAGCAGCGGAAACGCGACGATGTTGGCGAAGTTGAGCGGCAGGCCGATCAGCACGCAGATCTCGAGCGTCACCGCGCCCGCAACCAGGAGCGGCACCAGCGTCATCAGCACGTCGACGAAGCGGCGTAGCGTGATCCACAGCAGCAGGCCGATCACCAGCAACGCGTAGATGCCGGCGTGGATGAATGCCCGCACCACGGTGTCGCCGGATTTCAGGATCGAGACCGGCCCGCCGATGGCGGTTGGCTCGGCGACGAGCACCGCAGCCGCAAATTTGCGCAGCGTGTCGTTGTCGTTGGGATCGCCCTTGGGCAGCGCCTCGACGCGGATGATGCCGTCCTTGCTCTTCCAGGCGCTGACGAGGTCGGGCGGCAATGACTTCAGGGTGACCGGCTCGGCCTGCATCGCATTCCTGAGCTGGTCGAACACGATCTTCATCGGCGTGACGAACACGTCCTGCGCCTTGTTGCGCGTGGCCTCGTCGCCATTGGCGAGCTTTTCGAGCGCGTCGGCCAGACGGCGCGAGGCGACCGCGCCCGGGCCCTTCGCGTCGCCTGCGGTGCGGCGCAGATTGTCGACCGAGGATTTCAGCGACTCGACGTTTTCCTGATCCGACGGCGCCGCGTCGATCTGATCGGGGTTGAGCGCGGGATTGAGCACCTTGGCGCCCTGCGCGAGCAGCTTCAGCTTCGGCGGCTGGTCCTGCGGCACGAAGCTGTCGAGCGACATCACCCTGAGCACCTCGGGCACCTTCTCCAGCTTCGCCTCGACCTGCCTTGCCTGCTCCTCGGACGTGACCATCACGTTGATGGCATTGGCGCCGGTGTTGGGGTCCTTGCGCAGGTCGAGGAAGGTCGCGATCGATTCGGCCTTCGGATTGCGCAGGTTCATGGGGTTGAAGTCGAACTTCATGAAATAGAGCAGCGGCAGCCCGGCGAGCGCGAGCAGCAGCGTGCCGCCCACGACCAGCACGCGGTGCTGCTCCAGGAAGTGATCGAGCGGCGCCAGGAAGGCATAGCCGACCGGCTCCTTCTCGCCGGGCGGGTTCAAGAGCTTCAGCATGGCCGGCAGAACGGTGATCGACGAGATGAACGCCACCAGCATGCCGACGCCTGCGATCTGGCCGAGCTCCGCGATGCCTTTGTAATCGGTCGGCATGAAGCAGAGGAAACCGGCAGCCGTCGCCATTGCCGCCAGCGACAGCGGCACCGCCGAGCGCTTGGCCGCCAGCACCAGCGCGCCCGTGAGGTCGTCGTGCTTGAAGCGCTCGGAGCGGTAGCGGACGCTGTACTGGATGCCGAAATCGACGCCGAGGCCGACGAACAGCACCGCAAACGCGATCGACAGCAGATTGAACGACCCGACCATCATCAGGCCGGCCGCGGTCGTCAGCGCGAGGCCGACGAAGAGGTTGACGAACACGGCGAAGATGATCTTCGACGAATGCAGCGCGAGCCACAGGATGAGCAGCACGACGAGAACCGTGCCAACACCATTGACGACGGCACCTTCCTGGACGGTGGCGTATTCCTCGTTGGCGATCGGAATCGGGCCGGTCAACCGCACCCGCGCCTGGTACTTGGTCGGGAAGTCCAGGTCGGCTGCCGCTTTCCGGATCGCGTCGGTGGCATCCTTGCCGGGCTCGAGCGCGTTGTAGTCGAGGATCGGCTTGAACTCGATGAAGGCGCGCTTGTCCGAATCCTTGAGCGGCTCGTCGCTGACGAGTTCGCGCCAGGAGAAGCTCGCATCGCCCTTGTTGAGCACTGTCTCGACCGTCTGCGCGATCAGGTTGAAGGGCCGCTCGGTGCTGTCGAGCTTGACCTGGCCGCGCTTGACGCCCGCAAGTCCGGTCTCCAGCGCGCCCGTGAGGCCGCGAATCGAGGGATCGCCGGCCATGATCTCGATCAGGGGCGCGGCGGATTCGAACTGGCCGGTGATCTTGCCGACCTCTTCGGTCGGCAGGAACAACAGGCCGTTCTTTTCGAAGAACTCGCCGCTGCCGAGCTGCTGCATCGACTGGAAGTTGGTCTTGTCGCCTTTCAGCTTGGCATAGAGCGCGTCCGACGCTGCGCTCGCCATCTCGGGCGTTCGTGCTTCGACCACGGCAAGAATGAGCTCATTTTGGTCGAACGCCTTGTCGAACTGCTGGTCGCGCTTGCGCCAGTCAAGGTTTTGAGAAATCAGCGAATTGATGTCGGTGTTGATGGCAAAGTGCCGGGACGCGTAATAGCCCGCGCCCACCGCCAGCAGGAGCCCGAGAACGACGACGAGGGAGGCAAACCGGGTGCAGGCCCTGACGATGGCAACGACGACGCTTTGCAGCACTTCTTTTCTTTCTGCGGTTAACAGCTTGCCGGAAACGCCCGCTGTTTATCGGAGTTCCCGGGCGAAACCTATTGCTGTTTTGGGTGGCTCTCCCGGAACAAGGTTCGAAGTAAACGGCGGGAGGCCGGGCAAAATCATGCGGGGCGGTCGGGTATAGCCGGGGAGTTGAGGCGGGAAAGTGACGAAAGACTGAGCACCCGTGTTGCCCATCTTGCTAGCGCCTGCCACCCTACTATAATACCCAAAGATCAATCGTGTCGGGACCTGGCGGTTTCATTCGACCTTTCCTTGCTGCCGATTTTTTGACACAAAGAATTGCGCCTCCATGCGCCGGAGCCCCACGGGGGTGGGTGGCTACCGCGCTCGCGAACCAATGGTGCGGATATTGCAACTCATTGGTCAGTATCGGGTGCCGCCGGGGACTGAAAAGCGGAATGGTGCAACTTGCGTGATGGGCGTCCCATGGAAGTTTATCTGGCGCAACCGCGCGGCTTCTGCGCGGGCGTGGTGCGTGCGATCGAGATCGTGGAACGGGCGCTGGAGAAGTACGGCCCGCCCGTCTACGTGCGCCACGAGATCGTGCACAACAAATACGTCGTCGAGAGCCTGAAAACCAAAGGTGCCATCTTCGTCGAGGAACTGTCCGAGGTTCCACCGAGGGCGGTCACGGTGTTCAGCGCCCATGGCGTCGCCCGCAGCGTCGAGGAAGAGGCCGCTGCGCGCGACCTTCCGGTGCTCAATGCCACCTGCCCCCTGGTCACGAAAGTTCACAATCAGGGGAAGCGCTACGTCGGCACGGGCCGCACGCTGATCCTGATCGGCCATGCCGGGCACCCCGAGGTCGAGGGCACGATGGGCCAGGTTCCCGGCCCCGTGCTGCTTGTCCAAAGCGTTCAAGAGGTTAAGGCCCTGAGCCTGCCCGCGGATCAGCCAGTGGCCTACATCACCCAGACCACCCTGTCGGTCGACGACACCAAGGACATCATCGCTGCCCTCAAGGCCCGCTTTACAGATATTCAAGGCCCGGATATCCGGGATATCTGCTATGCGACACAGAACCGCCAATCTGCGGTAAGGGACTTGAGCAAGCTGGTCGACGTGATCTTGGTGGTGGGCGCTGCCAACAGCTCGAATTCGAACCGGCTTCGCGAAATCGGCACCGAGGCCGGCGTCGCGAGTTATTTGATTGCCGACGGCAGCGAGCTCAATCCGGAGTGGTTGAAGAGTGCGAGGACGGTCGGTGTTACGGCCGGCGCTTCGGCGCCTGAGGTACTCGTGGATGACGTGATCGAAGCGATGCGGCGGATCGGACCGGTCAAGGTCCAGGTACTGCCGGGCCGTGAGGAAAACATCGAATTCCGGCTTCCGGCCCAATTGGCTGCGAGCTGACCCACCTGAATTCAAAGCCCAGAAAGAAACTTTGTAATGGCTATCCCCTTCTTCAAGGAAATGCGTATCGGCGGCTATTTGCTCAAGCAGAAACTGCTTGGCCGCAAACGCTATCCGCTCGTGCTGATGCTGGAGCCGCTGTTCCGCTGCAACCTCGCCTGCGTCGGCTGCGGCAAGATCGATTATCCGGACGCGATCCTCAACCGCCGCATGACCGCGCAGGAGTGCTGGGACGCGGCCGACGAGTGCGGCGCGCCGATGGTCGCGATTCCCGGCGGCGAGCCGCTGATCCACAAGGAGATCGGCGAGATCGTGCGCGGCCTCGTCGCGCGCAAGAAGTTCGTCTCGCTCTGCACCAACGCGCTGCTGCTCGAGAAGAAGCTCGACCTTTTCGAGCCCTCCCCTTACCTGTTCTTCTCCGTCCATCTCGACGGCCTGCGTGACCACCACGACAAGGCCGTGTCGCAGAAGGGCGTGTTCGACCGCGCGGTGTCCGCGATCAAGGCGGCCAAGGCGCGCGGCTTCACGGTCAACGTCAACGCCACCATCTTCGACGGCCATCCGGCCGAGGAGATCGCAAAATTCCTCGACCTCACCGTCGAGCTCGGCGTCGGCGTCTCCATGTCGCCCGGCTACGCCTATGAGCGCGCGCCGGACCAGGAGCACTTCCTCAACCGCACCAAGACCAAGAAGCTGTTCCGCGACGTCTTCGCGATGGGCAAGGGCAAGAAGTGGAACTTCATGCATTCCGGCCTGTTCCTGGACTTCCTCGCCGGCAACCAGGAATACGAGTGCACGCCCTGGGGCATGCCCGCGCGCAACATCTTCGGCTGGCAGAAGCCCTGCTATCTGCTCGGTGAAGGCTACGCAAAAACCTTCAAGGAGCTGATGGAGACCACCGACTGGGATTCCTACGGCACCGGCCGTTACGAGAAGTGCGCCGACTGCATGGCCCATTGCGGCTACGAGCCGACGGCTGCGACCGCAGCCCTCAACAACCCGCTCAAGGCGATGTGGGTGTCGCTGCGCGGCATCAGGACCACGGGCCCGATGGCGCCCGAGATCGACATGAGCAAGCAGCGCCCGGCGCAGTACATCTTCTCGGCGGAAGTGCAGAAGCGCCTGTCGGAGATCCGCAAGGACGAGGCCGAAGCCGCTGCCGCGAAGGCCGCGCAGAAGGCTTCGACCGCGGCGTAAAGCGCGCACGATCAAATCTCACCACGAAGGCCCGGCCGCGATCGCGACCGGGCCTTTTCCTTTGTAGGCCGTTGTGCCGCAAGACGAGCGGCCCGTGTCCCGGACGCGCTGCAGCGCTTCTATAGCGCTGCAGCGCAGAGCCGGGACCCAGCAGCCACGTGCCGTGTCGATGCATGGGCCCCGGCTCTGCAGCGCATCGCTCCCGACGATGCTTCGCATCGCGGGGCGCTGCGCTGCGTCCGGGGCACGAGAGGAGATTGAGCCGTTCTCTCTCGCCGTCATTGCGAGCGTATGGGGCACGGCCTGCGCTCAATCAGCTCTCTTCCTCGCAGACGCGACTTCGCATTCCCGCGGCTTCTTTCGCCCGAGCTTTGCTGTTCGTTCGCGCCCCTGAAAGACCAGAGGGCGCAGGGAAGGCCGGGCGCCGGCGGCACCCGCGGTCCGCGTGCAATGAAAACGCACACGGGGTGGACTACAGGTGATGCCGGTCGCCCGGCCTTCCCTGCGCGGATGGTTTTAACGGTGTCCTTCGTGCTCTCCTCGGGGAGCGTTGCACTATTGCCCCCGTCGCCTTGCGGCTGATCGATGCGCGCACCCGGTCGGGTCGCCGCATCACCGCGAGGCTTGACGCCAGAACCGCGGGCGTCGGGACCACACGACTTCTCCGTCCGCGGACGGCCTGGCCTCAGCATCCGGGGCTTGCGTGTGCCCGCCCCGGACCATCGACCAAACCGCTGTTACCGCGCCGTGTCGTATGCACGCTGCGTGAGACTCACGGTTGCCCGCCCTGTCGCCACACATCCGCGCCGGCGCTACCGCGTCCACCGCACCCCGGCCCGCATCTCGTGACGATCGCGAAGCGCCCCTCTGGCAGGGCCGGGATTGCGGCTGTATGCCATAAATCCGAAATTCGGAAAAGCGATATATTTTCACTGGGAGGGATTGACGGGTTCCGGGTGTTTTGCCCGACGGGACGCGGCGCCCGCCACGCCGCAGACACACGACCTCTTCTTCGGGGAGCGGCGCCCTGCGGACCGGTCTCCAGGCGTCCTGCGTGTTCGGCCTAGAGTTCGGCGAGCTCGAAGTGCATTCCATCGAAGGGTTTGAAATGACCGCCCCAGAAGAATCCGAGCGAGTTTGCGATGCCGACCAACTCACGCACGCAGCCGCGCGCGTCAAGCGCAACCGGAATATGTTTGCGAGGGTTCTGCTCGTCGTTGATATCTAGCGCAGTACCCCATGCATGGTTCGACAGATTGGCTCGACTTGCGGTGGTCGAACCCCGGATCAACCGAGGACTGAAAGCTCCCGCGCAGGTGATGACGCGGTCGATGAGGCCGGCTTCACGCCATTGGGCGAACAATTGCGCGAATTTGGGTGCAGCCAGCCTGTGGCATCGAATGCGCCCGACGGGTTGCACGGTGTAAGTGTTGCCGTCGGCGAAGAGACAGTTGTCGAGTTCAGGGATCTTGAGCGTTACGATGTTGTCTTCAACCCAATTGTTCCGAATTTCGATGCGTTCCGGGTTGTCCGGGGTCGGCGAGTGCACAAAGTCGAAGCTGCCGAACAAGCTCGCGGTTAGCTTTGGACTTGGCTGTGGCGGCGATGCCGGCTTTGCCGGCCAGTTGGTGCCCGTTTGCGCCGAGGCTGAAGGCAGCCCACGTACGACGAAGCCGCCAATTCCAAGCGATTCACGGGTGACCTTGTCGACAGCACCTGTCTTATTGAGGCCGTGATCATGTTGCCAGGCGGTCACCGCATCGCGCGTCTTCGGGCCAAAGTGACCGTCCGGGCTGAGCGAAGCTCCCTTGGAAGTGAGGAATTCCTGCAAGCGACGAATGTCCGCGCCGACGTCGCCGTAAGAAAGCCTGTAGGTGTATTCCATCTCGGCCTCCAATTTGATTTTTGACCATCTTGAATAATTAACAATCAGGGGTAGAGTAAAGAGAGAAGAGATTTTCGCAAGCTTCACCACTGCGCGTCGTTGACCGAATTCGGGGGAGGGGCCAATGAAGCTCGACTTTGCACCGGCGGAGACATTTCGCGGAACACGAATTTTGCGGCAAGCGAATAATCTGGCTTACGCCTACGAAACCAATCATGCAGCGGTAGACGCCGATGGCGCGCCAAACGCCTACCATCCTGATGATATCGGTTTGGATGCGCTGGCAAATGCCGGTTATCCACACACCAACTGGTGGCGGGATGTTCTCGTGCCGGATCCCGACCATCCAGCCCGCGCGTACATCCAGCCGAGCGGCGAGTACGAGGGCTATTTCGTCGCGATGACTTCTTTGCGGGCGCCGAGCGGGGCTCGGACTGATCCAGCGACGTATGTCGATGCGACCCGATTTCCTTATGTTGTCATTCCGACGGGATTTGAGAGGCTTCCTCATGTTGCGAGGGCTGGTGATGTCGGTTTCGCAACGCACGTGCCAACTGGCGTGACCTCGACATTCATTGTCGGCGATGCCGGAGGAGGCAGTGCGGCGCGACTGGGGGAAGGATCGATTGCGCTGTTCGTTGCGCTTGGCGGTCAGAGTCCGAACCCCCGGACCGGCGCCGGATTGCCGAAGGGAAAGATCCAGTACATCATCTTCCCGAACTCGCGAAAAGCGGGTGAGGGACTGTGGCCACGGACCAATCAAGACATTCATGACCAGGCTATGGATTTGATTGCCAATACGCCCGGCATTGCGACGGAGTAAGGCCAAACGCGCGGTGGCGCAGGCGGGCACTGTCACCGAAAAGCAGGGCGGGTGACCGCTCGTCCGTCAGGTGTGAGGGACGTGGTCGCGACTCGATCTTGACAGGTACATGCAGATGCATCTAGATTGGATGCAATTGCATATAACCGTCGGGATCCCAGCCATGACCGCTTCACTGAAACTGATCAGCCACAAGCTTTGTCCCTACGTGCAGCGCGCGGTGATCGCGCTGAAGGAGAAGGGTGTGCCGTTCGAGCGGATCGACATCGATCTCGCGAGCAAGCCCGACTGGTTTCTGAAGCTCTCTCCGCTCGGCAAGGTGCCGGTGCTGGTGGTGACCACTGACAAGGGCGAGGTCGTGCTGTTCGAGAGCAACGTGATCTGCGAGTACATCGAGGAGACGCAAGGCGGCGCAAAGCTGCACCCGGCGGATGCCTTGAAGCGTGCCGAGCACCGCGCCTGGATGGAGTTCGGCTCGGCGATCCTGGGTGATCTCTGGGGCCTCGAGACGACGACGGATCCGGCGACGTTCGAGAGCAAGCGCCAGGCGCTCGTCGCGAAATTCGCGCGCGTGGAAGCGGCGCTCGGCGCGGGCCCGTATTTCGCAGGCGAGGCGTTCAGCCTGGTCGATGCGGTGTTCGCACCGATCTTCCGTTACTTCGATCTGTTCGACGAATTGACCGCGCACGGCATTTTCACGGATGTGCCAAAGGTCCGTGCATGGCGTGCCGAGCTCGCCAAGCGCCCGAGCGTCCGCACGGCCGTCGGCGCGGACTATCCGCAGTTGCTGCGCGCCTTCCTCGTGCGTCACGACGCGCATTTGCTCAAGCTCGCGGCCTGAGCGAACGCTGATGTCGCAATCCATGGCCTGGCTGATTCTGGTGGCCGCCGGCGCGCTCGATGTCGGCTGGGCGATCTCGATGAAATACGCGGAAGGCTACACGCGCGTGGGCTGGAGCATTGCGTCGCTCGTGCTGCTCGCGGCCTTCGTTGTCCTGCTCGGGCGCGCCTTGAAGGTGCTCGAGGTCGGCGTCGCCTATTCGGTGTGGACCGGCATTGGGGCTGCCGGCACCTTCGTGATGGGCGTCGTGCTGTTCGGCGAGACCTTGAGCGCGATGAAGCTTGCGGGTATCGCGCTCGTCTTGACGGGGATCGTGGCGCTGAAGCTGGCTTGAGCGGGCGAATTCAGTGCCGTAGCCCGGATGGAGCCAACGGGTCGGCGCAAGGCGCCGCCCGATGACAGGCTCCGCGCAATCCGGGACGGTGTCTCTGCAGCGAGAGGTTTCCCGGATTTCGCTACGCTCCATCCGGGCTACAAGACCAATGCCTCAGCGAACGTTCGCCAGACGCATGTCCAGATACGCCGTGATGGTTTCCATCAGCGGCTCGAGCTTGGCGTCGAAGAAGTGGTTGGCGCCGGGGATGATCTGCTGGTCGATCACGATGCCCTTCTGCGTCTTCAGCTTCTCGACCAGCGTGTTGACGTCCTTGGGCGGCACCACCGCGTCCTTCTCGCCATGCACGATCAGGCCCGACGACGGGCAGGGCGCGAGGAACGAGAAGTCGTAGAGATTGGCCGGCGGCGCGATCGAGATGAAGCCCTCGACCTCAGGACGGCGCATCAAGAGCTGCATGCCGATCCAGGCGCCGAACGAGAAGCCGGCGACCCAGCAGGCGCGCGCTTCGGGATTGATGGTCTGTGCCCAGTCGAGCGCGGCTGCCGCGTCCGACAACTCGCCGGTGCCATGGTCGAATGAGCCCTGGCTGCGGCCGACGCCGCGGAAGTTGAAGCGCAGCACCGAAAAACCGCGATGCGCGAAGGCGTAGTAGCACTGGTACACGATCTGATGATTCATCGTGCCGTGGAACTGCGGATGCGGATGCAGGATCATCGCGATCGGCGCGTTCTTCTGCTTGGCCGGGTGATAGCGACCCTCGAGGCGGCCGGCAGGGCCGGTGAAAATAACTTCAGGCATGGATGATCTCTGATTGAGTCCCTTGGAGGTGATCCCTGCGCAATCGTCCGATTGAGGCTCACCCAGCGTTGCCGCCGGCGAGAGCACGGATGAAGGGTGGAGAGGCGCGCCCTCGGATGATGCGCGAGTGGCGCGCAGGTGAACTGACGCGCGCTTCTAACACGAGGCAAGGGTCAAAAAGCAAGCATCTTCGACATCTCTCAATCGGCTCAACAGCTTAGCCAGTCATCGCGGCGTCATGTCCGGCCGGACGCTGGGGATGGGGAGGCTGCCGCGCCACAGCTGGGCGCCGGTGAGAGCCGGCTGTTCTGCCGAGGCCCCGACCAACCAATTGGAATCACGAGTGTTTATGAACGGACGTCGCATCGGCGGAGGCGATTCCCGCCGGGGCGGTTCGGCTTCCGAGCGCGGCGACCGCCGGCCGGTAACGCCGGCTGCCTCCGAGCGTCTGCCCGTTGTCGAAGGCGAGCTCGAAATCCCCGGAAGCTCTGAGATCCACGCCGCTCACCCGGTCGAGATTGGCAAGCCTGGTCCGGTGAACGCGAACGATGGAAAAGCGCGCCAGCTCGCTTTCCGCCGCTGCGAGCGTACCCCGGATCAGGTGCTGGGTGCCGTCCGCGAGGCTGTATTCGATGTAGTTGCCGGCGGACGCGACCCAGAGGATGTCGCGCGGCACCACACGAATGCGGCTGGTGCCGTCGCGCAGCCAGATCATGTCGGGAGACGGCGGCAGCGGGCCGGGCGCCGCGGGAGCGGCTGCGGCGGTCTTCAGCTCACGCCGGCTTTCGAGCAGCCAGATCGTGCCGGCGATCAGGACAACGGCCACGGCGTCCTTGCGGAATTCATAAAGGACCGTCGCGAGTGAGAAACGGAAATCGTAGGCGCCTCCGGCGAGCCAAAGCGCGAGCTTCCGCACCCAGACCATCCCGGCGATGTGAAGGGCGGAGAAGCCGAGCAGGGCGATGGTCCCGATTCCGACCCGCGCGGCGAGGCCGGACATCCGGCGCATGCGGCGGACCGCCAGCACTGGGATCGGCAGCAGCAGCAGGATGACGGCGATGCTCGACATCTCCCAGAACAGCCGCCGACCGATGTCGTAACTGTCGCCGCGCCAGGCGGCGTCCTGAGCGCCCGAGAACGCGTTGACGATTCCGATCGCGAGCGAGACGGCCGCAATCGCAGCGAACATCATCCGGTCGCCGCCGCTGATCCCAGAAGGCCCGCGACTCGTCCCAGCCGCAGGCAGCTCGTCCCCTCGCGTCCGATTCTGATCCCAAACCGGCTCGACGTGCGCCGCCGGCGGAGCATTTTCGGTGTCAGCCATTTTCACTGTCAACCTGGCCCGAAAACCGCGTTCGTCGTCCCCTCAAGGAGCAGAAAACCATGACAACACCACAGCAATTCCAAAGCTCGGAAAGGCGTTTCGATCTGGACTGGGTGCGGATTTTAGCCTTCGGACTCTTGATCTTCTACCACGTCGGCATGCTCTACGTGTCCTGGGGATTTCACATCAAGAGCGCGCACCGGCTGACCTGGCTGGAACCCGTGATGCTGTTCCTCAACCCCTGGCGGCTGTCGCTGCTGTTCCTGGTGTCGGGGGTCGCAACCCGCTTCATGCTCGACAAGTCGACCCCGGCCTCGCTCGCGGGTGCGCGGTCGGCACGCCTGCTGATCCCGCTGATCTTCGGCATGCTCGTGATCGTGCCGCCGCAGTCCTATCTCCAGATCGTGGAAAGCCTCGGCTATCCCGCGGGCTTTCTGGATTTCTATGCCAGGCACTACTTTGCCTTCGGCGCGCAGTTCTGTCCGAATCCCTGCATCGTGCTGCCGACCTGGAACCATCTCTGGTTCGTGGTCTATCTCTGGGTCTACACGATGGCCTTGATCGGCGTGCTCGCGATATGGCCTGCCGGCGCCGACTGGCTTGGCCGGAGGCTGGCTGGCGTGCTCGCCGGGCCCCGGCTGCTGATCGTGCCCTGCCTGCTGTTTGCGGCCTGGCGCCTGGTGCTGTTTCCGGCTTTCCCATCGACGCATGCGCTGTTCGGCGACTGGTACAACCATGCGGACCACGCGACGGCCTTCCTGATCGGTTTCCTGCTGGCGAAGCAGGAGGGGATCTGGCGCGAGGTCGAACGTCAGCGCTGGATGGCAATGCTGGCTGCGGCCGCCTGCTTCTCTGCCTTCATCCTGGTTCGCGCCGGTCTATTTGCGCCGTCGTCTGCGCTGAAGTCGTTCGCAGCCTCGGCCTATGGTTGCTACCAGTGGCTCGCGATCGCCGCCGTGCTCGGCTTTGCGCGGCGCACCTTCACGGCCGACAGCCCGGTGCGTCGCTATCTCACCGACGCGATCTTCCCGTACTACATCGTGCATCAGACAGGGATCATCGTGATCGCGCATCAACTGCGCGACAGCGGTCTTTCGGCCGGGAGCGAGGCCTCCATCGTCATCATCGGGACCGCGCTCACTTGCGTGGCGACCTATGAAATCGTCCGGCGCATCGCCTGGCTGCGGCCGCTGTTCGGATTGCGCGCGGTGCCGCGGACGATTGCCAGGATGGAGCAGCATCAGCCGGCCTGATGCGCACGTCCCTCCGATTGGCCGGACGGCAAAAGGTGCTAAGAGGGCAAAATGCCGACCCGTGTCTATCTCGACTGGAACGCGACCACGCCGCTGCGCCCCGAGGCGCGGGCGGCGATGGTTGCGGCGTTTGACCTGATCGGCAATCCGTCGTCGGTCCATGCCGAGGGGCGGGAGGCGCGGCGATTGGTCGAGGAGGCCCGCGCCGAGGTTGCCTTGGCAGTCGGTGCGGTGGCCCGGAACGTCGTCTTCACCTCGGCCGGAACCGAGGCCAATGCGCTGGCGCTGTCGCCGGGGCTGCGGGGGCCGTCCGGCCGACCTGTCGAACGGCTGCTGGTTTCGGCGGTTGAGCACGCCTCGGTGCTGGCGGGAGGCCGGTTCCCGGGCGCCGCGATCGGTCTGATCCCGGTCACGCGCTCCGGGGTGGTCGACCTCGAGCATCTAAGGGCCCAGCTCAAGGACGGTCCGCCGGCGCTGGTTTCGATCATGGCCGCCAACAATGAGACCGGCGCGCTCCAACCGGTCGCCGAGGCGGCAACGATTGTTCACGAGGCCGGCGGCCTGCTGCATGTCGATGCGATCCAGGCGCTGGGCAAAATCCCGTTCGACATCAAGGCTGTAGGCGCCGACCTTGCGACCTTTTCTGCGCACAAGATCGGCGGCCCCAAAGGCGTCGGCGCATTGGTCGTGGCCGAGGGGATCGCCGGACTGGAGCCGGTGTTGCGGGGCGGGGGACAGGAGCAGAGCCGCCGCGCCGGGACCGAGAATGTCGCCGGCATTGCCGGCTTTGGCGCGGCTGTGAGGGTTGCGCTTCAGGCTCTGCCGGAAGATGTGGAGTGGATGGCAACCCTCAGAAATCACTTCGAAAATGGCATTCGGGGGATCGCGGGCGCGACGATCTTCTCAGAGGGGGTGAAGCGGTTGCCGAATACCGTTTTGTTCACGGCGCCGGGCCTCAAGGCCGAAACCGCCGTAATCGGTTTCGACCTCGAAGGCATTGCCGTCTCCTCCGGCTCCGCCTGTTCCTCGGGCAAGGTCCAGCCGTCGCACGTTCTTTCGGCCATGGGCTTTGACCCGATGGTGGCCCAGGGAGCGGTGCGTCTCAGTCTGGGCTGGTCCACGGAACCGGATGACATCAACAGGGCGTTAGAGGCTTGGCGAAAGCTCGGTAATACCCTACTTAGACATTAAGCGACGAAACACGGCTTGAACGGTTCTAAGCCCGTGCTTTCTGCCAAAAAACATCGTAATACTCGTCCGAGTTTGATCCACCGTGGTCCTTGAAACCACGAGCGGAGGATAGAATGCCAGCCGTGCAAGAGACGGTCGAGCGCGTGAAGCGCATCGACGTCGATCAGTATCGTTATGGGTTTGAGACCCTGATCGAGTCCGACAAGGCCCCCAAGGGGCTGTCGGAAGAGACCGTCAAATTCATCTCGCAGAAGA
>NZ_LFJC01000003.1:7366901-7552627 GCF_002776695.1 Bradyrhizobium nitroreducens
GCAGCCGCCTCCTTCCGCCCCGGTCCCGCATGCACATGCACCTGCTTGGCATGCAACGCCTCGCCGCATTCCGAGCACACCATCACGGGATCGAACAGCTTGCCGCAGGTCTTGTGCTCGTGCAGCAGCGGCCGGCCGCGCTCGTCGCCCATATGGGTGTCGCCCCAATGCACCATCGCCATGATGATCGGGTAGAGGTCGAGGCCTTTTTGCGTGAGGATGTACTCGTAGCGCTTGGGCGCCTCGGAATAGGGGACGCGGCGCAGGATGCCGAAGCGCACCAGCTTCTTCAGCCGTTCCGAGAGCAGGTGCCGCGTGATCTGCAGTGAGGACTGGAATCCCTCGAACCGGCGCACCCGCAGGAAACATTCGCGCAGGATCAGCAGCGTCCAGCGGTCGCCGACCACAGCAATGGTGCGGGAGAGCGAGCACTGCTCTTCGTCCAACGTGTCCCACTTCATGATCGGTCTCCGGCTCGGGCCTGGTCAGTCAGAAAAAGGAACTGACTTGAATGGTCGAGACAATTTCGAGATGAAGCTAGCATTTCGTCCGGAGGTTTGACAGTTCTATTTTAGAACTATAGCCTCCATCTCAATCACACAGCGCTCTCACCGGAGGAGGCGACCTTGCCCAAGCGAAACGCGACAGCCGCCGTGATCGGGGCCGGCGATTTCATCGGCTCCGAGATCGCCAAGAAGTTTGCAGCCGAGGGGTTCACGGTCTTCGCCGGCCGCCGCAACGGCGACAAGCTGGCGCCGCTGGTCAAGGACATCGAGGCCGCCGGCGGCGAGATCCATGCCCGTTCGCTCGATGCGCGCAAGGAGGAGGAGATCATCTCGTTCCTCAACGACGCCGACAAGCATGCCCCGCTCGAGGTCTGCATCTTCAACGTCGGCGCCAACGTCAATTTCCCTGTTCTCGACACCACCGAGCGCGTGTTCCGCAAGGTGTGGGAGATGGCCTGCTACTCCGGCTTCCTCGCGGGCCGGGAAGCGGCGCGGCTGATGCTGCCGCGTGGCGGCGGCAACATCTTCTTCACCGGCGCAACAGCGTCCTTGCGCGGCGGCAGCGGCTTTGCCGCTTTCGCCAGCGCCAAGTTCGGTTTGCGCGCGGTGGCGCAGGCGATGGCGCGCGAGCTCGGGCCGAAGCAAATTCATGTCGCCCATCTCATCATCGATTCCGGCGTCGACACCGAATGGGTGCGGCAGCGCCGGCTCGAGGCGCTCGGGCCGAATGCACTGGACAATCCCGATCTCCTGATGCCGCCGTCCTCGGTCGCGGATGCCTACTGGCAGCTCTACCAGCAGCCCAGGAGCGCCTGGACCTTCGAAATGGAGATCCGTCCCTTCGGAGAGAAATGGTGACCGCGGCGCAGAAGTCCGGCTAGACTGAATCCAGCTCAAGCAAAATTCCGGGGAGGTATTTAAGTGAAGACCGCGATCACCGAACTGTTCGGCATCGAGCATCCCATCATCCAGGGCGGCATGCATTTCGTCGGCTTTGCGGAGCTTGCCGCTGCCGTCTCCAATGCCGGCGGGCTCGGCATCATCACGGGTCTGACGCAGAAGACGCCGGAGCTGCTCGCCAAGGAGATCGCGCGCTGCCGCGACATGACCGACAAGCCGTTCGGCGTGAACCTCACCTTCCTGCCGACCTTCGCGGCGCCGCCTTATCCCGAATACATCGCGGCCATCGTCGAAGGTGGCATCAAGGCGGTGGAGACCGCGGGCCGCAGCCCCGAGGCCTACATGCCGGCGCTGAAGGCCGCAGGCATCAAGGTCATCCACAAATGCACCTCGGTGCGCCACTCGCTGAAGGCCGAGCGCATCGGCTGCGACGCCGTCAGCGTCGACGGCTTCGAGTGTGGCGGCCATCCCGGCGAGGACGACATCCCCAACATGATCCTGCTGCCGCGCGCGGCGGAGGAATTGAAGATCCCGTTCGTCGCCTCCGGCGGCATGGCCGACGGCCGCAGCCTGGTCGCGGCGCTGTCGCTGGGCGCGGCCGGCATGAACATGGGCACGCGCTTCATCGCCACCAAGGAAGCGCCTGTGCATCAGAACGTGAAGAACGCGCTGGTCGCGGCCACCGAGCTCGATACCCGCCTGATCATGCGCTCCTTGCGCAACACCGAGCGCGTGCTGCGGAACGCCAATGTCGATCGCCTCATCGAGATCGAGCGCGAGAAGGGCGACAAGCTGAAGATCGACGACATCCACGACCAGGTGGCGGGCGTCTATCCCAGGATCATGCTGGAGGGCCAGATGGACGCCGGCGCCTGGAGCTGCGGCATGGTCGCCGGGCTGATCCACGACATCCCCTCCTGCAAGGAACTGATCGACCGGATCATGGCCGAGGCGGAGCAGATCATCCGCAGTCGCCTGATGGGGTTCCTGGATGGGACGGCGACGCCGCGAAAGGTCGCCTGACACCGCCAAACTTCTTAACCAACGCGGGAACTGACCGCTGGAATTGCGCGCGACGCCTCCTAAATAGGGATAAAATAGTCCTTTCAAAATCAATTTCAGGAGGCGTCCGTGGTCCTGAAGAGCGTTCATTTTGCAGTTGCCGTTGCCCTCGTGCTCGCAGCGGGCGGCGTCGCGCGCGCTGACGACTACAAGCCAGACGAATATCTCGGTCTCGATCTCTCCAAGGCGGTACTGTCGCCGAAGCGGCTCGGGCCCGAGACGCAGTTCGCACCCATCGCGCTCGAAGCGCGCGGCGGCAATGAGGCGCAGGCACGCGCGGAGCCGGTCGACGTGCCGAAGAAGGTTGCGGCCGAACGTGTTCGCGCGGCCGAGCCGAAGGTTGCGCATGCCAAGCCCGCCCAGCCGCGCGGGGTGGCCCGCACCAAGCTCGCGCATCGCCACGGCAATCCGCTGGACGCGCAGGCGATGGACACCCGTATCCAGACCTGGCCGTGCCGCAGCGGCGGCATCTGCAACTGGAAGCACTAGGTACTTCGCCTCTCCCCGCGTGCGGGGAGAGGCCGGAATCCGCGCGGAGCGTGGATTCCGGGTGAGGGGGACTCTCCGCGAGTCCAATGCTCACCGTCTCCGCGGAGAGTCCCCCTCACCCCAACCCTCTCCCCGCAAGCGGGGCGAGGGGGCAGACCTGCATCGCGGCTGCGCTATTCGCGCTTGATGCCCCGTCATCCCGACGTCGCAAAACCGTAGGCGCGGGGTCAAGAAACCGTCAGGTTAGCCGTCAAGCAGCGCAGGCACCTTCCGTCGCGATTCGACGAAGGTCTCCTGAATGGCAATGCTCCGCGCTTCCAGCGCATGGACCCGGCGGCAATTCCTGGTCCGTTCGACTTCGAGCCTGGCATTTGCCTCGCTTGGCACGCTCGCAACCCCGTATCTCAGCCGCGCAGCAGATCGTCCGCAGGTCGCAGGCGGCATCCAGTCCGGCGACATCTGCGACGGCTCCGCAATGGTCTGGGCACGCGCGGACCGTCCCGCGCGGATGCAGGTGGAATGCTCCACCGTCGAGAGCTTCAAGACCATCATCGCGTCGGCTTCGCACGACGCGCTGCCGGACGCCGATTTCACGGCGAAGCTGCAGCTGAACGACCTGCCGTCCGGGCAGGATATCTTCTATCGCGTCCGCTTCGACGACATCGCAACCGGCCTTCGCGGCGAGAGTCGTGTCGGCCATTTTCGCACGGCGCCGGCCGTGGGCCGGTCGATTTCCTTCGTGTGGTCCGGTGATGTCGCGGGGCAGGGCTGGGGCATCGACGTCGCGCGCGGCGGCTATCGCAGCTATCGCACCATGCTCGACAACCGCCCGGACTTCTTCATCCATTCCGGCGATCACATCTACGCCGACTGCACGATTCCCGCCGAGCAGAAGCTGGCGAACGGCGAGACCTGGCGCAACCTCGTGACCGAGGAAAAGTGCGAGGTCGCGCACACGCTGGCCCAGTTCCGCGGCAACTACAAATACAACCATCTCGACGAACATTTTCGCGCCTTCCATGCGGAGGTGCCGATGTTCGCGCAATGGGACGATCACGAGGTCAGCAACGACTGGTCACCGACCGGCACTTTCGACGACGCCGGCCATGAGGATGACGGCACCCCGCGCCTGGTCGCGCGCGCCCGCCGCGCCTTCTTCGACTTCATGCCGATCCGCGATATCGGCGCGCGGCAGGGCCGGGTCTATCGCAAGATCGCCTATGGTCCGCTCTTGGACGTCTTCATGATCGACATGCGCAGCTATCGCGACGACAGCTGGAACAAGGGCGGCGACCATCGCGGCTGGATCCTCGGCGCCGAGCAGCTCGCCTGGCTGAAGCGCGAGCTCGCCGCCTCGCGCGCGACCTGGAAAGTGATTGCGGCTGACCTGCCGATCGGCCTGGTCAGCCTGGATGCCGTCGCGCTCGGCGACGGGCGGCCCGACCGTCGCGAGCACGAGATCGCCGACCTGCTCAGCTCCATCAAGCGCTCAGGCGTGCGCAACGTCGTCTGGCTCACCGCCGACATGCACTACACCGCCGCGCATTATTACGATCCGAACCGGGCGCAATTTCAGGATTTCGAGCCGTTCTGGGAATTCGTCTCCGGCCCACTGCATGCCGGCAGCTGGGGCCCGGGCGAGCTCGACAATACGTTTGGTCCGGTCGCGATGTACCAGAACGGCTGCAGCGCGGCGCAGGGCGAGAATTTGGCGCCCTGCTTCGGATTGCAGTTCTTTGGCCGCGTCGACATCGACGGCGAAAGTGGCGTGATGACGGTGACCTTGAAGGACGTCGACAATCGCGACCTCTGGTCCGTCGACATCGTGCCGCAGCGGCAGACCCGTCCCGCTGTGGTCGCGCAGCATTCGTGAGGGGGCGTACGACGCCTTGCCGCGTCGTCATGCCCGGGCTTGTCCCGGGCATCCACGTTCTTCGTGCCGCGGAGCAGGGCGTGGACGGCCGGGACAGGCCCGGCCATGACGGCGGGATGCATCGCGCGCACCTAACCCGTTCTTGATTGGCCGCCTCCCGCCGCCCTCGCTATACTCGGCGCTCCCGCCACCTCTTTTCCATCACCGAAGAGTCTGTTCCCCGCGGCCCCGCCGCGCGACCGGCAGGATGCAATATGTCAGGAGCCTGTTCATGGACAATCTGAAGACACAGGGCATCAGCATGCCCAAGCTCGGCCTCGGTACCTTCCGCATGCAGGGCGATGCCTGCCGCGCCGCGGTCGAGAGTGCGCTGTCGATCGGCTACCGCCACATCGACACGGCCGAGATGTACGCCAATGAGGAGCCGATCGGTTCAGCCATCGCCGCGTCCCGCCTGCCGCGGAACGAGCTGCACGTCACGACCAAGGTCTGGCACGAGAATCTCAATCGCGATGCGATTCGCCGCGCCTTCGACAACAGCCTCAACAAGCTCAGGCTCGACCACGTCGACCTCTATCTCGTGCACTGGCCCTCGACATCGGCGAACTGGGGCGCGGTGTTCGAGACCTTGATGAAGCTGAAGGAAGAGGGCCGCACCCGCGCCATCGGCGTTGCGAACTTCACCACGGCGCTGCTCAAGATCGCGGTCGAGGACATCGGGGCGCCGATCGCCTGCAACCAGATCGAATATCATGCGATGCTCGATCAATCGAAGGTGCTGGCTTATCTCAAGGCGAAATCGATCCCGCTCGTCGCGTATTGTCCGCTGGCGCAGGGGCGCGTTGCCTCGGATGCGGTGCTGGCCGAGATCGGCGCCAGGCATGGTGCGACCGCTGCGCAAGTGGCGCTGAAATGGCTGCTCGACCAGGATGGCGTTGCCGCGATTCCGAAGGCCTCGCGCCGCGAGAGCCAGCAGGCCAATCTCGATGCGCTGAAGATCACGCTCGACGATGCCGACCGCCGGAAGATCGCCGCGCTGCCGAAGGATCGCCGCTGCGTCAATCCGGGCTTCGCGCCGGCGTGGGACTAGCGGGCCAAGGCAACCGCTGTTGCCCCTCTCCCCTTGCGGGAGAGGGTGGCTCGCCGCGATAGCGGCGAGACGGGTGAGGGGTTCTATCCGCGTGCGGATCTCTTGCGTGAGAGTCTGCTGAAGCAACCCCTCATCCGGCGCTTCGCGCCACCTTCTCCCACAAGGGGAGAAGGAAGAAAACCAAAGAAAATGGCCCCGTGAGGGGCCATTTCCATATGCGTTGTCAGTTAGTCCCAGTGGCGATGGCTGCGCTTGATCACCACAACCCGGTCGCGATGGTGGCCGCGATGCCAGCCGTAGTCGCGATGCCCACGGAATTCGGCGCGGGCGCCGTACGGGCCGTGATGATGGTGATAGCCGCCGTGCTTGATCACCACGGTTTCCGCGCTCGCCAGCGTCGGCGCCGCGATCACGAGCGCACCCAGGGCCGCAACCACATAACCAAGCTTCTTCATGATGTCCTCCTCCAACTCGAATGCACATTTAAACCGCGCATTCATGCGAACGTTCCGCAAGGATCACAGGAGAATTCTGAACAGCTGTTCAGCTGGTTAATCGCAGCGCTGTTGTGTCGGCGTCGGCGCGCCCGTCGCGACATACTTGCCGTCCTTGATCGTGTACTCGCCGCGCTCGCTGCGATTGTAGATCGCGCGCAAGCTGCCGTCCTTCGCCAGTTGCAGCCCGAACTCGCGGGTCTGATGCAGCGACGGAAAATACACCATCACATTGAGCAGGCGCTCGGCGCTCACCGTGGCGGACACGACCTCGTTCTCGTCCTTGGCGTCGCCGAAATTGCGTCGGTACATCACCCGACCGTCCTTCCGGATTTCGTAAGTGAGGAGCGCCCCCTTGTCGCGGTCGGGCCGGGCCGCGCAGTCGACCGCCCATGAGCCGAGCAGGCCCCATTGCTCGACCGTCGCAGCCAGCGTCTCGGCACCGGCCCTGGGGCAGATCGCCGCCCACAGTATCGCAGCCGCGATCCAGCGGCCCAAACCACGTGTCATGTCCCTAAAGAACCCCGCCTCGAAGAATTCCAATGTAGCATCCCGCCCGCATCCGTCCATGGTCGCCCCCGATCGCTCGCGAATTTGATCCGCGTCAATGAGGGCGGTCCTTTCCGGGGTAGGATGGCGTTTCCCGAAAGCGAACCTGGATAGAGCAATGCTGAATCAAGTCATGGATTTTGCGGGCGAAGTGCTGCCGGGGAGCTGCGCCGTGCCGCCGTATTCCGAGACCGAGTTTCTGAGCGAGCTGGGTGATCGCCTGCGGTCCTCGCGCATGCGTTGCGACCTGTCGCGCCGCGAGCTGGCCCGCCGTTCCGGGATTTCCGAGCGCTATATCGCCCAGATCGAGGCCGGCAAGGGCAACGTCTCGATCGTGCTTCTGCTGAGGTTGGCCTCCGCAATCCACGGCAGCCAGCCCCAGGCGGCCTGACGCTTCGAGGTGACCGTCATGGGGCAGCTCGTCCTCGCCGCCAAGGTCACCCACGTTCCATCACTGATGCTGTCGGAGCTATCAGGTAGCCCGTTACGCGATGCGCGCGCGCCGGCAGTCAGCTCCCTGCGGGAGCTCGGCCGGCGGGCGAGAGAGCGCGGCGTCACCTGCTTCGTGGTGTTCGACACCCACTGGCTCTCCAATTTCGGCTACCACATCAACGCGAATGCGCGGCATCGCGGCTCGTTTACGAGCCACGAGGCGCCGCAGATGATCCAGGATCTGCGCTACGACCTGCCGGGTGACACGCGCCTCGCCGAAGCCATCGCTGCCCGGGCCGGGGACGCCGGCCTGAACGTGATCGCCCATCAGGTGGCCAGCCTCGGGCTCGAATACGGCACGATCGTGCCGATGCACTACATGAATCCGGACGGTTTCGCGAAGGTCGTCTCGGTCGCCTCGCCGCTGTTCACCTCGTTCGAGGAGAGCCGGCTTCTCGGTGAGGCAACCCGCCGGGCGATCGACGAATCCGGTGAGCGGGTCGCGATCCTCGCCAGCGGTTCGCTCTCACATCGGCTCTGGCCGAACAAGAAGCTCGGCCCCGAGGCCTGGACGTCGGTCGCCAGCGAGTTCAACCGCCAGGTCGATCTGCGCGTGCTCGAGCTGTGGCAGAGCCGCCGCTACCGCGAATTTCTCGACATGCTTCCGGACTACGCCACCAAGTGCAACGGCGAAGGCGGCATGGCCGACACCATCATGCTGTTCGCCGCGCTCGGCTGGTACGACTACCGGGGTGCCGCCGAGCAGCTCTGTGATTACTTTCCGTCGTCCGGGAGCGGCCAGGTCAACGTGGAGTTTCACGTCGAGGCGTGAGGCAAGTGGCCTCAGGCCCGCTTCTCCACGTTGGCGCTGCGGGCCGGCACGCCGAACTCCTTGCGGCAGACCTCCGCCAGCACGGCGACGCCCTCGCGGATCTGCTGATGCGTCGGACTTGCAAAGCACAGCCGCAGGCGCGAGCTGGAATGGCTCTTGTTGGTCGACCATTCCGGCCCCGGATTGATCGAGACGCCCGCCGCGAGCGCGGCCTGATACAGCTTCAACGTGTCGACCTGGTCGGGCAGCTTGACCCAGAGGAAGATGCCACCCTTGGGCTCCTCGAATTCGGCCGCCGTGCCGAACTGCTCGTTCAACGCCTCCATCAACGTGTCGAGCTTGGTGCGCAGCGCCTTGGTCAGCGCCGGCACATGGCTTTCGAAATGCGGCTTGCAATAGGCGGCGAGCACCATCTGCTCCAGCGCGCCGGAGCCGGCATCGGTCTTCAGCGCCAGCATCCGCGACATCACCTCCCAGGGCGCCACGATGAAGCCGACGCGCAAGGCCGGTGCGATCGATTTCGAGAACGAGCCGATATGGATCACGCCGCCGCTCTCGCTCATGGCGTGGATCGCCGGCGGCCGCTGCCCCGACCAGACGAGGTCGGCATAGCAATCGTCCTCGAAGATCGGCACACCGTACTCGGTCGCGAGCCGCACCAGCTCGGCGCGGCGGCTCTCGGGCATGATGCTGCCGGTCGGGTTCTGCACGGTCGGGATCGTGTAGATGTATTTGGGACGGATGCCGCGGCTCTTCAGGTCGGCCAGTGTGGCGGCCAGCGCGTCCATGCGCATGCCGTCCTTGTCGAGGGGGACGCCGACCACATTGACGCCGAGCCGCGCCAGGCGGGTCAGCGAGCCCTGATAGCTGTCCTGCTCGAAGATCACGGTGTCGCCGCGCGTCAGCAGCGTCGCGTTGACGAGGTCGAGTGCCTGGAGCGAGCCCGAGACGATCAGGAGATCGTCGACGGTGCAGCTGATGCCGGCATCACGCTTGAGTTTCGTCACCAGGAATTCACGCAGGGGAAGATAGCCCTGCGGCCCATGCGCCAGCCCGTAAGTGGCGAGCGAGCGGCCCTCGCGCCGCAGCACCGCATTGGTCGCTTCGATCAGCTCGTCGAGCGGCACCTGTTCGGAATCATTGTTGCCGCCGACGAAGCTGTATTTGGCAAGGCCCGTCCAGCGCGCGGAAGGGGCCGGCAGCCCTGCTGGAAACAGGGGCGCGAAATCGAAGCTGGACGTCATGGGGCGTTCCTCGTTTTGTTCTTGTTGAGCGGCCGGCGTTGCGCCGGGCCACCTTACTTCTTGCCGGCCGTCCGGGTCGGACGTCCCTGGCTGATGAAAGCGTAATGCGCATTGGCGACGCCGCCAACCATCAGCGCCTCGACCACGGGCTCGGCGATCTCGCCGGTCGCGGCCCAGTCGACCAGGAAATTGGCCCCGGTCCCGCCGCGCACGTCGTCGGTCGGGATGAAGATCGAGACGGTGGCCAGCGGCTTCAGCGCCACCTGGCCTTTCAGGTAGGTCTCGACCTGCTTGCCTGCGGTGTCGAAATAGGCGATGCGTTTGATCACCAGCGGCTGGGTCTCGGAGGCGTTGTGAACACTCAGGGTCACCGAGAAGTCGACGCGCAGCTTGCCCTGGCTCATCGCCACGCTGGAGTAAGCCGGCACGTAGAAGCCGCCGGAGACGACGAGTTCCTCCTTTGGCATTGCGGTGAGGGAATCGGCAAAGTTCTGTTCAATATTGACCTTGGATTGTGCGGCCGCGGGCACGGCAAAGGCGAGGGGGCATAGCAGCATTGCTGCGAGCAGGCTTCTTTGCATGTGACGAATTGCTCGCTTGCCGCGCCGCAACCTGTCTCTAGGGTGCGGCAAAACGGACCAATTTGGCATGCACGAGCTCATTCGCGACATCACTCTCTGTATTCTGTTTGCCTGGATGCTGGGCCTGCTCGCCCATTTCTCCCGGCAACCGCTGATCCTGGCCTATCTTATCGCCGGCTTTTGCATAGGTCCATTCGGCGCCGGCTGGGTCCATTCGCAGGAATCGATCGGCGTCATTTCCGAGCTCGGCCTGATCTTCATGCTGTTCATGATCGGCCTGGAGATCGACCTGAAGAAGATCGTGCGGGCGGGGAAGGTGATCCTGTTCGCGGCGGGCGGCCAGCTGCTCGGCGGCTGCCTGCTCGGGGTGCTGTTCTTCGTCGGCATCGGCCTGTCGCTCGGCGGCGGACACTTCGATGCGGTCTATCTCTGCGTCGCCTGCGCGCTGTCCAGCACCGTCATCATCGTCAAGGTGCTCTACGAGAAGCGCGAGCTCGACACGCTGCCGGGCCGCATCACGCTCGGCGTGCTGGTGTTGCAGGACATCTTCGCCATCCTGTTCCTGGCGGTGCAGCCGAGCCTTGCCAATCTGCAGGCCAGCGTCATTCTGCTCTCGATCGGCCGGGTCGCGGTGCTGGTCGCCGCCGCTCTGCTGGTCAGCCGCTATGTGCTGCCGCGCCTGTTTCACCAGATCGCGCGCCGCCCCGAGCTGATCCTGCTCGGCGCGCTGGCCTGGTGCTTCCTCGTCGCCGAGACCGCCGAGCGGCTGTCGCTGTCGCGCGAAATGGGCGCGTTGATCGCCGGCGTCTCGCTCTCGACCTTTCCCTACGCGCTCGACGTCACCGCCAAGGTCACCACGCTGCGCGACTTCTTCATCACCCTGTTCTTCGTCGCGCTCGGCATGACCATTCCCGTCCCTGGCCTCTCCGTGATCGGGCTGGCGCTGATGATCGCGGCGTTCACGGTGGTCAGCCGTCTCGTCACCACCTTCACGCCGCTCTATCTGATGAAGCAGGGCCTGCGCGCCAGCCTGTTGCCGGCGCTGAACCTCGCGCAGATCTCGGAGTTCTCGCTGGTGGTGATCCAGACCGGCGTCAACGATCACCATATCGCAGCCCAGAGCGCGAACGCCGCCTCCTTCGCCTTCGTGGTGCTGGCCGTGCTCTCGACCTTCGCGATGAGTCGCAGCGACGAGATCACCCGCTGGGCGATCGGCCCCCTGAAGCGGATCGGCCTGCGCGACCTCGACCACGGCAGTGGCCACGGCGAGGAGGGGCACGAGGGCGGCCATGGCGAGGCCCGCCGCATCGTCATCCTCGGCTTCTTCCGTGCGGCGAGCGCGCTGCTGGCCGAGATCGAGCGGCAGGCGCCGGTGCTGCTCGAGCAGATCACCGTGATCGATTTCAACCCCAATGTGTACCAGACGTTGCTGTCGCGCGGCCTGCACGTGATCTATGGCGACATCAGCAGCGCCGATACGCTGCTCCATGCCGGCGTCGGCAAGTCCGAGATGATCATCCTCAGCGTGCCGGATGCGTTATTGAAGGGCGCCAGCAACGAGAAGCTGGTCCGCCACGTCCGCACCCTGAATCCGACCGCCATGATCGTGGCCACGGCCGACCTGCTGTCGGACGTGGACGAGCTCTATGCGGCCGGCGCCAGCTACGTCACCGTGACCAGGCTCAGCGACGCTCATGAGCTGTTTACCGTGATCGAGGCCGCGCAGGCCGGCCTGCTCGCCGACAAGCGCGCCGAGCTCGATCAGCGGCTCGGCGAGCGTCGCGAAGTGTTGCCCTGAGGGTGGTCGGCCTTCCCGCCCGGCTGTCTGCACCTATATCCCTGGTATCTTCGGTGCAAGCCTGTCTACCTTGGCAGGCCTGCCGGTTGGCATATGCGGTTGCGTCCAGGACACTAGCGCCCCGGCCCAAGTCCGGCTAAGCCTCCCGCCCATAACCGTTAGAGATTGGGACATGCCCGATAGCGTTCAGGAAGTCTTGCAGGCCTTTGCCCGGGGTGAGCTCGTGGTCGTCACCGACGACGAGGATCGCGAGGGCGAGGGCGATCTGATCGTCGCCGCCTCGCTCTGCACCGCCGAGAAGATGGCGTTCATCATCCGTCACACCTCCGGCATCGTCTGCGCGCCCGTGACCACCGAGGACGCGCGCCGCCTGCGGCTCGATCCGATGGTGGCCCACAACGATTCCGCGCACACCACCGCCTTCACGGTGTCGATCGACTACAAGCCCGATGGCGGCACCGGCATCTCGGCCGAGGAGCGCGCCTCGTGCTGCCGCGCGCTGGCCAATCCGAATGTCGGCGCCAACGATTTTGCCCGGCCCGGGCACATCTTCCCGCTGATCGCCAAGGACGGCGGCGTGCTCTTGCGCTCCGGCCATACCGAGGCCGCCGTCGACCTCTGCAAGCTCTCCGGCCTGCCGCCGGTCGGCGTCATCAGCGAGCTGATGAACGACGACGGCAGCGTGATGAAGGGCGAGCAGGTCGCGCAGTTCGCGGCCAGGCACAAGCTGAAGCACGTCACCATCGCGGACATGATCGCCTACCGCCAGGCGCGCGAGAAGCTGATCGAGCGGGTCTCGACCTTCGTCACCGAAAGCCCGATCGGA
This sequence comes from Bradyrhizobium nitroreducens, assembly GCF_002776695.1. Classification (GTDB taxonomy): domain Bacteria; phylum Pseudomonadota; class Alphaproteobacteria; order Rhizobiales; family Xanthobacteraceae; genus Bradyrhizobium; species Bradyrhizobium nitroreducens. The sequence goes on from NZ_LFJC01000003.1 coordinate 7,379,578, forward strand.
CCCTTGCAGGGCTATGCCTACCGCTCGCCGTTCGATTCCATCGCCCACGTCGCGTTCGTCTATAACGGCGTCGGCGACGGCAAGAACGTGCTGACGCGCTTCCACAAGCCGAACATCGTCAAGGACATCTTCACCGGCCACAAGCGCATGGCGGCCGTGCTGGAGCATTTCAAGAAGTCGGGCCGGGGCGTGCTGGTCTATTTGCGCGACGGCGCGGCCGGCGTTCCGGTCGCGGCGCTGCCGGACGAGACGCAGACCGAGGCCGACCGCAACCGCCAGTGGCGCGAGGTCGGCGTCGGCGCGCAGATCCTGCGCGATCTCGGCGTCACCTCGATCCGGCATCTCACCTCCTCGGTGCACGACTACAAGGGCCTGTCGGGCTTCGGCATCGAGATCGTCGCCAACGAGCAGCTCGAGAGTTAGCGCTGTCATTCGGGGAGGCGCCATGCGTGGCCCCCGGGATTCACGCAGATCCATCGATCTGCATCGCAATTGCACTTGTTGCCGCGGCGCTTTAGTTTGTCGGGCAATTTCTGACGGAACCAGACGAAAGGACGTTTCATGAGCGTGCGCCCTCAGGCCAAGGACAAGCCGGCTGCGGCTTCTTTCCAGTGGGACGATCCGTTCCTGCTCGACGAGCAGCTGACCGAAGACGAGCGCATGGTGCGCGACACCGCCCGTGCCTACGCCCAGGACAAGCTGCTGCCGCGCGTCACCAAGGCTTATCTCGAAGAGAAGACCGACCGCGAGATCTTCAACGAGATGGGTGAGCTCGGCCTGATCGGCATCACGCTGCCCGAGGAATATGGCTGCGCCAATGCGAGCTACGTCGCCTATGGCCTCGTCGCGCGCGAGATCGAGCGGGTCGATTCCGGCTATCGCTCGATGAACTCGGTGCAGTCCTCGCTGGTGATGTATCCGATCTACGCCTATGGCGACGAGAACCAGCGCAAGAAGTATCTGCCCAAGCTCGCCAGCGGCGAGTGGGTCGGCTGCTTCGGCCTGACCGAGCCCGACGCCGGCTCCGATCCGGCCGGCATGAAGACCCGCGCCGAGAAGGTGTCGGACGGCTATCGCCTCACCGGCAGCAAGATGTGGATCTCGAACGCGCCGATCGCCGACGTGTTCGTGGTCTGGGCCAAGTCGGCCGCCCACGACAACCAGATCCGCGGCTTCGTGCTGGAGAAGGGCATGAAGGGCCTGTCTGCCCCGAAGATCGGCGGCAAGCTGTCGCTTCGCGCCTCCATCACCGGCGAGGTCGTGATGGACGGCGTCGTCGTCCCCGAGGACGCGCTGCTGCCCAACGTCTCCGGCCTGAAGGGCCCGTTCGGCTGCCTCAACCGCGCCCGCTACGGCATCTCCTGGGGCGCGATGGGCGCCGCCGAGGACTGCATGCACCGCGCCCGCCAGTACACGCTCGACCGCAAGCAGTTCGGCAAGCCGCTGGCCGCCACCCAGCTGGTGCAGAAGAAGCTCGCCGACATGGAGACCGAGATCGCGCTCGGCCTGCAGGGCTCGCTGCGCGTCGGCCGCCTGATGGACGAAGGCAAGTTCGCGCCCGAGATGATCTCGATCATGAAGCGCAACAATTGCGGCAAGGCCCTGGACATCGCCCGCGTCGCCCGCGACATGCACGGCGGCAACGGCATCTCGGCCGAGTACCACGTGATGCGCCACGTCCATAACCTCGAGACCGTCAACACCTACGAGGGCACCCACGACGTCCACGCCCTGATCCTCGGCCGCGCCATCACGGGGATCCAGGCGTTTTTCTGAGCGGCTACGCGTTGGACGTCTGAGGCACGAGAACTCTCCAACTGCGTGATGGAAGGGCAAAAGCGCGAAGCGCGTCTTCGCGCTGGATGTCCGGCCATCCACGTCTCAAGCCACGCGAAGAACGTGGATGCCCGGCACAAGGCCGGGCATGACGAAGTCAGCAAGGAACGAGCAAGCCATGTCCGACAACGACGACGTCCCGTTCAACCGCAATTTCCCGCTGAAGGCCGGCATCGTCGAGGAAGTCCGGCCCGGCGTGCGCCGCGTGCTCTGCAACAATCCGAGCCCGTTCACCTTCACCGGCACCGTCAGCTATATCGTCGGCACCGGCAATGTCGCGATCATCGATCCCGGTCCGGATGACGAGGCTCATGCGGCTGCGCTGCTCGATGCCGTGCGCGGCGAGACGGTGAGCCATATCTTCGTCACCCACACCCACCGCGACCATTCGCCGAACACCGCGCGGATCAAGCAGGCGACGGGCGCGCCGGTCTATGCCGAAGGCCCGCACCGGGCCTCGCGTCCGCGCTTCGAGAGCGAAAAGCACAATCCGGAATCCGGCTCCGATCGCGACTTTGCGCCAGACGTCAACCTCGCCCATGGCGACGTCGTCGAAGGCGACGGCTGGCGGCTCGAGGCCGTGGCGACGCCGGGGCACACCGCCAATCATCTCGCCTTTGCCTGGCCGGAGCGGAAGTTCAACTTCGTCGGCGACCACGTGATGGGCTGGTCCACCTCGATCGTGGCGCCGCCCGACGGCTCGATGATCGACTACATGGACTCGCTCGACCGGCTCGCCGCCCGCGAGGAAGATCTCTATTTCTCCGGCCACGGCCCCGAGATCCCCGAGGGCCAGCGTTTCGTGCGCTTCCTGATCCGTCACCGCAAGGCGCGCGAGGCCTCGATCCTGCACCGCCTCGCCAAGGGCGAGACCGACATCCCGACCATGGTCCGCGCGATCTATATCGGCATCGATCCGAGGCTGACGACGGCCGCCGGCTATTCCGTGCTGGCGCATCTGGAAGACCTGGTCGCCCGCGGCGTGGTGGCGACCGAGGGCGATCCCGTGATCGGCGGGACGTATCGGATGGCGGGTTAATTGCAGGCCGTCATTCCGGGGCGCGCGTAGCGCGAACTATGGTGCGCAATTGCGCACCTGAGAATCCATTCATCCGCAAGCGCTGTGGCACGATGGATCCCGGGTTCGCGCTACCGCGCGCCCCGGGATGACGCTCTATCGCGTCACTTCTTCACCGTCTTGGCCGGCGCTTTCGGCGGCGCCACCGGGGTCTTCTTCACCGGCTTCAGCGCATCGGCATCGGCGGCGGTGTTGAGATCGTCGATGAATTTCTTGACGCGTGCGGCGTTGCTGCCGAGATCGCGGTCGAAATTGCGCGAGGCCGAGCGGATATCGACGCGGGAATCATCGCCGTCCGCCACGAACCTCATCGAAATGTCCTCGCGAAACCCCATGATCGGCGTGCGCGCCACCGCCTCGATGCGGCCGATGCGGCGCGGCGGCTGCGGTGCGCGCTCGTCGATGACGATCCATTTGCGCTTGTTGACGAGCTGCAGCGCGATCGCATAGGCGCGGTCGACGGAGATCTCGAGCTCGACGGGCTCGACGTCGGGGTAGAAGTGGCGCTGCTGCTCCGCCGAATAGAGGCCGGCATAGACCGCGGGGTTGGCGCCCTCGCCGGTGCGCAGTCGCGCCAGCGCCTCGAAACGCGGCGGATCGATCGGATCGGTGGTGATGTCGTAGATCGCCGGCAGCTTGCGATATTGCAGGGCCAGATAGGCGGGATAGGCGAGGATCGCGCCGTCGATCAGGAAGGCGAGCAGGATGCGCGCCATGCCGCGCGAGCCGTTCTGCCAGATCGCGGCAAAGCCGGCGAGCCCGACCAGGATCGAGAGCCCTGATATCGCAAGGCCGCCGAAGAAGGTCGCAAGCCCCGGCTTCGGCTCCAGGAAATCGAAGCGGACGATGATGATCGACACCACCACCGCCACCACCGCGAACACGGCCAGATTGCGCGCCCAGCTCGCGAGGCTGGACACGGGCTCCGACTGATAGGGAGCGGAAAACCTGCGGGCCATCGGGTGAGCTCTGCCGGGGCTTCTGGAGAGGTGCCGGCCGACGCGGCGCGACGATGAGCCGTTGAGACCACGGCCCGGGGGCAAATTCAAGAGTCGTTCACCCTCCCCTGGAGGGGGAGGGTCGATCGCGCGAAGCGCGAGCGGGGTGGGGTGACAGTCTCTCCACCGAGGCGGTGCCCGTGCGGAGAGATCACCCCACCCCGTCTCGCAAATCTCGCTTTGCTCGATCGCGAGCCGACCCTCCCCCTTCAGGGGAGGGTGGTACCAACGCCTACGCCGCCGCGTTCGGGAAGCGGTAGTCCTTGAACTGGTCGCGCAGCGCCGTCTTGAGGATCTTGCCGGTCGCCGTGTGCGGGATGCCGTCGACGAAGGCGATGTCGTCGGGCATCCACCATTTGGCGATCTTGCCGTCCATGTAAGCCAGGATGTCCTCGCGCGTGGCCTGCTGGCCCTGCTTGAGCTGCACGATCAGAAGCGGCCGTTCGTCCCATTTGGGGTGGAACACGCCGATCACGGCGGCTTCCGCCACGGCGGGATGGCCGACCGCGAGGTTCTCGAGGTCGATCGAGGAGATCCATTCGCCGCCGGACTTGATCACGTCCTTGGAGCGGTCGGTGATCCGCATGTAGCCGTCCTCGTCGATGGTCGAGACGTCGCCGGTGTCGAAGAAGCCGTCCTCGTCGAGGATGTTGGTGTCGACGCGGTAATAGGCCTTGGCGACGGCGGGGCCGGAGACCTTGAGGCGGCCGAAGGTCTTGCCGTCCCAGGGCAGCTCCTTGCCGGCATCGTCGGTGATCTTCATCTCGACCGCGAAGGGGGCATAGCCCTGCATCTGAAGCACGTCGAGCCGTGCATCGCCGGTCGCATTCTGGAACGGCGGCTTCAGCGCCGCGACGCTGCCGATCGGGCTCATCTCGGTCATGCCCCAGGCGTGACGCACGTTCGAGCCCATGTCGAGGAACGCCTTGATCATGGAGCGCGGCATCGCCGAGCCGCCGCAGATCACCATCTTCAGGTCCGGCAGCCTGAGATTATTGGCGGTCATGTGCTGGAGCAGCATCAGCCACACCGTCGGCACGCCGGCCGTATGCGTCACCCTCTCGGTCGAGAGCAGCTCATAGACCGAGGCGCCGTCGAGCTTGGCGCCGGGCATGACCAGCTTGGTGCCCTGCGACGGGGCGGAGAAGGCGATGCCCCAGCTGTTGGCATGGAACAGCGGAACCACCGGCAGCATTGTCTCGGACGCGCTCGTGCCGAGCGCGTCGACATTGTTGGCCATCAGCGCGTGCAGCACGTTGGAGCGATGCGAATACAGCACACCTTTCGGGTCGCCCGTCGTGCCGGAGGTGTAGCACATCGCGGCTGCCGTGTTCTCGTCAAAGTCCTTCCATTTGAATTTGCCGTCGGCCTGCGCGATCCAGTCCTCGTAGGCGATCACGTTCTTCAGTGTGGTCTGCGGCATATGCGCCTTGTCGGTGAGCACGATGTAGCGCTCCACGCTCGGCAGCTTGTCGGCGATCTTTTCCAGGATCGGAACGAAGGTGAGGTCGGTCATCACGATGCGGTCCTGCGCATGGTTGATGATCCAGGCGATCTGCTCGGGGAAAAGGCGGGGATTGACGGTATGGCAGATGGCGCCGATCCCCATGATGCCGTACCACACCTCGAGATGGCGCCAGGTGTTCCAGGCGATCGTCGCGACACGGTCGCCGAGCTTGATGCCGTCGCGCTCCAGCATCTGCGAGACCTTGAGCGCCCGCTTGTGGATCTCGGCGTAGGTGGTGCGATGGATCGGTCCCTCGACCGAGCGTGTGACCACCTCCTGCTTGCCATGAATTTTGGCGGCGTGTTCGATGATCCGGTGGCAGAGCAGGGGCCAATCTTGCATCAAACCAAGCATTCCGACGTTCCTCCGAGAAAGTCGCTGGGCGCGTTGTCGCTCTCAGCGTTGGGCCAAAGATTGCCATGAGTTTTAGCCTGCCGGACTTTCGCCGCAAATGGTCTTGTCGCGGCTATATGTCCGCTGGCGCGGCAATGGTTACCGCTGCGCTCGGGCTATCGCTCCTGCTCGCCGAGAGGGCCGAGGCGCGGAAATATCCTGCGCCCCTCGACATCTTCGGTCTTGGTACACCACGGCCGCGCGCGGCCGCTCATACCGCCAGGATTCCGCTGCCGAGACCGCGGCCCGACGAGGCTCCCAAGGCGCCGGGCGAGGCTCCGCCCGAGGCGGAGGGAAAGTCGTCTCCCGACAAGCCTGGCGCCGACAAGCCTGCCGAGGCCGCCTCACCACCCCAGAAGCCGGTCTCAGCCTGCCGTCTGGCGCTGACCGAGGAGATCGCGATCGCGCCCTCCATTGCGGATATCCGCGGCCCCGGCGCCTGCGGCGGCGAGGATCTGGTCCGGCTGGAAGCCATCGTGCTGCCGGACAAGCGCAAGGTGACGGTCAAGCCGGCGGCGATCCTCCGCTGCACCATGGCCTCCGCGATCGCCGACTGGCTGCGCAAGGACATGGTGCCGCTGGCCACCAGCCTCGGCTCGACCATCGGCGAACTCGATAATTTTGACAGCTTCGAGTGCCGCGGCCGCAACCGCGTCGCCGGCGCGATGCTGTCCGAGCACGGCAAGGCCAACGCGCTTGACGTTCGCGGCATCAAGCTCGCCAACGGGCAGTCGATCGGCCTCACTGATCGCACCATGCCGCGCGAGGTGCGCGAGCGCGTGCTGCATTCGGTTTGCACGCGGTTTTCCACCGTGCTCGGCCCAGGCTCGGACTGGTACCATGAGGACCATATCCATCTCGACCTGGCGCAGCGGCGCAACGATTACCGAATCTGTCAGTGGAATGTCTGGGATCCGCTGCCGCAAATCGCCCCGCTATTGCCGGCGGAGCGTCCTGAGGAGGCGCCGCCGCGCGAGGTCGCGGCCAAGCCCGAGACCAAGCCTGGAGAAAAGGAAGGCGCTGACGACGAGGCGGAGAAGGCGCCCGCGCCCGCTGAGAAGCCGGCGGCCGAGGGCAGCAAGTCCCAGCCGCACAGGCCGGCAACAAAAAAGCGCCGGTGAAACCGGCGCTTTTGGATCTCAAGGCTCAGCAAGCGATCAGTAGCTGCCTGCCTGTCCGGTCTGGCTGCTGCCGAGCGCCAGCCGCGAATTGTAGGGCGAGTCGCCGTGCTTCGGCTCGAGCACGACCACGATCGTGCCGACCTTGACGCGATCATAGAGGTCGATCGCGTCCTCGTTGGTCAGGCGGATGCAGCCTGACGAGATCGAGGCGCCGATATATTCCGGCTGGTTGGTGCCGTGGATGCGGAACAACGTGTCCTTGCCGCCGGAATAGAGGTAGATCGCGCGAGAGCCCATCGGATTGTCCGGACCGGGTGCGACATAGGTCGGCACACCCAGGCGCGAAATTTCGCCGGGGGTGGGGTGCCAGGCCGGCCACTCGGTCTTGCTGCCCACCTTGGCGATGCCCGACCAGGCCATGGCCTCTTCGCCGACGGTGATGCCGTAACGGATCGCCTTGCCGCCATCCATGACGTAATAGAGATAGTGATTGTCCGAATCGACCACGATCGAGCCCGGCGCCTCTTTGCGGTGGTAGTCGACGATGGCGCGGCGGAACGGCTCCGCAACCGGGGTGTTCTCGTACCGGACCTTGGCGAGAAGTTCCTTGTCCTTCGGCTTGAAGGCCTTGGTGTCGGTCGCCTCGAAATGCGTGGCCTGCATGCAGCCCGACAGCATCAGGCCAGCGGCCAAAATCCCAAACTTAACTTTCAGCGACGACATGGTTTGGTTCCAATCAAAACAATACCGTGCGGAAGACTTGAGCTTAACGCCCAAGTTCCTCGACTCCGTTAATCCCATTATCGTTGAAATCTGCCACAATTCCAGCACTGAAGCCCTTTTCCCGCGCTGCGAGAGCCGAGCTGTGGCTTTTCTGCCGCAAATTTTGCGGTCCCGTGGAGATTTTTGGTCTACGGGAGCCGGACTGTCGATTCCATGCCACAGTTGAGCCATGGCGCTGCCACAAATGCGAATGCTTCCTTAATGCAGTTGTCATCGTGAACTGGCCAGAATCGCGCTAAGGGCTGTCATTCTGTCGCAGGTGCTGTCGGAGTCGTGCATGTTTTCGGTGTTTGTTCCCTCCGAGTCTGCCCTGAAGAAGGTCGTGATCGAGGATCTCTCGGCGTTGCCGGAAAACGCGGTCTGGATCGATCTCGTCAATCCCAGTGCGGCCGAGGACAAGGCGGTGGAGCGGCTCGCGGGCATCGCCATCCCGACCCGGGAAGACATGCAGGAGATCGAGATCTCCAGCCGGCTCTATATCGAGAACGGCGCGCGCTACATGACGGCGACGCTGATGTGCCACTCCGATACCGACATGCCCCGGACCACGGCGGTGACCTTCATCCTCGGCGACCACCGCTTGGTGACGGTGCGCTACGACCTGCCGAAGCCCTTCGCCCTGGTCGAGGCCAAGCTCGCCCGCTCATGCACGCCGTCCATCACCGGCGAGTCGGTGCTGATGGAGCTCTTGGACGCCGTGATCGACCGCTGCGCCGACATCCTGGAGCGCTGCGGCGCCGAGATCGACCAGGTCAGCCACGACATTTTCGAGCCCGAGAGCGAGCGCCACGGTCACGCCAAGCGGTATTCCCAGATCCTGATCTCGATCGGCCGCAAGGGCGACCTGACCTCCAAGGTTCGCGAGAGCCTGGTCTCGATCGGCCGCGTCGTCGCCTTCCTCTCGGCGGTGGTGGAGGGGGTGAAATGGTCGAAGGACATGCGCGAGCAGCTCAAGACCATGCAGCGCGACGTCTCTTCGCTGACCGACCACGCCTCCTATCTCTCGAGCAAGATCACCTTCGTGCTCGACGCCATGCTCGGCGTCGTCAATCTCGAGCAGAACAACATCATCAAGCTGTTCTCGGTCATGGCCGTCGTCCTGATGCCGCCGACGCTGATCGCCTCGATCTACGGCATGAACTTCAAGGTCATGCCGGAACTCGAATGGGTGCACGGCTATCCGATGGCGCTGGTGATGATGCTGATCGCCGCCATCGTCCCTTACTGGATCTTCAAGTTCAAGAAGTGGCTGTAATACTACCGAGACCTTACGCCGTTCGCAGAGACACGGTGGTTGGTGTCGCAGAATAGAGCGGGATTGCGGCCGCGCGGTGATGGGTGCTCAGTGCCCCAATTCCTCCGGTAAAATTTGAGCGGTGGGCTGAACGTTTGCGCGAAACTTGTCTGCGATAAGCAGTGCGTAGCCGCGAGGAACAACCATGGTTGAAAAACACATAACGTCGCCCCGCAACGTCATCGACCTCGCGAACTATCGTCAGGTCCTGGCGAGCGGCAAGGCGTCGTCGATGTCGGTGCGCATGTGCCGGCACTGTGGTGCTCCGCTGCTCGACGGTGAGAACGACGACGACTGCTCGACCGCATTCAGCACGGCCGCTCCGCGGCCGCGCGACAGGTCGCGTCGGATTCGAATCGATTGAGGAACGGAAAGGCGAGGGCGATCCAGGTCTTGCGGCGGCGTCGTCTGGATCGCCTTGCTTGCTTTCTTTTCAGGACCATTGGCTATGACGTTCGATCGGCGGCTGCGCTAAAGGCCATCTGGGCCCCACCCCATCGCGCGCCAAAACGGGTGCCTGTGTCGCCCTCTGTCAATCCTCTCCGCCAAAAATATTCCACTTTACCGAAATTCGGTTTCGGCGTATGTGTCGGCCATCCCGGCTCACCAAGAGGGGCGACTTGTGGTCGTCATGTTCGCGAGCCGGGGTTGCGGTGGACGCGGCAGCGTCGGCACGAGAGGTGCGGGCAGGGCGGGTAGTCCCTGTGAGCCCGAGGCCGCGTGCGGACGACGGCGCTGTCAGGCTTCGTCTCGCTCGTAAGTTTCCGGCTCTGTCGACGGAGCCGGGAATACTGCGGCGACATGGCGGGCCGTGCGTACGGCAAAACCGTGTGGTCCTGGCCGTCGTTGCCACGGTCAAGTCTTGCGAAGGTGCGAGCGAGCCCAACCGGGCAGACTGCATCATCCAAATTCGCGGGGCGAGGGAGGCCAAAAGGAATGGTCGGCTCCCGGGAGATCACGGCATAAGCCGTCCAGCCACTGCGCAGGGAAGGCCGAGTGATCGGCGACACCTGTATGCTGCTGTGCGGTTCTTCCTGCGTGCATCATTCGCGCAGCGGACCGCGGGTGCCAGCCGGCACCCGGCCTTCCCTGCGCCCTCTTGGATTTGGAGGGTGGAGCGACGAAGCAAAGCTCGGGCGAAAGCGCCGCGAGAACGAGAAGACGTGTCTGCGAGCTGAGCTGCGTGCCAGCAATGACGACAGAGCGCACCGCTCCGTCCTCGTCTTATCCCACGCTCTTCCGCTGACTCAGATATCGAAGCGCCAGCTTGACGAAATTGTGCACCACCATCGACGTCTCATCCTCTCTGAAGACCAGAAACACGTCGGCCGTCGGCGGCGAGGGCCGGATCGGACGGAAGACGATGTCGGCGGTGGTGAAGCGCGCAATCGACTGCGGCACGAGCGCCACGCCGAAACCCGCGGCAATCAGGCTCGGGATCGACTGGGCGTCGACCACCTGCTGGGACACTTTTGGCAGGAAGCCGGCATCGACGCAGCAAGTCTGGACGTAGCGTGCGAAATCGGAGCTATCGGGATCCAGCACGACGTGCTCCTCGGATGCGAGGTCACCGAGGGCGACGCGCTTGCGGCGCGCCAGCCGGTGGGTGCGGGGCATGGCGACAACGACCTCTTCCCGCCACGCAAGCTTGCTGACCAAGTCGCGCTCGGCGGGATCGCCGCGAATGAGACAGATGTTGGTCGTGCGGCCAAGAAGCGCCGCGATCTGCAGCGCCGGCGCCTGCTCGTGCACCGTCATCTTCACCAGCGGAGCGACCTGCCGGTAAGCCGCGAGCAGCTCGGCGAGACGGCCGCGCAGGATGGAGCCGGTCGCTCCGACATCCAGCGTTCCGATCAGGCCGGCCCCGATCGACCGAGCCTCGTCCTCCGCGGCCTTGACCTGGTGCAGGATCGTGCGTCCTCGCAGCAGCATGGCCTCGCCCGCCTGCGTCAGCTCGACCTTGCGGCTAGTCCGGTAGAGCAGCTGGGTCCCGAGCTCCGCCTCGAGGGCCTGGATGTGCTGGCTGAGCGGCGGCTGCGAAAGGTTCAGCCGCCGGGCGGCGAGGGTGAAGCTGCGCTCTTCGGCAACGGCAATGAAGTAACGGAGCTGGCGGAGATCCATAGTGAAAGCCTATCAATCGTGTCATTCTATATATTGGACTTGATGTCGCACCTGGTCAACGAATGACCGATGGAGCCTTCCAGCGCCCGGCCGCGACGAACGGCTCCGTACGCGACGACCTCACGTCGAGCGCCAACGACAAGAATGGCAAAAGGCTGCAGCCGACCAAGCCAGACGAAAGCCCAGCGAGCGAGGAAAGCCATGTCCAGTTTCGTCATGCCGAAAATCTTCAAGTCACTCTTCTTCCAGGTCGTCGTTGCCCTCGCCGTCGGCATCGCGTTCGGCGTCGGCTATCCGGACACCGCCGTGCAGATGAAGCCGCTCGGTGACGGCTTCATCAAGCTGATCAAGATGCTGGTGCCCGTGATCGTATTCTGCGTCGTCGTGCAGGGCATTTCGGCGGCCGGCGACCTCTCGAAGGTTGGCAGGGTCGGCATCCGATCGCTGCTCTATTTCGAGATCGTCACCACCATCGCCCTGGTGTTCGGCATCGCGCTTGCCTATTACTTCCAGCCCGGCGCCGGAATGAACATCGACCCGAAGACGCTGGATGCCAAGGTGCTCAGCGGCTTCAGCCAGACGGCCGCCCAGGTTGCCGGCGGCGGCGTCTCCGAATTCCTGATGAAACTCATCCCCTCGACGCTGGTCGGCGCCTTCAGCTCGGGCGACGTCCTGCAGGTCCTGATCGTCTCGATCATGTTTGGCTGTGCCGTCTCGCTGTGCGGCGAGCGTGCAAGGCCGGTCATCGAATTCGTCGAGCGCGTGAACGAGATCATCTTCAAGATGATGAACTTCGTGGTCCGGCTCGCGCCCATCGGCGTGTTCGGTGCGATCGCCTTCACCGTCGGGAAATACGGCATCGGTTCGCTCAAGCAGCTCGGCGGCCTCGTTGCCCTGTTCTATCTGGCCGTGGTGCTGTTCGTGGTGATCATTCTCGGGACGATCATGCGGATCTCCGGCTTCAGCCTGTTCAAGCTGCTGGCGTACTTGCGCGAAGAGCTGATGATCGTGCTCGGAACGGCGGCGGGTGACAGCGTGCTGCCGCAGACCATGCGAAAGCTCGAGCTGCTCGGGATCAAGCGATCGACCGTGGGCCTCGTGATCCCGACCGGGTACTCGTTCAATCTGGATGCGTTCTCCATCTATTTGACCCTGGCGGCCGTCTTCATTGCGCAGGCGACGAATACGCCGCTCGCAACGGGCGACCTCCTGGCGATCCTCGGCGTCGCGCTGCTGACCTCCAAAGGTGCTCATGGCGTTCCGGGCTCGGCCATCGTCGTCCTCGCGGCGACGCTGGCTGCCATTCCGGCCATCCCGGCGATCGGACTGGTGCTGATCCTGTCGGTGGACTGGTTCATCGGTATCGCTCGCGCGCTCGGCAATTATGTCGGAAACTGCGTCGCGGCGGTCGTCGTCGCCTCCTGGGAGGGGGACCTTGATCACGCCAGGGCGCGGCGTATTCTGAACGGTGAGATCGATCCGTCAGTCGAAAGTCTGCGGGCCGATCCCGTCGATGCCGATGCGCCCGTGGCGGGTCTGCAGACGCTCTGAACGCAGAAAGACCTTGAGTTTGGCAATGGGGACACTCTCGATCGAGCCGTTGACGAAAGAGGCGTTCGCGCCGTTCGGGGATGTCGTCGAAACCAGGGGGATGACGCCCCTGTCGATCAACCAGGGCTACGCCGAGCGGTTCAATGGGCTCGCCAATATCGACGTCGCCTCGGAAGGCGGGCAGGTCAATATCAGCTGGTTCGTCGCCTCGGTGCGGCCGGCGCCGATCGCGATTCGCCTGATGGAACGCCATCCGCTGGGAAGCCAGATGTTCATGCCCTTGAACGGCGCAGATTGGCTGGTCGTCGTCTGCGCGGACCCGCTCGTGTTCTCGAGCTATCGGGCGTTCGCGGCAAAGGGCCACCAGGGCGTGAACTATGCCCGCAATTGCTGGCACCATCCGCTGCTGGTCCTCAAGGACGCCAGTTCGTTCCTCGTCGTCGACCGCAAGGGAGACGGCGACAATCTCGAAGAATATTGGCTGAGCGAGGAGATGCAGCTCGATCTCAGCTCGGTCGCATCGCGCGGATAACCTTCACGAGGCCTGATGATGTCGTCGCAAACCTATCACGTACCGCAGGGTGGACTTCCGCCGCAGACGGATCTGCTGAGCGGCCGCGCGGTCTTCACCAACGCCTACGCCGTCATCCCCAGCGGCGTTCAAAGCGATATCGTCACCAGCTACCTGCCGCACTGGGATGGCACGCGCGTCTGGGTCCTGGCGCGACCGCTCTCCGGCTTCGCCGAGACGTTCTCCCATTACCTCATGGAGATCGCGCCGGCCGGGGGAAGTGACAGTCCCGAGCCGGACCGGGACGCCCAAGGAGCACTGTTCGTGGTGGGCGGCAAGCTCGTTCTCAAGCTGGCAGATGGAGAGCGTGAGCTGAGGCCCGGCAGTTTCGCCTATGTGCCGCCCGGCTGCGCCTGGAGCCTTCATAATCGCGGCTCGGGCCCTGCGCAGGTTCACTGGATCCGCAAACTGTACCAGCGCGTGCCGGGGTTGGCCGAGCCCGAGGTGATCGTGACCAACGCGGACTCGGTCGAGCCCGTATCGATGCCGGGCACGGAGGGGAGATGGGCGACCACGCGTTTCATCGACCCCGCCGACATGCGCCATGACATGCATGTCAACATCGTGACGTTCGAGCCGGGCGCGACGATCCCCTTTATGGAGACGCACGTCATGGAGCACGGGCTCTACGTGCTCGAAGGCAAGGCGGTCTACCGTCTCAACCGCGACTGGGTGGAGGTCGAGGCCGGAGACTATATGTGGCTGCGCGCCTTCTGCCCGCAGGCGTGCTACGCGGGAGGTCCCGGCCGGTTTCGCTACCTTCTCTACAAGGACGTCAACCGGCACATGAATCTGCGGCAGGGCGCTCCGCTGATCTAGAGTGCCGAGACCGCGGCCGACAAGCCGCCTGAGGCCGCTCGAAAAACGGACGATCTAGGCCGGTCTTTCGATATGAGCGCGAATGGCGTTTCTGTCGACGTCGATCCAGCCGTGCTCGCGGGCCTTGGCCAGCATGTCATCATAGCCCAGACGCCAGCTGGCATGATCAGGTCGGCCCTGCAGCGAGGGGACCAGGTCAATCGAGACGAGCGCATCGCGATCGCCGAGCAGCGTGATTCCCTTCCATGCCTGGGGATCGAGTGGTGTCTGTGCATGCATCACCAGCTTGAACCTGCGAAAGTCGGATGGTTCGGAAAGCCGGACGACACCTCCGTCGAAGCATTCGATGATCATGGTGTCGCTCCTGTTGCGATCCCCGTCGACAAAGACGGTATTGCCGGATCCCGCCCGGCAAATCCAGCTAGCCGCGCGGCAGCGCGTGCAGAGCACCCTGAAAATTGACGAGCGGATCGCCGTGACCGCCCCGCGTCGCCACGATCCTGCCGATGAAGAGACCATGCGTGCCGACCGTCTGATGATGATGCAGGACGCATTCCAGGGCGCCGATCGCCCGCTCGAGGAGCGGAACGTCGAGCGTGCCTTGCTGCCATTGCGCCGTTGCGAAGCGCTCGACGCCCTTGACGCTGCCGGCAAAACGCAACGCCAGATCCTCCTGCCCAGCGCCGAGGAGGCTGACCCCGAAGCGGCCGTTGGCGAGGATGGCGCCATGGGTCTCGGAGCTGGAATTGACGCCGACGAGCAGGCTCGGCGGGTCCAGGCACAGCGAGGTGACGGAGCTGACCGTCAGCCCGCGCCGTGTCGCGTCCGTCCCCGTCGCCACGATGGCGACGCCGCTCGCGAGGTTGCGCATGGCCAGGCGGAACTCCGCGGCTTCGACCGAGCGGACATCGGGCATTTGAGGCATCTGACATCCCATGACGGACCTCCGAACCGCGCTTCTCGCCGGTTGCGCCTACGCCGAGACCGCCTCGCCCGCGACCTTGCCGCGGCCCGATGTCAGTTCCTTGCGGATCGCGGGAATGATCCTGCTGCCCCACAGCTCGATCTGGCGCAGCATCGTGCGCTGATCGAAATCGCCGAGCTGGGTCTGCAGCGCGATGTGCGTCGGCCTGAGGATGCTGATCTCCTCCAGCATGCGGTCGATCACCTGGTTGACGCTGCCGACGGGCAGATTGCTTCGCATCGTCTCCAGGCTCATGTCGTTCGGTCCCGCTTCCTCCTTGATCAGGTAGCCGTCATCGCTCTGGGCGCGGCGGAACTTCAGGCTTTCGGACAGCCGGCGCTGGAAGCGGGCATTGTCCAGATAGGATTGGATCTCGCTGTCATTGTCGCTGGCATAGGCGCAGCGCAGGAAGCCGAAGCGGGTGCCGTCGATGGAGCGGCCTTCCTGGGCCGCAATTCCTTCGAGGCGCTCGCGCAGGGCCTTGATGGCGTCGAGGCCATTCAGCAGCGCGGTGACGAACAGATTGTGGTTGTCGCGAATGGCGCGGCCGAGCGTCTCGCCGTGGCCGGAGGTGACCCAGATCGGCGGCATCGGCGTCTGCACGGTGCGCACCGCGATCGCGGTCGGCGGCATCCTCAGGTGTTCGCCGGAATAGGAGAAGATGCGCTCCTTCATGCCGGCGTGGAGCACGTCGTAGAATTCGGCGAACAGCGCATGCGAATGGTCGAGGTCGACGCCGAAGCGGTCGAACTCGAACTTCTGATAGCCGGAGCCGATGCCGAGATCGAGGCGCCCGTTCGAGACCGTGTCGGCAAAACCGATCTCGCCGAGCAGGCGCGCCGGATGATACAGCGGCAGTACGCAGACCGCCGAGCCGAGCCGGATGCGCTTGGTCAGGCCGGCGCAGTGAGCGACCATCATCAGCGGCGAGGGGCACAGGCTGTAATTGTTGAAATGGTGCTCGGCGTACCAGGCGGTATCGAAACCGGCCTGCTCGGCGGCGACCGTCTGCTCGACGGCGTTGTTGATGACCTGCTGCGAGCTCTGATGATAGCCGCGCTGCTGCGCCAGAATGAATACGCCGAATTCCATCGGTTGCGTCCTCCCACCATATCGCGGTCGCTGTTGCGATCCGCAGCGGTCGCTGTTGCGACGCGTTCTCATAACGATATGGGCTTGAGCATTTTCGAACAATTGGCGTAATCTGAGCATGTCTTTTGCAAAATCTGAAAAGATCGATGAATCGCCTCCAGGCCATGGAATTGTTCGTCAGCTCCGTCCGCGAGGGCAGTTTTTCGGCAGCCGGGCGCCGCGTCGGCCTCTCGCCGGCCTCGGTGTCGCGCTACATCGGCGAGCTCGAGGCGCAGCTCGGCGTTCAACTCCTGAACCGCAGCACGCGTCATCTCGGCCTGACCGATGCCGGCAAGATCTTCTTTCAGCGCACCGAGCAGGTGCTGCACGGCATCGAGGATGCCGAAGCCGCCGCGCTCGCGCTGCAGACGGCGCCGCGCGGAACGCTGCGCGTGCACTCGCGGACGCTGTTCGGCATCAAGGTGCTCACGCCGCTGATCCCCGGCTTCCAGAAGCTCTATCCGGAGCTGAAGGTTGAGCTGCGCCTGTCGGAGCGACGGCCTCAGCTGCGCGAAGACGAGTTCGACATCGACTTCCAGATCCAGGCGCCGACGGACCCCGGCCTCATGCAGCGAAGACTGCTGAGGAGCGAGCGGATTCTGGTGGCGTCACCGGACTACGTGAGCCGGATGCCGAAGCTGCGCGAGCCGGAGGACATCACGCGCCACAATTGCCTGACCTACTGGATGGGTCCGGAAGACGTGGTCTGGAAGTTCATGCGCCGGAACCGGCTGCGCGAGATCGTCGTGCCCTCGTCCTTTGGCAGTAACAACGGTGTGGTGCTGTCCGATCTCGCCATCGCAGGGCACGGCATCGCTCTGCTCGACGACTACACCGTGGCAGATGAGTTGAAGAACAGGCGCCTCGTCCGCTTGCTGCCGGGCTTCCGGGTGACGAATTCAACCTTCGACGAAGGGATCTATGCGGCGTTCCTCCAGAGCAGCTATTTGCCGGAGAAGATCAGGGTCTTCGTGGACTACATGGCGGAACACGTGCCGAAGCAGGTCAAGAGATCCGCGCAATAGATGCAAGTCAGTCCGGCGCGAACCGTAGTGCCGGCAGCCCGCGAACGCCGAGGCCTTCGACGGCGAACAAGCCGCCGGCATCGGGATGATCATCGCCGAGTGCGTGGCTGCGCGAGATCGAGGTCACGTGGAGAACGTCGAGATCGGGGCCGCCGAAGCTTACGCTGGTGGGGTGACGGATCGGCATGTCGATGGTCCGCACCATCGTCCCGTCAGGCGCAAATCGCGCGATCTTGCCGATGCGCACGAGCACCGACCAGAGATGGCCGTCAGAGTCGATCGTGGCACCGTCGCAGCCTGACCCCAGCGCATCGGTCTCGACGAAGACGCGCTTGTTCTCGAGGGGGCCCTCCGGACCGTAGTCATAGGCCCAGATGATCCGTCTTGCGCTGTCAGCGAGGTAGAAGGTGCGGCCGTCCGGGCTGAAGCACGGCCCGTTGCTTACGGCGAGGTCGGTCTCCAGCAATTCCAGCGCATCCGAGGCGTCCAGCCGATAGAGACCGCCCAGCGGTGTTTCGTCCGGAGCGCGGTCGCCGTGCATCGTGCCTGCGAGGAAACGGCCGTGAGGATCGGCCTTGCCGTCGTTCAGCCGCACATTCGGATGGTCGAGCCCGATCGACGGGCCCTCCGTCAGGAGGCGCCGATCGAAATCGTAATGCGCAAATCCGTTGCGCAGCGCCAGGACGACGCCGCCGTCGCTCCGCAGTGCCAGGGAGCCGATCGGTGCGGGGACGCTGAACTGCTCGACCACGCCGGTGAGGGGATCCAGCCTATGGATCGTTCCGGCGAGTGCGTCGATCCAGACAAGGCGATGCCGGCGCTCGTCCCACACCGGGCTCTCGCCGAGCCGATCCCTGGTCGCGCCGATGCGCCTGATTCGGATCTCGCTCATGGTTCCTCGCGTTGCAATCGCCGGGCTTGACCGATCGGTCGGTGAAAACCTAGTTTCATTCCAAAGATCCTCGGGCCGACCAATGGATTGCGGAGTTCATGACCGAACTGTCAACGATGAAGGATGGCGTTGCGAACCAGGCCGAGGCCTCGGACCGCGTGCTGCAGATCCTGGCCGAGGCCGGGCGGCTGTTCGCCAGCAAAGGTTTCGAGGGCACCTCGATGCGCGACATCGCGCTCGCCTGCGGCATCTCCAAATCGCTGCTCTATCATCACTTCTCCAACAAGGACGAGATCTACGCGCGCGTCGCGGTCGGCTCCACGCTCGAGCTCTATCTGTTCGTGCGTGACCGCATTCCAGACGGGCCACCCTCGCAGAAGATCCGCGCGTTCATGGTTGCTACGGCGGAGTATTTCCGCCGCTACCGCTGGGCCTGGATCGCATCCACCACCGCCTTCTGGAATGATCCCGACCGAAGCCGGCACAAGGAACGGCTGACGCGCCGCGACCGCTTCGAGAACTTCCTGCGCGGCCTGATCCAGGAGGCGATCGACGCCGGCGAGATCCGCAAGGTCGATGTCCCCATGACCGGGCGGCTCATCCTGTCCTCGCTCAACTGGATGCATCGCTGGTACAATCCCAACAAATCCGCGACCCCCGAGCAGATCGCGGAGATCTTCTTCGACATGATCTTCAACGGCCTGCGAAGCGGCGAGCTTGTCGCGCTGCCGTCGGCGGAGCCGTCCAGGACAGGCCGGCGCAAGTCGCGCTGACCGGCGGTCGGCGGCCGCACCTCACTCCAGGACGATGTTCTGCGCCTTGATCACCGGCCCCCACAGCGCCGCATCCTTGCTCAACTGGGCATCGAGCCGTTCCGGCGCACCGGTATCGACCATCAGTCCGTCGGTCTCGAGCTGCTTGGCGATCTCCGGCTTCTGCATCGCGGCATTCGCGGCCGCGTTCAGCCGTGCGATGACGTCGCTCGGCGTGCCTGCGGGGGCGTGAAGCGCGGTCCAGAACGATGCCGTGAGGTTGGGATAGCCGGATTCGGCCAGCGTCGGGATGTCGGGGAAGCTCGCCATGCGTCTTTCCGCGGAGAGGGCGAGGATGCGAAGCTGACCGCTGCGCGCATGCTCGATCACGGCGGCGGGCGTTGCGAAATTGAGGTCGCATTCTCCCGACAGCGTCTCCATGATGGAGGCGGGATTGTTGCGATAGGCGACCTCGGTGACCGCAAACCCCATCGACTTGCCCATCATGATTCCGAACAGATGGGTGACGCTGCCCGGACCGAGCGTGGCGTAGAACAGCGGCTTGTCGCGTCCCTTGGCGTAGGTGACGAAGCTCTTGACGTCGGTGGCCGGCGTGCGCGCGTTCACGGTGAGCGACAGCGGCCCGTTGCAGAGCATGGCGACGGAGGCGAAGTCCTCCAGCTTGTAGGGCAGGCTCTTGCGCAGCAGCACATTCAGCGAGATCGGGCCGGTGCCGCCGGCGAGCAGCACCGATCCGTCCTTCGGCGCGCGCGCCACATATTGCGATCCGACGATGCCGTTGGCTCCGGGCTTGTTGTCGACCAGCACCGGCTGGTCCAGGGTTTCCGCCATGGCCTTGGCGATCGAGCGCATCAGGCTGTCGATCGAGCCGCCGGGCGCATAGGGCACGATGATGAAGATCTGCGATGCGCGCGCTCTGACGATCGCGGGCGCACCGAGCGGGGCGGCGAGGGCACCGGCGATCAGAGCTGTCGCCTGGCGTCGGCTGATCCTGGGCATGGGAGTCCTCCTCAAGGTCGTTCTTGCTTGCGTCGAATGTAGATACCGACCGATCGGTCAGTCAATGGGATGTTGGCAGGATATTGCAAGTCATCGTGCTTGGTGTTATCAGCACAGAAAGCTGACCGATCGGTCAGGAATAGCGATACGACAACAAGCAAGACAAGCAGAAGCCCAGGAGGAAGCCCATGTCAGGAGATATCGTCACCCTCGAAGTGTCCGACAACATCGCGCTGGTGACGCTGAACCGGCCTCCGGTGAACGCGCTCGATCGCGCCATGCGCGACCGCATCGTCGCCGTGTTCGACGAGATTTCCGAGCGCACCGACGTCAGGGTCGCGATCCTGACCGGCGCGGGGAAGGTGTTCTGCAGCGGCGCGGATCTGAAGGACCGGCCGGACCCGACCAAGATCGGCGCGTTCCACAGCCACAACCGCATCACGCGTGAGACCGGCAATTGCATTCGCGAATGTTCGAAGCCGGTCATCGCCGCGATCAACGGCGTCGCGCTCGGCGCCGGCGTCGGCCTGATGGCCTCCTGCGACATCTTCTACGCCAGCGAGGAAGCCGTGTTCGGCATGCCCGAGATCAATGTCGGACTCGCCGGTGGTGCGGCGATGCTGAACACGCTGTTCGGCCGCTCCCTGATGCGCCGCATGTTCTTCACCGGCTACCGCGTGCCGGCCGCCGAGCTCTACCGTCTCGGCATCATCGAGGCCTGCACCACCAGGGAGAACCTGATCCCCGAAGCGATGAAGCTGGCGCGCGAGATCGCCTCGAAGAGCCCGATCGCGATGGAGTACGCCAAGAACGCGGCGAACATGGTCGAGCTGATGCCGCCGCGCGATGCCTACCGGTTCGAGCAGAACATCACCATGGCGCTGTCCAAGACGGAGGACGCCAAGGAGGCGCGGATGGCGTTCCTGGAGAAGCGCGCGCCGGTGTTCAAGGGTCGCTGAGATGCGGCCGGGAGAGGGTCTCGACGCGCTGATGTCGCCGCGCTCGATCGCGATCATCGGCGCTTCGCAGGAGGCGACCAAGATCGGCGGCCGGCCGGTCGATCTGTTGCGCCGCCACGGCTATGCGGGCCGGATCTATCCGGTCAATCCCAAGGCCGCGATGGTGCAGGGGCTGCAGGCCTATGGCTCCGTCGCCGAGGTGCCGGAGGCGCCGGACCTTGCCATCATCGCGGTCGACGCGGAGCGCGCGGGCGAGGCCGTGGAGCAATGCGCCGCCCGTGGCGTTCGCAGCGTCGTCGTGTTCTCCTCGGGCTTTGCCGAGCTCGGCGAGCAGGGGCGCACCATGCAGGAGCGGCTGCGCGTTGCCGCGCGGAGCAGCGGCATGCGCCTGCTGGGGCCGAACTGCCTCGGCGCGGTCAGCGTCGCCGAGAAGAGCATTGCGACGTTCTCGATCGTGCTCGAGCATGGCATGCCGGCCGCCGGCTCGCTCGGCATCGTCTCGCAGAGCGGCAATCTCGGCAGCTACACCATGCGCCTTGCCAGCGAGCGCGGCGTCGGTGTCAGCCGTTTCATCACCACTGGCAACGAGTGTGACATCGACATCGCCGACGGCATCGCCTGGATGGCGCGTGATCCCGCCACCAAGGTGATCCTGTGCTGTCTCGAAGCCTGCCGTGACGCCGGCCGCCTGATCTCCGCGCTGGAGGAGGCGCGCGACGCAGGCAAGCCCGTCATCGCCATGAAGATCGGGACGTCCGCGGCCGGCCAGGCTGCCGCAGCCTCGCACACCGGAGCCATGGCGGGATCGGATGCCGTCTTCGACGCGCTGTTTGCCCGTTGCGGCGCGGTGCGTGTGCGCAGCATCGACGAGCTGATCGATCTCGGTCACGCCGCATCGATCCTGCTGCCGGACCGGTTGCCCAAGGGGCCGGGCATCGCCATCCTCACCGCGTCGGGCGGCTTCGGCGTGCTGCTCGCGGACGCCGCGCAATCGGTCGGGCTGACGTTGCCCGAGCTCGGTGAGGAGACGCAGCGGAAAATTCTGGAGCTGGTGCCGTTTGCCTCGGCCCGTAACCCGGTCGACGCCACCGCGCAGATGTCGAGCCGCCCGGATCTGCTGGAGAAGATCATGACCGCCGTCGTGGCGGACGAGCGGGTCGACACGGTGATCCTGCCGCTGCCGTTCTCGCTGCATCTGCCGCGCCTGCGCTCGATCTACATGGAAACGCTGCGCAACATGCGCGCGCAGTTTCCCGCGCGTCCCATCGTCCTGTGCGTTGATGGCCCTGATGATGCGCTGACCGAGCTGCACGCGCTGGGCTTTCCGACGATCGCAAGCTTCGATGGTTGCTGCGCGACCGTTGCCGCGCTGGTGCGGTTACAGGCCGCGGCGCAGCGTCCACAGGACAAGCCCGAGGCCGTCGTGCGAGCGGCGCCACTCGCAGCCGACGCCTTCCGTCATGAACTCGGCGCCAAGCGCGCGCTTGCTGACGCAGGGGTGCCAGTGCTCCCCGAGCGCCTCGTGCACGATGCGGACGCCGCCATACGTGCCGCCGGCGAGATCGGCTATCCCGTGGTGCTGAAGATCGCTTCGCCAGATCTGCCGCACAAGACGGAGGTCGGCGGCGTGGTCGTCGGCGTCGGCTCGGAAGCGGAGGTGCGTCGGGCCTATGCCCAGATGCGCGATCGTGTCGCCACCAGGGCGCCGCACGCGACAATCGACGGCGTGATCGTCGCGCCGATGGCCAAGGGCGTTGCCGAGCTGATCCTCGGCAGCCGCATCGATCCGGTGTTCGGACCGGTGGTGATGGTCGGCCTCGGCGGCATCTTCGCGGAGATCCTTCAGGACTCCGCCGTGCAGATGGCGCCGGTCAGCGAGACGCAGGCGATGGCGATGCTGAGATCGCTGAAGGCCTTCGCGGTGCTCGACGGTGCGCGGGGGCGGCCGCGCGCCGACCTCGAGGCCGCGGCGCGTGCCGTCGCCGCATTGTCGCGCTTTGCCGCTGCCCATGCCGAGACCATTGCGGAGATCGACGTCAACCCGCTGCTGCTCCGCGCCAGCGGCGAGGGAGCCGTGGCGCTCGACGCACTGCTGATCCCGCGCGGTGGGCCGCCGGTTAGAGGTCATTGAACGCAATCACGAGAGGCCGCAGAAGCGGCCCAGAGCAAGCGCGAAGAAGCAGGAGGATAACATGATGAGATTTGCGATGGCGGCGGTCGGCATGATGGCCCTGCTGCTGACGTATACGCCCTCGCGGGCGCAGGGCATCTCGGGCGACGTGATCAAGATCGGGATCATGAACGACCAGAATGGTCCCTATGCCGATAATTGCGGCCTCGGCTCGGTCGCGGCCGCCAAGCTCGCGATCGCCGATTTCGGAGGAACGGTTGGCGGCAAGAAGATCGAGCTCGTGATCGCCGACGACCAGAACAAGCCCGATGTCGGCGTCGCCATCGCGATGCGCTGGGTCGACAATGAAGGGGTCGATGCCATCGTCGGCTGCTCGGCCTCGTCGATCGCGCTGGCCGTGCAGGACATCATGAAGAACCGCAAGAAGCCCTACATGCTGGCCGGCACGGCAGGCTCGTTCTTCACCAACGACAAATGCTCGCCGATGACCACGCAATGGGTGGTCGACACCTATGCCCAGCCGAAGGCCACGGTGAAAGCGCTGCTCGCGCAGGGCGTCGACA
This sequence comes from Bradyrhizobium nitroreducens, assembly GCF_002776695.1. Taxonomy (GTDB): domain Bacteria; phylum Pseudomonadota; class Alphaproteobacteria; order Rhizobiales; family Xanthobacteraceae; genus Bradyrhizobium; species Bradyrhizobium nitroreducens. Next base: position 7,403,087 of record NZ_LFJC01000003.1, read on the forward strand.
GCTGGTTCTTCCTGACGGTCGACTACGCCTTCGGCAAGGCCTGGCAGGCGGATGCGACGAAGTTCATCGAGGCCGGCGGCGGCAAAGTGGTGGGCTCGGTGCTGCATCCGCTGAATGCGTCGGATCTCTCCTCGTTCCTGCTGACGGCGCAGGCCAGCGGCGCCAAGGCGATCGCGCTCGCCAATTCGGGCGCGGACTTCGCCAATGCGATCAAGCAGGCGCAGGAGTTCGGGCTGACCAAGTCGCAACTGCTCGTCCCGCTCGGCCTCATGATCAGCCAGACCCACGGGATCGGCCTCAAGGATCTGCAGAACGTGCGGCTGACGACGCCGTTCTACTGGGACATGACGCCGGAGAGCCGCGCCTTCGCCAAACGTTATGCCGAGGCGACCAATGGTCAGCTGCTCAACGAGGGCAAGTCGGCCACCTACAGCGCCATCACGCATTACCTGAAGGCGGTGGCCGCGGCCGGTTCCGACGACGGTGATGCCGTGATGCGGCAGATGAAGAATACGCCGATCAACGATTTCGAGATGAAGAACGTCAGCATCCGGGCCGATGGCCAGGTCATGCGCCCGCTCTACGTCGCGCGGATCAAGACGCCGGCGGAATCCAAGTACACCTACGACTATTACGAGATCACCGGCACGATCGCGCCCGATGATGCGTGGCGGCCGGCCTCGGAGAGCGCCTGCGATCTTCTCAAGTCGCAGTGACGCGTGGACGAACCCGGCAGGACATGGCGGCGCATATGGCGATAGCGGGAAGCAGGCGATGAGTGTAGTTGAAGCGGTATCGGCGCAATCCACCGCAAGCGAGAACCTGACCGGCGGGGCCTATCGCGATGCGATGCATCGCTGGCTTCACGCCAATCTGCCCGCCGGCTTCCGCAGTGACAGCGCCGCCTTCGCGCCGCCCACGCTCCAGCAGTCCATTGCCTGGGAGGCGGCGATGTACCGCGCCGGTCTCACCGGCATCATCTGGCCGCAGGCCTATGGCGGGCACGGCCGCTCCTTGCGCGAACATCTCATCGCCAATCAGGAGATCGGCCGGCTTGCGATGCCGGAGAGCGTCAACTCGATCGGCAAGGAGCTCGCCGGTCCGATCATTCTGGCCGTCGGCACGGAGGAGCAGAAGCGGCGCTTCCTGCCGGCGATCCTCGAGATGCGCAACATCTGGTGTCAGGGCTTTTCCGAGCCCGAAGCCGGCTCCGATCTCGCCGGGCTCCGCACCCGCGCCACACGTGGCGATGGCGGTTGGCGGATCAACGGCCAAAAAATCTGGACCAGCGGCGCCTACCGGTCGCAACGCTGTCTCGTGCTCGCCCGCACCGGGACGCTGGAGGATCGCCATCGCGGCCTTGCGATGTTCGCGGTGCCGCTCGACGCCAAGGGCGTGCGCGTGCGCACCATCAAATCGATCGACGGCCGCGAGAGCTTCTGCGAGGTATTCTTCGACGAGGTCGAGGTCGCGCAGCAAGATGCGATCGGCGCGCCCGACGAGGGCTGGGCCGCGGCCATCCGCGTGCTGGAGATCGAGCGGGCGACCAACCGTATGTATCGCGCCTGGCGGTTCGAGAACGAGCTGCGCCATCTGATCTCGGCCTGCAAGGCGGACCCGGCGCTGTCGGCGATGGTCGCGGACCGGCACTACGCGGTCAGGCTCGGCGAGGTTGCGGTCGAGATCGAGGTGCTGAAGGCGCATGTCGAGACCGCGGTCGAGGCGCTGGTCAACGGCGACAAGATCGGCGCACGCGGCAGTCTCGCAAAACTCCATTGGAGCGAGTCGCACCAGCGCTTTGCGGCACTTGCCCTCGAGCTGCTCTCGCAAGCGTCGCTACCGCAGAACCCGGCGATCAAGGTGGCGCGGCGGCGCTTCGAAGCCATCTATCTCCAGGCCCGGGCCGAGACGATCTATGCCGGCACGACCGAGATTCAGCTCGGCATCATCGCCGACCGTATTCTCCAGCTGTCGCGAGGCAAGTGATGGTGTCCGACGGCCAGAGCCCTCCAGCGGGCTTGCTCGGGAATCGCCTCGTCGTCGTGACGGGCGCCGGACAGGGCATCGGCCGTGCCATCGCCCTGGGCGTTGCCGCTGCCGGGGCGAAGGTCGTCGTGACCGATCTGCGGCAGGACCGGGCAGACGCCGCAGCGCGCGAGATCAGGGAGGCAGGCAAGGAGGCAATCGCCTGTTCGCTCGACGTGACTGATGCCGCGGCGTGCAGGCAGATGGCGACGCGGGTGGACGAGGAGATCGGTCCCGCCGACGTCGTCGTCAACAATGCGGGGATCATCATCCGTGAGCCGATCGACAGCCCGCGCGCGCACGAGAACTGGCGCCAGGTCTTCGACGTCAACGTCAATGGCACCTTCAACGTGGTTCACGCCTTCATTCCGGCGCTGCGCAAGATGCGCGGATGCATCATCAACGTTGCCTCCGTCGCGGCCTTTGGCGGCATGAACGGTGCGCTCGGCTATTCGCCGTCCAAGGGGGCGGTAAGGCTGTTCACGCAGGCACTCGCCAGAGATCTCGCGCCTGATGGCATCCGGGTCAACGCCGTCGCGCCCGGCATCATCGCGACCGAGATGAGCGAGACCACGCGCGACAATCCGGCGCGGCTCAACGGCCTGATGGCGCGCACGCCGATGAAGCGGGTGGGACAGCCGGACGAGATCGCGGGGCCGGTGGTCTTTCTGGCGTCTGCGATGGCGTCCTATGTCAACGGCGCCATCCTGCCGGTCGACGGCGGATATCTCGCCTAGTGAACGATTGAAGGGTTTGGAAGAGGACGAAGATGAGCATGGCCGAAGGACTTCAGCCCGACGAGTTCGCGGCAACCGCGGCGCGCGCAGTCACCGCATGTGCGGGCCTGGACGTGCGCGAGCAGGCGCACAATCTCGCAGGCGACGGACTGCTCGGAGTCATCGCGGATGAGCAGGTGGGGGGACTGGCCCTGCCGCTCGGCTTCGCGGTGCCGGTGATCGCGGCTGCCCATTCCGGATTGCTCACCTTTCCGCTTCTGGAGACCGTCCTCGTCGCCCGGTCGCTCCAGTCGTCGCTGACGCGGCTTGCCGCCGCGATCGTGTCCGGCAAGACATTGACGACGATCGCCTGGCAGGGCGAGGCCCTCGCCGCGCGCGAAGGCGGGCTGCTGGTGCTGAACGGCATGGTGGCACGCGCGCCCTGCGCCGCGAGCGTCGATTACATTCTGGCGCGAATGAGCGGCGGCGCGGCGGCGCTGGTCCCGACCGATGCCGACGGTGTCGTGGTGGAGGAGGCCGCCGGCCTCGACCTGACGGTGCCGGAGCATACGGTGCGGCTGGAGAAGGTCGAGGTTTCCATCGGATCGATCCTGCCCGCGGGCACGTGGGATCTGCTCAATTCGGACGCCAACGTGCTGCGCGCCGCGGCGATCCTGGGATCGGCCGAAGCGTGCCTGGCGCTCGCGCAGGAACACGCATCGACACGCCGCCAGTTCGGTCACGCGCTGTCCTACAACCAGGCCATCCGCCATGCGCTGGCGCGTCAGAAGCTCGGACTCGAGAGCATCCGCCATGCGATCACGCGCAGCCTGTCCGAGGGGGGCGGTCCGGTGCAGCGCGATGCCGCGTTCCTGGCAGCGGTGACCTATGGCAGCTCGATCGGCGAGGGCGCGCTGCAGATCCATGGCGGCATGGGATTTACGTGGGACGTGCCGGTGCATCGCCATCTGCGCCGCATCCGCACGCTGCAGGCCCAGGGTGATGCCAGCGGCCTGATCAATGCGTTCGGCCGCCGTTACGTATCGGAAGTTGCTCCGTTCGCCGAGGCAGGGGCTTGAAGGACAAGAGCTTGAAGGAGATTGCCATGACCGAAATCAGGGATCAGACGCTCGCGGGCCGCGTCGCGCTCGTCACCGGCGCCGGAAACGGCATCGGCCGTGCGACCGCGCTCAAGCTCGCCGCCCGTGGCGCGATCGTCGGCGTCAACGACCTGAAGCCGGAATTCGTCGAGAGCACCGTGGCCGCCATCGAGGCCGCAGGCGGCAATGCGGTGGCCGTCACGCAGGACGTCTCAAGCCGCGACGGCATGCGGCAGGCCGTGCTGGCATTGGCGCAGCAACAGAAGCGTTTCGACATCCTCGTCAACAACGCGGCCTGGGTCCGCTATCAATCCGTTCCGGACATTGCGCCGGAAACCGTCGATCGCATGCTCAACATCGGCTTCAAGGCGATCATCTGGGGAATCCAGGCGGCCGCGGAGGTCATGGATGCGGAGCGCGGCGGCGCCATCGTCAACGTCGCCTCGGTCGCAGGCCTGATCTCGGCCAAGAACAGCATCGTCTACAGCGGCATCAAGGCCGGCGTCATGGGCATCACGCGCGCGGCCGCGGCCGAGCTTGGCGCGCGCAACATCCGCGTCAATGCGGTGGCGCCCTCGGCTATCCCGACCGAGGGAACCATGCGCAACCGCAATGCCGAGCTCGACGCACGCCGTGTGGCGCGAACGCCGCTCGGCCGGCTCGGCACGGTCGACGACATCGCCAAGGCGATCTGCTTCCTCGCCGGCGACGAGGCCGGCTTCATCTCAGCGCAGGTGCTCACCGTCGATGGCGGCATTACCTTGACCAACATTGCCTGATGGGATCATCGTGATGTCCGATCTGACGCCGGAACAGCAGGCGCTGAAAGAGGCCTATGTCAGGGCGCGCGGCTATTGGCGGCCTTGGACAGAAGGCCTGTTGCGTTTTGATCCCGAGTTTCTTCAGGCCTACGGCAGGTATGGGGGCTATGCCGCAGAGAAGGGGCCGCTGTCTCGCAAGATGTGCGAGCTGATCTACGTCGCGCTCGACGGCTCGTCGACGCATCTGTTCCGCTCCGGCCTCGCGCTGCACCTTCGCCTCGCGCTGCAGGAAGGCGCCACGGCGCGGGAGATCATCGACGTCTTTCGCCTCGCCACGGTTCAAGGGCTGGACGGCTGCAACGTCGGCATTGGCATCCTCACTGAGGAACTGGCGAGCGCCGGAATTCAGGCCGATCGCGTCGAGCTTACGAAACAGCAGCAGGCGTTGCGCGATGTCTACGTTGCGCAGTTCGGCGACTGGCCGGATTTCTGCGAGCAATGGCTGCGTTCCGATCCCGGCTATCTCGCCGTCCTGCTCGATCTTCTCGTGGACCGGGGCACGGGCGACGGTCTCGACCAGCGCTCGCAATGCCTGATCTCGCTCGCCTTGAATGCCTGCTTCACCGCGCTCAACCCGCAAGGGCTGCGGCTGCAGATCAGGCGGGCCTTGCGGCTCGGGATCGACCAGCGCGAGATCCGCCAGGTTCTCCAGATGACGGCGCATCTCGGCGTGCACGCCTGTGCGATCGGCGTGCCGGTCCTGATGGAGGCCCTCGAGGAGCGCTCCGCGAAGGCCGGCTCGGATGAGAACGGAGGACGGGAATGAAGGGATTGGCAATCCGCAATCACAGGGCCTTTGCGTCCGGCGTCCTGTTCCTTGCCTTTGCGGTCTTCTTCTTCGCAACCGCGCTGCAATATCCGGCAGGCACGGCGGCGAAGATGGGGCCGGGCTATTTCCCGCGCCTGCTCGCGATCGTGCTCGCCGCCATCGGACTTGTCGTGATGTTCGGCGCGATGAAGCCGGCCGCGGACCGGCAGGCGCTACGCAAATGGGACCTCAAGGGGCTCGCCTGGATCACCGGTTCGGTGATCCTGTTCGGGGCCCTCTTGTTTCCGCTCGGCCTCGTCGGCGCGCTGTTCGTGCTGATCGTGGTGTCGAGCAGGGCGAGTTCCGAATTCACCTGGATCGGAGCGCTGACCAACGCCGCTGTGCTGATCGTGCTTTGCCTTGCCGTCTTCGTCTACGGCCTCGGGCTGCCATTGCCCGTCTGGCCGTCCCTTCTCACCTGATCGAGCCGGTCGATGGATCTCTTTCATAATCTGGCGGTTGGCTTTGCCACGGCGGCCCAGCCCGCCAATCTCCTCTACGCCTTCTTCGGCTGCCTGCTCGGTACCCTGATCGGCGTGCTTCCAGGCCTCGGTCCGCTCGCGACCATCGCGATGCTGCTGCCGATCACCTATGCGCTGCAGCCGGACGCCGCACTGATCATGCTCGCCGGCATCTATTACGGCGCACAATATGGCGGTTCGACCACGGCCATCGTGGTCAATCTCCCTGGTGAGTCCTCGTCCGTCGTGACCACGATCGACGGATACCAGATGGCGAAGCAGGGCCGCGCCGGGGTGGCGCTTGCCACCGCCGCCATCGGCTCCTTCTTCGCTGGATGCGTCGCTACGCTCGCCTTGGCGGCGCTCGCGGGGCCGCTGACCGCAACCGCGCTGCTGTTCGGCCCCAAGGAATTCTTCGCGCTGATGATCCTCGGCCTGATCCTGGCCTCGGTGCTGTCGAGCGGTCCGTTCATCGAGGGCATCGGCATGGTCGTGCTCGGCATGCTCTTGAGCCTCGTCGGCACCGATTTGAACAGCGGCAGCCAGCGCTTTGCCTTCGGCATTCCCCAGCTGTTCGACGGGCTAGATTTCGTGCCGCTGGCGATGGGCATCTTCGGCTTTGCCGAGATCGTCAAGAATCTCGAGCAGGACGACAAACTGTCACTGGTCACCCAGAAGATCACCAATCTGTTTCCGACCCGTGACGATTTCCGGCGCATGGTGCCGGCGATGCTGCGCGGTACGGCGCTCGGCACGCTGCTGGGCGTGCTGCCCGGGGGCGGCGCGGTGCTGTCGTCCTTTGCGTCCTATACGCTGGAGAAGAAGCTTTCGCGGCATCCCGAGCAGTTCGGCAAAGGCGCCATCGAGGGCGTCGCCGGCCCGGAGTCCGCGAACAACGCCGGTGCGCAGACCTCGTTCATCCCGCTGCTGACCCTCGGCGTTCCCTCCAACGTCGTGATGGCCCTGATGGTCGGGGCCATGAACATCCACAACATCCATCCGGGCCCCGAGGTGATGACGAAGAACCCGACCCTGTTCTGGGGCCTGATTGCCTCAATGTGGGTCGGCAATCTCATGCTGCTGATCCTCAATCTTCCGCTGGTCGGCCTCTGGGTCAAGCTGCTCACCATTCCCTATCGCTATTTGTTCCCGGCGATCATGGTGTTCTGCTCGATCGGCGTCTATTCCATCAACAGCGGAACGTTCGAGGTCTATGAGGCGGCGGTGTTCTGCGTGTTCGGCTATGTGCTGATCAAGCTGCAACTGCCGGCGGCGCCGCTGCTGCTGGGCCTGGTTCTCGGCCCGGCGATCGAGGAGAATTTCCGCCGTGCCATGGTGCTGTCGCGGGGCGACGCCACCGCGCTACTGACGTCGCCGATCTCGGCCGGCCTCCTGGCCGCCGCCGCCGTCGCGATCCTCCTGATCATGCTGCCCACGATCCGCGCCCGGCGCGAGGAGGCGCTCCAGGAGTGACATGGCAGCGTATCCATGCTGATCGTCGATCCCGCCGGCATGGCGGTCGGAGTCGCGCTGACTTGGATCCCAGATCGATTCCAGCTTCAGAAGGTCGTGGCCATTGCAGCGAGGCGATGATGGGCCCTCTCACGCGCAGCCTCGATCGGCTGTTGCGGCCCGGTGGTTGGGCCGACGGGCACGAAGCTGACATTGCTGATGCCGACGAAGCGCAGGATTTCCCGTAGGTAGGGCGTCGCCATGTCGATGCGTCCGCGATTCATGCCGGTGGAGAAATCGCTGCCGCTGGCGAGAATGACGAGCGTCGGCCGATCCTTCAGCAGCGGGAGATAGCCCAGCGATGGATCGAACCGAAACGTGAGCCCGGGCTGGACGATGATGTCGAACCACTGCTTCAGCTTGTAGGGAATGCCAAAATTCCACATCGGCGTGGAGATCAGCACCCGATCGGCCAACGCAAAACGCACTGCCATTCGCTCGGCTTCCGCAAAGCTGTCACGTTGCGCCGCGGTGAAGGCCTGAGCCTTCATGCGCGCATATTTGGCCTCGATGAGAGGGCCGGTGAATTCCGGCATGCGCTCGCGCCAGATGTCGACGATATCGACGTCCCAATTCGGCCGGGCCCTGCGGAAGCTCTCGAGAAACACGCGTGCGCCGGCGTTCGACTCGGACTCGGCACGGGGCGAGCAGGACAAATGCAGGAGCTTCGCCACGGCTCATCCCAATGCTCTGATCACGGCATCGGCCCTGGTCACCACGGCAACGTTCTGCATGGCGAAATTGATCGAGGCGTTGTGCCAATCGGCATTCATGGTCGAGCAGCAATCCTCGGGCACGATCATGAAATAGCCCTTGTCGGCGCCGGTGCGCGCCGTGTGCTCGACCGACATGTTGGTCCAGGCGCCGGTGTTGATGATCATGTCGCGGCCGGTCGCTTTGAGGATGGTCTCCAGCCGGGTGCCTTCCCAGGCGCTCATGCGCATCTTCTCGACGACGAAGTCACCGGGCCGTGGCTCCAGGCCGGAGACCGGCGCCGCTCCCCAGCTTCCGCGCACCATCGCCTTGCTGTCGACGAGGCCCTCGAACAGTGGTGCGTTCAGCGTCACGCCGGGCGCGCCGGGCTCGACGACGAACCAGACGTGGATGATGGCGACGCCGCGGGCCCGCGCGGTCTCTGCCAGGCGCCGGACATTCTCGACGACATGCTGTTGCTTCGCGTGGCCGGGCGCACCGGATTCGGCGAAGGCGCCGCCGTCCATGATGACGTCGTTCTGCAGGTCCTGGATGATCATGGCGCAGCGCTGCGGGTCCAGCCGCATCTCGCCGTCGGCGAGGATAGGCGCCGCCGGCGAGGCGCTTGCCGCCTGGCCGCCGCCGCTTCGCCGGCCAGCCATATAGGGCTCATGCCGCGGGCCGACCTTGGTCGGAATGGCGTAGACGGAATGCGTTGACGTCAGATACAGCGTGCGGAAATCCGGTCCGCCCCAGGCGAGGTTGGCGACCATCTCGGGCACCCGGACCTTGCCGAGCACCTCGCCGCGCGGCGAGTAGACCCAGACGCCGCCCGGCGCGGTGACCCAGACATTGCCGTGCTGGTCGCATTTCATGCCGTCGGGCAGGCCGGCCTCCAGCTCGGAGCGGATGCCGCTCGCGAACACCCGCGCATTCGACAGCGAGCCGTCGGCGTTGACGTCGAAGACGCGGATCAGCGCCTGCACGGTGTCGTTGACATAGAGCAGCGTCTCGTCCGGCGAGAAGCACAGCCCGTTGGGCTGGTCGAACAAATTGCGCTCGACCACGAGCTTCGGCTCGCCGCCGGGCAAGACGCGATAGACGCCCTGGAAACCGAGCTGGCGCGGCCGCTCGACGCCGTAGACCGGCATGCGGCCGTACCATGGATCCGAGAAATAGATCGCGCCGGAGGAGTGCACGCAGACGTCGTTCGGGCTGTTCAGCTCCTGGCCCTGGTAATGAGAGGCCAGCACCTCGCGCCGCCCGTCCGGCCGTTCGCGGACTAGCTGCGATGTCGCGTGCTCGCAGACGATCAGGTTGAGCTCGGCATCATAGGTCATGCCGTTGCATTTGTTGGAGGGACGCTTGACCTCGGCCACGCCCCGCCACGCATCCCAGCGTCGGCGGACGTCGCCCGGCATGTCCGAGAACAAGAGATAGTGATCGACCGGATGCCAGATCGGCCCCTCCGTGAAGTCGAAGCCGGTGCCGACCTGCGCGACCGGCGCATAGGGGTCGATCAAAGTTTCGAATTCGCTTCGCAAGGTGACGTGCGTCATCGGTCGATCCTCACGTCGGGCTATGCCGGGAACCAGTTGCGCGCGGGCAGCGATTGCACGATCGGGCCGGGGACCTGATCGTGCAGGCGTCCGACGACGTTGCCGCCTTCGATCTTGGCGGGGCGATCATGCACCGGCAGCAGATAGCGCGAATTGCTGAGGAGCTTCTTGATCGAGGCCTTCTCCGCCCGCTTGCTGGTGCCGTGGTTGCCCGTCGTGCGCGGCTCCCAATCATGGATCTCGTTGAAGGGCGTCACGATCTGGTCGTTGAAATCGTAGATCACGTCGCCGCAGATGGTCGCGATGCCATCGGCCGTCTCGACGATGACGTTCATCGAGCCCTCGGTGTGTGCATTGGCGGCGTCGCAGTAGACGCCGGGCATCAGCTCGATCGGACCGGTGATCTCGAGGTCCAGGAAGCGCAGCGCACTCTTGGTGTGCAGGCGGTCGATCAGGTGCTTGATGTCGGGGGCGGGATATTGCGGATGCATCAGGCCGGAGACGGAATATTCGAGCTCCTTGCGGTTGAGCACGACGGTCGTGTTCATCGGGAACAGATCGTCCTTGCCGGCATGGTCGATGTGCAGATGGGTGTGGCAGACGAAGCGGACGTCGCCCATGCGCACGCCGTGGCGCGCGAGCTGGTTCTCGATCATGTTCTCGTGGTATTGCAAGCCCCGCATGCCCAGCGTTTCCATGATCTGGTTGGAGCGGTAGCCGGTGTCGACCACGACCGGATATTTCCCCCCGAGGATCAAAAAGCCGAGGGTGAGGACGCGGCGGGTGCGGCCACAGTCGCGGCCGAGCACCAGAAAGCTCGATTCCAGCTCGATATCGCCGTAGTCCAGGATCTTGATCTCCAGCGCCATTCGTTTCCCTCCCTCATCCGTTTTCTTGTTTGTCAAAGCCGATAAACGCGCGTCGCCGTCGTCCTGAAGATGGCGTCCTGCTGCTCCGCACTGAACGGCGCGGCGGCCGCGCGAAAGGCGCCGACGAGCTCGCGATAGCTGGTCCACAATTTCTCGATCGGGAAATTGGAGCCGAACAGGCAGCGCTCGGCGCTGAAGATCGCGACGGTATCCGTGAGCACGGCGGCGATGTGCGCGGGATCGTTGCGATGGATGAAGGTGCCGAGCCCGGACAGCTTTGAGACGACGTTCGGACAGGCGGCAAGCCGGGCCATCCCGCCGCGCCAGGCCGCGCGGCCCGCCGGCGAGAGATCCTCCAGCATGCCGGCATGCTGGAGGATGAAGGTCACGTCGGGGCAGGCTTCGGCCAGCGCTGCGGCGTCCGGCATCTGCGGCGTGAACACCTGCAGGTCGAAGCTCCAGCCATAGCCGGCGAGATGCGCGACGTTGCGGCGGATCGTTGGATCGGCGCAGAGGTCCGGGCGGGCGGCGAAGCGATACAGCGGGTTCTCGTGCCAGTGCAGCTGCATGCGCACGCCGCGCACAAGTGGATAGCGCTTCAGGCGATCGAGCTGCGGGCGTACGTCGTCGACGGCAAAATCGGCATAGGCGACGATCGCGTGCGGCCAGCCGTGCTCGCTCGCGGTCTGTTGCACCCAGGCCGCCTCGTCCTCGAAGCGGTCGTTGGCCCAGTTGGTCTGCACGTAGACCGAGCGGGTGACGCCGGTGCCCTTGAGGTCATCGAGATATTCGCGAAGCGGATAGTCGCGCCGGATCGGCTCATACGGGCCGAAGATGCGGGGCTGCATGGGACCGGTCAGCCAGGGCAGGTCGGCCTGCCGCCAGATGTGATGATGGCCGTCGACGATGTCGGTCACGCCGCTCTCCTTCGTCCCAACGCCAGAATATGAGCGACGATCGACGCGCTCGAACCGCCATCCACGAGGTCATCGACGAAGCGCTCGATGGCGACGAGCGCCTCGGTCTGCGGGCGGAATCCGGGGCTTGTCGCCAGCGGCGTCAGCCAGCTCAGGCGCCAGGCCCGCCGCGACAATCTCGCGACGGCGTCGCGCAGCGCGTCGGTCTCGCCGCGCTCCAGTCCGTCCGAGACGATCACCACGGCGGCGCCGCGGGCATAGCCGCCGAAGCGGGGCACGCCGAGAAAGGCCTGCAGCGCGTCGCCGATGCGGGTGCCGCCGTCCCAGTCGCTGACCAGATGCGCGGCGGCGTTCATGGCCTGCTCGCGGCGCTTCAACCGCAGCGGACGCGTGATGCGGGTCAGCCGCGTGCCGAAAGTGAACACCTCGACGTTGGGGGCCGCCTGCACCAGCGCATGCGCGAGCCTCATGTTCTCCTCGGTGCGGCTCTTCATCGAGCCGGAGACGTCGATCAGCAGCAGCATCTTGCGCGGGCGCTGGCGCCGCTTCATGTGGCCGAGCCGCAGGATCTCGCCGTCGCTGCGGACGGAGTCGCGCAAGGTGCGGCGCAGATCGGCAAACGGCCCGCGGCGGGCGCGCATGCGGCGATGTCCACGCCGCCGCGGCAGGCGCCGCGGCGCCTCGCGCGTCAGGCGCCGTAGCGCATCGGTCGTGGAGAGTTGAGCGAAACGTCGCTCGACCAGCGCCTCGGCGCGCGTCGCGGTCAGGCCGGACTCGCTGGCGTCGTCGGAGAGCAGGGGCTCCTCGTCGCCGCGGCCTTCCTCTTGCAGGCGGACCGTCTCGTCGTCCTCTCCATCTTCGGTACGCTCGATCGCCTCGCTGCCGCGAAAATGAAGGTCGAACAACCGGTCGAAGGTGGCGCGGCGCTCGGGCGGCGGAGCCAGCGTCGCCAGCGCGGCCTGCCTGACATGCTCGATGCTGCGCGGGCCGAGCAGCTCGATCGCCGCCAGGAACGTCGTGGTCTGCTCCGGGGCCACGGCAAAGCCGTTCGCGCGCAGCAAGGGCACGAAGGCAACGAAGATGCGTGCGGCGCGCGGGAGCTGCGGCTCGATGGTCATGCCGTCGCCTCCGCGAGCATGGCATCGAGCCGCGGCGAGATGAAGTGCAGATCCTCTTCGTCCTTCAGCGCCACGCCGATCGAGCGCTTGAACGCATCCGGCCAGCGCGCGCCGCCTTTGTGCAGCAGCGTCGCGGCCTCGGCCCAGTCGACGGCCTCGGCAATGCCTGGCGCCTTGCTCAGCGGTTCGCGCCGCAACTTCTCCACGGCCGCGACGACGGCGCGGGCGGTGGCCTCGGCGACGCTGGAGGCGCGCATCATGATGATCCGCGCCTCGCGCTCGGCGCTGGGATAGTCGATCCAGTGATAGACGCAGCGGCGGCGCAGGGCCTCGTGCAGATCACGCGTCCGGTTCGATGTCAGCACGACCACGGGGCGTTCGGCCGCGCGCACCGTGCCGCGCTCGGGAATCGAGATCTGGAAGTCGGAGAGGAATTCGAGCAGGAAGGCCTCGAACTCCTGATCGGCGCGGTCGATCTCGTCGATCAGGAGCACGGCGGAATCGGGCGCGCGGAGCGCGGCCAGCATCGGCCGCTCGATCAGGAAGGTCTCGCCATAGATGTCGATGCTCTCGTCACCGGCCTGGCGGATCGCCAGCATCTGGCGCGGGTAGTTCCACTCATACAGTGCTGCAGAGGCATCTATCCCCTCGTAGCATTGCAGGCGGATCAGGCGCCGGCCGAGCACGGCGGCAATGGCCTTGGCGGCCTCCGTCTTGCCGACGCCGGGCGCGCCCTCCAGCAGCAGGGGCTTGCCGAGCGCGAGGCCGAGATAGGCAGCGGTCGCTAGGCCCTCGTCGGCAAGGTAATAGGCGGCGCGCAGCGCCTTCTCCAGCGCCTCCGGGCTGTCGATGCCGACGATGTTGCTGCGAACCGCCACGGTTGATCCTCTAGCGCCGTGCCTGCGGCCGTGCGCCGCCCTGGGCCTTGATCGCGCGCAACACCTTTTCGGGCGTGATCGGCAGTTCGTCGATGCGGACGCCAACGGCGTTGAAGATTGCATTCGCAACGGCCGGCAGCACCGGGTTGGCGCACATCTCCCCGGGACCCTTGGCGCCGAAGGGGCCGTCAGGAGCGGGCCGTTCGAGCACGGCAATATCGTGCGGACAGATGTCGCCGGGGCCGGGCATGAGGTATTCGACGAAGTCGCGCGGGCCGTGCACGGGATCGGGATAATAGGGCTCCGGCGTCTCGTAGAGCGCGTGGCTGACGCCCATCCAGGCGCCGCCGACCAGCTGCTGCTCGACCAGCCGCGGGTTGAGGGCGCGGCCGAGCTCATAGGCGGAATCCATGCGGACCATCGCGACCTCGCCGGTCTCGTCGTCGACCTCGACCTCGGCGACGAGGCAGGCATGGGCATAGCAGGTTGCCGGCGACATCTCGCCGGTCTCCGGATCGACGTTGGAGAGGGGAACGAGAAAGATGCCGCGGCCCGAGATGGTCTTGCCCTGCTTGAACTGCGCGGCAATCGCGACATCCTTGGTCGAGATCGAACGGTGCGGCGCGCCCTTGACGTGGATATTGCCCCGGCCGTCGGTTTCGAGATCGGCGGCGTTGACCTCGAGCTCCTCGGCCGCCGCTTCCATCATCACGCCGCGGGCCTCTCGCGCGGCGGCCATCACGGCGTTGCCGACGCGGTGGGTGCCGCGCGAGGCGAACGAGCCCATGCAATGCGGGCCGGTGTCGGAATCCGCCGTGTCGACATAGACGTCCTCGACCGGCACACCCAGCGTCTCGGCGCAGATCTGCCGCGTCACCGATTTCATGCCCTGGCCGAGGTCGATCGACGACAAGGCCACGGTGAACTTGCCGCTGGGATTGGAGTGAACCAGGGCCTGGCTCGGATCGCCGCCGAGATTCATGCCGATGGGATAATTGATCGACGCCATGCCGCGTCCGCGGTGCCTGGTCATGTCAGCGCCTCCTCGTCCCGAACACGGAGGAGAACCGCGTCGCGCCGTGGGACGGCGCGGCCGGGCGTGGTGGGGGAGGCGGCGGCGCGGGTGGCGGCGGATCGCGCGGCGGTTCACGGGTGACGGTGGGCGGAAGCCGGTCGTAACTGGTGCGCTGCTGGACCGGCGCGGCTGGCCTCGTGCGCGAAGAATCCGTCGGCGTCGGCGGGATGGCCGCACGGCTGCCGCCGCCGTCCTTGCGCGAGGACGCCCGCTTGAACTCCTCGCGGATCGGCCATTTGGCCTTCTCGGCCGCGACCTGGACGCACTCGATCAGCGCGGTGTTCTTGGCCTCGCGCCGGTGCGCCTTCATGTCGCCGTCGCGATAGGCGTTCAGAATCCGAAACTCCATCGGGTCCATGCCGACGAGGTTGGCCAGCTTGTCCATCTGGCACTCGATGGCAAAGTCCATCGCCGTGACGCCGAAGCCACGCATGGCGGTCGCAGGCGTGCGATTGGTGAAGACGCAATAGACGTCACCATAGACGTTCGGGATGGTGTAGGGGCCCGGCAGATGCGCGGCGCACTTCACCGCGGCATAGCTCGACAGCCGCGTATAGGCGCCGCTGTCGAAGAGAGCGCGGATCTTGCGTGCGACGATGCGGCCATCGCGCATCACGCCGTCCTTGATGTAGATGCGCTCGGCACCACGCGGCGGGCCGTACTGCATTTCCTCCTCGCGGCCGAACACGTAGCGGACGGGGCGCCCGGTCAGCATCGCACCGAGGATGGCGAGTGGCTCGGTCAGCGTGTCCACCTTGCCGCCGAAGCCGCCGCCGACGGTACCGCCGATGAAGTGGAACGTGTTCGAGGGCACGTCCAGAATCTTGGCGCAGGTGTCGACCGAGAAGAACAGCGCCTGGGTCGAGGTGTAGACGACGTAGCGGCCGTTGGTGTCGGGCGCTGCAATGGCTCCGTTGGTCTCGGTCGGCGCATGCTCGATCGGCGACATCTGGTATCGCTGCTCGAGGACGTGATCGGCGCTCGCGAGCGCGGCATCGGCGTCGCCGAAGCGCAGGCGCTGGTGATCGTAGACGTCGTGATAGATGAAGGCGTTCTTCGGATAGGTCTCGTTGACCACGGGCGCGCCGGGCTTGAGCGCATCCTCGACGTCGAACACGGTCGGCAGCGGCTCGTAGTCGACCTTGACCTTCGCGATGGCCTCGAAGGCCTCGCGCTCGCTGTCGGCGACGATGGCAAGGATCGGCTCGCCCTTGTAGCGGACCTTGTCCACGGCCAGCGACGGCTCGTCGTCCTTGCCGAAGTTGATCAGGCTGAGCAGCGTGTTGAGGTTGACCGGCACGTCGGTGCCGCGAATGATCCGGCGCACGCCGGCCGAGCGCTCTGCGTCCGTGGTATCGATGCGGCGGATCTTCGCATGCGCCTGGGTCGAGCGAACGACCTTCAGGTGCAGCATGCCTTGCAGCTTGTGGTCGTTGAAGTAGCTCGAGGTGCCCGTGACATGGCCGAGCATGTCCTGGCGCTGTGTACCCTTGCCGATCTCCTTGAGGTTGTCGTCGCGCTCGTCGGCGAAAATGTCCTTACGAAGTTCCAGCATGGTTGACCTCAGGCGCTGACCCGGCCGCTCGCTGCGGCCAGGATGGCATTGATGATCGGCTCGTAGCCGGTGCAGCGGCAGATGTTGCCGGAGATCGCCTCAATGACCTCGTCGCGGCTCGGCGAGGGATTGCGGTCGAGCAGCGCCTTGGCGGCCATCAGCATGCCCGGCGTGCAATAGCCGCACTGGGCGGCAAAATTGTCGGCGAAGGCGCGCTGCAGAGGGTGCAGGCTCGGGCCCTGCTTCATGCCGTCGAGCGTCTCGACGGAGCGGCCGGCGACAGTCTCCGCCAATGTCAGGCAGGAGAGGTGGAGCTCGCCGTCAACAAGCACACTGCAGGTGCCGCAGCCGCCCTGGCCGCAGCCGAATTTCGGCGTCATGTCGCCGATCAGCTCGCGCAGCGCCACCAGCAGATTGGTGCCGCCGTCGACGAAGATTGCGACGTCGCGACCGTTGTGGCGGAATTGCAGGGGTATCTTGGACATGGGCTCTATTCCTGTCCCGACAGCAGGCGCCGCAGATGGACGCCGACGATCTCGCGGCGATACCAGGCGCTGCCGAGCGCGTTGTCGGATGGCGATGTTCCCTCGGTCGCCGCGGATGCGGCGGCCGCAATGGTTGCGGCGTCCAGCGAGCGGCCCTCCAGCGCACGCTCGGCGGCGCGGGCGCGGATCTGGGTCGGGGCCATCGAGCCCAGCGCGATGCGGGCGCCCGCGATCCGGCCGCCGCTGATCGGCAGATGCGCGGCAAGGGTGATCACAGAACCGCCCTTCGGCTTGATCCGCGCGATCTTGCGATAGCGGAATGCGTCGCTGTTTGCCGGCCGGGTGCAGGACACCGACAGCACGAGTGTTCCGGCCTGACGTTCGCGCGCCTGCAGGAACTCCTCGATCGGGATGTCGCGTGAACCAAAGCCGCCCGCGACGGCGACGGTGGCGTCGAGCGCCAGCAGCGCCACGGTGAAATCGCCATAGGGGCTGGGCGCGAACAGGTTGCCGCCGACCGTGCCCATGTTGCGCACGGCGGGACCGCCGATCGAACGGGCAGGGGTATGCAGGAAGGCGAGGTCCCGTTCGGCGAGAACGCGTGCGAAGGTGACGCCGGCGCCGAGCGTGATGCGAGGCCCCGAAGCGTCGATCCGGGTCAGCGCCTGGTCGCTGGCGCGAACGACCGTCGAGATCGAGACGTCGCCCTCGTTCAGCGCCCGCATCACCAGCGTGCCGCCGCCGAGATAGCGCGCGCTGCGGTCCGAGGATAGCACCCCGGCCGCCTCGCTTGCGCTTGCAAAGGTCTTCACTGTCACGGCCATGACTATGCCGCCTCCTTCAGATGTCGACGGATCGCCTCGAAACCGGCCTGATAGATGTCTTCGGCGACCATGTGGGTAATGCGGTCGCTATCCTCAGGCTTCGTGGTGAAGCGGGATTCCCAGTGCCAGAAGGTGCGGTCGCCGTCCGTGACCGGCAGCAGCCGGACATGGGCGACGTAGTTGAACATCGGCACCGGCGTATCGAGCAGGCAATAGCTGAAGGACTGTTCCAGGTCGGACAGCGCCAGCAATTGCTCGCGCAGCTCTGCACCGTCCTTCAGCTTGAACCGCCTGACACAGCCGATCTTGTCGGAAGACTGCGCGCGCTCGATCGAGGAGGTCGCAACAGCTGGATGCCAGCGATCATGCCCGTTGAAATCGCGCAGCACGTGCCACACCGCATCGGTCGGTGCGTCCAGGATCGTGCTCTTGACGATATGCGGCACGGCTAGGTCTCCACCCGGCGGCGCGGTTCGGTGTCGTTTACCTCGCCCCGCTTGCGGGGCGAGGCAGCGCAATGTGCCTTAATCGATATGGTTCGGATCACATCAACCTCCGAACACGCGTTTGAGGGCATCGAACCCGCCCTGGAATACGCCGCCGCCGATGTTGTTCACGAGCTCGGTCTCCCTTTCGGGCGCGCAGTCGAATTCGGCGGTCCATTCCACAAAAGTCTGGTCGCCGTCGGTGACGGGAGTCAGCCGCAGGGTTGCGACATAGTTCTCGACGCCCATCGGGGACTCCAGGATCGAATAGGTGCAGAACATGTCGTAGTCGGAGAGGCCCAAGAGCTTCTCGCGGATGCGGTCGCCGTTACGCAGGCGGAAATCCCTGACACAGCCGATCTTGTCCGAGGGCTCCCCGCCCTCGATGCGGCTTTCAGCGATCGCCGGGTGCCAGTTTGGCAGGCCGTTGAAATCGCGCACCCGCGCCCAGACGCGATCGTTGCGGGCATTGACGACGGTTGAGACATAGACGCGGGCCATGGCGCGACCTCAGCTCTTCTTCCTCGGCCCACGTTCGGCCGGAGGTTCGCCACCCTCGGCCGAGGGAGCCGGCGAGGCCGCCGGCTTGTCGCCGCCACCTCCGCCGCTCTTGCGCGCGGACTCCTTGATGCCCTGCATGTCGCGGGCCTCGCGGATCAGGCCCGGCATCTTGGAGAGACTGCCGCCCTCGACGCCGATGTCGGCCAGAATGGAGTCGATCAGCGGCGCCTGAACGCGGTAGCGCAGGGCCGAGTCGATCACCTCGTCGGTGGCGCTGCGTCCGCCATTGCCACTATTCCCATTGCCGTTGAGGCCGTCGACCTGGAGGATGCGGATGCCCTCGATCTTCTCCATCGGCTTGACGCTCTCGCGCACGATGCCCTCGATCCGGTCGAGCAGCTTGCGGCGGAACAGCGAGTAGCGCGCCTGGTCGGTCAGCACGTTCTCGGCCTCGTTCAGCATCCGCTGTGCCTCGGCCTCGACGGCGGCGCGCACGCGCTCGGCTTCGGCAGCAATGCGGGTCTCCTCGGCCTGTTTCTCGGCGATCAGGATTTCGACCGTCTTGCGTCGCTTGGCGATCTCGCTCTCGCGCGCGGTGATGACGCGCTCGGTCGCTTCGGTCGCGCGCATCCGCGCTTCCTCGGCCGACGCCTTGGCGGCGGACTCCTCCAGGGATTTCGTGTGGATCGCGATGGCCTTCTCCATCAGGACGGTCTCGACCTCCTTCTCGCGGTTGACTTCGAGCTTGCGCAGCTCCCGCTCGCGGCCGATGCGGGCCTCGTCCAGGCCGCGGTCGGAGGCGATGCGGGCGCGCTCGACCTCCTCGCGGGAGGCGATCTCGGCCTCCTGCAACGATTGTACGCGTGCGACCTCGAGCTGCTCGATGGCGCGCCGCCGCTCGATCCGGGCGGCTTCCAGCGCCTGCTCGCGCGAGACGTCCGTGGTCTCGACCTCCTTGCGCGCGACGATCTCGGCCTGCCGGACCTGGCGGTCGGCATCGATCCGCTCGGACTTCTTCGTCGACAGCGCGATGACGCGGTCCTCGTCGGCGATCTCGATCGCCTTCTTCTGCTCGATGTTGAGCACTTCGCGCTTCTTGGAGGAATTGATGCGCTCGGCCTCGAGCGCCAGATCGACCGTGATGCGCTGACGCTCGATGGCGTCGCGCCGCTTCAGCTCGGCCGCCTCCAGCACGCCGGTGCGCTCGATTTCAAGCGAACGCGTATCGCGCTCGGCCTGGATACGCTCGGCCGCAACCGCCTTCTCCTGGGCGATACGGGCCGCTTCGATCGCCTCGCGGGAAGCGATGTCGGCTTCCTCGACGGCGCGGTTGCGGGCGATCTCCAGCGAGCGCACGCGCTCCTCCTGGGCGATCCGACTGGCCTCCGTGGCCTCGCGCGCGGTGATGCCAGCGACGTCGAGCGCCTGATTGCGCTCGATCTCTAGCTGCCGCGTGTTCTGCTCGGCGGCGATGCGCTCGGCGGCGAGCGTTCGCTCGCGGGCGATGCGGGCGGCCTCGACCGCGCGCTGGGCCTCGATCTCGGCCTCCTGGATGGTGCGGACCTGCTGGATCTCCAGCGCGCGGGTGCGCTCGTCGGAGGAGATCCGCTCGACATTGACGATCAGCGTCTGGGCGATGCGGGCCTTTTCGGTCGCCTCGCGGGCGGCGATCTCGGCCTCGTCGACGGCGCGGGTGCGCTCGATCTCGCGGCGGCGCGTCTCCTCCTCGTTGGCGATGCGGGCGTCGGTGACGGCGCGGTCCTGCTGGATCCTCGCTTTCTCGATCGCTTCGCGCGCGGCGATCTCGGCTTCCTCGACGGTACGCATCCGCTCGATCTCGCGCTGGCGCACTTCGCGTTCGGACGCGATCCGCGTGGTGTCGATCGAGCGCTGGTTGGCGATCCTTGTCTTCTCGATCTCCTCGCGCGCCAGCAGTTCCTTCTCCTCGATGGTGCGGGTCCGCTCGATCTCCTTCTGGCGGGTCTCGCGCTCGGAGGCGATGCGGGCCTCCGCGATCGCCTGGTCATTGGCGATGCGGGCCCGCTCGATGGTCTCGCGCGCGGAGATCTGCGCCTGCTCGGCCTCGGTCTCGCGCAGGGCGCGCTCGCGGGCGACTTCCGTACGCTGGAGGGCGCGGCGCATCTCGATGTCGCGTTCCTGTTCCAGGCGCGCGGTCTCGCTCTCGCGCTCGATCTCGAGCGCCTGCCGCTCGGCCTCCAGGTTGCGGGTGCGGATCTTGATCATCGAGTCCTGCTCGATGTCGTTGCGCAGCTTGCGCCTCGCCTCGATGTCCTCCATCAGGTTGGTCAGGCCCTCGGCGTCGAACCGGTTCGAGGGGTTGAAGAACTCGAGGTCGGTCTGGTCGAGATCGGTGATGGCGACCGATTCCAGCTCGAGGCCGTTCTGGGCGAGGGCTTCGGCCGCATTGGTCTTGACGCGCGCGACATAGTCGCCGCGCCGCTCATGCATCTCCTCCAGGGTCATTTCGGACGCGACCGAACGGATGGCGGATATGAACTTGCCGGCGAGCAGGGCGTGAAGCTTTTCCGGCTCCATGGTGCGGCGGCCGAGGGTGGCGGCGGCGATGGAAACGGCTTCGCGGGTGGCCTGGACCCGGACATAGAAGTCGGCCTCGATGTCGACGCGCATGCGGTCGCGGGTGATCACCGCGTCCTGCCGCGATCGCACGATTCCCATCGGCTGCACGTTCATGTTGACCGGGGTGTAATCGTGAATGAACGGCAGCACGAAGGCGCCGCCATTGATCACCACGCGCTCGCCGAGGAAGCCGGTCCGGACGAACGAGGTCTCCTTGGAGGAGCGATGATAGAGCCAGTTCACGATGTAGACGCCGACGACGATCACGACGATCGCGACGATCAGCCAGAGGATCAATTCACCGACCAGCATCCCTGACATCTTTCCCTCCCTCGAACCTATCAGGCGTTAGCGCGCGCCGATCGCCTTGAATTGACGTACCTGCTCCGTCAGCGCCCGCTCCACGGGAAGCCGCTCCATCGAGGACGCCCCGTAGAAGCCGTGGCAATGGCGGGTATTCTTCATGATGAAATCGGCGTCGGCGGGATCGGCGATCGGGCCGCCGTGGGCCAGCACCAGGATGTCGGGATTGACGCTGAGCGCCGCCGAAGCCCAGGTCTCGATCCGGGCAGGGCAGTCCTTCAGCTTCGGCGCGGTCTGCGCGCCGATCGAGCCGCCGGTCGTCAACCCCATGTGGCAGACGATGATGTCGGCGCCGGCGATCGCCATCGCGGCCGCCTCCTTCTCGCTGAACACGTAGGGCGTCGTCAGCATGTCCTTGTCGTGCGCTCTGGCGATCATGTCGATCTCGAGCGCATAGGACATGCCGGTCTCTTCGAGATTGGCGCGGAAGGTGCCGTCGATCAGCCCGACGGTCGGAAAGTTCTGCACGCCCGCGAAACCAAGCGCCTTCAGCTGGTCGAGAAACACGTCCATGTCGCGAAACGGATCGGTGCCGTTGACGCCCGCGAGCACCGGCGTCCTGGTGACCACAGGCAGCACCTCATTCGCCATGTCGAGCACGATGGCGTTGGCATCGCCGTAAGCCATCAGGCCCGCGAGCGAGCCGCGGCCGGCCATCCGATAGCGACCGGAATTGTAGATCACGATGAGATCGACGCCGCCGGCCTCCTCGCATTTGGCCGACAGGCCCGTTCCGGCGCCGCCGCCGACGATCGGCTCGCCGCGCCGCGCCATGTCGCGGAACTTCTTCAGGAGGGCTGCGCGTTCAAACCTGGCCATCGGTCACCTCGCTTGTCTCCGCCGCGCGCCGGTGCGGCCGAACAGGGTTCGGAATGCACTGACGATGGCGGCGGCGAAGTCGGGATCGTTGATGTTCTTCGGCGTGCGGATGAGCTGACGGTTGCCGGTCTGCCGCACGGTGCGCTCCAGCGTGCGGTACAGCGCGGCGTCGGCGTCCGGATCCCAGAACGGCTGGCCGCGTGCATCGAGTGCGGAGACGCCGCCCTCGGGCAGGAAGAAGCGCACCGGGCCATCCATCTGGTTGAGCCGCTCGCCAATCCAGCGGCCCATGCGCTCGTTCTCTTCCACGGTTGTCCGCATCAACGTCACCTGCGGATTGTGGACGTGGAACTTGCGGCCACGGTAGCGCTCGGGAATGGTCTCGGGCGCGCCGAAATTGACCATGTCGAGGGCGCCGACGGAGCCGACATAGGGAATGCGCGTGCGGATGATCGCACCGAAGCGGTCCTCCGTCGCCGGGAACACGCCGCCCATCAGAAGATCACAGACCTCGGTGGTGGTGAGGTCGATGGCGCCGGCGAGCTGGCCGGACTCGACGAGTTTTTCCATGGAACGGCCGCCGACGCCGGTGGCGTGGAAGACCAGGCATTCGAAATCGTCGCGCAGGTCGGCGGCGATCTTCTGCACGGCGGGCGTGGTGACGCCGAACATGGTGATGCCGACCGAGGGCAGGCCGGCGCCGACGGCACGCTCTTTTGCCTCGCGTCCTTCGAGCCGCGCCCTGACCATGCCGGCGAGCGCGTTGGCACCGTTGGCCAGCACCGCGCGCGAGATCGAGTTCAGCCCCTGCACGTCGGTGACGGAGTACATCATCGTGATGTCGGCCGGACCGACATAGGGCCCGACGTCACCGGAGGCGACGGAGGAGATGATCAGCTTGGGCACGCCGACGGGCAGCGCACGCATGCCGGGGGCAACCAGCGACGCGGCGCCCGAGCCGCCCGCCGAGATCACGCCGGCAACATTGCCCTGGCGCCGCAGCCAGCTGGCGAAGGCATCGGCCATCGCCGTCACAGCAGCACCGCGGTCGGAGCCGAACACGGCAGGACCGCCGCGGCCGTGGTTCAGCGCGATCTCCTGCGCCGAGACGTCGCAGGACGAATGTCGACCGCTGGTCGAGACGTCGACCAGCCGGGTGCGCAGGCCGCTTTCCGCGATGATGTCGCGGATGTAGCGCAGCTCGACCCCCTTGGTGTCGAGCGTACCGACGACAAGCACGACGGGCGGGCCGGCGGTCTGCGCCGCCACCGGCTCGCGCTTGCGCCGGGCCGTCTCGTCGAGCCGTGCGACTTGGGTCGAGAGCGTGCGCGCGGCCGCCTCGATGCGGGCGATCGGCACCGGTTGCGACCACCGGGTCGGGATCGTCGGGTTGGAGACGTAAATGCGGATCGGCCCGTCGCGGCGCGGTGCCGGCGCCGGCTTTGCCTCGGCACCGGCCTCGGCGACGTCGAGATCCGGCTCGAGCTCGGCGTGAAGCCCGACGCCGAGCAGGCGCTGCTGCAGGTCGCGGTCGGCGGCGAGGCGCGCGGAGTCGATGATGCGGTTGATGCGGCCGTTCACCATGATCGCGACGTTGCGCGAGATCGCGGTGGCGACACCGATGTTCTGCTCGATCACGAGCACGGACATGTCCTCGTCCTCGCCGAGCCGCAGCAGCATCTCCTCGACCTGCGCCACGATGACGGGCGCAAGTCCCTCGGTCGGCTCGTCCATGATCAACAGATGCGGATTGGTGAGCAGCGCGCGCGAGATCGCCAGCATCTGCTGCTCGCCGCCGGAGAGCTGGCCGCCGCCATGGTCCTTGCGCTCGGCGAGGCGGGGAAAGGTGTCGTAGATGCGCTCGACCGTCCAGGCGCCGGGGCGCATGCCGCCGGCAAGCCGCAAATGCTCGTCGACGCTGAGCGAGCGCCAGAGCCGACGGCCCTGCGGCACATAGCCGACGCCGAGCCGCGCAATCTGGGCCGGCGGCCGCCGCGTGACGTCCTCGCCGCGGACCCGGATCGATCCGCCACTCACGGTCACGAGGCCCATGATGGCCTTGCACAGCGTGGTCTTGCCCATGCCGTTGCGGCCGACCACGGAGAACACGCCGCTCTCCAGCGTGAGATCGACGCCCTGCAGCGCGTGGGAATGGCCGTAATAGACGTCGAGGCCGCGGACCTCGAGCGCGGCGGCGGAGCGGCGGGCCTCATTCATGGCCGCCTCCGAGATAAAGCTCCTGCACTTCAGGATCGGACTCGATCTCCTGCGGCAGGCCTTCCTTGAAGACACGGCCGTTGTGCATCATCGTGACGCTCTCGACGACGCGCAGCGCCACGTCCATGTCGTGCTCGATGATGATGTAGCCGATATGCGCCGGCAGCGAGGTCAGGATCTCGATCAGCTCGGCCCGTTCGGTCGGCGACAGGCCCGCGGCCGGCTCGTCGAACAGGACGAAGCGTGGGGCGCCGGCGAGCGCCAGCGCGATCTCGAGCTGGCGCTGCTGGCCGTGTGCGAGCTCGGCGACGCGCTGGTCCTTCACGGCGGACAGATGCACGGCCTGGACGAGGTTGTCGGCCGCATGCATCAAGGCATCGTTCTGTCCCGGTCGCAGGAACGAGAAGCGCCCGCGCGAGACGCCGCGGCAGGCGAGATAGACGTTGTCCTGCACGGTGAGGCCGGGGAACAGCGCCGAGATCTGATAGGTCCGGCGCAGCCCGCGGCGGATGCGTTCATAGGGCGGGAAGTGCGTGACGTCCTCGCCGAAGAAGCGGATGGTGCCGGAGGAGGGCGCGAAATCTCCGGTGATGCAGTTGAACAGCGTGGTCTTGCCGGCGCCGTTGGAGCCGAGCACGGCGCGGCGCTCGCCGGGGCGCACGGTGATGGTGACGTCGGTCAGCGCCGCGAGCGCGCCGAACAGCCTCGTCACGCCGCGCAGTTCCAGCGCGGCGCCGGCGCCGACGGCCGAGAGGCGTTGCGCGACGCTATCCATGGCCGCGTCCTCCGCCCTGGCGATCGTCGCGGGAACGCTGGCTCTGACGCCAGCGCTGCCACAGGCCGATGACGCCGTCCGAGGACCAGAACACGATGGCGAGGAAGCCGAGCCCGATCAGCAGGCGGAAGCGGTTGCCGTCGAGGCCGAGCCTGACCAGGAAATCGAGCGCAAAGGTGCGCAGCAGCACGAAGATCAGCGCGCCGATGAAGGGACCGATCGGACGCGTGATGCCGCCGACCACGGCAATGATCAGCACGTCGATGCAGGCGCCGACGCTGACCGAGCCCGGCGAGATCTGGCGGTAGTTCCAGACCTGGAGCACGCCGGCAAGCGCGGCGATGAAGGACGCAAAGGCATAAGCGGCGACGCGGTGCGCATTGACGTTGAAGCCGAGCGCGGCCATGCGGCGCGGATTGTCGCGAACGCCCTGGAGGGCAAGGCCGAAGGGCGCGCGCGAGATATACTCGACTGCGAAATAGCAGAGCGCCGCGACCGCGAGCACGACATAGTAGAAGGGGATGTCGGCGCGCCAGTTCACGCCCCAGAAGTGCGGCGTGGCCACGGTGTTGATGCCGGTATGGCCGTTGAAGATCGCCCAGTTCTGATTTGTGAAATAGTAGAAGGCAGCGCCAATCGCGAGCGTGATCATGATGGTGTAGATGCCTTCGGTGCGCACCGCGAGGGCGCCGCCGAGCGTGCCGAACGCGGTCGCCAGCGCCAGCGCCATGGGGACCGCGAGCCACCATGGCCAGCCCAGGCTGATATTGGCGTTGCCGCTGATACCGAACACGGCGACCATGTAGGCCGAGAAGCCCGCGATGGTGAGCTGCATCAGGCTGACCATGCCGCCATAGCCGGCGAGGAACATCAGGCTCAGTGCCATGATGCCGAGGATCAGCGTGGTCGCGAAGATCTCGATCAGGAAGAAGCCGCTCGCGATCAGCGGCATCACCACGAGAATGACTGCTACGATCCAGGCGGCGGGGTTGTTGATCTCCGGCCATGTCCGCGCGGGGCGCTGCGTCACAGCGGCGGGACGAACGGCGACGCGGGCATCGTGGGCGAGCGACATGTCAGCGCCTCGCCAGCAGGCCTTGCGGCCGGATCGCCAGCACCAGCACCATGATCAGGAAGGTCACGACGATGGCATAGGTCGGGATGTAGACCGAGCCGAGCTGCTCGGCGAGGCCGATGATCAGCGCGCCGAGCGCCGCACCGGGGATCGAGCCCATGCCGCCCACGATCACGACGACGAGGGAGGCGAGCAGGAAGCGGATGTCTTCGCCGGGCGACAGGGATTGGAAGGTGCCGCCGACGACGCCGGCGATGCCCGCAAGTCCGGCGCCGAATGCGAACACGGCGACGAAGACGAGCTGGATGCGCACGCCGGTCGCGGCGAGGATATCGCGATCGTCGACGCCGGCGCGAATGATCATGCCGATGCGGGTACGATTGAGCGCGAGCCACATCGACACGCCGATGACCACGGACGCGGCGAAGATCACCAGCCGTACCATGGGATATCTGAGATAGACCGGCTCGCCCGAGGATTTCACCGCCGTGATCAGCGGCAGCTCCACGGGGCCGATCAGCCAGTTCGGGGTCTGAACCTGGTAGAAATCGCCGCCGCAGGCCCACAGCATCAGATCGGCGAACACGATCGACAGCCCGATCGTCACCATGGTCTGCCTGAGATCCTGTCCCTCCATCCGGTGGAACACGATCACCTGGAGCAGGACGCCCACCAGGGCGGTAAGGATGAAGGCGACGATGAAGCTGAGGAGCCAGGAGCCGGTCGCTGTGCTGATGGCATAGCCGACATAGCCGCCGAACAGATAGAGCGAGCCGTGCGCGAGGTTGACGTTGCGCATCAGGCCGAAGATCAGCGTGAAGCCGCTGGCGACGAGGAAGTACAGGCCTCCGAGCGTGATGCCGTTGAACACGGCGTTGAGGAACACGCGCTTGCGGCCGATGGCTTCCTCGAGGCCCGGCGGCCAGACCGCGAAGATCAGCCAGAGCGCGACGGCAATGGCAATGATGGCAATCAGCGCCCAGGCCGGATGGCGTTCGACAAAGCGGCTCATGCGCGCCGCCTTCCCGGCCATGCCACGTGCCCAAGGTCGATCGAATGCAGGTCAGACAGCCTTGTACCGGCTGCTCGCCTAGCCATGAACGTGCGCTCCCGTCGTCGCGATCATCTCAGGATCGCGTTGCCGGCATCCTAGCCGGGCGGCGGGGGCGACGTTTGATCGTGAGTATCTTTTCGTGGCCCGCGCTCAGGCGCGCAAAATCTTGGCCGCTCGACGATAATCGGTCGGGGCCATCCCCACATTGGCGGCGAAGAAGCGGGTGAAACCGCTCTGCGAGGAGAAGCCGAGATCGAAGCCGATATCGGCGATCGGCGTCTCGCTGGCCACCAGCGCTTCGAGCGCCTGTTCCATGATCAGCGTGTTCAGATAGAGATTCGGCGTAACGCCGGTCTGGACGCGGAACAGCCGGTAGAAATGCGGCCGCGACAGGCCGGATTCCCGTGCGATGGTGTCGAGCTCGATCTCGGCACCGGGACTTTCCGACATCATCTTGATGCATTTGCGCACGCGAAAATCGGTGACGGAGCCGTTTGCGCGTGGATCGCGCGCGATCTCGGCCTGCTGCCAGCTTTCGTCGTAACAGATATCGATCAGTCTCCGCAGCTCGGAATCGAGGCTGGAGAGCGAGGGTGCGCCGCACACGAGCGCGGCGGTCCGCCTGATGTGCTTGTCGAGTGCCGGCGTGCGCTTGAACTGGGTGCGGCCGAAACGCAGCCGGTGGGTGCCCGATGCATCGGGTGCGAACCATTCGGCGTTGACGTAGAGCACGAAGAAGATCGCGCCGCCGTCCAGATCGGCAGGCAGGAAATTGTGCGGCTCCCAGGGATTGACCGCGACGACGGACGTCCCGGTGAGATCGTAATGCCCCTCGGAGACGTCGATGCATGCCGGCATGCCGCCGACATGGAAGATCAGATGACCTTCACGATGGGCGTGGATATTGAAAGGGCGGTTCAACTGATAAACCGTCGCCCGACCGAACCGGCCGTGGAAGACGGCGAGCGCACGGCTCATGCCTTCCCCTCCCGAATGTTCTTGTCTTTTCGCCCAGCGTTCAACAACGCCGGCGAGATTGCAAGAGCGGAGAGCGACCGCGTCAGCAAGTCGCTCCCCGGTTGCGTGTTTGCAGCCGTGATGCGTCAGTACTTCTTACATTCCGGAACGGTTCGGCTCGGCAGCCCGATCTTCGAGAAGACCGCCGGATCGTAGCCGAGCGTCTGGTTGACGTTCGGGATCACCTTCACGACCTTGCTGAACAGCGCGCCCTTGCCGTCGTCGACGACCTCGGTGACGAAGTTGGTTCCAATCGCCTGGCGGTTGGAGTCGAGCTTGATATTGCCGTTGGGCGCATCGAGCTCGATCTTCGCCAGCGCGGCCTTGAATTTCGACTGGTTGTCGCTGAGATCGCCGTTGACCTCCCGCAGTGCGAGGATCAGCGCCATGGTTGAATCATAGTAGTTGGTGGCGAGCAGTGACGGGCTCGGAAAGCGCTTGTTGGGCGGGAAGGCGTCCTGATAGGCCTTCACGAATTTCTGCCAGCCCGGGTCCTCCCAGGTGTCAGCCTGGCCGCTCGCCGCGATGGTGCCGATCAGGGCGTTCTTGGCGTTGCCCTTGGACGACAGGATGGTCTGGTCGATCATGATGGAACCGCCCATCAGATGCGCCTTGCCGCCCGCCTGC
Source organism: Bradyrhizobium nitroreducens (assembly GCF_002776695.1). Taxonomy (GTDB): domain Bacteria; phylum Pseudomonadota; class Alphaproteobacteria; order Rhizobiales; family Xanthobacteraceae; genus Bradyrhizobium; species Bradyrhizobium nitroreducens. Next base: position 7,432,034 of record NZ_LFJC01000003.1, read on the forward strand.
TGATACTGGTTGAGGAAGTTGACGGCATCCGCGCCGCCGAGGCCGAGATAGATCGCATCGACGTCGTCGGGCAGCGCGGCGATCACCGAAGCGAAATCCTTGGTGCCGAGCGGCACCCATTGCCGGTTGGTGACCTGTCCGCCGGCGCCGCAGAATTCGAGCACGAGACCGAACACCTGTGTGTAGATGAACGAATAGTCCTCGCCGACGGTCGCGATCTTGCGATACTTCTTCTCGTCATAGGCGTATTTGCCGAGGCCGACCTGCCACTGCGCGCCGTCCATGTTGTAGCGGAAGAAGTTCGGGGCAGGGTCGACATAGGTGGTTTCCTGCGCGCCGGAAGCCGCATTGATGAAGGTCAGCTCGGGATGGGTCTTGGCGAAGTTCTTCACCGCGATGCCTTCGTCGCCGGAGAGCGGTGACAGCAGGATCTGCACCTTGTCCTGCTCGATCAGCTTGCGTACCGCGCGCACCGCCGAATCCGGCGTCGCGTCGGTCGAGGCGACGATGAATTCGAGCTCCTTGTCGCCGATCTTCTTGCCGAGCACGTTGAGCGCGGTCTGGTGGCCGCGCATGCCGTCCTCGCCGAGAACGGTGTAGGTGCCTTCGAGCGTCGCGGTCACGCCCACCTTGATCTTTTCCTGGGCGATCGCGGCGCTTGAAAGAAACAGGCTGCTCAGCGCGAGCAGTCCGATACTGCATTTCGACATTGTGCTCCTCCCTCTGTCGTCGATTGTTGCCGCGCCAAAACTGGCGCGATGCCGCTGGCTCTCGAACGGGCCGCGGCTTTGCAGGGAAGCTAGCCGAAGTCGGATGCGGTGCACGCGTGGACGCCTCGTCCGGCTTGACGGGCAGTCTCATTTTTGAATGTTGCGGCGCAAGTGGTTTCGCGGTGCAGCAGGCGCGGGATCAGATGTCACACCCAGCCGCCATCGACGATGTAGTGCTGCGCCGTGCAGGCCGAGGCTTCGTCGGAGGCGAGAAAGACGGTGAATTTCGCGACCTCGTCGGGGACGAGCTTACGCTTCAGGCATTGCCGCTGCATCAACTCCACCTCGCCCTGCGGCGTCATCCATTTCTCGAGCTGGCGCTCGGTCATGATCCAGCCCGGCGCGATTGCGTTCACGCGGATATTGTAGGGGCCGTAGTCGCGCGCCAGGGAACGCGTGAGGCCGATCACGCCCGATTTGCTGGCGGTGTAGGCGGCCATGCCACCTTGCCCGGCGATCCACGACACGGAGCCGAAATTGACGATCGCGCCGGCATTGGCCGCCTTCATGTCGGGCAAGACGGCTTGCGCGGCGAAGAACTGATGCTTCAGGTTCACCGCGATGCGGTCGTCCCAATATTCCGGCGTCATCTCCTCGGTCGCGTGCCGTTCGTCATGCGCGGCATTGTTGACGAGGATGTTGATCGCGCCGTGCGCCTCGCGCGCCAGTGCGATGCCGGCGCGCAGGGCTGCGATGTCGGTGAGGTCGACGCGCTGGAAATGTGCGCCGAGCCCCTGATCCGACAATTCGCGTGCAAGGCGCTGGCCTTCGTCGGCCTTGATGTCGAAGAACACGACCTTGCTCTTCTGCTGCGCGAAGCGCCGCACGATCGCAGCACCAATGCCCGATGCGCCACCGGTGACGAGAACGACCTTGCCGGCGAGGTCAGAATAAAGGGCAGCCATGGACACCTCTCGACTTTGCTTGCGGGCGGTGCGAAGCGCCGTCCGTTTTCTTCGCAAAGCTTAGTCATTTCCGACGTGAGGGTCATAGATCAGAATTTTAGTTGCGTACCTCAAAAATTGAAGGCAGGATTGCAGGCAAAGAATAGAAGCCGGTTGGGAGGAATGTGATGAGGCTGCTCGGGAAGCTGGGACTCGCCGTTGCCGCATGCCTGCTCGGGGCCAATTGGGCCGCTGCCGACACCACCGTGAAATGGCTCCACATCGAGGCCAACCCGGCCCAGGTGAAGATCTGGGAGGAGGTCGCGCGCAGCTATGAGGCGTCGCATCCCGGCGTGAAGGTCGAGATGCAGTTCCTCGAGAACGAGGCCTACAAGGCCAAGCTGCCGACCATCCTTCAATCCAAGGATCGGCCGAACATCATCTACAGCTGGGCCGGCGGCGTTCTGAAGACGCAGATCGAGGCCGGCGTGCTCGACGACATCACCGATCAGGTGAAGGGCTATGGCGACAGCCTGACGCCGGCGGCACTCGCGGCCTTCACCAGCAATGGCAAGGTCTACGGCCTGCCGACCGCGCTGTCTCAGGTCGGCTTCCTCTGCAACAGGGAGCTGATGGCCAAGGCGAAGGTCGATCCGGCCGCGATCAAGAGCTGGGACGATCTGCTCACCGCAGTGAAGACGCTGAAGGGAGCCGGCGTGACGCCGATCGTGGTCGGCGGCGCCGACAAATGGCCGCTGCATTTCTACTGGACGCATCTTGCCGTGCGTATCGGCGGCAAGGGCGCGTTCGACGCGGCGCTGCGCGGCGAGAATGGCGGATTCGCCGGCGAGACCTTCCAGAAATCCGGCGAGCTCTTCAAGCAGCTCGTTGATCTCCAGCCGTTCCAGAACGGCTTCCTCGGTTTCAAGAATCCGCAGGCTGTCGGCTATTTCGGCGACGGCAAGGCGGCGATGACGCTCGCCATCAGCACGGTCTATCATTTGCAGCGCGCGCTCGCCGCCGACAAGGTCGGATTGAGCGAAGACAAGATCTGCTGGTTCGACTTCCCGGTCGTGCCGGGCGGCAAGGGCGCGCCGACGGATACGCTCGGCGGCATCACCGGCTGGCTGATCACCAAGGGCTCGCCGAAGGAGGCCGTCGATTTCCTGAAATACTTCGTCTCCAAGGATGTGCAGACGCGCCTTGCCGCCGGCAATTTCATCATCCCGGTGGTGCAGGGGGCGGATGCCGGCCTCAACAATTCCTTCATGAAGCTGATCGCGGCCAATCTGGCGAAATCGAACTATCACCAGAACTTCTATGACCAGAGCCTCGGGCCCTCGGTCGGCCGCGTCGTCAACGACGTTACCGCCGAGATCGCCGGCGGCAGCATGAACCCTCAGGATGCGGCGAAGGCGATTGAAGCGGCGTGGAAGCAGGGTAACTGACGGTGGGGCGGCGGATCGCGATGGTGTCGGCGATCGACGTTGCCGGCGAGACGCCCTCGCAGGCCGCGGTCCGGGGCCCGCGGTGGGACGGACGCTTCACGGTCCTGATCCTGTTCCTGCCGCCGGCACTGCTGTTGTTCACGCTGTTCGTGGTGGTGCCGATCGGCGAAGCCGCCTGGTACTCGGCCTTCAACTGGAACGGCTTCGGCAAGCCGACCAACTGGATTGGCCTCGACAATTACCGTTTCGTGCTGGAAACGCGCGCATTCTGGCTCGCCTTGCGCAACAACGGCCTGATCATCGCAGTTTCTCTTGCGGTCCAGCTGCCGCTTGCGCTCGCTTTGGCACTGATGCTCGCGGAACGCTTTCGTGGTGCTGTGGCGCTGCGGATGCTGTTCTTCATGCCTTATATCCTGGCCGAGATCGCGACCGGGCTGATCTTCTCGTTCGTCTATGACGGCGACTATGGTCTGGTCGCTTCGATCTGGCGCACCTTCGGCGCCGAGCCGCCGCATCTGCTGGCCTCGACCGACACGGCGATGCTGGCGGTGCTGATCGTCATCGTCTGGAAATATTTCGGCTTCCACATGATGCTGTTCATCGCGGCCCTGCAGAGCCTCGACAAGAGCCTGGTCGAAGCCGCCCGCATCGACGGTGCGACGCGGACACAGACCCTGCGTCACGTCGTCGTCCCCTTGCTCTATCCGACCATCCGTCTCTCCGTGTTCTTCGCCATCGTCGGCTCGCTGCAGCTGTTCGACCTGGTGATGCCGTTGACGCGCGGAGGACCTGCGGATTCCTCCAACACGATGGTGAGCTTCCTCTACAACAACGGCATCTCCCGGATGCGGGTCGGCTATGGCAGCGCCATCGGCGTCATTCTGTTCATGATCTGCGTGACCTTTGCCTTCACCTACAAGCGATGGTTCATGCGCGATGAGTAGCACCGGGACCTCCCGCGCTCCGTTCGATCCGGCGGCCCTGTTCAAGGCGCTGTTCCTCGCGGCCGTCGCCGTCTTCGTGCTCGTGCCGCTGCTGGCGACCGTGCTCGGCGGCTTCAAATCGCTCGGAGAGTTGCGCGTCAACCCGTTCGGCCTGCCGCAGCACTGGGAGTGGCAGAATTACGCGGATATCCTGTTCTCCGCGCGCTACTGGCAGCTGTTGCGCAACTCGCTGGCGATCTCGACGCTGGCGGTGACGTTGACCCTGATCGTGGCCTCGATGGCGGCGTTCGCCTTCGCTCATGTCAGGTTCTACGGCAGCTCGATGCTGCTCAGCTATTTGACGCTCGGCCTGCTGTTTCCTGCCGCGACCGCGGTGCTGCCGCTCTTCATCAAGGTGCGCGATCTCGGGCTGCTCGATACCTATTTCGGCGTGGCGCTGCCGCAGGTGGCCTTCAGCCTCGCGATGAGCGTGCTGCTGCTGCGGCGCTTCTTCAAGGACATTCCGTATGAACTGCTCGAGGCGGCCCTCGTGGACGGCTGCAGCTACATCAAGTTCTTCCGTTACGTGACGCTGCCGCTGTCGCGGCCGATCCTGGCGACCGTCGGGACCATCACTTTCGTCAACAGCTGGAACGCCTATCTGTTGCCGCTGGTGATGCTCAACACCGATGCGCTCTATCCCTGGCCGCTCGGCATCATGGTGTATCAGGGCGAATACTCGTCCGAATGGCACCTGATCCTGGCTTTCATCACGCTGACCATCCTGCCGACGATCATTCTCTTCCTTCTGGCCCAGAAGCATATCGTCGCCGGTCTTACCGCAGGTGCGGTCAAGGGATGAGCGGACCCTTACGGAGATCACAATGAGAAAAGTGGGTATCGGAATCATCGGCTGCGGTGTCATCAGCACCGCCTACCTCAAGGCGGCGCAACGCTTCCCTGTCATGGAGGTCAGGGCGCTCGCCGACATGCGCAGCGACGTCGCCGAGCGCCAGGGCGCGGCTTTCGGGCTGCCGGCGATGCGGGTGGATCAGCTGCTCAAGCGCGATGATGTGGAGATCGTCGTCAATCTCACGGTGCCGCTGGCCCACACCGATGTCAGCCTCGCCGTGCTCAACGCCGGCAAGCACGTCCATTCCGAGAAGCCGCTCGGCATCGATGTCGGCGAAGCGCGCAAGGTCATGGAGCTCGCCGCCCGGAAGAATTTGCGCGTCGGCTGCGCACCCGACACGTTCCTCGGCGGCGGGCATCAGACCGCACGCAAGCTGATCGACGATGGTGCGATCGGCACGCCTGTCGCGGGCAGTGCGTTCTTCGGCTGCCCCGGCCACGAGCGCTGGCATCCGGCGCCGGGCTTCTACTACCTGCGCGGCGGCGGGCCGATGCTGGACATGGGGCCGTACTACATCACCGATCTGGTGCAGCTGCTCGGCCCGGTCGCGAGCGTGATGGGGTCGACCGCGCGGCCGCGATCCGAGCGCCTGGTCACCAGCCAGCCGATGAACGGCTCACTGATCCCCGTCGAAGTCTCGACCCATGTCGCGGGCACCCTCGAATTCGAAAACGGGGCGGTGGTCTCGATCACGATGAGCTTTGACGTGCCGAAGCACCGGCACGCGCCGATCGAGATCTATGGCGACAAGGGCAGCATACTGGTGCCGGACCCGAACCGCTTCGGCGGCGAGGTGCACGTCGCCAAGACCGGCGGCGAGTGGGAGGCGGTGCCGCTCACGCACGGTCACGTCGAGGGCGAGTTCCGTTCCATCGGCGTTGCCGACATGGCTTCTGCGATCCTGGCCAACCGGCCGCATCGCGCCAGCGGCGCGCTGGCGTTCCATGTCCTGGAGGTGATGGAGGCGTTCCAGACCTCGGCCGACGAAGGGCGGCGCGTCAGAATCGAGAGCCGCGTCGAGCGGCCGGCAATGCTGCCCACGGGGTGCGAAACCGGACAGATCGACTGAGGACATGACCATGCGCAAGGCAATGATTGTTTGGGGCGGCTGGCCGGGTCACGATCCTGATCTCTGTGCGTCGATGATCCGCGGCTGGTTGAAGGCCGAGGGCTTCGAGGTCCGGATCGAGACCACGACGGCCGCGTTCGCCGATCCGGCGATCCACGATCTGTCGCTGATCATCCCGATCTACACCATGTCGAAGATCGAGAAGGCAGAGGCGCTCAATCTCTGTGCGGCGGTCCGCAGCGGGGTCGGGCTCGCCGGCCATCACGGCGGGATGTGCGACGCGTTCCGCGATTCGGTCGACTACCAGTTCCTGTGCGGCGGGCAGTGGGTTGCCCATCCCGGCAACATCATCGATTACAAGGTCGACTTGACGAAGCCCGATGACCCCATCATGAAGGGTCTCAAGAGTTTCGAGCATCGTTCCGAGCAATACTATATGCATGTCGACCCCGCCAACGAGGTGTTGGCGACGACGACCTTCACCGGCGAGCACGCGTCCTGGATCGAGGGCGTGGTCATGCCCGTGGTGTGGAAGAAGCGTTACGGTGAGGGCAGGGTATTCTATTCCTCGCTCGGCCACCGCGCCTACGAGCTCGATGTGCCCGAGATCCGGACGCTGATGACCCGCGGCATGCTGTGGGCGGCGCGCGAATGACAGCCAGCGCGGCCCAGCCGGTCGTTCGTGCCACGCTCGAGGATGTCGCGCGGGCCGCGGGGGTGTCGCTCGCGACCGTGGACCGGGTCGTCAACCGGCGCGACGGTGTGCGCGCCAAAACGGTCGCTCGTGTCGAAGCGGCGGTGGCAAAGCTCGGCTATCGTGCTGACGTCGCGGCGGCGCGGCTTGCGCGCGGGCAGAGTTTTCGCTTCGCGTTCGTGCTGCCGAGCGGCAGCAACAGCTTCATGACCAACCTGACCGAGCAGGTCCAGCGCACCGCGGAGTGGCTCGCCGGCCAGCGCGGCTTCATCGACATTCTTCATGTCGACGTGTTCGATCCGGACGTGCTCGCCGGCGCGCTGGAGACTCTGTCGCCGGCCTATCAGGGCGTCGCCGTCATCGCGCTCGATCATCCCAGGGTGCGCGCCGCGATCGACGAGCTTGCCTCCCGCGGGGTCGCGGTGGTCACCCTGGTCTCGGACGCGCCGAGCGCGCGCCGTCTCCATTACGTCGGAATAGACAATCCGGCCGCGGGCCGGACTGCGGCGACGCTGATGGGACGTTTCCTCACCGGCAGCGAGGGCACGGTCGCCGTGATCGCGGGATCGCTGTCGCTGCGCGACCACACCGAGCGGCAGTACGGCTTCCACCAGATCCTCTCCAGCGAGTACCCGAAGCTGCGCACGCTCCCTGTCCTCGAGGGGCGCGACGACAGCGACCGCACGCGGGAGCTGACGGCGGCGCTGCTGGCGCGCCACGCCGATCTCCGCGGCATCTATTGTTGCGGTGCCGGGAACCGCGGCATCGCCGATGCGCTCGAGGCGTCGGGCCGCGCACGCGAGGTGGTCTGGATCACCCATGAGCTGACCCAGCACACGCGGCGTTTCCTGGTCCGCGGCACGCTCGATGCGATCATCAACCAGGATGCCGGCCATGAAGCGCGTTCCGCGGCGCGCGTCCTGCTGGCGCATTGCTCGGGCGAGCCCATCAGCCCGGACCAGGAGCGTATCCGCATCGACATTTTTCTGCGCGACAATCTGCCATAGTCAACCCGCCTGATGCCAGGACGTCCGCGCGGCTTGCTGCATCGCTGGCGCAGCGCCGCATGGGGCAAGCTCAGTCGAGCGTGAAGGCCGAACTGTAGTCGCGCTTGAGTGCGGGATCCTGCTGCTCTTTTCTCAGGATGCAGTTGCCGACCACCAGCACGTCGAGCTCGTTGCCCATGAAACAGCGGAAGGCATCCTCCGGCGTGCAGACGATCGGCTCGCCGCGAACGTTGAAGCTGGTGTTCACCAGCACCGGGCAGCCCGTGAGCGCCTTGAAACGCGACAGCAAACGATGGAAGCGCGGATTGGTGTCGGCGCTCACCGTCTGGACACGGGCGGAATAGTCGATATGCGTCACCGCGGGGATCGTCGAGCGCACGACGTTGAGCTTGTCGATGCCGAACAAGGCCTGCTCGTCCGCGCTCATCATGTGACGCCGATCGCTCCTGACGCCGGCGACCAGGAGCATGTATGGACTGTCGCCATCGAGCTCGAACCAGTCCGCAACGTCCTCCCGCGTAACCGCCGGAGCGAAGGGGCGGAAGCTCTCGCGAAACTTGACCTTGAGATTGAGGTTCTTCTGCATGGCGGGCGAGCGGGGATCGCCCAGAATCGAACGTGCGCCGAGGGAGCGCGGGCCGAACTCCATCCTGCCCTGAAACCAGCCGATCGCGAGCTGGTCGGCAAGGGCCGCCGTCGTCGTCTCTATCATTGCATCTTCGTCGAGGACATCGAAGCGAGCGCCGGCGGCGCACAGTCGCTGCTCGATCGCCTCTTGCGGGAATTCAGGTCCCAGAAACGCGCCGGCCATGCCGTCGCCAGCCACGGCTTGGCGCGGTTGCTGTCTGAACTGATGGTAGGCCGCGAATGCAGCCCCGACCGCACCGCCGGCGTCGCCGGCGGCCGGCTGAATCCAGATCGAGTCGAATTTGCCGTCCTGCAACACCTTGCCGTTGGCGACGCAATTGAGCGCGACGCCGCCCGCAAGGCACAGATTGCGCGCACCCGTCTGAACCGCAAGGCTGCGGGTCAAACGAAGCACCGCCTCCTCGAGGACAGCCTGGATGGAGGCCGCGATATCCATGTGGAAAGGCATGAGTAGTTGGTCCGGGCTGCGCACCGGCTGGCCAAACAGCCTGGCGAAGCGGTCGTTGGTCATCGTCAGCCCGGTGCAATAATCGAAATACGACATGTCGAGACGAAACGAGCCGTCCGCCTTGAGATCGATCAGCGAATCGAGAATGCGCTGCGCGTATTTCGGCTCGCCATAGGGGGCAAGGCCCATCAGCTTGTATTCGCCCGAATTGACCTTGAAGCCGGTGTAGTACGTGAAGGCCGAATACAGCAGTCGGGATTGCTGAAGCAATACATGTATCGCGGCGGCATGAGCCAGATGTACCACCGCCAGCTCAGGAGGTTGTTGCGGAAGGCCCTGCCGTTTCCGCCGTTCGTGCGAATCTTGTCGTCTTGCCAGTCCCAAACGCGCATGCCGCGGCTGTTGAACGACACCGGCTCCGATTGCCCGCGAAGTGTTGCGATCGCGTCGTGTACGGCCGTGGTCGAAAAAACCAGGCGGAATAGCTCTCCGACCTGAAACGCCGCCTTTCCGAGCGCTGGCCAACGCGACAGAAGTACGTCCGAATAATCGGCAGCAGGAAGTCCCCCCATCAGTCCCTGCTTCTGGCCGACGGCCGCGTAGTGCGAATAGCCGTCGCCGTATTCGCCAAGCGCCAACCGGACGCGTGCATCGGGATTTCTGGACAGATAGCCGGCTTCGTTCCAGCCGTCGGGCAGGAAGCCGCCCATCCGCTTTTCCGCACGCCCGGCCGCCAGATAGTGGTGATAGCCGTTCAGAAAAGAACCTTGCGAGATCTGATACTCGACGTCGCGGTTGACCTGTAGATATCGCCTGTCGTTCCAGGCTTTCGGTATGAAGCCGCCCTCGCGATGCTCCGCTTTGCCGGCGGCGAGATAGTGGTGATAACCGCTGACGAAGGTGCCGCGAGCGACCTCCGCTCTCACGTCGGGATTGACGCGCAGATAGAGTTCTTCGTTCCAGTCGGGAGGCGGGGTGCCATCCTGTCGGCCTTCGGCGCGCCCGGCGACAAGATAGTGGTGATAGCCGCTGACAAAAGTGCCGCGCCGAACCTCGGCGGCGACATCGGGATAGATTCGAAGATACCGCGCCTCATTCCAGCCGGGCGGCGGCACTCCGGTCTGCCGACCCTCGGCGCGTCCGGCAGCAAGATAGTGATGATAGCCGCTGACGAAGGTGCCTCGCCGGACCTCGGCAGCGACATCCGGATAAAGTCGAAGATAGAGCGCTTCGTTCCAGTCGGCAGGCGGACTGCCCTCCAACATCCCGGCAGGACCCGCGGCCGCTTCCGCGCGGGCGACGTCCCCGGGGACAGGCGTGGCAACGGATGCGGGCGGTTCGGTGGCGCCGTCCGTCCGGCGCTTTGCAGGCTCGGCTGTCAGAAAATCGGCGAAGGCCCGAACCCCGTCGCCGGAGAATCGACCCTCCAGGTAAGCCTGGTCGCGCGGAAAGAAGATATTGAATCCAAAGAAATCCAGGCCCACCACCGCTTGCTTAAGCGGTGCCACTGATTGTGCGTGGAGAAACGCCAGCATGACCTCGTAGCTGGTGGCCGAAGGCAGGCCGAAGTTGAAGACATTCTTGCCGTTCCATCCGGGATGCTGCGGATCGAGCGCGACCTCGGCGCGGGAGCTGCCCAAGACCACTGCGTCCGGCTTGATGCGGCGCACCTGATACGGCTTCACGACGGGGTCGTGATTTTCGTAGCGCGGCCGCACCACATTGATCCCCGCAATGTCAGGGGTTCCGAACAAATAGTAGGGATCGACCAAAACGACGAGCGCGCAGAGGGCGAGCGGAGGGACAGCTAGGAATGCAACGAATCCAACGGTGAAGCGTCGAAAGCTGGAACCGATTGGTGATGCGGGATCGGCGGCCTTGCTGTTCGCAGAGACGAATGCGCTCACCTTGGTCGTGGCTCTCTCGGGGGGACATCGGAGGTTGCAGCCAAACCTATCCAAGGACTCTACGAGGGTCAAATGGGCAAGAATGCGAGCAGGCGCGCGATCGGGCATCCCTTGGGTCGCTCGGGGCGATCATCCCGAGCAGGGTGGCTCCGGCGAGATGCCGGCGACGGCTTGCGTCGCCAAGGGCATCGTCGGCCTGGTCACGGATGCCGGCGTTCGCGACGGCCTTGCGGTGTCAACTTGTGCTGGTTAGGCGCCGGGGTAATGGCGGCCACTTCGGGCTGCCGAACGTCATTTTGTCGGCGCTGCATCGATGCCCGGTCGCTATCGCCTGTCGAATCCGCGAGAGCGACTGAAAATGGAGGAGCGGACGGTTACGGCGCTGTCTTCGAAATCGTCAGGAGCGTTAGCATCTATAGCGGCATGCCGACGGTGTTGACGTCGTTGAACAGCACGAACGGAGCCACGCCAATTGCCGGTTTGATCATGGACGCCGCGGGCAATCTGTTCGGCTCGACGCAGTATGAGGAGCTTTGACGAAAGGTGGGGCAGACCTCGAACAATTCGCCAAACGAAAGTCCGGAGAAGCTCCTCTCCATCGCGTTCGGCCCATATGCCGTGCCGCCTTCCTGAGCCGCGTGCTGCGCGGAAGTGCAGAGATTTGAGCCATTAATGGCGCTTATGTCGCAAATTTTTACTTCCAATTTTACTTCGCAAAATCCTGCCCCTAGCCTCGCGCGCAACTGATTACATCCGCAGCCGGTCAATGCCGATCGGCAAGCGTTCATCGTAACCAATGAGGGTTGCCATGTCTGACAGAGGTAAGGGGACATTCACTTCCGATCCGGCGGAAGCGAATGCGAGGCGCGCGAAAAAGCTGAGCCGGCGCACGCTGTTGAAGGGGGCGGCCGCAATTGCGGGCGCAGCCGCGGGGTCGGACGCGATCCGCGGATTCCCGACCATCTGGGCGCAGGAGATCAAGGACATCGAGCTGCGTCATGTCGGCGTGTCCTATTCCGTGGTGAAGGCGATCGGCGACCAGGCCGCCAAGGACCTCGGCTTCAAGGTGACGATGCAGAACCTCGACACCTCAGCCGCCATCAACCGCTTCATAAGCCAGCCTAATACGGTCGACATCGCCGACCTCGAGGGCTGGCAGGCCAAGCTGGCCGCCAAGCGCTCTGTGATCCAGGGCATCGAGGTCAAGAAGATCAAGGAGTTCGACAACATCCTGCCGATCTTCACCAAGGGCGAGATCGACGGCCACAAGATCCCGCGCCAGGGCATCTCGCCCTATGAGGCCATGTACATCTCCAAACCCGACTCCACCGATCTGCACGACGGCGTCACCGAGTGGGCGACCTTCCTGCCGCAGGTCTACAACGCCGACTCCATCGGCTATCGCCCCGACCTGGTCGGCCACGAAGTCACCGAGTGGAAGGACCTGATCGATCCCAAGTTCAAGGGCAAGGCCGCGATCCTCGACGTGCCCGCGATCGGCATCATGGATGCCGCGCTCTGCTTCGAAAGCGCCGGGCTCATCAAGTACGGCAACAAGGGCAACATGACCAAGGAGGAGATCGACTTCACCTGCAACAAGCTGATCGAGCTGAAGAAGCAGGGACAGTTCCGAGCGACCTGGACCACTTTCGACCAGTCGGTGCAGCTGATGGCGGCGGGCGAGGTGGTGATCCAGTCGATGTGGTCGCCGGCGGTCGCCGCCGTTCGCGTCAAGGAGATCCCCTGTGTCTACGCGCCTGTGAACGTCAAGAACGGCAAGGAAGGCTATCGCGGCTGGTGCAACGGCATGGGCCTGATGAAGCATCTCTCCGGCAAGAAGCTCGATGCGGCCTATGAATATCTCAACTGGTATCTGTCGGGCTGGCAGGGCGGCTTCGTCGCGCGCTACGGCTATTACAGCCCGGTGCCCTCGACCGCGAAGAAATTCCTCACGCCGGCCGAATGGGCGTTCTGGTACGAGGGCCAGCCGGCGCCGGAGGTGATCAACGATCCCTACGGCGTTGCGATGGAGAAGGCCGGCACCAAGCGTGACGGCGGCTCGTTCCTCGACCGCGTCAAGAACATCTCGTGCTGGAACACGCTGATGGACGAGGCGGCCTACATGAACAAGCGCTGGAACGACTTCAAGGTGGCCTGAAACCTGCTTCCCTGACCTGAACGATGCGCCGGCACGGCGACGCGCCGGCGCGACGAGACCGACTTCAAGGCACTCGCCGACATGCAGCCCAGTCAAAATCCGTCACGCGCAAATCTCGCCGGGTGGCTCTATGTGTCGCCGCTGGTGCTGGTGCTCGTGCCGTTCTTCGTGGCGCCGATCCTGGTCGTGCTGGCCGCGAGCTTCTTTGCGACCGACGGCTTCGGTGGGCTGACGCCGGGCTTCACGCTCGCAAGCTATTTCGAGGTGCTGCATTCGGCGCTGACGTTGAAGCTGTACCTGGCGACGATCAAGTTCACCGTGCTGACCTGGGCCTTCACGCTGATCATCGGTTTCTTCGTCGCCTATTTCCTGGTGTTTCACGTCCGCAACCAGCTGCTGGCGATCGGCCTGTTCCTGCTCTGCACGGTGCCGTTCTGGACCTCGAACATCATCCGGATGATTTCCTGGATCCCGCTGCTCGGCAAGGAGGGCCTGATCAACCAGGCGCTGCTGGCGACCGGCGTGATCCGTCAGCCGCTGGAAGTGCTGCTGTTCTCCGACCTCGCGGTCGTCATCGCCTATGTCCACCAGCTCACGATCTTCATGATCGTGCCGATCTTCAATTCCATGGCGCGGATCGACAAGAAGCTGATCGAGGCCGCGATCGACGCCGGCGCCAGCCGCTTCGACATCATGCGCCTGATCGTGGTGCCGATGTCCAAGAGCGGCATCGCACTCGGTACCATCTTCGTGGTCTCGATCGTGATGGGCGATTTCTTCGTGGTCAAGGTGATGTCCGGCGGCGGCTCGGCCTCCGTCGTCAGCGCGTTCTACGAGGATGTCGGCGTGCTGCAATATCCAACGGCTGCGGCCTCCGCCGTGCTGCTGACCCTGGTGCTGGTCGCTATCATCTCTCTGATCCTGCGCACGGTCGACATCCGGCAGGAGATCACGCGATGAGCGCGGTGCTTGCCGACATGCCGGAGACCGAATCCTCCAAGCCGGTCGCGCCTGCGACGACCAAGGCGATTGCCCCGAGCACGGGCGGCCGGCCCTGGACGTTCTACGTGCTGGCGACGCTGTTCGCGGCCTATGTGATCGCGCTCTACGGTCCGATGTTCTGCATCTACATCCTGTCGTTCCAGGACATCCGCGGCGGCCTCGTGTTTCCGATGAAGGGCCATTCGCTGCATTGGTTCGTCGATCTCTTCACCCAGGCGCGGACCGGCGACGTCAAGGGCTCGTTCGACCGCTCGATCAAGCTCGCCGTCATCGTCACCATCATCACGGTGGTGGTCTCGTTCCTCGCCGGGCTCGGTTTTCGCCGCCGCTTCCGCGGCGACACGTTCGTGTTCTACATGATGATCGGCAGTCTCGTGGCGCCCGGCCTCGTGCTTGGCCTCGGCACCGGTCTGCTGTTCCAGGCGCTCGGGCTCGACGCGGCCTGGTACACCTCGGCGCTGGGAGCGCAGCTCTCCTGGACCCTGCCGTTCGGTGTGCTGGTGATGTTCGCAGTGATGTCGCGCTTCAATCACGTCTGGGAGGAGGCTGCCTACGATCTCGGCGCCAGCCGCTGGCAGTCGATCCGTCTGGTGATGATCCCGGTGCTGGCGCCCGGCCTCGTCGCGGTCGCGCTGTTCGGCTTCACGCTGTCCTACGACGAGTTCGCGCGCAGTCTCCAGACCGCGGGCTCGCTGAACACACTGCCGCTGGAGATCTGGAGCATGACGCTGAACGTCACCTCGCCCTCGCTCTACGCGCTCGGCACCGTGACCACCATCGTCTCTTTCATCGTCATCGGTGCGAGCCTCGGCACCATCGTGTTGCTTCAGAAGAAGCGTGGCAGCCGGGCCAAGGGTTGATTCAGGCATGAAGAAAGATCGCGGCGATATCGAGCTGGCAGGCGTCTGCAAGAGCTTTGACGGCGTCACCAATGTGGTTGACGGCGTCAACCTTAGGATCGCGGACGGCGCCTATTGCTGCTTCATCGGCCCCTCCGGCTGCGGCAAGACCACGATCCTGCGCATGATCGCGGGGCACGAGGACCCCACGGCAGGCGAGATCGTGATCGGCGGCCAGAATGTCGTCGGGCTCGCGCCGGTGCAGCGCCGCACTGCGATGATGTTCCAGTCCTACGCGCTGTTTCCGCATTTGACCGTACGCGAGAACATCGCCTTTGCCCTGCGCGTGCGGGGGCAGTCCAAGGCCGATCGCCTGCGCGCTGCAGACGCCATGATCGAGAAAGTGCGGCTGACGCAGTTCGCCGACCGCCTGCCGGCGCAGCTCTCCGGCGGCCAGCAGCAGCGCGTCGCGCTGGCGCGCGCCGCGATCACCGAGCCGCGCGTGCTGCTGCTCGATGAGCCGCTGTCCGCGCTCGACGAGCAGCTCCGCGTCCAGATGCGCCAGGAGCTCAGGCGGATGCAGCAGGAGCTCGGCATCACGTTCATCCATGTCACTCACACCCAGATCGAGGCGATTGCGCTCGCCGATCTCGTCGTGGTGATGGAGCAGGGCAAGATCAAGCAGGCCGGTCCGGCCCGCGACGTCTACGCCCATCCGCATGATCGTTACGTCGCCGAATTCATGGGCGGCCAGAACGTGCTGTCGGGCCGTGTGGAAAAGGTCAACGGCGCAAGCTTCGTGCTCGCGCAAGCCGCCCCCTCCGGCATCGAGGTGCCCTTGCAGGCGCGCTCCACCGTGAGCGTCGGCGACAGGGTCGACATCGCCGTGCGTCGCGACGACGTCGCGCTGGTCCGGCCGGGCAGGGACCTGCCGCCGGGCTGCACCACGTCCCTGCCGAGCCGCGTCCTCGCGATCGAATACCAGGGCTATTTCGTCAAGGTCATGCTCGACACCGTGCCGGACGACGAGTTCGTCGCCTACGTGCCGGAGAAGACCTTCTTCGCGGATCCCTTCACCGTCGGCGATGTCGTGATGGCCACATGGGCCACCGGCAGCGCTTTGCCACTCGCCTAAAGACCCGTCGCGCAGGAGCATGACCTTGCAGATATCCTTCACCCTCAACGGCCGACCCACCACCGTCGATGTCGAGCCGGCCACGCTCGTGGCTGACCTCCTGCGCGAGCAACTCAATCTCACCGGCACCCATATCGGCTGCGACACCAGCCAGTGCGGTGCCTGCGTCGTGCATCTCGACGGCATTCCCGTGAAGAGCTGCACGCTGCTCGCCCCCGCGCTCGACGGCGCGACACTTTTGACCATCGAAGGCCTGCAAGGCGCGCCCGGCTCGAACCGGATGCATCCGATGCAGGAGGCGTTTCGCGAGCATCACGGCCTGCAATGCGGCTTCTGCACGCCCGGGATGCTGATGACCGCGGTGGCGCTCGCCACCGAGAAGCCTGATCTGACCGAGGCCGACGTCCGCCACGGCCTCGAAGGCAACATCTGCCGCTGCACCGGCTACCAGAACATCGTCATCTCGGTGATATCAGGCGCTGCCGCCATGAACGCCGCCAAGGGAGAGTGACCATGGGTGAAGTCATCGGAATCGGCGCTGCACCAAAGCGCAAGGAAGACCAGCGCTTCCTCACCGGCCGCGGCAATTACGTCTCCGACATCAAGCGTCCGGGCATGACGGCGGGCGTGTTCGTGCGCTCGCCGCATGGTCACGCGGTGCTGCGCGGCATCGACAAGAGCGCGGCGCTGGCCTCGTCCGGCGTCATCGCGGTCCTGACCGGCGACGACGTCAAGGCCGACGGTCTCGGGTCGCTGCCCTGCGGCTGGGGCATCACGGACGCCAAGGGCGTGCCGATGAAGGAGCCGCCGTTTCCGATGCTGGCGCAGGACAAGGTGCGCTTCGTCGGCGACATGGTCGCCTTCGTCATCGCGGAGACGCCGGAGCAGGCGAATGCCGGTGCCGAGCTCCTCAAGGTCGACTACGAGGTGCTGCCCTCCGTGGTCGGCGTCCTGGAGGCGGTGCGGCCCGGTGCGCCGCAATTGTTCGACGATGTGCCGAACAACATCTGCTGTGACTGGGAGCTCGGCGACAAGGCTGCGGTCGAAGCCGCATTCAAGAAGGCGGCGCATGTCGCCAAGCTCAGCCTCGTCAACAACCGCCTGATCGGCAATCCCATGGAGCCGCGCGCGGCGATCGCCGAATACGAGCCGGGCACCGATCGCTACACGCTGTGGACCACCAGCCAGTTCCCGCATGTCGTGCGCTTCCTGATGGGGGCGCTGGTGCTGAACATTCCCCAGCACAAGCTGCGCGTGGTCGCGCCAGATGTCGGCGGCGGATTCGGCGTCAAGCAGTTTCATTACGGCGAGGAGGCGGTGATCACGTGGGCCGCCAAGCGCGTGAGGCGGCCGGTGAAATGGGTCGCGAGCCGTTCCGAGGGCTACGTCTCCGACCGTCACGGCCGCGATCATGTCACCGAGGCCGAGCTCGCCCTCGATGAAAACGGCAAGTTTCTCGCCTTCCGCGTCAACACGCTCGCCAATATGGGCGGCTATCTCTCGACCTTCGGGCCGAACATCCCGACCAATCTCTATGGTCCTTTGCTCGGCGGCGTCTACACCACGCCCGCGATCTACTGCAATGTGAAGGTGGTGTTCACCAACACCGTGCCGGTCGACGCCTATCGTGGCGCGGGCCGGCCCGAGGCAACCTTCGTGCTCGAGCGCATGGTCGATGTCGCCGCCAGCGAGATGGGCATCGACCGCGTCGAGATCCGCCGCCGCAACATGATCCCGAAGGAAGCCTATCCGTATCAGACGCCGGTGCTGGTGCAGTACGATTCCGGCGATCCGATGGGCTGCCTCGACGGTGCACTGGTCGCAGCCGACGTCAAGAACTTTGGCGTGCGCAAGGCGGCGTCCGCCAGCAAAGGCAAATTCCGCGGGCTCGGCTACTCCACCTATGTCGAGGCCTGCGGCCTTGCCCCGTCGCGTTTTGCGGGACGGCTCGGTGCGCGCGGCGGCCTTTATGAGAGCGCCACGGTGCGCGTGCATCCGACCGGCCAGGTGACGGTCATGATCGGCACCCACAATCACGGCCAGGGCCACGAGACGACGTTTGCGCAGATCGTGTCCGAGAAGCTCGGCGTTGCCTTCGAGAATGTCGACATCGTGTTCGGCGATACCGACCGCGTCCAGTTCGGCATGGGCACCTATGGCTCGCGTTCCCTCGTGGTCGGCGGGGCCGCGCTGTCGAAGGCAACCGACAAGGTGATCGTCAAGGGCAAGAAGATCGCCGCCCATCTGCTTGAAGCCGCCGAGGCGGATATCCAGTTTGAGGCCGGCAAATTCTCCGTCGCCGGCACGGACCGTATCAAGACCTTCGAGGAGATCGCGGGCGCGGCCTATGTGCCGCACAACTATCCGCTCGAAGTGCTGGAGCCGGGCTTGGAGGAGCAGGCTTACTACGACCCCGTCAACTTCACCTATCCCGGCGGCTGCCATATTGCCGAGGTCGAGGTCGATCCGGAGACCGGCACGGTGACGCTGGTCAACTACACCGCGGTCGACGACGTCGGCACGGTGATCAACCCGATGATCGTCGAGGGTCAGCTGCACGGCGGCATCGTGCAGGGCGTCGGCCAGGCGCTGTTCGAGAATGCGGTCTACGACGAAGGCTCGGGCCAGCTGCTGTCGGGCTCGCTGATGGATTACTGCATGCCGCGCGCCGACCATCTGCCGATGATGCAGGTCTCGACACATTCGACGCTGTGCACCCACACGCCGATGGGTGTGAAAGGCTGCGGCGAGGTCGGCACCATCGGCTCGCCTGCGGCCGTCATCAATGCCGTCGTCGATGCGCTCTCGCATCTCGGCGTCACCCATGTCGACATGCCTGCGACACCGAACCGGATCTGGCGCCTGCTGCAAAACGCGTCGCTGCCGGTCGCGGCGGAATAGGGAGGACAACAATGAAACCATTTGCCTATCACCAGCCGAACCAGATTCCGGATGCGGCAAAGCTTCTGACCTCGATCGAGGACAGCAAGCTCGTTGCCGGCGGCATGACGTTGATCCCGACGCTGAAGCAGCGGCTGGCAAGCCCGGTCGCGCTGGTTGATCTGTCGAAGCTCGGAGACCTCAAGGGTATCACCGACGACGGTGCGACCATCACGATCGGCGCGATGACGCCGCATGTGGTGGTTGCCGCCTCGCAACTGGTGCAGACGAAGATCCCGGGGCTTGCTGCACTGGCGTCCATGATCGGCGATCCCGCCGTGCGTAGCCGGGGCACCATCGGCGGCTCCGTTGCCAACAACGATCCGGCAGCGGACTATCCGGCCGGCGTGCTCGGTCTTGGCGCCACCATAGTCACCAGCACGCGCGAGATCGCGGCGGACAGTTTCTTCCTCGGCCTGTTCGAGACCGCACTTGAGCCCGGCGAGATCATCACCGCGATCCGCTTCCCCGTGCCCCTCAAGGCGGGTTACGCCAAGTTCAAGGCGCCGGCGTCGCGCTATGCGCTGGTCGGCGTGTTCGTCGCGAAAGTCGCCGACGGGGTCCGCGTCGCCGTCACCGGCGCGGGGCCGGGCGTGTTCCGCGTGCCGCCGATGGAGGCGGCGCTGTCCGGCAATTTCGATCCGACCGCGATCGCGGCGATCAAGATCGACACAGACGGTCTCACCTCCGATATCCACGCCGAAGCCGACTACCGTGCGCATCTCGTCACGGTGATGGCCAAACGCGCCGTCGACGCGGCGCTCAGCTAGCTCTTTAGGTTTGATGATGACTGATGGTTCCGGCCGAACGGCCTTCCCGCCGGCGCCGACTGGCCTTGGCGCGCTCTCTGCAAGCGAGATCATGGCCGGCTACCGGCGCAAGGCGTTCACGCCGCGCGACGTCGTCGACGACACCATCGCCGCGCTTCAGGCGACCAACGAAGCCTGCAATGCGGTGGTGACGCCGATGTACGAGCAGGCGAG
The DNA here is from genome assembly GCF_002776695.1 of Bradyrhizobium nitroreducens. Lineage (GTDB taxonomy): Bacteria > Pseudomonadota > Alphaproteobacteria > Rhizobiales > Xanthobacteraceae > Bradyrhizobium > Bradyrhizobium nitroreducens. Next base: position 7,451,802 of record NZ_LFJC01000003.1, read on the forward strand.
GGCCGAGGCCGATCGGCTCACCAGGGAGATGCGCGCGGGCGAAGCCAAGGGGGCGCTCGCCGGGGTCCCGGTCACGGTCAAGGACCTCGTCTTCGTCGCGGGCGTTCCGGCCTATGCCGGCTCGCCGATGAATAAGGACTTCGTGCCCGATGCCGACGCCGCCGTGGTGTCGTCCCTGAAGGCTGCCGGCGCGATCATCACCTGCAAGACCACGACCTGCGAGTCAGGCTACAAGCTGACGGCGGACAGTCCGGTCACGGGCACGACGCGAAATCCCTGGAATCCCAGCCGCACCAGTGGCGGCTCGAGCGGCGGTGCGGCCGCCGGCGTTGCCGCCGGCTGCGGACCGATCGCGATCGGCACCGACGGCGTCGGCTCGATCCGCGTGCCTTCCTCCTTTTGCGGCGTGTTCGGGCTGAAGCCGACCTTTGGCCTCGTGCCGCGCTCGCCCGGTTTCTCGCCGCCGTCCTGGGCCTCGCTCGCCCATACCGGCCCGATCACCCGTACGGTCGCGGATGCCGCGCTGACGCTGGAGGTCATCGCTGCTTACGATCTGCGCGACGCCGCAAGCCTTCCCGTGTCCGCACGTCGCTTCGATACGAATGCAGGGCGTCTGGATGGCATTCGTATCGGCGCCAGCGCCGATCTCGGCTACGCCGCCGTCAGCCCTGACGTGTGCGCGGCATTTGGCAAGGCGCTTGCCACGCTCGATTCCTGTGGCGCGCAGGTCACCATGGACGGCCCGGGTCTCGACCCCGGCATTCTGGAGCATACGCTGAAGCCGATCGCCTTTACCGAACAGGCGGCGGCGGTTGCGAGCAAGTCCGCAACCGATCTTGCAGGTTCGGAGGCCGACTATCGCAATGTCATCGGCGCTGGACGGCGCTACAGCGGCACGGATTACATCGAGGCGAGTTACCGCCGCGGCCAGACGCGCAATGCCTTCGTCAAATTGTTCGAGCGCGTCGATGTGCTGGTGACGCCGACGGTTGCTGTCACCGCATTCGAGGCCGGCCAGATCGGCGTCGACACCGTCGATGGCAGCAAGGTCGATCCGCATCTCGGCTGGTCTCCGTTCACCTGGCCTATCAATCTGGCAGGTCTGCCGGCGGCGACGCTGCCCTGCGGCTTCGATCGCGACGGCATGCCGATCGGCCTGCAGATCATCGCGCCTTGGCTCGACGAACCTACTATCTTTCGTATCGCCGCGGCATTCGAGGCGGCGCAACCCTGGGCGAAGTTCTGGCCGCAGCTCGCACTACGCGAGGGGAGTGGAGGGCGCGCCAAGGGGTGAAGCGCTTATCATGCAATAGTACAGGTGTTTTGCCCGACGTGTCAGGTCGCTCAGGCACGGTAGGCAATCGAGGGCCTCGCTATTCCCTCAAATGACGCGCGAAAAACCCTTTGCAAACAAGGGCGTTCTACTGTGCATGGGGTTGTTTTCGCGTTTTTGTGAGTCTAACCCAGCTCGATCGGTGCGCCGCGGCCGCTGAGCTCTTCGTCGAGGCGCAGGTAATGCGCGAGATAGTCGTGCAGCGCGGTCGCGGCTTTCGAGGTGGCGCCGCTGGACTTGTAGAGCAGCAGCTCGATCTTCGGCAGCGGCGGCAGACCCTCGTTCGGTCCGATCTCGCGCATCGCCGGCACCAATGCGCTGCGGCCGAGCACCGTGACGGCCATACCGGCAAAGGCCGCTGCCTGCAGTCCGCCGACGCTTTCGCTGACGCAGGCGATGCGCCAGCGCAAATTCGCGCGCTCGAGCGTGTCGATGGCGTAGTCACGATAGATATTGCCCGGCGGCAACAGCGCGAGCGGGATCGGACGTTCCAGATGCGCGGCGGATTGCTCGCCGGTCATCCAGACCAGTTGCTCGCGCCGCACCACCTGGCCGCCGGTGAAATCGTTCATGCGCGTGACCAGCGCGATGTCGACATCGCCGCGCTTGACGAGGCCGACCAGCGGTGTCGAGAGCGCACAGTTGAGCTCGACCTGCACCCGCGGAAAGGATTTCCGGAACACGCTGAGGATCTGCGGCAGCATGAAAGCGGCATAGAGATCGGGCGTGCCGAGCACGACTTGGCCTTCGATCTCCTGCGACGCCAGTTGCGAGATCAGCTCGTCATGCAACCGGAGGATGGATTTGGCGTAGGTGAGGACCGTGGTGCCGTCGTCGGTCAAGATCAGCCTGCGGCCGCCATGCTCGAACAATTGCTTGCCGGTCAGCTCCTCCAGCCGCTGCAACTGCAGCGTGATCGCCGGTTGGGTGCGGCCCAGCCGTCGCGCGGTCTCGGTGATGCTGCCGGTCTCGACCACCGAGATCAACGACCGGAGCATGCGGATATCGAGACTGATGAGGTTCATGCGGCGTCCATATCGCCCACAATTTATGCAAAACCCATGCTAGCGCACGCGGCCTCGGCGGTCATGGTGACGCAGCGGGACCAGCTTCAATCGGAGCAAGCTATCGCATTCGCGACGACGCCATCAATCGCGAGACTGAAGGCAGGACGGCGAGAGATCGAGCGAAGCTCGACCCGATCAAGGCACAACAACGCTGCACAGATTTGCTGCATGGCGATATGAATTGGAGCAGTCTGCGCTGCAACAACGCGCTTGACTTCGGTTTCGATCTCAACGACCGTATCGTCCAAGCGTTGGGCAGCTCAGCCCGTCAACGCGACGAGTTCAAATCATTTCCAACACCACGTGCATCTCGCGTGTTTGGTTGGCGGCGAGGGCGCCCTCGGCTTAACGGCCGGTGGGCGCTTTTTTGTTTTTGGATCGAGTGATGGCACGAGCGCGATATCGTATCGGTGTGATGTTCTCGACCACGGGATCGTACAGCGTCGTCGCGCGTTCGATGCTCAACGGAGCGCTGCTCGCGTTCAACGAGATGAACGCCGGCTCGAACACGATCGCGCTGGAGCCGGTCGTGGTCGATCCAACCGGCGATCTCGCCCGGTACCGTTCGCTTAGCCGGGATCTGCTCAACTCCGGGATCCGTCACGTCGTCGGCTGCTACACCTCCTCGAGCCGGAAAGAGGTCATTCCCTGCTTCGAGAAGTTCGACGGTATGCTCTGGTATCCCTCGCACTACGAGGGCTTCGAGAGCTCCGACAACGTCGTCTATACGGGGGCCGCGCCAAATCAGCACGTCCTTCCGCTGGTCGACTATCTCGCGACGCGCGTCGGCAAGCGCGCCTTCTGCGTTGGCTCCAACTACATTTGGGCGTGGGAGAACAATCGCATCTTCCGCGAGGCGCTTGCCGCGCGTGGCGGCACGGTGCTGGCCGAACGCTATCTCTCGGTCGGCGATACCGAAGTCGACCAGGTGATCGCGGCGATCATCGGCCAGCGGCCCGACTTCGTCTTCAACAACCTGATCGGCACCAGCGCCTACGCCTTCTTCCGCGCGTTCCGCGCCGCCTGCCGCGCACGTGGCATCGATCAGGCAGCGGAAATCCCCGTTGCCAGCTGCACGTTGTCGGAGCCGGAGCTGCCCGAGATCGGCCTCGATGCGGTCGATGGGCATTTGTCATCGAGCGTCTATTTTTCTTCCTTGAACTCCCCCGAAAATGCCGCCTTCATCGCGGCTTATACGCGATCGTTTCCGGAGGGGCCGGTGTCGTCGGCCGACGCCGAAGCCTCCTATATCGCCGTCAAGCTGCTCGCGGCGGCCTTGTCGCAGGCCGGCACCGACGACGCTCGCACGGTGCGGGCCGCGGTCGCCGACCAGCGGCTGCGCGCACCGCAAGGAGAGGTCCGTATCGACCGGCAGACCTTTCACGCCTGGCTCACGCCGCGGATCGGCCGCTCGGCGGCCAACGGGCAGTTCGAAGTGCTGCTGGAATCGCGCGAGCCGATCGCGCCCGATCCCTATCTCGTCCAGTCGTCGCCGCGCTTTGCCGGCGCAATGCGCTCTCCGCTCTTGAAAGTGGTGCAACAATGAGCTCTCGACTGCTACAGAATTTCAAGGGCGGCCGCGCCATCGTCGTGACGCGGCGAGGCGGTTGGGAGAGCACGCTGGAAACGACCCTCGCCAAGCTCGGCGTCTCCACCGAATATCCTGAGATCATCGACGGCCGCGCGCAGATTGAGACTGCGAGCCTCCAGGCCGATCGCGACATCCTGTTCGTCGACGGCGATCTCGAAGGCGCCGTCTCCATCGAGGTCCATCCGGCCTCGCGGTTGCCGCCGGTACCGGTGATCGGCCTCGTCGGCGTCGAGGCGCCGAGCCGGCTGAAGGCGCTGGTCAATCTCGGTGCGACCTCGTTCCTGCGCAAGCCGGTGCATGGCGGCGCGGTCTATACCTCTCTGTTCATGGGCATCAACCAGTTCCTGCTGCGCGCCGAAATGAACGAGCGCCTGCAGGACCTCGAGGAACGCCGCCGCGGCCGCCGCGCGGTGATCCGGGCCGTGATCCTGCTGATGCAGCAGGGCGGCCTCGACGAGGAGAGTGCCTATTCCCAGCTCCGTCGCGAAAGCATGCGCGCGCGGCAAAACATGGAACTCTACTGCGAGGAGTTTCTGAGCAAGCGGGCGAAGCCGCCCGACACGACCGGCCGCACGACCGGCATCATGCTGCAAGGCGGCAACAAGCAAGCCATCTAGGAGAAGCAAAATGAGCAAGTCTGTATTGCGGGGGCTGCGCGCCGCAGCCCTCACGGGGACGCTTGTCCTCGGATCACCCCTACAATCGGCGCTCGCGGCGGAGAACCCGATCAAGCTCGGCGTGCTGGAGGATCAGTCCGGCGATTTCGCCGCGGCCACGATCGGCAAGGTTCACGCCATCCAGCTTGCCGCCGACGAGATCAACAAAGCCGGCGGCATCATGGGCCGGCCGCTCGAACTCGTTCCCTACGACACGCAGTCCGACAACACCCGCTACCAGGAGTTCATGCGCCGTGTGCTCCAGCGCGACAAGGTCGACGTCGTGTTCGCGGGCTTCTCGTCGGCCTCGCGCGAGGCCTATCGGCCGATCGTCGACCAGTTCAACGGCTTCGCCTTCTACAACAATCAGTACGAAGGCGGCGTCTGCGACGGCCACATGATCGTCACCGGCGCCGTGCCGGAGCAGCAGTTCTCCACGCTCATTCCGTACATGATGGAGAAGTACGGCAAGAATGTCTACACGCTCGCCGCCGATTACAATTTCGGTCAGATCTCGGCGGAATGGGTGCGCAAGATCGTCAAGGAGAACGGCGGCAAGATGGCCGGCGAGGAGTTCATCCCGCTCGGCGTGTCGCAGTTCTCGCAGAGCATCCAGAACATCCAGAAGGCCAAGCCGGACTTCGTGGTCACACTGCTGGTCGGCACCGCGCAGGCTTCCTATTACGAGCAGGCGGCGTCCGCCAACGTCAACCTGCCGATGGCGTCCTCGGTCAACGTCGGCCAGGGCTACGAGCACAAGCGCTTCAAGCCGCCGAGCCTGAAGGATATGTACGTTACCACCAACTACATCGAGGAAATCGACTCGCCGAAGAGCAAGGAGTTCTACGCCAAGTTCAAGGCGAAATTCCCGAGCGAGCCCTATGTCAACCAGGAGGCGGAGAACTCCTACCTCGCCGTCTATCTCTACAAGCAGATGGTGGAGCGGGCGAAGTCGACCAAGCGTGAGGATATCCGCAAGGTGATCGCGCTGGGCGACGTCTGCATGGACGCGCCTGAGGGCAAGGTCTGCATCGATCCGAAGAGCCAGCACATGTCGCACACCATCTATCTCGCCAAGGTCGGCGCCGATCATGCGATCTCCTTCCCGAAGACCTGGGAGGACATCAAGCCGTACTGGCTGGGTGAAGCCGGCTGCGACCTCACCAAGAAGGATCCGATGGCTCAGTACACGCCGTCGAACCCGCCGCCGAAACCCTGACCCGGCGGCCGATCGCTCCGGCCCTCCGGGCACGTCCCGGCGTTGCCGGCGGGCCGGGGCGATCACGGACATCTGCGACGGTGACGTCGCGTCTTGCGACAGACTGGTTGGTTCATGGACATCGCGACCCACGTCTTTTCGGCACTCTATCAATTCGGCGACGCCTTCGCGTTCCTGGTGCTCTCGGCCTGCGGACTCGCGGTGATCTTCGGCATGATGGGCGTCATCAATCTCGCCCATGGCGAGTTCATCATGTGCGGAGCGTACGTCACTGCGGCAACCGTGCATGCGGGCCTGCCGCTGCCGCTCGGGATCGTCGCCGGCACGATCGTGTCCGCCTTGGTGGGCGTTCTGGTGGAGCTTGCGGTGATCCGCCATCTCTACGACCGTCCGCTCGACACCATCGTCGCCACCTGGGGCCTCAGCCTGATCGCGACGCAGGGCACCCTGATCATGGTGGGCTCGACCATGGCGGGCGTCGGCACGCCGTTCGGCAGCTTTCAGGTCGGCGACTACTCCTATTCGATCTATCGCATCGTGCTGTTCTGTGCCGCGCTCGGCGTGCTGGCTGGCCTCTATGCGCTGTTCAACTGGACCCGCTTCGGCGTGCTGGCGCGCGCCACCATCCAGGTGCCGCATATGGCGGCTGCGCTCGGCGTCGATACGCGCCTGGTCTACAGCCTCACCTTCGCCTGCGGCGCGGGGCTCGCCGGGCTTGCCGGCGGGCTCTACGCGCCGACCATGACGCTCGTGCCGACCATGGGGGCGACCTTCATCATGGAGGCCTTCGTCACCGTGGTGATCGGCGGCGCAGACGTCTTCCTTGGCACCGCGCCCGCCGGCGCTGTGCTGGCGGTGGTGAAATCGGTGATGACGTCGTGGCAGGGGCAGCTGTTCGGCCAGATCGGCCTGCTGGTTGCCGTCATCATCGTGGTCCGGGTTCTGCCGAAAGGCATCTCCGGCTTCGTGCTGCGCGAGCGGACCTGACGGAGTGATGGCGTCGTGACCGGTTTCTTCTCGTTGTTTCGCCGTCTCGAAGGCCCGCAGACCGTCGGTCGCGGTCGGGCTTTCTGGGGCCTGTTTGCGATCGTGCTCGCGGTCGCGCTCGCCTATCCACTATTCAGCGACGGCTATACCGTCGGTAACACCGTGTATTTCTTCGTCTGGGTCTTCATCGCGCTCAGCTTGTGCCTGATCTGGGGCTACGGCGGCTCGCTGTCCTTCGGGCAGACTGCGTTCTTCGGCATCGCGGGCTATGGCTACGGTGTCCTGACGCTCAATTTCGGCGCGGCCTATGGCTTTACGCTGGTTGCGTTTGTCGCGGCGGTCGCGATCGCCGCGCTGTTCGCGGTCCTGCTCGGCTATTTCATGTTCTTCGGCCGGATCGCCGGCGTCTTCCTCGGCATCGTCACGCTCGCCGTGACGTTGATGCTGGAGCGCTTCATGGCGCAGACCGCGGGCCCTGAATGGCACATCGGAGCTGCGCGCCTCAACGGCTTCAACGGCATGAGCGCGATGCCGCCGCTCACCATCCCGTGGCCGGGCGAACCGATCGTGCTGTTCGCCGATGTCGGGCTCTACTATTTCGTGCTGGGCCTCCTGGTCTTTGTCTATCTCGCCTTGCGCATCCTGATGAACTCGTCGTTCGGCAACGTCATCGTCGCGATCCGCGAGAACCCGGAACGCGCGGAAATGCTGGGCTACGACGTGCGCAAGTACCAGCTCATCACCTTCGTCATCGGCGCCGCGCTCGCCGGCATATCCGGCGTGCTCTACACCGCGTGGGGCCAGTACATCACGCCGTCGAGCATGGGCATGACGGCGGCCGCGTTGCCGCTGATCTGGGTCGCCGTCGGCGGCCGCAGCGACCTGACCTCGACCGTGGTCGGCACGCTGGTGGTGCTTGCCGCGTTCCAGGCGCTCACGATCTACGGCAGCCAGTACGCGCTCGTCTTCATGGGCGTGCTGCTGGTGTTGACTGTCCTCATCGCCCCGAATGGTCTCGTGCTCGGCGCCATGAACTGGCTCGGGCGGCTCGCCGCGCGCCTGACGCAGAGGGCCGGCTGATGTCGTTGCTCGAGCTTCGCAAGCTGAACAAGCACTTTGGCGGCCTGCACGTCACCAATGCGGTCGATCTCACGCTCGAGCCGGGCGAGATCCATTGCCTGATCGGCCCGAACGGCGCCGGCAAGAGCACGCTGTTCCGGCTGATCCTCGGCGAGCATCATCCCGGCAGCGGCGAGATTCTCTTCGCCGGGGAGAACATCACGGCGCTGAAATCCTTTGCGCGGATTCATCGTGGCCTGTCGGTCAAGTTCCAGGTCCCGGGCGTCTTCAAGGGCCTGTCCGTTCGCCAGAACCTCGAGATCGCCTTGCAGAGCCGGCATCGCGGCGCCGAGCTCGAGGCCGAGATCGGCCGTCTGCTCGGCTTCCTTGGTTTGGAATCCGAGCAGGCGCAAACGGCCGGAAATCTCAGCCATGGCCAGAAGCAATGGCTGGAGATCGGCATGGCGATCAGCCTGAAGCCGCGCCTCCTGCTGCTGGACGAGCCGACCGCCGGCATGTCGCCGGAGGAGACCCGCATGACCGGCGAGATGGTGCAGCGGCTCAATGCCGACGGCATGACCGTGCTAGCGATCGAGCACGACATGGCGTTCGTGCGCCAGGTCGCCCAGCGCGTCACCGTGCTGCATCTCGGCCAGGTCTTTGCGCAGGGCTCGATCGACGAGATCGTAGCCGACGAGCGCGTGGCGGCGATCTATCTGGGGCAGGCCCATGCTTGATATGCCGCGCAAGGAAGTCATCCTCTCGACGTTGGCTCTGCGGGCCGGCTATGGCGGCAAGCCGGTGCTCCAGGGGCTCGAGATCGAGGTGCGGGAGGGCGAGATCGTCGCCGTCATCGGGCGCAATGGCGTCGGCAAGTCGACGCTGATGAAGAGCCTGATCGGTCTGGTGCCGGCCATGAGCGGCTCGATCGTCTATCGCGGCGAGGCCGTGGAATCCCTGCCGGCGCACAAGCGAGCGCGCCTCGGCATGGGCTATGTCCCGCAGGGACGCGACGTGTTTCCGCGCCTGACCGTCGGCGAGAATGTCGCGGTCGGCGCCGCGATCAAGGGCGGCGGCATTCCCGAGGCGGGGCGGCGCAAGATCGTCGCGGCGTTTCCCATTCTCGAAGAGCGCTGGCATCAGCGGGCCGGCACGATGTCCGGCGGCCAGCAGCAACAACTCGCGATCGGACGGGTCCTGATTGCCGATCCGAACCTGATCCTGCTCGACGAACCCTCAGAAGGTATCCAGCCCAACATCGTCCAGGACATCGCACGCAACATGGTCGAGCTCAACCGCAGGACCGGGGTGACCATCATCCTGGTCGAACAGAACCTCGACATGATCCGCGCCATGGCGCAGCGCTGCTACGTCATGGACAAGGGGCGCATCGTCGCAAGTCTCGACCGCTCTGCGCTCGACGACGAGGCGGAGATGCGCCGCCATCTGGCAGTCTAAGAAACGACGCTCAACCAAGGAGAACAGCAATGGCCTGGCAGAACGAGTCGATCATGGCGCGCAAAGGCGTCGCCAAGGGCGAGCGCGGCAAGGAATACACGATCACCGAAAGCGAGCAGGGCAAGTATCACTATGTGTACGGGCCTTACGTGAATCCGGTGCTGACCGTCGATCCCGGCGCGGTCGTCTCTGCCGAGACGCACGATGCGTTCGAGGGCGCCATCAAGCACGAAACCGACAGTCCGTCGAAGATCCTCAACTTCCCGTTCCTCAATCCGCAGAACGGGCCAATCCATGTCAATGGCGCGGAGAAGGGTGACGTGCTCGCGGTCTACATCGAGAGCATCGTGCCGCGCGGGCCGCAGCCGCGCGGCACCACCGTGATCATGCCGGAGTTCGGCGGCCTGGTCAGCACCGGAAACACGGCGCTGCTCAATCCGGCGCTGCCGGAGCGCGTCAAGAAGCTCGAGATCGACGCCCAGACCGGCACCAAATGGAACGACAAGATCACGCTGCCCTATGAGCCCTTCATCGGCACCATCGGGACCTCGCCGGAGATCGAGGCGATCTCTTCGCTCGTTCCCGATTACTACGGCGGCAACATGGACCTGCCGGACGTCGGCGTCGGCGCCGTCATCTACCTGCCGGTCAACACCACGGGCGCGCTGCTGTATCTCGGCGACTGTCATGCGGCGCAAGGTGACGGCGAGCTCTGCGGCGTCGCCATCGAGCATCCGACCATGACCACGGTGCAGATCGACCTGATCAAGAACTGGACCATCGCCTGGCCGCGGCTGGAAACGAAGGACTTCATCATGACCATCGGCTCGGCGCGGCCGATGGAGGATGCCGCCCGCATCGCCTACCGCGAGCTCTGCCGCTGGATGGCGGCCGATTACGGTTTTGAGGAGATCGACGCCTACATGCTCTTGACCCAGGCCGGACGCATCCGCCTCGGCAACATGGTCGATCCCAAATACACGCTCGGCGCCTCCATCAAGAAATCCTATCTCGTCTGAGGCCGGCCGGATCATGTCCACCAAGCACAAGGTCGCCGCCGTCCAGTTCGAGCCGACCATGTTCGAAAAGGAGCGCAACATCGCGCGCCTGCTCGAACTCTGCGAGCAGGCGGCGGAGGCCGGTGCAGAGCTGATCGTCACGCCGGAGATGGGAACGACCGGTTATTGCTGGTTCGACCGGGCCGAGGTCGCACCGTTCGTCGAGGCCATTCCGGGGCCGACCACGAGCCGCTTTGCGGCGCTGGCGCGCAAGCATGACTGCTACATCGTGGTCGGGATGCCTGAAGTCGATGAGGACGGCATCTACTTCAACACGGCCGTCCTGATCGGGCCCGACGGTATCGTCGGCCGCCACCGCAAGACGCATCCCTATATCTCCGAGCCGAAATGGGCGGCGGCGGGCGACCTGCACAACCAGGTGTTCGAGACGCCGATCGGGCGGATCGCGCTGCTGATCTGCATGGACATCCATTTCGTCGAAACCGCGCGGTTGATGGCGCTCGGCGGCGCGGACGTCATCTGCCACATCTCGAACTGGCTGGCCGAGCGCACGCCGGCGCCATACTGGATCAGCCGCGCCTTCGAAAACAGCTGCTACGTCCTCGAGAGCAACCGCTGGGGGCTCGAGCGCACCGTGCAGTTCAGCGGCGGCAGCTGTGTCATCGCGCCGGACGGGCAGGTGATCGCCGTGCGCGACAGGGGCGACGGTGTGCTGCTGTCGGAGATCGACCTCGACGCCGCGCGGTCGCGCCGCGTGCTTGGCGAGACCGTGTTTGCGCAGCGGCGCCCGGAGCTCTATCCGGAGCTGCTGAGCGATACGTTCAGCTGGAACCCACGCGACTTCTTCGGTCTCTACGGCCATGAGCCGTGGCCGCCCGGTAAGACATCGCGGGTCAGCGTCGCGCAATTTGCGCCGGGCGACGACATCGACCAGAATCTCGCGGAGATCGCGGCGCTCGCGCGCAAGGCCAGCGCCGAAGGCGCGGATCTCGTCGTGTTCCCCGAGCTCGCGGTAACGGGTCTTGGAGATCCCGTGACGTCAGCGCAGCCGATACCCGGTCCGGTGACCGATCGCCTGGAGGAACTCGCCGCGGAACTGGGTCTCTATCTCGTCTGCGGCCTCGCGGAGCGCGCCGGCGACACGCACTACAACAGCGCCTGCCTTGTCGCGCCGGACGGAGACATCTCGGTCTATCGCAAGACGCATCTCACCGCTGACGAGCGAAGCTGGGCCACCGCCGGCGACGGTTGGACCGTCGTCGACACACCGATCGGCCGCATCGGGATGTTGATCGGCCACGACGCCTCGTTTCCGGAGGCGGGCCGGGTGCTGGCGCTGCGCGGCTGCGATCTCATTGCGTGCCCGGCCGCGATCAAGGGGCGCTTCAGTTCGTCGCATGCCGGCACGGAGGTGGTGCAGCCGAAACCGATTCCAACCGGTCCGGATCCGCATCACTGGCATCATTTCCGCGTCCGCGCCGGCGAAAACAACCTGTTCTTCGCCTTCGCCAATGTCGTCGATCCCGAGCGTGGCTATCCTGGCCTGAGCGGTGTGTTCGGCCCCGATACGTTCGCGTTTCCGCGGCGTGAGGCGATCGCGGCGGGCGGCACGGGCCTTGCTACTGTGCTTGTCGACACCACCAATCTCGACAGCGTCTATCCGACCAACGTCGTGCGGCGAAAGGATCTGGTGTCGATGCGCATGCCGCACAGCTATCGCGGATTGGTCAAGGCAGCTGCGACCAACTACTGAACCGAGAAGAGGAATCCGATCATGGATCTGGGACTCAAGGGCGCCAAGGTTCTCGTCACGGGAAGCACCAAGGGGATCGGCCGCGCGATCGCCGAGACATTTGCCACGGAGGGGGCCGACGTCGGCGTGTGCTCCCGCAATCTGGCCGAGGTCGAGAGCACGGTCGCAGCACTCAAGGCCAGGGGCGTGGCCGCCTTTGGCGGTGCGGTCGACGTCGCCGATGCGGCCGTGCTGAAGGCCTGGGTCGAAGATATGGCGGCAAAGCTCGGCGGCATCGACGTCGTCGTCGCCAATGTCAGCGCGCTTGCGATCGGGCAGGACGACGAAAGCTGGGAGAAGGAATTTTCGACCGACATGATGGGTACGGTCCGGCTGGTGAATGCGGCCATGCCCTATCTGGAGAAGAGCGCGGCCGGCGCGATCGTCACCATATCGAGCGTCTCGGGGCGTGAGGTCGATTTCGCCGCCGGCCCCTACGGCACCTTCAAGGCGGCGATCATCCATTACACTCAGGGGCTCGCCAATCAGCTTGCAGGGAAGGGCATCCGCGCCAATTCGGTCTCGCCGGGCAACACCTATTTCGAGGGTGGGGTTTGGAACATGATCAAGGACAACAATCCTGAGCTCTACAAGACCGCGCTGGCGCTCAATCCCATGGGACGGATGGGGACACCGCAGGAAATGGCCAACGCCGTGGTGTTTCTCGCGAGCCGCGCGGCGAGCTTCATCACCGGGACGAACCTCGTTGTCGACGGTGCATTGACGCGCGGCGTCCAGTTCTAGCAAGGGGGCGACCTGGGCGTGCGGGATTTCGCCAGGACGCAAACTCGTTGCCGTCGACCATGTGCGTCACCGCAAGGGGCGGCCGCGATCGCGGAGGGCGTATCGACATCCCTGCCGTAACGGGTACTGACTGCCGCGAGGGCAGCGAAGCGCTGCGCTTGGATTACGTTCGCAATATGGCTTCGATCTCTCGCGCTGCGTCAAGCAGCATACGGTCCCGCCCGCGCGCGGCGATGATCTGAAGGCCGAAAGGAAGGCCGCGCCGATCGGCTCCGCACGGAATCGAAATCGCCGGCAGGCGGGCATGATTGACGAAAGGCGTGAACACCGCGTGGGCACGTGGGCTGGCGGCTTTTCCGCCGATCATGTCGGGGCCGAGCTGCGCCAGTGGCCACGCGACGCATGGGACGGTTGGCGTCAGCAGCAGGTCGATCTCGCCAAAGAGCGCGGCAAAGGCCTTGGCGATTGCAGCGCTTGCAAGCAGCGCTCCGGCCACCTCGGCGCCTGACCATGACAGCCCCCGCTCGATCTGCTTGGCGATATCAGGATCGAAGACGGCCGGTTCCCTGCGAAAGGCCTCTCCATAGAGCGCGGCGAGGCCGGCATGCTGAAGCGGCATGATGGCTTCTTCCGTGGCGCCGGTCGGCCAGACGGGATCGCGTTGCGAAACAGGCAAGCCTGCAGCGGCCAGCCGCGCGACGGCGGACACCAGCCCGTTGGCGACGACGTCATCGACAGCGACATCGAGCCCGAGACGCGGCGAGAAGGCGATGCGCAAGTCCACGATGTCCTGGGCCTCTTGCGCAATGCCGGCGGAATCTGGATCGCGCGGATCGGCGCCCGCCATGGCTTCAAACGCCAGCGCGATGTCGGCGACATCGGCCGCGATCGGTGCGATCACGGAGAGACCGAAGAACGGCTCGGCGAAGCCAGGTCCATAAGGAATTGCGCCGTAGGACGGCTTGAAGCCGGCGACACCGACATGGGCTGGCGGCCTGCGGCTGGAGCCGCCCGCATCGGTCCCGATTGCGAGCGGCACGAGACCGGCAGCGACGGCGACAGCCGGACCACCCGATGAACCACCGGGAGTCAACGCGGGATCGAGCGGGTGCCGCGTTGGCCCGAACAGCGGTGAGGTCGTCACGCCCTTGCTCGCGAACTCCGAGGTTGCCCCGATGCCGACAACGACGGCTCCGGCCTTGCGAAGCCGCTCGATCGCGATCGCATCCTGCGGCGCGATGAAATCGGCGAACAGGCGCGAGCCCTGCGTCACACGCCAGCCAGCGGCCCAGATGTTGTCCTTGACGACGATGGGCACCCCGGCGAGCGGCAGTTTCTCGCCGGCACGCAGGCGATCATCGACAGCGGCGGCATCGGCGAGCGTGCGTGCGGGATCGGTCGTGACCACCGCGTTCAAGGCCTTGGCGGCGTCGATGCGCCCAAGGGCGGCCTTCGCCGCCGCGACGGCGGTCGTCCGCCCGTCGGTGACGTCGGCTGCGATCTCGCGCGCTCTATTGACCGGCTTTGTCATGGCTTCCCCAGATCAGAGCCAATGTGCCGCACAGCGCGAGGCACGCCAAGGCGAAGAAGGCAGCCCCGAGGCCGGCCACACCATCCAGGATCGATACCACGGCCGGCGCGGCCAGCAGGCCGGCATAGGACGCGGTCAGCACCGCGCCGGTGGTCTCGCCGATCCTGTCCTGCGGGGCGAGGCGGGCAATCTCCGCGACAAAAACTCCGTTCCAGCCCGATGCCGTCAGGCCGAATAGGGCCGCGACGGCGAATTGCCCGGTGCGGCCGAGCGATGCGCCATCGAGGCCAAGCAGGGCGGCGCAGAAGGCCATGCCGAGGCCGATGACGATGAGGACCATGCGCGAGGCATCGAGGCGCATGGCGACGTAACCCCAGCCGAGCCGGCCGACGAGGCCCCCGACTTGCGCGCAGGCGAGCGCCATGCCGGCCTCGATATGGCTGAGGCCGAGCTCTCTTGTGCCAAGCGTGACGAAGATCGTGTTGAGCGATACTTGCATGGCGCTGAACGGCATCGAGGCCAGTGCCAGCATCGCGATCCGTCGGTCCGCCGTGACCAGCGCCAGGCGCGCGCGGAGATCGAGCGTCGGGGGCGGGACGACCTTGCCGGCGTAGGCCGGCCGCAGCCGCTCGAACAGCAGGATAGCCAGCAGCGCCAAGGCCGCGACGGCTGCATAGCACCAGGCCGGCCCGAACGCGATGGCGATCGCGGGCAGGGCCAGCGAGCCGCAGACGGCGCCGATCTGATTGCCGGTCTGGCGTACCGAAAAGACGAAGGCGCGCCGTTCGGCGGTGACGAGTCGCGCCAGCAGCGCCGCGCTTGCGGGTGTTTCGGGCCCCATCGCGAGACCGAGGCAGAGACCTGCGGCCAGCAGGGCGGCGCTCGATCCCATCGAAGCCAGCGCCATGCTGATGACGATGGCCGCCGCGCACAGGCTCGCGATCCTGAGCGAGCCGACCCGCGCGATGGAGCCGCCGCCCCAGAACGAGGCGGGAATGCCGACCGCGAACACCGCGCAGGAGAACATCGAGAGCTGCCAGACCTCGATATGGGCGCGGGGCGCGACCACGCCGGGCGCGAACAAGGCCAGCGCCACGAGGGCCTGAAGCGCGGTCATCGCCCCCAGCGCCGGCAGCAACGCGGGCGCTGGCCGAACGGCTGCGTCTGCGTTTATCATGGTGGCGTGCTCATGGGAGGAACATGGTGGCAGGCGGCATTTCCATTCACGGGGTCGACGTGGCGAGCGGGCGCCCGGCGCAAGGCTTGCGCGTCGAGATCTGGCGGATCGATCCGGATTCCCAGCGCATCGCCGACGGGCGACTCGGCGCCAACGGGGTGCTCGATCATGCCGTTGCGCAAGGCGCCGGCGTGACGGCAGGCGAGTACGAGGTGCTGTTTCATCTCGGCGAGTTCTTTGGCGAGCGGGACGGCTTCCTGACCGTGACGCCGTTCCGCTTCCGCATCAAGAACGTTGACGAGCATTTTCACCTGCCGCTGAAATTCACGCGCTGGGGCTATTCGCTGTTCCGCGGCGCCTGATCAGTTGGTCAGCCGCCGCGACAGGCCGGTGACGCGCTCCATGACCGCGACCAGCGCGACGGTGGCGATGATCAGCACGCCCGACAGCGCGGCGATGGTGACGTCGAGCTTGCCTTCGAGATCCTGCCACATCCGGATCGGCAGCATGTCGGTGGCGGCATCGCGCAGGAATAGCGACACCGGCACGTTGTCGAACGACGACATGAAGGCGATGAAGGCGCCAGCAATGATGCCGGGCCGGATCAGCGGCAGCACGATGCGACGGAACGTGTAGAGGCGGCTCGCGCCGAGCACCGCCGAGCTTTCCAGCAGCGTCGGCTCGAGCTGGGCCAGCGCCGCCACCGTATTGCGCACGACATAGGGCACGCAGACCACGGTGTGGCCGATCACCAGGGTCAGCGGCGACACCGGCAGGCCGACCAGCGAGAACAGCATCAGCGCGGCCAGACCAAAAGCCAGCGCAGGCAGGACCAGCGGCGACATGAAGAGGGAATCGAGCAGCCGCGCCGACAAGGCCTGCGAGCGCGAGATCGCGAGCGCCGCGGCGACGCCGAGGGCGACGGACAGGCCCGTCGCCCACAGCGCCACGATGAGGCTGTTCTTCGCGGCGAAGTGCAGCTGCCAGGCGTCCCAGAGCTCGGCGTACCAGCGCAGCGAATAGCCCGGCGGCGGGAATTTCAGTGAGAAGCCGCTGGTGAAGGAGACGATCAGGACGACGAGCGACGGCGCGATGATCAGGATGAGCGCGATGATCGCGATCAATGTCATGACCAATTCGAAGCTGAACGCCTCAAGGGTGCGCTTGCGGCCAGCCATCATGCGCCTCCATAGCCCCGCGACAGACGGCCGAGCGTGGTGAAGACCGACACGACCGCGAGCACGGCCAGCAGGAAGATGATCGAGATCGCCGACGCGAACGGCCAGTTCTGCAGCGTCGAGGCCTGCTGATAGAGATACATCGGCATGAACAGCATCTGCCCGCCGCCGACCAGCGACTGGGTGATGAAGGCCGTGATGGCGGCGGCATAGGTCAGCGTGCAGCCGGCGATTACGCCGGGCAGCGACAATGGCAGCACGACCCGGAAGAAGGTGCGCCAGCTCCCCGCGCCGAGCGAGCAGGAGGCATCGTCGAGATTGGGATCGATGCGGCCGAGCGCGGTGATCAGCGGCAGCGTCATCAGCGGCATCTGCACCTGCGCCAGCGCGATCACGACGCCGAACTGGGTGTAGAGCAGCTTCAGGGGCGTATCGATGATCCCGAGGGACTGCAGCGTCGCGTTGATGATGCCCTGGCGGCCCAGGATCACGATCCAGGCGAAGGTGCGCACCACAACGCTGGTCAAAAGCGGCAGCAGCACGATCAGGATGATGACGGTCTGAAGCTTGGGCCCGACCCGCTGATAGAGCCAGGCGATGGGAAAGCCGAGCACGAGACAGACGGCCGTCACCTCGGCCCCCAGCAGCAGCGTCGAGCCGAGCACGCTGAGGCTGAAGGGATCGGTCAGGAAGTGCAGGTACTGGCCGAGCCCCCAATGGAGCCCGGCCGTGTCGTTGTGCAGCGAGAGCCAGAACAGTTGCAGCAGCGGCGCGACGAAGAACAGCAGGAAGAACAACGCCAGCGGCGCTGCCAATCCCATTCCATAGGACGTGACGTCCCGTGATGCCGGTGCCGTGCCCATCGTCAGGTCCTTGCGCTAGATCTTGATCTCGCGGTTGAAGCGCTCGATCCAGGCCGAGCGCTGCTCGTTGATCTTCTTCCAGTCCTGGAACACGAACTTCTTCTTCAGCTCGGCAGTGTCCTTGGCGAGCACGCGCGCGATTTCGCCGCCCATCGTCACCTTGGAGTTGGTCGGCACGATCAGATAAGGCGGATTCATCAGGGTGGTCTGCACCTCCGGGGTCAGCGCTGCCTCGATCAGCTTGAAGGCGAGCTCGCGGTTCGGCGAGTTCTTGACGATGTGGATCGTGGTCTTGAAGGCGATGGCGCCTTCCTTCGGCGCCACGAACTCGACCGGCACGCCGCGCGCTTTCAGAATCTGGATGGCGTTGAAATTGCCGGGCGAGATGTCGATCTGGCCCTGCTGGAACAGGGTCGCGAGCGCGCCAGGATTGGCGGCCACCGCGGCGAGATTGGGCTTGAGTTCCTCCAGCGCCTTGAAGCCGGGATCGACATTGGCTTCCGAGCCGCCGCGCATCTTGGCGATCTCGACCAGCCAGCCGGTGCCGAGCGTCGAGTTGAGGTTGGTGATGCCGACGCGGCCCTTGAACTCGGGCTTCCAGAGATCGGCCCAGGAGGTCGGCGGCGTCTTGACGGCTTCCGGGTTATAGGTAAGGCCGACGACCTGGAAGAACGGGGCGGGGCCCATCGGCTCCTGCGCTTCGGCGATCAGGTCCTTGTAATAGGCGCTCTTCTCGACCGGATAGGGCTCGACCAGGTCCTGGCCGATCGCGACGAGGGCAGGGCCGGGATCGTGCAGCATGACGTCGATCGGCGGATTGGCTTTCGCGGCATTCACCTTCGCGATCTGGTCGACCGAGAGCATGGGGTCGAGCACGATCGCGGCATCGGCGTTGGCCTTGCGAAAGGCCGGCACCAGCACGGCCTTGTGCGCTTCCTCCCAGCTCCCGGTGAAGGTCGCAAACACCAGCGGGCGGGCCTGGGCAAAGCTCAGCCCGGGAAACGCCTTCATGGCCCCGAGCGTGAGGGCGGTCGTCATCAGGCTGCGGCGATTGAGGATCATGTCGAACTCCGTGTGGACAATGACAGGAACTAAAGCGTTGCGGGAAATGCGTTGGCGAGCGAAGGGGCGAGTGGTGCGAGGCGCACGGCGGCGCCGCTCTCCAGCGCGCGCGTCTCGCCGATGCGCGCCTGGGAGATCTTGACGCCGGAGCCGTCTGCGGTGGTGACCTCGTGCACGACGGTGGCCCCGAGCGGCAAGGACATGCCGACCACGCCGGCAAAGCCAGTCTCGTCGCCGACGAACTGCAGATGTTCGGGCCTGATGCACACGGTGACGCGGCCCCCCTCGGTGAGGGCGCCGGCGGCGGGCCGCGCGATGATCTCCGCGCCGGCGTCGAGGCGCACCTTTGCTGCGGTGCGATCCGCCGAGACCACGATTCCGGGCATGCGGTTGGTCGAGCCGACAAAGGTATTCACGAACAGCGTCTGCGGGCGGTCGTAGACGTCGGACGGCGAGCCGAACTGCTCGAGCTTGCCGTGGCTCAGCACAGCGACGCGATCGGCCATCGAGAGGGCTTCCTCCTGGTCGTGGGTCACGATCAGCGTGGTGATGCCGGAGACGCGCTGCAGCCGCTTGACCTCGATCTGCATGTCCAGGCGCAAATTCTTGTCGAGTGCGGCAAAGGGCTCGTCGAGCAGCAGGATCGACGGCTTGATCGCGAGCGCGCGGGCGAGCGCGACGCGTTGCTGCTGGCCGCCGGAGAGTTGCCGCGGCAGCCGTTCGGCCATGGTCGGCAGCTGCACCAGCTCCAGCAGGCGCTGGGCCTCGCGCTGGCGCGTCGCCTTGTCGACGCCGCGGGCAGCGAGGCCGTAGCCGACATTCTCGCTGATGCTGAGATGCGGGAATAGCGCGTAGTTCTGGAACACGATGCCGACCGCGCGGCGGTTCGGCGGCAGCGCATCGACGATGTCGTCGCCGATGATGATGCGCCCTTGGGTCTGCGCGATGAAGCCGGCGATGATGCGCAGCAGGGTGGTCTTGCCGCAGCCGGATGGGCCGAGCAGGGCGATGATCTCGCCGCCCTTGATGTCCAGATTGATGTTCTCGACCGCGAGCGCGCCGCTCGGGTAGCGGTGGGTGACGGCGTCGACGACGAGCGAACGTCCGCCTTGCGCTTCAGCCATGGTGTTGCCTCCCGTTGCCCCTAAGGAGAAAGCAAGTCTCGTGCCCGGCGCGGTCGCTTTTTGCGGTGTGTTTTGGCATTGTAGTCCGATGACCTCGGATCAATCGATTTGCGACCTCACCGCCACAATTCTCGCGCGCGCCATTGCGAAGGGCGAGCTGTCCTCGCGTGACGTCGTCGAGGCGCATCTGGCGCGGATTGCGGATCAGGATGCGCAACTGGCGGCGTTCGTGACTGTTGATGCGGACGGTGCCCGCCGTGCGGCGGACATCTGCGACGCGGCGGCTTCGCCGACCGGCCCGCTGCATGGGGTGCCCGTCGCAATCAAGGATCTTACCGACACCGCGGGGCTTGCGACCACCTGCGGTTCGGTTCTGTTTCGCGACCACGTGCCGGTCGAGGACGATCTCGTGGTCGCGCGGCTGCGGCGCGCCGGTGCGATCATCCTGGGGAAGACCAACACGCCGGAGTTCGGCTTTGGCGCGGTCTGCACCAACAAATTGTGCGGGCCGACGCGCAATCCGTTCGATCGCGCGCTGACCTCGGGCGGATCGTCCGGCGGCTCTGCCGTCGCGGTCGCGGCCGGCATGGTGCCGCTGGCGCACGGCACCGATTTCGGCGGCTCCGTGCGTACGCCCGCAAGCTTCTGCGACGTTGCCTCGATCCGGCCGACGCCCGGCCGTATCCCGTCGCCGCGCCGGCCACTCGGTTGGGACATGCTGGCCAGCCACGGTTTTCTTGCCCGCGGCGTCGATGATCTCGAACTGGCGCTGTCGGTCTGCGCTGGTAGCGACGCGAACGATCCGATCTCGACCGGCATCTGCAATGACGATCGGCCGCTCGCAGTACGCCCCCGGATCGCCGTGACAGCTGATTTCGGCGTGGCGCCCGTTTCGCGCGACGTTGGTGCACGTTTTGCTGCCGCCTGCGACGCGCTCGCTGGTGTTGCGGATCTGATGCCGTTTTCGCCCGATTGCAGCGGCGCTATCGAGACCTTCCGCACGTTGCGCGCCGCGCACATCGCCAACAGCTATGGCGAATTGCTGCGGACGCGCCGTGCCGAGCTCACACCCACCGTGATCTGGAACATCGAGGCGGGCGCCAAGCTCACGGCGGAGGATTACCTCAACGCCGAGCGGCGGCGCACCGCGATCTACCGCAGCTTTCGCGAGCTGTTCGCGCGCGCCGATTTCCTGATTGCGCCAGCGGCTTCGGTCTTGCCCTGGCCGAACGAGGTCAGTGACGTCACCGCGATCGACGGCGCAGCCATGGAAACCCCGATCGACTATCTCGCCGTCACCTTCATCGTGTCGCTGGTCGGCTTCCCGGTCCTGACCTTGCCGGTGCGGCGGGGGGAGGACGAACTGCCCTTCGGCATCCAGATCATCGCGCCACCGGGCTGCGAATCCCGCCTGTTTGCCTTCGGCCGTGCCATCGAAAACGAATTGGGCTTCTCGCATCGCCGGCCGAAGCTCCCCTAGCTGTCGCGATGCTCGAGCCGGGCGGCGAGCGCGCCGGCAAGACCGATGGTGGGTTTGGCAGCGGGCCGGCGGTACGTGCCCGCCGTGGCCTTGCGTAGGCTCAAGGCCACCAACGCCTCGGCCTGCTTCACGGCGGCAACGACCTGGTCGACGACGGGGACGGGGATCCGGTCGGCGACGCGTTCGGCAAGGCCCGAGAGCGGCGCGCCTGCGAAGATCAGGACATCGGCCTCGTCTTCGACGATGGCGCGGTGCGCGAGGTCGACGAGCAGATCCTCCTTCTCGGTGCCGACCTCAGAAATCGCCTTGAACGGCGTATCGAGCATGCGGATGCCGGCGCAGCGCTCCCGCAGGCCGTGGTCGCGGACGCACTCTTCGTACCAGGGCCCGAGTGCCTGGGCGAAGGTGACAATGCCAAAGCGCCGTCCGGCCATGCAGGCGGTCAGCATCGCGGCTTCGGCCATGCCCACCACGGGAATGTCAAAAGTCTCGCGCGCAGCGAACAGGCCGGGATCGCCGAACGCTGCAATGATCGCAGCATCGACCTTGGTGTGCTGCTCGGCCAGCATCTCCAGCGCGATGGCGCCGCCGATCTGCGCCTCGGTTCGCGTCGCGATATAGGGCACGCCGCGTGTCGCGGTGCAGGGGATGATCTCAGTGTCGGGCGCGGCCGCGCGCTGCCCGACATCGCTCATCAACTGGGTGACCCCTGTGCTGGTGTTGGGATTGAGCAGCAGCAGCTTCATGGTCATGCCGCCGTCAGTTTTGGCTTGGGCGCGAGCGTTTCGAGCAGCGCGGTGCCGGTCTGGCGGACATGGGCGCCGAGCAGGCGTCCTGCCGCCTCGCTGTCACGCGCCTCGAGCGCGGCGAGGATACCGGCGTGTTCGTCGACCGAATTGCTCCAGCGCTTGTCGGCACCCAGGGCCAGATAGCGTGCACGCTCGGCGCGGGAAATCAGTGTCTCGTGCGCTTCGCGGAGCGGCGTGTTGCGCGCCATCCGGACGATGGTGTTGTGGATTTCGCCGTTGATGGCAAAATAATCGTCGAGCTTGCCGTTGCGGTGATGCCCCTCCATCCGGGTCTGAAGCGTCCGCAGGCGGGCGAGGTCGCGTTCGGTCGCGCGCTCGGCGGCAAGCTCTGCGGCCAGCCGTTCGATCCCCGCGAGCGCCTCGAACAACTCCGAGATGCCGGCGATCGCGATGTCGGCGATGCGCGGGCTGCGGTTGGGGCGAAGCTCGATCAACCCTTCGGCCGCGAGCACCTTCATGGCTTCACGAAGGGGGGTACGGGACACGCCCAGCTCCTTCGACAGCCTCGTCTCCTGGGTCTGCGAGCCCGGCGCCAGCTCGCCGCGAATGATCATCGTCCGCATCCGCGCGGCGGCGCGCTCATGCAAGCCCATCCTCTTGAGTTTGGGCGATTTTCGGCCCTTCGGGGTTTCCGACTTCTGCTGCACGCGCGCCTCGTTGCTTCAGTTCATCCTAGCCGTTTCCGGCCGCTTTGCTTGCCCAAAATACCGACGCATGTCGCTGAAAACAATGGCATAGCGCGCAAATTGTATGCAGCATGCAGAATCCCCGTTGCGCTGCCGCGAAGGCCGACCGATGATCTCCCGAGACGCGCGAGGTCTCGCGCCTTCGAAACGGAGTGAGCAATGCGGACGAGTTTGCGAATGGGCCTCGTGGTGATGGCCGCGATATTGGGCGGAGGCGACCTCGCCATTGCGCAGACCGCGAAGATCAAGCTCGGCTACGCCAAATGCGCGCACTGCCTGCCGATGTCGCTGATCCCGGGCATGGCCAAGGGTGTCGAGGTCGAGGCCACCGGCTTCAACTCGGGCAACGACGTGCTCACCGCCCTGATCTCGAAGAGCATCGACGTCGCGCAGGTTACCTACCTCCATTACATCACCGCGCTCGACAAGGGCTTTGACGTCGTCGCCGTGTCCGGCCAGATCAACGGCGGCTCGGAATGTCTCTCCTCTGCGAAGCTGAACCTGCCGCCCGACGATTGGACCGCGTTCAAGGCCGTCGTCGCCAAGGGCAGGAGCGACGGTCAGCTGCTGAAGGTCGCGGCCTCCCGCGGCAACGCGCAGGACATCCACATGCGCGGCGCATTCCTCAAGCAGGGTGTCGATCCCAACAAGGACATCCAGTTCATCAACATCCCCAACCCTTCCGACCATCTTGCAGCGCTCCAACGCGGCGAGGTCGACATGATCTGCTCGGTCGAGCCATTCGCCTCGCAGATCCGGCTCGCCGGTGCCGGCAAGCACTTCGTGCTGCCGTACGACCAGGCGGCCGGCAATCTGACCAATTTGATCGTGACGCGCTCTGACGTCATCGCCAGCCAGCGCGCTGGTGTTCAGGGCGTCGTCAGCGCCGTGGTCGAGCTCGACAACAAGTTGGTCGCCGACAAGACGCCGTGGATCGACGTCATCAACAAGCTGACCGGCCTCGATAAGAACGTGGCGGCGGAGGCGCTGAAGAACGCTTCGCCCGATCCTGCGATCCACCGGTCGCAAACGCTCGCGATCGCCGCCATGATGCGCGACCTCAAATACATCCAGAAGGACGTCTCCGCGGAAGCGGAGAAAAACATGGACTATTCGTTCCTGGAGCAGGCCACCGGAAAGGCCAAGAATGACCTCGGTTACTGACGTCTCGCCCGCAAGGCCTGCGCTTCGGCTGACGCGGGCGATCCAGGGGCTCGAACGCCTGATCGTGCCGGCGCTGCTGATTGCAGGCTGGGAGGCTTTTGCCCGCAGCGGCGTGCTTCCGCCCGCGCTGC
This sequence comes from Bradyrhizobium nitroreducens, assembly GCF_002776695.1. GTDB lineage: Bacteria > Pseudomonadota > Alphaproteobacteria > Rhizobiales > Xanthobacteraceae > Bradyrhizobium > Bradyrhizobium nitroreducens. The sequence goes on from NZ_LFJC01000003.1 coordinate 7,475,932, forward strand.
TGCCGGCGCCGAGCGCCGTGCTGCACGCGCTCGGCGACTGGGTGTTCGGCTTCGACGAGACCACGCAGACCTATTCCGGACACTGGCTGCGCGATGCGCTCGCCAGCGCTTTGCGTGTGTTCGGCGGCTTTGCGCTGGCGAGCTTGCTCGGCATCCTCGCCGGTGTCGCGATCGGCTGGTCGCGCCTGTTCGAGAAGACGCTGGAGCCGACGCTGCAGATGCTGCGGCCGATCCCGCCGGTGTCCTGGATTCCGCTCGCCATCATCTGGTTCGGCATCGCCGACAAGCCGGCGATCTTCCTCGTTTTCCTGGGTGCTTTCTTCCCCGTGCTGATGAACGCGATCCATGGCGTGAAGACCGTGGACCATAATCTGGTCCGCGCGGGCGCGATGATGGGTGCGAACGGGCGGCAGATGTTGACCGACATCGTGCTTCCGGCGGCGCTGCCCTCGATCTTTGCGGGTCTGCGCATCGCGGTCGGCTCGGCCTGGATGCTGACGGTCACGGCCGAGATGGTCGCGGTCAAGAGCGGCCTCGGCTACGTGCTGTGGGACTCTTACTACTTCCTGCGCTACGACATCGTGCTGGCGGCAATGATCTCGATCGGGCTGCTCGGCTATCTCACCGACCTCGGCCTCAAGGCGATCATGGCGCGCACGCTGCGCTGGCAGCAGACGACCACCGTGCAGGGCAGGGCAGGCTGATGGCGGCAATCGAGCTTCGCAACATCGTCAAGGTATTCTCCGACAAGCGGCGCGGCCGCGACCTCCTGACGCTGGACAACATCAATCTCGACATCGAGGCCAACGACTTCGTCTGCCTGCTCGGCCCGTCCGGCTGCGGCAAGTCGACACTCCTGAACATCATCGCCGGCTTCGAGCAGGCAACCTCCGGGCGGACGCTGGTTGGCGGCAAGCAGGTGGAGCGGCCGGGCTCCGACCGCGGCGTCGTGTTTCAGCAGCCGACCCTGATGCCGTGGCTGACCGCGATCGACAACATCGCCTTCCATCTCAAGCTCAAGGGCGTCGCCAAAGCCGAACGGCACGACCGCGCCATGGAGTTCATCGATCTCGTCGGCCTGCGAGGTTTCGAGCACCATCATCCCTCCGAGATGTCCGGCGGCATGAACCAGCGGGTCGGCATCGCCCGGGCGCTGCTCATGAACCCCAGCGTCATCCTGATGGACGAGCCGTTTGCTGCGCTGGACGCCCAGACCAAGCTCGAAATGCAGGAGGAACTGGTCGCGATCTGGCAGAAACGGCGCTGCACCATCGTATTCGTCACCCACAGCGTCGACGAGGCGCTGGTGCTCGGCAACAAGATCGTGGTGATGACCAAGAGGCCGGGCCGCATCCGCGAGGCCGTCAATTTCGACCTGCCGCGCCCGCGCGACATCACCAGCCCCGAATTCAACGACGCCAAGCGCCACGTCCTGTCCCTGATCCGGGAGGAGTCGACGCGGCTTGCGCAGGCGTCGTAAGGTTAAGGCCATGCGCAAGCGTCTCGGCATGATCACGCCGTCCTCCAACTCGGTGCTCGAGCCCGTCACCAGCGCGATGCTCGCTGGCGTGCCTGATGTCACCGCCCATTTCTCGCGCTTCCGCGTCACCGAGATTGCGCTCGATACCGCGGCGCTGAACCAGTTCGACGCCTCGGTGATGCTGCCGGCGGCGGACTTGCTGGCCGACGCAAAAGTCGATGCCATCGCCTGGAACGGCACCTCCGCGAGCTGGCTCGGCATCGGCCGCGACCGGAGCCTGTGCGAGGCGATCGCGGCGCGCACGGGCGTACCCGCGACGACATCCACGCTCGCCTGCATCGATGCCGCGCGCGCGCTCGGTGCGAGACGCATCGGTTTGGTCTCGCCCTATACCGATGACGTGCAGCGGCGGATCGGCGATGTCTGGTCCGAGGAGGGCGTTGCCCCGTCCGCCGAGCGGCATCTGGGCCTGCGCGACAATTTCTCCTTCGGCGAGGTTGCGCCTGCGACCATCGCGGACATGATCCGCGCGGTGGCGTTGGAAGGTGCCGACGCGATTGTTATCCTTTGCACCAATCTCGACGGGGCCGCGCTTGCGGCTTCGCTCGAACGGGAATTGAACATTGCCGTGCTCGATTCGGTCGCGGTGACGTTGTGGCGAACCCTTGAGCTGGCCGGAGGGGACATCTCCGCTCTTGCGCCGTGGGGCCGGATCTTCCAGACACCAGCGGTCATCAAGTAACGGAGGCGCCTGTGACCCAGCTCGATCTCGCCATTCGCGGCGGCACCATCGTGACGGCCAGCGACGAGTTCCGCGCCGACATCGGCATTCGCGACGGTCGCATCGTCAGCATTGCCGATCATCTCGAAGGTGCTGCGCGCGAGATCGACGCGACCGGCCTGCTGGCACTGCCGGGCGGCATCGACAGCCATGTCCACATCTCCCAGCCCTCCGGCCCCGACGTCGTGATGGCCGACGATTTCGCCTCGGCCACGCGCGCAGCAGCGGCCGGCGGCAACACCATGGTGCTGCCGTTCGCGCTGCAGGAGAAGGGCACCTCGCTGCGCACCTGCGTGGAGAACTACCGCAAACTCGCGGAAGGTGAGTGCTATATCGACACTGCGTTCCACCTCATCATCTCCGATCCGACCGCGGTCGTGCTCGGGCAGGAGCTGCCGGCCCTGGTCAAGGACGGCTACACCTCTTTCAAGGTGTTCATGACCTATGACGACCTCGTGCTCAGCGACAAGCAGCTGCTCGAGGTGTTCGAGGTCGCGCGCCGCGAGGAGGCGCTGGTCATGGTCCATTGCGAGGGCTACGATGCCATCCGCTTCCTGACCTCGAAGCTCGAACGCGAGGGCCACATCGCGCCTTATTATCACGGCGTGTCGCGGCCGCAGGCGGTCGAGCGCGAGGCGACGCATCGCGCCATCAGCCATGCCGAGGTGATCGGCGTGCCCATCATGATCGTGCATGTCTCCGGGCGCGAGGCGATGGAGCAGGTGCGCTGGGCGCAGCAGCGCGGCCTGCCTGTTCATGCCGAGACCTGCCCGCAATACATCACGCTGACGGCCGACGACATGAAGGGCCTGAACATGGACATCACGGGCGCGAAGTACGTCTGCTCGCCGCCGCCGCGCGATGCCGAGAGCCAGCAGGCGATCTGGGAGGGCATCACCACAGGCGTGTTCCAGACCTTCTCGTCCGATCACTGCCCGTTCCGCTACGATGACCCCAGGGGTAAGCTGACGCCGAACGCCCGCACCTCGTTCCGCTGGGTGCCGAACGGCATTCCCGGCGTCGAGACGCGGCTGCCGATCCTGTTCTCGGAAGGCGTCTCGAAGGGACGCATCACGCTGCAAAGGTTCGTCGAGTTGACGGCGACCAACCACGCGAGGATCTACGGCCTCTATCCGCGCAAGGGCTCAATCGGCGTCGGCTTCGATGCCGATATCGTGCTGTGGGACCCCAGGCTGAAGAAGAAGATTCAGCAGGCCGATCTTCACCATGGCGCGGACTATACGCCCTGGGAAGGCTTTGACGTCACCGGTTGGCCCGTCACCACCATCGCCCGCGGGCGGGTCGTGTACGACCAGGGCGAGATCGTCGGCGACAAGGGCGCAGGCGAGGTGCTGAGCCGCGGCAAGTCGAGCCTGATCTGATCAGGCGCGGATCGCTTGGCGCCTGGTCTGGAGAAGGGCGCGGTCAGGGCATGCGGGATTTTGTCAGGACGCAGTGGACGCCCTTGTTGCCGTCGACCATCTGCGTGATCCTGAGGTCGGCGGCGATCGAGCAGAGGGTATAGGCGTCCTGCGCGCTGAGGCCGCTCCTCTCGCGGATCAGCGCGATCATGTCGCGCAGCGCCGCCTTGGCGGCATCGTCGAGGTCCTCGTCGAATCCCATCGTGATCCAGTCGACCGCGGTTTCCGCGCGCGGGGAGGTGAGGCGAAGATCGCGCCGGACGTGGAATTCGAAGGTGCCGGTGAGCGCGGCCTCGATCGCCGTCAGGCAGACCTCACCGTCGCCCTGGAGCGCATGGCCGTCGCCGGCGGAGAACAGCGCGCCCGGCACGAAGACGGGAAAATACAGCGTGCTGCCTGCGCCGAGCTCCTTGTTGTCCATGTTGCCGCCGAACGCCCGCGGCTCCTTCGAGGACAACCGGCCCCAGGCGAGCGGCGGCGCGACGCCGAAATTGCCGAAGAAGGGGGACAGCGGCAGCTCCTGTCCCCAGGGCAGGCGCGCCACGTTACGCGCGCGGTCAAGCGGAATGTAGATGCGACGAAACTCGGGAAAATCCTCGGGCAGCGTGCCGAGCGTCGGCACCTGGAGGTTCCAGCCCCAATTGCAGCGTAGTTCGATATTCAGCACGCGCACTTCAAGCACGTCGCCGGGTTCAGTGCCCTCGACATGGATCGGCCCCGTGAGAAGATGCGGGCCCGGACCGCGGAAGGCGCTTGCCAGCACCTCCGCATGTCCAGGCACCACCTCAAAACCGAGCGATGGATCAGGCAGATCGTCCGGTTCGCCCGATAGCGTCTCGATGGTCACCCGGTCTCCGGATGCGATCCGGAGCGCCGGCTTCAATCGTCCGTCCCAGAGTCCCCACTGGACGTTTCCGGGAATGGATCGCAGAACGTAGTCCATCAGTCTACCGTCACTGCCTGCCGCTAGCTGCCTGCGCTGCTCGCGACGATCGAGGAGGGCGAAGTCACGAGCTTGCCGAGCCCGAGATAGACGAGGCCCGCAACCCCGATGCCGAACAGCCAGCTCAGGTCGGCACCGCCGAGTAGATTGGTCGAGATCGGCCCCTGCAGCGCGCCGACGAGGCCGTCTTCGACCAGCCAGCCGGCGACGAGGCCCGCAAAGAAGGCGATCATGCCGGCCCAGTTGATGTCGCCATAGGCGCTGGTCTCCGGCGAGCGATAGAGCTCGGCGATGTCGATCTTGCCCTTACGCTTGATGAAGAAGTCGGCCAGCACCACACCGGCCCACGGGCTCATCCACAAGAGCAGGCTGATCATCCAGTTGTCGAACGCTTTCGCGAAAGACGGCGCGAAGATGAAGTACAGCGTGACCAGATAGCCGGCGACGCCGACGATGACGGTGAGCCAGAAACGGGAGAATTTCAGCCCCGCGCTGAGCGCCGCCAACGTCGCCGAATAGACGTTGAGGATGTTGGTGGCGATCGGGCCGTGCAACACCATCAGGAGGACCAGGATGCTGACAGGCCCGCCAAATACCGCGCTCACCATCTTGGCGGGATCGGTATCCAGCGTCGTCGAGGCGATGGTCGCGCCGAGAATGCCGAGCCAGACCGTGGGCACGAACATGCCGACATAGCTGTACCAGAACACGGATTTCGACGGCACGCTCTTCGGCACGAAGCGCGAATAGTCGGAGGCCCAGGTCACCCAGGAAATGCCCCAGCCGACCCCGATCGCGGTGGTCAGCAGCGTCAGCATCGCCAGATGTGCCCCCGGAGGCAGCGATGTCGTCAGGTTCCAGTTGACGACACCCGGGCGCGTCCATGCCAAAACGCTCATCAGCACCATGATGGCGATGGTTGGCGGCACCGTGTACTTCTCGAAGGTGCGTATCGCATAGAAGCCGTAGATTCCGATCAGCACCTGCACGGCCATCACCAGCGTGATGACGACGATCTCGATCGGCCAGGTGTCGGGAACGCCGAACTGCCCGAGGATGCCCATCGAGACCTTGACCGGGAAGTAGGTGTTGACCCCGATCCAGCCCAGCGTCATCAGGAACATCAGGATGCTCGGCAGGTAGGCGCCGCGGACGCCGAAGGCGGAGCGGCTCAGCACCATCTGGTTGACGCCGGTCTTGTGCCCCATCACCGTGAAGGTCGCGAAGATCGCGCATCCCACGATGTTGCCGAGCACGATGACCGCGATCGTTTCCATCAGGCCGAGCTTCAGAATGATGCCGAGCGCGCCGAGCGCCCAGTTGACCGGCGCGATGTTGGCGCCGGCCCAGATCCACATCTGCTGCGGCCCGGTCGAGTCCCGGTCCGCGTCGGGAATTGGCTCGATGCTGTGAAGATCAGCGCGAAGTTCGGAATCCGTCATGACATCCCCCAATACGAAGCACGCTTCGCATCGTGGCAGCATAAATCGTGCCATGGGTTATGGGGCGGTCGGAACAGGGCGTGCGCCGAGGCCCAATGCAATCGGGTACGGGCTCGATTGCTACTGGAATTTCAAGCGCACGCCGCCGTCACGCGCGGGCTCGTTGCGCCGCGTTCGAGCCGTCGCTCCGCCGTCCGAACGTGCCGGCAGGACGTGGAGGACGTTGCACGGCCGGGCAGCGGTACGATGATAAATTAAGCAGCCAAACCCAAAACGGCAGCAGCAGCGTCTAGTCGAATATGGCAGCAGCGCTGTCGCGAGTGGGATTGCCGGCGACGATGCGCTGCATCATTTCAATGAAGAGCCCCTGTTCCTTTTCGCTGAGATCGCCGAGCGTGGCGCGATGCGCCTGCCGCGCCGCGCCTTCGATCTTGACCAGCAGTGCTGCGCCGGCCGGGGTCAATCGGCACAAGCGCGCACGGCGATCGTCCTTGTTGACGGCGCGCTCGACCAGATGCCGCGCGGCGAGCCGCTTCAGCGCGCCGGTCGTCGTAGTCCGATCGAGCGCAATATCGGCCGCCAAAGTGGTCTGATCGGCGGTTTCGCGCACCGCCAGCGCCGAAAGCAAGCTGTATTGCAGTGGCGTGACCTCGAACTGCCCGCAGGCTTCCTGAAACAGCGCCACGTGAATCTGATGCAGTCGACGGATCAGATAGCCGGGCCGCTGCGACAATGGCCAGGGGCGGTGCTTGGCCCGGCTACGACCCTTCTTTGCTTGCCGCAATGCACGCTCTCCCAACCCGGAACCCCCTGCGATTAGCTCGATTCGAACGCGCCCGCCACCGCCAGATCATGGCACGAGGCTTGCTTTTGCAGAATACGAAGCATGCTTCGTAATTCGCGGGCATCCGCCTGCGCGAGATGGATGAGATAGAGGAGGACGCCATGTCCGTCACTGCCAGCTTCGACCTTCTGCTGCGAGGCGGCCGCGTGATCTGTCCGGCCTCCGGCGTTGATGGCATCAAGGACGTCGCCATCCGCAACGGCAAGATCGCAGCCGTCGCGTCCGACATTCTGCCGAGCAGCGCCAAGGAGATCGTCGACGTCAGCGGCAAGCTGGTGCTGCCCGGGCTGATCGACACCCATGCACATGTCTATCAGTATGTCTCCGGCCGCTTCGGCATGAATCCCGACATGGTCGGCGTGCAGTCGGGCGTGACGACGCTGGTCGATCAGGGCGGCCCGTCCTGCATGACGCTGCCCGGCTTTCGTCACTTCATCGCGGAGCCCGCGGCCTCACGAGTCTATGCCTTTCTGTCCGCCTATCTCGTCGGCGGCCTCGAAGGGCACTTCTATCCGCAGCTCTACAGCCCCGACGGCGTCGACATCGATGCGACCGTGAAGGCGGCGACGGCCAATCTCGATATCGTGCGCGGCATCAAGGCCCACGCCGAGATCGGCGGCTTTGCGCGCTGGGGCATCCGCGTCATCGAGATGGCGGCCGAGATCGGCAAGCGCGCCGATCTTCCGGTCTACGTGCATTTCGGCCAGCTCTGGGGCCTGCCCGAGAGTGGCGCCAATGGCGAGGATGCCGACACCATTCTTACGCGCGTGATCCCGCTCTTGCGTGAAGGCGATGTTCTCGCTCATCCGTTCACGCGCCATCCCGGCGGCTTCGTCAACCGCGAGGGCGAGGTGCATCCGGTGATCCAGGCCGCGCTCGAGCGCGGCCTCAAGGTCGACGTCGGCCACGGCAGCCACTTCTCTTACCGGCTCGCCAGGAAGGCGATCGCCGCCGGCATCATTCCGACCACGCTCGGTGCCGACATTCACGGCTACAACACGCATGTGCCCGCGCCGGCCGGAACGCCCGACCAGCACGAGGACGAGGAGAACCATCCGTTCGCAGGGCAGGCCAAGTTCAGCCTGGTGCAGGCGATGAGCTCGATGATGGCGCTCGGCCTGTCGCTGGAGCAGGTGGTGCCGATGGTCACCTCCAATCCCGCCAAGATGCTCGGCCGTAGTGGGGAGATCGGAGCCCTCAAGGTCGGAATGGACGCCGACGTCTCCGTGCTCACCGAGCAGAACGGCCGCTTCGTCCTCACCGACAACGAGAAGAACGAGGTCATCGCCGAGCGCCTGCTGCAGCCGGCCTTCTGCCTGCGCGCTGGCACGCGCTTCGACGCAGTCGCGCCGATCCTGCCGCAGGCTGTCGCGGCGTAAGGCCGCGCGGTGAAGGAGGGCGCGGGGTTGCGCAACGAGCGAGAGTTTCCTTCTGGCAAATCCGGGCAGGGCGTTGGCGCACGACTGCCGCGGAAGGAGGACGACCGCCTGATGCGCGGCCGCGGCCAATATGTCGCTGACATCAGGCTCGCGGGCCTTCAGGACGTCGCCTTCGTGCGCAGCCCGCTGGCGCATGCGCGCATTCGCGGCATCCATGTGCCCGAGCGTTATCGCGGCAGCGTGTTTACGGCCGCCGATCTCGGCGGGATCAAGCCGATCCGCGCGGTGTCGGGGCTGCCGGGCTTCAAGATCTCCGAGCAGCCGGTGCTGGCCACCGGCAAGGTGCGCCAGGTCGGCGAGCTCGTCGCGATGTGCCTTGCGCCGACGCGCGCCGAGGCAGAGGATATCGCTGCCTCCGTGACGCTCGATCTGGAGGAGCTGCCCGCGGTCTACGACATGTTGAAGGCGCGCGAGCCCGGCTCGGCGCTGGTGCATGAGCATTGGGGCGACAACGTCTTCCTCGAGACCAATTACGAGGTCGACATCTCCGTCGCGCTCGACGCACCGATCAAGGTCACGCGCGAGATCTCGACGGCACGGCAATGCATGTCGCCGCTGGAGGGTCGCGGCGTGGTTGCGACCTTCGACCGGCGGCTTGATCAGCTCACGCTGCATTCGGCGGCGCAGATGCCGCACATCACCCGCAGCGGCCTTGCCGAATGCCTCGGCATGGAGGAGGGCCAGATCCGCGTCATCTCGCCCGATGTCGGCGGCGGCTTCGGCCACAAGGGCATTCTGCTGCCGGAGGAGGTCTGCCTGTCCTGGCTGGCCATGCAGCGCGGCCATCCCGTGCGCTGGCTGGAGGATCGCCGCGAGCATCTCGTCGCCAGCTCGAATTGCCGCGAGCATCACTACAAGATCACGGTCTATGCAGACCGCGACGGCACGCTGCGCGGAATCGATTGCGAGGCGACCGTGGATTCCGGGGCCTACTCGTCTTATCCGTTCTCGGCCTGTCTCGAGGCCGCGCAGATCGCGAGCATTTTGCCCGGCCCTTACAAGATGCCGGCCTATCGCTGCCGCACCTTCTCGGTCGCCACCAACAAATGCCCGATCCTGCCGTATCGCGGCGTCGCGCGCACCGGCGTCTGTTTCGCGCTGGAGCTGATGCTCGACCTCGTGGCGGCCGAAGCAGGGCTCGAGCCCGGCGAGGTGCGGCTGCGCAATTTGGTGCTGCCGGAGCAGATGCCGTTCGACAACATCACCAGGAAGCATTTCGACAGCGGCGATTACCCGGAAGCGATGCGGCGCGCGCTCGCCGCCATCGATGTCGATTCCATTCGTGCCAAGCAGAGGCTGGGCGAGGTTGACGGTCGTCGCATCGGCGTCGGCGTCTCCATCTACTGCGAACAGGCGGCGCACGGCACCTCGGTCTATTCCGGCTGGGGCATCCCCATGGTGCCGGGTCATGAGCAGGCCTCGGCACGCTTGACGCCGGACGGCGGCCTCGAATTGCGCGTCGGTGTGCATTCGCACGGGCAGGGCATGGAAACGACGCTCGCCCAGGTCGCGCACGAGATCCTTGGCGTCGACGTTGCAAAGATCCGCATCATCCTCGGCGACACCGCGATGACGCCCTATTCGACGGGAACCTGGGGCTCACGCTCGATGGTGATGGCCGGCGGCGCGGTGGCGACTGCTTGCCGTGAGCTCGGCGAACGCGCAAGGCGCATCGGCGCCAAGCTGTTGCAGCACGATCCGGCCGCCGTGGTGTTGCAGAACGGCGAAGTGCGCGGCGTCAACGGCAGCGTCAACATCCAGACCATCGCCCACACCTGGTATCGTCGCCCGCAGGATCTCCCGGCCGATGTCGATCCTGGCGGGCTCGAAGTGACCCAGGGCTACAAGCCCGTCCGCGACAGCGGGACCTTCAGCTATGCCGCGCACGCGGCCGTGGTCGCGGTCGATCCTGATGTCGGCGAGGTCGAGATCCTCGACTATGTGATCGTCGAGGACGGCGGCGTGCTGGTCAATCCGCAGGTGGTCGACGGGCAGATCTATGGCGGTCTCGCGCAAGGCATCGGCACCGCACTCTACGAGGAGATGCCGTTCGATGCCTCCGGCCAGCCGCTCGCGACGACGCTCGCCGATTATCTGCTGCCGGGCCCGACCGAGGTTCCGGCCGCGCGGCTCGATCACATGGAAACGCCGTCGCCCTATACGCAGTTCGGCGTGAAGGGCATCGGTGAGGGTGGTGCGATTGCGCCGCCGGCCGCTATCGCCAACGCGGTCAACGACGCGCTGCGTCCGCTCGGCGTCGAGCTGATGCAGTCGCCGATCACGCCGCATCGCGTCGTCGAAGCGGTACTGGCCGCCCGCGCGACTGAGAGGAGCGCGGCATGAAACCGGCGCCCTTCGCCTACGAGCGCCCGCGCGATCTCGACGCCGCGCTGTCGATGCTGGCCGCAAGCGGCGGTTCGGCAAAGGTCATCGCCGGCGGCCAGTCGCTCGGACCGATGCTCAATCTGCGGCTGGTGCAGCCGGAGCTGATCGTGGACATTTCCGGCCTGGCTGAGCTCAAGCGGGCCGAGGTTTCCCGCGGCGAACTCGTGCTCGGCGCCTTGGTCACCCATGCCGACATCGAGGACGGGCGCACCGCCGACGTGACCCGCGGCGCCATGCGCGGCGTCGCCGCCAACATCGCTTACCGTGCGGTGCGCAACCGCGGCACGATCGGCGGCTCGCTCAGTCATGCCGATCCCGCTGCGGACTGGATTTCGGCGCTCGCCGCCTTGGGCGCGCGCGTGACGCTGCGCAGCCTTGCCGGCGCTCGCACGATGGCGATCGAGGCCTTCGTCGTCGGCGCCCTGGAATCGGCGCTGCGTGCGGGCGAAATCGTCGAGGCGATTCACGTCCCGTCACGGGCGGCCTCGGCCCATTGGGGCTATGCCAAGAGCTGCCGCAAGACCGGCGAGTTCGCCCACGCCATCGCCGCGGTACTGATCGATCCGACCGCTGCCTCGGCGCGCGTCGTGATCGGTGCGATCGATACGACGCCGATCGTCGTCACCGACGCCGCCGAGCTGTTCGGCGGGCGGATCGCGGGCGACTACAAGCAGTGCTTCGACATCAGGGTCGCCGATGCGCTTCTCGCCAAGGCCGGCATCGACGACGCCGCGCAGCGTCACATCCATGTCAGCGTGTTGAAGCGCGCCCTCCTGGAGGCCGCGGCATGACCACGATCGCGCTTCAGGTCAATCGCCGTGCGGTCGAGATCTCGGCCGAGCCGCGGACCAGCCTGGCCGATTTCGTCCGCGATGGGCTGGACTTGACCGGCACCCATCTCGGTTGCGAGCACGGCGTGTGCGGCGCCTGCACCGTGCTGCTCGACGGCGTGCCGGCGCGCTCCTGCATCACCTATGCGGTGGCCTGCGCGGGCGCCGACATCACCACCATCGAAGGGCTCGATGAGGACGAGGTCACGACCGAGTTGCGCGCCGCCTTCACCCGCGAGCATGCCCTTCAGTGCGGCTATTGCACCCCGGGGATGCTGGTCTCGGCGCGCGATCTGGTGCTGCGTCTGCCCGACGCCGATGAGCGGCGCATTCGTGTCGGCCTCAGCGGCAATCTCTGCCGCTGTACCGGCTATGTCGGAATTGTGCGGGCCGTTCAGTCCGTGATCGAAGCAAGGCGTGCGCGCAACATCGCGCCGCTTGCCGATGGCGGCCGGACCATACTTGGTCCTGCCGGTTCAGGGCGTGCCACATCTGGTCAAAATGGGCCGCAGCCTGCGACGCAGGCGTTGGCCGCGGCATCAGACAGTGTCGCGCCGGGTGCCATTCCCGATTTCACTCCGGCGACCGTTCTGAACCAGCGCTTCACGCTGCCGCACGCACCCGCAAAGGTGTTCGCGATGTTCGATGATGTCGCTGGTGTTGCATCCTGCCTTCCCGGCGTATCGCTGAAGGCGCCGCCAACGCCGGAGCGCGTGGAAGGTGCGATCCGCGTCCGGCTCGGGCCGATCGCGGCGTCCTTTGAGGGCGCCGCGCGTGTCGAACGCGATCCCGCAACATTCTCCGGCCGCATCATCGGCATCGGCACCGACCAGCGCAGCCGTTCGGCGACGCAAGGAGAGATTCGCTACCGCCTGCTTCCGCTGGAAGGCGGCGCGGCGACTGCCGTGGAGCTGTCGATCGGCTACACGCTCTCGGGAATGTTGGCCCAGGTCGGCCGGCCCGGCCTCGTGCGCGATCTAGCCAAGCGCCTGGTTGCGGAGTTCGCGGGCAATCTCGACCGCCACCTGTCCGGCACAGCGCCGGGGCAGGCGACCGCGGCCGAGCTCAGCTTCTGGTCAATGATCTCGGAAGTTCTGCACGCCCGGCTGGTGCGCATGTTTGGCCGCGTCTTCACTGGAAAAGATGGTGCGGAATGATCGGCGTGCCGGCGCCGTGGAGTGACGAAGCCTCGGACGACCCTGGATATCAACAGCGTGGGATTTGGAGAGACAACATGACACGAGCACTCGGACTGGTTGGGACAATCGCGCTGGCGACGGCCTTGTTCGGCGGCCCCGCAGGGGCGCAGACCATCAAGATCGGCGTCAATGAGCCGCTCACCGGCGCGTTCGCGGCCTCCGGCACCTACGTCGTCAACGGCGCGAAGATCGCCGCCGACGAGATCAACGCCAAGGGTGGCATCTTGGGCAAGAAGATCGAGCTCGTCATTGAAGACAACAAGAGTAACCCGACGGAAGCTGCCGCCGTCGCCGAGAAGCTCATCACCAGTGACAAGGTGCCGGTGCTGATGGGCGCCTGGGGCTCGAGCCTGACGCTCGCGGTGATGCCGAAGCTGATCGAATACGAGACACCCATGGTGGTGGAGACCTCGTCCTCCGGCAAGATCACGACGACGGGCAATCCCTTCATCTTCCGGATATCGCCGCCGTCAGCGGTCGAGGCCGCCGCGTTCAAGGGCATCGTCGACAAGCTCGCGCTGAAGAAGGTCGACTTCCTCGTCATCAACAACGACTGGGGCCGCGGCACCGCCGAGGACTTCAGCAAGATGATGAAGGACAAGGGCATCACCATCGGCCTTGTCGAGACCATGGACCAGGGTGCGCAGGACATGAGCGCGCAGCTTTCCAAGATCAAGAGCTCGGATTCCGAGACGGTGATCGTCACCACCGCGGTGGATCAGCTCACCCTGATCTTCAAGCAGGCGGCCGCACTCGGCCTGAAGAAGCGCATCATCACCACCGGCGGCTCGCAGAACCCGGACCAGATCATCGCCCAGGCGGGCGCCGCGGCCAACGGCACCATGCATCTGACCACCTTCCTGCCCTGGTTCCCGGACAAGACGCCGAACCCGGAAGCCACCAATTATTTCATCACGGAATGGAAGAAGCGCGGCTTCGAGTTCGCCGGCTGCACCGAGAGTTTCCGCGGCTATGACGGCATTCGCACGGCGGCAGCCGCGATCGAGAAAGCGGGCAAGGCCGAGCCGGCCGCGATCAAGGCGGCGCTCTGGAACATCAACATCAAGGGGCTGAACGGCGACATCGTGTTCCGCAAGTCCGGCCCCGAAGGCAAGGAGAGCGGCCAGAGCCAGCCGAACGTCTATCTCATCGAGATCAACGACGGCAAGGTCGAGATGAAGACGCTCTAACACTCGTAGTCGCGGGCGAGGGCGGTGCATCGCCGCTCTCGCCTCACTACACAGGGCTATCGCATATGAAGGGAAGCGTGGCGGGCAGCTCGCCTGCGGCCCATCCTTCGAGACTCCCGCCTGCGGCGGGCCCTCAGGATGAGGTCGGGCTTTGCAGCGAGATATTGGATCCTCATGGTGAGGAGCCCGCCAAAGCGGGCGTCTCGAACCATCGAGGCCGACCTCATCCGGCAGCCGCCCACCGTCATATGCGATAGCCCAAATTTACTACGATTCATCCAGGAACGGCTTTGAGCGAATTTCTCCAGCATCTGGTCAACATGCTCGTGCTCGGCGGCACCTATGCGCTGCTGGGCATCGGGCTGACCTTGATCTTCGGCATCATGAACGTCGTGAACTTCACGCACGGCGTGCTCTACACATTTGGCGCCTACATCATGTTCATCGTGGTGCAGCAGCTCGGGCTGAATTTCTTCGTGGCGTTGCCCGTCGCGGTGCTTGCCGGGTGGCTGCTCGGGGCAGCGATCGAGCTGACATTGCTGCGACCGCTGCGCGGCTCCGACATCGACACCACGATGCTGGTCATGATCGGCGCCTGGATCGCGATGCAGTCGGGCGCGCTGTGGATCTGGGGCGGCGTCGCCAAATCGGTGGCAACGCCATTCCCTGAGGCGCCGCTGGTGCTCGGGCCGGTGTCTGTCTCCTGGTTGCGCCTGTTCGTGCTCGCTGCGGCCGCGATGTTGATCCTGGTGACTTACCTCCTGATCAACAAGACCAGCCTGGGACGTGCGATGCGGGCGACGTTTCAGGACCACGACACGGCTTCGCTGATGGGCGTCAATGTCGACATGATCTACACCTCGACCTTCGCGATCGGCTCCAGCCTTGCCGCCGCCGCCGGCGCGCTGCTCGGACCGGTCTACGTGATTTTCCCGCAGATGGGCGATCTGGCCGCCGTCAAGGCGTTCGCCATCGTCATCCTTGGGGGCCTCGGCAACATCACGGGCGCAGTGATCGGTGGCTTCATCCTGGCGCTGGCCGAGGAATTGGGGGCGGGTTACGTCTCGTCAGGCTACCGCGATGCCATGGGTTTCGTGATCATCATCGCGGTCCTGATCTTCCGGCCGACGGGCCTGTTTGCGCGCGCGGAGCGGGTTGGATGAGAGCCGCCGTCACCATCCTCGTGGTCGCTGCGCTTGCCTCGGTACCGCTCTGGCTGCGCGATCCCTATCTGCTGAATGCGCTGATCACGACCGGCATCTTCGTCATCGGCGCGATGAGCCTCAATCTGTTGCTCGGCTTCACCGGCCAGCTCAGCCTCGGCCACATCGCTTTCTTCGGTATCGGTGCCTATGTCAGCGCGCTGACGTCGCTTGGCTTCGACGCCGGCCTGCCCGGAGGCTTCCGTCTGGTTCACACGTCCTGGCCGCCGATTGCAGGCTTCGTGCTGGCAATCCTGGTCGCCGGATCGTGCGGCTATTTCGTCGGGTTGCTCTCCTTCCGCGTCCGCGGCGCCTATTTCGTCATCGTGACCATCTCTTTTGCCGAGGTCGTCCGGCTGGTCGCGCTGAACTGGGTCGAGCTGACGCAGGGTCCGCTGGCACTCACCAACATTCCCTCGATTGCGCTGCCCTTGCCCGGCTTCGGCGAGCTGACGCTGCGCACCAAGTTTCACAACTACTATCTCGTGCTGGTGGTCGCGCTGATCGCCTATCTCCTGATCGCGCGTCTCGTTCATTCCCATTTCGGCCGCGCCATGCGCGGGCTGATGGAGAACGAGACGCTGGCGGTTTCCGTCGGCATCGATGTCACCAGGACGCTGACGCTGGCGGCCGTGATCTCGGCAGCCATTGCCGGTGCTGCCGGCAGCCTCTATGCGCACTACATCAGGATCATCGACCCCGAGGTGTTTGCCTTCATCAACACCGTCACCATGGTCATTATGGTGATCTCAGGCGGCAAGGGCTCGCTGGCTGGTCCCGTCGTTGGCGGCCTGATCTTCGGGCTGTTGCCGGTTGCGCTGCGGCCGGTCATGGCGCCGGAGGCGCAGTGGATCGCCTATGGCGGCGTGCTGATCGCCATCCTGTTCGTGCTGCCGCGCGGCATCGTGCCGTCGCTCGCGCAGCGCTTCGCCAGGCGGCGGAGCGGGGCCGCGGCGCTGGCGACGGCCGCGCTCACCGACACCGGCGCCAAGGAGCCAGCGTGATGACGGCGCGCAGCGTGGCCATGACCATCGATCAGGTCGCCGTCCGCTTCGGCGGGTTGGTCGCGATCTCCGACATGAGCTTCACCGTCGGCGAGGGCGAGATCGTCAGCTTGATCGGGCCGAACGGTGCGGGCAAGACCACCGCCTTCAACGTCATGACCGGATTCCTGACGCCGAGCGCGGGCCGCGTCACCTATCAGGGTACGACGCTGACCGGGTTGAAGCCGCACGAGATCGCCGATCTCGGCCTGATCCGCACCTTTCAGCGAACCTCCGTGTTTCCCAACGACACCGTCTACGACAATCTCCTGATCGGCCTGCATCGTCAGGGGCGGGTCCGGCTGCTCGATGCCATCCTCGGGCTGCCGGGCGCGCGCGCCTCGGAACGCAGGCTGCGGCAACGCGCGAGCGAGTTGATCGAGTGGGTGGGGCTCGAGCGCCGCGCGTACGATACGGCCGGCTCGCTGTCCTACGGCGAGCAGCGCCTCGTCGGCGTCGCGCTGGCGCTGGCGGCAGAGCCCTCGATGCTGCTGCTCGACGAGCCCGTCTCGGGCATGAACGCCTCGGAAACCCACCGCTTCGTCGAGCTGATTCGCAGCATTCGCGACCGCGGCATCACGATTTTGCTGGTCGAGCACGACATGCCGATGGTGATGACGGTCTCGGACCGTATCGTGGTGCTGAACTACGGCCGCATCATTGCCGAGGGGACACCGGATGTGATCCGCAACGATCCGGCCGTGATCGAGGCCTATCTCGGACATGGAGCGGCGCGTGCTTGAGATCCGCGACATGGTGTGCGGCTATGGCGGCGTCACTGCGCTGCGCGGTATCTCGCTGGACGTGAAGGCCGGGCAGCTCGTCGCCCTGATCGGCGCCAACGGCGCCGGCAAGAGCACGACGCTGCGTGCGATTTCCGGCCTCGTGCCGCCGCGCGCGGGGCAGATGCGGTTCGAGGGCGTCGACATCACCGGCGCGAAGCCGCCGCGCGTGCTGGCGAGCGGAATCGCGCATTGTCCGGAAGGAAGGCGCGTGTTTCCGCATATGAGCGTCGAGGAAAATCTCGACATGGGGGCTTACCTCCGCCGTGGTTTTGGCGAAATCGCGGCCGATCGCGACCGCATCTATGCGGAATTTCCGCGGCTGGCCGAACGGCGCCGGCAGGCCGCGGGCACGCTGTCGGGCGGCGAGCAGCAGATGCTGGCGATCGGTCGCGCGCTGATGTCGCGGCCGCGGCTGGTCATGTTCGACGAGCCCTCGCTCGGTCTTGCCCCCAACATCGTCGAGCGCACCTTTGCGATCATCCGTGGCATCCGCGATGCCGGCACCACGGTGCTGCTGGTCGAGCAGAACGCGTTCGCCGCGCTCGAGATGTGCGACCACGCCTATCTGCTCGAGAACGGCCGCATCGTGCTGTCGGGCGCAGGTTCCGAGCTGATCGAGAACGAGCATGTGCGGAAGGCCTATCTCGGTGGATGACGATGGCCCCGATTCAGCTGGCCTGGGCTGGACGCCGGTCTGCAAGCTGGACCGCCTGAGAGCGGAGACGGTCGTTCGCGTACATGTTGCAGGCCTCGACCTGTTGGTGATCTGGAACGACGGCGATGTCGTCGCATGTGACCGCGCATGTCCGCATGAACAGGCGGATCTGGCTCTCGGAGAGGTGAGGGCCGGCCGGCTGTTCTGTCCGCGTCACGCGGCATCGTTCGATTTGCGCAACGGGGCGATCAATCCGGGATGGCCGAGCCCGCCGTTGCGGCTCTACCCGACATGGATCACGGGCGAACATATCTGCGTGGAAGCGCGGGAGCAGCAGGCGCGGCGTTAGGCCCCTGTTTTGCCCGACCGGTCAACATGATCGAAGATGCCGACCTGCCTGCAGAATTTGTCCTTGAAAAACAACGGCATCTCTACTGTGCATGGGGTTGTTTTCGCGTATTTAGTCCAGCAGCCCGCGGACGGCGTCGACGAGGACCCCGTCTGGTCGCCGCAGGGCCTCGAGAATGGTGAAATGGTCGGCACCGTCGACCGGAATGAGCTTGCCGGGCGCCATCGCCATCACGCGCTTGTCGTGGAGATTGATGGAATCGCACACGAGCGCCGGCAGTTCGTTGCTGCCATAGGCGATGTCGAGCCGCTTCGATGTGACGGGCAGGCGCAGCGGCGAAAGCGCGGCGATTTCCTCATCCGTCAGCTTCAGCGCATTGTTGAGGCCGGTATCGCGGATGGGGGCGAGCTCGTACACGCCCGAGATGGCCAGTCCCGCATGAACACTCGGATGGTTCAGCGCCATCGCTGCGAGATGGGCTCCGGCGGACCAGCCCGACAAGACGACCGGTCCGGCAACGCCATAGGATGGGCCATTTGCGGCAAGCCAGTCGAGCGCGCGAGGGACTTCGGCGACGATGTCGGTGAGGGATACCTCCGGCGCCAGCGAATAGCCGGGAATCGCGACCGACCAGCCGTGGGCGGCGATGCCTTCGACGAGCATGGCGAACAATTCGCGCGAATTGCGCTGCCAATAGCCGCCATGCAGGAACACCAGGCAGGGCGCCTCAGGCCTGGCGGCGGGGTAGAGATCGATCTTGTTGTTCGCCCGCTGACCGTAGGCCAGATCGAGATGGGATCTCAGCGAGCCTCGCAGCCGGCTGGAGGCTGCGTTTCGTTCGGCGATCAGGGCCGCGCTATTCTTGACGGCCGCGTTGTTGTCATAGGCGGCGTCGCGTTCTGCCTGGGACAGCCCGGACCATGCGGAACGCGGATCGAGCGGTCGACCGGCCGAATGAGTATTCTCAATCATCATCACTCCGGACAATTGCGGCGTTGGACCAGCCGTGTCCGATTGGACAAGGCTGCCTCGGACTATGCCATGCGGGATCATTACTGTCTCTTGTCCGCGTCATTGTCGCGGTTTTCCGTGGCACTACGGATCACCCGCGCTCTAAGCTGCGAAGAACGGATTTGCGGGCCGTGCGAGGCCGAGATGATCGCGCAACGTCGTGCCCTCATAATCCGCACGGAACAGCCCGCGCTCCTGCAGGATCGGCACGACGAGCTCAACGAAGTCCTCGAAGCCCTCGTGGAAGTAAGGCGGCATCACGTTGAAGCCGTCGGCGGCGTGCTCCTCGAACCATTGCTGGAGCGTGTCGGCGATGCGCTCGGCCGAGCCGCACAGCACCCAATGGCCGCGGGCGGCTGCGGTGAGGTTGTAGAGATCGCGTAGCGTCATGTTCTCGCGGCGACCCTTGGCGAGCATGACGCTGGCGAAGCTGTGATAGTTGTCGGACGGTGCGATATCCGGGATCGGCCCGTCGAGGTCGTAGGCCGACATGTCGCGGCCGAAGCGGTCGGACAGGATGGCGAGCGCGTTGCTGCCGCTGACGAAGCTCTGCAGCGTGTTGAGCTTCTCGAACGCCTCCTTGTCGGTGCGGCCGACCACCGGCATCACGCCCGGCAGCACGGTGACGTCCTGGGGCCTGCGGCCGAATGCCGGCAGGCGCGTCTTCAGCGAGGCATAGCCGGCCTTGGCTTCGTCGATGTCCTGCACCACGGAGAAGACGATGTCGGCGGTGCGCGCGGCGAGCGCTTGTCCGGCCTCGGAGCCGCCGGCCTGCAGCACGACGGGGCGGCCTTGCGGGCTGCGGCCGATGTTGAGCGGGCCCTTCACCTTGAAGAACGCGCCGTCATGGTCGATCGGGCGGAGCTTTGCCGGATCGATGTAGAGACCGCTCGTGCGGTCGGCGACGATGGCATCATCGGCCCAGCCGTCCCACAGACCCTTGACGACATCGAGGAATTCGCCGGCCATTTCGTAGCGGCGGGCGTGGTCGGGATGGGTGGTGCCGAAATTCGCCGCCGTCGCCGGATTGGCCGTCGTCACCGCGTTCCACGCCGCGCGTCCCCCGGAAATGTGATCGAGCGAGGCGAAGACCCGTGCGACCGAGAACGGATCGCTGTAGGTGGTCGAGACAGTGGCGCCGAGGCCGATATGGCTGGTCGAGGTCGACAGCGCGGCCAGCATCGTCAGCGGCTCCAGCCGCAGCGTGTAGGAGGGATGGGCTGCGGCATCGGCATAGAGATTGTCGCCCATGAAGATCAGGTCGAACTTGCCGCGCTCGGCGGTGCGGCCGATCTCCTGGATCGCCGCAAAGTCCTGGAAGCTGTCGACCGCGCCCGGATAGCGCCAGCCTGCAACGTGGCTGCCGGTGCCAAGGATGAACAGGCCGAGATGCATCTGTCGTTTCATGGTGTGTTTCCTGGCGTCACGTCCAGAACAGGATCTTGCGTTCGAGGAAACCGATCAGGCCGAAGAAGGCGAGGCTCGCCGCGGACGCGACGAAGATCGCTGCCCAGACCTGGACGAAATCGATCTGGAGCACGGCCTGGTAGATCACCCAGCCGAGCCCGCCATGGGCCCCTAGCATTTCGGTGACGATCGCCACGATCACGCTGCGCACCGTGGAGACGCGCATGCCGGCCAGCAGCAGCGGCAGCGCAGTCGGCAGCCGCAGGCGCCACAGCACGCCAAAACGGCTGGCGCCAAAACTCTTCATGAGATCGACGGCGCGGCGATCGACACGGTCGAGCCCGGCCAGCATCGACAGCAGGACGGTAAAGCTCACCGCCATCGCCACCATCACGATCTTCGAGCTGACGCCGATGCCGAACCAGAGCAGGATCAGCGGCGAATAGCCGACAACCGGCACGGAATTGATCGCGGTCGCAAGCGGCAGGATCGCGCTGCGCAACGCGGGCACCAGCGCGATGGCAACGGCAAGGCCGATGCCGATGAGGCAGCCGAGCCCGTAGCCGACCAGCGCTTCGAGCAGCGTATAGCCGGCCGCGTCGACAAGGATTGCGCGCTTGGACCAGAGGCCCACGAGGATGTCGCTGACGGCCGGGAGAACGTAGGCCGGCAGATGCAGCCCGCGCGCCGCGCCTTCCCAGCACGCGACCAGGAGCACGGCGCCCAGGATGCCGCGCTGGACCGCGAGCGAAGGGGAGGCAAGGGCGCGGCTCATTGCTCGGCGTTCCAGAACACGAGCCTGCGCTCGACCGCGGCGACCGCCGCATAGAAGCCGGTGCCGAGCAGGGCGGCGGCAAGCAGGGCGGCCCAGATCGCAACGACATTCTCGGTGAACATGGCCTGGAGCAGCAGCACCCCGAGCCCGGTGGTGTCGCCGAACCATTCGCCGACGATGGCGCCGACCAGGCTCAGCGATGCCGCGAGCCGCAACGCCACGAAGATCTGCGGCAGCGCGGTCGGAAGCTGCAAGCGCAGCAGGAGTTGGCGGCTGGAGGCGCCAAAGCTGCGCATCAGCGCGACCTGCTTGGGATCGACGGCCTCGAGGCCCAGCAGCGTGTTCACCGTGACCGGAAAGAAGGTCAGGTAAAATGCAATGATCGCCTTGGCGAGCAGGGTATTGCCGAACCACAGCACCACCAGCGCACCGAAGGCGATGACCGGAATGGTCTGCGACACCACGAAGATCGGAAAGATCATCTCGCGCAGCGCACGGACGCGGAAGAACACGACGCCCATGAGCACGCCGAACGCGCCGCCGGAGGCAAAGCCGATCAGCGTCTCGGCCAGGGTCCGCAGGAAGCCGTCGACATAGGCGCGAGGCGTCGCCGCCATCGCCATCAGGATGGTGCTGAGGCGCGGCAGGTAATAGGGCCGGATGCCGAACAGCAGCACCGCGCCTTCCCAGATCACCGCCGCGATGGCGAGGCCGAGCAGCAGCCGGATCAGCTTGCGCAGCGAATCCGGTATTGCCATCGACCGCGCGGTTGCGCGGCCTTCGCTTAGCGATGTCGCCGCAGGGCTGCTCACGGCAGCCGGTCCGCCGCTGGGATGCTCTGGATGAAGCTGGCGTCATAGGCGGCGGCGAGATCCACCGGCTTGGAGATGACGCCGTATTTCAGGAAGAAGTCGTGGGCGGTCTTCACCGCATCGGCATCGATCCAGAACATCCCGTTCTTGGCGGCCGCGCCTGCGGTCATCAGGCGCTTCACCTCGGTGAGCATGAATTCCTGCTGCGCGCGGTCGAGCGTCGGGGCGGCGGCCATCACGGTGTCGACGGCACCCTTGGGATCGGAAAATGCGTCCTTCCAGCCCTTGAGCGACGCGCGAAGGAAGGCCTTGACGAGCTCCGGCTTCTCCTTGGCGGTCGCCTCGGCCACGATCAGCGTGTCGCGGGGGAAGGTGATGCCGTAGTCCTCGGCGACGAAGGTCTTCAGACTGTCCTTCGGCATCCGGGACTGGATGGTGTAGAACTCGTTGTAATAGGTCGCCGTGACCACATCGACGTTGCCGTCGACGAACGGCGTCACCGAAACCTGCTGCGGCTGGATCTTCAGCTCATCCGGCTTGATGCCTTCCTTGGCCAGCATGCCGTTGAGCACGTGATTGGCACCCGTGAACCAGGTGGTGACGGTCTTGCCCTTGAAGTCCTGGATCGTCTTCACCGGCCCGTCCTTTCGGGTGACGAAGATGAACGGCGTGATCTGGTGCGAGACGCCGATACAGACGATCGGCAGCCCCTTGTCGCGTGCCGCAAACACGCTGTCGGTGCCGCCGGAGAGGCCGAACGTGTCGGCGCCGGTCGCGACCAGATTCTCGGTGAGGAGATTGGGCCCGCCGGGGTTGATGGTGAGGTCGATCCCCTCGGTCTTGTAATAGCCCTTGGCCGCCGCGACGTAGAAGCCGGCGAACTGCGCCTGCGGCAGCCATTTCAGACGCAGGCTCGCCTTCTGCAATTCGGCGGCGGGCGCGGCCGTGACGAGCGAGCCGGTCGCCAGTGCGATGGCGGAGAGGACGGTGAAGGCGTGGCGTCGGCTCAACATGATCATACTCCAGGCGGTGAAAATCAATTGCGATAGGATGGATCGGTGCGGTCGAGCTGGCGCATCAGCGCCGGCCATTCGCGTTCGCCGGGCACGAGGATGTCGCCCTGCAATTCCCAGAACTGGCGCGCTGCCTTCTCGCAGACCTCGTGCGGGGGCATCACCAGCCTGGCGCCGGCCGCGGCCGCCGCCTGCATCTGCAGCTGGATCCGCGCGGCGCGCTCGAAATAATAGAGCAGCATGAAGGCCTCGCCCGGCGTACGGCCGACGGTGAGGATGCCGTGGTTGCGCATCAGCATCACCTTGTGCGGGCCGAGGTCGCGCACGAGGCGCGCCTGCTCGTCGAGATCGATAGCGACGCCTTCGTAATCGTGGAAGGCCTGGCGGTCGTAGAAGCGCATCGCGAACTGGCTGAGCGGCAGCAGGCCCTTCTCCTGCCCTGAGACCGCGACGCTCGCGTCGGAATGGGTGTGCAGCACACAGGCCGCGTCGTGGTTCGAGGTGTGGATCGCGGCGTGGATCACGAAGGCCGCGACGTTGACGGCCTGCGGCGTGTCGTCGAGCTTGTTGCCCTTGGTGTCGATCTTGACCAGGCTCGACGCGGTGATCTCGTCGAACAGCAGGCCGTAGGGATTGATCAGGAACTGATCGTCATGGCCGGGCACGCGCATGGAGATGTGGTTGTAGATCAGATCGTCCATGCCGAGCTTGGCGACCATGCGGTAGCAGGCGGCGAGCTTGACGCGGGCATCCCACTCGGCCGGATCGATGCCGCGCGGCGCGGCTTGCGGTTCTCTCGCTGACATCGCGTTCATGGCATCTTCTCCTGCGCGATGGAGGATTGAAACGACTTCATGCTTTCCTCTTCGATTGCATCGAGCAGGGTACGCTTGAGGCGCACGAATTCGGGGGAGGTGACGATCTCGGGTCGGCGCGGGCGCGGGAGGTCGACGATCTGTTCGAGCTTCACCGAGCCCGGACGTGCGGTCATCACCAGCACGCGATCGCCAAGGAAGATCGCCTCGTCGACGTCATGGGTGATGAAGAGAATGGTGCGGCGGTATTTCTGCCAGACATCGAGCAGCCAGCGCTGCATCATCGCCCGCGTCAGCGCATCGAGCGCGCCGAACGGCTCGTCGAGCAGCATCAGGTCGCGCTCGAACAGGAAGGTGCGCATCAAGGCGACGCGCTGGCGCATGCCGCCGGACAATTGGTTGGGATATTGCTTCTCGAAGCCGGCGAGCCCGAACTCGGGCAGCATCTTCAGCGCCTTGGCGCGCGCCTGCTCGCGCGGCATGCCCTCGACCTCGAGCGCGAGGATGGCGTTGTCCACCACGTTGCGCCAAGGGAATAGCAAATCGCGCTGCGGCATGAAGGAGACGCGGCCGAGCAGGTCGCTCGCGTGGCAGCTGTTGCCCTCGAAGCGCAGGATGCCGCCGGCGTCGGGCTCTTCGAGGCCGGCGACGATGTTGAAGAGGGTGCTCTTGCCGCAGCCGCTGGGGCCGACGACGGTGACAAACTCGCCGGGAGCGACGCTCGCCTGAAGTCCTGACAGCGCCGCGACGGCGCCGAAAGTCTTGTTGATCGCGCGCAACTCGAGCAGCGGCTCAGGCTTCGGGTGAGCCTGGGGGGCTTCGATGGTCGGTCCGGGATCGGGGAGGCGGGCGGCCTGCACCGGCATGTCCTTGTATAATGGCGGCGGCCATTCGCATACGAAAGCGGGCCGCGTCAAAATCTCTTAGCAACTCGTGTGCCAGTGCGATTTCCGGGCAAATCAGGCATAAGACTTGCGAGGTGGACGGCGAATAGGTCGGAGTCGCGCGTGTCTTCGAAGGGAAGTCGGTCGTTTTGCTGGAAGATGGGTGCCAATTTGTATACTTATATTTGTATTGGAGAAACATGATGGTGGATACTGGTGCACTTGTCGGAGGCAAACGCGTGAAAAACGGGCAGACGTCCCTGGCGCCAAGTCCCGGCATGACGCTCGCCGAGAGCCTGCGCCAGAAGCTCGAGGGGGCGATCGCGGCGGGGCATCTCGAGCCCGGCAGCCGGCTCGACGAGCAGGAGATCGCCCAGCGTTTCGGCGTCTCGCGCACGCCGGTGCGGGAGGCGTTCCGCCTGATGGCCGCCAACAATCTGGTCGAGCTGCGCGGTCGGCAGGGGGCTACGGTCCGCAGCATCAAGGCGCAGGCGCTGATCGAGATGTTCCAGGTCATGGCGGAGCTGGAAGGGCTCTGCGCCCGGCTTGCCGCGCGGCGTGTCTCGCAGGCCTGGGGCGCTGAAATTGGCAAGATTCACCAGCGGCTTGTTGCGGCGGGAGAGACTGGTGACATCGACGTCTTCTACGACATCAACCAGGAATTCCACGAAGCGATCTACGAGGCCTCGCGCAACACTTTCCTCGCCGACCAGACCCGCAAGCTGCGCAACCAAGTGGCCGCCTATCGCCGCCGGGTGACGCGGATGCCGAACCGGATTGCCGATACCGTTAGGGAGCACGAGGCGATCATGCAGGCAATCCTCGCCCACGATCCGGAGCGGGCGCACAGCGCCATGCGGGACCACGTCAACCTGCTCGGCGACAACCTGCTGGACTTCCTCGCCGCCTTCGAATGACCGGTTCAGTCTCTTGGTATGCAAATTGCTAGACCTTGTATATCTAGCTTGCATCCTGGAGACCCCTGTGGACCTGAAGCTGACGAACAAGACCGCGCTGATTACCGGCGCGTCGAAAGGAATTGGACTTGCGGTGGCCGAGCTCTTTGCCGCGGAGGGCTGTCATCTGCATCTCGCCGCCCGCAATGGCGAGGCGATGCTCGCGGCCAAGAAGCAGCTCGAAGCTCGCCACGGCGTGAAGATCTCCATTCACGCACTCGACCTGTCGAGCACTTCAGCGATGGAGAAGCTCGCCGCCGAAGTCGGCGACATCGACATCCTCGTCAACAATGCCGGCGACATCCCGGCCGGTTCGCTGGAAATCCTCGACGACGCCGCCTGGCGGCGCGGCTTCGATCTCAAGGTGTTCGGCTACATCACGCTGTCGCGTCTCTATTATCCGCGCATGAAGGGCAAGGACGGCGTCATCATCAACATCATCGGCAATTCCGGGGAGAACTGGGACGCCAGCTACATCGCGGGCTCGACCGGCAATGCGGCGCTGATGTCCTTCACCAAGGCGCTTGGCGGCCGCAGCCTCGATCACGGCGTCCGCGTCGTCGCGGTCAATCCGGGCCCGGTTGCCACGGACCGCATGCTCAAGATCATGAAGCGCAAGGCGATCGACATGCTCGGCGACGAGAGCCGCTGGGAGGAGTTGTTCGACAAATATCCCGGCAAACGGCCGGCGACGTCGGAAGAGGTCGCCGATCTCGTCGCCTTCCTCTCCTCGCCCCGCTCTGGCTACATCACCGGCACCGTGGTGACGATAGACGGCGGCATTGCCGCGCGCGGCTCGGTGATCTGAGGCGTCGATGTCGGGATCTCAATCCGCGGCGCTGGTCCGCAACCGCTATTTCGACGAGCTCTCGGCGACGCCGGGGCTGTACTGGCTCGGCCAGAACACCAACCATATCGAGAGCCATCCCGCCGTGCGCGAGGCGATGCTGCGCTCGATCGAGGCTGGCGAGTTCAATGCCTATGCCCCGCCGCTCGGCTTCGAGGCGCTGCGTGCTGCGATCGTCGCCGATCTCGGTGTGCCGGGCGCAGAAGCGCTGGTGACCGAGGGCGGCGTCAATGCGCTGGCGATGATCTGCCGGGCGCGCTGCAAGCCCGGCACCACGCTGGTGACGACCGATCCGACCTGGAAATGGCCGTGCCTGTTCGCGCGCCAGCAGGGCGCCGAGGTGATCGAGATTCCGATCTACGATCCCGCCTGCAACTATCGCCTGACGGCTCAGGCCTTGAAGGCGAATGTCGATGAACGCACCGCGATCATCTATCTGGTCGATCCCAACAATCCGCTCGGCATCCGCTACACCCGCGAGGAGATCGAGAGCTTTGCCGCGATCGCGCGCGATTGCGGGGCCCTGCTGGTGCACGACTGCACCTACCGCGATTTCGCCGACGGCCACACGCCGGCGCTCCACGTGGCGCCGCAAGGCTCGGTGGTCTCGACCAGCTTTTCGAAATGGCTTGGGCTCGCCGGCCTGCGCATCGGCGCGCTCGTTGCCGCGCCTGATCTGTTCGAGGAGTTCGCGCAGACCTCCGCGAGCGTGCTCGGTGCCAGCGTCATCGCGCAGCGAGCGGCGCAGGCAGGGCTGTCGGTCAAGGCCGAATGGATGAAGAAGGTCCGCAGCACCGACCGCGCCAACAAGGCGATGATCCAGGAGGCGGCGGCCGGGATCGAAGGATTGGCGCTGCCGATCATGCCCTCGCACGGCAACTTCCTGGTGCTGGAGACCATCGCGGCGGGCATTCGCCCGGAGGCGCTGGTCGAGTGCTATCGCCGCCAGGGCATCATGATCCGCCAGGGCACCTATCACACCCAGCGCTTCGGCGACCGCTTCGTCAAGATCAGCACTTCGGTGCCGCAGCCCTGGGCCGAGAAGTTTTGCACGCTGCTGCCGGAGATGGTCGCGCAGGCGCGCACGCTCAACGACCTGCCGCCGCAATTCTAGGGACGATGCCGATGACGATGATCACAGCAAAGGACGGCGTGAAGCTCTACGTGGAAGAGGCGGGCGAGGGCACGCCGATCCTCTTCATCCACGAATTCGGCGGTAATCACGACAGCTGGGAGCCGCAACTGCGCTATTTCAGCCGGCGCCACCGCTGCATCAGCTACGCCGCGCGCGGCTATCCGCCGTCGGATGTGCCTGACAGCGTGGAGGCCTATTCGCAGGCGATCGCGGCGGACGATGCGGTCGCGGTGCTCGACGCGCTCGGAATCGACAAGGCGCACATCGTCGGCCTTTCCATGGGCGGCTTCTGCACGGTGCATTTCGGCCTGCGTACGCCGGAGCGCGCTTTGTCGCTGACAGTGGCCGGTGCTGGCTATGGCTGCGAGAAGGAGCTCGAGGAGTATTTTCGCGGTGTCTCGCTGGAAGTTGCCGATAATTTCGAGAAGCAGGGCGCCAAGGAATTCGCCAAGATCTACGCTCTCGGCGCGAGCCGCGTGCAGTTCCAGAACAAGGATCCGCGCGGTTGGCAGGAATTTGCCGATCGCCTCGCGACCCATTCCGACCGCGGCGCCGCCAACACCATGCGCGGCGTACAGGCGCGACGGCCGTCGTTCTATGATCTCGAAGACCCCTTGAAGACAATGATGGTGCCGACGCTGGTCGTCGTCGGCGATGAGGACGATCACTGCCTCCAGCCCGGCATCTTCCTGAAGAAGACCATTCCGGCCTGCGGTCTCTCGGTCTTCCCCAAGACCGGCCACACGCTCAATCTCGAGGAGCCGGCGGCGTTCAACGCGCTGCTCGCCGAGTTCATCGCCCAGGTCGAGGCCGGGCGCTGGCTGCCGCGCGATCCGCGTGCGCTGCCGGGCCAGATCATGCGCACGAAGTAGTCGATGGCGAGCCAGCCTTTGATCAACGCCGATCGGCTCTGGGCCCGGCTGATGGCGCTCGCCGAGATCGGCGCGACGCCGGCCGGCGGGGTCAACCGCCAGGCGCTGAGTGACGGCGAGATCGCCGCATGGCGACGCGTCATCGGCTGGGCCCGCGAGGCGGGCTTGACGCCATCGACGGATGCTGCGGCAAACCTGTTCCTGACGCTGGCCGGCCGCGACCGCACAGCGCCGCCGCTGCTGCTCGGCAGTCATCTCGACAGCCAGCCGACCGGTGGCAAGTTTGACGGCGCAGCCGGTGTAATGGCGGCATTGGAGGCCGTCGTCTCACTGGCCGAGCAAGGTCACAAGCCCGCGCGCGACCTCATCGTCGTCGCCTGGATGAACGAGGAGGGCTCGCGCTTTGCGCCGGGCATGATGGGCTCGGAGGCTTTCACCGGCCAGCGCGATCTGGCGGCGATCCGCGCCGCGCGCGATGCGGACGGCATCAGTGTCGGCGATGCGCTCGATCGGCTGCACCAGGCGTTTCCCGATGTACCGCACATGCGGCTCGGCTTTGCGGCCCGGGCCTACCTCGAATTGCATATCGAGCAGGGACCGTTGCTGGAAGCAGCTGCGTGCACGATCGGCGTCGTCACCGGCATCCAGGGCAAGAAGACCTTTCAGGTGGTGGTCGAGGGGGCCGAGGGCCACGCTGGCACGCTGGCGCAGTCGGAAAGGCGGGATGCGCTCGCGGCTTTTGCGCGGATGGCGACCGCGCTTCATGCGGAGATCGGCACCATCGACGCCGACATCAAGTTCACCATCGGCCGGGTGACGGTCTTGCCGAACGCGCCATCGGTAGTGCCGTCGCGCGTCAGCTTCAGCATCGATCTGCGCCATCCCGACAATGCGGTGCTCGATGCAGCCGGGGCGCGCATCGAGGCTCTCTGCCGCGAGCACGTTCCGCCGTGCACGGCCATGTTGACGCCGCTTGTCGATGCGCCGTCGAACGCTTTTGACGAGCACTTGCGGGCGAGCATCGCGGAGGCCACGCGTGAGCAGGGGCATTCCGCCATGGCAATTCTCTCCGCCGCCGGTCACGATGCCCGTCATCTCGCAAAAGTCTGTCCAGCCGCGATGATCTTCATCCCGTGCCGCGACGGGGTGAGCCATGTCGAGCATGAATGGGCCGAGCCCGATCATGTCGCTGCGGGAGCGTCGGTGCTGGCGCAGGTGCTGCGCGAATTCGCACTCGCGCCTGACGTCGAGGCGTGAGGACATCGATGCAGGATGTGGCCCCTCGGGACTACCGCGACGCGATGGCCTGTCTTGGTGCTGCCGTCAGCATCGTCACGACCGACGGCAGCGCGGGCCGTGCGGGATTCACCGCATCCGCGATCTGCAGCGTCACCGACGATCCGCCGACGCTGCTGGTCTGCATCAACCGCGGCTCCTCGGCCTATGCCAGCGTCACGCGCAACAAGGTGGTGTGTGTCAACGTGCTCTCGGCGCGGCACGAGCAACTGTCCCGCTTGTTCGGCGGCAAGGTGCCTGCCGAAGAGCGCTTTGCCGCCGCGGCGTGGTCCACCCTCGCGACCGGTGCACCGGTGCTGACCGACTGTGCCGCCGCGTTCGACTGCCGGATTGCGGATGTCGTCAATGTCGGCACGCATGATGTACTGTTCTGCCAGATCGTCGCGCTGCAAAGATCCGGCTGTACCGACAATCTGATCTATTTCGGTCGTGCCTATCACGCGGTCGGGGTGACCAATTCGGCTGAGGCAGGACCCGAATCCGCTGTTGGCCGGTCCTGACCGACGGGCGTTATCGCCGGTTGTTCCAACAGCCTCCATGTCATGGACAGAGATCGTCACCCGGGCAACGCACCCGCGGGCGGGGAGGTATTCGGCGGCCGCGTTTTGACCGTTGCTGGCTGAAACTGGCTCAATGCCTTGGAAGGCCGCGTGTGCCGATTGCGAACTTCGCACGCGCCTGTACCGCCGCGACGGAAGTCAGACCATGTTTGCGATTTTGGTTAGTTGGTTTCCACAGCCGCGCATCATAGCCCACAGTCTGAAGAGGACCGCCAAGACCAATTCGCCCCTGAAGGCAGAGACTTGCGCTGAGATGCAAGACGCCCCCGCAGCGCCATGGCTATCTGGCCCAAATGTTGCTCCGGGTGTGATGTTTCTATAAAAAAATCACACAAGGGAGTGCTCATTCCGGACGCATCGCCGATGGTGGCCTCCGTTGGCCTCACGCTCGGCGAGAAGACCGGCTGGTTCGGGGCCTTGCGCTGGCGCTATCTTGCTTCGAGCCCGCTGACGGAAGACAACGCATTCCGATCGTCCACAACCAGCATCTTCAACGGCCGTCTCGGCTATCGCGCCAGCAATGGCTGGCGTATCCAGCCCGACGTGCTCAATCTCTTCGACGCCGGGGCAAACCAGATCACCTATGCCTATGGTTCTCTGCTGAAAATTGACGCGCTCTATAATCTCTGCACCTCGGCCGCGGCGCCGACCGCAGTGTGCCAGAACGGCGTGGAGGACTACGTGCTGTACCCGGTCGAGCCGCCGACGTTTCGCGTGATCGTAGCCGGAACATTCAAGGAGCGGTATGTGATGCAGCCAGAAATCGAGGATTTGCCGATGAACCCCGGTCCTGATCTCGCCGGCTTCCGGCTGCATCCGCAGCGCGGCGCGGTGTTGAGTGAGGTCCATGCCCGCCCGTTTACGCGGCTGACCGCTCCGCTCAGTGTGGTGCGCTTTGCGTTTCTCAGCCAGGGCGATGCCGCCGCCGCCGACCGGCAAAGCTTTGCCGCATTTTGCGCGGCGCATGGACTGTCCGTGCCGGAGGCCTCGGCAAAACACCATCAGGTGACGATCGGTGCCACCATGCTGCGCTGGGAGCAGCATTCCGAGTTCACGACGTTCACCTGGATATCGAGCCATGAGGGCTCTTCCGGTTCATTTGGGGCGATGGACGAGGAGCTTGCCGCGCTGATCGGCACGCTGCCGCAAGTCGGGCAATTGCTGGTCGCGCTGAAGCTCGAGGTCGAGCAGACGTCGGCGGCGGTCGAGCGCGCCGAGCAGCTGTTCGAGAAGGGCAGCCTCGCCATGGCAACTGTCCGGAGCGGCCCAGCCGTCGTCGCTTCCGACTTCCGTGTCGACGAGCAGGGCTTTGTGCGTCTCCTGGTCTGCAACGACGGCTTGTCGCCGGGCCGTTTGGGCGCGCTGGTGCAGCGCGTACTGGAGATCGAGACCTATCGCACGCTGGCGCTGCTCGGCCTGCCGGCCGCGCTCGAGCTTGGCCCGTCGGTCGATCGCATCGGGCATCGACTGGTCGAGGTGCTCGAGGAAATGCAGGGTGCGGCGGACCTCACGCTGAACAATCATCTTCTGACCGAGCTAACCGCGCTCGCCGCCTCGCTCGAGCGCGGCGCAGCCGGCAGCCTGTTCCGGTTCGGCGCCAGCCGGGCTTATTATGACATCGTGCAGGCACGCCTTGCGGTGATCGAAGGCGGCGAGATCGCGGGCTATCCGACCTGGTCGTCGTTTCTCGCCCGCCGGATGGCGCCGGCGATGCGGACCTGCGCTGCCCTGGCGGATCGCCAGGCCAATCTGTCGATCAAGCTTGCGCGCGCCGCCGACCTCCTGCGCACCCGCGTCGATGTCGAATTGGAGGAGCAGAACCGCGACCTCTTGCGCTCGATGAACGAGCGTACCAAGCTGCAATTGCGGTTGCAGAGTACGGTCGAGGGCCTGTCGGTGGCGGCGATCGGCTATTATGTCGTCAGTTTGTTCGGCTATCTCGCCAAGGGCGCGCATGACGGCGGGCTGCATGTCGAGCCATCGCTGGCGACCGCGCTGTTCGTTCCGGTGGCCATTGGCGTCACCTGGATCGTCACGCACCGGATTCGCCAACGCCATTTGAAGCACGATGGCGGGACTTCCGCCGCGCATGATTGAGTTCCCTCAAGCCAGGGCTTTGCTCTTGTGCTAGGAGCGGCTGATGCTTGAGGGCTGAGGGAGGAGCCATGAGCCGATCGGATGGGACCAACATGCTTTGGCTGCAGGGCGCAAGCTGCGGCGGCTGCACCATGTCGATCCTGGAAAGCGGCGCTTCCGGCTGGTTCGACGAGCTCAGGCAATTCGGCATCAACCTGCTGTGGCATCCGTCGGTCAGCGAGGAGACCGGCGACGAGGCGGTCGAGGTGCTTCAATCCGTGCTCGACGGCAAGGTGCGGCTCGACTTGCTGTTGCTGGAAGGTTCCGTCGCCCGGGGGCCGAACGACACCGGCCGCTTTAACATGCTCGCGGGTACCAACCGTTCGGTCTATCGCTGGATGCTCGATCTCTCGCCGCTCGCCGATTTTGTGGTCGCGGTCGGAAGCTGCGCCGCCTATGGCGGCGTGCCCGCTGCCGGATCGAACCCGACCGATGCCGTCGGCCTGCAGTTCGAAGGGGCCGACAGCGGTGGCGCCCTCGGCACCGGCTTCCGCTCACGGCTCGGCTTGCCGGTCATCAACGTCGCGGGGTGCGCGCCGCATCCGGGCTGGATGATGGAAACCATCCTGGCACTGACGACAAAGGATATTGCCGCCACCGACCTCGATGCCTATGGACGGCCGAAATTCGTCGCCAATCACCTTGCCCATCACGGTTGCTCGCGCAACGAGTTCTACGAGTTCAAGGCCAGCGCGGAGACGATGTCGGAGCGTGGCTGCCTTATGGAGCATCTCGGCTGCAAGGCGACGCAGGCGGTCGGCGACTGTAACCAGCGCTCCTGGAACGGCGGTGGTTCCTGCACCAAGGGCGGCTATGCTTGCATCGCCTGCACCTCGCCAGGCTTCGAGGGCGCGCAGAATTTTCTGGAGACCGCCAAGCTTGCCGGCATCCCGGTCGGGCTTCCGACTGACATGCCAAAGGCCTGGTTCGTCGCGCTCGCCGCCCTGTCGAAGTCGGCGACGCCGCGTCGCGTGCGGCTGAACGCGACCGCCGACCACGTGGTCGTGCCGCCGGGCCGCGCGACCAACAAGAGCAAGCCATGACGCGGATCACGATCGGTCCGTTCAACCGCGTTGAAGGCGATCTCGAAGTCCGCCTCGACGTCGAGAGCGGCCGGGTCATGCGCGCCGAAGTGACGGCGCCGCTCTACCGCGGCTTCGAGCAGATCCTCGAAGGAAGGCCGCCGCTGGATGCGCTGGCGCTGGCGCCTCGAATCTGCGGCATCTGTTCGGTCTCGCAGTCGGTTGCCGCTGCCGCGGCCCTGCGCGATGCCATGTCGATCGAAGTGGCGCTAAACGGTCTGCTCGCCACGAACATCGCCCATGCCGCGGAGAACGCCGCCGACCATCTAACCCATTTCTACATCTTCTTCATGCCGGACTTCGCCCGCGAAGCCTATGCCGCGCATGGCTGGCACGAGGAAGCGCGCGAGCGCTTTGCGGCGACGAGAGGCACAGCAGCGCGCGAGGCCTTGCCCGCGCGGGCGCGCCTGTTGGAGACCATGGGCATCGTCGCCGGAAAATGGCCGCACAGCCTGGCGTTCCAGCCCGGTGGCACGACGCGCGCCATCGATCTTGGCGAGCGCGTCCGGCTGCTGTCGATCGCGACGTCGTTTCGAGGCTTCCTCGAACGCGTCGTGTTCGCGGATTCGCTGGAGAACGTGCTGGCGATCGCGACCGCTGACGAGCTCGACAATTGGCGCGACGGCCGCGGTGGCGATTTCGCGCATTTCCTGCGGCTTGCCGACAGTCTGGCATTGACCGGGCTCGGCCGAGGCACCGGCCTGTTGATGAGCTATGGCGCCTATCATGGCGTCGACGGCGCGTTGTTTCCGCGCGGTCTGTTCGGCCCGCGCGCGATGGTCGAGCCGCTGCCGCTGCCACAGATCACCGAGGACGTCTCGCACGCCTGGATGCAGGACTCATCCGCCGATCCGGCCCATAGCAGCACGGTCCCCGATCCCGACAAGGCTGCCGCTTACAGCTGGTGCAAGGCGCCGCGGCTGTCGGGCCAACCGATCGAGGTCGGCGCGATCGCGCGTCAGACGGTCGCCGGTCAGGCGCTCATCACCGATCTGGTTGCGCGTGACGGCACCAATGTGCGCAGCCGCGTGATCGCGCGCCTGATCGAGACTGCGCGCATCGCGCTGACCATGGAGCAGTGGACGCGCGCGCTTCGCTTGTCGGAGCCGTTCTGCATCAATTCGCGCGACATCCCTGACGGTAACTATGTCGGGTTGGTCGAGGCGGCACGCGGCAGCCTCGGGCACTGGATGGCCGTTCGCGACGGCAGGATCGAGCGCTACCAGATCATCGCACCAACCACCTGGAATTTCTCACCTCGCGATTCCTTCGACGTTGGCGGCCCGCTGGAGCAGGCGCTGGTCGGCACCGATGTCGGCGATGCCGGCCCGCGCGCGGTTGCGATTCAGCACATCGTGCGCTCGTTCGATCCCTGCATGGTGTGCACCGCGCATTGACCGGAAACTTCGTTGCCGCCTGCAAATCGAATTGTTTCCGCTTCTCGTGCATTCAGTGTCCTCGCATACCGGTCACAAGAGTGCTTCAGACACTCAACATTTTGGAATCTCTCCACTTTTGAATCCTTCCAGGCCGTTGGCCTGCTTCTTGCTGTCCTTGGCGTCATTGAAAAGTCAAAGCCGAGGATGGGAGGATTCATGGGCGCGGCGACGGAGACGTTTTACAGCGTGATCAGGCGGCAAGGGATCACGCGTCGAAGCTTCCACAAATTCTGCAGCCTGACGGCCACGAGCCTTGGTCTCGGCCCGCTGGCAGCGAGCCGCATCGCCAACGCGCTCGAGACCAAGCCGCGCGTGCCAGTGATCTGGATGCACGGCCTCGAATGCACCTGCTGTTCGGAGAGCTTCATTCGGTCCGCGCATCCGCTGGTCAAGGATGCCGTGCTGTCGATGATCTCGCTCGACTACGACGACACCATCATGGCGGCCGCCGGTCATCAGGCCGAAGCGATTCTCGAGGAGACTCGCACCAAGTACAAGGGCCAGTACATCCTCGCAGTGGAAGGCAATCCGCCGCTGAACGAGGGCGGCATGTTCTGCATCGACGGCGGCAAGCCGTTCGTCGAGAAGCTGAAGATGATGGCCGAGGACGCGATGGCGATCATCGCCTGGGGCGCCTGCGCCTCCTGGGGCTGCGTGCAGGCGGCCAAGCCCAATCCGACCCAGGCGACGCCGATCGACAAGGTGATCACCAACAAGCCGATCATCAAGGTGCCGGGATGCCCCCCGATCGCCGAGGTGATGACCGGCGTCGTCACCTTCATCACCACCTTCGGCAAGCTGCCCGAGCTCGATCGCCAGGGGCGGCCAAAGATGTTCTACTCGCAGCGCATCCACGACAAATGCTACCGGCGGCCGCATTTCGACGCCGGCCAATTCGTCGAGGAATGGGACGACGAGGCCGCGCGCAAGGGCTATTGCCTCTACAAGATGGGATGCAAGGGCCCGACCACCTACAACGCCTGCTCGACCGTGCGCTGGAACGGCGGCGTGTCGTTCCCGATCCAGTCGGGTCACGGCTGCATCGGCTGCTCGGAGGACGGCTTCTGGGACAAGGGCTCGTTCTACGATCGTCTCACCAACATCAAGCAGTTCGGCATCGAGAAGAACGCCGATCAGATCGGCATGGTGGCGGCCGGCGCCGTCGGTGCGGCGGTGGCCGCGCATGCTGCGGTGACCGCGGTAAAGCGGCTCGCGTCGAAGCGCGAAGACGCCAAGCAAGATCATTAATCGATTTCAGGAAGCACAAACGATGGGCATCCAGACACCTAACGGATTCAAGCTCGACAATTCCGGCAAGCGCGTGGTCGTCGATCCGCTCACCCGGATCGAAGGTCACCTGCGCGTCGAGGTCAATGTCGACGCCGACAACGTCATCCGCAACGCGGTCTCCACCGGCACGATGTGGCGCGGCATCGAGACCATCCTGAAGGGCCGTGATCCGCGTGACGCCTGGGCGTTCACCGAGCGGATCTGCGGCGTCTGCACGGGAACGCACGCGCTCACCTCGGTGCGTGCGGTCGAGAACGCGCTCTCCATCACCATTCCGGACAACGCCAACTCGATCCGCAACATCATGCAGCTCTGCCTGCAGGTGCACGATCACCTCGTGCACTTCTACCACCTGCATGCGCTGGACTGGGTCGACATCGTCTCGGCGCTCAAGGCCGATCCGAAGGCGACGTCGGTGCTGGCACAGTCGATCTCGTCCTGGCCCTTGTCCTCGCCCGGCTATTTCAAGGACCTGCAGATCCGGCTGACCAAGTTCGTCGAGTCCGGCCAGCTCGGTCCGTTCAAGAACGGCTATTGGGGCCATGCCGCCTATAAGCTGCCGCCGGAAGCCAATCTGATGGCGGTCGCGCACTATCTCGAGGCGCTCGATTTCCAGAAGGAGATCGTGAAGGTTCACACCATCTACGGCGGCAAGAACCCGCATCCGAACTGGCTGGTCGGTGGCGTGCCCTGCGCCATCAATGTCGACGGCACCGGTGCGGTCGGCGCCATCAACATGGAGCGGCTCAACCTCGTCTCCTCGATCATCGATCGCTGCATCGAATTCACCGAGAAGGTGTATTTGCCCGATGTCGTCGCGATCGGCTCGTTCTACAAGGACTGGCTCTATGGCGGCGGCCTGTCCGGCAAGAGCGTGATGTCCTATGGCGACATCCCCGAGACCGCCAACGACTATTCGGCGAAGAGCCTGAAGCTTCCGCGCGGCGTGATCCTCAACGGCAATCTCAACGAGGTGCTGCCGATCGATCACGGCGATCCCGAGCAGATCCAGGAGTTCGTCACGCACTCCTGGTACAAGTACCCCGACGAGTCCAAGGGACTGCATCCCTGGGACGGCGTCACCGAGCCGAACTACGTGCTCGGCCCCAACGCCAAGGGCACCAAGACCGACATCAAGGAACTCGACGAGGGCGGCAAGTATTCCTGGATCAAGGCGCCGCGCTGGCGCGGCAACGCCGTCGAGGTCGGGCCGCTGGCCCGCTACATCATCGGCTACGCCCAGAACAAGCCCGAGTTCAAGGAGCCGACCGAGAAGCTGCTCAAGACGCTCGGCCTGCCGGTGTCCGCCCTGTTCTCCACACTCGGGCGCACCGCGGCGCGCGCGCTGGAATGCGAATGGGCCGCGCACCAGATGCGCTACTTCCAGGACAAGCTGGTGGCGCGCATCAAGGCCGGCGACAGCTCCACCGCCAATGTCGAGAAGTGGAAGCCGGAGAGCTGGCCGAAGGAAGCCAAGGGCTACGGCTTCACCGAGGCGCCGCGCGGCGCGCTCGCGCACTGGATCAAGATCAAGGAGACCAAGATCGACAATTACCAGTGTGTGGTGCCGACCACCTGGAACGGCTCACCGCGGGATCCCAAGGGCAATATCGGCGCCTTCGAGGCCTCGCTGATGGATACGCCGATGGCGAATCCGGAGCAGCCGCTCGAGATCCTGCGCACCATCCACTCCTTCGATCCGTGCCTGGCTTGCTCGACCCATGTGATGAGCCCGGACGGCCAGGAGATGGCGACCGTCAAGGTCAGATAGGGAGGGGAAACCATGATGGATGCAGTTGCTCCGACCTCCGAAGCCAAGCCGGACCTGACGGCGATCGCCGCCGACGCTGCCGGAGAACAGGCGGTGGGACGGCCTACCGTCTACGTCTACGAGGCGCCGGTGCGGATCTGCCACTGGGTGAACGCGGTCTCGATTCTTGTCCTGATGGTGACCGGCTATCTGATCGGGACGCCATTGCCGACGGTCGCGGGCGAAGCCTCCGACAACTTCGTGATGGGCTATATCCGCTTTGCCCATTTCGCGGCGGGCCAGGTGCTGGCGGTGTTCTTCCTCGCCCGCATCCTGTGGGCCTTCGTCGGCAACCATCATTCGCGGCAGATCTTCTACATTCCCGTGCATCGTAAGCAGTTCTGGAAGGAGGTCCTGCACGAGATCCGCTGGTACGCGTTCCTTGAGCGCGAGCCGAAGATGTATGTCGGCCACAATCCGCTGGCGCAAACCGCGATGTTCACGGGCTTCACGCTGTTCGTGGCGTTCATGATCGTCACCGGCTTTGCGCTCTATTCGGAGGGCACCGGGATCGACAGCTGGCAGCACAGGCTGTTCGGCTGGGTGTTCGCGATCTGGCCGAACAGCCAGGACGTGCACACCTGGCATCATCTCGGCATGTGGGCGTTGGTGATGTTCGTGCTGGTGCACATCTACGCCGCGATCCGCGAAGACATCATGTCGCGCCAGAGCATCATCTCCTCGATGATCTCGGGCGAGCGGCAGTTCCGCGACTGAAAAGAGAAGTGAGATCGATGCCGACATCCTCGCAAGAAAGCCGCGTCCTGGTGCTCGGCATCGGCAACATCCTGTGGGCCGACGAAGGCTTTGGCGTGCGCGCGGTGGAGGAATTCCACCGCCGCTACGCCGTGCCCGACAACGTCACCATCCTCGACGGCGGCACCCAGGGGCTTTACCTCGTGAACTATCTCGAGGAGGCCGACTGCCTGATCGTGTTCGACGCCATCGATTACGGGCTCGAGCCGGGGCGCTTGAAGCTCGTGCGCGACGATGAGGTGCCGCGATTCACCGGCGCCAAGAAGATGAGCCTGCACCAGACCGGCTTCCAGGAGGTGATCTCCGCGGCCGACCTGCTCGGCCGCTGTCCGAGGCATCTGGCACTGATCGGCTGCCAGCCGCTCGACCTGGAGGATTGGGGCGGGCCGCTGACGCAGCCGGTGCGTGACCAGATCGCGCCCGCGATCGCGCTCGCCTGTGAGGTGCTGGCCGGGTGGGGCGTCGCGGTGACGCCGCGCAGCGAGCCGTTGCCCGCCTCCGAGCGCCTGCTCGCCAACGACATCGATCATCTCAGCTACGAGATGCGGCCGGCCTGACCACTTCCGGAGAATATCGCGATGTGCCTCGGCCTGCCGATGACGATTGTCGAGACGGATGGTGTCTCCGCGCTGTGCGAATTCCGCGGCGAGCAGCGTCGCGTCTCCATGCTGCTGCTGTCCGATCCTCCGGTAGGCGCCAAGGTGCTGGTCTATATCGACACCGCGGTCCGGCTGCTCGATGAAGCGGAGGCGCGCCTGATCGCGGATGCGATCGAAGGTCTCGGCGCGGCCCTCAACGGCGAGGATTGCGACCGCTTCTTCGCCGACCTCATCGACCGTGAGCCGCAGCTTCCCGAGCACCTTCGGCTCGGCTAGAGCATTTTCGGTTCTGATTGAATCAGAACCGAAGCTCTAGATTCTTGTTTTGACGCGTTTTCTTCACGCGAACCGGTGTCCACTTCGCTCGAAAACGCTCTAGTTCCACTTGCTAGCTTGTCGCGGCCGGAGCAGCATACTTCTCTGCCGACCTGCGGCCGCATGGCCGTTCAAGCCGGCGCCAACGCGCGAACAATCGCGCAAAACAAAAGACAAAAGCGGAGGAAACGCATGACAATCGATGTCTCCCGTCGATCCCTACTTGCACTTGGAGCCAGCCTCGGAGCTGGCCTTGGTGCCAGCGCCATGCTCGGCAGCAGCGCGATGGCGCGGGCTCCCAAGCTCGGCACCCAGACGCCGTACTGGCACCGCTTCGTCCTCGGCGATGCCGAGGTGACCGTCGTGTCCGACGGACCGCTGCCGCTCGGCGATCCCTCCGGGACGTTTACCGGCGTTCCCAAGGAAGAGGTCAAGAAGATGCTGGCGGACAATTTCCTGTCGCCGGACAACGTCGTGCTCGAGCAGAACTCGCCGATCGTGAACACCGGCGACAAGCTGATCCTGTTCGATACCGGCATGGGCTCATCCAAGATGTTCGGCGCCAGCACCGGACGGCAGCAGAAGAGCATGGCGGAGGCCGGCATCAAGCCGGAGGACATCGACGCCGTGGTCTGCTCGCATGCCCATATCGACCACATCGGCGGCATCGTGGATGCCAACGACAAGCCGCTATTCCCGAATGCGCAGATCTACATCTCCCAGACCGATTTCGATTTCTGGACCGACGAAGGCAAGCTCGGCAGCCCGGCCAAGGACTTCGTCGTGCACGCCCGCAAGAACCTGCTGCCGGTCCGCGAGCGGATCAAGTTCTTCAAGGACGGTGAGGAATTCCTGCCCGGCGTGCAGGCGATCTCGGCGCCCGGTCACACCGTCGGCCACACCATCTTCATGGTGTCGTCGGCCGGCAAGTCCTTCGCCTTCCTCGGCGACCTCTCGCACCACTCCGTGCTGCTGCTGGAGCGGCCGCGCATGGAGTTCTCCTACGACACCGATCCGAAGCAGGCGGCGGAATCGCGGGTGAAGTTGCTGACGATGCTCGCCGCCAACAAGATCCCCGTGATGTCGTATCACTTCGCCTGGCCGGGCTACGGCCATGTCGCCAAGGCCGGTGACGGCTTCCACTACTATCCCCAGCCGATGCAGATGACGCTGTAGTGCATCGCAAATCGGGCCCGGGCGGCGCGCGTGCCGCCCGGTTCATTGCCGGCCGCACACATCCGATCGAGAAGCCGGCTCAGCAGCCGAGCCTGGCGGCGATCCCGCCAAAATCCTTGGCGACGATGTCCCACTGGCCGGTCGCCTCGAAATCGACCTTCTGCAACGGACCGTATTCGGTCGGCCGCGCCACGAAGGCCGTCTTCAAACCGTTCTTCTGGGCGGCCGCGAGATCGCCGTTGTGGGCAGCGACCATCATCACCTCGTCCGGCTTGAGGCAGAGCAGCTTTGCTGCGCCGAGATAGGTCTCGGGATCGGGCTTGTAGTGCTCGAACAGCTCGGCCGACATGATGAGATCCCAGGGCAGCCCCGCGAACTTCGCCATGTTGGTGAGCAATGCGACGTTGCCGTTGGAGAGCGGCGCGATCACGAATTTCGTCTTCAGCCGCGTCAGGCCCGCGACGCTGTCCGGCCACGGATTGAGCCGATGCCAGCCCTTGGTGAGATAGTCGAGATCGGCCTCGGTGAGGCCCTTGATCGCGAACTGCGCGACCAGCTTTTCGAGCGAGCGGCGGTGCAGATCATCCAGCATGACATAGCCGCGCTCGGGATGTTTGCGCACGTCGTCCATCGAGGCCATGTACATGCCGCGCCAGCCGTCGACCAGAGCGGTCCAGTCGGCGCTGATGCCGCGCTGCTTGCTCCACCACATGAAGTCGGTGATGAGGCTGGTGCGCCAGTCCACGACAGTACCGAACACGTCGAAGACAAGGGCTTTGACGGTGGTGAGATCGGATGCTGGCGTCATGTTTCGCTCCGCGGATTTTCCTGCGCCCGGTTGGCTCCGGCCGAGATCGAGGGCTTTAAAGCATGATCGCTCCCATGCAACAACAGCGCAGAGCGGACTGGCGAAGCGCGTTCAAGATGAGCAGAATGACGGTTTCAATCAGTCGGAGCGCGGCAGATGCCAACACCTGCATTCGTGATCCTCAAAGAGGCCGTTCTGCCGGACGAAATGGTACTGGTCGACACCCTGCGACGCCGTCACCCAGACCTCTCCTGGGATCCCGGCAGCACAGCCCAATCAAACCGGCGCCCTGACGAGGCAATATTCATTCGCGCCGGTGATCGTCTGATGGCTGTCATGTCGCTGCCCGCGCCGATCCCCATCGATCTTCAGGATTGGCAACGGGCGACCCGGCATTGGCCAGAAGCCCTGGAGGCCGTCACATCCCATCAGGCCCATTTGGTCGTTTCTTCGCTGGGCTCGGCCTCGGAAGGGGCCGAGCCGCCGCTCGATGTGATGCAAGACGCGCGTCTGACCACCGCCGCCGTCGGCGGCTTGATCGAGGTCCTACCGGCCTGCCTGGGTGTGTTGTGGCAGGGGAAAGTCGCACGATCTTCGGCGCATTGGGAGGAAGCCTCGCGCCGCGCGTTCGCCCCGGCTCCCGACCATCCGTTCGAGCTCTGGATCGAAACCATCTTCTATCGCAGCGGCAACAGTTTGGGCGCCTACACGGAAGGGCTCTCCGCCTTCATCGGTCGCGAAATAGAGTTTGAGGTGGACGGCCTGGACCAGGAAGCCATCGCCCGACGTGTCGACGCGTTTGCATCCTATCTGATCGCGAATGGTATCGACGAGAATACAGAAGACGGTAAGGTCTACCGCGATCACGGCGAACTCGGAAACTTCATCCTATGGCACCGCATGTCGCGATTTGGCGCCAGGCCCGTGATCTCCTTCTCCTCCCCACTCAATCCGGCGACAACCAAAGTCTACCCGATCATCCCAAGATCGATCGCGAGCAATCACCCGCTCCTCATCCTGCTCGCCCAGCTTGGGCTCTTCGATCCCGCCCAGCCCGAAAATCTGGTCCGACTTCGTCCCGATCATTACATCTCGGAGGTCCGGGTGGCCCTGCTCGACGACGAGCTCACGAAGGCGCTGACGACTATGATGACGGTCGAAGGATATGGCGAGGCTGACACCGACGCACGCCGCGCACTGGCGCGTCGCGATATGGCACTTGCCAGGTCCCTGCTTGAGCCTTGGGGCAAGAAAGTGGATACGCTGTTGCAGGCATGCCAATTGGGGCTTCACCTGCGCGACATTCATCTTTTCGTTCCCGCTCCGCCCCAGTTCGTCGGCGGAGGCGTTCACTGAGGCGTCCGGCCTCGCAGCAGCGACGTTCGAGCGTTTCCCCGACCTGATAGAATATCAAGTCCGACGCCTCAGATCGTTTCCGAAGCGCCCTCTTTGAGTGAACGGCTGTGCATCTCGGCGATGGTCCAATTCGCCAAGGCCGCGCGTAAATTGGCAGCGCTCAGTCCAGATGGAACTTGGCGAGCTCGCGGTGCTCGGCCTTGATGTAGCGCACGGTGCCGGTGACGGAGCGCATCACCACCGTTTCGGTCTCGATCACGCCGTCCTTGCGGAATTTTACACCCGACAGCAGTGAGCCGGTCGTGACGCCGGTGGCGGCGAACAGGCAGTCGCCGCGCGCCATGTCCTCGATGCCGTAGATCATCTTGGGATCGTTGACGCCCATCTTGGCGGCGCGCTCGATCTTCTCGCCGGAATCGAGGATCAGCCGGCACTGCATCTGGCCGCCGATGCAGCGCAGCGCCACGGCCGCGAGCACGCCTTCCGGCGCACCGCCCGTGCCGAGATACATGTCGACGCCGGTGTTGTCAGGATCGGCGCAATGGATCACGCCGGCGACGTCGCCGTCGGTGATCAGGCGCACGGCAGCGCCGGTCGAGCGCACGCTCTCGATGATGCTGGCATGGCGCGGACGATCGAGCACGAGAACCGTGATGCCGTCGGGCTGCACACCCTTGGCCTTGGCGAGACGGCGGACGTTTTCGGCCGGCGAGGCGTCGAGCTCGACGACGCCCTTGGCGTAGCCGGGGCCGATCGCGAGCTTCTGCATGTAGACGTCGGGGGCGTGCAGCAGCGTGCCGCCGTCGGCCATCGCCATGGTGGCAATCGAGCCCGGCATGTTCTTGGCGCACAGCGTGGTGCCTTCGAGCGGATCGACCGCGATGTCGACCTGCGGGCCCGCGTTCATGCCGACCTTCTCGCCGATGAAGAGCATCGGCGCCTCGTCGCGCTCACCCTCGCCGATCACGATGGTGCCCTCGATCGGGAGCTTGTTGAGCTCGCGGCGCATCGCGTCCACCGCAGCCTGGTCGGCCGCCTTCTCGTTTCCGTGCCCGCGCAGCCGCGCCGACGACACCGCTGCCCTCTCCGTCACGCGCACGATCTCCAGCGTCAGGATGCGCTCGAGCAATGCTTGCGGCGGGACTGAAATATGGGTCGACATCGGCTAACTCCTTCGAAACAGTTTGGGGCGGGCATTTCCGCCCGCATCAACTCGTGACACCCACAGTTCGTTCGAACCGTGTCTTATTGTTGGAACATGACCTTTCCGGAAAACCGCTTCGCACTTTGCGCTAGCGCGGCCCTCCGGGTCCGGGCATGCTCAGTTCTTCTCGATCCGGATCACCTGCGGCCGTCCACTGATCACCTTGTCCTTCTGCACGGCGGCGAGCGCACGGCGCACCGCGTCCTCATGCGTGGCGTAGGTGATCAGGATGACGGGCACGGGGACCGCCTTGCCGTTTGCGGGGGCAACGCCGCCGTTGGGATGACGCTGCACGATCGACTCGATCGAAATCTTCTGCTCGGCAAGCCGGGTCGCGATCGCGGCGGCAGTGCCGGGGAAATCGCGGGCCAGGAGGCGGATGTAGTAGCCGCCTTCATGCCGCTCCATCGGCGCCTTCTTGGTGTCGCGCAACTGCGCGATCGGCCGGCCGAACGGATTGGCGCGGATGCCGCGCGCGACATCGGCGATGTCGGCGACCACGGCGGATGCCGTCGCCGCGCCGCCGGCGCCGGGGCCGACCAGCGTGATCGGCGGAATGCCCTCGCCGTCGA
Organism: Bradyrhizobium nitroreducens; assembly: GCF_002776695.1. GTDB lineage: Bacteria > Pseudomonadota > Alphaproteobacteria > Rhizobiales > Xanthobacteraceae > Bradyrhizobium > Bradyrhizobium nitroreducens. The sequence goes on from NZ_LFJC01000003.1 coordinate 7,520,846, forward strand.
TCGTGACCGCATTGGTGACACCCATCACCTGCGCGATCGAGGAGGATTTCGGCACCATGGTCGGATGCACGCGCTGCTCGATGCCCTTGGCGGTACGCACCGCAACGCCGAGCAGCTTGACGCGGTAACCAAGATCGGACGCCGCGCGCAGATCTTCCGGCGCGATGGATGAGATGCCTTCGACATACACCGCGCTTTGAGCAACTTTCGTGCCGAAAGCGAGGCTGGCGAGGATCGCGAGCTTTTGCGCTGTGTCGTGACCGTCGACGTCGAAGGACGGGTTGGCCTCGGCATAGCCGAGCCGCTGCGCGTCCTTGAGGCATTCGGCGAAGGACAGTCCCTCCTGCTCCATCCGCGTCAGGATGTAATTGCAGGTGCCGTTGAGGATGCCGTAGACGCGGTTGATGCCGGTGCCGGCAAGCCCCTCGCGCAACGTCTTGATGACGGGGATCGCGGCGCCGACGGCTGCCTCGAAATTCAGCGCGCCGCCGTGGTTTTCGGCCGCCTTGGCGAGCTTGAGGCCGTGCTTGGCCAGCAGTGCCTTGTTGGCGGTGACCACCGACTTGCCGGCGCCCAGCGCGGCTTCCACGGCCGAGAGCGCGGGATCACCGGCGCCGCCCATCAGCTCGACGAAGCAATCGATACCGGGATGCGTCGCCAGCGCCATCGGATCCTTGGCCCATTCGACGCCGCGCAGATCGATGCCGCGCTTCTTGGCCTTCGAGCGTGCGGTGACGGCAACGACGCGGATGCCGCGGCCGCTGCGGGCCGCGAGCACGCGGCCTTGCGTTTCGATCAAACGGACCACTTCGGCGCCCACGGTGCCGAGCCCCGCTATGCCCACTTTCAGGGGTGCAACCATGATGTCTTAGAAAACCTGCCGAAGAGAACTTAACGCCGATTGGCGAGCGGAACGACGTTGTGCAACGTTTCGATGCCGCTTTCAAGGAAGCGGCGCACGCCGCGCGCGGCCTGCCTGATCCGTTGCTCGTTTTCCACCATGGCGATGCGGACATATCCTTCACCATGCTCGCCGAAGCCGACGCCGGGCGAGACCGCAACGCCGGATTTCTCCACCATCAGGGTCGCGAACTGCATGCTGCCGACGCTGCGGAAGGCCTCCGGCAGCGGCACCCAGGCGAACATCGAGGCTTCCGGCGGCGGAATCTCCCACCCCGCACGACCGAACGATTCCACCAGCGCATCGCGGCGCTTGCGGTAGGTGTCGCGCATCTCCTTGATGCAATCGTCCGGACCGTTCAGCGCCGCGGTCGCCGCGACCTGAACCGGTGTGAAGGCACCGTAATCGAGGTAGGATTTGACGCGGGCGAGCGCGGCGATCACGCGCTCATTGCCGACCGCAAAGCCCATGCGCCAGCCGGCCATCGAATAGGTCTTCGACATCGAGGTGAACTCGACGGTGCAGTCCATCGCGCCGGGCACCTGCAGCACCGATGGCGGCGGGTTGCTCTCGTCGAAATAGACCTCGGCATAGGCGAGATCGGACAGGATCAGGATCTCGTGCTTCTTCGCGAACGCGACGAGGTCCTTGTAGAAATCGAGGCTCGCGACATAGGCGGTCGGGTTCGAGGGATAGCAGACCACGAGCGCGAGCGGCTTGGGGATCGAATGCACGATCGCCCGCTCCACCGCCTCGAAGAACTGCGGCGTCGGCTCGGAGGGCACCGAGCGGATCACGCCGCCCGCCATCAGGAAGCCGAAGGCGTGAATCGGGTAGCTCGGGTTCGGACAGAGGATGACGTCACCGGGCGCCGTGATCGCCTGCGCCACGTTGGCAAAGCCCTCCTTCGACCCCAGCGTCGCCACGACCTGGGTGTCCGGATTGAGCTTCACGCCGAAGCGGCGGGCGTAATAGGCAGCCTGGGCCCGGCGCAGCCCGGGGATGCCGCGGGAGGCCGAGTAGCGGTCGGTGCGCGGCTTGCCCAGCGTCTCCTTCAGCTTCTCCAGCACATGCGCAGGCGCCGGCAGGTCCGGGTTGCCCATGCCGAGGTCGATGATGTCGGCGCCGGCATTCCGCGCGGCCGCCTTGGCCCGGTTGACCTGCTCGAACACGTAAGGCGGAAGGCGGCGGATGCGGTAAAATTCTTCCATGGCTCTCTGGGCTCCGGGGCAACCGGTCAGGACAGAATCGACAGAACAGGACAGCGGCCCGGAAAGGGGCTCAGTTTCGCTACAAAAATCGCTCAAAATCAAATGCTTAGAGCAATGATCGACAACGAAAACTGAAGTCGTTCGCCCTGACTGTCGGCTGAACCGAGGTCTTTTAGCACGGCAAGGCGGGGGCGCCAGCGATTACCTTGCAGCGCCTCATTTCCCCTCCTTGGCCGCGACGGCCTGACGATCGCGCGCGGCGGCAAGCTCGGCCTCGATCTTGGCACGCTGCTCCGGCGAGATGACGGCTTGATCGCGATCCGGCGGCAGGTCGTGCACCGGCAAATAGCTCCCGGGCTCCCGGGGATGCGCCTGCGCATCCGCAGGCGTCATGTCCGCCAGCTGGCTGGAACAGCCGCCCAACGCGAATGCCACGCTCAACAGCGTGGCGCAGATCAGCAGCGACTTTTGCAGGTCCCTCAATGCCGACACTTGGGAAATCCCCTACTCGTCCCAATGCAAGCTGTCGCACACTAACCCGACAACCTGCCCAAGCTCAAACCATTGCTGCCCACAAATGGTACGAGCGAGAATACATCCAAGGCCCACGGTCGAAGGGTTGCACCGCGATTGTGACAAAACCAAGAAGCTTTGTCGCAGTGCAGCACATCTTGGAGCGGGTTTAACGCCAAACATGCGAGCTTCGCGGTGACGAATACGGAATGAGTCGTTACTGTTCTGCTCATGAGTATGGCCACGACCGACACGCCCAAACCCGAGACCAAGTTCGATGCGGAAGCCTTCGCGATCAATGTCGCGCGGGCGATGGAGAGCGGCGGCAAGGCGCTCGCCGCCTATCTCAAGCCCCGCGAGAGCGGTGAGGTGCAGGATCGCCCGCCGGCCGAGCTTGCGGAAGTGGTCAAGACCTTCACCTCGGTCGCCGAATACTGGCTGTCGGATTCCTCCCGCTCGTCCGATCTGCAGACCAAGCTTGCCAAGGACTATCTCGACCTCTGGGGCTCGGCCGCGCGTCGCATGGCCGGCCAGGACGCGCCCCCTGCGATCGCGCCCTCGCCGCGCGACAAGCGCTTTGCCGACCCGGAATGGAAGTCGAACCAGTTTTTCGATTTCGTGATGCAGCTTTATCTGCTCACGACCAAATGGGCGCAGGAGCTGGTGCGCGACGCCGAGCTCGATCCGCACACCCGCCGCAAGGCCGAGTTCTACGTCCAGCAGGTCGCCAACGCGCTGTCGCCGTCCAATTTCGTGCTGACCAATCCGGAGGTGCTGCGCGAGACCGTGGCCAGCAGCGGCGAGAACCTCGCGCGCGGCCTGACCATGCTGGCCGAGGACATCGCAGCCGGAAAGGGCATGCTGAAGATCCGCCAGTCCAATCCGGACAACCTCGTCGTCGGCGTCAACATGGCGACGACGCCGGGCAAGGTGATCTACCAGAACGAGATGATGCAGCTGATCCAGTATTCGCCGACCACGGAGACGGTGCTGCGCACCCCGCTCCTGATCGTGCCGCCCTGGATCAACAAGTTCTACATCCTCGATCTCAAGCCGGAGAAATCCTACATCAAGTGGTGCGTCGACCAGGGCATCACCGTATTCGTGATCTCATGGGTCAATCCCGACAAGCGGCTCGGCAACAAGAGCTGGGAAGACTACATGAAGGAAGGCCCGCTCACGGCGATGGACGTGATCGAGAAGCTGACCGGCGAGATGAAGGTGCACACCGCCGGCTATTGCGTCGGCGGCACGATGCTCGCGACCACGCTGGCCTGGCTCGCCGAGAAGCGCCGCCAGCGCGTGTCGTCGGCGACGTTCTTTGCGGCGCAGGTCGACTTCACCCATGCCGGTGATCTCCTCGTCTTCGTCGACGAGGACCAGATCGCATCGCTCGAGCAGGACATGAAGGCGGCCGGCGTGCTCGAAGGCTCCAAGATGGCGATGGCCTTCAACATGCTGCGCTCCAACGACCTGATCTGGTCCTACGTCGTCAGCAACTACCTGAAGGGCCAGCAGCCGAGCGCGTTCGACCTGCTGCACTGGAATTCCGACGCGACGCGCATGACCGCGTCGAACCATTCCTATTATCTGCGCAATTGCTATCTGGAGAACCGCCTCTCCACCGGCACGATGGTGCTCGACAACACGCTGCTCGATCTCTCCAAGGTCAAGGTGCCCGTCTACAACCTCGCCACGCGCGAGGACCATATCGCGCCGGCGGAATCGGTGTTGTACGGCTCGCAGTTCTTCGGCGGCCCCGTGAAATACGTGCTGTCGGGTTCGGGCCATATCGCGGGCGTCGTCAATCCGCCAGCCTCGAACAAGTATCAGTACTGGACCAACGACAACATCAAGGACGTCAACGTCGCGCAGTGGATGAAGGGCGCGGTGGAGCACAAGGGTTCGTGGTGGCCGGACTGGCGCCAATGGCTGGGCGAGCTCGATCCGGAGCAGGTCCCGGCGCGCGTACCGGGGAACGAAGCATTCCCGCCGATCGAGGACGCGCCTGGCAGCTATGTCAGGGTTCGCGCATAGCGGAATCGGCTGTGCTTTCGTATAGACTTCCGCTCATCACAGCGACGACAGAGGGGACCGCACCATGACGCGCGAATTGTTCTGGTTGACACTGACGGTGATCCTGACCGGGATCCTCTGGATTCCCTACATCATCAACCGCTGCCAGGTTCGTGGCCTTTCCGGCGCCATGGCCAATCCCTCGCGCAACGACAAGCCGCAAGCGGACTGGGCGAACCGGCTGATGTTCGCGCATGACAACGCGGTCGAGAACCTCGTGATCTTCGCGCCGCTGGTGCTGATCCTGAATGCGATCGACTATTCCTCGAAATGGACCGTGCTCGCCTGCGCCGTCTATTTCTGGTCCCGCGTCGCGCATCTGATCGTCTATGCGATCGGCATCCCGGTGTTCCGCACGCTGGCCTTCACCGTCGGCTTCCTCGCCCAGGCCGTGCTGGCGCTCGCGATTTTCAAGGTGGTTTGAGAGCTCGCCCCCAAGGTGCGCCAATGCGTAGCGAAGCCAATCGGGACTTCGTTCAGTTCCACGACCTCGGCGCAGAGACGATCCTGTCCATTATCGGCCGCGCGCAGTTGCTGGCGGCCGCGTGGACTGACCGCGACATGCCGCAGAGCCTCGCTGGCAGGCGTGTCGCCCTCATCGCAGACGATGGCGGCTGGCGGAATACAACGGCCTTCGATCTCGGCGTGAGGACCATGGGCGGCATCTGTGTTCAGCCCCCGATCAGATTCAATGTCCGTGAGGGGACGGCCGATCTCGCAGGATATCTCGACAATTGGTTCGACATCCTGGTCGTGCGCACACGGGAGTTGCCGACCTTGCGCGAGCTCGCGTCGAGCGCTAAGGCCCCCGTCATCAATGCGAGAACGCGGTCAAATCACCCGTGCGAGACACTCGGCGATCTCGCTTATATCGCTGGCAAGCGCAAATCTCTGGAGGGTCTGAAGGCCGTTGGCATTGCCCCCGACGGCAATATCCTGCGGTCATGGGTCGAAGCCTCGATCTCGCTGCCGATCCAGGTGACGCAGGTCTATCAGGAAGACTGGCATATCAAGGATATCGCGAGCCCGAACTTCACCGCGAGCGCCAGTCTGGAAAGCCTGCGCGATGCGGATGTGATCATCACGGATTGCTGGCCTGATGGCGGGTCTGCTGATCAACTCTTCGAATATCAGGTATCGGCATCCCTCCTCGACCGATGCCGTTCCGACGTTATATTCCTACCCTGCCCTCCGGTGACCCGAGGCAAAGAGGTCAGCGCCGATGCGATGAGCCATCCCACGTGTCAGAGCACGTTGGCGAAGGCCTATTTGCTCCACGCGCAGAACGCGCTTCTGGAATGGGTCGCCGAATAGCTGGCGCTGGCGATCTTCAAGGTGCTGTGAGCGCGCGCCGCGCTCAGCCGCTCTTCTGCGCGACGACGAACAGCATCGATGCGGCCTTGTCGTCGAAGCCCTTGACCTCGCCGGTGTCGATCGTCAGCCCGCTCCAGTTGCCCGCCTCGGCGTAGGTCGCCCGCAGCCAGTCCGGCGAGGGATAATTGTAATAGCGGTTCAGCGTGTCGCGGCCATCGACCTCGCCGGCCTTGTAGCTGGCGTAGAAAAAGCCGGCCGGTTTCAGCGCGCGCCAGATTCGCGCAAGAATCCCGGCGAGTTCGGGTCTCGGCACATGCAGCAGGCACGCATTGGCCCAGATGGCGTCATAGGCCTCGGTCCCGTCGAGCTGTTCGAACAGCAGGGTCTCGACGGGATGGCCGAGACGGCGCGAGGCGACCTCGGCCATTTCCGGCGATCCGTCGGTGGCGCGAACAGTGAAGCCGCGCGCCAGCATCTCCGCGGTATCGCCGCCGGCGCCGCATCCGAGTTCGAGAATGGAAGCACCCGGCGCGAGCCGAGCGAGAAACGCAGTCAGTCGCGCCAGGCGCGAGGTGATCTCGCGCCTGGCATAGGCTTCGGCGTTGCCGCGGTAGAATTGCAGCGTCTCTTCGTCCACTGTCGCCTCACATCACGGGAACAGCGCGATCTGATCCAGCCCCAACGTCTCGGGCAACCCGAACATCAAGTTCATGTTCTGGATCGCCTGCCCGGCCGAGCCCTTCACCAGATTATCGAGCGTGGAAATGACGATCGCCCGGTTCTTGATGCGGTCGGCGACGACACCGATCTGCACATAGTTGGAACCGCGGACATTCTGCGTCTGCGGCAGCACGCCCTTTTTGGCGACATGCACGAAGGGTTCGTTGACGTAGGCCTGCTCGAGCGCGGCCCGCAAATCGTCGGGCGTCGCGCCATTGAGCTTTACGTAGGACGTGCAGAGCTCGCCGCGCGCCATCGGGATCAGATGCGGCGTAAAGTTCACCGTGACCGCAGAGCCGGCGGCGAGGCCGATCTCCTGCTCGATCTCGGGCGCATGCCGGTGGGTGCCGACCGAATAGGGCGAAAGCCCCTCGCCCGCCTCGCTGAACAACGTGTTCTGTTTTAGCCCGCGTCCGGCGCCGGTGACGCCCGATTTCGCGTCGATGACGATGTCGTCGACGTCGATCAGTCTGGCCTTCGCAAGCGGTACCAGCGCGAGCAGCGCCGCCGTGGGGTAGCAGCCGGGACAGGCGACGAGCCGCGCCGACGCGATTTTTTCGCGATAGAATTCGGTGAGACCGTAGACCGCCTCGCCCTGCAATTCGAGCGCCCGATGCTCATGGCCGTACCATTGCGCATAGGTGTTCTTGTCCCGAAGCCTGAAATCGGCGGACATGTCGAGGACCTTGATATCAGGATTTGCCTTCAGGACCGCGGCGATGATGTCCTGCGTGGTCCCGTGGGGCAGTCCGCAGAACACCGCATCGAGCTTGCTCCAGTCGACCTTTTCCCATTCCACGAGCCTAGGCAGCTCCAGCATGAAGAAATGCGGAAACACCTCGCTCATGGCTTTGCCGGCATGGGTATTGGCAGTGAGTGCGGTGATCTCGGCATTCGGATGCCGCGCCAACAGGCGCACCGCGTCGGCGCCGGTGTAGCCGGAGGCGCCGAGAATGCCGATTTTCTTCGTGCTCATCAGACGTTCCCTCAGCGCTGGATCGGTTACGCCTCTGCCAGCCCGAGCATCAGCCGCATGTTCTGCACGGCCGCGCCCGAGGCTCCCTTGCCGAGATTGTCCAGCCGGGCGACCAGCACCGCCTGGTGATATTTGTCGCTGGCGAAGACGTAGAGCTCGAGCATGTTGGTCTCGTTGAGCGCCTCCGGCTCGAGCCGGCCGCCCTTGGTCGCCTCGTTCTGGAGCGGCATCACCTTGACGTATTTCGAGCCGGCGTAGCGCTTGGCGAGCGCGGCCTGAAGGTCGGCACCACCAGGCTTGCCCGGCAGGGTGTCGAGCTGGAGCGGCACCGAGACCAGCATGCCCTGCCGGTAGTTGCCGACCGAGGGAATGAAGATCGGCCGCCGCGTCAGGTTCGAGTAGAGCTGCATCTCCGGCAGATGCTTGTGCTCGAAGCCGAGACCGTAGAGCTCGAAGGACGGCGCGCTGCCGTCTTCAAAGCTTGCGATCATCGACTTGCCGCCGCCGGAATAGCCGCTCACCGCGTTGACGGTGACGGGATAGTCGGACGGCAGCAGGCCGGCATCGACGATCGGCCGCAGCAGCGCGATCGCGCCGGTCGGATAGCAGCCGGGATTGGAGACCTTTCTCGCGGCCTTGATCTTGCCGGCCTGGTCCGGCGTCAGTTCCGGAAAGCCGTAGGCCCAGTCGGGCGCGACCCGGTAGGCCGTCGAGGCGTCGAGCACCTTGGGGCCCGAGGCGCCCATGCTGTCGATGAGCGCGACCGTCTCCTTTGCTGCATCGTCGGGCAGGCAGAGGATGACGAGGTCGACCTCCTCCATGAGCGCCTTCTTTGCGGCGGGATCCTTGCGCTTGTCGTCAGGGATCGTCTTCACGACGACGTCGTTCTGGTGCTTCAGCCGCTCGTTGATGCCGAGCCCGGTGGTGCCGGAGCCGCCGTCGACGAAGACGGTGGCGGGCTTCTTGGCCGCGCTGGTGGCCGGGGCTTTGGTTGTGTCCGCGAGGCTCATGGAACGCTCCTTTCGAGCTTGTTGGTTTCGGCCGCGAAGGCTTCCGGCCTCACGTCCTGCATCAGCTGCGCAATCGCTCTGGCATCGGCCGCGGGCTGCGCGCCGAGCGCATTGGCGATCGCAATATAATCGGCGTCGGATTTGTGCTGGTTGAGCTTGAAGCTGCCTTCGACCTCTTCAACCGTCATGACCAGCCCCACGATCCCCTTCTTCATGGCTTCGAGCCGGCCGGCGGTCATCTTGCCCGACGTCCACGGCTTCTTCGGCAGCAGCCAGCTCTCGAACTTGTCGCTGAGCGTGTCGATCTGCACCGCCAGCTCAGCATCCGACAACAACCGCACCGGTCCGCTCAGATGCACCGCCTGATACAGCCAGGTCGGAACCTGATCGGGCGAGACGTACCAGTCCGGCGAGACGTAGGCATCGGGGCCATTGACCGCGAGCAGCCAGGACGCATCGCCGCCCGCCAGCCTTAGCAGCGGATTGTGACGGGCGACGTGAAAGGCGGCCTGCGGCGTCCCGTCGGCGGCAAAGGTCAGATAGAACGGCAGCGGCGAGGCAACCGGTTTGTTGCCGTCAAAGGCACACATGGTGCCGAAGCCGCGCTCTTCCGCGAATTTCAGGCTCGCGGTGCGGTCTTGCTTGAAATGGGGTGGCGTGTACATCGTGGTCTCCTGCTGGGCCTCCTAGGGGGCCGCCGGATCAGATCGCGCTGACAGGAGAGAGAATGCCGCGGATCGGATCCAGCGGCAAAGACGATGATCTCAAACGCGATCGACCGCCCAAACCGCAAGACTGCGGCGGCGGCGACGGGCGAACAGGATGGTCGCGGCGTTGATCATGGCGCGGGGCTATAAGGCCGGATCTGGTCTTCGTCAAGGTTTGGAGCGTCAGATCACCCGCCAGATCCATTCCATGATCTTGGCAAGCACATCGCCGAACAGCAGGAGCACGGCGGACCACACCAGGGCGGAGATGAAATTAGCCGCCTGAAAGCTCCAATAGGGCATCTCGAAGATGCCGGCCGCGAGCGGCACCGAGGCGCGCAAGGGACCGAAGAAGCGGCCGATGAAGATGCTGGGGATGCCCCAGCTGCGCACAAAAGCCTCGCCTCGGGGCAAGAGGCCTGGATAGCGCGAGAGCGGCCACATCTCGGCGACCTTCTCCTTGTAGCGATAGCCGAACCAGTAGGAGACCCAGTCGCCCAGCGCCGCGCCGAGGCCGCCGGCGATCCAGACCGGATAAAAGCTGATGCCGCTCACCCCGATCAGCGCACCGATCGCCACCAGCGCCCCCCAGGCGGGGACCAGCAGCGAGATGAAGGCGAGCGATTCCCCGAAAGCGAGCAGGAACACGACCGGAGCCGCCCAAGTCTGGTGAGCACGCACGAAATCGGCCAGGGCGTGCGCAAACTGCTCCATCAAAAATAGCCTTCCCGCCCCGTCTCAAGGTGCTGCTCGATGAAAAGGACTGGTAAGCCAAGGGGTTGTGTGACATCAAGTCACAAAATCCGACACGACCCGGGCGGGGACGTCAAATTGCCGGGAATGGCTGGGCCTGCGGCGTAAAATCGCCGGGATTGGCTCCCAACCACACCGCCCGGCCCGCCCTGCGATAACCTTTCCTGGTCAGAAGTGGCATAGTCGGCCCAATCGATTCGCCGCTCCTGCGGCCCTCGGAACGCATCAAGATACATGTCCAAGCAGTTGAAACCCAAAGCAAAAGACGACTTTTTCGGTGGCGACGAGCCGAAGCCCCGCGCCGCCAAGGCGGCACCGCGCGGCAGCGGCGGAGAAGCCGATTACACCGCGGCCGACATCGAGGTCCTCGAAGGCCTGGAACCGGTACGGCGCCGTCCGGGCATGTATATCGGCGGCACCGACGAGAAGGCGCTGCATCATCTGTTCGCCGAAGTCATCGACAACTCGATGGACGAGGCGCTGGCGGGCCACGCGACCTTCATCGGTGTCGAGCTGAGCGCGGACGGGTTCCTGACCGTCACCGACAACGGCCGCGGCATTCCGATTGATCCGCACCCGAAATTCCCGAAGAAGTCGGCGCTCGAAGTCATCATGTGCACGCTCCACTCGGGCGGCAAGTTCGACAGCAAGGTGTACGAGACCTCGGGCGGTCTGCACGGCGTCGGCATCTCCGTGGTGAACGCCCTCTCCTCCCTGCTCGAGGTCGAGGTCGCGCGCAGCCAGAAGCTCTACCGCATGACGTTCGAGCGCGGGCACCCCAAGGGCAAGCTCGAGGATCTCGGCAAGATCAACAACCGCCGCGGCACGCGCGTGCGCTTCAAGCCCGATACCGACATCTTCGGCGCCAAGGCTGCGTTCAAGCCGCAGCGCCTGTTCAAGATGACGCGTTCCAAGGCCTATCTGTTCGGCGGCGTCGAGATCCGCTGGAACTGCGCGCCGGAGCTGCTCAAGGGCATCGAGGACGTGCCGGCGGAGGCGACGTTCCACTTCCCCGGCGGATTGAAGGATTATCTCGCCGCCGCAATCCACGCCGACACGCTGGTGCATCCCGACATCTTCTCCGGCAAGTCGGGCCGCAACGGCGCGCACGGCGCCTGCGAATGGGCGGTGGCCTGGACCGCGGATGCCGACGGCTTCCTGTCCTCCTACACCAACACCGTCCCCACTCCCGATGGCGGCACGCACGAATCCGGCCTGCGCAGCGCGCTGCTCCGCGGCCTGAAGGATCACGCCGAGCGCGTCGGCCAGGGCAAGCGCGCCTCGTCCATCACCTCGGAAGACGTGATGGTGGGTGCAGCCGTGATGCTCTCGGTGTTCGTGCGCGAGCCCGAATTCCAGGGCCAGACCAAGGACCGCCTCGCCACGGCCGAAGCGCAGCGCATCGTCGAGCAGGCGATGAAGGATCCGTTCGACCATTGGCTGTCGGGCAATCCGAACATGGCCAACCGGCTGCTGGACTTCGTGATCGACCGCGCCGAGGAGCGGCTGCGCCGCCGCCAGGAGAAGGAGACGGCGCGCAAGACCGCCGGCAAGAAGCTGCGCCTGCCCGGCAAGCTCGCCGATTGCAGCGACGCCGGCACCGAAGGCTCCGAGCTCTTCATCGTCGAGGGCGACTCGGCCGGCGGCAGCGCCAAGCAGGCGCGCGACCGCAAGACCCAGGCCGTACTGCCGCTGCGCGGCAAGATCCTCAACGTCGCCTCCGCCGGCAAGGACAAGCTGGCGGCGAACGCCCAGCTCTCCGACCTCGTGCAGGCGATCGGCTGCGGCATGCTCGCGCAATATCGCGAAGAGGATCTGCGCTACCAGCGCATCATCATCATGACCGACGCCGACGTCGACGGCGCCCACATCGCTTCCCTGCTGATCACCTTCTTCTACCAGCAGATGCGGCCGCTGATCGACCAGGGCCATCTCTTCCTGGCGGTGCCGCCGCTCTACAAGCTGACCCACGGCTCCAAGTCGGTGTACGCCCGCGACGACGCGCACAAGGCGGCGCTGATCAAGAGCGAGTTCAACGCCAACGCCAAGGTCGAGGTGAACCGCTTCAAGGGCCTCGGCGAGATGATGCCGGCGCAGCTCAAGGAAACCACGATGGATCCAGCTAAGCGCACGCTGCTCAAGGTGGTGCTGCTGCCCGACGATCGCGACACCACGGCCGATTCCGTGGAGCGGCTGATGGGTACGAAGGCGGAGGCGCGCTTCGCTTTCATCTCGGACAAGGCCGAGTTCGCCAGCGAGGAATTGCTGGACGTGTAAGGTCTCCACTGCCGTCGTATCGGGTTAGAGAGCCTCGGCGGGGAGCCGAGGCTCTTTTGTTTGACGATGCCGCCTTGTGTTTTACCTTGGCCGTCGGGGCCTGCTCTCACCCACAAGACCGGCGATTCTCCGGCCCGCTGCCGCGACTCGGCCAACGACTCACGGCGTCCGGCCGGACGGGGGAATGCCTCCATTCCGGACAGAGCGGTATTTCCTAATGAAAACTTACCCGAAAGAGGATCCCTCAAATATCATTCATCCATTTGATTTTACTTGATTATTCTCGTTTCCGGCAGCCGCACATCAAATGGGCGCCCGCCGGCGTTTTCCGGCGACTGTGCCTGCCCGGCAACAGCATTTCGGCGGGAAACGTCTATAGTCCGGTCATCAGATGAAACGAACTTCAGTGCGCTCGCGCCTGCTACGACAGACCAAGGTTGGGGATTTTGACATGAAGAAGGTTTTGCTCGCTCTGACCGCGGTTGCCGCGATGACCGGTTCGGCCTCGGCGGCCGATCTCGCTGCCCGTCCCTACGTGAAGGCCCCGGTCGTGGCGCCCGTCGCGAACTGGACCGGCTTCTACGTCTTCGGCGGTGGCGGCGGTGGCCTCTCGAACGCTGACCAGCATGTCCAGACCACGGGAACCAACACCGCGCTGACGATCGACCAGCGCCAGGGCGGCTCCGGTTGGTTCGGTACGGTCGGCGCCGGTTACGACTGGCAGTTCAGCGGCACCTGGGTCGCCGGTATTTTCGCTGACGGTCAGTTCGGAAGCATCCGCGCCACCATCCAGGATCCGATCGGCGGCCTCACTGGCAACCAGAAGCTGGAAACCTCCTGGGCCGCGGGCGCTCGCCTCGGCTGGCTGGTCGCTCCGAACGTTCTCTCCTACGTCAACGGCGGTTACTCTGGCGCCCACTTCGGCCAGACCAACTTCACCAACGTTGTTGGCACGCCGGCCGGCATTCACCTGAACAGCTACAACCGTAACGGCTGGTTCATCGGTGGCGGTGTCGAGAACAGCCTGAACATCTTCGGCATCACCTCGCCCGGCTGGTTCATGAAGACCGAGTATCGTTCGTCCTTCTACAACGCCAAGACCCAGAACGAGCTGGTCGACGGCACCAACGCGCTGGTCGGTCGCGACATCCGCGCCAACAGCTGGAACCAGACGATCTCGACCTCGCTGGTCTACCGCTTCAACTGGACCGGTCCGGTCGTCGCGAAGTACTGATCTGATCTCACGATCAAACGTCAAAGCCCCGGCATTGCCGGGGCTTTTTCGTTATGTGCCCCTCCCCCGTTCCGATGGAATCGGAACGGGGCTCTCGATTCTGGCTTTGACGCGTTTTCTTGACGCGAACCGGTATCCACTTCGCTCGAAAACGCTCTAGTGTGGGCCCAAGCTTTCGCGGCGGCGGTGATCCTTCATCGCCGCACCGTGACGGAAGCGGACCGATGGGGAGGAACGCATGCGCAGATTTCTGCTTGTCGCAGGCCTGTTTGCAACTGCCCTCGGCCTGCTCTGGATCGGCCAGGGCACGGGCACCGTTCCCTGGCCGCGATCGAGCTTCATGGTCAACCAGCTGCAATGGGCCGGCTATGGCGCCGCCATGGCCGGTTTCGGGCTGGTGCTGATCTGGCAGAGCAACCAATAGAAGAAACCAGGACATACAAGCATGACATCCAGCCGGTTCGATCTCCGCGGCAAGGTCGCGATCGTCACGGGAGGCAATGGCGGTATCGGCCTCGGCATGGCGCGCGGCCTTGCCGACGCAGGCGCCGACATCGCCGTGGTCGGACGCAACGAGGCAAAGTCCAAGGCGGCCGTCGAAGATCTCAGGCAGCGCGGCGTCAAGGCGCTCGCGGTCGCGACCGACGTCACCGACAAGAGCGCGATCGAAGCCATGATTGCCCGCGTGGTGAAGGATCTCGGCCGCATCGACATCCTCGTCAACAATGCCGGCATGAGCATCCGCAAGCCGCCGCACGAACTCGAGCTCGACGAGTGGAACAAGGTGATCGAGACCAACCTCACCAGCGCCTTCCTGTGCTCGAAGCTCGCCTATCCTCACCTGAAGGCGTCCGGCAACGGCAAGGTGATCAACATCGGTTCGATGATGTCGATCTTCGGTGCGAGCTTCGCCACAGCCTATGCGGCGAGCAAGGGCGGCATCGTGCAGTACACGCGCGCCTGCGCCAACGCCTGGGCGCCCGACAACATCCAGGTCAACGCGATCCTGCCAGGCTGGATCGACACCGATCTCACCCGCGGCGCGCGGCAGCAGGTGTCGGGATTGCACGAGCGGGTGCTGGCGCGCACGCCCGCGGGGCGCTGGGGCGACATCGACGACTTCGCCGGCATCGCCGTATTCCTGGCATCACCCGCGTCGAACTTCGTCACGGGCACCGCGATCCCCGTCGACGGCGGCTTCTCGGTGATGGCCTAAAGCATGATCCGGAAAAGTGCGAAGCGGTTTTCCGGAAGGATCATGCGCAAACAACAACCTAGAGCGCGATGACGCTTCATCCAAATCTCATCGCGCTTTAGCAAGCAAGAGCCCCGGCAAGGATGCCGGGGCTCCGTTCATGCGCGCACGCTCTTGCTACGCGCGATCAGTACTTCGCCATCACGGGGCCGCCGAACTTGTAGCTGACGCCGACCGTGACCGTCTGGTACTGGCTGGCGACGCTGTAGGGAACATTGCCGTTGGGCGTTGCCAGAGGCGCGCCGCCGCGGGAGAAGCGCTCGAAATCGTAGTAGCGATACTCGGCCTTGCCGAGCCAGTTCGGAGCAAATGCATATTCCACGCCCGCACCCGCGGTCCAGCCGCTGGTGTTCGACGAGAAGGCGTCGATGCCGACGCCGAGATTCGTGTTCACGTGGCGTTGCTCGCCATAGGCCCAGCCGCCCGTCGCAAAGAACAACCATTTATTGAACGCAATGCCGGCGCGGCCGCGAATGGTGCCGACCCAGCGCAGCGTGGTCTCGTCGCGGGTGCCGCCCACGAAATTGTCGTCGCCCTTGATGTCCGCCCAGGCGAGATCGCCTTCGACACCGAGCACGAAATTCCTGATCTGCCAGTTGTAGCCGGCGAGGCCGCCGGCGATGGGCCCGCTTGAGCTGTAGCTATTGGCAAAACCGGCGTCGTTGAGACGATCGTGATTGCCCCAGCCATATCCGCCAAACCCGCCGATGTAGAAGCCGGTCCAGTTATACACCGCGACGGGCGCGGCCTTGACCGCCATGTCGGCTGCCGTCGCGATGCCGGGCGCGCCGACCAGAAGGGACATCACTCCTGCGAAAACCAAAACCTTTTTCATCGGTGTTGCTCCAGAAAAAGCTGCAAGAAATGGAAAGTGTCCAGCATGATTCTATACATCGCGCCTGTCGGGTTGCGAGGCCAATCCGCCCGCCTCGCGGGTTCCCGTGCGCTATTCGGGACAAAGTGGTATTTGAATCACGCAAAGGTCCGTCAGCCTGACGTTTTCCAGACGCAAAAAAGAGCCCCGGGCGAAGCCGGGGCTCTCGAAGTTTGGCAGTCCTCGTCTTTTGTTGGTGCTTGGTCGTTCGTTGACGTGCTCAGTAGCGGCCGATGACCGGTGCGTCGAACTTGTAGCTCGCGCGCACGACGGCCCACTGGATGTCGCGCGGCTTGGTGTCGAAGGTGTAGCTGCCCGAGGTGCCGCCGAGCTGATAGGTCTGGCTGCCGAAGGCCGCATAATTGTATTCGAGACCGACGATCCAGTTGCGGGTGACGCCATATTCCCAGCCGGCGCCGAGGGTCCAGCCGTTGTGCCAATGAGTCTGACCGCCGGAGCCCGTGGAGGGGTTGGGCACGTTGTCGACGACCGAAAGACGGTTGTTCACGCCGGCGTAGCCGCCCTTGATGTAGAACAGGTTGTTCTGCACCGCGAAGCCCGCACGGCCGACGATGGTCGCCAGCACGTTGGCGCGCCAGCTGAACTGATCGTCAAGGCCGAGGCCAAATACGGTGTTCGTGAACGAGCCCTTGTTGTCGAGGCCGGAGATGGTGCCTTCCATGCCGAACACGTAGTTGTTGGCCTGCCAATTGTAGCCGATCTGGGCACCGCCCATGACACCCGAGTTGCGCTGACGGAAGCCCTGGCCCGGTCCGAGGTCGCCGAAGGTCGACGTATTCCCGTTGTTGATGAACTGCTCGTTGGTCCATGCGCCGCCGATGTGGCCACCGACATAGAAGCCGGTCCAGTTGAACAGCGGCTCGACATAAGCGGGCGCCTTCGTGTAACGCGCGCCGAGATCGGCAGCGGAGGCCACGCCCGTCGAAACCAGAGCGGTCGTGCAGGCGAAGGCGGCAATCAATTTGTTACGCATGGTACACCCCGTGTCCTTTGATGGGCGCACGGTCACAGACGCACGTTACTAAAATTGGAATCAACAGAGTTAACGCGGCGCATCGGCCCGCACCGACGTGCAGATGCGTCGGCGCTGTTGCCAACGCGCAACGCCGGGCGCGCGATTTAACGCGGCGTTATCCCTACCAAATTGCGACGCTACGATCTCGCGGCCGCCTTCGACTGCACGTGCTCGGGTCGCACGCCGAGCCCAATCAGCCGCGCAGGAATGCCCTGGAGCCACGGCAGCGCGGTGATGAGGCGCACGATCAGCGGCACCTTCAGCGGCCGATCGCCGCCGTACAGGGCGCCGCTGATGATGTTGTTCTGCACGACCCTTTGCATGCGCTGCGTCATCTTCACCGGGAACTCGCGGCGGCGGCGGACCGCATCGAGTTCGTCCTCGGACGGGCAACCGTGCTGCAGCTTGTCCGCCAGCAGATTGGCAGTCGCGACCGCGTCCTGCACGGCGAGATTGACGCCGACGCCGCCGACCGGCGACATCGCATGCGCGGCATCGCCGATGCACAGCAGGCCCGGCCGCGTCCAGCGCGCCAGGCGATTGATCGCAACCGTCAGCAGCTTGACGTCGTCAAAGCTCTTCACGTCCGCGATGCCTGCCTTGAGGATCGGCGCCATGCGCACGACGTCGTCGAGCAGAGCCTGCAGTCCCCTCGCCTTCACCGCCTCGTGCTGTCCCTTGGCGATGACATAGGCACATTGCCAATAATCGCCGCGATCGAAGGTGATCATCATCTTGCCGGGCTCGACGCGCGCGAACACGTTCTCCGTCTCGTCGGCCTTGCGGCCGGCGCGAAACCACAGCACGTCCATCGGCGCGCCGATCTCCTCGACGGCGAGGCCCGCGCGCTCGCGCACCGTCGAATGCCGGCCGTCGCAGGCGATGGTGAGATCGGCCTCGATGTCGACGATGCCGTCGGGCGTCTTTGCCCGCACGCCGGCGATGGTCTCGCCGCGACGGATCAGATCGACCGCCTCGGTATTCATCATCACCTCGAGCGAAGCAAAGCGCCGCCCTGCCTCGCGCAGGAAATTCAGGAAATCCCATTGCGGCATGAAGGCGATGAAGGGGTACTTGGTGTGGAGCCGGGAAAGATCGGCAATGCGCACCGGCGTACCGCCGAACAGACCGTCCATCTTCTGCAGGCGCTGATGCGGCAGCTTCAGGAAGCCGTCGATCAGGCCGAGCTCGTCCATCACCTGAAGCGTCGAGGGATGCACGGTGTCGCCGCGGAAGTCGCGGAAGAAATCCGCGTGTTTCTCCAGCACCACCACCTCGATTCCGGCGCGCCCCAGGAGATAGCCGAGCATCATGCCGGCTGGTCCCCCGCCGACGATGCAGCAGCGGACCCGTTTGGTTCGGTTCGATTGTTGGTCGGATGTCATGCGGTCAAGGTCCGCGATGCGAGTATCGATCATGCGACGGCAGCCAATGTAGCGCCAATTCCGTTTGTTTGACGCCTGAATCTGGATACGCGACGTCCGACGCCGGCCGGCAGCCCGGATCAAGCCGGCGGGCCCGATCCCGGGAATAGATCCTGCGGTCGGTTGTTGCTAAGGAGGAATACGACCCAGAAGGGCGATCAGAGGGAACGTTCAACGTGGCATGGTTGCTTGCAGGCGTGGCCGCCTGGCTGGCCATCAACATCGCGCTGGTCTATCTGCGCACCCGCCGAACCCGCGACTCGGAAGAGAGCGAGCCGCGGGCCTAACCTTGCCTGCGACGACCGACGAACGGATCGGGCCAATCTATTCAGGATGGCCCGATTGCTATCTTCACGCCACAAACAGGCCCGCACTGCGCGGGCCTTTCGTGGAAAACACGCCCGGCTATTTCTGATCTTCATTGCTGGTCCCGGTGCCCGGACTGCCGATCGGCAAGCCGTTGGACGCATGGCCGACACCGGCATTCCGCTCAGCTTGCGCCGCTGTCGGCGACGTGCCGTTCGCAATCGGCGGCTGAACGTTCGGGGTGCTCTGGCTGTTGTTGGTATTGACGTTGGCCCCCGTGGTGGTGCCATGAATCCCCATCCCTGAAGGAGCCGACGGCCCGGAATTGGCGCTGCTTGGTGATGTGCCCATTCCGGCTCCCGAGCTGGCCGCAGATCCCGTGCTGGCGCCGCCGGTGCCCGTACCGGCACTGGCACCGCCGCCGCTGCCCGCGCCACCACCGCCTCCTCCTCCGCCCCCACCGCCTCCCTGCGCAAAAGCGGTTGTCGAAAGCGCGGCACATGTGAAGGCTACGAGGATGGACTTGCGGATCATGGATCGTCTCCCTGGTTTGACCAACAAACCAGGTGACCAAGGAGTTGTTCCTTCGCCCGTGGGCTCCCTCTCAGGGCAGCAAAAAGGCCCGCAACGACGTGCGGACCAAATCCAGAGATCGAAATATTCACGCGCTTCGGAAACCGAAGGTCATTGCATAAACGGAAAAGGCTCCGAATTCTCTGCCTTGGCGATCGTTTCGCCCGTCGCGGATTGGGCGATGACGTCGTAGGTATAGACGCCCGGAGCGCATGGGCCAAAGGTCCGGATGCTGTCCTGTGGCACGACGCCCTTGGGTGGGAGAGCAATTTTCTGGCCCCCCATCTCACGATTGCCTGTGCGAAATTGAATGAGGATCGACTTCGTGCCGGCCGGAACGTTGTGCAGTCGCAGCTCCGGATTTGGGAAAAGGCTGCTGCAGCCTCGCGATCCCCGGAATGAAAATTCGACAGTCATCTGCTCTGCGGCGACCGTCGGCGTCGTCGCGAGCAGCATGGCGGCAAGAGAGAAAAAGTGAGGCGATTGGATCATCTTCATCCCTGCCGTTAGCACGAGCCGATGAAGCCGTGCGATCTAATTCCGTCCACGCCCTTCGAGGCAGAGGGCCACCCTCTTCAGGAGAGCGTCACCTCATTGGGTCACCCCACCGCTCTAACGGCCACGACGCAGGCGATACCGAACGCCCTCAATTGTTGCTGCGGTTCGCGCTGCGAAAACTCTTGATCTCCGACACGCTGCCGTCGCGATAGGTCAGCTCCACCGAGACGGACTGGGTGCTCGGGGCGAGCTTCATGTAGAGCGGCATGCCGGCGGTGATCGCGCTGGGGTCGCGCATGTCGCAAGGCGGCATCTTCAGCACCTGGTTGGGTACGGCGGTGTCGATGCCGATACGCACCTCGCGGATGGCGCAGCGGTAGGACACGAGGTGCGTGTAGTAGACCAGCAGCCCGTTGAACTCGCGGAACGACAGCCAGCTCGTCGCCGTCATGTCCAGGATCTTGCGCTGGTCGCGGATCAATGCGGCCTCGGGATCGAACCGGATCGGGAACGGCCCCTGCATGTCGCCGGACTGATCGACATAGCGGACCTCGATGGTGCCGGCCTGCGCATCCGGCGGCAGCTCGATCGACGGGTTCGGCATCCGCTTGCGCGTGCGCGGATCGAGCGTGTCGATGAAGCCGGTCTCGCGGAAATCGCCCTTGCCGGCCATGCGCCAGGAAATGCCGAGCGTCGGGTCGGCAAAGGAGAACACCACGCTCCAGCCGCCATTGTGCCGCGAGAAGCTCGCGATCGGCGCATTGGTGGCCTCCTCCTTCGGCATCTTCGGCACCGACACCGGCGGGAGCGCCGCGAGCTTCTGCGGCGGCGGATCGTCCGGCCGCGCGGCGGCATCCTTCGCCGCCCCGCTGAGGAAGACGTCGTCGACCATCTGGTCGAAATACACCGGCACCTGCCTGTGCTTCACGGTATCGGCCATCTCACTGACGGCTCGGCGGGTACGCTGCGCGACCTGCACGAGGTTCTCGCCGGGCTTGAGCAGCTCCTTGGCGAAGGTGCGCGTGAACACCGAATTGGGATTGGCGTCGTCATTGGACAGACGATCGAGCGCGGTCTGGCGGGGACCGGCCGAGAACACCGAGAACACGCCTTCAGGCAGCTGCGTCATCGGCGCGAGCCCGCCGGCGCCGGCGACCGCGCGCGTGCCCTTGCGCTCGAACGGGTTGTTGCGGCAGGCGTCGAACACCAGGATCGAGGTCCGCGCCTTCTTGTTCTGCAGGCGCTCGATGATGCGATCCGCCAGGATGGAAGCGTCGCGCACCAGCTCTTCCTGCCCTTCCGTCGCCGCCGGCACGTCGGTCGGCAGCAGATAGTTCTGGCCCGCGATCTCGAAGCCGTGGCCGGCGTAGAAGAAGAACGCGGTATCGCCGGGCTCGATCGCCTTGTCGAAGGCGAGCAGCGTCTCGGAGAATTGCTGCCGGCTCTGGTTCTCGGCCACCATCACCGAGAAGCCGAGCTGCTTCAGCGTATCGCCCATGGTGCGAGCGTCGTTGACCGCCTTGAGCAGTTTTGGAACGTTCCTGTAATCGTTGTTGCCGACGACGAGCGCGACGCGCTTCTCGGCATGAGCGGGAAGCGCAAAGCCGCCGAGGCTCGCCGCGAGGCCAAGGGCCGCCAGAATTCTGAAAAGCCGACGCGTCATCGCAAGTTTCCCGTTGCAGAACGGCGGAGAGGCCGCATCCTTCGAACGGCAGTTCATTGGACCCCCTGCCGCTGTGTGATAGTCGGCCCAGACGTAACGGCGGTTCAAGGGACCCGCGGCTCCGGTTCCATGATCTGGCTATGGCAGATTCCCGCGGAATCTGCTCTTTCTAGGGCAATTGCGCTGCAAGCGGGGGCTGCCGTGTATCGCTGGTGTACCGACGAGGTCGAGCCGAAAGATCGCTTCGACTACTGGCGCGAAGTGCGCTCCAAGGGCTTGTTCGGGGTCACCGCCGAGCTCGAACGCGAACGGCGCGCGGACTTCTTCGGCGAATTCTCGCTGCGCCAGCTCGGCGGCGCCGGCCTCGTCGAGTTGAAGGCCTCGTCCTACACGGTCGAGCGCAGCATCTCCGACATCGCCTACGCGCCGGGAGATGCCATCTGCGTCTACCAGCAGCTCGGCAGCGGCGGCTGGTTCGGCGGCATGCGCGGGAGCGACTTTGCGATCGCCAACGGCAGCTTCGCCACCAGCCATACCGACCTGCCCTACCGCACCGCGCCGCTGGGCGCCGGGGGCTTCCACCTGCGCATCCTCAAGATCCCCGTGAGCAGCATTCCGGCGCAGGACAAGCGGGTGCGCGAGCTTTCGCCCCGGACGTTCGGTGATCCCACCCTGACGCCCCTGCTCGGGGCCTGCTTTGCCGATCTCAACGAGGCCGCGCATAACGGCGCGCATGATGCGACGTCGCTCGTCCAGGCCCTCGCCCACCTCGCCCTGATCGAGCGCGGCATCGTCAGGCCCGGCAGCCGGCGCGGACAGGCCGCGCTGCGGACCGCCCGCCTCTCGCAGGCCCGCCACCTGATCGCACGCCACCTGCAAGACCCGGATCTGGCGCCGGCAACGGTGGCCGACGAGCTCGGGGTTTCCGTGCGCCACCTGCACATGCTGTTCGAGACCGCGGCGAAGAGCTTCTCGCAGACCGTGACGGACGAACGGCTGAAACAGAGCCGCCGCCTGATGCGCGAGGCGCCCGAGCGGTTGATCGCCGATATCGCGGCCTCCTGTGGCTTCGAGAGCCTCGCGACCTATTACCGGGTCTTCAACGCCGCCTACGGCATGGCCCCCGGTGACTTTCGGGCGCAGGGCTCGGAGGGGCACTAGCGGCCGTTTTGGCGGCTCCGGGCGGGGCGCCGAGCTGGGCGGAAAACCCCAGTCGCGCCCGCTATTTGGTAAAAACCTCAGGTTTTTTAGGGCCTTCCCGCGCCCGCTCCATTGACTTTGGCCGATTCCCGCCTATGTTCCGGGTCGACGCGGTTCAGATCGAAGACCGATTCTTGAGCCTGGCGCTTTGTTCGCGTGAGTCAGCACCCCCAGCTTCTTTGAGAGCGCGCCGTTTCGGGGTGGAACGCGACAGCCTTATTACCCTCGATTCCGAACGGCGGTTTCGACCAGAGGCTCAATGTCCTTTTCAAATCTCGGACTGTCCGAAAAAGTCCTCGCCGCAGTGGCGGCCACCGGTTACACCACCCCCACCCCCATTCAGGAACAGGCGATCCCCCACGTCCTCGCACGCAAGGACGTGCTCGGCATCGCCCAGACCGGCACCGGCAAGACCGCGGCCTTCGTGCTGCCGATGCTCACCATCCTCGAGAAGGGTCGCGCCCGGGCACGCATGCCGCGCACGCTGATCCTGGAGCCGACCCGCGAGCTCGCGGCGCAGGTGAAGGAAAACTTCGACCGCTACGGCGCGGGCCAGAAGCTCAACGTCGCCCTGCTGATCGGCGGCGTCTCCTTCGGAGACCAGGATGCCAAGCTGACGCGCGGCGTCGACGTGCTGATCGCAACCCCCGGCCGCCTGCTCGACCATACCGAGCGCGGTGGCCTCCTGCTCACCGGCGTCGAGCTGCTCGTCATCGACGAAGCCGACCGCATGCTGGACATGGGCTTCATCCCCGACATCGAGCGCATCTGCAAGCTCGTCCCGTTCACGCGGCAGACCCTGTTCTTCACCGCGACCATGCCGCCGGAAATCCGGCGCATCACCGAAGCGTTCCTGCACAATCCGCAGAAAGTCGAAGTCTCCAAGCCCGCCACCACCGCCGTCACCGTCACGCAGGCCCAGGTACCTGCCGGGCGCGAGGCGCATGAGAAGCGCGAACTGCTGCGCCGCCTGCTGCGCGAGGCCAAGGACCTCAAGAACGCGATCATCTTCTGCAATCGCAAGCGCGAAGTCGCGATCGTTCACAAATCGCTGCAGAAGCACGGCTTCAGTGTCGGCGCGTTGCACGGTGACATGGACCAGTCGGCCCGCACGGCGGCACTCGAACAGTTCCGAAAGGGTGAATTGCCGCTGCTGGTTGCCTCCGACGTCGCCGCCCGCGGCCTCGACATTCCCGAGGTCAGCCACGTCTTCAATTTCGACGTTCCCCATCACGCCGACGATTACGTCCATCGCATCGGCCGCACCGGCCGCGCCGGCCGCACCGGCATGGCGATCTCGCTCGTGACGCCACTCGACCAGAAGTCGATGGTGGCGATCGAAAAGCTGATCGGCCAGAGCATTCCGCGCGCCGAAGGCGATTTTGAAATCCACACTGAATCCTCCAACGGAACCGAGCGCCCGCGCGAGGCGCGTGGCCGCGAACGTTCACGCGGCGGACGCGGCAAGCCGCTGCGCGGCGAGCGGCGTGAGCGCAGCCACGAGCCGCGCGAGGCGCGCGGCGAGGCCCAGCCTTCAGCCGAAGCACGGTCCGCCCCCGAAGCACGGCCCGCGCGCGAGGCAAGGCCCACCCGCGAAGCCAGGCAATCATCCGAGCCACGTCACGGCGCGCGCCAGCAGGCCAATCCGTCGCATGTGCCCTCGATCGGCCGTCCCGAGCCCCGTCGCCAGCGCGAGGCCGATACCGAGCCGGGCGATCATTCGCATCTGCCGGCGTTCCTGCTCCGGCCCGTGCGCTCGTCCCCCGCCGGCGCCTGACGCGCGCCAGGTTTCAGTTGCGGAAATGGGAAGTACACGTTTTTAGACGCTTCGTGAACGTATATTTACGGGGCGTTCACGATCGTCCGTTAGCCTACGAACATAATTTAAGCATTGCTGCGGTCGTCGGCGCACCGACCGCTGTGGGGTATGTTCCGTGGTCAAGGTTCTCGACGAACACGAACGCACGATGGCGTTCGCCGAAGTGGCGCTCGGTCAGATCCGATCGCTTCGCCAGACGGCGATTCCCCGCAATTACGAGATCTGGTACGTCTACGCCACCGGCTACAACGCGCCGCTCAACAAGATCGTCAACGAGACGCTGGCGCGCAGCGGCAAGCTGACCGAAGCCGATCTCGAGCAGATCTACGAGACCTATCTCTCCCACATCAAGACCACCGATCGCATCGACAAGGTCGGCGCGCGCGTCATCGGCGAGATCGACGACGTCATGAGGGTCTTGAGCGACGCACTCGGCATGACCGGCTCGTACGATGCCAGCCTGTCCGGCGCGACCGCGAAATTGTCGTCGGCCAAGAGCCGCGAACAGATCAAGGCGATCGTCGAAACGCTGCTGCGTTCCACCACCGAGATGCGCGAGACCAACAAGGCGCTGGAAGACCGCCTGACGCTGTCGAAGAACGAGATCAGCAATCTCCAGCAGAGCCTGGAGGCGATCCGCGCCGAGAGCCTGACCGACCCGCTCACCGGCCTCGGCAACCGCAAATATTTCGACCGCATGATCGGCATGGCCGTGCAGAGCGCGCTCGCCTCGGGCGAGCCGCTGTCGCTGCTCCTGTTCGACATCGATCACTTCAAGTCGTTCAACGATTCCTACGGCCATCTCACCGGCGACCAGGTGCTGCGGCTCGTCGGCCTGTCGCTGAAGCAGACCATCAAGGGCCAGGACATCACCGCACGCTATGGCGGCGAGGAATTCGCGGTCGTGCTGCCCAACACCGCACTGCGTCAGGCCCTCACGGTGGCCGACCACATCCGCCGCGCGGTGATGGCCAAGGAATTGAAGAAGAAGTCCACCGGCGAGATCCTCGGCCGCGTCACCATCTCGGTCGGCGTCTCCATGCTCAAGCCGGGCGACGACCCCGACGCCTTGATCGAGCGCGCCGATGCCTGCCTCTACGCCGCCAAGCGCAACGGCCGCAACCGCGTGATCTGCGAAGCCGATCCGGAATACGCGGTCGAGACCCACAGCCGGGTGGCGTGACGGACGCAGCTCGCCGCAAATTGCCCGCGCTTGACTTTCCAACCTGACGAACGACATGGTCCTCGCCGCCCACGGCGCCCGACCGCGAGGACCTGTCGTCTTGCCCAACCCCCACGATTTCCATTCGCCGCAACCGTCCTACACGCGGGACGAACTGCTGAGATCGAGCGACGGCGGCTATTTCGGCCCCGGCAATGCGCAATTGCCGGCGCCGCCCATGCTGATGATGGATCGCATCACGGAAATCAGCATGGACGGCGGCGAATTCGGCAAGGGCCATGTCGTCGGCGAGCTCGATATCGCGCCAAACCAATGGTTCTTCGATTGCCACTATCGCGGCGACGCGCTGATGCCGCCAACGTTGGGGCTCGACGCCATGTGGCAGATGGTCGGCTATTGGCTCGGCTGGTCGGGCTCACCGGGCAAGGGTCGCGCCATTGGCGTCGGCGAGGTCGAGTGCACGGGCGAGATCACACCAAACGTCCGCCGCGTGCGCTATGAGGTCGCAATGCGCATGGTCCGGCGCGGCAAGCTGGTGCTCGGAATTGCCGACGGACGCGTGCTCGCGGATGGCGTCTGCGTATTCACGGCCAAGGATATGAGGGTCGGTTTGACGAAGGCTGTGGAGTAAGGTCTCGTAGAGTGGGCAAAGGCGCGAAGCGCCGTGCCCACGACATCAACAATTGGTGGGCACCACGCTTGCGCTTTGCCCAGCCTACGAGACCTTCTTCTTGGCTGCCTTCTTGGCCGACCGCCACGAGACCTTCTTCTTGGCCGACCGCTTTTTCGCTACGGGCTTCTTCGGCGTGATCTTCTTCGCAGGCCTGCTCGCCGTCTTCTTCACCGCTGCCTTCCTCGCCTTCGGCCGCGCCTTCACCTTGGCGCGCTGAGCGGCGGCGAGTGCCGCCCTCGCCCACCGCACGAAATCATCGGAATCGTCGAACAGCCGCGCCGGCAGCTCCCAATAGGAGTTGACCACCACGGTCTTGGCGCGAGTCGAATATTGGAACGGTTTTGAGCCTTCCGCCTCGAAATCAGGAATGGTCGCCTCGTCGGCGCGGAAGAACAGGCCGGCGCGCAGCGACAGCGCGAAATTGACGCCGTCGGCGGAAATGCCGTGGCCGGAGAACATCTTGCGGATGGTGACGGGGCCGAAATCGGCGAAAAGATCGGTCAGGAATTCGCGGTCCATGGGCACCCTCGTGCCCCGGACGCAGCGCAGCGTGTAACGATGCGCTGCTGAGCCGGGGCCCAGTCTTCTGCACCGATGACTATAACGTGGGTCCCGGCTCTGCGCAGCAGCGCAAGGGCGCTGCAGCGCGTCCGGGACACGAGAGTATTGAGAAGCCGCTTACCCGTCGATCTTGGCCGGGCGCAGCTCGACCGACTCGCCGCAGCCGCAGGCGGAGATCTGGTTGGGGTTGTTGAAGACGAACTGGGCCTGCATCTTGTCGGCCTTGTAGTCCATCTCGGTGCCGAGCAGGAACAGCACGGCCTTGGGATCGACCAGGATCTTGACGCCCTTGTCCTCGACGACTTCGTCGGTCGGGCGGATCTCGTGGGCATATTCGACCGTATAGGACTGACCCGCGCAGCCGCCGTTCTTGACGCCGACGCGCAGGCCGACGATCTCGGAATCGGCGCGCTGGGTCAGCTCGGTGATGCGCTGGGCGGCAGCATCCGTCAGCCGCATCACCTGCGGGCGCGGACGCCGCGGCTTCGGGGCGGATGCTGGGGTCGAGCCTGAGGAGATCTGGGTCATGTCAATGATGTGGTCCGTTGCGGCGCGAATTCAATGCCGAGGATTCAAAGCAGGCGTTACGCGTCACCACATGTTGAGGACGAGGCGGGCCTCGTCGCTCATGCGCTCGGGCGACCACGGCGGCTCCCAGACGACCTTGACGTCGACCACGCCGACACCGGGCACGCTGGCAACGGCGTTCTCGACCATGGTCGGCAGCTCGCCGGCGGCCGGGCAGTTCGGCGTCGTCAGCGTCATCTGGACGTCGACGGAGCGGTCGTCCTTGATCTCGACCTTGTAGATCAGGCCGAGCTCGTAGATGTCGGCCGGGATTTCCGGATCGAACACGGTCTTGAGCCCGGCGATGATCTCGCGGGTCAAGCGCTCGGTCTCCTCCGGCGGCAGCGCCGAATGGGTCTCCATCGGACTTGCTTTGATTTCGGCCGTGTCACTCATGCGAACAAATCCCGCGCCTTCAACAGCGCCTGTGCCAGATGATCGACTTCTTCCCGCGTATTATACATGCCGAACGAGGCCCGGCAGGTGGCCGTGACGTTGAACCGCTCTAAAAGCGGCATCACGCAATGGGTGCCGGCGCGCACCGCGATGCCCTGCCGGTCGATCACGGTGGCAACGTCGTGGGCGTGCGCGCCTTTGAGCTCGAACGAGATCACCGGGCCCTTGCCCCGTGCCGTGCCGATCAGCCGCAGCGAGTTGATCTCGCGCAGCTTCTCCTGGGCGTAGGCGGTGAGATCGGCCTCGTGCGCGGCGATGCGCTCCTTGCCGATCGAATTGACGTAGTCGATGGCCGCGCCAAGGCCGACGGCCTCGACGATCGCCGGCGTGCCGGCCTCGAACTTATGCGGGGGATCGCCGTAGGTGACGACATCGCGCGAGACCTCGCGGATCATCTCGCCGCCGCCGTTGAAGGGACGCATCGCGACGAGATGGTCGTACTTGGCCCAGAGCACGCCGATGCCGGTCGGACCGTAGACCTTGTGGCCCGTGAAGACGTAGAAGTCACAGCCGATGTCCTGGACATCGACCGGCAGATGCACGGCGCCCTGGCTGCCGTCGACCAGCACGGGAATGCCGCGCGCGTGGGCGATTCTGACGACGTCCTTGACCGGCACGATGGTGCCGAGTGCGTTGGACATCTGCGTGATCGCGACCAGCTTGGTCTTCGATGTCAGCAGCTTCTCGAACTCGTCGATGAGGAAATTGCCCTCGTCGTCGACCGGCGCCCATTTGATCACGGCACCCTGGCGCTCCCTGAGGAAATGCCAGGGCACGATGTTGGAGTGGTGCTCCATGATCGAGATGACGATCTCGTCGCCCTCTTTGATGTTCGGCCCGCCCCAGGACGAGGCGACGAGATTGATCGCCTCCGTCGCGTTGCGGGTGAAGATCACCTCTTCGGTTCGAGGCGCGTTGATGAACTGCGCCACCTTGGTGCGGCCGCCCTCATAGGCCTCGGTCGCGGCGTTGGCGAGGTAATGCAGGCCGCGATGCACATTGGCGTATTCGCTGGTGTAGGCCTGCGTCATGCGCTCGAGCACGGCGCTCGGCTTCTGCGCCGAGGCGGCGTTGTCGAGGTAGACCAGCGGCTTGCCGTAGACCTGCATCGCAAGCGCCGGAAAATCCTGGCGCACGCGCGCGACGTCATAGGCGCCGTTCTTGACTGCCGGATGCGTGCTCATGATCGCCGCTCCAGCCAGCGCTCGGCAATGCCGATCACGTGCTCGCGCAGATTGTCGTCGGCGATCTGCTCGATCGCCTCGCCCACGAAAGCCTGGATCAGCAGCGCCTGGGCCTGCTTCTCCGGCAGGCCGCGCGCCTTCAGATAGAACAGCAGGCTGTCGTCGAGCGCACCGGCGGTGGCGCCGTGGCCGCAGGAGACATCGTCAGCGAAGATCTCGAGCTCGGGCTTGTTGTCGGCCTCGGCCTCGTCCGAAAGCAGCAGCGCGCGGGTCATCATCTTGCCGTCGGTCTTCTGCGCGTCGGGACGGACGATGATGCGGCCCTGGAACACCGAATGAGCGCGATCGTCGATCACCGCGCGAAAAACTTCGCGGCTGACGCAGTTCGGCACGGCGTGGTCGACCACCAGCGTGGTGTCGCCATGCTCGGTCTTCTGCAACAAATTGACGCCATTGGCCGAGAGCTCGCTGCCCTCGCCTGCCAACGTGATGAAGCCCTGCAGACGACTCACCGCAGCGCCGGTGGTCATGTTGAAGAAATTGTACTTCACGTTGGCGCCGATGGTGACGAAGTGCGAGGTCACGTTCACCGCGTCAGGCGCGTCGTCCATCAGGCGGATATGCGCGACGTCGGCATTGTCGCCGACCGAGACGATGACGGCGTCGTTGACCTGGTAGGCGCTGGCGCCCGCCGCGACAAAAGTCTCGACGATGGTGGCGCGCGCGCCCTTCCCGACCGCGACCTGCGAGCGGCTGAACGCGGAAGCCGATGCGGCGGTTGCGATGTGAATGATCTGGATCGGCGCGGACAACTGGACGCCGTCGGCGATCGAGAGCACGACGCCGTCGGTCGCCATCGCCGCGTTCAGCGCGATCACGGCGTCAACGGTCGCGGTCTTCAGGAGATCTGCGTCCTTCTCCAGCGTCTCTCGCAGAGTCTTGAAGCCTGCCTCGGAAGCAAGCGCCTTCACGTCGGACAGATCGGCCGCGAGCACGCTGTCGACCAGCACCAGCTTGTGGGCGCCGTCGATCGCATGCGCCTTCACGGCGTCCGCGGCGCGTTTCAGCGCGGCGGCATCGGGCGCGGCGGCCAGCGGCAGCACCTCGCCGACCAGCGCGCGCAGGTCGGTGTATTTCCATTCCTCGATCCGGCGGTGCGGCAGGCCGAGACGCTCATAGGTCTCGAACGCCTCGCGGCGCACGGCGGTGATCCCAGGCGAACCCGGCAGCCGGCCCTCGGCGCTGGTGAAGAGATCGCTCACCGCGCGGCCCTTTCCGGTCTTTGCCACAGCAACGTTCATTGCAAACAATCCTTACGCGGCATCCTCGAACTGGGCGTAGCCGGACGCTTCCAGCTCCAGCGCCAGTTCCTTGCCGCCGCTCTTCACGACGCGGCCCTTCGACATCACGTGCACGACGTCGGGCACGATGTAGTTCAGCAGCCGCTGATAATGGGTGATGACGACCATCGAACGCTTGGGCGAGCGCAGCGCGTTGACGCCGTCGGCCGCAATGCGCAGCGCGTCGATGTCGAGGCCGGAATCCATCTCGTCGAGGATGCAAAGGCTGGGCTCGAACAGCGCCATCTGCAGCACCTCGTTGCGCTTCTTCTCGCCGCCGGAGAAGCCGACATTGACGCCGCGCTTGAGCATATCCTGCGGGATGTTCAGCGACTTCGAGACCTCGCGGACCTTCCTGAGGAAGTCCGGGGTCGAGAATTCCTCCTCGCCGCGTGCCTTGCGCTGGGCGTTCAGCGCCGTGCGCAGGAAGTTCATGGTGGCGACGCCGGGAATCTCGACCGGATACTGGAACGCCAGGAACACGCCCTTGGCGGCGCGCTCTTCGGCGGCCATCTCCAGCAGGTCCTCGCCCTTGAACAGGATCTGGCCGCCGGTGACTTCATAGCCGGGCTTGCCGGCGATGACGTGCGAGAGCGTCGACTTGCCGGAGCCGTTCGGTCCCATGATGGCGTGGATCTCGCCCTCGTTCACGGTCAGCGTCAGCCCGTGGAGGATCTCACGCTCCTCGACACGAACCTGGAGGTCTTTCACTTCAAGCAAAGCCATAATGTCTTTCCATCTATCCCCTCATCCTGAGGAGCGCCGAAGGCGCGTCTCGAAGGATTGAGGCCACCAATCTTTCCGGTATCCATCCTTCGAGACGGCCGC
This sequence comes from Bradyrhizobium nitroreducens, assembly GCF_002776695.1. Lineage (GTDB taxonomy): Bacteria > Pseudomonadota > Alphaproteobacteria > Rhizobiales > Xanthobacteraceae > Bradyrhizobium > Bradyrhizobium nitroreducens. The sequence goes on from NZ_LFJC01000003.1 coordinate 7,551,978, forward strand.
TTTGGCGGCCTCCTCAGGATGAGGTCCGAGCTAGCCGACCGACCCTTCGAGCGAGATCGAGATCAGCTTCTGCGCTTCCACCGCGAATTCCATCGGCAGTTGCTGCAGCACGTCCTTGACGAAGCCGTTGACGACGAGGCCGACCGCTTCTTCCTGGCTGAGCCCGCGCTGGATGCAGTAGAACAGCACGTCCTCGGAGATCTTCGAGGTCGTCGCTTCGTGCTCGAACGTCGCCGAGGAGTTCTTGGCCTCGATGTACGGCACGGTGTGTGCGCCGCATTTGTCGCCGATCAGCAGCGAGTCGCAGGCGGTGAAGTTGCGCGCGCCGGTCGCTTTCCGGTGCGCGGTGACGAGGCCGCGATAGGTGTTCTGCGACTTGCCGGCGGCGATGCCCTTGGAGATGATCCGGCTCGACGTGTTCTTGCCGAGGTGGATCATCTTGGTGCCGCTATCGACCTGCTGGAAGCCGTTCGAGATCGCGATCGAATAGAACTCGCCGCTCGAATTGTCGCCGCGCAAGATGCAGCTCGGATATTTCCAGGTGATTGCGGACCCGGTCTCGACCTGGGTCCAGGAAATCTTGGAGCGGTCGCCGCGGCAGTCGCCACGCTTGGTGACGAAATTGTAGATGCCGCCCTTGCCTTCCGAAT
>NZ_LFJC01000003.1:7552637-7802456 GCF_002776695.1 Bradyrhizobium nitroreducens
TCTTCCCTGCGCCCTCTTTCAAGCGAGGGTAAAGCGATCAAGCAAAGCTCGGGCGAGATGTGCCGCGAGGACGCGAAGCTGTGTCTCACTCTCCCTGAATCCATTCCGCCACCCCGCGCCACAGCGTGTCGCGGTGATCGGGGCGGAAGAAGCCGAAATGCCCGATCGCCTTGGCGCCGACGTCGGACGGCCTCACCGTCAGCACCTCCGGCATGATCGCGGAAAAACCGCTCGCGAGCAGTTCGACCGCCGGTCGCGTCGCCCAGGGGTCGTCGGAGAAGCAGAGCGCCCGCAGCTCGCCCTTGAAGTTGGCGAAATTCTCCAGCGCCGGCAGTTTTGAATCGAACAGGTAGCGCGGGCTCGAGACCCACTCGGCCCATTGCAGGAAGACACCCTTGGGCAAATCCTCGCCGACGCCGGCCCAGCCCGGGGCGTAGCCGAGCGCGTGGACCAGTGGCACGCCGACAAAGTTCATGAAGGCGTAGACGCGATATTTCTCCGGCGAGGTCATCAGCCGCCAGGTCGCGGCCTGCGAGGCCACCAGGGCCGCGCGCGAGATGTCGGTATTGTTTTCGATCAGCCCGAGCGCCTGGCCGCCGAAGGAATGGCCGATATAGGCCAGCGGCAGGCCCTGATAGCGCTCGCGCATCCAGCGCACCGCGGCGGTGACGTCCCGCGCCGCCCAGTCCGACATCGAGGCCTTGAAGCCGACCAGGGATTTCGGCTGGTTGTAGCCGACCATCGCCGGCAGCCGGGAATCGCCGATGCCGCGATAGTCGTAGGTGAGCACCGCGCAGCCACGATGGGCGAGGTAGGAGGCAAAGCCGCGATAGATTTTTCGCGGGACGGCGGTCGCCGAGTTGATCAGCACCGCATGGCGCTTGGTGCCGCGCGGCAGGAACAGGGTGCCGGTCAGGGCATACCCGTCGGTCGCCGGGAAGCTGATCTCGTCGATGAAAACGTCGTCCAGTGCCACGTCCATGGGCAGAAGGTATCCCTGCCGGTTTCCTCGCCGTTTCCTAGCAAATGCGAATTTGGCTTTACCCGCAAGGGTTTGCGATCCGAAACGGATTTACAACTGGCGATGTCGTGCCAGCCTGTGTATAAGGCGGCCCTCGCAACCCCCAGATCAGGTTGCACTTTTTTGCTTCACGGAGAGATTGCGATGTCCGAGCGGTGGACGCCCGAGTCCTGGCGCAGCAAGCCGGTGCTACAGGTGCCCGACTATCCCGACGCCAAGGCTTTGGCCGACGTCGAGGCGCAGCTTGCGACCTTTCCGCCGCTGGTGTTCGCGGGCGAGGCGCGCAACCTGAAGAAGGCGCTGGCGCGGGTCGCGGCGGGTGAAGCTTTCCTGCTGCAGGGCGGCGACTGCGCCGAGAGCTTTGCCGAGCACGGCGCCAACAACATCCGCGATTTCTTCCGCGTGCTGCTGCAGATGGCGGTCGTGCTGACCTATGCCGGCGCGGTGCCGGTGGTGAAGGTCGGCCGCATCGCCGGCCAGTTTGCCAAGCCGCGCTCATCGCCGACCGAGAAGCTGAATGGCGTCGAGCTGCCGAGCTATCGCGGCGACATCGTCAACGACATCGCCTTCACCAAGGAAGCGCGTACCCCCGATCCGCAGCGTCAGCTGATGGCCTATCGCCAGTCGGCCGCGACGCTGAACCTGCTCCGCGCATTTGCGACCGGCGGCTACGCCAATCTCGGCAGCGTGCATCAATGGATGCTCGGCTTCCTCAAGGATTCACCGCAGTCCCGCCGCTACAAGGAATTGGCCGACCGCATCTCGGACGCGCTCAATTTCATGCGCGCCTGCGGCCTTGATCTCGAAGCCCATCCGGAGCTCCGCGCCACCGATTTCTACACCAGCCACGAGGCGCTGCTGCTCGGCTACGAGCAGGCCTTGACCCGGGTCGATTCAACGACGGGCGACTGGTACGCGACCTCGGGCCACATGATCTGGATCGGCGATCGCACCCGCCAGCTCGATCACGGCCATATCGAGTATTTCCGTGGCATCAAGAACCCGATCGGGCTGAAATGTGGCCCGTCGCTCAAGCCCGACGAGCTCCTGAAGCTGATCGACGTGCTCAACCCCGACAACGAGCCGGGCCGGTTGACGCTGATCGGCCGCTTCGGTTCGGACAAGGTCGGCGAGCATCTGCCGAACATGATCCGCGCGGTGAAGCGCGAGGGCAAGGTGGTGGTCTGGTCGTGCGATCCCATGCACGGCAACACCATCACCTCCACGTCGGGCTACAAGACGCGGCCGTTCGACCGCATCCTGTCCGAGGTGAAGTCGTTTTTTGCGATCCATGCCGCCGAAGGCACCCATGCCGGCGGCGTGCATCTGGAGATGACCGGCCAGGACGTCACCGAATGCCTCGGCGGCGCCCGCGCGATCACCGACGAGGACCTCAACGACCGCTATCACACGGTCTGCGATCCCCGTCTCAACGCCGAGCAATCCATCGACATGGCTTTCCTGATCGCAGAGCTCCTCAAGCAGGAGCGCGCCGGCAAGGCCCAGCCGATGCCGGTCGCAGCGGGGCTCTAAGACCTTGCTGCGGATTTGGAAGGCCACGATCAATTCCCGTAACGGGCTGGCCTTTGCGTTCCGATCGGAGCAGGCGGTCCGCGAGGAGATCTTTGCGCTCCTCGTGTCGCTGCCGCTGGCCTGGCTGGTCGGCGCGACCGCGATGCGCGCGGTCGAGCTGGTCTGTTCGGTTGCGTTCGTGCTGACCGTCGAGCTGCTCAACACCGCGATCGAGAAGCTCGCCGACCGCCTGACCATGGACCACGACAAGCAGATCGGTCGGGTCAAGGACATGGGCTCGGCGGCAGTCGGCGTCGCGCTGCTGATGGCCGGCGCGTTCTGGATCATCGCCATCATCGAGCGACTGGGATTCATCTGATCGGAGCGCGGGGCCATGGCCGAACGTCTCAACGCCTTCGCGGTCACGCTCGCCCAGCTCAATCCGACCCTGGGCGACATTGAGGGCAACGCCGCCAAGGCGCGTGATGCGCGCGCGCGCGCCATCGCCGACGGCGCCAATCTCGTGCTGTTTCCGGAACTGTTCATCGCCGGCTATCCGCCGGAAGACCTTGTGCAGAAGCCGGCGTTCCAGGCGGCCTGCCGTGCCGCGATCGAAGCGCTGGCGCGCGAGACCGCCGACGGCGGGCCGGCCATGCTGGTCGGCACGCCCTGGGTCGAGGACGGCAAGCTCTACAATGCCTGCGCGCTGCTCGACGGCGGCCGCATCGCCGCACTTCGCTTCAAGTGCAACCTGCCGAATTACGGCGTGTTCGACGAGAAGCGGCTGTTTGCGCGCGGCCCTGCCGCGGGCCCGGTGACCGTGCGTGGCGTTCGCATCGGCGTGCCGATCTGCGAGGACATCTGGCTGGAAGAGTCCGAGGACTACGAGAACGTGGTCGAGACGCTGGCCGAGACCGGCGCCGAGATCATCCTGGTGCCGAACGGTTCGCCTTACGCCCGCGACAAGAACGACGTGCGCCTGTCGGTCGCGGTCGCACGCGTGACCGAGAGCGGCCTGCCGCTGGTCTATCTCAACCAAATCTGCGGCCAGGACGAGCTGGTGTTTGACGGCGCCTCCTTCGCGCTCAACGGCGATCTCTCGCTCGCGGCGCAGCTGCCGGCGTTCGAGGAGAGCGTCACCACGTTGCGCTTCACCCGGAACGGCGACGACTGGCGCTGCGCGGGGCCGATCGCGGAGCAGGTCGAGGGCGACAAGGCCGATTACGCCGCCTGCGTGCTGGGCCTGCGCGATTATGTTGCCAAGAACGGCTTTCCCGGCGTGCTGCTCGGCATCTCCGGCGGCATCGATTCCGCGCTGTGCGCGGCGATCGCGGTCGATGCGCTCGGCGCCGACCAGGTGCACGGCGTGATGCTGCCTTATCGCTACACGGCGGCCACTTCGATTGCGGACGCCGGCGAGCTCGCCGGCCATCTCGGCATCCGCTACGAGGTGCTGCCGATCGCCGAAGCCGTCGGCGGGTTCGAGACCATCCTCTCGGGCCTTTTCAAGAATCTGCCGCCCGACATCACCGAAGAGAATCTTCAGGCCCGCACCCGCGGCACGCTCCTGATGGCGATCTCCAACAAGACCGGCCTGATGGTGGTGACGACGGGCAACAAGTCGGAAATGTCAGTCGGCTACGCCACGCTCTATGGCGACATGAACGGCGGCTTCAACCCGATCAAGGACATCTACAAGACGCAGGTGTTTCGGCTGGCGGCCCTGCGCAATGGCTGGAAGCCGGACGGCGCGCTGGGACCGGCCGGCGAGGTGATCCCGCCCGACATCATCGCGCGGCCGCCGACCGCGGAGCTGCGCGAGAACCAGCGCGATGACGACTCGCTGCCGCCGTATGACGTGCTCGATGCGATCCTGGAGCGGCTGATCGAGGGCGAGGAGCCGCTGGATCAGATCATTGCCGCCGGCTTCGATCGCGAGACCGTGCTGCGCATCGACCATCTGCTCAACGTCGCCGAATACAAGCGCCGCCAGGCCGCGCCCGGCGTGAAGGTGACGGCGAGAAATTTCGGCCGCGACCGCCGCTACCCCATCACCAACCGCTTCCGCGACAAGGGCGAGACGCCGCCCGCGGCGGACGAGACGCTGGTGTCGCGCGGGAGCAGGGCGTCGATCGACGCGTTCGAGGGGTGAGCTGTCAAAGATGCTTGGGGTGAGGGCAGGCGGTCTCGCCCCTCATTCGGCTGTCATCATCCGCGAAGGCGGATGATCCAGTACTCCGCGGCGGACATTGCCGGATACGACATCTGCCACGGGGTACTGGATGCCCCGCCTTCGCGTGGCGTGACACTGAGGGTGAGGCGGTGGCTAGCCGCCGCGCCTATTTCTGCTGCTGCGGCAGGAAGGTCGGGCCGACCGAGCGGATCGGCTTGTTCTCGGAGCTTGCGGCGGTGCCCGTATCCACCGGTGGCGCCGCAGCCGGTGCAGTCGCCGTCGTCGGCGCGGGGGCCGCGCCCTTTTTGGCGTTCGCAGGCGTGCCCTTGTTGAGCCGCTGCTGCTGCATTTTCTTGGCGCTCTCCTCGGTGACGATGATGTCGCCCTGCTGCTCGGCGGTCGCCTTGTCGTCGGCGGATTTCAGCGCGTCCGCCCAGGTCTGGCCGGCGGCCTTGCAGGAGCAGGACGGGTTGAACTCGCTGCGGAATTTGAAAGCGGTCGGCAGCGCCGTGTAGGGCTGGCCGCTGATGGAGACCGCCGAGTTCATGTCTTCGCCGGGATTGCGATGGGTGTAGAGCACGGCTTCGGCGGCCGGGCAGAGCGCCTTGCAGGTCTTCTCGTCGTCGGGGAAGCGCGCCGGCACCGTTGCAAATGAGACCGGGAAATAAGCGCCATCGCAGGTGCGCACGCACACGGTCCGGTAAGTGCCGGATTGCGGGCCGAGATCTGAGGGCGGGGCGCCCTGCGGATTGCCGGCGTTGTTGCCGCCGAACAGATTGCTCAGGAAGTTGCCGCCGCCCTGACCTTGCGCGGCATTGGCATATTGCGGGCCGCAATTGTTCTGCGCCAGCGCCGCCAGCACCGAGCGGCGCTGACTGTCGCGCTCCGGGCTGTAGCCGCCGCCACCGCCGCCGCGCAGGCGTTCGAGATTGCTGGTGATCTGGTCCAGATTGGCGCGCATCTGCTGGATCTGGGTGTTGACCGGGCCGCATTGCGCCTGCTGGCCACCGAACAGCGAGAAGAAGCCGGAGGAATCGCAGCCCATGCGCTTGGCCTGCATGGTGACGCGGTCGAGCTCGGCCTGCTGCTTGGCCTGGGAATCCTGGTAACGGCGGATCTGGTCTTCCCGCGCGGGGTCGCCACCGCCGCCGCGGTCGAGCGCCGCGAGCTGGCCCTCCAGCCGCACGCACATCGGATTGGGCCCAAGTCCGTTCTGCCCCGGCTGAGGCGGCGGTCCGGGCGGGCCGGCCTGCGCGAAAGCGCCGGTGACGAGCACGGCCGTGCTCAAGAGCACGGTGCAGGCAAGGACGAAGCGGGCACGGGAGAGGGACAGGAATTCAGGCATATCCGCCATTCTAGCGAGGTCACGGCCCAATGTGACTTTCGACGTGACTTTGCAGGGCCGAAGCGCGCCCTCCAATAGCCGCTTCCCGCGGCATCGTCACGTCGTTTCGGGGGCCAAAGGACCGGCCTAAGCTGCGCCAGCTCCGAGCAAATTCAGCGCTGGCAGGTGATTGCGACATATTCGTCGCAATGGCCATGGGAGCAATTTGTGCCGGATTTGGGGACAGAGCCGGTAATTTCGTCGGGATCGACCCGGCGATAGCTTGATGCCTGGGCAAAATCGCGTGATTGGCAATAGGTGCGCGCGGCGGAGGCGCCGCATTTGTCGCCCTTGGCCAGGCAATGGTCGACCGCCGGGTTGGCGATGATGAAGACGCGGCTCTCGGCGAGGGCGCTGGAAGCCGCAAAGATGAAGGCGCTGGAAATGAGCGCGGGCAAGACTCGCATGAAAAGCACCGGGGGCAAAAAGGGGAACTGCCGGTTCCAGAATGGGCTCAAATGGTTAGGGGATCATGAACCGTCATGATGGACGCGCGCTGGGCGGGAGGACAAAACGGCGTTTTCGCGGCTCTCTTGACGCAGGGGCACCTGATAGCCCATATGTTCCGCATGAACGGTCTCCTCGCCATTTGCGCCATTTGCCGCGAGATTACGAGCTAGCGATTCGCTGGCTGGAGCCGTCTTTTCTCAAACATTGAGAGCCTCGGACGCCCGGCCGCAAGGGATGGGTTGTCATGGAATTGCGCCTCTACGATACGCTGAGCCGGGAAAAGCGCGCCTTTGTGCCGCTCGATGCCAGCAACGTCCGCATGTATGTCTGCGGACCGACCGTCTATGACCTCGCCCATATCGGGAATGCGCGGCCCGTGATCGTGTTCGACGTGCTGTTTCGCCTGCTGCGCCATCTCTACGGAGAGGCGCATGTCAAATATGTCCGCAACATCACCGACGTCGACGACAAGATCAACGACCGCGCGGCGCGTGACTTTCCCGGCTTGCCGCTGAACGAGGCGATCCGCAAGGTCACCGAGCAGACCGGCAAGCAGTTTCATGCCGATGTCGATGCGCTTGGCGCACTGCGGCCGAGCGTCGAGCCGCGCGCGACCGAGCATATCGCGGAGATGCGCGAGATCATCGAGCGGCTGGTCAAGGGCGGCTTTGCCTATGTCGCCGAGGATCACGTGCTGTTCTCGCCGCAGGCGATGAACGCCGCCGTTTCAGGGTTGCCGCGCTATGGCGCGCTCTCCAATCGCTCGCTCGACGAGATGGTTGCCGGTGCCCGCGTCGATGTCGCGCCTTACAAGAAGGGCAACACCGACTTCGTGCTGTGGAAGCCGTCCAAGCCCGGCGAGCCGTCATGGCCGTCGCCATCAGGCATCAAGGCCGAGGGGCGTCCGGGCTGGCACATCGAGTGCTCGGCCATGGCCTGGAAGCATCTCGGCGTGCATTTCGACATCCACGGTGGCGGCATCGATCTCGTGTTTCCGCACCACGAGAACGAGGTCGCGCAGACCTGCTGCGCCTTCCACCGGGAGCGCATGGCAAACTATTGGATGCACAACGGCTTCCTGCAGGTCGAGAGTGAGAAGATGTCGAAAAGCCTCGGCAACTTCATCACCATTCACGAGCTGCTCCGTGACTGGCCGGGTGAAGTGCTGCGCCTGAACATGCTGAAGACGCACTACCGCTCGCCGATCGACTGGACCATGAAGTCGCTGGAGGAGAGCGCCAAGACGCTCGACGACTGGTACCGCGTTGCGGCCGACGTCGCGCCCGGCAAGCCGGCCGCATCCGTGGTCGAGCCGCTGCTCGACGATCTCAACACGCCGCTGGCGATCGCGGCGCTGCATGGCCTGCGTGGCGGTGACGTCGCGGCTCTGGCGGGCTCGTTGCGGCTGCTCGGCTTCCTGTCCGAGAGCGCTGCGCAGTGGGAAGGCCGCAAGCAGCAGGCGAGCGGCGTCGATGCCAAGGAGGTCGAGCGCCTGATCGCGGAGCGGACGGCAGCCCGTGGCCGCAAGGATTTCAAGGAGTCGGACCGCATCCGCGATCAGCTCGCCGCGATGGGCGTTGCGATCAAGGATTCCAAGGACGGAACGACGTGGGAGATTGCGCGATGAAGCGGCCCGACACGCCTTTCCCGCGGCACTGGCTCTATTATATCGCGCTGAAGGTTCTGCTGCTCGGAGCCGCCGTGGCGATCGTGCTGAAACTCTACGGGCTGTGGTGAACATTATGGGACAGACTTTGCCGAAGCCTGGATTGCGGCCGTTCCTGCCGGATGACGTTCCCGTGCTCGCCGCGATCTTTACGGCCAGCATCGAGGAGCTGACCGGCGAGGACTATAGCGAGGCGCAGCAGCAGGCCTGGATGGAGAAGGCGGAAGACGAAGACTTCGGCAGGCACCTCGCTTCCGACCTGACGCTGATCGCGACGATCGAAGGCTCGCCGGTTGGTTTTGCTTCGCTGCGCGGCAAAGACCACATCCAGATGCTCTATGTGCATCCGGCAGTGGCCGGGCAAGGGGTCGCCGCCATGCTGGTCGACGCGCTTGAGAAGCTCGCCGGCGGCCGCGGCGCGCAGAGCCTTTCGGTCGATGCCAGCGACACCGCGCAGGGCTTTTTCGCCAAGCGCGGCTATGTCGCCATGCAGCGCAACAGCATTACCGTCAACGACGAGTGGCTCGCCAACACCACGATGAAGAAGACGCTCGGAGCGGGGCAATGAGCAAGGACCGCCTTTATCTGTTCGACACCACGCTGCGCGACGGCGCGCAGACCAACGGCGTCGATTTCACACTGACCGATAAGCAGGCCATCGCCGCGATGCTGGACGATCTCGGCATCGACTACGTCGAGGGCGGTTATCCCGGCGCCAATCCGACCGACACCGAATTCTTCGGCACCAAGCCGAAGTTCGACCACGCGCGCTTCACCGCCTTCGGCATGACGCGCCGGGCCGGGCGCTCGGTCTCCAACGATCCTGGCGTGGCCGGGCTTTTGGAAGCGAAGGCGGATGCGATCTGCTTCGTGGCAAAATCGTCGGCCTATCAGGTGCGTGTCGCGCTGGAGACGACGAAGGAGGAGAACCTCGCCTCGATCCGCGACAGCGTCGCGGCCGCCAAGGCCGCGGGCCGCGAGGTCATGCTCGACTGCGAGCATTTCTTCGACGGCTACAAGGAGGATTCCGAGTTTGCGCTCGCCTGTGCCAAGGCCGCCTACGAGGCCGGCGCGCGCTGGGTGGTGCTGTGCGACACCAATGGCGGCACCATGCCTGATGAGGTCGAGGCCATCGTCAGCGAGGTGACGAAGCACATCCCCGGCGATCATGTCGGCATCCACGCTCATAACGACACCGAGCAGGCGGTGGCCAATTCGCTCGCCGCGGTGCGCGCCGGCGTGCGGCAGATCCAGGGCACGCTGAACGGGCTCGGTGAGCGCTGCGGCAACGCCAATCTCTGCTCGCTGATCCCGACGCTGAAACTGAAGAAGGGCTTTGCCGAGGCTTTCGAGATCGGCGTCACGTCCGAGAAGCTGGCGACGCTCGTCAAAGTCTCGCGCACGCTCGACGACATGCTCAACCGCGTGCCGAACCGGCATGCCGCTTATGTCGGCGAGAGCGCCTTCGTCACCAAGACCGGTATTCATGCGTCGGCCGTGTTGAAGGATCCGCAGACCTATGAGCACGTGCTGCCGGAGACGGTCGGCAACCACCGCAAGGTGCTGGTGTCAGACCAGGCCGGACGCTCCAACGTCATCGCCGAGCTCGACCGTGCCGGCATCCCCTACGAGAAGAGCGATCCGAAGCTGACGCGCCTCGTCGAGGAGCTGAAGGAGCGCGAGGCGGCCGGCTACGCCTATGAATCCGCCAACGCCTCGTTCGAGCTGCTGGCGCGCCGCACGCTCGGCAAGGTGCCGCATTATTTCGAGGTCGAGCAGTTCGACGTCAATGTCGAGCAGCGCTACAACGCGCTCGGCGAGCGCGTCACCGTCGCTCTGGCCGTTGTGAAGGTCGACGTCGCCGGCGAGCACCTGATCTCGGCCGCCGAGGGCAACGGCCCCGTCAACGCGCTCGACGTCGCCATGCGCAAGGATCTCGGCAAGTACCAGAAATACATCGAGGGCTTGAGGCTGATCGACTACCGGGTGCGTATCCTCAACGGCGGCACCGGCGCGGTCACGCGCGTGCTGATCGAGAGCGAGGACGAGAACGGCGACAGCTGGACCACGGTCGGCGTCTCCCCGAACATCATCGACGCCTCGTTCCAGGCGCTGATGGATTCGGTGATCTACAAGCTCGTGAAGTCGGGCGCGCCAGCGTAACGGACGGCGTCGACAATGAACGCCGTCATTGCGAGGAGGAGGGGGAGCGTAGCCAATGATCGACCACATTTCCGTCGGCGTCAGTGATCTCGATCGGTCGGCGAAATTCTACGAAGCCGCGCTCGCAGCGCTCGGCCTCACACGCCTCGTCACGCGACCGCGGACGGTCGGCTTCGGCAAGGCCTATCCCGAGTTCTGGATCAATCTGCGCGAAAACATGCCGCGCGTAGCTCCGGAGAGCGGCGTGCACATCTGCCTGCGGGCGAAGACGACTGGGGAGGTCGATGCGTTTCATGCCGCGGCTCTCGCGGCGGGCGGGGCCTCCGACGGCGCGCCCGGCATCCGCCCGCATGACCGCGTGCGCTACTATGCGGCTTTCGTCACCGATCCCGACGGCAACCGCATCGAGGCGGTGACGTTTCCCGCAGAGTAGGGCGCTACAGCTTGCGCGCCACTTCGGGGGCGAGATCGCGCTGGCTGTCGGGAATCTGCGCAGCCGCGGCGCGCAGCCGCGGGACGATCTCCTCGACCTTGTCCGCCTTCAGGATCTCGACGGAAAGGCCGGCGCGGATGAACTGGGTCTGGCGCATATGGGAGACCAGAGAGAACAGCGGCTCCCAGAAATTGTCGATGTTGGCGAGCAGCACCGGCTTGGCGTGACGGCCGAGTTGCTGCCAGGTCAGCTGCTCGACCAGCTCCTCGAGCGTTCCGAGCCCGCCGGGCAGGGCGACGAAAGCGTCGGAGCGCTCGAACATCAGCCGCTTGCGCTCGTGCATGTCGGGCGTGACGACCATCTCCTGCACCCGCGTCAGCGCGTTCTCGCGCATCCGGAGGAAGTCAGGGATGATGCCGGTGACGGTGCCGCCGTGATCCAGCACCGAGGTTGCGACCGCTCCCATCAGGCCGAGCGAGCCGCCGCCGTAGACGAGGCGGATCTTGTTGTCCGCCAGCGCTTTGCCAAGCGCCTTCGCCGCTTCGATGAAGTTGGGATTGGTTCCGGGGCCGGAGCCGCAATAGACACAGACGGTTTTGATCGTGCTCATTGGTACCATGATGCATTGCAGCGAAGGGGCGTCAAGCCCTTCAGGTGATTCGGATCGTCAGGAAATCTACCCGTAAATACCGACAAACTATCGAAGAATCGCCATCTGGCGGGGTGCGCTCGCCTCCGGAAGCTTCTATATGGACGGGCGAAAACAGTCATCGCAGCTTGCCCGCGCCCGGCGGGCCTTCCAGGTTTCTTGATGAGCCCACCTCATTCGCCCCACGTTCCCGACGTGCCTGATCCCGCAGGCGGGCCGCTCGAGCGGGCCACGTTGATGGGCACGCTGGCGCATCTGTGGCCCTATATCTGGCCGGGCGACCGCTTCGACCTGAAGATGCGGGTGGTCTGGTCCATGGTGCTGCTGCTCGCCGCCAAGCTGATCACGCTGACGGTGCCGTTCAGCTTCAAATGGGCGACGGACGCGCTGACCGGCGCCAACACGGCGCCGGTGCAGGCCGACAATTGGCAGCTCTGGGTGATCGCCTCGCCGCTGTTGCTGACCGTGAGCTACGGCGTGATGCGCATCCTGATGGCGGTGCTGACGCAATGGCGTGACGGCATCTTCGCGCGCGTCGCCATGCATGCCGTGCGCAAGCTTGCCACCATCACCTTCATCCACATGCACGAGCTCTCGCTGCGCTTTCACCTCGAGCGCAAGACCGGCGGCCTGACGCGCGTGCTCGAGCGCGGCCGCGAGGGCATCGAGGTCATCGTGCGCATGGTGATCCTGCAACTGATCCCGACCATCGTCGAGGTCTCGCTGCTGATGGCCGTGCTGCTCTGGCAGTTCGACTGGCGCTACGTCGTCGCGACCCTGATTACGGTCACGGTCTACATGTACTACACCTACGTCGCGACCGAGTGGCGGATCGGCATCCGCCGCAGGATGAACGATTCCGACACCGAGGCGAACACCAAGGCAATCGACTCGCTGCTCAACTACGAGACCGTGAAGTATTTCAGTGCCGAGGCGCGCGAGGCGCAGCGCTACGACCGCTCGGTGGCACGCTACGAGGAGTCGAGCATCCAGGCCTACACCTCGCTCGCCGTGCTCAACACCGGCCAGGCCGTGATCTTCACGCTCGGCCTGACCGCGACCATGCTGATGTGCGCGATCGGCGTGCGCAACGGCACCAACACGGTCGGCGATTTCGTGCTGGTCAACGCCATGATGATCCAGCTCTACCAGCCCCTGAACTTCATGGGCATGGTCTATCGCGAGATCAAGCAGGCGATCATCGACATCGAGAAGATGTTTGGCGTGCTGGGCCGCGAGGCCGAGATCAAGGACATCCCCGATGCCAAGCCGCTGGCCGTCTCCGCCGGCACGGTGCGTTTCGAGGACGTGCGCTTTGCCTATGAGCCGACGCGCCCGATCCTCAAGGGCATCAGCTTCGAAGTGCCGGCCGGCAAGACGGTCGCCATCGTCGGCCCGTCGGGCGCAGGCAAGTCGACCATCTCGCGCCTTCTGTTCCGCCTCTATGACGTCTCCGGCGGCAAGATCCTGATCGACGGCCAGGACATCCGCGCGGTGACGCAGGATTCGCTGCGCGCATCCATAGGCATGGTCCCGCAGGACACCGTGCTGTTCAACGACACGATCCGCTACAACATCCGCTATGGCCGTTGGGACGCCAGCGATGCCGAGGTCGAGGAGGCCGCGAGCCTCGCGCAGATCGATCATTTCATCCGCATGGCGCCGAAGGGCTACGAAACCCAGGTCGGCGAGCGTGGGCTGAAATTGTCGGGCGGCGAGAAGCAGCGCGTTGCGATCGCGCGCACCGTGCTGAAGGCGCCGCCGATCCTGGTGCTGGACGAGGCGACCTCGGCGCTCGATACCCACACCGAGCACGAGATCCAGGGCGCGCTCGATCGGGTGGCGAAGAACCGCACCTCGCTGGTGATCGCGCACCGGCTATCGACCATCGTCGGGGCCGACGAGATCATCGTGCTGGACCAGGGCCGGATCGCCGAGCGGGGGACCCACGCCAAGCTCCTCGCACATGGCGGTCTCTACGCCAGCATGTGGAACAGGCAGCGCGAGGCCGAGGAGGCGCGCGAGAAACTGGCCAAGATGGCCGACACCAGCGAGGCGCCCAACCGGGAGCCGCCTCCGGTCGATGACGCCCTGACGGCGCCTGCGGCGGTGTGACCTTGTCTCCGGTCCCAACTCTGGCCTAAACATCCCCACCGCACGGGGCGACCCGCGCGCCGTCAACCCTTTCAGCGGCAGATAGCGATGTCCATTCTCGATTCGATCCAGCGTCAGATCCCGCCGATCCACAAGGAGGGCTATCCCTTCATCGGCGGCTTTGCGCTGGCAAGCCTGATTCTGTTCTGGCTGTGGTCGCCTCTGGGCTGGATCGGCACGATCCTGACCGTGTGGTGCGCGCTGTTCTTCCGAGATCCCGTGCGCGTGACGCCGGTGCGCGAGGGGCTGGTGGTGTCGCCGGCCGATGGCCGCGTCTCGATGATCACCATGGCGCTGCCGCCGGCCGAGCTCGGGCTCGGGGACCGGCCATTGCCGCGCATCTCGGTGTTCATGAGCGTGTTCAATTGCCACGTGAACCGCGCGCCCGTAGCAGGCAGGGTGGACCGCATCGCGTACCGTCCCGGCCTCTTCATCAATGCCGAGCTCGACAAGGCCAGCGAAGACAACGAGCGCAACTCGCTGGTCATCTCGACGCCGACCGCTCGCATCGGCGTGGTTCAGATCGCAGGCCTCGTCGCCAAGCGCATCGTCTGTTTCGTCAGGGAGGGGCAGGCGATCGGCGCCGGCGAGCGTTTCGGTCTGATCCGCTTTGGCTCGCGGCTCGACGTCTATCTGCCTGTGGGTACCAAGGCGCTGGTCTCGGAAGGGCAGACCGCCATCGCCGGCGAGACGATTTTGGCCGATCTTGCCGGCGACGACCCCAGCCGCGCCTTCCGCGCCAATTAACCAATAGTCGGCCTGCGAGCGGGTTCCGCAGCAATGGCGGAGGAGGGCGCGGCTTGCTATATCTCGCCTTGAGGTGAGGACCGCCATGACGCCCTACGATTTGAGAGATCCCGACATACGCCGCCGCCGGTTCCGCCCGATCCCGGTGCGGATGCTGGTGCCCAACGTCATCACGCTGCTGGCGATCTGCGCCGGCCTGACCTCGATCCGGCTGTCGATCGAGGGGCGGATGTCGCTCGCGGTCTATGCCATCGTGTTCGCCGCCGCGCTCGACGGCATCGATGGCCGCATCGCGCGCATGATCAAGGGCCAGTCCAAGTTCGGCGCTGAGCTCGACAGTCTCGCCGATTTCGTCAATTTCGGCGTGGCGCCCGGGCTGATGTTGTATTTCTGGCAACTGCACGAACTCGGCAATGCCGGCTGGATTGCGGCGATGGTGTTCGCGATCTCGATGTGTCTGCGGCTCGCGCGCTTCAACGCCACGCTGGACGATCCGAACAAGCCGGCCTTTGCCGCCAACTTCTTCACCGGCGTGCCCGCGCCGGCCGGGGCCATCACCGTGATGTTGCCGATCTATGCGGTCTTCCTCGATGTGGGACGCTGGCCGGCGGCGCTGACGGCCGCCTACACGCTGCTGATTGCGTTTCTCATGGTATCGCGCCTGCCGGTGTTCTCCGGCAAGAGCATGCGCATGCGCGTGCCGCCGGAGCTGGTGCTTCCGGCCTTCGTTGCGGTGATCGTCTTCATCGCGCTCTTGATCGCCTATCCCTGGCACGTGCTGTCGATTGGCACGGTGCTGTATCTTCTCGCTTTGCCGCTCGGCTACAAATCCTATCGCGATCAGGCACGCGCGATGGAGGCGGCTGCGCCATCGGGAGGCGAGGTCTCGTCGCCGCCCTCGGCGCCGACGCTGGCGAACTTGTCGGAGCCGCCGCACGACGACGACCGGCCTGGACGGCTGCACTGAGCGGCGAGGCGCGGATATCTGCCATGATGGCGTGCTGAGTTGGGTCGAGACCCGATCTCGGCTATATCGCCCTGATGCGGGCGGCATCGCGCAATCAACCGCCGCCAATCTGGGAGAGAACGCCGTGACCAATTCCGCGACCGGGCCGCTGCCCGCTTCCGTCCTCGAAGCGCTGGGCCGCTATGACACGCCGACGATCTGCAACGCCATGGAGATCGTGGCGCCCGAGCGCCGGCTGATCGGCTACACCACCAAGCAGCTGGTTTGCCCGTTCCCCGATTTGCCGCCGATCGTCGGCTACGCCCGGACGGTTGCGATCCGCTCGGTGCTGAAGTCCTCGCTTGCACCCGAAGAGCAGTCGAAGCGCCGCATCGCATATTACGAATATGTCGGCACCGGCCATGGTCCGCGGATCTCGGTGATCCAGGACATCGACGGTCCCGACGTCGGATACGGCGCGTTCTGGGGCGAGGTGCAGAGCAACGTGCACAAGGCGCTCGGCTGCCTCGGCGTCATCACCGACGGCTCGATCCGCGACATCCCGCAATGGGCGCCGGGCTTCCAGGCGCTGGCCGGCTCGATCGGCCCGTCGCATGCCTGGGTGCACGCTGAGAGCTTCGGCGGCGAGGTGCGCGTCGCCGGCATGACCGTGAGGTCGGACGACCTGATCCACGCCGATCAGCACGGCGCGATCGTGATCCCGCTCGACGTCGCGGCAAAGCTGCCCGAAGCCGCCGAGCTCTGCGGCCGCCGCGAGACGCCGATCCTCGAGATCGCCCGCAGCCCCGACTTCTCGCTGGAGAAGCTGAAAGCCGCGCTGAAGCGCTCGGCCGAGATCCACTGAAGCTTAAGGCGACGACGCCGGTCTCGAGCTGCCTTGTTCGGTCAGGAACAGGGCAGCTTGATCCGGTTCTCCGAACATCGCGGCGGCGCATCCGATCAGGGTGAAGCCGCCAGCAAGATCCCACAGCGTGATGTCGTCCGTGCTGTCGGGGCTGTGAATCAACCGCGCCGCGATCACCGCGAAAGCGGCTTCGGCAAACAGCGCAAGGCTGAAGGCCGGCAGGACGAGCGCCGGCTCGAGCAGGTGGAGCGCCAGCACCGCAGGCAACGCGGTGAGAAGACTGAACAGCGTCAACATGGCAAATTGCTCCCGCGGTCGAGCCTGCCGCAGAGCCGTAGAATACCAAATCGTCCTTCATTTCGCCCGTGGCGCAGGGCCGCAGTCGCTCGCCGGCTGGCGCTCTCAATATGCGTTAGCTTGGGGGGCAGCTTCGACGATCAACGAGTGGCCCTACGCCTCCGTCCTCGGTTCTGGACTGAATTGTCCGAACCGCGGCTCCGTCCCCGCCAGCAGTCGCTGGATGTTGGCGCGATGGCGCACGATCACGTAGATGCCGCCTGCAATCACCAGCAGCCGATAGGGCAGCGGTTGCTCCAGGCCGCAGACGAGGACGATCGCCGTCAGCGCCGCCAAGATCGAGCCAAGCGACACGATGCGAGATACAGCCAGCGCAATGGCAAAAGCGATTGCAGCCCCGAGGCCGACTGGCCACGACAATGCCAGCAGGACGCCGAGCCCCGTCGCAGCGGATTTGCCGCCCGTAAAGTTCAGCCAGATCGAAAGGGCGTGCCCGAGCAGCGCGGCAAGTCCAGCAACGCACACGCCCCAGTCCATCCAGCTTCGCGGATCAAGCGCGGACGGTGGCGTGCCCGATGGCAACGTGAAGACCTGGCCAAAGAACCAGCGGGCGAAGGCGATTGCCGCGGCACCTTTGAACACATCGACCAGAAGCACGACCAGCGCAGGCCATTTTCCCAGGACGCGCAACACATTTGTCGCGCCGGTCGATCTGGAGCCGTGCTCCCGAATGTCGATCCCCCTCAGCAGTTTCCCCGCCAGATAGCCGGTGGGCACAGAGCCGAAAAGATAGGCGGAGGCCAATCCGATCGCGCTCGCTAGCCAGAAAACCATGGGAGGACACCTCGACGCTTTGTATCAGCCTATACGACCGCGCGTTGACGAGTCCGCGGTCCGTGCCGCGAGGACATCATCGTCCGCTGCCGCAATTATGGTTAGCAATGTGTTGAGATTCGTGTCGGCAAGCAGCAAAGCCGGCATCCTCCGGGCCGCGATGCGCCGGTCTGACGCGCCTGCGCAACTTAACCTTTACGCGGCTTTAAGGGCGGCGCTCTAGGGTTTCCGATGCGGTTCGGGGTTGGGCCGCGCCAGCGGCCAGGACGGCCGTTGTTGCGTACGCGTTGGAGTATCCCATGGATATCATGACGAGCGTCGGGCTCACGGCGGGCATCATCGTCATCACCGCAATGATCTTCATGGGTGGCGATCTCCACATGTTCATCTCCGAACATGCGATGATCATCATCTTCGGCGGCTCGATCTCCGCCACCATGATCCGCTTTCCGCTCTCGGCGCTGCTGCACGGCCTTCCGCTTGGCGCCAAGTTCGCCTTCACCATGAGCCGGCTGTCGGCGCACGACCTCGTCGACGAGCTCGCCCGCATCGCCGAGATCGCCCGCAAGCAGGGCCCGGTCGGCCTCGAAAAGGTCGAGACCGACGAGCCGTTCCTCGCCAAGGGCATCCGCTACGTCGCCGACGGCTACGATCTCGACTTCATCCGCGACAATCTCGAGCGCGACCGCGACAACTTCCTGATGCACCTCGACGAGGGCAGCAAGATCTACCGCGCCATCGGCGACTGCGCCCCGGCGTTCGGCATGATCGGCACCCTGATCGGCATGGTGCAGATGTTCGCCAACATGACCGACCCCTCCAAGCTCGGCCCGTTCATGGCGACCGCGCTGCTTGCCACGCTGTACGGCGCGCTGGTCGCGAACCTGTTCTGTCTGCCGATCGCCGACAAGCTGCACGGCAAGCTGCTGGACGAGGAGACCAACCGCACCCTGATCATCGACGGCATCCTGATGATCCGCGACTCCAAGAGCCCGACGCTCGTGCGCGAAATGCTGCTGGCCTACCTGCCGGAGAAGCATCGTCACGCCGAGGGCGAGCCGGTGCCGGCGTAAGCCGCCCGCCGGGATCCGAGACATGGCCAAGAAGAAACGCGGCGATGCGCATGGAGGCGGTCACGGCTGGTTCGTGACCTTCGCCGACCTCATGGGCCTGATGATGAGCTTCTTCGTGATGCTCGTGGCGTTCTCGACCCAGGACGCCAACAAGCTGAAGATCGTCGCCGGCTCGATGCGCGACGCCTTCGGCGTGCAGAGCGAAGCGCGCTATGCCGGCATCGTGGAGTCCGACGGTTTGCCGACCCGTCCGCGGCTGAAGAACGTCGACCATATCCAGCCCGAGGACGCCTCCAACACGCCGACCCCGGACCAGGAAGATCGCGACAAGACGTCGGGCGCGAAGATCAAGATCGACCGCAATTTCGCGCTCGCCGCAGCCTCGCTGCGCCAGGCGTTGCAGGACATGCCGGAACTGACCGAGATGTCCAAGCACATCATGTTCGAGGAAACCAAGCAGGGTCTCAACCTCGAAATCGTCGACCAGGACGGCCGCTCGATGTTCGCCGACGGCTCCAAGGTGCCTTATGACCGCACCCGCCGCCTGGTCGAGAAGCTCGCGATCCCGCTCAAGGCGACGCCGCTCCGCGTCTCCATCGCCGGCCATACCGCGGCCGGCTTCGTGCCGAACCGCAGCGACTACGGCGCCTTTGATCTGTCGGCCGACCGCGCCAATGCCGTGCGTCAGATCCTCGAACGCGAGGGCCTGCCGCCGTCGCACATCTTCGCCGTCTCCGGCAAGGCGGACACCCAGCCGCTGTTTCCGGACGATCCGTCGCTCGCGGCCAACCGGCGGGTGACTATCACCCTGATGCGCGAGGATCCGCCACTGCCGCCGAATCTGAAGCCGTGAGCATCACCCGGGCACGGTGAGCACCGGGTTTTCGGACGGGATCCTGCTCGGAAAATAGGTCCCCTTGCGCTACCATTCTACCTGAGGCATGTCGTCGCGCTGGCGATGAGCGTGGCTGCGGCGTCACAGCATCCGGCTCGGCGCCTGCTATGGTGGTGCGCCGATTGACAGGCGCACCGGAAGCGTCAAAAGGCGCCGGATCAATTCCAGGGAAGAAGCGTTTTCCACCTTCATGACGGCGAGCATCACACAGGCCGAGACCCAGGAAGGGCCGGTCACCTCAGGTTTTTGGGCCCTTACGCTCGGGAGCATCGGCGTCGTCTTCGGCGATATCGGCACCTCGCCGCTTTACGCATTCCACGAGGCTGTCAGGGGCGCGGCGCATGGCGAGCCGGTCTCGCGCGTCATCGTGCTCGGCGTGCTCTCGCTGATCCTGTGGGCCCTGCTCATCGTCGTCACCGCCAAATACGTCCTGCTGCTGCTGCGGGCGGACAACAACGGAGAGGGCGGCACGCTCTCCCTGATGGCGCTCGGCCAGCGTGCGCTCGGGCGGCGGAGCTGGTTCCTGCTCGCCCTCGGCGTCGTCGGCGCTTCCATGTTCATCGGCGATTCCATGATCACGCCGGCGATCTCGGTGCTATCGGCAGTGGAAGGCTTGAAGCTCGCAGCCCCCGCGCTCGAGCACTACGTCGTGCCGCTCACCGTCCTCATCCTGGTGCTGCTGTTCGCCGTGCAGAGCAAGGGGACCGCGCTGGTCGCCTCCGCCTTCGGGCCGGTGATGGTGGTCTGGTTCACCGTCATCGCGGTGATGGGCGCTGTCCACATCGTCGACGATCCTTCCGTGCTGGCGGCGATCAATCCCTATTACGCGGTGCAGTTCGTGCTGTCGCACGGCACGATCGGCCTCGTGACGCTCGGCGCGGTGTTCCTGGCGGTTACCGGCGGCGAGGCGCTCTACGCCGACCTTGGTCATTTCGGGCGCAAGCCGATCCAGTCGGCCTGGATGTTCTTCGTGCTGCCCGCGCTCCTGATCAACTATTTCGGGCAGGGTGCGCTGGTGCTGTCCGACCCGAGCGCGATCGAGCACTCTTTCTATCGCATGGTGCCCGAGGGCCTGGTGCTGCCGCTGGTCGGGCTTGCGACCGCGGCCACCGTGATCGCGAGCCAGGCGGTGATCACCGGTGCCTATTCGCTGGTCTATCAGGCGGTGCAGCTCGGCCTGCTGCCGCGCTTCGAGGTCCGTTACACGTCCGAGACCCATGCCGGCCAGATCTATCTTCCGCGGGTGAACCGGCTGCTGCTGATCGGCGTGATGCTGCTGGTGCTGCTGTTTCACACGCCCAGCAACCTGGCCTCGGCCTACGGCATCGCCGTCTCCACCACCATGGTCGCCGACGGCATCATGGGCTTCGTCGTGATCTGGAAGTTGTGGAACTGGCGCGCGGCCACCGCTGCCGCCGTGATCATGCCCTTTGTCGTCGTCGATCTGAGCTTCTTCAGCGCCAATCTCTTGAAGCTGCTCGAGGGTGCCTGGGTGCCGCTGCTGTTCGGCGCCGCCATGGCCGGAACGATCTGGACTTGGCGGAAGGGCTCCGGAATCCTGATCCAGAAGACGCGCCGGATCGAGGTGCCGCTCGATGATCTGATCCGGAGCCTCGAGAAGCGGCCCCCGCACATCGTCAAGGGCACCGCGGTGTTCCTGACCAGCGATCCCGCCTTCGTGCCAACCGCGCTGCTGCACAATCTCAAGCACAACAAGGTGCTGCACGAGCACAACGTGATCCTGACCATCGAGACCGCACACACGCCGCGGGTCGACCTGGCGGAGCGATTCCGCATGGAGAAGGTCAGCGACAAGTTCTCCAAGGTCCGGTTGCGCTTCGGCTTCATGGAGCAGCCGAACGTCCCCAAGGCGCTCGCGATCGCGCGCAAGCAGGGCTGGCAGTTCGACATCATGTCGACGTCGTTCTTCGTGTCGCGACGGTCGCTGAAGGCCTCGGCACAGTCAGGCATGCCGCTGTGGCAGGACCATTTGTTCATTGCGCTGAGCCGGTCCGCCAACGATGCCACCGACTATTTCCAGATTCCCACGGGGCGGGTGGTTGAAGTTGGAACCCAGGTCACTATTTGAAGCGCAACTGGCGAACCTATGCAAAATTTGCATGGTGAGGGCCCGGAATCGGGCTAGGCTATGCCGGCAGCGCAGGACTATAAGCCGCGCGCTCTTCCGCCGTTGTGCAGTGAAGCATTTTTAGAGGCCACTGGGCTCTCCCATGACAAGTGACGTAGCAGTTCCCGCCCCGGAAACGGCGGCGGCCAATGGGCATGGCGACGCCCACACCACCGCCGGTTTCGGTGCGCTGACGCTCGGCAGCATCGGCGTCGTCTATGGCGATATCGGCACCAGCCCGCTCTACGCGTTCCGCGAAGCGGTGATGGCCGCCTCGGGCGCCGAAGGGGTCGCCTCGCCGGCGGCCGTGCTCGGCGTGCTCTCCCTGATCCTGTGGGCGCTGATCATCGTGGTGACGCTCAAATATGTCGTGATCCTGCTCCGCGCCGACAACAACGGCGAGGGCGGCACGCTGGCGCTGATGGCGCTGGCCCAGCGCGCGGTCGGCACCGGCGGGGCGACCATCGTCCTGCTCGGCATCATCTCGGGCGCGCTGTTCTACGGCGATGCCGTGATCACCCCCGCACTTTCAGTGCTGTCGGCGATCGAAGGCATGAAAGACGTCACGCTGCGGTTCGAGCCCTACATCGTGCCGCTGACCGTGATCATCCTGGTCTGTCTGTTCGCCGTGCAGTCGCGCGGTACGGCCCGCGTCGCGGCGTTCTTCGGTCCGGTGATGTGCGTCTGGTTTGCGGTCCTTGCGGTGGCGGCGATCCATCCCATCATCCAGCAGCCGCAGGTGCTGTTCGCGCTGAACCCGTTCTACGCCGTGTCCTTCATGCTCCACCACGGCATCATCGGCTTCGTGACGCTGGGCGCGGTGTTCCTGGCGGTGACGGGCGCCGAGGCGCTCTATGCGGACCTCGGCCATTTCGGCAAGCGGCCGATCCAGACCGCCTGGCTGTTCATCGTGCTGCCGTCGCTGGCGCTGAACTATCTGGGGCAGGGGGCGCTCGTGCTCGGCGATCCCGGAGCGATCGAGAGCCCGTTCTTCCAGCTGTTCCCGCAAGGCTGGATCCGCGGCGGCATGGTCGTGCTCGCCACGGCCGCGACCGTCATCGCAAGCCAGGCCGTCATCACCGGCGCTTATTCGCTGACGCGCCAGGCGATTCAGCTGGGGCTGCTGCCGCGCTTTGAAATTCGCCATACGTCTGAAGCCCATTCCGGCCAGATCTTCATCCCGCGCATCAACCAACTGCTGCTGGTTGCGGTGGTGCTGCTGGTGCTGCTGTTCCGCTCCTCGAGCGCGCTGGCCTCGGCCTATGGCATCTCCGTCACCGGCACCATGGTTGTCACGGCGATGATGGGTTTTGTCGTGATCTGGAAGGGCTGGAAGTGGAAGCCGCTGACCGCCGCGGCGCTGATCGCCCCGTTCCTGTTCCTCGACCTGACCTTCCTGACCGCGAACCTGCTCAAGGTGTTCGATGGCGGCTGGGTGCCGCTGGCGCTCGGCGCGCTCATGATCATCCTGATGTATACGTGGCGGCGCGGCAGCCGGCTCTTGTTCGAGAAGTCGCGCAAGCTGGAGTTCCCGCTCGCCGACCTCGTGGCGATGCTGGAGAAGCGGCCGCCGCAGCGCGTGCCTGGCACCGCCGTGTTCCTGACGTCGGACCCGCTCAGCGCGCCGACCGCGTTGATGCATAGTCTGAAACACTACAAGGTGTTGCACGAGAAGAACGTCATTCTCACCATCGAGACGGCGCAGACCCCGCGGATCGATCCGTCCGAACGGGTCAAGCTGGAGCAGATCTCACCGACCTTCTCCAAGGTGACGCTGAAGTTCGGCTTCATGGAATCGCCCAACGTGCCGAAGGCGCTGGCCATCGCCCGCAAGCTCGGCTGGCAGTTCGACATCATGTCGACCTCGTTCTTCCTGTCGCGGCGGGCGCTGAAGCCGGCCGCCCATTCGGGCATGCCGCGCTGGCAGGACCGGCTGTTCATCTCGCTCAGCCGCTCCGCCAACGACGCCACGGACTATTTC
Organism: Bradyrhizobium nitroreducens; assembly: GCF_002776695.1. Classification (GTDB taxonomy): domain Bacteria; phylum Pseudomonadota; class Alphaproteobacteria; order Rhizobiales; family Xanthobacteraceae; genus Bradyrhizobium; species Bradyrhizobium nitroreducens. Next base: position 7,576,009 of record NZ_LFJC01000003.1, read on the forward strand.
CAGATCCCCTCTGGCCGCGTGGTCGAGGTCGGCACCCAGGTGGCGATCTAGGGCCGGGGATTCAAAGCGGACTTCAAGTCGCTGCGATTTAGCTTTAACTTGCGCCACGCGGCTCAAGCCTTTGTAGCGCTTGATTTTCGCCGCCTGAGAGGCGAGGTTGCCGCCGGCCGGGGCCCCCCGGCATGCGGCTCGCGACGTTGGAGGATGATGTGGCAAACCAGGTGCAGGATCTGACCCCGGACGAGGTCTCCAAGGGTGTCGCGGAAGGGCGCTATCTGCTGGTCGACGTTCGCGAGCCGAACGAGGTGCAGGCCGAAGCCTATCCTTACGGCGTCGTGGTGCCGCTCTCGACTTTCGATCCCAAGGCGATCCCCGATCCCCAGGGCAAGCAGGTGGTGTTCGCCTGCCGCTCGGGCAAACGCTCGGTGACGGCCTCGCTCGCGGCACAGGCGGTGGGCCTGCCTTACGACAAGCATCTGGCCGGCGGCATGCTCGGCTGGAAGGCGGCGGGTCTTCCCACCAAGGTTGGCTGATCCGGCCGATGTCAAAAAGCTCGTCCCTGAACAAGGTCTTCGCCGACCTTCCCGTCACCATCTTCGAGGCGATGTCGCAGGCCGCGCGCGACAACAACGCCATCAATCTCGGCCAGGGTTTTCCTGACGATCCAGGTCCGGAGGACATCCGCCGCGCCGCGGCCGAGGCCTCGCTCAACGGCTACAACCAGTACCCCTCGATGATGGGCCTGCCGGAGCTGCGCCAGGCCATCGCGACTCATTACGGCCACTGGCACGGCCTCAAGCTCGATCCGATGAGCGAGGTGATGGTCACCTCCGGCGGCACCGAGGCGCTGACCTCGGCGATCCTCGCGGTGGTCCAGCCCGGCGACGAGGTGGTCTGCTTCCAGCCGGTCTATGATTCCTACCTGCCGATCATCCGCCAGGCCGGCGGCATTCCGCGCCTGGTTCGCCTGGAGCCGCCGCACTGGCGGCTGAACGAGGACATGCTGAAAAGCGTCTTCAATTCAAAGACCAAGGCGGTGCTGTTCAACAATCCCTTGAATCCGTCGGCGGTGGTCTATCCGCGCGAGGATCTCGAACTGCTGGCGCGCTACTGCCAGGAGTTCGATGTCATCGCGATCTGCGACGAGGTCTGGGAGCACGTCACCTTCGACGAGCACAAGCACATCCCGCTGATCACCATCCCCGGCATGCGCGAGCGCACCATCAAGGTCGGCTCGGCCGGCAAGATCTTTTCGCTGACGGGCTGGAAGATCGGCTTCGTCTGCGCGGCGCCGCCGCTGCTGCGCGTCGCCGCCAAGGTGCACCAGTTCCTGACCTTCACCACCGCGCCGAACCTGCAGGCCGCCGTTGCCTACGGCCTCGGCAAGACCGACGACTACTTTCTGTCGATGCGCAAGGACCTGACACGGAGCAGGGACCGCCTGACCAAGGGGCTGGAGAGCCTCGGCTTCCCCGTGCTGAAGTCGCAAGGCACCTACTTTCTCACCGTCGACCTGTCGCCGCTCGGCCTCAACGAGAGCGATACCGAGTTCTGCTGGCGGATCGTGAAGGACTACAAGGTCGCCGCGATCCCGGTGTCGGCCTTCTACGAGCAGGACCCCGTCACCTCGGTGGTGCGCTTCTGCTTTGCCAAGAAGGACCAGACGCTGGACACCGCGCTGGAGCGGCTGTCGGACGCGGTGCGTGGACGCAAGAGGTAGACAGAGATGACGAACGTCAGCCGCTCCGGGATTGGTTTCGCGATCGCCGCCGCGCTGACGTGGCTCTCGCCTGCCGCCGGGGCCGAGGAGCGCCTCGTCAACTTCTACAACTGGTCCAACTACATGGCGCCGGATGTCCTCGAGGCCTTCACCAAGGAGACCGGCATCAAGGTCGTCTACGACACCTTCGATGCCAACGAGACGCTGGAGACGCGTCTGATGGCCGGCAAGTCCGGCTACGACGTCGTGGTGCCCACGGCCTATTTCCTGCAGCGCCAGATCAAGGCGAACATCTTCCAGAAGCTCGACAAGTCGAAGCTGCCGAACCTCGCCAATGCATGGCCTGTCGTGACGCAGCGCCTCGGCATCTACGATCCCGGCAACGTCTATGCCGCCAATTACATGTGGGGCACGACCGGCATCGGCTACAGCGTCGCCAAGGTGAAGCAGATCCTCGGGGCCGACGCCAAGATTGATAGCTGGGACATCGTCTTCAAGCCGGAGAATTTGGCAAAATTCAAAGACTGCGGCGTCCACATGCTCGACTCCGCCGACGACATCTTTCCGGCGGCGCTGAGCTGGCTCGGGCTCGATCCGAACTCGACCAAGCAGGCCGACCTCGAGAAGGCCGCCGATGCCGTCGCCAAGGTTCGCCCGTCCGTGCGCAAGTTTCACTCGTCCGAATACCTGAGCGCACTCGCGACCGGCGAGATCTGCTTCGTGGTCGGCTGGTCCGGCGACATCATGCAGGCCCGCGCCCGAGCGGCTGAGGCCAAGAGCGGTGTCGAGATCGGCTACACCATTCCGAAGGAGGGCGCGCAGATGTTCTTCGACAATCTCGCGATCCCCGCCGATGCCAAGAACGTCAAAGAAGCCTACGAGCTGATCAACTATCTCTATCGCCCCGACGTCGCCGCCAAGAACTCGGACTTCCTGTCCTACGCCAACGGCAATCTCGCCAGCCAGAAGCTGGTCGATCCAAAGATCCTCAACGACAAGAACATCTATCCGGACGAGGCGACGCTCGCAAAGCTGTTCGTCATCACAGCGCGCGAGCCGGCGACGCAGCGGATCATCAACCGGCTGTGGACCAAGGTGAAGACGGGGCGGTAGTCACTTCCGAACCTGGCCGGAACTAAAATCAGCAAAACAACCCCATGCACAGTAGAACTGTGACGCGCGCGTTGCGGGCGGCGACGCCGCATAAGTCGTAGCGCGGTTTGGCTTAATCGACGCGCGGGCGCAACACCACGCGCGGCGCGTCGCATCGCCGCTCACCACTCATATCGCACCGTGCCCTTGCCCGTGTAAGTCTGCGTGCTCTGCGAGAACTCGCCCTCGACGGTGCCTGCGAGCGAGAAGCCGTTCCTCCACTTCATCTCGGCGCGGCCTCCAACGAGTGCGGCGTCCGCCGCCGGTTGCGCGCCGTTGACCGTGAAGGCCGCGCCGGGGAGCGTCTGGAAGGCGGCGCTGACGAGGCGGTTGGTATTCGAGTCATGCGCCCAGGCGAGCCGGCCGCGCAGCGTGAGCAGGCCGTCGTTGACGAGGAAGCGCTGGTCGGTGCGGGCGCCGAACTCGGTGCGCACATTGGTGGTGTCCTGCGGGGTGTAGGACAGCGCGAACTGGTTGCTGCCGACGATCGCGGTCTCGCCGTAGCCGGGGAGGTGGAAGGTCGTGGCCTGCACGGCCGCGTAGGGCGTCACGCCGAAGCTGGAGGCGGGGATCGGTGCGAAGCGCCAGCCGGCTTCCAGGCGGCCGGAGAAGGTGCTCGCCTTGAAGTTGGCGGTGAGCTTGTCGGTGCCTGACACCGTGACGGTGCGATCCGTCGTGACGTCCTGCCAGCCATAGGCGAGTGCCGCGGAGAGATAGGCCGGTCCGAAATTGTGGCGGGCATAGAGACCGGCCTGGAACAGATCGGCGCGGCCGCTGCCGAGACTGTCGGACAGCGCAAAGTTGTAGCCGGCGCCGCCGAGCGCAAAGCCGAGCAGCGTGTTCGGCGAGACGCGATAATCGGCACCAACCACGGTGCCGTAGATGCGGCTGGTGGTGGTGCTCGAACCCGATGCCGCGTTGCCGTTCAGCGTGCTGGCGCCGCCATACCCGGAAGCCCACACGCCCCAGCGTCGGTCGATGACCTCGCCGCTGGCCGCGCGCGGTGTCACTGCGGCGTAGGCCTCGCGTACCCTGGCGTTTTCTGGTGCGGTGGAAGCGTAGCCCAGCGTCCCGCCGTCGCCAGCCGTGCCGCCGCGCTCGCCATCCGTACCGCCACCGCCCAAGGGATCGAGCATGCCGACGAATTGCTGCATGGCGTTGAACGAGGCCTGCGTCCCGGCGGCGCCGGGCTGGCCGGAGACCTGGCTGAGCCCGTGGTTGAGCTGCGGCTGGCCCATGTTGAGCAGGGCATCGAAGCCGGCCGGCGGCGTCCCGCCGCTCGCGACGGCTCCGTTGATGGCGCCGGCGACGTTGCTCTGGTTGGCGCCGGTGCCCGCCGGCAGCGCGCTCGCGCCGGGATCGAGCACGAGGTAGACGTTGTTGAGGTCGTAGGTGAGATGCGGATTGCGCGCGGGGCTGAAGCTGCCGCTGACGCTCAGCCCGGCGAACTGCGTTCCGCCAAAGCCGCCGGTCGCATTGAGGATGGTGTAGGTCTGGCTGCGGAAGCTGCCGGGGATCGCCACCGCCTGCACGGTGGCGCCGGTCAGGGTCGCGGTGCCTGAGACGTTGGTGCGGTCGGCCGCGGACGTGGAGACCTCTACCGTGTAGAAGCTACCGGCACTGAAAGCGAGGTTGCCGCTGACGGTGAGGGTGCCCACGGAATTGCCCGGCGCCAGTGTGCCGCCGCTCGCAATCGTCGTGTTGCCGACGATGCCGGTGCCGCCGAGCGCACCGCCCGCATTCACTGTGACGCCGCTCGAGGCCGTGATATCGCCATTCACCGCCAGCGTGCCGCCATCGATCGTTGTGGCGCCGGTGTAGGTGTTGACGCCCGAAAGAGTCAGCTTGCCGGTACCGACCTTCACCAGCGAGGCGCCAGTGCCGCCGCCGGATCCGCCGTCGGCGAGCACGCCGGTGACATTGGTCGACAGGTTGTTGTTGCCGAGTGTGAGCTCCTTGCCGCCGAGGTCGAAGGTGCCGCCGCCGGCGAGCGAGCCGGCGCTGAGCTTGTTGTCGCTGTTCGGGCCGGTGCTCATCGAGAAGTCGAAGACGGCACCCGGCGTACTGTTGATGAGCTGTGCGCTGCCGGCGGTGGCGTTGCCGTCGAACAGCACGTTGCCGCTGTTGGCGATGGTGGCGCTACCGGCCGTGGCGTTGGTATCGAACGTCAGCTGCGCGCTGTTGGTAATCTGAGTGCTGCCGGCGGTAGCGTTGCCGCTGAACACCAGCGTGCCGGCGGAAACCGTCAGGGCGGACAAATTGTCCGCGCCGGTCAAGGTCAGCGTTCCAGCGCCGGACTTGGTCAGCGCGCCGCCGTTGAGAGTCTGGCTGACGGTGAAATTGTTGCCGGCGTTCGCAATGTCGAACGTGCCGCCGCCGGCACCCAGGGTGATGGTGCGCGTGGTGGCGGTGAATGCCGTGCCGGTGATTTTCAGCGTGCCGCCGTTGAAGGTCAGGCCCCCCGCGAGGTCGCCGAGATTTGCGTCCGAGGAGACGCTCACCGTTCCGCCGGCGAAGATGGTGCCGCCGGTATAGGTGTTGGCACCTGACAGCGTCAGTGTGCCGGTGCCGGTCTTGACCAGGGAGCCGCCGGTGCTGCCATTGGCGCCGCCGTCGGCGATCACGCCGCTGACGGTGGTCGACAGGTTGTTGGAGCCGACCGTCAGCGCGTTGGCGCCGAGCGAGAACGTGCCGTTGCCAGCGATCGAGCCGGCCGAGAGCTTGTTGTCGCCATTCGGGCCGGCGCCGTAGGAGAAATCGAAGACCGCGTTTGCTGCGTTGTTGATCAACTGCGCGTTGCCGGCGGTAGAGTTCTCGTAGAAATAGGTCTTGCCGCCGGCATTGTTGGTGATCGTTGCGTTGCCGCCCGTGCTGTTGTTGTAGAAAAACGTCGTGCCGTTGGTGTTATCGATGGTGGCGTTGTCGGCGGAGCTGGACTCCTTGAAGTACATATAGGAGTTGTTGGTGAAGCTGGCGCTCCCCGCCGTGCTGTTGCCGAAAAAGTTCAGATAAGAATTATTGCCGTTGGTGATGGTGGCGCTGCCAGCCGTGCTGTTGCTGTAGAAATACATGAAGATCGGGCTGGAGGCGTTACTGCTGGTAATGGTGGCGCTGCCCGCCGTGGCGGTGTTGTTGAAAGTCAGGATGGAGTTGTTTGCAATAGCGGCATTGCCTGCCGTGCTGGAGGCGTAGAAATACAGCGTGCCGTTGTTGGTGATGGCGGCGTTGCCCGCCGTGCTAGTGCCAAAGAACTCCAGGATGTTGTTGTTGGTGACGGTGGCGCTGCCAGCCGTGCTGGTGTTTAGGAAACCCAGGCTGCTGTTGTTGGTGATGGTGGCGCTACCCGCCGTGCTGGTGTTGTAGAAATACGTGAAGGCATTGTTCGTGATCGTCGTGATGCCGCTTGTGTCGGCGTTGAGGATCCTGAACGTGCCTCCACCACTGACGGTGACCGCCCCCAGAATGGAGCCAACCCCACCGGTGTTATTGCCAAGCCATAGTTCGCTACCGACGCCATTGACGGTGGTGCCGCCGGTATAGGTGTTGGCGCCGGTCAGGGTCAGCGTGCCGGTGCCAATCTTGACCAGCGAGCCGCCTGCGCCTGAGATGACGCCGCTGACCTCGGTCGAGGCATTGTTGGAGCCGACCGTCAGCTCATTGGCGCCGAGGTTGTAAGAGCCGCCCCCGGCGATCGAGCCGGCGCTGATCTTGTTGTCGCCGTTCAACCCCGTGGTGAGGGAGAAGTCGACCGAGCCGCCGCCATTGTTGATGATGGCGGCATTGCCGGCCGTGCTGTTGTCCCGGAACCGCACGATGTAATTGTTGGTGATGGTAGCGCTGCCGGCCGAGCTTGAATTGTAGAAGCTTAGTATGCTGCCAATGTTGCTGTTGTTGATGGTGGCATTGCCGGCCGTGCTGTTGTCCACGAACTGGAGGTCGCTATTGTTGTTGATGGTGGCGTTGCCGGCGGTGCTTGAACCAAAGAAGACTAACTCACCGTTGTTGTTGATGGTGGCGCTGCCGGCCGTGCTGCCCTGTGTGAACCATAGGCTTCCACTGTTGTTGATGGTGGCGCTGCCGGCGGTACTTGAACCGCTGAACGTGATGAGGGCCGCGCCGATGGCGTAGTTGATCGTAACGCTGCCGCCGTTGACCGTGATGCCGGTGCCGGTGAAATTCAACGGACCGCTGACGTCAAACGTGTAGTTCGAGGCGCCGGCGTTGAACGTCCAGCCGCCGACGCTGACGCTTGAAATCGCCAGGCCGGTGGTGTCCGAGGTGCCGAAGGAGGCCGTGCCGACAGGCACGAAGCCGCCGTCCCAGTTGGAGGCGGTGCCATAGTCGCCGCTGCCGGGGGAGGTGAGCCAGGTGCCGTTCGACGCGGCGCGCGATGGCGCAGCCGGCAGCGCCCAGGCCAGGGCCAGCGCCGACGACGTCAGCAGCGCGACCCGCAACCGGGGGGTCGCCTTGAAATAGTCTTTCCCCGTCCTCACCACTTCCCCCAACACGCAGGTCCCGAGTCCTCGATCGGATTCATTGCATCGGGTGGGGATTGGTGTCCTGATAAGGGCTTGGCTCACTTCTGAAAGTTTCTGATATTTGCGTTTCAGAGCCGATTTTCGGGCATATTCGCCAGACTTCCGCTATATGAGCCGCCTTGAGAGACGTGTTGGGGGTTCACTTGCTTCGTTTCGCCGGCTTCGAGCTGGACCAGCAGCGCGCGGAGCTGCGCGGGGCCGATGGCACGCCGATCAAGCTCCGGCCCAAGACCTTCGAGATGCTCCGGCTATTCGCTACCAGTGGCGGCCGCGTGCTGAGCAAGCAGGAGCTGATGGAGGCGGTCTGGCCGAACGTCCATGTCGGCGAGGACAGCCTGTTCCAGTGTATCCGCGAGCTCCGCGCCGCGCTCGGCGACGAGCGGCGGCAGCTGATCAAGCTCGCCTCCGGCGGCGGCTACCTGCTGGCGACGGAGGTTGAGGCTGCGCCGGCCGCCGACCCGGTGCCGGCCGAAGAGGACCGGCCAGCCCTGGCCGGCGAGGTCGCGTCCCCGCCGCCCGCTGAGATCGCCGCCGCAAGACCACAGCGCGCCTGGTTCGGCTTGCGCCGGCAGGCAACGGTCACCGCCGTGGCCGGGCTCTGCGTGATCGTCATGGGCCTTGCGGTTGCCGCGCCCGTGCTGAAACCGGACCTCCTGTTCAAGCGAACGCCGCCGCGGCTTGCGGTGATGCCGATCGTTGACGACAGCAAGGACGCGCGCGGCGCGGCGATGGCGGCCGAAGTCACCGCTCGCCTCACCGATGGTTTTGCCAGGATTCAGAACATCAGCGTGGTTGCGCCGCGATTGGCGGCCAGGGGCGGCGACAGCAGCGCTGCCTCCACCGCATCATCCGATTACGAGCTGCGCGGCGAGCTGGAGCGTCGCGATCAATCGTGGACGCTGCGTGCTCGCATCATCAAGGCGGCCACCGGCGAGGTGCAGTCGGTCGTCACAGCTTCCGTCGCCGCGGACGAGGCGGACCCGCAGCTCGCGCAGTCGCGTCTCGTCGCCGGCGTCGGTCATGTGCTTGCACGCCGCCTCAACGAGATCCTGGCGCCGGGCTCGGTGCGCTCCAGCAGCACCGGCTCGTCTGCGGGCGGTGACAAGGTCGCCGTCGAGCAGGCGCTCGCCTCGATCAACCAGACCACGCGCGAGCGCTTTGGTGCGGCGCAGACCATGCTGCAAAAGGCACGCACGGACGATCCCGACAATCTCGAAATCGCGGTTGCGCTCGCTTCGCTTCAGATGCGGGGCATCCAGATGCGGTGGTTCAGCCCGGATGAAGCCGTTGCGGTCGAGGCCGGGGCCAGTGCGACCCTCGAGCAGGCGTTGCGGGCGAGGCCCAATTCGATTCCGGCGCTCGAGGCTTATTGCCGCTTCCAGAGCGCCACCAATCGTTTCGTGGAAAGTCTCGTGACCTGCGGCAAGGCGCTGAGCTTCGATCCCTGGAACGGGTCCGCGCTCTATCTGATTGGCCTCGGGCAGGTCTTTCTCGGCCGGTTCGACGATGCGCTCGCGACGTTTCGGCTGGCCGACCGCTACGACACGCCGCCGGCCTCGCGCTGGACCTGGCTGCTCGGCGCGGGCTGGGCGACGCTTCTGAAGGGGCAGGGCGAAGAGGCGGTGCCCTGGATCCAGCGCTCGATCGCGATCACGCCGGCAACCGGACGCTCGCACATGCTGCTCGCCGTCGCCTACCAGCGATCGGGGCGGTTCGAGGAGGCAAAGGCTGCGATCGAGGAGGGTCTGAAGCTGCAGCCCGGCACGACCAGACTCAACGTCGCGCCGCCGGCGAAGAATGCGAGCCCGGTTTATCTCGCAGCCGCCGATCGCATCGTTCAGGGAATGGTGGATGCGGGATTGCCGGAGCAGTAGAAATCATCGCCACCTTCTGTGCAGCCACAGCCACTGCTCCGGATGCTCGCGCACCCAGCTCTCCACCACGCTCGTGACCGCCTGCGTCGTGCCCTGGATGTCGATCTTGCCCTCGGCATCGCGCACCGGGGGGATCTCTTCGGTCAGCTCGGCGCGGAAGCGGAAGCCGGGCAGGCGGATGATGCGGACGCCGTGGATCGGGCATTCGACCTGGCGCAAGAGACGCGCCAGCATCGGGTTGGCGCGGGTCTTGCGGCCGAAGAAGGTGACCTCGACGCCGCCGGTCAGATACTGGTCGACCAGCATGGCGACGTGCTTGCCGTCCTTCAGCGCTTGGCCGAGCCGCAGCGGCGCGTCGCGGCCCGCCGGGATCAGCGTGCCCATGTTGACCTGGCGCATCTCCTGGATGATGCGGTCGGCGGAGGCGATGTTGGGCCGGCGATAGAGGATCGCGCTGTCCAGCCCGTGCGCGACGGCGGCGAGCGCCGGCAATTCCCAATTGGCCAGATGCGCGGCGAAGATCAGCGCCGGCTTGCCGTCGTCCCTGATATGATCGAACAGCTCGACGGTGCGCGGCGGCAATTCGATCCGACTGCGCTCCGGGTGCGTGCGGTCGTAATCCCAGACGTGGTCCATATGGGCGAATTCGGCGCCGACGCGGCCGAGATTGTCCCACACGCCCATCAGGATCCGTTCGATCTCCTCGGGCGATTTTTCCGGGAAGGCCGCGGTGAGGTTGGCGCGGCCGATGCGGTGCTCGCGCAGCCGCGGTCCGATCAGCTTGGTTGCGCGTGCGAAAAAGTCCGAGGTCTTGACCGGATCGAAATAGCGCGTGGTACGCAGCATGCCGACGGTGGCGGCGCCGATCAAGCTGCCGCCGAGCGATTTCACTGCGTTCCGCGCGCGAATCTTCGTGCTGATAGAAATCAGCGCCATGCTGCGTCCGGTCAGGCCGGTTCGCGGGTCAGGATCAGCGAGGCGTTCTGGCCGCCGAAGCCGAACGAGTTCGACATCACTGCGGTGACGCGGGCGTCGCGCGCCTTGTTGCCGACCACGTCGAACAGGATCGTGGGATCCGGGGTGTCGTAGTTGATGGTCGGCGGGATGCGCTGATGCTCGAGCGTGAGCAGCGAGAAGATCGCCTCGACGGCGCCTGCGGCCGAGATGGTGTGGCCGACCATCGACTTGTTGGAGGTGACCGGGATCTTCTGCAGCAGTTCGCCGAACACGGCCGAGGTCGTGTTGTACTCCATCTTGTCGTTCTCGGGCGTCGCGGTGCCGTGCGCGTTGATGTGGTCGATCTGGTCCGGCGTCATGCCGGCGTCGGCCAGCGTCTTGTTCATGCAGCCGATGATCGGCTTGCCGTCGGGAGACGAACGGGTGCGATGGAAGGAATCGGTGAGCTCGCCGCAGCCGGCGATGACGCCAAGGATCTTTGCGCCACGCGCGGTGGCGGCCTCATAGCTTTCCAGCACGAGCGCGCCGGCGCCTTCCGCCATGACGAAGCCGTCGCGGTTCTTGGAGAAGGGACGGGAGGCCGCCTGCGGCGGATCGTTCTGCTGCGACAGCGCCGAGAGCAGCGAGAAGCGCACCAGCGCTTCCGGGTTCACGGTGCCGTCGGTTGCCACGCACAGCGCGGCGTCGGTCTCGCCGCGGCGGATCGCCTCGACGCCGAGCTGGATCGAGGTCGCGCCGGAGGCACACGCCGTCGACAGCGAAATCGGCGAGCCCTTGGTGCCGAAAGTCTCGGCGAGGTATGCGGCGACCGAACCGAACATGAAGCGGTGATGATAGGCGCTGTACTTGCCGCCGCCGGAGATGCGCAGGAGGTCGTCATAGGTGAAGTCGGGCTTGCCGACGGCGCGGCCGAGCTCGCGGCGCTGCGGCCATTCCACCTCGACCGGCGCGACCGCCAGGAAGAGGGGACCCGGGAAGTCGCCTTTGGCGCCGATGCCGGCTTGCGCAAGCGCTTCATCCGTCACCAGCTCCGCCATCCGCTCCGACAGGCCGGTGGAGGAGAACGGTTCGACGTTCACGAAGTCGACCGTACCGGCCATCGTGGTCTTCAGGCCGTCGACCGGAAAGCGCGTGATGGTGCGGATGCCCGATTCGCCGGCGACGAGCTTGGCCCAATTGTCGGCCTTGCCGGCACCGAGCGAGGTCATGATGCCCATGCCGGTAACGACGACGACGGGGCGCCCGAGTTTGTCGCGTGGTGCAGTCATGTCGATCCCCCGATAGAGCTAAAGCATGATCCGGAAAAGTGTGACGCGGTTGTCCGACGAGATCATGCTCAAAACAACATCCGGCCGAAGCGCGCCGCGCTTCAGCCGACAGCTTCGACCAGCGCCATGCCTTCGCCGCGCCAGTGTCCGGCTCCCACGACCACAATCTGGGTGGGCGCCCCCTGCATTTCAATCTCGGTCCCGGTCGAATCGTTCGGCGGGAACAGGGCGCCGCGCGAGATCGACAGCGCGGCGAGCGCGATTCCCAGTGGGAATTGCGTCTCCATGGTGTGCCCGAACATCGTACCGGTGGAGCGCACCGGGAAGTCGGAATGGCCTTTCAGGAAGCCACGCTCTTCCGAGGTCGCAGGCTCCGCGCCGGTCGCGCCCGTGATGATCGCGCCCTTGCCTTCGCGCTTCGGCAGCTTGGCCCAGAGCTTTTCCAGCGTCGCGGTCATGTCGCCGGGCTGCTTGCGGCGGGCGAGGTCGGCGACGACGCTCGACAGCTTCGCGAACGGCTTTGCGCCGCGCGCTTCGGCGTGGGCCTTCGATTCCAGCACCAGGAACGCGCCAGCCGAACCGAGCGCGAAGCCGGGGTGATCCTTGCGCGCCCATACCGGCGCAAACTTGTCCTTGAGGTTGAAGTCGCCGAATTCGTAGAGGACGAGCAAGTCCTTGCGCTCGCCATTGTGCGAGCCGCCGACCAGCGCGATGTCGCTCTCGCCCGAGGCGATGCGCGCCAGCGCAATGCGGGCGGCATCGGCGCCGGCAACCTCTTCACCCATGAAGGTGCGCGAGGTGCCGCCAAGGCCGTGCACGATGGCGATGTTGCCGGCGAGCAGGTTGGAGAGCTGCGCCAGGAACAGAGTGGGGCGCAGATCGCTCATCAGCCGTTCGTTGAGGAAGCCGGGCGCGTTGGCGCCCTTGGCCTCGGCCGTCAGGACGCCGGTGTCGACGTTGAGATCGCGCTCGCCGCCGCCGGCGGCCACCACCATGTCGATCTTCGACAGGATGTCCTTGTTGCCCTTGATGCCGGCCGAATCGAGCGCCAGGCCGGCGGCATAGGTGCCGATGCGCTGCCAGGCTTCCATCTGGCGCTGGTCGCCCTTCTTCGGGATCTGGGCGTCGAAGCTGACCGGCATCAGGGGATGCACGATGTAGGGCGCAAAGCCCTTGTCGTCGACGTTGATGCGCTTCTCGGAAAGCGCGGCCCAATTGGCCTCGAGGCCCTCACCGAGCGAGGTCGCGAGTCCAATGCCGGTGATCCAGACTTCCGTCTGGCCGGGCTTCGAAGCGGTGTGAGTCATGGCGATACGACCTGTTGCGGAAAGCCGACGCGCTCGGCGACCTTCGCCATGTATCCGCGCATATCCGCGTTGGGGAAGGGGATCAGCGTGAAAGTCAGCGAGGAATTCGCGCGGATCTTGCCGCCGACCCTGATCTTGGCTTCTGTCATGGCATAGCCGGAGCCTTCGTGGGTCAGGCTCGCCTCGATGCTCATGAGATCGCCGGGGAACACGGAACCCCGCACCTTGGCCTCCTTGACGGCGGCAAGGATAGGCATGCGCTCGAACTTGAGCACGCCGAGCAGGAGAAAACCCGAGGCCTGCGCCATCGATTCGATCAGCAGCACGCCGGGCATCAGGGGATAGCCCGGGAAGTGCCCCTCGAAGACGGTGCTCTCCTTGGGGACCTGGGCTTCGACGACGATCGTCTTCTCGTCGACCTTGAGGTCGACGATCCGATCGATCATGTGGAAGTATTCGAGTTGCATGACCGCGCGCTTAGGCGCTCGCGCCCTTGGCCGCAACCAGTTCGTCGATGCGGGCGCACAGGTTCTTCAGCACGAAATACTGTTCGGTGGTCGCTTTGCCGTCGTTGACCTCCTGGGTCCACTTTTCCAGCGGCAGCTTGATGCCGAACTGCTTGTCGATCGCGAACGCGATGTCCAGGAAATCGAGGCTGTCGATGCCGAGATCGTCGATGGCATGGCTATCCGGCGTGATCGTGTCGCGCGGGATGTCGCAGGTTTCAGCGATGATCGTGGCGACCTGATCGAATGTGGAGGACATCACTAAGCCTTTGATATATTGCGGATATTTGTCAGATTATCCAGAGTGGCACGGTGGGTGGGCATCGCGCCCCTGATGACGCCCTCAACCCCCCTCTGGCCGGGTCGAAAGCCCGTATATCGGAGCGCCGCCCCGAGTTCAATGGAGCCGGGCAGGTGGGGAGACGGAGCTGGGGATGCCCGCCCGAGCCCCTTCCGCCAAACCGATCGGCCGGATCGGGCCTAGATATGCGGCGTCGTGATCTTGACGCAGTCGCGGCGGCCCATCAGCACGCAATCCTGGGTACGGCGCAGGTCGGCGATGCTGACCGCGAGCCAAATTCCGATGGCCGTCAGCGCGATGGTGAAGGCCAGCGCCGCGATATTGGCGAGCATGCGATGGCGGAAATCGTCCGGCTCGGAGCGGGGCTGCTCGTAGCGTGACAAGTCGAGCGGTTCGGGCGCGACGCGCAACGGCTGCACGGTACCGCTGCCGCGGTGGACCGCAGGGGAAGGCGAGGTGCGCGGCCTGAACTGGAGCACCCGGTGCTCGTCGTCAGAGCTTATGGGCCGCTGGTTGTTCATGGGGTGGGGATCACTCCGAAGCAGCGATTTTAGATAGCATACGGGATAAACGCGTTGCAGAAAATCTTTTCAATGCAGGCGTGTATTCGTTGCCTCGCACTATTTGTACAGAGATCGGTGTGCAGCGGTCGCGGAACCGGCCGCGAGGTCGGCGGGCGTTGCGCTGCAATAACCGGCAGAGCAACGGCAATGAAGTTCACGTCTTCGTTTGCTCTACATCGGCTTGTGATCTGCGCGCCCTTCCGAACACGTTTTGCCGCCGCGGGGCCCATGTCATAGTCCGGGAACCTGAGCCGTCAGTTGCATCCATCCGAGGGGCCTTCGACCATGACCACGACCAACGCGCGCGAGCCGAGAGTGCATCCGGTCCCGATCCTGTCGCTCCGGCCGACGCAGATGACGGTCGGCATGCGCGAGGTCAAGGAGAAGCGCAAGCGCTGGCGCGAGCATGACAAGAAGAAGCAGGCCGATCTGCTCGGCAAGCATATGATCCCCGTCGTCTACGGCCCCGACGCGCGCTATTACGTGATCGACCATCATCATCTCGGCCGCGCGCTGCACGACGAGGGTGTCAAGGAGGTGCTGGTGACCGTCGTCGGCGACCTGCGCATGGTCGAGCGCGAAGCGTTCTGGGGCGTGATGGACAACAAGCGCTGGGTCTACCCTTACGACGCCAAGGGCGAGCGGCGGTCGTTCCGCGATTTGCCGAAATCGATCGCCGATCTCACGGACGATCCGTTCCGCAGTCTCGCCGGCGAATTGCGCCGCATGGGTGGTTTCGCCAAGGACACCACGCCGTTCTCCGAATTCCTGTGGGCCGACTTCCTGCGCCGAAAGGTCTCGCGAAAGGTGATCGCGGCCGATTTCGACAAGGCGCTGGAGAAGGCGATGTCCGCGGCGAAAAGCAAGGATGCGATCTATCTGCCCGGCTGGTGCGGCCCGGAGGATGAAGATTAGGGGCAATCGCTCATCAGTCGCGCTGGAAGATCCGGGCGCCGGGGTAGGCGCGGCGGGCATAAGTGACCACCAGCGCGCGGTCCTGGGTGTCCAGGAAGGGCGTTCGGATCTGGTACGACCCGACGATGAGGTGCCACAGGCCATTGAGCTTCTGGATCACGATCTTCATTTGCGTAGTCCTCGGTGTCTCCACGTTCCCACGTGTGCCGTTTGTCGCGTTGCCTAGGATCGCTGCCGCGGGTAGAAAATTCCCGACTCGACCGGCGCTCCGCTGCAAGACACGTCTATTTCTGTTAGTTGGTGATCGCTTGTGCCCAGATAAGCCGAATCCCATCACAGGCGCTTGAGCGAAATCAATTTCCGCGCTCATGAAACCGTCCTGAAACACAGCCGTCCCATCTCTATGGGGTAGTCGAGCTCACACAGGAGGCGGACATGCGCCGTCTGGTTTTCGTCATTGCATTGCTCGCGGTCGCTTCGGCAGGAATCTCGGCATCGTTTGCCGCAGTCCACCACGCCAAGTCGTTGACGTTCGCGGAGCGCTTTGCGCCCGCGCTGGAGTTGATGGCGAAGCGCTAGCTGCATGGCGCCTTGCTGCCATGAGCGATGCCGCGGCTGAGCGATCCGCCGCGGGACATCGGGTCGCACCCGCCGATCGGTCAGATGCGGCGATGGCCGGAGCAGGCTTGACCTGTCGCAAATCTGCGCCGCGGTGACCGGCTAGAGTTTGCCTGCATGGTTGCAGAGGCAGCGTTGCGCCCCGACGTCGAGGGCCCGGGCTCCAAGTCATGCAGGACTGGAGGCACGGCCATGAGCATCATCTTTCGCATCGTCTTTATCATCGCCGGCGCGGTCACCGCGCTGTTCGTCGCGCGTGACGCCCTGAACTTCACCATCATTCAGACCTTCGTTGCTGTCCTGCTTGTGACGGCCGTCGTCGGGGCGGGGAGTCTCTGGAGCCTGCGGCGGAAGACGTGAGCAAGCACCAAGGCGCAGGTTCGGCCGGGCTCAGCGAAGCCGAGGTCCGGCTGCGGCTGCACCAGGACGGTTTCAACGAACTGCCTCGGGCCGAACGGCGCACGCCGCTGCGCATCGTGATCGAGGTGTTGCGCGAGCCGATGCTCGCGCTGCTTCTGTGCGGCGGGCTGGTCTACCTGCTGCTCGGCGACCTCCGCGAGGCACTGCTGCTCCTGGCGTTCGGCGCCATCTCCGTCGTGATCACCATCGTGCAGGAAACCCGCACCGAACGCGTGCTGGAAGCCCTGCGGGAGCTGACCAGTCCGCGAGCGCTTGTGGTCAGGGACGGTGAGCGGCAGCGGATCGCCGGCCGCGAGGTCGTCCGTGGCGATCTCCTTGTCCTGGCCGAAGGCGACCGGGTTCCGGCAGATGCAGTGCTCGTCAGAGCGCAGGATCTGGCGGTCGACGAGTCGCTGCTGACCGGAGAGTCGGTTCCGGTGCGCAAGCAGGCCGTCAAGATGCCGATCGCCGATGCCGCGTTCGCTGACCATCGTCCGGGTGGCGATGACTTGCCCTTCGTCTATTCAGGCTCGCTGGTGGTGCGCGGCGAGGGGCTGGCCGAGGTCAAGGCGACGGGCCCTCGCAGCGAGATCGGAAAGATCGGATTGTCGCTGCATGGCCTGCAGGCGGAGCCGCCGCGGCTGCAACAGCAGACTGCACGGCTCGTGCGGCTCTGCTTTCTCGGCGGCGCTGCGATCAGCCTGGCCGCGGTCGTGCTCTACGGAACATTGCGCGGGGATTGGCTGCAGGCGCTGCTCGGCGGCATCGCCATCGGCATGTCCATGTTGCCCGAGGAGTTTGCCGTCGTCCTCACGGTGTTCATGGCCATGGGCGCCTGGCGCATCTCGAAGGCGCGCGTGCTGACGCGGCGCGCGGCCGCGATCGAGGTGCTTGGCTCGGCCACGGTGCTGTGCACCGACAAGACGGGCACGCTGACGCAGAACCGGATGTCGGTCGCGGAACTGAGGCTGCGCGATGGGACGAGTCTGCGCGTTGCCTCGCCACAGCCCGCTCCTGTGGGCGCAGAGTTCTTCGAGCTGGCGCGCTGCAGCGTCCTGGCAAGCTCGCCGGAACCCTTCGACCCGATGGAGAGGGCCCTGCACGCGTTCGTGCAGGCCGGTCTGCCGAAGGAGGACGAAACCGCGGGCGCCCGGACTTTGATCCGCACCTACGGCTTGCGTCCCGAACTGCTGGCGATGAGTCAGGTTTGGCAGTTGCCACATCGCGAGGGAGCCTTCGTCTCGGCGAAGGGTGCCCCCGAGGCGATCGCACGGCTGTGCAAGCTGGATGGTGCGCAGCAGGCGGCGATGCAGGCCTCGGTCGCCGCGATGGCGAAAAATGGTCTTCGCGTGCTGGGCGTGGCAGCCGCGACCTGTGACGGTGAGGCTCTGCCGGCCGCGCACGAAGGCTTTGCGTTTCACTTCCTCGGTCTCGTCGGGCTGGCCGATCCGCTGCGTCCGCACGTCCCCGAAGCCGTCGCCGAATGTCGCTCGGCCGGCATTCGCGTCGTCATGATCACGGGCGACTATCCGGCGACCGCCATGGCGATCGCCCGGCAGGCCGGGCTCGACGTCAACGACGTCGTAACCGGCGAGCAGATCAAGCTCGCCGACGATCGCGAGTTGGAGGCACTCGTCGGGAGCGTGAACATCTTTGCGCGGATCCTGCCGGAGCAGAAGCTGCGGATCGTTCAGGCCATGAAGCGCAACGGCGAGATCGCAGCGATGACCGGAGACGGCGTCAACGATGCGCCGTCGCTGAAGGCTGCGAATATCGGGATCGCGATGGGCGGCCGTGGCACCGATGTCGCCCGCGAGGCATCCTCGATCGTCCTGCTCGACGACGATTTCGGCTCCATCGTTGCATCCATCCGCCTGGGACGCCGGATCTACGACAATCTCCGCAAGGCGATGGCCTTCATCTTCGCCGTCCACGTTCCGATCGCGGGGCTCGCGCTGCTTCCGCTGGTGTTCGGGCTGCCCGTGATTCTCGGTCCCGTCCACATTGCGCTTCTGGAGCTGATCATCGACCCCGTCTGCTCGCTCGTGTTCGAAGCCGAGCGGGAGGAACGCGATGTCATGGCCCGCCCGCCGCGGCGCGCCGATGCGGAGCTGTTCTCCTGGGCCCTGGTTGGCTGGAGCGTTCTCCAGGGTGCCATGGCATTTGCTTTGATTGCCGCGATCTTCGTCGTCGCGCTTCGTTCCGGCGTTCCGTCCGACGAGGCGCGCACGCTCGCCTTCATCGCGCTCGTCACTTGCGTCCTCGCGCTGGTGCTGGCCAACCGGTCGTTCAGCGCTTCGTTCTTGTCGGCCTTCTTCCGTCCGAACCCGGCATTGCTCTGGATCTTCGTGTCGATCGCGTCGATTATCGCAGCCGCTCTGTTCTGGCCGCCGGCGTCCAGCCTGTTTCGGTTCGGTCCCCTGCATCTGGACGATCTCATGGTTACGCTCGGCGCGGGATTCCTGCTGCTGACGGTGCTCGAGCTGCTAAAGCCGATATGGGCGCGGCGGTTGCGGTTCTAGCCGCGGTCCTGAGTCTTCGGTGAAGCCTCGGCCTGGTGCGGATCATCCTTGCCGCCAAGCATCCGGTGCAGCCAGCGTTCGACGCGGCGGCCGATTGTGAGCAGAACAAAAGCGAAGACCAGTGCGACCAGGACGATCTTCCATTCGCCGGCGCCGCAGGTAATTCCGAGACAGGCGGCGAGAAAAGTGCACGCCGCGCTGGTCAGGCCCCGTACGCGGAAACGGTCGCTCTCGTGGACGATGACGCCGGCCCCGAGAAAGCCGATGCCGGTCAGAATGCCCTGGATCACACGGCTTGCCGCATCGGTGATCTTGCCGGGCTCGGCGAACTGGACCGCGAGCAGCACCACGGTCGCGGTGGAGAGCCCGACGATGCCGAGCGTCTTCAGCCCGATCGGCTTGCCGTGCAGATCGCGGTTCAGGCCGATCGCGCTTCCGGCGAGCGCTGCACTTCCGAGGCGCAGCAGAATTTCTGGCCAATCCAGTTGGGTCATGTCCTGTCCGTCGCTTCGTCGGCATGGGCCGGAAAGCCAGCTTCGAGTCGGCAATACTTAGTCCATGCGGGCGAGCCGCTCCAGAGGCATGGCAAGGCCTCCGCTGATGAGGACGGTGATTGCGGCGTTGGTCCCGGCTCTGCGCGGCGGCGTGCACGCCGCGGCGCGTCCGGGACCGGTCAGCGGGTTACCGCAGCGGCTTCTTCAAGAGCGAGAAGCGGTCGGGATCGAGCCCCATCGAGGGCTGCAGCATCGGGGCTTCGACGCTGGACATCGTCTTGGCGGGCGGGGCCGAGAACACCGGATCGTTCGGCACGTCGCGCTGCGAGGTGGCGCCGCGCCACCGTTCGAGCACGGCACTGACGAAATGCATGTCGTGACCCGAGGTGACCGACGGCACGCTCGAGATGGTGGCTTCGCCGCGCGGCAATTGGTGCGGCGGCACCTCCTTGAAGCGCAGGCGCGTCGGCAGCGCGACGCCTTCGCCAAAGGCCAGCACCTCACGCGTGCCGAGCGAGGGTACGAAGGACAGCAGGTTCGCGGCGGCATCGGACACCGCGGCGCGCAGCAGCGCCTGGTCGCGCTCGTTGGCGAGGCGCATCGTGAACAGCGTGTTGCACTGAGAGATGATGGTGGCGTCGAGCTCGGCCGGACGCTGGGTGATGAGGCCGAGATAGACGCCGTATTTGCGGCCTTCCTTGGCGATGCGCGACACTGCCTTGCGGGTCGGCCCGAAGCCGACATTGCGGTCGGCGGAGGCGTAACGATGCGCTTCCTCGCAGACGAACAGCAGCGGCGAGACGCCGTCGCTCCACAGGCCGAAGTCGAACGCCATGCGGCACAGCACCGAGACGACGGAATCGATCACCTCGGCCGGGAAGCCGGCGAGCTGCATCACCGTCATCGGCTTGCCGTTCGCGGGCAGGCGGAACAGATGGCTGATGACCTCGGCCATGGTGTCGCCGCCGACATTGGCGTTGTCGAACATGAAGGCGTAGCGCGGGTCGTTGCGCACGGCCTCGATGCGTGAGATCAGCTTGTGATAGATGATGCGCGAGGAGCGGTTCTCGAGCTTGCCCATGCGCTCGTCGATCAGCGACATCAGGTCGACCAGGCGATAGGGCACCGGCGTGTCGACGGTGTAGCCGATCTGCTTGGGGTCGATGCGTTTCAGGCCGATGCGGTCGGCGTTCTGGTACTGGGTATAGACGCCCTTGGCGATCGGGATCACCTCGGCGAGGATGTCGAGCTCCTCCGGAACGCCGGCGCGGCCGCCGAACAGCACGTCGACGATCTCCTCGAAATTGAACAGCCAGAACGGCAGTTTCAGGTTCCGCGGGTTGAGCACCAGTGCGCGATCGCCGAAGCAGCGGCCGTATTCGTTGTGCACGTCGAGCAGGAAGATGCGCAGGTTCGGCCGCGCCTTCAGGATCTCGTTGAGCAGGAGCGAGACGCCGGTCGATTTACCGACACCGGTCGATCCCAGCACCGCAAAATGCTTGGACAGCATTTCCTCGACGTCGACATAGGCAATGACGGAGCGGTCCTGCTGCAGGAAGCCGACATTGATCTGGTCCGACCCGGTCGGCGCGTAGATCGTGCGCAGCTCCTGGCTGGTGATCAGGTCGACGGAATCGCCGATGGTCGGATAGTTGGTGACGCCGCGCTGGAATTTGGCCTTGTCGGCGGCGTTGAGGATCTCGCCGAGCAGGTCGACCGAGGCGATGGCGATGTAATTGTCGGCGCTCGACAGGTTTTCGCAGGAGACCTCGGTGATCATGGCGACGATGACCGAGCTGGCGCAGCGAATGCTGACGAAGCGGCCGACGGTAGCCCGAACTTCCGAGATCGGCATCTGGCTTTCCGCCAGCAGCCCGACCCGGGCGAGCGATCCGCGAACCGAAATCACGCGTCCAAAGGATGTCACGATGAATGAACCTGGCATGAGCGAGGAGTTTAATCCTGACTATGCGGGGCCCGGCTGCACAAACGGTTAAACGGCAGCCGCGGCCGCTTCGTTAAATCCGCGACAATTCGGCCAATAGCTTTGTTCCGATGGCACGGTTTTGGGCAGAAAATGCAGGAAAATGCTGCAATTCCAGGGCGTTGGAGCCGCCGGCAGTTAAGGAATATTTTACCATCCGGCGAGGCTGGGCCCTCCGTTCGCAGGACATTGGTCTCGGCGTAGCCTCGTCCAGTTGAGGCAGAGTGTTTGATTTGTTGACGAGACCTAATCATTTGTACATTAGTACAAATGAAGGGGCGGCCTCGGTGCCGGCTTCGGATGTGTGAGCGCGTTGCGGCTCGGCGTCCGATGACGCGATCCGGCCTGAGGATCGCTTGCTGTGCCTGGAGGACATCATGCAGCCCGAACCGATCCTCGATCTCGCCCATCTCGGCCACATGGAGCTGCTGACGCCGAAGCCCGACGAGAGCCTGAAATTCTTCGTCGACGTCATGGGCATGACGGTCAGCGGCCAGAAGGGCGAGTCGGTATACTTGCGTGGCTGGGACGATTACGAGCGCTATTCGCTCAAGCTCACGGCGTCGAAGACCTCGGGCATGGAGCACATGGCCTTGCGCGCGCGCAGCCAGCAGGCGCTGGAGCGCCGTGTCGCGGCGCTGAAGGGATCCGGCTTCGATATCGGCTGGATCGACGGCGACATGGGGCAGGGCCCGACCTTCCGCTGCCGCGATCCCGATGGTCACATCGTCGAGCTCTATTACGAGACCGAATGGTATCAGGCGCCGCCGGAGCTTAGACCTGCGCTGAAGAACCAGGCGCAGCGCTTTCCTGCGCGCGGCGTCAACGTCCGGCGTCTCGACCATCTCAATTGCCTTGCCGTGGACATCAAGGCCAACCGCGAGTTCTTCGAGAACTATCTCGGCTGCCGGCTCACCGAGCAGATCGTGCTCAATGACGGCCGCGAAGCCGCGATGTGGCTGACCATGTCGAACAAGAGCTACGACTTCGCCTATTCGCTCGACCATTCCGGCGTGCCCGGCCGCTTTCACCACGTCACCTACGCGCTCGACAGCCGCGAGGAAATTTTGCGCGCGGCCGATATCTTCCTGGAGAACGGGATCCACATCGAGACCGGGCCGCACAAGCACGCGATCCAGCAGACTTTCTTCCTCTACGTCTACGAGCCCGGCGGCAACCGCGTCGAAGTCGCCAATGCCGGCGCGCGCCTCATTCTCGCGCCCGACTGGAAGCCGATCGTGTGGACCGAGGAGGAGCGCAAGAAGGGCCAGGCCTGGGGCTTGAAGACCATCGAATCCTTCCACACCCACGGCACGCCGCCGGTGGAAGTGAAGAAGCACGGCTAGTGTTTCGAGTCATTCCGGGGCGACGCGAAGCGGCGAGCCCGGAATCCATAACCCCGGCTGGCGATTATGGATTCCGGGCTCCCTCGCTACGCTCGGGCCCCGGAATGACGGAATGAACGTTAGTGCGCCGACGCCCGCGCGCGCGCGATCGTCTCGCGCACGCCGGTCCATGCCGGCTTGTCCGGCGCGAACTGCTTGCGCAGGAACGTGACCAGCTCCTCGACCTGCGCATCGCTCATGCTATTCCCAAACGCGGGCATGTAGCCGAGATCGCTCGACACGGGATGAGCGATCCCGTGCAGGATCACCTGCACGAGATTGTCCGATGTGGCGCTGTGCAGATTGCTGTTGAGCGCGAGCGAGGGACGGCTGCCGAACAGCGGCAGGCCGCCGACTTCGTGGCAGACGGCGCAGGCGCCCCGATAGAGCCGCGCGCCGGTGGAGGAGGCGACGGTGACTTGCGTCGCGCTTTCGAGTTTTGCCGCGAGCGCGGGTGCATCGGCGGCGGAGTCGTTGAAGGAATTGAGATAGACCGCCATCGCGCGGATGTCCTGGTCGGGCAAGGCTTTGAGGTCCCTGACGACAGGCGCCATTGGGCCGGCGGCGACGCCGTGATAGCGCGAATGGCCGGTGCGCAAATAGGCGAACAGCTCGTCCTCGCTCCACGGGATCGGCGCGTGCGAGAGCGAGGTCAGCGGCGGCGCTTCCCAGCCCTCGGCAAAACCGCCGGCGAGATAGGCATTGCGCTGCTCGGCGCCGAGCGCGTTGCGCGGCGAATGGCAGCCGCTGCAATGGCCGAGACCCTCGACGAGATAGGCGCCGCGATTCCAGGCATCCGATTTTGCGGGATCCGGCTTGAACTCCTTCGTGTCGTGGAACAGCGCATTCCAGCCTGCCAGAAGAGGACGCAGGTTGAACGGGAATGCGAGTTCGTTCGTCGGCGCCGTCGCGCGCACCGAAGGTTGCGCCATCAGATAGGCGTAGAGCGCCTGCATGTCGGCGTCGCCAGTCTTCGCAAAGTGCGTGTAAGGGAAGGCAGGGTAGAGCTGCCGCCCATCGCGGTGCAGGCCGTCGCGCATCGCGCGCTCGAAGGCGGGATAGGACCAGGCACCGATGCCGGTCTCGACATCGGGCGTGATGTTGGTCGAATAGATCATGCCGAACGGCGTCTCCAATGCGCGGCCACCGGCGTTGAGTACACCGCCAATGTTGGTGTGGCACTCCGCGCAATTGCCGAGTGCGGCAAGCTGTTGGCCGCGCGCGATCGTCGCCGCGGAATAGACCGAGGCATCGGGCCGCGCGATCGGCGCGATGGCGCGCCCTGGCAGTAGCGCCGCGCCGATGCCGATCGCGGCGGTGCAGACGGCCGCAATCGCCGCGAAGATGCCGGCGCGCTTGGCGAACGGGTTCTCCCAGATGCGGGACTGCGGCGATATGGACGCGGGCAAAGCCTTCGGCGTCGCCGGTGTCTCGCCGTGCAGGCCTTTCAGGATCCGCTCGGGCGTGAACGGCGGCTCGCGAAAGCGCACGCCGGTGGCATCGAAGATCGCATTCGCGATGGCCGCCGCGCTCGGCACCGAGGCGGACTCGCCGACGCCGAGCGGCGGCTGGTCCTGCCGCGGCAACATCAAGACGTCGATCTTGGGGACGTCGGGGAAGGGAATGATCGGATAGGCGCCCCATTCGCGCGCCACCACCGCACCGCGCTCGAACGAGACCTCCTCCATCAGCGCACGGCTGGTCGACTGGATGACGTTGCCGTGGATCTGGTGGCGCACGCCGTCCGGGTTGATCATCAATCCGGAGTCCTGCCCCGCGACCACGCGGGTGACGCTGACGTCGCCGGTCGTCTTGTTCACGGCAACGTCGGTGACCCAGGCCGACCACGCCGCGCCATAGCCCGGAAACTTGCTGTGGACATAGAGCGCATAGGCAAAGCCGCGCCCGTGCACGACCTCGCCGTCCTTCTCCTCGCGCACCGGGCGCGGGGTCCAGCCCGCACGTTCGGCGACCGCGTTGACGAGATCGACGGCGCGCGGGTCCTTCAGATAGCGCAGGCGGTATTCGATCGGGTCGACGCCGGCTTCAGTGGCGGCCTCGTCGATGTAGGATTCATGCGCAAAGGTGTTCGGCAGCGCCGAGACGCCGCGAAACCAGGAGGCCCGCACGATTGGTGCCATGTCGTGGGCGACGACACGCATGTGGTCGTAGTCGTAGGGCGGGATCGCGGTGCGGTCGCCCATCTGGAGCACGGCCGGCTCCGGTGAGATGCGACCGGTCAGCAGCAGCGCCAGCGTCGGCGCGGCGTTCGAGGGATAACGCGTGGCGAGATCGTAACCGGCAATGCCGCCGTCGGTATCGAGCCCGCCATTGACGTCGATGAGCTGCGCGGTGCCCTTGGGCTCCCAGGCGTGCTCCTGCTCGCGCGTCAGCTGCACGCGCACGGGGCGGCCGACCGCACGCGACAGCAGCAGGGCGTCCGCGGTGACGTCGTCGGCGCAGTTGCGGCCGTAGCAGCCGGCGGCCTCGAGCCGGATGACCTCGACCTCGCTCTCGGGACGCTCCACGAGCAGCGCGAGGTCGCTGCGCAGCACGTGCGGGTTCTGCGTGCCCGACCAGACGCGGATATTGCCGTCCTGGACGTCGGCAACGGCGCAGGACGGGCCGATCGAGGCATGCATCTGATACGGCCACACATAAGTACGCTGCATCGGCTTGGCCGCGCCTGAGATCGCCGCATCGACGTCGCCCTTGTCGATCAGCGTGCGCGGGGTCGACGGATTGGCGCGCAGCGCGGTTTCGACGTCGGAAAGATCGGTGAGGCTGGGCGTCGGCTTCCAGCTCACCTTGAGCTGCTCCGCCGCGCGGATCGCATTCTCCTCGCGCTCGGCGACGACTCCGACGAAGTCGCCAATGCGCACCACGGCGACGAGCCCCGGAATGTCGCGCACCGATGATTCATCGACCGCGATCAGGCTGGTGCCGACGAACGGGCCGGCATCGACGCCGGAATAGGGCGGCCGCACCACGCGGCCGTGCAGCATGCCAGGCACGCGGATGTCGTGGACGAAGGTCAATTCGCCCGTGGCCTTGGCCGGCAGATCGACGCGCGGGACCGACTGGCCGACAATGGCGTAGTCGCCGACAGCCTTGACGGTGACGTCGTCGGCAAGCTCGAGCCGGATGTCTTCGCCGCCGATCAGTTCGCCATAGCTGACACTGCGGTTGTCGTGCCCGCGCACGAGGCCGTCCTCGATCCTGAGATCGCCCTCCAGCTGCTCCAGCTGCTCCGCCGCGCGCGCGATGAGGAACTGCCGCGCCTGGGCCGCGGCCTTGCGCAGCGGGACTGCGGTGATCTGGATGGTTTCGCTGGCGATGGTCGCGCCCTGGTTCGGCACCAAGGCGGTGTCGCCGAGCACGATCACGACGCGCGCAAAGGACACGTCGAGCTCTTCGGCCACGATCTGGCCGAGCGCAGTGCGGATGCCGGTGCCGAGATCGACGTGGCCGTTATAGGCGGAGACCGAACCGTCCGCGGTGATGCGGATGAAGGTCTCGGATGTGACCTCGTCCGCGGTGCGGACGACGACGAGCGAACCGGATTGGCGCTCAGCTCCGTTCGAAACAGGGGAGGCCATCAGTCCGCGGCCTCGGCGAGCTGGCCCGATGCCCGCATCACGGCGCGCAGGATTTCGACGTGGGTGCCGCAACGGCAGAGATTGTAGCGCAGCGCCGACAGCGCCTCCTGTTCGGTCGGCTGCGGGTTGATCGCGAGCAGGGCCTTGGTGGTCATGATCATGCCGTTGAGGCAGTAGCCGCATTGCGCGGCTTGTTCGTCGATGAAGGCCTGCTGCACCACATCGGGTTTATCGCGCGTGCCGAGCCCTTCGAGCGTCACGATGTCGCGGCCGGCGCAACCGCCGACCGGAATCACACAGGAGCGCGCCGCGGCGCCGTCGATCAGGACAGTACAGGTGCCGCATTCGCCAAGGCCGCAGCCGTATTTCGGGCCGTTGAGCGCGAGATCGTTGCGCAGCACGTAGAGCAGCGGCGTCTGATGCTCTGCCGTGACCTCGTGGATCCTGCCGTTCACGGTGAAGCGGATCGGTGTTTGCGTCATCCCTCGTCCCAAGCCCGCATAAAATTCGACATCGCGACGATACCGTTTGTACACAAACGTGCAAGCCGCGCATGCCGCACTGCAGCGCGGTTGCCTTCTTTGTGGACAGCGCGGATAGGCAAATGAGGTTTTATGCGGCAGCTGTATCTTTTGCACTGCACCGCCGCTTGACAGTTCCGGGGATCAGCGCGCAACATCGTTCGTATACGAATGATAACCGCAAGTCCGCTGGCTCCGACATGACGACTGAAACGACGAGCGCCGTCATCGACAAGATCCGCTGCGATGCTTGCCCGGTGATGTGCTACATCAAGCCGGGTGCGGCGGGGGCCTGCGACCGCTACGCCAATCACGACGGCAAGCTCGTCCGCGTCGATCCACACGTGATCCTGGAGCGCACGGTCTCCCATGGCGGCAAGCTGGTCCCGTTCAGCCGGACGGAAGATTGGGACGGCAAGATCGTCCACGAGCCCTCGACCTTCGTGACCGCGATCGGTGCAGGCACCACCTATCCCGATTACAAGCCGGCGCCGTTCATCGTCTCTGCGGAGGTCGACGGCGTCGATATGGTGACAGTCGTCACCGAAGGCATCTTCTCCTATTGCGGCGTCAAGGTGAAGATCGACACCGACCGCTATCTCGGACCGGAGACCGCGACCGTGCGCGCGCAAGGCGAGGCGGTCGGCCATGTCACCACCAGCGAATACGGCTCGCAGATGCTGTCGCTCGGCGGCGTGCATCACCTGACCGGCGGCTCCAAGAAAGAGGGGCGCGTCACCTGCGACACGCTGATGGACCTCGCCAATTGCAAGGCGGTGGAACTGACCATCGACGGCGGCGCGAGCGTCGTGGTGCAGGCCGGACAGCCTCCGATCGTCAACGGCGTGAGGGAAGAGCGCATGCGCGTCGGCTGCGGCTCGGCGACGATCGGCATGTTCGCCAAGCAATGGCACGGCAAGGTCGACGAGGTCGTGGTCGTCGACGACCACATCACCGGCGTGCTCTCGGAGCATCAGGCCGGCAAGCTGCTCGACATCGCCGACACCGGCATCAAGATGAAGGGCCGGCGCTCGACGCCCGGCCGCTATTTCCAGGTCGCCGATCCCGGCACGGGCTGGGGCGGTACCAACATCTCCGATCCGCTGGCGATTCTCGGGCCCTTCGACAAGAAGGAAGCCAAGGCTGGGCTGACCATGCTGATGGTCTCCACCACCGGCGAGCATTCGTCCTATTACGTGCTCGATGAGGCCCTGAACCCGGTCGAGACCGAGATGCCGGCCGACCTGAAGTTCTCGGTCGAACGCATCCAGGAAAATTGCGAGCCGGCGCTGTGCACGGTTCTGTTCATGGCGGGCGCGGGTGGTTCGTTGCGCGCCGGTGTCACCGACAATCCGGTGCGTTTGACCCGCTCGGTGAAGGACGCACTGACCCGCGTCACCAGCGGCGGCGCGCCGGTCTATGTCTGGCCCGGCGGCGGCATCACCTACATGGTCGATGTCACGCAGATGCCGGCAGGCGCGTTTGGCTATGTGCCGACGCCGGCGCTGGTCGCGCCGATCGAGTTCACGATGAAGCTGTCCGACTACGCCGCGCTCGGCGGTCACATGGATCATGTGAAGCCGTTGTCCGAAGTGCAGAACGGTGAGGATATCAGGCAGTTGCCCTGGCAGAACCCGATTCCGGGACCGCGGACATGACAAGGCTCCCGCAAATCGCATTGCTGTCTGATGGTCGGCGGCTGCATTTGCAGGACGGGCCGATTGATCTGATCATCGAGGCGAGGGGGCGTGCGGACGCGGTGCGTGCGGCTTACGAGGCTGCGGCGCAGCGGTTCAACGGGTTGCTCGACGAGCTCTGTGCGGAGCTGCCGGCGCTTCGGGCGGCTGCTGAGGAGCGGACCTCGCTACAGGGCGTGGTGGCGCGCAGGATGCACGCCGCGGTCGCGCCCTTTGCCGCTGACGGTTTCATCACGCCGATGGCTGCCGTTGCCGGCAGCGTGGCGGAGGAAATTCTCGTCGCCATGCTGGGCGCTGCGACACTGGATCAGGCTTATGTCAACAATGGCGGCGACATCGCGCTTCATCTGGGCGGAGGCGAGCATTTTTCGATCGGTCTGATGGATCGCCCCGATCGTGACGGTGTGATGCGCGCCATGAGGGTCGATGCGGACGATCCGGTGCGGGGCATCGCGACCAGCGGACGCCACGGCCGCAGCTTTTCGCTCGGGATTGCCGACGCGGTGACGGTGCTGGCCGCGACCGCGTCACGGGCTGATGCCGCGGCGACGGTCATCGCCAACGCCGTCGATCTGCCGGGGCATCCCGCCATCGTCAGGCAGCCCGCCTGCGAGCTTCAGCCCGATAGCGATCTCGGCGCGCGCCTTGTCACCCGACATGTCGGCGAACTGTCACGGGACGAGATCGCGGCCGCCCTCGAATCTGGCGCGGAATGTGCACGTCGATTGTTCGATCGCGGATTGATTGAGGATGCGGTGCTGCGGCTTTGTGGTGATATGCTTGTCGTCGGAGCTAAGGATATAGAAGAGCAACGAACGCGCCCGCGTCTGCTGGAGAGCGCGGTCGGTGCCTGAACAGGGAAGCGAGACATGAGCGCGATCATCCGCAAGATCGTCACCGTCGTCGAAGAGACGCAGATGGAGATGGGCCGCCAGGTCTCGCCGCCGACCCGGCGCGCTGCCGCCATCGCCGTCATCGAAAATCCCTTTGCCGGGAAATATGTCGAGGACCTCTCGCCGCTGATCGCGATCGGCGAGGAGCTCGGCGAGCTCCTGTCGAAGCGTGCGGTGGCCGCGCTTGGCATCGACGGCGCCAAGGCGCAGAGCTATGGCAAGGCCGCGGCCGTCGGCGAGAACGGCGAATTGGAACATGCCGCCGCGATCCTGCATCCGAAAATGGGCGCGCCGGTACGCAAGGTTCTGGGTAAGGGCGCGGCGCTGATCCCGTCGTCGAAGAAGCGCAGCGGGCCGGGCACGACGCTCGACATTCCGCTGGGGCACAAGGACGCCGCCTTCGTGCGTAGCCATTTTGATGGCATGGAGGTGCAGATCAACGACGCGCCGCGCGCCAACGAGATCATGGTCGCGGTCGCCGTTACCGACAGCGGCCGGCCGCTGCCGCGCGTCGGCGGGCTGACGGTCGCGGAGATCAAGGGCGAAGACGGTCTGAGATAGGTTTGAACCGGGGAGGCGGACACAGCTTCCCCGACAAGACACGCTGAAGACGTAGAGTTCAAAACTGGAGGTTGGGATGCGAGCGAGAGACTATTTTGTGGGCGCGGCCTTCGCGCTTCTGGCGGGCGGCATGGCTCAGTCGGCCCTGGCGCAGGACATCAAGATCGGCGAGATCAACAGCTACTCGCTGCTGCCGGCCTTCACCGAGCCCTATCGCAAGGGATGGCAGCTCGCGGTCGAGGAGGTCAACGCGGCCGGCGGCATCAACGGCAAGAAGCTCGTCGTCGTCTCCAAGGACGATGGCGGCAAGCCGGCCGATGCGCAGACCGCAGCCAATGAGCTGGTGTCGAGCGAGGGCGTTGCGATGCTCGCGGGCACGTTCCTGTCGAACATCGGTCTTGCCGTCAGCGACTTCGCCAACCAGAAGAAGGTGTTCTTCCTCGCGGCCGAGCCGCTGACGGACGCCATCACCTGGTCGAAGGGCAACAAATACACCTTCCGCCTGCGTCCCTCGAACTACATGCAGGCCGCGATGCTGGTCGAGGCCGCCGCCAAGCTGCCCGCCAAGCGCTGGGCGACGATCGCGCCGAACTATGAATACGGCCAGTCGGCGGTCGCGGTGTTCAAGAAGCTGATGTCCGAGAAGCGTCCTGATATCCAGTGGGTGGACGAACAATGGCCGCCGCAGGGCAAGATCGACGCGGGCCCAGTGGTGCAGGCGGTTGCCGCCGCGAACCCGGAAGCTATCCTCAACGTCACTTTCGGCGCCGATCTCGTCAAGCTCGTGCGCGAGGGTAACACCCGCGGCCTGTTCAAGGGACGCGAGGTCGTCTCGTTCCTGACCGGCGAGCCGGAATATCTCGACCCGCTCAAGGACGAGACGCCCGAGGGCTGGATCGTCACCGGCTATCCCTGGTACTCGATCAAGACCCCGGAGCACGATGCGTTCCTGAAGGCCTACCAGGCCAAGTACAACGACTATCCGCGCCTCGGCTCGATCGTCGGCTACCAGACCATCAAGTCGGCGGCTGCCATCCTGGCGAAAGCCGGCTCGAGCGATCCGGAGAAGCTGATCGCTGCGGCGGAAGGCCTCTCGGTGCCGTCTCCGTTCGGTGAGATCACCTTCCGCAAGATCGACCACCAATCGACGCTTGGCGCGTATGTCGGCAAGACCGCGCTGAAGGACGGCAAGGGCGTGATGGTGGATTCGTCCTACAAGAAGGGTTCGGACTATCTGCCTGGCGATGCCGAAGTCGAGAAGATGCGTCCGAAGGATTGATCGCTTCCTTCTCCCTCGCCCCGCTTGCGGGGAGAGGGTTCGGGTGAGGGGGAGCCTCCGCGAGGGAGGTGACAGACGACTCGCGGAGACTCCCCCTCACCCGAATTGCTCCGCAATTCGACCTCTCCCCGCAAGCGGGGAGAGGTGAACCAGGACCCGCGTGCCGCGGCATGCAGCACCTAACCCGGACCGCCGATGGCCTTTTACGTCGTACAGTTTCTGACCGGTCTCGCCAGCGCGGCGTCGCTGTTCCTGGTGGCCTCGGGCCTGTCGATCATCTTCGGCGTGACGCGGATCGTGAACTTCGCGCACGGCGCCTTCTACATGATCGGCGCCTACATCGCCTTCACGCTGACCGAGCGGCTTTCAGGCGCGTTTGGCTTCTGGGGCAGCATCGTGCTGGCCGCGCTCGCGGTGGCGCTGATCGGCGTCCTGGTCGAGATGGTGCTGCTCCGCAGGATCTATCACGCACCCGAGCTGTTCCAGCTGCTCGCGACCTTCGGCCTGACCCTGATGGTCGAGGACCTCGTGGTGCTGATCTGGGGGCCTGACGATCTCGTCGGCCGCCGCGCACCGGGCTTCAAGGGCGCGGTGGATTTCTTCGGCCAGAACATCCCGAGCTACGATCTGTTCCTGATCGCGCTCGGCCCCGTCGTGCTCGGCATCCTCTGGCTCTTGTTTCAACGCACGCGCTGGGGCGTGCTGGTGCGCGCGGCGACGCAGGACCGCGACATGGTCGCAGCGCTCGGCGTCAACCAGAAATGGCTGTTCACATCGGTGTTCGCGGTCGGCGTCTTCCTCGCGGCGCTCGGCGGCGCGCTGCAAATCCCGCGTGACGCGGTGCATCACGCCATGGATCTGCGCATCATCGTCGAGGTCTTCGTCGTGGTCGTGATCGGCGGCCTCGGCAGCATCGTCGGCGCCTTCGTCGCGGCGGTGCTGGTGTCCGAGCTCAATGCCTTCGGCATCCTGATCTTTCCGAAGATTTCCATCATCCTGGTCTTCCTGGTGATGGCGGTGGTGCTGATCGTCCGTCCCTGGGGGCTGTTCGGCAAGCCCGAGGCGGCCGCGCGCAAGACGCCGGGCCTCACTGTCAATCCCTGGCGGCCGTTGACGTCGAACGAGCGCCTCGCTTCGCTGGCGGCCCTCGTCGTCGCGGCGATGCTGCCGCTGTTCGCCGGCAATTACGCGCTGACGGTCGGCTCGGAGATCGCGATCTTCGTGATCTTCGCCGTCTCCTTGCACTTCCTGATGTCGGTCGGCGGGCTCGCGTCCTTTGGCCATGCCGCCTATTTCGGCCTCGGCGCCTACGGCGTCGCCTTCCTTGCCAAGATGGCGGGGCTGCCGATGATCGTCTGCCTGCTGCTCGGGCCGCTGCTCGGCTGCATGGGCGCCGCCGTGTTCGGCTTCTTCGCCGTTCAGCTCTCCGGTGTCTACTTTGCCATGCTGACGCTCGCCTTCGCACAGATCGTCTGGTCGATCGCGTTCCAATGGGTGAGCGTCACCGGCGGGGACAACGGCATCTTGGGTATCTGGCCGGAGAAATGGGCGGCGAGCCCGTCGCACTTCTATTGGCTGGCGCTCGGCGTTGCGGCACTGGTGACCATCGCGCTGCGGGCCATGGTGTTCTCGCCATTCGGCTACGCGCTACGGGCCACGCGCGACTCGCTTCTGCGTAGCGAAGCGATCGGCATCAACGCCAAGCGCATCCAGTGGACAGCCTTCGTGATCGCAGGCACGACCGCCGGCATTGGCGGCGCGCTGTTCGCGTATCTGAAGGGCAGCGTCTTCCCCGACAATCTCGGTATCTCGCTCTCCGTCGATGCACTGGTCATGGTGCTGCTCGGCGGCGTGGAGACGGTGTCGGGCGCGGTGGTCGGCGCCATCGTCTACAAGGCGCTGAACATCTGGCTGGTCAGCCAGACCGATCTGTCGAAGCTCGTGCTCGGCGGCTTCATCATGCTGATCGTCGTCGTCTTCCCCAAGGGCATCGTCGGCGTGCTGGAGATGCTGGCGCAGCGCCGGCGAAAGGCATCGCCGCCGGGATCACCTCTGATTGCCAAGCCGATCGAGTCTGCCGAATGAGCGTCGCATCTCCACTTCTCGCGGTCGAAGGCCTGACCAAATCCTATGGCGGCATCCACGCCGTCCGCGGCGTGTCGTTCTCGCTGCGCGCCGGTGAGATCCTCGCACTGATCGGTCCGAACGGCGCGGGCAAGAGCACCTGCTTCGACATGCTCAACGGCCAGAACAAGCCCGATACCGGCCACGTTCGCCTGCTCGGCGAGGAGATCACCGGCAGGAAGCCGCGCGAGATCTGGCGCATGGGCGTCGGGCGCACGTTCCAGATCACTGCGACCTTCGCCACCATGACCGTGCGCGAGAACGTGCAGGTCGCGCTGATCTCGCATGGCAAGCAGCTGTTCAATCTGTTCGGCTCGGCGCCGAAATTCGACCGCGCCGAGGCCGGCCGTCTGCTCGAGCTGGTCGGCATGGGCGGCTACGCGGACCGTCCCTGCGGCGAGCTAGCCTATGGCGACCTCAAGCGGCTCGAGCTTGCGGTTGCGCTCGCCAATCAGCCGAAGCTGCTGCTGATGGACGAGCCGACCGCCGGCATGGCGCCGCGCGAGCGCGTCGACCTGATGCGGCTCACCGCGCAGATCGCGCGGGAGAAGTCGATCGGCGTGCTCTTCACCGAGCACGACATGGACGTGGTGTTCGAGCATGCCGACCGCATCATCGTGCTCAACCGCGGCACGCTGATCGCCGAGGGCACGCCGGCCGAGGTGCGCGGCAATCCGCAGGTCCAGGCGGTCTATCTCGGCGAAGGCCTCGTCTACGATGCCCGCCATCGCGAGGGAGCATCAGTGTGAAGCTGACTGTCGAGGGCCTCAACAGCCATTACGGCCCGGCGCATATCCTGTTCGACATCGGCTTCGAGGTCGGCGAGGGCGAGGTGGTGGCGCTGCTCGGCCGCAACGGCGCGGGCAAGTCGACCACGTTCCGCTCGATCGTCGGCCTCGTGGCGCAGCGCTCCGGCCGCATCACGTTCGAGGGCAAGGACGTCTCGGCAAAGCCGACGCACGAGATCGTCCGCGAGGGCCTCGGCTACGTGCCGGAGGAGCGGCGTATCTTCACCGATCTCACGGTCGAGGAAAATCTCGAAGTCGGCAAGCAGCCCAAGCGTCCGAACGCGCCATACTGGACCCGCGAAAAACTGTTCGCGCTGTTTCCAAATCTCGGCGAGATGAAGAACCGTCCGGGCGGCCGCATGAGCGGCGGCGAGCAGCAGATGCTTACCATTGCCCGCACGTTGATGGGCAATCCGTCGCTGGTGTTGCTCGACGAGCCGTCGGAAGGCCTGTCACCGAAGATCGTGGAGCAGATGGTCGATGCCATCCTGACCATGAAGAAGGAGGGCGTCAGCATCGTCGTCTCCGAGCAGAATCTGCATTTCGCGCGGTTGATCTCGGATCGCGCCTACATCATCGAGCGTGGCCGCATCTGCTTCGGGGGCACCATGGCCGAGCTCGACGCGCGTCCGGATATCCGCGACGCGCATCTGTCGTTGTGAAGGCGAAGGGAAGGGGCGGCGAGCGGATGGCGAGAAGCGTCACGGCGAAGAAGAGCATCAAATCGGCAAAATCGTTGCAGAAGCCGCCTTACGTGCTCGACGAGCAGGTCGGCTTCATCCTGCGTCAGGTCTGGCAGCGCCACAGCTCGATCTTCTCCCGTGATATCGGCACCAATCTGACTCCGACGCAATGGGCGGCGCTGTCGAAGCTCGCCGAGACAGGTGCGTGCTCGCAGAACCAGCTCGGCCGGCTCACGGCAATGGACGTTGCGACCATCAAGGGGGTGATCGACCGCCTGACGGCGCGGGGCCTCACCGAGACCAGCCAGGATCCCGAGGACGGACGGCGGCTTCTGGTGAGCCTCACGCGCGCCGGTCAACAGCTCGCGGAAAAGCTTGCCCCGAATGCACTCGCCATCACGCGCGAGACGCTGGCGCCGCTCGACGCCAAGGAGCGCGAGACATTGATGGCGCTGCTGAACAAGCTAAGGTGACGGTGCCGTCGAGGGCGGTGCCGTAGCGGTGCAGTCGGGTGGGCAAAGCGAAGCGTGCCCACCATCTTTCTCGGTCAGGAAGAGATCGTGCGCACGGCGCTTCGCGCCTTTGCCCACCCCACGGCAGTTGAACAAGGCGCGGGGACTGGCGACTGATATCGATGAAGACGGTGTGGTCGGCTACCTAAGCGCCAGACCTATATGCGCTGCGAAATCGGAAGATTGTTAATCCCAGCGCTCACGACTTGCCTGGCCATTTGGCGCGGTAGCGGATCTCGCTGCCGTCGCCGATCCGCCGCCACGTGCCGAACTCCGGCGTATGCGGCGCCCGGGCCGTCAAGTCGATCGGATAGGTTCGGCTCGGCTGGCCCTGGATGGTGACGGCGAGCTGCCGGTGCGAGGTTCGAAACGCCAGCTCGACTTCGCCAGCGATCACGGCCTGGTCGCCGTCGCGATGGAACGCGGCGGGGGTCACTTCGCCCGGCATGGTGTTGAGGTCGGTCTGCAATTCGATGGTGATGCCCTGGGTCGACGTCGGCACCGTGACGCCGGCGGGAAAACGGACTTCGAACACAAGCAGGGGATTGGCGCCGTTCCGGTTGAGCCAGGGCGTCGCAGTCGCATAGGCGTATGCAATGTAGATCCCGATACCTGCAACACAGAGCAGGGCGACGATTCCGAGCGACTTCAGGCTGTTGCGCGCGACGCTGCCATTGCTGGTGGCCTTGTCGGAGCGTCCCATCAGCCAGTTGACGAGCACCGCGCCGGCGATCGCGCCGATGGGGGAATAGACGAACAGTCCCAGCAGCCCCGATGTGATGGGGTCGGCCCGGTTGCCGAAATCGAACAAGGACAACAGCACGAAAGTGGCGACGTAGCCCGTCACCGCGCCGACAACGCCGACGGCTATCCGTGATGAATTCTTCATGTCTCCTCGATGGTCCAGCAATGAACTGCCGCCGCCGAGGGCTGCCTGCGTTAGACGCAGCAGGCCGCAGACTTGTTCAACGCCATCGAGGGGCGATGCGGAGCGGCGAGCCGCTCCGGCTGCGTCACTTCGCCACCACCTCCGGCACCTTGCCGGCCGGCGGGGTGTTGCGGCTGCGCTGGGTGCGCACGATGCCGTCGATGATGGTCATGCCGATGCCGGGGAGGTCGCCGAGCTGCACGCTCTCCAGGATGTTCTTGCCGGGCGAATGCTGGGCCTTGTCCATGATGACGAAGTCGGCGGAACGGCCGACCTCGATCAGGCCGCAATCGAGCTCGCGCATCCGTGCGGTGTTGCCGGTGGCGAGACAGAACGCGATCTCGGCCGGCAGCTCGCCGAGCGAGGACAGCATCGAGACCATGCGCAGGATGCCGAGCGGCTGCACGCCGGAGCCGGCGGGGGCGTCGGTGCCGAGGATGACGCGGTGCAGGTCGCCCATCTCGCGCGCTGTGCGCAGGGTGAACAGTGCCGAGCGCTCGTTGCCGTTGTGCACCAGCTCGAGGCCGCGCTTGCAGCCCTCGCAAATGCAGCGGATCTGGTCGTCGGGCAGGGCGGTGTGGCCGCCGTTGATGTGACCGACCACGTCGGTGTCGGCCTCCAGCACCACGTCCTTGTCGATCAGGCCGGAGCCGGGGATCGAGGGGCCGCCGGTGTGGATCGTGCTCTGGATGCCGTATTTGCGCGCCCAGCCGACCATCTTGCGTGCGGTCGGACCGTCCTTGACACCGCCGAGGCCGACCTCGCCGAGCAGCTTGACGCCGTTGGCGGCCATCTCCTTGAAGTCTTCCTCGACCATTTCGCATTCGATCACCGGCGCGCCGGCATGAACCTTCACGCCGCCGGGACGCAGGGTCCAGAATGCGCGCTGGGCGAATACGGCCATCGCCTTCAGGCCGACGACGTCGCGGGGGCGGCCGGGCATGTGCACTTCGCCCGCGGAGATCATGGTGGTGACGCCGCCATGGAGATAGCTGTCGATCCAGTTGATCTGGTTCTGGCGCGGTGTCCAGTCGCCCGCGACGGGGTGGACATGGCTGTCGATCAGGCCCGGCGCCACCGTGGTGCCCTGGGCGTCGACGATGGTGGTCGCGCCTTCGATGTCGACGTCCTTGAAGCGGCCGATCGCGGTGATCTTGCCGTTCTCGGCGACGATGGTGTCGCCGTCCAGGATCGGCTTTTCCAGGGCGCCGGACAGGATCAGGCCGATATTCCGGATCACGAGCTTCGAGGGTCCGGTGGCCTGGGGTGCGTCATGCGCCATGGAAGGGGCTCCTTATTCCTAACTGCAACGCTGTCGATCTTGGGCAGCCTTGACCCCGGGATCAAGCAGGATTATTCATTAGTGTACGAATGATCGTGTACAAACGACGCATAGCTGACCGCCTCGGAACCGCAAGCGAGCGACACGGAAGGGTGAGATGAGCAATTTCAACCAGGAAAGCGTTTTGAGCGTCCACCATTGGACCGACACGCTGTTCTCCTTCAAGACCACCCGCAGCCCGACCTTCCGCTTCCGCAACGGCGAATTCACCATGATCGGGCTCAAGGTCGGCGAGAAGCCGCTGCTGCGGGCCTACAGTGTCGCCAGCGCCAACTACGAGGACACCCTCGAGTTCTTCTCGATCAAGGTGCCGGACGGTCCGCTGACCTCGCGCCTTCAGCACTTGAAGGAAGGCGACGAGATCATCGTCAGCCGCAAGGCCACCGGCACGCTGGTCATCGACAATCTGGAAGAGGGGCGCAACCTCTATTTGATCGGCACCGGGACCGGCCTTGCGCCGTTCCTGAGCGTGATCAAGGACCCCGAGACCTATGAGCGGTTCGAGAAGGTCGTGCTCCTGCACGGCTGCCGTCACGTGAAGGAGCTCGCCTATGGCGAGATGATCACCGAGCATCTGCCGAAGGACGAACTGCTCGGCGAGTACATCCAGAACCAGCTGATCTACTACCCGACCGTGACCCGCGATCCCTTCCGCAACCGCGGCCGCATCACCGACCTCATCACTTCGGGCAAGCTGTTCAGCGACATCGGCCTGCCGGTGCTGGAAGCCGCCCATGACCGCGTCATGATCTGCGGCAGCCCGGCGCTGGTGGCGGACACCCGCGTGCTGCTGGGCGAGCGCGGCTTTGTCGAGGGCAATCACGGCGAGCCGGCCCAATTCGTGGTCGAAAAGGCCTTCGCCGAACGCTAAGTCGGTCCTCTTGCGCAATAAGACCGCATTTTCGCCGCCTGCCGGGCGTTGCGGCGCCGATTCGGCGCTTGATACACTGTGGGAGCGAATCAGCGGAGTTCCCACATGGTTGCGGACAGCGACAGCCACATCGCCTGGCACCGGGTTCAGTTGAAGAAGAACCGCGCCGAGTTGAAGGCGGTGGAGACCGCGCGCTTCACGATCGGCGAAATCGCTTCGTCGAAGCGGAACGGCCAGACCCTGAAGACCATCGCGGAACTCAAGCGCAAGATCGTGCAGTCGGAGCGCGTGATCGCCGATCATGACAAGCGCACACGTCGTCCGCTCGCGACGGACCTGCAGAGCCTCAGCAACGGCAGCTGGAGCCATTGGGACGCCTACACGCAACAGCAGCGCAAGACCGGACAGCGCCCGCCGGGACGCGGCTAGGCGGGTTTCGAGCGTCCGTTCTCGCGAGACGATAGCGGTTCCGGCCCTTGCGCGAGCCGCGCCGCGTCCCATCTGCCTGAAGCGCCACCAATCACACCGGTGATCCCATGACACCGCGCCTCGATTTCACCAGCGAGGCCTTCTTTCGCGATCCGCCCAAGGCGATCGCGGCATTGCGCATGTCCGGCCCCGTGGTCGCGACGCGATTTCCTCTCGTCGGCGATGTCTGGATCACGACCACGCATGACGCGACCGCAGCGGTCCTGAAGGACAGCACGACCTTCACGCTGCGCAAGGATGATGGCGACGTCGCCGGCTTGCGCTGGTGGATGCCGCGATACGTCAGGACCATCGCCAACAACATGCTGACGATGGACGAGCCGGACCATACCAGGCTGCGCGGCATCGTGGACGAGGCCTTTCGCCGCCGCGCGATCGTCGCGATGGAGCCTCGCATCCGCGCCATCGCCGACGAACTAGCCGGCGAGCTGTTCGTGACCGGAAATCCGGCCGATCTCGTCCAGCGCTACGCGCGTATCCTGCCGCTCGCGGTGATCTCCGAACTGCTGGGCCTGCCACAGACCGACCGTCCGAGATTCATCGCCTGGGCCAACGAGATGTCCTCGCTGACCAATGTCGTCAGCTTCTTCCGCCTGCTGTTCGCGTTCCGAAAGATGCGCGCCTATCTCGCGCGACAATTGCAGATCGCGCGCGAAAGGGGCGGCGAGGGCCTGATTGCCGAATTGATCCAGGTCGAGCGCGAGGGCGGCGAGATCACGCCGGATGAGATGGTCTCGATGGTGTTCCTGCTGCTGGCCGCCGGCTCCGAGACGACCACGCATCTCATCAGCGGGTCGGCCTACGAGCTGCTCAGAAATCCGGGCTTGCGCGATTGGCTGGAGCAGGACTGGAGCCGCGTCGGACTTGCCGTGGAGGAGTTCCTGCGCTTCGTCTCGCCGGTGCAGTTCTCCAAACCGCGCTATGTGCGGCGGGATATCGATGTCGAGGGCGCGCGCCTCAAGAAGGGCGATCGCGTCATGGTGATGCTCGCCGCGGCCAATATGGATCCGGCGATGCATGATCGCCCTGACAGCCTCGATCTCGAACGCAAGCCGAACCGTCACATGTCGTTCGGAACGGGAATCCATTTCTGCCTCGGCCATCAGCTCGCCCGCATCGAAGGTGCCTGCGCGCTGGAAGCGCTATTCGTGCGCTGGCCGAAACTCGGACTGGCCGTCGATCCCGCCGACGTTCACTGGCGCAAGCGACCGGGCTTGCGCGCGATCGCGATGCTTCCCGTGACGGCCGAGGGGCGGGGAACAAGGGCAACTGCGCGCAGCGAAGCGAGCATCGACCGTTCGCTGACTGTGGCGAGCTGAACACGACAGGCCTTGGCGGACCGGTGTTCAGCCGGTCCGCTTTTTTGTTTCCGCCAGATCGCGCTCCCAGCCGAACACCGAGCGGCCGTCGAGATCGGGCGAGGCGGCGCGTTCACCCGCGATGTAGGTCTCGACGGAAGGACCGCGCGCGGTTCGCTCCAGCCGCCGCGCCTGATCGTCGAGCCGCTTCATCGCCTGCAGCTCTTCCTCGCGCCCGAGCTTTGCGTTCTGGATCGCGCCCTTCAGCACGCGGATGGTCTCGTCATAGACCTTGATCGGGACGGGGTAGGGATGCCGGTCCTTGCCGCCATGGGCGAGCGAGAATCGCGCGGGGTCCGTGAAGCGGTAGGGCGCGCCATGCACGACTTCCGCGACCATCGCCAGCGACCGCACGGTACGGGCGCCGACGCCCGGCGTCAGCAACAGCTCCGGGAAATCGACCGGGCCGCGCTCGGCTGCCGCCGCGAGCGTGCCGTGCAGGCGGCGCGCGAATACGTCCTTCGGCCTGACGTCGTGATGCGCGGGCATGATCAGATGCGGCAGCATGGCCTGCGCCGGCTCCGGCGCGGTCCCGATCAGCCGTTCGAATTCGCAGACGATGCGATCGGGGCCGAGATCCTCCAGGAGATCGAGCTGCACGGTGCGCGAGATCTCGGCGCGATGGTCGGTGAGATTGACGATCTCACCCTGCTGGGGGCCGTCGATCGCGCTATGCGGCGTATCGACGAAACTCTTCAGCGCCTCGGAATGCCAGTGATAGCGTCGTGCCTGCCGCTTGTCCCCGTTCATGCCCTGCTGCACCACCGTCCATTTGCCGTCGGCGGTGACGAAGAAGCCGTGGAGATAGAGATCGAAGCCGTCCTGCACGGCCGCGCTGTCGACCTTCGCCACCAGCCGGCTGGCGCGGGTGAGTTTCGCGCCGTCGAAGCCGACGCGGTCGCCGAGCTGCATCAGCTCGTCCGGCGTCTTGCGCGAGTGCTGGCCGCGGCCGCCGCAGACGTAAATCCCGAGCTCGTCCTGGAGAGGCCCGAGCCCGCGCTTCAGTGCGCCGATCACCGAGGTCGTGATCCCCGAGGAGTGCCAGTCCATTCCCATCACGGCGCCGAACGACTGGAACCAGAAGGGATGGGACAGCCGCTGCAGAAATGCATCGCGGCCGTAATGATGCACGATCGCCTGTGTGACGATCGCCCCGAGTGAAGCCATGCGGCTGGCCAGCCAGGGCGGAACCCGGCCGGTGTGCAAGGGAAGATCGGCGCTGCCGCTACGTCGAGTCATGAATGCAGTGACATTAGCGCAGTCCGGCGACGGTTGCACCAGCGGAATGCTGCGTTGCACGGGGCGGGGGAGCGAAGCCCGCCGGGAGGCGTTGAGCCCGCTATGTGAATGCAACCTCGGGGACAGGAATGAACTGGCAGGCCCTCATGGCCGAGATCGATGGGATGCTCGGTTGGATACCGTCGTGGTTTGTCGGCCTCAGCCTCGTCGTCGGCGCCATCCTGCTTGCACAGTTCGCCTATCGGCTTGCGATGTGGCTGCTCACTCGCGCCTTCGGAGCCCGGCTTCCGCTGCTGAGCGTCTTCATCGACCGGACGGCAGGGCCCGCGCGACTGGCTCTTTGTCTGGCGGCCGTTGCGCTGGTGTTGCCGCTCGCGCCGCTCGACGACACGATCCGCACACCGCTGATGCGCCTGTTCGTCGTGGCCTTCATCGCCCTGATCGGGTGGATCTCGATCCGGATCGTCGATATGAGCGCGGCGCGCTATCTGCAGAATTTCCGCGATGTCTCCGAGAACTTCGTCGCGCGCAAGCACGTCACGCAGGTCCGCGTGTTCAAGCGTGTCACCGACACGATCATCGTCATCATCACGGTGTCGACCGCGCTGATGACGTTCGACTCGGTGAGGCAATACGGGGTCAGCCTGTTCGCCTCCGCCGGCGCGGCCGGTATCATCGTCGGTCTTGCTGCCCGGCCCCTGCTGAGCAATCTGATCGCCGGCCTGCAGATCGCGATCACCCAGCCGATCCGGATCGAGGACGCCGTGATCATCGAGAACGAGTGGGGCTGGGTCGAGGACATCGCCTCGACCTATGTGGTGATCCGGCTGTGGGACTGGCGCCGCATGGTGGTGCCACTGTCCTATTTCATCGAGAAGCCATTCCAGAACTGGACCCGCGACACCGCTTCGCTGATCGGCGTGATCGCGCTCCACGTCGATTACCGTGCCGACGTCCCGCGCATCCGGCGCTGGCTGGAGGACGCCGTGAAGCAGTCCAAGCTCTGGGACGGGGCCGTGGTCAACCTTCAGGTGATCGACGCGGATTCGCGCACCATCGAGCTGCGGGCGCTGGTCAGCGCGCGGAACGCGCCGCAATCCTGGGACCTGCGCTGCGAGATCAGGGAGAGGCTCGTCGCCTTCATTCGCGACGAGATGCCGGAGGCGCTGCCGCGCGAGCGCGCGATCCTGATCCCGTCGGCCGACGCTGACGCTGATTTCCTGCGACGGCCTGCGCCACCGGAGAAGATGAGGGCAAATGCCCGCAACTGATGCTCGACGCGATTAGCCGGCGCCGGCCACGGCCGCGTCGGCCGGTCGTCCCGCGCGGGGCCGCGGCTTGCGCAGCGTTCGCCGCGCCCAGATCAGCAGCCCGGTCGACAGCAGCGTCAGCAGCGCGATCGAGGTTACGACATTGAGCGGCGAGGCGATCATGGCCGACCAGTTTCCTTCGTGGATCAGGCGCGGCCAGTTGCGCGGCAGCGGCGTGACCTCCGCGGAGGTGATGGCATAGGCGCGCAACTCTCCGCCGTCATAAAGCCTTGCCATCATGCGGCCGCCGCGGGTGCCGATCGAGATGACGTGCGACAGCTCATGCGAGGCCGCGACCATGCGGATCGCGTCCGGCAAAGCGAGAGGGCGGCCGCCCGTGGGAGGAGCTGCCGTCTGGAAGGTCAGGCCGAACGCCATGCACAGGCCGGTCAACGGACTGAGCAGGATCAGCGGCAGCGTGAACCAGGCGGTCCCCTTGTGCCATCCCGAGAGCGTGTTGCGCAGCCGCGGCAGCCCCATGACGATGCCAAGCACCAGGACGATCACCATCGCCAGCGTGGATGCAGTCACCAGCCAGGCCTGTCCCATGAGCCTCTCGTGCGTGAAACGCGCCCAAAGGAA
Organism: Bradyrhizobium nitroreducens; assembly: GCF_002776695.1. GTDB lineage: Bacteria > Pseudomonadota > Alphaproteobacteria > Rhizobiales > Xanthobacteraceae > Bradyrhizobium > Bradyrhizobium nitroreducens. The sequence continues at coordinate 7,619,288 of NZ_LFJC01000003.1, forward strand.
GATGTCCGACACGGTCGAACTCACCGATGCAGCTTCGCCGGTGGCAAGATCGATCGCAGGCACGTTCGTGCCCTGCAGCGTGATCCGCCGGCTGGCCGCGTTGATGGAAAGCCCGCGCGCCTTGCCGTCGGGATCATACCGTTTCACTAACTCGATGACACGGCCCGCATCGATCGCGCCACCGCCAATGCCACTCGTTTGCACGAGGGGCTCGACGGACAGGATCAAGCCGGTGGCCATGATCGCAAACAGCGGAAGGGCGAAGACCAGCGTGATCCAGCGATGAAGTTTCAACAATGCGGGTTTGCTCATGCGTCGTCTCTCGTGTTCGCCAGACCTTGCTCGCGCAAGGCCGTGCAAAACACAAATGACGCTTTATCCATGTTGTTGCGTTGATGTGCAGCAACAGGAATTAAAGTTCGCGGCGCGACGTGTCGACGGTATCGGCGTCGCCACACTGCCGCGCTCCAGCGCGTGGCGCGGGCGAGAGCCTACTCGCGCCTGGCCTTGGTCGCTCCGCGCAGGCCTGCCTGCTGCTGGATCGTGTCGAGCGCGCCGGAGGATTGCTCGTCCGCAACGAAGCGGTTGAGCATGATGAGAGAGTCTTCGCGCCCCTTTGGGATCGCGATTGCCATGTGCTCGAGCCCCCAATTGCCGTCGAGGATGCGCGCACCCGGCATCTGGTCGGACATCTCGAACAGCGTCGGCTTGTTGGTTGCGTAAAGATCGATCTGGCCGCGGCCGAACATGCCGATGGCGGCCTTGACGCTCTCGGCGGGGACGATGGTGGCGTTCTTGAACTTGGCGGGCAGCGTGCGCTCCGAGGTCGAGCCCTTGGTGACGCCGATCTTCACGCCTGATTTGTCGATGTCCTCGACGTTTCCGATCGGCGAGTTCGGCGGGACGAGATAGCCGAGCTCGATCGCCAGCACGGGCTGGCTGAAGCTGACGTCATTCGCGCGCGCCGGCGTGGCATTGGTCACGGTGAAATCGATTTTGCCGTCGTGAATGGCGGCGACGATATCGGCCACGCGCTCGAATTTGACGTAATCGACACCGACGCCAAGGCGCCTGGCCAGCTCGCCGCCGAGATGATAGGCGAGGCCGTGCGGCTTGCCGGCGGCATCGGTCACCATCGAGGTCGGGCTGCCCGGATAGATGCCGACGCGCAAGGTGCCGCTCGGCGCCAGCAGCTTTGCTTCGCCGTCGGCGCGCACGGGCGCGTCGGCCAGGCCGAGGAATGTAACCGCGAGCAGGGCGGTGCGCGCGAAACGTCCGGAGCAGATCTTCATGCGCGCCTCACTGCGCGCGGATGTTGGCCGCCTTCAGCACCGGCTCCCATTTGGTCGCTTCGGCATGCATGTAGGCGTCGAAATCCTTGGACGAGGAGCCCACCGGGGCAGCACCGATCTTGCCGAGCGTCGACTTCACGTTCGGATCCTGCAGCGCGGCCTTGAGGTCGGTTTCGAGCTTCGCAACGATCTCCGGCGGCATCTTGGCTGGGCCGAGGACGCCCCACCAGACCGAGACGTCATAGCCGGGCACGCCGGCCTCGGCGACGGTCGGGACATCCGGCAGCGCCTTCGAACGTTCAGCCGAGGTCACCGCGAGCGCGCGCACCGGGCCGCCTTCGAGCTGGCCGATGGCTTCGGCGAGCGGATTGATGCTGAGCGGGATCTCGCCTGATATCACCGCGGTCAGCGCCGGCGCGCCGCCCTTGTAGGGAATCGAGACGATCTTGGTACCGGACATGTATTTCAAGAGCTCGCCGGCAAGATGGGCCGAGGTGCCGTTGCCGGACATGCCATAGGAGAGCTTGTCCGGCTCCTTCTTCGCGGCGGCGAGGAGATCGCCGAGCGTCTTGTACGGGCTGTCCTTGGCGACCACGATCGCCAGCGGCGAGGACGCCACTTCCGTGATCGCAGTAAAATCCTTGAACGTGTCGTAGGGCACGCTCGGATAGATGAACTGGTTGAGCGGATGTCCGCTCGCGACCAGGATCAGCGTGTAGCCGTCGGGCGCGGCCTGCGTCAGCGCCTGCGAGGCAACGATGCCGCCGGCGCCGGGACGATTGTCGACCACCGGCTGCTGGCCCCAGGTCTTGGCCAGCGCCTGGCCCAGGGTGCGCGCAAGCACATCGACCGCGCCGCCGGCGGCGTAGGGGACGAGAATGTGGACCGGCTTGCTCGGATAAGCGTCGGCCGCCTGCGCGGCACCGCCTGCCAGCAGCAAACCGGCGCCCAGCATCACACCGCCGATCATCTTGTTCAAACCCAGCATTTCCCAGCACTCCTTGCGGGCGTTTGCGTGCTTGCGGCCGGTCTTCCGACCCGCCCGGACACCGCCCGTGGTTTTTGTTGACGAGACCTGATCTTTTGTACGATAGTACAAATCACATGGTACGCAAGCCCACCAGCAAGGAATCGGCCCGCAAGCCGAACATGCGCGAGGCGATCCTCGCCGCCGCCGAGGAGCTGTTCGCCACCAACGGCTTCAACGCCGTCTCGGTGCGCGACATCGCGCAAGCCGCCGGGGCCAATCCCGGCAGCGTGACCTATCATTTCAAGACCAAGGACGGCCTGCTGCTGGAAATCTACCGGCGTCATTGCGGGCCGATGAACCTGCGCCGTTCGGAGCTGCTGGCGGCCGCAAAGCGCGTGCGCGATCTGCAGGACCGGCTGGAGGCGATCGTGCGCGCCTATGTGGCGCCGGCCTTCACCTCGGGCAGCGACCTTGCCGGCGGCGGGGCGCGCTTCACGCGGCTGCGCGCCGTGATGTCGGCCGAGGGCAACGAGGTCGCGCGAAAGATCATCGCGCAGACCTTCGACGACACAAGCCACGCCTTCATCGACGCGATCCACGAGAGCCTGCCACACATTCCGCGCACCGACATCGTCTGGCGCAGCCACTTCCTGCTCGGCGCGCTTTATTATTCGCTGGTGACGCCGGACCGGGTCTCGCGCCTGTCGCGCGGCGAGGCCGACGGCAGCGATCCCGCCAATGCGATCGAGCAATTGGTGCAGGCCACCGTCGCCGCGTTCCAGGCGCCGGCGCTCGATCAGGCCGCGCCGGCACGGCGGCGGCCGGTCGTCAGCAGCAAGACTTGAAGAACAGCCGCCCGAGGGGAGGCGCGCAACCGCGCTTCCGCTTGCAGGCGGATGATGTGACAGGGTGTTGGAAACATGAACAGGCGGGAGTGCTTGCATCTCTTGACCGGGCTGGCCGGCGCGGTGCTCACGGGCGAGGTGCGCGCGGAAGAGCCGAAGGCGATGCCGACGATTACGCCGCCGGACCCCAATCCCAAAACGCCGTCGTTCAAGCTGCCGCCGAAATCCTGCGACAGCCATACCCACATCTTCGGGCCGGCGTCGCGCTACCCGTTCTCGGAGAAGCGGCCCTACAATACGGCCGATGCACCGCTGGAGATGTTCCGGATCGTTCATGAGAAGATCGGCGTCGAGCGCTGCGTGATTGTGAACGCGACCGTGCACGGTACCGACAATCGCGTCGTCACCGATGCCATCGCTGGAAGCGAGGGCGCCTACAAGGGCATCGCCAACGTCAACGACGAGATGACCGAGAAGGAACTGGGGGCGCTCGACAAGGCCGGTATCTGCGGCTGCCGCTTCGCCTTCCTCAAGCGCCTCGGCGGCGTCGGCGACATGAACAAGTTCCAGCGCATCGTGCATCGCGTTGCCGAACTCGGCTGGCACATCGACGTCTATTTCGAGCCGGGCACGATCGCCGAATTCGCGCCAATCCTCACTGCGCTGCCGACGCCTTATGTGATCGACCACATGGGGACGGTGCAGGCCGGGAAGGGGCTGGACGACCCCGGCTTCACCTCGCTCCTCGATCTCCAGAAGAAGGACGAGAAGTGCTGGGTCAAGATCACGGGCCTGGAGCGCGCGTCCAGCACCGGCAAACCGTTCCATGACGCCGTGCCGTTCGCGAAGGCGCTGATCGACAATGCGCCCGATCGCGTGCTCTGGGGCACCGACTGGCCGCATCCCAACGTCAAGGTCATGCCGAATGACGGCGAGATCGTCGACCTGATCCCGCTCTTCGCACCCGATGCCAAGGTCCAGCAGAAGCTGCTGGTCGACAATCCCGCGCGCCTGTTCAAGTTCACCTGATGAAGACGATGTACACGCCGACCATTCCGCCGCCCGATCCGAACACGCGCACGCCGAAGTTCAAGCTGCCGAAGCTGTCCTGCGACGCGCATTGTCACATCTTCGGGCCCGGCTCGAAATATCCTTACGCGCCGGATCGCTCCTATACCCCGCCCGACGCACCGTTGGAGGATTTCAGGGCGCTGCACGCCAAGCTCGGCGTCCAGCGCGCCGTGATCGTCAATGCCAGCGTGCACGGCACCGACAATACGGTGGCGCTCGATGCGATTGCGCAAAGTGGCGGCGCCTACCGTGCGGTCGCCAATATCGACGACAGCATCACCGAGCGCGGGCTAGCCGTGCTGCACGAGGGCGGCTTTCGCGGCTGCCGCTTCAATTTCGTCCGCCATCTCGGCGGGGTGCCCGACAAGCGCGTGTTCGACCGCATCGTCGCGATGGTCACGCCGCTCGGCTGGCACATCGACCTGCATTTCGACGCGATCGATCTGCCCGAATATGCCGACATGCTGACCAGGCTGCCGCTCAGCTACACCATCGACCACATGGGCCGGGTGAAGGCGTCCGAGGGGCTCGACCAGTTGCCGTTCCGGATCCTGATCGAGCTGATGCAGCGCGACGAGAAGTGCTGGGTGAAGATCTGCGGTTCCGAGCGCGTGTCCTCGGCCGGTCCGCCGTTCACGGATGCGGTGCCGTTCGCGCGAAAGATCGTCGAGACCGCGCCCGATCGCATCATTTGGGGCACGGACTGGCCGCATCCCAACGTTAAAGTCATGCCGAATGACGGCGACCTCGTCGATCTCATTCCGCTGTTTGCGCCGGAACCGGAGCTTCAGCAGAAGATCCTCGTCGACAATCCGGCTCGTCTGTTCGAGTTCGACCGGTGACGGCGCTCGCGATCGACAAGCCGCGAGGGCGGGTCTGGTGGAAGGAGCTCTGGATCCAGGTGCTCATCGCCATGGCCGCGGGCATCGCGCTTGGGAGTGTCAGCCCCGAGGCCGGCGCCAAGATGCAGCCGCTCGGGGACGCCTTCATCAAGGCGATCCGGATGCTGATCGCGCCGATCATCTTCTGCACCGTCGTGCACGGCATCGCCCACATGGCCGACATGGCGCGGGTGGGACGTGTCGCGGTGAAGGCGATCGTCTATTTCGAGATCATGACTACGATAGCGCTGATCATCGGTCTTATTGCTGTCAATCTCCTTAAGCCCGGCGTCGGCATGAACATCGATCCTGCCAGCATCAATGCCGGCGCGATCGAGCCTTACGTCAAGCAGACCAGCGTCATCGGCTTCGTGCCGTTCCTGATGAACATCGTGCCGGCGACGTTCGTCGGCGCCTTTGCGGAAGGCAACATCCTCCAGGTGCTGTTCATTTCCGTGCTGTGCGGTTTCGCATTGGTGCAGCTCGGCGAGCGCGGCGCGCCGCTGGTCCACCTGATCGACATCGCCGCCAAGATGGTGTTCGCGGTGGTCGGCTTCGTGATGTGGGCGGCGCCGATCGGGGCGTTCGGCGCCATTGCCTTTACGGTCGGCAAGTTCGGCGTGGGATCACTGGCCGCGCTCGGCAAGCTGCTCGGCGGCTTTTATCTCACCTGCGTGGTCTTCATCGTCGTCGCGCTCGGACCGGTGGCCCGGCTGTGCGGCTTCTCGCTGCTCAAGCTGATCCGCTATATCTGGGAAGAGCTGCTGATCTGTATCGCCACGACGTCGTCCGAGACGGTGCTGCCGCGAATGCTGACCAAGCTGGAGAGAGCCGGCTGCGAGAAGAGCGTGGTCGGGCTCGTGATCCCGACCGGCTATTCCTTCAACCTCGACGGCACCTGCCTCTACCTCGCTGCGGCCTCGGTGTTCCTGGCGCAGGCGACCAACACGCCGTTCGGGCTCGCCGAGCAGATCGAGCTGCTGCTGATCCTGCTGGTGATGTCCAAGGGCGCGGCGGGAATCGCCGGCGCCGCCTTCGTCGTGCTGGCGGCGACGCTGTCCGCCACCGGCACCATTCCGGTGACCAGCGTCGCGCTGGTGCTGGGCATCCATCGCCTGATGTCGCAGGGGCTGACGCCGACCAATCTGATCGGGAACGCGGTCGCGACCATCGCCATTGCCAAATGGGAAGGCGCGCTCGACGCCGAGCGGTTGAAGCGCGTGCTCGACGGCGAGGAACCTGCGGCCGCAGTCGCCTGATGAATTTGCTGCCTGCATGAGGCGGGTGGCCTAAGATGCTTACGAACGAAGAGGGGAGTTCGTCCCATGAAAACAGGTCTCGTGGTCACCGCCCATCCCGGCGATTTCGTCTGGCGCGCCGGCGGCGCCATCGCGCTGCATGCGAAGAAGGGCTATCGCATGAAGATCGTCTGCCTATCCTTCGGCGAGCGTGGCGAAAGCCAGTTCGCCTGGAAGGAGAAGGGCGCGACGCTGGAATCGGTCAAGGCCGGGCGCAAGGACGAGGCGGAGCGCGCAGCCAAGCTGCTCGGCGCCGAGATCGAATTTTTCGATTGCGGCGACTATCCGCTCAAGCTGACGGAAGCGCATTTCGACCGCATGGTCGACATCTACCGCGAGCTCAATCCGAGCTTCGTGCTGACCCACGCGCTGGAAGATCCCTATAATTTCGACCATCCGAACGCGGCGCATTTCGCGCAGGAGACGCGGGTCGTCGCGCAGGCGATGGGCCACAAGCCCGGCGCGCAGTACAAATATTCGGCGCCGCCTGTGTTCCTGTTCGAGCCGCACCAGCCCGAGCAGTGCAATTACAAGCCGGACACGATCCTCAAGATCGACGAGGTCTGGAAGGAGAAGTACGAGGCGTTCCACATCCTCGCCGCGCAAAAACATCTCTGGGGCTATTACGAGCGCGTCGCCCTCAACCGCGGCATCCAGGGCAGCCGCAACACCGGCGTGCCCATGACTTATGGCGAGGCCTATCAGCGCCTGTTCCCGACGGTTGCGGAGGAACTGGCATGAAGCCGGTCGTCGTTCGCAACATCAAGCGTGCCGATCCCGCCGGCATGGCGGAGTACGGCGTCTCGACCGTGCACGAAGCCTATGGCCGGCTTGGCCTGATGAAGCCTTATCTGCGACCCGTCTGGGCGGGCGCGTCGATTGCCGGACCCGCCGTCACCGTGCTGGCGCAACCCGGCGACAATTGGATGATTCATGTCGCGGTCGAGCAGTGCAGGAAGGGCGACATCCTCGTGGTCGGCTGCACCACCGACAATACCGACGGCATGTTCGGCGAGCTGCTCGCGACCTCGCTCCAGGCCCGGGGCGTGCAGGGGCTGATCATCGACGCGGGCTGCCGCGACGTCAAAGCGCTGCACGAGATGAATTTTCCGGTGTGGTCGCGCGCGGTCTCGGCCAAGGGCACCGTGAAGGCGACGCTCGGCTCGGTCAACATCCCCGTGGTCTGCGCCGGCGTCAACGTCGATCCCGGGGATATCGTCGTGGCCGATGACGATGGCGTCGTCGTGGTGCCGAAGCGCTATGCGGGCGAAGTAGCCGAGAAGGCGAAGAAGCGCAACGCGGACGAGGGCGGCAAACGTAGGCGCCTCGCCTCGGGCGAGCTCGGCCTCGACATGTACAGCATGCGCGAGCCGTTGGCGAAGGCCGGTCTCGTCTACGTCGACAATCCCGAGGACGTCTGAGGGCGAAGCGGAGCGGGCGGATGGATCGTCTCAAGCTGAAGGCCGTGCTCGGCAATCACCCCCACGTTCAGGCGGTGAAGAGCGGCGCGCTCCGCTCCGATCTGTTCGATCTCGATTTCGTCGAATACACGCCGACCAACGCGGCGTTCAAGCCGATGGTGCGCGAGCAAGCCTTCGACGTCTGCGAGATGGCGATCGTTACCTATCTGATGGCAAAGGCGCACGGCAAGCCGCTGGTGCTGCTGCCGGCGACCATGATGGGCCGCTTCCAGCATTCCTATGCGCTGTACAATCCCGCGAGAGGAACGCTCGGACCGTCCGATCTCGAAGGCAAGCGCGTCGGCATTCGCTCGTTCACGACGACGACGGGCGCCTGGATCCGGGGCATCCTCGCCAACGACTACGGCGTCAATCTCGACAAGATCCGCTGGGTGACCTTCGAGGATCCGCATGTCGCCGAATATGTCGACACCACCGAGCGCGCGCCGAAGGACAAGAAGGTGTTGCAGATGCTGCTCGACGGCGAGCTCGATGCGGTCCTCGGCGAGACCTCCAACGATCCGAACCTGAAGCCGCTATTCCCCGATCCGGCCGCAGAGGCCGCAAAGTGGTACGCGCGGCGTGGTGTCGTCCCGGTCAACCATCTCGTGGTCGTGACCGAAAGGCTTGCGAAATCGCGCCCCGACGTGGTCGAGGGTATCTATGATCTGCTCAAGCGCAACAAGGGCCAGATGGGACCTGCGGGACATCCCGACTTCGTTCCGTTCGGAATCGAGGCCAACAGAAAGCCGCTCGAGCTGATCGTCGACTACGCCTTCCAGCAGGCGCTGATCCCGCGCCGCTATGCGGTCGACGAGCTATTCGACGAGACGACACGAGGATTGAACTGATGGCGGATCCGAAACGGTGGCAGATCGGGCTGGTCGGTTATGGCGAGGTCGGCCGGATTCTGGCCGAGGATCTGCGGCAACAGGACATCAAGGTCGCGGCCTATGACGTCAAGCTCGGGGGCGAGCAGGGCGCACCGCTGAAAGAGCATGCGGCCAAATCTGGTGTCGTGCTCGCGGCGTCTCATGCCGAGCTGACCGCGAAATCCGATTTCATCATCTCGGCCGTCACCGCAAGCCAGGCTGTTCCGGTCGCAAAGGCCTGTTCCGCAGCGATCAACCAGGGCACCTGGTTCCTCGATTTCAATTCGGCATCTCCCGGCGCCAAGCAGCGGGCTGCTGCGCTGATCGACGGCGCCGCTGGTCGCTATGTCGAGGGCGCGGTGATGACCTCGGTGCCGCCTTATCGCATCAAGGTGCCCCTGTTGCTCGGTGGTCCCGGCGCGAGGGAGCTGGAGCCGCTGCTGAACGCGATCGGCTTTGCCGCGAAGGTCGCGAGCGACGGGCTTGGGGTGTCATCGGCGGTGAAGATGTGCCGCAGCATCATGATCAAGGGTCTGGAGGCCATGGTCATCGAAAGCTTCACGACCGCGCGCGCTTATGGCGTCGAGGATGCGGTGCTGGCGTCACTCGCGGAGACGTTTCCTGCCATCAATTGGGAAAAGCAGGGCGCCTATTTCTTCCAGCGCGTGATCGAGCATGGTCGCCGCCGTGCCGAGGAGGTGCGTGAGGTCGCCGAGACCGTGCGTGAGGCGGGGCTGACGCCGTGGTCCGCGCAGGGCACGGCCGAACGTCAGGCCTGGGTGGCCGATCTGGCTGATGAAGGGTTGTTTGGCATCAGGGGCACCAAGGAGTTTGCCCGCAGCGCGGATTGGCGTACCGAGGCAGACCGGATATTGGCAAGAATCAAACGTTGACGCCGAACGCGAACGTTCAGCTTAGGACCCTGCCGTCGTCGCGATAGTTGGAGATTTCGTCCCGGGCGAGCTCGATCAGATCGACCAGGCTCTTGGCCTTGCGGACGACCTGCTCCCTGGCAGGCGCGGTGCGGAACTCGGTGACAATCATGCGGATGCACTTGTCCGCGGTATCCAGCGTCCAGAGCGCACGGGTCTTGTCGTCCTGCGTGTGGATCGCCGAGATATCGAGGCCAGATAGAACTTCGCCAATGCCGTTCAATCGCTTGACGGCGGTTTCGGCAGGTGTGCTGGCCCGGATCGATCGATAGTCGATGCTGTTGAATGCGCTGAACATATCCATAACTTCCCCAGAGAACGCAGACGGTCAGTGCGCATGTCCTAGTAGGGTTAGCAGGACCTTTCCCGCAACGCGTTGGGTTACGGTCCGGGATTTTACCGGACTCGGATTCAGCGGAGACTCGGCCGGAAAACGGTTGGAAACCTCCTGCGCTCAGCGACGTTTTCCGACGATCTTGCCGTCAGAAGCGACGAGCATACCTGCCTTGTACACAGCGCGGCCCTGCGGCACTGCGACCACCGTCGGGAACATCGGCCGCATTCGCTCGGCCGAAGTGATCTCGGCGATTCGGCCGACCTTGACGGCGGTATGGTGGCGGCCGCCGCCGTCAGAGCGCGCGTTGAGGAAGGCTTTGTCGAACGCCGTTTGGTTCCTCCGTCGATCAATTGCGGTGAGTATTGCGTACGCTGCGCGCAAGGCCAAGACGCAGCGAGGGCCGCTCAGCTCTGTGGGCGGAACAGGGTGGGCCGTTGCCGCTCGAAGGTCTGCCGGCCGCTCTTGAAGCCCATCACGATGTCAGGCAGCTCGGCGATGGCGAAGCGGCTGTCTTGCGTATCGAGCACGACGAGATCGGCGGGGTTGCCGACCTTGAGGCCGTAATCTTCGAGATTCATCAGCCGCGCCGGCAGCTCGGTGACGAGATCGAGGCAGGTGTCGAAATCGCTCACCGCGGCGTGAGCGACATTGGCGTAGAAGTTCGCCATCCGCAGCAGCGAGGCGTCGCCAAACGGCGTGAAGGGGTTGAGCACGTTGTTGGTCGCGACCGAACACACGACGCCGTCGCCCGCGAGCTTGTGGGCGAGCGTCAGCCCGCGCGGCGCGTTGTGGGTGGCTTCGCGTCCCATCAGATAGAGATCGGTCGCGGGCAGCACGGTGACGGCGATGCCTGATCGGGCCAGTTGCGCGGTGGCGGCCTGCATCCGCTGCGGCGGCAAGGCCGAGAGCTTTGTCGCATGGCCGATCGCAACGCGCCCGCCGTAATTGCGCCGCTCGGTCTGCCGGCAGACCTCGTCGAGATGCCACCAGGAGGGATCGAGATCGAAGTCGAGATGGAGATCGACATCGACGTCGTATTCTTGCGCGAGATCGAAGATGCGCGCGAGATGGGCGTTCGGATCCGCGTCCATGTAGGGACAGCCGCCGACGGCCTCGCCGCCGTCGCGCAGCGCTTGCACCAGCAGTTCGTCGCTGCCGGGGTCGTTGGTCAGGCCTTCCTGCGGAAAGACGCAGAGCGACAGGTCGATCGCCCAGGCATGGTCGCGCTTGAGCGACTTGACCGCTTCGAAGCCGCGCAGGCCGATGCGCGGGTCGATCTCGACATGGGTGCGCATCCGCGTCGTACCGTTCAGGATGGCGCGTTCGAGCACCCTGGCGCCGCGTGCGTAGACATCCTCGACCGTGAAATCCTTTTTCATTCCGGCGACCGCGCGGATTGCTTCCGAGACGCTGCCGTGATTGTGCCCGCAGCGGCCGAGCAGGCAGGCCTTGTCGAGATGAATGTGGGTGTCGACGAAGCCGGGCAGGGCAAGGTGCCCGCCGAGGTCGACCTCGACACCCTCGCAGGCAAGCCGCGGCTCCATCGCGGCGATCCGGCCGGCCTTCACGCCGATATCGACGGGTGCGGCGGATGATCGCAACAGCGCGTTGCGGAAAATCAGGTCGAAGGCGGTCTGCGCGGTCATGGCATCGAGTTCAGCTGTGATAGCCTTAGCGGAAACGGTGAGCGCGGGCAGCTCCAGATTGTGTGCAGTTCTGTGGCCAGATTGTCCAAAAAATATGCATGCACTTTTTGGGTCGAATTGTAGAATGCCGGCACCTTTGGAGGCTCCACCATGTCCGCTCCCGCAAAAGCCGACCGCCCGATGACCGACGCCGAGATCGTGGAGGCCTATCTGACGGCCTCGATGATACCCGATCCCGATGCCGCCGCGGCCTATATGAAGCCCGGCACGGTGATCACGTTCACCGGCGGGCGAGAGTTCGATCATCCGCGCGGCCCGACTGGCTTCAATGCCAGGCGCTATCGCTGGGTGAAGAAGAAGATGGACCGATTCGACGTCTGCCCCGGCGCAGACGAGACTGTCGTCTACAGCGTCGGCACGCTCTATGGCGAGTGGATCGACGGCACGCCGTTCGAAGGCAATCGCTATGTCGATCGCTTCGTCGTCAAGGGCGGGCAGATCGTGAAGATGGACGTCTGGAACGACAGCGCCGAGCGTATCCTCGTGCAGCGCGGGATCGAGGCCTAACCTCTCCGCGCCACTTTCGGCAATTTGACGACGCGGTCGCTCGTCACCTCGTCGGCATAGGGCGCGAGAATGTCGAGCAGGTCGCGGCCGCGCTGCGGCGTGGGGGCGACCAGCGCGCGATTGGCCACGGAATCCAGGTGATGGTGCATCAAGTCCATCACCTTGGCCTCGTCGCCCTTGGCCAGCGCAGAAATGATGGCGCGGTGCTCGTTGATGGCGCATTCGGTCGAATGCGGCCGGCTGTACAGCGACAGCGTCAGGCAGCAGCGATAGGCGACCTCGCTGACATAGCGCACCAGAATCGGGCTGTTCGTCATCTGCGCGAGCAGGATGTGGAATTCGGTGGCCAGGCGGATCGAGACCGCATCCGCGCCGCCGCGTGCGCCGTCCTCGGCGTCGACATGGGCATTCAGCTCCGCGATCTGCGCCTTGGTCAGCTTGCCCGCGAGCTGGCGGACGACGAGGCGTTCGAGCTCGATGCGGATGTCGAAGGCGTCGCGCGCCTCCTGCCAGCTCGGGGTCGCCACCACCGCGATGCGGTTGCGACGCAGCTCGACGAGACCCTCGGCGGCGAGTTGCCCCAGCGCGTGGCGCGCAATGGTGCGGCTGACGCCGAAGCGCTCGCCGAGGGCATCTTCGGGCAGTTTCGCGCCGGGCTCCAGCGCCTGCTCGATGATCGCACGTCGCAGCGCGCGGCAGATCACACTGACCTTGTCCGACGATTCAGAAGTCTTGCTGGTGCTGCGGGCCGCCATCGGCGAATCCTTGAGGAGGTCGAAGCCTCTCTCTAGCACAGCCTTGCGGCGATCCGGCGCCCCAATTGCATGCAGTTTGGGGGCTGGATTGCCCAAATCGAGTCCGGCCGTTTGGCGGTGCGTTCCGCCAAATCATTGATTTTAAGGGGCAGGCCGGCTGGCATCCAGCTTGCATGCACTTTGGCTGTGATGCGCATGCAACCCAACGCCCAATTCGACGGCCGGCCTGTTCCCGAAGGCGTTGCCGCAACCGCGATCGAGCTGTCCGAGGCCTCCGTGACCTTCGGGCGCGGCGACCGCGCCGTGCCGGCTCTGTCGAAGACCACGCTGAAGATCGGCGACGGCGAGTTTGTCGCACTGGTCGGCCCGTCCGGATGCGGCAAATCGACCATTTTGCGTCTGGTCAGCGGCCTGGTGCAGCCGACCAGCGGCGTCGTCATCGTCGGCGGGCGCGAGGTCGCGGCGCGGGCGATGCGGGTCGGCATGGCGTTTCAGAACCCGACCATGCTGCCGTGGATGACGATCGAGCGGAACATCATGCTGCCGCTCAAGATCGTCGAGCCGTTCCGCTCCAGCTTCCGCAGGCTCCGCAAGACCGAATTCCGCGACAAGGCCAATGCGCTGCTGGAGCAGGTCGGCCTCAAGGGATTTGGCAGCCGCTATCCCTGGCAGCTCTCCGGCGGCATGCTCCAGCGCGCCAATCTCTGCCGCGCGCTGATCCACGAGCCGCGCATGCTGCTGCTGGACGAGCCGTTCGGCGCGCTCGACCAGTTCACCCGCGAGGAGCTGTGGGCGATCCTCCAGAACCTCTGGATGACGCACAAGCCGACGGTGCTGCTGGTCACGCACGACCTGCGCGAGGCCGGCTTCCTCGCCAGCCGCATCTGCGTGATGAGCTCACGCCCCGGCCGCATCCTCGACGACAGCCGCGTCGATTTCGCCCGGCCGCGCACCGTCGCCATGACCTTCGAGCCGGATTTCGTCGCGCTGAACCAGAAGCTGCGCGCCTTCATCGAGGATGCGCGCAGCGCTAGCGAACAGGGGGCAGGCTGATGTTCGGGATCGATATCAGGCAGAAGGCGTGGTCGGCCGGACTGATCGTGCTGTTCTTCGTCGCCTGGGAATTGTTCTGCCTGATGACGGGCATGTCGGACCTCGTGCTGCCGCGGCCGTCGCAAGTGCTCGTGACGCTGGTTCAGCGCTTCCCGGTGCTGTGGCCTCACATCGTGCAGACACTCGCGACCACGATGTTCGGCTTCGTCCTGGGCGTCGCGCTCGGCGTCGCCCTCGGCGCGATCATCGGCGTGTCGAAGACGGCCTACGACACCTGCTATCCGCTGCTGATTGGCTTCTCCTCGATTCCCAAGGTCGCGGTGGTGCCGATCTTCGTGCTGTGGTTCGGATCCGGCACGGTGCCTGCGGTGCTGACGGCGCTGTCGATCTGCTTCTTTCCGATCGTCGTGAATATCGCGACGGGCCTTGCGACCACCGAGCCCGAGCTCGAGGACGTGCTGAAGGCGCTCGGCGCCAGCAAGTTCGACATCCTCTGGAATGTCGGCTTGCCCCGGACGATGCCGTTCTTCTTCGCTTCGCTGAAAGTCGCGATCTCCTACGCTTTTGTCGGCGCGGTGCTGTCGGAGACGGTCGCTTCCAACCGCGGCATCGGCAACGTCATGATGACCGCGTCCTCCAATTTCAACGTGCCGCTGGTGTTCGCGGGCCTGTTCGTGCTCGCGGGCCTCGGTGTCGCGCTCTACGTCGTGTTTTCGCTGATCGAGAGCCGCGTCACCGGCTGGGCCACGCGCAAGAACGACGTGATTGCCACCTGATTTTCTGAACCGTCACGCAACGAAGCTTGAGGAGGTCTCGATGTTGAGAAAAGTAACTGCCGCGCTGCTGGGATTGGCCCTGTCCACGGGGGCCGCGATTGCCCAGGAGACCACGATCAAGTTCACGCTGGGCTGGAAGACCCAAGGCAGCGATGCCGCCTTCTTCTACGCCAAGGATCATGGCTTGTTCAAAGAGGAGGGCCTCAACGTCGTCATCGACCAGGGCGAGGGCTCGGGTGCCACCGTGACGCGCATCATGTCCGGGGCCTACGACGCCGGCTTCGGCGACGTCAACGCCATCATCCAGAACGCCTCGACCAAGCCGCAGGAGGCGCCCGTCATGGTCTACATGATGTGGAACCAGCCGCCATTCGCGATCGTCGCCAAGAAGACCAGCGGCATCAACACCATCAAGGATTTCGAGGGCCACACCCTCGGCGGCGCGCAGGGCACGCCGACGACCCGCCTGCTGCCGGTGTTCACGCGCAAGAACGGCCTCGACGGCGAGAAGATCAAGATCTCCAACATGGCACCGAATCTCCAGGAGCCGATGCTGATCAAGGGCGATATCGACGGCGCGCTCGTCTTCAACATCACCAGCTATTTCAACCTGGTGCTGAACCGGCAGGACCCCGACAAGGACTTCAAATGGTTCTCGTTCGGTGAGTACGGTCTCGACCTCTATTCCAACGGCGTAATGGTCTCCAAGAAGTTGATCGCGTCGAACCCGAAAGCGGTCGCGGGTCTCGTGCGTGCCATCAACAAGGGCGCGATCGCGGTGGCCAAGGACCAGAACGCCGGCATGAAAGCTGCGCTGAATTACGACAATCTGATCGACGTCGCGGTCGAGAAGCGCCGGCTGCAATATTCCTTCGACAAGCTGATCGTCTCGCCGGAGATGAAGGAGATCGGTGTCGGCGACATCAAGGACGATCGCATGACGCGCGCCATCGGCATCATCGTCGAAGGCTATCAGCTCGCCCGCGCGCCGGCTACGGCCGAGGTGTTCTCGCGGGAGTTCCTGCCGCCGCGTGCCGAGCGGGAGCTGGTGTATACGGCCAACTGAGCCCGGAGAGACCGTCATGGCCACGGAGGTTTCGGCGACCAGCCTGTTCCGTGGCCCTGATCTGGGCATCCGCGACAATGTCGTGCTGCGGCACGAGGCCGGTGTCATCGCCGACATCTCGGAAGGAGCGGAGGCCGGCAGCGGCACGCGCTCCTTCGTCATTCCGGCCTTCGTCAACGCCCACGATCATGCCCGCGCCACGGCATCGTCCTTTGGCGCGGTCGGCATGCCCCTGGAAAGCTGGATCCTGCGCACCGCGCTCGGCACACCGGTCGATCCCTACCTGACCGCCGCCTCCGCGCTGGCCCGCTCGGCCAAGGCCGGCTGCGCGGCCATGATGGTGCACTACACCCGCCCGAGCGGGACGATGCCGTTGCTCGACGAAGCCAAGGCGATCGCAAGAGCGGCGTCCGCCGTCGGCATCCGCATGGCCTTTGCGCTCGCGGTGCGCGACCAGAACCCGATCGTTTATGGCGATGCCGAGCCGGCGCTCTCGGGACTTCCCGCCGACGATCGCAAGGCCATCGAAGATCTCTTCATCCGCGCGCCAATGTCGCCCAAGGCCTATATCGAGCTGACCGACGCCATTGCCGCCGCCATCGCCGGCCCGATGATCGACGTGCAGTTCGGACCCGCCGGCGTGCAATGGTGCTCGAAGCCGCTGTTGGAGGCGGTTGCCGAGAATTCGGCGCGGACGGGCCGGCGCATTCACATGCATCTGCTGGAGACCGTGTATCAGCGCGCCTGGGCCGACCAGAACTTTCCGGACATGGTGCGCTGGCTTCGCGATACTGGTTTCCTTTCGGAGCGGCTGACGCTGGCGCACTGCATCCACGCCCGCCCCGACGAGCTGGAGATGATCGCTGCGTCGGGTGCGCGCATCGTCACCAATTTCAGCTCGAACATGCATCTGCGCTCGGGCCTCGCCCCGATCGCCGCCGCACACAAATGCGGCTGCGCCATCGCGGTCGGCGTCGACGGGCTGGCGCTGGACGAGGACGACGACATCCTGCGCGAGATGCGGCTGGTGCAGATGGCCCATGGCGGCCTGGGATTCAAGGCGACATGGACACCGACCGAGCTGTTCTCCCTGGCCATCCGCAATGGGCGCCGTGCCACCGGGGCGCCCGGGAGCGGGGAGCTCGTCGCCGGCAACCCGGCCGACTATGTCGTGATCGACCTCGATCGGCTCGACCGCGACCGGATCATGCCTGTCGATCCCATGACGCTGCTGTTTGCGCGCGGCAACACTTCGCTGGTCAAGCAGGTCGTCGTTTCAGGCAGGACGATCGTCGGCGACGGGGCGTGTACCGGCGTTGACCTGCCGGCCATCGAGCAGGAATTGCGGGCGATGTACCGCGCCAATGTCGGCAAGCTCGACGGTTTCAAGCGGATGTGGCCGGCCCTGTCGGAGCGGGTCGGCGGCTGGTTCGAGCAACAGCTCACCTGCGACTAAGGCGGGAAGCGGCGTCGCCTTGGTCTGGCCGATACAAAACCGCGATAGCTGATCAGCGGAACCTCGTCTGGCGATCGGTGCTGCTCTGGGCTATCACACGCGCGGCTGTGCGCTGGCACGGCCGACACCTATTCAAGGAGCTCCCGATGCGTCTTCCTACCCTTTTTCTGGCCGTCACATGCCTTGCGGGCACAGCTTCGGCTGAAGATCTCACCGGCACGCTCCAGAAAATCAAGGAGACCAAGAAGATCACGCTCGGCTATCAGGAAGCGTCCGTCCCGTTCAGCTATCTCGACGGCAACCAGAAGCCGGTCGGCTTTGCCATGGACATCTGCCTCAAAATCGTCGATGCCGTGAAGAAGCAACTCAATATGCCCGACATCGCCGTCGACACGCTTGCCGTGACCTCGTCGAACCGGATTCCCTTGATGGTCAACGGCACGCTCGATCTGCACTGCTCGGCGACCACGAACAACGCCGACCGCCAGAAGCAGGTCGCCTTCACCAATACGCACTTCCTCAGCGCAACGCGGTTCGCCGCCAAGAAGGCCGCGAAGATCAACACCATCGACGACCTCAGGGGCAAGGCGGTCACGGCCGTGGCCGGCTCGGTCAACCTGACGCAACTCGCCAAGGTCAATACGGACCGCAATCTCGGCATCAACATCATGCCGGCGAAGGACCAGGCCGAGGCTTTCCTGCTCCTGGAAACCGACCGCGCCCAGGCCTACGCGCTCGACGACGTGCAGCTCGCGGTCGCGATCGCGCGCTCCAAGGAGCCGCAAGCCTTCATGATCAGCGAGGAGGCGTTCTCGAAGCCGGAGCCTTACGGCATCATGCTGCGCCGCGAGGATGCCCCGTTCAAGGCGCTCGCCGATCGCGCGACCGCGGAGCTCTATGCGAGCCCGGAGATCGAGGTGCTCTACAAGAAATGGCTGCAATCGCCGACGCCGCCGAATGGTCTCAACTACAACGTCCCGATGTCGGCCGCCCTGCGGAATGCCTTCAAGAAGCCGAGTTCGAGCGCGGATCCGGATGTGTACGTGGCGAATTGAGCCGAGGGCGCAAGGTCGCCGTTGACGCGGCCCCACCGCAATGGGCTCGGCCGTCGATCAGTGCCTGAACTAAGCGGTAGCGTGGCCTCCGCGAGACTGCGCTTCACCCGGAATACGGTTTCGCTGCTTCATTTCGCGATGCAACGCGGCTGCTTGCTGCGTTGCTTTGCAGTGTCACTTTGGTCTTGCGGCTCCTTTGATTGCGTTGTTAGTATTTAATCACTTACAAGTTGTTTTTTCAGGAGACATTTGTGGCTGTTCATTTTGATGTCGTGCGCGACGGCGCACACTTTTCCGCACGTCCGGACAATGGTGAACCCTTTGCGATCGGACAGAAGGTCAGATACCGCAACAAGAAGACCGGCGTTGAGCGATTTGGCCTCTCGAACGACGGCAACTATTTTGGCTCAGCCGAAGCCAAGAAGTGGCTTTACCTCGCGAAGGACTATCATGACGTCTACCCGTTCTGGTCCGATTTCATCGAGCCGACGGCCATCTGCGAGGGGCAGAGCTTTCTGTCTCTGAACACCTATGACCGGGCGCGGTTCACGTTCGGGTTCGGTCAGTTCGCTGCGCACGTGCCGGACGGGGATTTCATTCGCTGGTTCAGGGATATGCTGCAACGCCCCGAGGCGCTGGACTACTTCCCGAACCTCGAAGTGCTGAATGGGCGCATCGTCAAGGTCGAAGAGAACAAGACCCTTCCGATGGAAACGGCAAACTCGACCGAGGCATTGCAACTGTACCTCAATCCAACCTTGGACGAGGTTGAGGATTCAGAGGTGATCGGCGCCGCAAAGTTCATTCATTGGACGACGAGCGTGCCGGGGGCGCGGCTGTTGCAAGTCCAGCACATGGTGACGACGGCGCGCGCACTCGTCCGCGAAGCGGACAAGCGTCTCGGCCTCGATGGTATGACGGCCGATATCTGCTGCGTCGTCATGGACATTCGTCATCAGGGCCGGGCCGCCTTCGCGGACATGCAGAAGGCCCTGCTGGACGGCAAACCGTTCGACGCGTTGCTGGAGGTGGGAAGTGACAACGAGCCGGGGCGTTGCGCGAATTTGAAGACGGCGCTCGCTACGAGGCGCACAAACCTCAAGAAGAAGCGGTGGTCCCGCTCCATGGGCGAATTCGTCTGAGGAGCCGGATCATGACGATTGCGGAATCCCTGGTCGAGATCGCCCGGCGGGAGTGGACGCGTTGGGGCGGCCCCGCCGAGACAATCGACGGACGTCTGATCGGCTTCACGAGCGACCGAATGGAGGCGGATGCGCCATTCTGGACTTATGTCGGTGAATACTGGAAGGCCGTCGGCAGCCATCTGGACGGGAGAGATTCCCCGGCCTGGTCGGCTGCCTTCATTTCCTATTGCTTCCGCGAGGCGGGAGCCGCCAAGAAGTTTCCCTACAACGAGAATCATTCCCTCTATGCTGCGGACATCGACAGCGGTCGTTTCCCCGGCCTCTCGCTGCAGGATCCAGCCTCGACATCACTAGTGACCGGCGATCTCGTCTGGGCAAGCCGCAGCGGAGATGGCTGTCGGGCGCCGCCGCGGAGCTTTGCCGAAGCCAAGAGCGAATTGAAGCGGATTCGTGCAGGGAAAGCGGACAGCTTTTGCAGTCACTGCGACATCGTCGTCGCTGTGCGCACGGGTGAGGCCGACGTGATTGGTGGTAACGTCAAGAATGCTGCGACGCGGACGACCTATCGGCTGGACGTCCACGGGTGCATCAGAGACGGCCGCCGCAACTTTGTTGGGATCATCAAGAACTCGCTCTGATCCTGGTGCGGGCGAGCCGCACGGCTGCCTCGCCCGCACGGTTCAAGCGTTCGAATATTTCTTCAGCTCGAACCGCGCGATCTGGTTGCGGTGCACTTCATCCGGGCCGTCGGCGAGCCGCAGCAAGCGCGCGGTCGCATAGGCCTGGGTCAGGCCGAAATCGTTCGAGGTGCCGCCACCGCCATGGGCCTGGATCGCCCAGTCGATGATCTGGCAGGCCATGTTGGGCACGGCAACCTTGATCATCGCGATCTCGGCCTTCGCCACCTTGTTGCCGACCGTGTCCATGGCATAGGCGGCGTTGAGCGTCAGCAGCCGGGCCTGCTCGATCATGATGCGGGCTTCCGCGATGCGCTCCTGGGTCACGGTCTGCTCGGAGACCGGCTTGCCGAAGGCGACGCGGCTGCGCACCCGGCGGCACATCTTTTCCAGCGTGCGTTCGGCGAGGCCGATCAGCCGCATGCAGTGGTGGATACGGCCGGGGCCGAGGCGGCCCTGCGCGATCTCGAAGCCGCGGCCTTCGCCGAGCAGCATGTTCTCCTTCGGGACCCGCACATTGGTGAAGACGACCTCGGAGGCGCGATCAGGCACGCCGTAGAAGCCGAACACGGGCAGGGGACGTTTCACCTCGATGCCCGGCGTGTCCATCGGCACCAGGATCATCGATTGCTGCTTGTGGCGGTCCGGGTTGTCGGGATCGGTTTTGCCCATGAAGATGCAGATCTTGCAGCGCGGATCCGTCGCGTTGGTCGTGTACCATTTGCGCCCGTTGATGACGTAATGGTCGCCGTCGCGCACGATCGAGCTCTCGATGTTGGTCGCGTCGGACGAGGCGACCGCGGGCTCCGTCATTGCAAAGCACGACCGAATCTCGCCGGCGAGCAGCGGCTTCAGCCAGCGCTCCTTGTCCTTCTCGGTGCCATAGCGCTCCAGCACCTCCATGTTGCCGGTGTCGGGCGCCGAGCAGTTGAACACTTCGGGCGCCAGATGCGAGCGGCCCATGACTTCGCAGAGCGGGGCATATTCGAGGTTGGAGAGGCCGGCGCCGTGGCTGGACTCCGGCAGGAACAGATTCCACAGGCCTTCCGCGCGCGCCAGCGGCTTCAGCTCCTCGACGACCGGATAGACCTTCCACGGCCCGAGCTCCTCGGCCTCGCGATAGAAGCGCTCCTCGTTCGGATAGATGTGCCGATCCATGAAGCTCTCCAGCTTGCGCTTGAGCTCGACGACTTTGGGCGACATCGGGTAGAGCATCTCTGGTCTCCTTGAAGGATCGGCGGTTTAGCCGATTTCGAGATAATCGGGCCCCGGCAGAGCTGGAAACGGCGCGGTCGGCAGCGTCTGGTACCAGAACGCGACGGACGCGATGTCGTCCTGCAAGGGAAGGTACCTGGCCTCCTTCACGCCCTGCAGCCAGCCGAGCGCCTGGATCGTCACGCGCAGATCGCTCCGAAAGCGCACGGGATCCGGAATGTGCCAGCGGTAGAGCCCGAAGCGCTGCTGCGACTTGTAGACGCCGTCGGGGCGGATCACCTGCGGCAGGCCGGAGTAGGGTGTTGTGAATTCCTGGTAGCGCGATTGCCCCTGACCGCCATGCGCGACATGAGGATCGAAATTATAGGCGCCGCAGAAATAATCCTCGGTGCCGGTGCCGCAGATGGTGGGGAATTCGCCGTCGCCATCGATGAAGAACTTGATCTCGCCTTCGCCCCACCAGCCATTGTTGTTGACGCCCCAGGCCATGTAGGTGCCGACATAGTGGCCGGCGCCCTTGACGCCATCCAGGATGGTGTAGACGTCCTTGTAGGGCAGCGGGTTGGTGCGGCGGAACTGGGCATGGAAGTAGGCGCAGTCCTCGGGCACGTCGGTCAGTGCATAGTTGATCTGGTAGTAGACCGTGAGCTGCTCCTCGCTGCGGTTCTCCAGCGTGAAGCGCGCGCGCTTGCGAAACGGCATCTCCCAGTAGCAGTTGAAGGCGCGGCCGGGATTGACGCAGACCGCGAGCGAGGACACCTGCGCGAACTCTTCCCAGCCGCAGGCGAAGAAATCGCCGGCCGGGCATTCGACGCTGGGGTGTTCCTGGCCGTCCCAATAGATGCGCAGGATCGAATGGCGCAGCCGTCCGCGCGCCAGCGTCATCCAGATCTGCTGGATCGCGCCCTGTCCGGCGATGTCGGCGAGCGTGAAGGTCGCGCCAGGTTCGACGACGACGTAAGGAGAGACCTTCCAGCCCTGGCCGAGATCGCGGGCCTGGCGCGCCGCGGGGCCGTCGACGGACATGCCGCCCTTGCCCTTCTCGCCGGTGAAGTTCTCGGGGCTGATCGAGCGTGTCTGCGCATCCGACAGGCGCGACAGATTGCCGAGATGCAGACCCAATCCGGAAAACGCCATGGTGTCCTCGATCCAAGGTGAGCGAGGCCTCGCTATATCGCTCCTCGATCTACCAAAAGATGAAGACCGCACGCGGAATTGTCCGCACGCGATCGAACGCCGTCACGCGAGGCGATACTCCCTGAACTTGTCGCGCAGTGCCGACTTCAGCACCTTGCCGGTTCCGGTCATCGGGAATTCGTCGAGGAATTCGACGGCGTCCGGCATCCACCAGCTCGCAATCTTCGGGCGCATGTGCTCGAGCAGCGTCTTGCCGTCGACGGTCGCACCCTTCTTGCGGACGACGAGGAGCAGGGGGCGCTCCTGCCATTTCTCATGGTGAATGGCCACCACCGCGGCCTGAAGCACATCGGGATGCGACAGCGCGACGTCCTCGAGCTGGATCGATGAGATCCATTCACCGCCGGACTTGATCACGTCCTTGGAGCGGTCGGTCAGCGTGACGTGGCCTTGTGGGTCGATCACGGCCATGTCGCCGGTAATCAGCCAGCCGTCCCGGTCGAGGCCTTCGTCCAGCTTCATGTAGCCGGACGCGACCCAGGGGCCGCGGGCGCGCAAATGGCCGACGGTCTTGCCGTCGCGCGGCAGCTCATTGCCGGCATCGTCGACGATGCGCAGGGCCGTGCCGAAGCAGGCGCGGCCCGACACCTGGCGCCGGTCGAGTTTCTCCTTGTCGCTGAGATGCTCCGAGCCCGGCCGCAGGCCCGGCATCGAGCAGCCCAGCGCCTCGGTCATGCCCCAGGCCTGGATGTAATCGATGTTGTAGTCGCGCTTGAGCTTCTCGACCATCGCGCGCGGCGGCGCCGAGCCCGACGACAATGTTGCGCGCAGCGTTGAGAACTTGTTGCCGGTGCGGCCCAGCCAGTCGAGCAGGATCAGCCAGAAGCTCGGCACGCCCGCGGACAGCGTCACCTTCTCGCCCTCGAGCAGTTCATAGAGCTTGTCGGGCTCGTAATTGCGGCCGGGCAGCACCAGCTTGGAGCCGGTATAGGGCGCGGTGAACGGCATGTTCCAGCCGTTGCCGTGAAACAGTGGCGCCATCGGCATCATTACCTCGCGTACGCCTTCGACATGGCCCGGCAGGAAGTCGAAATTGCAGCAGGTCATGGTCTGCAGGATCGCGGCGCGGTGCGAGTAGATGACGCCCTTCGGATTGCCGGTCGTGCCCGAGGTGTAGCAGATGGTGGAGGCGGATTTTTCGTCGAACTCCGGCCAGGCGAAGCCGGCGTCGTTCTCTCGTCCCAGCAATTCCTCGTAGCAATGGACATTGGCGAGCTTGGTCTCCGGCATCCGCTCGCGCGAGGACATCACGACGTAGGCCTCGATCGTCTTCAGCTGCGGCGCGATCGCCTCGACGATCGGCAGCGTCGCGCGGTCGATGAACAGCAGGCGGTCCTCGGCGTGGTTGATGATGTAGACCAGCTGCTCGGGAAACAGCCGCGGGTTGACGGTGTGCAGCACGTAGCCCATGCCGGGCGCGGCGTAGAACATCTCGAAATGACGGTGGGTGTTCCAGGCCAGCGTGCCGACGCGGTCGCCTTGCTTCATGCCGAGCCGCTTCAGCGCCAGCGCCATGCGCTTGATGCGCGGATGCGCCTCGGCATAGGTGGTGCGATGAATGTCGCCCTCGATCTCGCGCGCGACGATCTCGGCTTCGCCGTGATAGTCCGCGGCGTACTGGATCAGGCCGCTGATCAGGAGCGGCATATCCATCATCAATCCCTGCATGGTTTCCTCCGGATTGCCATGTCGTTGCATGGCGCATGTGATTTGCGCGCGAGGTTAGCGGAACGTCGCGCGGCGTTCACGCAAAAAGCATGGGACGCGATTGCATGCGTCACTTTTTCGGGGCTAACTGATCCGAGCTGCCGGCGAAGCAGCGTTCGCCGTGGAGGAAATGGATGTCAGCGGAAAGACACAAGACCGGTGCAGCCGGCGAACCTACGGTGGACATTGCGGCTCTCCGTGCGCGTTATCGCGACGAGCGCGACCGCCGTTTGCGTGCCGAGGGCAAGGCTCAGTATGTCGAGGTCACAGGCGGCCTCAGTCGCTACCTCGACGACCCCTGGGCCGATCCCGGATTTGTGCGCGCCCCGTTCAGCGAAGAGACCGAAGTGCTCGTCGTCGGCGGCGGCTTCGGCGGTCTGTTATGTGGCGCGCGCTTGCGCGAGGCCGGCATCGACGATTTCCGCATCGTGGAAAAGGCTGCCGATTTCGGCGGCACCTGGTACTGGAATCGCTATCCCGGCGCCGCCTGCGATACCGAGAGCTACATCTATCTGCCGCTGCTGGAGGAGACCGGCTATATGCCGGTGCGCAAATACGCCCGGGCGCCTGAGATCTACGAACACTCCCGCCGCATCGGCCATCATTTCAAGCTCTACGAGCGCGCGCTGTTTCAGACCGTCATCTCGCGGATGGCATGGCAGGAGGACGAGGCGCGCTGGCTGGTCGAGACCGATCGGGGCGACCGGATCCGCGCACGCTTCGTCATTCTCGCCGGAGGTCCGCTGAGCCGGCCGAAGCTGCCGGGCATTCCCGGCATCGAAACCTTCAAGGGCCACAGCTTTCATACCAGCCGTTGGGATTACGGCTACACCGGCGGCAATGCGGATGGCGGCCTGACCGGACTTGCCGGCAAGCGCGTCGGCATCATCGGCACCGGCGCCACCGCCGTGCAGTGCGTGCCGCATCTCGGCCGCTCCGCGAAGGAGCTCTACGTCTTCCAGCGCACGCCCTCGGCGATCGGCGTGCGCGACGACCGCCCCACGGACCAGGCGTGGGCGCAAAGCCTCGAGCCCGGCTGGCAGCGCGAGCGCATGGACAATTTCACCGCCGTGATCTCAGGCGAGCCGTTCGAGAAGGATCTGGTGCAGGACGGCTGGACGGGCCTGCTCGGCGAAATCCTGCTGGCGCCGCGCCGCCAGGAACAGCCGGTCACCTCGATGGAGGAGGCGCTGAAGGTCATCGAGCAGGCCGACTATCGCAAGATGGAGGAGATCCGTGCCCGCGTCGATGCGGTCGTCAGAGACAAGGCGACCGCGGATGCGCTCAAGCCCTGGTACAAGGCGTTCTGCAAACGGCCGTGCTTTCACGACGAATATCTCGACACCTTCAATCGTCCGAACGTTCATCTCGTGGACACCAAAGGGCAGGGCGTCGAGCGCATCACGGAGAATGCCGTCGTGGTTGATGGCAAGGCCTACGAGCTCGACTGCCTGATCTACGCCAGCGGCTTCGAGGTCGGCACGGACTACGCCCGCCGCATGGGCTTCGAGGTTTACGGCCGCGACGGCATGAGCCTGTCCGAGCGCTGGCGGGGCGGAGTCAAGACCATGCACGGCTTCTACAGTCGCGGCTTTCCGAACTGCTTCCTGATCGTCACGGTGCAGGCCGGCCAGAGCGCCAACTTCCCGCACATCATCGACGAACAATCGCAGCACATCGCCTACGTCATCGATCAGGCGCGCAAGCGTAGCGCCCGGACGCTGGAGCCGACGCTTGCCGCCGAGAACGCCTGGGTCGACGAGGTCGTCAAGGCCGCGATCGGCCGCCAGACCTATCTCGCCGAATGCACGCCCGGCTACTACAACAACGAGGGCGTGTTCGATCCGGTCGCGGCCAGAAACAGCCAATATTGGCGCGGGCCAATGGCGTTCCTGCGGCTGCTCGACAAATGGCGGAAGGAAGGCAGTCTGGAAGGTCTCGAACTGACCGTGGGGGACGGCACCCCAGTTCCGGCTCGAACGGCATGATCCCGGCCCCAACAGGTGCGACGCGGCTTTACGTCATCGTTGGTGATCCCATCGCCCAGGTGCGCTCGCCCGCCGGCGTCAGTGCCGCCTTTGCCGCGCGGGGGCACGATGGCATTCTCATGCCCGTTCAGGTCGCGCCGGCGGATTTGCCCGATTTCCTGTCGGTCGCGACGCGGCTGAAGAATCTCGACGGCATCGTCGTGACCATTCCGCATAAGTTCGCCTGCTACCGGGCCTGCACGAGCGCGACCGATCGCGCCCATTTCCTGGGTGTCGTGAACCTGATGCGGCGGCGCGCCGATGGCTCGTGGCATGGCGACATGGTGGATGGTCTCGGCTTCGTCGGTGCGGCACGGGCGAAGGGGATCGCTCCCGCAGGCATGCAGGCGCTGCTTGTCGGCGCGGGCGGTGCGGGGTCGGCGATTGCACTCGAGCTGGTCGAGGCCGGCGTCAGCGAGCTTGCCATTCATGATGGCCTGGCCGAGCGCCGCGACGCGCTGATCTGTCGCCTCAACGGTCTCGGCAAGGCGGCCGTGCGGGCCGGCACCATGGATCCTTCCGGCTTCGATTTTGTCGCCAATGCGACGCCCGCGGGGATGAAAGAAGGCGATCCGCTGCCGGTCGATGTCGCGCGGCTCGCGCCGTCCGCCTATTGCGGCTGCGTCATTACCAGGCCAGAGGTCTCGCCCTTCATCGCGGCCGCCCGCAGCATCGGCTGTGTCACGGGCACCGGCACGGACATGTATCGGCAGCACCAGAGCATCATGGTGGATTTCCTGCTGGAAGCGGATGAGGCGTGACCGCTGGTGTCAAGGGCTTTGACTGGATTGATTGTAGCCGCCGGGACTTGAGCGATTGCAGTTGACGTAGGATCATGCGCTCGCGCGAGCCGGTCGCGCACCAGCAGAAGGAACGCGCAATGATCAACGGCAGGACAGTCGCAACGGCGGTGATTGGCGCGACCGCGCTGCTGCTCTCTCTGCCCATGGCCGAGGCCGCCACCTGCGGCAACGGGCCCGGCGGCTTCGAGGCCTGGAAGCGCGAGTTCAGTGCGGAGGCGCAGGGCAAGGGCATCGGCCAGACCGCGCTCTCGGCCCTCATGCAGACCAATTATGCCAGTGCTACCATCGCCGCCGATCGCGGCCAGCGCAGTTTTTCGCTGACGCTCGACCAGTTCCTCGCCAAGCGCGGTGCCACCACCATCGTCGCCAAGGGGCGGCAGCTCAAGCAGTCGCAAGGAGCCTTGTTCGCCTCGATCCAGCAGCGCTATGGCGTCCCGCCCGGACCCTTGATCGCGATCTGGGGCATGGAGACCGGCTTCGGCAGCCAGCGCGGCAATCAGAACATGCTGTCGTCGATCGCAACCCTTGCCTATGACTGCCGCCGTCCCGAATTCTTCACCGACCAGCTCTACGCCGCCCTGAAGCTGATCGATCGCGGCACGCTGTCGGGGGCGACGCGCGGCTCCATGCACGGGGAGGTCGGCCAGACCCAGTTCATGCCCAAGAACATCCTGGCCTATGGCACCGGCAATCTCGAAGTCGCCGCCAATGCGCTGAACTCGACGGCGAATTTCCTCAAGGCCCATGGCTGGCGCGCGGGAGCCGGATACCAGCCGGGCGAGCCGAATTTCGCCGCCATCGAGGCCTGGAATGCCGCGGGCGTCTATCAGAAGGCAATCGCGCTGATGGGCCGGCAGATCGATGAGGGCGGAGGGGCGGCCGTCTCGCGCTGATCAGTTCAGCAAGGCGTGATGCGCCAGCGCGAGAAAGTTGTTGCCATTGGGAACCGACGGCACGAGGTTTGCTTTGATCAGATTCAGGGCTGGGCATGAGGAGACTCAACATGGCAACCCAGATCGTGATGGACCAGACTGGCGATACGCGCCACGAGTTTGATCCTGGCAATGCCGAGGCGCTGGCGCGAGCCGAACGGCGCTTTCGGGAGCTGACCGGCGCGGGCTTCACCGCCGCCCTTCGAAACGGACCCGGCGAGGTCACCCGCATCAGATCGTTCGACCCGACCGCGCAGGAAACGCTGTTCTACCCGCGCCTGGTCGGCGGCTGATCTGAGCTGCTCATGATCGCGGCAGTTTGGCTCCGCGCGCCGGCGCGTGCGCGTCTGCATGCGCTGCGTGAACTCTATCGGCGGTTCTTCGGCGAGAACACGCCTGATGCCCGTGGCCGCCGGCTTCTGGCCGAATGGCTATCGCCGGCGCAGCGCGCCCAATTCGAGCAATACCGCTATTTCGACGTCGTCGGGTGTGACACCGGCAAGACCTACCGCATCCACTACGGTACGGCCGCCAATGTCCACGAGATCGACGAGGCCGGCATTGCGACGATGGGGTGGTGCTTCGTCCCGTCGGGTTTTCTGGTTCCGGGCGACGTGATGCTGGCGCAGAAGATCGCGCTCGAGACGGACGAGAAGGGGGCGTTGGCGCTTGCCAACCGGTTTCCACCGGCAACGCATTCGGAGCATTTCTACCGGCGGCCGTTCTAGCTGCCCCCAGCGACGATACCCTCAGTAGTGCGTGGTGCGGTAGGCATCCAGCGCATGCGCCGCGAAAACGCCGACGCTGCAGAGGGCGAGCAGGGCGGAGATCAGCTCGATCATAGCTCGTCCTCCTGTGGCGGTTGGGCGACGAGGTTTTGACAGCAGGAATATTCGTAGATCAGGTCGAGGAGGAATTGCATGGTAGCCGTCCCTGTATCTATTTTGACAACCACTTAGACGACCATCTGTTTCAGGCGTGTTTCGTCGCATCAGGAAAGGGGTTTCGCATGGAACCCCGGGCTGGCTTGTGCGCTGCAGAGCCGCTACATCCCGCTTTTGGTTAACGTCTTCGGCCGTGCCGTCCGGCGAGGCGATCCATCACATTGCGAGGCAAAATCATGGCGCAGGTCGAGTGGTTCGACGATCTCAGCATCGGAATGCGGTTCAAATCGCCCGAAATGGTGGTGACCGAAGCCGACATCAAGCGCTTCGCAGCCGAGTTCGATCCGCAGCCGATGCACCTCGACCATGAGGCGGCCAAGGCGACCTTGTTCAAGGGGCTCGCAGCCTCGGGATGGCACACCGCCGCGATCGCCATGAACCTTGCGATCCAGACCCGCCCCTTCGGACCGCATCCGCTGATCGGTGCGGGCGTCGACGGGCTGCGCTGGATGATGCCGGTGCGGCCCAATGACCGCCTGCATCTGGTCGGGGAGGTCATGAGCCTGACGCCCTCCAAGTCGAAGCCGCAGGGCATCGCGCTGGTGAAGTGGACCATGGTCAACCAGGACGGCGAGGAGGTCTACACCTTCACCCCGATCGCGATCGTGCCGCGACGAGGTTAGGGGCGTCGTTCGCCTGGCCGGGTCCGAGGCCCTTGCGGCTGTCCCGAAGAGGTGGTCATCTCGGTGCGGGGAACGTGCTGGAGGCCGACATGAAGCGATTCCTTCTCGCCGTTTGGCTGGCTGCGGGTGCCATGGGCACCGGGCCGGCGCTTGCGCAACAATCCAAGGTCGGCGACTGGACCATCGAAAAGCGGACGCAGGATACCCATTGCAATGCGAGCCGCGGCTACAAGGACAAGGACGACGAGAACCGCGACTACGTCATCGTCATCACCTATTCCGAGAAGGCGATCGTCATCGTGATGATCTACGACGGCTGGGAATGGGAGAAGGTCGGCGAGATCCTCCGGGCCGATGTCGGCACCGATGATGCGGACATCATGAAGAAGGCGAAGTGGGAGGTCATGGACAAGACCACCGTGCGCGGGATCTTCGAGTACGACCAGTCGTTGATGGACCGCCTGTCGAAGGCAAAGCGCCTCACGCTCGATTTCGAGGACGATGACGACGATAGTATCGAGATGCAGATCCCGCGCGCCGGCGAAGCGCTGGCGGCGTTGAAGTTCTGCGAAGAGAACCGGAAATAAGTTGCCGACGCCGCCCGTGAAGGCGACAATACGGCGGCCATGAAGTCGATCGCAGCGAGCGGGCGCGTGACTCTTCGCACACAGTCGGCGCGCTGTTCGCATTTATCCTAGTCTTTGGCGAAACCGTCCAAGCCGCCTCCCGCGGTTGACGTTACGCAAGGACGATGTTCGATATTCCAGCATCTGGCTGCAACGTTTTTTCATTGTCGAAGGCGGCGATTGACCGGCCCGCCTTCTCCGCCGGTTCCCCGACTGCGGGCCCTTCGTCTCGCGCGAGCCACACGCAGATGGCGTCGTCCGCCCGATGACGACCCAGCAGGCAGATCGGTTCTCGTCCCTCATCGGCGAGATCTACGATGCGGCGATCGACCCCGCGTTGCGCAGCGGCGCGCTGGAGCAGGTTGCGCATTTCGTCGGCGGTTGTGCCGCGATGATCGTCTCCAGGGATTCGGCGCGGCTCTCGATCGAGATTCATCAGCATTTCGGAGCCGATGCCCGCTTCCGTCAGCTCTATCGCGACCGCTATGTGGAATTCGATCCGCTGCTCGATCGTCATCTCAATCTCGCGCCCGAGCAGACGATCGGCGTGACCGACATCATGCCTCATGCGGATTTTCTGGAGACGACCTTCTATCGCGAATGGGTGGAACCGCAGGGGGCGATAGACCTCGCGACCGTCGCGCTGGAGAAGACAGCCGCCCGCACCACGGTCCTGCAGGTGCTGCGCCATCGCTCCCGTGGAACCGTCGACGACGCGATGCGGGAGCGCATGCGGCTGCTGGCTCCGCACATCCAGCGATCGCAGATCATGGGCCGGCAGATTCGGGCTCGTTCCCATACGGTAGACGATCTCGCCGACGTTCTCGATGGATTGAACACGGCGATCTGCCTGCTCGACGCAGACGGCCGGGTCGTCCATGCCAACGCGGCGTGCCGCCAGCTGTTCGCCGATGCCAATCTGCTCGCGATGGTCGGCGACCGGATCGTGGCCCGCAACACCCAGACCGACAAAATATTCCGCAGCCTGTGCGAAATCGATGGAGGCGCACGACGTCAGATCGAGCTTGCGACGGCGGCTGATGGACAGCATTATCTGCTTCATGCCTTTCCGCTGAAGCGGGATCGCAGTCTGCCACGGGATATCGCAGCCACGATGCTCTTCGTTCAAAGAGCTTCCATGCTGCCGTTGCTCGCAGCCGACGCGATCGCAACGGCCTTCAGGCTGACGCCGTCCGAATTGCGCGTGCTGATGGCGATCATCGAGATCGGGGGAGTTCCCGATATCGCAGCAAAGCTAGGCATCGCCGAAACCACCGTGAAAACGCATCTCGGTCGCTTGTTCGAGAAGACGGGCGCCGGCAGGCAGGCCGATCTGGTGAAGATCGCCGCCGGCTTTGCCGTGCCCTTCGCGCGGCGGACGAGCGGTGATGACAGGGCCACGTAGTACGTCTTGTCCTGCCTCGCTGTTACGCACTGCGCTCTCAATCCATTGTGATGTCTCCGACTCCTAGGTCCTCCGAACGCAGGACGCGAGCCATTTGAGACTTTCGTATATCGCGTTCCGGAAATAATGAGCAGCGTACGCCGCACGAACATGCCGCGACGGCATCGAACGCGTATGAGGAAACGACAACGTATGGCCGGCCTGCTCGTCGGTTGGAGAGATTGCAGTGAGCAGCATGGTTGATTTTTCCGTTCTCAATGTTTCAACGAACGAAATTCCAGAAGGCGAGCGCATCCCGATGCTTCGCGATTTCTATCGTCGCGGGGTGCTGAAGGCGGAAGTCGAGGCAAGGGAAGGAAAGCCGGCTGCGGCGAGCTTCACGTCTCACGTCCTGCCGGAGGCCCAGCTGTTGATCGGAGGGTTGTGCGGAGCGCGGGTCATTCGCACCAAGCAGCTGGTGGCCGATGGCGATGACAGTCTCGCCCTGATCGTGAACAGGTCCGGCGTTCTCGGGATATCCGAGCGGGGACACGATCTGAGGCTCCATGCAGGCGAGGCGGTGCTGACGAGCGCGGAGGACGTCACGACGTTCGAGCGATTGCTGCTGGGCAGCTGCTTCTCGCTACGCGTACCGAGACGGGTGCTGGCGCCGATGATCGTGGACGTCGATGATGCCGTGATGCGCGTCATGCCGGAAAGTTCCACCGGGCTCAGGCTGCTGGTCGACTACGCGGTGACGCTGGTGCGGGAGAAGGCGTTTGCGACGCCTGAGCTCCGGCAGCTCGGGGTCGGGCATCTGCACGATCTGCTGGCGCTCGTCCTTGGTGCGACCGGCGAGGTGCGGGAGTTGGCCGGACGGCGCGGCGTCAAGGCGGCCCGGCTCCAGAAAGCGAAAGTCTCGATTGCCAACAATTGCTGGCGGCAGGATCTGTCGGTGGCCTCGGTTGCCCAGGAGCTCGGCGTGACGCCGCGATATCTCCAGCGCCTGTTCGAGGCCGACGGAAAGACCTTCTCGTCCTTCCTGATCGAGCAGCGCGTCAAGCGCGCGCATCGCATGCTGAGGGAGCCCGGATACGCCGAACGAACGGTGAGCTCGATCGCCTACGACGTCGGCTTCGGCGATCTCTCGTATTTCAATCGTTGCTTCCGGCGAACCTATAACGCGACGCCGAGCGACATCAGGAGCGGCGAGGTGGCGTGACCACGCGCGACTGAATTCCAGCCATCTGCCGATTTCGATCAGCAGACGGGGATCCGACGTGATCCCTGATTGCGAAACCATGACCCAAGCATTGCGTGCGGCATCCGTAGCCGGAGTATTGAATGCGTCGTTTCTTTTTCGACCTCCTGGTCGGCAATATCGTGAAGATCGATCCCGGCGGCATGGTGTTCGAGCAGACCAGCGCGACCTTCGTCGTTGCCGACGAGATGGCAAGGCATCTGTTCGTCTGGCGCGACGATCTGCGTGATCGCGACGCCTTTATCCGCGTCAGGGACGCTGGCGGGAACGAGATCTACCGCGCGCCGGTCTGGGCGGAGAATTCAGAGAAGGTCGGCTGGGACCAGGCGTAGCTCCTTTGGGGAAGGTGTCGCAACTGCGCACCAGTGCTGCACGAAGCCGCTTCGGTTCGTTGTGAGACAAAATCCGGTCGCATCAGTCCAAGTCGGCGGCGGTGCTCGTCTGTAGCCTGACGCTCTGCGAATCCAAATTCGCGCGAACCGCCCTTCTTCGATTGGAGGAGGTGGACGAGGCATAGCTTTGACGAGGGACTGGGAATGATCGGGTTGGGCGTGGACGGCGTGGCCCATTGGCGTTCGTTGTGGCGATCGCTATGGCTCTTGGTGCCAGCCGCGGTGGTCGTCCCGGTGTTGACGAGCGAACCCGCCATGGCCGCCTGTACCCCGACGGCGCCAGTCAGCAATGCGACGGTGGTGTGTGCCAGTGACACGGACACCCAGCAGGGCAGCGGTATCGGCTACGGTACGAGCGACGATGACAATAACTCCTATGACATCCGCGCGGGTGTGACCGTCCGCGGAGACGACTTTGGCTTCAAGGTCGGCTTCAACAGCGTTTTCACCAATGCAGGCACGATTAGCGGAACGAATGCGGCGGGTATTACCGGCGGCGACATGACGATCACCAACCTGGAAGGCGCGACGATTACGGGCTTCAACGCCATTACGCCGACGTCGATCGTTCTCAGCAATGCCGGCACGGTCAGAGGCGAGGACAGGGCAATCGACACCAGCGGCAATGCAACCATCACCAACCTCGGGACAGGCCTGATCACGCAGACCCGAATAACGGGCGCCGCGATTTTCTCCGACCGTCTGGCGACGGTGAACAATTCCGGCACGATTGCCGGCCAGGAGGCCGGGATAAGGGCCAGAGATATCAATCTGACGAACCTCGCCGGTGGTGCCGTGACCGCCCACGACAATGCGGTGTTCGCCGGTACGTCTGCCGTCATCGACAATGCCGGGACGATCAGCGCCGACGGCAGTACGGGCGTGGCCATCATTGCGGACACCGGAGATGCAACCGTCCGCAACAGTGGTACGATCGGCGGGACCCAGTCCAGCATCAATGCCAGGAACGGTGCGGCGAACGTCCTGAATAGCGGCACGATCACCAGCGGCTCGACCGTCATCTTCGCCACGACGGTCAACGTGACCAATACCGGACAGATCGTAACGACGCTCGGCTTCGGCATGAGCGGCATCACGGTGAACCTCGACAATTCCGGAGCCGTCACAGCGGATCGCGGCATCAACGCGATCTTCGGCAACGTCAACAATTCCGGGTCGATCGTTGGCCGGAGTGCCGCCGTCAACGCCAACATCGCCAATGTGACGAATACAGGTCTGCTTCAGGGCTCGACCATCAATGGCACCGGCATCTTGACGACCCGGGCGACTGTCAACAATTCCGGAACGATTATCGGCAGGATCGGCATCGAGTCGAGCGATGGATCAAACATCACGAACTCCGGCACGATCACCGGGGCCGGCGGGGTCGCGATCAAGCTTTCCACCAGGGCGGACACGCTGACGCTGCTGCCGGGCTCGAAGATCAATGGCGTGGTCGATTTCGGCTTCGGCAATGACGTCGTCAACGTCAATTTCGTTCCGCTGAGCAGCCGGGTGTCGTCGCTGACGAGCATTCAGCTTCCGACCTTCGTCAACTTCAATGGCATCATCAACACCAACGTCGGAGGCGGGGGCTTCGCTGGCCCGAAGGTCTTTGCCGGCGCCACGCTGGCAACCCTCGACCCCACCGCGCTGGCGCAGACCGACCGTACGTTGATGGATTTCACCGGCGGCGTCTCCTCGCTGGTGCAGGGCCGCCTGAGCGGCGGCGCAGGCCCCGCCGGCAGCAACATGATGGCGATGGCCTACGCGCCTGAGACGGCACAGGCTGGTCCCTTCACCAAGGCACCGCGCAGCGTCTGGACCGATCCGGCGCCGATCACGGTCTGGGCCAACAGCTTTGGCGGCCAGCGCATCCAGGACGAGACGACCTCCACGCTGCGCGCGACCTCGACGGCCTGGGGCGGGGCGATCGGCATCGACCGCAAGGTGCGGCACGACTGGCTGGTCGGCGCCTTCCTCGGCGGCGGGCAGGGCGGCCTCTCGGTCGACCTCAATTCACAGTCGGTCGATACCAATTACGTCTTCGCCGGCGCCTACAGCCGGTTCGAATGGGCCTCGCAGTTCTTCGACTTCACGATCCAGGGCGGCAATTCCGACAACAGGTCGCGCCGCCTGGTGCTGAACAATGCCGCGGCCGGTGGCATGGAGACCGCGACCGCAAGCTACAGCGGCTGGTACCTCAGCCCGGAAGTGGCCTATGGCTACAGGCTCAACATCGGCAATGGCTATGTGCTGACGCCGACGGCGCGGCTGCGCTATGTCGCCGGCCGCTTCGACGGCTACAGCGAGAGCGGCTCGGCGCAGGGACTGTCGGTCGGCGGCCGCACGCTGCAGGATTTCGAGGAGCGCGGCGAGGTCGACCTGTCTCGCGTCACGAGGCTCGCCAGCGGTGATCTGAAGGCCAACATCCATGGCGGCGTGATCGCGCTCCAGCGCGCCGGCGATACCACCATCAACACGGTGCTGCTTGGCCAGAACCTGTCGTTCGTGACGCCCGGCAGCCGCAGCACCGTCGGTGCCGTCGCCGGCCTCGGCTTCGACTATCGCACCGGGCCCAACGTGTCCGTGTTCGGTGCGGTCGAGGGCGTGATGATGTCCGACCAGAGCCGCACCGGCTCTGCCAAGGGCGGGGTCCGCGTCGCGTTCTGAGCCGGCATCAGCCCTGGCGGCTCGAACACGGCGCGCGCCGGCCGGGTCCATCCGCCCGGCCGGCGCCTCCTCCGATCGGAGGATGTCGCATGCTGCGGCTGTGCTAGTCTGGCTCGCATTGATCATTCAGTGCCATTTCGAGTCATGCCTGGACCACAGAATCTGCCCGACCTCGTCGAGTCCATCTATGATGCCGGGATCGATCCGTGGCGCTGGAATGATGCTGTCGCCGGTATTCGCGATTTCGTCGGCGGCAAGGCTTGCGGCGTGTTCTCGAAGGATTCGATCAGCAAATCCGGCGTGACCCATTATTATTGCGGGGCGGACCCGCATTTCATCCAGCTCTATGCCGACACGCATTCGAAGTTCGATCCGCTCACGGTTCTGCCGCCACACGGAAAGGTTGTGACCGTTCCCGAACTCGTCGAATTCGAAGAATATCGCAAGGGGCGCTTCTACCAGGAATGGATGCAGCCGCAGGGCTGCAGCGATGCGGCCAACGTCGTGCTCGAGATGTCGAATCCAAGCTGCCCGGTGATGATGACCGTGCTGTCGGGCCGCCGCATGGTTGATCCCGGCATGAAGCATCGGCTCTCGCTCCTCGTCCCGCACGCCAGCCGCGCGCTGCTGATCAACCGCGCCATGACTGCTCAATTGACGCTGGAGACCGCACTGGCCGATGTGCTCGACAATTTGACGGCCGGAATCTTCCTGCTCGATGCCTTTTGCCGGTTGGTCCATGCGAATTCGGCCGGTCGTGTCCTGCTCGCGGCGGATGACGTGGTCCGGACCGTCGCCGGTCAGTTCGTGACCAGCAGCGCAGACGCCAATCGGACGTTACGCGACGCGTTTGCCGGCCGCGACGGTGCGCCGCCCGGTGCAAGCAGCGATGCCATGCCGCTGCTGGCGCGTACGGGGGAGCGCTACGTCGCGCATATGCTGCCGCTATCGTCCGTGCTGCGCAACGCCGGCGAGCGCGTCGTCGATGCCGCCGGCGCGCTGCTTGTGCGCAAGGTATCGCTCGGCGGACAATCATATGGCGAATTGATCGCGCGGACCTTCGAGCTGACGCCGGCGGAGCTCCGCGTGCTGCTGTCGATCGTCGAGGTCGGCGGCATTCCGGAGACGGCAGCCGCGCTGGGCGTCGCGGAAACTACGGCGAAGACGCATCTGCATCGCGTCTTCGCCAAGACCGGCGTTTCCCGCCAGGTCGATCTCGTCAAGCTCGCGGCGGGATTTGCCAATCCGTTCGTCAATTGATCGGTCAATCGGTGCTGGATTTGAACCTTTTGTCGCCGTGACAGACTCATTTTAGCCGCCGGGCGAAGAACATTTCCGCAGCTTGCGCGTCTGACCATGGCTCTTCGGATGTCCCGAGTTCCCAAGCATTCCGAGCTGATCGAGAATATTTACGATGCAGGGCTCCACCCTGAGTTGTGGAGCGGCGTCGTCGTGATGCTCAATGCGTTCATCGGCAGCCAGGCCTGCGGCCTGATTTCGAAGGACACGGTCAGCAAGTCCGGGGCCACCCATTATTATTGCGGCGTTGATCCGCATTACATCCAGCTCTATTCGGAAACCTACTCCCAATACGATCCGCTCGCCCGGCTTCCGCGGTACGGCGAGGTGCGCAACATTCCGGACCTCGTGAATTTCGACGAGTACCGCCGCGGCCGCTTCTACCAGGAATGGCTCCGTCCCCAGGGCTGCGTCGACGTTGCCAACGTCGTGCTGGAGCAGTCGAAGTCGCCGTGCCCGATGTTGATGACCGTCATCCCGGGCAGGGAGATGCTCGACGCCGGGCAACGTGCGCGGATGCAGTCGCTCGTTCCGCATGCGAGCCGGGCGCTGCTGATCAACCGCGCGATCGAGCGGAAGCAGCAGCGCGCGACCGCGCTGGCCGACGTCGTGGATCGGCTGAATGCCGGCGTCATCCTGCTCGATTCGGCCTGCCGCGTCGTTCACAGCAATCCGGCCGCGGAGACGATCCTCGCGGCCGACGACGTGCTGCGTTCTATCGCGGGCCGGCTCGTGACGAGATCCTCGGAGGCGAATCTCGCCTTGCGCAACATCTTCCGTGATCCGGCAGAGGTAGCCGTGGCGGCGGCGATGGGGCGGAAGATTCCGCTGACGGCGCATGACGGATCGCACTACGTCGCCCACGTGATTGCATTGCCGTCGCTGCTGCGCGACGGCGCGACGGAGCGCACATCGGCGGTCGGGGCCTTGCTCGTCTGGAAGGCGGAACTCGACAGTCGCTCATGCGCCGGCCTGATCGACCGCGCTTTCGAGCTGACGCCGGCGGAATTGCGAGTCCTGCAGTCGATCGTCGAAGTCGGCGGCGTGCCGGAGACCGCGGCGGCATTGGGGATCGCGGAGACGACGGTGAAGACGCATCTGCATCGCGTCTTCGCCAAGACCGGCGTTTCCCGTCAGGCCGATCTGGTCAAGCTCGCCGCGGGATTTTCCAATCCGCTGCTGCATTGATGCGCATCGAGGGCGAGCCGCATCGCCGCAGCGCGCGATAGGTTCAAGCCGAACACATCATGATGAAGTGACCGCGCGTCATTCGATCGAATGACGCGTTTTTTTGCGTTCTGATCTAGTGACCAGTCACACGATTTCTTGTTCGACCGATCAGTTCCTCTGTGAAGCAACTCACAGCGGGTTGGAGTGAAGCCCACCAATCTCTCGCACGGGTTGAGAGGAGGTCGTCATGCGAAGGACGTCATTTGCCATGGTCGACAAGTTCCGCGACATCGTCGCTCGCGTCGGCGCCGTGCTTCACGAGCAGCGCAGAATCGAGGCGCAGCGCGCATTGCGGCGCTATCACCATTTGCTGGCCCGGCCGGACGAAACATTGCCTTTGAACGAGATCGTCTCGGTCAGCAGGGAAGAGGATATTTCGAGAAATGCCCACGGATCTGATGTGCGTGAAACAGCCGCCGGCCACCCGGCCTTCGAACGCGCGTAATTTCAACATCGTTGCAATCGCGCTGACCGCGGCGCTCGTCGCTCTTCAACTGGCCGGCCTGGCAATTTTGGAACGATCCCACGCCCACGCGATGTACGCATCGTTCCCGCACGAGGCAGCGGTCTGCCCCGAGGGCCTTGCCGCCGACGTTCCGCAGATTCCCTACGATTGACCGGAGGACGGTCCGTGCCTGATGTCGCGACTCTGATTCTGCTTAGCGTTGCCGTGTTTGCCGGCGCCTTCGTCTCGGGGCTTTCGGGCTTCGCGTTTTCGGCCGTCGCAGGCGCGATCCTGCTGCGCGTGTTCCAGCCGCTCGAAGCCGTGCCGCTGATGATGGCCTGCAGCATCGGCGTGCAGGCGACCAATCTGTGGGCGCTCCGGCGCAACATCCGCTGGGAAGGCAGCCTGATGCTGATCGTCGGCGGATTGATCGGCGTCCCCATCGCGATCTCGCTGCTGCAGTCGACGGACACGCATCTGCTGCGGCGCGGCTTCGGCATCGTCGTCGCGCTGTATGCCGCCTACATGCTGCTGCGGCCGACCCTGGTGACCGCCGGCGAAGCCGTCGGCCGTCATTGGGTCGCGCTGATCGGGTTCGGAGGAGGGCTCGTCGGCGGCTTGACGGCGATGCCGGGCGCCGTTCCGACCATCTGGTGCGACATGCGCGGCATGCCCAAGAGCGAGCAGCGCGGCCTGGTGCAGCCCTTCATCGCGGTGATGCAGCTCTTCGCGATCGTGCTGCTGGTCGGGCATCAGGATCTGTCGTCAAAGGTGTTCGTCGACCTCGCAGTCAGCCTGCCGGCGCTGTTCGCCGGCTCCGCGCTGGGCGTGATCGCCTTTCACCGCGTCAACGAGACGGTCTTTCGCAAGACCGTGCTCGTTCTGTTGCTGGTATCGGGGATTTCCCTGATCTAGAGCATGATCCGGAAAAGCGTGAAGCGGTTTTCCGACAAGATCATGCTCCAACTCTAGTGCCCGGCACTGCGGACCGGCGCCGCGCTGATGTCGCTGCCGTGATGCACCAGCGGCTTGTTGCCGGTGATGGTTCGCAGCAGCACGTAGAACACCGGCGTCAGGAACAGGCCGAACACGGTGACGCCGATCATGCCTGAGAACACGGCGACGCCCATGGCGCGCCGCATCTCCGAGCCGGCTCCGGTCGAAAGCACCAGCGGCAGCACGCCCATGATGAACGCCATCGAGGTCATCAAAATCGGGCGTAGCCGCAGGCGGCTCGCCTCGATCGCGGCCCGGATCGGCGTGCGCCCGGCGAATTCGAGCTCGCGCGCGAACTCGACGATCAGGATCGCGTTCTTTGCCGAGAGTCCGACGAGAACGATCAGGCCGATCTGGGTGAAGACGTTGTTGTCGCCCTTGGATATCCAGACGCCGAACATCGCAGCCAAGAGGCCCATCGGCACGATCATGATGATCGAGAGCGGCAAGGTCAGGCTCTCATAGAGCGCCGCCAGCACCAGGAACACCAGCAGGATCGCCAGCGGGAACACCCAGATGCCGGAATTGCCGGCGATGAACTCCTGATAGGTCAGGTCGGTCCATTCGAAGGCAAAGCCGGGCGGCAGCACTTCGGCCGCGATTCGCGTCGCGGCCTCCTGCGCCTGGCCCGACGAGAAGCCGGGCGCCGCCGCCGCGTTGATGTCGGACGACAGGAATCCGTTGTAGCGGATCGCGCGCTCCGGGCCTGCGCTCTGGCGGATCTTGAGCAGCGCCGACAACGGCACCATGTCGCCCGAGGACGAGCGCACCTTCAATTGCCTGATGTCGTCGGCACGGGCGCGGAACGGCGCATCGGCCTGGACCCGGACCGAATAGGTGCGGCCGAACTTGTTGAAGTCGTTGACGTAGTAGGAGCCGAGGTAGATCTGGAGCGTGTTGAACACCTCCGTCACGGGCACGCCGAGCTGCAGCGCCTTGGTGCGGTCGATGTCGGCGAACAGCTGGGGCACGTTGACCTGGAAGCTCGAGAACACGCCGGCGATCTCCGGCGCCTTCTGCATCGCCGCCATGAACGCGTTCGTCGCCTCGTTCAGCGCGTCATAGCCGAGACCGGCGCGGTCCTCGATCTGCAGCTTGAAGCCGCCGATGGTGCCGAGGCCGTTGACCGGCGGCGGCGGGAACATGGCGATGAAGGCTTCCTGGATGCCGGCATACTTCTTGTTCAGCTCGGCCGCGATGGCGTTCCCGCTCAACTCCGCGCCCTTGCGCTCGTCGAACGGCTTCAGCGTCGAGAACACGATGCCGGCATTGGACGAGTTGGTGAAGCCGGAGATCGACAGGCCCGGGAAGGCCACCGAGCTCTCGACACCGGGCTGGGTCAGCGCGATGTCGCTCATCTTGCGGATCACCTCTTCGGTGCGGTCGAGCGTTGCGCCATCGGGCAGCCGCGAGAAGCCGACCAGGTACTGCTTGTCCTGGCCCGGTACGAATCCACCTGGCACCTGCTGGAACAGCAGGGCGGTGAGCCCGACCAGCACCACGTACAGCCCCATCACGGCAGCCTTGCCGGAGATCACCTTGGTGACGGTGCCGCTGTAGTTCTCCGAGGAGCGGGTGAAGGCCCTGTTGAAGCCGCGGAAGAACCAGCCGAGGCCCTTCTCCATGATCAGGGTCAGCCGGTCCTTCGGCTCGTCGTGTCCCTTGAGCAGCAGCGCCGACAGCGCCGGCGACAGCGTCAGCGAGTTGACCGCGGAGATCACGGTCGAGATCGCGATCGTCAATGCGAACTGCTTGTAGAACTGCCCGGTGAGGCCGGAGATGAAGGCGAGCGGCACGAACACCGCGATCAGCACCATGGCGATCGCGATGATCGGCCCCGACACCTCGCGCATCGCCTGATAGGTGGCATCGCGCGGCGACAGCCCGGCCTCGATGTTGCGCTCGACGTTCTCGACCACGACGATGGCATCGTCGACGACGATGCCGATCGCGAGCACGAGGCCGAACAGGCTGAGCGCGTTGATGGAGAAGCCGAACGCGTGCATCACCGCGAACGTGCCGACGATCGACACCGGCACCGCGAGCAGGGGGATGATCGAGGCGCGCCAGGTCTGCAGGAACAGGATCACGACCAGCACCACCAGCGCGATCGCCTCCAGCAGCGTATGGATCACAGCCTCGATCGACGAGCGCACGAACTGGGTGGGGTCGTAGACGATCTGGTAGGACACGCCCTCAGGCATGTTCTTCTTGATCTCGGCCATGGTGGCGCGGACGTTGTCGGAGATCTGCAGCGCGTTGGAGCCGGGCGCCTGGAAGATCGGGATCGCCACCGCCTGCTTGTTGTCGAGCAGCGAGCGCAGGCCGTATTCGGAGGCGCCGAGCTCGATGCGCGCGAGATCGCGCAGGCGCACGACTTCGCCGCGCGTGCCGGTCTTGACCACGATATCGCCGAACTGATCCTCGTTCGCGAGCCGGCCTTCGGCGTTGACCGAGAGCTGGAGATCGATGCCCTTGACGTTGGGGGAGGAGCCGACCACGCCGGCGGCGGCCTCGACGTTCTGCGCCTGGATCGCCCTGACGATATCGCTCGCGGTCAGGCCGTGCTCGGCGGTCTTCTGCGGATCGACCCAGACCCGCATTGAATAGTCGCCGGCGCCGTAGAGCTGGACGTCACCGACGCCGTCGATCCGCGCCAGGCGGTCCTTGACGTTGAGCACCGCGTAATTGCGCAAATACGTCATGTCGTAGCGGCCGTTCGGCGACAGCAGATGCACGACCATGGTGAGGTCCGGCGAGGACTTCTTGGTGATGATGCCGAGCTGGCGCACCACGGCCGGCAGCCGCGGCTCGGCCTGCTGCACGCGGTTCTGCACCAGCTGCGTCGCCTTGTCAGGGTCGGTGCCGAGGCGGAACGTCACCGTCAGCGTCATCGCGCCGTCGGTGGTCGCCTGGCTCGACATGTAGAGCATGTTCTCGACGCCGTTGATCTGCTCCTCGATCGGCGTCGCCACCGTCTCCGCGATCACCTTGGGGTTCGCGCCGGGATAGGTCGCACGCACCACGACGGAGGGCGGCACCACGTCCGGGTATTCCGAGATCGGCATCGCAAACAGCGAGATCAGCCCGGCGAGGAAGATCAGGACGGAGAGGACGCCGGCGAAGATCGGACGGTCGATGAAGAATTTTGAGAGATTCATAGTCTTGCCCCTGGGCAATATTCTGTGGTTCTCCGACAGCCCCACCGGTCATTCCGGGGCGCGCGCATCGCGCGGAGCCCGGAATCCAGAGGTGAGATGCTCGGAGTTCAGCAATTTCGAGATTCCGGGTTCGCGACTTCGTCGCGCCCCGGAATGACGCTAGCGTTGCACCACGTCCTGATCGCTGTGGTTGGAAGCCTGCTGCGGTCCTCGCGCG
Source organism: Bradyrhizobium nitroreducens (assembly GCF_002776695.1). Classification (GTDB taxonomy): domain Bacteria; phylum Pseudomonadota; class Alphaproteobacteria; order Rhizobiales; family Xanthobacteraceae; genus Bradyrhizobium; species Bradyrhizobium nitroreducens. The sequence continues at coordinate 7,662,574 of NZ_LFJC01000003.1, forward strand.
CCCATCGCCGCCACCTCGGTCTTGAGCAGGGCGCCCGGTCGCACGCGTTGCAGACCGTTCACGACGATGCGGTCGCCGGGCTTCAGACCCGCAGTGACGATGCGCAACCCGTCCACGGCGCCGCCGAGCGTGACCGGCCGATAGACGGCGCGGCTGTCATCGCCCACCGCCATCACGAACTTCTTGTCCTGGTCGGTGCCGATCGCGCGCTCGTCGATCATCACGAGGGTCTGCTGCTTCGGCTGGCCCATGCGCACGCGGGCGAACTGGCCCGGGATCAGGCGCCCGTCCTCGTTCCGGAACACCGCGCGGACGCGGATGGTGCCGCTCTGGCCGTTGACCTGGTTGTCGATCAGCTGGATGTGGCCTTTTGCCGAGAGGCTGCCGGAGGTCGTCATCTCCACCGGGATCTGGTCGAGATTGCCGCGCTGGCCGGAGGCGTCCGCGATCGCGTTCAGCGCATGCAGCACGACTTCTTCGTCCGCATCGAAGGAGGCGTAGATCGGATTGACCGAGACCAGCGAGGTCAGCACCGGGGAGGCGGTGCCGGCGGCGACGAGATTGCCGACGGTCACCTCGATCTTGCCGACGCGGCCGTCCACGGGGGCTCGCACCTCGGTATAGTCGAGATTGAGCTGGGCGGTCTGGAGCGTCGCTTCGGCGGCCTTCACGTTGGCGATCGCTTCGCGATTGGCATTCTCGCGCTGATCGAAATCGCGACGGGTCACGACGGCATTGCCGACGAGCTGCGCGCCGCGCTCGACTTCGCTTTGGGTGAAGACGACGCGCGCTTTCGCCGCCTCGAGCTGGGCCTTGGCCTTGTCGACCTCCGCCGCGTAAGGCGCCGGGTCGATCTTGAACAGGACGTCGCCGGCCTTTACCAGAGCGCCTTCGGTGAACTTGGTCGCCAGGATCGCACCGGCGACGCGCGGCCGGAGCTCAACGCGATGGATGGCCTCGAGCCGGCCGGAGAAATCGTCCCACAGCGCGGTCTGCTTCGGTTCGATCAGCGCGACGGTGACGGGGACGGCCTGTTCAGCCGCGGCGGCCGTCGCCGTCGCCTGGGCGGCGTGGAAGTAGCGGCCGGTCGCGACCGAGCCGGCGGCGGCAAGGGCGCCGACAATGGCGACACCGCCGAGAAGGCGGCGGAAACGGCCGGCAGCAGATGTTTCTTGGGAGGGGGGCATTTGCGCGCTCCATATATGTAGTGTTCACTACAGATGTGGAGCTGGATACCGCAGCGCAAGATACTTATGTACCAATCGCTAAGAAAAATGTACGTCGATACCGCGACAATTGGAAGACACAAGAAAAAGAAAGTTAGAACAAATAGATAGGGGGCGGCGTTAGGTTGATGATGCTCGCCGATTCCGAGGAGACAGGCACATGCGCATGGGACGCCCCCGCGAGTTCGACGCCGAAACGGCGTTGGACAAGGCGATGGAAGTGTTTTGGCGCCATGGCTATGAGGGCGCCACCATTGCGCAGCTGACCGACGCCATGGGCATCAATCCTCCCAGCCTCTATGCCTGCTTCGGCAACAAGGAAGGCCTGCTGAAGGCCGCGCTCGACCGCTACACCAAATTGCGCGGCGCCTGGATGGACGAGGTGGTCGCGGCCCGCACCGCGCGCGACGTGGCCGAGCGGATGCTGATGGGTATCGCCGACAAGCAGACCGATCCCGCCAATCCGCCCGGCTGCCTGCTGGTGCAGGGCGGCATCGCCTGCGGCACCGGTTCGGAGAACGTCCCCTTCGAGCTCGCCGCCCGCCGCGCCCAGAACGAAGACCAGCTTCGCGACCGTTTTGTTCGCGCCAAGGCGGAAGGTGATCTGAAGCCGACGTCAGATCCCGCCGCACTCGCGCGCTATGTCTCGGCGGTGTCGGTCGGCATGGGCGTGATGGCATCCTCCGGCGCGGACCGCGAAGCGCTGCGGCAGGTGGCTGATGTCGCCGTGCAGGCGGTCGAGGCGCAGTCGGCGCGGGAGTAGGGCGACCGGCTGCTGTTCCCAGACGGCAATGAGATCATGGCCTTGCGCCCATGCCGGAGTTCCGGTGCGTCCCTGGGTCGACCCGCGACGCGAGGGAAGCGGAGTAGCATTTGCAGTTGACGAACCGTCCGCACGCCCACGGCGATCGCCTGGGCTTCCGCTCATGACCCGAACATTGAGGAGAGATGAGGGGGCCATACGACGAGCCCGCTCGATCTTCATGCTGATGATTTGAAGCGAATTTAGTTTTGATTGTGCAATCTATATCACACAATCTGCGTTTGTGGATCGCTAAGGTGGCGAAATTGGCACCAAGCAGCTTTTCGCAATTTTCCTATTCATCAAACCAGCAGCGGGTCGATCATGCCTTCAGTCGTGGCGACGACGAGCAAGGCGGCTGTCACTTTGGACGCCGCCAGCGCGACGATGACAATTACCACCCCGGATCAGACTTCCGAAACATACCAGATCGACAAATTTCCCGACGCAGGCTCGACGCTGGTCTCGGCGGCAAAGCAGGAGATCCTCACCGATCTCGACCTTCATGAAATGATCGCCAATCTGTCGCGCGTTTCGGAGCTTCTTTATCTGGCTTACTGCGGCGTCGCGGGAACCCACGTGCAGGCGACGATCTCCGATCGCCGCAAGGTCTTTCTTGATCTTTGTGCCGACTGTGTCACTGCGATGACGAGTTTCGAAACTGCGGGGCGTCGCATCGGCAACGACGTCGCCGAAGCATTTCATTGGCTGGTCAAGGGGCAGGAAAAGCGTGCGATGGACCGGCTCACCAGATCGGGCAAGGAAGCCGCGGCCATGGCGCAAACGGCGCAGGGCCTGGCCGACCGGAGCGCAGCGCTCGGGACCGACGTGCAAAAGGATCAGCACGACACCCTCGAACTCACTGCGTTGGAGCAAGACGCTCTGGCCAAGATTCGCGCAGAGCGCGCGCAGATGGCGGCTGAACAGTCCAAGCAAACGTCGATGAACGAACAACTGGCCGGCAGCATCGCCACGCTCAATGCGCTGTATGAAGACGCCAAATCGCGCGAAGAGAAGGAAGAGGAGCGCGCCTTCATCACGGGCATTGTCAGCAGCGTGACCTCGGGCCTCGGATCGGCGTTCGGCGCTTACACGGCGGCCAAGAACCCGCTCGGAACGGTGGCCGCAAACTTGTCGCGCCAGCCGAACCGGGAAGATCCCGGCCAATCCAGCTCGGGTCAGGAGACCACGGAGCAAACGTCCGGCGAAACATCTGCATCCACCGGGCAGGCCAGTGGTGGTGGCCTCGACACCGGAGCCGCCAACGATACCGCCGCAGACAAAGGCACAGGCGCCAAGAAGAGCGACGGGTCGACGGCCGCCGGCGTTGCCGCAGGTCTCGACGATGCGGGAAAAACCACCAGGCAAATGTCCGAGGATGCCGCAAAGGCGGGCGAGTCGGTTCGCCAGGAGAAGATGAGACTGCTCGACCAGAAATTGGCGCAGGAGGCGTCCAAGCGTGAAATCGTTTCCCACCTTGCGGAGTTGAGCTCGAAACTCGCCTCTTCAGACACTGAGCAGAAGATCCATGAATCAGCTCAGGTGGCGTTGCAAATCGCAGTTTGGGCCTTTGCCAATATCACCACGACCCTGGTCGTGACCAGGCAGTTCTGGGAAAACGTGAAGAAGGCGTGCGATCGTCTGGCCGATTCCGACATCAACACCAAGATCAGCGACGAGTTGGCAAGCGGAGACGATCCAAAGGCGAGGATCGAATACTACCTGAGCGACATGTTCATGCCGTCTGCGATCGCTTATCTCGCGCGTTGGGCGGCGCTGACCGACCTCGGTCGCGAATATAAGGAGGGGTCGATCAAAGCTCGCGACGCCTCCATCGCGAACATCAATCTGTCGCCGAGCATCAGCGAAGCGCGTGCACTGCTCGAGCCGCTGAAGGCCAAGGTCCAGTTGGAATTGGCCAACGACAAGCTCGCCTCCACGGCTCGATCGGACAAAGTGAAAGCCGAATTGGCTCTCCTTGGCTCGACGATTTGATCGGCACGTCGACCTCTTATCCAAATCGCAACCTGCGAGCCGGGCTGCGGATCATCGACCGAAGGCTTTTCCGGCAATCGATCGTCTCTCCTCTCGTCGAGGTCGGAGGCCATCCAGAGGAGGGACGTCAATCATGGGCGATACGGATGTCTATGCCAAACGCGCAAAGAACGTGGTCGACGGCTTGGCCCGCGCGGTCGCACTTTCGCACGCCGGACAGGACGACCAGGCACTCGCCTTGCTGGCGACCCTGAGGCCCGACGTCGCCAGTCTGAGCGAGGCGGCAAAGGGCCTGCACGAAGTCGTCAAGACCGAAGAGGATCTGGCGCAGGCCCGGCTTCACGCGGTCACCGAAGCGATCGCCTCGACCATTGATGCGGAGGCTGTCGCGAGGTCCCAGATCGATAGCACGCAGGCTGCCCTTGCCGGTGACGTAGCCAAGCTCGAGCAGGCTCAGGTCGACATGGCAAACTACCAGAAGAAAATGACCGAACTGATGTCCCGGATCAGGGAGCTTCAAGACGAGTTGGAAGACAACCAGGACAAGATGAGCAAGTGGTTTTGGGTGCCAGGCTACAACGTCTATTTGGCGGTGCAGAACATCAAGGATCTCATCGAGGGAAAGCAGGGCGAGCTGAATGGCGTCATTCAGAACTTGAGGGACGAGCAATCGAAGCTGCCTGGGCTGCAACGCGATATGGCAAAGTTGGCGGCGGACACCGCGGCACTTCAGGCCAGGCTCAGGGAGCTCGTGGGGGCCGAAAGTGAACTAAAGCAGCACCAGGTCTGGCTCGAAGAAGCCCAGAAAGGCGACTCCGCGCTGGTGGCGACATCAGCCAAAGTGTCTGCATTCTACGACGAGTTGGCCGTTGCGCTCGACGACACGGCGAGCGACCTCGATAGCACGTATCAGATCGCCGCACGGCTTTCGACGGCCGTCGAGGTGCTTGATGACGACGGAAACCTTCGCTCCGGAACGCTGCAGGATGCCGTCCTCTATCTGGCTCGGCATGCCGACGCTGCATCGCGTCGGATTTACGTGTTTCAAAACGTCGACGACGGCGCGCCGCAATACGTCAGCGATGTCGTCATCGGAACCGAGCCGGCGGGCGGATATGACCACGCCGTCTTCGTGATCCCCTTCAAGGTGACCACTCCTTACCATCTTCGTGGTGTGATCATTCCGATGAAGGGGCAGGATATGGTGGTGCAGCTTGCCACCGGACCGAACGTGCCGGAGCCCTCTCAAGTCGTGCGGATTCCGGAGCCGAAAGTTGTCGTCTCGAAGTCCCTTCCCGGGACGACGCCATTCGCATCCCACGATATTCCCCTCCCGGGCGCGTATGTCTTGGTGCCCGGCGAGCAATACTTCGTCATCCTGACGTCGACGAACCTCGATCGGTTTGCCGGAACCTGGACCAATGATGCACGCGCACAGGCGCCGCGCGGCCAGCGTTTTCGCGGCGAGTGGATGATCTGGCCACGCGACGGCCGTGGCGGACCTTCGTTGCGGGTCTACGGGATGACCACGGTCGGAAGCCTGCAGCAGTTCGTCTAGCTGCATCGAGGGCGACTGAAGCGAAGCGCCATTGGTTCGATGATTTTTCTGAAGAGCCGAGAAGCAGTTCCGGCTAAATAACGGGAGGACGATCGATGAGCATAAATGTGCTTGGTCTCGCCAAAGGAGAGTCCCACAAATACGAGCTTGGCATGGATGGCAGTGCGAACATCACCGGCTCGATCATGTGTATCATGGACGAGAGATTCAAGGAGGGTACAAGCGCCACCGACGCTTGGCAGAAGATTCTCGACGCCGGCGGCAAGAACGACGGAATAACCTATATCATCAACGTTATTAAGTCGGGCAAGCAGTGGGCGTATGTGGGGAAAACGTTGGGTACATTCAAGAGTCGCTACACCAATGGGCCGACGGGAGGACTACTGCAGGTCTTCAAGTTCTACGACCCCAAGGATATTCTCGACTGCACTCTCTACAATGTGAGCCATCCTGCGCTGATGGAAGGGTGGTGTTATCAGGTACTGGCGGCCAAGAAGTATAACGTAACTAACGTCCAGGATCCGTGCTAGCGCTCGCATTTCTCGCGCTTGATACCGTTCTGAGAAGCACGGCGGCACGTTTATCCCGGCAGCTTTCAGCGTCGCCGTCCTTTTTCTCACAGCGACGGCGGCGGGACGAAGCCGCCGAACTCGCGTTCGATCAACCCGGCCAGCGTCATAGTCGTGCGATCCTCCAGATAGGGGCCGATGATCTGGACGCCGATCGGCAGGCCTGTGGGTGTGCGCTCGATCGGAACGGCGGTCGCCGGCAGTCCGCAGGTCGAGGCGGGGTCGGCCCAGATGAAGCACGCATCGGAGTAATTGTAGAGCTTGCCGTCGATGTCGAGCTGCCGCGCCTCGAACGGCTCGGAATGGTCGTGCGGAAAGGCCGGCACGGTGGCGACGGGATAGATCACCGCGTCGAACTCGCGGAAGAACTGCTGCCAGCGTTGCTGCAGCTGCAGCCGGGCCGCGTCGGCTGCGAGCCATTCACGATGGAGCATGCCCCAGCCGCGGGCGCGTTCGGCCTGCAGGCTGCGGTCGTCGGGTGAGAGTGCCGCGGCAAGGCCTTGCGCTTCGGCGAGCGCGGCGGGTGTCAGGCGCGGGCTTCGCGCGCCGTTGAGCAGCCTCATGTAGAGCCGCGCGGAGTCCGCAAGATCAGGCAGCGAGGCGCTGGCACGCGCGACATGAGCGCCCGATCTGCCAAGCCGATCGGCCAATCGTCCGATGGCAGAACGCACGGCGTCACCTGTCGGCATCAGCGGATGCGTATCGATCACGAGGATCCTGAAATCCCTGAGATCGGCATGGCGAGGGGCGGGCAGTGCGAGCCGATAGCCGACCCCGTCGCGCAGCTCGTCGGGGCCGGCGATGACGTCGAGCGACAGGGCAAGATCCGAGGCCGTGCGCGCCATCGGCCCAAGGACGGCGAGATCGCCCTGGCCGGGAACAGGCGGCGTCGGCGGCAGGCTGTATCCCCGCAGGGGCACCAGGCCGAGGCTCGGCTTGTGTCCGAACACGCCGCAGAAATGCGCGGGTACCCGGATCGAGCCGCCGATATCCGAGCCGATCGAGAGCGGGCCGAAACCTGCGGCCAGTGCCGCCCCCGATCCGCCCGAGGAGCCGCCGGGCGAGCGGCCGAGATCCCACGGGTTGTTCGTCGCTCCGTAAATCTCGTTGTAGCTCTGGAAATCCCTGAGGCCGATCGGGATATTGGTCTTGCCGATGATGATGGCGCCCGCCGCTTTCAGCCGCGAGACGACGAGCGCGTCTTCCGTTGGCCGAAAATCCCTGAAATGTGGAAAGCCCCAGGTCGTCGGCAGGCCGGCGACGTTGAACGGCTCTTTCATGGTGACGGGGATGCCAAGCAACGGCAGCCGCTCGCCGCGGCCGAGCGCAGCATCGGCGGCTCGCGCGGCGTCTCTGGCGCGATCGAAATCGCGAACGATGATGGCGTTGATCTTGCCATCCAGCGCCTCGATGCGTGCGATGGTGCGTTCGAGCAACTCCGACGCCGACATCTTGCGCGCGTGCAGGGCGCCGAGAAGGGCGCTGATCGAGCCGTAGTCCAAGTCAGCAGCGTCCGCAGGTCTTTGCATGGGACCTCCATCTCGCGATCCGAAACAGTCGTGCCTTCCGATCGGTTAATGGATCCGGACGAAGGCAACTCGATATGGCGATCGTGCAATCGTGCCGCTGTTTTGCCCGACGTGTCAAACGCGGCATCAGGCTCGGCCGCACGCAGGGAAATTCTTCAATGATTTGTACTTTGCATGGGGTTGTTTTCGCATTTTTTGTTTGAGGGGTGGCAGCCTGAGCATCAGCGGCCGGAAACGGATCGATACGCTCGCCTCTAAGAGTTTCTACACACAGTTCTGGCACGTTCCGCGCGTCAATATCCGCAACCTGCATCGGCGCCTCTCATTGCGCGCACGAAAAGACGGGGCCCGCGGAAATCGAGGGGGCGTAAGCCATGACTGCACTTGCTTCGGACGCCGGTCGCGCGAGGGGTGGGATCGTGCCGATCCTGTTGGGCGTCGTGCCGTTCAGTCAGATTCCGCTCGACGCTTACACGCCCGGCCTGCCGCAGATGGTGGTGGATCTCTCCACCGATGCGGCCTCGATGCAGAATACGGTCACCGCCTATATGCTCGGCATGAGTCTGGCGCTGGTGCCTGTTGGTATCGCCTCCGACACGCTCGGCCGCCGCAACGTCCTGCTCGCAGGTCTGTCCGTGCTGATCGCGATGAGCATCGCCTGTGCGCTCGCCACCAGCGCTTCGCTGCTGCTCGGCTTGCGCTTCCTGCAAGGCATCGGCGGCTGCACCTGCCTCGTCGTCGCCTATGCCGTTGCGGCCGACTGCTTTCGCGGTCGTGAGCTCACGGCGATCTCCGGACTGCTTGGAGCCGCCTGGGGTCTCGCGCCAGTGCTTGCCCCCGCGGCCGGCGGCTTCATCGTCGAGCTGACGTCCTGGCGCGGGGTCTTTGTCGTCATTGCCATCGCTGCGGCCATCATTGCCACGATCGTCGTATTTCTCCTGCCCGAGACGCTGCCGGCCGAGCGCCGCGCGCCGTTCGATCCGCGCCGCACGGCCGGCATCTTGCGCGAGGCGCTGGTCCGTCCGGGCTTCCTCGCTTTCGTGCTGGTGTTTGCCGCGGCAGCAAGCGCACAGCTGGCGTTCGGCGTCGTCGCGCCCTTCTTCTACCAGACCGGTCTCGGTTATTCGGCGGCGATCTACGGCCTCGTCGCGCTCGGCCTTGGCGGCGTCAATCTCGCCGGCGAGCTCGGCTGCGCGCACTTCGCGCGCTTCATGCCGGCCCGCATGCTGGGCTTCGGCGCCTTCGCGCTGTTCCTCGCAGGCGCAGCGGTTCTGACCGCAACCGGCATGATCTTCGGTCTCGATCTCGCGTCGATCACGATCGGCGGCGCGCTGGTGCTCGGCGGCTGCGGCGTGCTGTGTCCGATGATGTACGGCATGGCGCTCGGCCTGTTCGAGCGCGACCACGGCCTGATCGGCGGCCTCATCAGCGCGCTCTGCTATCTCGCGGTCAGCGGTGCCATGGCGATCGCGGCGGTGCTGCCCGAGGCCACGCAGGCGCCGATCGGATGGCTCTATCTCGGCCTCTGCGCCATCGCGGGCGCGCTGCTTGCGATCTCGCTGCCCTCGGCGCGGCACGCCACACAGACCTAGGGAAGGAATTGGATCATGACCACTGTTGGTATTCGCGGCACGTTCTTCGATTTCGTCGACGATCCCTGGAAGCATATCGGCAACGAGCAGGCGGCTGCGCGCTTCCACCAGGACGGCCTCATGGTCGTCACGGATGGCGTCATCGAGGCCTTCGGTCCGTATGAGAAGATCGCCGCTGCGCATCCGGGCGTCGCCATCACTGAGATCAAGGACCGTATCATCGTCCCGGGCTTCATCGACGGCCATATCCACCTGCCGCAGACCCGCGTGTTGGGCGCCTATGGCGAGCAGCTCCTGCCGTGGCTGCAGAAATGGGTCTATCCGGAAGAGCTCAAATATCGGGATCGCAACTACGCGCGCGAGGGCGTGAAGCGTTTTCTCGACGCGTTGCTCGCCTCCGGCACCACCACCTGCCAGGCCTTCACCAGCTCGTCGCCGGTTTCGACCGAAGAGCTGTTCGAGGAAGCCGCCCGCCGCAACATGCGCGTCATCGCAGGCCTCACCGGCATCGACCGCAACGCGCCGGCCGATTTCATCGATACGCCCGAGAATTTCTATCGTGACAGCAAGCGGCTGATCGCCGAGTATCACAACAAGGGACGCAACCTCTACGCCATCACGCCGCGCTTCGCCTTCGGCGCCTCGCCCGAGCTGCTGAAGGCTTGCCAGCGCCTCAAGCACGAGCATCCGGACTGCTGGGTCAACACCCACATCTCCGAGAACCCGGCCGAATGCAGCGGCGTGCTGGTCGAGCATCCGGACTGCCAGGACTATCTCGGCGTCTACGAGAAGTTCGACCTTGTGGGGCCGAAATTCTCCGGCGGGCACGGGGTCTATCTCTCGAACAACGAATTCCGCCGCATGTCGAAGAAGGGCGCGGCAGTGGTGTTCTGCCCGTGCTCGAACCTGTTCCTCGGCAGCGGCCTGTTCCGCCTCGGCCGCGCCACCGATCCCGAGCATCGCGTCAAGATGTCGTTCGGCACCGACGTCGGCGGCGGCAACCGCTTCTCGATGATCGCCGTGCTCGACGACGCCTACAAGGTCGGCATGTGCAACAACACGCTGCTCGACGGCAGCATCGATCCCACCCGCAAGGATCTCGCCGAAGCCGAGCGCAACAAGCTCTCGCCCTATCGCGGCTTCTGGTCGATCACGCTCGGCGGCGCCGAAGGCCTCTACATCGACGACAAGCTCGGCAATTTCGAGCCGGGCAAGGAGGCCGATTTCGTCGCGCTCGATCCGAACGGCGGGCAGATCGCGCAAGCGTGGCATCAGTCGCTGATCGCCGACGGCGCCGGTCCGCGCACGATGGACGAGGCCGCGAGCATGCTGTTCGCCGTCATGATGGTCGGCGACGACCGCTGCGTCGACGAGACCTGGGTGATGGGCAAGCGTCTCTACAAGAAGAGCTGAGCGGACGGGCGGCTCATGAGTGCATCGCTAGACACAGCCGGCCAGCCGGTCGCCCTCGTCATCCAGCGCCGCATCGCGGATGACGGCTTCGCCGCGTTCGCGCGCTGGAACGGCGAGGTCGGCGAGGTGCTGAAGGCATGGCCCGGATTCCTGGGGCAGGAGGTGGTGCCACCGCAGCCGCCGGCCCAGGTCGATTGGGTGACGATCCTGCGCTTCGCGAGTCCGGCCGCGGCGCGCGCCTGGCTTCGGAGCGAGGTGCGGGCGCGGCTGATCGGCGAGGTGCAGCGCCATTTCGTCGGTTCGGAGGACGTCCATATCCTGCCCGACAGCGGCGTCCAGCGCGACAGCGCGGTCTCCGCCGTGATCTCCTTCAAGGTCCCCGAGGGGCTCGAGGATGCGTTCCTGAGATGGCAGCAGCGCATCCAGGCTGCGGAGGCCGAGTTCAAGGGATTTTTGCGCCACAAGATCGAGCGGCCGATTGCGGGCCTGCACGACGAATGGATCATCATCCTGTCGTTCGACTCCGATGCCAACCTCAATGCGTGGCTCGACTCGCCCGTGCGGCAGGCGCTGCTCGAGGAAGGCGAGCGCTTCAACGCCGGTATGAATGTGAAGCGGGCGAGCTACGGATTCAATTTCTGGTTCCCGGCGGGCAAGACGCAGGCACCGGAACAAGGTCCGGAGTTCATCTGGAAGAGCAACCTCATCGTCCTTCTGGTGCTCTATCCCGTGGTCTGTCTCTGGGGCACTTTCATCAGCAGGCCGCTGATCGACAGCCACGGCGTGCCCGTCTGGCTGTCGCTGTTCATCGGCAATCTCGTCAGCACCCAGCTGCTCGGCTGGTGGCTGGTGCCTGCCGCCTTCAAGGCGCTCGACTGGTGGGTCACGCCGAAGGTGATCAGTCGCCAGGTCGCAGGCTACGCACTCCTTGCGGTGCTCTATGCCGCCTCGATGGGCCTGTACGCGCTGCTGCTCGCGTGGCATTGGGGGCGGTGAGACCAAGCAGGCGATTTGGCGCTCAGCTCACACTCGACAGGAAGCCTGCCAGAATCGTCCGGCTTTGGCTGAGCGTCTCGATGCGTTCATCGATGAGGCTGACCTGCTGCGCGAGGATTCTGCGCAGGTTGTTGCACGGCGTGAATTCCGGATCGTTGTTCCGCACGCACGGCAGCAATTGCTGGATCGTTTCGAGCGTCATCCCCGCCGCGCCAAGCATTTTGATCCGCCGAACGGTCTCTTCTTCCGCCGGGCCATAATCGCGATAGCCGGAGTCTGTCCGCTGCGGCGCAAGCAGTCCTTCGGCTTCGTAGTAACGCAGCATCCGGACACTGACTCCCGTCCTGCGGGAGAGCTCACCAATTTTCACTGAAGAATCCTCTTGACCCTGACAGTACTGTCAGACCTTACAGGTCGTGCTCGTCCATGTGAACACCATCGCGGAGGAGCAACGATGAAAGCTTACCATTTGAACGGCGGTGCCGGTGCCGGTGGCCTTGTGCTGGCTGATGTCAGTAGGCCTGAACCCGCGGGCGGCGAGGTCCGTATCCGGGTCGAAGCGGCAAGCCTGAATTATCGCGACCTCATGATCCTCGACCGTGTTGGCCAAGGCGGGCTGAATGGTCGCGTGCCGTTGTCGGACGGCGCGGGCGTCGTCGACGCCATCGGTTCGGGCGTCACGCAATGGCAGCCCGGAGACCGCGTCGTCGCGTCATTCTTTCGCGATTGGGTCGCGGGGCCATTCAAAGCCAGCTATATTCCGTCTGCCCTCGGTGGCAACACCATGGACGGAATGCTCGCGGAGTATGTCGTGCTGCCGGCAACCGCGCTTGTCTCTGTGCCGGCGCACTTGTCCGCGGTCGAAGCGGCGACCTTGCCCTGTGCCGGCGTCACGGCCTGGCACGGCCTCATCGCACGCGGCGGGATGGGCAAAGGTGACACGCTGCTGGTCCAGGGAACAGGCGGTGTCGCGCTGTTCGGCCTTCAGTTCGCCGTGGCGCTGGGGGCGCGCGCGATCGTGATATCATCCTCGGATGAGAAGCTCGCCCGCGCCAAGGCGCTGGGCGGTTCGATCCTCATCAACTACCGCGACACGCCCGACTGGGATGCCGCGCTGATGAAGGCGACGGAAGGCGAAGGCGCAAGTCATATCCTCGAACTCGGCGGACCCGGCACCTATGACCGATCGCTTAGATCGATCGCTTCGGGCGGCAAGATCGTCCAGATCGGTGTCTTGACGGGGTTTGGCCCGAAGCCGGACCTCGCGCGTCTTCAGTGGGAGAACGCCGACATCGTCGGTGTCACCGTCGGATCTCGCGAGCATTTCACCGCCATGAATCGCTTCTTGACCGACAAGGCAATCCACCCGATCGTCGATCGGGTGTACGGCTTCGACGAGGTCCCCCACGCGTTCGCCCATCTCCGGACCGGCTCCCACTTCGGCAAGGTCGTTGTGAAGCTGTAAGGGTCTCAGAGACGTCAGGGCGGAGGAGCGCTCCATCTCTGGACAAACGACGACCATGTTCGCCCTGACTTTTCTCGGGACCTCGGCAAGCGTTCCTTCGGCAGAACGCAACCATCCGGCCTTGCTGATCGAGGCGGCCGGCCAGCGCATGCTGGTCGATTGCGGAGAAGGCACGCAGCGCCAGCTGCTGCGCAGCGGCGCCGGCTTCCGGCGGCTCGACCGCATCCTGCTGACGCATGCGCATCTCGATCACGTGCTCGGCATCCCCGGCCTGTTTTCGACGCTGCGCTTGCGGCAGGGCGCCGAGGTGATGACCGTTCATGGCGGCCCGGCCACGCTCGAGACCGTCGTCCAGATGCTCGCAGGCTTGTGGGGCGCGGGCAGGGCGCCGCTTCCGGTGGAGTTCGCAGCCCTGGCCCAAGGACAGGTCATCGACGCCGGCGACTTCACCATCGACTGCTTTCCGGTGCGCCACCGCGACACCGACAGTCTTGGTTTCGTCTTCCAGAGCCCCGCTCGCCGCCACCTTCAGTCCGATCGTCTCGCGGCGCTGGGTGTGCCCGACGGTCCTTTGCGCGGCGAGTTGGCGCAGGGACGGCCAATCGTCATCGACGGCGGCACGATCGATCCGGAGGACGTGCTGGGGCCGCCGAGCGGCGGCAAAAAGCTCGTGGTGATCGGTGACCTTGAGACCACCGAGGGCCTGTCGAATTACGTCGCTGACGCCGATTTGCTGGTGATCGAGGCAACGTTCCTCGATCGCGACGCGCCGACCGCGCGGAATTACGGCCATCTCACTGCGGCTGAGGCCGCTTCCTTTGCCGCCGCGAACGGCGTCCGCCAGCTCGTGCTGACCCATATGTCCGGACGTTACGAGGACGCCGAGATCCTGGCGGAGGCGGCGAGGATCTTTCCGAACACCCGGATCGCCGTCGACTTCGATCACATCGTGGTCTAGTCGCGCCGACCCGCGTTCAGCTCGTCAATCCCGACTTGATCGCGAGATCCTGCACCTGGCCCGTCACCTGCATCAGCCGTGGCAGCGCCTGGTCGCGGAAGGCGGCCATGTCCATGCGCACCGCATCGATGGTGAGGCTCAATCCTCCGATCGCCACGCCCTGCGCGTCGAAGATCGGTGTTGCCAGCGTGCGCAGGCCATAGGCGTTCTCTCCGTCGGAGACGGCGTAGCCCTTCTTCTTCACGAGGTCGAGCCGGGCGAGCAGGGCGTCGAGATCGGTCAGCGTCCGCTCCGACAGTCTTACGCGCGGGCGCGATTCCAGTCGCGCGATCTGCTCGTCCCGCGCCAGCTGCGCCAGCATGACGTGGCCGAGCGCGGCGCTGTAGGCGGGAATACGCGTCCCCGGCCGGCGGTCCATCTTGTGGCGGTCGAGGCCGGCGCCGACGCGCGCGAGATAGACCACGTCGCCGCCGTCGAGGATGCCGAGCGAGGCCGCATCGCCGACCTCAGGCACGAGGTCGCGCAGCAACGGCTCGACCATCGGCCGCAGCGATCCGCGCGTCAGCACGGTGTAGCCGAGGTCGAGACAGGCAACCCCGAGGCGGAACCGCCGGCTCTGCGGCACCGCCTGGAGATAGCCGAGCTCGACCAGGGTATGGATCAGGCGGAACGCCGTTCCGCGATCGAGATCGGCCCGTGCGGCAATCTCGCTCAGGCTCAGCTCGAAGGCCTCGCTGCTGAAACTCTGGAGCACGGCAAAGGCCTTCCCGACGGAAGCAACGTAGTTCTTGGGATTCTTTGGCCCGGATTCAGGTTTACGCTTCGCGGCCTTTTGGACCTTGGCCATGCTCGAATGCCCCGCCATGACAGCCATCGCCCTTGACGCGGGGAGCGGCTGATTTTACGACAACGACAGCAAATAACAAATGTTCGCAATCCGAACAATATCGTTCTGGCGATCGGAGGAAGTTTTGTCGACATCATCACTCCACCCTCATGGCGTGTTCTCCGCCGCGCTGACGCCGCTCGATGCCGTGCTTGCCCCCGATCACGCGCGTTTCGTGGAGCATTGCCGCTATCTCCTGGACGAAGGCTGCGACGGCATCGCGATGCTGGGCACCACGGGGGAGGCCAACTCCTTTTCCGTCGCGGAGCGCACCGCTCTGCTCGAAGCTGTCGTGGCCGCAGGCATCTCGCCGCAGCGGCTTCTGCCGGGCACCGGTGTTGCCGCACTCACCGAGACCGTCGCGCTGACGCGCCACGCGCTCTCGTTCGGCGTCGAGACCGTGGTGATGCTGCCGCCGTTCTACTACAAGAACGTCACGGATGACGGCATCTTCGCCTCCTACAGCGAAGTGATGCAGCGTATCGGCGATGCGCGCCTGAAAGTCGTTCTCTATCACTATCCGCAAATGTCGGCGCAGCCGATCTCGCATGCCCTGATCGAACGATTGCGCAAGGCTTATCCGGCGACGTTCACCGGAATCAAGGATTCGTCCGGCGACTTCGCCAACATGACGGCGATGGTGGAGCGCTTCCCCGGGTTCGCCGTGCTCGGCGGCGCCGATCCGTTGATGCTGCCGCTGCTGCGCAAGGGCGGCGCTGGCTGCATCACCGCGACCTCCAACGTCGTCGCGCGCAGTCTGGCCTATGTCTTCAAGCATTTCGGCGACAGCGATGACGATCCGGTGCTGAAGGCGGCGCAGGCGCGCATCGTGCAGGCGCGCGAGCTGGTCTCGCAGTTCCCGCAGATGGCCTCGCTGAAGGCACTCACGGCCGATCGCACTGGGCATGCCGGATGGCAGCGTCTGCGGCCGCCGCTGGAGTCCTTGCAGCCGGACCAGCTGAAAGTGCTGCTCGCGAATGCCGCGGCGTTCGCCGCCTCCGCCTAGGCCGGGCCCGAAAGGCGAGGCGAACCGATGTCCGACTCTTTCCTGGATGCGCTGGCCGGGCTCGCCGCAATCGTCGGCGACAAGCACGTCATCGCGTCCGGGCCCGACCAGGAGCCCTACGTGGTGGACTGGCGCGGGCGCTATCACGGCCGCGCGGTCGCGGTGGTGAAGCCGGGCTCGACAGCCGAGGTCGCCGCCGTCGTGAAGTTCTGCGCCGCAAGGCGCCTCACGATCGTGCCGCAGGGTGGCAACACCGGCATGTGCGGGGCGGCGACGCCGGACGATCACGCGGGCAATGTGGTGATCCGGCTCGATCGGATGCGCGCTGTGCGCGACGTCAGCCCCCTCGCCAATACGATCACGGTGGAGGCCGGCTGTATCCTCGCGGAGGTACAGAACGCGGCCCGGGACGTCGATCGCTACTTTCCCTTGAGTCTGGGCGCCGAGGGCTCCTGTCAGATCGGCGGCAATATCTCGACCAATGCGGGCGGAACCGCGGTGTTGCGCTACGGTCCGACGCGCGACCTCGTGCTCGGTCTCGAGGTCGTGCTGCCCGACGGGCGCGTCTTCAACGCCCTGCGCGCGCTGCGCAAGGACAATACCGGCTACGCGCTCAAGCAGCTTTTCATCGGCGCGGAGGGCACGCTCGGCATCGTCACCGCGGCCGTGCTGAAACTGTTCGCGCCGCCGCGCAGTTCGGCCCTGGCGCTATTGAAATTGCAGGGCGTCGAGCAGGCGCTCGAGATCATGCAGCGCCTGCGCGGCGCGATCGGCGACCGGCTCGGCAGCCTCGAGATCATGTCGCGGTCGCAGATCGAGGCGATCGCCTCGACCGTGCCGCACGTCACCATTCCCTTCGAGCTGACGACGCCGTGGTATCTGATCGTCGAGCTGACCGATACGCTTGTAGGCGTCGACCTCAACGAGCCGCTGGCTGCCGTTCTCGCGGATGCGATGGAAGCAGGGCTGGCCGAGGACGCCATATTGGCCTCCAACCTGGCGCAGGCGAAGGCGATCTGGGCCGTCAGGCACAGCGTGTCCGAAGGCAACAAGCGCAGCGGCTATGTGGTGTCGCATGACAGCGTGGTGCCGCTGGAGCGTCAGGCGGCTTTCGTCAACAATGTCGAAGCCCGCATCAAGGCGGCTGTCCCTCATGCCAACGTCGTGATGCACGGTCATATTGGCGACGGCAACATCCACGTCGTGGCCCTGATCGATCGGGTACATTGCCAGGATCCGGAAGTGACGGCGAGGCTGGTGGCGCAAATCAACGAGATCGTCGATGACGAGACCGCGGCGCAGGGCGGGGCGATCAGTGCCGAGCACGGCATCGGCATCACCAATCGCGGCAGGCTTGCCCGCGTCGCCGATCCGCTCGACATCGACCTGATGCGTGATATCAAGCGATTGCTCGACCCGCACGGGCTGATGAATCCCGGCAAGATTTTCGGCGCGGGAGCTGCATGACGATGACGAGCGTCCGGCTGCTTGCTGACGACCTCACCGGTGCGCTCGACACCGCGGCGGAGTTCGTCGGCCTGTGCGGACCTTTCGATGTCATCTGGTCGGAAGGGTCTGCGCCGCTGGATTCCGGGAGCCTGGCAATCGATAGCGGCACCCGTGAGCGCGCGAAGGACGAGAGCATCAGGATCGTCGGACGCTTGGCGTCCCATCTTCTGGGCGCGACAATCGCCTACAAGAAGGTCGATAGCCTGTTGCGGGGGGCGTGGGCGGCAGAGCTCGGCGCCTGCCTGAAAGGCGGTCACTTTGCATCCTGCGTGGTCGCGCCCGCATTTGATTATCAGGGACGCCGCACCGCAGGCGGGCAGCAATTCGCACGCACGGTGCAGGGCGAGTGGCATCGGGTCGGCGACGATCTCCTGACCCAGTTGCAACGCGAGGGCCTCGAGGCGCGGCAGGGCAGCTCCGATACGCCATCGCGGGGCGGTGTTCAGGTCTTCGACGCCGAGAGTGACATCGACCTCGACCGCGTCGTCGAGATGGGACGGCGCATGCCGGGTCCCGTGCTGTGGTGCGGAAGCGGCGGACTGGCCGGTGCGCTGGCGCGCAGTCACCGTGCCGATGCGCCGGACCAATTGAAGCTGCCCGTGCTGGGGCTGTTCGGCTCCGATCAGCCCGCCACGGCGGCGCAACTGGCGACGTGCGGCGAGGCTGCGATGACACTTGCGGAGGGCGAGGGCGCGGACCGCGTTCGGCGCAAGCTGGTCGACGATCGCGTGGCGATGGTCAAGTTCTCGCTCGCCGAAGGCCTGACGCGCACTGAGGCGGCGCGGCGGATCGCGTACGAACTGACCGCGTTGATCGCGACGCTCGATCGACCCGGCACGTTGATCGTGGCCGGCGGCGAGACCTTGAAGGCGGCGTGTGTTGGTCTTGATGCCCATGCCCTCCAGGTGACGGGGCGTATCGTCCCGGGATTGCCGCGTTCGATCCTGCAAGGCGGGCGCTGGGCCGGCGTTGACGTCATCTCGAAATCAGGCGCATTCGGTTCCAGCGGGCTGTGGCGTGACCTGCTCCGGAACAATCATCTGCTCAGAATGGAGGGTCCGATATGACCTCTCGTCATCTTGCCATCACCATGGGCGATCCGGCCGGGATCGGGCCGGAGATCATCGTCAAGGCCTGCGTCGGGCTGAAGGAGCGGATCGCGAAGGGCGATCTGCGCCTGCTCGTGATCGGCAGCGGCGCAGCGCTGGAAGGCGCAAAGGCCGCGCTCGGCGCCGACGTCGCCATCCCCCAGGTCATGGCCGACGATCGCGAATGGCCCAATCTCTGTTACCTCCAGGCCGACACCGAGGGGGATCCGATCAAGCCCGGCGTGCTCAGCGCCGATGGCGGCCGCTTTGCCTACAAGGCGATCGAGCAGGGCGTACGCCTGACGCAGGCCGGCCGGACCGCGGCGATCGTCACGGCGCCGCTCAACAAGGAAGCGCTCAACAAGGCGGGTTATCATTTCCCTGGCCATACCGAGATGCTGGCGCATCTCACCGGGGTGCGTGGCTCGGTGATGCTTCTTGCCCATGGCAACATGCGTGTCAGCCATGTCTCGACCCATGTCGCCCTGGAGGACGTGCCGAAGCGTCTGACGCCGGAGCGTCTGCGCATGGTGATCGACCTCACCAACGATGCCTTGCTGCGGCTCGGCATCGCCAAGCCGAAGATCGCGATTGCCGCGCTCAATCCGCATGCCGGCGAGGGCGGTCTGTTCGGCCGGCAGGATATCGACGTGTCAGCGCCGACGATTGCGAAGGCGGTCGCCGATGGTCTCGACGTCGTCGGCCCGGTGCCCGGCGACACCATCTTTGTCAAGCTGCGCGCCGGCCAGTACGATGCAGCGGTCGCGATGTATCACGACCAGGGCCACATCCCGGTCAAACTGCTCGGCTTCCAGGTCGATCCCGCGACCGGCCGCTGGCAGGAGCTGTCCGGCGTCAACATCACGCTGGGCCTGCCGATCATCCGCACCTCCGTCGATCACGGCACGGCCTTCGACATTGCCGGCAAGGGCATCGCCAACGAGCACAGCCTGATCGAGGCCATCGACTATGCCGAGCGGCTGGCCGCCGGCGTCTCCGCATCGAAGTCATGAGACTGAGCCTATGACCAACGCCTTCACGCCCATCGAAATCCAACGTCCCACCATCCTGGAGTTCGGCAACGGCACCATCACCGCCGCGGCGCGCTTTGCCGAGCGGATCGGCGCCAGGCGGCCGCTGGTGATCTCCGATCCCTTCAATGCTGCTCGCGTCGACACGCTGGCGCTGCCGGGGGCTGTAAAAGTGTTCGGCGATGTCAAGCCCGAGCCGGACCTGCCCAATCTGGAGACGGCGGTGGCGATGGCGAAGGACGTTAAGCCCGACCTCGTTGTCGGGTTTGGCGGCGGCAGCGCAATGGATCTCGCCAAGCTCGTCGCGGTGATGTGCACGTCCGACGTGCCCTTTGCCGATATCGTCGGGCCCGAGAAGGTGGCCGGCCGCAGCGTGGCGCTGATGCAGATCCCGACGACGTCGGGCACCGGCAGCGAAGCCGGCACCCGCGCGCTCGTTACCGATCCCGTCAGCCAGAACAAGCAGGCGGTGCAGAGCCGCTTCATGCTGGCCGACATCGCCATCGTCGATCCGGATCTGACGATGACCGTGCCGAGGGAAGTCACCGCGGCGACCGGCGTCGATGCGCTGGCGCATTGCGTTGAGGCCTATACCAGCCGCAAGGCGCATCCGACCATCGACCTCTATGCGCTCGAGGGCGCACGGCTGGTCGGACACTATCTCGCGCGCGCGGTGGCCGACGGCGACGACCGCGAGGCGCGCGCGGGCCTTTCGCTGGCCTCGCTCTATGGCGGCTATTGCCTGGGACCGGTGAACACGACCGCCGGCCACGCCGTGGCCTATCCGCTCGGCACGCGTCACCACGTGGCGCATGGACTGGCCTGCGCGGTGATTTTCCCGCACACGCTGGCCTTCAACATGCCGGCCGTGGAGGCGAAGACGATCGCGGTGCTGGGTGCGCTGGGCTTGCCGGAGCGCACCGATCCGAAGCTCGCATTCGACGCCACTTACGGGTTCTGCAAGAACCTCGGCATCGAGATGCGGCTGTCCGCGCTCGGCGTGCCCAGGAACGACCTCGGCGTGATGGCGGATGAGGCGCACGCCATTCGCCGCCTGCTCGACAACAATCCGCGCGATCTTAGCCGGGATGCGATCCTGAACATGTACGACGCCGCGTTCTGACGCTTCCGTCGCGCGCGGCCCCCGATCAACAACACGGTAAAGGTGGAGGAAACTTCGATGAGATCGATGTGGCTTGGTCTTGTGTCGGCAGTGCTGCTGGCGACGTCACCGGTGAAGGCGCAGGATGCTTATCCGTCCAAGCAGGTGACGGTGATCGTTCCCTTCGCCGCCGGCGGCACGGCTGACATCTTCGCGCGCATGGTCTCGAACCATCTGCAGACGAAGTTCGGCAAGCCGTTCGTGGTCGAGAATGTCGCCGGTGCCGGCTCGATCCTCGGCGTGACGCGGCTGGCGAAATCGGCGCCGGATGGCATCACGCTCGGCCTTGCGAGCACGTCCGCTCTTGCGATCAACCCGTCGCTCTACGGGCCGAAGCTCAGCTACCAGCCGGACAAGGATCTGGTGCCGGTCGCCCAGATCAGCGTCGTGCCCAACGTGCTCGTCGTCAATCCCAACAAGATCAAGGCGCGCACCGTGCCGGAGCTGATCGCCTATCTGAGGGCGAATCCGGACAAGGTCTCGTTCGGCTCGGCCGGCGTCGGCACGTCCCAGCATCTTGCCGGCGAGCTGTTTCAGCAGATGACCGGCACCAAGATGGTGCACGTTCCCTACAAGGGCTCCAGCCAGATGCTGACGGACCTGCTCAGCGGCCAGATTGATCTGGCCTTCGACAACGTGCCGCTGCTGCTACCGCAGGTGAAGACCGGCCAATTGGCGCTGCTGGCGACCGCAACGCCGAAGCGCGCCGACTTCGATCCGCAGGCGCCGGCCGTTGCCGAATTCCTGCCCGGGTTCGAGGCGGTGGCCTGGCACGGCTTCTTCGTGCCGTCTGGCACGCCGAAGCCGATCGTCGAAAAGCTGTCGGCCGAGATCCGCGCCTTCATGCAGCAGCCGGAGACGGTGCAGAAGCTGGCCGAGCTCGGTGCCACCGCCGTCGCCGTGGATTCCGAGCCGTTCGCGGCCTACATCGCCGCCGAGACGGCGCGCTGGAAGAAGGTGATCGAGGCCGCGAACATCAAGCTGGACTAGGCGACAGAGCCACGGCGAAGTTTGGCTGGCGAAGCGCGTGAATGGTCGGGTCCCGCTCCTCCTGTTGAGGAGAGACGCCCCATCCACCGCAGCGCTTGCCAGCCCGGGGGCGAGCGGGTAGAACCCTGCCACGCCTGAGCCGTGATTTGCGCCAAACGCGCTTCCGGCGACAGTCGAACAAATAATCAAGTCATTGAATTTGTTCGACTATTCCGTTGGGGAATGGTGTAACGGTAGCACAACAGACTCTGACTCTGTTTGTCTTGGTTCGAATCCAGGTTCCCCAGCCAGTTCCGGGCGCTCTTCCAAAATCCACGTCCCCGGTATGCCGCTCGGCGGGGACGTCCGGTTCATTGGCCGTGCGCCGCTCGCGACGGTTTGCCTCATCCTCAAATCGCATCCCGCCGTCGGATCGCCGCGCTCCTCATCGTCCTTGGGTCATACAACCCAAGGAGATCCGTGATGCCCTATGTCGATGGTTTCGTTCTGGCCGTGCCGAAGGACAAGGTCGAGGCCTACAAGACGCTGGCGACGACCGCCTGCGCGCTCTGGATGGAGCACGGCGCGCTCGATTATGTCGAGTGCATCGCCGACGATGTTCCCTATGGCGAGCTGACCTCGTTTCCGCGCGCGGTGATGGCTGGGGAGGACGAGGTCGTGGTGTTCTCCTGGATCGTCTACCCCGACCGGGCGACCCGCGATGCCGTCAACAAGAAGGTGATGGCAGACCCGCGGCTGAAGATGGAGGGCGTGCCGTTCGACGGCAAGCGCATGATCTATGGCGGCTTCACGACGCTGCTGCGGGCGAGCGACGTCGTCGGCTGACGGAGACTGACGGCAACAAGCGAGGTGGCCCGCACCCGGATGGAACGCGCGTGAGATCCGGGTACATCTCTCGATGCCGGCCGACCGGCTTCCCGCTCGAAGCGGCCATGACAGATATCGGATCGTGGTGCTACGCTCGTACAACTTCACGCGCGGGAGACGAGAGTCGTGTTCTCAGATGCGCTCGGCTTCGATGTCGGGGTCGCCAGACTTTTGAGACAGGATGACGACGGCGAAGCCGTTGCCTATCTGGAGCAGTTCATCGCGAAAGGCTCTGTCATGGCCATGATCGAGATGGCCGAATATCTGGATGACAAGGGAGATCAGGCGGCGAGTGTGGCCTTGATGGACCGAGCCGAGGCATCGATCGCCGACCACGATTTGGAATCGCTGCTTCATCTTGCGGGAGCTCTCCGAAGAGGGCTCGGGGCCGGGACGGCAAAGGAGCGGTACTTCAGGGCCTTCGATCTGAAACAGCGGGTCGCCGAAGCCGGCCATTTGGCGACCATCCGAGAGATGATCGTGAATCATTCTCACGGCCTCAACGGCGCCTCGAAAGATACTGAACGCGCCATCTTCTGGGTCAGAAAAGCCGCTGCGCTCGGAGACACAAAAGCGAAGCAGATCCTTCGCGAGGAAGGTCTGTCATAGTTCGGCCTGGAGCAGCAGCAACAGGCAGCTCGCAAGGCGCGTCTCCATCTCTTTCGACGACAGCTGTAGCGGACCGGGATCGTTGAGGATCGCGTTCACCAGCGTGCCCAGCACGATCTGGAAGCCGAAGGCGATGGCGCGGCTCTTGGCGGCCTTGCGGCCCTTGCCCATGGCCGGCAGCAGGAGCGGGGTGGCGCGCGCGGTGGTCGCCTGCGCAAGTGCCTTGAACGGCGTCCATTTGTCCGGGCGGGTGTCGTCGTGCTGGAGCGCGGCGCGCAGCACGCCTTCGTGGCTGCGCATCCAGGCGATGATGCCGCCGACGATGATGGGGCAGAGCTGGTCGAGGCTTGCATCCGGCGACGGTCGCCTGATCTCGTCCAGCCGCTGCTCGCCGTCACGCGCGGCCAGCGCCATCAGCGCGTTGAAATAGGTCTCCTTGCTCTCGAAGCGGCTGTAGAAGGCGCCGACGGTGGCCCCGACTTCGGTGCAGAGCGCCTCGATCGAAAGCTCCACCAGGCTGCGCGTTCGCAGCATCGCGGCGCCGGCGCGCAGCAACGCCAGCGTCGTTTCCCGACTGCGCTTCTGACGGGACGGGGCGACGCCCGGCAGGTCGAAATCGCGAAGCTCCGGCTGGTCTGAACGTGGGCGCATCCGTGCTTGCATCCGCCAAAAATCATAATCATAATTCTGATTATAATTTAGAGCCGGATGCGCCACGGGTCAACGCGGGCGCCGAGACGAACATTGGGTCCGGCAGGGAGGATCAGATGAGTGCAGGCAGCGCCACGCCGTTCGGCGGCAGCATCGGCAAGACGGTTGCGCAGTCAAAACCGTGGTGGCCGGAGGCGCCGAAGCCGCCCGCGGGCGCGCCGAACGTCCTCATCGTGCTGTTCGACGATGTCGGCTTCTCCGATTTCGGTTGTTACGGCTCGGCGATCAGGACGCCGACCATCGACAGGCTCGCCGCCGAGGGCCTGCGCTATTCCGGTTTCCACACCACCGCGATGTGCTCGACGACGCGCGCCGCGCTGCTCACGGGGCGTAACCACCATTCGGTCGGGGTCGGGTGCCTCGCCAATTTCGATTCCGGCTATCCCGGCTATCGCGGCAAGATCGCGCGCGAGGCGGGGACGCTGGCCGAGATGCTGCGGGTGCACGGCTATCGCAACTACATGGTCGGCAAATGGCACGTCACGCCGCTGACCGAGAGCGGCGCTACCGGGCCGTTCGACGGCTGGCCGCTCGGGCGCGGCTTCGATCGCTTCTATGGCTTCCTCGACGCCGAGACCGACCAGTACGCGCCGGAGCTCGTCTCGGACAACACGCATATCGATCCCCCGGGGACCTATGCCGACGGCTATCATCTCACCGAAGATCTGATCGACCAGTCGATCCGCTTCATCGGCGATCACCTCGCGGATCGGCCTGATGTGCCCTGGCTGACCTGGGTCGCGCTCGGTGCCTGCCACGCGCCGCATCAGGCGCCGGCCGAGATCATCAGGAGCTATGACGCCGCCTTCGCGCATGGCTGGGACGTCGAGCGGGAGCAGCGTCTGTCGCGCCAGAAGGCGATGGGGCTGGTGCCGCAGGATACGCGGATGCCCGCACGCAATGACGGCGTAAAAGCCTGGGAGGAGCATTCGGCCGACGAGCGTCGCGTCTTCACGCGCTTGCAGGCGGCCTTCGCCGGCATGCTCGACCATTCCGACCGCCATCTGGCGCGTCTCGTCGCATTCCTGGAGACGGCCGGCATCCGCGACAACACCGTCATCATCGTGATGTCCGACAACGGCGCGAGCCAGGAGGGCGGGCCGCTCGGTTTCGTCAACGCCATGGGGCCGTTCAACTTCAAGCCGGAGCCGATCGCGGAGAAGCTCGCCCGCATCGACGACATCGGCGGCCCCGACACTCACAGCAATTTTCCGCATGGCTGGGCGATGGCGTCCAACACGCCGCTGCGTCGCTACAAGCAGAACACCCATGGCGGCGGCATCCGCGATCCCTTCGTCATCAACTGGCCGAGACGCATCGCGGCCAATGGCGAGCTGCGGCACCAGTTCGTGCATGCCTGCGATCTCACGCCGACGCTGCTCGAACTGATCGGCATCGAGCCTCCCGGCACGATTGCAGGCTGTGCGCAGATGCCGCTCGAAGGCGAGAGCTTTGCGCGTTCGATCACGGATGCATCGGCGCCGTCAAAAGGCTCGCCGCAATATTTCGAGATGTTCGGTCATCGCGGTCTCTGGCACGCCGGGTGGAAGGCGGTCGCCTTTCATCCGTCGGGCACGCCGTTCGAGAACGACAAATGGGAGCTGTTCCATCTCGACGCCGATTTCTCCGAGACCTGCGACCTGGCGGCAGCCGAGCCGGAGCGCCTCGGACGGATGATCGCGACCTGGTGGGAGGAGGCCGAGAAGCACAACGTGCTGCCGCTCGACGACCGCTTCGGGCCGCGCTTTGCCGAGAACGCCGCACGCTTCCACGGTGCGCGACATCGCTTCGTCTTCCACGCCGGCATGGGCCACGTCCCGACCGACGTCGCGCCCGACGTGCGCAGCCGCAGCTACACCATCGAGGCGCATGTCGAGATGGCCGAAGAGGGCGCAGACGGCGTTCTGATCTCGCACGGCGATGCGACGTCGGGTTACAGCCTCTTTGTCAAGGACGGTCATCTCGTGCACGACCTCAACATCGGCGGCAGCCACCAGGTCGTACGCTCGGATCGCAAGGTGCCGTCAGGCGCGCGGCGGCTCGGCGTGCATGTCGAGCGTCTCGTGCGCAAGGAGCCGCCGGCCAAGGGCGCGCGCACCGGCGTCAGCGAATACACGCTGCTGATCGACGGCGAGCCGGCGGGTTCGCTGCAGACCCAGCTCGGCTTCCACACGCTGATCTCGTGGTCCGGCCTCGACATCGGCCGTGACCGCGGCAGTCCGGTGTCACATTACGAGGCGCCGTTCGAGTTCGAGGGCCGGCTCCTGCGCGTCACGGTCACCATGCATGGTGACCAGAAGCTCGACGGCGAAGCCGTCGGCAACGCGCAGATGGCGCGGCAGTAACGCGAGGCCGGCTACTTGATCTTGTCGTAGGCAGCCGCGAAATCGCCGAGGGGCATCGGGATCGCGATCGTCTCCTTGGCCATGTTCTGGAAGGAGACCTTCAGCTGCTTGCCCGACCGCAAGGCACCGAGCAGGTCCGCCGCAATCGGTGTCGAGGCGTAGCAGCCGCGGTTCTCGCAGGTCTGGATCTGGAGGTCGACCGTCTTGCCCTCGTCGACCTGAAGCTTGGCGCCGACGGGAAGGTTGAGGCCGAGCGGCAATTGCAGGAGCGCGATCGGCGTGCGGGTGTCGGGCGCGATGCGGATGTTGATCAGGACGACGGTCTGACCGGTCTTGGTCAGCACCGCATTCTGCTCCATCGCGCATTCGAGCGGAGCATCGCGGCTCACGCTGGTGCAGCGCACGACCCAGCCGGGCTGGTGCGCCTGCGAGCCGTCAGCCTGTGGCTGCGTCGGGGCCGGTGCGGGTTGTGCCGCCGGGGCAGGGGCGGCGTTCTTCTTGGCGCCCTGCTGGGCATGCGCGGCGCCCAGGGGGAGCAGGACGGCAGCGGCGAGGGCGACAAGTCTGGATTGCATGAGCATGGCGAAACCGCGTTGGCGTGAACCGGGGTCTCGCTGTAGCGTTGCGGGAGGCGCGGTGCAAGCTCACTCGGCGGCTTGCTTGACGCCACCGTGCTCGACTGCCTCGCCGCCTTCGCCGTCACCCGATCGGCCCCAGGTGGAGAACCAGTTGTTGAGCTCGTCGAGATAGAGATAGACCACGGGCGTCGTGAACAGGGTCAGCGCCTGGCTGACGATCAGGCCGCCGACCATGGCGTAGCCGAGCGGCTGGCGGATCTCGGCGCCGGTGCCATGGCCGAGCATCAAGGGCACGCCGCCGAGCAGCGCGGCCATCGTCGTCATCATGATCGGCCGGAAGCGCAGCAGCGCAGCCTGGCGGATCGATTCCGCCGGCGTCTTGTGCTCGTCGCGTTCGGCGGCGATCGCGAAGTCGACCATCATGATGCCGTTCTTCTTCACGATGCCGATCAACAGGATGATGCCGATCAACGCAATCAGGCTGAAGTCGAAGCCGGCCGCCATCAGGATCAGAAGCGCGCCGACGCCGGCCGAGGGCAGCGTCGACAGAATCGTGATCGGATGGATGTAGCTCTCGTAGAGGATGCCGAGGATCAGATAGACCACGACGAGCGCGGCGAGGATCAAGAGCGGCACGGTGCCGAGCGACTGCTGGAACGCCTGCGCAGTGCCCTGGAAGCTCGAGTTCAGCGTCGGCGGCGCGCCGAGATCGGCCATCGCCTTCTGCACGGCCTCGGTCGCCTGGCCGAGCGCGACGCCCTGGCCGAGGTTGAAGCTGATCGTGATCGCCGGGAACTGACCCTGATGGCTGATCGAGAGCGGGCGGACCGGATCGGTGGTCCAGGTCGCGAACGTCGACAGCGGGACCTGATCGCCCGTCAGCGGCGATTTCAGATAAAGCTTGTTGAGGCTGTCGAGATTGCCCTGCATCTCCGGCAGGATCTCCAGGATCACCTTGTAGGTGTTGAGCTGGGTGAAATACTGCGTGACCTGCCGCTGTCCGAAGGCGTCATACAGCGTGTCGTCGATCAGCTGCGGCTGGATGCCGTAGCGCGAGGCGGTATCGCGGTTGATCTTGAGCTGGACGGTGGTGCCCTGGGTCTGCTGGTCGGTCGCGACGTCGCGCAGCTCGGGCAGCGTCTGCATCTTGGCCAGGATCTTGGGGGCCCATTCGTTGAGCTCCTCCAGATTGGCGTCCTGCAGCGTGAATTCGAACTGCGTGCGCGTCGGCCGGCCGCCGAGCCGCACGTCCTGCGCCGCCTGCATGTAGAGGCGGGCGCCCTCGACCTTGTCGAACTGGGGACGCAGTCGCGCGATGATCTGCTGCGCGGAGGCCTCGCGCTTGTCGCGCGGCTTCAGCGTGATGAAGATGTTGCCGTTGTTGCCGGCGCGGCCGCTGCCGCCGATCGACATGGCGACGCTGGCAACGTCGGGATCTGCGAGGATGATCTTGCCGAGTTGTTCCTGGCGCCGGGTCATCTCCTTGAACGAAATGTCCTGCGAGGCTTCCGAAGTCGCCGTGATCAGGCCGACGTCCTGCTGCGGGAAGAAGCCCTTCGGGATCAGCACGAACAGATAGACCGACAATGCGAGCGTGGCGAAGAAGATCGTGAGCGTGGTGCGCCGCCAGGCGAGGGCGTGATCCAGAACGTATTCATAGCCGCGCAGCATCGAATCGAAGGCGCGCTCGCTCCACTGGTAGAACTTGCCGTGGTTGACCTCGCCATGGGCCCGCAGGAAGCGCGAGGCCATCATCGGCGTCAGGGTCAGCGACACGAACATCGACACGAAGATGGTCATCGCCAGCACGACGGCGAATTCGCGGAACAAGCGCCCGATGATGCCGCCCATCAACAGGAGCGGGATCAGCACCGCGACCAGCGAGATGCTGATCGACACGATGGTGAAGCCGATTTCCTTGGAACCGCGGAAGGCCGCCGCCATCGGCGATTCGCCCTCCTCGATGTAGCGCGTGATGTTCTCGAGCATCACGATGGCGTCGTCGACGACGAATCCGACTGCGATGGTGAGCGCCATCAGCGACAGATTGTCGAGCGAATAGCCGGCGACCCACATCAGGGCGCAGGCGCCCAACAGCGCCAGCGGAACCGTGACGGTGGGAATGACGGTGGCCCAGAAGCTGCGCAGGAAGATGAAGATGACCATGACCACGAGGGCGATGGTCAGAAGCAGCGTGAACTGGACGTCCTCGACGGCGGCGCGGATGGTCGTGGTGCGGTCGCTGATGAGCTCGATCTTGATCGCGGGCGGGATCGCCGCCACGAGGCGAGGCAGGGTCGCCTTGATCCTGTCGACGGTCTCGATGACGTTGGCGCCCGGCTGCTTGAAGATCACCAGGAACACGCCGCGCTTGCCGTTGGCCCAGGCGGCTTGCTTGGCATCTTCGGCGGCGCTGACCGCCTGTCCGATGTCGCGGATTCGCAACGGAGCGCCGTTGCGATAGGCGATGATGACGTCGTTCCAGTCTTTCGCGTGCGTGAGCTGGTCGTTGGCGTAGATCGTGTAGGCGCGCTTCTCGCCGTCGATATTGCCCTTGGGGCTGTCGACCGTGGTGATCGCGATCTGGCTGCGGACGTCCTCCATCGACAGGCCCTTGGCGACAAGCTTCGCCGGATCGACCTGGACGCGAATGGAGGGCTTCTGCTGGCCGCCGATGAAGACCTGCGCCACGCCCGACAGCTGGCTGATTTGCTGGGCGAGCTGGGCGTCGACCGCGTCGCTGACGCTGGTCAAAGGCAGTGTCTCGGATGTCGCCGACAGCAACAGGATCGGCGCGTCGGCCGGGTTGACCTTGCGGTAGGTCGGCGGCGAAGGCAGGTTCTTCGGCAACTGGCCGCTGGCGGCGTTGATGGCGCCCTGCACGTCGTTGGCAGCGCCGTCGATGCTGCGGTTGAGGTCGAACTGGATGGTGATCGAGGCGGTGCCGAGATAACTCGTCGAGGTCATCTGGGCGATGCCGGGGATCTGGGCGAACTGGCGCTCCAGCGGCTGGGCCACGGACGAGGCCATCGTCTCGGGGCTGCCGCCCGGCAGATTGGCGGTGATCTGGATGGTCGGGAAGTCGACCTGCGGCAGCGGTGCCACGGGGAGCAGGGGATAGGCGACGAGGCCGACAAACAGGATGCCGGCCATCAGCAGCGAGGTGCCGATGGGATAACGGATGAAAGGTGCCGAAATCCCGCCCTCGGTCATTCCTGTCGTACCTTGTTCTGGGCCGGGTTGGAGCTTGCCACCGCCGTCGAGACGAGGCTTCCGGGCTGCACCTTGAACTGGCCGCCTGTGATCACCTGCTGACCGGGGCTCAGCCCTTCGTCGATGACCGAACGTCCATCGATGGCGTAGCTGACCTTGACCTTGTGCACCTCGGCCTTGTTGTCCTGATTGACAGTATAGGCGTAGAGGCCGTTGGTGGAATGCTGGACCGCGTCATCGGGAACAACGGTCGCGTCCTTCAGCGTCCGCACCAGAAGCCGTGTCGAGACCGATTGACCCGGCCACAGCGCGTGGTCCTTGTTGTCGAACACCGCTTTCAGCCGGATCGTCCCGCTGCTCGTGTCGACCTGGTTGTTGATGACCGCGAGCTTGCCCTCGGCCAGCGTCTTCTTGCCGTCGGTGGTGAAAGCGATCACCTTGAGCGCGCCGCTCTTCTGGCCCTCGCTGATATAGGGAAGCTGGTCTTCCGGCGCCGTGAAGATCACGGCGATCGGCTCGACCTGCGAGATCGTCACGATGCCGGTCTGTGTCGATGCGTTGACGATGTTGCCGATGTCGACCTGCCGAAGCCCCGCGACGCCGGTGATCGGCGCCTTGATCTGGGTGTAGTCGAGCTGGGTCTGGGCGTTGGCGATCGCGGCCTCGTCGGCGGCGATCTGGGCGGTCAGCTGGGCGACGGTCGAGCGCTGGGTATCGACCCGCTGCGCGGTCGCGAATTCGCCGAGCTTCATGGCACGCTGGAGTTCGAGATTGGCGTTGGCGAGACTGGCCTCGTCCTGCGCCTTCTTGGCCTTGGCCTGGTCGAGCGCGGCTTGATAGGGGCGGGGATCAATCGAGACCAGAAGCTCGCCTTGCTGGACGATCTGCCCTTCCTTGAAGGCGAGCTTGTCGATCTGGCCGTCCACGCGAGTCCGGACTTGTACGGTGTTGAAACCTTGAACCGTGCCGAGACCGGTCAGGTAGACCGGAAAGTCGACCTTCTGGACCGGCGAAACGCTCACCGGGACGGCGGCCGGGCGGGTCGGGCCTTTCTGGGCGGTCTGGGCCTTGCCGGCCCCGTGCCCGAACGTCTGCCACCCATAGTAACCCGCCGTGGCCACGGCCGCGACGGTCAGAAGCCAGAGGATCGGCCGGGACTTTTTCATGTTGTCTCGTGTCGGCTCGTGTGCCCTCGCTTACGAATTACAGGGCAATCGCAGGGTTCCAGCGCGTTTGTATAATACACGCCAAGTTCCAGTGTAAACAGCACTATCCGTCGAGAATCCTAAACAATTGGAAAGCTTTGCACCGCCTGGGCAGTGCCGTGGCGCGGCGGTGTGCAGTGCTGCATTTTCCCGACCATGCGACCGGCGCGCAAGTCTTGTGCGGCACTCGCAGACGGTGAGCTCGGCCCGCCCGGTGCCGCGCCGAACCGCCGTCCGGTGCCGGTGCGAAGAACGGTTCTAAATCGCGCGGAGGCTGTTTCGGTTGTCAGGGATTGCCGCATCGTCCATATCGGCGCCGCCACACATGGAGCGCAGGATGGACGAATTGAACGGCAAGCTGATCGCGTGTCAGATTCTGATCACGGGATTGATCGCGCGCGTGGCCAACGAGCAGCGCGATCCCTTGCGCTTCCTCACGGACTTCCGAGACGAGATCAAAGCCGTTGTAAACGGCGTCAACATCGCCGGCATGGACTCAACCGATCGCGTGCGCGCAGTCGCGCAGAAAACCGTCGATGAATTGTTTTCGCTGATGAAGCCGCCGAGCAGCGATTGATGCTGCGAAGACGGTTGCGATTGCATTGCGTGCGGCGCGCTCTTTAGAACGAGTCCAAGCTAGGTTTAGAACGGTTTCAAACTGCAGTTTAGAATTGTTTTGATCTGGATCGATTCAAGGGTTCTTGCGAGCCGCTCGCATTGACCCGTTATTTTGCCGCCGATACCAACATCTCATCGTTCGCCGAAGCGAATGAGCGAACAGAAAGATGGGGCGTTTGGTAATGGGGCAGGTGGTCGCACCGAAGTCGTTGCGTTCGGTCGCAGCATTCGATCTGGTGGATGAAAAATTCGCGGGCGTTTCCGGTAAGAAGGCGTCTGCGGTTGCGAGCTTGATTGCGGTGGCGTCGGTGTCGAGCGGCGCGCAGGCGCAACAGTCGAACCTGCCGCCGGTGACGGTCGACGCGCCTGTCGAGCGCCCGCGTCCGACGGCATCGAAGCCCTCGCCGGAGCAGGTCCGTGCCCGCAACGCGCTTCGCCGCGCCGCGCAGCGCGAGCAGGCGGCGCAGCAGGCGGCACCGACGACGCCGTCAGGTGCTCCCGACGGCAGCCCCTATGCCGATCCGGCCGCACCCTACAAGGTCGATCATGTCCAGGCGTCGGGCAAGTTTCCCGAGAAGATGCTGAACACGCCCAAGACCATCACGGTGCTCAGCAAGGAAGTGCTTCAGGACAAGAACGCGACGACGCTGAAGGAGATCGGACGCTCGACCGCGGGCGTGACGCTGGGCTCGGGCGAGGGCGGCAACGCGTTCGGCGACCGCTTCTTCATCCGTGGTTTCGATGCGCGCAACGACGTGTTCATCGACGGCATCCGTGATCCCGCCGTTTCCATCCGCGAGAACTTCTTCACCGAGCAGATCGAGATCCTGCGCGGCCCGGCCTCTTCCTATGCCGGCCGCGGCACCGCCGGCGGTGCCATCAACATCGTCACCAAGCAGGCGGGCGATCGCAATTTCCAGCGCATGGATACCGAGTTCGGGACCGACTACACAAAGCGCGTCACGCTCGACGTCAACCAGGTCATCGATCCCACCTTCTCGGTACGCACGGGCGGCATGTTCCAGGACGCCAACGTCGCCGGCCGCGATTACGTGACCGACAATCGCTGGGGCTCCTTCATCTCGACCAAGTACACTCCGACCAACGACATCAAGATCACGACCAACTACGTTCACACCGACCTCAGCGGCCTTCCCGATTTCGGCGTGCCCTATTACAAGCAGGGCAACGTGCCGGTGACCTCGGCCGGCATTCCGCGCGGAAACTGGTACGGCTTCCTCAACCGCGACTTCCAGACCGCACGGCAGGATTTCGGCACCGGCACGATCGAGTACAAGGTCAACGAGGCCATCACGCTGACCAGCAAGGTGCGCGGCGAGCATTCGCTGCTCAACTACATCGGCACGCTGCCGCAGAACCCGGTTACGGCCAGCTCCAATCCGATGCTTTGGACCACGACGGCGAGCGCGCAGAGCCGCTACCAGAACGTGGACGTGTGGGCCAACCAGAACGAGGCCACGTTCAAGCTCGACACCGGCGGCGTCAAGCACACCGCTGTGTTCGGCGTCGAATATTCGAACGAGAACATTTCGATCGACCGTTACGCCGGCCTCGCGTCGGAGCTGGCCGGGAGCTCCTTCACGAGCACCGGTGCCGTGACGGGGGTCAATCTCTACTCCCCGCAATACACCAACATTCCGTTCGGCACGCCGTCGCTGGTTGGAAATCCGACGCGCTATGGCGTCAACACCAGCAGCGTGTATGTGATGGATACCGCGAATTGGCAGGACACGGTCATCGTCAACGGCGGCGTGCGCTACGATGGCTACAGCCAGAGCTCATCCACCAATTCGGCCTACCTCAAGCAAAGCTCCGATCTCGTCAATTACAACGTCGGCCTCGTCTACAAGCCGATGTCGATCGGCAGTGTCTATGCCGCTTATGCGACCTCCGCCAATCCGTTCGGTTCGGAGCTCGACGCTACCGGCACCGATTACGGTGGCGTTCCCGCCAACTCGACGATCCTGCTCGGGCCCGAGCGCAACAAGGCGGCAGAGATCGGCACCAAATGGGAGCTGGCTGACCGTCACCTGCTGGTCAGCGCTGCGCTGTTCCAGACCACCAAGGATAATGCGCGAGAGACCGTCAATAACCTGCTCACCTCGGGCGCGGCCTACCGTATTCAGGGCATCGACATCGAGGCCGAAGGCAAGATCACGGATCGCTGGAGCATCTTCGGCGGCCTGGTGCTGATGCAGTCGAAGGTCACGCAAAGCGGCATCGCCTCCAACATCGGCCTGCAGCTCGCCAACGTCGCCCATCAGTCGTTCAGCATGCTGTCCAAGTACAAGTTCGACGACGGCTGGGAGATCGGCGGGCAGGCGGTGTATCGCTCGAAGGTCTATGGCGGCACCTTCGCGGCCAATACCGGCAACGAACTGCCGAGCTATTGGCGCTTCGATGCGTTCGTGGAGAAGAAGATCGACAAGAACTGGAGCATGAAGTTCTACGCCCAGAATCTGACCAACAAGCTGTACTACGACACGCTCTATCGCAGCGCAGTGCCGTTCGTGGCGGTCGCGCCGGGGCGGGCCTTCTACATCGTCACGACGGCGAAGTTCTGATCATGTTGACGTGCCTGCCTGGCATTCTGAGCAAGGATGATGTGGCGGATTTCCGCCGCATCATGGACGCCAGCGAATGGGAAGATGGTCGGTCGACTGCCGGCGCGCAATCGGCCATGGTCAAGCGCAATGAACAGCTCCCACCCGACAGCGAGGTCGCGCGACAACTCGGCAACCGGATCATCTCGGCGCTGACGTCGAACCCGCGCTTCATCGCGGCGGCGGTTCCGCTCCAG
This sequence comes from Bradyrhizobium nitroreducens, assembly GCF_002776695.1. Classification (GTDB taxonomy): domain Bacteria; phylum Pseudomonadota; class Alphaproteobacteria; order Rhizobiales; family Xanthobacteraceae; genus Bradyrhizobium; species Bradyrhizobium nitroreducens. Next base: position 7,697,316 of record NZ_LFJC01000003.1, read on the forward strand.
ATCTTCCCGCCGCTGTTCAACCGCTATGCGGCGAGCAGCGGCCACCATTTCGGCCTGCATGTCGACAATGCGATCCGCGGCGACCGTCTGACCGGCCTTCGCATCCGTACGGACCTGTCGGTGACGCTGTTCCTCGCCGAGCCGGAGGAGTACGATGGTGGCGAACTTGTGATCGAGGACACCTACGGCTCCCACGAAGTCAAGTTGCCAGCGGGCGACTGCGTGCTCTATCCATCGACCAGCCTCCATCTCGTCACGCCGGTGACGAGGGGAGCGCGGGTTGCGTCTTTCTTCTGGCTTCAGAGCATGATACGGGACGATCAAGCCCGGAGCATGATCTTCGACCTCGACACCGCGATACAGGCGCTGGTGGAACGGCTCGGGCGTGACGATCCCGAAACGGTCAAATTGACGGGTATCTATCACAACCTCATTCGCTACTGGGCCGAAGTATGAAGACCATGACCTCTAGAGCAAGCCTTGCCGCCGCCGCGATGCTGGCGGCCGCCTGGCTCGCATCCCCCGTTTCTGCCCAGACACAAACCCCTTCGGCACCGGCGCAATCGGCTCCTCAGCCGGCCCCGGTCGCACCGGCAGTCACCACGCCTGCTGTCCCGGCGCCTTCCGCGACGGCCGCTCCGGTTACTCCGGCAGCGTCCCCCGCGGCCAGCGTTTCGACCACGGCCAAGCCCGATGCGTCCGCCGCGATCGCGCCGGCCATGAAGGAGTTGTCGCCCTGGGTGATGTTCATGTCGGCGGACGTCGTCGTGAAGGCGGTGATGATCGGGCTCGCCTTCGCATCGCTGATGACCTGGACCGTCTTCATCGCCAAGTCGATCGAGCTGTCGGTCGCGTCCACCAAGCTTCGTTCGGCCCTGAAGAAGATTGCTGAGACGCGATCGCTCGCCGAAGCTCAGATGGCGCTGGGCGCCAAGGAAGGCATCCTGCCGTCGTTCCTGGCGGCAGCCCTGCGCGAGGCGCGGATGTCGGCCGGCCTGTCCAGCGACGCCGGCATCAAGGAGCGTGCGGCCTCCAGCTTTTCCGAGATCGTGCGCGCCGAGGCGCGGCGGATCCGGATCGGCATGGGCGTGCTCGCGACCATCGGCTCCACGTCGCCCTTCGTCGGCCTGTTCGGCACGGTCTGGGGCATCATGAACAGCTTCATCGGCATTTCGAAGTCGCAGACCACGAACCTTGCCGTGGTCGCGCCCGGCATCGCCGAGGCGCTGCTCGCCACCGCGATCGGCCTGGTTGCGGCGATCCCCGCCGTCATCATCTACAACCACTTCTCGCGCGTGACGAAGGGCTATATCGAGCTCGTCAGCCGCGCCTCGGGCGCCGCGGCGCGGCTGCTCTCGCGCGATCTCGACCGCAGCCACGGCAGCGTGCATTCGCGCGCAGCGGAGTGAACCATGGCCGTCTCGCTCGCAGACAATGATGACGATGACGACTTCTCGGAAACGCATGACATCAACGTCACGCCGTTCATCGACGTCATTCTGGTCCTGCTGATCATCTTCATGGTCGCCGCGCCGCTCTCGACGGTCGACCTGCCGATCGACCTGCCGACGTCGAGCGCGACGCCGCAGAAGAAGCCGGACAAGCCGACCTATCTCAGCATCAAGCCCGATCTGACGCTGGCCATCGGAGAAAATCCGGTCCACCGGACCGAGTTGATCGGGACGCTCGACGGACTGTCCGACATGAGCAAGGACAAGTACGTCTTCCTGCGTGCCGACAAGTCGGTACCATATGGGGAGTTGATGGGCGTCATGGAGCTCCTGCGCTCGGGCGGCTATACGCGGGTGAAGCTGGTGGCGCTGGAAGGCGCTCCGGGAGCGCCTGCGGCCGGCGCCGCCCAGCCTTAAGAAGACAGGCCATGTCGGACGAACTCAGACCATCCCGAAAGCTCTGGATCCTGGCGGCGGTCGCGGCGCTGGTGCTCCACCTGGGTGGTGCTGCGCTCGCGCTGGCGCATCTGCAGGCCGACGACGGAGACGACGGTCTGGGTGCGGCCGGCGCCGAGTTCGCCGTCGAGATGGCATCGCCAAAGGCGCCCGAAACCGATCTTCCGCCCGGGCCCGACAGCGAAGCGATGCAGGAGCAGCAGGCGCTTCCCGAACAGAAGGCCGAGACCAAGGAAACGGAGCTGCCGAAGGATCAGTCGCAGCAGGTCGACGATCCCGATCGGGTCGTGACAGAAAACATCTCCAAGAAGCCGCAGGAGGAGGATCCGAAGATCGCGGCGGTCGAAACCCCCGCGGCCGAAGCATCACCGAAGTCGGTTGCGACGGCGCGGCAGACGCTCGATGAAGACGCGCGCGAGGCCGAGAAAGCCCTGGCGCCGGTGCTTGGGCTCGGCAAGGACATCCTCAAGATCACGGCCGACTGGAATCGGAAGATCAGTGCGCATCTCGCGGCTCACAAGGTCAATCCGGAGGGCAAAGAGCCCAGTAACCAGAAGGTCAAGGTGAGCTTTGCGATCAACCGCAGAGGAAACGTGCTTTCCGTCGACGTCGTGGAGTCGTCCGGGGACGCCGCTTACGATGCGGCCGCGGTCACGATTGTCCGCAAGTCGGACCCCATTCCGCAGCCGCCTGCCGGGCTGACCGAGGACCGGTTCGAGCGCACCGTCGACATCATCTTCACGCCCCCAGACGCGAAGAAAAAGAAGAAGACGGCTCAGCGCCAATAGAGCCGGATGCCGACATAGACCACGACCAGGCAGGCGAAGATCAGCGCCACCGGCAGCGGCCGTTTCTGGGCACCGGCGGCCGTGCCACCCCCGAAAAAGCTGGTCGCCTTCGGCTTCGGCGCCGGGCGGCGGAAAGCGGTAACATTGTCCGCTGCCGGCTCGGCCGGGCGCGGGCGCACGTCGGGCGGGGTTCCCGCGCCGCCCATCTCGGCATAATAGGCCTTGTAGATCGCGCCGATGGTGGCCTCGGTGGCCTCGCCCTCGCTCGTCCGCGCCAGCAGGTTCTGGTAGCTCACCAGGAATTCCTGGGCTTCCGCCGGCAGCGCGGACGCGCCGTTGAGCTTGGCCATCATCTTCCAGGTGGCGAAATCGGCGCGGGCGCGGGTGTCCGCGCGTCGCGCGATCAGCATATCGGCAGCTTTGACCAAGTCGGCCTCGGGCCCTTCGGCTTGTGTTCGGGTGTCGCTGTTCAACTACGCATTGCCGGTCAGGAAGAGAACAGCCTGAATCACATGACCGGTCAACGTTCGCAGTATTGCTGAAATAACATCAAGATTTAGACCGAACTGCGAACCCGCCAGCGGTAGCAGGATCAACAGGCCGATCAGGATCAGCATCCCGAATGGCTCGAGCCGGGACAGCGGCACGGCGAGGGTGCGGGGCAGCAGCCCCACCGCGACGCGCCCGCCGTCGAGCGGCGGGATCGGCATCATGTTGAACACCGCAAGCGCGGCGTTGAGCCGGATCGCATTCCAGAGGTTCTGAAGGACCCAACGCGACCAGTCGTCCAGATCCCGGGGCAGGGCCCGGATGGCAAGGCCGGCAATCAGTGCCAGCAGGATGTTGGTCACCGGCCCGGCCAGGGCCACCCAGACCATGTCGATCCGGGGGTGATTGAGCTTGCGGAAATTCACCGGGACAGGCTTGGCATAGCCAAACAGGAACGGCGAATGCGCGAACAGCAGCATCGCCGGCAGGATCACGGTGCCGAACGGGTCGATATGCTTGATCGGATTGAAGCTGACGCGGCCGAGCTGCGAGGCCGTGTCGTCGCCGAGGCGGTGAGCGGCGAAGGCATGCGCGGCTTCGTGGAAGGTGATGGCGATCAGGACCGGGAGGATCCAGACGGAGATGTCATAAAGGGAAACGTTCACGGCTCATTGTCCCGGTTCGTGCCTCGTGGCCTTGCAGCCAGCCCGGCCAATCCGGTGGTGGGGCAACGCGTCAGATCAGGATATGGGACACCGGCTCCAAAATCCCAAGCTGTAAATGGTCGGCCAACAGGCCACCCACAGGCGACAGGTTGCGGGCGCGGTGAAGACGGATGTCCGCCGCCGGCAGCGGCGGCAGGCCGACGCGCTCCGGCAGGATATGCAGGCTGGCGGGCAGGGTGCCGGCTTTCACGACCGTGATCGCAAGGCCCAGCGACGCGACGGCCTCGACCGCGGCCAGCGTGCGGCTGACAAAGGCCAGCCGCCAGGGCCGGCCGGTGGCATCGAGGGCGTCCGCGGCCCATTGCCGAAACAGGCAGCCCGGCGGGTAGAGGGCGACAGGCAGCGTATCCTGGGCTTCGACCGGATACGACGCAGCCGCGGCCCAGACCGCCTGCTCGCGCCGCAGCAACTCGCCATCGCCGCGTCCTTCCGGGTGCATGGCGATGACGAGGTCATAGGCTTCGCCGAGTCGGGCCGGCATCGTCGCGGTCAGCCCGGTCTCGATCTCGACGCGGATTTCCGGATGGCGTTGGGTAAAGGACGCCAGCAAGGGCGGAATGACGATCGTCCCGTAGTCCTCCATCACGCCGAGGCGGACGACTGTGTCGTGCCTGCGCGCGCGGAGCGCATCGACGGCCTCGGCATTGAGATCGAGCAGCCGCCTTGCATAGACGAGGAGTTCGTCGCCTGCCGCTGTGAGCGCGACGCCGGCCCGGGTGCGTTGAAACAATTTTGCGCCAAGCCGTTCTTCCAGGCGCCTGATCTGGACGCTGACCGCCGATTGGGTCCGGTTGAGCGTCGCGGCGGCGCGCGTGAAGGATCGATGTTCGGCGACGGCGGCAAACGCCTTCAGCAGATCAGGATCGAGAACAGGTGAGCTCATGACGAAAGCTTATCCTGGCATGACGGAAATTCCATTCCCTGTTTCGGCGCGCCTCCTATGCTGCCTGCAAAGCATCAACGGGAGGAAGCGTGGGCGAGGTTCTTGGCGTTCTGGCCGCGGTGCTGTCGAGCGCGCTGGGCGGCACTTCGATCGGCGCCACGCGCTATCTCGTGAGCAGTCTCGATCCGCTGGCGATCGGCTCGTTCCGGTTCGGCATCGGCTTTCTTCTGCTGCTGCCGCTGACGCTGCTGCGCGGCGATCGCTGGCCGGCGCGAGGGGACTGGGCCGCCGCGATCGGGCTCGGCATCCTGTTCTTCGCGCTGTTCCCGATCCTGTTCAACGCATCGCTGATCTTCACGACCGCCGCGCGCGGTGCGCTCGCGCTGTCGACACTGCCGCTGTTGTCCCTGGTGATCGGGGCCGCGCTCGGCGCCGAGGCGCTGACCTGGCGCAAATCGGCCGGTGTGGTGATCGCGACCTTGGGCGTCGCCATCGCGCTGCTCTCCGACCTGACCTCGGCGCCCTCAGGCGCCTGGCGCGGCGATCTCCTGATGACGGCGGCGGCTCTGTGCATGGCGCTCTACGGCATCTGGTCAAAGCCGTTGATCCGGCGCTCCGGCCCGATCGCCTTCACCACGATGAGCATGGCGGCGGGCGCGGTCTGCCTGATCCTGCTCTCGTATGTCCGCGGCAGCTTTGCGCCGGTCGCAGGCTTCGGCACGCCGCAATGGCTGGCGGCTACCTATCTCGGCGCCTTTGGCGCGGCGCTGACGTTCTATCTCTGGGCCTTCGCACTGAAGCGCACGACGCCCACGCGGGTCGCGATCTCGGTGACGGTCAACCCGATCACGGCATCGCTGGTCGGCGCCTGGCTTTTGAACGAGCCGCTGCGCTGGAATCTGGCGGCCGGCATCGTCGCGGTATTTGCTGGAATCTGGATCGCGACGACGAGCGGGCGTACTCAGCCGACGGGTGCGCCTGCGTCAGATCAGGCCTGACGTCACGCCGGGATCGTTCCCGGATATTGCGTCAGACCATCATCGAGCTTGAGCCAGGCGGGCTTCTCCGAGACCCAGATGTGCTCGGTCGGCGCGAAGGCGTTGCGATCATCGAAAACGGAAAGGGATACGCCCGCCAGCGTGCCGTTGCGCCGCCAGGCGAACAGCCGCGTGCCGCACTGCTTGCAGAACACACGGTCGATGTTTTCGGACGAGGCGTAGCGGGCGGTGTCGCCTTCGACGCTCAGCGCGCGCTGGTCGAATTGCGCGCGGGCGAAGAAGGGCGAGCCCATCGCCTTCTGACAGAGGCGGCAATGGCAGACGCGGACGTTGAGCGGCTCGCCCTCCGCCTTGAAGCGCACCGCGCCGCACAGGCATCCACCTTCCCGGATCATGCTGTCCTCAATAGGTTGCGCGTCCGCCCGAGATGTCGAACACCGCGCCGGTCGAGAAGGCGCAGTCCTCGGACGCGAGCCAAGCCACCATCGCGGCGAGCTCCTCGACGAGGACGAAGCGACCCTTCGGGATCTTCGACAGCATGAAGTCGATGTGCTGTTGCGTCATCTGGTCGAAGATCGCAGTCTTGGCGGCCGCCGGCGTCACGGCGTTGACGAGGATGTCGTGCGCCGCGAGCTCCTTGCCGAGCGACTTCGTCAGCGCGATCAGGCCGGCCTTGGAGGCCGAATAATGTGCTGCGTTCGGATTGCCTTCCTTGCCGGCGATGGAGGCGATGTTCACGATCCGCCCGTATTTCTGCTTGAGCATGGTGGGCACGATCGCCTTGCTCACGATGAAGGGGCCGTCGAGGTTGATGCGCAGAACTTTCCGCCATTCCTCGAGGTCGGTCTCCCAGACCGGCTTGTTGACGCCGGCAATGCCGGCATTGTTGACCAGGATGTCGATCCTGCCGAAGGCTTTGAGCGTCGCATCGCGGGCCTCTTCGACGGCGGCGGTGTCGGTGACGTCGACCTTGAAAACCTTGGTCTCGCCGCCGACCTCCTTCGCCGTCTTCTCGGCGAGTGCCGCGTCGAAATCCCAGATCGCGACCCTGGCGCCGGAGGCGGTGAGGCGCTCGGTGATGGCGCGGCCAAAGCCCTGCGCGCCGCCGGTGACGATGGCGACGCGGCCGTTGAGATCGATCTTGTTCATGCCGGATGCCCCAGGCGTCAGAGCATGTAGCCGCCGTCGACGACGAGGTCGACGCCGGTGGTGAAGGCGCTCTCGTCGCTGCCGAGATAGACCGCCATGGAGGCGATCTCCTCGGCGGTGCCGAGCCGGCCCATCTTCTGGCGGGAGATGAACATCTCCTTGCCCTGGGGCCCCTGCGCGGCGGCGCGGTCGAGCATCGAGGGCGTCTCGACGGTGCCGGGGCAGATCGAGTTGCAGCGGATGCCCTTGGTGATGAAATCGAGCGCGACCGCGCGCGACAGCAGCGACACCGCCGCCTTCGACGAGCTGTAGACGTAGCGGTTCGCCGGCGGCCTCAAAGCCGCGCAGGACGAGATGTTGACAATGCTGCCGCCGCCGCCCGCGATCATGTCGGGCAGGAAGGCCTTGATGGTCCGGTGCATCGACTTGACGTTGAGGTCGAACGAGAAATCGAAGTCCTCTTCCGAGCACTCCAGGATGGTGCCGTGGTGCACGAAGCCGGCCGCGTTGAGCAGGATGTCGATCTTGCCGACCCGCTTGGCAAAGGCGTTGACGTCGGCGGTGTTGCGGACGTCGAGCTTTGCGACCTCAGCGATGCCTTCCTTGGTGAGGCCCGCGATGCCGGCTTCGTTGATGTCGGTGGCGATGACGGTTGCGCCTTCACGCGCGAACGCGAGAGCGCATGCGCGCCCGATGCCGGCGGCTGCAGCCGTGACGACGGCGCGTTTGCCCTTGAGGCGGTCTGCCATTTTCTTGTTCTCCTCGATGTGCTTATAGCCGTAGCGCAGTAGCCCGGATGGAGCGCAAGCGTAATCCGGGATCTGGCGTTTGCGGATAGGGACCCCGGATTGCGCTACGCTCCATCCGGGCTACGTGTGCTCGGTTCAGTGATTGTCCCGCGCCACGCCGAACGTGCCGGCGACGTTCTGGTAGCGCGTGGCGAGCTCCATGCAGGCACCAGTCGACTGCTGGCCGACGGTGTTGCGGTAGATCTCCTGCCACGGCGTCTGGTTCGGCGGATGCTTGAAGCCGCCGCTGGCCTTCAGCTCGGCGTGGCGCTTCTTCAGCTCCTCGTCCGAGATCAGGATGTTGGCGCTGCCCTTGTTGAGGTCGATGCGGACCTTGTCGCCGGTCTTGAGGATCGCGAGACCGCCATTGGCGGCAGCCTCCGGCGAGGCGTTGAGGATCGAGGGCGACCCCGAGGTGCCGGACTGGCGGCCGTCGCCGATGCAGGGCAGGGACAGGATGCCGCGTTTGATCAGCGCCGCGGGCGGCTGCATGTTCACGACCTCGGCGCCGCCGGGGTAGCCGATCGGGCCGGTGCCGCGGATGAACAGCACGCAGCGCTCGTCGATGTCGAGCGAGGCATCGTCGATCCGCTCGTGATAGTCCTCCGGGCCCTCGAACACGATGGCGCGGCCCTCGAAGGCGTTGAGGTCCTTCGGGTTGCTGAGATAGCGGTCGCGGAATTCCTTGGAGATCACGCTCGTCTTCATGATCGCGGAATCGAACAGATTGCCCTTCAGCACCAGGAAGCCGGCATCCTTCACCAGCGGCTTGTCGTAGGCCCAGATCACGTCGTTGTCGGGGACCGGCGCGTCCTTGCAGTTCTCGCCGATGCCGCGGCCGTTGACGGTGACGGCGTCTTCATGGATGCGCTTGTGCTTCATCAATTCGCGCACCACGGCGGGCACGCCGCCGGCGCGGTGGAATTCCTCGCCGAGATAGAAGCCGGCCGGCTGCATGTTGACCAGCAGCGGCACGTCATGGCCGACCTTCTGCCAGTCCTCGATCGACAGCTCGACGCCGATGTGGCGGGCGAGGGCGTTGATGTGGATCGGTGCGTTGGTCGAGCCGCCGATCGCCGAATTGATCACGATGCAGTTCTCGAACGCCTTGCGGGTCAGGATGTCCGAGGGCTTGAGGTCTTCCCACACCATCTCGACGATGCGCTTTCCGGTTTCATAAGCAATCTGGCCGCGCTCGCGATAGGGCGCGGGGATCGCCGCGCAGCCCGGCAGCGAGAAGCCGAGCGCTTCGGCAAGCCCGTTCATCGTCGATGCCGTGCCCATGGTGTTGCAATGGCCGACCGAGGGCGCCGAGGAGGCCACGATCTCCATGAATTCTTCATAGTCGATCTCGCCCGCGGCAAGCCGCTCGCGCGACTTCCAGACGATGGTGCCGGAGCCGGTGCGCTCGCCATTGTGCCAGCCGTTCAGCATCGGGCCGCCCGACAGCACGATCGCGGGCAGGTTGACGGTCGCCGCCGCCATCATGCAGGCCGGCGTGGTCTTGTCGCAGCCGGTGGTGAGCACGACGCCGTCGAGCGGATAGCCGTAGAGGATCTCGACGAGGCCGAGATAGGCGAGGTTGCGGTCGAGCGCCGCGGTCGGGCGCTTGCCGGTTTCCTGGATCGGGTGGGTCGGGAATTCCATGGCAATGCCGCCGGCCTCGCGGATGCCTTCGCGGACGCGGTGGGCCAGCTCGAGATGGTGGCGGTTGCAGGGGGAAAGGTCGTTGCCGGTCTGGGCAATGCCGATGATCGGCTTGCCCGACTGCAGCTCGGCGCGGGTGAGGCCGTAATTCAGGTAGCGCTCCATGTAGAGCGCGGTCATGCCCGGATTATGCGGATTGTTGAACCATTCCTGCGAGCGAAGGTGGCGGCGGGAGCCGTTGCCGGCGGGGGCATGCCCATTGGTTGGCTTTTTTGTCATTGGTTTCTCCTGCAATGCAAACGCACCGGCGTCCGTCCACTTACATCAGTCCTGGGGCGTCGGCTTGTGCGATGCCGAACGGCGCGAATGATGGATCGCTGGCCCGCTGGCGGGTCGTTTCCTCACAAATCCGATACTAGTCATGGCTACTTGGTAACGCTACCATTTTGTTCGCCACACCCGCGCCCGAAACGGACGGCCTGCTGTCCGAATGGCGCGAGGTCGAGCTTTGCCGTTCGATGACCTTGAAGCCGAGATCTAGCACCGGCTGCTCCGGGCGCCGTCCCTCGATCGCCTCGATCAGCATGGTGGCGGCCGTCTTGCCCATCTCGTAGCGGTTGGTGCGCACGCTGGTGAGGGTGGGCACGGCGGAGGCCATGAATTCGAGGTCGTTGAAGCCGACGATCGCGATCTGCTCGGGGACCGCGATCTCGCGGCGCCGGCATTCGAACAGGACGCCGAGTGCGAGGTCGTCATTGGCGCAGAACACCGCATCGAGGTCGGGCTCTCGCGCCAGGAGATCGGTGAACAGGGCGCCGCCGAGCGTCACCGAGGTCGGCGTCGCCGTCGTGACGACGAGGCGCTGCTCGAACAGTCCGGCGTCCTTCATGGCGGAGACATAGCCGTCCAGCCGCCGCTGTACCCTGGGATCCATGCGCGCGCCGACGAATCCGATTCTGCGGCGCCCCTGTTCGAACAGGTGCGCAACCGCTGCGCGCGCCGCATCATAGTGCGAAAAGCCGATCATCATGTCGACCGGATCGGGACCGATCTCCATGATCTGCACGATCGGGCAGTCGGCGGCCTCCAGCATCGCGCGCGATTCCGTGGTCTGGTCGATGCCGGTGACGATCAGCCCCGCAGGCTTCTGTGCGAGAAACAGTCGCAGCAGCTTTTCTTCCTGGAGAATGCTGTAACGCGTGTTGGACAACTGGATCGAGTAGCGGCCGCCTTCGGACGCGTCGTAGATGCCGCGCAGCACGTCCGAGAACACGTTGTTGGTGAGCGAGGGGATCAAGACGCCGATGACCTCGGTGCGTTGCGAAGCCAGCGCGCGTGCCGCAAGGTTCGGCACATAGCCAAGCTCCTTGGCCGCGCTCTCGACCCGCGTCCGCTTGGCGACCGACAGCGCCTCGGGATTGCGGAAGAAGCGGGACGCCGTGATCGGGCTGACGCCGGCAAGCTCGGCGACTTCCGCCAACCGGATTTTGCCTGACTTGGTGCGTTTTCGACCCATTTGTTGCTCTTAACACAGTCAGTCCCGCAAACAAAGGAACGTTGACAGCGCTACCAGCAACGACTAACCAAAGACAAATTGCCAAAACCGCACAAACTGCCGACAATGTTGCCCGCTAAGATCGGGCTTCGTTCGGCGAAGTCTGAAAAAACAAGACGGTCGCGGCGCGAAAGGCGTCGTGGACTTTCGAGGAGGGAGCTAGATGTCGTCTGTGCAAATCCGCGACGTGCGGAAATCGTTCGGCAATTTTGAAGTCCTGCACGGCGTGACTGTACCGATCGAGGATGGACAGTTCGTCGTCCTGGTTGGCCCCTCCGGTTGCGGCAAGTCGACGCTTCTGCGCATGCTCGCCGGTCTCGAGAACATCACCTCCGGCACGATCTCGATCGGCGACCGCGTCGTCAACAATGTCCAGCCCAAGGAGCGGGACATTGCCATGGTTTTCCAGAACTACGCGCTCTATCCGCACATGACGGTCGCCGACAATATGGGCTTCTCGCTGAAGCTGCGGAACGCAGGCGCCGACGAGATCAACAAGCGCGTCAAGCGCGCCGCCGAGATCCTCGCGCTCGGGCCGCTGCTCGATCGCTATCCGCGCCAGCTCTCCGGCGGTCAGCGCCAGCGCGTCGCGATGGGCCGCGCCATCGTGCGTGATCCCCAGGTCTTCCTGTTCGACGAGCCGTTGTCGAACCTTGATGCCAAGCTGCGCGTCGCCATGCGCACCGAGATCAAGGAGCTGCACCAGCGGCTGAAGACGACGACCGTCTACGTCACCCACGACCAGATCGAAGCCATGACCATGGCCGACAAGATCGTCGTCATGCATGACGGCATCGTCGAGCAGATGGGCACGCCGCTCGAGCTCTATGACAAGCCCGACAACCAGTTTGTCGCCGGCTTCATCGGCTCGCCCGCGATGAACTTCCTGAAGGGGCATGTGCGGGTCAACGGCGTTGCGACCTTCGAGGGGCCGAACGGCGTCAAGCTGCCGCTCAAGACCGCGCCTGCGGCCTCCGATGGCCGTCCCGCGGTCTACGGCGTGCGGCCCGAGCATTTCACCATCGCCGACGACGGCGCCGAAGCCGAGATCGTGGTGGTGGAGCCGACCGGCTCCGAGACGCAAGTGTTCGCCAAGATCGGCGGCGAGCAGGTCGTCGCGGTCTTCCGCGAGCGTCACCAGTTCAACCCGGGCGATAAGATCCGGCTGAAGCCCGAGCCGTCACTGGTGCATCTGTTCGATGACGCGACGGGAAAACGCCTGAACGCGTAGCGTAGCTTTGAGTTAAGATAATAAAAAAGCATCACAGGGAGGACACCATGCAAGACTTTACCCGCCGGACTCTGCTTCAAGGCGGAACGGCATTGGCTGCGACCGGCATGCTCACCGGGCCGGCACTGTTCGATTTCGCCAAGGCTTGGGCACAGAGCTCGCCCTGGAAAGCGGAGGCAGGCGCCAAGCTCACCGTGATGCGCTGGAAGCGCTTCGTGCCGGCGGAAGACGATGCGTTCAACGCGATGGTGGCGGCGTTCAAGGCTGCGACCGGCACCGAGATGAACGTGTTCAGCGAATCCTTCGAGGACGTGCAGCCGAAGGCCTCGGTTGCGGCCAATACCGGCTCGGGGCTCGACCTTGCCTGGGGCCTGCACACGCTGCCGCAGCTGTTCCCGACCAAAGTGCTGAAGATGAACGACGTCGCCGATTATCTCGGCAAGAAGTACGGCGGCTGGACCGACGCGGCCGCCAAGACCTGCAAGCAGGGCAACGATTGGCTCGGAATTCCCGTCGCCACCAACGGCGGTTACATGACGTACCGCAAGTCGGCGCTCGACAAGGCCGGGTTCAAGGAATTCCCGAAGGATTTCCCCGGCTTCCTCGAGATGTGCAAGGCCCTGAAGGCGAACAACACGCCGGCCGGCTTCGCGCTCGGTCATGCCTCGGGCGACGGCAATTCGTGGCTGCACTGGGTGCTGTGGGGCCACGGCGCTTACACGGTCGACCAGAACGACAAGATCATCATCAACTCGCCGGAGACGGCGAAGGCGCTGGAATATTGCAAGGCGCTGTACGACAGCTTCATCCCGGGCACCGCGTCCTGGAATGATTCCTCCAACAACAAGGCGTTCCTCGCCGGCGAGCTTTACTGCACGGCGAACGGCATCTCGATCTACGTTGCCGCCAAGACCGATGCGAGCAAGAAGGAGCTCGCCGAGGACACCTATCACGCGCTCTGGCCGGTCGGACCGGTCGGCAAGCCGACCGAACTGCAGCTTGCGCTGCCCATCCTCGCCTTCAACTTCACCAAATATCCGAATGCGGCAAAGGCCTTCATCGCCTTCATGCTGGAGAAGGAGAACTACGAGAAGTGGCTGGACGGCGCGCAGGGCTATCTGACGCAAACCTTGAACGCCTATGAATCGGCGCCGATCTGGAAGGCTGATCCCAAGAACGAGGTCTTCTCTCAGGCCTCGAAGCGCACTCTGCCGGCGGCCGGTATCGGCACCGTCGGCGAAAAGGCGGCAACTGCCATCGCCGACTTCATCGTCGTCGACATGTTCGCCAACTACTGCACCGGCACCAAGGATGCGAAGGGCTCGATGGCGGAAGCCGAGCGCCAGCTGAAGCGCATCTATCGCTGAGCGTCACGGAGCGGGCGGCCGTCGCGCCGCCCGCTCTCCAACATTTCGATCAGGGATATCGGGCATGGCTGATGTCGCAATTCCCCGGGCCAAGCCTCAGATGAGCGAGGACAACGCCTGGACCCGGCTCAAACACAATCGCAACTGGCTCGGCTTCTGGTTCATGGTGCCGGCCATGGCCTTCCTGATCTTCTTCCTGGCCTATCCGCTCGGGCTCGGCATCTGGCTGTCCTTCACGGACACTCGCATCGGCAGGGTCGGGCACTTCGTCGGCGTCGAGAACTATGAGTGGCTGTGGGACGATTCCATCTTCTGGCTGTCGGTGTTCAACACGCTGCTCTACACCTTCGTCGCCAGCGCCCTCAAATTCGCGATCGGACTCTATCTCGCGCTGCTGCTGAACGAGAACATGCCGTTCAAGGCGATGCTGCGGGCGATGGTCCTGATCCCCTTCATCGTTCCGACGGTGCTCTCGGCGCTGGCGTTCTGGTGGATCTTCGATTCGCAATTCTCAATCATCTCCTGGTCGCTGAAGCATCTGGGGCTGATCAATCAGAACATCAACTTCCTCGGCGACACGACCTGGGCGCGCATTTGCGTGATCTTCGCCAATATCTGGCGCGGCGTGCCGTTCGTGGCGATCACGCTGCTGGCGGGCCTGCAGACGGTGTCGCCCTCGCTCTATGAAGCGGCAACGCTCGACGGCGCCACGCGCTGGCAGAATTTCCGCTTCATCACCTATCCGCTGCTGACGCCGATCATTGCCGTCGTGATGACCTTCTCGGTGCTGTTCACCTTCACCGACTTCCAGCTGATCTGGGCGATGACGCGTGGCGGCCCGGTCAACGCCACCCATCTGATGGCGACGCTGTCCTACCAGCGCGCGATCATCGCCGGGCAGCTCGGGGAGGGCGCGGCTATATCCAGCGCCATGATCCCGTTCCTGCTCGCCGCGATCATGGTGTCCTGGTTCGGCCTGCAGCGTCGCAAATGGCAACAGGGAGAGAACAATGACTGATCTTCCTGCCTCGAAAGTCGATCTCAAGTCCGTGCTGGCGACGCCCGCGCGCGTCGATAACAGCGAGGGCATGAGCTATCTGCAGTCGGTGCCGCGCCGGCTCGTGACGCTGTATCTGCCGCTCACGATCATCGTCGTGGTCCTGCTGTTCCCGTTCTACTGGATGGCGCTGACCTCGGTGAAGCCGGACGACCAGTTGCTCGATCTCGACAGGTTCAACCCGTTCTGGACCTGGAATCCGACCTTCAAGCATTTCCACAAGCTGCTGTTCGAGAGCTACTACCCGCACTGGCTCTGGAACACGATGTATGTGGCGATCTGCGCCACGATCCTCTCGATCGTCGCGTCGGTGTTGGCTGCCTACGCCATCGTGCGCTTGCGCTACAAGGGCGCCAATCTCGTCGGCGGGCTGATCTTCCTCGCCTATCTGGTGCCGCCGTCGATCCTGTTCATTCCGCTCGCCACCGTCGTGTTCCAGTATGGCCTGTTCGACTCGCCGCTGGCCTTGATTCTGACCTATCCGACCATCCTGATCCCGTTCTCGACCTGGCTGTTGATGGGCTATTTCAAGACCATCCCGTTCGAGCTCGAGGAATGCGCGCTGATCGACGGGGCGAGCCGCTGGCAGATCCTGATCAAGATCGTGCTGCCGCTCGCGATCCCCGGGCTGATCTCGGCCTTCATCTTCTGCTTCACGCTGTGCTGGAACGAGTTCATCTACGCGTTGACGTTCCTGCAGTCGACCAGCAACAAGACGGTGCCGGTCGCGATCGTCAACGAGTTCGTGGACGGTGACATCTACCGCTGGGGCTCGCTGATGGCCGGAGCCCTGGCCGGCTCGCTGCCGCTCGTCATCCTTTACGCCTTCTTCGTGGAGCATTATGTGTCCGCGATGACAGGCGCCGTGAAGGAATAGTCGCGGGCGCTGCCACGGGAGCGCGCTGGAGACTGCGCGTTCCGGCCAATAAGAAGGAGTTGAGCTCTTGCACATTCTGGTTCTGGGCGCCGCCGGCATGGTCGGCCGCAAACTCTGTGAACGGCTGCTGCGCGACGGCCGGCTGGGCAAGAGCGACATCACCAAGCTCACCATGCACGACGTAGTCGAGCCGAAGAAGCCGGAGAAGGCCGGCTTCCCGGTCGAGACCGTGTCGGGCGATTTCGCAGTCCCCGGCGCTGCCGAGAAGCTGATCGCCGGCCGGCCCGATGTGATCTTCCATCTCGC
The DNA here is from genome assembly GCF_002776695.1 of Bradyrhizobium nitroreducens. Classification (GTDB taxonomy): domain Bacteria; phylum Pseudomonadota; class Alphaproteobacteria; order Rhizobiales; family Xanthobacteraceae; genus Bradyrhizobium; species Bradyrhizobium nitroreducens. The sequence goes on from NZ_LFJC01000003.1 coordinate 7,713,083, forward strand.
CGCGATCGTCTCGGGCGAAGCCGAGCTCGATTTCGACAAGGGCTACCGCATCAATCTCGACGGCACGCGGATGCTGCTCGACGCTGTCAGGCTGGCCGGCGGCGGCTACAAGCCGCGCGTGGTGTTCACGTCCTCGATCGCCGTGTTCGGCGCGCCTTTCCCGGACGCGATCGGCGACGAGTTCTTCCACACCCCGCTGCTCAGCTACGGTACCCAGAAGGCGATCGGCGAACTGCTGCTCGCCGACTATTCCCGCCGCGGCTTCCTCGACGGCATCGGCATCCGCCTGCCGACCATCTGCATCCGGCCCGGCCTGCCCAACAAGGCGGCCTCGGGCTTCTTCTCGAACATCCTGCGCGAGCCGCTGGCCGGTAAGGAGGCCATCCTCCCGGTGTCCGAGGACGTCCGCCACTGGCACGCCACGCCGCGCTCGGCGGTCGGCTTCCTGCTGCACGCCGGCACGATGGACCTTGCCGCAGTCGGCCCGCGCCGCAACCTGACCATGCCGGGCCTGTCGGCGACGGTCGGCGAGCAGATCGCCGCGTTGAAGCGGGTTGCGGGCGAGAAGGTCGCCGCGCGCATCAAGCGGGAGCCCGATCCATTCATCGTCGGCATCGTCGGCGGCTGGCCGCGCAATTTCAACGCCAAGCGGTCGCTCGAGCTCGGCTTCACCACCGCCGAGAAGAACTTCGACGACATCATCCGCATTCACATCGAAGACGAGCTCGGCGGCAATTTCGTCGCCTGATCTCCGGCAGAGCGGGCCCTGGTGATGGCGAGCGTTGCTTGCATCGGCGAATGCATGGTCGAGCTCCGGCAGGCGCAAAGTGGCGCGTCTGCCGGGCAGGGCGGCGGGCTGTACTCGCGCGGCTTCGGCGGCGACACACTCAACACCGCCGTGTATCTGGCGCGGCTCGAGGTCAAGGTCGACTATCTCACCGCGCTCGGCGACGACGCCCTGAGCGACGAGATGATCGCGGCCTGGACCGCGGAGAACGTCGGCACACGCCGCGTCGCAAGGCTCGCCGGCAAGCTGCCCGGCCTCTACATGATCCAGACGGATGCGAAGGGCGAGCGCCAGTTCTTCCACTGGCGCGACAGCGCGGCGGCGCGGCAGCTGATGAGCCTGCCGGAGACCGACGAGCTGCTCAACTCGCTGATGAGCTACGACGTCGTGTATCTCTCCGCGATCACGCTCTCGATCTACGATGCTGCGGGGCGCGATCGCCTGTTCGCGGCGATCAAGCGGGCGCGCCTGCTCGGCACCCGCTTCGTGTTCGACACCAATTTTCGCGCGCGCGGCTGGCCGAACCGCGACGTCGCCCGCGAGGTCTTTGCCGCGGCCTTTGCGACCGCCGACATCGTGCTGACCTCGACTGAGGATCTGCTCGCGCTCTATCCCGGCGAGAGCCACGATCAGCTGATGGCGCGCATCCCGACCCCGGAGCTGGTGTTCCGCCTTGCCGAGCCCGTGAGCCTGCTGCGCTTCCCCGGCGGAGCGAGCGAGGTCCGCGCCGAACCCATGACGAACCCCGTCGTCGACACCACGGCGGCCGGCGACAGCTTTGCCGCAGCCTACATCGCCGCCCGGCTTGCCGGTTCCGATCCGGTCGAGGCGGCCCAGGCCGGCCACCGGCTCGCCTCCGTCGTGATCTGCTATGCTGGGGCCATCATTCCGGGCTATGCCATGCCGCCGAAGAAACGGCATCGGCCGGCGGCCTCTCGCCAAGGGACCAAGTAGACGCGACCAAATGAATCGAGACCCATGACCACGACCGCCCAACAGAACCACCTCGTCGCGCTGTTCAAGGCCGCGACCGTCATTCCCGTCCTCACCATCGAGCGGATCCAGGATGCCGTGCCGCTGGCGAAAGCGCTGGTTGCCGGCGGTATCCGCACGCTGGAGGTGACCATGCGCACCCCCGTTGCGATCGAGGCGGCGAGGGCGATGATGGCCGAGGTGCCGGAGGCGGTCGTCGGCATCGGCACGATTCTCAATCCCGCCGACTTCGTCCGCGTCGAGAAGCTCGGGGTCGCGTTCGGCATCAGCCCGGGCCTGACCCCCGATCTCCTCAAGGCCGCCACCGACAGCTCCCTGCCGTTCGCACCAGGCATCGCCACGGCGTCCGAGCTGATGATGGCGCTGTCCTATGGCTTCGACGTCGCAAAATTCTTCCCGGCCGAGCAGGCCGGCGGCCTCAAGGGCCTGCGCGCCCTCGGTGGGCCGTTCCCGAACGTGCGGTTTTGCCCGACCGGCGGCATCAGTGAGGCCAATGCGGCAACCTGGCTCGCCGAACCCAATGTGGTCGCGGTCGGCGGTTCCTGGCTGTGCCCGGCGGCAGAGATCAAGGCCGGGAACTGGGCCGGCATAACTGCCATCTGCCAGCGCACGCTTCAGGCCCTGAAAGCCGCGTGAAGTCTTGCCATCCCTGGGCTAAGACTTAGCTCAGGAAAAGACCCTCAGGGAGACATGACCATGACCGCCAGCATCGTCGGATGGGCGCATACGCCGTTCGGCAAGTTCGACACCGAAACCGTCGAGAGTCTCGTCGTCCGCGTCGCCAATGAGGCGCTGGCGGATGCCGGCATTTCGGCCGGCGATGTCGACGAGATCGTGCTCGGCCATTTCAACGCCGGCTTCTCGCCGCAGGATTTTACCGCCTCTTTGGTGCTCCAGGCCGATCCGAAGCTGCGCTTCAAGCCCGCGACCCGGGTCGAGAACGCCTGTGCCACCGGCTCTGCCGCCGTGCATCAGGGCTTGCGCGCGATCGCCGCGGGCGCGGCCAAGATCGTGCTGGTGGTCGGCGTCGAGCAGATGACCCGCACCCCGGGGCCCGAGATCGGCAAGAACCTGCTCAAGGCCTCCTACCTGCCCGAGGACGGCGACACTGTCGGCGGCTTCGCCGGTGTATTCGGCAAGATCGCCAGCTCCTATTTCCAGAAATACGGCGACCAGTCCGATGCGCTGGCGCTGATCGCGGCCAAGAACCACAAGAACGGCGTCGCCAACCCCTTCGCCCAGATGCGCAAGGATTTCGGCTTCGACTTCTGCCGCGCCGAGAGCGAGAAGAACCCTTACGTCGCCGGCCCCCTGAAGCGCACCGACTGCTCGCTGGTCTCCGACGGCGCCGCGGCGCTGATTTTGGCCGATGCCGAAACCGCCAAGACCATGAGCAAGTCGATCGGCTTCCGCGCCACAGCGCATGCCCAGGACTTCCTGCCGATGTCCAAGCGCGACATCCTCCAGTTCGAGGGCTGCACCGTCGCCTGGCAGCGCGCGCTGGAGCAGGCGGGTGTGACGCTGTCCGATCTGTCCTTCGTCGAGACCCATGACTGCTTCACGGTGGCCGAGCTGATCGAGTACGAAGCGATGGGCCTGACCCCGAGGGGGCAGGGCGCCCGCGCCATCAAGGAAGGCTGGACGCTCAAGGACGGCAAGCTGCCGGTCAATCCGTCCGGCGGCCTCAAGGCCAAGGGCCATCCGATCGGCGCCACCGGCGTTTCCATGCACGTGATGACCGCGATGCAGCTCGCCGGCCAGGCGCCCGAGGGCATGCAGCTCAAGAATGCCAAGCTCGGCGGCATCTTCAACATGGGCGGTGCTGCGGTTGCGAACTACGTCTCGGTGCTGGAGCCGTTGAAGTAGGCCTTGTAGAGTGGGCAAAGGCGCGAAGGTGCCGTGCCCACCATCTTCCTTGCGTTAGATCATGGTGGGCCCGCCTTGCTTGGCCCACCTTAACGCTCCTGATTGATTGGCGGAAAAGCATCATGAGCACTGACTACGAAGACTCGCTGTCGATGGACGCACTCAACGATCGTATTGCGATCCTCGAGGACAATATCCGCCAGCTCATCGAGCAGGCCGCGGCTGCTTCGGGCGAGCAGAGTGAGTCGCGCATCGCCGACCGGATCAGCCAGCAGAACGAAGAGCTCGACCGGCTCCTCAAGATCCGCGAATCCCGCCAGAAGAAATAGCGGCCGATATCACCGCGCGGCGCATGCGGCCATACCCCGGCCGCCCTTGCGCACGCGGCGTCACTGCCCTTAGCTGGACCGAAATCGCGGGGCCGCGCCTTGGCGCCTGCGCAATCGGGAGCGAACGATGGGGCCGCTGAAGGGCATCAAGGTCATCGACATGACCACCGTGCTGATGGGGCCCTACGCGACCCAGATGCTCGGCGATTACGGTGCAGATGTCATCAAGGTGGAATCGCTCGACGGCGACGTCACCCGCCTGATCGGCCCGATGCGCCATGCCGGCATGGGCCCGGTGTTCCTCAACACCAACCGCAGCAAGCGCTCGATCTGCCTCGACCTGAAGAAGCCCTCGGGGCGCGAAGCCGTGCTGCGGCTTCTGATGGATGCGGACGTGCTGGTCTACAACGTCCGTCCGCAGGCGATGGCGCGGCTGCAACTCGGCTATGACGTCGTCTCCAAGATCAATCCGCGCCTCGTCTATGCCGGCGTGTTCGGCTTCGGCCAGGACGGGCCCTATGCCGCAAAGCCCGCCTACGACGATCTGATCCAGGGCGCCACCGCGCTGCCCGCGCTCATGGCGCAGACTGGCGACGGCGTGCCGCGCTACGTGCCGAATGCGCTGGTCGATCGCATCGTCGGCCTCACCGCGGTCGGGGCGATCTGCGCCAGCCTCGTACATCGCGACCGCACCGGGCGCGGCCAGCGGGTCGACATCCCGATGTTCGAGACCATGGCCGGCTTCGTCATGGGCGACCACATGGGTGGGCTCACCTACGAGCCGCCGCTCGACAAGGGCGGCTATGCCCGCCACCTCTCGCGCGACCGCAGGCCCTACAAGACCTCGGACGGCTATCTCAGCGTCATCGTCTACAACGACAAGCAGTGGGAGAATTTCTTCAAGGCGACTAGCCGCGACGATCTGCGCGCGGATCCGAAGTTCGCCACCTTCGCCGGCCGCGCCGCCAATATCGACGTCGTCTATGCCGAACTCGCGCGCATCTTCGAGACGCGCACCACGGCGGAGTGGATCGATCTGCTGACGAAGGCCGACGTGCCCGTGATGCCGATGCATGATTTGCAGGGTGTGCTCCACGACGACCATCTGGAAGCGACGAACTTCTTCCCGGTCGTCAACCATCCGACCGAAGGCCCGATCCGCAGCATGAAGGTGACGGCGACGTGGTCGGAGACGGAGGCCGAGCCGGTGCGGTTGGCGCCCCGGCTCAACGAGCACGGCGCCGAGATTCTGCGCGAGATCGGATACTCCACAGACGAGATCGCCGCCATGGTCCGCGACGGCGTCACGCGATCAGTGCCGGAGTAGGGGATGACAATAGCTCTCTCATCCGTCATTCCGGGGCGCGCCCGCTTGGGCGCGAGCCCGGAATCCATTCCTCCTCCGCACATGCCGCTCGATGGATTCCGGGCTCGGCCCTTCGGGCCGCCCCGGAATGACAGGGAGGAGAGAACATGAGCTTCATCACCGGCGTCGGCCTCACGTCGTTCGGCAAGCACGAAGGTTCATCGTCGCTCGACCTGATGAGCAAGGCCGCGCAAGCCGCGCTCGACGACGCCGGGCTCAAGCGGTCGGACATCGACGGCATCCTCTGCGGCTACTCCACGGTCTCGCCGCACATCATGCTCGCCACCGTCTTCGCCGAGCACTTTGGCATCCGGCCTGCTTACGCCCACGCCGTGCAGGTCGGCGGCGCCACGGGGCTCGCGATGACCATGCTCGCCCATCACCTCGTTGACGCGGGCGTCTGCCGCAACGTCCTCGTCGTCGCCGGCGAGAACCGCCTCACCGGGCAGAGCCGCGATGCCTCGATCCAGGCGCTGGCGCAGGTCGGCCATCCCGACTACGAGGTGCCGCTGGGCCCGACCATTCCCGCCTATTACGGTCTCGTCGCCACGCGCTACATGCACGAATACGGCGTGACCGAAGAAGATCTTGCCGAGTTCGCCGTGCTGATGCGCGCCCATGCCTGCAACCATCCCGGCGCGCAATTCCACGATCCCATCACGGTCGCCGACGTCATGGCCTCGAAGCCGGTCGCAATGCCGCTCAAGCTGCTCGATTGCTGCCCGGTCTCCGATGGCGGCGCCGCCTTCATCATCAGCCGCGAGCGGACCGGTGAGACCGGCGTGCGCATTCGCGGCTGCGCACAGGCGCACACCCATCAGCATGTCACGGCCGCACCTGCTCTCAGCGAGCTCGGCGCGGAGATCTCGATCGCCCGCGCCAAGGACGCCTCAGGCCTTGCGATCTCCGACGTGCGCTACGCGGCGATCTACGACAGCTTCACCATCACGCTCGCGATGCTGCTGGAAGACCTCGGACTCGCCGGTCGCGGCGAGGCGGCCGCGCGGGTGCGTGCGGGGCATTTCGGCCGTGACGGCGCCATGCCGCTGAACACCCATGGCGGGCTGCTCAGCTACGGCCATTGCGGCGTCGGCGGCGCGATGGCGCATCTGGTCGAGGCGCATTTGCAGATGACGGGGCGGGCGGCGAACAGACAGGTCCGCGATGCCTCCATCGCGCTGCTGCATGGCGACGGCGGCGTGCTGTCGTCCCACGTGAGCATGTTCCTGGAGCGGGTGCGATGAGCGAGCGTCTGGCCGACTGGACCAAGGGCAACGAGGCCATCACCTACCAGACCTGCACCGCGTGCGGACACGTGCAGTATTTCCACCGCGCCTTCTGCTCGGCCTGCGGCGAATCGGATCCGCGCGAGCAGCGCGCCAGCGGCAAGGGCAAGGTCTACGCCACCTCGCTGGTCTGCCGCGCCGCCACGCCCGAGACACGGGCGCACGTGCCCTACAACATCCTGCTGGTCGATTGTGCGGAAGGGTTTCGCATGATGGCCCACGGCGGGAACGATCTCGTCATCGGCGATTCGGTTGTCGTGAGCTTCAAGCCGTTTGCGGGAAAGCTTGTGCCGTTCTTCACGAGGGAAACGTAACGGGATTCGTCATTCGGGGGCGGTCATAGGACCGAGCCTGGAACGGGTATTCTGGGCCTGGCCTGTGCGAGGGCCACCCCGGAATGACGAAAACTCTGAAACTCAACGCCCGTAGAACAAGATGCTGGCGATGACGAGCATCGCCGTCACCGCCAGCATATGCGCGAGCGCTCCCGAGGCCGCCCCCTTGGTGGCTTCCTTCATGCCGTTTTCTCCCTAGACTTGGGCGTGACTCGTCAATGCGCGGCTAGCGCACCCGACGGCCAATTGTTTTTACTCGGAACACCCCTTGCGAGTATCCGCCGCGATTTGTCCCCACGCAGCGAATATCGACTGTGCCAAGGTCGATCAGCAATGCGGCGGCAATTTGACTCCTTGATGTTGCTCCTGCGTTCGTGCGCGAATAGAGTTTTTGGGAACCTATCCCGGCAACGACAATGAGCATCAAAGGCTCAGGAAAAACTTCAGGAAAATCATGGCCCGCATCGATTACAGCGACCCGTCCAAGGCATCCGACCGCACCCGCGAAATCCTCGACAAGAACCGCAACGCCAACATCTTCCGCATGATGGCGCACTCGCCGAGTTATTTCGAGCAGTACTGCCGCTTGGGCGGTGCGATCCGCCACAAGGGCGAGCTCGATCCGATCGTGCGCGAGCTCGCGATCACGCGCACCGGAATCTTGTGCGAGGCGCCGTACGAGATCGTCGCGCACAAGCGCATCGGCAAGAATGTCGGCGTCACCGACGCGCAGAACGAGGCGCTCGAGAACTGGCAGGCCGCGACGTGCTTCAACGAGGTGCAGCGCGCAGCGCTCGCGTTCACCGACGAGATCGTGAAGCTGAATAAGCCGACGGATGCGACCTTCAAGGCGATCGCGTCGAAGCTGACACCGGCCGCGCTGGTCGAGCTCCAGCTCTCGGTCGGCTTCTACATCATGACCTCGAAGTTCCTGGAGACGTTCGAGATCGACCTCCAGCCCGTCACGGAAGTGGTGGGCTGATCCAAGGCTTGGCTTGCGAGGGATGCTCATGACGATCGATGAATACGCGGCCTGGGCCGCAACCATTGCCAAGGTCGATGAGCATCCGACCAACGAGCGGCTGTCCTATCTCGGCCTCGGACTCGCCGGCGAAGCTGGCGAAGTCGCCGAGCACATCAAGAAGCTCTTGCGCGACGATTGGCTCGACAAGGCGGGTCTCGTCGAAGAGCTCGGCGATGTCGTCTACTACTGGGCCTGCCTGTGCGCCGCCACCGGCCAGCAGCCGTCGGCGCTGCTCGACGCCAGTGCCGCCAAGATCAGGCGACGCATCAGCGAGGCGGCGAGCCGGTAGGCTGAGTTTACGTCGAAGTCAGGATATCCACCTTCGCGTTGGCGACGATCAGGCGGTCGGCGAGGAGCTGCGCCAGGTTGCGCATGACGCGCTCGCTGGCGCGCGGATGCTGCTTGCGGAAGCGCTTGAAATCCTTCAGCGGAACCTCGAACGCGGTCGCCGCCATGTCTGCGAACACGTCGGCCGAGCGCGTCGGCTCCAGCAGCGCCATTTCGCCAAAGGCCATGCCGGCGGTGAGCGTTGCCAGGCGCACGCCGTCGGGCAAGGTGACGTGCACCGCGCCGCTGCGCAGGAAGAACAGGGCGTCGGCGGGATCGCCGCTGGTGAGGATCTTCTCGCCGGACCGAAAGGTCCTGATCGTGCAGATCGAGGCGAGGTCGGTCAGCTCTTCCTCGCTCATGCCCTCGAGCAGCGGTTGCTCGGCAAGCTCGGTGGTCTCGTGAAAGTCGATCGAGCCGCCATAGCGGTAGACGATCTGGTCTTCGGCCCATTCGATCGCGGTGTCGAGCAGATAGAAGTCGCGGACGTTCTTCAGCTCGGCGGTCCATTCCCGCAAGGAGTCCCATTCCTTGGAGGCGCGCCTGACGCCTGAAATCACGACGGTGACATTCAGCGCCGCGAGCTCCTCGAACGCTTCGGCGATCAGCCGGGCGCCTGCGCGGGTGGTGGAGGTGACGCGGTGCAGGTCGAACACGACGATTTGCGGCCGCGGCCGTCCGGCCAGCCGCCGTGAGACGTAGTCCACTGCCGACAGCGACAACGTTCCGACCAGCTCGATGACCCGCACCTCCTGCTCGTGCACGGCCAAAATCTCCCGTTCCTGCGGCCGGCGCACGCGGCGCGACGGGCTCCTGCCGATGTCGTAATCGGCGATGACGGCGTTGCGGGCATCGTCGCTGCGGTTGAGCATGTGCAGGTCGTAATGCGAGGACAGCGCCTCGCAGACCTTGATGCCGCGCACGCTGTTACCGTGCTTGTCGAGCCTCGGCGAATAGCTGCCGAGCCCAAGCCGGGCAGGGAGTGCGGCCAGAATGCCGCCGCCGACACCGCTCTTGGCGGGAATGCCGATCCGGTAGATCCATTCGCCGGCATAGTCGTACATGCCCGACGAGGTCATCACCGAGAGGGTGCGCGAGATCGCGTAAGGCGTCAGCACCTGCTCGCCGGTGACCGGATTGACGCCGCGATTGGCGAGCGTCGCCGCCATCACTGCGATGTCGCGCGCGGTGACCAGCACGGCGCATTGCCGGAAATAGACGTCGAGCACGGCCGCGACGTTGTCCGAGATCACCGCGTTGGTCTTGAGCAGATAGCCGATGGCGCGGTTGCGGTCGCCGGTCTGGCTTTCGGACGCATAGACGGCCTCGTCCACGGCAAGGTCGCGTCCGGCAAAGCGGCTGAGCGCGAGGCGGATCTGCTCGAAGGCTTCCGCACCCTTGCTGTCGTAGATCAGCCCGGTGCAGGCGATCGCGCCGGCATTGACCATCGGGTTGAACGGATGGTTCTCGGCGTTGAGCCGGATGGAATTGAAGGGATCGCCTGATGGTTCGACGCCGATCGCGCTCTCGACTCTGCCTGCGCCGAGGAGGTCCAGCGCCAGCGCAAACACGAACGGCTTCGACATCGACTGGATGGTGAAGGGTACCCTGGAATCGCCGACCTCGTAGACGTGGCCGTCCAGTGTCGCGAGGCTGATGCCAAAATAGGCAGGATCGGCCTTGCTCAGCTCCGGGATGTAGCCTGCGACGTGGCCCGACGTCTCGGCCGAGAACTCGTTCAGGCAATTGTCCAGAAACCGCAGCAAGGGCGGTTTCGAACGGGTCCAGGCGGCGGCGAGAGGCGAGAGCGGTGTCATCGCCTCACTTGTGCAACGCAATCAGGGGACGCGCAACCCATCCGGCATCACAGGCTGGCGTCGGATCAGCAGAAGCGCGATCAAGATCGTCGGCAGGAGGATCCCAAGGCCGAGCAGCGTCACCTGCATCTGCGACAGCGGCATGATTCCGCCGCCGGGCGTCGCCACCACGAAGCCGCCGATCACCAGCAGCACGCGGATCGGCCATTCCAGGCTGCCTGTGCCGCGCAGGTCGCCGACGAAGGGCTGGTAGCCCTGAATGCCGCCGCAGATGAACAGCGTGCCGAACGCGGCCAGCCCCATCAGGCCGAGGCCGGCGAAATAGGGGCTCGGCCCTTGCAGCACCAGCGCCGGATTGAGCACGAAGAAGAACGGGATGAAATAGATGATGCTGCCGACCCACATCGATTCCCAGCCGGTCTTCATCGCCGGCGAGCCGGCGATGCCTGCGGCGGCGAAGGAGGCGATCGCCACCGGCGGCGTGATCGACGACAGCATGCCCCAATAGAAGATGAACATGTGCACCGCCATCCTGTTCAGCCCGAGCTTTTCCAGTGCGGGCGCGACCAGGATGGCGAGGAAGATGTAGCAGGCCGTCGTCGTCAGCCCGAGGCCGAGGATCAGGCTGGTTAGGGCGCACATGCCGAGCAGCAGGAACGGATTGTCGCCGGCGATGTGCAGCAGGTCGTTGGCGAGGCTCGACACCACGCCAGTCATCGAGAACGCGCCGATCAGCAGGCCGCAGCCGGCGAGGATGCCGACCAGCTCGACGAAGGTGCGGCCGTTGACCTCGAGGAATTTGCCGATCGTTGCCAACGTCCAACGCGTGTCCTTGGAGAAGAGCTGGTTGAGCACCAGGAGCAGTGCGGTGGCGTAGAACGGCGCGTGGCTCTCGCGCTTGAAGTAGAGCAGCATCACGATCAGCAGCGCGATGACGAAGACGTAATACCAGCCATCCTTGATCGTATCCATGACGCGCGGCAGCTCGGCGCGCGGAATGCCCTTCAGCCCGTGACGCGCGGCGTAGGAGTCCACTTGCATGAACAGGCCGACATAATAGAGCGCAGCCGGAATGATCGCGGCGAGCGCGACGTCGGCGTAGCTGACGTTGAGGAACTGCGCGATCACGAAGGCCGTGGCCCCCATCACCGGGGGTGCCAGCACGGCGCCGGTCGAGGCGCAGGCCTCGATCGCGCCGGCATAGGAGGCGCGAAAACCGCTCTTCTTCATGACGGGGATGGTCATGGTGCCGGCCGTCAGCACGTTGGAGATGATCGAGCCCGACATCATGCCGAGCAGGCCGCTGGCGAAGATGCAGACCTTCGCCGCGCCCCCGCGGAAGGTGCCGCACAGCGCGAAGGCGAGGTTGATGAAGAACTTGCCGGCACCGGTCATCATCAGCGCGGTGCCGAACACCAGGAACCCGATCACGGTGTCGGCAAAGGCCTGGATCGGTATGCCGAGCAGGCTTTCGCCCGACAGCACGTGATAGGCGGTCGCCTGTTCCAGCGTCGATTGCGTGCCGCGGAACGGCCCGAGCCAGCCGGCCTCCGCGAACAGCGGATAGACGGTGAAGGGGAGCACGCTGAGCAGCAGGCTCCAGCCGCCGGTGCGGCGCAGCGCCTCCATCAGCATCACCCACATGACGAGGCCCGCCGCGATCACGTTGTTCGGCGCGCCACCGAATTCCCAGCCGGCCTCGGCGGCCTTCCGTACGTTCGACATCAACAGCAGCGCCGCGGCGAAGGTCACGACGAACAGGACGAGGTCGTACCAGGGAATCCGGTCGAGCGGCGCGCTCTCGGTGCCGGGGAAGATCAGGAAGGTGAACGGCAGCATCAGCGCGATCAGGAGATAGAAATACTCCGTGTTGAGCTGGGTGTAGCCGATGAAGAATCGTAGCGAGAATTGCTGGTTGATGCAGAGCAGGATGGTCGCCGCGGTCGCGGCCACCAGCAGCCAGCGCCAGGCGCCGCGAAGCGCGCGCACGCGCGTGACCTCGGCCTCCTGCATGTTGCCGGCGGCGCCATGCGGGTCGTCGAACACGACCCGCTTGGGCTCGTCTTGCGGGGTGGTGGCAGTGGAAGCAGACATCAGATGGACCCCGCGCGTGGGCTATTCAACGCTTTGGACTATTCCTCAAACCCGTTCGGCATGTCGGCCTTCGCGAGCGCCGCTGCGCGCGCCTTCATCCAGCCGTCGAGGAACGCCTTGTCGTCCGACGGCGGATTGGACTTGCCGTACTCCGTCCATGCGGCGCCGAGCACCTCTTGCCGCTTGATCAGCTTGGTGTTGTGCGCCTCCTGCGCATCGCTCCATTGCCCGGCTTCCTTCAGTGCTTTCACCGCTCCGGGATGCACGGGCACCACCCAGTTCTTGGTCTGGCGGTCGGCTGCAAGCCCGCCCGCGCCGGGCGCGGAGTCCTTATAGGCGTCGTAGTTGACGATCATCGCCTTGGTCATCGCATAGACCTGGTCGGCCGGTTGCGAGGCGTACGTAACGAAGATCGGGTAGGGGTAGTTGCCGAGCTCGACCGGCTTCTCCGGCGAGATGCCGGCGCCGCAGGTGGCGACCTGCGGGAAGAAGAACGAGCCGACCTTCTGCATCCGCGCCCAGCCCTCTTTGTCCTTGGCCGGCAGTGGCGGCCAGATCAGGCCGCGCGGCGAGGTCTCGGCTTCCTTGGCGGGGCCGGTGATCGTGGTGCCGAAGGCGGCATCGACGTCGTTGTTGATCAGGCCCTTCCACATCGCGCCGTAGCTCGCGAATTCGACGGCCTTGACGTCCTTCTGCGTCAGCCCGGCGAAGGCGAGCACTGCGAGCGAGTTCTGGTTCAGCGCGGGCGAGCCGACCACGAAGCCGACACGCTTGCCCTTGAGATCCTTCAGCTCCTTCACGCCGGTGTCGGCGGCAACGCCAAGCGAGCCGCAGTTGCAGTCGACGGTCGAGAGCATGATCTGGAGCGGCTGCGGGCCCCACTCCCTGGCCCCGAATTCGAACACGCCTTCCTGCGCGAAGTAGGTGCCCGATCCCATCGCCGAGGATGCCGCGCGTTTGGAACGCAACGGCGCGAGGCGGGCGACGTCGTTGCCTGCGGGGAGCACGCGCACGTCAGTGCCAAACTTGTCCTTCATCATCTTGCCGACGCCGACGGCGATGTTGAAGCCGGCGGTGCCGGTGTCATAGGCGGTGAAGGTCAACGTCGCCGGTAGCTTGATGTCTTCGGCGGATGCATAGCGTGTAGACGCAAAAGAAATGCCCGCAACCAAGGCAGGCGCGAGCATGAACAGCCCACGAAGCATGTTTCCCTCCAATGATCCTCGCTTTGCTGCGAGGGTTTTCTTTCTTTGTTTGAAACAACGTTTTGTTTGCAAGAGATCATGTCATCGCCATCAAGCGATGGCAACGCCGTACCGCGCATGGAGGAATGAGGCTGACAGATTGTCGCGGAAATGACGGAGGATGCAGTCAGTTCGCGACAATCGCGATCGCCTGTCCCTCCGCAACGACGTCGTCGAGCTTCACCAGAAGTGATGTGATCGTGCCGCTCGCTGGCGATGGCACCGGTATCTCCATCTTCATGGCTTCGACCACCACAACGTCGTCGCCATCGTCGACGGTTCCTCCAACTTGCACGGGAGTTGCGCAGATGCGTCCGGCGACCTCCGTGACGATCTTAATTTCTGGCATGCCATCGCCTTTTTGTTGTCGTCGCAAAATGCCTGAGGTAGCGTCGTCTGCAAGTGGAATTTAATTCCGCACAGCGGAACAGACGGTAGGGAACATGGGACGACGATCCGAGCGGTTGAGTAGGCAGGGCGTGCTCGCTGGCGATGCCGGTGAGGGAGATGTCATTCAGGTGGTGTCGCGCGCGTTCGACGTGTTGCGATGCTTCGAGGGCCACGACAGCAGGCTCGGCAATCTCGAGATTTCCAATCGCTGCGGCCTGCCGCGTTCGACGGTGTCGCGGCTCACGCACACGCTGACGCGCATGGGCCAACTGGTTTATCTGCCGCGCGACCAGAAGTATCGCATCGGTCCGAGCGCGGTGGCGATGAGCGCTTCGATGATGAAGGGCGCGCAGCTGCGCAGCATGATCCGCCAGCGGCTGCAGGAAGTCGCCGAGCAGCTGCCGGGCACGGTCGGCTTCGTCGTTCCCGATCGCTTCCATCTCGTCTATCTCCAGTTCGCGCGCTCGGCTTCCGCGCTCGGCCTGCACGAGGGCACCGGCAGCCGCATCTCGATGGCCTCGACTGCGGCGGGCGCGGCCTACACGGCGGCGCTGGCGCCCGAAATCGGCGATGCCTTCATCAACGACATGGAGCGGGAAGCGCCCGAGGCTGCGAAGATCCTGCGGCCCCGTATCGAAGCCAACCGGCAGTCGCTGCGCGAGCGCGGCTATGTCACGGCCTGTGGCCTGTGGAGCCCGCACATCAACGGGCTCGCGGTGCCGATCTGGTCACCGCAGTACCAGACCTTCGTCGTCATCACGATCGGCCTTCTGTCGGCGATGTATGACGAGCAGCGTCTGCATGACGAAGTTGCTCCGCCGATGCTCGCGCTCGGCCGCTCGCTCGGCAGCCTGATGGAGGGCGCGGAAAGCGATGCCTTCGCCAATCGCATCTCGCGTAAGCCGGTCGCAATGGCCGTGCATAACAATAACAAGCCGATCAATTCGGAGGGAGTGAATGAACTGGAAGCCGGAACTCGACGAGCTCGCCCGGCGCGAAGCCTTCGCGCGGGAGATGGGCGGCGTTGACAAGGTCAAGCGACAGCATGACCAAGGCCGGCTGACTGTTCGGGAGCGTATCGACAAGCTGATCGACAAAGGCAGCTTTCACGAGATCGGTGCCGTCTCCGGCATCGGTGAGTACGATCCCAGCGGCGATCTGAAGAAATTGACGCCGGCGAATTGCGTGTTCGGCCGCGCCCGCGTCGACGGCCGCACGGTCGTGGTCGTTGGCGACGATTTCACGGTGCGCGGCGGTTCGGCGGATGCGTCGATCTCGGCAAAGCCCCTGATGGCGGAGGAGATGGCGCACGACTTCCGCCTGCCCATCGTCCGCATCATCGAAGGCTCCGGCGGCGGCGGCTCGGTGAAGACGATCGAGACCAAGGGCGCGGCCAATCTGCCCGGCGGCATTGGCGGCACGCGCTGGTATCGCTTCACGACCGAGAATTTGTCGCGCGTGCCGGTGGTGGCACTTGGCCTCGGCTCGGTCGCGGGCCTCGGTGCCGCGCGCCTTGCTGCCAGCCACTATTCGATCATGACCCGGAAGTCCGCGATGTTCGTTGCAGGGCCGCCGGTGGTGAAGGCGCTCGGGCAGGACCTCTCCAAGGAGGAGCTCGGCGGCGCCGACATTCAGACCCGCGCCGGCGCGGTCGATCATGCCGTCGACACCGAGGAAGAGGCCTTTGCCTGCGCGCGGCGGTTCCTGTCCTATCTGCCGTCGTCGGTCTACGAGCTGCCGCCGACCTTGCCCTGCACCGACAATCCCGAACGCGGCGACGAGGCGCTGATGAGCGCGGTGCCGCGCAACCGCAGGCAGGTCTACAAGGTGCGCCCGATCATCGAAACGGTCGTCGACAAGGGCTCGTTCTTCGAGGTCGGCAAGAATTTCGGCAAGCCCATCATCGTCGGACTCGCGCGGCTCGAGGGCAGGGCGGTGATGCTGCTCGCCAGCGACAGCTTTCATTATGGCGGGTCATGGACCGCGGATGCCTGCCAGAAGGTGGTGCGGTGGGTCGACTTCGCCGAGACCTTCCACCTGCCGATCGTCTATCTCATGGACTGCCCCGGCTTCATGATCGGCCTCGATGCCGAGAAGGCGGCGACCATCCGCCACGGCGTCCGCGTCATGGCCGCGGTCAACCAGACCACCGTGCCCTGGTGCACGGTGATCCTGCGCAACGCGTTCGGTGTCGCCGGTGTCGTGCATCAGCCCGCCGACCGCTTCTCGATCCGCTACGCCTGGCCGTCGGCCTATTGGGGCTCGCTGCCGCTCGAAGGCGGAATCGAGGCCGCCTACCGCGCCGACATCGACGCGGCCGAGGACAAGGCAGCCAAGCTGGAGGAGATCCAGGAGCGCCTCAACAAGCTGCGCTCGCCGTTCCGCTCGGCCGAAAAGTTCTGGGTCGAGGAGATCATCGATCCCCGCAAGACGCGCTCGCTGCTGTGCGAGTTCGCGCGTCTGGCGGAGCCGCTGCGCAAGGCGGGGCCGCCGGGGAATTTTTCGATCAGGCCCTAGCATTGTGAACCAAGCGATGGCGCTCGTGCCCCGGACGCAGCGCAGCGCTTCTTCAGCGGTGCGCTGCAGAGCCGGGGCCCATATCACAGCGAGTCCGGAGCGTTCTGGGTCCCGGCTCAGCGCAGCAACGCTACGCGTTGCAGCGCGTCCGGGACACGAGGTGCGGCGTCCAAAGCCCTTCCACGGCAAAACGACAACGCGCTATGCTCCACCAACAAAGAACAACAGGAAACGCCAATCGTGCATGACTTCATTATCGTGGGCGGCGGCTCGGCGGGGTCCGTGCTGGCCCACCGGCTCTCCGCCAAGAGCGCCAACAAGGTCCTGCTGTGCGAAGCCGGTCAGGACACGCCTCCCGGCAACGAGCCGGCCGAGATCAGGGACAGCTATCCGGGCACTGCCTATTTCGATCCGCGCTTCCACTGGACCGAGCTCAAGGTCACGACGCAGGTCGTCAGCCACAACAATCCGAACGAATCCCGTCCGCCGTTGCGCAAATACGAGCAGGCGCGCGTGCTCGGCGGGGGATCTTCGATCAACGGCCAGATGGCCAATCGCGGCGCGCCGACCGATTACGACGAATGGGACGCGCGCGGCGCCGAGGGATGGACGTGGAATGACGTGCTGCCCTTTTTCAAGAAGGTCGAGCGCGACCTCGATTTCGACGGCCCCTACCACGGCAAGGACGGCAAGATCCCGGTCCGCCGCATCCCGCGCGAGCACTGGACCAAGCACTCGCAGGCGTTCGCCGAGGCCTTCCAGCAGGCCGGCCATCAATTCCTGCCTGACCAGAACGGCGAGTTCGTCGACGGCTTCTTCCCGGTGACGCATTCGAACCAGGCCGAGCAGCGCGTCTCCGCCGCGATGGGCTATCTCGATCGCGACACCCGCAAGCGCGCCAATCTCACCATCTCCACCAACACGCAGGTGCGCGAGCTGCTGTTCGAAGGCACGCAGTGCGTCGGTGTGAAGGCGATCGTCGACGGGCGCGAGCAGGAATTCCGCGGCCGCGAGATCATCCTCTCCAGCGGCGCGATCCACTCACCGGCGCATCTCTTGCGTGCCGGCATCGGCCCGGTTGGCCACCTCAAGGACCTGGGAATTCCCGTGCTGATGGGATTACCGGGCGTGGGCCAGCGTCTGATGGATCATCCCTCGATCTCGCTGTCGTCCTTCGTCCGCCGCGGCGCGCGCATGAACGAGCACACCAGGCGCCACATGCAGCTGGGCCTGCGTTATTCGTCGGGACTTGCGGGCGTGCCGAAGGGCGACATGTTCGTCGTCCTGCTCTCGAAATCGGCCTGGCATGCGGTCGGCGAGCAGATCGGTTCGCTCCTGACCTTCGTCAACAAGACCTATTCGGAGACCGGACAGGTCAAGCTGGCCTCGCGCGATCCGTCCGCGGAGCCGATCGTCGAGTTCAATCTCCTGTCAGACCGGCGCGATCTCGATCGCCTGATGAGCGGCTTCCGCAAGATGGCGGCCATTCAGATGAGCGACATCGTGAAGCAGGTGACGGACAAGCCGTTCCCGGCCGCCTACACCGACAAGGTCCGCAAGATCGGCGTCGTCAACACCAGGAACAAGATCCTGACCAGGATCGCGGCGACGCTGATGGACGGACCGGCGGCGCTGCGCCACTACATGATCGACAATTTCGTGGTGGAGGGCTTCACCTTCGATCAGGTGATGAACGACGACGAGGCGCTGGAAGCTTTCGTGCGCAAGGCGACCATCGGCGTCTGGCACGCCTCCTGCTCATGCCGCATGGGCCGGGCCGACGATCCGATGGCGGTGGTCGACAATCAGGGCCGCGTCAGGGGTATCCAGGGCCTGCGCGTCGTCGACGCCTCGATTTTCCCGGTGGTGCCGTGCGCCAACACCAATTTCCCGGTGCTGATGTCGGCCGAGAAGATCGCGGCTGCGATCATGCAGTAGGGGATGGCGTATGATGCCAATTCGGGCGGCAGCGCGACGCGCATTCACGCGTGCTCTCTGCGCGGCTGTGCCGTGGTCAATCCGCGCGGCTGAGAAACAGTGAGGGTGCCCCGCTCCGTCGCAGCCGGAGCACCTTGGCGCGATTTGCGGGCCGAGTGCGCGCCGGGCATTCTTTTCCCGCGTGTATCGCTCTTCTCTGTTTTGTTTCACTTGTTGTAGTGGCGACCGAACGGCCGACCTGCGACGTTAAACCCGCGTTGATGCGACCTGGATCCCGCAGTCCGCGGGGACCCGCGTCTTCCGTGGAGCTGGACGTTGAGGACGATCGTCATGCATGGCAGAGCCGGATCATTGTCGCGCGCATTCAGGCGCATGCTGCCGTTGCTCATCCTTCTGGCTGCGGTGTCTTGTCCATTGCCTTCGGGCGTGGAGGCCGCCGACCGCCGTATCTCGAGACAGCAGGATGCGGCCGGCCAGTCCGATGGGCAGTTCGTGTCGCTCGGCGTCGGCAAATCCTTCGTGCTCGACCTTCCGCGCGATGTGAAGGACGTGCTGGTCGCGGACCCCAAGATCGCCAACGTCGTGCTGCGATCGGCGCAGCGCGCCTACGTCATCGGCGCGGCGGTCGGGCAGACCAGCGTGGTGTTCTTCGACGATACCGGCCAGTCGATCAGGGCCTATGACATCGCCGTCAAGCGTGACCTGAACGGTGTTCGCGCCGCGTTGAAACAGGCGCTTCCCGCCGCCAACGTCCAGATCGACGGCGTCGGCGACGGCGTCATCCTGACCGGTACCGCCGCGACGCCCCTGGAGGCCCAGCAGGCCAGCGACATCGCCGCGCGCCTCACGGGCGGCGCCGACAAGGTCGTCAACTCGATCACGGTTCGCGGCCGTGACCAGGTGATGCTGAAGGTGACGGTCGCTGAGGTCTCCCGCCAGATCATCAAGCAGCTGGGCGTCGATCTCAGCACGAGTCTCAGCTCTGGCACCTCGGTGGTCAACTTGACCAATGCGAACCCGTTCACGGCATATGGCAAGAATCTCGTCGACGGCAACAATGTCTCCCTTTCGGCGGGTGGAACGACCGCGACGCTGAGGGCGATGGAGAATGCGGGGGTGGTGCGCACCCTGGCGGAGCCGACGCTGACGACGATCTCGGGAGAGGCGGCGACCTTTATTTCCGGCGGCGAATTTCCGGTTCCCGCGGGTTATTCCTGCGATCCGACCACCCATGTGTGCACCACGCAGATCAGCTTCAAGAAGTTCGGGATGTCGCTCAGCTTCACGCCGGTCGTGCTCGCGGAGGGCCGCATCAGCCTGCATTTGATGACCGAGGTGTCAGACCTCTCGAACGAGAATTCGATCACTCTGTCCCAGGCCGTGAGCGACAGCACGACCAACTCGCTGACCGTGCCGTCGATCAAGACGCGCCGGGCCGAGAGCACGCTCGAAATTCCCTCCGGCGGCTCCATGGCCATCGCGGGCCTGATTCAGGACCAGACCAAGCGGGCGGTGAACGGCTTGCCCGGGCTCATGCAGGTGCCGCTGCTGGGCGCGCTCTTCCGCAGCCAGGATTTCGTCAACAATCAGACCGAGCTCGTCGTTCTCGTGACGCCGTACCTGGTCCGCGCCGTGAGCCCGAGAGAGTTGTCGCGGCCGGACGACGGCTTCGCCGCCTCGAGCGACCCGCAATCCGCTCTCATCGGCAACATCAACCGAATCTACGGCGGAACCAGGCCGACGGGAGGCCGCCGCGGCGATATCGGCTTTATCACCGACTGACGTGCTGGCCGGCAACGTTCAGGCAATCCCGCAACATCTGTAAACATCTTCGTCAACCTCCCGCGGCCATCGGGACCGATGAAGCCGTCGGACGGCCCGCGTGAAAAGGTCCGCTGCAAGGTGGCTTACAACGTCACGAAGCCCGGACGATCCCTGACGCTCGACCTGCGCTGCGCCAGCGATGCGTACAAGACGGTGCTGTTGGCCAACATCGAGCAGAGCGGGAGGGAGCTGTCAGGCGACTGGTTCGAGAGCGAGTATCGGCAGGGCGGCAAGGTCTATGGCACCAATAAGGATGGTCTGATCGAGGCGCGCATCGAGGGCAACACCGTCGCTGCGCTGGTGACGATCCAGACCAAAAGCAACCATCAATCCTTCCTGATGGAAGCGTCGGGCTCGTGGATGTCGGAGGTGGCGATCGAATTGAACGAGGACGCCAGGTGACGTCGACCCATGCGGGCTCTCCCCGATTTGTAACAGTCGATTGCCGGACGGGCGGAAGCCACACTGTCGCCGCCGGCGGCTGGTTGCTCAGTCCGCATGCAAGCTCCCATCTCCGGTTCACTCCTATGACTACCGCATTCCGCGCCGCGAGCTGTTTTCTCGTCGTCGTATTCTCCCTCGTTTTCGTCTCTGGTGTTCACGCGCAAATGCCTCCAGGAGGTCCGGCGCAGGGAGGCGCAACGCCGCCGCGCGTCGATCCGCTGCCGGACGGCCCGCTGATCTGGGACTACGACCGCGACGGCACCTACACCTGCGATGAATGGAAGCGCTACATGGAGCAGCTGTTCCGGTTTGCCGACCAGAACCGGAATGGCTTTCTCAGCGCATCGGAATTCCCCGCTATCCGTCGCGCCGAGCGGACCTTCGCCCAGGCAGAGCTTGGATATTTCGACGACGACCACGACGGCAAAGTCAGCCGCTCCGAGTTCGTGGACAAGCCGAGCCGCTTCATCGGCCAGTACGACAAGAACGCCGACTGCAAGGTTACGGCCGCCGAGCTGAAGGGCGGCACATCGTCGCCTTCGCCGGGGCCGGGTGGTCCGGGCGGCCGGGGAGGCGCCGGAGGTTTCGGCGCGAAGTTCTAGCTCACAGCCGCAGCACCTTGCCGGGATTCATGATGTTCTGCGGATCGAGCGCGCGCTTGATGGTTCGCATGACGTCGAGCTCGATCTTCGAGCGGTAGTGGCTGAGCTCGTCGAGCTTGTCGATGCCGATGCCGTGCTCCGCCGAGATCGAGCCGTCCATGGAGGTGATGAGATCGTTCACCGCCCGCGTGATGGCGGTCTTGTATTGGGTCAGCGTCTGCTGATCCATGCCCACCGGCGCCATGAACGAAAAGTGCAGATTGCCGTCGCCGATATGCCCGAGAGGATAGGGCCGGACGGACGGGAGAATGTCGCGCACGGCCTTGAGGCCGAGGTCGATGAACTCCGGAATCCTGGAGATGGCCACCGAGACGTCGTAGCTGAGCCCCGGCCCCTCGGCGCGCGAGGCTTCGGCAACGCTTTCCCGGATGTGCCACATGTTGCGCGATTGATTTCCGGTCTGGGCGATCACCGCGTCGAGCACGCGTCCGGCCTCGAGTTGATCGCCGAGAAACTGCTCCATCTTCTCTGCGATGCCCACGGCCCCGTCCTGGCGTGCCCGCGAGGACGACCATTCCAGCAGGAGGTACCATGGCGTGTCCGCCTTGAGCGGATCCTGCGTGCCGGGAATGTGGCGGAGCACCATGTCGACGGCAGCGCGGCTCATCAGCTCGCAGGAGCCGACATTGTCCTCGGATGCGCTATGGGCGTCCGACAGGATCTCCAGCGCTGCGCGCGGATCCCGGATCGCAAGCCACGCCGTGCAGACGTCCCTGGGAGCCGGCCATAGCTTGAGCACCGCCTTGGTGATGATGCCGAGCGTTCCTTCGGCACCCATGAAGAGGTGCTTGAGGTCGTAGCCGGTATTGTCCTTCTTGAGCGCGCGCAGACCGTCCCAGACATCGCCATTCGGCAGAACGACTTCGAGTCCCAGGACGAGATTGCGGGCATTGCCATAGCGGAGCACCTGCACGCCGCCGGCGTTGGTCGACAGATTGCCGCCGATCATGCACGAGCCCTGCGCGCCGAGGCTGAGAGGCAGGAACCTGTCGTGCCTGCTTGCCGTCTCCTGCAGAGACTGCAGCACGCAGCCGGCCTCGACCGTCATGGTGTAGCCGGTGGCATCGATATCCAGCACGCGGTTCATGCGGCCCAAGGACAAGACGATGCCCGTGTGCGTGGGCCAGGGCGTGGCGCCGCCCATCAGGCCGGTGTTGCCACCCTGCGGCACGATCGCGACCCCATGCTCGTGGCAGAGCCTGACCACCTTGGCGACTTCCTCGGTGCTGCCGGGGCGAACGACGGCTCCGGCCCGTCCAACCAGCAATCCGCGCCAGTCCGTCACGAACGGCTGCTTGCCGTGCTCGTCCTCGATGAAACCTTTCTCGCCGACGATCGCGCGCAGCGAATCGCGCATGTGGGCGGTGAGCGGAGCTGTTGGAATGATGGATTCGGACGACGGACCGGCAGCCGGCATTTGTTTCCCCTGGCGCATCTTGGTGTGCACTGCGCACGTCATGTGCGTCAGGGCATTGTCCACGTTTGCGCGGCGAAGTCTAACGGCAATATGTCTCTCATCCGCAGAGCAAGGCGGGCAGGGCGGTTTGCGCCGGGCACCGTGCGCGGCAGCGTTTTCGGATGCCTGTTCGAGCCGCGCGCACGAAGCGCCTCACGGCCCTCCGCCGGCACGCGCAAATTGTGGCTCATCCGGAAATCTACGGGTGTTTGCTGGGGTTTAGCGCCAATCGCTGCGATTGCATTTAAGCGACATTAATGATGCCTTCTCGATATGAGACATCTCGATCCGCTTCGGCCGTGGTTTGCGAATTGGCCGTAAGCGTTGATTAAGAGAGCCATCGACATAGTCCGCCCGTGATGGGGGAGCGCCGGGATCGAAACCCGACGATCTCTTCCGTCGATTTCACAGGGAAAGGACCGCTGCCGCAACGACGGCAGCCAGGATGAACCTCATGCTCCGCCGCGCAATGCTCTGTTTTGCGACAGACCGGAAGGCCAACGTCGCCATCATCTTCGCGCTGACGATGGTTCCTATCATCTTTCTCCTGGGCATGACGCTCGACTACACGCAGGCCCTGCGCAAGCGCGAGCAGTTGAACGCAGCCGCCGACGCGGCCGCGATCGCAGCCGTGCGGCCGGCGATGCTGACGCAAACCACCAAGTCCGTCATCGAGGCGACGGCGACGGCCGTCTTTGCCGCCAAGGCCAATCTGCCCGGGCTCGCGGCCGTGCCGACGCCGACGGTCACGGTCACGGATGTCGGCCTCGCGCGGACCATCACGGTGTCCTACGTGGCGCAGTCCGTGAACAGTTTCCCCGGCGTCCTCGGCAAGCAGACCTGGCAGGTGTCCGGTTCGTCGACGGCGAAGGCGTCGAGCGCACCCAACATGAACTTCTACCTGCTGCTGGACGATTCCCCGTCGATGGCGCTGGCGGCGACCCAGAGCGACATCGACAACATGGTTCTCGCCACGAAGAACCAGCCCACCTACGCGAAGAATTGCGCGTTCGCCTGCCATGAGGCGCATCCCAACAACGCAGCCCCCAGCTCGACGAACAAGGACAATCTCACGGTCGCGCGTGCGAACAACATCACGCTGCGGATCGATCTCGTGACCAATGCCGTCAAGCAATTGATGGTCGGACCCTGGACCTGCCCGCAGTCGGGCACTTCGGGCGGCGTCATGCAGTGCATGTCGGCGCTCAACAACACGACCTACCAGGCTGCCATCTATACCTTCGACTACGCCCTGAACACGATCCAGACGCTGACCACCCCGACCACCGCCGGCACGAAGATCGGCAACATTCAGCTGCTGACGGTCGATCACCAGAACTGCCCCGTTCTCAACGGCTCGGGCGGCTGCATCTATACCACCGACTACGGCACCGATATCTCGAAGGGGCTGACGGACCTCAACGCCGCCATGCCCAATCCCGGCGACGGCAGCGCGACCGGAACGCCCCAGGAAGTGGTCTTCCTCGTCACCGACGGCGTCGAGGACAAGCTCATCCCGAAGTCGGGGGGCAGCTGCGACCCCAACGCCACCTATCCGCTTCCGTCCGCCAACAGCACGACCGCGCGATGCCAGCAACCGCTCAACACGGCGATATGCGACACCATCAAGAGCCGGAACATCCGTATCGCGATCCTCTACACCGAGTATCTGCAACTGCCGAGCGATGGCTGGTACACCAGCCGTATCGCGCAGTTCAACAATCCGACCTCGTCGACGGGCACGATCGCGCAACGGCTGCAATCCTGTGCCTCACCGGGCCTGTACGCAAACGTCCAGAATGGCGGCGACATTTCCAAGGCGCTGACTGACCTGTTCATCAAGGTCGCGTCCAGCACGGCCAGCCTCGTGCAGTAGGGAAGGGGCCATGTTCGGATCCGCCTCGACAATGAGGAGACGCCGCAATCGCTGCGCCGCTTTCGCGCGGGACAGGAAGGGTGCCACGGCCGTCGAGTTCGCGCTCGTCGCAGCGCCGTTCCTCGCGCTCGTCATCGCGCTCATTCAGACGTTTCTGGTCTTCTTCGCCCAGCAGATGCTGGAATCCGTCGTGCAGCAGTCGGCGCGCCTCGTCATGACTGGACAGGTTCAGTCCGCGCAGATGACGAAGGACGTGTTCAAGCAGAAGGTCTGCGATCAGATCGTGATCCTGTTCAAGTGCAGCGGCCTGATGGTCGACATGCAGGTGGCAACCTCGTGGACATCGGCGAACACGGCGATGCCCACATTGACCTTCGATGCCTCGGGCAACGTCACCAATACGTGGCAGTACAACCCCGGCAATGCCGGCGACATCGTCGTTCTCCGCGTCATGTACGTGTGGCCCGTCGTGCTCGGGCCGCTCGGTTTCAACCTGTCCAACCTCGGCAACGGCAACCGGCTGGTCATGTCGTCCGCCGCGTTCCAGAACGAGCCAGGAGCCAACTGATGATCTCCGCCCTGACATCCCGCGCTCGGCACCTCTTGACCGATGTCCGCGCCGTTGCCGCGACGGAGTTCGCCATCGTGACGCCGTTCATGCTGGTGCTCTATATCGGCGGCGTCGAGCTCGGCAACGGGCTCGCCATGAACGTCAAGGTCAGCGCCACCGCTCACAGCGTCGCCGACATGATCACGCAGAACACGCAGGTCAGCGCGACGCAGATGACCGGCATCCTTGCGGCTGCGGGTGCCATCATGGCGCCATATCCCATCAAGAATGGCAGCGCCTCCTTGATGACGATCACGGTCTCGGAAGTCTCGACCGACAGCAGCGGCAAAGCGACGGTGCAGTGGAGTGCGTCGACCAACGCGTCGTCGGCGAGGACTGTCGGTCAGCAGATGACGTTGTCGTCCTTTACCGCGCCGGGCGGAACCACCAACGCCAACATCTCCCTCATCCTGAGCGAAGTCTCCTACGACTATACGCCCAACCTCGGCTTCACCATCGCGGGCACCGTCAAGCTGTCGGACAGCTATTATCTGTTCCCGCGCTGCTCGACCAACGGCCCGGGCGGCTCCTCGAGTTCTCCCTATTACGACATCAAATATCCGGCGGCCACCTGCACCTGCGTGCAGCATTTGCAGCAGAAGACCTGCTGATCTCGCGAAAGCGAGCCTGATCGAACGGGATGCCGCCGAGTTGCCGCGTCCGACGCGCCGAGAGAAGTTCATCTCGCTAGCGCGGCACGCCTGCAATCGTCTCTGTGCGCATTCCGCGCGCGGCTCGCCGCAGCACCTCGCATTGCTTCACGACATCGGAGCGGGCCCGCCAGGGCAAGCTCGCGTCTCCGCGCCGGTACGCCGGCGGGCGGGGATCGCGTTCAGCCACGGGGTTGATTTAGTAAAACGATCGGTCTAATAAATTCGCATGAACAGCGAAGCCTCGGTTTCAGAGCGGCGTCGGCGCGGTCGTCCTCCGAAGGACCAGTCGCAGCCGAACGCGCCGCGCGCCCGCTTGCTGCGCACGGGCCTGGCGATGTTGACCGAGAAGGGATTCAGCGCCGTCGGCGTCGAGGAGATCCTGGCCGCGGCGGACGTGCCAAAGGGGTCGTTCTATCACTACTTCGGCAGCAAGGAGGCCTTTGGCCTCGAGCTGATCGATACGTATGCCGCCTATTTCGCGCGCAAGCTGGATCGTTGGTTCGACGATGGGACGCGCGCTCCGCTCGACCGCCTTCGAGATTTCATCGCAGACGCCCGCTCGGGCATGGCGCGCCACTTCTATCGACGCGGCTGTCTGGTCGGCAATCTCGGACAGGAGATGGGCGCCTTGCCGGAGCCGTTCCGGCAGCGCCTGGCCGCCGTGTTCAGGGATTGGGAAGCGCGGACCTCCCGCTGCCTCCGCGCGGCGCAGCGCGCGGGCGACATACCCAAGAGCCTCGATTGCGATAGCCTCGCGCATTTCTTCTGGATCGGCTGGGAGGGGGCGGTGCTGCGGGCGAAGCTGGAACGACGCCCCGAGGCGCTCGACGTATTCGCGCGAGGATTCTTCGCGATGATTGAGGCCAAGGACATGAGGACCCACGACCGTGAGCAATAGTTTCAGAGCCATCCTGATCGAGAATGAGAGCGGCAAGCAGTCCGTAAGGCTGGCAGAGCTTCCGCGGGACAGTTTGCCCGATGGCGATGTGACAGTGCGGGTCGCCTGTTCGACCCTGAACTACAAGGATGCGCTCGCCATCACCGGGAAGGGGCCGGTGGTCCGCAAGTTTCCGATGGTGCCCGGCATCGACCTTGCGGGGACGGTCGAGGAATCCTCCTCGTCCGAGTTCAAGCGCGGCGACAAGGTCGTGTTGAACGGCTGGGGCGTGGGCGAGCAGCATTGGGGCGGTCTGGCCGAGATGGCCCGCCTCAAGAGCGATTGGCTGATACCGCTCGAGCCTGCGTTTTCCTTTGCGCAAGCCATGAGCATTGGTACCGCCGGCTACACCGCGGCGCTGTGCGTGATGGCGCTGGAGCGTCACGGCATCAAGCCCGGTCGTGGTGAGGTGCTGGTCACCGGCGCAGCCGGTGGCGTCGGCAGCGTTGCGACAACGTTGCTCGCAAAGCTCGGCTACGACGTCGTCGCCGTGACCGGTCGCATGGAGGAGAGCGACTATCTGACGAGCCTCGGCGCCAAGCGGATCCTGCCGCGATCGCTCTTCAGCGAGCCGGGCAAGCCGCTTGCCAGGGAGCAGTGGGCCGCCGCGGTCGACGTGGCCGGCGGGCAGGTGCTCGTCAATGTCTGCGCGTCCATGAAATATCGCGGCGTCGTTGCCGCCTGCGGGCTGGCCGCCGGCATGAGCTTTCCGGCCACCGTTGCGCCCTTCATCCTGCGGGGCGTCACGCTGGTCGGGATCGACAGTGTGATGTGTCCGCGCGAAGAACGCCGCGAGGCGTGGCGGCGGCTCGCCCGCGATCTCGATCTGCATTTGCTTGATGCGATGACCGAGAGAGTCTCGCTCGAAAACTGCATTCCCGTCGCGGACCGTCTCCTTGCCGGCGCGGTGCGGGGACGCGTGATCGTACCGATCTCCATCGACTAATCTGAAGGATCTCCAGGCCATGACCCAGGCACTCGCCATCAGCCGCTTCCCCGTCCCTGATCTCGCCGACATGCCGGAAGACATCCGCTCCCGCATCCTGGCCGTGCAGGAGAAGTCGGGTTTCATTCCGAACGTGTTTCTCGTGCTCGCGCACCGCCCGGACGAGTTTCGCGCGTTCTTCGCCTACCACGATGCGCTCATGGACAAGCCCGGCAACCTCACCAAGGCCGAGCGGGAGATGATCGTGGTTGCCACCAGCAACCTCAACCAGTGCCAATATTGCGTCATCGCGCATGGCGCGATCCTGCGCATCCGCGCCAAGGATCCGCTGATCGCCGACCAGGTCGCGGTCAACTACCGCAAGGCCGACATCACCGACCGGCAGAAGGCGATGCTCGATTTCGCCGTGCGCGTCTCGACCGAGGCCTACAAGGTTTCCGAATCCGATTTCGCCACGCTGAAATCGCACGGCTTCACGGAGGAGGACGTCTGGGACATTGCCGCGATCACGGCCTTCTTCGGCCTCTCCAACCGGCTTGCCAACGTCACCAGCATGCGTCCGAACGCGGAATTCTACAGCATGGGACGCGGCTGACGGATCGCTTCGGCGAGCACGCGCGTCCGCGCGGAATGGAGAACGGTCATGGAGCTCTCGTCCCAGCAGCTGGCCTTGAAGGAGAGGGCTGCGGCGCTCTCCAACGGGACGATCCGCGGCCGTGCGGCCGACATCGACACGTCGCGCGAATATCCGTGGGACGTCGTCGAGGTGCTGAAGGCCGAGCGCTTCATGGGCATGACCATTCCGCCTGAATATGGCGGCCAGGGCCGGAGCTTCCTCGACACGGTGCTGGTCATCGAGGAGATCGCCCGGTCCTGCACCGTCTCTGCGCGCATCGTGGTCGAGGCCAATATGGGCGCGATCTCGACCGTCATGGCGTACGGGACCGATGCGCAGAAGAAGCGCGCGGCCGATCTCGTCCTGGGAGGCGACAAGCCCGCCATCTGCATCACCGAGCCTGACGCCGGCAGCGATGCCAGCGGCATGACGACCCGGGCCGACAGGCGCGGCAACCGCTACGTGCTCAACGGCAGGAAGCACTGGATCACCGGCGCCGGGGTCTCGCGCCTGCACCTGATCTTTGCGCGCGTGTTCGACGAGAGCGGCGAGGAGCTCGGCGTCGGCGGCTTTCTCGCCGTCCGCGGCGAGGCCGAGGGGCTGCGCGTCGGCAAGCGTGAAACGACGATGGGCCTGTGCGGCATGCCCGAGGGCGAGCTCGTGTTCGAGGACCTCGAGATCACCCCGGACATGGTGCTGCTGCCGCCATCCGGCTTCAAGCGCGGCTTTGCCGATCTCATCAATGCCTATAACAGTCAGCGCGTCGGCGCCGGCACGGTCGCCATGGGGATCGCCGCCGGCGCGCTGGAGCACGCCGTCGCATGGGCCAAGACACGCGAGCAGTTCGGCCGGCCGATCGGCGAATTCCAGGGGCTGCACTGGATGCTCGCCGACATGCAGACGCAACTCACCGCATCGCGCCTGATGCTGCACGCAGCTGCTGCCTCGCGCGGGCCGGGCGGCAGTGCATTCCCCGATCCCACGCTTGCCGCCCAGGCTAAGATCTTCGCCTCGGAAGCTGCCATCAAGATCGTCAACGACGCCCTGCAGGTGTTCGGCGCCCGCGGCTATTCGCGCGAATTTCCGCTCGAACGCATGGCACGCGATGTCCGCATGTTCACGATCGGCGGCGGCACGGCTCAGGTGCTGCGGACGCTGGTCGCAAGCAAGGTGCTGGGCTGGAAGCTGCCGCAGACGCGGGACGGCTACGTCTCGTCAAGGGGCGGCACGGAAAAGGATCGGGACGCGTGACACGTCCTGATTGAAGATCGAGGGAGGTGGAGAGATGACAGACTTCGTAACGCCGCGAGAGATGGCGGAGATGATCCCCTCGGGCTGCAAGCTCGGTTTGGCGCCGGACGATTACGCTGCGGCCCCGGGACTGGTCCGGATGCTGATCGATCGCGGCATTCGCGATCTTCACGTGGTCTGTGCACCGATCGGCGGCATGCAGGTCGATATGCTCATCGGCGCCGGCGCCGTGGCGACGCTGGAGACCAGCGCCGTCAGCCTCGGCGAAGCCGGCGGCGCGCCGTGTTTCAGCCGCGCCGTTCGCGACGGGTCCATTCGTCTCCGCGATGCGACGTGCCCCGCTGTGTTCGCGGGGCTCACGGCTTCGGAGAAGGGCGTTCCGTTCATGCCGATCCGCGGCATCATCGGCAGCGACGTCCTCAAGAAGCGCGACGACTGGAAGGTGACCTCCAACCCGTTCGACGATAGCGAGAAGATCGTCGTGGTCTCGGCGATCCAGCCCGACATCGCCTTGTTTCATGCGCCCGAAGCGGACCGGTCCGGCAATGTCCGGCTCGGGCGCCGGCGCGAAACGATGCTGCTGGCCCATGCGTCCAAGACGGCTTTCGTGACCGTGGAGCGCATCTCCGAGACGTCGCTGCTCGAGGACGAGAAGCTGGCCGCCGGTGTGCTGCCCGCGATCTATGTGGGTGCGGTGGCTCGGCTCGAGAAGGGCGGGTGGCCCACGGGGCTCTACGCCGAGTATCCCAGAGATGGGCAGGAGGTCGAGAAATATGCGCGCGCGGCGCGTTCGCCGGAAGGCTTCCAGGCCTATCTCCGGGATTCCAGGAGCGCGGCATGAGCGAGGCGTGTACCAGCCGCGAGCTGATGATCTACACGATTTCGCGGTTGCTCAGGGGCGTGCGGCATGTTGCGGTCGGCCAGTCGTCGCCGATGCCGGCCGCCGGCGCGATGCTGTTGCGGGCGCTCAACGAGCGTGACGGACAGGAGCGCGTGCAGGTCTCGATCCTCGGCTCGGTCAAGCACAATTCCTTCACCGGCGGTGCCGAGGAGTTGTTCGATTGCGCCGCGCAGGGGCGCCTCGACGCCTTCTTTCTCGGCGGCGGCCAGATCGACGGCCAGGGCAATGTCAATCTCGTCGGCACCGGCGACTATCCGAACAATCAGGTCCGATGGCCCGGCTCGTTCGGTTCGGCCTATCTGTACTTCCTCGTTCCCAGGGTCATTTTGTTCCGCGAGGAGCACAGCCTGCGATCCCTGGTCGAACGCGTGGACTTCGTGTCTGCGCCAGGCGTCAGCGACGAGACGGTCTATCGGCGCGGCGGCCCGCACGCCCTCTTGACCAATGCGGCGTTGTTCTCGTTCGACCGGGAGGCCGGACGCTTTCGCCTGGAGAGCACGCATCCGGGGTATGACTGGCGCGACATCCGAGGCACGACCGGCTTCTCCTACGACAACGAGCAATGCGAGATCACGACCCCGTTGCCGGACGAGGCGACATTGTCCTTGATGCGGGACCGCATTCGCGAGGAGCTGCGCGAATGCTATCCGCAGTTCGCAGGCGGCCTGCCGGGGCCGGGGTGAGGCCGGGTTTTTACTCCGGTTAGCCCCGGCGGCCCCTCGGCTCGGAGTTAGGGCGATCGCATTTGAACTTCAGCAAAGGTCGTCATGCCCGGGCAGGTTTTGACCGAGACAGACACTTAATAACGGTGGAGATTTAAAGCCTGCCCCCGCAACCACTTCCATCATAAATCGCTCGTCGTGGCGATTTAGGAACATCCAGGCCGCCCTTCGGGGCGGCCTTTGCCATTTAGGCTCACGCTTCCGGAGCGGAGCGGCGACCACGTCCCCGCGACCTTACGAGTTCGAATCTCTCGCGCTCCGGTACACGCCGGCACGCTCACGATCAGGAGTTGGGACCTATGACGAAGGCGGTTGAGGCTATCACGTCGGTGCAGCGTCGCCGGCGCTGGACGCTAGAAGAGAAAGAGCGGATCGTGGCTACGGCGCTGAGTGCGGTCGCTTCCGAAGTTGCCCGTGAGAGCACCACCGCTGAACCTGCGTGAGCGAACGCGCGCGAACCAAGCGGTGGTCGGGAGGACGGTGGAGGGTGGACTGAATGCAGGACGATAGATTCCCAGCAATTGAACCGTACGACAGCGGCATGCTCGACGTGGGTGACGGCCATCAGGTGTATTGGGAGTGCTGTGGGAACGCCGCTGGCAGACCCGCGCTCTATCTGCACGGCGGCCCCGGTTCAGGCTTCTCGCCAGGCCAGCGACGCTTCTTCGATCCGGATGCCTATCGGGTCGTACTCTTCGACCAGCGTGGGTCCGGACGCAGCAGGCCGCTCGCCAGCGCGCCGGATGCCGACCTGAGTGCCAACACCACCGCCCATCTCATCGCGGACATCGAAGCGTTGCGCCAGTTCCACGGGGTCGAGCGTTGGACCATCTTGGGCATGTCCTGGGGGACCACCCTTGGCTTGGCCTATGCCCAGGCGCACCCCGGGCGGATCGACGCATTGGTGTTGTCACTCGTGACCACCACATCCCGTCGCGAAGTCAAATGGATCACCCGCGATGTTGGCCGCATCTTCCCTCGCGAGTGGAACCGGTTCGCCTCAGCTGTACCCGACAAATTGCAGCACTTGCCGCTGGCCGATGCGTACGCCACTCTATTGTTTGACCCCAATCCAACCGTCCGTGATCTCGCAGCACGCGAGTGGTGCGCCTGGGAAGACGCGCACGTCTCCCTCACTCCCGGCCACCTCCCGAACCCGCGCCACGAAGATCCGGAATTTCGCCTCCGGTTCGCGCGCCTAGTGACGCACTACTGGCGGCACGCCGCCTTTCTCGGGGAAGACCAACTGCTCCGGGATGCCGCGACACTGAACAGCATTCCCGGCGTCCTGATCCACGGCCGCTATGACGTCAGCAGCCCGCTGGATACCGCGTGGCAACTGTCGCAGCGGTGGAGCACCAGTGAGCTTCACGTCCTCGACGATGCCGGACACGGCGGTAGCGGCACGTTCATCACCGCCGTTGTTGGCGCCCTTAACCGGTTCGTAGCGGCATAATTGGCCGCAGCCTTCACCGGCTTCCAATTACCCACAAGTGCTTGAATCGATTGAGAGGTCTCTATCAAAAATTCTTGAATCGGATGAATCGCTTGCGATTCATTGCTGTGTACCTGAATCGCGGTAGCGAGGTGCTTCAACGACGCCTGGCGCCCACAAGCGCCGCATTCCCACACCAGCCTGCCCGTCATGGGCCACGCCTTTGTGGATCCGCATTTCAGACAGACTAAGCCCTCCGGCCAGCGGCACTCCACCATGAAGCGGATGCAGGCATCCTCGTCGCCGTAGGTTTGCTGGAACTCGATCAGGGATTGCGGGAAGCGGTCCATGGCGCGTTCTGGCTATTCGCCGAGGAAACGGACCATCAGTAATTCGTCGATATAGGTCTGACCGACCTTCAGGGCCCTAGGCTCGGTGGCGTACGCCTGGAAGCCGAGACGGCGATAGAAACGGATGGCGCGTTCGTTCGTCGCGGCGACGGAGAGTTGGACTTGCTCGACCCGCCTCCCGGCATGGGCCAGGACGGTTTTCACAATGGCCTCGGCAAGGCCGCTCCCACGAAGGGCCTCGCGAACATACATCCCGCCCAAGATGCCTTTGTGGCTGAGCTGCGCGGCGCTGGACACGCCAAATCCAGCCATTCCTTCAAGCCGCCCCTCGACGAAGCCGCCGAACAGGCCACCGCGAACGATCTTCGCAGCAAAATCGGCCAGCGTCTCCTTGGCTTCCACCGCATGGACCGAGCCGAAGGCATCGGGATGAAGGCGAAGCCCCTCCAAGCGGATTTCCCGGAAGGCTTCTACGTCACTTGGTTCGAGTTCCCTGACGGTCTGCATCAGCCTGTCCAATCAATTCACCTGCCTGACCTCAACCACAAATTCGACGAATCTATTCATACTATATCTGGTGGCTACCTGACACATCTCAATAAGCCACTGACGATTGGGGCAAGCACAAGAGTGAACGGGAGATCATCCTACGTTTACACGCCAAAAAAGAAGATACGCCAAGCAGTTTGATCGTAATAGATGCAACACAGCCGCGCGTCAGCGTCGTGTACGAAATCCTTAGCCATATCCGAATACTGAAAGTTAAAAATTGATACTTAGACACTGCCCATTGTCGGCACAACGAGCGACGGCGAGGTCTGTCCGACCAACCAATGGCCGAAAACGCATCAGGCCGTTTGTGCTCCGATACTTCATGGCTGGCCCGACTCGGCTTTCACCAGTGTGAACGCGACAAGAAGCGGAACATTAGCCCCGCGTTTGAATAGCTTTTCCGGCGCCGCTCCTTGAAAATCATGTGGCCGCCATTCCCGGCATTGATTGATCGCCAGGCCAACCTTTGCGGAAGCGTTGATGTAGTCGGAAAAGCGGTGCGGAAAGGTCGGCATCCGCACGATGTCGTCGCCCTCGCGGAAATGAGCGCTCACATTGCCGAGCGACAGGAACGGATGGATTTCGATAATCGCGATCTTGCCATTTGCGCGCAGAAGACGGCGCGCTTCCCGCAGCGGCGATATCAGGTTGCCGACATGCTCCAAAGCCAAGGAGAAGAGCACAAGATCGGCAACGCCATCGGCCAATGGCAGGGGATGCGACATATCCTGCTGGAAAAGCGTGAATTCGGGATCGCGCGCGCGGGCTTGCTCCAGCATCCCCGGCGAAAGATCGGAACCGATCAGCTTTTCGGCACCGGCCTGCTTCAATCCAGCGAGATTCCGGCCGGTGCCGCACCCAAACTCAACGACGACCTTGCCACAGGCATCGTCGGACAGATGTTCGATAACCTGGGCCGCGCCGAAGACCATCGGATTGTCGTAAGCATCATAGAAGGAGGCCCAACGGTCATAGGCTTCCGTGACGGATAGAAAGATATGATCATCATTCATTTCTGTTTATCTCCGCTGCTTCGTTGAGCATTTCCTCAAGTTTCGATGCGAATTGCTGAATATGCAGACCATCAACAAGGCCGTGATGCGCCTGGACTGCGAGCGGAAACACAAGGGAATCTCCAGTCTTCTGGAAGCGTCCGACGGCGATGTTCGGGATGGAGCAGTCGGCCAAGCGCGCGATCGGGTGTTGAATGGATGTGAAATGCAGCCACGGCAGGCAGGTCACGAAGAGATGGTCGCGATCTTCCATAGGGCTGAGGCGCAGGTGCTGCGCCTGTCGAGCCTCGGCGCCGTCAGCAAGATAGCGCTTCAGAAACGCGGAGAAGTCATCGTCGAACAGGAAGGTCGAGTAATTTAGGTTTCCGTTCATTCCATCGACCGGATACGACACCCGTAGCCGTTCGACCTGCCGCAGCCGGCCATCAAGGATGCGACGACGGAATGGCCCCAGCGCTAGGGAAGTGCGTGCGATGGCGTGAAGCATCACGGCAAAGGGCGGCACCTTCTTCGCCTTGGCTGTCGCTGCGAAGTCGCGGCATCGGCACTCCGTCGTGATATTGACGACGGGTAGGTCATAAGCTGCAAAGAAATCAAGATGATCTTGGCGGTTAAACATACTGCCTCCCTCCGCGAGAATCCGCCTCACTTTCGGGGCAAGTAGTTTTCCGGCTATGCCGTTCAGCTCCGCCAGAGCATCGTCTTAATAGCATTTGAGAGATGCTCGCGTCAATGAAATGGCGATCTGCATGTCCGGGAACGAGTGCATGGACGTCGACGCGACGAACGTCCTACTTGCCTCTTGCGGCCCCAAAGCTCACCGGGTCCGTGGAGTTCATGACGAAGCATCTATCCGGTGTTGCGATACTAAAGCCGCGCGATGGCGTGTGCATCTCCTTTGCGTTCCATCTCGAACGCCTGCTTCCCCTTTCCGGCCCAGAGCGCCAACGCTCTGTCGCGCTCGTCGCTTTTGAGCTTCTCCGCCATCCAGAGGAGCGCGCCGAGGATGGTGGCGCGGTCGTCGTTGGTGAGGTCGACGATTCGGGATTTGATGACGAGCCCGCCGAGTTCGATGAGGTGCCGCGTGCGCTTGCGGCGTTCGACCTGCCACGTCCGCATGTCATGCCGCGCCCATGTTGCCTGATGACGGTTGCGCGCCGCCCTGATGCGCCGGAGTGCTGACCGGGTCGCGTTCAGATGCCGGTGCAGATCGACGTGCCCCTCCTTGAAAGAATGCTGCGCCCCGTCGCGCCCAGGCCTCCTTTCGTCCAGGGTCCTTAGTCTCGGCGAGCACGAGCAGGGCGCCTGCGAGTTCCTCCGCCGTGAGCGCGTCCGCGCCGGTGGCAATCACCAGATCGCCGAGCTGCTGCACCTTGCGGGTCTTGAGCTCTCGTGATTTGTCCTCAAGTGCCTTTAGCTCCGCATCATAGTCCCGTGGTTTGCGCATCGTCATCTCCATCAGCAGTCGATGGTGGGAAGATAGTTGAGCTTGTTCCGGATGGCTGTAATGTTGCTGAGACAGACTGAGATGGGCTCGTCGCTCCCGAGATTTTTTCGAGGGAGGGCGCGCTTATACGTCGTTCCGACGTGCGCTTCGCCGTGGTGATGTTCGGATCGCGATGGCGATCTATCATCTTCACGTCAAGGTCATCGGCCGCAGGGCCGGCTCCAGCGCGGTAGCGGCTGCTGCCTATCGCTCGGCCTCGCGGCTGCGCGATAACCGGATCGATCGTGTCCAGGACTTCTCCGGTAAACGCGGCGTTGTGCATTCTGAGGTTCTGCTGCCGGACGGGGCGCCCGAGATGTGGGGCGACCGCGAGCGGCTGTGGAACGATGTCGAAGCCTCCGAACTGCGCAAGGACGCCCAGCTTGCCCGTGAGGTCGAGTTTGCCCTGCCGCGCGAGATGACCGAGGCGCAGGGGATCGCGCTCGCCCGTGACTTCGTCGAGGCGGAGTTCGTCGATCTCGGGATGGTCGCCGATCTCAATGTGCATTGGGACAGTGGCGAGGACGGCATGGCCAAACCCCATGCCCATGTCATGCTCACCATGCGTTCGGTTGACGAGGACGGCTTCGGTCCGAAGGTGCGGGAGTGGAACGCGACCGAGATGGTCGAGCGCTGGCGCGAACGCTGGGCGGCGCTCGCCAATGAGCGGCTGGCCGAACTCGACATCGACGCGCGCATCGATCATCGCAGCCTGGAAGCGCAGGGCATCGAGCTCGAGCCGCAGAGCCAGATCGGCGCGCCCGCCCGGAGGATTGAAGCGGAAGGGATCGAGGCAGCCGATCGGGCAGAGCTGCACCGCGAGATCGCGCGCGGCAATGGCGCGCGGATCATCGCCGATCCGGCGCTGGCACTGGACGCCATCACCCACCAGCAATCGACCTTTACCCGGCGTGACATGGCGCGCTTCGCGCATCGCCATAGCGACGGTATCGAGCAGTTCAACGAGGTGATGGGCGCAATGGGCTGCGCGCCCGATCTTGTCGAGCTGGGCAAGGATAGACGCGGCGAGGCCCGCTTCGCCACGCGGCAGATGATCGAGGCCGAGCAGCGTCTACATAGGGCTGCCGCGTTGATGGCAGAGGGCGAGCGTCATGCGGTGAGGGATGGCGACAGGAAGGCGGCACTGGCGCGTGCCGAACAGCGGGGCCTCGTTCTGTCTGGCGAGCAGTCGGACGCGCTGGCGCACATCACCGGCACGCGCGATCTCGGCATCGTCGTCGGTTATGCCGGGACGGGGAAAAGCGCCATGCTGGGTGTTGCGCGCGAAGCCTGGGAGGCGGCGGGCCTGGAGGTGCGCGGCGTCGCCCTTTCCGGTATCGCGGCGGAGAATCTGGAGAGCGGATCGGGCATTGCGTCTCGCACCATCGCCAGCCTGGAACATGGCTGGGGACAGGGTCGGGATCTGCTCACCTCACGCGATGTTCTGGTGATCGACGAGGCTGGCATGGTCGGCACGCGCCAGCTGGAGCGCGTGCTCTCCCATGTCGCTGACGTTGGCGCCAAGGTGGTGCTGGTCGGCGATCCGCAGCAACTGCAATCGATCGAGGCGGGTGCGGCGTTCCGCTCGCTTGTTGAGCGTTATGGCGGTGCGGAGATCAGCGAGGTACGCCGCCAGCGCGCGTACTGGCAGCGCGACGCCACGCGGGATCTGGCGTCCGGCCGGATCGGCGATGCCATTCAGGCTTATGACAGGGGTGGCATGGTCCATGCAGCTCAGACGCGAGAACAGGCGCGGGACGAACTGATCGACCGCTGGGACCGTGACCGGCAGGTCGCACCAGACCGAAGCCGTATCATCCTCACTCACACCAATGACGAGGTGCGCGCCCTCAACCAGGCCGCCCGCGAACGCATGCGGGAGGCAGGTGAACTCGGGGAGGAAGTGCGCGTCACCGTGGAGCGCGGCGCGCGTTCCTTTGCCCGCGGCGACCGTGTGATGTTCCTGCAGAATGAGCGCGGGCTGGGCGTGAAGAACGGCACGCTCGGCACCCTCGAGCAGGTCAGCGCGCAGTCCATGTCGGTGCGTACCGATGAGGGCCGATCCATCGCCTTTGATCTGAAGGACTACGATCGCATCGACCATGGCTATGCCGCCACCATCCACAAGGCGCAGGGCATGACGGTCGACCGCACCCATGTGCTGGCCACGCCCGGCCTGGATGCCCATTCCAGCTATGTCGCCCTCTCGCGCCACCGCGACGGCATGGAGCTGCACTATGGCCGCGACGACTTCGCGGATGGGGACAGGCTGGTGCGCACCTTGTCGCGTGACCGCGCCAAGGACATGGCGTCGGATTATGCGCGCTCCGATCCGGCGCAGGACTATGCCGAGCGCCGCGGCATCACCTTCCGCGAGCGTGTCGTCGAGATCGTCAAGACGATCGTGCCGGAACAGCTCCGCGAGCGCATCGGCGACATGATAGAGGCCGTGCGCTCACCCTCAGACGGCACACAGATGCCAGAGCGGGCAGCGCCGGACAGGAAGGTGGCGGAAGACCCGGAGGACGCGTTGCGCAGCGCCCGCAGGCGGGCGCTTGTCCGCCACGCCCGCGCGTCCGCTGCCATCATCGAAGCCAAACAACAGGGCCTTGCGCCTTCCGTCGAGCAACGGCGCGAGCTCAGCGCGGCAAGGCGCGCATTCGATGAGGTGCGGCCCTACGGCTGGCAGGATGCGGAAGCCGCCTACAGCAAGGATAACAGCCTCGCGCGCGAAACAGGCTCCGGTAGTATCGGCCGCGCCGTTCGCGCCCTCCAGTTTGAAACGGAAATCCGCACCGGACGCGACGCCGGCTTTGGCACGGACCTCGGCCAGCGCGCCGATCGCTTTGTCGAGCGCTGGCAGAAGCTGGACCGACAGCGCCAGCACCAGTACGCGCAAGGCGACTATGCCGGCTACAAGACAACCCGCATTCAGATGGGCGACATGGCGCGGAGCCTGGAGCGCGATCCGCAACTGGAATCCATTCTTGCGGGCCGCAAGAAAGACCTCGGCATCGGGATCGAAACAGGCAGCAGCCTCGGCCGGGAACTGGCCTTCACGCACGGCATCGACCTAGGCAGAGGCCGGAGCATCGGACTGTAGAATCATCCTATTTTCCGCCGTTTGTACGCCGTAGCGTTAAGCCAGCTAAATGCCTCTTGCAAAACGATAAATCGTTGTTCTGTCTGGTCTCGGAAGCCGTCAGAAACAGCCGGTAGGAGGCAGCGCAGCCATGCAGACACCAGAGCGTATCATCCGCCTTAAGACCGTGCTCGCTCGCACCGGCCTGTCCCGCTCCACCATCTACCGCAAGATCGCCGAGGGGACCTTCCCCGCTCAGCTCAAGATCAGCACCAACGGCGCCGGCTGGCGGGAATCCGACATCAACCGGTGGGTCGCCCACCCCGTCGAGTGGCGTGCCGTCAATGACAACGAAGACCCCGGCGGAAAGGCGGGCAACCATGACGCCGGCTGACCCGTCTGATCCCGAAAGGCATCCCGTCGCGGCCAACGATAACGGCGACGCGGACAACCCCAACCCCGAGGCGCTGCGCAAGGTCAACGATGTCGTCCTCCAACTTGCGCGCATCATCGGCCGCCGCATGGCGCGTGAGGATTTTGCCGCGCACATCGCCGCCGCCAATGACAACACGCCCAAATCCGGCGACGAGCCTGGCAGCGGGGACACGTAATGCGCTCAAACGTCTTGACAATGTCTGGCATTTCGGCAGGGTGCGTTGAGGAGGCAGTCTCATGGCCACACGCATCACCCGCACCGAAAAGCTCGATCTCCGCCTGACGGCGGAGGCTAAGCATACCCTGGCAGCCGCGGCGCAGGCGCAACGCCGCTCGCTAAGCGAGTTCGTGCTTGAAAGCGCGCTCGGCAGGGCCGAGGAAGCCCTTGCCGACCGTCGCGTTTTTCAGCTTCCGCCCGAGAAGTGGGAAGCTTTCATCGCGGCCCTAGACGCCCCGCCGCGCGATCTGCCGCGTCTGCGCAAGCTTCTGAACGAGCCCAGCGTCTTTTCGGGCGATAAGCGCGCGTGACGGGCTTTCGGATCGAAAAGCTGCATCGCCGTCATTCCGTCGAGACCTTCGATTGTGGTGAGGGAGCGCTGAACCGCTTTCTGGTTCGCTTTGCCCTTCCAAACCAGATGGCGAACGCCTCACAGACCTATGTTGGCCTCGCGGATGACGATTCCATCGTGGGCTTTCATACGCTCGTTGTCGGCGAGGTTGGCTATGAGGGCGCGCCGGAACGGCTGACCAAGGGATTGGCCCGGCATCCCGTACCGGTCATGCTGCTGGCCCGGCTTGGGGTCAGCGAGCAGTGGCAAGGCAAGAGGATTGGCGCGGGGCTGTTGCGCGACGCCATTCTGCGCACGCTGCAAGTGGCCGACATCGCCGGTGTCCGCGCGCTCGTGGTTCACGCCAAGAACGACGCCGCGCGTTCATTTTACGAGCGGTTCGACTTCCAGCCGTCTCCCACTGATCCGCGGCATCTGTTCGCACTCATCAAGGATTTGAAGAACCTGTAGACAAGAAAGACACCGCCATGCCCCGCGTTGCACTCTATGCCCGCTATTCCTCAGACAACCAGCGTGATGCTTCCATCGAAGACCAGTTGCGCCAGTGCCGCGAGCGCGCGGCGCGTGAGGGCTGGACCGTGGAGGACAGCTATTCCGACCGTGCCATCTCCGGCGCATCGCTGATCCGTTCGGGCATCCAGTCCCTGCTGGCCGATGCACAGGCTGGCCGTTTCGACATGGTGCTGTCGGAGGCGCTGGACCGCATCAGCCGCGATCAGGAAGATGTGGCGGGTGTCTTCAAGCGCTTGCGCTTCGTGGGCGTGACGATCTTCACCCTGTCGGAAGGCGAGATCAGCGAGCTTCACGTCGGCCTCAAGGGCACCATGAACGCCCTGTTCCTGAAAGACCTCGCGCTCAAGACCCATCGGGGCATCCGGGGCCGCGTCGAGGCGGGCAAGATCGGCGGCGGAAACGCCTATGGCTATCGCGTCGTCAAGACGCTGGACGCGAGCGGCGAGCCGGTCCGAGGCGAGCGCGAGATCGTCGAGGAGCAAGCCGAGATCGTGCGACGCATCTTCCGCGAATATGTCGCCGGCAAGGGACCGCAGAAGATCGCCGCCGACCTCAACCTCGAGGGCATCCCTAGCCCGGCCGGCAAGCGCTGGTCGGACACCACCATCCGCGGCAACCGCGCCATCAGTTCCGGCATTCTCAACTGCGAGCTTTACATCGGCGTCATCCGCTGGAACCGGCAGCGCCAGATGAAGAACCCGGACACCGGCCGCCGCGTCCTGCGTCTCAATCCCGAAAGCGAATGGATACGCTCTGAGGTTCCCGGGCTTCGCATCGTGCCGCAGGAGCTATGGGAGGCCGCCAAGGCGCGGCAGGACCATCTGACCGGCCTCTACACCAGGCAGATCGAGGGCGCTCGCGAGGGTATCCGCCGCGTCGTCGCCAACGGAGGTCTTAACGCCACGCACCGGCCGCGCAGGCTGTTGTCCGGCCTGCTCTTCTGCGGCTGCTGCGACGGCTCCTATGCGCGGCGCGGCCAGGACCGCTACGCTTGCACCAATCATGTGTTGTCCAACGGCTGCGACAATGCCCGCACCATCGACCGCAAGGTGCTGGAGTGCCGCGTGCTCGCCGGTCTGCGCGACCGCCTGATGGCGCCTGAGGCCGCAGCCGAAGCCATGCGCGCCTACGCGCAGGAAACCAACCGTCTCAACCGCGAGCGCCGCAACTCGGGCGAGACGACCCATCGCGCGCTTGCCAACACCGAGAAGGCCATCAAGGAGATCGTCCGCGTTATCGAGCAAGGCGGCTATCATCGTGCCCTGTCCAACCGGCTGACCGAGCTTGAAGCCAGGCAGGCCGAACTCAACGCGCGTCTATCGGAGGTTCCCGTCGATCTGCCCGACATCCATCCCAACATAGGCGACATCTACCGGCGCAGGATCGAGCGCCTGACCGAAGCGCTTAATCACGCCGACGACGCCCGCGAGGCTGCCGAGGCACTACGCGAAGTCATCGACCGCATCGTCATCAGCCCCGGCGAGAAGCGCGGCGACCTCCAGATCACCCTGCACGGCGATCTCGACACCATCATCGACTGGGTCGCGCGCGCCGCCAAATCAGGCTACAAGGCCAAGCTCAAAATCACATCATCCCGATTGTCGGTCTCGGTAAAAGGCCGGGCTTGTCCCGGGCATCCACGTTCTTTGTGCTGCGTGGCGGCGTGGATGGCCGGGACAAGCCCGGCCATGGCGATCTGGGACTATCGTGCCTAGAGTGAACAGCTCGAAAGCGATAGCTCCGGCCCGGGGGAGGGCAGCCCGGTCCCGGCAACGTTCAGGCAATCTCCGCAACATTTCTAAACATCTTCGTCAACATCCCGCGGCTGTCCGGGTGTAGGACGCGCCGAGACTTCACGAATCAGGATTGACAGAATGCGATTGAAGAGTTCGGCGGCGCGCATGGGCATTGGCGCGGCCTGCCTCGTGCTCGTCGGCACCAGCGCCGTGCGCGCAGAGGCCGTGTTCGACGGTCTGGCCGGCGCATGGTCGGGCATCGGCACGATGAAGCCGTCCGACGGTCCGCGTGAGAAGGTCCGCTGCAAGGTGGCGTACAACGTCACCAGGCCGGGACGGTCGTTGACGCTCGATCTGCGTTGCGCGAGCGATGCGTACAAGATGGTCCTGTCCGCCAACATCGAGCAGAGTGGGACGGAGCTTTCCGGCAACTGGTTCGAGAGCGAATACCGACAGGGCGGCAAGGTCTACGGCAGCAACAAGGACGGCTTGATCGAGGCGCGAATTGAGGGAAACACGGTGGCCGCCCTGGTGACGATCCAGACCAGGAGCAATCACCAGTCTTTCCTGATGGAGGCGCCGGGCTCCTGGATGTCGGAAGTCGCGATCGAATTGAACAAGGACGCCAGGTGACTTCGATCGCTTGAGCTCGATCCCTGCTCATTCCCCTCAGATCCTTCTCCAAGTTCTCTCGCCTGAGGACCGTCGTCTCGCACCCCGACGTTGGCACCCCCAACTG
Organism: Bradyrhizobium nitroreducens; assembly: GCF_002776695.1. Taxonomy (GTDB): domain Bacteria; phylum Pseudomonadota; class Alphaproteobacteria; order Rhizobiales; family Xanthobacteraceae; genus Bradyrhizobium; species Bradyrhizobium nitroreducens. The sequence continues at coordinate 7,756,204 of NZ_LFJC01000003.1, forward strand.
GCGGCGGTCCTCTCTCCCGTTTCAGCGTCCTCCCCAACTGTGACGGTCGATTGCCGGCACAGAAGGGGCGGCGGGTACCCGGGAAGAGCACCCTCGGACCAGGGGGACAAGAATTCGCTTTACAAGAATTCGGAAATATCGCATATTTCACCCATCCCGCCCGCCGCAAGGGGCGTTTCGCGATCGTCACGAGACGCGGGCCGGGAGGCGGTGGCCGCGACGGCGTCGGCGCGCCGGGTCGGCTGCAGGGCGGGACTTCCCGTGAGCAGCAGCCCGCGCGATACGACACGGCGCTGACAGCGTCCTCGTTCGGCCGCGATGGCGAGCGCACGCCAGCCGTCGCGGACAGGGGCTGAGGATGTGCGCGGCGGCAAAATCGTGTGGTCCTGACGCCCGGGGTCTGTGCGTCAAGTGTTGCGGTGATGTCGCGGCCCAACCGGGTCCGCGCATCAGCCATCCGCAAGGCGACGGGGGCAATAGTGCATCGCTCCCCGGGGAGAGCGCGACATAAGCCGTAAAACCATCCGCGCAGGGAAGGCCGGGCGACCGGCAACACCTGTGGTCCACCCCGTGCGCGTCTTTGTTCGCACGCGGGACTTCGGGTGCCAGCCGGCGCCCGGCCTTCCCTGCGCCCTTTCTGATCGAGAGGGCGCAACGAAGAGAGCAAAGCTCGGGCGAAATCAGCCGCGAGAATGCGCAAGTGCGTCTTCCGGAAAGATCATGTCTTGTGGATGCTCGTGCCACGGAGGCCGGCAGCTGCGATCGGGCCGGCGGCGGCATCAGGCGCCATCATCAAGCTGTAACACTGGCGTAATTGAGTACCCCGCATGGATCCGGAAAAGATGCCGTCAGCCATCTTCCGGAATGGGACAGTCGTTGACGGTTGGGGCTATCCATGGCTGAGCCGGCAAAGCTTGTCAGCGCGATAGAGGAGGCCGACCCGGCCATTCCCGGTCTGGTCTGGGCCTTCCGTCTGCACAGTGACGGCAGCGCCGAGGCGCTGCCGATCGACCGGCCGATCGAATTCAGCCATGACGGCCGGCTCTGGCTGCATTTCAATTTGACGGACGGTCGGGTGCGTCCGTGGATCGCGTCGTCGCAGCTGCCGCCGCTTGCGCGGGAGCTGCTGCTGTCGAACGACACGTTCCAGCAGCTTCACGTCATCGACCACTGCGTCTACGGCGTGTTCTCCGATCTCATCCGCGACATCGACAGCGCGACGGAAGAGACTGCGTTCCTGCGCTTCGCCATGACCGAGCGTCTTCTGATCAGCGGCCGCCATCAGGCGCTGTGCTCGGCGGACGCAACGCGGCGCGTGCTCGAAGGTGGCTATCGCGTCGACAATGTCGCCCATCTCCTGGAAAAGATCGTCGACGAGGTCGCCGATACGCTGGATCGGATGGCCGACAAGCTCGGCCAGGAGATCGACGACATCGAGGAACGGATTCTCGCCGACGACGTAAGGCCGGAGATGCGCCGCAACCTCGGCCGTCTGCGCCGGACCTGCGTCAGGCTGCATCGCCAGCTCACCGGGTTGCGCGTGCTGTTCCATCGCCTCGACCAGAAGAACACGGACCGTCTCTCACCCGCGTTGCGGATCCAGGCCGGCAAGCTGGCGCAGCGGCTCGACGGGCTCGATCACGACATCGTCGAGCTCCGCGAGCGCAGCCGGCTGCTCGAGGAGGAGCTGCGCTTCAAGAACGAGGAGGAGAGCAATCGTCATCTGCACACGCTCTCGATCGTGACCTCGTTGCTGCTGCCGCCGACGCTGATCACCGGCATTTTCGGCATGAACACCAAAGGCTTGCCGCTGACCGACGTCGAGAGCGGATTTCTGTGGGCCGCGATGCTGATGGCGTCATCCGTCGGTGCGGCCTATCTGTTCATGCGGCGCACAGGCATTTTCAAATAGCGCGCGCCGATCGTGAGCTGGAGGACCCGAACAACCCTGGCTGCAATCGCGCTGGCCCACATAGTGGCAAGCCCCAGCGCATTCGCCGGCGCCAAGGACGAGAGCGCGGCCGAATGGCTGTTTCCAAAATGGTTCAACGCGTGGCATGACGGCCTTGCCGGCAAGGGCCTGAATTTCGGCGCCACCTATATCGCGGACAACATCGCCAACGCCTCCGGCGGCGTGAAGCGCGGCGCCGTCCATTTCGGCCGTCTCGATCTGTCGGTCGATGCCGATCTCGACAAGCTGATTGGCTGGAGCGGCGGCCGCTTCTACGCCAACGCATTCGTGATCTACGGCCAGGGGCTCTCGCGCAACTACGTGATGAACCTCGCCACCATCAGCGAGATCGAAGCGCTGCCGGACCAGCGGCTCTACAATGCCTATTTCGAGCAGAGCTTCTTCAACGACCGCCTGAACATCAGGGCCGGCCAGCAGGCAGCCGATGTCGAGTTCTTCGACAGCCAGACCGACGACCTCTTCATCAACGGCACCTTCGGCTGGCCCGCGATCAAGGCTTCCAACCTTCCGGCGGGTGGCCCGGCGCCGCCGATCGCGGTGCCCGGCATTCGCATCAAGGCCGCGCTGACCGACAGGATCACCGCTTACGGCGCGGTGTTCGACGGCGACCCGTCGGGGCCAGGGGAAGCCGATCCGCAGCTGCGCGACCACCATGGCCTGGCATTCCGCGTCAACGATCCGCCGTGGGTGATCGGGCAGGTCCGCTTCAACTACGACATTGATATCGGCGGCCGGCCGCTCGCCGGCAATTTCACGCCGGGCGCCTGGAAGCACTATGGCTCGTTCGACAGCCAGCGTTTCACGGCGGAGGGGCTGTCGATCGCCGATCCCGGCGGAAGCGGCATCCCCGCGAAACTACGCGGCAACTACGGGATCTTTGCGGTCATCGAGCAGGTGCTGTATCGCCCGCCATCGGTGACCGAGAACAGCACCTCGGCCTCGCTCCCGGGCATCACCGCGTTCGGCCGTGTCGCGTACAGCCCGCCGGATCGCAATCTGATCGATCTGTACCTGGACGGGGGCATCGGTTTTGTCGGTTTCACACCGGGCCGTCCACTCGACCGCTTCGGCGTGGCGATGGCCTATATGCGAATCTCGAACACCGCGCGCAATCTCGATCTCGACACGCAGGCCTTCACCGGGGTCCGGAGCCCGGTGCGCAGCAATGAGACACTGATCGAGATGATCTACGAGGCGCACGTCAAGCCGGGTTGGCTGGTCGCGCCTTATTTCCAATATGTGTTCCGCCCCTCCGGCGGAATTCCCAATCCGAACGATCCGGCCGGTGTCTCGCGAATTGGTGACGCCGCTGTGTTCGGCGTCACCACCACGATCAGGTACTAGGCCATGGCGGGTTTCGGCTGCGGTTTCGGTTGCCGCGACAGCGCCAGCACGATCAGTGCGGCGAACACGCAGAGCGCGCCAGCGATGAAGAACGCGGGCAGGTAGCTCTGATAGACCGTTCGCGAGAAACCCGCACCGAAGGCGGCGGTGCCGGCGCCGAGCTGATGGCCGGCGAAGATCCAGCCGAACACGAGATTGGCGCGCTCGGGGCCGAATTTCTGCGCGGTGAGACGCACGGTCGGCGGCACGGTCGCGATCCAGTCGAGACCGTAGAACATCGCGAAGATGGACAGGCCATAGAACGAGAAATCGCTGAAGGGGAGGAAGATCAGCGAGAGCCCGCGCAGGCCGTAATACCAGAACAGCAGATAGCGGTTGTCGTAGCGATCCGACAGCCAGCCCGACATGATGGTGCCGAAGAAGTCGAAGATGCCCATCGCGGCCAGCAGGCTCGCCGCCTGCACCTGCGGGATGCCGAAATCGAGGCACATCGGGATCAGGTGCACCTGGACGAGGCCGTTGGTGGACGCGCCGCAGACGAAGAAGGTCGCAAACAGGATCCAGAACGCGGTCGACTTCGAGGCGTCGCGCAGCGTGCCGAGCGCCACGGCCGTGATGGAGCCGTGATTGACGGGCGGAGCGGGCAGGGGCTCGGTGCCCTCGTCGCCGAAAGGACGCAGGCCGACGTCGCTCGGGCGGTCGCGCATCGCGAGCAGGACGGCCAGCGCGGAGACGCCGAGCATGATGCAGACGAAGCCGAGCGCGAGCCGCCAGCCATAGCGTTCGGTGAGGCTGGCCAGCAGCGGCAGGAATACGAGCTGGCCGGTGGCGACGCTCGCGGTCATGATGCCGACCACGAGGCCGCGCCGTGCTGCGAACCAGCGCGTAGCAATCGTCGCGCCCAACACCAGCGCGGTCATGCCGGTGCCGATGCCGATCACGCCCCCCCAGAGGGCGACGAGCTGCCAGACCTCGGTCATGCCGAGCGAGAGGACCAGCGCCGAGACCACGATCAGCTGAGCGGTCAGCGTGACGTTGCGCAGCCCATAGCGGTTGAGCAGGGCGGCCGCGAACGGCGCCATCAGCCCGAACAGGATGAAGCGGATCGACAGCGCGGAGGAGATCTCCGCCGTGCTCCAGCCGAATTCCTTCTGCAGCGGGACGATGAACACGCCGGGCGCGCCGACCGTGCCGGCGCTGATCAGCGCGGCGAGGAAAGTCACGCCGACCATCACCCAGCCGTAATGAATGTTGCGACGGGACAGTGCTGCCGCGAGCCAGTTCGAGATCATTGGGCCTCAATGTTGTTGGCGAGTCCCGCGAGGGCCCGCGTCATGCTTCCTGTTTGGCACAGTTCCGGGAAGTCTGAAATGACAGACTTCCCTCAATTTCGGACATTGGTGCTAGTGCCTCAGCCGCTCCACCGCGATCGCGGTCGCTTCGCCGCCGCCGATGCAGAGCGCGGCGACACCGCGCTTGAGGTTGTTGGCCTCCAGCGCATGCAGCAGCGTCACGATCAGCCGCGCGCCGGTGGCGCCGATGGGGTGGCCGAGCGCGCAGGCGCCGCCATTGATGTTCAGCTTCTCTCTGGCGATGCCGAGATCGCGCTGAGCCGCCATCGCCACGACGGCGAAGGCCTCGTTGATCTCGAACAGGTCGACATCGGAGGCAGCCCAGCCGACCTTGTCGAGCAGCTTGCGGATCGCCGGGATCGGCGCCGTCGTGAACCATTGCGGCTCCTGGCTATGGGTGGCATGGCCCTTGATCTCGGCGAGAACGGGCAGCCCGTTCCGATCGGCGAGCGAGCGCTTCGTCAGCACCAGCGCCGCGGCGCCGTCGGCATTGGCGGAGGAGGCCGCCGGCGTGATCGTGCCGTTGGCGCGGAACGCCGGCTTGAGGCCGGGAATCTTGGCGGGATCGACCTTCAGCGGATGCTCGTCATTGGCGATGACGCGAGGTCCAGCCTTCTCGGCCAGCGTGACCGGCGCGATCTCGGCCTTGAACGCGCCGCCCTCGACCGCCTTGCGGGCACGGCTCAGCGTCTCCATGGCATAGGCGTCCTGGTCCTTGCGGGTGAACTGATAGGCCTCGGCCGTCGCCTCGCCGAAATCGCCCATCGAGCGGCCGGTCTCGTAGGCGTCCTCGAGGCCGTCCATCATCATGTGGTCGATGATACGGTCATGGCCGACGCGATAGCCGCCGCGCGCCTTGGCGAGCAGATAGGGCGCGTTGCTCATGCTCTCCATGCCGCCGGAGACCACGATCTCGGCCGAGCCCGCGCGGATGATGTCGTGCGCCAGCATGGTCGCCTTCATGCCGGAGCCGCAGACCTTGTTGACGGTGGTCGCGCCGGTGGCATCGGGCAGACCGGCGGCGCGGGCGGCCTGGCGCGCGGGCGCCTGGCCCTGGCCGGCCGGCAGCACGCAGCCCATGAAGACCTCGTCCACCTTCTCCGGTACGAGCTTGGCGCGTTCCAGCGCCGCGCCGATCACATGCGAGCCGAGCTTGTGCGCGGAAAGCGGCGACAACTCGCCCATGAAGCGGCCGAGCGGCGTGCGGGCGGCGGAGACGATGACGACGGGATCGGCGGCTTCGGCCATGATGGGCTCCCTGGCGATGGAGGGTAAGATGATGGTCATCATATGATGCGGCGCAAAAAATGCAACCCGCGCCAATGATGAGAAATTGTCGTGGGTGGGATGAGATTTGGTCGTCCGATTGGGAGTAGTGCTATTTTTTCCGGTTCACGAACGCGCCCATCAGCCGCGTCGGCTCGTCGGTCAGGAACGATTCGCCGAACACTTTCACGCTCAGATTCACCGACTCCGTCAGCGGCAGTTCCTCCCATTGCCGCAGCAGGGCCTTCTGCGCGCGCAGCGCTTCGGGGCCGCAGTCGAGCAGCATGTTCACCAGATGCTCGACGGCGGCGTCCAGTTCGCCTGCCGGGGCGACCTTGTCGACCAGTCCCCAGGCGAGGGCTGTGGCTGCGTCGATGTTTTCCGCGGTCATCACCAGCCAGCGCGCGCGGGCCCAGCCGATCAGGCGTGGCAGCAGTGCGGCGTGGATCACCGAGGGGATACCGACGCGCACCTCGGGCATGCCGAAATGCGCATCATGCGCGGCAATCCGGAAGTCGCAGGCCGCCGCGACCTCCAGGCCGCCGCCGAGGCACCAGCCGGGCATGCGCGCGATCACAGGTGCCGGGAATTGGCGCACCGCCTCGCAGAGGTCGCGAAGGCGGCTGATAAAGGCCTCAGCGGATTTCTGGTCGAGCTTCGCCATCTCCTTGATGTCGGCGCCGCCGATCATGCTCTTCTCGCTCTGGCCGCGCAGCACCACGACGCGGATGCTGCGGTCGGATGCAAGCTGCTGCAGGCCTTCGCGCACGGCGTCGGTCACCGGCGAGCCGAGAATGTTGAGCGGGCCGGCGTTGCAGATCGCGACATGGACGACGCCGCGCGTATCGCGCGTCACGCCGCAATGGGGATTGAGCATTTCCATTTTGGCAACTCGAAAGTTTCGTGGACCGGCGCGAGGCGCGCGGGTCGAGGCTACTTCCGGGCCGAAACGTCCCTGTTGTCAAGCGGGCGCGCCGCCGAGTTGCAAGTGCGAAGTCCGTGACATAGTATGATAACAATCATACAAAGGGAGTCCCATGACTGAACCCGATCAACTCGATCTGTTTGCGCCCGCGCAGCGGCGTGAGCGCGTGGTGGACTGGCAGGTGCCGGCGCCCGTCGCGAAAGTGGCGATGGGCCTATCGGGCATGGACGCGATGCTGGGCATTCGCGACGGCCGGCTGCCGCCGCCGCCTTTTGCGAAACTGATCGGGTTCACCATGGCCGTCGTCGAGCCGGGCCGGATCGTCATGGAACTGGAGCCGCGCGAGGATCTCGAAAATACCATCGGCCTGCTGCACGGGGCGACGGCGGCGGCCCTGATCGATACCGCGATGGGATGCGCCATCTCGACCCGGTTGGAAGCGGGGCAGAGCTCTGTGACCCTCGACCTGAAAATGACGTTCCTGCGTCCGCTCTCGGTCCGTTCCGGGCTGATCTCGGCCGAAGGTAAGGTGATCAAGCTGGGGCGGCAGACCAGCTACACCGAAGGCTTCGTCCGCGACGGCAAGGGGGCCCTTGCGGTGCATGCAACTGCAACGTTTTCCATGATCGGAAGCAACTTGACATGAATTAATGCACCCATTTCGTGATTGGCGTGCTATGAGATGACCATCGACATCCAATGAGAACCGCATGCGCTACTCCCGGGAACACAAGCAGGAAACCCACGACCGCATCGTGAGGAAGGCCTCCGTGCGGTTGCGCGAAAAGGGCGCCCATGGCATCGGCGTCGCCGACCTCATGAAGGAGGCCGGCCTCACCCATGGCGGCTTCTACGCGCATTTCGATTCCCGCGAGGCGCTGGTGATCGAGGCGTTCGGTTACGCCATGGACCGCTCGATGGAGCACTGGCGCAAGATCACCGGCGAAGCCGCGCCGGACAAGCGGCTGGCGCTGATCGCGGAGGCCTATCTCTCGGCGCTGCATCGCGACAATCCCGGCCATGGCTGCTCAATTCCCGCGCTGGGCGCCGAGATCGCCCGCGAGAGCCCGAAAACCCGCAAGGCGTTTGCCGGAAAGCTCGACGAGATGATCGAGCTGATGGCGGATTACATCCCGAACCTGCCGCGCAAGGCTGCCCGCAAGCAGGCGATCGCGACGCTGGCGACGATGGCCGGCACCATGCTGCTGGCGCGCATCGCCGGCTCTAGCGAGCTGTCGGACGAAGTGCTGAAGGCGGGCAAGGACAGTGCGCTCGACGTCACCAAGCGCGAGTCGAAGGCGGCGGCAGCGAAGAAGGCGAAGCCGAGCTAGCGGCAGCCACCGCTCCAGGATCTCATCCTAAAAGCAGTGCCGTCTCGCAGGATGGCCGCGGGCTAGAGATCGGCGTATTTCCATTGACGAAGTTCTTGATTTGTTCTAGTGTCGTTTCGCTTATTCCGTTGACCGACTGCTGATTGCACGACAACCTGTCTGCACGCTCATCGGGGGAGGTCAATGTCGGGCGCGCACAAACGAGTTTTGCTTTTGGGACCGACAGGCGTCGACAAGGTCACAGCCATGAAGAGGCTGCGCACCCGGATGGATGGTTCACTTGGCCACGACTTCGTTTACGTCGATTTTGAAAACGACTTCTTGAAGGCTCGGCTGAATGTTCGCAATTGGGTTACGTTTCTTGCGCAGGATATTGCGCAGCAAGCGATGACTTGGCGACAAGCTTGGGACGATTTTAAGAAGACGTTGGGAAGCGAGGCGGTCGTCCTCGGATTGCACGCGACTTACGTCAGCGGCATCTTGGGACTTCGTTGTCCCGTCCACATTCCGAGTATTTGTAGCGATTTTGCGCCTACGCTCATTGTTTCTCTCGTGGACGACGTATTCCAGATGTGGAGCAGAACAGAGACTCGTGCGCAAGGTCAGGAGGTGAAGGGGCGTCCAACGTTCGAGCAATTGCTCGCGGCAAGGCGTGCTGAACAACTATTGGGAGATGTCGTACTTTCTCATCTTGGAAATCCGAAGGCGCGTCACATAGTATGCGCAACTGGGAACAACCTTGATGCGTTGGTGAACGTAATAGTCTTTGATGCCCCGGTTACTTACCTGTCTTTTCCCATTAGCGCGCCGCGCGAATTGGCCGCCTCGGGCGATAGCAGTTTTGTCGCAGTTATAAATCAAGCGCATCTGCTAGCTGCACAAGAAATGATAACAAATCGGCATAGGGCATTTATTTCACCACTTTCAATTGATGAACTGCCAATTGTATCGAAGGCCGGCAAAGTGCCTGCGGGAACCACAAGTGTGGATTTTGAATGCGACAAAGAACGCTGGAATCTCGTTGAACTTTGGGGGAATGCAGATCTCTCAATCTTGCCCTGCCTAAGCGAGACGATTTCAATTCCTGTAAAGCAAATCGATGATGCTTCATCTGCGATGCGTACGGATGTTGGATGGAGGGATAGGCGTCTTGTTTTGCAATCCGCGTCTCTGGCTATCGTTTGCCCCAAGCCTCCCCACGAGAATCGGATAACTAGGGGTGTGGAAGATGAAATCCAAACTGCTGTTACTGTCGGAATCACGTGTAATTACTGGCAGCAACAAGATTGGGACCCTGGGGATTTCGTGGGTAACCGTTTTCCAGCGGCCGGTTCCATGGGCATTGGACAAACACAAGCGTTAGTACAGAAGAAGGGATCGCTCGAAGAGCTGATTCGGACACCGCCACCGTAAGGTCTCGTCATGCACCTCGCTGTCACAATTAAGCACGATAAAGACCTCGAAGAGGTGAGGGGCCTGATTCGGACGCTTCGGGGGATGCTGAGCGCCGACAGCGTCACGGTGCTTGAGGCTCCGGAAGATTTAGAATACCCCTATCCCTTTCCAGTTGTGACGATCAGCGAAGATCGAAGCCGCAATCGACTTTTCGGCGCGGACGCCATTGAAAAACTGAGAGCCATAGCTCATCCTTCTAAATGATCGTCGCTACCGGTTTGCACGAACCTCGCGCCGTTGAACAGCGCCCGCTCGCGTTCCACGATCTCCCCGATGTAATCCGCCACCGCCCTGATGCGGGCGAGGTCCTTACTGTCGGCGTGCATCAGCATCCAGAACGTCCGCGTGATCGAGATCTCCTCCGGCAGCACGGCCACCAGCTGCGGGTAATCGCTCGCCATGAAATGGGGCAGCACCGCGATGCCGAAGCCTGACAGCGTGGCGTTGAGCTGGGCGATCAGATTGGCGCTGCGGAAGCGGGCGGAAATCCGCGGCGAGACCTGCGGCAGATAATCGAGCTCCGGGGTGAACAGGAGCTCCTCGATGTAGCCGACGAAGCGGTGCTGCGGCAGGTCCTGCTTTGAAGCGATCTTCGGGAAGCGGTCGAGATAGGTGGGGGCGGCATAGAGGCCGAGGCGGTAGTCGAGCAGCTTGCGGCCGACGATGCGGCCTTCCTTCGGCATGGTCAGGCTGATGGCGATGTCGGCCTCGCGCTTGGAGAGACTGAACAGCCGGGCGGTGGCCACAAGTTGCAGGTCGAGATCGGGATACCGGTCCGCGAACGGCGTCAGCCGCGGCGCCAGGAAGGCGGTGCCGAACCCGTCGGGCGCGCCGATCCGCACCGTGCCGGTCAGACGTGCCACCGAGCCGCCGACCTGCTCCTGGTTGGCGACGATGGTCGATTCCATGGCTTCCGCGCTGTCGGCGACGCGCTGGCCGGCCTCGGTGAGGAGATAGCCGGTCTTGCGCCGGTCAAACAGCTTGGCCGAGAGGTGCTTCTCCAGCCGGTCGACGCGGCGGATCACGGTGGCGTGGTCGACGCCGAGCTGTTTTGCCGCAGCCGAAACCGAGCCGCCCCGCACGATGGCCAGCACGAAGCGAAAGTCGTCCCAGTCGATAGCGCCTTGATCCAGCATTTTCGCACATCTATGGTGCATTATCTCAGACTTGAATCCTATAAAATGCAGGTCGATAGGATTTGTCAAAGCGACCACGCTCGGCCTGAAGGAGACCATTCCATGCGTTCAATCGGACATTTCATCGGCGGCAAGGAGGTCAAGGGCACCTCAAACCGCACCGCCGACGTTTTCGAGCCGATGACCGGTGACGTCCAGGCCAAGGTGGCGCTGGCGTCCAAGGCCGAGGTTCGCGCCGCCGTCGAGAACGCGCGCGCGGCACAGCCCGAATGGGCCGCGACCAACCCGCAGCGCCGCGCCCGCGTGATGATGAAATTCGTCGAGCTGGTGCAGCGCGACTACGACAAGCTCGCCGAGCTGCTCGCGCGCGAGCACGGCAAGACCGTGCCGGACGCCAAGGGCGACATCCAGCGCGGCCTCGAGGTCGCCGAATTCGCCTGCGGCATTCCGCACCTGATGAAGGGCGAGTACACCGAAGGCGCCGGCCCCGGCATCGACATCTATTCGATGCGCCAGGCGCTCGGCGTCGTCGCCGGCATCACGCCGTTCAACTTCCCGGCGATGATCCCGATGTGGAAGTTTGCCCCGGCGATCGCCTGCGGCAACGCCTTCATCCTCAAGCCGTCGGAGCGCGACCCCGGCGTGCCGATGCTGCTCGCCGAGCTCATGATGGAAGCGGGCCTGCCGGCCGGCATCCTCAACGTCGTCAACGGCGACAAGGAAGCGGTCGACGCCATCCTCGACGATCCCGATATCAAGGCCGTCGGCTTCGTCGGCTCGACGCCGATCGCGCAGTACATCTATGAGCGCGCCGCCCAGACCGGCAAGCGCTGCCAGTGCTTCGGCGGCGCCAAGAACCACGCCATCATCATGCCCGACGCCGACATGGACCAGGCCGTCGACGCGTTGATCGGCGCGGGCTACGGCTCGGCCGGCGAGCGCTGCATGGCCGTCTCGGTCGCCGTCCCCGTCGGCAAGTCCACCGCCGACCGCCTGATGGAAAAGCTGATCCCGCGCGTCGAGTCCTTGAAGATCGGCACCTCGATCGATCCGTCGGCCGACTACGGTCCGCTGGTCACGCGCGAGGCGGTCGAGAAGGTCAAGGGCTACATCGACATCGGCATCAAGGAAGGCGCGACGCTCGCCGTCGACGGCCGCGGCTTCAAGATGCAGGGCTACGAGAAGGGCTTCTATCTCGGCGGTTCGCTGTTCGACAACGTCACCAAGGACATGCGGATCTACAAGGAAGAGATCTTCGGGCCCGTGCTCTCGGTCGTGCGCGCGCACGACTACAAGGAAGCGCTGGCGCTGCCGTCGGAGCATGACTACGGCAACGGCGTTGCCATCTTCACCCGCGACGGCGACGCCGCGCGCGACTTCGCGGCCAAGGTCAATGTCGGCATGGTCGGCATCAACGTGCCGATCCCGGTGCCGATCGCCTATTACACCTTCGGCGGCTGGAAGAAGTCGGGCTTCGGCGACCTCAACCAGCACGGCCCGGATTCGGTCCGCTTCTACACCAAGACCAAGACGGTGACCTCGCGCTGGCCGTCCGGCGTCAAGGAAGGCGCGGAGTTCTCGATCCCGCTGATGAAGTGATCCTCTTGAGGAGCGAGGCCGGGATGCAGTTCGCTCTGAACGAGGATCAGGTCGCAATTCGCGACATGGCGCTGGCGTTTGCGGCCGAGAAGATCGCGCCGCATGCGCTGCGCTGGGACGAGGAGAAGCATTTTCCCGTCGACGTGATGCGCGAGGCTGCCACCCTCGGCATGGGCGGCATCTACATCCGCGAGGATGTCGGCGGCTCCGCCATGACGCGGTTCGACGCGGCGCTGATCTTCGAGGCGCTGGCGACCGGCTGCCCGACCACCTCGGCCTTCATCTCCATCCACAACATGGCGAGCTGGATGATCGATGCCTTCGGCAGCGACACCCAGCGCCACAAATGGCTGCCAAAGCTCTGTTCGATGGAGCTGATCGCGAGTTACTGCCTGACCGAGCCGGGCGCCGGCTCGGACGCGGCAGCGCTGCGCACGCGGGCGGTGCGCGACGGCGATCATTACGTTCTCAACGGCCAGAAGCAGTTCATCTCCGGCGCTGGCGGCACGGATCTGCTGGTCGCCATGGTCCGCACCGGCGGCGATGGCCCCGGCGGCATTTCGACCCTGGTCATCGACGGCAAGACGCCCGGCGTCTCCTTCGGCGCCAACGAGCGCAAGATGGGCTGGAATGCGCAGCCGACCCGCGCCGTGATGTTCGAGAACGCCCGCGTGCCGGTTGCCAACCGGCTGAGCGAGGAGGGCGTCGGCTTCAAGATCGCGATGGCCGGCCTCGACGGTGGCAGGCTCAACATCACGGCGTGCTCGCTCGGCGGCGCACAGACCGCGCTCGAGAAGGCGCGCGCCTACATGAAGGAGCGCAAGGCATTTGGAAAGCGCCTCGACGAATTCCAGGCGCTGCAATTCCGCCTGGCCGACATGGCGATCGAGCTCGAGGCTGCGCGCACCTTCCTGTGGCGTGCTGCGGCGGCGCTCGACCGCAAGGATGCTGACGCCACCATGCTGTGCGCCATGGCCAAGCGGTTCGGCACCGATGTCGGTTTCGAGGTCGCCAACCATGCCCTGCAGCTTCACGGCGGCTATGGCTACCTCAGCGAATACGGCATCGAGAAGATCGTGCGCGATCTGCGCGTGCACCAGATCCTCGAAGGCACCAACGAAATCATGCGGCTCATCGTGGCGCGCAAGCTGATCGAGGGCGCGCGATGAGCGGAGCAGAGGAGGGCGATCTCGTCGCCCGCGTCGAGGGCGCCGCCGGCATCATCAGGCTCAACCGTCCGAAGGCCATCAACGCCGTGACGCTGGAGATGTTTCGCGACATCGAGAAAGCGCTCGACCGCTTCGAGGCCGATCCTGAAGTCGCTGTGATCCTGCTCGAAGGTGCCGGCGAGCGCGGGCTGTGTGCCGGCGGCGACATCCGTACGCTCTGGGAAAGCTCGAAGGCTGGCGGCGATCTCGGCAAGATCCTGTGGCGCGAGGAATACATCCTCAATGCGCGGATCAAGAAGTTCCCGAAGCCGTATGTCGCCTTCATGGACGGCATCGTGATGGGCGGCGGCGTCGGCCTCTCGGCCCATGCCAGCCATCGCGTCGTCACCGATCGCACCAAGCTCGCCATGCCCGAAGTCGGCCTCGGCTTCTTCCCCGATGTCGGCGGCACCTATCTGCTCTCGCATTCGCCGGGCGAGATCGGCACCTATTTCGGGCTCACCGGCCAGACCATGAATGGGCCGGACGCGATCCATGCGAAATTCGCCGATTGGGTGGTGCCGGCTTTGAGGTTGCCCGAGCTGCGCGAGGCGCTGACGAAGCTGCACCCCGGTGCGAGCGCGGCCGATGTCGGCAAGCTCATCAGCGGCTTTGCGACCGGCGAGACCGCAGGACCGGTGGCTGAGAAGGAGTCAATCATCGACGCGCTGTTCGGCTTCGACCGCATGGAGGACATCTTCGCGGCGCTGAAGCGTGACGGCTCCGACTTCGCGCTGGCGACGCTGAAGACGCTCAACGAAAAGTCGCCGCGCGGCATGGTGGTGACGCTGAAGCTGCTGCGGCTCGCCCGCGCTTCATCGAGCCTCGAGGAATGCCTGGTGCGCGAATACCGCGCCGCGCTGGAAGTCTTCCGCAGCGACGATTTTCGCGAGGGCGTGCGTGCCGCCGTGATCGACAAGGACCGCAACCCGACCTGGTCGCCGCCGCGCATCGAGGATGTGACGCCGGAGATGCTGGCGCCGTATCTCGCCGAGATTGGCGCCGACGAGCTGAAGTTCAATTAACAACGCGACAGCGGAGGAAATGACAATGGCCACGATCGCATTCATTGGTCTGGGCAACATGGGCGGCCCGATGGCCGCCAACCTCGTCAAGGCCGGCCACAAGGTGGTGGCGTTCGATCTCGTCGAAGCCTCGCGCAATCAGGCCAAGGCCGATGGCGCCGGCATCGCCGACAGCGCTGCGGGCGCGGTGAAGGGCGCTGACGTCGTCGTCACCATGCTGCCCGCAGGCAAGCACGTGCTCGGCGTCTGGAACGAGGTCGTGCCCGCCATGACCAAGGGCGCGCTGATCATCGATAGCTCCACCATCGACGTCGAGAGCGCGCGGGCCGCGCATGCGCTCGCCGCCAAGAGCGGTGTGCTTTCGGTCGATGCGCCGGTCTCCGGCGGCACCGGCGGCGCCAAGGGCGCCACGCTCACCTTCATGTGCGGCGGCGATGACAAGGCGTTTGCCGCTGCGAAGCCCGTGCTGGAAAACATGGGCAAGAAGATCGTCCATTGCGGCGGCGCCGGCGCGGGCCAGGCGGCCAAGATCTGCAACAACATGATCCTCGGCATCTCCATGATCGCGGTCAGCGAAGCGTTCGCGCTCGGCGAGAAGCTCGGGCTCTCGCATCAGGCGCTGTTCGACGTCGCCTCGACCTCCTCGGGCCAGTGCTGGTCGCTGACGACGTATTGCCCGGTGCCGGGCCCGGTGCCGACCTCGCCGGCCAACAATGACTACAAGCCGGGCTTTGCCTCGGCGCTGATGGTGAAGGATCTGACGCTGGCGCAGGACGCCGCCAAGGCCGCCGGTGCGGCCACGCCGCTCGGCAAGCATGCGCAGGAGATCTATCAGTCTTTCGACGCAGCCGGTCAGGGCGGGGTGGATTTTTCCGGAATTATCAAGCACGTTCGCAGCCTCGCTGGAAAATAGCGGGGCTTCGTAGCCCGGATGGAGCGAAGCGAAATCCGGGATAGCTGCTTCCAATGGCGTAGCCGGCCCCGGATTGCGCTTTGCTCCATCCGGGCTACGCTCGAAGATCAATTCGACGGGCCCGGATCATGACGACATTTTTGGAAGCGCGCGCGTTTCTGCTGGATCACCGCACGGACTACGAGGCCGCGGTCAAAGGCTTTCGCTGGCCCGATCCGGTTCCCTTCAACTGGGCGCTCGACTGGTTCGACGCCGAGCTGGCGGCGAGCGCGGAGAGCAGGGATCGCCCCGCGCTCTGGATCGTCGACGCTGCGCAGGACCGGCAGACGAAGCTGTCATTCGCGGCGCTCTCGAAGCGCTCGAACCAGGTCGCGAACTTCCTCCGTGCGCAGGGCCTGACCCGCGGCGATCATCTCCTGCTGCTGCTCGGCAATGTGGTTCCGTTGTGGGAGACCATGCTGGCGGCGATGAAGCTCGGCGTCGTCGTGATTCCCGCGACTACGCTGCTCACCGCGGACGAGCTGCGCGATCGCCTCGATCGCGGCAGGGCGAGGGCGGTTGTCGCTGCCGAGGATCAGGTGGCGAAATTCGCAAGCCTCGGTGCCGAGGGCATCGTTCGCATCGTGGACGGCACCGCCTCCGACGGATGGCTGTCATACAATGAAGCCGCGAAGGCCTCCGAAAGTTTCGCGGCTGATGGTGCGACCAATGCCGACGACCCGATGTTGCTCTATTTCACCTCGGGCACCACGGCGAAACCAAAGCTGGTCCGGCACAGCCAGCGCAGCTATCCCGTCGGCCATCTCTCCACCATGTACTGGATCGGGCTGAAGCCCGGCGATGTGCATCTCAACATCTCCTCGCCCGGCTGGGCCAAGCACGCCTGGAGCTGCTTCTTCGCGCCGTGGAATGCGGGTGCGACCGTGTTCGTGGTCAACCAGCCGCGCTTCGATGCGAAGGGCCTGCTCGCCACCATCGGCCGCTGCGGCGTCACCACGCTGTGCGCGCCGCCGACGGTGTGGCGGCTGTTCATCCAGGAGAACCTTGCTTCGTTCAAGGTGGCGCTGCGCGAGGTCTGCGGCGCCGGCGAGCCGCTGAACCCTGAAGTGATCGACCAGGTGCGGGCGGCGTGGGGCCTCACCATCCGTGACGGCTACGGCCAGACCGAAACCACGGCGCTCGCCGGCAACTCGCCGGGCCAGAAGATCAAGATCGGCTCGATGGGCCGGCCGCTGCCGGGCTATCGCGTGCAGATCAGCGACGCCGACGGCCATCCCGCCAGGGAAGGCGAGGTCACACTGGTGCTCGGCTCGGAGCGGCCCGCAGGTCTGATGCAGGGCTATCAGGGCGACGACGGCAAGCTGTCCGGCGCCGAGGGCGAGCTCTATCGCAGCGGCGATGTCGTGTTCGAGGACGACGAGGGCTATCTCACCTTCGTCGGCCGTTCCGACGACGTCTTCAAGTCATCCGATTACCGCATCAGCCCGTTCGAGCTCGAGAGCGTGCTGCTCGAGCACGAGCTCGTCGCGGAGGCCGCGGTCGTGCCGAGTCCGGATCCGATCCGTCTTGCGATCCCCAAGGCGTTCGTGCTGCTGACCTCCGGCACGGAGCGGACGCCGGAGACGGCGCTTTCCATCTTCAGGCACCTGCATACGCGGCTTGCGCCGTTCAAGCGCATCCGCCGTCTCGAAATTGTCACCGAACTGCCGAAGACGATCTCTGGCAAAATCCGTCGCGTGCAGCTACGACGGCTCGAACGCGACGACGATCGCGAGGATCCCCTGCGCGGCCGCGAATTCCGCGAGGAGGATTTTCCGGAGTTTTCGAAAACACGGAGCGAGACCTAAGTGAACCAAATCTGGAAGTCGCCGCCGATCACGCTTCAGGCCTATCAGGCCCTGGTCGGCAAGGAGATCGGCGTGTCGTCGTGGCATCTGATCGACCAGCCCCGCATCAACGCCTTTGCCGACGACACCGAGGATCACCAGTTCATCCACGTCGATCCCGAGCGCGCCAAGGAAACCTCGTTCGGCACCACCATCGCCCACGGCTTTCTGACGATGTCGATGTTGTCGGTGATGTCCTATGAAGTGATGCCGGCGATCGCAGGCACCACGATGGGCGTCAATTACGGCTTCGACAAGCTGCGCTTCATCTCGCCGGTTCGTTCGGGCAAGCGCGTCCGCGGCCGCTTCGTGTTGGCGGAGGCCAAGCTGCGCAAGCCGAACGAGTTGCAGTCCCGCACCAACGTCACGGTCGAGATCGAAGGCGAGGACAAGCCGGCGCTGGTCGCGGAGTGGCTGGGCCTGATCTATTTCGCTTGATACCGCGCGTCGTTCCCGGGCTTGACCCGGCAACCCATCGCTGCTCAAAAGCTGACCAAATCTCTCGCGGAGCGCTCTCACCCTCTCCCCTTGTGGGAGAGGGTGGCTTCGCGGAACGCGAAGCCGGGTGAGGGGTCTCTCTCCGCGAGCGCATCTGTTGCGAGAGACCCCTCATCCGGCGCTTCGCGCCACCTTCTCCCACAGGGGGAGAAGGAAGAAGAGGCAGGAACTGCACAATGGCAATCAGGTTCGACGGACGCGTCGCCATCGTCACCGGCGCGGGCAATGGTCTCGGCAAGGCGCATGCGCTGGGGCTGGCCAGCCGCGGCGCCAAGGTCGTGGTCAACGATTTTGGCGGCGCGCGTGATGGCACCGGCGGCTCGCTGTCCCCGGCCGAGGCCGTGGTCGAGGAGATCCGCAAAGCCGGCGGCACCGCGATGGCCGACGGCGCCGACGTCTCCAACTTCGAGCAGGTCACCGCCATGGTCGAACGCGCCACCAGGGAGTGGGGCAGCGTCGATCTGATGTGCGCCAATGCCGGCATCCTGCGCGACAAGTCGTTCGGCAAGATGGAAGCCGCCGATTTTCAGAAGGTACTCGACGTGCATCTCGTCGGCACCTTCTATTGCTGCAAGGCGGCCTGGGCCGGCATGCGCGACCGCAACTACGGCCGCATCGTGCTGACGACGTCGTCCTCCGGCCTCTACGGTAATTTCGGCCAGGCCAATTACGGCGCGGCCAAGTCCGGCATGGTCGGCCTGATGAACGTGCTCGCCGAAGAGGGGCGCAAGAACAACATCCGCGTCAACATCATCTCGCCGACGGCGGCGACCCGCATGACCGAGGAGCTGCTGCCGCCGCAGGCGCTGCAGCTGATGAAGCCGAACGCGATCACGCCCGCGGTCGAGTACATGCTCAGCGAGGATGCGCCGACCCGCACCATCATGGGCGCCGGTGCCGGCTCGTTCGCGGTGATCAAGATCCTGGAGAGCGAAGGCATCAACCTGCCGGAATCCGAATGGACGCCGGACGCGGTCGCTGCGCATTTCGCGGAGATCAGCGACATGTCGAAGGCGAAGGCGCTGACCGGCGCGTTCGAGCAGACCCAGAGATACGTGGCGCAGGCCGCGGCGCGGGCGGGGATCAAGCTCTGACCGACGTTGCCGTCATCGGTGCCGGTCCCGCCGGGCTGATGGCGGCGGAGGTGCTGGCGCAGGGCGGCGCGCGCGTCACCGTGTACGACGCCATGCCGTCCGCGGGCCGCAAATTCCTGATGGCGGGCCGGGGCGGGCTCAATCTCACCCACAGCGAGCCGCTGCCGCAGTTCATGGCGCGGTACCGCGAGGCGGCACCGAAGCTGCAAGCCGCGATCGAGGCCTTTTCGCCGGATGCGCTGCGGGCCTGGAGCGAGGCGCTGGGCGAGCCGACCTTCGTCGGCAGCAGCGGGCGCGTGTTTCCGAAAGCGTTCAAGGCCTCGCCGTTGCTGCGCGCCTGGCTGCGGCGGCTCGATGCGGCCGGCGTGAGGTTTACGTTCCGTCATCGCTGGACCGGTTGGGACGGCGAGGGGCGCTTGCTGTTTCGAACGCAGCATGGCGTGGTAGCCGTCGTTGCCGATGCGACCGTGCTCGCGCTTGGTGGTGCCAGCTGGCCGCGGCTCGGCTCAGATGGCGGCTGGGTCGAATTGCTCGCCACCAAAGGCATCGCCGTCTCAAAGCTGCGGCCGGCCAATTCCGGCTTCACGGTCGCTTGGTCAAACGTGTTCCGCGATCGTTTCGAGGGCCAGCCGCTCAAGGGCGTGGCGTTGACGATCGGCGCGCACACGGTGCGCGGCGAGGCGATGATCACGCGCAGCGGCATCGAGGGCGGGGCGATCTATGCGCTGTCGGCGGAGCTGCGCGAGGCGGTGCTGGGTCTCGGGCCGGCGACCTTGATGATCGCGTTGCGGCCTGATCTCGACGTTGCTGCGCTGACGACTCGCTTGTCGGGCACGCGCGGCAAGCAGTCGCTGGCGAACTTCCTGCGCAAGGCCGCGCAATTGTCGCCGGTCGGCATCGGCCTGATGCAGGAGGCCGCCATCGCCTCGGGGCGGCCGCTCGCGTCGCTTTCGCCGGCGGAGCTTGCGGAGCTGATCAACGCCATTCCGGTTCAGCTCACCGGCACAGCCCCGATCGAGCGCGCGATCTCGACCGCGGGCGGGATCTCGTTCGACGAGCTCGACGACCGCTTCATGTTGCGCAAGCTGCCGGGCGTGTTCGCGGCAGGCGAGATGCTGGATTGGGAGGCGCCGACCGGCGGCTACCTGCTGCAGGCCTCGTTCGCGACCGGGGCCGCCGCGGGCAGGGGCGTGTTGGCGTGGCTCAAGCGTTCATAGAATGCTGCCGCCCTTCGAGGGCCGCTGAAGAAGCGGCCACCTCAGGGTGACGGCTACGCGTGAGCGCCCTCTATTCTCGAGCATAGCTCAAGAGAGAGCGTCATCCTGAGGTGCGCGGCCTCCGGTGCAAAGCACCTGAGGCCGCGCCTCGAAGGATGCGCGGGCGCTCCGCCTAGTCTACCGCAGCTTGCCGCGCGCCGCCACCGGCAGCGTGCCGATGATCTCCTCGCCGCGCACCATCAACACCTCGTCCATCATGTTGACGACGACGCAGACGTGGTTCGGCACGATGCGGACGACGTCGCCGACATTGGGGCGGGTGTTGCTGCGGGAGAGGTCGAGGAAGCCGTGCTCCTCGGCGAACTTGGCGATCTTGGCTTCGGGGTGCTCCAGGATCAGGCCGTGGCCGTCGAGGCCGCCGGTGTCCGAGGTCAGCGTCTTCGAGCCGGCATCGAGAATGCCGCGCTCGGGCGCGGCGCGGCTCACCACGGTCGAATAGATGTGCAGCGCGCAGTCGTCCCAGCTGGCGACGCCGGCCGCGACCTGCATGCGGTCGTTGTAGATGTAGGTGCCGAAACGGTGCTCGGTGCCGCCCTTGAGCTTGCCGATGTTGACGAGGTTCGGTGTTCCGCCGGTGGAGACGATCTTGGCATCCAGGCCGTGCGCGCGCACGCCGGCCAGAGCCTCGTCATAGAATTTCTGTGCATCGCCCCAGCCGGTCTCGGTCGGGTAGAGCATGAAGCCGGCGAATTCGAGCCCCTTGGACCCCGCGATCTCGCGCGCCAGCGCAATCGCCTCGGCCGGCGTCTCGACGCCCGCACGCTTGCGACCCGTGTCGCATTCGACCACGACCGACAGCGGGCGGCCGGACGCTGCGGCGGCTTTGGGCAGCCCCGCGACGACGGTCGAATTGTCGGCGGCGACTGTCATGTTGGTCTTGGCATTCAGCGCGCCAAGCCGCGCCATCTTCTCTTCGCCCAGCAGATTGTAGCTGATCAGGATGTCGTCGATGCCGGCATTGGCCATGATCTCGGCCTCGCCGATCTTCTGACAGGTGATGCCTTTGGCGCCGGCCGCGACCTGCATCCTGGCGATGGTCGGATTCTTGTGCGTCTTGATGTGGGGACGATTGGCGATTCCGGCCTCGTCGCAGGCCTTCTGGATGCGCGCGATGTTGCGCTCGACCTTGTCCATGTCGATGACGGCGCAGGGCGTGCCGTATTCGCGGGCGATCTTGGCGGCGAGGGTGGTTGTCATGGGTTAGGCCTGTTCAATCTCTTCGCGGAGCATTTCAAGTTCGAGCCAGCGCTCTTCGGCGGCGGACAGTTCGTCATGCGCCTTGGCGATGGCGGCCGAGGTATCGTCGAATTTCTTGCGATCCTTCGCATAAAGATTGGGATCGTCGAGCACGCGCTGCAGCCTGGCGATGTCGGCCTGCAACGTCTCCATCTTCTTCGGCAGCGTCTCCAGCGCGTGCTTCTCATTGAAGCTCAGCTTGCGCTTCGGCGCGGACGAGGGAGCCGCAGCACGCTCCTCCTTCTTCTCGACAGGGGCTTGCGCCTTCGCCGCCTCGCGCTTGAGGTCCGCGCCGCGTTGGGTCAGCATGTCGCTGTAGCCGCCGGCATACTCGATCCACTTGCCGTTACCTTCAGGCGCGATCACGGAGGTGACGATGCGGTCGAGGAAGTCGCGGTCGTGGCTGATCAGGATGACGGTGCCCTCGTAGTCGCCGAGCATCTCCTCGAGCACGTCGAGGGTTTCGAGATCGAGGTCGTTGGTCGGCTCGTCAAGCACCAGGAGGTTGGACGGCTTCGCCAGCGCGCGCGCCAGCATCAGCCGGCCGCGCTCGCCGCCGGAGAGAACTTCCACCGGGGTGCCGCGCTGCTCCTGGGCGAACAGGAAGTCCTTCATGTAGCCGACGACGTGCTTCGGCTTGCCGCCGACCATGATCTGATCGCCACGGCCGCCGGTCAGTGCCTCGGCCAGTGTCGATTTGGGATCGAGGCTTTCCCGGTGCTGGTCGAGCGTGGCTGTCTCCAGATTGGCCCCTAGCCGTACGGTGCCGGAGTCAGGCTGCATGCCGCCGGTGAGCAGATTGACCAGTGTGGTCTTGCCGGCGCCGTTCGGGCCGATGATACCGAGCCGGTCGCCGCGCTGGATGCGGGTCGAGAAGTTCTCGACGATCTTGCGCTCGCCATAGGCCTTGGTGATCCCCTTGGCCTCGATCACCAGCTTGCCGGATTGGTCGGCTTCGCTAGCTGCGAGGCTGGCGGTGCCGGCGGTGCCGCGATAGTTGCGGCGCTGGTCGCGCAGCGCATGCAGATTGGCGAGGCGCTTGACGTTGCGCTTGCGGCGCCCGGAAACGCCATGGCGCAGCCAGTGCTCCTCGTCGACGATCTTGCGGTCGAGCTTGTGCTGGTCGCGCTCTTCCTCGGCCAGCACCTCGTCGCGCCAGGTCTCGAACGAGGCAAAGCCACGGTCGATCTGCTTGATCTTGCCGCGGTCGAGCCAGGCCGTGGAGCGCGACAGATTGGTGAGGAAGCGGCGGTCGTGGCTGATGATCACCAGTGCGCTGCGCCTGGAGTCGAGCTCCTGTTCCAGCCATTCGATGGTGGCGAGATCGAGATGGTTGGTCGGCTCGTCCAGCAGCAGAAT
The DNA here is from genome assembly GCF_002776695.1 of Bradyrhizobium nitroreducens. Lineage (GTDB taxonomy): Bacteria > Pseudomonadota > Alphaproteobacteria > Rhizobiales > Xanthobacteraceae > Bradyrhizobium > Bradyrhizobium nitroreducens. Next base: position 7,779,080 of record NZ_LFJC01000003.1, read on the forward strand.
GTCGGGCGAGGGCGCCAGCACGTAGGCCAGCGCCGCGCGCCGGGCTTCGCCGCCGGAGAGATTGTGCGGGTTCTCCTCTCCGGTGAGGCCGAGCTGCTCCAGCAGGTAGCGCGCCTGATGCTGGTCGTCGCCGGGGGCGAGCCCGGACTCGACATAGGCCAGCGTGGTCTTGTGGTCGCCGAAGTCGGGCTCCTGCGGCAGATAGCGCACGGTGGCGCCGGGCTGCACGAAGCGGGTGCCGCTATCGGGCTCGACAAGGCCGGCCGCGATTCTGAGCAGCGTCGACTTGCCCGAGCCGTTGCGGCCGATCAGGCAGACGCGTTCGGATGGAGCGACATTGAGCTCGACGCCCGACAGCAGCGGCGTGCCGCCGAAGGTCAGCCTGATGTCCTTGAGTTGGATCAGCGGGGGCGCCATGGTCAGCCCTGATGTGTTGCGGCTTGGTCGGCGCGGCGGCGCTGGATCCGGCGCAGCGTCTGGTCGAGCGCCGAGAGGAAGGCGGAGCGGTCGCGCGGCGCGAATGATCTGGGGCCGCCGGTGACCTCGCCGGCCGAGCGCAAATCCGTCATCAGATTGCGTACCGCCAGCGTCATGCCGATCGATTCCTCGGTAAAGGGCTTGCCGTTCGGCGCGATCACGTCGGCGCCCGCCTTCACACAGCGGCTCGCCAGCGGGATGTCCGAGGTCACCACGACGTCGCCCGGCCTGGCGCGCTCGGCGATCCAGTCGTCGGCCGCGTCCATGCCGCTGCCTGCGGCAATGCGCGAGATCAGCGGGTCCTGGGGCACGCGAATGAAGTTGCCGGCGACCACGCTCACGGGCACGCCGTGTCGGAGCGCCACGCGGTAAATCTCGTCCTTCACCGGACAGGCGTCGGCATCGACATAGATGCGGGTGGGGGTATCGGTCATTCCGCCGCGTGGTACCCCATTCGGGCCGCAAAGGCGAGGGGATTGACCGCTGTTCCCCGGGGCCTACGATCGGTCCCGAAACAAGAATATGGGGAACGCCAAGCCATGCCGAACCGGCTCGAAACCTACCGCGTCGAGGCCTACAACACCGCCAAACAATCCGAAAACAAGATGCATGACGACACGGTGGCGCGCCGCTTCGGCTTTTCCGGCGGGCTGGTCCCGGGCGTCGATGTCTTCGCCTACATGATGCACGTGCCGATCGCCCGCTGGGGGCGTGATTTCCTGTCACGCGGGCTGGTCGAGGCGCGCTTCATCAAGCCGGTCTATGATGGCGAGGCCGCTGATGTCGATGCCACCGAGCACAACGGCCTGCTGACGATCGAAGTGTTCAGCCGCACCACACTGTGCGCCACGGGGACGGCCTCGCTGCCGGCCGCTGCGCCGGCGGTGGCGCTGAGCGACTATGTCGAGGTCCCCGCGGTCGCCGAGCGCAAGCCGGTCGATCCTGCAACGTTCGAGATGGGCAAATGGCTGGGCACGACGCCGCGCCGCTGGGCCGGGCAGGATGCGGCGGATTATCTCACCGACGTCAGGGAGACCGATCCGATCTTCGCGCGCGAAGGCTTCGGCCATCCCGGCCTGATCCAGCGCGTGATGAACCGCGTGCTGGTGGACAACACGATCCTGGGCCCGTGGATCCACGTCGGCAGCCGCATGCAGTTGCTGTCTGCGCTGCGCGCCGGCGATGAGATCGCCGCGCGGGCAAAGGTCACTGCGAACTACGAAAAGAAGGGCCACCGCTTCGTCGAGCTCGACGCACTCGTCGTCGCCAACGGCACGACGCCGATCGCGCACTGCCAGCATACCGCGATCACCCAGCCGCGGGAGCAGGCGGCGGCGTAGCACGCAGCGCCGTCATTCCGGGGCGGTCCACAGGACCGAACCCGGAATCTCGAGGTTCCGGGTTCGATGCTGCGCATCGCCCCGGAACGACAAGACGGCGCTTACGCCGCCTTTGCCTTCGCGTCCTGGATCGCGCGCCACACGCGCTCCGGGGTCAGCGGCATGTCGATGTGCTTGATGCCATAATCCGAGAGCGCATCGAGCACCGCGTTCACCACCGTCGACAGGCTGCCGGCGCAGCCGGCTTCGCCGCAGCCCTTGCTGCCGAGCGGATTGGTGGTGGCGGGTACCGGATGATCGCCGATCGTCATGTTGGGCACGTCCTCGGCGCGGGGCAGGGCGTAGTCCATCAGCGAGCCCGTGATCGGCTGGCCGCTGTCGTCGTAGCGGATGTGCTCCATCAGCGCCTGGCCGATGCCCTGGACGACACCGCCATGGAGCTGGCCGGCGACCAGCAGCGGGTTGATCACCGTGCCGAAATCGTTGACCGCGCTGTAGCGCACGATCTGCACCACGCCGGTCTCAGGATCGATCTCGACCTCGGCGACGTGGCAGCCGTTCGGGAACGCGGAGGCGACCGGTTCGCTGGTGTGATCGACATCGAGTGAGTCAGGCACGCCGTCAGGTACCTTGCCGTCATGCAAGCGCTTGGCGAGCTCCATGATGTCGATGCTGCGATCGGTGCCGGCGATCGTGAAGCTGCCGCCTTCGAATTCGATGTCGGCTTCGGACGCTTCGAGCATGTGCGCCGCGGCGCGCTTGCCTTTCTCTATGACGAGCTTGGCAGCGCCGACGATGGCCTGGCCGGTCGCGGTGATCGAGCGCGAGCCGCCGGTCCCGTTACCGGTGTGGACGATGTCGCTGTCGCCCTGAACCAGCTTGATGCTCTCGAAGGGCACTCCTAGCTGCGCGCTCAGCACCTGCGCGAACGGCGTGGCGTGACCCTGGCCGTAGTCGAGCGTGCCGGTGATGAGCTGCACGGAGCCATCGGCATCGAACACGATCTTGCCGAGCTCGGGGCTCGGCGGCGCCGTGACCTCGAGATAGGAGCCGACCGCGATACCGCGCAGCTTGCCGGCCTTCTTGCTCTCCTTCTTGCGCTTGGCGAAGTTCTCGTGGTCGGAGATTTCGAGCGCCTTGTTGAACACGGCCTGGAAGTCGCCGCTGTCATAGGTCACGCCGGAGGAGGCCGCGAACGGGATCTGGCTCGGCTTGATGAAGTTGCGCTTGCGCAAGGTCAGGCGGTTGATGCCCATCTCGTCGGCGGCGCGGTCGATCAGCCGCTCCATGTAATAATTGGCCTCGGGCCGGCCGGCGCCGCGGTAGGCGCCCATCAACGTGGTGTTGGTCAGCACCACCTTGATGTCGACCGCCATCAGCGGCGTGCGATAGACGCTGGAAAAGTTCTTGCCGGTGTTGAGCGAGAGCGGCCCCGGTGCGACGCCGGTGATGTAGGCGCCGAGGTTGCCGTAGCCGGACAGCTTGGCCGCGAGGAAGTGCCCTTCAGCGTCGAGCGCCAGCTCGGCATGGATCTTCTGCGCACGGCCGTGGCTGTCGGAGAGAAAGGCGGTCGAGCGCTCGTCGAGCCATTTCACCGGACGGCCCAGCGCCTTGGCCGCGTAAAGAATGCACATGTACTCGGGATAGTTGATGTTCTTCATGCCGAAGGAGCCGCCGACATTGGCGGTGAGGATCCGCACCTTCTCGTTCGGCACCTTCAGGTTCTTGGCGAGGTTGGCGCGGTTGCCGGCGACGCCCTGGGTCGGCACCTGGATGGTGTAGCGCTCGGTCTTCTTGTCGTAGGAGGCAAGGCCGACGCGCGGCTCCATCGAGACCACGGCGACGCGGGTGTTCTCGATGTCGATCTTGGTGACATGGGCTGCGCTGGCAAAAGCCGCGTTGACCTTGTCGATGTCGCCATAATGGTAGTCGAGCGCCACGTTGTTCGGGATATGGTCGTAAAGCTGCGGCGCGCCGGGTCTGGCGGCTTCCTCGGGGTCGGTTACCGCCGGCAGCGGCTCGACGTCGAGCTCGACCGCCTCGGCGGCGTCGCGGGCCTGCGCCAGCGTCTCGGCCACCACGAAGGCGACGGGATCGCCGACGAAGCGGACCTTGTCGGTCGCCAGCGGCTGGCGGTTGGTCTGCAGCAGGGGCGAGCCGTCGCGGCTCTTCAGCGGCAGGCCGCAGGTAAAGGGGCCGTAGCCGGCGGCGTCGAGATCCTTGCCGGTCCAGACGCCCAGCACGCCCGGCATCGCCTTGGCGGCATCAATGCCGATGCCGCGGATGGTGCCGTGGGCGTGGGTGGAACGGACGACCACGGCATAGGCTTGGCCGGGCAGGTTGAAATCGTCGGTGTAGCGGCCCTTGCCGCGCACCAGCGTGTCGTCCTCCTTGCGGCGGACGGGCTGCCCGACGCCATATTTTTGCAGTGCAATAGCGTTTTCGAGCGTGGACGATTTGGTGTGTTCTTGCATGGAATTGACCTGAAAAGCCGGCAATTGCGCGTTTTGGGGGGCGCCTAGGGGGACCGGACCACCCAAAAATAACCCACGGTCCCGTTCACGACAACGCACGAATGGGCATGGTCCCATGTGATGCGTTGTTGCGCATACCCGCCGCGCTGCTAATGTTTCAGGCGAAAAAGCAATTCCAGACCGGCCCGACCGGCCGCGGAAAGACAGTTTGTATGAATGACCACACGCGGCTCCGCGACGGCCATGTAAGCCAACATGGGCCGCACGGTGAGCTGGAGGGGTCGATGGCGACGGTGGCGTTGGCCACCGAACCGGCCGTCGCCGCGCAAGCGCCGGGAACCGGCGTCTACGCGGCGCTGGACCTCGGAACCAACAATTGCCGGCTGCTGATCGCCTGTCCGACCCAGGACGGCTTTCGCGTCGTCGATTCCTTCTCGCGCATCATTCGGCTCGGGGAGGGCGTCTCGGCAACCGGCTGCATCAGCGATGCCGCGATCGAGCGCGCCATCGCCGCGCTCAGCATCTGCCGCGACAAGATCAATCTACGGAAAGCGCGGCGGCTGCGGCTGATCGCGACCGAAGCCTGCCGCGCGGCCTCGAATGCGGAGGGGTTCCGCAGCCGCGTCGCGGCCGAGACCGGCATCGAGCTGGAAGTGATCGACCGCGAGACCGAGGCCGCGCTCGCCGTGCTCGGCTGCTCGCCGCTGGTCGATCCCAGGGGGCGCGGCGCGATCCTGTTCGACATCGGCGGCGGCTCGACCGAGCTGGTGCGGATCGAACGCGACGCTCAAAATCCGGAGCCGCGCATCAAAGCCTGGATGTCGATCCCCTATGGCGTGGTCACGCTCGCCGAGCAGTTCGGCGGCCGCGACGTCACGCCGGAGATCTATGCCGCGATGGAGCAGGAGGTCGCAAGCCACGTCACGCCGTTTGCTGCAGAGCATGGCCGCGATCTCACCGATATGCACCTGCTCGGCACCTCGGGCACGGTGACGACGCTCGCCGGCATCCATCTCAATCTCGCGCGCTACGACCGCCGCCGCATCGACAGCGTCTGGATGAACGATTCCGACATCACCGCGACCATCAACAAGCTGCTCGGCATGAGCTACGAGGAGCGCGCCAACAACAGCTGCATCAGCGTCGAGCGCGCCGATCTCGTGCTCGCCGGCTGCGCCATCCTCGATGCCATCCGCCGCGCCTTTCCGCTGCCGCGCCTGCGCGTCGCCGACCGGGGCCTGCGCGAGGGCATGCTGGTCGAGATGATGCGCGAGGACGGCGCACTCAGGAGCTGGTGAGATGGCCAAGGACACCACCGGCCGCTTGCACGTCCAAGTCAAGACCAAGGTCAAGACCGGCGGCAAGCGCAAATTGTCGTCGAAGCTCTGGCTCGAACGCCAGCTCAACGATCCCTATGTCGCCAAAGCCAAGGCCGCGGGCTATCGCTCGCGCGCCGCGTTCAAGCTTCTGGAGATGGACGACAAGTTTCGCTTCCTGAAGCCCGGCATGGCCGTGGTCGACCTTGGCGCTGCGCCCGGCGGCTGGAGCCAGATCGCCGCCAAGCGCGTCGGCTCCACCGAGGGCAAAGGCAAGGTCGTTGCGATCGATCTGTTGGAGATGCCCGAGATTCCCGGCGTCGACTTCGCCCAGCTCGACTTCATGGACAATGACGCGCCCGAAAAGCTCACCGCGATGCTGGGCGGCGGCGCCGACGTCGTGATGTCCGACATGGCCGCCAATACCACCGGCCACCGCAAGACCGACCAGCTTCGCATCGTCGGCCTGGTCGAGACCGCTGCCGCGTTCGCCTGCGACGTGCTGAAGCCCGGCGGCACCTTCCTGGCAAAGACCTTCCAGAGCGGAGCCGACGCCGATCTGCTCGCCCAGCTCAAGCGCGACTTCGCCACCGTGCGCCACGTCAAGCCGGCCGCGAGCCGGCAGGACTCCTCGGAACGCTACGTGCTGGCCACGGGATTTCGCGGCGGGACCTGAGCGCGCGCCCCGTCCTTCTCGAAGGATGGCCACAGGCGAAATCTCCCATCTGCGATTGCAACATCAACCCCGGTTGATCGTAGCCGCGGTGCGCGCGGCGCGCCGGAATTGACGCTGGACGAGAGCTGGGCGCTCCTGCAAAGGATGCGCGTGGTTGGCTGGCGAGGAGATGGGGCCGGAATGCCGGCGGTAGAATTCGACCTTCGCGGGGTCATAGGGCCGAGCGGCGAATTTCGCGACGGCAAGATGGAGGCGGCATTCTCCGCGAGCGTGTGGCAGTCGGCGCGCGCGATGGCGCTGCTCTGCATCCTCGCCGAGACGGCCGCGAGCCTGTCGTTCGCGCCGCTGGATTTTCTGATGCTGACCGGCCCGCGGCTGGCGTTCTTCACCGAGATCCGGATCCTGATCGCGCTCGCAGCGCTTGCCGCCGTGCTCGCCGTGCTGCAGACGACGCGATACGCGCGCATCGTCGCGATCACCTATGCGCACCAGATTGCGTTCTTCACGCTCAATGCGCTCGTCTTCGACCAGCCGAGCCTGACCCGTCACGGCGGATTGCTGCTGCCGCTGATCGCCATCGCGCTCAACCTCTGTGTCCCCGGGCGCTTCCGCTGGGTCACGCTGTTGAGCGCTTACGCCCCCACGGTCAGCCTGTTGTTCTGGGCAGTGCTCAGGCCGGACCCGGAGAGCCCGCTCGACCTGACGATCATAGGGTTGGTCATACTGGTCGGTTACGTCGTCGGTGCGATGGCGCGCACACAGTTCAACCGTCTCAGGCGCGAGGAATATCTGCGCATTGCGCGCGAGCAGCAGATCAACCTCGATTTGCGCGAAGCCAAGGACGCGGCGGAGGCGGCAGCGAGCGTCAAGGCCGACTTCCTGGCCGTCATGAGCCACGAGATCCGCACGCCCATGAACGGAATCCTCGGCATGGCGAAACTGGCGCTGGATGATCCATTGCCGCCGTCCCAGCGCCGGCGGGTCTCGACCATTCGTTCCTCGGCGCAGGGACTGCTCAAGATCCTCGACGACATCCTCGATATATCGAAGCTCGAACGACAGGCCGACATTTACGAACGTGCCCCGTTCGATGTCAGGCAGGGGCTGCGCGAGATCGTCAACCTGATGTCGCCGCGCGCGCATGAGAAGGGGCTGACGCTGCATCTCGCGATTTCTCAGACGGTGCCACGCTGGGTGCTCGGCGATCAGTCGCGGCTGCGGCAGATTCTCTTCAACCTGATCGGCAACGCCCTGAAATTCACGAGCCGGGGCGGCGTCACGGTCGAGGTCACCGCATCGCGCCCGCAGGACGAGGCGGTCGTCGTCTTCTGCGTTGCGGACACCGGTATCGGCATTCCGCCCGAGCAGCAGGCCCGGCTGTTCCAATCCTTCGAACAGGGCGATGCCTCGATCCGTCGGCGCTTCGGCGGCACGGGCCTCGGCCTTGCGATCTGCAAGCGGCTCGTCGAGGGCATGAAGGGGCAGATCGAAGCCGAGAGCACGCCGGGGCTCGGCAGCCGCTTCCGCTTCTCGTTGCCGCTGCCGGCGGCCGACGGGCCGGCCATGCGCGATCCGGCGGACGAGACGCCTGCGCCGACGAGGCCCTTGAACCTGTTGCTGGTCGAGGACCTCCAGATCAATGCGGCCGTCGCGCGCGGGATGCTCGAGCGGGCAGGTCATCGGACCGCGCTGGTCAAGTCGGGCGAGCAGGCGATCGAGCTCGTCCGCAGCGCGCGCTTCGACGCCGTGCTCATGGACGTGCAGATGCCCGACGTCGACGGGTTGGAGGCCACGCGGCGCATTCGCGCGCTGGCCTCGCCGCAAAGCGAGGTCCCGATCGTGGCCTTGACCGCCAACGTCATGGCGGAGGATGTCGAGGCCTGTCGTGCGGCGGGGATGGACGGGCATCTGGCCAAGCCGATCGACGCTGCGGCCCTGCATCGTGCGGTCGAGACGGCGCTGGCGAGCCGGCGCTGGCCCGTGGCCGGGCCCGGGGCGCCGCTCAATGCCGGCGGTGATGTCCTCGTGGTGGGCGACGGGCGCAAGGCTACCCACGATCCGCTCCGGCGTCTCGGCTTTCGCGTCTTTCCGGCCGGCTCGTTCGATGCCGCCGGTGCGATGCTGGCGGCGCGCGAATTCGCCGCGATCGTCGCGGTCGCCCCGCCGCCCGGATTCGTGCTGGGCTTGCGTTCGCGCGCTCCGGATCAGGGCAAGCGCGTCTTCATCATCGCCGCGTCCGCGCCGGAGGACGGCACCCGGATGCTGGAGGAAGGCGCCGATCTCGTGCTTGCGGCGACGCTGTCTGCGGAGGAGGTCATCTGGAAAATCGAGGCGTTCCTCGCCGCGGAAACACCCGACAGCGCGTTCTCGCTCGAAGAGGTGTTCGGGCGGGATCGCATCGACGAATTCCAGGAGCTGTTTGCCGACAGCCTGCTGGAGCTCGACCGCGCGCTGGCGCGCAGCGATCTGACGCCGAAGGAGCTGGCGGGCATCGCCCACCGCATCAAGGGCAGCGCGGCCAATCTGCGCATGTCCGAACTTGCCGCGAGCGCCGACGATGCGATGATCGCCGCAAGGACGGTGCTGGCGGGGCTTCGCGACCGCGATGAAGCCGTCAACGCGCTGCGCCGGCAGATCGGTCTGGTGTTGAGGGAGCAGGGCGCCGTCGGATGAGGCGCCGCGGCCTCGCGCGGCCGTTAGAGGTGATTTCGGAGAGCAGATGTCGACCAGTGTGCTCGTTGTTGAGGATGCGCCGGAAATCCGGCTGATGCTGACCTCGTTCCTGAGGGAGCAGGGCATGGCCGCGCATGGCTTGGCGACCGGCGCCGAGCTGCGCACCGCCTTGCCCAAGCTTCGGCCCGACATCGTCCTGCTCGATATCAACCTTCCTGACGCCGACGGCATCGCGCTGGCGCGCGAGTTGCGGCTCGGCGAAAAATGCGGCCTGATCTTCGTCACCAGCCGCGACTCCGAGGACGACATGCTGTCCGGCCTCGATGCCGGCGGAGACGATTACGTCTCCAAGCCGATCAATCTGCGCACGCTGCTGGCCCGAATCCGCAGCGTGTTGCGGCGGACGACGGAATCGATCATCACCTTCGACGGCTGGATCCTCGATCCGGTCCGGCGCGAGCTGTTCCGCCCTGATGGAAGCATGGTCCAGTTGACCGCGGGGGAGTTCAACATCCTCGTGGCGCTGGCCTCGCACATGACGCAGCCGCTCAGTCGCGACTTCCTGCTCGACGTCATCTCGAACCGCGATCCCAGGGAGATCAGCGAGCACACCGTCGACAACCTGATCGTGCGGCTGCGCCGGAAGATGCAGCTTGGCAGTGTCGCCGCGCCGATCGCGACGGTGCGCGGCGTCGGCTACGCCCTGGTTCCGCTGCAGCCGGCAACCCGATCCTGAGACGCCTGGGCCGCCGCAGCTTTCATCCCAGCCGCTGATCCCGCACGTCCTGCGTATCCTCGGATGCCGCCTTGACGCCGGCCTTCTCCGCGCCCTTGCCGGCGCCCTTGCGGCTCGCAATCTCCACCGCCTTGCGGCCGGAGATTTCGTGGCCGGCATCCGCAGGCATCTGCCAGAAGAACCAGCTCGACGCCGCCGAGGTCAGCGCGACCACGAGGAAGGCCGGTGCGAACACGGTGGCGTCGATCTCGCTGACATGGTGGAACCACATCGTCGTCTCCACGCAGGCCGCACCGACGGCGACGCCGGCCGAGACCGCCAGCTGCTGGTTGACGCTGACTAGCGTCGTTGCGCGGCTCATCTGCGCAGTCTCGACGTCGGCATAGGCGACCGTGTTGATGGCGGTGAACTCCAGCGAGCGGAAGAAGCCGCCGACCACCAGGATGACCATGATGATGAGCAGCGGCGTCGTCACCGTGAACAGCGCGCAGACGGCGAGGAAGAACGCGCTGACGATCGCGTTCACCGTCATCAGGTTGCGGAAGCCGAAAGTGCGGATGAGGCGCGCCGCCAGCGTCTTCATGCCCATGGCCCCGAGCGAGGAGGCAAAGGTGACGAGGCCTGAATGGAACGGCGACAGACCGAAGCCGATCTGCATCAAGAGCGGCAGCAGGAACGGCAGCGCGCCGATGCCGAGCCGGAACAGGAAGCCGCCGAACACGGCCGCCCGCAGCGTCGGCAGCTTCAGGAGGGAGAAATCGAGCACCGGCGAGCCGGTACGCCGGGCGTGCATGACGTAGAGCGTCATCGAGATCGCGCCGCCGGCGATCAGCGCCGCGACCGTGCTCCACGGCAGCAGGTTCAGCCCGGCAACCGACAGGCCGAAGGCGATGCCTGCGAGCCCGATGCCGGCGAGCACCATGCCGTAGAGATCGAACGGCTCGCGTTCCTCGCTCTTGATCGGGTCGATGAACTTCAGCGCCATGAAGATGCCGAGCAGCCCGATCGGGATGTTGATCAGGAAGATCCAGTGCCACGACGCGTAGGTCGTGATGAAGCCGCCGAGCGGCGGCCCGATCACCGGACCGATCAGGGCAGGGACCGTCACCCACGCCATGGCGTTGACCAGCGCGCTCTTGTCCACCGAGCGCAGCAGCACGAGGCGCCCGACCGGCGTCATCATCGCCCCGCCCATGCCCTGCAGGATGCGCGCGAACACGAAATCGGTGACCGAGGACGACAGCGCGCAGCCGACCGAGCCGACCATGAACACGCCGACCGCGATCGCGAACACCATCCGCGCGCCGAACCGGTCGGCGGTCCAGCCACTCGCCGGGATGAACACCGCGAGCGACAGCAGATAGGAGGTGATCGCGAGCTTCAGCGTCAGCGGACTGGTGCCGATGTCGGCCGCGATCGCCGGCAGCGAGGTGGCGATCACCGTCGAGTCCATGTTCTCCATGAACAGTGCGGTGGCCACGATCAGCGGAATGATGCGTTGCTTGTCGACCATGACGGATTGGTAAGGGAAATCGGAAGGAGAGGCCGTTTGCGGCTTATCACCGGCGCTCGCCTGCGACCATTGCGGATCGGCGCATAGCACCTAAATCCTGCGTGACACGGTCTGGCCCCTCCGTCATGCCGGGGCGCACGGCTTCTCACTCTCTCGTCATTCCGGGGCGCGCCAATTGGCGCGAACCCGGAATCCATCGGGATGCGGGCACCGCCGGGACATGGATTCCGGGTTCGCGACTTCGTCGCGCCCCGGAATGACGGCGGAGGGAGGGCGGACCGGCCATCCCCGCCGATACCACCCAAAAAAGCCTGTGCATGGCTGGCCAGCGGTCCGAATTGCTTTGATTCGTCACGTGGCCGTGCTATCGACCCGCGTCAACCCCACCGATGGGCTCCGATTCTCAAGGCGATGCCGCAAGGTACGCCGAGGGCGGCGCTCATCCATTAGCATTTGCGGCAAGGCCGCAGGAAGGAGTTGGCAAATGGCCACGGTGCAACTTCAGGGCATCCGCGAAGCCTTTACGTTCGACGACGTGCTGTTGAAGCCGGGCCTGTCGGATGTCATGCCGGGCGAGGTCGACATCCGCTCCCGCGTCACCCGCGCCATTCCGCTCAACATCCCGATCATGGCCTCGGCCATGGACACGGTCACCGAGTCCCGCATGGCGATCGCCATGGCGCAGGCCGGCGGTCTCGGCGTCATCCACCGCAATTTCGAGCCCGAAGGGCAGGCGGCCCAGGTGCGGCAGGTCAAGCGCTATGAGTCGGGCATGGTGGTGAACCCGCTCACCATCAGTCCCGACGCCACGCTCGACGAAGCGCTGAAGCTGATGAGCGATCACGGCATCTCCGGCATTCCCGTCGTCACCGGCGCCGGCAAGAACACGCCCGGCAAGCTGGTCGGCATCCTCACCAATCGCGACGTGCGCTTTGCCACCGACCGCAGGCAAAAAGTCTCCGAGCTGATGACGCATGAAGGCCTTGTCACGGTGCGCGAGAATGTCAGCCAGGACGAGGCGCGGCGGATGCTGCATCAGCACCGCATCGAGAAGCTGCTCGTGGTCGACGAGCAATATCGCTGCGTCGGTCTCATCACCGTCAAGGACATGGAGAAGGCGGTCGCCCATCCGCTCGCCTGCAAGGATGCGCAGGGGCGCCTGCGCGTTGCCGCCGCCACCACCGTCGGCGATACCGGCTTCGAGCGAACCGAGCGGCTGATCGATGCCGGCGTCGATCTCATCGTCGTCGACACCGCGCACGGCCATTCCCGCCACGTGCTGCATGCCGTGAACCGGATCAAGCGCCTCTCCAACTCGGTTCAGGTCGTTGCCGGCAACGTGGCCACCACGGAAGGCACGCAGGCACTGATCGACGCGGGCGCCGACTGCATCAAGGTCGGCATCGGTCCGGGCTCGATCTGCACCACGCGCATCGTCGCCGGCGTCGGCGTTCCCCAGCTTACCGCGATCATGGATGCGGTCGAGGCGGCGAAGAAGGCCGACATTCCCGTCATCGCCGACGGCGGCATCAAGTTCTCTGGCGACCTCGCCAAGGCGCTCGCCGCCGGTGCCGACATCGCCATGGTCGGGTCGCTGCTGGCCGGCACCGACGAGACGCCCGGCGAAGTGTTCCTGTGGCAGGGCCGTTCCTACAAGGCCTATCGCGGCATGGGTTCGGTCGGCGCGATGGCGCGCGGCTCGGCCGACCGCTATTTCCAGCAGGACATCAAGGATACGCTCAAGCTCGTGCCTGAAGGCATCGAGGGCCAGGTGCCCTACAAGGGCGCGGTCGGCCATGTCATGCACCAGCTCGCCGGCGGCCTGCGCGCCGCGATGGGCTATGTCGGCGCAAAGGACATGAAGGAGCTGCACGAGAAGGCCCAGTTCGTCCGCATCACCGGCGCGGGCCTGCGCGAGAGCCACGTCCACGACGTCACCATCACCCGCGAGAGTCCCAACTATCCGGGCGGGGGTTAGTCGCTCCGTCCTCGTCCGCGGCGCTCTCGTGCCCCGGACGCAGCGCAGCACCCCCGGCGATGCGAAGCGTCGTCCGGTGTGATGCGCTGCAGAGCCGGGGCCCATGTCTCCGAACATACCGTGTTGCCTGCTGGGTCCCGGCTCTGCGCAGCAGCGCAAGAGCGCTGCAGCGCGTCCGGGACACGAGAGCTGCCTGTGCCGCTGCGTCTATGCGCTCCACCGCTTTTGTATTGACGCGCCTCGCTCCCTCCGCTTCCGTTCACGCCGAAACACAATTCGGAGGAAGCCATGTCCCAAGCAAAGCGCATCGTTCTCGCCGCGCGTCCCGTCGGCGAGCCCAAGCCGTCTGATTTTCGTCTGGAGGAATTCGCGGTGCCGACGCCCGGCGCGGGCGAAGTGCTGCTGCGTACGATCTGGCTGTCGCTCGATCCTTATATGCGCGGGCGCATGAGTGAGGGACCGTCTTATGCCGCACCGGTGCCGGTCGGCGGCGTGATGGAAGGCGAGGCGGTGAGCGAGGTCGCGGCCTCCAACAATCCTGACTTTGCGGTAGGCGACATCGTTCGCATCCGCTCGGGCTGGCAGACGCATGCGATCTCGAATGGCAAGGGCCTGATCAAGGTCGATCCGAAACTCGGTCCGATCTCGACCTCGATCGGCGTGCTCGGTATGCCCGGCATGACCGCGTATACGGGCCTGCTCGACATCGGCAAGCCACAAGCAGGCGAGACTGTCGTCGTCGCCGGCGCCTCCGGTGCGGTCGGCTCGGCGGTGGGGCAGATCGCCAGGATCAAGGGCGCACGCGCAGTCGGCATTGCCGGCGGCAAGGACAAGTGCGACTACGTGGTGAAGGAGCTCGGCTTCGATGCCTGCATCGACCACCGCGATCCCGATCTCGCTGCCAAGCTGAAGGACGCCTGCCCGAAAGGCATCGACGTCTATTTCGAGAATGTCGGCGGTGCCGTGTTCGAGGCGGTGTTCCCGCTGCTCAACCCGTTTGCGCGCGTGCCGGTCTGCGGCCTGATCGCGCATTACAACGACACCGAGGCCAAGGCGCCGAAATGGGCCGCCAGCATGATGCGCGCGACGCTGACCAAGCGGCTGACCTTCCGCGGCTTCATCGTCTCCGACTTCGCCTCCCGCCACGGCGACTTCCTGCGCGACATGTCGGGATGGGTTCGCGACGGCAAGGTCAAGTACAAGGAGTTCGTCACCGAAGGCTTGGAGAGCGCGCCCGGTGCCTTCATGGGCCTGTTGAAGGGCGCCAATTTCGGCAAGCAGCTGGTCCGGGTCGGGCCGGACAAGGCCTAGGCGTGATCCGGAAAAGTGCGAAGCGGTTCTCCGGAGGATGATGCCCAAACAACAACCTAAAGCGCGACTCATCGCGCTTGAGGCGACAGGGAGTGGGACTCACGTGGCTCGAGAGCCACACGCCTGATGGGGATAGTTAAAAAAGAGTCACCAAATGGTCACACCTGCCCGCAAAAGCCGCAGGTGTGACCGGCCGTTCATTGACGGGCCCGCGAAGGCATTGAATCATCGCGCATATTTCAGGTGCTGCGATGTTAGAGATCAGTGTTTTCTGCGTAATCCTGCTGGCCGCCGGCTATTGGACGGCCATGTTCATCATGGGCCGTCGCGACGACGTCATCCACGGCAAGTTCGTCCATGTCGACGAGGAGGGCGGTCTGACCCGCCCCTCGATGCCGACACCGCCGCCGCCATTCCCGAAGCGTCCGGTCAAGGCCGCATTGCCTGTCAGGCAGCCGCCCGCCAATGATCTCGCGGCCAAGCCGGTGAACAGCGAGGCGCTGCAGTCCTTGCTCGCTGCGATCCAGCAGGACCTCAAGAGCGTCGCCTGAGCGGCCGAGCGCGTCAGTGCGCGCCGCCCATCTGGGCGAAGAGCTCCTCGATGTCGACATCGACCTGACCCGCGGCCCTGACGTGGCGAACCTCGAAACTGTCGGGGCGGAAGCGATACTCGACCAGCCCGACCTCCTTGATCGCGATCCGGTCCTGCCGCTGATCGTTGATGATGAAGCCGGCCGACGGCGCCCAGACATGGCGGGTGTGGCGCCAGCTGAAGTCGCGCCGCTGGTGCACGTGGCCGCTGGCGACCAGGCGCAGATCGACGCCCGCAAACATCTCGATCAGCCGAGCCCGCGCCGGCTGTGGCACGTAGCGGATCGAGGTCTCCGGCGTTTCAGGATCGTCGGGCAAATTGAGGAAGAGCGGCTTGTGCAAGAACAGCGCGACCGGCCGGCCGTTCGTGCGCGCGATCTCGGACGCCAGCCAGTCGAACTGCGCGGCCTCGAAGGCGAGCCCTGAATTCATCACCAGCGTGTTGAGGCCGATGAAGCGCCAGCCCGCGGCCTCGAAGGCCCAATGGTCCTCGCCGATGATGTCGCAGAATTGCCGGCGATGCGCCTCGCTGACCGGCGGCTTTGGCGCCGGTCCGATCGCGGTCGGATTGTCGCCGATGTCGTGATTGCCGGGAATGTAGCGGCACGCGACGGGCAGGGCGTCGTGCAGGCCTTTGGCGAAGACGACATCGTCGCGGCCGGTCGGCCCGTCGAAGGCGACGTCGCCGCTGTTGACGACGAGATCGGGCCGCTCAGTGTCGATGTGCTCGCAAACGCGATGGAAGTTGGCGATCAGACCGGGGAAGCGCCGGCCGAGATGGGTGTCGGAAATCTGCGTCAGGCGAAATTCGGACATGCGGTCAGCTTAGCCGCCCTCGCGCGTCGATACGATGACGGCGCGGGATGGATCGCAGGCGAACAAAGTTTAAAGCACGCGATAGCGGATGGTGTAGGCGTCCTGCGGCGCGATCGGCCCTGCGAGCTTTGAGGCGATGCGGTCGGCGAGGTGCCAGGGGCCGAACTCTGTGGAGCGATGCGGCTCGGCGGGCAGGCGCAGGCGGAACTCGAACGTGCCCTTGCCCGGCAGGTTCACGACCAGCACGCGGTCGGCGGTGCGGTGGTTGAGCGCGACCGCGCCCCGCAGCAGCGCGCGGCCGTCGGCGAGGTCGCGGACGCCGTCGACCAGCGCCAGGATCTGGTTGCGGTCGGTATGCAGCTCGATCTGGCTGTCGGTCGCCGCCGCCAGCATCTCCCGGGGCATGCGGATCTCGAACTCGACCGCGGGCTTCGACGGATTGAGACCGAGATAGGCGAGCGCGGCGTGGCGCATATCGTAGGCGGCAAAGGCGAACAAGGCGAGCGCCGCGAACCCGGCGAGACCATGCCGGACGACATCGCGCCAGCTGCGGTAGCTCAGGCGAAAATACACCGTCATGGCCAGCGCGACCGCGAGCGCCATCGCGATACCTGACAGGGCCGACATCAGGATACCGAGCTGGCCGTCGGCGGAATCGCTCCAAAGGCTGGAAAGGGTGGTCATGGCGCCATCTCGCCTCGGGCCCCGTGATGGGGCCGAAATCGCTTTAACTATCGCTGGTTGGTCGCAAGATCTGGAACGCCGGTTCAACTCGTTGATTGTCAGAACCAGCAGACGCGGCTAATGACGGTCCGCGGCGTGCCGCCTTACGGGAAAGTTCCGATGTCTATCCAGATGGTTCTGCTGCCTGTGTTCGTGCAGGTGGGGCTCACCTTCGCGCTGCTGATCGGCATGGTGCTGGCGCGCCGCCGCGCGCTGGTTGCGGGCGAGACCAAGATCCGCGACATCGCGCTGGGCGAGCCGAACTGGCCCAAGGGCGCCACGCAAATCGCCAATTGCTACCGCAACCAGTTCGAGTTGCCGGTGCTGTTCTACGTTCTGATCGCGCTGGCGCTCCCGCTCCGCCATGCCGATCTCTTCATCGTGCTGATGTCCTGGGTGTTCGTGGTGACGCGGTTCGCCCATGCCGGCGTGTTCGTCTCCTCGAACGATCTCGGCCGCCGCTCCTCGGTCTGGCTTGCCGGCTGCCTCGTGCTGCTGGCGATGTGGATCTACTTCGCGCTGAAGATGCTGTTGCTGATCTGACGCTTGCGCGCAATTCCTGACCTGCAAGATTCACTGAAAGATTCAAATGACCCCCGCTGCCCGGCTGTCCGCAGCCATCGAACTGATCGACACCATCGAGAAGGACCGCGTGCCCGCGGCGAAAGCGCTGAAAGAGTGGGGCACCGCGCACCGCTTCGCCGGCTCCGGCGACCGCGCCGCCATCGCCGGCCTCGTCTGGGACGTTCTGCGCCGCTACGCCTCGAGTGCCTGGCTGATGGACGCCGATACCGCGCGCGCGCGGCTGATCGGCATGCTCCGGCTCGAGCGCGACATGGACGCGGCGACGATGGGCGCGCTGTTCGACGGCAGCCGCTTTGCGCCGGTGCCGCTGACCGAGGCCGAGCAGGCCGCGCTCGCCTCGCGGTCCCTGAAGGATGCGCCGGCCGCGATCGCCGGCGACTATCCCGAATGGCTTGATCCGCACCTTGCAAAGGTGTTCGGCGAGGACCGCGTGGCGGAGGCGGCCGCGATGGCGAGCCGGGCCCCGCTGGACCTGCGCGTCAACACGCTAAAATCCAATCGCGACAAGGTGCTGAAGGCGCTTTCTCATCTTCATGCGAAACCGACGCCGTGGTCGGCAAGGGGCCTGCGCATCGAGCTTTCGGCCGACGCGCGCAACCCCGGCATCCAGGCCGAGGAGGATTTCGTCAAGGGCGCGATTGAAGTGCAGGATGAGGGATCGCAGCTTGCGGCCCAGTTCACCGCGGCAAAACCCGGCGAGCAGGTGATCGATCTCTGCGCCGGTGCCGGCGGCAAGACGCTGGCGCTCGCGGCCCTGATGCAGGGCAAAGGTCGGCTGATCGCGACCGACCGTGACAAGCGGCAACTTGCTCCCATTCATGAACGCCTGTCGCGCGCCGGCGTCCATAATGCCGATGTCCGCACGCCCAAGGGCGAGGCCGATCCGCTCGCCGACATCCGCGCCTCGGCTGATCTGGTCGTGATCGACGCGCCCTGCACGGGAACCGGAACCTGGCGCCGCAACCCCGACGCCAAATGGCGCATGCGCCCCGGCGCGCTGGAGATCCGCCTGCGCGACCAGGCCGAGGTGCTGGAGCGCGCCGTGCCGCTGGTGAAGGCGGGCGGGCGCATCGCCTACATCACATGCTCGGTGCTGTCCGAGGAGAACGGCGGGCAGGTGAGGGCGTTCGTCGCGCGCCATGGCGAGTTCGCGATTCAACCGCCCGAACAGACCGCAAGCGTGCTCTGGGACAAGGCGGAGGCCTTTGCCGAAGCCGCGCTGCAATCGCCCGAGGGCTGGCTGATGACGCCGAGAAGGACCGGGACGGATGGGTTCTTCGTGTCGGTGTTGAGGAAGACGGCCTGATCAACGCCGTCATTCCGGGGCTCGCGAAGCGAGAACCCGGAATCCATCGGGCAACAGTCGCCGTGGCCTGATGGATTCCGGGCTCGCCCTGCGGGCGCCCCGGAATGACCGGGGCAAACAAAAACCCCGCAAACCGGATCCCGGTCGCGGGGTTTTCAAGTTTCTAACGTTCTGCCGGTACGTCCGTGGTCAGAACGGTGCGTTGGCGTTAGCCGACGCGGAGATTGTCGGCCGACGACTTGCCGCTGCGGCGGTCAGCGACGATGTCGAACGAGACCTTCTGACCCTCGTTGAGGGAGGAGAGGCCAGCGCGCTCGACGGCGCTGATGTGCACGAACACGTCCTTCTGGCCGTCGTCCGGCTGGATGAAACCATAACCCTTTTGGGTGTTGAACCACTTCACGGTGCCCATAGCCATGGGAATTTCCTTTAGTTAGTTAGAGAGAGTACGCACGTGGACCGGAACGCAGCCTTGCGCCCATAGCCCTGTTCAGTCGATGTTTGGAGAAGTCATCTGAAGCGTGCGCGCCCGTCAGCAACAAGGCGAAGCGGCCCAGTCGTTCGGCCAAGTATCGATGATCACAATATAGCGAGAATTTGGGGCCAGTTCAAGGCACCACCCGCGGCCCGGAACGTGGCGCGACTTTTCTATTTTGCGGTGCAAATTAACCGCCCGCCGCACCTCAATCGACGATGAAGAGCGTCGCCCCTGACGCCGTCGAGGACCGGTGCGCGGCGTCGCCGAAATCCGAGACCTGGTAGCTCATCCCCGCCGTCAGCTTGAAGGTGCGCCCGTCACGCAGCTCGCTGTCGAGCTCGCCCTTGACGACGTAGATGACATGGCCGCGGTCGCACCAATGGTCGGCCAGATAGCCTGGCGAATACTCGACCATCCGCACCCGGAGCTCGCCGATATTGAGCGTGCGCCAAGTGGCTTGGCCGGTCTCGCCGGCATGCGTGGTCGGCTCGACCTTGCTCCAGTCGGTGACGGTGAAGGGGGAGGCGGGGAGCTTCATAGGGGGAATCCTGTCTCGGAGCCGGCAGTGGTGTTGTTAGCGCATGCTGCCGCCACGGTCTCCGTCATTGCGCGCGCAGCGAAGCAATCCAGGATTGCGTCCGCGGCGACGGTCTGGATTGCTTCGTCGCAAGAGCTCCTCGCAAAGACGAGGAGAGAGCAGCTTACGCCACCAGATGGTTCGCCGAGCCCTGCACGATCAGCCCTGATGCGTTGACCCGCAGATATTCGCAGATCCTCTTGCCGCGTTCGTTGGCGTAGAGCACCACGACGCTGTCGGGGCTGACGAACAGGTCGATCAGCGTGAAATGCAGGTCCGGCAAAAGCCCAAGCGCCTTGCCCCAATAGGCGCGAAGCGCGTCCTTGCCGCGCACGGTGCCGCTGGCGTCGAAGCCCAGCGCGGGGATGCGGTCCGAGGTCATCACGGCGGCCTCGTCGTAGAGCGCGAGCACGCGCTCGAGATCGCGCGCGTTCCAGGCCTCGACCCAGCTCCGGCCGAGCGCGGCAAGCGTGGATGGCTGATGATGCTGTGGCATGGCGTTCTCCCTGATCAGCCCCTGTTTGAGGGTGGGGCCTAATAGGTCAATAATACTGACATATATGTGTTTGTCCATGCCCAAAGAAGCATGTGGGCGCGCGGCGCGCGCGGTTGCGGCGCGCCCGTTGCCAGCGTATTTGCTGGCCATGACAGCAGCACAGAACGACCGCTCCGCGTCGACGCCCTCGGTGGCCTCGGCGCATGACAAGATTCTCATCGTCGACTTCGGCAGCCAGGTGACGCAACTGATCGCGCGTCGCGTGCGCGAGGACGGCGTCTATTGCGAGATCGTCCCGTTCAACAAGGCCGAAGAGGCCTTCAAGGAGATGAAGCCGAAAGCGGTGATCCTCTCCGGCGGGCCTGAATCGGTGCATGAGGCCGGCTCGCCCCGCGCCCCGCAGCTCATCTTCGATTCCGGCGTGCCGGTGATGGGCATCTGCTACGGCCAGATGACCATGGCGGCCCAGTTAGGGGGCGAGGTCGAGGGCGGCCATCACCGCGAATTCGGCCGCGCCGATGTCGAGGTCAAGGCGCAGAGCCAGCTGTTTGCGGACGTCTGGTCGTCGGGCAGCAAGAACCAGGTCTGGATGAGCCACGGTGACCGCATCACCAGGATGCCGCCCGGCTTCTCGGTCGCCGGCACCTCGCCGAACGCGCCCTTCGCGATCATCCAGGACGAGACGCGCAAATATTACGGCCTGATGTTCCACCCCGAAGTGGTGCACACGCCCGACGGCGCCAAGCTCATCCGCAACTTCGTCCGCAAGATCGCCGGCCTGTCCGGCGACTGGACCATGCGCGCCTTCCGCGAGGAGGAGATCGCCAAGATCCGCCAGCAGGTCGGCAAGGGCAAGGTGATCTGCGGCCTGTCCGGCGGCGTCGATTCCGCCGTCGCGGCCGTGCTGATCCACGAAGCCATCGGCGACCAGCTGACGTGCGTGTTCGTCGATCATGGCCTGTTGCGTCTCGACGAAGCCAAGACCGTGGTCGACCTCTTCCGCCACCACTACAATATCCCGCTCGTGCACGTGGATGCCTCCAAGCAGTTCCTCGGCGAGCTCGAAGGCGTCACCGACCCCGAGAAGAAGCGCAAGACCATCGGCCGCCTCTTCATCGAGGTGTTCGAGGCCGAGGCCAAGAAGATCGGCGGCGCCGACTTCCTGGCGCAAGGCACGCTCTACCCCGACGTGATCGAGAGCGTCTCCTTCACCGGCGGACCGTCGGTGACCATCAAGTCGCACCACAATGTCGGCGGTCTCCCCGAGCGCATGAACATGAAGCTCGTCGAGCCCCT
Source organism: Bradyrhizobium nitroreducens (assembly GCF_002776695.1). Classification (GTDB taxonomy): domain Bacteria; phylum Pseudomonadota; class Alphaproteobacteria; order Rhizobiales; family Xanthobacteraceae; genus Bradyrhizobium; species Bradyrhizobium nitroreducens. The sequence goes on from NZ_LFJC01000003.1 coordinate 7,800,442, forward strand.
GCGCGAGCTGTTCAAGGACGAGGTGCGCAAGCTGGGGCGCGAGCTCGGTCTCCCCGAAATCTTCGTCGGCCGCCACCCGTTCCCGGGCCCGGGCCTCGCCATCCGCTGCCCCGGCGAGATCACCCGCGACAAGCTCGACATCCTGCGCAAGGCGGACGCCGTCTACATCGACCAGATCCGCAAGCACGGCCTCTACGACGAGATCTGGCAGGCTTTTGCCGTGCTGCTCCCGGTGAAGACGGTGGGCGTCATGGGCGACGGCCGCACCTACGATTATGTGGTCGGCCTGCGCGCCGTGACCTCGACCGACGGCATGACAGCGGATTTCTACCAGTTCGACATGAAGTTCTTAGGCGAGACCGCGACGCGCATCATCAACGAGGTGAAGGGCGTGAACCGGGTGGTGTACGACGTGACGAGCAAGCCGCCTGGGACGATCGAGTGGGAGTGACGGATACAGGCGGCGGCGCCATCGTAGTTTCGGCGGTAGTTTTCGCTATTTTGTTCTAACCGATAACTGCACTGGCTTTATTCTTGCTCAGACGTGGCATTGGGCCCATCCGGCTGCCTCCGTCTCGCCAGCATTCCGATGCGCCGTTTCGGCAAGCCGGAGGAAGTCGCAGCGGCAATCGCCTTTCTTCTCTCCGACGACGCAGCTTTCACGACCGGTCAGACACTGCACGTCGATGGCGGGGCGTCGATCGGCAAGCTGTCACTGTGATGCAGCTGAAGTGCTGCATTCGGCCGCCGCGACAAGAATGAGCCTACACCTGATCTGGGCCATCGCGCTGGAGCGCCGCGAGGGCGGGTCGCACGATCCGAAGATCAAAATTCACGTCACGGCGCAAGCCGCGATTGTTGCGAGCGGCGGGCGCTCTTCTAAAAGCGCGCTCCTCATTTCGATCGACAGGACGCTGGAATAGTCGTGGCGGGTTCCCGGCTTGACGAGCAATTTATCGACGCGCTGTTCGCACTCGCCGAACTCGGAACTGCACCTCCCAAAATTATTTCCGATCGTGTCTTGCCCTTTTTCATCGGTTGCGACATTCTGACTGTGCACATAGGGGTAGTGCTTGGGGAATAGGGGAATGTTGGCTGGCGAATGTGAATGACTTTCCTCTATCATCTCGCGCCCGTCACGAACCAGGCTGAGTAGCAACGACTCGCCATAGTTCGCGCAGCGGCACACTCACGCAATCGACAGAAGTACTTCGCAAGAGGTCGGTCGCCCAGTCTCAGGCGGGCGGGCGATTGCCTGTGCCCGGAGATCTGTTGGGAGGTTGCGCGTAATGCCAGTTGGGCATCATCGGCGGCAAGCCGCGTGATTCAGAGGGGCGTTATCCACGAAACCGGCCGATTCCCAGACGTGGTCTGAGTTGCGTCAGCGTGTTCTGCGATCAACTGCCGGTTCGGGGGAGGCGAGAATGCCCAATACGACAAACGTCAGCAACACCACGATTTCGCTCACAGACGGCAGCAGCCTGATCGTGACCGGCACCAACGACACGGTGCTGGTGAATTCAGGGTGGGTGGAGCTGAACGCTCCCGGTGGAACAATCACCGTCAACGGGACAAACGATACGCTGTCGATTGCGAGCGCGGGCAGTTCGGCCGTGGTGAACGGTAGCGGGGCCGTCGTGACGCTGAGCGCGAGCCAAGACACGGTAACGCTGACCGGCAGCAACGAGACCGTCACGGTCGCGGCCGGAGCGACCAATGCCAAGGTGACGCTGAACGGCACGGGTAGCACGGTGTCGGGGCAGTCCGGGACGACGGTGGTTCTGACCGGAATAGGCAACGTGGCGACGGTGGTCGGCAACAGCGACTACGTGACGCTCGCGGGTGCGAGCGAGTCGGTGACGCTGGTGGGCACGAGCGATTACGTGACGCTGAGCGGGGATTACATCACGCTGAACACCTCGGCCGCGCGCGTTGTGACGATGACCGGCTATAGCGACACGGTGACGCTGAGCGGCAGTGCGCTGACGGTGAATGTGAACGGGCTTCGTGACACG
>NZ_LFJC01000003.1:7802466-7969297 GCF_002776695.1 Bradyrhizobium nitroreducens
AAATTCGGCCCGAGCGCGATCTTCGTGATCGTGTCGTTCCTGACGCCGATGCGCCATTCCGCCGAGCCGTTGGCGAACTGGGCGATGTAGATGTCGCTGTCGAGCGCGGTGACGCCGCGGAAGGAGACCGCACGCAGCGCGCCGAGACGCGCCAGGATCGCCTGGTCGAACGGCAATTGCTGACGCGTGATGTCGGCCACCTCCGGCGTCATGCGCTCATAGTCCGGCTGTCCCTTGCCGACGCCCTCGATATAGCGGCGCAGCATCTCCTCGCCATTGGCGATCGGAACGGCACGGCGCGCGGCGCGGCCCGGACGCGCGCCGATATTCGAGGCCTCGACATTGTGGAAACGGGTCTGCCGGCCCGGCATCACGATCTCCAGACACCGTCCGGACTTGTCGGCGATCATCCAGGGATTGTTCACGGTGGTCGTGGCGGCCCAGGTCATATTCGGCCTGACGATCTCAGTCTTGCGGTTGCCGTCCGCATCGAGATTGGAGACCTGGATGTCGCTGCCCATCTCGTTGTAGAGCATGATCCTGATCGGCGAGGTACCGGCGCGGCCGCGAACGCTCGCCTCTTCCGCACAAGGCACGATGCCGCCGAGCTCGTCATTGCCGTCGGCGCGGAAGAACACGTCGCCGGCCTTGCCGTCCGGCTCGATCAACAGGCGAAATTCCGCGCTGCCGTTCTCGAACTTCACACCATAGATGTCGTAGCCGCCAGGGCCGACGCCGCGGAAGAAGATCGATTCCACCGCGCCGAGCGCCACGAAGGTCGTGTGCATTTCGTCGAGATAGCGATGGACCTTGGCCGCGAGCGGCGCGCTCATGCGATCGTAGTCCGGCGTGCCGCGGCGCAAACCCTCGATGCCGAGCAGGATCATTTCCTTGCTGCCGGCCGCCGGCACCTGCTCCCTGAATCTGTCCGACACCTTGGCGAGGCGGCGCGCGAAGTCCGCCTCGATCGTCTGCGCCACTGCCGCATCGACGCGGGTCGCGAGGCGGGCACCGAAGACCGCGCTGTGCAGCAGCACGCGCGAGACCTTCGCCTCCTCGTCGCGCAGGAAGACCACCAGATGATCGCCGCGGAACGAGAAGGCGTCAGCGCCCTCGGCGAGCACCTGCGTTGCGCCCTGCCCGGTCTCCTGCAACGAGAGACGGTCGCCGTCGCGGCGTACGGTGAGCACGCGGTTCGGCGCCAGCCTGTACCAGCCGACATACTGATCGAGCGGCGCGGACTCCGCTGCCGCGGCCGGCATCTCGGCGACACGAACCGCGCGCACATCGCGGCCGTTCATGCGCAGCGTCAGCCCGGAGGAGCGGCGTTCCGCATCGAGCGCGAAGGTGATCTCGCCGGAGGGGGCCGGGTAGGACGCCGTGCCGTCCTTTGCGACCGTCAGCGGCAACCGACGCTGGCCGGTGAGCTGGCCGTAGAGGTCGTCGCCCTCGCGGAAGATGGCGAACACCGAGCTCGGACCCATGGCGTAGAAATTGACGAACGGGCGGTAATGCTGGGCCGGCACTTCGCCAGTATCCACGGCGACAGGTGCCATCTCCGGCGTGCGATAGGCGATCATGCCGGCGGACACGATCACGGCCGGTGCGATCGTGGCCACGATCCAGAACCGCTTGCGCCAGCTGACCGCGACGGGCATGGCGGCCGCCGCGACGATGCGCTCGACGCGGGCACGCACGGTCGAGGCCCGCGCCATCGCGAGCTCGACCGGCCTTGGCTTCACCGTGCTGGCGAAATCGAGCAGGATTTCCGCGTAAGACAGCCGGTCGTCGATCACCTCGACCGCCTCGGCGTCGCTGATGATCTCGGCGAGCTCGGCGAGGCGGGCGAGCTGCCACCATGAAAACGGGCTGAACCAGAACACCGCGCGGTTGAGCGATGCCAGCAGGAGGACGTAGAAATCGCGATTGGCGACATGCGCGCCCTCATGCGCGAGCACCGCAAGGCGCTTCTTGGCATCCCAAGCGGAGAACTGCGGCGGCACCAGAATGGTCGAGCCGAAGGTGACGGGACCGCCGATGTCGCGGCTGACGCGCACGTCGGTGCCGGTCATCGCAACGCCGGCGACCGGCGTTGCCGCCCGCGCCAGCCGCCAGGTCAGGCACAGACCGATCGCGAGCCGCAGCAGCAGCAGGCCGGCGACGCCGGCATAGACGATGGTCGCGACCGGCCACCAATTGATCGACAGCCCGCGCCTCGCAACCTGCGGCGCGGCATCGATGCCGGGCGCGACCGGCAGCGCCGGCTGCGGCATCTCCAGCATCGAGAGCTCGGCCGGCAGGACATCATCCGGCACGGCGACCGGCAAAGGCAGACGGCTGATCGTGAGCGTCGGCCAATGCATCACGAACGGCATCGCCAGCGACGCCAGCAGCACGACGACCCAGGCCGTCATGTGAACGTGCGGATTGCGCACGCGAAACAGGTTGAGACCGAACCAGACGACGCCTCCCAGCACAAGGGAGCGCAGTGCCGCCTCCGCCAGAGTTGCGATCATTCTTTCTTCACTCCCCTCGCTTTCTTCGCCTTGGCCACCTGGTCGGCCAGCGTCCGCAATTGCTGCTGGTCGAGCATCTTGTTGTCGACCATGCCGACCAGGACTTCCTCGATCGAGCCGTTGCAGAACCAGTCGACGATACGCTGCACCGCCTTGGCCGCCACCTTCGCCCGCTCTTCGGCGGCGCGATAGACATAGGTGCGACCGTCCACGGTGTGGTTCGCGTAGCCCTTTTCCTCCAGCCTCCGCAGCACGGTGCGGACCGTCGATTCCTTCAGCCGCCGCGACAGACGTTCACGCACGATCTCGGCCGTGACGGGACCATGGGCCCAAACCAATTGCATGACCTCACGCTCGAGGTCGCCCAGTTCGGGCAAACGATCGTCCATGGCATCTGACCTTGCGGCTTGAGTTCTTCTTGTAACGCTACAGACTGTCGCATATAGGGCCGCGCGAGACAATGGCGATTCTACTTGGGATGGTGGCGGCGGCTTGAGCTAACGCGGATCCATCAGACACACTCTACGAGTCGGATGGACTCTTGATCTGACTGGCGGGGTGTCCTGCCCCTCACCCGGATTGCGCCGGACGATGCTACGCATCGCCGGGGGCAATCCGACCTCTCCCCGCAAAGAGCGGGGAGAGGTTAGGAAGGCACGCTCTCTCACTCCCTCGCCCCGTTCTTACGGGGAGAGGGTGGGGTGAGGAGCTCTGTCCACGGCTTCGGCTCGAAGGGGTGAAGCCTCAGTAGTGCGGCTCGTACATCTGGGACTGAACCAGTGCCTTGACGTCGTTGGGTGCGGGTCCATCCGCGAGTCCGCGCTGAAAGGCGACGTCCGCGACGGCCGCGGCGATGCGGACCGAGACCTCGCGGATGCGCGGCAGGGACGGATAGAGACTGCCTTGCGCGAGGTCGTCCTTGCCGACGCAATCGGCGAGCGTATGGGCCGCCGCCATGAACATCTCGTCCGTCACCAGCTTCGAGCCGCTGGCGATGACGCCGAGGCCGACGCCGGGGAAGATGTAGGAGTTGTTGCCCTGGCGCGGCACGAAGCTGCGGCCGTTCAGCGTCACCGGATCATAGGGGCTGCCGCAGGCGAACAGCGCGCGGCCCTCGGTGTAGCGATAGGCGTCCTCGGCCGAGCATTCCGCCTTCGAGGTCGGGTTGGAGAGCGCGAACACGATCGGCTGCTCGTTGAGCTCGGCCATCGTCTTGAGCACCTCGGGCGTGAAGGCGCCGCCGACCGCGGCAACGCCGATGATCGCCGTCGGCTTCAGCGTCCTGATCGCGGTGAGGAAGTCGGCGATCGGCGCCTGGTCGGCATGGGCGTAGCGGAGCTTGTGGCCGTGGAGACCTTGGCGGCCGCCGACGACGAGGCCCCGGGAATCCACCAGCCAGTTGCGCCGGAGCGCGTCCGCCTCGCTTACGCCCTCCGCCATCATCGCGGACACCACGAGATCGGCGATGCCTGTGGCCGCCTCGCCTGCCCCCAGGAACAGGATCTTCTGATCCTTCAGCTTGCCGCCGTTGACACGGAGCGCCGAGAACAGGCCGGCAAGCGCCACCGCCGCGGTGCCCTGAATGTCGTCGTTGAAGACGCAGGCCTCGTCGCGATATTTATGCAGCAGCTTGAACGCGGAATGATTGGCGAAATCCTCGAACTGGATCAGCACGCCGGGAAAGGTCTTTCGCGCGGCTTGCATGAATTCGTCGACGAAGCTGTCATAGGCTTCGCCCGTCAGCCGCCGCTCGCGCAGGCCGAGATAATAGGGATCGTTCAGGAGCTCGTCGTTGTTGGTGCCGACGTCGAGGACAACAGGCAGGCACGCTTCCGGATGCACGCCGGCGCAGGCCGAATAGAGCGACAGCTTGCCGACGGGAATACCCATGCCGTTGGCGCCGAGATCGCCAAGTCCCAGAATGCGCTCGCCGTCGGTGACGACGATCAGCTTGGCCTGATAGGGCCAGTTCTTCAAGAGTTCGGCGATCTGGCCGCGGTCGCGCGAGGAGATGAACATGCCGCGCGGCCGCTGGAAGATCAGGCCGTATTTCTGGCAGGCGAGCCCGACCGTCGGCGTGTAGATGATCGGCTGGATCTCGTCGATATTGTCGACGACGACGCGGAAGAACAGCGCCTCGTTGCGATCATGCAGCGCGTTCAGCGCGACATATTTCTCAAGGTCCGTGGGCAACGTGCGCAGATTGGTGAGGACGCGCTGAGCCTGCGTCTCCATCGTCAGCACGCAAGGCGGCAGGAGGCCGCGCAGCCCGAGTGCGGCGCGCTCGGATTCCGTGAAGGCGGTGCCCTTGTTGAGCAGGGGATCGCGCAGCAGCGCCATGCCTTGCGGCGGATTGGACGAGGTCGATTGGGCAACGACCCGGGCAGGTCTATTCACGAATTCCCCCAAAGAAGCTTCACATTGAACCGCGCGTATTGTCGGCCAGTGCTCCATCGAGATCAAGGACGTAGACACTGAGGCGCCGATTGTGATCTCGCACCGCAGCGAGACTTGCGCGAACGCCTGGCAGTCGCGCGAGCCGCAAAGGTTAACGCGGCGAACTACTCCGGCTTGATGTTGGCTGCCTTCACGATCGGCCACCATTTGTCGGTCTCGGCCTTCTGGAAAGCGGCGAGCGCTGCGGGTGTCTGCTGGTCGGGCAGCGGTATCTCTTGCCCCAGTTCGGCAAAGCGCTGCTTGACTGCGGCATCGGCTAGCACGGCGACGATCGCCGCGTTGATCCTGCCGACGATCTCCTTCGGAGTGTTCTTCGGTGCCCAGATGCCGTGCCAATAGGAAATATAAAGTCCCGGCAAACCTGCTTCGTCGACGGTCGGAACGTCGGGCGCAGACGCGAGCCGCGTCGGCGAGGTCACGGCGAAGGCCTTGATCGCACCGCTCTTGACGTGCGGCAGCGAGTTCGAAGCCTGGTCGAACATGATGTCGATCTGCCCGGCGACGAGATCGATCATCGCGGGCCCTGCACCGCGATAAGGCACGAACTGGAAATCGGTGCCGGTCTTGTCCTTGAAGAAGACGCCCGCCACATGCGCGCCCGTGCCGGCGCCGGCCGTCCCGGCGGTGGCCTTGCCGGGATTGGCCTTCAGCCAGGCGATCATCTCCTTCAGATTGCCCGCCTCGAGCGACTTCCTGCCGACGATGAGCTGCGTTCCCATCGCGATCATCGCGACGGGCTCGAAATCGGTGACCACGTCATAAGGCAGCTTGAAGATCGCGCCGTTCAGCACATGGGTGCCCCAATGGCCGATCGTGATCGTGGTACCGTCGGGTGCCGCACGTGCGACGCGGGCACCGGCAATGCTGCCGGAAGCCCCGGCCACGTTCTCGACCACGACCGTGGTGTGCAGCTCGGCGGCGATCCGCTCCGACAGGATCCGTGCCAAGGTGTCGGTCGGGCCGCCGGCCGCGAACGGTACGATGAGGGTGACGGGGCGCGATGACTGGGCGCTCGCCGGTGCACACCACATCGCGCAACCGATCAACGCGCCAACGACGACCACATGATCGCGCAACACAGCCCGCAGCCCCCGCATCAGCCTCTCCCACCCTTTTTGCCGCCCGCATGTCGTCAGCGGGCTGGAGGGTGAGTGAACGCTGCCAGGCTGGCCGAGGCAAGCGGGAAGTTGATTGCGCTTCTATCCGGCCGCGCGCCGCGGCGTCAGGTTGGCGGCGCCATCGGCCGGCGGCGCGATATGCATCAGGATGGTCTGGGTGGCGGATGCGACATTGATGCCGTGCTGCTGGAAGCGCAGCTTCATGCGGCGGTTGAATTCGCGCTGGACCGGCCAGCGTCCGGCTTCGGTGCAGCGGATCTGGCCGACGATCGACACCATCGCGCCGTCGACCTTGTCGATGCCCCAGAGATCGAGGTCGCCGCGGATCAGCGCGCGGAAATCCGGCTCGCGGCGCATCTCCTCGACGATGTCCTTGAGGATCTGGCCGGCGCGGTCGGTGTCTTCCTTGTAGGCCACGTTGACGCTGACTGAGGCGTTGCCGGCGCCGCGGCTGGCATTGGTGATGGTCGTGACCGCGCTGAACGGTACGATGTGCACGGCGCCGTCGCCGGCGCGCAGGCGGATGGTGCGGATCGAAACGTTCTCGACCACCCCGGACAGTCCCGAGACGCTGACATTGTCGCCGACCTGCACCGTATTCTCCAGCAGCAGGAACAGGCCGGTGATGAGATCTTGCACCAGCTTCTGCGAGCCGAAGCCGATGGCGATGCCGACAATGCCGGCGCCCGCGAGCAGCGGCGCAACGTTGACGCCGATCTCGCTGAGCGCGGTGAGGCCGACGATCGTGGCGATCAGGCAGAGCAGCGCGGTGCGCAGCATCGGCTGGAAGGTGCGCAGGCGCGCGGCGCGGGCGTAGTGCCCGTCGCGCGACAGCGTGTTGATCTGGCGGTCCAGCAGCGCATTGCTGGCCTCCCAGATTGCCGCTGCGATGAACACGGCGAGGCCGATGGTCACCACGGCCGAGATCAGCCGGCTGCCGATCTGGCCGCCATAGAACCAGACGATGGCATCCACGCCCCAGACCTCGAGCACGGCCACGAAGCCGATGAAGGCGATCACGCCGGAGACGGTCTTGCGCAATAGCGGCAGATAGCGGTTGGCACGGATCTCCAGGCCCGGAAAGCGTTGGAGGATCTCCGGCTTGATCCGGAAGCCGCGGTCGATCAGGCCCAGCGTCACCATGATGGCGACGCGCGTGATCAGCGCGACGGCGATGGTGCCGACGAAATATTGCAGCAGCAGCGAATAGCCGTTGCGGATGTTGAGCGCCCACACCGCCCACAGCGCAAGATCGAGCGCGATGGCGAGATAATGCCAGCCGCCGGCGATGCGATCGCGCAGACGCGCCGCGATGCCCTGCCGCTCGGCCGGCGCGCGGATGGCCTCAGCCACCTGCCGGCGGCATTGCAGGATGATGACGACGACGAAGAGGTGCACGACCAGCATCACCATGCGCAGCAACGCGGCATAGCCGGCGCGGTGCAGGCCGAGCAGCAGCGCCACATTGGCGAAGGCGATGCCGGTGACGCCGACGCCGACGATGCGGCGCGCCCAGATCTCGACATAGGCCGCGGTCTCGGCGCGGACCGGAAACAGACCGAACGGCCCCGCCAGCGCCCGAACCACGCAAATGAGCCCGCGCGAGAACGCATAGGCGTTGACGACCGCAAGGATGACGAGTCGAACGGTGGTGGGCTGGCCGATCTCCGTGCCCAGCAGCGCCGTCGCGACGCCCACGAAGAGAAGTACGGGAAGCAATTCGAGGACGAGACGGCCGAGCACGTAGGGCAGCCGCAGCATGACCTGCCAGACGCGCGCGAGGCTGTGGCGGCGCTTGCTCAGCTCGGGTGCGGGGGTGACGTCGGCAACCGACGACGGCGGATCGGCAATCGGCAACACCTGCGCCGGCAGATGCGCGGTTTGCGGCACGCGTCCCTCCAGGAACGCAACCGGGCGACGGATCAGGCGGAACAGCACCCACTCGGCCGCGAGCGCGCAACCGACCACCAATGCGAGCTTCCAGGCGATCTCGATCAGAAGGTTATAGGCTGCAGGATCGTTCGCAGTCCGCACGATCCAGTAATAGAACGCCGGGAAATGCGTGATCGTCCGCGCCACGCTTGCGATCTGGCTCGATATGTCGCCGATCTCCTCGGACACCGTGAGCAGGAGCTGCGCACCGAGACCGTCGGCGGAGAGCGGGATTGGCGACTTCTGCTCGGGCGCGGGCGGCGCTGGCTGCTGCGGCCCGGACGCATTGGCGATCGCGCGCAGCGTGTCGATCATCTGCACGCGCTTCTTGTCGTCCTGGAGCGTGTCCAGCGCGCGCCTGGCTTCATCAGCCGACAACACAGCCGCATTGTTCGTCGTCGGCCGGGGCGGCTCGGCGCGGACGCCGGAGAGAGACGAGATTGCGAGGAAGAGAGCGGCAATGAAAGCCGAGGCAAGCTTATGCGACACGAGGATTCCCTGAAACAAAATTGCATACGCCGGCGGCGTCGAGACACCGCCGAAGCGCATGCGTCATGTCGGATGGCCGCTATTCGCCCGGAGCCTGTGTCGGAAGTTGGCCTCCGAGACGACATTCTCTTGGCATTTGCCGCAATGCGAAGATTGGGGAACCCGCGAGATCGGAGCTCCGTTGCCTGCAATCTTGCTGCGGCCATCCTTCGACACGCCCGCTTTCGCGGGCTCCTCAGGATGAGGACGGAGTGCTCGGCAACAGTTTCCAGCAAGCACCGAGCCGATAAGCCCCATCCTGAGAAGCGCACTCATGCGCGCGTCTCGAAGGACGGGGTATGCGCTCAGGCCGTCACCGCGAGCGACATGCGGTCACGTCCGTCGTTCCGGGCGTCGGCCCGGAACGACGGCGTGGAGGAAGGAGGAGGAGGAAACGGAGATGTTAAAATGCCATCGGCGCGGCGGCCTCATCACGGCCGTCCGACACGATCGATGTGATGCAAAATACAGCGCCGGGAAGGTAGGGGCTTTGCCTCACTGATGGAGCCCACTAAACCTTGACCCGGCGTGCCGTTCGCGGTTTCTGCCGCTATGCGATAGTCCGAACGAGCTCCATCGCACTTAACGCGGCTGGATTTGCGGAGGTGGTGTCATAGACCTCCCCTTGCTCTCGAGGTGGACGTTGCGCGTCGCTTGTTTGCGACCGCGACTATGCTCCTCCTGTGACACAAAACTGTCAAGCGGGATCAATCGGGCGAGCGATCACAATTGGACGCGGCAGTTCCGCGGAGCGGCTGCGCGCCGCGCCATGTCGGCGCGCGCGGCGCCTTACCGCTTCCCCTTCCCCTCCTTCTCCAGCGCCTTGCGCACCTGCTCGAATTCCTCCCGCGAGGCCTTGTCGGCGCGGGGAAAGCGCAGGTCCAGCTTTTCGAGCGCAGCATTGATCACCGAGCCGATCACCACACGCGCGAACCATTTGTGGTCGGCGGGCACGACATACCACGGCGCGTGGGACGTGGCGGTGTGCCGGACGATGTCCTGGTAGACCGCCTGGTAGCGCGGCCACAGCGCACGCTCCTTGATGTCGTCCATCGAGAATTTCCACTGCTTGGACGGGTCCTCCAGCCGATCGAGGAAGCGCTCGCGCTGCTCGTCCTTGGAGACGTTGAGGAAGAATTTCAGCACCACGGTGCCGTTGCGGCAGAGGTAGCGCTCGAAGGCCGAGATGTCCTCGAACCGATCCTTCCAGATGCTCTTGGTCACGAGCTTTTGCGGAAGCTTCTCCTTGGCGAGGAGCTCCGGGTGCACGCGCGTCACCAGGCATTCCTCGTAGTGGGAGCGGTTGAAGATGCCGATATGGCCGCGCTCGGGCAGCGCGATCACGTGGCGCCAGAGGAAATCGTGGTCGAGCTCCTTGCTGCTCGGCGCCTTGAAGGCATGGACCTCACAGCCCTGCGGATTGATGCCTTCGAAGATCGCCTTGATCGCACTGTCCTTGCCGCCGGCATCCATGGCCTGGAACACGATCAGCAGCGACCAGCGGTCCTGGGCGTAGAGCTTCTCCTGGAATTCGGTCAGCCGCTTCTTGTTGGCCTCGAGAAGCGCCAGCGCCTTCTCCTTGTCGAGATCGCCCTTCTCGTCGGTCTTGTGCGCCTTGAGATGAAACTTGCCCGACCCATCGTAGCGGAATGGCGTGATGTAGCGGTCAAGCTCCTGGGCGAGCGACTGGGACGGCTTCTTGTTCATGAGCGCGGGGAACCTTGCGTTGCGGCTTCAATCGGTCGAGCACGCTACCAAGGATACCCTTGGGAAGGAATATGATGAAAAGCACGAGCAGCACGCCATAGACGAGGTTGTCCCAGCCGACCGCCTTGGTGCCGAAGCCGATGCGCAGGGTTTCCGCGAGCAGAATGGTGATCACCGCCCCGAAGGTCGGGCCGAGCGAAACGAACAGCCCGCCGACGATGGCCGCGAACACCATCTGCAGCGACACCGCGATGCCGCTGACCGTGTCGGGCGTGATGAACATCTGGTACTGGCAGTAGATGGCGCCGGCGAGCGCCGTCATCAGCGCGCTGAGCAGCGTGATCTTCAGCTTCTCGGCGGTCACGTCGACGCCGGCGGCCGCCGCGGCGTCCTCGTCCTCCGAGATCGCTTCCAGCGCATAGCGGGCCATGCTGCGGTCGACCCAGTGCCAGACCACGATGCCGAACAGCCAGACCCCGAGCGCGATCAGGTACCAGGTGGTCTTGTCGTCGAATTGCAGCGCCAGCAGCTTGTTGCCGGAGGCCCGGTTCGGCGTATAGCCCAGCGAGCCGCCGGTATAGTCGCGCGTCGCGGTGATGACCTGGAGCACGATGCCTGACAGCGCCAGCGTCACCAGCACGAAATAGTGCCCGGTGATGCGGAAGCGGAAGCAGGGATAGCCGACGATCAGCGCCAGCGCGCCCGCCGCGACCATGCTGACGGGAATGCCGATCCAGGGCGACACGCCGAGGTGGTTCCAGAGCAGCGCGGTGACATAGGCGCCGATCCCCATGAAGCCGCCATGCCCGAGCGAGACCAGACCGAACCGCCCCATCATCGACCAGGACGTGTAGGCGAACGACCAGATCAGGATCAGCACCAGGATGTGCAGATGATAGGGATCACGGTAGACGAAGGGCAGCGCGACCAGCGCCGCCAGCCCGATCCCCCATGCTGCAAGCCGCCCTTGCCCGATCATCCCTTGCCCCATCATCGGCGCCTCGAAAGCAAGCCCGCGGGCCGGATGAACATCATGACGATGAAGAAGGCGAAGGCGAGCACGTAGCCCCATTCCAGGTCGGAGAACAGGCCGCCGAGCGAGATGATCTCGGCGAACACGAAGGCGGCAATGAAGCCGCCGATGAAATTGCCGAGGCCCCCGAGCACGCAGATCAGGAAGGTGATCGGCCCGAAGGAGAGGCCGACGAAGGGATGCACGTCGTATTGCAGCACCAGCAGGCAGGCGGCGAGCCCCGCCAACCCACCGCCGATTGCAGAGGTGATGAGATAGATCCGCTTTGTGTCGACGCCCATCAGCGCCATGATCTGCCGATCCTGCGAGATGGCGCGGATCGCGGTGCCGGTGAAGGTGCGCGTCATGAACAGATAGACCGCGACCATGCCGACCAGCGCGGCCAAGAATGACAAGAGCCGCGCGTAGCTGAAGTTCATGTCGCCGAAGGCGAGCACCGGCAGGCGGATGCCGAGATTGCGGAAGTCGATGCCGAAGGCGACGGTGGCAAAGCTCTGCAGCACGAACAGAACTCCGCCGGTCGCGAGCAGCTGGTTGATCGGCGGCGCGTTCAGGAGCGGCGCGATCACGAGGTAATGCAGCGCCGCACCGAGCATCGCGACCAGCAGGATGGTGAGAGGCGCCGCAATGAAATAGTTGATGCCGAAGTACTGCACCATGAAGTACATGCCATACATGCCGATCATCACGAGCTCGGCGTAGCAGATCCAGGTGACGTCGATGACGCCGAAGATCAGGTTGAGCCCGAGCGCGAGCAGCGCCAGCACGCCGCCGAGCAGGATGCCGTTGATGACGGCCTCCAGCAGGTAGATGTCGAAAATGTCCAGGAACGCCTGCATGAACATCACACCCCGAGGTAAGCTTCCTTGACCGTGTCGCTCGCCAGCATCTCGGCCGAGGTGCCGGATGCGCGGATGGTGCCGGCCTCGATCAGATAGGCGCGGTCGACCACCTTCAGCACCTGCTGCACGTTCTGCTCGACGATCAGCACGGTCAGCCCGCTGGCCCGGATCCGCTTCACCAGCTCGAACACCTGCTGCACCACGACCGGCGCGAGTCCGGCCGACGGCTCGTCGAGCAGCAGCAGCTTTGGATTGGACATCAGCGCGCGGCCGATCGCGCACATCTGCTGCTCGCCGCCCGACATGGTGCCGGCCATCTGGTGGCGCCGCTCCTTCAGGCGCGGAAAGAGGTCGAACACCACCTCGAGCCGCTCGGCATAGTGGTCCCTCGCCTCCTTCATGAAAGCGCCCATCTTGAGATTGTCGTCGACCGTAAGCTGCGGAAAGAGCCGCCGGTTCTCCGGCACATGGGCAATGCCGAGGCTGACGATCTTGTGCGCCGGTGTCGCGACGACGTCGATGCCTTCCATCTTGATCGCGCCGCGCGAGGGCCGGATCAGGCCGGAGATGACGCGCATGAGGGTGGTCTTGCCGGCGCCGTTGGGGCCGATGACGCCGACGGCCTCGCCGGCCTTGACGTCGAGAGCGACGTCGAACAGCGCCTGGAAGGTGCCGTAGCCGGCATTGACGCCGCGGAGCTCCAGCATCACGCGCCTCCCGCGCGGCGGCGCGCCTCGGCGGCCGCGGCCTGCGTGGTCTCGGCATCGGTGCCGAGATAGACCTCGATGACGCGCGGATCGCCCGCCACCATGCTTGGCAGGCCTTCCGAGATCTTCTCGCCGTGGTCCAGCACCATGACGCGATCGACGACGCGCATCAACACGCCCATGATATGCTCGACCCAGATGATGGTGATGCCGAGCTCGTCACGGATGTTGCGCAGCATGTCGGCGGCCTGGCCCATCTCGGCTTCGTCGAGACCGCCGAGACTCTCGTCCGCGAGCAGCAGCTTCGGTGACGTCGCAAGCGCCTTGGCGAGCTCGAGCTTCTTCAGCCCCGCCGCGCCGAGACCATCGACGCTGGCGTGGCGATCGGTCGGCAGGCCGACCATGGCGAGCGAGCGCTCGGCCGCCTCCTCGGCCTTGACGCGGCTGTGGCGACCCTGGCCATAGAAGCCGGCCAGCGCGACATTCTCGAAGATGGTCAGACGGCGGAAAGGGCGCGGGATCTGGAAGGTGCGGCCGATGCCGCTGTTGATGATCCGGTGCGGCGCAAGGCCCGCGATCTCGGAGCCGGCGAACAGGATCGAGCCTGACGTCGGCGCCAGCGTGCCGGAGAGCATGTTGAAGATCGTGCTCTTGCCCGAGCCGTTGGGGCCGATCAGGCCGAGGATCTCGCCCTGATCGACTTTGAACGACACGTTGTTGACGGCGGTGAAGCCGCCGAACCGCTTCACCAGCCCGCTGACTTCCAGCACCAAGGCCCTCCGCCGCTACTGGTTGCTGTAGGTGGTGCCCTTCGGCAGCGGCAGCACGGCCTCGCGCTGCGCCTGGCTCTTCGGCCACACCACGTGGGACTTGTCCTCGAGATACTGGATCACGACGGGGAACGAGCGTTCGTTCTGCCCGGCCATGGGCGTGCCCTCGCCGTAGAACTTCACGCCGAAGCCGAGCATGGTGCCGCCTTCGGGGATGTCGGTGTCGAGCGCCGCCTTGCGCAGCGCGTCGGGATCGACGCCGCCGTATTTCTTGATCGCCCGCGGCAGCACATCCGCCATGAACACGTAGGTGTTGGACGCCCCGATGCCGACATGGGCGGAACGGATGGCGACGCCCGGCTTGATCTTGTCGAACTCCTCGCCGACCATCTTGATGACGGCCGGGAGCTTCGGATCCATGGTCTTCTGGTTGGCGAGCCAGATCGAGATCGGGTCGGTGTTGAAGATATAGGTGGCGTCGGCCCCCATGCCTTCCTTCAGCTTCTCATAGACGCCATAGCCTGCGCCGTGCCCCATCAGCGCCCCGAACTTCAGGCCCTGCTCGCGGGCCTGGCGGAGCAGCAGCGTGATGTCCGGATTGTAGCCGGTGTGGAAGATGACGTCGGGCTTGGCGCGCTTGAGCTTGGTCACCAGCGCGGAGAGATCCGGCGCAGTCGCCGAATAGCCCTCCTTGAGCACGACGTTGAAGCCGGCCTTCTTGGCACCGACCTCGTTGCCTCTTGATACGTCGACGCCATAGGCGCCGTCCTCGTGGATGATGGCGACGCGCAGATCCTTCGGCTCCTTGCCGAACTTCCCCTTGGCGTTCTGTGCGATGAAATCCATCGTCATCATGCCGAACTGGTCGCCGCTCGCCTGCGGGCGGAAGACGTATTTGTAGCCCTTCTCGTTGAACACGGCCGACGAGATGCAGGTCGTCATCCACATGAACTTCTTGAGCTGCTCGACGCGGGCGGCGACCGGCACGCACTGCGCCGAGGAGAAGAAGCCGAGCACCATGTCGACCTTCTCCTGCTCCAGCAGGCGGACGGATTCGTTGATGGCGATGTCGGGCTTGCTTTGCGCGTCGGCATAGACCGCCTCGATCTTGTAGCCCTCGACGCCGGTCTTGGCAAAATGGTCGAGGATGATCTTGGTGCCGACATAGTTGAGCTCGGAGCCGCCGCCGGCCAGAGGTCCGGTCAAATCAAAGACGACGCCGATCTTGATCTTCTTGTCCTGAGGTCTGTCCTGGGCTTTGGCGGACACCGCCAAGCCCGTCGCCGATATCGCGACCAACAGCCCACGTACCAAACGGGCAGCCATGCGCAGGCGCATCAAAACCTCCCTGGACGATTGTGCATTGCATTCGTCTTGATCTTGCTTGCCCCCATCACATGGGCAGAGCGCAGCGATGTCAAGCCTCGCGCGTCAGCGCGAGGCGAACTGCTGCTCGACGAAGGCCGTGACAAATCGCGGCATGGTCGGCCTGAGGTCACTCATCCCGCGCACGAGATGGATGGCCGACAATTCGGGCTCGTCCTCGCGGGCGAGGTTGGCTTCGATCCGGGCGCGCGCCTCCTCGCCGGACATATCCAGGTTGAGCACCTGCATCATCGCAATCGTGGGCCCGCTGACGATGCAATGCCAGTCCGGCTCGGCCTGAAAATCCGCCGCCGTCAGGCCGGTCTCCTCCTCGAGCTCGCGGACGACGCTGCCGGGAATGTCCAGCGTGCCGTCCCGGACGTCGTCGAGATCGGGGGTGCCCGACGGGAAATAGATGCGGCCCGCGTTGGCGGTGTGCTGCGCCATCTCGCCCATCACGAAAGCGCCGTCGGACGTGCGCAGCGCACCCATGCCAAAACCGTTGAACACGGCGGGGCCGGGAAAGCCCCAGTCGCGCCAGGCAAGGAAGCTTGCGAAATCGGTCTCGAAATAGGTCGAGGTGAAATGGCCGCCCGCGAACACGGGATCTCGCCCGAGCAGGACGCGGCCGTTCCAGATCTTCGGCCGCTCGCGCTGCTTCTCGGCGAAATGCGCCGCGATCTCGTCGCGACGCTCCTGGGCGAACGGCCAGTCGATCGGCCGCACGGCAAGATCAAGCGTCGTGACGCGATGAATGATGGGTGTCGTCATGAGGGACGGTTACCACATCTTCGCGTCAGCTATTTGGCATTCCCCGTCGTCTTCTTGGCCTGCTCGACGAACGTGTTGGTGAAGGTCTTGCTGACGTCGATCTTGGCGTTGGCCACCTCGGGCGAGCCGACGCTGAACACCGCGAGCACGGCGTCCGCGCCCTTCGGGTCCATCTTGCCGGTCTCCGAGTACATCGGGATCGTGTTCTTCAGCGCAGCGAGATAGAGGTCCTTGTTCTTGCCGACCGTCTCCTCCGGCATCTTCGCCATGATCTCCTCAGGGCTGTGCGAATGGATCCAGGCGAGCGTGGCGAGGATCGCGTTGGTCAGCGCCTGCGTCTCCTTCTCGTGCTTGGCAACCCAGGCCGCGGTCGAATACAGCGCGCCACCCGGATATTCGCCGCCGAAGGTCTCGAGCGTGTCCTTTTGCGTGCGGGTGTCGGAGAGGATGCGCAGATCCTTGTGGCTGCCCTGCAGCACGGTCACGGAGGGATCGAGCATCACGGCGGCGTCGATCTGGCCCTGCTCCATCGCGGCGACCGCGGTGGCGCCGAGGCCGACGCCGATCACGGCGGCGCTGGTGGGATCGACCCCGTTCTTCTTCAGCATGTATTTCAGGAAGAAGTCGGTGGAGGAACCGGGCGCGCTGACGCCGACCTTCTTGCCGGCGAGGTCCTTGACCGACTTGATGTCGTTGGTGCGCGCGGGCGCGACCACCAGCACGAGGCCGGGATAGCGGTCATAGACCACGAAGGACTGCAGCTCCTGCTTCTTGGCGGCCAGGTTGACGCAATGGTCGAAATAGCCGGAGACCACGTCGGCGCTGCCGCCGAGCACGGCTTTCAGCGCGTCCGAGCCGCCCTTGAGGTCCACGAGTTCGACATTGAGGCCGGCCTTGTCGTATTCACCGAGCTGCTTGGCCAGCACCGTGGGCAAATAGCACAGGCAGGAGCCGCCGCCGACCGCGATGGTGACCTTGCTTTGCGCCGCGGCAAAACCGGTGGTGAGCGTCAGCGCGAGCAGCGCACCGGCGAGCCTGGCAATCGTGTTCTTCATTGGTTTCCTCCGTTCGGCCGGCGGCACCATAGAGCAGCCCGGCTGGCTTGAGAAGCACTGCCGGAGGCACTGGCCATCGGCCATTCGGCGCAATAGCATGTCCAGACAAGAACAATTCTCGATGGGGAGGATCATCCATGAATCGTATTACAGCCGGGCTGTCGATTACGGCCGCCTTCATCGCCGGATGCGGCGCAACCTACCTGCTCGGTCCGGCGCTTGCCGCCGAGAGCATCACCGCACAGATCATCCATACCGGTGAAATGGAAGGCGACGCGCTGGGCCCCGCCAACAAGGTCGGCTACCGCTCCAAGACGTTCATGACCGCCGACGGCGCCACCGTGTCGATCCAGGTCGGCAATGTGCCCAAGCACCTGCATCCCAACACCAACGAGATCCAGTACATCCTCGACGGCACCGGAACGATCTGGCTCGGCGACAAGGAAGTCACGGTCAAGCCGGGTGACCTCGTCATCATCCCGAAGGGCACGCCGCATGGCGGCACCAAGCCGATCTCGGGCCAGGTCAAGGCGATCGCGATCAAGACGCCGCCGCAGGCGCCCGACGACGTCAAGCTGCTGGATTGAGGCCGAAAGCCGGGCCTGGTCGAATGACCGGGCCCGCACGGCCGTGCGGGCCCGTTTCGTCCATCCTGGTGCTAGAGCCCTTTCCCGTTCCGATGGAATCGAAACGGAGCTCTAGATTCTTGTTTAGACGCGTTTTCTTGACGCGAACCGCTATCCACTTCGCTCGAAAACGCTCTTAGATCGGGCGCGCCTGCTTGCGGATCTCGTTTGCGATCGGCTTGAGGGTGTCGCCCGGAAGCTGGCCGACGAGCGTGTAACCCATGCCGGCCTCCGCCCACACGAAGCCTGCGACGTCGCCGGTCGATTGCGGCATCATCGGCGTCGCCAGATCGCGGTTGCTCATCGGGCGCGTCAGCACCACGAGGCGGTTGCCGCGATCGTCGTCGTACATGAACATCGCCGCCGGGCCATGCGACGTCGGAACCAGGCGGCCTCCCATCAGCCGATAGCCTGAGGCCGAGAGATCGGGCACCTTCACCGGCTGCTTCAGCCGGGTGGTGGCCCATTGCGCGAACTCGGCGCTGTTGGACGCCTTGATCTCGACCGGCCGCACGTGGTCCGGGGCGAAAACGCTATAGGAGTAAGCGGCCTCCTGCGCCAACGAGGACAGTCCGTTCGAACCGTCCTGCAACAGACCATGCATGGTCCAGCCGCCGAGACCGCCGAGGCCAATGAGCAGCATGGCTGCGACCATTCCCCCGGCCCATCGCGGACGCCGTTTTCGGCCCTCGATGATATGCGACAGGTTCAATTCTGCCGGTAAGGGCTCGTCAACGATTGACGCCAGTGCGCCGCGCAATTGCTCCCGCTGCGTGGCGAAGGCCGCGACGCGCCCGGCGACGTCGGGATGATTGTCCAGATAGGATGCGACCGCCGCGCGGCGTTCTGGCTCGAGCGCCTGGTCCACATAGGCGTGCAGATCGTCCTCTGTGATCGGTCGCTGGTTCATTTCAAGCTCCGCAATACCACGACGTTTCCTGGCGCGACGCCATCCATCTCCTGCAAGAGCCGCTCCCGTGCCCGTGACAGGCGTGACATCACCGTGCCGACCGGGACGTTGAGAACTGCCGCGGCGTCCGCGTAGGAAAGATCCTCGACTGCGACCAGCAACAGCACGGACCGCTGCTCTTCCGGGAGTTTTGCAAGCTTGCTCAGGACATCCTGATAGATCAACCTCTGTTCCTGAGCTGCCGCACTGGCGAGCTCCTGCTCGCCCGCATCGTCGATCGGCATATGCCTGCCTCGCGCCGTGGCCTGGCGGAATTGGGTGATCGCCAGATTGTGGAGGATGGTGAACAGCCAGGCGCGCACGCTGCCGTCACGCCGCTGATGCCAGCGGCTGACGGCGCGCTCCAGGCAGTCCTGGACCAAATCGTCAGCCGCAGCGCGATCGCGCATGAGTGCACGCGCATAGCGGCGGAGCGCGGGGATCAGTGGTTCGACCTGAACCAGCATGTCCTTCATAAGGCACTCCGCCATCTTTCCGATGTCGTCCCGACCGAAGTCATTGCGCCTCGATCTGAACCGCCTCGCCCGGCATCGCGGCGTCGCCGGCGGCAATCACCAGATAGCGCTTTGCTGCAGCAGTCGGTTGGTCGACGATCTGCCGGATCGGGCCGGCGGCGTTGACGATAGCCGATCCGGCCGGATTGGTCATGAACGCCGCCAATGGCTGCAGGGGACCAGTCCCGTCACCGCGTTCCGCCAGTGCAAGCACATATTTCTGCTTGGGCTGAAGCCCGGTCACCGAGGCCTGCAAGATCTGGATCAGCCCCTGATCGAACAGCGACACGCTGGTCGGCGCCTTGCCGTCCCTCGCACCGTCTTTCGACGTGAGCGAGAGATGAGCGACTTGGCCGGCAACGCCGAGCGCCTGCAGGTTCTGGCGGTCGTCCGGGTTCGGCGCGGCGTTTGGAACATACGCGATCGCCTGCGGGGCCTGGCCGACCGGGACGTTCGCCACGACGCTGTTGGTGGCGGTGTCGATCGCCGCGAGAGCATCGGCGTTCTCGAGCCCGACATAGATCCGCGTGCCGTCGCCGGACGGCCAGACGCCATGCGGCAGATTCCCGACCGGGATCGCCGCAACCTGCGAGAAATCGTCGGTCCGGAAGACCTTCACAAGGTTCAGACCACCGACCGTCACGTAAGCGAAAGTCCCCTTGGCCGTATGCGCGAAGTTGACGTGGTTCGTGATCGGCCCGGTGTTGATCGTCTTGATGAGATTGAACGGCGGCTTCGCGTCGAACACCTGGATGCGACCGACATCTTTCAGCGTGAACCACACCTGATTTCCATCCGGTGTCGCCGCAATGTTCGGGCAGAACGGGCTCTCCTGCTTCACCGTGGCGATGATCTTGTGCTCGGCGACCGCGACGACGTCCGTCTCGGGGTTGAACGACGAGCAGATATAGCCGTATTTGCCGTCGGGCGAGAAGATCTGCATGCCCGGCCCGTTCGGGGTCGTGATGCGGGACTTCTCCGCAAAGCTCTTCGCATCGATGACCGAGATGTAGTTCTCACCGCGAACCGTGACCCAGACCTCCTTGCCGTCGGGGGTGTAGAATGCCTCGTGCGGCGACCGCCCGACATAAGTCGTGTGCTTGACCGCATTGGTCGCGGTATCGATGAACGTCACCGAATTCGAGCCGATCGACACCACGGCAAGCGTCCTGTGATCAGGCGAGAAGCCCATGCCATGCACGAGGACCTGGCCCTTGTAGAGCGGACTGAAATTGCCGGGTTGCGGGTCGCCTAGCCGGATCACGCCGAGCAGCTTGTTGTCGACGGGGTCGGTGACCGAAACCGTATTCGAGAACTGTTCTGCGGCGTAGACGCGGTCGTGGTGGCTGATCGGAATATCGGGTGCGGACAACGCGCCCGGTGCCTGCCCCGCCCATGCCGCGGATCCGGTCGCCAGCATCGTGGCTGCAAGGAAGATGCTCTTGATCATATTGCTTCGTGACGTGGTCATCTGCGGCTCCTACTTCTTCATTACATTGGACATGTCCATCTGCATGCCCGGACGATGAGGACCGGCTGCGACGGGAGCGGGTGGCGACTGGGTCGGAGCAGGCGTCGTATCCGTGGCTGGCTCGCCGATGGCGAGCTTCATGGCCGCGATTTCCTGCATCTGGTCGACGATGATTTCCTGGGCGATACGCCTCAGCTGCTCGTTCTTGCCGTAGCGCAGTTCGATCACCGCCATGTCGATCGCGCCCTGATGATGCGGGGTCATCATTGCTACGAAGTCGCGATCGACATCGCCGGTCGGCTTGGCCGCCATGTCGTTCATCATCTTGGTCATGGCGGCTTCGTTTTCTTCCAGGAACGCCCGTTCTTCTGTACTCACCGCAGCTGGCGGAGCGGCAGGATGGGATTCATGCGCGAACGCAAGCGGAGGCACCGCGAACGCGACCAGAATGCGCGCGGCCAGGAATGCCGTGCCGAGGCCGGGCCTGGGCCATCGGCATCGGCT
Organism: Bradyrhizobium nitroreducens; assembly: GCF_002776695.1. Classification (GTDB taxonomy): domain Bacteria; phylum Pseudomonadota; class Alphaproteobacteria; order Rhizobiales; family Xanthobacteraceae; genus Bradyrhizobium; species Bradyrhizobium nitroreducens. The sequence goes on from NZ_LFJC01000003.1 coordinate 7,823,333, forward strand.
TACGAGCGCCGTAACGACGCAGCGAAACTGTAACGAGTGCATGCTGAACTCCCATGCAGGCGGTTGCATGGGGGTATGACGCGCGGGCGCGCGTTCTATTCCGAACGGCCAATCACATAAAAGTCAGCAGGTGACGGATGTGGCTAGCCGCGCCCGTCCGACGCGGTCGGCCGCCACACCAGCAGCCGCCGCTCGACCAACGTCACGCCGTAGTCGATCAGGATGACGAAGGCCGACAGCACGAACATGCCGGCGAACACGCCGGCGACGTCGAACACGCCCTCGGCCTGCTGGATGAGGTAGCCGAGGCCAGCTGCCGACCCCAGATATTCGCCGACGACCGCGCCGACCACGGCGAAGCCGACGGAGGTGTGCAGCGAGGAGAACATCCAGGACAGCGCCGACGGCCAATAGACGTGCTGCATCAGCTGCCGCTCGCTCATGCCGAGCATGCGGCCGTTGTCGAGCACGGTGCGGCTGACTTCCTTGACGCCCTGATAGACGTTGAAGAAGACGATGAAGAACACCAAGGTGACGCCGAGCGCGACCTTGGACCAGATGCCGAGGCCGAGCCACAGCGCGAAGATCGGCGCCAGCACCACGCGGGGCAACGCATTGACCATCTTGACGTAGGGATCGAACACGGCGGCGACCAGCGGCTGGCGCGCGAACCAGAAGCCGACCAGCACACCGCCAGCCGATCCGATCACGAAGGCCAGGATCGATTCCGTCAGCGTGATGCCGAGATGCTTCCAGATCACGCCGGAGACGAACCACTTCACGATCTGGCTGAACACGTCGAGCGGGTTGGAGAAGAAGAACGGCGGCAGCAGGATCTTGCCGAACACGGGGACGGTCGACAGCACCTGCCACAGCACGATGCAGACGACCGCGACCAGAACTTGCAGCGCGAACAGCGTTGGGCGCGACATCACACCGCCTCCACCGCTTGCGTGGACTGGGCGTAGCCCTTCATCACCTCGTCCTTGAGCACGCTCCAGATCTCGCGATGGAGCTCGTGGAACTCCTTGTCCAGCCGCACCTCGAAGATGTCGCGCGGGCGGGCGAGGCTGACGCGCCAGTCGCCGATGATGCGCGAGGACGGACCGGCGGACATGATCACGACACGGTCGGCGAGCGCGATTGCCTCTTCCAGATCATGGGTCACGAACAGCACCGCCTTGCGGTCGGCGTTCCACAAGTCGAGCAGCAGATTGCCCATGACCTGCCGGGTCTGCGCATCGAGCGGCCCGAACGGCTCGTCCATCAGCAGAATCTTCGGATCGCGGATCAGCACCTGCGCCAGCGCCACGCGCTTGCGCTGGCCGCCGGAGAGCATGTGCGGAAAGCGGCCAGCGAACGCGCCGAGGCCGACGGAGGTCAGCCATTTTTGCGCCTGAGGCAGCGCGTCAGCCCGCGGCGTGCCCTTGATCTCGAGCCCGATCGCGACATTGTCGAGCGCGGTCTTCCACGGGAACAGCGCGTCGGCCTGGAACAGATAGCCGGCCTCCCGGTTCAGCCCGGCGAGCGGCCGGTCGAAAATCCTGACGCTGCCGGCGGCGGGCTTGAGCAGCCCGGCCGCGACGTTGAGCAGCGTGGATTTTCCGCAGCCCGTGGGGCCGACAATGGCGACGAACTCGCCCTGCGCGACCGCAAGATGGGCTTTCTCCACCGCCGTATAGACCCGCCCGTCCCCGAGCCGGAACGCGACCTTGGCATCTTCCAGCGCCACTGCCGTGGGCGTCGACATATGCTTCCTCCGAATTTCGCTTGATGCCTTAGCCGCTCGCGCGGCCAAGTTCAATCAAGCCGCCAAGCGTGCTACGCATGGATTGCCGGGCGCTCGTACCCTCCCCTGGAGGGGGAGGGTCGCTGGGCATGTAGCGGAGCGAAATGCACAGCGGGGTGGGGTGACGGTCTTTCCACGTCCAACACTACCCGTGTTGAGAGATCACCCCACCCCGCTCGCGCTGCGCGCGATCGACCCTCCCCCTCCAGGGGAGGGTAAGGAGGAATGAGCCGCGTCGATGCCTTCGAAGCCAGCCATCAGCTACGTCCACGTGACCAGGAGCTTCGGCGCGCTCAAGGCCGTCGACGACGTCTCGCTCGACATTGCCGAGGGCGAGTTTCTTGCCATCGTCGGTGGCTCCGGCTCCGGCAAGACCACACTGCTGCGGCTCGCCAACCGGCTGATCGAGGCCGACGGCGGCACAATCACGGTCGAGGGCGAGGATGTGCAAAGCGTCGATCCCGTCGCGCTGCGGCGGCGGATCGGCTACGTCTTCCAGAGCGGCGGACTGTTCCCTCACCTGAGCGTCGCCGACAATATCGGCATCACGCCAAAACTGCTGGGAGAGCCGGCAGCGGCGATCGCACGGCGCGTCGACGAGCTGCTGGAGCTCGTGCAGCTCGACCGGAACGCGCATCGCGACCGCCTGCCCGCGGCGCTCTCCGGCGGCCAGCGCCAGCGCGTCGGCGTGGCGCGGGCGCTCGCGGCGAGGCCCCGCATCGTGCTGATGGACGAGCCGTTCGGCGCGCTCGATCCCCTCACCCGCGATGCGCTCGGCGACGATTATCGTTCGCTGCATCGCAAGCTCGGCTTGACCACCGTGATGATCACCCACGACATGACGGAGGCGATCCTGCTCGCCGACCGCATCGCGGTGATGCGCGGCGGGAAGCTGCTCGCCCAGGGCACGCCTGCGGAGCTCTCGAACAGCAGCGACGCTTACGTGCTGGAGCTGTTGCGCACGCCGCGCCGCCAGGTCGAGCGGCTGAACGCACTGCTGCCGCAGGGCGGTGCGGCATGAGCTTCCTTGCCGATCCGCGCTGGGGCGAGGCACTGGCGCATCTGCCCGATTATCTCGGCAACCACGTGCGGGTGAGCCTCGCCGCGCTCGCACTCGGCCTTGCCGTCAGCCTGCCGCTGGCGATCCTGACGCGCAACCGTCCGGCGCCGCGCGGCATCCTGCTCGCGCTCGCCAGCATCGTGCAGACCGTGCCGGGCCTGGCGCTGCTCGCGCTGTTTTATCCGCTGCTGCTCCTTGCGGCCTCGGTCACGCTAGCCTGGTTCGGCGTGTCCTTCTCCGCGTTCGGCTTCCTGCCGGCAATGCTGGCGTTGGCGCTCTATTCGATGCTGCCGGTGCTGCGCAACGGCATCGCCGGGCTCAACGGCATCGATCCCGCGCTGATCGAGGCGGCCAAGGGCGTCGGCATGACCGCGCGGCAATCGCTGGTGATGGTCGAGCTGCCGCTGGCGCTGCCGGTGATGATGGCGGGCGTCCGCACCGCCGCCGTGTGGGTGATCGGCACCGCGACGCTGTCGACGCCGATCGGGCAGACCAGCCTCGGCAATTACATCTTTGCCGGGCTTCAGACCCAGAACTGGGTGTTCGTGCTGTTCGGCTGCTTTGCCTCGGCTTTGCTCGCGCTCGCTGTCGATCAGCTGCTCGGCCTGATCGAGAGCGGTCTGCGCCAGCGCAGCCGCGCTCGTACCGCGTTCGGCGCCGCGGGAATCGCGGCACTGGTCGCGGCGACGCTGGTGCCGACGATGGGCCGCTCGTCGTCAGGCTATGTGGTCGGCGCAAAAACCTTCGCCGAGCAATATGTGCTGTCGGCGTTGATGAGGGACCGCCTCCAGGCGACGGGCCTCTCGGCCACGGCGCGCTCCGGCCTCGGCTCCAGCGTGATCTTCGAGGCGTTGAAGGCCGGCGACATCGATCTCTATGTCGATTATTCCGGCACGCTCTGGGCCAACCAGCTGCATCGGACCGAGATCAAGCCGCGCGCCGAGCTGGTCGCAGAGCTGAAGACCGCGCTGGCAAAGGAGAACATCACGCTGCTCGGTGAGCTCGGCTTCGAGAACGCCTACGCGCTGGTGATGCCGAAGAAGAAGGCCGAGGCGCTCGGCATCCGCACCATCGCCGATCTCGCCGCACATGCCTCGACGCTGTCGATTGCCGGCGATTACGAATTCTTCTCGCGCCCCGAATGGGCAGCGCTGCAAAAGGCCTATGGGCTCCAGTTCCGCGCCCAGCGCCAGATGCAGCCGGACTTCATGTACGCGGCGGTCGCCGGCGGCGAGGTCGACGTCATCGCCGGCTACACCAGCGACGGCCTGATCGCGAAATACGACCTGGTCGCGCTCGACGATCCCAGGCACGCGATCCCGCCCTACGACGCGATCCTGCTGCTCGCGCCGAAGCGCGCCGGGGACGAGCGGCTCAAGACGGCGCTGCAACCGCTGCTCGGCAAGATCGACATCGCCACCATGCGCGAGGCGAATTTGCGCGCCAGCGGCAATGACGCGAACTCCTCGCCGGAGGCGGTCGCGAAGTGGTTGTGGGGGAAGATCAAGCAGTAGGTCAGCTGCAGGATCCGTCATCCTGAGGCGCGAGCTGCGCGGTGCATAGCACCGTGCGGCGAGCCTCGAAGGATGAGCGGCCGCGATGCATCCGGGCTGTCGCCCTTCGAGGCTCACCAAGCGGCTTGCCGCTTGATGAGCGCCTCAGGGTGACGGTCGAGGAGTTGTGTCCGAGATCCAAGCGATCGCGTTACAGCCCCCGGATCATCCCGGCCTCGATCAGCAGGCGGTTCAGCCGCCGCGCTTCGGCGCCGTCCTTGCAAGCATAGAACATCCCCTTGCAGCGGAGCATGATCTCCTTCTGCTCGGCGAAGGACGGGTCGAGCGGGATGCCGGCGGCCTCCTGGATCACCAGCGGCAGATAGGGACCGTCGATCGTGTCCATCACGGCGTCGCTCTTCACCGGTTCGAAATTGACGGCATCGATCGCGTAATAGGTCGCATAGAGGCGCGGATCGTAGGCGTCGAGCTTCTTGCCGATGGCGCCTTCGTCGAGCCCGGGCTCGAGGATGGCAGGCGCGAATTCCGGCTGATGATCGCCATAGCGCACGATCAGGAAGGGCTCGCCGGGAAAGGTCTTCTTGAGGCCCGCGACAAACGCCTTGTACTGCTCGGCGCTCATCGCCTGCCGGCGCAGATATTCGTCGATGGATGCCACATTGCCCGGCGCGCGCCAGTTCGGCAGCAGCTCGGGACGGAAACGCGTCTCCCAGGGGAAGTGATTGGCACCGAGATAGATGAAGGTGAACAGCGGCTTGTTGGGCGGCTGCTGGCCCATCAGCTGAAGCGCCTTGTCGTAGAAGAAGCTGTCGGGCTCGACGTCCTTGGCGCCGAGATCCTTCGAGTCGAGGAAGCGCTCGATACCGGTCGTCATCTGAAAGCTGCGGGCGGCCATGAAGCCGCCATAGGCGGGATAGAGCGACATCGTGTCGTAGCCGCAGCGGCGCAGCGCCAGCGGCAGCCCGCGCTCGACGCGATTTGAGGCGATGCGTGTCACGAAATAGGCGAAGCGGCCGAACGAGCGCGAGGAAAGCCCCGCCAGCACGTTGTATTCGGTGAACCAGCTCGGCCCGCCATTGCTCTCGGCCAGGAACGTGCGCTGCTTGCCGTCCCAGGACTTGAAGTGGCTGCCATAGCCTTGCGGCACCTTGATCCCTTGCGCGGCGCGGATGTCGAAGCTCGATTCATCATGGATCATGATGATGTTCGGCCGGCGCCCGGCAGGGTGGCAGGAATCGACCAGCGGCATGTTGAGCCGCTCATTGGTCGCAGCGGCCGATTCCATGAAGCCGTATTGCACGAAGTCGGAGACCGAGCTGACGCCGGAGCGAAAGAATTTCGACAGATAGCCGTCGTCGTAATAGCCGCGCCAGGCTTCGTCCGGACGATAGAGCGAATAGCCGACCAGCGCGGCAAGGCATGCCAGCTTGCAGGCGAGCGCCGGCAGGCGGCGGATGCGGAACGGATCGAGCCACCACAGCGCGTACATCAGCGGCAGCGTGACGAGGCCGGCCAGGATCACCGACCAGCGCAAGTTCGGGAAGATCGTGAACAGGAACGCCACGGTATCGCGGTCGATCATCATCAGATCGATGAAGTTGACCGTCATCTGAACGACGTCGTGCTTCAGCCGCGACAGCAGCACCAGCACGACGACCATGGTCAGCGACAGCGCGCCCGACAGCGCCGGCCGGCGCAACAGCGTGATCCAGAAGAAGTTGAGAATGCCCCAAGCCAGCGCGAAGGAGAGGCGCGAGCCGAAATCGGTCTCGGTCTGGTACATCAGCGCGACCGCGGCCAAATGCGGCGCGACGACGGCGAGCAACCGCCAGATGCCGAGCGCGGCGACGCTGGCGAGCACGGCAGTCGTGGCAGAAGGACCTGGATTAGGCGCGGACGCCATCGACGACACGCAACAGCTGGTCCGGCGCAATGTATTGCCTAGCCGTCTGGCCGGCCCAAGGGTGGAAAGAGGGCGGCTAGGCATCCGGCGCAGCCGGAAGCCTGCACCGTGTCATAAAACTGTAACGGAACGGTCAAGGACAGGCAACGCATGCCGTGATGCGACGTTCGCTTATTGTCAGGAGGCGGCGAAGCGCCGCACGGAGCCGCCTGCAAGATCAGGCCTTGGCGATCCCAGCGATGAACAGATCGATCACCGCTTCCGCCATCCGCTCGATCTCGTCCTCTGCGACGCCCCAGCGGGGAAAGTGGCCGTCGAGATTCATCCGGGCGAAGCCGTAGACCAGCGCGCGGCCGGCGATCTGGACTTGCTTGAGATCGCCCGGGCGCAGCAGGCCCTGCTCCGCCGCTTCAGTGAGGATTCCCTCGGTCAGGGCGATCAGCTCGGCGTTGTCGCGGGTCAGCTCGGCGGAGCTGCCATGGGCAAAATAGCGCCCGGTGGAGATGATTTCGAAGTGGGCGGGATTGCGCATCGCCCAGCGCAGGTAGGCAAGGCCAAAGGCGCGGAAGCGGGCGAGCGGGCCGGCGGCGGGGGCCTTGCCCAGCGCCACCTCGATCTCGATGCGAAAACGCCGCTGCGCTTCCTCGGCCACTGCGGCCATCAGGGCATCGCGGTTCGGAAAGTGCCGGAACGGCGCCCCCGGCGACACCGCGGCCCGGCGCGCGGCCTCGCGGACCGAGACCTCCGCTCCCTCCGCCGCGAGTTGCAACGCAGCATCGATCAGGACGCGGCGAAGGTCGCCGTGGTGATACGGCCGGGGTTCGGCTCCGGGGCGGCGAACGCGCGGCTTGGAGGGCTGACGGGCAGGCATGATGCTTCCTAGCATCACCCGAACGTGAATGTAAGCAGCGATTACACCATTGACCGCCCGCGCGCGTCGAAATGTAATCGATGATTACATAACGAAGGGAGATCATCATGTCGCAACGTCAAGGCTGGCTCGAAGGCTGGCGGCTGCTGGCCGCCCTCACCCTGAGCCTGGTCGTCCTCAGCCTGTGGATCGCCTCGATGCGCCAGTTCGAGGTCGAGGGTGTACGGATGGTGATCCGCTTCACGGCACGCAGCTCGCTCACACTGTACTGCCTCGCCTTCAGCGCCGCGGCACTCGCGCGCCTCTGGCCAAACGCCTGGACGCGCTGGCAGCGTCGTAACCGCCGCTATCTCGGCTTGAGCTTCGCCGCCTCCCACGCCATCCATGCCGTCGCGATCATCGCCTTCGCCCAGATGGATCCGGCCGGCTTCGCGGAGGCCACCTCGCCCGCCTCCTACGTCTTCGGCGGCATCGGCTATGCATTCATCATCGTCATGAGCGCGACCTCGTTCGACCGCACCGTCGCGCTGATCGGGCCGCGCGCCTGGCGAACGCTGCACCTCGCCGGCGGTTATTATCTCTGGCTCCAGTTCATGGTGTCGTTCGGCAAGCGCGTGCCGGCGATGCCGCTCTACGCGGCGTTCCTCATTCCGCTGCTGGTCGTGATGGCGCTGCGCATGATCGCGATGGCGCGCCATCCGCGCGGCCAGACTGTTGTGGCGGGATGAAGCGCCCGGCCTATTGTGGCAGGAACCCGAGCCGCTTGGCGATGATGCGGTCGAGCGTCCGCTTCGGCAGCACCGCCGTGATCAGGTGGCGCATCGGATCGGGCGTGATCTGATAGCGCACCTTCGGGCTCGCCACGGTGAGCGCCTCGAACACGACCTCGGCGATCCGCTCGGCCGGCAGGCCCTTCGCCCCGAGGTCCATCATGAAGGCCATCACCTTGTTCAGCGCCGGCAGATAGGGCGAGTTCTGGTAGACGGACAGGTCGATCTCCTCGGCCTTGCTCCAGATCGGCGTCTTCACCGCGCCGGGGGCGACGATGATGACGTCGATGCCGAACAGCATCAGCTCGCGGCGCAGGCTTTCGGACAGCCCCTCGATGGCGTGCTTGGAGGTGCAATAGGGTGCCGACAGCGGATTGCCGTTCTTGCCGGCGACCGAGCTGATCATCACGATCCGCCCCTTCGGCCCCTTCAACGACGGATCGGCACCGAGCAGCGGCCCGAACGCCTGCGTCGCGATCACCGGGCCGATGACGTTGATGTCCATCTGGCGGCGGAAATCGTCGGCCGACAATTCGAGCACGGGGCCGGCGACGGCGACGCCGGCATTGTTGACGAGGCCCGCCAGCGTCTCGCCATTCAGCGCCGCGCGCACGTCCCGCGCAGCCGCGAGGACCGCGGCCTCGTCGGTGACGTCGAACAGCAGTGGGGTGAAATTGGCGCCGAATTCGCCCTTCAGCCTGATGGCATCGGCCTGCTTGCGGACGCTGCCGAACACGCGATAACCGCGCCCGATCAGGAATTTTGCAGTAGCCCAGCCGATGCCTGTGGACGCACCGGTAATGACGACGGATCGCATGGTCCCCTCCCTGGAGTTCCCGCGATCATGCCTGGGATTCTTGCCCGTGTCCCGGGCAAGCGCAGCGAAGCGCCGGACCCAGCAGCCGCATTGGCCCCCGGACCAGCAGCGCATCACTCGAGTGATGCGCTGCGTCCGGGGCACAACGACTTAGTTCTTGCTCTTGTCGACCAGCGCGCCCTTCTTGATCCAGGGCATCATGTCGCGGAGCTTTGCGCCGACTTCCTCGATCGGGTGCGCGGCGAGCTTGGCGCGGGTGGCCTTGAACGAGGTCTGGTTGACCTTGTTCTCGAGCATCCAGTCGCGGGCGAACTTGCCGCCCTGGATGTCGGCGAGAACCTTGCGCATCTCCTTCTTGGTCTCGTCCGTGATGATGCGCGGGCCGGTGACGTACTCGCCGTACTCGGCGGTGTTGGAGATCGAGTAGTTCATGTTGGCGATGCCGCCTTCATAGATCAGGTCGACGATCAGCTTCACTTCGTGCAGGCACTCGAAATAAGCCATCTCCGGCGCGTAGCCGGCTTCGACCAGGGTCTCGTAGCCGCCCTTGATCAGCTCGACCAGGCCGCCGCAGAGCACCACCTGCTCGCCGAACAGGTCGGTCTCGCACTCTTCCTTGAAGGTGGTCTCGATGATGCCGGCGCGGCCGCCGCCGACAGCCGAAGCGTAGGACAGGCCGAGGTCATGGGCGTTGCCAGAGACGTCCTTGGCGATCGCGATCAGGCAGGGCACGCCGCCGCCGCGCTGATACTCCGAGCGCACGGTATGGCCGGGGCCCTTCGGCGCGATCATCAGAACGTCGAGGTCGGCGCGCGGGTCGAGCAGGTTGAAGTGAACGTTGAGGCCGTGCGCGAACACGAGGGCCGCGCCCTTCTTCATGTTGTCGTGCAGGTGCTCGCGATAGATGTCGCCCTGGAGCTCGTCCGGGGTCAGCATCATGACGAGATCGGCCCATTTGGCGGCTTCGGCGACTTCCATCACCTTGAAGCCGGCGGCTTCCGCCTTCTTCACCGAGCCCGAGTCCTTGCGCAGCGCAATGGCGACGTCCTTGACGCCGGAATCCTTCAGATTGAGCGCATGGGCATGGCCCTGGCTGCCATAGCCGACGATGGCGACCTTCTTGCCCTTGATCAGGTTCAGGTCGGCGTCGCGATCGTAATAAACACGCATGGGTCGTTTCCTCGTTCAGGGCCGAAATCGGCCAATGGTCAGTGTCCGAAGGGTGAAATTTGCGGATTTCGGGGGCTGTCTAGAGCATTTTCAGCCCGTAGGGAAACCCGTTTCTGCATGGAAATCCGCGACATCATGCATCCATGAAGACGGGGTAGAGGGAGGCCAGCAGCAGGAGCGCCATCAGGATGTTGAAGGCGCGGACCAGCCGCTCCGAGGTCAGGACCGGCCGCAATGCCGAGCCGAACAGGGCCCAGACCACGGTCGAGACCGTGCCGACGAGCAGGCTGATCAGGGTCTGGATCGCGATGTTGAGCGGGAATTGGGCGATGGCCGCATAGGCGGTGATGGTGCCGATCACGATCACCCAGCCCTTGGCGTTGATCCATTGGAACATCGCCGCGCCCCAGAAGGTCATGGGACCGCGGCCATCCCCCTCCCCAGGCCTGGTCGGGCCGGACATGGCAATCGCGGCGGCCAGATAGATCAGGTAAGCGGCACCGGCATATTTCAGGATGGTCTGGAGGATCGGATAGGCCAGGAATACCGAGCCGAGCCCAAGGCCGACGGCGGCGACCATGAAGGCGAAGCCGAGGACGATGCCGACAATGTGCGGGATGGTGCGCCGGAAGCCGTAAGTCAGGCCCGAGGACAGCAGCATGATGTTGTTCGGCCCGGGCGTGAAATACATCACGACCATGAAGATGAGGAAGGCATAGAACAGCGACTGGGACATGTTCACCTCACGCGGCCTTTCGCGCTGCCTTGGGCAGGACTTGCGGGCGCCGCGCCAGCACCATCACCGCGATACCACCGATCACGGTCAGCATGCCGGCGAGCCGCAAGGGTCCGAACCGCTCGCCGAACACGATGCTGGAAGCGGCCGAGCCGATGAACGGGACCAGCAGCGCGAACGGCACCACTTGCGCGGCGGGATAGTCGCGCAACAACCGGCCCCAGAGCCAATAAGCGATGCTGGTCGAGATCGCGCCGATCGTCAGCAGACAGACGAGACCTTTGAGCGACATGTGGATCAGCGACTGCACAGTCGGCACCGGTCCGTTGACAACCAGCGTGAGTGCAAACAACGGCACTGCGGCCGTGAGACAGAGCCAGGCAAACAGGTCGAACATCGGCGCGCCGCGAGCCCCGCGCAGCAGAAGATTGCCGACGGCAAAGCAGATCGGGGCGATCATCAGCACCGCGAACGCACCGACGCTGAAATCATAACCGACCGTGCCGCAGATCATGAGCAGGCCCGCGGCCGCGATGACGACGCCGAGCGTCTGCACCGGCGTCGGCCGTTCGCCGAAGGCGATCGCGGCGAATCCGATGGTGAAGAGCGCCTGGCTCTGCACGACGACGCTGGTCAGCCCGACCGGCACGCCATGGGCGATGCCGTAGGCCTGGCTCAGGAACTGGCCGAGGAACAGCGTGAGGCTGATCGCGATCAGAAGCGACCAGGCGACTTTCGGCTTGGGAATGAACAGGCACGGCACCGCCGCAATGCCGAAGCGCATCGCCGTCATCAGCTCCGGCGAAAACTCGTCGAGCGCGATCCGGCTCGCCACGAAGGCAAGTCCCCAGATGATCGCCACCAGGATGGCGATGAGGATATCGGCCGGCTTCATTGTTGTTCCCGGTTCTGCCCTGCCGGACAGCCCTGTTGTTGTTGGTCTAGCCTTGCTCGCCGGCTCTCGGTTTCCGTAGCAGATAGGTGCCGTGCATCGGCGCGTGGTAATCGGCCGAGACCAGCGTGAAGCCGACGTCGGTCAGCATCCGCTCCATCACCCAGCCGAAGGTGGAATATTCGTCGCGCATATGCGTCACCACGCTCTCGCGTGCGAAATCGTGGTTCTTGATCTGGAAGTCGGCCCATTGCTCGACGTCGCGCTCGATCGCATCCGGCATCGACGCGTAGACGATGTCGCGCAGGTAAAACGTCGCCCCCGGCTTGAGTGCGCGAAAGATCCGCGACATCGCCACCGCCTTCCAGAAATCCGGCAAATGGTGCAGCGTGAACTCGCTGACGATCAGATCGTAGGATTCCGGCCGATAGGCGAAGCTGAGCAGGCCGGCGGACTGGGTGCGCACGGGCGCCTTGCGATCGCGCGCGTAGATCTCGGCGAGCGCCAGCATCGCCGGCGAGATGTCGATGGCATCGACCTCGGCACCCATCAGCGCCGCTTCGGTCGCCAGCACGCCGTTGCCGCAGCCGATGTCGGCGATGCGCCAGCCGCGCTGGACTCCCAGCATCTTCAGTGCGGCGCGCGCCCGCAGATCGGCATCGTCATGGGCGTCGTAGATCGAGGCCACGGCGGGCCCGATCCCCATCCGGTTCCGCTCGTTGTAATACCAGTCGCGCGCCAGCATGGTTCACATCCCTTCAGGCCCGCGGCCGATCGCGGCAACGCCGGTGCGCGACACCTCGACGAGGCCGAGCGGGCGCATCAGGTCGATAAACTGATTGATCTTGTCGGTGTTGCCTGTGATCTCGAACACAAAGCTCTCGGTGGTGGCGTCGATCACCCTGGCGCGGAACGCATCCGCGAGCCGCAGTGCTTCGACCCGGTGCTCGCCCTGCCCGCGCACCTTCACCATCGCGAGCTCGCGTTCGATCGAACGCCGGGTCTGGGTCATGTCGACGACCTGGTAGACCGGGATCATGCGGTCGAGCTGGTTCTTGATCTGCGCGATCACCATCGGCGTGCCCGTGGTGACGATGGTGATGCGCGACAGATGCTTCTGGGCCTCGGTCTCCGAGACGGTGAGGCTTTCGATGTTGTAGCCGCGGCCCGAGAACAGGCCGATGACGCGCGCGAGCACGCCGGGCTCGTTCTGCACGAGCACCGCAAGCGTGTGCGTCTCGTTCGGGTCGTGGCGCTCTTCGATGAAGTAGGCGGAAGCGGGCTGGTTCATTGTCGTCCCCTCAAATCTCTCTCGTCACACCAGCGCCTTGCCGCCGGCGAACGCCTTCGCGGTCGCCTCGTCATTGGCCTGCTCCGGCAACAGCATTTCGTTGTGCGCCTTGCCGGACGGGATCATCGGGAAGCAGTTTTCGAGCGCCGCGACGCGGCAGTCGAACAGCACCGGACGCTTGACCGAGATCATCTCCTTGATGGCGCCGTCGAGATCGCCGGGCTTGTGCACCTGAAGGCCGACGGCGCCATAGGCTTCCGCGAGCTTGACGAAATCCGGCAGCGCCTCCGAATAGGAATGCGACAGGCGGTTGCCGTGCAGCAGCTGCTGCCACTGCCGCACCATCCCCATGTACTGGTTGTTCAGGATGAAGATCTTGATCGGCAGTTCGTACTGCACCGCCGTCGACATCTCCTGCATCGTCATCTGCACCGAGGCATCGCCCGCGATGTCGATGACGAGGCTGTCGGGATGGGCCACCTGCACGCCGACCGCCGCCGGCAGGCCGTAGCCCATGGTACCGAGACCGCCCGAGGTCATCCAGCGATGCGGCTCCTCGAAGCCGTAGAACTGCGCCGCCCACATCTGGTGCTGGCCGACTTCGGTCGTGATGTAGGTGTCCCTGCCGCGCGTCGCCTCGAACAGGCTCTGGATCGCATGCTGCGGCAGGATGACGTCGTTGCTCTTCTTGTAATAGAGCGAGTTGCGGGCGCGCCACTGCGCGATCTGCTGCCACCACGACTTGATGTCGGGCTTCTTCGCCTCCGCCTTGAACACCTGCAGGATGTCGCCGAGGATGTTGCCGCAATCGCCGATGATCGGCACGTCGACGCGGATGTTCTTGTTGATCGAGGACGGATCGATGTCGATGTGGATCTTCTTCGAGTTCGGCGAGAACGCATCGACGCGGCCGGTGATGCGGTCGTCGAAACGCGCGCCGACGCACAGCATGACGTCGCAATCATGCATGGTCATGTTGGCCTCGTAGGTGCCGTGCATGCCGAGCATGCCGAGCCAGTTCTTGCCCGATGCCGGATAGGCGCCGAGGCCCATCAGCGTCGACGTGATCGGGAAGCCGGTGAACTCGACCAGCTCGCGCAGCAGCTTCGTCGCCTCGGGGCCGGAGTTGATGACGCCGCCGCCGCTGTAGATCACGGGGCGCTTTGCGTTTGCCAGCAGCGAGACGGCCTTGCGGATCTGCGTCGCATCGCCCTTCACGCGAGGCGCATAGGAGCGGTGCACGTCGGATTTGCGCGGCGGATGATAGGTGCCGGTCGCGAACTGCACGTCCTTGGGCACGTCGACCAGCACCGGGCCCGGACGGCCGGAGGTGGCGACGTAGAAAGCCTCGTGCAGGACTTTAGCGAGATCGTTGACGTCGCGCACCAGCCAGTTGTGCTTGGTGCAGGGACGCGTGATGCCGACGGTGTCGCATTCCTGGAAGGCGTCGTTGCCGATCAGATGCGTCGGCACCTGGCCGGAGATGCAGACCAGCGGGATCGAGTCCATCAGCGCATCGGTCAGCGGCGTCACCATGTTGGTGGCGCCGGGGCCGGAGGTCACCAGCGCGACGCCCGGCTTGCCGGTCGAGCGCGCATAGCCCTCGGCGGCATGGCCCGCGCCCTGCTCGTGGCGGACCAGGATGTGCTGGACCTCGCTCTGCTGGAAGATCTCGTCATAGATCGGAAGCACCGCGCCGCCGGGATAGCCGAAAATGTCGGTCACGCCGTGATCGATGAGCGCGCGGACGATCATCGCGGCGCCGGTCATCTGGTTCGGATCGTGGCTCTTGTCGCTCATTGGCTTGCTCCGGATGCGCTGTTGTCAGCGGCTTCGTACGTGTCGGGTTCGGGAAATAAAAAAGGCCCCGAAGAGGGCCCATGCACACCGCCTGTCATGTGGATGGCAGCTAGCCACCCCCGGCGGTGTGCCTGGGTACGACGGCGATAAGGGGTTTGGTAATAATGTTACGCATGGCAGGCGCTCGGCTTCCCAAAGGTTGCGCGAAACATAGCGGCCAAAGCCCGGATGTCAAGGCAATGCGGCCGTTCCCGCGCGATTTTGGCAGTGTAGCGGTGTTCCCCGGGTTCGGCGAGAGGTAAATTCGGGAACCCGGACAGAAAAGCGGGTCAGCCCACCGTCATTCCGGGCCGATGCGAAGCATCGAGCCCGGAATCCATCGCCATAGGACGCGTTGGCTCGTGAGATGGTGGCCCAAAAGCCGTCGCCACACGGGCGCCTGGGGTTATGGATTCCGGGCGCGCGCTACGCGCGCCCCGGACTGACGACGGAGGGAGGTTGTCATCCCCGGTCCCGCGCCGCACTCACGACGGCCGCCAGCCATCCCTTCGCCTCGGCCGGCTTGACCCATTCGAACTCCGGCAATTGGTGCCGGAACCAGGTGAATTGGCGCTTGGCGTAGTGGCGGGTATCGGCGCGACCGATGGTGGCCGCCTCGTCCAGGCTGAGTTCGCCGCGCAAATGCCGGATCAGGGCCGGCACGCCGTGGGCCTTCATGGCCGGCAGGAGCGGATCGAGGTGTCTCGCGGCGAGGTGCTCGACCTCCCTCAAGGCGCCAGCGCCGAGCATGGCATCGAAACGGGCATCGATCCGCGCATAAAGCGCGTCGCGGTCGGGGGCGAGAAACACCGCGCGAAAACTGCCATTCGGCAGCAGCGGCGGCTGGCCCTCCCGATGCCAGTCGAGCAGCGAGCGGCCGGTCGCCTCGACCACTTCGAGCGCGCGCGCGATCCGGGGGCGGTCACGCAGGTTCAGTCGCTCGGCCGCGCGCGGATCGCGGCGTGCGAGTTCCGCATGCAGCGCCTCCGGGCCATTCCGCTCCAGCCGCGTGCGCACGGCCTCTCGCACCTCGGCAGGAATGGGCGGCACCACGGAGAGCCCCGCCGTCAGCGCCTTGAAATACAATCCGGTGCCGCCGATGAAGATCGGCAGGCGGCCTTCCGCCTTTGCCTCGTCGAGCGCCTTTGCCGCGTCAGCCACCCAGGCGCCCGCCGAGAAGTTCACGGCCGCATCGACGTGGCCGTAGAGACGGTGTGGAGCGCGGGCTTCCTCGTCATGTGTCGGCCGTGCCGTGATGATGCGCAGATCGCGGTAGACCTGCATGGAATCGGCATTGATGACGACGCCGCCCGCGCTGAGGGCCAGCTCGAGCGCCAGGGCCGACTTGCCGCTGGCGGTCGGGCCTGCGATAAGCACGGCCTCGCCAACAGGCCTTCTGCCGACTTGCCTCTCGCTCACGAAAACCTCAAATGTCCCTCGTCGCCACGCTGATCTGCAATCCCGACAATCCCGCGCTCGACACCACCATCGTCGACGGCGCCCGCGCGGTGCTGCCGCAGGCCGCTCCCGCGCACTGGCTGTTCGACGGGGTTGCGGTCGATATCCCCTTCGGCGCCGACAATAACCTCGAAGCCGACCGCCACGCCATCGAGCAGCGGCTGCGCGAGCTTCGCGGCGACCTGCCTATCGACATCGTCGTGCAACCAGTCGAGGCCCGGCGCAAGAAGCTTTTTCTGGCAGACATGGATTCGACCATGATCGGCCAGGAATGCATCGACGAGCTCGCCGACCTGGTCGGGATGAAGGCCCATGTCGCGGCCATCACCGAGCGTGCGATGCGCGGCGAGATCGAGTTCGAGCCGGCACTGCGCGAGCGCGTCGCGCTGCTGAAGGATTTGCCCGCCAGCGTGGTCGACGAAGTCCTGGCCAAGCGCATCACGCTCACCCCGGGCGGCCGTGAACTGGTCGCGACCATGCGCGCCCACGGCGCCTATACCTGCCTCGTCTCCGGCGGCTTCACGCTGTTCACCAGCGCGGTCGCCGCCAAGCTCGGCTTCCAGGAGAACCGCGCCAACCAGCTCGTCGTGCGCGACGGCAAGTTCACCGGCGAGGTGAAGGAGCCGATCCTGGGACGCGCGGCGAAGCTCGCGACGCTGGTGGATCTGATGGAGTCGTTCGATCTCGACGACATCGACTCCGTCGTAGTCGGCGACGGCGCCAATGATCTCGCGATGATCCAGGCGGCGGGCCTCGGCGTCGCCTATCACGCCAAGCCGGCGGTGGCCGCGGCGGCGGCTGCACGGATCGACCACGGCGATCTTACCGCGCTGCTCTATGCGCAGGGCTATCGGCGGGCCGAGTTCGTGGAGGCTTAACCTCTCGCTGCACACTCCGCAGCGGTCAGGTGGGCGGAGGCGGATTTGCGCCGTGCCCACCACTGTTTGTCGCAACGATGGAAAGGCGTGGGCACGCTTCCGCCTTCGCTCTTCGAGCTACGGCGGACAAGTCGCTTTGCCCGCCCTACGAGACCGTGCCGCGCTGCGGGACCGTGCGGCCTCTACTGCACGCTCAGCGCCACGAAGCGCAGCTCGCCGTCGCCGTTCGAGACCAGCAACAGCACCGACTTCTTGCCGTCCTTCTTGAGCTGGTCGACCCGCTTCTGGATATCGGCGCCGCTCGACACCGCCTCCTGCGCGACCTCGACGATGACGTCGCCAGCGGAGAGGCGCTTCTCGGCGGCGTCGGAGTTGGCATCGACATTGGTGACGACGACACCCTTGACGCTCTCCTTGATCTTGTAGCGCGTGCGCAGATCCTTGTTCAGCGCGGCGAGATCGAGGCCGAGCGCCTTCTGCGTCACCGGCTTCTCCGGCGCCGGCTCGTCGGTCTTCGCCGCGGTCTGTACCTTGTCGGGATCCTGCAGGCGGCCGAGCGTGACCTTCTTGGTCTCTTCCTGGCCCTTGCGGATGATGACGACGTCGACCTCCTTGCCGACCGCCGTGTCGGCGACGACGCGGGACAGATCCTTGGGATCCTTGACGTCCTTGCCGTCGAACTTGACGACGACGTCGCCGGGCTCGATGCCGGCGGGCTTGGCCGGGCCCTTGTCGTCGACGCCGGCAACCAGCGCGCCGCGCGGCGGCTTGATGTTGAGGCTCTCGGCGATCTCGTCGGTGACGCTCTGGATGCGCACGCCCAGCCAGCCCCGGCGCAGCTCGCCGAACTGACGGAGCTGGTCGACGACGCCCGCGACCGTCTTCGACGGCACGGCGAAGCCGATGCCGATCGAGCCGCCCGAGGGCGAGATGATCAGCGTGTTGACGCCGATGACGTCGCCATCGAGGTTGAACAGCGGACCACCGGAATTGCCGCGGTTGATGGAGGCGTCGGTCTGGATGTAGCTGTCATAGGGACCCGAGGAAATGTCGCGGTTCTTGGCCGAGACGATGCCGGCCGTCACCGTGCCGCCCAGGCTGAACGGGTTGCCGATCGCGACCACCCAGTCGCCGAGACGCAGCTTGTCGCTATCGCCGAACTTCACCGCGATCAGCGGCTTGGTCGGCTTGAACTTCAGCACGGCAAGGTCGGTCTTCTTGTCGACGCCGACCAGCTCGGCCTTGATCTTGGTGCCGTCGTTGAGGATGACGTTGATCTCGTCGGCGTCCGCGATGACGTGGTTGTTGGTGACGACGACGCCTGACGTGTCGATGATGAAGCCGCTTCCGAGCGAGTTGGTCTTGCGCGGCGGGTTGTTATCGCCGCCCTTGCTGCCGCCGCCGGGACCCTTGCGGTTCTTGAAGAAGTCGTCGAAGAACTCCTCGAAGGGCGAGCCGGGCGGCAATTGCGGCATGGCGTTGCCGCCGCCGCCCTTGGCTTCGACGGTCTGCGAGGTCGAGATGTTGACGACCGCGTCGATCACCTTCTCGGCGACGTCGGCGATGCCCTCCGGTCCGCGCGCCTGTGCCGGCGTGCCAAGCGCAGCGAAAGCACCGACGGCGAGCGCAGCCAGCCCTAAACGCAAGCGGGTCGGGGCAATGGTGGCAGCGGTCATTGGTATCTCCAGAGAATAAGGATTCGCCGTCCAGACTGCGCTCGAACGGGGGGACGGCGCAAGCGCGGAGCTTAACGGGTCTCAACACCCCGACAATACGGCGAAAACCGGTCTTTCGCCTTCACTTTGACGTTGGCGCAAGATTTAGACCGGACGCCGCATAACCCAGATCAGGACGAGGCCGGCGACGGCCGAACCGATCCCGACCACCCGCAGGACGTTGTCGGGCGTGGCGATGGCGCTCTTCATGGCCTTGCGCATCCAGTTCGGACTGGCTGCGAACATCAGGCCTTCCAGCACGAACAGGATGCCCAGGCCGATGAGGAAGTCGGCGAACGCAATGGACCTCATCGGATGGGAACCTCCCGTTTGTGGTGTTCTTGTCTGAACAAAGGGCGGCGAGATTCGCCGCCCGTTGTCTAGCTTAAGGTTTCGCCGGCGTCTTGCCGGACGGGTTGCTAAAGTACCGGAAGAAATCCGAGTCCGGCCGCAGCAGGAAGCGGGTATCGTTCGACTTCAGCCCGTTCTCGTAGGCCGTCATCGACCGGTAGAAGGCGAAGAAGTCGGCATCCTTGCCGTAGGCTTCGGCGAACAGGCGGTTGCGTTCGGCGTCGCCGACGCCGCGCGTCTGCTCGGCCTGCGACCTGGCTTCCGCCTCGATCACGGTCGCCTCGCGGTCAGCCTTGGAGCGGATCTCCTGCGCCTTCTGGCCGCCCTGTGCCCGGAACTCGGCCGCTTCACGCTCGCGCTCCGTCTTCATGCGCTGATAGACCGCCTGGCTGTTCTGCTCCGGCAGGTCGGCGCGGCGGATCCGGACGTCGACGACCTGGATGCCGTAACCGTCGGCCTCACGATCGAGCTGGTCGCGGATGCGCTGCATCAGCTTCTCGCGGTCGTCGCGCACCACGTTGATGAAGGTGACCTCGCCGAGCACGCGGCGCAGCGCCGCGTTCAGGAGCGTGGTGAGCTGGATGTTCGCAGCCTGGATCGAGCCGACGCTCTGATAGAAGCGCAGCGCGTCCTTGATGCGATAGCGTGCGAAGGCGTCGACCACGAGCCGCTTCTGGTCGGACGCGATCGCTTCCTGCGACGGGTTCTCCAGATCGAGGATCCGCTTGTCGATGTTGATCACCGAGTTCCACGGCGCCTTGAAGTGCAGGCCGGGCGCGGTGACGACGTCGACGGGGCGGCCGAACTGCAGCACGATGGTCTGCTCGGTCTGCGCAACCGTGAACAACGACATGTAGCCGACGATCACGACGAGCAGGAGCCCGAGCAGCGTGACGATACCTGTGACCGGAGACCTCATCGGTTGCCTCCGCTCGACTGCGGACCGGTGGCAGGCGGCCGCTTGGTCGTCAGTTCGCCGAGGGGCAGGTAAGGCACGATGCCCTGGCCCGAGGGCCCGCCGTCATAGACGAGCTTGTCCGCGCCGCCGAGCACGCGCTCCATCGTCTCCAGATAGATCCGTTCACGCGTCACGTCAGGCGCCTTCTTGTATTCCTCGTAAACCTTCAGGAAGCGCGAGCTCTGGCCCTTGGCCTCGGCAACCGCCTGCTCCTTGTAGCCTTCGGCGGCCTGCATGATCTGCGCCGCACGTCCGCGCGCCTGCGGCACCACCTGGTTGGCGTAGGTCTGTGCCTCGTTCTGCAACTGCTCGAGATTGGCGCGCGCCGCCTGGACGTCGCGGAAGGCGTCGATCACCTGCGCCGGCGGATCGACCTTCTGCATCTGCACCTGGCTGATCTGAATGCCGGCGCCGTAGCTGTCCAGGGTCTTCTGGATCAGTTCCTGCACGCCCTGTTCGGTGACGTTGCGCGCACCGGTGAGGATCGGCTGGATCTGCGAGCGGCCGATCACCTCGCGCATCGAGCTCTCGGCGACCGCCTTCACGGTACCTTCGGGATTCTGGATGTTGAAGAGGAAGTCGCCGACGCCATCAGGCTTGATGCGCCACAGCACGGTGAAATCGACGTCGACGATGTTCTCGTCGCCGGTCAGCATCAGGCTCTCTTCCGGCACGTCACGAATGGAGCGGCCGCGCCGCGCCGGATCGTCGATCAGCGTCATGCCGATGGAGATGGTGTTGACGCGCAGCGCCTTGGGCAGCAGCACGGTCTCGATCGGATAGGGCAGATGATAGTTCAGGCCCGGCTGCACGGTGCGGACATGCTTGCCGAAGCGCAGCACGACGCCGAGCTCTTCGGACTGCACGCGGAAGAAGCCCGACAGCAGCCAGAACGCGACGATCAGCAGCACGATCAGCGTGATGCCGATGCCGGAGAAATAGCCGCCCGGCATGATCTGCTGGAGGCGATCCTGGCCACGCCGCAGAAGGTCTTCCAGATCCGGCGGCCTCGGCCCGACCGGTTGCGGGCCTGAGCCCCATGGTCCCTTTGGACCCGAGCCCCATGGGCCACCGCCCTGATTCTTCCACGGCATTCGACGCTCTCCTCGGCAGGGTGGAATTGCCCCCGCCCGCTTTGTCCGGTCCGCTTTATAGGGGACAGGCAGGTCCCTTACAACGCAGCCTTCGTCGTCTTCCGAGCTATGCTCGGGCACGAAAAAGTCAATGTAAACATTGGCGAAAGCGGTTAATGGCCGCGCCGCCGACGATATGTCACATAGGAGTAGTCGGCGCTGTCGTCGGGGCCGGCGGGATGGCGGATACGTTCCACCTCGTCCCACTCCGCCCTGTCGATGTCGAAATGCGTATCGCCTTCGGGCCGCGCATGCACTTCGGTGATCTCGAGGCGATCGGCGCGATCGAGCCATTGCCGGAAGATCTCGGCGCCTCCGATCACGGCGATCTCGGTGACGGAACGCCGCAGGGCATCGCCGCGCGCAACCGCGGCCGCATCCGCGGCCGATGTCGTGACGATGGCCCCATTGGCGCGATAGGCCGCATCGCGCGTGATGACGATATTGGTGCGGGCCGGCAGCGGACGGCGGGGCAGGGATTCGAAGGTCTTGCGACCCATGATCACGGGCTTGCCGATGGTCAGCGCCTTGAAGCGCGCCATATCGGCCTTCAATCGCCACGGCATCGCATTGCCCGCGCCGATGACGCCGTTCTCCGCAATCGCGACGACGAAGACGATCTCCATCAGGCAGAGCTCCCGGCAAGCCGCGTCAGCGCAGGCCCGGTGACGCGGCACAGCGTCCAGTCGTCCATCATGACGGCGCCGAGCGATTTGTAGAACGCGATCGACGGCGCATTCCAGTCGAGCACCGCCCATTGCAGGCGCGCCCAGCCGTTGTCGACGCACTCCTTCGCGAGATAGACCAGCAGCGCCTTGCCGAGACCTTTGCCGCGATGTGAGGGCCGCACATAGAGGTCCTCGAGATAGATGCCGTGGCGGCCGCTGAAGGTGGAGAAATTCGCAAACCAGACCGCGAAGCCGACGGCCTCACCGTTCCACTCGGCGATCGCGCAATAGAGCCGCGGCCTTTCGCCGAACAGTGCGTCCGCGATGTCAGCCTCGGTCGCCTCCACCTCGTGCGCGAGCTTTTCGTAGTCGGCGAGCTCGCGGACAAAGGACAGAACGAGCCCGGCTTCTCCCGGCTGCGCACGGCGGATGTTGAGCGACATCGTTTAAAGTGCCCGCATGATCTTATCGGAAAACCGCTGCAAACTTTTCCGGATCATGCGCTAGACCGCGACTTCCGCCTTGATGTGCGGATGCGGATCGTAACCGACGAGCTCGAAATCCTCATAGCGGAAGGAGAAGATGTCCTTCACCTCAGGATTGATCCGCATCACCGGCAGCGCACGCGGCGCGCGGCTGAGCTGAAGCCGGGCCTGCTCCAGATGGTTGGAATAGAGATGGGCGTCGCCGAACGAATGCACGAAGTCGCCGGGCTTCAGGCCGGTGACCTGCGCCACCATCATGGTGAGCAATGCATAGGACGCGATATTGAAGGGCACGCCGAGGAAGACGTCGGCCGAGCGCTGATAGAGCTGGCACGACAGCTTGCCGTTCGCGACATAGAACTGGAACAGCAGATGGCACGGCGGCAGCGCCATCTTGTCGACGTCGGCCGGATTCCAGGCGGTGACGATCAGCCGGCGCGAATCCGGGGTGCGCTTGATCATGTCGATGACCTTGGCGATCTGGTCGATGCTGCCGCCATCAGGCGTTGGCCACGAGCGCCATTGATGCCCGTAGACGGGGCCGAGATCACCATTGGCGTCGGCCCACTCGTCCCAGATGGTGACGCCGTTGTCGCGCAGATATTTGATGTTGGTGTCGCCCTTCAGGAACCACAACAGCTCATGCACGATCGCCTTCAGCGGCAGCCGCTTGGTGGTCAGCATCGGGAAGCCGACCGACAGATTGAAGCGCATCTGATGGCCGAACACCGAGAGCGTGCCGGTACCGGTCCGATCGGTCTTCTCGGCGCCGTCTGAAAGAATCCGCTCGAGCAGGTCCTGATACTGGTGCATGTGCGACTGAGCCTTTGGGGAGGCGGCGAACTTAGCGGCCACCCCCGCGCTGCGACAGCGGCGATTCGCTGTCCGCACCGATTATACCCTGAAAAATGAGCATCCCGGCGCAAACGACAAGGGGCGGAACTTGCGTCCCACCCCTCACCTATCGACTTGAAAGTGCTGGTTAAGTTGCCGGCTTGAGCACCGGGGTCCACTTCGCGATCTCGTTCCTGACGAGGGTGGCCAGCGCCTCCGGCGTGCGTTCCGCGGGGGTGGGGATGACGCTGCCGAGCTCGAGCAGGCGCTTCTTCACCGTCTCGTCGTCGAGCGCCTTGCTGGCGGCGGCGTTCAGGCTGGCGACAATCGCAGGCGAAGTTCCCTTCGGCGCGAACATCGCATTCCAGGCCTGGGCCTGGAATTTCGGCAGACCGGCTTCCGCGGTGGTCGGCACGTTGGGCAGCGACGGATTGCGCTCCGGCGTCGCGATCGCATAGGCCTTGATGGTGCCGGCATTGATCTGCGGCACGGCGTTGACGATCTGGTCGCACATGTAGTCGACCTGCCCCGCCACCAGCGCGTTCATCGCGGGGCCCGTGCCGTTGAAGGGCACACCGACCGGCTTGATGTCGAGGATCGAGTGCAGCAGTTCGCACGAGACGTGCGAGACCGAGCCGACGCCCGCATGGGCAGCGTTCACCTTCTCGGCGTTGGCTTTCACATACGCGACGAACTCCTTCAGGTCCTTCGGCGGAAAGTCCTTGCGCGCCAGAATCAGGATCGGGGTGCCCGCGAGCAGCGCGATCGGCTCGAAATCCTTCTCGGGGTGATAGGCGAGCTTCGGATAGAGCGGCACGGAGGCAGCATGGGTGCCCATATGCCCGGTGATCAGCGTGTAGCCGTCATTGGCCGCCCGCGCGGCGCGCGTGGTCGCGGTGGTGCCGCCGGCGCCGACCACGTTCTCGATGATGATGCTCTGTCCGAGCGTCTGCGCCATGTGCCCGGTGACGATGCGCGCGACCACGTCGGTCGGCCCGCCGGCCGCGAATGGCACGATCATGGTGATGCTGCGCGTCGGATAGGTCTGCGCCTCGGCCGGCGCAATGAGGATGCCCAGCGATGCGAGCGCTGCCGCACATGCGCCCGTGAGCGCGCGAATCAAGGTCATGTCGATCCCCTTGGACAAAAACAAATGCCGGCCCAAAGGCCGGCATTTTCATTTCACGAAGCCGTAACACGAGTCGATCCGACTTCCGGATGCGGCGCGCCGACGCAGGGCGCGGCGACGACGCAGGGCGCGGCGACGACGCTGGGCGCGTCGCTCAGTTCTCGGATTCGGTGAACACCTCGTCGCGCTTCGACCGGAGCGCCGGCAGCACCGTGAGCAGCAGCAGGCCTGCCGCGATCGCGAGCAGCACCGCCGACAGCGGCCGCGTCAGGAACACGCTCCAGTCGCCGCGCGAGATCAGCAGCGCACGGCGCAGGTTCTCTTCCATCAGCGGTCCCAGCACCATGCCGAGCAGCAGCGGCGCCGGCTCGAAATCGTGCTTGATCAGCCAATAGCCGACGAGACCGAACACGCCGGCGAGGATGACGTCGACCGGTGCGTTGTTCACCGAGTAGATGCCGATCGCACAGAAGATCACGATCGAGGGGAACATCAGCCGGTACGGCACGCGGAGCAGGCGGACCCAGATTCCGACCAGCGGCAGGTTGATGATGATCAGCATCAGGTTGCCGATCCACATCGAGGCGATCATGCCCCAGACGAGGTCGGGCTGCTTCTGCATCACCTGCGGGCCCGGCACGATGCCGTGGATGGTCATCGCGCCCACCATCAGCGCCATCACCGCGTTCGGCGGGATACCGAGCGTCAGCAGCGGGATGAAGGAGGTCTGCGCCGCGGCGTTGTTGGCGCTTTCCGGTGCCGCCACGCCTTCGATCGCGCCGCGACCGAACCGCTTCGGGTCCTTCGCCAGCTTCTTCTCGAGCGTGTAGGCCGCGAACGAGGCGATGACCGCGCCGCCGCCGGGCAGGATGCCGAGGATCGAGCCGAGCACGGTGCCGCGCAGAATCGGCGGCGCCGAGTCGATCAGATCCTTCTTGGTCGGCATCAGGCCGGTGATCTTCTGCTGCACGAGGTCGCGGTTCATCTCGGCGCCGGCGTCGAGATTGCGGATGATCTCGGCGAAGCCGAACACACCCATCGCCACCGTCGCGAAGCCGAGACCGTCGGCGAGCTCCGGAATGTTGAAGGCCATGCGCGAGGCGCCGGTCTCGATGTCCGAGCCGACCATGGAGAGCAACAGGCCGAACACGATCATCGCGATCGCCTTCAGCACCGAGCCCTTGGCCAGCACGACCGCGAAGATCAGGCCCAGCACCATCAGCGAGAAATACTCGGCCGGACCGAACGCCAGCGCGAGCTTGGTCAGCGGCGCACCGAGAACTGCAATCAAAATCGTCGCGACGCAGCCGGCGAAGAACGAGCCGATCGCCGCAATCGCCAGCGCCGGGCCGGCGCGGCCCTGCTTGGCCATCTGGTGACCGTCGATGGCGGTGACGACCGATGTCGCCTCACCTGGAATATTGACCAGGATCGAGGTGGTCGAACCACCATACTGTGCACCGTAATAGATGCCGGCGAGCATGATCAGCGCACCGACCGGCGGCAGTCCGAAGGTGATCGGAAGCAGCATCGCGACCGTGGCGATGGTGCCAATGCCCGGGAGCACGCCGACCAGCGTGCCGACCAGCGCACCGATCAGGCACATCAGGAGGTTGATCGGGGAGAGCGCGACGACGAAACCGTGAGCGAGGTTGGCAAAGATATCCATTACACCCTCACTGGTTCAGGAAGCGCGGAAACATCGGCATCGGCAACCCGAGCACGTAGGGAAAGAGGATGGCGCAGCCGATCGTCAGGCAGGCGCCGACGATGGCAGCCTCCACCCAACGCGTCTCGTTCGATCCCGTCGCCGCGATCATGAAGCTCGCAAAGGCCGTGACCACGAGGCCGAGCGAGCGGATCGACAGCGCGAAGAACAGGATCGCGGCCATCACGAACAGCGGTCCGCGCCAGGCATAATGGGACATCCCCGGCCCGTCGGTCAGAAGACCGGTCAGGGCAATGCCCGCGGACAAGGCGACCAGCAGTCCGCCGAACATCCGCGGTGCGGTGCCGGCGCCGAAGGAGAAGCCGCGCATGCCCTGCAGATCGCTGGAAGCCCAGAGCGCGAACAGGGCCAGCGCCATCAGGATGACGCCGCCGACATAGTCCTGGGCCGACCTGATGGTCATGAACAGCGTGACGATCGCCACCGCAAGGAGCGGATAGGAGTAGATCAGCGCAAGCAGCACCTCGGACGACGCCTTCTTGGTGTCACCGCTGGCCGCGCCGATCAGCGCGCCGGGCGCACCGGCGAACAGCGCCGTGGCGTGGGCAACCACCACCGCGGCCGGGCCGCGGCCCGCGCCCCAGCCGAAAATCGTCCCTATCGACCAGATGAATTCGAAAATCTGCGGCGCTATCGCCAGCAGACAGAAGCCGAGTGCCACCGATGTGTTTCGAGTGGCAGTCGCCGAGTGGCCCATCGTATCGGCCATGCATGTCTCCTCCGCGACCTGTAAGTCACGAGCACTGTTGTTCTAAATCGGCTGGAAATGGATCCCCCGCCCGATCACTGCCTAGCCATTTTCATCACACAATGCCAGCAAAACCAAACAGCCCGCCGGCGAGCAGGAGCCAGAGTGGATTGATGCGCGAGACGGATGCGATCACCGCAACCATTGCGGTCAGAAGCAGTGCAGCAATCGTACGATCGGTCGACTGGACCAGGATCAGAGCACTCGCGGCCATCAATCCGATCGAGAGCGGAACCAGTGCAGCCTGAATCAGGCCGGGCCAGCGCGATTGGCTGGGCCTGTTCAGCAGCCGGCTGACATAATAGGCAAGCAGCGCCGTCGGCAGGCACATCGCCAGCGTTGCTGCCAGCGCGCCGGGAATTCCGGCGACCGCATAGCCGATTAACGTCACGATAAGCACGTTTGGACCTGGCGAGAGCTGCGCAATCGCATAGGCATCGGAGAACTGCTTGTCGGTCATCCAGTGATGGACCTCGACCGCGATGCGGTGCATCTCGGGCACCGCCGCCGCAGCGCCGCCGACCGCAAAGAGCGACATCAGTCCAAAGGTGGAGATCAGCGCCCAGATCGGGTTCTCGGCATTCATGCTGCTACTTTCCGCCGCAGGAAATAAGTGGCGCCGATACTGACGGGGATCGCAACCAGCAGCACCGCCGGAAGCGGCAGGCGAAGCACGCCGATGGCGAGGAAAACACCGAGCATCAGGATCAGTGCGAGGGGATCCATCCGCTTCAGCAGCGGCGTCATCATGCGGAAGACCACCGCGATCAACAGCCCCACCGCCGCGCAGGAGATGCCGGCGAGGCTGCGGCGCAGCACGTCGAGGTCGCCGAAACGGGCGTAGGCGATCGCGAGCACCGTCATGATCAGCGTCGGCGGCAGCAGCAGTCCGGCAAAAGCGGCAACCCCGCCGGCAATGCCGCGCAGCCTCGACCCGAACACCACCGACAGGTTGACGATGTTGGGCCCGGGCAGGAAATGACAGAGCGCGAAGGTCTCGTTGAACTCGTCCGCCGTCATCCAGCGGTGCTGCTCGACGATGGCCCGCCGGGCAAACACCAAAACCCCGCCGAAACCGGCCAGCGACATCCGGGCGAAGGCCAGAAACAGGTCCAGCAGGCCGGGCGGAGCGGCGTGCGCGGTGGGGATATCCGGCTCTTGGGCGGCCGGTGCGGAATCCGGGGACATGTCAGGAGCTTAGAACGTGGCCTGCGGTGCGGCCAAGGTCGGGCGCAGGCCCACGTCGAACCTATCCAAAGGGAACCGGGACTTCCCCGCTCGAAACCTCTGTTTTTCTAAACCTTTGCCCCCTATATTGAGGATGCCGGTTCGCCGGCTATGGAAATAAACGGTCGTCGCAATAAACCATTCGGACCCGGGGGCGGTACCCGGCGCCTCCACCAAAGCCCATGTGTGGGCTAGCCCAAAGCGGGTTTTGGCGGGGGCGAAATAGGATCGACGAGGGCGTAAAGGGCGAACTTTTTCCCGGTATTGTTCCGCCGTTATCGGGCTACTGCAATAGTTGCCAACGACAACTTTGCTCCGGTTGCTCAGGCTGCGTAACGCAGTTTGAAAGACCACTCTAAAGTCCTAGCGGGTTAAGCTCCGCTAGGCGGGGTTCGGAGGCACCTGGCAACAGAAGCCTCCACTTAGCTTCATTTCTTCCCCGGCGGGGACTCCTGCTCACCCGTCAGGCGCGATATTATTGCGGCTTGGCGAGTCGAGCCGGCTGGTTCGGCTTCGGGGATGCAACAGGACCACCATGGCGACCGATCATATCCGATACGATGTGCTGGCCCGCGACGCGCTGCGCGGCGTGCTGCGGAAGGTGCTGACCGATGCCGCGGCCCATGGCCTGCCGGGGGAGCACCATTTCTTCATCACCTTCGTGTCGAAGGCCGAGGGCGTGAAGCTGTCGTCGCGGCTGCTCGCGCAGTATCCGGAAGAGATGACCATCATCCTCCAGCATCAATTCTGGGATCTGACCGTGCTCGAGGACCGCTTCGAGGTCGGCCTGTCCTTCGGCGGCATTCCGGAACGGCTGGTGGTGCCGTTCAGCGCCATCAAGAGCTTCCTCGATCCGTCCGTGAAGTTCGGCCTCCAGTTCGACACGTCCGATGTCGCCGAGGTCGCGCCGGAGAATTTGCCGGCGGCCCCTGCCCCTTCGGCCGTATCGGTGCCCGCCGCTGCCGCTGAAAAGGCGGAGACTGCGGAAGAGCCGACCCCGCCGAACCAGGGCGGCGCCGAAGTGGTGCGGCTCGATCGTTTCCGCAAGAAATGATCTAGGTTGGCCGCGAAACGGTCGCGCCCGGCCAGACTGACTATATAGAAGAGCACATGAAGAGGCCGCGCGGCACCTCGCGCGGCGGAATGGATGTGCTCATGGCCAAAGCTTCCCGCTCCAAGCCCACGACCTCAAAGACCGCCCGCCCCGCGACCCGCACCGAGACCGACAGTTTCGGTCCCATCGAGGTCCCCGCCGATCGCTATTGGGGCGCGCAGACCGAACGCTCGCGCCAGAATTTCCGCATCGGGACCGATCGCATGCCGATCTCCCTCGTGCACGCGCTCGGCATCGTCAAGCTCGCCGCCGCACAGACCAACCTCGAGCTCGGCCTGCTCGACCGGCGCCGCGCCGGCGCCATCATTCGCGCCGCGCGCGAGGTGATCGAGGGCAAGCTCGACGATCATTTTCCGCTCGTGGTGTGGCAGACCGGCTCCGGCACGCAGAGCAACATGAACCTCAACGAGGTGATCGCCAACCGCGCCAACGAGCTCCTGGGTGGCGAGCTCGGCGCCAAGAAGCCGGTGCATCCCAACGACCACGTCAACATGAGCCAGTCGTCGAACGATTCGTTCCCGACCGCGATGCATATCGCAGCCGCAAGCCGCATCCATGCCGATCTCGTTCCCGCCCTCGGTGAGCTGCTTGGCGCGCTGCGCAAGAAGGAGAAGGCGTTCGCTGGGATCGTCAAGATCGGCCGCACCCATACCCAGGATGCGACGCCGCTGACGCTCGGCCAGGAATTTTCCGGCTATGCCGCGCAGGTCGAAAGCGGCATCGCCCGGCTCAAGATTGCGGTGAAGGACCTCCATCCGCTGGCGCAGGGCGGCACCGCCGTCGGCACCGGGCTCAACTCGAAGCCGCGCTTTGCAAAACTGTTCGCAAAGCACGTTGCCGCAATCACGAAACTGCCCTTCACCAGCGCCGCCAACAAATTCGAGGCGCTGGCCTCGAACGACGCCTATGTGCTGGCCCACGGCGCCATCAATTCGGTGGCGACGGGCCTGTTCAAGATCGCCAACGACATCCGCCTGCTCGGTTCGGGCCCGCGCTCGGGCCTCGGCGAATTGATCCTGCCGGAGAACGAGCCGGGCTCCTCGATCATGCCGGGCAAGGTCAACCCGACGCAGTGCGAGGCAATGACCATGGTGTGCTGCCAGGTGTTCGGCAATCACACGGCGATCACGGTCGCCGGCAGCCAGGGCCATTTCGAGCTCAACGTCTACAAGCCCGTCCTGGCCTACAACATGCTGCACTCGATCCGCCTGCTGGCGGACGCCGCGCGATCCTTCACCGAGCATTGCGTCAGCGGCATCCGCGCCGACGAAAAGCGCATCAACGAGCTGATGCAGCGCTCGCTGATGCTGGTGACGGCGCTCGCCCCGAAGATCGGCTACGACAACGCCGCCAAGGTGGCCAAGACGGCCCATGCCAACGGCACCACGTTGAAGGAGGAGGCGCTGCGGCTCGGCTTCGTCTCGGCCGAGGAGTTCGATCGCCTGGTGCGCCCTGAAAAGATGACCAGCCCGGGATAAAATTCCGAATTCCGATTGCCATCCGTAATGATACGGACGCCAGGCGCCCCAGAAATGTGCGGCTTTGGGGGCGGGATTTGATTACCGTCAATGTTCCGGCGGAACGGCGTGCTACGCAGTCATTCCGCCCCTCGACGGGGG
Source organism: Bradyrhizobium nitroreducens (assembly GCF_002776695.1). GTDB lineage: Bacteria > Pseudomonadota > Alphaproteobacteria > Rhizobiales > Xanthobacteraceae > Bradyrhizobium > Bradyrhizobium nitroreducens. The sequence goes on from NZ_LFJC01000003.1 coordinate 7,854,031, forward strand.
TCAAATTCATCGTTTGATGGCCTTAGGGCCCGATTGACGAGGACGAGCGAATGGCGATCAAGTCTTTTGGGGTGCAACGCGGCACCCTGTTTCGGAATGTTTCGTCCAGCCTGAAGAGGATCGGATGATGGAGACGCGGCATGGGGAACGTCATCAACCTGAATCGTTTCAGGAAGCGCGCCGAGCGGGAAGCCTCGGCGAAACAGGCGGACGCCAACCGGACGAAGTTCGGTCGCACGAAGGCGGAACGGTCGGCGGAGGAGACGCGCGCGGACAAGGCGAAGGCGCACCTGGATCAGCATCAGATCGATCGCGAGGAGCAGCCATGAAGTCGCCCGTCGTGAAGCGGTCGATCGTCGTCGCCGGGCACAAGACCAGCGTCAGCCTGGAAGAGGCGTTCTGGAACGGCATGAAGGAGATTTCCGGCCTGCGCAACATGACGTTGTCCGAGCTGGTCGGCGAGATCGACAACAACCGCCAGCAGGGCAATCTGTCGTCGGCGATCCGCCTGTTCGTCCTGGACTACTTCAAGAGCCGGGCCATGGCCCCCCAGCCGGACAAGGTCCCGGCCCAGTAGCCAACCCAAACGCGGGGGACGCCTTCGACGGCGCTCCGCCACCCGTACTTTAAAATCGCTCTAAGGTGCGGTTTCAGCGAGCGCGCGCGCTTGACCTCACTGCCTTGCGTTGAAAATACAGGGCATGACCGACACCAATGACACGCGCCCGCACATGCCGCTGGGTCTGGCCCAGCGAGGCTATACCGGCGTCATCCAACAACTTTCGGCTCGCCAGGCGGGCTCGGCGCTCTCGGACATCGAGCTCGAAAGCCGCCTGATCGAGCTCGGCTTCGTCGAGGGCGCGCGGGTCGAGGTCCTGCATGAGGGGCTGGTCGGGCGCGACCCGATCGCCGTGCGGGTCGACAGCATCACGATCGCCGTCCGCCGCCGCGAAGCCATGGCCATCATCGTCGCTTAAGATCGCGACCGGACGCCTCATCCCGAGTCCCTTGCCAAGCCGTTGCCAGGCCTTTGATCACATGGAATTACCCCTGCTGCATCTCGCCCTGGTCGGTACGCCCAACAGCGGCAAGACCTCGCTGTTCAACGCCCTGACCGGCAGCCGGCAGAAGGTCGCGAACTATCCCGGCGTCACCGTCGAGCGCAAGGAGGGCTTCTTCGTCACGCCCCTGGGACGCCAGGTCTCGGTGGTCGACCTGCCCGGCACCTATTCGCTGCGTGGCCGCAGCCCGGACGAGGAGATCACCCGCGACTTCGTGCTCGGCAAGGCCTCCGGCGAGGCCGTGCCCGATCTCGTGCTGTGCGTGGCCGATTCCACCAATCTGCGGCTGACCATCCGCCTGCTGCTCGAGCTCAAGCGCACCGGACGACCGATGGTGCTGGTGCTCAACATGTTCGACATCGCCGCCCGCCGCGGCATCACGGTCGATGTCGACCGGCTCGCCAAGGAGCTCGGCCTGCCGGTGGTCACCTCGATCGCGGTGCGCAAGGGCGGCACCGCCGACCTCCTGAAGCTGACCGATGAGATCTCGGCCAAGCTCGCCGCCGAGGCGGAGGCGAACAGCTGGCGCGCGCTCAGCGTCGCCGAACTGCGCGCGACCCAGCGCGAGGCCGATCGCATCATTGCAGATTGCGTCAGCCTGCCGAGCCGTCCGGACACCTGGACCGCGCGGATCGACGCGGTCGTGCTGCATCCCGTCGGCGGCCTCGTCGTGCTGGCGCTGATCCTGTTCGTGATGTTCCAGGCGGTGTTCGCCTGGGCGCAGCCGCTGATGGAGCTGCTCAACTCCGGCTTCGATATGCTCGGCGAGTTCGTGCACGCCACCCTGCCCGCCGGCCTGATGCAGAGCTTCCTGCAGAACGGGGTGATCTCGGGCGTCGGCAGCGTCATCGTGTTCCTGCCGCAAATCATCATCATCTTCCTGTTCATCCTGCTGCTGGAAGATTTCGGCTACATGGCGCGCGCCGCGTTCCTGATGGACCGCATCATGGGCGGCGCCGGTCTGCACGGCCGCGCCTTCATTCCGCTGCTGTCGAGCTTCGCCTGCGCCATTCCCGGCATCATGGCGACGCGCGTGATCGACAACAAGCGCGACCGGCTCACCACGATCCTGATCGCGCCGCTGATGACCTGCTCGGCGCGCATTCCGGTCTACACGCTGATCATCTCCGCCTTCATTCCGGCCAAGGACGTCTGGGGCTTCATCAATTTGCAGGGCCTCGTGATGTTCGGCCTCTACGCCGCCGGCATCATCAGCGCGCTTGCCGTCTCGTTCCTGATCAAGTTCTTCATGCTGCGCGACTATGCGCCGGCGCCGTTCATGCTGGAGCTGCCGGACTACAAGATGCCGCGGCTGAAATCGATCGTGATCGGCATCTACACCCGGGCCAAGATGTTCCTGGTGCGCGCCGGCACCACGATCTTCTCGATGATGGTGCTGATCTGGTTCCTGGCCTCGTTCCCGCAGCCGCCGGCGGGTGCCACCGAGCCCGCCATCGACTTCAGCCTCGCCGCCATCATCGGCAAGGCGCTGGAGCCGCTGCTCGCGCCCGTCGGCTTCAACTGGCAGATCGCGGTCGCGCTGATCCCGGGCATGGCGGCGCGCGAGGTCGCGGTCGCAGCGCTCGGCACCGTCTACGCGATCGAGGGCGGCAAGGAAGCGGCCGAGCAGATCGGCCAGGTGCTGGCGACGAAATGGTCGCTCGCCACCGCCTTGTCGATGCTGGCCTGGTACATCTTCGCCCCGCAATGCGCCTCGACGCTGGCCGTGATCCGGCGCGAGACCGGCAGCTGGACCTGGATGGCCGTGACCTTCACCTACATGCTGGTGCTGGCCTATGCCGCGAGCCTGCTCACCTACAATGTCGCGGTGGCGCTCGGCGCCGGCTAGCGGCCCTCCCACAACAAAAAATGCGAAAACAACCCCATGCACAGTAGACGGGGCTTGTAAAATCAATGGCTTGCGGGGGGCGTTGACGGCAACCCGATTGACCCATCACCCAAAACAGCGACGACGGCCCGCGAGCGACAGCTGCCTGTGTCGCGAGCGGCTGCGTCAGGCGGAACGAAAATGAACTCTGATGCGGACAACATCGTTGGACTGTATCGCCGACACGCCACTGCGTGGGCGCGCCTGCGCGGGCGAGATCTGACGGAACGAAAATGGCTCGACCGTTTCATCGCGCATTTGCCTGCGAGGGCCAGGGTGCTCGATATCGGTTGCGGCACCGGAGAGCCAATCGCGCGCTACCTGCTCGAGGCCAGATGCGACGTCACCGGCATCGATGCCGCTCCGGAAATGATCGACATCGCAAAGAGGCAATTCCCCGGCGCGACCTGGCGTGTATCTGACATGCGATCCCTGGAACTGAACGAAACGTTCGATGGCCTGCTCGCCTGGAACAGCTTTTTCCATCTGGCTCCCGAGCAACAGCGCCAGATGTTTCCGATCTTTGGTCGGCACGCCGCCGATGGTGCAGCGCTGATGTTCACGAGCGGTCCATCAGCCGGAGAGGCCATCGGAACGTTCGAGAGTGAGCCGCTCTACCATGCCAGCCTCGCCCCGGCGGAATATCGCCAATTGCTCGACAGCAATGGTTTTGACGTCGTCGACCATGTGGTGGAAGACCCGGACTGCGGCCGGCTCACGATCTGGATCGGACGCCTGCGGCAACGAGAGACGGCTTGAGCGGCGAAACCACCGCGACGCGGTTACGAGGGACTCAGTTGTTCACAGCTGCGTAGACTTCCCCGTCAGCGCGAGCGGGCCTGGCCATCGTCCGGATCGCTCTCCGGCTCCTCGATCAGCACGGCGGGCTCGTCATAGCCTTTGCGGCTGCTGTAGAACACCAGCGCCATCAGGCCGACGCCGACGACCAGCGAGAACACGACGCCGAGCACCAGCGCGACATAGCCCGATGCGGGCACGCTGGTATCGGTGCTGGTCCAGCCGAGATAACCGAGAACGCTCGCTGCGACGAGCATCGCGCATAGCCCCCCAACGACCAGCCATCTGGTGAGTTTGCCACCTTGCGGCGTGGATGACGCCGGTTGTCCGTCAGTGTCGTTCATGAACCTCTCCTCGCGCGGCCGTCACCTCACGCTTAGGGCGCTGTGGCCTTGGTCGCGATCGCATGCAGAGCGCCGGTCATCGCCGTGACGGCAGCCTTCGCCGGCTCGCCGACGCCATGACGCTCCGCGAGATAGGCGGGATCGTTGTAGGACAGCCAGGTCGCACCCTGCTCGTCCTGCCAGACCAGCGCCTTCAGCGGCAGGTCGATGCCGGCGGTTTGCGCCTGCTGCATCAACGGCGTGCCGCCCTTGGCGTTGCCGAAGATGATGAGATCGGTCGGCCGCAGCGGCAGGCCGACCGCGGCGGCACCGGCCGCGTGATCAATATGGGCGAACACGGTGAGGCCCTTGGCCTTCACTTCAGCCTCCAGCCGTTTCATCGTGTCCTCGGGCCCGAAACCGCTCCTGATGGTGATGAGTCCGTCTGCGGCCATTGCCTGTGTCTCCCATAAACATGTCGCTGCGATCAGAACGAGGATCCTGATCAAGATCGAAAGCTTCATCGCCCGCTCACTTCCTGCGGAACAGCTTGGCGGGATCGAACTCCGGTTGTGGAACGAAGCCGTCGCGATTGGGCATCCTGATCTTCGGCAGACTTTCCTTGTCCACCTTGCCGTCGGCTGGAACGATGCCGTTGAGGCTCAGGATGTAGGCGGTGACGGCATAGGTCTCGTCGGTGCTGAGCGAGCCCGGGGTCGGATAGGGCATCGCGCGATGGATGTAGTCGAACAACGTCGTCGCATAGGGCCAGAAGCTGCCGACGGTCTTGACGGGCATGTTCGAGGCAAGCGTGCCCTGTCCGCCGGCCAGACGATCCTTGATGCCGCCCTGGCCGTTGTCGCCGTGACAGGCCGCGCAATTGTCAGCGAATATCTGCCTGCCCTGCACTGCCGTGCCGCTGCCGTCGGGCAGGCCCTTGCCATCCGGACCGACGTCGATGTCCCACAATTTGATCTCGGCAGGCGTCGCCGGACGGCCGAAGTCGAACGCCAACGCGGGTGCGGCGAGCAGGCCGAATGTGAGGATACCGGCGAGAAACATCTTGTCATGCGAGGACATTGCGGACCCTCCCGGCCTCGTCGATGCTCCAGGTCTGCTGGGCATTGTAGTGAAACAGGGCATTGGTCCCCATCGCCGCGATGAAGGTCTGCCGGTCCGGCTGGGCGTTGCCCTGCTCGTCGGTCGAGCGGCTGACAATCCTGGTCGGCTTGCCGTCCCAGTCCCAATCCATCTGGAAACGCACCTGCGCCTTGGACAATACCGGCTGAGCCAATTGCGCCTGCTTCCACGTCCGGGCGCCGTCGGTCGAGATCTCGACCTTGGCGATCTTGCCATGGCCGCTCCAGGCGAGACCCGAGATGCGGTTGTAGCCCGGCTGAATCTGCATCATGCCGGACGGCTGCGTGATCACCGAATTGGTCTCCATCCTCAGTTGGAATTGCCGTGCCTTGCCGTTCGCCAGCAACTGCGTGTAGCGCGCCGTCTCCCAGCGCGTCATCCACGGCGCGTTGCCGAATTTGAGGCGGCGCAGCCATTTGATGTTGAGGTTGCCCTCGAAGCCAGGCATCACCAGCCGCATCGGAAAGCCGTGCGCGGGTCGCAGCGGCTCGCCGTTCTGTCCATAGGCGACGAAAGCCTCGTTCACGATTTCGTCGGTGAGCGGGATGCTGCGGTCGACGCCTGCACCGTCTCCGCCCTCCGCCAGCATCCAGGTCGATCCCTTGTCCTTGGCAACGAGGTCGATCAGGAATTTCAGGGGCACGCCGGTCCACTCGTTGGTGCTGACGAGGCCATGCGTGTTCTGCACCGTCAGATCAGGATCGGCCTTCTTCCAGTTTTCCCATCCATTGCCGGTGCATTCGATGAACACGATTCGCGTGACCGAGGGCATCCGCTTCAGGTCTTCGACGCTGAACACCAGTGGCTTCCGCACCATGCCGTGAACGAGCAGCCGATGCTGCGCGGGATCGATGTCGGGCACGCCGGAATGGCTGCGCTCGTAATGCAGGTCGGTCGGCGTGATATTGCCGACCAGCTTCTGGTGCGGCGTCTTGGAGTTGATGGCATCGCTCGGATCGATGTTGCGCTTGCCCGGTGTGGCCTCTGGAATGCGGTCGAGCCTGGCGAAACGGGAGCGCTCGCTGTGCGCGCCGAGATCGGCGCCTGGCGCGCGATCAGGGACGTCGGCCAGTGTCTCTGCCCGGGCAACCTCGCTCGCAGCGACCCCCAGGAGGCCCGCCGACAGGCCACCCACGAAGCCGCGGCGAGAAACGTCCGCGGATCGTGGCAGCCTTTCACTCGATGTCTTGGACGTCATGATATCTCCCCGTCGGTCGTCGTGCCTTTTCGAAATTCGACCACTTTCATGGGGTGACATTGACCGAACGCTGCGAAGATTGCCTGTTAGGTTGTGTTAGAAGCCATGAGGGACCGGTCCTCTCGTTCGCGCGATGGCCCAATTGGGGAATATCTGGCGCCCGATGACGGCGCCGCACGCGAGGTCGCAACCAACGTTGAAGCCGCTGTCTGATTCCATGGACCACTTCGTCACAGACCGACTGACCGCCGAGAGGCTGAATGAAAGTCACCTCGCCGACCTCGTCGCGCTCCACCAGGATCCCGAAGTGTCGCGTTATCTCGGCGGCGTGCGTTCGGCGGAGACGACGAAGGCTTACCTCGACGTCAACATGGCGCATTGGGACCGGCACGGGTTCGGCCTCTGGACACTGCGAACGCGCGAGGGGGCGTTCGCGGGACGGGCGGGCATCCGCCATATCCTGGTCGACGACGTGGACGAGATCGAGATTTTCTACGCGTTCAAACGCGAATTCTGGGGTCGGGGATTTGCGAGCGAAACCGCGACCGCGTTGACGAAGATCGGGCTGTCACGGCTCATGCTGCCGTCCCTGATCGGCCTCGTCTATGTCGAGAACGGCGCGTCTCGCCGCGTGCTGGAGAAGTTGAACTACCTTCTCGAGAAGAGCACGAAGCGTAATGGCATTGATGGTGTGATGTACCGCATCCGGCAGTGAAAGAAGGAGCGGCGTGGCACACTCGCAGCTCTCAAGTGTGAGCGAAGCGGAGCATGCCCACGGCTTGCGATGAGCGGGATCAATGGTGGGCACGGCGCAAGTGCGCCTTCCCCCTACAAAGCCCTTACCGGAAATATCCCAGCACGAGATCGACGTCCGCGGTGCGGGCCACCGTGCCGGTGAGCTCGGCGTCGATGACGCGGCGGCAGGCTTCGATCGCGGCGTGGTCGCCGAGATCGTTGGCGGCTTCGAGCACGAGCCAGGCCGCGTCCACCGAGGCCTTGTCCGGCGTGCCGCCGCCGAGATCGGCCGTGACGGCGCTGTTGAGGTTCTTCTTGCGAACGGCAGTGCCGAATTGAGGCAACATTGCAGATACTCCCCTGTCCTTAGTGCAGGTGTCAGTGAACTTGAAGCTCGGGCTGACGGCCCGCATCGGCGCCCGTGCCGGTCTTGCGCGACTGGTAGAACTTCAAGATGCTGCGCGAGGTCTCGATCTTGAGCCGGCCGAACTCACGCTCATTGTCCTGGAGGTCGCGCGCCGTGATCAGGTGATCCTTGGCGCCGAGGAACAGCAGCGACATCGTCGTATCCCAGGAGAAGTCGAGCGCCTTGCACAGGACGAGGATCATCTCGCGGTTGCGGTCCATCAGCGCGCGCTCGATCACGTCGACCGGCAGCGACGACAACAGCGACAGGCCGATCTGTACCTCGTCGAAGCGGTGCTGCCGCGCATAATTCGAGATGGAATCCTGATTCAGGTTGCCCTGCCGGTACTGCGTCGTCACCACGCGCTTGGCGACGAAATAGCTGCGCGAGGACGGACCGAACTTGGACTGAAGATCGCCGGTGAGCTCGGTCACCGAGCTCTGGATCTGCGCCATCATCTCGGGCCGCTCGGACTCGAGGCGGCGGCGGACGTCCTCCGAGGCTTTCGAGATGAGCTGCTGGAAGATGTGCCGCGGCACGTCCTTGCGCAGGCCAAGCTGCTCGGCGAGGATCGAATCGCCCTCGGCGCGGCGAACCATGTGCAGAAGGCCCGAGCCGGAGAAGCGTGCGCCCTCGTTCTTGGCGACCGAGGTCACGACCTCCTGGTTGCCCCGCTTGACCAGCACGTCGGTCACGGCTTCGCCGATCGACTTGCGCTGGGAGATCGCGAGCAGGTGCGACTGCCCCTTGGTCATGGCGCTCTCGACCAGCATCTTCTCGTCGATGCGGTTGGAGTCGCGCAGCACGGGACCGGCGACCTCGATCTCGTCGTCGAGGGCGAGCTTTTCGATGACGTTGAACGGCGCATGATCGCACGCTGACATCACCTCCGACAGCTGCACCCGCGCGGCGACCTCGATTTCGTCGGCGAGCCGTCCGATGACGTCGCCGAACATGCTGATCTCGTCGTCGCTGTAGCGGCCGGTGATCAGAATGTCGGTCGCATGCCACAACGCCCTCGCCCGGCTTTCGTCGCTGCCGCGCGCGATCGCGTCGTCCAGATCCTGTAGAAGCGATTTCGCCCCGTTCATCTCGATCACCCCAGTTCTTGGCGAGCTATTTGGCGAGCCGTCCTGCCGCTCGTGGCGGGACAGCGGATTCCTCTGGGAACTGAAGCTAGAGATCAAACGCGAGAATTCGGTAAAATCGGCAAATCAGTTTTGCCGGGCAGAATTCATTCAAATGCGAGGGAATGGGTTAGGGGCTGCGAAAGGTGCGCCGAACAGGCTTGTAAGCACCGATGCCTCTCCGGCGTCATGGCCGGGCGTGTCCCGGCCATCCACGACTTGCCGCACGGTGATAAGAACGTGGATGCCCGGGACAAGCCCGGGCATGACGGGGGCGCCTCACGGATTCTGCGGCGTCAGCACCAGCGGAGGCTTCGGCTTGGGCTTTGCCGGCGGCGGACCGGGCGCGGGCCTCACGTCGATGGCTGGCGGCAGCGGCGCAACTTGCTGGCTCGCAAGCGGCGGGTTTGCGAGCGGCGGGCTCGGTGCGGCGGGCGCGGCCTGCGGCGCCTTCGGCGTCGGTGCGGCTTTCGGCTTCGACGGCATGCGACGCGGATCCTGGCCCGGCAGCGGCACGTTGGCGGGAGCCTGCTCGGGCGCGGCCTCCGGAGACACCAGCGTCGGCAGCGCCGCGGTCGCCGGCGGCGGTTCGCCGCGCTCGATCGCGTCCAGCCGGCGCGTCTCGCGGTCGATCGTGCGCACCGCGAGCCACGACGACAGCGGCGCAAGGTCGATGGTGCGATTGAGCTTGTCGGGTGGCCCCGCCGCGAACAGCTGGATCTCCGGCGGGGCGCCGGAGAGGCCGGTCATGATCGGCGTCAGGCTGGCGCGGATGTCGGCCTGGTCGGCGGGAATGTCGTAGCCGCCGGAGACGATGGCGCGGGCGTTCTTCGCTTCCAGCGGCGTCGCGCCGACGCGCAGGCGGCCGTCGCGGATCGTGAACGGGATCTGCGCCGAGGCCACCGCGATCGGTGCGGCGGCAAGCGCGGGCTCGACCAGCTGGCGCAAGCGGTTGTCGTCGCTGACCTGGCCGCCATCGCTGGCGCGGATCGCGATCTCGAAGGCGCGCGGATTGAGGCCGCTGATTTCCGCGGAGTCCAGCGTCACCGTGCCGTTGCCGGCGAGCGCGCCGGTGAGCGCTGCGACACTGCGGCCCTGGCTGGTCAGCGCCATCTGCACCGAGGCCCGGCCCTTGGGCAGCGCGAGATCGCGGTAGCGCAGCGTCGCCGCATCGACGTTGCTGAGCTCGATGCGGGTACTCAACGCCAGCCCATTGGCGCCGTTGCGCGCATCGAGGCTCGCGGACATCTCGCCGCCGCCGAGGCCGCCCTTCAGCGCATCGAGCGCGAGCGACTGGCCGTCGCTGCGGATCGTGCCGCCAAAGGGGCGCAGCTCGAGGCCGCCGGGCAACGTCCCGCGCAACGCCTGGAACGCGACCCGGCCGCGCCAGCCGGTGATGAGCCCTGCACTCAACGGCTCGCCCGTATCATGCCCGGCTGCGCCGATCGCCATCGCGAGCGCCGGCGCAAGATCAAGCGTATCGAGACCGACTTCGCCGTCGACGCTTCTATCCTGATCGAGCGTCACAGCGAGATGACCGCGCAGGTGCGAGCCGGCCGCATTGCCGTCGAGATCATCGAAGGTCAGGCGGTTGCCGGAGAGGCCGACGCGGGAGGACAGACTGACGTTCTGCGCCGATTTGTCGGTCAGGCTGGTGCCGAGCAGCGGCGCCAGATTGACGTTGCGCACACGCAAGTTCACGCTGGCTTTCGGCTCCGACAATTCGACGCTGCCTTGCGCGTCGGCATCGAGGCCGCCGCCGCTGAGCTTTGCATTCAATTGCAGCGGCCGCCGCCAGGCCCCGGTCAGCTTGCCCTCGAACTGCGAAGCGCCCTCGCCTGCGGCCACCAAGCGATCGAGCCCGAGCAGCGCCAGCAGGGCGCCGGCCTGCGGCGTCGAGACTTTCGAATCCAGCGTGAAGTCGCTGCTCCGCAGGCGATCGAGGTCGATGCCGCCAATGGCGGCGGCCGGCGTCTGCGCGGCCAGCGTCGCGGTCGCCTTGAGCTGCGGCGCGTCGAGATCGAGCACGGCGCGGGCATTGCTGCGATCGGCATGCTCGGCATTCCTGTCGAGGCTGAGGTCGAGCTTGAGGCGCGTGGCGCCGGGCAGCGACGGCAAGGCATCGAACCGCGCGCGCACCGCGGGCGCAAACGGCTCGAGCAGCGCCGTGAGCTCGCGCAGCGAATTGGCGGAGGATTTCAGCGCGAGCTTTCCGGTGACCTTGGCGCGGTCGAAGCTGCCGCTCGCCTCGGTGGTGACGCCGCCGGCCTGGCCGAAGCGCAGCTGCTCCAGCGCCAGCGCTGCGGGGCTGTAGGCAAGCCTGGCCGCGAACGGCCGCAGTTCCTGTCCGGCAGAGATGGCGCGGCCGATGTCGAGCGAGAATTTCGCCTCTTCCGGCCATTCGCCTTGCGGGCCGGCGAGCGCGCGCACGAAGCTTGCGGCGGCGTCGAGATCGAGCCGGTCGGCCTTCAGGTCGGCGTCGATCCGCGAGCCCTTGCTCGCGCCGGTTTGCACGAAAGCAATGCGGCCCTCGACAGTGCCGCCTTCGATGTCGGCCTTCAGCCTGTCGACGGCCAGATGATTGGCTGCGATAGTGACGTCGCCGGCGAGGCGCAGCGGCCGCGTGCTGCGGCGGTTGATCTCGCTGCGGCCCTGGAGCCAGGCCACCAGCGTATCGGGGTCCGACGATTCCACACTGAGACGGCCGCTGAAACTGTCGGCGCCCGGCGTCGCACCGTTGAGCGAGAGCTGCGTCATGCCGGGGGCGCGCAGCTCCAGCCGCTGAAAGGTCCAGGACCTGCCGTCGGTGTGAAGCTCGGCCGTGATGTTCTGCAGCGGACGGCCGCCGAGCATGATCTGGTCGGAGTTGAACTCGATCTGCGCCGGGATCGGCGCCTGCGGAATGGCGGCAAGTCCCGCCCGCAGCGCCGGCAGGATGCGGAGCGGCTCGGCGTCGTCCTTGGCCGTCAGCCTGTCGGCATCGACCTGGCGCGCCGACAGCACCGCGCGCAGCAGCGGTGAGGCACCGAACCTGATATCGCCGACGCCGCCAAGCTTCAGCGCGGCGTCTTCGGTGCCGAAGCTCGCGTCGATCTGCTCGAACTTGGCACCGGCGGGATCGGCCTTGAGCTTGGTCGTGAGCTTCCAGGGCGTCGGCCCCGTCTCGCCGGCCTTCCTCACCGCAGGCACGGCCAGCGTCAGCGCGCCGTCGAATTTCGGCAGGCGATTGTCGAAGGCGAGCACGCCTTCGAGATCGGCGAGGATGGCGCGCTCGCCGGGATCGATGTTGAGGTGAAGGCGAGTGGCGTTGCCGTCGGCGCTCGGGCCGGACGAGACGCGGAACGGATAGCGCACCCCGTTGGCGGTGAAGCCGCCGTCGCCGCGGACCGAGCCCGCGAGCGAGCGGACGTCACCGGAGAAGGCGATGTCGTTCAGCTCCAGCGTCGAGCGGCTGGCGGCATCGTGCAGGGCGATGCGGCCGGTGAGATTGAGCCGCTCGATGGCGAGCGAGGCCAGATTGAAGGTGCCGCTCGCGGTGGAGGGCAGGTCGACCCGCCCGCGCGCATCGAGGCCGAGATCCACCGCCATGCCGCCCACCGAAAGCTCGGTGGCACGCCATTCGCCGCGCATCAGGGAGGAGAGGCTGAACTCGACGTCGAGCTTGTCGGCGCGCAGGCGGCCGAGATCGTTGTTGCCGCCGAAGGTGACCTGGCGCAGCCGCAGCGTCGGCGCCGGCAGCAGCCGCGCGTCGAGCTCACCCGCGACCCGCACCGGTACGCCGATGATCTTGCCAGCCTCCGCCTCGAACTGGGGCCTGAACTGGTTCCAGTCGACGTAGTAAGGCCCGATCAGCGCGGCCAGCAGCGCAATGATGAAGGCAATCGCCAATCCGAGCAGCGTCGTCTGCACGGGTCTCCCCTCGGCCAAACCGGCACCCGGACCAAACCCTGGCCTTCGTGGACTTCAGGCGTGCCGGAACAGCCCCTTATATAGGGGGAAGTGTGGCGAAGTCACAGCGACTGTTGCGCGCGGAGGTTAACGGGTGGGGCGCCTCACCAGCTCGCCGGCAGCCGCTTGAGGCCGCGCAGCACGAAGGTCGGCCGCCATTCCGGGTTTTCGACGTCGTCGATGCGCAGGTCCGGCAGCCGCCGCAGCAGCGTTGCAATGGCGATCTCGGCCTCGATGCGCGCCAATTGGGCACCCAGGCAGAAATGGATGCCGCCGCCGAACGACAGCGGCTTCACATTCTGGCGCGTGACGTCGAGCCGGTCGGGGCGATCGGGATAGACCGCCGGATCGCGGTTGGCCGAGCCGAGCAGGCACAGCACGGTCTCGCCCTTGGGGATCCGCTTTCCGCCGAGATCCTCGATATCCTCCAGCGCGACGCGTCCGGTCATCTGCACCGAGGAATCGTAGCGCAGGAATTCCTCGATGGCGCCTTCCATCAGCTCGGGGCGTGCCTTGAGCAGCGCAAGCTGGTCCGGATTGCGGTGAAGCGCGAGCAGGCCGTTGCCGATCAAATTGACCGTGGTCTCGTGGCCGGCGCCGAACAACAGGATGATGTTGGCGGTCAGCTCCTCATTGGTGAGCTTGTTGCCGTCCTCCTCGGCCTGCACGAGCTGGGTGGTGAGATCGTCCCCGGGATTCTTGCGGCGCAGCTCGAACAGCTGCTGGAAATACATCTGCGCCATCAGGTTTCCCTCGTTGCCCTTCTTGATCTCCTCCGGCGTGAGGGGCACGGGGTCGAGCAGCCGCCCGCCGTCACGCGAGCTCTTGTAGAACACCTCGCGATGGTCCTCGGGGATGCCGAGCATCTCGCAGATGATGGTGACGGGCAGGCGGAAGGCGAAATCCTCGATCAGGTCCATGTGGCCGCGCTCGATCACGGCATCGATGGCCTGGTCGACGATCTGCTGGATGCGCGGCCGCATGTCCTCGACCCGGCGCGCGGTGAAGGCCTTGACGACGAGGCCGCGCAGGCGGGTGTGGTCGGGCGGATCGGCCTGCAGCATCCAGTGGCTCATGCTGCGGAACACCGGCTCGTCCATGATCTTGTCGCTGTAGCGGCGCTTGGAGCGGTCGACGAAATCCTTGCCGAAGCGCTTGTCACGCATCACCAGGCTGACGTCGGCATGGCGGCTGGCGACGAACTGGCCGAACGGCGTCACATGGATCGGGTCGACCGTGCGCAGCCGGTCGTAATGCGGATAGGGATCGCGGATGAAATCCGGCGACAACGGGTTGAACAGCGGTGCGCCGCCGGCGCCTTGCACGTGCTCGTTCATGGTGACCTCAAATCGGTTGCCGCATGACCCGAATACGACGAGCACAGCCCCAACGGCCCGGCGTAACCATCCCTGGAATTCTTAAACTCGATACATTGTTGTATCGAGTTGCATTCTGCCCTACCCTGCTCCGATGTCAAGGGTGAGAACCAGGCCGACCAGGGACGATACGCGCGACAAATTGTTCGAGGCGGCCGCGCGCGTGTTCGAGGAGGACGGCATCGGCGGCGCCAGCATCGAGGCGATCGCGGCAACCGCCGGCTTCACCCGCGGCGCGTTCTATTCGAACTTCAAAAGCAAGGACGAGTTGATCATCGCCATGCTCGAGGACCATGTCGAGCAGTCGATCCGGCGCAACATGGACATCCTCGCCCAGCACGACAATCTCGACGACTTCATCGCGGCGTTGAAGACGATGGACCGCAGCAAGCAGGATCCGCTCGGCCGCTCGCCGCTGCTGCACATGGAGATGATCCTGTTCGTCGCGCGCGCCGAGAAGCGCCGGCCCGACCTTGCGAAACGCCTGCGCGCGCGGCGCAAGCTGATCGCCGACATCGTCGAGGCGACGTTGAAGAGCAACGGACGCAACACCAACCTGAATCCGCCCTGGATGGCGTCGGTGGTACTGGCACTGGAAGACGGCTTTCGCCTGCACCGGCTGATCGATCCGGAGACGACGCCGGCGGACAGCTTTCTGCGCGCGATCACGGATTTGCGGCGGAGGACGGGGTTGGCGTCGGATTAGGCGCGCCAGCAAATGAGCGTCCGAACCTTGGTCGACACCGGCATCCTGATGGGAGGAAGGAGCGTCGTCGGGAATCGGGTGGGAGGACAGCGGCGTGATGGTCATAGCTTCTCATGGTGGGCAGCAAAGCACACAGCAGGAGAAGCGATCGTGACGATTGAAGACGACAACAAGGCCATCGTCGGCCGGTGGTTCACAAAATTCTGGGGCGAAACCTGCGATCTCGGAATTGTCGATGAACTCGCAGCGCCAGATATGCTGCTGCAATATTCGCTGCATGAGCCGCGGCGTGGGCGCGACGACATCAAGGCGTTCATGACGGACTTCCGGAAAGCGTTCCCCGATCTCAACTTCTGGGGCGCTGCCGATCTCATCGCCGAAGGCGACTATGTCGTCGGCCGTTGGGAAGGCGGAGGCACGCATACCGGGCCGGCGTTCGGCGACTTCCTGGCGGGATCGCTGCCGGCCAACACCGGCCGCAAGATGAAGTTCACCGGGACGACCGTGTTGAAGCTCAAGGACGGAAAGATCCTCGAGGAAATCGGTCTTGATGACGGGGTGACTGCCTTGCAGCAGCTCGGCCTCATCCGCGCGGCCTGATTGCAAGGCCGAAACGAACACACCGGCGATTTCGCGGTCGCCGGTGCCATCCTGGAACGCGCGCGCTAAGCCGAGCGCTTCACCGCAACCGCGTCGATCCGCGTGACGTCCAGCCTGCCCAGCATCGCCCTCGCCTGCTCGGCGCAGTGCTCGATCAGCCAGCGCTCGAAGGCGACGGGAGCAAGCGCGGGGGCGTAGAGGAAACCCTGCACGACGTCGCAGCCGAGCTCGGCCAGCGTCCTGCGCTGGCCCTCGGTCTCGACGCCTTCGGCGACGACCGTCATGCCGAGGCCCTGGCCGACGCGCACCACGGCGGTGGCGATGGCAAGTGCGCCGGCGTCACGCTCGATGTCGCGCATGAAGCTGCGGTCGATCTTGAGCTCGCGGATCGGCAGATGCGCGAGGCGGCTGAGGCTGGAATAGCCGGTGCCGAAATCATCCACGGAGAGGCCGACGCCGAGCTCGCGGATCGCATTCATCGTCTCGAGCGCGGCGACGCTGTCCTGCATGAACGCGCCTTCGGTGATCTCCAGCATCAAGGCGTCCGCCGGCAGATCGTATTCGGAAAGGATGTCCTTGAGCCGCGCCGCCAGCGTGACGCTGCGGAAATTGATCGGCGACAGGTTCACCGACACGCAGGGAATGTTGAGCCCGGCGCGGCGCCAGTTCGCCATCTGCCGGCAGGCCTCGCGCACCGACCACAGGCCGATCTGCTCGATCAGACCGCATTCCTCGGCAAGCGGGATGAACTTTGCCGGAGAGACGTCGCCGAGCACGGCATCATGCCAGCGGGCCAGTGCCTCGACGCCGTGGATCGCGCCGTCGCTGCTGCGGATCTGCGGCTGGTAGCTGAGGCTCAGCGCGCCTTCCGCGATGGCGCGGCGGAGCGCTGCGATCAGCGCCAGACGCTGCTCGGTGAGCCCGTTCATCTCGGCGCTGAAGATGCGATGGGTCGAACGTCCCGCCTGCTTGGCCATGTACATGGCGGCGTCGGCCTGCTGCATCAACGTGTCGATGTCGGTGGCATGATCAGGATAGAGGCTGATGCCGATGCTGGCCGACATCTGCATCAGCTTCGAGCCGAGCCGCAAGGGAGCGGCCAGCGCTTCGGTGATCCCGGCGGCAACGCGCTCGGCACTCTCGGCATTGCGCTGCGGCAGCAGAATGACGAATTCGTCGCCGCCGAGGCGTCCCAGCATGTCCTCTGGGCCGATCTGCTCGCGCAGGCGCTGGGCGAGCTGGATCAAGAGCTCGTCGCCGGCGGCATGACCGAGCGTATCGTTGACGTCCTTGAAATGATCGACGTCGAGGAAGGCCAGCGCGACGTGGCTGCCGGTCGGGCAGGCATCGATCGCCGTGGTGATCAGGTTGCGCAGCTGCGCGCGGTTCGGCAGCCCGGTCAGGATGTCGTGATAGGCGAGCCGCGCGATCTCGGCGCGCGCTTCCTTGCGCTCGATCGCGAAGGCGCCGAGGTTGACGCAGGCGTCGACGATGCGCCGGTGCCAATTGCTCGGCGCGCGGGGCTCCCGGTAGTAGAAGGCGAAGGTCGCGATGACCCGGCCGTCCTTGGCCTTGACCGGGGTCGACCAGCAGGCACGCAGGCCGATCGCGAGCGGCATCGCCTTGTAGGGCTGCCAGCGCGGATCGGTCTCGAGGTCCGTCGCCAGCACCGGCTCGCCGTAGAAGGCAGCGGTGCCGCAGGAGCCGACATTGGGGCCGATCGCAACACCGTCCAGCGCGCGCGAATAGTCCTCGGGCAGAGAGGGCCCGCCGAGCGGGTGGATCAGGCCGGCAGCGTCGACGTGGAGCAGCGAGCAGACCACATCGGGCGCGATCTCCTCGACGTGGCGGCAGAGCCTGTCGGCGATGTCGGTAATCGGCACTTCGTCCGCGAGCGAGCCCATGATGAGCTGCTGCAGCGAGCGCAGCTGCTTGGTCTCGGTGATGTCCTCGAGCAGCGCGAAGATGTGCTTGACCCGGCCCTTCTTGTCGCGGAACGCGTCGATCCGCGCGCAGACCCAGATCTCCTCGCCGTCCTTGTCGTAGGCGAGCAATTCGACCTCGCAGCGGCGGCCGCCGCGCATCAGGTGCTGGACCAGCTTGGCGACCGCCTTACGGTCGGTGTGGCAGCCGGCGATCAGCTCACCTGCACGGCGGCCCTCGGCCTCGGTGCTGGTGTAGCCGAACAGCGTCGTGAAGGCCGAGTTGACGTAGACGATGTTCTGGTCGGTGTCCGCGATGATCACGGCCCGGTTGGTCTGGTCGGAGACGGCATGAAGAAGCCCGATTCTAACGCGGCGCTCGGCTTCGCCGGTGACGTCGCGCGCGAATACGAGGCGGTAGGTCGCGCCCTCGCGCACGATGGACGACAGCGATATGGCCGCGCGGACCCGGCTGCCGTCGTGCCGTACGAGGCTGATCTCATCGCGAAACTCCGCGGCCCGATCGGCCTGAAGGCATTTGAGGGTGAGAATGCCGACGTCGGCGCCGAGCACGTCGGCACGGGCGAGCTTCCAGATCCGCTCGGCCGCGGCATTGAAGTGGACGATGCGGCCATCCTCACCGGCGATGACGACACCGTCGTCCGCCTGATCGAGCGCAGCCAACAGGACTTCCGGCATTTCGATCGCATGGCAATCGCGAGCGGACATCATTCGACCCAGGAACATCTCAAAGATATGACAATGTCACGAGCCTAGCGCTGCGGTGGTGTCCAAGAAGTTGGCGCACTCCGGTAGCGGCCTACCAAGATGCGGGATGCTTAAGATTGCGCGAAGAAGTGCCACGGCATTTGGCAGGAAGTTCTACGGGCTTGTTCCGCCGGTTCCCGCCCGGAGCTTGGGCAGCCGGCCGGCGACGGCCCGCACCTTCCCCGGCGATGCCCGCCAGATCGCGAGCGCCGACAATCCGCTCACGACCATCGCGATGCCGAAGGCGAGGGTGTAGTCGCCGGCGCGATCATAGAGCAGGCCGGTCACCCACGGTCCGGCCGCACCGCCCGCCAGCGCCGCCAGCATGATCGTGCCGAAGATGCTGCCCTGGTGCTTGCCCTGGAAGATCTCGAACACCACCGCGCCCATGATCGAGGTGAGGCCGTAGCCGAGCGCTCCTTGCGCGAACACCATGGCATAGACGAGCCAGAGCGAGGGTTGATACTTCAAGGCGATCAGCGCGGCGAAGCAGATGACGAAGCCCGCGCAACTGATCGCCCAGACCCACTCCCGTCCGATGCGGTCGGAGACATGGCCCAGCACGATCTGGCCGGGAATGCCGAGCAGGCTGACGATGCCGAGCGCCCACACCGCGACGGACGAGCTGAAGCCGATGTCGAGCAGGAATTTCGTCTGATGCACCTGCACCGCGTACCAGATGTACAGGCCGGAGAAATAGCCGACCGCGATCCACCAGAAGCGTGCGGTCGCGACGGCGCGTTTCAGCGTCCAGTCGGTATTGACCCAATCGGGATCGACGACGTTGGAGACCGGCTGCGCGCCGCCCGCAACCGGAGCGGCATCGCCGTCCGGTTCGAGGCCGATGTCCTGCGGGCGCTTGTGCAGCAGCAAATTGACCGGCGCCAGCACGACGAGGATGAGCAGGCCCATCGCGGTGCAGGCGGTGCGCCAGCCGGTCTGTTCGATCATGTGCTGCACCCATGGCAGCAGCGTCACCGAGCCGATGCCGACGCCCGCGAAGGCGATGCCGATGGCGAAGCCGCGCTTGCGGATGAACCAGTTCGGCAGGAACAGCGACTGGCCGGAATAGCCGAGACACACCGAGCCGGCGCCGACCATGACGCCGATGGTGACGTAGAGATGCCAGGGCGCGCTGGTGAGCGGCGCGAGGAGCAACCCGCCGCCCATCAGCACCACACCGAGCTCCATCACCGCGCGCGGACCGGCGCGGTCCATCAGGCGGCCGATCAGCGGGCTGACCACCCCCGACACCACGAAGCCGAAGGAGAACGCACCGGCGGTGACGCCGCGCTCCCAGCCGAATTCGGAGATGATGGGCGGAAAGAACAGCGAGAAGGCGGTGCGCGCGTTGACGCCGATCGCCATGGTGACGAAGGTCACGGCGACCACGACCCAGCCGTAGAAGAACGGAAGCCGCATGATGTGATTGTTTCACCCCTAGATGGTTCTACCGACCATCCGGGGCCATCCGGGTCAAGCGATTTTCGCGCGTGACCGCTGACCGAGATGCAGACGCTTCCACAGCGTCATGGCCGGGCCTGTCCCGGCCATCCACGTCTCGCTACTTGGCACCAAGAACGTGGATGCCCGGGACAAGCCCGGGCATGACGACCTCTTATTCCGGGTGCGCGAAGGCGATGCGCTCAGGCGGCGTCGCGCCGCGACCGTTTGACGGGAGCGTCGAACAGGATCCGCTCGATCGGCTGCGGGCGGCCGAACAGATAGCCTTGGGCGAAATTGACGCCGAGCGCCTTCAGCCGCTCGTATTCCTCGCGGGTCTCGACGCCCTCGGCGGTGACCGACATGTCGAGCCCGCGCGCCAGGGTCACGATCGAGGAGATGATGGCGGAGCTGCGCGGCTGATGCGTGAGGTTGCTGATGAAGGACTTGTCGATCTTGATCTTGTCGAACGGGAAGGTCGTCAGATAGCTCAGCGACGAATAGCCGGTGCCGAAATCGTCGAGCGCGAGCTCGATGCCGAGCTGCTTCAGGCGCTGCATGAAGGCGAGATTTTCGACGCCGCGCTCCAGCAGCACGGATTCCGTGATCTCGATCTCGAGCCGCTGCGGCGACAGTCCGGAATCGGTGAGCGCCGCGCAGATTACCTCGAACAGCTCGGCTTCCTTGAACTGGATCGGCGACAGGTTGACTGCGACGGCGAGGTCCGAGGGCCAGCCGGCTGCATCCGCGCAGGCGCGCCGCAACACGAATTCGCCGAGCGGCACGATCAGCCCGGTCTCCTCCGCGAGCGAAATGAACTGGTCCGGCGGGATCAGGCCGCGCGTCGGATGGCGCCAGCGCACCAGAGCCTCGAAGCCGCGCCGCGCACCGCTGAGCGCGTCGATGAACGGCTGGTAATGCACCTCCAGCTGGCACTGCGCGATGGCATCGCGCAGATCCCCCTCCAGGGTGTTGCGGGCCTC
The DNA here is from genome assembly GCF_002776695.1 of Bradyrhizobium nitroreducens. GTDB lineage: Bacteria > Pseudomonadota > Alphaproteobacteria > Rhizobiales > Xanthobacteraceae > Bradyrhizobium > Bradyrhizobium nitroreducens. The sequence goes on from NZ_LFJC01000003.1 coordinate 7,874,453, forward strand.
CAGCTCGGCCGACATCGCCTCGTCGTAGATGGTGAAGCAGTTGCGGCCCGCCGATTTCGAGCGATAGAGCGCAAGGTCCGCCTTCTTCAGGAGCTGCTCCTGATCGCTGCCGTGATCCGGCGCGATGGCGATGCCGATGCTGGTGCCGATCTCGACGCGGTGACCGGGCAGGTGGAACGGTTCGGTCAGGAGCTTGGCGATCCGCGCCGCGAGCTCGGTCGAGCAGGCACGCTGATCCTCGCCAGCTTCCTGGATGATGGCGAACTCGTCGCCGCCGAGCCGCGCCAGTACGTCGCTCGCGCGCACCGAGGATTTCAGCCGCTGCGCCACCTGGCGCAGCAGCGCATCGCCGGCGCCGTGGCCGAGCGAGTCGTTGACGTTCTTGAAGCGGTCGAGGTCGAGCATCAGGATCGAGAACGGCAGGCCCCGCACGCCGAGCTGGCTGTTCATCTCGTCGAGCCGGGTGAGGAAGTAGGCGCGGTTCGGCAGTCCCGTCAGGGTGTCGGTCTGGGCGAGCTCGAGCACCCGCCGGTTGGCCAGCGACAGCCGCCGCGAGTTCCGGCTGGCCAGCATGAGATAGGTCGAGAGCGACAGCGTCAGCAGCATGCCGACGACCAGGACCGCGCCGGCGCGATCGTAAGTCGTCTCCAGCGGACCGCCGGCGGTCGGCACCGCACGCACCTGCCAATCGGTATCGCCGATCTTGAGGCTGCCCGACCAGTGCAGCGCCCGCGCGACATCCCGCATCGACCGCGGCGCCGTGGCCGACGACGAATAATCCGGCAGCATCTGCTCCAGGCTGACGATCTGCGCCGTGAAGGGCGGATAGACGTTCATGCTGACCGCCGGGCTTGCACCGGTGGTCACGCGAATGCCCTGGATCAGCAGGGGCAGATCGAAGACGCCGACCACGAAGCCGGCGAGATTGCGGCGCCGGTCCGCAACCGTCTCACGCGAGGTACCCTTGGCGTAGACGGGAATGGCAACGAGAACGTCGGGCAGCCGGCCGCCCTCCTTCGGCTCGAACAGGCGGGTGCGAAGGGCCGCAATCCTGTCGTTGTCGCGGGCGCGCTCCAGCACCGCGCGGCGCTCCGGAACGGTGGCATAGTCCATGCCGTAGACCGTCGAGGTCTTTGGCTGGGTCGAGTAGAACACCGGGAAATACTCATCGCTCTGCGGCGCGGTCGCGAAGCCCTCACCCTGCAGCGATTTGATGCGATAGCCGGAGACGCCGTCGGAGATCGCCGCGGCCTCGTATTCGGCGCGCTCCTTGCGGTTGACGCGGGGCAGCCAGGCAATGCGCAGCATGCCGGGATGGCGCTCGAACAGGCGGGCGCTGAAAGTCTCGAATTCGCTGCGGGTGACCTCGTCGTTGGTCGATTCGAACAGCGTGCGCAGCGCGACCAGCCGGGAGATGTATTCGCCCATGCCGTTCTGCATGACGATCGCTTCGGTCTCGGCCGCGTTCTCGAACTCGATCCTGTTGACGCGATCCTCCCACCGCGCCACGGCGGCCGCGCCCGCAACCGAGAACAGAAGACCGACGGCGATAGCGACGAGCGCAGGGCGATAGAGTCCGAGCAGCGGCGCGACACGCCACCATCCGGTCATACGTCTCCGATCCTGATCGTTCCGATCGCGATCGCCCATCTTGAAGCCGCCGTCCCCTATCCGCGACGAACCGAACCTCTGGTTGAGGTACCGGCGCGGCTATCGGAACAAGGCCGCGGTTAAGAACTGCACAATTTCGGAACCCGGCGGCTCCGCATTGCTCGGCTTAGTTAACGATTGCCCTGCGAATTACCGGAGTCTGGAGATAAGTTGCCGGTTTTCCCCGAAGTCTTACGGGGCCTCCCCACGGCACGGAGTTAGCCTCCTGTTCAGCCTCGCAGACCTATCGTTCCTGCAACGGCATCGACCATCCGGCAATCAATTTCATGACACGATCGCGATCCGCGACCTATCTCGCCTTGACCATCGCATTGCTGGCCGCAGCGCTGCTCCCGGCGAAGGGCGACGAGGCCGGCGTCAGCGAGGATGCGATCCTGTTCGGCCAGGCCGCCGCGCTGGAAGGCCCCTCCTCCGCGCTCGGACAGCGCATGCGGCAAGGCATCGTCGCGGCATTCACCGAGATCAATGCCAAAGGCGGCGTCCACGGCCGCAAGCTTCAGCTCATCAGCCGTGACGACGGCTACGATCCCGACCGCTCGGTGTCGCAGACGCTGCATCTGATCGAGGACGACAAGGTGTTTGCGCTGATCGGCGCCGTGGGCACGCCGACCGCGATGGCGACAATTCCGATCACCAGCGCCAGGAACGTTCCCTTCATCGGTCCGTTCAGCGGCGCTGAATTTCTGCGCGACCTCGAGCTCGCGAACGTCGTCAACATCCGCGCGAGCTATGGCGCGGAGGCCGAAGCGTGGATCAAGCACCTCACCGAGGATCGCCACTTCACCCGCATCGCCATCTTCTACCAGGACGATTCCTTCGGCCGCGACGGCTTGGTCGGCGTCAAGCGCGCGCTCGCCAAGCGCGGCCTGGAGCTCGCCGCCGAAGGCACGTTCGAGCGCAACACCCGCGCGGTCACGGCCGCCTGGCGGACGATCAAGCGCGCCGAACCCGAGGCCATCGTGATGGTCGGGACCTACGGGCCCTGCGCCGAGTTCATCAAGCTGGCGCACCGCAGCGGCTTCTATCCGACCTTCGTCAACGTCTCCTTCGTCGGCGCCAATGCGCTTGCCAAGGAGCTCGGCCCCGAGGGTGAAGGCGTCATCGTCTCCCAGGTCGTGCCGTTTCCATGGGATCGCTCGCTCAGGCTCGTCGCCGACTACCAGGCGGCGCAGAAGGCGTTCGACCCGACGCTGACGCCGGACTTCGTGTCGCTGGAAGGCTATCTCTCCGGCCGGCTCACGGCCGCGGCGCTGGAGATGGCCGGGCCGAAACCGACCCGCGCGGGCCTGCTCCGCGCCATCAACGATGTCGGGCGCTTCGACATCAGCGGCAGCATCGTCACCGTCGGCATGCGCATGATCGATACGCCCCCGAAAGTGTTTTTGACGGTGATCCAGAAGGACGGAACGTTCAAGGCGGTGGACCGGCTGTAGTGTCTGTTCCGATGAAACTCCACCAGCGCCCCGACGGAAGTGCGTTCCCTCCCCCCTTGTGGGGGAGGGCTAGGGAGAGGGGTGGCCCAGGAAAAGGTGCTTGTTGCTAGCGATGCACCGGTCAGTGCGTGACGGAGAGAATCCCCGTGTGGCACCCCCTCCCTGCCCCTCCCCCACAAGGGGGGAGGGAACGGAGAGAGCGGTGCTGTCGGCTGGGATCGGCTTTAGGGCCGCCGCGTCCAGCGGTCGGCGTTGACGGCGCCCGGCGGAACCTCGCCTTTGACGATGGCCTCGACCTGACGCACGGTCTCCAGCGACTGATATTCGATCGCCTGCGGCGTCAGGCCGCCGACATGCGGCGTGGCGATCACGTTCGGCAGCTTCGCCAGCTCGGGCGTCGGCATCTGGTCGGGCGCGCGGCCGACGTCCATCGCGGCGCCGGCGATGCGATGCTCCAGCAGCGCACGCGCCAGCGCGGCCTCGTCGACGAGATTGCCGCGCGAGAGATTGATGAAGAACGCGTGCTTCTGCATGCGCGCCAGGGCCGCCTCGCCGATCAGGTTCTCGGTCTGCTCGTTGGCGATGGCGAGGCAGACGACGTAATCGGACGCAGCGAGCAGCTCGTCCAGGCCGACGTGCCTGATCGCGCTGTCGCCGACATCGGCGAAGGGATCGGCAACCAGCACCTCCATGCGCAGCACCTTCGCGATCTCGGCGAGATAGCGCCCGATACTGCCATAGCCGATGATGCCGATCCTGCTGCCGGCGAGTTGGCGCCCCATCCGCGCCTCCGGCTTGCGGCCGGCCTGGTAGTCCGCCGTGGTCCGCGAGACGCCGCGGGAGAGATCGACCATGAAGCCGAGTGCGAGCTCGGCGACCGCCTGAACGAAGCCCGGCCCGGCGCGGGTCACGAGCACGCCCGCCTTCGAGGCCTCCTCGACATTGATGTTGCGGATGTCGACGGCACAGCGGACGAAGGCCCGCAAGCGCGGCAGTTGCGCAAAGATCTCGCCGCGGCCTTCGGTCATGCGATCGGCGACGATGATGTCGGCATCATCGGCGGCGCGGACGAGGCCGGCAGCATCGAGCGGATCGTCACCCTCGTGCAGGATCACCTCGGCGGCCGCGCGCAGGCCGTTCAGGCTGCGATCGCCGTAGTAATTGCGCCGCATCTCCGGGGTGTGCGCGAGCAGGACCTTCACGACAAGACTCCTTCAGTAGCCGAATGACCGCGGCAGCGCGGTCGACAGCCACGGCACGAAGGCGATGACGAGCAGGCAGAGGAACAGGAGGCCGAGATAGCCCATGATCGGCTTCACGGTCTGCTCGATCGGCACGTTGCCGATGAGGCAGGCGCCATAGAGCCCGAGCCCGAGCGGCGGCGCGAACAGGCCGATGCCCATGGCGATGACCAGGACGACGCCGAAATGCAGGGGATCGACGCCGAGCTGCACCGCGACCGGCAGCAGCAGCGGCCCGAAGATGATCAGCGCGGCCGCGCCCTCCAGCACCGAGCCCATCACGATCAGCACGGCGATCGCCAGCAGGATGAACAGCCAGACACCCGAGGTCTTTGACAATCCGAGCATGAAATCCCCGACCGCATGCGGCACCTGCTGCAGGGTCAGCGTGAACGCGAGCGATTGCGCGGCGGCGACGATGAACAGCACGAGACCGGCGCGGGTCGCCGCCTGGACGAAACTATGCGCAGCCGATCTGAAGCTGAGCTCGCGAAACACCACGCTGCCGACAACGAGTGCATAAGCCACGGCGAAGGCCGAAATCTCCGTCGCCGTGGCAAAGCCGCTCTTGAAGCCGAAGAAGATCATGAAGATCAGGCCGAAGGATGCGATCGCGCCGCTCCACAGGCCCGACACCGGCATCTGCGGCTCGACCTCCTCGACCCTGTCCGGCCGCTTGCCGAAGATGATGGACACCGCGATCAGGACAGCCGCCATCAGCGCCGAGGGCAACAGGCCGGCAACGAACAGGCCGCCGATCGACAGGTTGGCGACGAAGCCGAGAATGATCAGGTTGATGCAGGGCGGAATCGTTTCCGCCATCACCGCGGAGGCAGCGAGCAGCGCCACCGCGCCGCCCGGATTTTGCCTGGAGCGGCGGGCCGCAGGGATCAGCACCGAGCCGACCGCGGCGACATCCGCCATCTTCGAGCCCGAGATGCCGGAGAACAGCACCATCGACGCCACCATCACGACGTTCAGCCCGCCGCGCATGCGCCCGACCCCGCGCTGCAACAGCTCAATCAGACGGACCGACATGCCGTTGGCTTCCATGAGGTAGCCGACCAGGATGAAGAAGGGGATCGCGAGCAGCACGAAATTGTCGATGCCGCGCGCCATCTGCTGGGCGAAGATGACGCCGGGCAGCGCGCCCTCGACCCAGATGAAAACGAGCGCGGCCAGCGCCAATGCAAAGCCGATCGGCAAGCCGCCGAACAGCGTCGCAAAGAAGCCGATCAGCATCAGCGTGCCCGCCGACGGCACCGAGGATGGCGACAGGTAGTCCCAGGCGAGATAGAGGCCGGTCACCACGACGATCGCGATCAGGCCGCGGACGATATCGGGGAACGGGCGCGCGCAGAGATGGTCGATTGCGAAGACCGTCATGAACAGCGCGCCGATGCCCATGGGGTAGAAGGTCAATTCCAGCGGCAGGCCGGAGCCGGTGGTCTGGCCGGCGGTGAGCGAGCCCAGCTTGATGGCGTTATAGGCGACGTAGCCGGAGATCAGCACGATCAGCAATGCGCTGGCGGCATCGACCAGCGCGCGCAGCCGCGTCGGCAAGAGATCGCGGAAGAAGGAGACGCCGACATTCTCGCCGCGCGCGAGCGCGCTCGCCGCGCCGAAGAAGGCCGAACCGACCATCAGCCCGCGCGCGACGTCGTCGGACCATTCGACCGGCGCGTTGAAGAAGAAGCGCAGCAGCACGGAAACGCAGACCACCACGAGATCGGCGGCGAGCAGGATGGCCGCAATCGCGTCGCTGAGGCGAAGCAGCAGGGCGACACTGCCATGGCGGCCGCCCGAGACGGGCACGGCGGCTGTGATCGTCATCTCAGGCTTGCGTCGCGCGGATGATGTCGATGACGGCCTTGGACTCCGGCCGCGCCTTGATGAAGTTCTCGATCTGCGGCGCCACGCGCTTCTTGAAGGCCTCGCGGTCGCATTCGGCGACCGTCACGCCCTTTTCGGTCAGAGCGGCCAGCGCTTCCTTCTCGACCGCAAGGCCGTGGGCGCGGGTGTCGACCGCAGCCTTCTTCGCGGCATCGAGGAAGCCCTCGCGCAGCTTCGGGTCCATGCGGTTGTAGGTCATGTCGCTGAAGTAGATCGCGAGCGGCGAGAAATTGTGCTGCGTCAGCGCGTAGAATTTCGCGGTTTCGAAGAACTTGCTGGCGAGGATGGTCGGCGGATCGTGCTCGAGGCCGTCGAGCACGCCGGCCTGCAAGGCCGTGTAGATCTCGCCGAACGCCAGCGGGGTCGCGGCGGCGCCCATCAGCCGCAGGCATTCGGTGATGACGGGATTGGGCAGCGTCCTGATCTTGAGGCCGGCGAGATCCTCCGGGGTCTTCACCGGCTTCTTCGCCAGCACGCTGCGCGAGCCGAAATTATAGGCCCAGGCGATGATGCGGATGTTGCCGCCCTTGAGCAGCGCGTCCTCGATCGGCTTGGCCGCGCCGGCATCGAACGCCTTGGTCTGTTGCGGGAAGCTCGAGAACAGAAAGCCGAGATCGTAGGTGCCGACCAGCGGCACCAGATTGGCCGAGATCGACGAGCCCGACACCATGAGATCGATGACACCGAGCTTCACGGAATTGATGACGTCGATCTCCTGACCGAGCTGATTGTCCGGGAAGAAGGCGACCTCGACCTGCTCGCCGAGCCCGTTGCCCTTCAGGTTCTTGACGAGGTTGTCGTAGTAGACACGGCCGTTGGCGAACTTGGGATCGTTCGGCAGCGAGGAGGAGCATTTCAGCTTCAGCGTCGCGGCTTCGGCGCGGCCGACGATGGCGGGAGAGAGCACGAGACCGGCGGTGACCGCCGCCGATGACTTGATGAACGCGCGACGGCTCGCAGGCACAATGGTCATGGTGCGGCTTCTCCCACTTTATTTTTGTACGGCGCGGTCGTTGCCGCAGCCTGTTGCCTGAACTGTATGGCCAAAGCGACGGCACAGGCAAGCGCGGCAGCCCGGCAGCCACCGAACCGCACAGCGCGCGCAGCGTTGGCCCGCAAGCACGGCTGATGACGAGGATTCCCTTGGGATTTGCGATGATGATCGACCTGCGGCGACATCCGTCGCAACGAGCGCAGTCGCGCAAAAGGCCACATCAATCCAATTGTCGCATGGATCAATGCGCAATTCACATGGATGAGCACAGAACGACAGGATCCGGCTCCGACAGACAACCTGCCCCATTTTGCCGCAGCCGAACCGTGATTTAGGGCACAGACAGACTCATGGCGACCCTCTAGAAAAAGTGGCATCATCGCACGCATTGCCTATGGAGGTGACACCATGCGCCGTCCAGTTTTTTCCAGTTTATTTCTAGCCTCCGGCATTCTGGCCCTCACCCAGTTGACGACCCCTACCGACGCCGCCGCCGAGGCGCGGCTCGCGCTGGTGATCGGCCAGTCCGCCTATCGCACGGTGCCCGAGCTGCCCAACGCCGCCAACGACGCCAAGGGCATGACGGAGCTGCTTGGCAATGCCGGCTTCAACGTCACCACGGCGGCCAATCTTGCGCAGAGCGAGATGCGCACGGCGATCTCCGATTTCGCCGGCAAGGTCAGCGCCAGTGGCGCCGACACCGTCGCGCTGGTGTTCTATGCCGGCCATGGGCTGCAGATCGACGGCGAGAACTATCTCGTTCCGGTCGATCTCGATCCCAAGCGCGAAGCCGACATTCCGCTCCAGGGCGTGCGCCTGAACGACCTGCTCAACACGCTCGGCGCGTTGCCGACGCGGGCACGCATCTTCATGCTCGACGCCTGCCGCAACAACCCGTTCCCCGCACTGAGCGGCGCCGGCCACGGCCTTGCGATCGTCGACACCAAGGCCGGCGCGCCCGGCTCCTTCATTTCCTATTCGACCTCGCCCGGCGCCGAAGCCGAGGACGGCTCCGGCATCGACAGCCCCTACACCACAGCGGCGCTGACCATCGCCAAGCAGCCCAATCTGCCGATCGAGGAGGTGTTCAAGCGCATCCGCGTCGCCGTCGCGCAATCGACTGACGGCCGGCAGATCCCCTGGGAAAGTTCCTCGCTCACCACCGACTTCAAGTTCTTCGGCGAGAGCAGCGGCAGCACGCCCGCTCTTCCCGGCGCATCCGCGATGGCGCTCGCCGGCGGCACGCGCAGCGTCGAGGACTGGCGCAAGACCTTGCAGGGCAAGCCTGCGATGGTGGCTTATGAGCTCGTGATCACCGACGACACCGTCGAGGCGTATCAGGCCTATATCGAGCTGTACGCGCAGGACACCCGCACGCCGCGCGTGCGCACCGTGCTGGAACGGCGGCGCCAGATGCTGGCCTGGGAGCGTGCCACCGCCATCAACACCCGCGCCTCGTTCGAGGCCTATCTCGCCAACTGGGACAACAGCGACCTCGCTGCGACCGCGCGCCGGCTGCTCTTGCGCGTGCAGAACCGCAATTATGGCGTGCCTGTCGCCGCCGTGGCGACCCCGGTCGCCGTCGCGATGGCCCCGACCTGCCCGTGCTCGACGCCAGCGGCACCGGCAACGCCGATCAATCCCAGCGTCGCGCCCGTGATCAAGAAACGCGTCGACGACACGCCGCCCAAGCGCAAGGTGGTCGAGACGCCGCCGAAGCGCCGGCCGCCGCCGGACGAAGTGATCTACGAGCGCGCGCCGCCCCCCGGCCCGCCGCCCGGCGCCGTCATGCAAGGCGTCGGCATTGGTATCGGCATCGGCATCGGAATGGGCGGCCGCGGCGGCGGCGATCATTATCGCGGCGACTACAACCGCAGGTACTGAGCCGGCCCAGCATCGACATCGCACCGGCTCGCACGCACCGCGAGCCGGATCTACTCCGACACCGCCGGATGATCCCGCTGGACGGCCTCCCGGACCCAGCCGGCCTGGATCGCGCGAAACAGGATCTGCGCCGTCTTGAGATCATTGGCCTTCATGCAGAGATCGACGATCCGGCGCACCGCATCGTCGCGCATCAGCTCGTCGGAGATCTTCATCGCGATTTCCATCGCGACGCGGGCCGCACGGTCATAGCGCTCGCGCTCGCCAGTCCGCGCGGAAGCTGCCGCGCCGACGGAAGCGGCATCGCAGATCGCACGAATGCGCGCGGCGGCTTCGATGTCGCCGAGCGGAGCGTCGATCGCTTCGTCCCAGATGTCCTGTCGCGTCTTTTGCGCGAACCAGCGCATTGCCCGCTCCGTAGCTGACGGAGCGAGCATAGACGGCGCTCGGCCTGCGCGCTACGCCTCCGGCACGATCTTGCCGGGGTTGAAGATGTTGAGCGGATCGAGCGCCTTCTTCAGGGCCCGCATCGCATCGAGCGCTTCGGGGCCGAGTTCCGCCTTGAGATATTTCTGCTTGCCCTGACCGATGCCGTGCTCGCCGGTGCAGGTGCCGTCCATCGACTGCGCGCGCTCGACGAGGCGGTGCATGAACTCCTCGCCGCGCGCCATCTCGGCGGCGTCGTTGGTGTCACAGACCAGCGAGCAGTGGAAATTGCCGTCGCCGACATGGCCGACGATCGGCGACAGCAGATTGAGGCGCTTGAGATCCTCCTCGGTCTCGCTGACGCAATCGGCGAGCCGCGAGATCGGCACGCAGACGTCGGTCGCAACCACGCCGATGCTGTCGCCGGGGCGCAGCGCCTTCACGGACCAATAGGCGTCGTGCCGCGCCTGCCACAGCTTGGTGCGGTCCTCCGGCTTGGTGGTCCAGGAGAAATCGCCGCCGCCGCAGTCCCTGGCGATCTCGCCGAAGGCCTTGGACTGCTCGCCGACCTCGATCTCGCTGCCGTGGAATTCCATCAGGAGCAGCGGTGTCTCCGGCAGCGTCAGTTTCGAATAGGCGTTGCAGGCCTTCACCTGCGCGGCATTGAGCAGCTCGATGCGCGCCACGGGAATGCCGGTCTGGATCGCCAGGATCACGGCCTGACAGGCCCCGTGCACGGTCTCGAACGACACCGCGCCGGCCGCGATCGTCTCGGGGATGCCGCGCAGGCGGATGGTCAATTCCGAGATGATGCCGAGCGTGCCTTCGGCGCCGACGAACAGATGCGTCAAATCGTAGCCCGCGGACGACTTCTTGGCGCGCGTGCCCGTGGTGATGATCTCGCCATCGCCGCGCACCACCTTCAGTGCCAGCACGCTGTCGCGCATGGTGCCGTAACGCACCGCATTGGTGCCGGAGGCGCGGGTCGAGGCCATGCCGCCGAGCGAGGCATCGGCGCCGGGATCGATCGGGAAGAACAGGCCCTGGTCGCGCAGATGCTCGTTCAGCGCCTTGCGGGTGACGCCGGGCTGGATCACGCAGTCGAGGTCCTCGGCATGCACCGCGAGCACCTTGTTCATGTCGCGCAGATCGATCGAGATGCCGCCGGCGGGCGCGTTGACCTGCCCCTCGAGCGAGGTGCCGGTGCCGAAGGCGATGACGGGGACGCGGTTCTTGGCGCAGATCCGCACCACGTCCTGGATGTCGGCGGTCTCCTGCGCCATCACCACGCCATCAGGCGGCTGGTTGGGGATCCAGGTGGTGGTATGGCCGTGCTGCTCACGCACGGCCTGCGAGGTGATGAGACGGTTGCCGAAGCGTGCGGCAAGCTGCTCCAGCGCGCTCGCGAGGGCTTTCGGCTCCGGCCGCGGCGGATTATTGGTGATGGTCGTACCCACGGAATTCCTCCCGACAGAAGAACCGTGGCAAAGGACATAAAGCCGGTCAAGTCAAGCGACCGGACGCATAGCTAGGGAATGAAGCATGCCGGAGAGTGCCGCCACCGCCCCGACGCCTGAGCCGTTCCGCGCCTCGATCATGCAGATCGAGCCGCAATGGATCGACTATAACGGCCACCTCAACATGGCCTATTACAACGTGATGTTCGACCGGGCGATCGACCAGCTCTGGAGCGAGCTCGGCATCGGACCGACTTACATGAAGGAACGAGGCGGCTCGACCTTCACCGCCGAATGCCATGTGCGGTATTTGCGCGAAATCCACCTCGGCGATCCCGTGCAGATCCTGGTCTGGCTGCTGGAGGCCGACGACAAGCGGCTGCATACGTTCGAGGAGATGCGGCACGCGGAGGAAGGTTGGCTGTCGGCGACGTCGGAGAACATGTCGCTGCACATGGACATGAAGGCCCGCCGCGTCGCGCCGTTTCCGCCCGATATTCGGGAGCGTATCGCTGCGGTCACCAAGGCCCACAGCGCCGTGGCGCGCCCCGAGGGCATCGGCCGGAACGTGGCGATGCCCTCGAAGCGGTAACCGCTAGACCCTGTTGCGGCCGCGGGCCAGGCCGACCACGGCCGAGACCAGGAACAGGACCACGGCGATGAAGAAGATGATCTTGGCGATCTCAATCGAGGCGCCGGCGATGCCGCCGAAGCCCAGGATGCCGGCGATCAGTGCGATAACCAGAAACGTCACAACCCAGCCTAGCATGGTCAAACCCTCGTCCTGATGTCTGTTTGCATCTGGCGCGGCTCCCCGCGCCACCTGCCCAGACAATCTCGACGTGGGAACGATGGTTCCCGCACGCATGGCGGCGAAATTCGCGCTGGCCTCAGGAACAAATTCGGGCCGCCGCGCACGTGGAAAACCCGTTCTCGTCGCCCCATATAGGCACCAATCCCTGTTAGAAGGCTCCCTTCCACCTCCCTGCGGTGCCATCGTGGGGCAAATGATTCGCATGACCGAGCCGAGCAAGATCACAGCCGTACCCGACCACCAGCCCGCAGCCGGCGGCATCGCCGCGCGTGCGCGCGCCTCAGTGGGCCCGAAATATCTGTCCGGGCTCAATCCGGAGCAGCGCGAGGCGGTGGAGACGCTGGATGGCCCGGTCCTGGTGCTGGCCGGCGCCGGCACCGGCAAGACCCGCGTGCTGACGACGCGCATCGCCCATATCCTGAGCCAGGGCCGCGCCCGCCCCGCCGAGATCCTGTCGGTGACCTTCACCAACAAGGCTGCCCGCGAGATGAAGCACCGGCTCGGCCAGATGCTCGGCCACGCCGTCGAGGGCATGCCCTGGCTCGGCACCTTCCACTCCATCGGCGGCCGCATCCTGCGTTTCCATGCCGAGCTGGCGCAGCTCAAATCGAACTTCACCGTGCTCGACGTCGACGACCAGGTGCGGCTGCTAAAGCAGCTGCTGCAGGCCGAGAACATCGACGACAAGCGCTGGCCGGCGCGCATGCTGGCCGGCCTGATCGACGGCTGGAAGAACCGCGGCCTGATGCCCTCGCAGGTCCCGTCGGGCGAAGCCGCGATGTTCGCTAACGGCAAGGGCGGCAAGCTCTATGCGAGCTATCAGGAGCGGCTGAAGATTTTGAACGCCGCCGATTTCGGCGATCTGCTGCTGGAGAACATCCGCATCTTCCGCGAGCACCCGGATATTTTGCGGCAGTACCAGCAGCGCTTCAAATACATCCTGGTCGACGAATATCAGGACACCAACGTCGCGCAATATCTGTGGCTGCGGCTGCTGTCGCAGGCGCCTTCTTTCACCTCTCCCCGCGTGCGGGGAGAGGTCGCATCGCGAAGCGATGCGGGTGAGGGGGACTCTCCAGAGACCGCGCTCGTGGAGACAGCCCCTCACCCCGACCCTCTCCCCGTGAAGGACGGGGAGAGGGAGAGGACCAAGAACATCTGCTGCGTCGGCGACGACGATCAGTCGATCTATGGCTGGCGCGGCGCCGAGGTCGACAACATCCTGCGCTTCGAGCACGATTTCCCGGGCGCCAAGGTCATCCGCCTGGAGCGCAACTACCGCTCGACCGGCCACATCCTCGCCGCCGCGTCGCATCTGATCGCGCACAACGAAGGCCGGCTTGGCAAGACGCTGCGCACCGAGGACCAGGACGGCGAGAAGGTCACGGTCACGGGCTCGTGGGATTCCGAGGAGGAAGCCCGCGGTATCGGCGAGGAGATCGAGCAGATCCAGCGCAAGGGCGAGAAGCTCAACGAGATCGCCATTCTCGTGCGCGCCTCCTACCAGATGCGCGAGTTCGAAGATCGTTTCGTCACGCTCGGCCTGCCCTATCGCGTCATCGGCGGCCCGCGCTTCTACGAGCGCGCCGAAATCCGCGACGCGCTGGCATACCTGCGCGTCATCAACTCGCCGGCCGACGATCTCGCTTTCGAGCGCATCGTCAACACGCCCAAGCGCGGCCTCGGCGATGCCACCGTGCAGATGCTGCACGACCATGCCCGCAAGCGCCGCATTCCGCTGTTCGAGGCGGCGCGGGCGGTGGTCGAGACCGACGAGCTGAAGCCGAAGGCGCGCGGCAGCTTGCGCGACCTCGTCGCGCAGTTCGACCGCTGGCGCGCCCAGCGCGAAGTCACCGCACATACCGATCTCGCCCAGATCGTGCTCGACGAGAGCGGCTATACCGAGATGTGGCAGAAGGACCGTTCGGCGGATGCCGCCGGCCGGCTCGAGAACCTGAAAGAGCTGGTGCGCTCGATGGAAGAGTTCGAGAACCTGCAAGGGTTCCTGGAGCACATCTCGCTCGTGATGGACCGCGAGGGCGGCGCGGAAGAGGACGCGGTGTCGCTGATGACGCTGCATTCGGCCAAGGGTCTCGAATTCGACAACGTATTCCTGCCGGGCTGGGAGGAAGGCCTGTTCCCGAGCCAGCGCACGCTGGACGAACAGGGCCGCGCCGGCCTCGAAGAGGAGCGCCGGCTCGGCCATGTCGGCCTGACCCGCGCGCGCCGCCGCGCCATGATCTATTTCGCGACCAACCGGCGCATCCATGGCACCTGGTCGACCACGATCCCGTCGCGCTTCCTCGACGAATTGCCGGCGGCCAATGTCGAGATCACGGAATCCAAGGGCGGCTCGGCCTGGGGCGGCACCGGCGGCTACGGCGCCTCGCGCTTCGACGACATGGAGGCGTTCGGCTCCACCTATTCGACGCCGGGCTGGCAACGTGCTCAGGCCAACCGCAACCGCGGCAGCGGCCGCAATGGCGGCGGCCGAAGCGGCGGCTTCGAGGAAGAGGCCGCAACGTTCTCCTCCTCGTCGTCCGGACCGGATTTCGGCAGCTTCTCCTCGCGCCGCCGCGGGCCGCTGACCATCGAGGGCGAGCTGGTCGCCAAGTCCACCGGCACGACTTCCGAATTCTCACTGTCCGACCGCGTCTTCCACCAGAAATTCGGCTACGGACGCGTCACCAAGATCGACGGCAACAAGCTCACCATCGCCTTCGACAAGGCCGGCGAGAAGAAGGTCGTGGACAGTTTTGTGGTGCGGGCGTGAAACCGACCAATTTTGCTCGCCTTTCCATCCAGTCGCCCAAGAGGACGAAGGCATCACAGGTTGGCTGGCACGGATTTTTCCCGTACTACGCTGGCTATCCAGAGTCTTTCGCCAGCGAACTTATATCGAGCGCTTGTCTTGCTGAGGGTTCGGTCGTCTACGACCCCTGGAACGGAAGCGGCACCACAACGTTTGCTGCAACAAGTAATTCATCGCACGCAGTTGGTGTCGATCTAAACCCCGCGATGGTAGTGGTCGCAAAAGCTCGCCTTCTTCCAACTTCAGAGGCGGACAGCATCGAGCCACTAGGGCGCAAGATCGTGGAGCTTGCCCGCAAGCACGACTTCAACTTGAGTGAGGAAGATCCACTCTGCGCTTGGTTTGGCAACGGGAACGCTCGCACTATCCGGTCGATCGAGGAAAGCATCCGAGCCCACTTAGTCGGATCTCACACTTATTCTGACGGTCAAGTGAACCTAGAAAACCTGTCGAGCATAGCAGCAGCGAATTTCGTGGCCTTATTCTCCGTCTGTAGAAAGTTCGCCGCAAAATTTCAGAGCACAAATCCAACGTGGATACGCTATCCTAGGGAAGATGAAAATCGACCTCGCGTAAACAACGACTCAATTTTTGAGGAATTTCTGACTAACATTCGCGGTATGGCCCAAACTCTAGCTGCTCGAAGCCAAATCAACGGCCATGAGACGGCTCGACCAGAAATCAAACTTGGAGATTCGACCAGCGTCGCGCTCCCGGCCGGCTCCGTCGACATGATTTTGACCTCGCCGCCTTATTGCACTCGCATCGATTATACGGCCGCCACCAGGCTCGAACTGGCGGTGCTCCACCCCCTGACTAAGATCGATATCCCTAACTTATCTCGGCAAATGATTGGCAGTGTTCGCGTGCCAACAGAGAAGATCGAGATATGCAGTGACTGGGGGGAGACTTGTTCAAAATTCTTGCGAGATGTTCAGAGCCATCCCTCTAAGGCGTCGAGTGGCTACTACTATCGCACGCACTTGGACTACTTCTGTAAAATGAGCAATTCCATTCAGAACCTATCTAGGTCCCTAAAGACGAGTGGCTTGGCAGTTCTGGTCGTCCAAGATTCCTACTACAAAGATGTATACAACGATTTGCCAAAAATGATTTCTGAGATATGTTCGTTCCACAATCTTAAATTGAGACGCAGAGAAGACTTTAGGATTCAGCGCACCATGGCGGGGCTGCATCCTTACTCACGCGGATACAAGCGACCAATGAGCGCATTAGAAGCAGTGCTTTGCTTTGAGAAACTAGGTGGCTAATGACCCAAGCTAAGGGCGAGCAATTAATCGACGCGATTACTAAAGCGCTCCCACGAGCAAGCACGCAGGCGCTCGACATTTCATTCAATGAACTCCTCGACATGTACAAGAACAAGGAGTTGAACATCTCACCAGATTTCCAGCGTCTCTTTCGATGGAGCCCGGGCCAGCGGTCACGATTCATCGAAAGCTTGCTTCTGGAAATGCCTGTCCCTCCCATTTTCATGATAGAAGAAGAGAAGGGGCGCTACGTTCTCATAGACGGACTGCAAAGAATTTCGTCGTACCTCCACTTTCGTGGAGAACTTGAGGCCGAGCACCTCGACCCTCCAGTGAAGCTTGGCGAAAAGCTCGAATTGGTCGACTGCGACATCGTCCGAGAACTGAACGGGCTTACGTACGACTCGCTTGATGTTGGATTGCAAATTCGAGCAAAGCGCGCCTTCATTCGCGTTGAGGTCGTGAGGGAGGGAGCTGATCCGCACTTCAAGTATCACATGTTCAAGCGCCTAAACACCGGCGGCGAGTTGCTTTCAGAACAACAGGTGCGCAACAGCACTATCAGAATGTTGGGATCCACCTTTCCCGAATTTCTGAAATCCATGAGCAAGATTGAGGATTTCCGAGATTGCACTGAATATCTTACGCAAGAGCGGCTCAACTCCGGCTTTGATCAGGAGCTTATACTTCGCTTCTTTGCGCTTAAGAACCGTCGAGACCAATTCAAGCATGAAGTCTCCGATTTCTTAACGGAATATATGGAAGACGTCACTGATGACAATCGACCCGAGACGTTCAATTACGCGGAAGAAGAGGTAGTTTTCCGAAAGACTTTCGCTGTCTTAAAGCGGGCGCTTGGCGCATACGCATTTGCTTTTGCCAAGAAGGATCGCTCCGGTCTCTCCGGAGGATTTAGCACCTACCATTTCGAAGCGATCACTGTCGGCTTACAAGAGATCATCGACAAGCTCGATCCAGAGGATGCAAACGCGATCGAAAAGCTCAAGACTTGCCTAGCAGTCTGCTGAAAAACTATCGTTTTTGTCGGAGTTTCGTGATTCACTGATTTGCATTGGATCTCGGAGGCTGGGGATGCGTGGCAAGTTCGAGGATCAGGGTGGACTGTTCTCGTATGTTTTGCCTGAGGCGCTGGTTCCGAAGGACCACCCGTTGCGCAAGATACGAGATCTTGTACGTGCCGTTCTGAGCGATCTGAACCGGACATTGAGCGGGCTGTATTCGAAGGAAGGTCGTCCTTCGATCCCGCCCGAGCAGTTGTTGAGTGCTCTGCTGCTGCAGGCCTTTTATGGCATCCGCTCGGAACGACAGCTGATGGAACAGCTGGACTATAATTTGCTGTATCGTTGGTTCGTGGGGCTTTCGCCGGATGATCCGGTCTGGGACCCGACAACGTTTACGAAGAACCGTGCCCGGTTGGAGAACGGCGAGGTGTTCGCCAAGTTCATGGCGAAGCTTCTGAACCATCCGGATGTGAAGCCCCTGTTGTCGAGCGAGCACTTCTCGGTGGATGGCACGCTGATCGAGGCCTGGGCTTCACAGAAGAGCTTTCGCCCCAAGGACGGCAGCGGCGACGATGATGACGGCGCCAACTTCCATGGCCAGAAGCGCAAGAACGACACCCATGCGAGCACCAGCGACCCTGACAGCCGGCTCTATCGCAAGGCGGCCGGGCGAGAGGCCAGGCTTTGCTATATGGGCCACGCCACCATGGAGAACCGGCACGGGCTGGCGGTAGCCGGCAAGGTCACGCATGCCAATGGTACCGCCGAACGCCGGGCTTCAGAGGCGATGCTGAAGGCGAGACGCAAAGCCGCAGGCCGCCGCATCACCGCCGGTGAGGACAAGGCGTACGATACGGCCGAGCATGTCGACAATCTTCGTGCCATCGGCGTGACGCCGCATGTGACCCAGAACCAGGCCGTCACCAAAACCGGCAAGACCCGCAACAGCGCCATCGACGAGCGCACAACGCGGCACCCGGGCTACAGCATGTCCCAGTCACGGCGGGCGATGGTCGAGTGCATCTTCGGATGGGGCAAGCAGCATGGCACCATGCGCAAGACCAAACATCGGGGCATCGCTCGCGTCGCCGCCGACTTCCTGCTCAATCTGATTGCCTACAACCTCGTCCGGATACCCAAGCTCGTCGCAGGTTGAGGTCGCCGATCGGAGAGGCAATCGCCGCTCCGACATCAAACTTCCGACCAAGGTCCAACCCAAACGCCAATCAGCAACGAATTTGCCGGTTTTTCAGCAGACTGCTAGTCAGTCAGATATTCCGGATAATGGCTTCGGATCTTGTCGAGCTCGCTCAGCGTGCCCGACAGATGCTTGCGCAGATGCTGTTGCGCGGCGTCGGAATCGCCGGCCTCGATCGCGCGGGTGATCAGCTTGTGATGACGCAGGATGTTCTGCGCCTTGCCGGGTGAGGGCAGATGCAGCCGGCGCAGCCGGTCGATATGTCCGCTGCGGCTGCGCACCAGCGTCCACAGCTCCTGCTTGCCGGCCGCGGCATAGAGCTGGGCGTGAAAATCGTTGTCGGCGGCGATGAAGCTTTCGAAATCTCCGCCCCTGGCGAACTGCTGCTGAAGCGCGATGATGTGGTCGAGACGGAGGACCAGGGCCTGGTCGTGTTGCTCGGCGAGCAGCCGGACGATCTCGAGCTCGAGCGCCTGGCGCAGGAAATGCGCCTGCTCGGCGCGGCCGACGTCGACCCGGCTGACCACCGTCGCGTGCTGCGGAAACACGTCGACCAGCCCCTCTTCCTCCAGCCGCATCAGGGCATCGCGGATCGGCGTCGAGCTGACGCCGAACTGCGTGGCAAGCTCGGTGCGGGAC
The DNA here is from genome assembly GCF_002776695.1 of Bradyrhizobium nitroreducens. GTDB lineage: Bacteria > Pseudomonadota > Alphaproteobacteria > Rhizobiales > Xanthobacteraceae > Bradyrhizobium > Bradyrhizobium nitroreducens. The sequence continues at coordinate 7,893,208 of NZ_LFJC01000003.1, forward strand.
AGCGGCGCGCCCGGGGGCAGCTCGAGCGCGAGAATGGCGTTGCGTAGCCGCTCGAACACCTGCGGCGCGGCCTGCCGGGCCCGGTCGAGCGGCGGCCCCCGGCGGGCGGTCGCGCGGGGCGCGGAATGGGCGGTTTCCATGCGGGAGCTCCGGCCGGCTTGCCTTTGATGCACTAATGCATTAGTGCATCACTGGGATCGCTCGTCAATGGCGGCCGGAGGAAACGAACAATTATGATCAAGCCATTTCAGCGTGGCGCTGCCGCCATCGCCCTGATCGTCGCAACCGTGCTGGCGGCCTCGCCGGCGCGTGCGCAGCAGAAGTCCGAGATCGCGCTGTCGCGCCAGCCCGGCATTTTCTACATGCCGAGCCACATCATGGAGAAACTGAAGCTGATCGAGAAGCACGCAGCTTCCCTCGGCGTCTCCGGTGTCACCACCAAATGGATCACCTTCTCCGGCGGCGGCGCGCAGACCGACGCGCTGCTCGCGGGCGGCGTCGACATTCTCAACACCGGCACCGGCAATTTGCTGCTGCTGTGGGACCGCACCCGCGGCGGCGTGAAGGGCATCGTCGCGACCTCGGCGCAGCCGATGACGCTGATCAGCCGCGATGCCAACATCAAGTCGATCAAGGATTTCGGGCCCGCGGACAAGATCGCGGTGCCGACGGTGAAGGTCTCGACCCAGGCGATCGTGCTGCAGATCGCGGCCGCCGAGGCTTTCGGCGCCGATCAATGGTCGAAGCTGGACGCCAACACCGTGCAGCTCGGTCATCCCGACGCCTATGCGGCGCTGTCCAATCCCAAGCACGAGGTGCACAACCACTTCTCGATCCCGCCCTTCACCTTCCTCGAGCTGAAGAACGTGCCGGGCGCGCACATCGTGCTGTCGTCGCCTGACGTGATGGGCGGGCCGTTGAGCCAGGCCCAGTTCTTCACCACGACCAAGTTCGCGGACGCCAATCCCAAGATCATCCAGGCGGTGCGCGACGCCACCAAGGAAGCGCAGGACCTGATCCGCAGCGACACCCGGCAGGCGGTCGAGATCTACAAGGAGATCACCGGCGACAAGACCTCGGTGGAGGATCTGCTCGCTCTCCTCAAGGAGCCCGGCATGATGGAGTGGAATCTCGAGCCGCAGGGCACGATGAAATTCGCCGCGCATCTGTTCAAGACCGGCACATTGAAGAACCAGCCCAAGGCCTGGACGGACTATTATCTCCCCGTCGCGCACGATCTGAAGGGCAACTGATGGCGCTGCTCGACGTCAATGGGGTGACGCTGCGCTACAAGACCTCCAGCGCCGTCGTCACCGCCACGGAGAGGGTGAGTTTTACGGTCGACAAGTCCGACCGCTTCGTGCTGCTCGGCCCCTCCGGCTGCGGCAAGTCGACTTTGCTCAAGGCCGTGGGCGGCTATATGAGCCCGAGCGAAGGCCGCATGACGATCGGTGATCGCGAGATCCGCGGCCCCGGCGCCGACCGCATGATGATCTTCCAGGAGTTCGACCAGCTGCTGCCCTGGAAGAGCGTGCTCGCCAACGTGATGTTTCCGCTGCTGACTGCGCGAAAACTATCGCGCAGGGACGCCGAGGGACGCGCGCGCGCCTATATCGAGAAGGTCGGCCTCACCCGCGTGGTCGATGCCTATCCGCACACGCTCTCCGGCGGCATGAAGCAGCGCGTCGCGATCGCGCGCGGCATGGCGATGGAGCCGGACATCCTCTTGATGGACGAGCCGTTCGCCGCGCTGGACGCGCTGACGCGCCGGACCTGCCAGGACGAATTGCTCCAGCTCTGGAGCGAGACCAAGTTCACCGTGCTGTTCGTGACCCATTCGATTGCCGAGGCGATCCGCATCGGCAACCGCATCCTGCTGCTGTCGCCGCATCCCGGTCGGGTCAAGGCCGAGGTCATCGACGTCGACAAGGTCGGAAGCGAAGACGGCAGCGCCGGCCGGCTGGAGAAGGAGATCCACGATCTCCTGTTCGCCGCCGAAGCCACCGCGCATTGAGGAGCCTCTGATGGGCGAAGCCAGGATATTGCTGCGGACCGAGCCGGCCGCCGCCATCGGTGCAGGCGAGGTCGAGCGCAAGCTCAGCGTGCCTGAAATGCTCTGGAACGACGGCTTCGTCCGCAAGTCGGTCATCATCCTGTTCCTGGCAGCGGTCTGGGAAGCCTATGGCGTCACCCTCGACAATCCGCTGTTGTTTCCGACCTTGCACGATACGGCGATCACGCTGTTCGACCGCGTCAAGGACGGCACCATTCCAATGCGGGCCTGGGCCTCGCTGAAAGTGTTGTTCATGGGCTATTCGGCCGGTATCGTGCTCGCTGCGATCTTCACCATTCTCGCCATCTCCACCCGGATCGGCACCGATTTCCTGGAGACCGTGACGGCGATGTTCAATCCGCTGCCAGCGATCGCGTTGCTGCCGCTGGCGCTGATCTGGTTCGGCCTCGGCAACGGCAGCCTCGTTTTCGTGCTGATTCACTCCGTGCTGTGGCCGGTCGCGCTCAACACCCATTCCGGCTTCAAGAGCGTGTCGAACACGCTGCGCATGGTCGGCCGCAATTACGGTCTGAGCGGCTTGCCTTACGTCGCCAAAATCCTCATCCCGGCCGCCTTCGGCTCGATCCTCACCGGTCTCAAGATCGGCTGGGCCTTTGCCTGGCGCACGCTGATCGCGGCCGAGCTGGTGTTCGGCGTGTCCTCGGGGCAGGGCGGGCTCGGCTGGTTCATCTTCGAGAACCGCAACCTCCTCGACATACCTGCGGTCTTCGCAGGCCTCTTGACGGTGATTATCATCGGGCTCTTTGTCGAGAACCTGATCTTCCGCGCCATCGAGCGGAATACCGTCCAAAAATGGGGCACTCAATCGTGACCAGGAAGAAAACACCCGACCAGCTCCGCAGCGCGCGCTGGTTCGCGCCCGACGATCTCCGCTCGTTCGGCCACCGCTCCCGCGCCATGCAGATGGGCTACGCGCCGGAGGAGTGGAAGGACCGCCCGATCATCGCGATCCTCAATACCTGGTCGGACGCGCAGCCCTGCCACATGCACTTCAAGTCGCGCGTCGACGACGTCAAGCGCGGCATCCTGATGGCCGGCGGGCTGCCGCTGGAGCTGCCGGCGCTGTCGCTGTCGGAATCGCTGCTCAAGCCGACCACCATGCTCTATCGCAATCTGCTGGCGATGGACGCCGAGGAATTGCTGCGCAGCCATCCCGTCGACGGGGTGGTGCTGATGGGCGGCTGCGACAAGACCACGCCGGCGCTGCTGCTGGGTGCGACCTCGATGAACATTCCGGCGATCTATCTGCCGGCGGGCCCGATGCTGCGCGGCAACTGGAAGGGCAGGACGCTCGGCTCCGGCTCCGACGGCTGGAAATACTGGGACGAGCGGCGTGCCGGAAAAATCTCCGACAAGGACTGGCTCGACATCGAAGCCGGCATCGCCCGCAGCTACGGCACCTGCATGACCATGGGCACGGCCTCGACCATGACGGCGATCGCGGAAGCCATCGGCATGACGCTGCCCGGCGCCTCCTCGATTCCCGCCGCCGACGCCAACCACATCCGCATGTCCAGTGAATGCGGCCGCCGCATCGTCGAGATGGTGTGGGAGGATCTGACGCCGAAGGCGATCCAGACCCGGAAAGCCTTCGAGAACGCGATCGCGGTCGCCATGGCGATGGGTTGCTCGACCAATGCGATCATCCACCTGATCGCGCAGGCCCGCCGCGCCGGCCAGGACATCGGCCTCGACGATTTCGAGATCGCGAGCCGCAAGGTGCCCGTGATCGCCAACGTCCGTCCGAGCGGCGATGCCTATCTGATGGAGGACTTCTTCTACGCCGGCGGCCTGCCGGCGCTGATGGGCCAGATCAAGCCGCATCTGCATCTCGATTGCGTCACCGTCACCGGCAAGACGCTGGGCGAGAACATCGAGGGCGCCGAGGTCTACAATGCCGACGTGATCCGCGGCATGGACGATCCCATCTACAAGGAGGGCGCGCTCGCCGTGCTCAAGGGCAATCTCGCGCCCGACGGCTGCGTCATAAAGCCCTCGGCCTGTGCGCCGCGCTTCCTCAAGCACACCGGACCTGCGCTGGTGTTCGACGATTATCCCGCGATGAAGAAGGCGGTCGACGATCCCAATCTCGACGTCACCGAGGACCACATCCTCATCCTGCGCAATGCGGGGCCGCAGGGCGGCCCGGGCATGCCGGAATGGGGCATGCTGCCGATCCCGACCAAGCTCGTGAAGCAGGGCGTGCGCGACATGGTGCGCATCTCGGACGCGCGCATGAGCGGCACCAGCTACGGCGCCTGCATCCTGCACGTTTCGCCGGAATCCTACATCGGCGGCCCGCTGGCGCTGGTGCAGAACGGCGACCGCATCACGCTCGACGTCGCCGCCCGCACCATCAATCTCGACGTCCCCGAATCCGAGCTCGCAAAGCGCCGCGCCGCCTGGAAGCAGCCGGAGCGCCGCTTCGAGCGCGGCTATGGCTGGATGTTCACGAAACACATCAAGCAGGCCAATGACGGCTGCGATTTCGACTTCCTCGAGACCGATTTCGGCGCGCCGATCGGCGAGCCGTCGATTTACTGACCGTCGTTCCGGGGTGCGCGAAGCGCGAACCCGGAACCCATTTCACCGCGGTGTATGCGGCCGATGGATTCTCTGGTGCGCAATTGCGCACCATAGCTCGCCGCTGCGCGGCGCCCCGGAATGACAAGAGGATAGACCATGCCCAAACTCAGCGACGCCACCCGCAACAAGCTCAAATCCGTCTCCACCGCCACGGTCGCCACCGCGCTGTTCAAGCGCGGCCTGCGCATCCAGATGATCCAGGACGTGCATCCCGTCGGTCCTGACCAGCCGACCATGGTCGGCGAGGCCTTCACGCTGCGCTACATGCCGGCGCGCGAGGACCTCAACACCATCGACGTGTTCAAGGATCGCTCGCATCCGCAGCGCAAGGCGGTGGAGGATTGCCCGGTGGGTGCCGTGCTGGTGATGGACAGCCGCAAGGACGCGCGCGCGGCCTCGGCCGGCGCGATCCTGGTGACGCGGCTGATGAAGCGCGGCGTTGCCGGCGTCGTCACCGACGGCGGCTTTCGCGATTCCGCCGAGATCGCCAGGCTCGGCATCCCCGCCTACCATCATCGCCCGAGCGCACCGACCAACCTCACGCTGCACCAGGCGATCGAGATCAACGTCCCCATCGGCTGCGGCGATGCGCCGGTGTTTCCCGGCGACGTCATCCTGGGTGATGCCGATGGCGTCATCGTGATCCCCGCCCATCTCGCCGACGAGATCGCGAGCGAAACCTTCGAGATGACTGCCTTCGAGGACTTCGTCACCGAGGAAGTCGGCAAGGGCCGCGGCATCTTCGGCCTCTATCCCGCCACCGATCCGCAGACGCTGACCGATTTCGCGGAATGGCGGAAGAAGAACGGCCGGTAAGACGCGCCGAGATCACAGCATTTCGGGCCGGAACAGCTTCCGGTACTTGCGCGTCTCTGCGCCGGAGATCATGAACTCGCCGTCGCCGCGATAGTGAATGGTCTTCGGAAATTTGGGCGTCGTTGCCACGTGCGCCTTGACCACTTCGAAGACGAACATGTTGTACTTGTTCAGCTGACTGGCATCGACGAGCTGACATTCGAAATTGGCGTAGCACTCGTCGATCAGTGGCGCGCGCACATGCGTGCCAGGCTTGCGAGTCAGGCCGAATTCGCCGAACTTGTCGATGTCGCGTCCGGAGCTGTTGCCAATCTTCACGACCGTCGTCGCGAGGTCGACGGTCGGGATGTTGATCACGCATTGACGGCTGCCGCGGATCAGGTCGAAACTGTGGTTCGCGCTCGAGATGATGCAGGCCACCAGCGCCGGCGAGAACTCCATCATCATGTGCCAGCCCATCGCCATGATGTTGGTCTCGTCCTTGTGGGCCGAACTCACAAGGACGACGGGGCCAGGCTCGAGCAAGCGGCGGACGTTCGAAGTCGGAAAATCCCGCTTGATGTAACGTCGCATGCTCGCTCCATCTTGGCTGGGGTTAAACCCCGGCCTCCGCCATCCCCGCCGCCCACAGCGCGAACGCGTAGACGATCGCGACTTCGTCGAGCCGATCAAATCGCCCCGACGCGCCGCCATGGCCGGCGCCCATGTTGGTACGCAGGAGAACCGGGCCGCCGCCGGTCATGGTGGCGCGCAGGCGCGCGATCCATTTGGCGGGCTCCCAGTAAGTGACGCGCGGATCGGTCAGGCCGCCCATGGCGAGGATCGCCGGATACTCCTTCGCCGCGACATTGTCGTAGGGCGAGTAGGACAGGATGGTGCGAAAATCCTTCTCGCTTTCGATCGGGTTGCCCCATTCCGGCCATTCCGGCGGCGTCAGCGGCAGGGTGTCGTCGAGCATGGTGTTGAGCACGTCGACGAACGGCACCTCGGCAACGATGCCTGCGAACAATTCGCCGGCGCGGTTGGCAACCGCGCCCATCAGCATGCCGCCGGCCGAGCCGCCATGGCCGACGATGCGCTTGGCGCTGGTGTATTTCGCCGCGATCAGCGCGCGGGCGCTGGCCGCAAAGTCGTCGAACGAGTTGGTCTTCTTCTCGCGCTTGCCGTCGAGATACCAGCCCCAGCCCTTGTCGGCGCCGCCACGGATATGGGCGATGGCGTAGACGAAGCCGCGATCGACCAGCGACAGGCGGTTGGCGTTGAACGAGGCCGGCATCGCCATGCCGTAGGAGCCATAGCCGTAGAGCAGCAGCGGCGCGGTGCCGTCGAGCGTCAGGCCACGGCGGTAGAGGATCGAGACCGGCACCTCGGCGCCGTCCTGCGCCTTCGCCATGATGCGCGTGGTGACGTAGTCGGCTGCGTTGTGGCCCGACGGAATTTCCTGGCGCTTGCGCAGGGTGCGCGTGCGCTTGACCATATCGTAATCGTAGACTTCCGACGGCGTCGTCATCGACGAATAGGCAAAGCGCAGCGTCGTCGTCTCGAACTCGTAGGAGCCCATCGTATCCAGCGAATAGGCGGCCTCGTCGAAGGCGATGGCGTGCTCCTCGTTCGAGACGAGATCGCGGATCACGATCGACGGCAGCGCATTGGCGCGCTCCAGCCGCACCAGGTGTCCCGCATAGAGATCGAGGTCGATGATGTAGATGCCGGGACGATACGGGATCAGGTCGCGCCAGTTCTTGCGCTCGGGCGAGGCCAGCGGCGCGGTGACGATCTTGAAGTCGATGGCATCATCGGCATTGGTGAGGATGAAGAGCTGATCGCCGCGGTCGGCCAGCGAATATTGCACGCCTTCCTCGCGCGCGGCGACCAGGCGTGGCGGCGCGTCCGGGTTGGCGAGATCGATCAGCCGCTGCTCGCTCGTCTCGTGATCGCCGCCCGCGATCACGCAGAAGCGGCCGCTGGTGCTCTCGTGCAGATGGGTGAACCAGCCGGAATCCTGCTCTTCATAGACCAGCGTGTCGTCGGCCTGGCTGGTGCCGAGCCTGTGCCGCCACACCTGCATCGGCCGGTGGTTGTCGTCGAGGCGCACATAGAAGAAGGACTTCGCATCCGCAGCCCAGACCACGCCGCCGTCGGTCTCCTCGACGAGATCGTCGAGATCCATCCCCGTCGCCCAGTCACGCACGCGGATCGAGAAATATTCGGAGCCCTTGGTGTCGGCACTCCAGGCGTGCAGCCTGTGATCGTTCGAATGCCGGCTGCCGCCGAACTTGAAATATTTGTGGTCCTTGGCGAGCGCGTCGCCGTCGAGCACGATCTCACCGTCGCCGCCACCGCGCGGCATGCGGCCGAACAGCTCGTGCTGGCCGCCCTCGCGGAATCTGCGGAAATAGGCGAAGGGCCCGTCGGGCGACGGCACGCTGGAATCGTCCTCCTTGATCCGTCCGCGCATCTCGCGCACCAGTGTCTTCTGCAAGGCCGCGGTATGGCCGAGCAGGCTCTCGGTGTAGACGTTCTCCTCATCCAGATATTTGCGGATGTCGGGGTCGAGCACACCGGGATCCCGCAGCACCTCCTGCCACTTCTCGTCCTTCAGCCAGGCATAATCGTCGGTCACGGTGATGCCGTGCCGCGTGAAGGAATGCGGCCGGCGCGGGGCGACGGGGGGCTGGGAAGGGTTTTTGGCTTGGGTCACTCGGTCCTCGTTCATGTCCGTGCGTCGCGGCTCTTCGCCTCTCCCCGCTTGCGGGGAGAGGCCGGATTGCATCGAAGATGCAATCCGGGTGAGGGGGACTCTCCGCGAATCCAACTATCGCCGTCCTTGGGGAGGCTCCCCCTCACCCCGACCCTCTCCCCGCAAGCGGGGCGAGGGAGCAGATGCACTGCCTTATATCGTCCTGTTTCCGCGAATTGCCAGCGCCGCTGCGCCAAGTCGCCGGGTTGTTGATCAGCCCCTTGTGTGCTTTAGGCTCCATATCCCCGCCGCCGGTCCAGCCTGATGCTGTTCAATTCCTACCCGTTCATCCTGCTGTTCCTGCCCCTCGTGCTGGCGGGCTATTTCTGGCTCGGGCGGCGCAGCAACCTGACACCGGTGATCTGGCTGGCGCTGGCTTCGCTCGCCTTCTACGCCATCGGCAGCTGGCAGTTCGTGGCCCTGCTGCTGCTCTCGATCGCCTTCAACTACGGCGTCGGCCGTCTCCTGATCGTGGCGAAGCTCAGGCCCTCACAACGAAAGGCGGTGCTCGCGCTCGGCGTCGCCGGCGATCTCGTCGTGCTCGGCATCTTCAAATATGCCGGCTTCGTCACCGAAAATCTCAACGCGCTGTTCGGCACGCATGCCGCGGTCCACATCCTGCTGCCGGTCGGCATCTCCTTCTACACCTTCACGCAGATCGCGTTCCTGGTCGACGCGTATCGCGGCCAGGTCGCGGCCTATGCGCTGCCGCATTACGCGCTGTTCGTGATCTATTTCCCGCATCTGATTGCCGGACCCATCCTTCACCACAAGGACATGATCCCGCAATTCGAACGGGAGGAGAGCAAGCGGCCGGACGGGCATCTGATGTTGTGCGGCGTGATCATCTTCGCGGTCGGCCTGTTCAAGAAGACCTGCCTTGCCGACGGCATCCAGCCGCTGGTCGCGCTCGCCTTCGAGGCGCGCTCGCCGAGCTTCGATCAAGCCTGGTGTGGTGCGCTCGCCTACACGTTCCAGCTCTATTTCGACTTCTCCGGCTATTCCGACATGGCGATCGGGATCTCGCTGATGTTCGGCATCTTCCTGCCGGTCAACTTCAACTCACCTTACAAGGCCACCAGCATCGTCGATTTCTGGCGGCGCTGGCACATGACCCTGTCGCAATTCCTGCGCGACTATCTCTACATCCCGCTCGGCGGCAACAGGCGCGGCCGCGCGCTCCGCTACGTCAATCTGATGATCACGATGCTGCTCGGCGGGCTCTGGCACGGCGCGGCCTGGACTTTTGTCATCTGGGGCGCGCTGCACGGCGCCTATCTCTGCGCCAATCACGCCTTCAATGCGCTCGCGCCTGATGTTCCGCCGTTGTTGGCACGCCCGGCCCGTATTGCCGGCGCCGTGCTGACCTTCCTCGCCGTCGTCGTCGCCTGGGTGTTTTTCCGTGCCGCGAGTGTGGAATGGGCGCTGCGGGTGCTCCACGCCATGGCCGACCCTTCGAACATCGTCTTCGGCCGCGAGGAGATCGCGGCCCTCGTCCTCATCGCGGTGTATGCCGCGCTGGTGTGGCTGGCGCCGAATACGCAAGCGATCATGGGATATGACCACGACAACCGCAGGGTCGGCGAAGCCCTGCGCGCCGGGTACATGCGGCCGCTGTTCTTCTATGGCGCGTCCCTGGTGCTCGCATTCGGGCTGCTCGGTATCCAGAGCCACAGCGAATTCATCTATTTCAGGTTCTGATGCGCGGGGCGTTCACACAACTGAGGCGCCTTCTGCTCGCCAGCATCGCGTGCGTGCTGGGCGCGGCTTTGCTCATCTATGCCGTCGATCCCTTGCAGCTGTTCCGCGCCTCGCGGCTTCCGGCGTTCTATTCCGATGACACGCGCGTGCAGAATGCCGGACTGATCCGCAGCCAGTCGTTCGACACCGCCTTCATGGGCACCTCGCTCGCGATTCATTTCCGCCAGAGCGACATCGACCGTGTGCTCGGCGTGCATTCGCTCAAGCTGGCGATGACCGGCTCCAATTCGCGCCAGCAAGGTTTCGTGCTGGAGCAGGCGATCGAGCGCGGCGCGCGGCGCGTGATCTGGGCGATGGACGATTTCATCTTCGTCGATGCCGCCGACATCGAGACGGATCCCTATCTGTCCGTCGATCTCTATCGCAGGACGGCGAAGGGCATCGCCTCCTATCTGTTCAGCGCGGCGATGGCCAAGGAATCCCTGTTCGCGCTGCTGCGCTCGGTTCCGCCATTGCGTCAGCTGCTGACCCGGGCGGCGCCTTATCTCCCGGTGAAGTTCGCGCTATCGGATGTGGACGACATCTACGCGCTGCCGCGGAATTTCGATCTCGCGCGCGACTACAATGCGAAGAAGACGCTGGCCGCCTTCGCCTACATCACCAGTCCCGTGCGCAGCCGCTTCCTCGGCGAAGGCTACGGCTATGAAGCCATGATCCGGCATTTCGAGCAGGATGCCGTCGGCCTGATCGCACGCCATCCCGGCGTGACCTTCGACGTCTATTTCCCGCCCTATTCGATCCTGCAATTCGTCGCGATGCGCGATGCCTCGCCGGAGACGTTGAAGATCGTCACCGATCTCACGGCGGTGATTGCCCAGCGCCTGACGCAGCTTCCCAACGTCCGCCTGCACGATTTCCGCGCGATCAAGCAGGTGACGCACGATCTGAACAATTACGGCGACGTCATCCACCATTCGCCGGTGGTGGACGCGATGGTGCTGAGATGGCTGGCGAGCGGGGAGTATCGGGTTGATCCCGGCAAGCCGACTGCGTCGCTGGATGAGCTGAAGGCGCAGGTCGAGGCGTATCGCGTCGAGCACTGATCTTCCCCTCTCCCCTTGTGGGAGAGGGTGGCTCGCCGCGAAGCGGCGAGACGGGTGAGGGGTTCTCTCCGCGAGTCCATCTCGCAGTATGGATTGTGGAGAGAACCCCTCATCCGGCGCTTCGCGCCACCTTCTCCCACAAGGGGAGAAGGAAGAGCGACAGCGGAGTTTGTGACTCCTACGCCGCCACCTCGTCCCCGAGATACGACACCGCCGCTTCCAGCCCGCCCTTGCCGTGCGGGATCTTCAGCGCGTTCAGGCCGACCTCGATCACCCCAAGCGTGCCGAGCAGCATCGGGGCGTTCACATGGCCCATATGGGCGATGCGGAAAGCCTGGCCCGAGAGGTCGCCGATGCCGGTGCCGAGCACGACGCCGCATTTGTCCTTGCAGTAGCGCTGCAGCACGGCGGGGTCGTGGCCGTTGCTCATGGTCACCGTGGTCACGGTGTTGGAGCGCTCGTTGGCCTCGGCGACGTTGAAGCCGAGCACCTGGCCCTCGGCCCAGACGGAAACCGCGCGGCGCGCGGCTTCGCCCAGCAGGCTGTGGCGGCGGAAGGCGTTCTCGAGGCCTTCCTCGTGCAGCATGTCGATCGCCTTGCGCAGCGCGAACAACAGATGCACCGGCGCGGTGCCGGCATATTTGCGGTAATTCTCGGTGCCCTCGCGCTCGCTCCAGCTCCAATAGGGCGTCGACATGTTGGCCTTCTTGTGCACCTCGAGTGCGCGCGCATTGGCGGCGACGAAGCCGAGGCCGGGCGGCGTCATCAGGCCCTTCTGCGAGCCGGACATCGCGACGTCGATGCCCCATTTGTCCATCTCGAACTTCATGCAGCCGAGCGAGGCCACTGTGTCGACCATGTACAGCACGGGATGGCCGCTCGCCTTGATCGCCTTGCCGATCGCCTCGATGTCGTTCTGCACGCCCGAAGCGGTGTCGACCTGGACCACGACGACGGCCTTGATGGTGTGCTCCTTGTCGCGGCGCAGGCGCTCCTCGACCTCGTGCGGCCGCACCGCGCGGCGCCAGTCGCCCTTGAGCACCTCGACCTCGGCGCCCATCAGCGCCGCCGCATTGCCCCAGCCGATCGCGAAGCGCCCGCTCTCCAGCACCAGCACCTTGTCGCCGCGCGACAGCACGTTGCTGAGCGCCGCTTCCCAGGCGCCGTGGCCGTTGGCGATGTAGATGTAGGACTTGCCCTTGGTCGCGAACAGTTTCGAGATGTCGCCGAGCAGGCTCTCGGTGAGGTCGAGCATCTCCTTGGAGTAGATGTCGATCGCCGGACGATGCATCGCCCGCAGCACCTCGTCGGGCATCGTGGTGGGCCCGGGGATGGCCAGAAACTCCCGGCCCGCGCGAACGGTCATTGCTGTCGGTCCTTATTGCCAGAGAACAAATCGGTGGGTGGCTGTGACAATGGTTTTACGCGGGGCGAGGGCCTTGGAAAAGCGTCCAAAACGCAGGTCTGGTTATCGCTTGGTCTCGCGGCAGCCGGCGGCCTCCGCCTCTTCCACCGAGCAGAACCAGCGGGTGCCCTTGCTGATCTTCATCTTGATCTGGGTGTACCAGCGGCTGGTCGGCTGGTGATAGATGCATTCGCCGGCGCTGTTGACGTTGCCCTTGATGGTGCAGTCCGGGGAGGGCGCGACCGGCCCCGAGGCCGAGGCGAGCAGCACCGCATGCGCGCCGTCAGGCGGCCTGGTCGCGCCCAGGATCTGCGTCTTCTTGTTGCGGACGCGCCAGTCCCAGGGCGCGATGAAGGCGCCCTGCCACATCCCGGCTTTCGCCTCACGCGCGGCCTTTTCGTCTGCTTCGTAATCGTGCGACACCCGGGTGTAGGCCAGCGCCCAGCCGCTGCGCACCAGCCATTTCTGGATGTCCTCGCCGCCGACCTCGCAACGCGCCACGGTGCGGCCCCGCCGGTCGATCGAGCGGGCGTGGCAGACCCAGCTCTTGCCGTCGGCGTATTTGGCGAGCTCGTCGCGCGCCGCGATACCGCAGGTCCAGCGCTCGGTCTTGTTGTTGAGGCAGAGCTGGTCGACCGCGGGCGCGTCGATGCCACCGAGCCGGACCCGCGTATTGCCGATCACGACGGCATCGCCGGAGCGAACCTTAGCCGTGCCGGTGATGTCGGCCGCGTGGGCGAGCGAGGGGAGGGCGAGGAGAGACAGCGCAATCAGGAATTTTCGCAACATGCCGGTCCGCGTGTGATGAAACGATCGATAAGCCGCGCAATTGTGGTCGGCTTTTGGCCGCCGGGCCAGCTTATGCCCGACAGATGGGCTTTCAACTTCCCGTCATTGCGGCTCTCTCTCACCCTCCCCTGGAGGGGGAGGGTCGGCATGCGATCGAGCGAAGCGAGATTGCGTGACGGGGTGGGGTGATCTCTCAACACGGGCACAGTTCGTCGTGGAGAGACCGTCACCCCACCCCGCTCGCGCTACGCGCGATCGACCCTCCCCCTCCAGGGGAGGGTAAGAGGACACATCACCCCCGCGCCATCGCCCGCTTCGCGATCGCCAATCCCATCAGCACGAAGGCCGAGGTCACCTCCGGCCCGCCCACCAGGATCCGCGTCGGCGTCTTCATCTTGTTCCACTCATAGGCGCGGAACGGACCGCGGCGGCCGCCCTCGCCGAGGCTGGCGACGATCACGTTCAGCGCCGGCGCGAAGGCGCGCGGGTCGGCCCCGAGATGGCCGAGCGCGATCAGCGCCAGCGCCGCGTCGAATACGTTCATCTCCGCGGCCATCAGCTCGCCTTTGACGTAGGACAGCACGCGATGGCGGATGAAGTCGAAATCGCCGCCAGGGTCGACCGCGGCCTGCGCCGCCAGCGGCAGCGCCAGGAAGGCGGCATAGCAGCGGCCGAAATAGGCGCTGTAGAGTTCCGGCAGGTAATAGATGTGCGAGCGCGGATTGGCGAAGGCGCCGCTCGCGGCCAGCCGCTTCTGGAAACCGATGATGCGATGCACCGTGGCGAGCCGCGACGGCGTCTCCAGAACTTTCCAGCGCGCGAGGTTGCGGAAGCTGACCTCGAGAATGTCGAGATTGAGCGTCGGATCGAGATCGTTGCCGTAGGGACGCTCGCCCCTGAGGTTGTCGATCCAGGTCGCGACGCCGCCCTCGTAGTCGATGTTGTCGTTGAGCGGCACGGTCACGCGCGGCTCGTTGACGCCGGCGCGCACCTGGTAGCCGGCGTAGAAATCCAGCAGCGGCTGGTCGATGATCGCATCAAGGCAGCCGGCCTGCGTCGCCGCGGAGATCGAGCAGGCCGTGGTGTCGCAATCCGGCACGTAGATGCCGAAGCCGAGGTCCTGCTTGATCTGCGCGAAGAAGCGCGAGAAGCGCGGATGCGGCGCGGGCGCCAGCGCAGTGACGACGTTGAAGCGCGCGCCGTCGATGCCCTCGACCTCCTCGCGGCTGATGTTGACGCAGAAATCCACCATGTCGGCGATGGCGCGCTCCGCTGCAACCTTGTCGGCCGGTGAGGCGAGCCCGGTCTCGCCATAGCTCAGCAGCGCTTCGATGAAGAACGCGTCGTAATAGGCCGAGCGGTGACGGATCTGCACCGGCTCCCACATCGGCTCGGCAATCCCGCGCCACGGCGGATTGACGACGGCGGCGGCCTTCGAGCGCGCGATGAAGACGCGGGCGAGGTTGAACAGCAGCGAGGAGTTCTTGTAGCCCCGGGCGTTGAGGCCCGTGAGCGCCATGATCAGCTCGCGGCCGCGGAAATCCGGATCGCCGATCAGGTTGAAGGCGGCATAGGTCGGCAGAAAGCCGTTTCGGCGGTACGAGCCGAGCAGATGCTGCGCGCAGTCGCGGATCACGCCGTCGATCTGCGCCTGCGGCGGCGCCGAGCTGATGAATATCGCCGGCGGCGGCTTGGGATGGTCGAGCGCGATGCCGTCGACGAGATCGGCGACCGGCTGGCCGACCGTCCCCCAATCGGGCTCGGCCTCGTCGCGGGCGCGAACCAGCGCCGCGCGCAGCGCCGTCAGCCGGGCCTCGTCACGCAGCTCGGGCAGTCCAGCCCGCCGCAACAGCACCCGCAGTGCGGGATTGCCGAGCGCGGTCTTGTAGAACTTGGCCAGATGCGGATCGCCGCTGGTGGTGGCAGACAATACGGGATCGCAGACATCGTAAAGCGAAGGGCCGTCCTTCGGCGCCAGCAGCGCCCGGCAGGCGGCGCCGGCAAAATATTGAAAGCTCATGAAATACCTGGTCGCGGGACTTTGGCGGGTTCTGGCCGGGGGCCGGCCAGCGCGCTCCCAGCCCCGCGCCACCCCCTGCAAGTCGTTGAAAAGGCTACCCGGATTCGCAGGAAAAACAAATGTGATGGAGGTCACGGAAAAAGCCGGCACGAGAGCTGCATAATCAGCCCCGCAAGGCCACGGACACGTGGCCAAATCCAGAAATCTGATCGGGAGAATTGGCAAACATATTCAATATCTTAGCTCAAATCTTGGGCAATCTATTGCCGGGCGCCCTATATCCGGTTAAAGGTTTGTTTGGTGCGGCGCCGCAAATTGCGCGCAATTCGGGGGCACATCCCCGGCCAATCCCTCAAACCTAAAGACGCTATCGCGCTACTCAAACAGTGTGCGCGTGCTTGGCTGGTCTTTGGCACAGGAAACGAACCGAGATGAATCTAAAGCAGCTCGACCTTTCCCGACGCACCATCGCGTTGGCCGCGGCCATGATCGGCACGGTCTCGCTGGTGATCGGCGCCCATGCTGCTCTCAACATGCGGGCGATCGATGCCGCCAAGGCCGTCTCGACCGACCAGATCACCGGTTCGATCGGCCAGAGCTCGCGCCTGGCGCTGGTCATCGGCAATGGACATTATCCCGACGCCAGCGCGCCGCTGACGCAGTCGATCAACGACGCCCGCGCGCTGTCCTCGTCCCTGCGCAAGAACGGTTTTGACGTCGATATGGTGGAAGACGCGACCAAGGACGACATGGTCCGCGCCGTGGCCCGCCTGAAGTCCCGGATCAAGCGCGACACCGTCGTCATGCTGTTCTTCGGCGGCTACGGCGTGCAGGCCGGCCGCGAGAGCTACATGCTGCCGGTCGATGCCGTGATCTGGAAGGAAAGCGACGTCCGTCGCCAGGGCGTCTCGATCGACGGCGTGCTCGACATGATGAAGGAGCAGGGCGCCAAGGCCAAGCTCGTCGTCGTCGACGCCTCGCGCCGCAACCCCTACGAGCGCCGCTTCCGCTCCTACAGCCATGGCCTCGCGCCGATCAGCGCGTCCGACAATGCGCTGATCCTCTCCTCCGCCTCGCCCGGCAAGGTCGTCGACGACGGCAAGGGCGAGCACAGCGTGCTGGTCAGCGAGTTCCTGAACAACCTCAATGCAAAGGGCAGCGCCGAAAGCGTCTTCAACAAGACCCGCGTCGCCATCTCCCGTGCCAGCGAAGGCGATCAGGTCCCGACCGTCTCCTCCTCGCTGCTCGAAGACGTCCATTTCGGCGAAGCCGGCGGCTAGGTCTTCTTACCCACCCCTGGAGGGGAGGTTGATCGCGCGAAGCGCGAGCGGGGTGATCTCTCCACTCGGGCACCGCTTCAATGGATGGACTGTCACCCCACCCCGCTTCGCATTTCGCTACGCTGCATGCGAAGCGACCCTCCCCCTCCAGGGGAGGGTGAAGCATCCCGCTTCTCCACTTTTTACTTCGCCGCTTCCGCGGCCATCACCGGACGCACCGGATCGCCTTCACGCAAAAGCGCACCGGCGCGGGCGACGACGACATCGCCGTCGTTGAGGCCCTCGCGGACCTCGATATTGCCGCCCGACATCAAGCCGACCTCGACACGCTTGGTCTCGACGCGGTTGCGGCGGATCACCTGGACCACGGTGCCGGCCGAGGAATATTGCACCGCCGTCAGCGGCACCGCGACGTTGCAGCTCTGTCCGGTCTTGATCAGCGCACGCCCGCTCGCCTTCAGCAGTAGCCGCTTTTGCGAGGAGATGCCGATATAGACCATGCCTTGCTGGATGTTGGGTTCGATGGTCGGGCCGATGCGGCGGACCTTGCCTTCGACGTCGCCGCTACCTGCGATCCGCACCGTCGCGGGCTGGTTGACGGCGAGCTTGCGCACATCGGTGGTGGCCACGAGGCCGACGAGATCGTATTCGCTGCGCGCCACGATCGTGAACAGCGCCTCGCCCTTGGCCGAGGCGAAATTGCCGATCTGCGCCGTCGACGTCGCGATCACGCCCGCCACGGGCGCGGTGACCTGCAGCGTGCCGCCCTCGGGGAGCGCCAGCCGCGCCAGCACCTGGCCGGCGGTGGTGGTGTCGCCGGCTTCCGCCAGCACGTCCGTGACCTTGAGGCCGGGACGTTCGGGCCGTACCGAGGTTTCCTCGCGCGCGATGATCGTGCCGGTGGCCTCGACGATGTCGGAGAAGCAGGACTTTGCGACTTTCAGCACCGTGACCGCCGGCCCCTTGGGCGCCTCGTCATCGGCGGCTCTGGTCGGAGACTGACCAAGGACCAGCAGGCCGGCTACGGCCGCGGGATACAGGCTACGAACGACGGCACGGGGCAAATGACGCATCGGAAATTCCACGGGGGCTATGCTTCCAATCGATAGCAGATGGCGGGGGCGCGGACTACGGCGGCGTCGCCCCCAAAAAGCAGGCCACGCGGCCGCGGGCCGTCGCGGCAAGTCCTTGATGACAAGTCCTTGATGACAAGTCTTTGATTAGTCGCGGGATTGAGCGACAGGTTCGCTTCTCATTGGTGGGGTGCCGCAGCCAGCTCTACTCCCAAAGTGCGGACTCTCACGGTCTTCTCATCACCCAGATCCCCCTGTATGGGAGTAAGGTCAGGAAGACGCGGTGCCGCGACCGCACAGCTCCGGGTTGAAGCGGGATGCAACGGTTCGTCTGCGAGCAGAATATCGTTCATTTCGAGCGGCTGCTGCATGAAACGGCCGATCCGACGGTGCAGAACACCGTGCGCCCCCTGCTGGCATCAGCGAAGCGGCAGTTGGCGCTGCTGAATTCGGTGGCGTCAGGGGCCGACGCGACGCCGCTCGAACAGCGCAGGCGGCAGCACGGCGACGCCGACACGATCCGGCGGCAATTCCAGCCCGAGTTCGATGCCTCACCGCATCCCTATATGCTGCTGGACCCGGGGCCGGGCCTGGTGATCATCGACATCAACGATGCCTACGCAACCGCAACCTTGACCGACCGGGCCGAAATCGTCGGCCGGTCGCTGTTCGAGATATTCCCTGATAATCCCGACGATCCGCTCGCCGATGGCGTCAGCAATCTCTACAGCAGCCTGAGGATCGTCGGCGAAACCGGGCAGGCGCATGCCATGGCGATCCAGCGCTACGACATCCGCAATCCGGACGGCGTCTTCGTCGAGCGCCATTGGCAGCCGATCAACGCGCCGATCCACGATACGGCGGGCCATCTGGTGTACCTGCTGCATCACGTCGAAGACGTCACTGCGCAGGTTGCGGCGCGGCCGTAATCTGTCCGTCAGCCGCGGCGTTCGCCCAGCAGCTTGCCGGTGGCCCGATCAATCAAATGCAGGCGCGTGCAGGCGGGACAGGATACGGAAATGTGCGTGTGCCCGGCCGGCTCCTCGCCAAGCCGATGCTGCACGTTCATTCCCGTCTGGGGACATTTGAAGACGATCTGACGGTCCATGACCCTCATATGACGGCACGGCGCGCTTTCGGGAATTACGGATGTTTACGTAGGTCGGCCCCCTCACGGCAGGTTCAGGAACTCCACCCAGTTCGGCTTCTTGCCGGTGGGGTAGGATTTCAGCTTGGACAGCGCGCCGCTGCCCTGGTCGATCGCGTAGACCGTCATGCTGTCGGAGAGCTCGCCGACCGCGGCGAGGTAGCGGCCGGAGGGGTCGATGTGGAAGCCGCGCGGCTGCTTCTCGGTCGGCACGCTGCCGATCGTGGTCAGCCTGCCGCTTGATCCGTCCACCTTGTAGGCGGTGAGCGTGTTGGTGGTGCGCTCGGAGGCGTAGAGGAAGCGGCCGTCCGGGGTGATGTGGATGTCGGCGGCCCAGGGTTTCTTATCAGGGTCCTTTCCCGAGAAGCCTTCCGGCAGCGCGGTGGTGCGCTGGATCTCGTCCCAGGCGCCGCTCCTGGCCTCGTAGGTGAACGCCGCGACGTCGCCGTTCAGCTCGTGGACGAGATAGACGAACTTGCCATTGGGGTGGAACACGAAGTGCCGCGGTCCCGATTTCTCCGGCACCTTGTGGGCCGGCGGATCGCTCGGCGTCAGCGTGCCGGCCGCGGCATCGAACGCGAAGGCCAGCACCTGGTCGGAGCCGAGATTGGTCGCGAACACGAAGCGGTTGTCGGGCGAAGGCAGGAAGGCGTGGGCATTCAGCCCGGTCGGAACCACCTGCTTCGGCTCGCCGGCGACGCCGTTTGCGCCAAGCGGATTCAGCGCGACCTTGTTGCCGCCGTAGGAGGCGCTGAACAGGAACCTGCCGCTGCGGTCGACGGCGATATTGGCCATGCTGTCGGCCAGCGGTCCGTTGCCGATAGGGCTGAGCTGGCCGGTCTTGGGATCGATCGCGAAGCTCACGGCGAGGTATGGCTGCGAGCGGACACCGGCAATCAGCACGCGGTGGTCGGGCGTGATCGCGAGCGGCGTCGAGGAGCCGGGCTTCTCGACGCCCTTGAAGGCGGCCGTCTGCACGGGCGTCATCTCGCCGCTCTCGGTCATCTTGAACACGCTGATGTCGTTGCTGTCGGCGTTGCCGACATAGGCGTAGGTCTCGGCCATGCCGGCACGGACTCCAGAAATGAGAGTGAGGACAGCGAACAGGGTGGTGGCGATCGCAGCGCGTGGCGCGCTGGATGCGATGCGTCGGCTCGGTCTCGACATGGGCTCCTCCTGAAGGCCGCGTCGCGGCATTGTCGTTTTGCGGGCAAGGATAGCGGGCGGTGCTCCGCCGCACCAAATTCCAATTGGGATCGATCGATGCCGAAATTGCATCGGTCGCCGCTGAAGGCTTCCGCACCGCCGCGGTGCGGGAGGGCCGATGCGGGCCGGCCCGAATTTGGCGGGCATCATGCGAACCGAAGCCGCGCGAGCGCATTGAACCCGCATGCCCCGCGAAAACGATCTCGAAGGCAAGCCCGACATGGGTGGAAAGCATGGCGGCCAGGCCGGCCTGCCGAAGTCGCCGCCGCGCCCGCAGCAGGGCGAGCGCGACGAGGACGTCGTGGCAAAGCGCCACACCGGCCAAACCGATCACGCCTCGCCGCCGACCAAACCAAAATAGCGCTTCGCCGCGCGGTCGTGCCGCGCCTCGCGTCGGGAACGGCCAGATCGCTGTGCCGTTACCCCGGTCCTGCGGGCGCGAGATGAAAACGGAGGCTGGCTCGTGTTTTGGATCTATTGGGACACCGCCTGGTCGCTGATCGTCAGCGGCATCTGGGTCGCCACCATCGTCAGCCACCCCGACTCCGAATTTGTCGAAGTGCAGGCTGCCAGACGGTCGATGTGAACCATCGTCTCCGTTGAGACGTTGGTTGCCCGATCGCGGCTTCGCCTCACCGTGAGGTTCGCGGTCCGAGGTCCGGTCTGGATTCGCCTCCGTTTCCGGACCTCGTCCTCCCCGCCCGTGCCGGATCGCTGCATCGCCGCCAGCGTCCAATGCACCGCCGCGCGCTTGACCTAGATCATGCAGGGACAGCCCGTTTCATGGAGAATTCGCGCAATCTGTGAGGTTGAAGTGTCCATCGATCATTCGCGAATCTCGTCGCCGGCGTTCCGTTCGAAAATCATGTCAGCTGACGAGGCCGCGACGCTGGTGCCACACGGTGCGAATGTCGGCATGAGCGGCTTCACCGGGTCGGGACATCCGAAGGCCGTTCCGATGGCCCTGGCGCGCCGGATCGAGCAGGCGCATGCACGCGGCGACCAGCTTCGGATCGGCGTGTGGACCGGCGCTTCGACCGCGCCCGAGCTGGATGGCGCGCTCGCCAAGGTCAACGGCATCGAGTTGCGCCTGCCCTATCAATCCGATCCCGTCACGCGTGAGCGCATCAATGCCGGCGCGATGGACTACATCGACATTCATCTCAGCCATGTCGCGCAGTTCGCCTGGTTCGGCTTTCTCGGACATCTCGACGTCGCGCTGATCGAGGTCACCGCCATCCTGCCGGACGGCACTCTGGTGCCCTCGGCATCCGTCGGCAACAACAAGACTTGGCTGGATCAGGCCGACCGCATCATCCTCGAGGTCAATTCCGGCGTGAGCACGGCCCTGCACGGCATGCACGACATCTACTACGGCACGAGGCTGCCGCCGCACCGCAAGCCCATCCCCATCGTCTCGCCTGGCGACAGGATCGGCGACACCGCGTTTCGCTGCGATCCGAACAAGGTGATTGCCGTGGTCGAGACCAATGCTCCCGATCGCGACACGACCTTCACCCAACCCGACGCGACGTCAAAGGCCATCGCCGGCCATGTTCTCGAATTTTTCAGCCATGAGGTTCGCTGCGGCCGGCTGCCGCCGGAACTGCTGCCGATCCAGTCCGGGGTCGGCAACGTCGCCAATGCCGTGATGGCGGGCCTCGAGGACGGTCCCTTCGGTCGGCTGACCGCCTACACCGAGGTGCTGCAGGACGGCATGCTGAACCTGCTGCGCTCGGACCGCATGATGCTCGCGTCCGCCACCGCGCTCTCGCTCAGCGCAGCCGCGACCAGGCAGTTCAACGGCGAGATCGACAGGCTGAAGCACAAGATCGTGCTGCGCACGCAGGAGATCTCGAACCATCCGGAGGTCATCCGGCGGCTCGGCGTCATCGCCATGAACGGCCTGATCGAGGCCGACATCTACGGCAACGTCAACTCGACCCACATTCGCGGCACCGCCATCATGAACGGCATCGGCGGCTCCGGCGATTTCTCCCGCAACGCCTATCTCTCGATCTTCATGACACCGTCGACCGCGAAGGGCGGATCGATCTCGGCCATCGTGCCGATGGTCACGCATGTCGATCACACCGAGCATGACGTGCAGATCATCGTGACGGAGCAGGGCCTTGCCGATCTGCGCGGCCTCTCGCCCAAGCAGCGCGCCGCAAGCATCATCGGCAATGCGGCGCATCCCTCGTTCCGACCGGCGCTTCAGGATTATTTCGATCGCGCCTGCAGGCTCTCGCCCGGAAAGCACACGCCGCATCTGCTCGACGAGGCCTTCCGCATGATCAAGGCCACGGGCTGACCCAGCGCGCCTCAGGCCGCCGCCTGCGCCGCCAGCAATTGCTTCAGTTTCGCCGCCGGCACCGCCGGGCTGAACAGCCAGCCCTGCATCTGGCTGCAGCCGAGCTGGCGCAGCACCTCGCGCTGGGCCTCGGTCTCGACGCCTTCGGCGGTCGTCGCCATGCGGCGGGCCGCGGCCATGTGCACCACGGCCTGCACGATCGGCGAGGAATCCTCGGGCTCGCCGATATCGCTGATGAAGCTGCGGTCGATCTTGATCTTGTCGAACGGGAAGCGGTGCAGATAGCTCAGCGACGAATAGCCGGTGCCGAAATCGTCGAGCGCGATGCGTACGCCGAGCTCGCGCAGCTGCTGCAGGATCGTCAGCGCCTCCTCGTCGTCGCGGATCAGGACGGTCTCGGTGATCTCGAGCTCCAGCCGTCCCGGCGCCAGCCCCGATTCCGCGAGGGCAGCTGCGACCTTGAGCGCCAGCGTCCGCGAGCGGAACTGCACCGGCGAGACGTTGACGGCGATGTGAATCTGGCCGGGCCATGATGCGGCCTCGCTGCAGGCCTGCTTCAGCACCCATTCGCCGATCTCGCCGATCAGGCCGGTGTCTTCCGCGACCGGAATGAAGTCGGCGGGCGAAACCATGCCGCGCTCGGGGTGACGCCAGCGCAGCAGCGCCTCGCAGCCGGTGACGACATTGGCCTTGAGATCGACCAGCGGCTGGTAGTGCACCTCGAACTCGCCCCGAGCCAGCGCCTGGCGCAGATCGAGCTCGAGCTGGCGGCGCTCCTTCGCCTTGGCGTCGTATTCGGGCGCGAAGACCCGGCAGGTGCGGCGCCCTTCCGACTTCGCCGCGTACATCGCCAGATCGGCGCGCTTGAGCAGGTCGTCGGGATTGTCGCCATGGTCGGGCGCGATCGCGATGCCGATGCTGACATCGGTCGGGATGTCCTGGCCCTTGCAATCCACCGGCATGCGCAACGCCTTGAGAATGTTCTCCGCCAGCGCCGTCAGCTCGGCCGGATCGCGCGTGCCGGCCTTGACGATGGCGAACTCGTCGCCTCCGAGCCGCGCGACGAGGTCGTTGCCGGACACGCAGGCGCGCAGGCGGTTCGCCACCTGGCGCAGCAGCTCGTCGCCGACCTCGTGTCCGAGCGAATCGTTGACGCCCTTGAACTCGTCGACGTCGATATAGAGGATGGCGAACGGCTTGCCCTCGCCGAGATCGGCAACGCGCCGCTCCAGATGCCCGCGCATCAGCACGCGGTTGGGCAGGTCGGTCAGCGCGTCGTAATGCGCCATATGCGCGATGCGCTCGTCGGCGCGGATGCGCGCGGTGACGTCCTCGTGGGTGGCGAGCCAGCCGCCGGCGGCGCCGGGCTGGTTCTTGATCTCGATCAGGCGGCCGTCGGCGGTCTCCACGATGGTGTTCTGGAAGCGCCCGACATTGCTGAGGATGTCGTCGCAATAGGATTCGACGTCGCCGTGGAAGGAGCCGGTGTCGTGACGATGCCGGATCACGTCGCGGAAATGGACGCCGGGCTTCACCAATTCGGCGGACAGGCCATACATCTCGATGTAGCGCCGGTTGCAGACGACCAGCCGCTCGTCCTGGTCGAACATCAGGAGCCCTTGCGTCATCGTGTTCATCGCGGTGTCGAGCCGCTGCTTCTCGAACGAGAGCCGGTGCGTCACCTGGCGGAAGATCAGGAACAGCGTGAGCACCAGAAGGCCGATCGACAGCACGGCGACGGTGACGAAGAATTTCGTCTGGGTGCGCCAGGTCGCGAGCGCCGCGTCCAGCGACTTGGTCGCGATCACGACCAGCGGTTCGCCCGTCAGCAGGCGCGAGGCGACGATGCGGTCCTTGCCGTCGACCGGGCTCACGAGCTGCGTGGAGACGACGGTGCGCTGAAACACCTCCATCTGCCCCGGCGTGCCCTTGCGAAAATTCTGCCCGATCATCGCGTCGACATGCGGGATGCGCGCGAGCAACTGGCCGTTCTGATGATACATCGCGACCGAGGAATCCTCGCCGAGCCCGGTCGAGGCAAAGAAGGATTCGAGCTGCTCGGGCGTGATCGCGCGTGAGACCAGCCCGAGGAATTCGCCGTGCGGACCTGACACGCGGCGGGCGAATACGATCGCCGGTCCGCTGCCGAACCGCCCCGGCACGACCTCCACCTCTTCCTGCGCGACAGGATCGTCCTTGAGGCGGTTGAAATAGCCGCGGTCGGCGACCGAGATGTCGGCGACCGGCCAACGCCGCGACGAGTTGATCAGCATGCCCCTGGAATCGAACAGATTGGCGCCGGCAACGTCGGACCAGCCGCTGGCTTTCGCACGCAGCACCTCGTGCATCGCCAGCGTGCCCATCTCGCTGCGGAAGATTTCGGCGGATTCGATGCCATGTCCTTCGAAGTCATGGCTCTCGAGCTCGGTGATGATGCTCTTCTGGAGCACCGCGAAATCCTCGAACTCGCGGTCGAAATGCCGGGCCAGCAGGCGCACCGAATTTTCAAGGCTGTCGCGGCCGCTCTCGATCGCATTCTGCCGGAAGCGGTCGACGGTGAGCGCGGTGCCGACGGCGGTTGCGGCCATCAGCACGAAGCCGCCGACGATCAGCCATGTCAGTGGCGCTCCCCGCCAGCGACGGAGCAACGCGCGCATGCGCGCGGTCCATCGGATCGATGTGCCCATCCAGCCCTCCCGTGGGATGCAAGATGCGGCAAAACCGACAAGACCCCGTTACCATTGAAGGTTAGGGAAAGATGAACCGAAACAAATTCAGAGGGTTGGTTCCGTCCCAGCGGCCGTGCCCACCCTCTGTCTCGATGGATAGAGGTGGTGGGCACGCTACGCTTTGCCCACCCTTGAGACCAACTACGAAGCCGTCCTCACCGCTTGATCTCCCATTTCAACGCCTCCGCATTGCCCTTGGCGAACATCGCGGGGACATCGAACTTGCCGGTCTTGAGGTCATAGCGGCATTTCCAGTCGCCCAGCCCCTTCACGGCGACGTTCTTCGGATGCTTGTCCATCGCGCCCGACAGCGAGATCACGAGGTAGCGGTTGTTCGGCCAGTCGACGCCGAGCCAGCGATAGGCATCCTCGGTGCCCTTCATCAGATTGGCGGAGATGTGGTAGTCGAGCTTCATGTTCCCAGTGTCGGGCCGGCTGTGGAAATAGGCCCAGGCGAGGTCGCTGAGCGACTTCTGCGTCGCGTTGACGAAGGCGCCGTTCTCGAAGTGATAGAGAAACAGGTCCTGCGAGCCCGAACCGGTCTTCTGCATCCGCACCAGCCATTGCGAATCGCTGGTGAAGCGGAAGCCGGCGCCATAGCCCTGCTCCGGCTTCAGCTCCGTCATCTGGTCGCCACGGCGCGCCCAGACCTGCCATTTGACTTCGAAAAGGTCTTCGCTGTCCTTCATGTATTGTTCGAGCTTGGTGGCACCATCAGGCGAGGTGAATGCGAGCTCGGCATTGTCGGTGAGGACGAAGCCCGGCGGCGGGCCGGAGGCGGCGAGCGCGGGGGAAGCGGCGAGCGTCAGGGCAAGCGCCAGCCCAAGGGTCAGACGCTTAAGGGGCAGACTCCCAAGGGTCAGACTCCCAAGGGTCAGACTTGGGGCGGGACGGCGAAATCGGGTCATGGGAAATTCCTTAAAAAATGCGGCGGTGCGGCCTCGCGTGATTTGACGCCCGTGGGGTGGCGCCGGTTCATCTCCGATGGTGCGGGAACGGGCGCCATCATCCCATCGGCCGTCTTGCTGCCGCAGCCAAATCGGCGCACTTTGCCGGCCTCGGTTGATTTGCCACCCAAGGTTCTTTTCCGATGATGACCGCATCCAAGGCCTTCATTGCTCTTTGCCTGCTCGCACTGGTCGGCACGGTGCTGGTGATCGGCCCGACCGAGCTGCGCCGCCTGCTGCCGGACGGGACCAAGACCGTCGCCGCCGGGCCCGAGACCAAGGCCGAACCCAAAGGCGAGGCCAAGGCTGAAGCCAAGGTCGAGCCGAAACCGGCAGAGTCCAAACCGGACCAGCCGCAGCTCGCGCTCCGCGCGCCGCCGGCACCTGCGCCGGCCGCCGAGCCGAAGGTGAGCGCGTTGGCCGAGACTGAGAAGCAGGCCGCGGCGCTGCCCGATCTCGCGCCGGCCAAGCCGCCGGCTGCGGTTGCCGGTCCGCGTTTCGACGTCGCCCGTGTCGACGATCACGGCGAGGCCGCGGTGATTGCGGGTCAGGCCGCGCCGGGCTCCAAGGTCGAGCTGCTGCGCGACGGCAAGCCGCTGGATACCGTGGTTGCCGACGCCGCGGGGCAGTTCGTGATGACCCCGCCGCAGCTTCCCGCCGGGTCCTATGAACTGACGCTGCGGGCCAAGGCGCCGGACGGCACGGTCACGCAGTCCAGCCGGACCATGCCGGTGACCATCGCCGAAGCGGCGCCGCCGCCCGCGCGTCCGGCACCGGTCGCGAGGCAAGAGACCAAGCAAGAGACCGGGCAACAGCCGAAGCAGGCCGAGAGGGTCGACGAAAAAGCGGATGTCGTGGCCGCCCTGCCGTCGCCGCGTCTGGCGTCGGTGCCCGAGAGGCTGGCTGCCCGGCCGAAATTCGTCGGCACGCCGAAACCCAGGGTCATGGCGCGGGCGCCTGCCGCCACGACGGTTGCATCGGCCTCACCGGCCGACGTGCTTCACACCGCACCGGCGGAAGCTGGCGGCAGCCGGGTGATCTCCCGCGGCGACAGCCTGTGGGCACTCAGCCGCCTCGCCTATGGCGACGGCGCCCGCTACGCCGTGATCTTCAACGCCAACCGCGACAAGATCCACAACCCCAACCTGATCTATCCCGGCCAGACGTTCGTGATGCCGCAGAAGACGGAGTGAGGACGGTCTTTCTTCCTCTCCTTCTCCCGGGAGCGGGATGAACTCGGCCGTCACCCGCGACGCTTTGCCCTGTATCCCCAGGGAACAATTGGTTCCCCCGCGAGTCATCCCGGTGCGACGCAGTGCGCGCGTGGGCAGCCGGGAGGAGGCCGATTTGGTCAGGTCAGCGGTCATGTCGGGACGCATGAAACTGGCGCTGGCCGGCGCGACGATCATGATTGCAGCGGTGCTGCTGCCGGTGAAGGCCGAGGCGCAGTTTGGCTTCCGCGGCGGTCCCCTCGGCGTTGCACGTTTCGCCGTCGGCCACATGATCGGCCTGTCGCGCCTGCGCCATTCCCGCATGGCGGTGCGGGGCGGTCGCTACCGCTCCGCCGCATTGCGATCACAGGACCCGCGCGGGGCCGAGCGCCCCCAATTTGCCAACCCCTACGTCCTGCGCGCGGCACTGACGGCGCAAGCCGCGCTCGTGGGCTGGCGCGGCGGCCGCCGCCCGCAAGGCTGGTGGCGCCATCCCGACGGCAGCTATGGCTGGGTCGGTCCGGTGTTCTGGCCGTTCGCGCATGACGATCTCACCGCGGCCGTGATCCTCGGCGATCCGACCAGCCTCTCGCTCTACGGTTATGGCGATATCTATGCGGCGATCTTCGCGCCCTATGCGGTGACCGAGCTCGCGGCCTACGCCGTGCCGGCAGGCCGGCGCGCGCGGCGGATTCCGGCGGCCGAGACTCTTTGCGATGCCAGCGACACCGGCGGCCTGCCGGTCGAACGCATCGCTGCTGCCGTCGCGCCGAACGAATTGCAGCGTACTGCGCTAGACGAGCTTGCATCCGCCTGGAGCGGGGCGCGCGAAATCATTCGCGCGGCCTGCCCGGCGCAGGCGCCCGCCACGGCCGCGGAGCGCCTCGGCCTGATGCGCGAGCGGTTAGACGCCATGATCAAGGCCATCGACGCGGTCGCGGCGCCGCTGGCCAAGTTCACCGATCTGCTCGACGACGACCAGAAGGCAAGGCTCGAGGCGCTCGGCAAGGACCGCCGCGCCGTGCTTGCGTCGATGCAGCGCAAGGACACGAGCAAGGACACGAGCAAGGATGCGAGCAAGGACGCGCCGGCGCCGAGCGTCTGCGATGCCGACAGCGATCCCCGCTATGACGAGAAGCTGCAGCGTCAATACGAGCAGCTCGTGCAGCAGCAATGGCCCGCAGGCGACATCGCCACGACGCTCCGCCTCGACGAGGTCGCCCGCGCCCGCTTCGAGGTGCTTCAGGACACCACGCTACGCACCATGCAAACGCTCAGCGCCTGCCCGTCACAGCCTGCCGCGACACCGCAAGCGCGCCTCACCGCCGCAAAGGCACGGCTGGAGACGATGCTTGCTGCCGTGAACGGCGTCACCGACGCGCTCGATGATTTCGAGGCGGATCTGAGCGACGAGCAGAAGGCCGGCTTCGAGGCGATCGGGCCGAAGCGCGGGGCGTGAGGCCGGCTTGCGTGAGAGCTGTTAGCCGATCTCCCGCCTGACCTTCGCCGCGGCGTCGCACATCGCCTTCAGCTTCCCGAACGCCGTCGCGCGCGGCATGTATTTCATGCCGCAATCGGGCGCGGGAATCAGACGATCGGGCGACACGTGCTTGAGGCCGTTGCGAATCCGGTCGGCGACGGTATCGACGCTCTCGATTGCGGGGTCCGCAAGGTCGAGCACGCCGAGCATGATCTTCTTCGACGACAGATCCTTGAGCACGCCAAGGTCGAGCTTCGGCTGCGCCGCCTCGATCGAGATCTGGTCGGCGATGGTGTCGTCGAGCTCGGCCAGGAAGGAATAGCCGGCCGGCTTGTTCGAGCCGGGCACGACAGCGGCATAGCCGAAGCAGAGATGCACCACGGTCGGCACCGTGATGCCCTGCAGCGCGCGGTTGATCGCCTTGACGGCATAGCGCTTGGCGAGCTCGGGATTGTTGCGCACCCAGGGCTCGTCGAGCTGGATCACGTCCGCTCCGGCCTTCTGCAGGTCGAGCGCCTCGGCATTGACGGCCTCGGCCAGCGCCATCGCCAGCTCTTCCTCGTCCCTGTAATACTCGTTCTTGGCCTGCTGGCTCATCGTGAACGGGCCGGGCAGGGTGATCTTCGCCGCGCGGTCGGTGTTCTTGCGCAGGAACTGCATGTCATGCAGCTCGACCGGACCCTTGCGCTTCACGGGGCCGACGACGCGCGGCACCGGCGTCTGCGTGTTGCCGGTGCGTGCTACGATCATCGCGGGATTGTCGCCGTCGATGCCGTCGAGCGCGGTGGCAAAGCGATTGGAATAGCTCTCGCGGCGGATCTCGCCGTCGGTCACGATGTCGATGCCGGCGCGCTCCATGTCGCGGATGGCCACGATCGTGGCATCGTCCTGGGCTTCCTCCAGGTGCTCCGCGGGCAGGCGCCACATGTCGTGCAGGCGGGTGCGCGGCACCACCTTCGACAGCATGGCGCGGTTCACCAGCCATTCCGGCTGCGGATAGCTGCCGACCACGGTGGTCGGCAGCAGGTGCGTTGGCATCGGCATCGAGGTCTCCTTCTTATTGTTGTTGAACGTCGTTGTTGAGCGCGGCGGTTCAGGCGGCGCGCGTTGCCGCGACTGAACCCTCGTCCTTGACGGGATTGCTGAGGATGCCGATGCCGGAGATCTCGATCTCGACGGTGTCGCCGCCCTTCATCCACAGCGGCGGCGTGCGATAGGCGCCGACGCCGCCGGTCGTCCCGGTCACGATCACGTCGCCGGGCACCAATTCGGTGAAGGTCGAGCAATAGGCGATCAGGGCGGGCACGTCGAAGACGAGGTCGGAGATCGGTGCCTTCTGCACCTCGACGCCGTTGAGCCGGGTGATCAGCGTCTGCTTGCTGACGTCGGTCAGTTCGTCGGTGGTGACCATCCACGGCCCGAAACCGCCGGTGCCGGCAAAATTCTTGCCCGGCGCGAATTGCGAGGTGTGGCGCTGCCAGTCGCGGATGCTGCCGTCATTGTAGCAGGCGTAGCCGGCGACATGGCCGAGCGCGGCTTCACGCGAGATACGGCGGCCGGCCTTGCCGATGATCACAGCCATTTCCCCCTCGTAATCGAAACGCTCGGATTCCAGCGGCCGGATCATCGGCTGGCCATGGCCGACCTGGCTGTTGGCGAAGCGGGTGAAGATCATGGGATGCGCGGGCGTCGGATGGCCGCTTTCGGCGAGATGCGTGGCGTAGTTGACGCCGATGCAGAAGATCTTGTCGGGATCGGGAATGGTCGGCAGCAGCGCGACGTCCGCAAGCGCATAGTCGGGCTTCTCGCCGGTGAGCTTCTTCAACTCGTCGAGCGAGCCTTTCGCAAGCAGCGCCTTCAGCGTCGGAATGGCCTTCAGGCGCTTGCCGGCGTCGATGACACCCTTGTCGGTGACGATGCCATAGCTCGCGGTGCCCGAAATGGTGAAGCTTGCGACTTTCATGGGTCAAACACTCTCTTCGATGGAGGAAACATAGTCGTCGATGGGAAGCGTGATCTCGCCGCCCCGGATCGGAACGCATTGGGGCGGGAAGTCCTGGCGGAAGCGCGCGCCGGCCGCTTCTGCGCGGTCGAGGAAGCGCTCCAGATGCGCCATGGCGCCGGTCGGCAGATCGTGCAGCACCATCAGCGTCCAGGGCTGCCGGCTGCACTGATGAAGCGCGCGCTCGGTCCAGCCGTCGGGGTCGTCCCAGTCGCGCGGAATGGAATTCCACAGCACGCAGCTGTGCCTTTCGCGCGTGAGATGATCGACCACGGACGGCTTGAGCAGCCGCTTGTCGAGATTGCCGCCGCCACCGAACGGCCGGAACCAGCGCTGCGGATGGGCGAGATCGCCGATCGCATGCTGGGTGCGGCCGATCTCATTCTCCGCGGTGTCGCGCCCGGACTGCTCGCCAAGCGGGATGCTGTGCGTAAAGGTGTGATTGCCGATCCAGTGCCCCTCGCCATGCGCGCGCTCCGCAAGCACGCGCCGCGCGGGATCGGCCAGCTTCTCGCCGATGACGAAGAAGGTGGTCTTGATGCCGCGCTTGTCCAGGATGTCGAGCACGCGCGGCGTCACGTCAGGGTCGGGGCCGTTGTCGAATGTCAGGGTCAGGTCGTACACGCAGCTACCTCAGGTCGCCGGCTGTATCGCGCCCGTCGCGATCTCGTCATTGGCCTGGCCGGCGCGGGTGCCGGTCTGCCAGATCGCGGCCCTGCGCTCGATCCAGCGGATCACGGCGTTGAAGCCGATGGCGAGGAACAGCACGAGCAGCACGCCCGCGAACACATGCGCGCTGTCGAGGATGGTGCGGTAGCGCGAGATCAGGTAGCCGATGCCGGCCGAGGAGATCAGCATCTCCGAGACGACGACGCCGACGATGACAAGCGCGCCGCCGACACGCAGGCCCGACAGCACCGTCGGGATCGCGGCGGGGATGATGACGCGGACCAGCCGCTGGCTCAGCGTCGCGCCCATGCTGCGGGCCGCGAGCAGGAGCTGCGGATCGATGGTCTGGATGCCGGCCGCGGTCGCCAGCATCGTCGGCAGGAATCCGTAGATCGAGGCGAACGCGATCTTGGACTCAGAGCCGATGCCGAGCCACACGGTGAAGACGGGATAGAGGATCACCAGCGGCACCGCATACAGGCTCGACACCATCGGCATGATCAGGATTCGCGGCCGCGGCAGGCTGCCGACGATGGCGCCGAGCAGGATGCCGCCGCCGCAGGCGAATGCCATGGAGACCACGACCTCGTAGAGCGTGACCGCGAGCGCATGACCGTATTCAGCCGCATCGGTCCATCCGGCGACCAGCGTGGACGACAGCGAAGGCAGGAACAGCTCGGGAATGAGCCCGGCACGCGGCAGCCCTTCCCACAACGCGATCAGGCCGATCACGATCAGATATCGCAACGTCTTTGCGCTGATCCTGGCACTTATTCTGGCGCTCATGATCGTCTCACGCCGATTTGCGGATGTGCCGCCAGATGCGGTCGCGCAGGCTGCCGAACGCATCGCCGCTGAGCATCTCGTAGGTGCGGGGCCGCGGCAGCTGGACCTGAAGGTGGTCGACGATGCGGCCGGGCCGCGCCGACATCACGATCACCTCGTCGGCGAGATAGACCGCTTCGGTGAGGCTGTGCGTGACGAAGACGACGGTCTTGCCGGTCGCCGCCCAGATCCGCAGCAGCTCGTCGCCCATGGTCATGCGCGTCTGCTCGTCGAGCGCCGCGAACGGCTCGTCCATCAACAGCACCGGCGGATCCTGCACCAGCCCGCGCGCGATCGAGACGCGCTGCTTCATGCCGCCCGAGAGTTCGTGCGGATGGCGCCTGCCGAAGCCGTCGAGCCCGACCAGCTTCAGCGCATCCTGCGCCTTGGCGCGGCGCTCGGCCTTCGGCACGCCGCGCAGCGCCAGCGGAAACTCCACATTGTCCTCGGCGGTCAGCCAGGGAAACAGGCTCGCCTCCTGGAACACCACGCCGACTCTGTCAGGATCGGGCTGCAGGATCGGCGCACCGCTGATGGTGATGGTGCCCGCGGTCTGCTGGCGCAGGCCCGCCATCATCATCAGGAGCGTCGACTTGCCGCAGCCGCTGGGGCCGACCAGCACGACGAAGCGGCCGGGCTTGACCTCGAGCGAGACGTCCTCCAGCGCGACGACGTCCTGCGACCGGGTCTTGAACACCTGGCCGACATTCTTCACCTCGATCGCGCCGGCGCGCGCGGCGGGTTTCAACGGGGTCACGTTCGCCAATGGCTGCATCGCGTTTCCACCCATCTGACAAGTTCGTTGAAGGTCATGGCGATCGCGGCGACCATCACGACGCCGGCGAGAAGCTGCTTCATCTGGAAATTCTCGCCCCAGGTCGCGATCTGGTGGCCGATGCCGTCGCGCGAGGCGTACATCTCGGCGAGGATCACGCCGGTGAGGTTGAAGATCATGGAGATCCGCAACGCCTCCAGCAGCACCGGCAGCATGCTCGGCAGATAGACCCGGAACGCGGTCTGCCATGGCGTGGCGCCATAGGAGCGCGCCACCGTGAGATGCTCGACCTTGACCGACTCCACCGCCGTCGTGGTCGACATGATCACGATGAAGATGGTGGAGAAGAAGCCGAAGCCGACCTTCTGGGCGAAGCCGACGCCGAACACCAGGATGAACATCGGCAGGAAGATCGATTTCGGGATGCTGAAGGCGAAGAACAGCAGCGGCTTGGCGACGTCGGCGAAGTAGCGGTTCTCCGCGACCAGGAAGCCGATCAGCGCGCCGAAGGGTACCGCCAGCGCGAACGCCGTCAGCACCTCGGTCGCGGTGACCATCAGGTCCTTCTGCACCGCCGCGCGCCGCAGGAGGTCACCAAGCGTCGCGAACGTGTCGGATGCCGACGGCAACAGGCGCGGATTGACGATGCCGGTGCGTGACAGCACCTCCCACAGCGCCAGGATCGCGACGATGATCGCGATCCGCGCGAGGTTGATGGCGAGCGTGCCCTGCATCGCAGTTACTTGGTCGGGACCGGCTTGAACTTGGTCGAGATCACGTCCTCGGCCGGCACGATGTCCTTGAGCCCGCCGAGCTTGGCGAGATCGAGCGAGAGCTGTACGGCGGCATTCACGTTCGCCGCGCCCATGTCGCCGCTGGTCTCGAGCTTCATGATGGTGTTGTCGTATTCGAGGCCGGCGATCTCCGGCGGCATTTCGTAGAGCTCGGCGATCAGCTTGACGGTGACGTCGCGGTTGGCGCGCATGAACGCGACCGCGCCATAGAGCGCGTTCACGGCCTTCTGCACCAGCTGGGGCTTCGCCTCCGCGAGCTTGTCGAGCACGATCCAGCCCGCGGTGAGGTTCGGCGGCACCGCCGTCGAATAGTCGAGGATGGTCTTGGCTTCGCCGGATTTGGAGATCTGGAAGCTCAGCGGCGAATAGACCACGGCGGCCTCGACGTTACCCGCCAGGAGATTGGGCACCAGGCCGCCGCCGCCGACGGGCACGCGCGTGAAATCGATCTTCTTGTCCTGGATGGTCCACAGCGCCAGCAGGTCCGAGCCTGAGCCCGCCGCGGTGATCGCCACCTTCTTGCCGTTGAGGTCCTTGACGTCGAGCGTCGATTTGGCCGGCACCATCAGCTGCCAGCCGAAATTGCCCATCGCGGCGTTGGCGACGATGCGCGACATCACGCCCTTCTTGCGCCCGGCCGAGACCAGCGACGGCGGATCGAGGATGATGTCGGCCGCGCCCGCGGCCATGCCCTCGAAGGTCTCGGCACCGCTGCGGTAGATGGTCAGCTCGGCCTGAATGCCTTCCTTCTCGAACAGTTTCTGCCGCACGGCCGTCTCGGCGATCGTCGTCGGCCAGTATGTCTTGGTGGGCAGGCCGACGCGGATGGTCTCGGCGGCGCTCGCGGGGCCGGCCAGGATTGCGGCGGCGACGAGCGACAGGCACGCGTGACGGCGATTGATCTTCATTGTTTCCTCCCGGTTTGTCTTTTTTTGTAGGCCGAATTGGGGATCGTCAGGTCGTGCGGCTCACCTCCGCAATGCGCGAGGCGGCGAGCTCGACGAACGCCTTGGTGGTGCCGAAGTGCTTTGACAAGGCGCGAACTGCCGCATCGGCGTCGCGCTTCGTCACGGCCGCGACGATCGCCGCATGCTCGGCCTCGACGTCGCGCGGCTTGCCGCCGACCTCGCGGCGGATCGACAGGCGCCGATATCTCTCGCTCTGCTCGTGCAGCACGTCGCGGAAGCCGAGCAGCCAGGGCGAGCCACAGGCGTTGACCAGCGCGCGGTGGAAGATGCGGTGACGGATCACCCATTCCTCGTAATGCACGGTGGGATCGTCGGGGTAGCGATAGGGGACGGCTTTCAGATCGGTCCAGCTCGCCTTCACCGCGGCGAGCCAGGTGTCATCGCCCCGCTCGATCGAACGGCGCAACGCCAGCCCCTCGATGTCGATCCGGGTCTGGGTGACGTCGGCGAGATCGGCGAGCGACACCGGGCTGACGCGAAAACCGCGCTGGTCCGAGGCCTGCACCAGGCCGTCGGCGACGAGCCGCGACAGCGCCTCGCGCACCGCGGCAAGGCTGACCGAGAACTGCTTGGCGAGGCCCGCGATATGCAGCTTCTGGCCCGGCAGCAGCCGCGTCGCCAGGATATCGGCGCGCAGCCGCTCATGCAGCGCCGAGGTCAGGCTGCGCGGACCGTCGCCGGGGCTCCCGGACATGTCGAACTGAAGCGGACCCATTGGCCGATGATCGCAAGGCGGCGCCGTGTGGTCAACAGAAAATCGATTTTCGATTTTTTAGAGTTCAGGTTGAGCCTCGGCGCAGGCCGCACGCTCGCCGCGATCACCCGCACGCCCAGTCGAACTTCATTGCCTTGAAGTCGAGCTGCGCGTTGCCGCCGCCGAAATTGTAGCCGCCGAAATATTCCTCGAACTCGACGTAGAACGGGCTCATCTCCGGCACCGCCTGGCACGGCCGCATGGTGCCGCCGAGATGGTTGGGAGCGTGGTCCTTGGCCCAGTCGTGCAGGCGGAAATTGTCGCGGCCCGGTTTGCCGCCGACGTAATAGTAATACGGCTGATAGCCGGTCGGCGGATTTCCGCGGCCGTGCTCGTCCTGCGGACCCTTGCCGGCATTGGGATCATCAGCGCGCGCCGTCATGCCAATCGCGCGGGTCTCGCTGAGATCGGCGCGCGGCGGAGCGGCAAACATCTTCCTGGCGTAAGGCGCGGCGGCCTCGAAGAAGGCGCTGGCGCCGCCGACATCGAGCCAGCGCGGCCGATCGGCGCTCGCCAGCGCAAGCGGCGCCGGCGGTGTCGCGAACGGGCCGTCGTATTCGGCCCGCGTCAGCAGCAGCGCGGCATATTCGTAGTCGAGAATGTCGGTCATGCGCGACAGGCGCGGATGCGCCGGGATCGCCAGCACGGCCTCGCGGACTTCGGGATCATCGGGCGCGCCGCCGTCATTGTGATCGGGCGCGGTGGCAAAGAACGACAACGCGACGATGTCCTCGCCATGCACGCGATAATCCTCCGGCAGCAGCAGCGTAAAACCGTGCATCAGCGGAAAGCCGGTGACGGGATCGAGCGGCCATTGCTCGCTTCTAATGCCCGGCGGCAGCCCGAACACCCAGCCCTGGTCGCGCGCACGGTCGACGGGACGGTCCAGCATCTGCAGATCATAAGCACGCGAAGGCAAGGCAAACGCCACGGGCCGTCTCCCATAGAAATTGCCTCGCCGTTGAGGCGTGGGTTAGTCGCGGGGAGGAGGGATGGGGTTCGGGGGAGAAGGAGATTGTTGGCGACGCCGTCCCTCACTCTCCCCTGTCGTTCCGGCGAACGGCGGAACGTAAGAACATAGGGCGAAGCTTGGCAAAGACGAGTTGTTCGGCCTCGGCCACAACCGCTCTATCTGACGAGACTGCTGGGAATTTCTTACGGAAAGGCTTATTGCTACGCTCTGCGAGGAAGCAATGATTGATTTCTCTTCGCGGCCCCTACAGCACCGCGTCTTCTCCGGGCAGCCCTGACCATGCAGTTCGAGTTCGATTGGGACCCGACCAAGGCGGAAAGCAATCGGCGCAAGCATGGGGTCGCCTTCGAGGCGGCGATGGGCGTTTTCAGCGATCCTCTGGCCCTGTCGCTACTCGACAATGAGTCTGGCGAAGGGGAGGAGCGATGGGTTACCATGGGCCGGAACGCAGCTGGTACCTTGCTGCTGGTCGTTCATACCTATGTCGACCTCGCAGCGGACCGGGCTGCGATCCGCATCATCTCGGCGCGCTACCCGAGCAGCCGCGAGATCAGGTCTTATGAAGGTTGATCGGTGATCCGATGAAGGACGAATACGATTTCTCGACCGCAGCGCGCGGCAAGTTTTTCCGCAAAGACGCTCACCTCGTGCCGCCGGTCCACCTGGAACCCGAGGTTCTGACCTATCTCTCGGACCTCGCCGAGACCCAAGGCACCTCGCTGAGCCACCTTGTGAACACCCTCCTCAAGGAAGACATCGAGCGCCTCGACGCAGAGAAGCAGCACGCACCCCGACCATAGGATTGCTCCCAGCGGAGGCTGCGATGAAGGTTTCCAAATGGGATGACGACCTGGCTG
The DNA here is from genome assembly GCF_002776695.1 of Bradyrhizobium nitroreducens. Classification (GTDB taxonomy): domain Bacteria; phylum Pseudomonadota; class Alphaproteobacteria; order Rhizobiales; family Xanthobacteraceae; genus Bradyrhizobium; species Bradyrhizobium nitroreducens. The sequence continues at coordinate 7,930,446 of NZ_LFJC01000003.1, forward strand.
TGGTTCTTCCCCAGGACCTGATCGATCGTCTCGCGCTCGAGGAGGGTGACGAAATCGTTGCTGCCGGTGGAAGTGCGACCACTGCGCAGACCAAGGACCAGGGTGACAGTCGGCGCGAAAACCTGCCACGTTGACCTGTGGTTCCCAAGCGCCTCTCGTAACCCATTGATCTCGCTGGCCCGGTCTACTGCGCATGGGGTTGTTTTCTACATTTGCGCAGAATGTCCGCCCTTGGGCCGGAAACAAGAGGTTCTTGCAAGTTTCCTCCTGCCGTTCGCTTGTCATCTCTTCGAATAATCAAAAATTCTCTTTACCCGAACCGCGACACACCCTATGATCCGCTCCAACTCATCCCATGGTAAGGGACGGATCGCGATCGTCAGGGTTCGTGGGGTGAGGGGCGGTGGACGCGGGCAGCGTTGGCGCCAGATGCTGTCGCAGGGCGGGGTAGTCCCCTGTGAGCGATCAGCGGGCGCGTGTACGACGGCGTGGCTTGCGTACGGCAAAATCGTGTGGTCGCGACGCCCGAATTTCTGGCGTCAAGTCTTGCGGCGGTGCGCGTGTCCGACCGGACATCGCATCCGATGAAAGCCGCAAGGCGACGGTGGCAACAGAGAATCGTCTCACCGGCGAGAGCGCGACATAAGCCGTTTCAACCATCGCGCAGGGAAGGCCGGGCATCCGGTCGCACCTGTTTCTCCCCTGTGAGCGACTATCACGCACTCATGCACAGGGGTCTTGCGGGTGCCAGCCGGTGCCCGGTCTTCCCTGCGCCCTTCCACTTCGAAGGGTGCCGAAACCCAAGCAAAACCCGGGCGCCATGTGCCGCGGGATCGCGACAGGCTGTTTGTAAGGGATACAAGGGCCGGTAGCCCGGATGGAGCGGAGCGCAATCCGGGGCCGCGATCGCTTGTGGCACGAACCCGGATTTCGTTCGGCTCCATCCGGGCTACGGCACCGTCGCGGACGCTAGCCCCTTCGCCGCACCACCGACGCATCCACCACGTTCTCGACCTCCTCGCGCCAGCTCAAAATCTCCATCGCCAGCACGGGGTGATTAAAACCCTTGAGCTGGAGATCGTCGAGGGCGCGGGCTTCGACCCAGGGCTCGACCATGCCGTAGACGCGGCGGCTCACCACGATCTGGTTGGGCTTGGCCTCGCCGCACAGGCGCGAGGCGAGGTTGGTGACGCTGCCGATCGCGGCATATTCCAGCCGCTGCTCGAAGCCGACCTGGCCGAGCGTGGCATAGCCGAGCGCGATGCCGATGCCGAAGCCGAGGCTGTGGCCGCGGTTGCGCCAGCGCTCGGTCAGCGGGCCGATGGTCTCGCGCATCTCCACCGCCATCTTCACGGCGCGTCTTGTGTGGTCCTCGAACTGGATCGGCGCGTTGAACAGGATCATCACGCCGTCGCCGGCATATTTGTCGAGCGTGCCCTCGTATTTGAAGATCAGCTCGCCGAGGGCTGCGTGATATTCGCGCAGCACGTTCATCGCCTCTTCCGGCTCGGTCGCTTCCGTGAACGCGGTGAAGCCGCGCAGATCGCAGAACACCACGGTGACCTCGCGGCGCTGGCTGGTGAGCAGCCCTTCCGGGCTGTCGGAAGAGGCGATCAGCTGCGCCACCTGCGGCGCCAGGAAACGCTCGAGCTTGCGGATGCGCTCGATCTCGCCGAGCTGGGTCTTGACCCGCTCCTCCAGCGACTTGTTCCAGTCCTTGAGCTGCTCGGTCTGCATCCGCAGCTTGTCGGCCTGGGCGCGCACGGTCTCGTTCGCCGCCTCCAGCTCGCGGCCCTTGGCGTCGACCTCGGTGAACAGGCGCGCATTGCGCATCGCCAGCACGGCCTGGTTGGCGAAGGTGCGCATCAGGCCGATGATGCTGGGCGCGAACTCGCCGCCGGCGCGGCGCAGCACCACCAGCGCGCCGAGCGTGCCTTGCTGGTCGATCAGCGGCACCACCAGCACCGAATGGAAGCCGGCGGCGATGGCGACCTCGCGCAGCGGCTGCTCGGCGGCCTGATCGAGATCGGCAAGTGCGATCGGCTCGCCGCTGCGGGCGGCATCGCTCAGGATGTTCTCGCCCTCGTCGATGGTGACATGGGCGCCGTCGGCGGATCTGTCGATGCCGCCGGCCTCGACCAGGTCGAAGCGGCGCCGTTCGGCATCGAAGCCGTAGATCAGCACCGCATCGGCATGGGTGATCTCGATCGCGCGCGCGGCGATGGTCGGCAGCACGGCGTTGAGATCGAGCGAGGAGGCGACGGCGCGGCCGACCTCTTCCAGCACCTTCAGCTCGTTGATCGACTGCGCCAGGTCGCGCGTGCGCTCCTCGACCTTGCTCTCCAGGTTGGAATAGGTCTCCTGGATCTGGCCGGCCATGCGGTTGAACTGGCTGGCGAGGTCCTCCAGCTCGTCCGAAGTGTGGACGTCGATGCGATGGCTGAAATCGCCTTCGCCGAGCCTGTGCGCGCCGTCGCGCAGCGCCGTGATCGGGATGATCATGCGGCGGGCGAGCAGCGTGCCGGCGAGGATCGCGACCATCAGGCCCATCCCGATCAGCAGCGCGATGCGCACCAGCTGGTCGCGGATCGGCATCAGGGCCTGCGTGGTCGGCTGCTCGAACAGCACGCTCCAGCCGAGCTTCGGCACGGTGCTGGCGGCGCTCATCACCGACTGGCCGTTGAAGTCGGTGCCCGATGTGTCGGGCTCGCGGCCAGGCGCGATCGCGGCCGCGACCTGCGGCAGCTTCGACAGATCCTTGCCGACCTCAGGCCCTTTCGACGAGGTCGCCAGCACGCGGCCGCGCGGATCGACCACATACGCGAAGGCGGCCTTGCCGACCTGGGCGTCGGACAGGAAGTCGGAGAGAAAGCTGAGATCGATCTCGGCCACGGTGACGCCGGCATTGAAGCCGGAATGCGCCACCGAGATCGACATCAGCGGCGTCCGGTCGGCGAACCAGGCCGGCGCGTAGCTGACGCCGCGGGCGACGGTCTCGGTGAAACGTGCGTCGCGGGAGAGGTCGGCATTGCTGCCGGTCGTGGTCGACTGGCGCGAGACGCGCAGCACCTCGCGGCCCTCGCCGTTGAGCTGGAACAGCTGGTTGACGACGGAGACCTGGTGCAGCAGCGAGGCATAGTCGGCGCGGCGCTTCTCGAGCGTGTCCTGGCTTGCCCGCGTCACCCAGCTGATCTGGCGGTCGAGCTCGGAGATCGACTGCTCGATCCGCCGGGCGGCGGCCTGCGCCTTGTCTTCCAGGCCGTCGGTCAGCTGGGTCCTTGTGGCGCGGTAGGAGATCCAGGTCTCCATCGCGCCGTTGACGGCGAGGACGAACACGACGAGGCCGACGAGGGAGACGACGTATTTGGCGAACAGGCCCTCGCGCAGAAACCGTGTCTTGTCGTTCGCTCCTGCCATCCCGATCCTCTCGCGCCGCCATCGACGCCGGCGCTGCGGGGTCCTTCTATCACAATTCGGGCCAAGGGACCGCCGCGCGGCCGAAGGACCGGCCGGCGTGGTTTACCCCCTGTGGACGCTTGGATGCCTGGGCGGGTGGAAGGGGCGTGAATTGCCGCCGCCTCATCCGTTCGGAGGAAGCCGCGGGCGGGGAAGCTGATGTAAGGGGATTGCCGTGGAGTTCAGTCCGCCCGTCCGCCCATTACCGGTTGAAAAGTTGCCGCAGCACGTCGTTCATTGGCTGACTGTCCTGCTGCGCGACCGGCGGGTCGTCCAGGGACGGGGCCGCGGGCGAAGCCTGGGGTGCCGGCGTGGAGGGGGTTGCCGGCAGGCTGCGGCTGCGGCCGCTGCCTGGCGCGGCGCCGGTGCTGCTTGCGGCGCCATTGGACAGGCCCTGCTGAATCAAATTGCCGAGCGCCTCGCCCAAGGGGCCGCCGAGCAGATTGTTCTGCCCCGGCTGCTGGGCCTGCGGATTGGCGTTGCCGGCCGCATTGCCGCCGCCCGGCGCGGCGGTGCCGCCGAGACCCAAACTTCCCAGAATGTTGCCGAGCCCGGCACCGTCGGGGCCGAACAGGCCCTTGCCCATCTCGCGCAGCTTGGCATAGGCGGCATCCGGATTGTCCAGCATGCCGGCCATATCGGGGTAGATCTTCGGCTGCGACCAGGAGCCCTGGATCATCACGGGAATACCGAAGCCGACCGGCTCGTTGGTGCGGCCCTGGCCTTCGGTGGTCATCACCAGCTTGGGCTCGACGCGAAAACCCATCATCTTGGTGTCGAGCGCGATGGTGCCGGCGCCGGTGACGCGCACCAGCGGCCCGATCAGATTGAGATCGGTCGTCACCGCCTGCCCCTTGTCGATGCGGAACGAGGCCGAGAGCTGCGACAGGTCGGTGCTTTGCTCCTGGCTGGGGCTCTGGTTGTCCTGCCAGCCGGACAGCGTGCCCGATGTCAGCGAGCGGATCATCTGGGCGACATTGATGCCGCGGATGGCACCGTCCTGGAAATTGACGAACGCGGTGCCCTGCATGTTCGCCATCAGCGCGCGCTGGCTGGTGCCGGCGCTGCGCAGCGCGAGCTTGGCCTGCAGCTTGCCGTCGATGCGGTCGAATTCGGCGAGCCCCTGCAGCAGCGGCAGCGCCCGCACGCCGACGAGGTCGGAGTGCATGGCAAAGCTCGGCGCGCCCGTGGTCGCGTCCAGGATCACCTCGCCGGAGACCTGGCCGCCATAGGCGCCGAGATTGGCCGTGCCGGCCTTCAGCACGCCGCCCGCGAGCTTGGCATCGAGCGCCAGCGGCGCGATGCGGGCGTCGCCGATCACGGCCTCGTTCGCCGAGATCCTGATTTGCGCATCGACGTAATTGAGCCCGGACACGTCGATCGCCGCATCGCTCCAGGGTTGCCCGGCGACGCCCGCCGGCGTTTTCGCCAGCGGTACAGCCAGCCGCTGGAAGTCGAGGTCGAGCTTGACCAGAGGCTTGCTCGCAATGTCGACCGAAGCCCAGCCGTTGAACGCGCCGTCGCCGAGCCGGCCGTTCACGCCGTTGATCATCACGACGTCGCCGCTCAGCCGCATCTCGGCATGACCGGTGAGCTGCGACTTCAGCACATCGGGCATGTCGATGGCGAAATCCACCGGGATCGTCGGCCGGTCGCCTGGCGCAGCCGGCGTGGCCGCCTTGATGTCGAACTTGGTCGGGTGGTCGCCGACACGCGCGGTGCCGGTGACATTGACCTTGCGGTCGCGGCCGACGACCGCGTCGGCGTTGATGGCGCTGATGCGGCCCTCGACCCGATCGCGCAGGCGGGAGAATGCGACTTCGCCGTCGTTGATCCTGACGCGGTCGATGGTTGCGACATCGGCGTCCAGCGCGATGGGCGGCTTCGACGAGGTGCTCGCATTCGGCAGGCGTTCACGCAGCAGCGGCTGGTAGAGCACGGGATGGGTGACGACGAGCTCACTGACCTTTGGGCGGCCCGACCACACGCTGGAAAGCGACATGTCGGCCTGCACGCTGTCGATCGTCAGGCGCGTGATGCCGCTGCGGTCCTTCGGGTCCGACAGCGTGAGATCGTTGAGGGTGACATTGAGCGTCGGCCACAGGCTGATCTTCGTGGTGCCGTCGATCGCCAGGCGATAGCCGGTCGCACTCTCGACACGCGAGGCGATCGTCGAGCTCAGGAAGCCCGATGGGATCCCGACCGACAGAACGACGGCGATCAAGATGATGACAACGGCCAAAGCCGCGCCGGCGAATTTCACTGCTCTCATGTCGACTTTCCAACGACGGACAATCGGCGTCGAATCCCGCAGAATACCGTCCTTTGCACCATCCCTCACGCCTTGAGTTTATCCCCGGACGGGAAGGGGCTCCAAGCGCGTAAAAATAGTCAGGGGGTGCTGCAAAGTTATGTGACTTATGACACACTTCCCCGGCGCGGTTTTACGCGATCGTGACGATGATGGTTTCAAGCGATTTCCCAACAAGACTGACCAGGACGTTCACAAGGACATTGAAATGAGCAAGCAGGCCGAATTTGCGGTCATTCTGAAGATGAACGCAATGTTCGCGGATCTCGGTACGGACGAGCTCCAGCGGCTGTCCAATCTCTGCCACACCCAGCATCTGGGGAATGGCGAGGTGCTGTTCCAGAAGGGCGATCCCGGAGACGCGCTGTTCGGCGTGCGCCGCGGCCAGGTCCGCATCGAGACCGGCGCGTCCGACGGCAGCCGGCTGACGCTGAATTTCATGGGACCGGGCGACCTGTTCGGCGAAGTCGCGGTGCTGGACGGCCAGAACCGCACCGCGGATGCGACCGCGGGCGAGGCCAGCGAATTGTTCGTGCTGCGGCGCGAAGACTTTCTCAGCTTCCTCGAACGCGAGCCGAAGGTCGCGATCAAGATCATCGCCCTGCTGTGCCAGCGCATCCGCTGGCAGAGCGAGCGCATGGAGGAATCCATGCTGCAGCCGCTGCCGGTGCGCCTCGCGCGGCGGCTCTGCGCGCTCGCTGCCGATTTCGGCTCCGAGGTCCACATCTCGCAGGAACAGCTCGGCATCTTCGTCGGCGCCGCCCGCGAGAGCGTCAACCGCCAGCTCCAGGCCTGGCGCAAGGAAGCGATCCTCGATCTGCAGCGCGGCCGCATCCTGCTCAGGAACATGACCAAGCTGACGGCGATCGCGCGGAACGAGTAGGCCTCAGTCCTACTCCGCCGCAGGATGCACGATATTCCTTGGCGCCGGCCCCGCTTCGGCCGGTGCGGCGTCGTGATGACCACCCGTCTCCGCATCCTCGCTGTGCACGATCAGCCGCTTGGCGAAGCGCCAGATCAGGGCGCCGAGATCGTCCATCACCATGAACATCGCGGGCACGAACACCAGCGACAGGATGGTCGAGAAGATCAGGCCGCCGATCACCGCGAGCGCCATCGGCGAGCGGAATTCGCCGCCGGCGCCGACCGCGAGCGCGCTCGGCATCATGCCCGCGGCCATGGCGATCGTGGTCATCACGATCGGGCGGGCGCGCTTCATGCCGGCGTCGATCATGGCTTCGTCGCGCGGCTTGCCGGCGTGGATGGCCTCGATCGCAAATTCCACCAGCATGATCGCGTTCTTGGTGACGATGCCCATTAGCATCAAGATGCCGATCCACACCGGCGTGGTGAGCTGCTTGCCGGTGAGGAGCAGGGCCGCGATCGCGCCGCCGATCGAGAGGGGCAGCGAGAACAGGATGGTGATCGGCTGCAGGAAGGTGCCGAACAGCAGCACCAGCACCGCGTAGACCATCATCAGACCAGCGGTGATCGCGGTGGCAAAGCCATCGGACAGCTCGTTCAGGCTTTCGGCGTCGCCGGAGGGCGAGACCTTCACGCCCTTCGGCCGGCTCTTCATCACCGGCAGGTCGTAGATCTTCTTGGTGGCGTCGCCGAGCGCGGCGGAGCCGACGAGGTCGGCGGCCACGGTCGCCTGCCGCTCGCGGTCGTAGCGGTTGATGCTGGTCGGACCCTGGTCGAGCTTGACGTCGGCGATGACCGAGAGCGGCACGCCGCCCTTTTCGCCGTGCTCGCCGAGCGGCACGCGCAGCTGCTCCAGCGTCTTCAGATTGCCGCGCGCGGCATCCTCGAGCTGCACGCGGATCGGCACCAGTCGGTCGCCGACGTCGAACTTGGCGAGCGCCGGCCCGACGTCGCCGATGGTGGCGACGCGGATGGTCTGCGACAGGCTTTCGGTCGAGACGCCGAGCCGCGCGGCGAGATCGGCGCGCGGTTCGACGCGCAGCTCGGGCCGTTCCAGCGTGGTCTCCGAGATCACGTTGGAGATCGTGGGAATCCGCTTCATCTGCGTCGCGAGCTCGCTCGCGAAATTGTTGACGATGTTGGCGTCGACGCCGGTCACCACCAGCGAGATGGCGCGCAGGCCGTTCTCGTCGAGGAACCAGAAGCGGATGTCGGGGATGTTCTCCAATTCCTGGCTGATCGAGAATTCGAGCTCGCGCTGGGTGATGTCGCGGGCATCCTTGGGCGTGTAATTGATGATCAGCGAGGCGCGCCGGACTTCCTGGGTGCCGGGCGGGACGCGCCCGCCGTCGACGAAGATGCTCTTCACCTCGGACCGCTTGCGCAAGCGCGCGACGATGTCCTCGGTGACCTTTTCGGTATAGGCGAGCTGCGTGCCCGGCGGCAGCTCGAGCGCCAGCAGCGAGCGCGCGCTGTCCTGCGCCGGTAGGAAGCCCTGCGGCAGCAGCGTGATGCTCCAGATCGAGGCCGCGAACACGCCGAAGCCGATCAGCACCGTGATGAAATAGTGTCTCACCGACCAGGCCACGATGCGGTGATAGGACCGCAAGATGCGCCCGGGCGGCGGCTCCTCGTGATTGCCGTGCTTGAGGAAGTAGGCGGCCAGCACCGGCGTGACGAAGCGCGCCGCGAGCAGCGAGAAGAACACCTGCACCGAGACGGTGATGCCGAACTGCTTGAAGAACTGTCCGGCAATGCCCGACATGAAGCTCGCGGGAGCGAAGATCGCGATGATGGTCAGCGAGATCGCGATCACCGCGAGGCCGATCTCGTCGGCGGCCTCGAGCGCGGCACGATAGGGCGATTTGCCCATGTTCATGTGCCGGACGATGTTCTCGATCTCGACGATGGCGTCGTCGACCAGGATGCCTGTCGACAGCGTGATCGCGAGGAAGCTGACGAGGTTCAGCGAGAAGCCGAGCAGGTCCATCGCCCAGAACGCCGGGAAGATCGACAGCGGCAGCGAGATCGCGGCGATGATGGTGGCGCGCAGGTCTCGCAGGAACAAGAGCACGATGACGACGGCGAGGATGGCGCCTTCGAACAGGGTCGAGATCGCCGCGTGGTAATTGCCGTTGGTGTATTCGACCGAGGTGTCGATCACCTTGAGGTCGACGTCGGGATAGGCGGCCTTGAGCGCGTCGACCCGCTTCTGCACGGCCTCGGCCACCTTCACGTCGCTGGCGCCCTTGGAGCGCTTGATGCCGAGCGCGACGATGGGCTCGCCGTTGAAGCGGGCGAAGGTGCGGCGGTCGGCGATGGTGTCGGTGACGGTGCCGAGATCGTCGAGCCGGACCTCACCGCCGCCGAACAGCGGGATCATGGTGCCGGCGAGGTCGCCCAGCGTCTTGGCGCCGGCGAGCGTGCGGATCGCCTGATCGTTCTTGCCGATCTCGGCGCGGCCGCCAGCGACGTCGACATTGGTGCCGCGCAGGCTCTGGCTGACATTGACGGCAGTCAGGCCCATCGCCTGCAGCCGATCGGGATCGAGCGAGACCAGGATCTCGCGCTCGACACCGCCGATGCGCTCGACCTGGGCGACGCCGCGCACGCCTTGCAGGGCGCGCTTGACCACGTCGTCGACGAAGTAGGAGAGCTGCTCCGGCGTCTTGCCGGGCGAGATCGCGGCATAGGTGACGATCGGCAGGCCGATCACGTCGACGCGCTGGATCAGCGGCTCGGTGACGTTCTGCGGCAGGTTGGAGCGCACGCGCGTCACCGCGTCCTTGACGTCGTTGAGGGCGCGGTCGGTGTTGGTCTCCAGCGCGAACTGGATCGTGGTCACCGACACGCCGTCGGTGATCTGTGAGGTGATGTGCCGCACGCCCTCGACGCCGGAAACCGCGTCTTCGACCGTCTTGGTGACCTGCGATTCGAGTTCGGCGGGCGCCGCACCGAATTGCGAGACCACGACCGAGATTACGGGAATGTCGGCCGACGGCAGCCGCGTCACCGCGAGCTTGGTGAAGGAGACCCAGCCGAGAACCAGGAGGATGATCGAGAAGACGACCGACGGCAGCGGATTGCGGATCGACCAAGCCGAGATATTGAGAGCCATCAGCGTACCCGCGTGCGATCGAGTTCATCGGCGAACATGGTCTTGATCTGGTCGCCGTCATGGAGTGAAGAGCCGGCGTCGGCCACGACGATTTCGCCGACGTCGAGACCTTCCAGGATTTCCGTGGCGCTGTCGGACGACAGTCCGACCCGCACCTTGCGCGTCTCGATCGTGTTGCCCTTGACGACCTGAATGGTGAGATGGTCGATCGCGGTCTTGGGGATCGAGACGCCGCAGCTTCGCTTGGCGTCGATCGAGGCGCGGGCGAACACGCCCACCTTGAGCGACGGATTGTTGGTGACGCTGATGCGGACGCGGCCGAGCTGCGTGGCGCGGTCGATCTCGGGCGCAACCAGCCTGACACGGCCGATCAGGTCGGGCGCGTCGTCGCGGCTGATGCGCACGGTGGCGCCGGCGCTGAGCTTGGGCATGTGCACCGCCGGCACCTGGGCATCGAGCTCGATCTCGTTGTTGACGGCGATGCGGAACATCGGGCCGGCCTGCGGGGATGCCGGCGCGCCGACGATGGTACGGACTTCAGTGACGAGGCCCGGCGCAGGTGCCTTCAGCGAGATCGGGCCTTGCGGACCGGGGCGTTGCGGCTGGCCCGGGATCTGCGGCGGCGCGGTCAGGCGCGCCAGCTCCTGATTGTCGGCAACGACGGCGCCTTCGGTGACCAGGAGATCGGTGACCTTGGAGCCTTCCTGGTCGGCGATGACCACGGCCTCGCGGCGTGGCACGAAGAAGCCGGTGACGCGCACGAGGTCGGAGAAGCAGGCGTTGGTCGACTTCGTCACGATGACGAGCGCCTCGCTTTGCGTCTCCTTCGGCTCGGGGCGCTTGCGATGCTCGAACAGGTAATAGCCGACGCCGAGCGCGACGACGAACACCACGGTTCCGGCAGGCTTGAGATATTCGGAGAGATTCATCGCCGGATCATCCTGGCCTGGCTCACGGCCATCCGCGCGCGGCCCATGAAAAGCGTTTCCCTGAAACAAAGCGGCGTCCCGCAAGGCTGCGGGACGCGCTTTGCAAGCGAGACTTTACACCACATCACGACTGGTCATTCCAAGGGATTGCGTCGTGCTTACTTCGATGCGGTGGTCTTGTTTTCCATATTGACGACCTGCACGCGGCGGTTGGCCTCCGCCATCGGCTGGCTCGGGTCCTTCAGCTTGCTCTTGCCGTAGCCGACGGTGACGAGGTCGGTCGCCGCGATGCTGTACTTTTCGACGAGGTAACGCTTGATCGAATCCGCGCGGCGCTCCGACAGATCCTGATTGTAGGCCTCGCCGCCGGCGGCGTCGGTGTGGCCGGCGACCACGAAGGTCGAGCCCTTGAGGTCGGGACTGGTCAGCGCACGGCCGAGCGCCTGCACGGAGGGCATCGATTTGGCGCTGATGTTGGCCGAGTTGTAGTCGAAGGTGATTTCGAGATCGATGTTCGGCTTGTCCTTGGCGACTGACGCGATTTCCTCGCGCTCGGTCGACGACAGCGAACGCGTCGAGCGGCCGCGCACCGACTGGATCAGCTTGGTCTCCGCCGCGTTGGGCGCGGGATCGGCCTGCGGGGCGATCGAGAGGCCGCGGGTCAGGGGCTTCTTCGGCGCCGGCGCCAGGGCTCGAACGATCTCATCCTCGGTGACGTTCTTGCTGTTGCCGTCATCGCCGGCGAATGCGGGCGAGGTCGGCAGCGACAGGGCGGCGCCAAGAGCAACGCTCAGCGTAACGATGGACAGGATCGCGGTAAGTCCCTTTGCAGCCGATTTCATAGCCAGTCCCTCCTGCGCAGCCAGCTCGCGCGGTTCGAAAATTCCTGCAATGGGCCTTCCGGAGAAGGCCGCCTGCGGCATCCGTTTGTTAGTCTTTCCTGAGCCGTCAAGGTTCGAGGCGGCGCCTGCCTCAATCGAAAAAAATACTAGCGTACTCCGTAGCTTGCGAATTCCTGAACGATGTTCGGATCCATCGCCTTGGCATTGGCGATATCGAGCGCCCCTTCCTGGGCGGAGCCGTTGCGCTGCTTGGCGAGGCCGCGTCCGTAGAGCGAGGAGGTCAGGCGCGGGTTGATCTTCAGGGCAGCGTCGAAATCGGCGATGGCATTCTTGACCGCGCCCGATTTGAGGTTGACGAGGCCGCGGCTGTCCAGCGCATCGACGAAGTTCGGCCGCAGCCGCAGCGCCTCGTTGCAATCCTTCAGCGCGCCCTGGAGGTCGCCGACCACGGTGCGGGTCCAGCAGCGGTTGTTCAGCGCCTCGACATCCTTCGAATTGATCCGGAGCGTGTCGTCGAAATCCTTGATGGCGAGGTTGTAGGCGCCCTTGCTGGCATAGACCTGGCCGCGCCGGTACAGCGCGTTCACGTCGTCCGGATTGGCCGCAATCTTGGAGGTCAGGCTCTTGATCGTCGGGTCGTCAGCCAGGGCCGCGGCACTCGGCCCGCTGTCCGGGCTCGGCGCCGGAGCGGTCTCGATCGGTTTTACCGGCAGGGGTGGCGGAGGCGGAGGCAGGGCTGCCTCGACCTGCGGTTTCGGCGTGGGGGCCGGTGCGGGCGCAGGCGGTGGAGCAGGTGCAGGCGCCGGGGCCGCAGCAGTGTCGGCCGGCTTCGGCGGCGGAGGCGGTGTCGGCGGCGCGGGCGGGGCCGGCGGCGGGTTGTTGGCAACGACCGGCGGCGGTGCGGGTGGCGCAGGCGGCGTGGCTGGTGCCGGACGCGATCCGACGGCGCCCGGGCTGAACGAGAAATCTTCGGCCAGTGAAGAGGATATCCACGGCACCTGCTCGCCGCGCGAGGCGCGGGTGACGCCCATCTTGGTCCGGTTCAGCGTCTCCTCGGCCATCAGATCGGGGACGCGGATTTCCTTCAGAAGCTCCTGGACGAACAGGCTGTGGTCGCCGCCGGCGTCGGAGACCACCGAGGCCAGCGCCGCCGAATACATCACCAGCGTGCCGTTCGGCGCGATGACCGGGGTCAGGCCGGCCGAGAAGCTGCGGAACCGGCGCTCGAACGGATTGCGCCTGCTGGCATCGATCAGCGCGATCTTGACGCCGGCGCCGCGGGTGTTGAGCTCGCCGAGCACGGTCTCGAGGCTGAAACCGTCGCGGCGGACGTCGGATTCCGTCCAGATCTGCGCATCGATCGGCAGCATGTAGCTCTGGCGCGCCGACTGGATGCCGAAGCCGCTGAAGAACACCAGCGCCACTGATCCGGGCTTGATCTTGCCGTAGAGCTTGTCGAAGGCGCGGCGCATGCCGTCGCCGGTCAGATTCTCGCCGATCTCGACCGCAAAGCCGTCGCGCTTCAGCTCGTCGGCGACGTCGCGCGCGTCATTGATCGGTTCCTTCAGCGGGGCATCCGCATCGGGATATTTTGCATTGCCGATCACCAGCGCAAAGCGGTCACCGGCCGCCAGTGATGGCGCTGTCGGGACGAGCGAGATGAGCAAGGGCAGAAGAAAAAAGAAGCGAATTTTCATAATCAGCGCGGTCCAGCCAAAAAGGCGCCGTTCCAGCTTGCGCCGCGGCGACCTTAACTTACGCTTACCTCATTATCAAACCGAGGGCGGGGGGCGTCAACCGCTTGGAGATTCGGCGTTATCGCGACGATTGACCGCAACGCCTCGGCGCGCCGCAAGGGGAATAAACGGGGGGGCATGGTTGTGCTCGACGCGATCCGGCTCGATCCTATCGGCAACATGTTAGGGCGACCACGGCGATCAAAATGTGATGGGTCTCACATTGAAGGGCCGCCTCCGTCGCACTGCGCGGTGTTTGACCTTTGCTGCCGATGATGGCTTGGTGCGCAGGCTCGTCCCGGAACGTCCACTCAGAAAAGCAAAGTCAAGAAACATGGGAAACGCCTACGAGATCTACGCCCTGCGCTATGCGACGATGTCGCCTCGCACCCCCAGCATGAACTTCCTGGCGCCCGATCCGCATGACAGCGCGGCGCAGGATCTCGACTATTTCGTCTGGCTGATCCGCGGGGGCGGCCGCGACATCCTGGTCGACACCGGCTTCAATGCCGAGGAGGCGAGCGCGCGGGCGCGCAAGCTGACGCTCAATCCGGTGGATGCGCTGGAGCGCTTCGGCGTCGCGGCGTCGAAGATCCGCGATATCATCGTGACGCATCTGCATTACGACCACGCCGGCAATCTCGATCGCTTCCCGAATGCGCGCTTCCATCTGCAGGAGCGCGAGATGGCCTATGCGACCGGCCGCTGCATGTGCAACGGCCTGTTGCGTCATCCGTTCACGGTCGAGCACGTCACGCAGATGGTGCGCCATGTCTATGGCGAGCGCGTCACCTTCCATTCCGGCGACGGCGAGGTCGCGCCCGGCGTCACCGTGCACCGTGTCGGCGGCCATTCTGACGGCCTGCAGGTGGTCAAGGTCGAGACCGCGCGCGGACCGGTGGTGCTGGCATCCGATGCCGCGCATTACTACGCCAATCTGCAGCGCAAGAGCCCGTTCCCGATTGTCTACAATGTCGGCGACATGGCGCAGGGCTGGGAGACGATCGAGCGCCTTGCCGGCCATCCGGATCGATTCATTCCCGGCCACGATCCGATCGTGACCGAAATCTATCCGCGCGCCAGCGACAAGGTCGACGCCTGGGCGCTGCATCTGCCGCCGTCGCGGTCGTTTGCGACGTGACGATGTCGTCACGCGCGGGCGATGCGCGCACGCTGATTGACGTATTCATACGTCATTCCTAGGTTGTGCCTGACATTCACTGAGGTGTTGGGCGTGCTTTCAAAACTCAAAGACCTTGCCGCTGACGCCATGAAGGGCGTCAGCGAGCGTTTCTCGAAAGTTTCCGGGGCAATTGCCGACCTGGCCGCGAGTCTTGCCAACCGTGCTGCAGCCGCCGCTGATCTGGGCCGCATTCTCGATATCATCGAAATGGTCCCGGGCGTCAGTTTCGAGAAGCCGGAGCTTAACGCCGATTATCTCAATACGCTGCTCGCCGCGGTGCAGATGGGCGAGCTTACGCTGGCCGTGCACTACCGCCAGCAAACCGAAGCCGGCGTGGTGCGCTTGCATCCTGTCCCAACGGCTGAGGCCAATGCGCTAACCGGCTCGGACGATAAATTTTCCGCGATGATCCTGGTCGAAGGTCAGAACGACAGGCCTGCCATCCAGATGCTGATGAACACCGAACATCTGGCGGAAAATTATCGGTATGTTACCGCCGATACCCTGGTCAACGCATTGGCGTTCCCGATCGAGAATGTCAAAGGCGGTTTCATCATCGCCAGGCCGTTTCGTGCCATCGCGCGACCAATCGCAGGATGGCTGCTCAACATCATTTTCGATCAGGGTGAGAAACTGCATCGCCGTTTCAGGGGTAACCGAGCCGAAGATCAGTCCCAATCACCGTCGCCATCAGCGGAGGAGGAAGCCGGCGCCACGAATGTCTCGACGACTCCGGAAGACAGTCGCGCCCAGGCGCGAGACTCCGATCAAGCCATCGACGACCAGCCTGCGCCCTAATACGCCTGCTTGGCGTCCGCTTCCTTGCTGGTCTGGATCAGGTCGAGGCTCTCCTCGATCTTGCCGAGCAGCATCGAGAGCTGCTTGCGCTCCTGCGCGGAGAGGCAGGCGAGGATCTCGTCCTCCCGCCGCAGCAATTGCGGGAATAGCTCTTCGTAGAGCGCGCGGCCCTTCGTCGTCAGTTGCAGGCGGAATTCGCGGCGGTCGGCTTCGTTCTCGACCCGCTCGATCAGATCCTCGTGGAGCAACATTGTCACCGCGCGGCTGATGGTGGATTTGTGCGTGCGGGTGCATTGCGCGATGTACTGCGCGCTGCAGGCGTCGTTGCGGAACCCGAGCGTTGCGATTACGCGCCAGGCTGGAATATCGAGACCATGCCGTTCCTGATATTCGACCGAGAGCGCGGAACTGACTTCTGCTGCGAGCCGGTTGAGACGGAACGGCACGAACTTGAACAGGTCGAGCCGTGCCTTTGGCCGTAGAGAGGCTTCATCGGCCTCGCGCGTCTTCAATGCGGTGTCGCTGGATGTCCTTGCCAAGGGGCGCTCCGAATTCCAGTTGACGGCCGGCCGGCTCCGGTCCAAAATAGTTGCACGTGAGACTATCTAGCAGATCCGTGCTCTCCTGACCATAGCCGAGGTTCGAGTATGGCGCAGGCCAAGACACTTCCGGTCAAGACACATCAGGCCAAAGCCCAGTTCGGCTATCGCCGCCATCCCGATCAGGACCGCGCCAGCCAAAGCCCGGCCGAGCATCCGGTGGTAATTGTCGGCGCCGGCCCGGTCGGGCTGTCGCTCGCGATCGATCTCGCCCAGCGCGGCCAGCGCGTCGTCCTTCTGGATGACGCCGACCGCATTGGCGAGGGCTCCCGCGCGATCTGCTTCTCGAAGCGGTCGCTGGAATATTGGGACCGGCTCGGCGTCGGCGACCGCATGGTCGCCAAGGGCGTGGTGTGGAGCGTCGGCCGGATCTTCCACGGGGAGTCCCTGCTCTACCAGTTCAACCTGCTGCCCGAGGACGGCCACAAGCGGCCCGCCTTCATCAACCTCCAGCAATATTACGCCGAGGCCTATCTGGTCGATCGCATCCAGGATCTGCCTGCGGTCGACCTGCGCTGGCGCAACAAGGTGACGGCGCTGGAGCAGCGCAACGATTGCGTCGCGCTGACGATCGAGACGCCGGACGGCGCCTATCGCCTGCACGCGCAATATGTGATCGCCTGCGACGGCGCGCGCTCCTCGCTGCGGCAGATGGTCGGGGCGGAGTTTGCCGGCCAGGTGTTCGAGGACCAGTTCCTGATCGCCGACGTCAAGATGACCGCGGAATTCCCGACCGAGCGCTGGTTCTGGTTCGATCCGCCGTTCCATGCGGGACGTTCGGCGCTGCTGCACCGGCAGCCGGACGACGTCTGGCGCATCGACCTCCAGCTCAACCGTTACGCTGATCCTGTCGTGGAGAAGAAGCCGGAAAACGTGCGGCCGCGGATCGCGCGCATGCTCGGTCACGACGAGTTCGAGTTCGAGTGGATCTCGCTCTACAAATTCCAGTGCCGGCGGATGGATCGCTTCATCCATGGCCGCGTGATCTTTGCCGGCGATTCCGCGCATCAGGTCTCGCCATTCGGGGCGCGCGGTGCCAATTCCGGGCTCGAGGATGCCGAAAACCTGTCCTGGAAGCTCGACCGCGTGCTGCGCGGCACTTCGCCCGCGAGCCTGCTGGAGAGCTACCACACCGAGCGCAGCATGGCGGCCGACGAGAACATCCGCGAATCCACCCGCTCGACCGATTTCATGGCGCCGAACTCGCATCAGGAAGCGCGGCTGCGCAAGGCGGTGCTGTCGCTCGCCAAGGAAACCGAGTTCGGCAAGCGCATGGTCAATGGCGGCCGGCTGTCGGTGCCGTGCAGCTATGACTCGCAGCTGTCATCGCGCGATGCAGATTCCTGGCGCGGCGGTCCGCCTCCCGGCTGCTCCATGCTCGATGCCCCGATTGCCGAGCAGAGCTACTTGACGGATGCCTTCCGCAAGGATGGAACGGACTTCACCCTGCTGTCGTTCAGCAATGGCGCCGCGCTCGATCCGCCAGATGGCGTCAGGAATATTCGGATCGGCGGGAGCGGATTTGCCGATCCCTCGGGCCTTGTCGCTCAACGTTATGATGCCGAGCCCGGCACGGCCTATCTGCTGAGGCCCGACGGCTATGTCGCGGCGCGCTTCCGCCATCCGACGCGCGAAGCCATCGCTGCGGCGCTGTCGCGCGCACAAGGCCTGAACTGAAGGCCTGAACCAAAAGAAGGCTTGAACCGAGGATTTGCATGCCGTTGTCCACCAGCTCCAATTTCGCACGACCTGACGATGCCTTTCGCGCCATCGTCGAAGCGCATCGTGGCCTCACCGAGGAGCAGAGCGCGGATTTCGACGCGGCGCTGGTGCTGATCCTCGCCAACCATATCGGCGATATCGACGTGCTGCGTGAGGCGATCGGGCTCGCCAGGCGCCGCATGATCGACGGCCAGCAGCAGCAACAGCAACAACAATAACCCAACAACCTGAAGCACAGCTCAAAGGACGAATCGATGGCGAAGAACTTCGCATCCACCGGCGATCTCGCCGAGAAGAAGATCACCTTCTCCGAGATCGGCACCGATCTCTACGCCTTCACCGCCGAGGGCGATCCGAACACGGCCGTGATCGTCGGCGACGACGGCTGCCTGGTGTTCGACGCGCAGGCAACGCCCGCGATGGCGAACAAGGTGATCGAGCGCGTGCGCGCCGTCACCGACAAGCCGATCAAATATGTCGTGCTGTCGCACTATCATGCGGTGCGCGTGCTCGGGGCCTCCGCCTACAAGGCGCAAGGCATCGTCGCCTCGCAGGAGACCTATCGGCTGATCGAGGAGCGCGGCAAGCAGGATTGGGATTCCGAATATGGCCGCTTCCCCCGGCTGTTCCAGGATGCAGCCAGCATTCCCGGCCTGACCTGGCCGACACTGACCTTCGAAGGCGAGATGTCGATCTATCTGGGAAAACGCGAGGTGCGCCTGATGCAGCTCGGGGCGGGCCACACCTCCGGCGACATCGTCGCCTGGGTGCCGGATGCGGAAGTGATGTTCTCCGGCGACCTCATCGAATATCACTCGGCCTGCTATTGCGGCGATGCGCATTTGCGCGAATGGCCGATGACGCTGACCGAGATCCGCAACTTCAATCCCAAGGCGATCGCGCCGGGGCGCGGCGATGCGCTGAAGGGTACCGCCACGGTGCGCGAGGCCATTGCGATGACGCGCGACTTCGTCACCTCGCTCTATGGCGCCGCCGAGATTTCGGTCGCCAAGGGGCGCACGCTGAAGGAGACGATGGCGGCGACGCGCGAGGTGATGGATCCGAAGTTTTCCAGCTTTGCCATCTACGAGCACTGCCTGCCGTTCAACGTGTCGCGCGCCTATGACGAAGCGTCCGGGATCGACGACCCCGTGATCTGGACCGACAAGCGCGACCAGGAGATGTGGGCGAATTTGCAAGGAGGAGGATAGTCATGAACATCAACACCTCGCCCGACCAGATCGTCCGCAGCTCGGCCCAGGTGACGCCGGGCTACATGTCCGGCTTCGGCAACTCTTTCGAGACCGAGGCGCTGCCCGGCGCGCTGCCGATCGGGCGCAACTCGCCGCAGCGCTGCGCCTACGGGCTCTATGCCGAGCAATTGTCCGGCTCGCCCTTCACCGCGCCGCGCGGCACCAATGAGCGCTCCTGGCTCTACCGCATCCGCCCTTCGGTGAAGCACTCCGGCCGCTTCGAGAAGGCCGATGCCGGCCTGTGGCGCTCGGCGCCGTGCCACGAATATGATTTGCCGATCGCGCAGATGCGCTGGGATCCGACGCCGCTGCCGAAGGATGACGTCACCTTCGTGCAGGGCGTGCAGACCATGACGACGGCGGGTGACGTCAACACCCAAGCCGGCATGGCCGCGCATGTCTATCTCATCACCAAGTCGATGGTGGACCAGCATTTCTACAATGCCGACGGCGAGCTGATGTTCGTGCTGCAGCAGGGCAATCTGCGTCTCGTCACCGAGTTCGGCCGCATCGATGCCGAGCCCGGTGAGATCGTGGTGATCCCGCGCGGCGTCAAGTTCCGCGTCGAGATCCCGAACGAGCCGGCGCGTGGCTATCTCTGCGAGAATTACGGCGGCGCCTTCACGCTGCCGGAGCGCGGTCCGATCGGCGCCAATTGCCTCGCCAACGCGCGCGACTTCCTCACGCCCGTCGCGCATTACGAGGACAAGGACACGCCGACCGAGCTGTTCGTGAAATGGGGCGGGTCGCTGTTCAAGACGACCTTGCCGCATTCGCCGATCGACGTGGTCGCCTGGCACGGCAATTACGCGCCGTACAAATACGATCTGCGCACCTTCTCGCCTGTCGGCGCGATCGGGTTCGACCATCCCGATCCCTCGATCTTCACGGTGCTGACCTCGCCGTCGGAGACCGCGGGTACCGCGAACATCGATTTCGTCATCTTCCCCGAGCGCTGGATGGTGGCCGACAACACCTTCCGTCCGCCCTGGTACCACATGAACATCATGAGCGAGTTCATGGGCCTGATCTACGGCGTCTACGACGCCAAGCCGCAGGGCTTCGTCCCCGGCGGCATGAGCCTGCACAATTGCATGCTGCCGCACGGTCCCGATCGCGATGCCTTCGAGCATGCCAGCAACGGCGAATTGAAGCCGGTGAAGCTGACCGGCACCATGGCCTTCATGTTCGAGACCCGCTACCCGCAGCGCGTTACGGCGCATGCGGCGAACGCATCGACATTGCAGGATGATTACGCGGATTGCTGGAAGGGACTCGAGAAGCGGTTCGATCCGAACCGGCCGTAACTCTACGCCACCTACTCCGTCGTCATGCCCGGGCTTGTCCCGGGCATCCACGTATTAAAACGTAGAAGCAAGATCGTGGATGGCCGGGACAAGCCCGGCCATGACGATCCCGAGCTCGGAGAACCCCGTGCCCCACCCCAACGACCCCAGCCTCCGCTCCTTCATCGACGTCGATCCTTCCTCCGACTTCCCGATCCAGAACCTGCCCTACGGCGTGTTCTCCACTGCGTCCAATCCGACGCCTCGCGTTGGCGTGGCAATCGGCGACTACGTGCTCGATCTCTGGGAGCTTGAGCAAGACTCGCGGCTCGATGTCGGACCGCTTGGTGTGTTCGCGACGCCATCGCTCAATTCTTTCATGGCGCTGGGGCCAAAGGTCTGGACGAAGACGCGGGCGCGGATCAGCGAGCTCCTGCGCGCCGATCATCCCGAGCTGCGCGACAATGAAGAGCTGCGCAGCCGAGCGCTCGTGCCGATGCGTGAAGCAAGGCTGCATATGCCGTTCGCCGTCTCCGGCTATACCGATTTCTACTCGTCGAAGGAGCACGCCACCAATGTCGGCGTCATGTTCCGCGGCAAGGACAATGCGCTGCAGCCGAACTGGCTGCATATGCCGATCGCCTATAACGGCCGCGCCTCCACGGTGGTGGTGTCGGGCACCAAGGTGAAGCGCCCGCGCGGGCAGCTCAAGCCGCCGAATGTCGAGCTGCCGAGCTTCGGCCCGTGCAAGCGGCTCGATTTCGAGCTGGAGATGGGCGTCGTGATCGGCCAGTCCTCGCCGATGGGCGGCATGCTCACGGAGAGTCAGGCCGAGGAGATGATCTTCGGCTTCGTGCTCCTCAACGACTGGAGCGCGCGCGACATCCAGCAATGGGAATATGTGCCGCTCGGCCCGTTCCTGGCCAAGGCGTTTGCGACCTCGATCAGTCCGTGGGTGGTGACGCGCGAGGCGCTGGAGCCGTTCCGCCTGAAGGGGCCGGAGCAGCAGCCGGTGCCGCTGGACTATCTCAAGCAGACCAAGCCGCAGAACTACGATGTCGAGCTGGACGTGTCCTTGCGCGCGGCCGGGGCCAACGCGCCGACCATCATCAGCCGCACCAGTTTCAAATACATGTACTGGTCTTCGGTGCAGCAATTGATGCACCACGCCTCCTCCGGCTGCGCCATGAATGTCGGCGATCTCCTCGGCAGCGGCACCATCTCCGGGCCGGAGAAGAACCAGCGCGGCAGCCTGCTCGAGATCAGCTGGAACGGTACCGAGCCGGTCGAATTGCCTGGCGGCGCCAGGCGCTCGTTCCTGGAGGACGGCGACAGTCTCGTCATGCGCGGCTGGTGCCAGGGCAACGGCTATCGCGTCGGCTTCGGCGAGGTCGAGGGGACGATTCTGGCGGCGGAGTGAGATCCAGTCGTTCCGGGGCGCGCGTAGCGCGAACTATGGTGCGCGCTTGCGCACCAGAGAACCTCGAGATTCCGGGTTCGATGCTGCGCATCGCCCCGGAATGACCGGCTAAATCACCGCATCTCCGGCGGCACGTCGCGGATCCGCGCGCAATGCGCGGCGACATCCTCCACGCTGTATTTCAGATGCACCCGCTGGTCGGACGGCGTCTGCTTGCTGGTGCACACGCCCGGCCGCCATTCCCGAGTCGGCCTGATCGGGCGCGGCGCAAAGCCACCGCCGCAGTTCGGGCAGACATTGAAGAGCTTTGTCTCGACGCAGTCCGCACAGAACGTGCACTCGTAGGAACATATCCGCGCGTTGGTTGCATCCGGCAGCAGGTCGCAATCGCAATATTCGCAGTTCGGTCGAAGCTGGAGAGCCATGTTAAATCTCCGCACATGGGGCTGCGATCATCGCAGATCGCGGAGCCAGCGCGAATGACTTAGTTCCCTCGATTTCAGCCGGGCTTGATCTCCTTCAGCGGCAATCGCGAGCTTTCCTTCAACCTGTCCAGCACGATCGAGGAGCGCACATGCGCGACGCTCTGGTGCGGCATCAGGACGTCGTTGACGAGGTTGGAGAGGCCCTTGAGATCACGCAGCACGGCCTTCAGCACGTAGTCGGCATCGCCCGTCAGCGAATAGGCCTCCTGAATCTCGTCGATGCGGTTCACCAGTGCGCGGAAGCGTTTGGAATTGTCAGGCGAATGGGTCGCAAGCCCCACCTGGATGAAGGCGATCACGCCGAAGCCCAGCGCCTCGCTGGAGAGATCGGCGTGATAGCCCGATATCACCTTCTCTTCCTCCAGCCGCATCCGTCGGCGCGAGCATTGCGAGGCCGACAGCCCGGCGAGGTCGGCGAGCTCCTGGTTGGTGAGGCGGCCGTCGTCCTGGAGCGCACCCAGAATCTTGAGGTCGAAGGCGTCAACCGAAATCATGCGTCATTTGCCCATTTCATGCGCGGATCATGCATAAGATAGCGAAATGCCGGTCCGTTTGCACGCCTCTTGCGCTTCCCATGAAGGATAATTCCTTCCAGCAACCATTCGGGAGAACACCATGGGACCGTTTCCGCACGATGCACCGCCGGCCACTGTCAGCGCCGACAATCCGATGGGCACCGACGGGTTCGAGTTCGTGGAATACGCGCATCCCCATCCGGAAGAGCTGCACGCGCTGTTCAAGCTGATGGGCTATGCGCCGGTCGCGCGCCACAGGACCAAGAAGATCACGGTCTATCGCCAGGGCGACATCAACTATCTCGTCAACGAGGAGCCCGGCACCCATGGCTACGACTTCGTCGCCGCGCACGGCCCCTGTGCGCCGTCGATGGCATTCCGCGTCGTCGATGCCAAGGCGGCTTATGACCGCGCGATTTCGCTCGGCGCGGAGCCTGCGGAAGCGTCATCCGCGCAGAAGACGCTCGATGTGCCCGCGATCGAGGGCATCGGCGGCAGCCTGCTATATTTCGTCGATCGCTACGGGGCCAAAGGCTCGGCCTATGATGCGGAGTACGAATGGCTCGGCGCGCGCGATCCCAAGCCTGCCGGCGCCGGCCTGTTCTATCTCGACCATCTCACCCACAACGTCCATCGCGGCCGCATGGATGTCTGGACCGGCTTCTACGAGAGGATCTTCAATTTCCGCCAGATCCGCTTCTTCGACATCGAGGGCCGCGCCTCCGGCCTGTTCTCGCGCGCGCTGACCAGCCCCGACGGCAAGATCCGGATTCCGATCAACGAGGACGCCGGCGATGCCGGCCAAATCGAGGAATATCTGAAGACCTATCGCGGCGAGGGCATCCAGCACATCGCCTGCGGCTGCCGCGACATCTACCGCACCATCGAAGGCCTGCGCGAGGCCGGCCTGCCGTTCATGCCGTCGCCGCCCGACACCTATTTCGAGAAGGTCGACGCGCGGCTGCCCAAGCATGGGGAGGATCTGGCGAGGCTGCGGAAGAACGGCATCCTGATCGACGGCGAAGGCGTCGTCGAAGGCGGCCAGACCAAGGTGCTGCTGCAGATATTCTCGGCCAACGCGATCGGTCCGATCTTCTTCGAGTTCATCCAGCGCAAGGGCGACGACGGTTTTGGCGAGGGCAATTTCAAGGCCCTGTTCGAATCGATCGAGGAGGATCAGATCCGCCGCGGAGTGTTGAAGGTGGATGCGGCATAGGTTGTTGCGGTTGCTACGCTCGCGCGCCAAACAGAGCTGTCGTCCCGGATCAGCGCTCGCTACGCTCGCTTGTCCAGGGGGACGACAGCGGAGAGTTACGCGACAGCAGAGGGGCTAACGCCCCGCCCACGCCTGCATCACCGCGCCGATCTCCGCGCCCTCCGGCTCGCGCACCGTTGACGGCGTGCGCGAGAACCGTGGCGCCGGTGCGGGCTGCTTCACGCCATGGCGTTCGATGAACACGTTGCGCGCGACCATGTGCGGATGCTTCGTCGCTTCCGACATGGTCAGCACCGGCGCGAAGCAGATGTCGGTGCCTTCCATGATCTTGCACCAATCCTCGCGCGTCTTGCTCTTGAACACCGCCTTCAGCTTCTCCTTCAGCGCCGGCCAGGCCTTGGGGTTCATCTGCGCGTCGAAATCGGCATCTGTCAGGCCCGCATGCTCGCGCAGCAGCGCGTAGAATTGCGGTTCGATCGAGCCGATCGAGACGAAGTGCCCGCAGGCGCATTCATAGACGCCGTAGAAATGCGCGCCGCCGTCGAGGAAGTTCTGGTTACGCCCCTCGGTCCAGCGTCCCAGCGTGGTCATGTCGAAGAAGAACGACATCAGTGACGCCGCGCCGTCGCACATCGCGGCGTCGACGACCTGGCCCTTGCCGGACCTTTGCGCTTCCAGCAGCGCTGCGAGCACGCCGACGACGAGATAGAGCGCGCCGCCGCCGAAATCACCGACCAGGTTGAGCGGCGGCACCGGCGCCTCCTTCGTGCCGATCGCAGCGAGCGCCCCGGTGATGGAGATGTAATTGATGTCGTGGCCGGCTGCGTTCGCAAGCGGGCCTTCCTGGCCCCAGCCCGTCATGCGGCCGTAGACCAGCTTGGGATTGCGCGCGAGCACGATGTCCGGCCCGAGGCCGAGCCGCTCCATCACGCCGGGACGAAAACCTTCGACCAGCGCATCGGCGCTGGCGAGCAGGTCCAGCACTTGCGCGATCGCCGCCTTGTCCTTGAGGTCGAGCTCGATCACCTTGCGGCCGCGGCCCGCCACCGACTTCATGCTCTTCTTCGCGCCGACACGGTCGAGCGTGACGACGTCTGCGCCCATATCCGCCAGCATCATGCAGGCGAACGGGCCGGGCCCGATGCCGGCGAATTCGACGATGCGGAAGCCCGAGAGCGGGCCGGAGGCGCGGACGGACGTGGAGGGGGCTGATTTATCGAGCACGTTGTTGTTTCCTCGGGTCGCGGGCGAATGCCGATGATTCCGCAATCGCTGCTGACGTTCTTCTTTGGAGCGAGTTAATCGGCTGATTAACTTTTCTCGCCTTCACGCCTGCGAGGCAAGCGGTTTTCATGCCGCATGGCCAAAAATAAAACGGCGCGCACTGAAGTGCGCGCCGCAGAAAATTTGTGTCGAGACGCTGGCGGCGAGATCAGCCTGCCGCGGCCACCGCGCGCTGCGCCATTACCTTGATGAGATTGGCGCGATATTCCGCAGTGCCGTGGATGTCGGCCAGCAATCCACTCGCGGAAATGCTGACGCCATCGACCGCCGCCGGCGACCAGTTCGCCTTCAGCGCGGCTTCGATGGCGGTCACGCGCATGACGCCGCTCTGTGAGGCGCCGGTCGCCGCGACGCGAACCTCGCCCGACTTGGTCTGGGCGACGAACACCCCGGTCAGCGCAAAGCGCGAGGCCGGATGCCGCATCTTTTCGTAGCCTGCTTTCGCCGGCACCGGGAACGACACGGCGGTGATGATCTCGCCGTCCTCAAGCGCCGTGGTGAACAGGCCTTGGAAAAAGTCCTCGGCGGAGATCGACCGCTTGTTGGTCTTCACGGTGGCACCAAGTGCGAGCAACGCGGCGGGGAAGTCCGCTGCAGGATCGTTGTTGGCGATCGAGCCGCCGATCGTGCCGCGATAGCGCACCGCGGGGTCGCCGAGCACCGAGGTGAGATGGGCGATCGCGGGAATCGCCTTCTTCACATCGGCATTCGTCATGATGTCGTAGTAGGTCGTGGCGGCCTTGATGGTCAGCGTGTCGCCCGACAATTCGACGCCCTGCAGCTCCTTGATCTTGCCGAGGTCGATGACGTCGGAGGGGCTGGCGAGGCGCTGCTTCATCACGGGCAGCAGCGTCTGGCCGCCGGCCAGGAACTTCGCCTCGCTGCTCTTGCCGAACAGGCTGACGGCCTCGTCGACCGAGGAGGCGCGATGATAGGTGGTCTGGTACATCTTGGTTGCTCCTGAAATCTATTCTCTGTCATTCCGGGATGCGCCTGTTGGCGCAGACCCGGAATCTCGAGGTTGAATTCGTGGCTCCAGATTCCGGGTTCGACGCTGCGCATCGCCCCGGAATGACGATGATGAGGTGTTAGCCTGCGTGGATCGTGCGCCACACCCGATCGGGGGTTGCGGGCATTTCCAGATTGTTCTTGCCGATCGCATCCGTGATCGCGTTGATCACGGCCGCCGAGGCGCCGATCGCGCCGGCCTCACCGCAACCCTTGATGCCCAGGGGATTGCCCGGGCACAGCGTCGTGGTGTGGGAGAGGTTGAACGAGGGCACATCGTCGGCGCGCGGCATGGCGTAGTCCATGAACGAGGCCGTGACCGGCTGGCCGTTGGCATCGTAGATGGCGTGCTCGAGCAGCGCCTGCCCGATGCCTTGAACCAGGCCGCCATGGACCTGGCCCTCGACGATCATCGGGTTGATCAGCCGGCCGAAATCGTCGGCCGCGACGAAGTTGACGAAGCTTGTCTTGCCGGTGCCGGGATCGACCTCGAGCTCGCAGATATAGGTGCCGGCCGGGAAGGTGAAGTTGGTCGGATCGTAGAAGGCGCTCTCCTTCAGGCCCGGCTCCATCCCGTCAGGCAGATTGTGCGCGGTATAGGCCGCGAGCGCGACCATCGGCAGGGCGATCGCCTTGTCGGTGCCCGTCACCTTGAACTCGCCGTTCTCGATGACGATGTCGGCTTCGGAAGCTTCCAGCGCATGCGCCGCGATCTTCTTGGCCTTCGCTTCCATCTTCTCCATCGCCTTCAGGATCGCGGTGAGGCCGACGGCCGCCGAGCGCGAGCCGTAGGTGCCCATGCCGAACTGCACCTTGTCGGTGTCGCCATGGACGATCGAGACCTGGCTGATGGGAACGCCGAGACGTTCGGCGACGAGCTGGCAGAACGTGGTCTCGTGACCCTGGCCGTGGCTGTGCGAGCCCGTGAGGATCTCGATGGTGCCGACCGGATTGACGCGCACCTCGGCCGATTCCCACAGGCCGACGCCGGCGCCCAGGCTGCCGACCGCCTTGGACGGCGCGATGCCGCAGGCCTCGATGTAGCAGGACACGCCGATGCCGCGCAGCTTGCCGTCGGCTTTCGCCTTGGCCTTGCGGGCGGGGAAGCCGGCATAGTCGATCGCCTTCATCGCCGCATCGAGCGAGGCGTTGAAGTCGCCGGTGTCATAGGCCATGATCACGGGCGTCTGGTGCGGGAACGTGGTGATGAAGTTGGTCCGCCGCAGCTGAGCCGGATCGACCTTGAGCTGCCGCGCCGCCGTCTCCATCAGACGTTCGATGAGATAGCTCGCCTCGGGGCGGCCCGCGCCGCGATAGGCGTCGACCGGCGTCGTGTTGGTGTAGACGCCGACCACTTCGGCGTGGATCGCCGGGATGTTGTACTGGCCCGACAGCAGTGTCGCGTAGAGATAGGTCGGCACTGACGACGAGAACAGCGACATGTAGGCGCCGAAATTGGCGTAGGTCTTCACCTTGAGGCCGGTGATCTTGTTGTTGGCGTCGAACGCCATCTCGGCATGGGTCACATGGTCGCGGCCATGCGCGTCGGTGAGGAACGCCTCGGTGCGGTCACCGGTCCATTTCACGGGACGGCCGACCTTCTTGGAGGCCCACAGCGCCACCATCTCCTCCGGATAGATGAAGATCTTGGAGCCGAAGCCGCCGCCGACGTCGGGGGCGATCACGCGCAGCTTGTGCTCGGGGGCGATGTTGTAGAACGCCGACAGCACGAGACGGGCGACGTGCGGGTTCTGCGAGGTCGTGTAGAGCGTGAAATGCTCCTCCGCCGCGTCGTAATCGGCGATCGCCGCGCGCGGCTCCATCGCATTCGGAGCAAGGCGGTTGTTGGTGACGTCGAGCTTGACGACGTTGGCGGCCTTGGCGAAGGCGGCATCGGTGGCGCCCTCGTCGCCGATCACCCAGTCATAGACCTGGTTGCCGGGCGCTTCGGGATGCAGCTGCGGCGCGCCTGGTTTGATCGCGGCGTGAACGTCGGCGACTGCGGGAAGCTCTTCGTAATTGACAACGACCGCTTCCGCGGCGTCGCGCGCCAGATTCTTGCTCTCTGCGATCACGACCGCGACGGCCTGTCCGACGAAGCGCACCGTCTCCGGCGCCATTGCGGGCCATGCGCCCATCTTCATCGGGCTGCCGTCCTTGGAGGTGATGGCCCAGCCGCAAATGAGGTTGCCGACCTTGTCGTCGACGATCTGCTGGCCCGTGAGCACCGCGACCACACCCGGCATCTTCAGCGCGGCGGAGGAGTCGATCCCCTTGACCTTGGCGTGGGCGTGGGGGCTGCGGATGAAATGGGCATGGGTCATGCCCGTCAGCTTGATGTCGTCGACGTAGCGGCCCTTGCCGGTAATGAAACGCTTGTCTTCCTTGCGCACGACGCGTGCGCCGATGCCTTCAACACCCATGTCTGGTCCTCCCGACCGGAAATTTTATGGCTGCGCTTTCCTTCGAGAGCGGCAGCGGTGATTTGTTCTATCGAGGCGCGCCGCTTTACTCGGCCGCCTGCGAGACCTTCATGCGGCCGGCTGCATCCAGCACGGCTTTGACGATGTTGTGGTAGCCGGTGCAGCGGCAGATATTGCCTTCGAGCTCGGTGCGGACGGTGGCCTCGTCGAGCTGGCCGCCGTGGCGTTGCACGATGTCGATCGCCGACATGATCATGCCCGGCGTGCAATAGCCGCACTGAAGGCCGTGATTGTCGCGGAAGGCGGCCTGCATCGGGTGCAGCTCGTCGCCCTTCGCAATGCCCTCGATGGTGGTGATGCTGGCGCCGTCGGCCTGGCCCGCCAGCATGGTGCAGGATTTCACTGCACGGCCGTCCATGTGCACGACACAGGCGCCGCACTGGCTGGTGTCACAGCCGACATGGGTCCCGGTGAGATTGAGGTGATCGCGCAGCAGCTGGACCAGCAGCGTGCGGTCCTCGACGTCGACAGCAACGGCCTTGCCGTTCACCGTCAGTTTGACTGTAGACACGTGACGTCCTCCCAAGTGATTTTGATTGCTTCTAATTAGAGACAGCGCAACGGAACTTTGCAACTGGCATTTTGGTGACCTCGCGTCATGGAAAGGTCATCGGGGCGGCCGTCTCGGCGCGCGAATCGATCACGATGCTCCGGGCCGTCGCCAAAGCATGGCGCGGCTGGAACGCAGGTCTTGAAAATTCAGGCATCGCGTCCGGAACGTCGCATCGTCGACGCCGCGTGCGGCCGCTCGAGCGCGAGTTCAGCCCTGTCGCACGTTGTCCTCCTCGGATGTCTTGTTCCTTGGCCTGGATAGGAGCATGGGTTCGCGGCTTTGTAATCGCGATCTTGGTAGTATGCGGCGAAACGCTAAGTCATTGATTTCGCTGCGGGCGTGCCCGGGGCCGGGCATTGCGGCCGCAGCGCTCGCGGCCGCAGCGGCCCGCCTCCTACTTCCTGGCGATTGATCGACGGCGCATGCCGCCCTATCCGCGCTGAACAAACACAACGGAGGGTGGAAGCGATGCAGATGAACGACAGCCAGCGCATTCCGGCGTCGAAAGCCAAGGTATGGGCCGCGCTCAACGATCCCGAGATTCTCAGGCGCTGCATTCCCGGCTGCCAATCGCTCGAGATGGCCTCGCCGACGGAGATGACGGCGACGGTGGTGCTGAAGGTCGGTCCGGTGAAGGCGACGTTCAGCGGCAAGGTGACGCTGGCCGATATCGATGCGCCCAACGGCTATCGCATCATCGGCGAAGGCGCCGGCGGCGTCGCGGGCTTTGCCAAGGGCGGCGCGAAGGTCAGGCTGGAAGATGAATCGCCCGACGTCACCATCCTGCACTACGAGGCCGACGCGCAGATCGGCGGCAAGCTCGCACAGCTCGGCGCGCGGTTGATCGACTCGACATCGCGAAAACTTGCCGCGAGCTTCTTCGAGAATTTTGCAGCGGTGGTAGCGCCATCATCGTGACCGATGCGGCGATGCCGCCTCAATCCGATGGCGCATTTCGAGCTTTAAAAATAGGGGTAAGGCGCAAGTCGCGACAACGAGATGAGCGGCGAAAGCCGCCAATGATTTGCACTACTACCTTCCGCCTATACTAAGCGCGAAACGGCGATGCTGTAATTTCGAACGATGGCTCGCAGACGAACTGCGCATCACGGCGCAACGCGCTTCGACGCCCAACGTGGCGTGCACAACAACATCGTGGAGGGAATACATGACCTTTGGAACGAAGGGATTCTTGGCTGGCATCTCGATGATTGCGATGCTCGCCGCCGTCACGTCGGGCGTTCGCGCCAACGACTCGCTGATCAAGGCGCAATCCGACCAGAATCAGTGGGCCGTCGCCGGCCACGATTACGGCAATACGCGCTACAGCCCGCTGAAGCAGATCAATACCGAGAACGCCGGCAAGCTGACGCTCGCCTATTCGTTCTCGCTGGCCTCGTTGCGCTCGAACGAATCATCGCCGATCGTCATCGGCAACACGCTGTACGTGTCGAGCTCCTGGGGGCCGAAATATGTCTACGCGCTCGATGCCGCGACCGGTGTCCGCAAGTGGACCTGGGAGCCCGAGATTCCCGAGGACGTGCTGCAATTTGCCTGCTGCGACGTGAACAACCGCGGCGTTTCCTACGCGGATGGAAAGATCTTCGTCGGCCGTCTCGACGGCAAGCTGACGGCGCTTGATGCCGCGACCGGCAAGTCGCTCTGGACGACGAAGGTCGTCGACTACAAGCAGGGCTCGGTCATCACCTCGCCTCCGCTGGTCGTGCGCGACAAGGTCATCACCGGTTTCGGCGGCGGCGAGTACGGCGTGCGCGGCTCGCTCCAGGCCTTCGACATCAATACCGGCAAGCAGTTGTGGCAGACCTTCACCGTTCCCAGCCCGGACGAGCCCGGCGGCGACACCTGGAAGGGCGATTCCGCACAGCATGGCGGCGGTGCGGCCTGGCTGGTCGGCTCCTACGATGCCAAGACCGACACCGTCTATTGGGGCACCAGCAATCCCGGTCCGTGGAACACCGGCGTGCGTTCGACCGGCGACGGCAATTTCGGCAAGCTGACCAATCTCTACACGGCTTCGACCCTCGCGCTCGATCCCAACACCGGCAAGATCAAATGGCACATCCAGACCACGCCGGCCGATGCCTGGGATTATGACGGCGTCAACGAGGCCGTGCTCGCGGATCTGAAGATCGGCGGCAGCACCGTGCCGACGCTGATGAAAGCGGATCGCAACGGCTACTTCTTCGTCGCCAACCGTGAGACCGGCAAGGTGCTCTCGGCGGAGAAATACGTCTTCTCGAACTGGGCCAAGAAGTGGGACGTCAACACGATGCGTGCGGAAGAGGATCCGGACAAGCGTCCGGGGCCGAACCATCCCGCCAAGGACATCTGCCCGAACCTGATCGGCGGCAAGAACTGGCAGCCGATGTCGTTCAACCCGCAGACCGGCCTCGTCTACATCCCCTCCAATAACGTCTGCATGGACTGGTCGGTCTCCGACGTCGCCTACAAGCGTGGCGTATTCTATCTCGGCGCCGAGTTCCCGACCAAGGAAGGTCCCGGCGGCTTCCTCGGCGAGCTCGTGGCCTGGGATCCGGTGGCGCAGAAGAAGGTCTGGTCGATCAAGGAAGACCTGCCGTTCAACGGCGGCACGCTGACCACCGGTGGTGGCCTCGTGTTTGCCGGCAACATTCACGGCGACTTCCGCGCCATCGATGCGAAGTCCGGCAAGGTGCTCTGGAGCAAGAATCTCGGCTCCGGCATCGGCGCAGGCCCGGTGACCTACAGTGTCGACGGCAAGCAATACGTCGCCATCGTCGTCGGCCGCACGGCAGCATTGCCCGCGTTCCTGGGCGAGGTTGGAAAGAAGATGACGGCCGCAGCCCCCGAGGGCGGTTCGCTCTTCGTGTTCTCCGTCCAGTGACCACTCGCGCGCGTATCCCGAAGGAGACGGGATACGCGCGTGCTTTCTCGACATTGCGCGGCGGCACCAGCCAGATCCTGGGCCGCAACGCCTGGTCCAACCATTCCCAGATCCCGGAGATGAGGATGCGTCCGATTAATCCAGGTAACGGCAAGCGCCGACATCGCAACATCGCGGGACGACTTGCATGGCTCGCCGCGTCCGCGGTGATTGCATCGGTTGCCGCCGTCCATGCCGACGAGGCCAAGCCGTTCCGCCTGTGCGCCGATCCGACCAACCTGCCGTTCTCGAGCGATAATCCGTCGCAGCCGGGATTTTATGTCGAGATCGGCCAGGCGCTGGCGCAGGCGCTCGGCCAGCCGATCACCTACGACTGGTACAAATCCTATTTCGGCAAGCGGACCGTGCGGGTCACGCTGCTCGGCAAGCAATGCGATGCCATGATCGGCTTGCCGCGCTCCGAGGACTTCATGGGGCCGGCCGTGATCTTCTCCAGCGCGTTTGCAAGGGAGGGTTATGCCCTGGTTGCGGCGAAGGGGCAGGCGATCGGCGGCGTGGACGATCTCCGGGGCAAGCGCGTGGCCGTCCAGTACGCCTCTACGCCGCAAAACCTTCTGGCGACCCGTGACGACATCCAGAAGGTGACGGTGCTGTCGCCCGAGGAGGCGATGCAGGCGCTCGACCAGGGCAGGGCGGACGTCGCCTTCATCTGGGGACCTGTCGCCGGCTGGCTGAACATGACAGCCTATGGCGATCGCTATCAGATCCGGCTGACCGAAGGCGAGGGCCTGTCATGGGATGCCGCGATCGGCTTCGCGAAGGGATCGAGCGAGCTGCGCGATCGGGTCGATGCGATCCTGCCGACGCTTCAGCGCACGATCGCCGATCTTGCGGTGAAATACGGCTTGCCGGCCGGACAGCCGGTTCGCTTCGGCGCGATTGAAGCCGTGCCGACGGGAACCACGACCGGGACCGGTCCTGGGCCGGGTGTGGCGCAGGTCGCAAATGTGGTGGCGACCGAGACCAAGGGCGATGCGGCTGCGCCGAATGCAGAAGTTGCCGGAGCGGGCAAGGAAATCTTCAACGGAACCTGCGCGCATTGCCACGGCCCCGACGCCATTCAGAGCGAGCGGAAGATCGACCTTCGGCTGCTGCGACACCGTTATGGCGACGACATGCGCGATACGTTCTGGAAGACCGTGCATGAGGGGCGTCCCGCCAAGGGCATGCCGTCCTGGAAGGAGGTCTTCACCGACGACCAGTTCGCCAGCATCTATTCCTTCCTGCTGAGCGTCCAGGTCGAATCGAACGACTGAACGGTCTTGACCGGACGGGATCGGGAAGATGTGGTAGGGTCCATCCGGCATCCTTCCGACGCCGAACCGGCCCAGGAGCGATGCGCTGCTGCCGCGCGTGCGGTGGATCTTTTGGAAGGCGCCATGGCCAGCTTCCTGATCATCGACGATCATCCGCTGTTTCGCGAAGCGCTGGGCAATGCAGTGCGGCTGGCTTTGCCGGAGGCTCGTATCCTGGAGGCGATGTCGATCGAGGACGCGCTGGACATCCTGTCGGCCGAGCAGGGGATCGACCTCGCGCTGCTCGATCTGTCGCTGCCGGATGCGACCGGCTTCTCCGGCTTCCTGCGCTTGCGCGAGACCTATCCGCGCTTGCCGGTCGCCATCGTCTCGAGCGAGGAAGACCAGCACGTGGTCCGCGAGGCGCTGGCGCTCGGCGCGGCCGGCTATCTGCCGAAATCGACGTCGAAGCGCGAGCTGGCTCAGTCGATCGAGGGCGTGCTGTCCGGATCGGTGTCGGTGCCGCGAGATTTCGTGGCAACGCCGCAGCGGCGGAAAGCCGAGACCAGCAAGGCTCTCGAGGTCAAGCTCCGCGAGCTCACGCCGCAGCAGCTCAGGGTTCTGGACCTGCTGCGCCGCGGCTATCCGAACCGGCAGATCGCGCAGGAGCTGCAGCTCGCCGAATCCACGGTCAAGGCGCACATCACCGAGATCCTGCGCAAGCTCGGGCTGTTCAGCCGAAACAAGGCGATCATCGAGATCGGCAAGATGGACCTGCCCGATCCCAGGAACCGCGCCTATGCGAGGGTCGATCGCGGGAGGCCGCAATGATCGGCCTCGCCGTTGTTGACCTCGATCAAGCCGGCGCGCGCCGGCTGATCCATGCTTATCTGAAGCTCGAAGTCCGGCAACGATTTGGAAATGGCTGACGCGTGACGCGATTTCTGATTGTCGAAGACCATCCGTTGTTCCGCGAGGCACTCGAAGGCGCGCTGCAAATGGTGGCGCCCGGGGCCGAGATCCTGCAGGCGATTTCGGTCGACGGTGCGCTGGAGCAGCTGTCCGCGGGCGCCGAGCTCGATCTTCTCCTGCTCGATCTGTCGATGCCGGGCACGACCGGCCTTTCGGGCATCGTGCGCATCCGCAAGGCCTTTCCGAAGGTTCCGGTCGTCATCGTGTCGGGACATCAGGATTCCAGGATCATCTCGAGCGCCTTGTCGCTCGGTGTGGCCGGTTACATCTTCAAATCCTCGTCCAAGCAGGAGCTCGCCCAGTCGATCGGCGAGGCGCTGCAGGGGCTCGTCTGTCTTCCCGATGCCTATCGTGCACTCCGGCCGCAGCGCGCCCCAAGTCCCGCCCATGATCTGCTGAAGCGGCTGCATGATCTGACGCCGCAGCAATTGCGTGTCCTCGACATGCTCAAGCGCGGCCTCCAGAACAAGCAGATCGCCTATGAGCTGAAGATTTCCGAGACGACCGTGAAGGTCCATGTCTCGGACATCCTGCGCAAGCTGAACGTCGTGAGCCGCACCAAGGCGATCGTCGAGATGTCGAAGATCGATTTTGCGACGCTGGCAAGCGACGAGAGCCGGGCGAAGCACGATCGCGCACAGTCGGAATAGATGTCCGTCACGTCAGCAGGAACGACAGCAGTGCGCGCATTTCGGCGGGCTTGACCGGCTTCTTCAGCACTTCGAGGCCGGACAGGCTCGCCTGCTTGGCGGCCTTCTCGGAGTAGTCGGCGGTGATGATCATCGCGGGCACGTCGAGCTTCAGATGCTGGCGGATGTCGGCAATCGCCGACAATCCGCTCTCGCCGTGATCGAGATGAAGATCGGCGATGACGGCATCGGGCGCGCCGCCCAGCTCGCTGAGGCGCAGCAGCGCGTCGGCCGCCGATGGCGTGGTCGCGACGTCGCAGCCCCAGCCTTCCAGCAGGGCGGCCATGGCCTCGGAGCCGGACGGGTCGTTCTCGACCAGCAGGATCTTGGCGCCTTCGAGGCCGCCATATCGACATTCGCTGAGCTTGGTCTCGTGCACCTCGTCGCTGACCTCGGCGGGATCGGCCGGCTCGAGCTCCAGGACGAAGGTCGATCCCTTGCCGACCTGCGAGGACAGTTGCACCTCATGACCGAGCACCGTCGCGAAGCGGCGAACGATGGAGAGACCGAGCCCGAACCCGGCCTGGTCGGTCGCGC
Organism: Bradyrhizobium nitroreducens; assembly: GCF_002776695.1. GTDB lineage: Bacteria > Pseudomonadota > Alphaproteobacteria > Rhizobiales > Xanthobacteraceae > Bradyrhizobium > Bradyrhizobium nitroreducens. Next base: position 7,965,944 of record NZ_LFJC01000003.1, read on the forward strand.
TGGCTTCGCCGCGCTGGAACTCGCGAAAGATAGCTTCCTGCTGCGCCTGCGCAATTCCTGGTCCGGTATCGGAAACCTGGACGCAGATGCGGTCGTTGCGGCGCCTGCACCCCATCACGACGCCACCGCTGCGGGTGTAGCGGATGGCATTGGCGAGCAGATTTTGCAGGATGCGCCGGAGCATCATCGCGTCCGACGCCACCGCGAGCGGCGAGTTGCGGATGCGCAAGGACAGGCCTTGCCGCGCCGCGATCGGCGCGAATTCGTTGCGAAGCTGCTCGAACAGCGGCGCCAGCGCCAACGGACGCACGTCGGGCCTGAGCGCGCCGGCGTCGAGCTTGGCGATCTCCAAGAGCGACCGCAGCAGATCCTCCAGCGTCACCAGCGAGCGATCGACCTGGTCGACCAGAAGGCCCGACTCCTGCGTTTCCATCATCTCCGCCAGCGCAGAGAGCGTGAGCCGCGCCGCGTTCAGCGGTTGCAGCAGGTCGTGGGTGACGGAGATCAGAACGGACGATTTGAGCGAGCTTGCAGCCTCGGCCTGCTGCTTGGCGCGATATAGACCCTCGTTGGCGCGTTCGATCGAATGCAGGGCTTCGCGCAGCTGGTGGGTCCGGTCCCGGACCTGGCGGTCGAGCGCGATGGCGGTCTCGAACAGCGAGAAGGCGTTGAGCTGCTGGTCCATCGAGCGCTCGACCCGGGACATCAGCGCGGCATTGATCTTCCTCAGCTTCACGGTTTCCCGCTGCAGCTGCTCGACCGTGTCGGGGTCCTGCCACAGCTCGGTCACGACGGACGCCTGCCGATGGCGACGCCCGTGAAGGTCTGGTTCACATGCATCGAGCCGAACTGCTCGCCGTAGGTATGAAAGCCGACCACGCGATTCTGCCGGTAGAGCTCGGACATGTCGCGGGCGAGCTGGTGCTGCTCGGCGTCGAGCCGGCGCAGCAGGCACTCGAAACCGATATAGAGCGAGACGTCGCCGATCTGCTCGCGCGTCTCCGCGAAGGCCGCGCGCGTCGTGCCGACGAGGCTGCGCGATGTCGCCGCCGTCAGCACCATGCCTTCGTCGATCGCGCAAAAGAAGTGCAGCGACCCGTCCGGCTCGACGCGCTGGATCGAGCGGGCATAGTAGGAGCCGCCGACGCGGACCAGAACGGGATGCGAGGCGAAGGAGAACGGATCGAGCTTGGCGTCCATGATCCCGACGACGCGGGAATATTCCTGGGCGGCAGGCTCGGCGTTCAGCTCCCTGACGGTTCGATTCTCGATGTCGGCCTCGGTGACCACCATCTTCTGGGCCCGCGGTTCGAAATTGTCACACTTGAAGACCCGGAACGGCAGCGACGTGCTCAGGAGGATGAGGAGAGCGGCGTTGGTGTGCGCCTTGCCGTCGAGGAACACCCAGGTCCGCTCGAACCGCATCCCGTCGCCCGCGGAGCCGCCGACGATGGGGATGTCGTCCAGCGAGGCATAGAGCGCGGACATCACCGCTTCTTCCCGGCGGCACAGGCCGTCGATCAGGACCAGGCCGAACGGATTACCGCGCTCGACCTGGGAGGACACCCGCAGCAATTCCTGCCGGGCCTCGGCGCTGATCCTGCGGCCGTCCTCGACGTGAAAGCTGTCGAGATTGAGAATCGGGCGGACCACGGCGGAGAAATCGGCGCTGCAGAAAGCGAGCGCGACGACGCTGTTCTCGTCCCAGCCGTCGGGAGCCAGCTCGCCGGCGGTGGTGCAACCGCAGACCGGGATCCCGTCGAATTGGCGGCTGATCTCGGCGATGAATTGGTGCGGATCGTAGCTCGGGGAGACGAAGAGCAGAACGAGCGCCAGCTCGTCGGACGGAAGCTGAGCGGCGAGGTCGGCGACGGCTTGCTCGGCCCCCGCGGCCTTCGACTTCGCGACGGCAACGCCAGACGCACCGCCAAACCGAAAGTCGGTTTGCCCCACTCCGTCTCTCCCTCAAGGACCCGCTTGGTCTGATGCCAAGTGCCTGACAAGTGTCCAGAGAATATGGCCTTTTTCGTCTGGTCGCAACATTGCGGACAATCCGCGGAACGTGTGGTCCGTACCAAAACGGTGCGCGCTGCACGAATTTACCGCCCCTTGACCTTTCTGCCCTAATTTTCATCGCCGGTCCGGGAGGGGCTGCTCCCGGGCCGAGCTGCACATGCAAGAATTGACATCGGGGGTTGGGAATGTCCGGGCGTAACGCGTCGCCGTCTAAGCGCACAATATTTCCCGCTCTCAGGTTCCGCGCCAAGATCATCCTCGGCTTTGCCGCGGTGCTGGCGATCTCCGCCGGCAGCATGGCCTTCTCCTATTTCGGCTTCGAGCGGGTCTCGGCCGGGGTCGGGTCCTACCGCAGCAGCGTGTCGGAGGCCGACCTCGCCCGCAATATCGACCGCGAGCTGCTCGGCTATCGTTCGGCCGCCAAATATTTCGTCGTTACCGGCAAGGAAGATGACGCCAAGGCGGCACTTGATGCCGAGGCCAACCTGAAGAATGCCATCGACCAGGCCGTCAAGAGCGCCAAGTCGCCGGCGCGGAAGGAGAGTCTCGACAAGCTCGCCAAGGAATTCTCGAACTTCTCCGCGACCTTCGCCAAGGTTCTCCAGGCCAAGCGTGACAGCACGTTGCTGGTGCAGAACCAGCTGCAGCGCCAAGCCAATCTCCTCAAGTACAAGCTCGACGACATCGGCAACAACGCCTCCGATTCCGAGGCGCAGGCAATCGAATTCGGCACCAAGCAGGTCAACGCCCAGTTCCAAACCGCGAGCGCCGCGGCCACCAATTTCGTGCTGACGTCCGATCAGGCGATCGCGAGCAGCGCGCTGGCACGGCTGAAATTCGTCGAGAACTCGCTCGGCGCGGTCTATTCCATGGACGACAAGATCGTCGCCGGCCTGAAGGACGCCAAGGCCATCCTCGGCGCCTATCGCGAAGCGTTGGAGAAGCTGATCGCCAATGCCAAGCTGGTCGACGAGCTCGTCACCGAGATGAGCGGTTCGGCGGGTGCGATCCTGCAAGGAGCGACCGCCATGAAGGCGGATCTCGTCGCCGAGCAGCAGCGGCTGGATTCCGAATCGGAAGCGACGATCGGCAAGACCGAGCAGTTGGTTCTGATGCTGGCCATTGGCGGTACCTTGCTTGGTGCTGTTCTCGCCTTCCTGCTCGGCACCGGCATCTCGCGTCCGATGATCGCGATGTGCAAGGCGATGCGCGAGCTGGCCTCGGGCAATTTCGACGTCGTGCTGCCGGGCTTGGGACGCAAGGACGAGATCGGCGAGATGGCCGGCGCGGTCGAGGAGTTCAAGGTTCAGGCGGTGGCCAAGGCCGAGCGCGACGCCG
>NZ_LFJC01000003.1:7969307-7974136 GCF_002776695.1 Bradyrhizobium nitroreducens
GCAGCGCTTCTTCGGCCATCTACTGACCTCGATGAAGACGCCGTCGCTCATCCGATCGATCGACCGCGATCTCCACGCGGGTCATGCCGCCGTCATCCAGATTGTTTCAACGGGCGAAGCACTAATGGAGCGCCGGCTCGCCGAGATCCCGACCGAAGACTGGGGCGACGTCCAGGTCGACATCACCCCGCGCGAGTATGTGCTCCACTATCTCACCCATTCTTTCCCGGTCCAGCTCTACGAGCCCTTTACCGACTCGGAGGGGAATCTCTCCTCCCGGCCTGTCTACCGCGATGGCCAGCCGGTCGAGAGCCGGGAGGCCGTGGCACGACGCGGCCGCCTCATCGAGAAGCTCGCCTCGTTGCCTCCGGTACCCGGCGCATTGGATCAAATCGTCCAGCGCTTCGGCACCGATACGGTCGCCGAAGTGACCGGCCGCTCGCGCCGCATCATTCGTAAGGGCGACCGGTTGGTGGTCGAAAACCGAGCCGGTTCGGCCAATCTCGCTGAGACATCGGCCTTCATGGACGACGTCAAGCGCATCCTCGTGTTCTCCGATGCAGGCGGTACGGGAAGGAGCTACCATGCCGAGTTGTCGGCCCGGAATCGCCGCTTGCGGGTCCATTATTTGCTTGAGCCCGGCTGGAAGGCGGATGCTGCGATCCAGGGGCTCGGCCGGACAAACCGGACCAATCAAGCACAGCCCCCGCTGTTTCGCCCCATCGCGACCGACGTGAAGGCCGAGAAGCGCTTCCTTAGCACCATCGCCCGTCGGCTCGACACCTTGGGAGCAATTACGCGTGGCCAGCGCCAGACCGGCGGGCAGGGGCTGTTTCGGCCCGAGGACAATCTCGAAAGCCAGTATGGGCGCGATGCGTTGCGTCAACTCTACACGCTGCTGGTACGAGGCAAGGTCGACGGATGCTCGCTCGAGAAGTTCGAGGATGCGAGCGGCCTGAAACTGACGGATACCAATGGCCTCAGGGATGACCTGCCGCCGATCACGACCTTCCTGAACAGGTTGTTGGCCCTCACCATCGACCTGCAAAATGTCCTGTTCACTGCCTTCGAACAGCTCTTGACCGCCCGGATCGAGGGCGCAGTTGCCTCGGGCACCTATGACCTCGGATTGGAAACGCTCCGCGCTGAAAGCTTTGTCGTCCGCGAACGGCGAACGATCTATGTCCATCCGCGCACAGGCGCCGAGACGCGGCTACTCACCATCGTCCAGCGCCAGCGTAACCATCCCGTTGGTTTGGACGACGCCCTTGCTCGTCTTTCCGATCATGCGGTCCTGCTGATCAACGAGCGCTCGGGTCGGGCCGCCGTGCAGGTTCCGGCCTCGAGCATCATGCTCGACGACGGCGAGATCGAGCGCCGCGTCTGCCTGATCCGGCCTATGGAGCAGCACCACGTCCCCTTGAACATGATGCTGGAGAGCCATTGGGTCGAAGCGGATCGCGAAGGTTTTGCCGCGGCCTGGATGGCTGAGCTTGCCGAGGTGCCTGAGTTCACGGAAAGCGCGATCCACGTCGTTGCGGGGTTGCTACTACCGATCTGGAAACGGTTGCCGAACGAATCGACTCGTGTTTATCGTCTCCAGACCGACGCGGGCGAACGCGTCATTGGCCGCAAGGTTTCTGCGGGCTGGGTCGCAAACGCCTTCTCGGCGGACCCGCCTACGCTGTCGCCGGATGCTGCCTTTGCCGCGTTGATGGAGGGACGCACCGTTCTCGACCTCGCGGAGGGGCTCCAGCTTCGCCGCGTCCGGGTGATGGGCGCATACCGCATCGAGCTGTCGGGATTCAACGACACGATGCGCGATCGGCTCCGCGCTTACGGCTTCTTTGGAGAGATCATCTCCTGGAAACTGCGGATGTTCGTGCCCACGGACGCAAGCGGCGTCAGGATCCTGACAAAGGTGCTCGATACCTACCCGGTCGCGCGCGTCAGTGAGCGGGAGGCCGCGTGATGTCCCCTGCGCCTTGCGAACTGGCACACCGCCTCGCGTGCGAGGCCGAGGCAGTGTGCCGATACTATCTCTCCAATGGCAAGCGGGCGGGGCGGTACTGGGTGGTCGGCGACGTCCACAACACGCCGGGCCGCTCGATGTTCGTGCGGCTCCAGGAATCACCGAAGGGCCCCGCCGGCAAGTGGACTGACGCTGCGACCGGCGAGCATGGCGACCTCCTCGACATCATCCGCGAATGCCGGGGTTTACGCGACTTCAGCGAGGCCGCCGAGGAAGCGCGGCGGTTTCTGAAGCTGCCTCGTCCCGTGCCCCAGCTGACCTCGAAACCCGTTCGTTCGGTGACGCCGGCCGGATCGCAGGAAGCCGCGCGCCGACTCTTTGCGATATCCAGCCCGATCGAGGGGACGATAGCCGAAACGTATTTGCAGCGTCGCGGAATAGCTCAAGTCCACCATGGTGGCAGCCTGCGCTTCCACCCACGTTGCTATTATCGGCCGGACGAGCATTCGCCGACCGAAACCTGGCCGGCGGTGATTGCCCGCGTCACGGACCTAGAGGGGCGGATCACCGGAGCGCACCGAACCTGGCTCGATCCGGACGGCTTTGATCGCATTCGTCTTGGCAAGGCTCCGGTCGACACGCCACGACGGGCCATGGGCGACCTGCTCGGCAACGCCGTCCGCTTCGGCGTGGTGGACGACGTGCTCGCCGCTGGCGAGGGAATCGAGACCATGCTTTCATTGCGTTACGTGCTGCCGACTATGCCCATGGCCGCGGCGCTCTCGGCCAATCACCTCTCAGCCATGTTGTTGCCGGCTAGCCTGCGTCGTCTCTATATCGCCCGGGACGACGATGCGGCCGGAGATGCCGTACAGGCTATCCTTACCCAGCGCGCGCAAGAAGCCGGCGTTGAAGCGATCACCTTGTCGCCGCGGCTGGGCGATTTCAACGAAGACCTGCACATCTTCGGTCTCGAGACCCTCAAAACAGCGTTGCGGCTTCAACTCGTCCCAGAGGACGTCGTCCGCTTCCTGCATTCGTCGACGGTAGCCGCAGCCGCAGAGGGCGGTGCTTCGATCGACGTTGATAGGTCGGTCAAAACGAGGCCATTGCCGGAAGAGGACGCGACCTCGGCCTTCTAGAGGGCGATCGGACGGCAAGCGGCCCGGGTCGGCAATGGCTACGCCCGGCTATTTTCCGCCGCGCGCCGGCGATGGGAAAGACTCTTAGCCATCTGGCGGGCGCGCTTTGCATCGCGAAGCAAAATGGCCGGCCTCCGCCATCCTCCGCTGCCGCTTCGGCCCTTGCGGGTTCTGTCCCGTTCCGCCCGCCGTCTGAGTGATCGCCACGAAGGCCGCGATGGGCGCGGCCGATCCGGCAAAGGATCCCTCCAATGACCGACCACGACGACATCGAACCGCCGCGCGCCTCTTCTCCAACTGACCACGCTCTCACCGAACTACAGCTCTTCGGCTACCGTCCATTCGACGACCAGCCTGACCCACGACCGCTTCCCGAGGGCAAGATGATCGCTGGCGCCGTTGCCGATATCTTCGACGCCCTGGTTGCGACACTGAGCGACACGCGGCTCGAGCCGGACCTAAGCGATCTGCTCTGGTCGGCCGTCAACCTGTTCCATCGTGCCGTCGACCGCATCGAGCGCGATCTCGACGACAACGAACAGGCGCAGCAAAAGAGCCAGCGCGAGCAGAATGGCTCCGAGGTTCGATCAGTCGAACTCGAGCGCTTGACGGCCGAAGGCATCACCTTGATCGAGCGACGCAACTGCCTGGAGCTCTTCCGTGACCAGGCCATCGAACGCTTTGAGACTCACACTGGATCGTCCTGGCGCCCTCGATCGGGATCGCTGGTGAATCACCGCACGCTGACCGCAGCAATGATCGAATCCCGCGACTTCATCGCAGCCAAGCGTCGCGCTGAAACCGAGGTGTTGTTGCCGCCAGGACCGAAGATCGCACTTACCGGCGGGCTCGATTTCAACGATCACCATCTCATCTGGGACCGCCTCGACAAGGTCTACGCCAAGCATCCCGACATGGTCTTGCTCCATGGCGGCTCGCCAAAAGGTGCGGAGCTTATCGCGTCCAAATGGGCGACCAATCGCAAGGTGCCTCAGATCGCCTTCAAGCCCGACTGGACAAAGTACGCCAAGGCGGCCCCATTCAAGCGCAACGACGCCATGCTCGAACTCCTGCCGATCGGCGTCATGCACTTCCCGGGCACGGGAATCCAGGACAACCTGGCGGACAAAGCGAAGCGCCTCGGCATTCCCGTCTGGAAGTTCGGCGGCGCATGAGTGCCGTCTTCTCACCTCCAAACCAAAGCGGAGTTGCATGCGCCGCAACTCCGCCTCGTTTCGACCCTATGTCCGGTTGCGACGTGGTGGTGGTGGAAGGCGCGACTGCTAGATCCATGCACATGGAGCACCACCATGCTCGCCCTAGGGCTTGTTCTCAACACACTCGGCATCGGCTTGTTCTGCTGGGCGGTCTTTGCACTCGCTGTGTATGCCTTGCCGTTTTTCGTCGCACTGAGTATCGGGATGACCGCGTTTCAAAATGGCGCCGGCGTGCTTGGTGCGCTGCTTATCGGAACGGTCAGCGGTGCGCTGACGCTCGTCCTCGGCCAGGTCACCGTCGCTATTACTCGGTCCTTGGCCTTGCGCATCGCGATCGCGACGGCATTCGCTGTTCCCGCCGCCGTCGCCGGCTATCACGTGGTGTTCACCCTGTCCCAGATCGGAGTGCCTTCACTGGCTTGGCGTGAGGTCTTCGCTTACCTGGGTGCAGTTTGCATTGGAGTTACTTCATGGACGCGCTTGATGGCTTTGGCGGAG
>NZ_LFJC01000003.1:7974146-8009376 GCF_002776695.1 Bradyrhizobium nitroreducens
CTTTCGAGGGTTGCGAGACGAAGCAAAGCTCGGGCGAATTCAGCCGCGAGGCTGCGAAGCCATGTCTATCACCACGCACTCGGTGTCATCGCCCGCCTAGTGCGCAATTGCGCACAGGGGCGGGCGATCCAGTATTCCAGAGGCCGTGGTGATTGAGCCGAGAGGCCGCGGCGTACTGGATTCCCTGCCTTCGCGGGGAATGACAGCGTTACTCGAGGAGGCAGCCTATCGCCTCACGCTCCGCCATTGCTTCGTCGCAAGAGCTCCTCGCAATGAAGCCGTGGCGAGAGCGCGCCAAAACAAAAAAAGCGGCAGCTCCGATCCTGATTCGATCAGAACCGAAGCTGCCGCGACTTCCTTGTGCAGGCTTACTGCTTGATCTTCCCGTCCTTGTCGAACTGGGAGACGTAGGTCCAGAGATTGTTGATCTCGGTCTCGTTCTTGATGCCGGCGAACGCCATCTTGGTGCCGGGGATCTTGGCCTTGGGGTCCTTGATGTATTCCTTGAACACGGCCTCGTTCCAGGTGATGCCGGAATTCTTGTTGGCGTCCGAGTAGCTATAGCCCTCGACCGTGCCCGACTTGCGGCCGTTGAGGCCGTTGAGCTCGGGGCCGACCTTGTTCTTGGCGCCTTCGCCGATCGCGTGGCAGGCCAGGCATTTGTTGAACGACGTCTTGCCGGCCGCGGCATCCTGCGCCATCGCGGCGGGTGCGGTGGCAATCGCGGTGAGGATCGTCAGTGCGCCAAAAATCAGTTTTGTCATCGGGTGCTCTTCGTCTCTTCCCTGGTGGGTCTGGGCTGGTCAGTCTTTTGCCGGATCGGCAATCGCCCGACCTGCCGGTTTTGGCAGGCCTGCGCGGCTTGGACAAGTCACCAAACCATGACAGGTTTCATGATTTCCGACTTGTCCCAGAGCGAACTGGCGGAAGATGGGCGATCCGACTTTCGGATGGCCTACCCAAAGGGCTACGGACGTGATTGATTTGCCGAGACAAATTGATCGTGCGGCGCGAGCCGGAAGGATATGCCATGAAGGATTTGATATGGCCATCATGATGCCTGCGAGTGACCAGGCTGTGCTCGCGCGCCGCGCCGAGATCGTTGCTGCATTGCGCGCGATCGTATCAGGCGAGGGCGTGATCGATACGCCTGCGGAGATGCGGGCCTATGAATCCGACGGGTTGACGGCCTATCGGCAGCCGCCGATGGTCGTGGTGCTGCCCGATACGACCGAGCAGGTCTCGCTCATCCTGAAATATTGTGCAGGTCAGAACATCAAGGTGGTGCCGCGCGGTTCCGGCACGTCGCTATCAGGCGGCGCCCTGCCGCTCGAAGACGGCGTGCTGCTGGGCCTCGGCAAGTTCAAGCGCATCCGCGAGATCGATTTCGACAACCGCGTCGTCGTCACCGAGCCCGGCGTCACCAATCTTGCGATCAGCCAGGCGGTCGCCCATGCCGGCTTCTATTACGCGCCCGACCCGTCCTCGCAGATCGCCTGCTCGATCGGCGGCAATGTCGCGGAGAATTCCGGCGGCGTGCATTGCCTGAAATACGGCATGACCACCAATAACGTGCTCGGCTGCGAGATCGTGCTGATGAGCGGCGAGATCCTGCGCATCGGCGGCAAGGGGTGCGAGAACGCCGGCTACGATCTGATGGGCGTCATCACGGGCTCGGAAGGGCTGCTCGGTGTCATCACCGAGGTCACGGTCCGCATCCTGCAAAAGCCGGAGACGGCGCGTGCGCTGATGGTCGGATTCGCAGAGGTCGAGGCCGCCGGCGAATGCGTCGCGCGCATCATCGGCGCCGGCATCATTCCCGGCGGCATGGAGATGATGGACAAGCCCGCGATCCATGCCGCGGAAGCCTTCGTCCATGCCGGTTATCCGCTCGATGTCGAGGCGCTGCTCATCATCGAGCTCGACGGACCCCAGATCGAGGTCGACGAGCTCATCACGCGCGTCGAGACAATTGCGAATGCCTGCGGCTCGACCACCTGCCAGATCTCGACCTCGGAGGCCGAGCGCAATCTGTTCTGGGCCGGCCGCAAGGCCGCGTTCCCGGCGGTGGGGCGCATCTCGCCGGACTATCTCTGCATGGACGGCACCATTCCGCGCGGCGCGCTGCCGAAGGCGCTCGCGCGCATCCGCGAGCTCGGCGAAAAATACCAGCTCGGCTGCGCCAACGTGTTCCACGCCGGCGACGGCAATCTGCACCCCCTGATCCTCTACGATGCCAACAAGCCCGGCGAGATCGAGCGCGCCGAAGCCTTCGGCGCCGACATCCTGCGCGCCTGCGTCGAGTTCGGCGGCGTGCTCACCGGCGAGCACGGCGTCGGCATCGAGAAGCGCGACCTCATGCCGGAGATGTTCACCGAGATCGATCTCAACCAGCAGCAGCGCCTCAAATGCGCCTTCGATTCGCAAGGCCTGCTCAATCCCGGAAAGGTATTCCCGACCCTGCACCGCTGCGCCGAGCTCGGCCGCATGCATGTCCATGCCGGCAAGCTGGCGTTTCCGGACATCCCGCGGTTCTAGCGCGATCGCTGCAAGCGTCGAATTGCTTTTCATCCTGAACTTGGATACCGGCTCATCCGTGGATACGCTTAAAGTCAGAGACGCCAAAGACGTCGAGGAAGTGGTGCGCGCGGCGATTGCCAACGAGCAGCCGCTCGAGATCATCGGGCATGGCAGCAAGCGCAGCATCGGCCATGCGATGGCGACCAACGCCGTCCTCGACCTCTCCGCGCTCAATGCCGTCACCTCCTACGAGCCGAACGAGTTGATCGTCACCTTGCAGGCCGGTGCGCCGCTCGCGGACGTGCTGTCGCTGATCGATGCCAAGAACCAGCAATTCGCCTTCGAGCCTGTCAACACCGCGCCGCTGCTCGGCACGCCCCCATCGGGCACCATCGGCGGCATGATTGCGGCTGGCCTTGCCGGCCCGCGCCGGATCAGGGCCGGCGGGGCGCGCGACCACCTGCTCGGGGCGCACGCCGTCTCAGGCTTCGGCGACAGCTTCAAGACCGGCGGCAAGGTGGTGAAGAACGTCACCGGCTACGACCTCTGCAAGCTGCTGGCGGGGTCCTGGGGCACGCTGTCGGTGATGACCGAGGTCACGTTGAAGGTGATGCCCAAGCCCGAGGCCGAGCGGACGCTGCTGCTGCGCGGGCTCGATGATGCCGCCGCCAACAAGGCGATGACCGCGGCGCTCGGCTCGCCCTTCGACGTCTCCGGCGCGGCGCATCTGCCGTATCAGGCGTTCCGGGCCAAGCCCGAGGGGCTGGGCGATCTCGCAGGGGAGGGCGAGGCGCTGACCGTGCTGCGGCTCGAGGGCATCACCGCCTCCGCCGCCCATCGCGCCGGCTCGCTGCGCGAATTGCTGGCGCCGTTCGGAACCGCGACATTGATCGAGGATGCCGCATCTGCTGCGCTGTGGGTCACGATCCGCGACGTGCTGCCGTTCGCGGCCAGCGGCGCGCTCGGCGCCTGGCCGGTCTGGCGCATCGTCTGCCCGCCGGCCTCGGGCGCGGCGCTCGGCACGCGATTGACGCGCGAGACCGGTGGCGACGTGCTCTATGATTGGGGCGGTGGATTGATCTGGGCCGCATTGCCGCCGAAGGGCGATGCGCATGAACCGGCCGTGCGGGCGTGTGCGAATGCGGTCGGAGGGCACGCCACGCTGATCCGGGCGGCCGAGGATGTCAGGCGCGAGGTCGACGTGTTCCATCCGCAGGCGCCGGGCATCGCCGCCCTGAGCGAGCGGGTGCGCGCCAGCTTCGATCCGAAGACCGTTCTGAACCGGGGCCGGCTGACGCGAGGCGCTGTGGCATGAAGACCGAATTCTCGCTCGCCCAGCTCGCCGACCCCGATATCGCGGAAGCCGACAAGATCCTGCGCGCCTGCGTCCATTGCGGCTTCTGCACCGCAACCTGTCCGACCTATGTGCTGCTCGGCGACGAGCTCGATAGCCCGCGCGGCCGCATCTATCTGATCAAGGAGATGCTGGAGAAGGACCAGACCCCGACGGCCGAGGTGGTCAAGCACGTCGACCGCTGCCTGTCGTGCCTGTCCTGCATGACGACCTGCCCCTCGGGGGTGAACTACATGCATCTCGTCGACCAGGCCCGGGTCAGGATCGAGCAGCGCTATCAGCGGCCTCTGGCCGAGCGGCTGCTGCGTCAGGTGCTGGCTTTCGTCCTGCCGGACCCGCAGCGCTTTCGCGCCAGCATGGTGCTGGCGCGGCTGGCCCGGCCGCTTGCCGTGTTCCTGCCGACCCCGCGGCCGTCGGCCACGCCAGGCCTGGTCCAGCGCATCAAGGCGATGCTGGCGCTGGCCCCGCAGCGGCTGCCGTCACCGGGCCCCCTCCCGGGCAGCGTGTTCGCAGCGCTCGGCAAGAAGCGCGGCCGGGTCGCGCTGCTGCAGGGCTGCGCCCAGCAGGTGCTGGCGCCGCGCATCAACCAGGCCGCCATCAGTCTTCTCACCCGCCACGGCGTCGAGGTTGTCCTTGTCAGGGACGAGCAGTGCTGCGGTGCGCTGACCCATCATCTCGGCAACGACGGGGATGCCTTGGCGCGGGCGCGGGCCAACGTCGCGGCGTGGCGGAAGGAAGCGTCCGGCGAAGGGCTCGACGCCATCCTCGTGACCACGTCCGGCTGCGGCACGGTGATCAAGGACTACGGCTATCTCCTGCGCGAGGATGCGGCCTTCGCCGCCGACGCGGCAAAGGTGTCCGCGCTCGCCAAGGACATCACCGAGTACGTCGCCGGTCTCGATCTCGCAACGACTGAGCGAGGCGACAACATCGTCGTCGCCTATCATTCCGCATGTTCGTTGCAGCACGGGCAGAAAATCACGGGCCTTCCGAAAGAATTGCTTTCCAAGAATGGATTCGTGGTGAAAGATGTACCCGAGAGCCATTTGTGTTGCGGTTCGGCGGGGACCTACAACATTCTCCAGCCCGAGCTTGCGGGCCGGTTGCGCGATCGCAAGGTCGCCAACATCGCGAGCGTCAAGCCGGACATGATTGCCGCGGGCAATATCGGCTGCATGGTGCAGATTGCCAGTGGCACGTCAGTTCCGGTCGTACACACGATTGAGCTTCTCGATTGGGCTACGGGCGGGTCGCGGCCGGCACTGAACGCGTAAGTTTGAGCTTTCAGAGCCTGAACTGTCCTCCCCGGGGTGACGACTGAAGACGCCCGATCGACCATTGTTCGGCGGCAACAGGAGGACCACGATGGCGAAAGCGAAGAAGAAGAAAAGCAAGAAGGCCAAAAAGGCCAAGAAGGTTGTAGCGGCGAAGAAGTCGAAGAAGACGACGAAGAAGGCGGCCAAGAAGTCCGCGAAGAAGTCCGCGAAGAAATCTGCCAAGAAATCTGCGAAGCGGGCCGGCCCGAAGAAGGCCGCCAAGAAGACGGCCAAGAAGACCGCGGCCAAGAAGGCTGCACCGAAGAAGGCCGCGAAGAAAGCGGCACCGAAGAAGGCGAAGGCAGCTCCCGCGCCGAAGCCGTCAGCGCCGGCCGCAGCTCCAGCTCCCGAACCGGCGGCCGAGACGAGTTGGGCGATGCCTTCGTCTTCTGCGGAAGCGGCGCCGGCCGAGGGGCAAGGCTAGGCCCCGTCCAGCGACCGTGATCGCCAACAGCGAGGCCGCCGCGGTGACGCTGCGGCCTTTTTGCATCGCCATATGAACGCCCGGAAGCCGTCCCTTTCCGGCACCCGTCTGATTCGTGCCCCGGTTGCCACGCTGGTGACCTTCCCCGTACTTGCCCGGTCCCACCGTGCACTTTGGAATGCAGATAATGTGATCAAGAAGACACACAGCCCGACAACCTTTCGTGGAATCGTCGAAACGCCTAAAAAGTCGGCAGTTGCTCGTGATTTTTGCTTCACGGCCTACGTCCTACAATCCAGATTGTCGCAGTAACGCAATTTTGCACGTTGGTCGTTTGCCCCGGGGGGCTTCCGGGATCCGACTTGGCAAGAGACTTGGCAAGAATTTGGTGATGGGGATCGAAATGAAGAAAGTAGCTTTGTTGGCAACGGCGCTGGCAATGGTGACGACGGGCTCGGCTTTTGCGGCAGATTTGCGCGTGAAGGCATTGAAGGCCCCGCCGCCGCCCGCCTTCGATCCCTGGGATATCGCCTTCGGCGGCGCGATCATGAGCGACTACATCTTCCGCGGTGTCACTCAGTCGAACCACAAGCCGTCGGTCTCGGCCTATTTCGAGCCGCGCTACAACGTCACCAAGGACCTCCAGCTCTATGTGGGCGTGGCCGGTGAGAGCATCTCCTTCCCGAACCGCGCCGCCGCCGAGATCGACGTCTACGGCGGTATCCGTCCGACCTTCGGTGCCTTCGCCTTCGACATCGGCGTCTGGGGTTATCTGTATCCGGGTGGGACCTGCTATTTCGGCGGTACCGGCTTCGACAATGCCGGCAACTTCCAGGGCGGCGATTGCGCCGCGAATGCCCTGATCAACGGCAACGTCATGAAGAAGGACGTCAGCTTCTTCGAAGTCTACGGCAAGATGAACTACACCGTGAACGACAACTGGTCGTTCGGCATCAACGAGTTCTACTCGCCGAACTTCCTCAACACCGGTGCTTGGGGCAACTACACCTCGATCACGGGCAAGTGGACGGCACCGAGCACCACTTTCGGTTCGAGCGGCGTCGGCATGTATGTCTCCGGTGAGTTCGGTCGCCAGTGGTTCGGCACGTCCGATAGCTTCTACGGCGTCCCGGCGTTCCCGAACGGCATCAAGTACGCCGACTACAACACCTGGAACATCGGTGTCGGCTTCACTTACAAGGTGATGACGCTGGACCTGCGTTACTCCGATACCGACCTGAGCAAGGGTGATTGTAACGCCTTCACCAGCGACTTCACCGCCACCGGCACCACCAACGTGACGCCGATCAATCCAACCGGCGTCGGCTCCAAGTGGTGCGGCGCGGCTGGCATCGCCAAGCTCTCCTTCGACCTGACGGCGATGACCAACCTGAAGTAAGCTTCGTCCCGAGACTATCTACGAGGGCGGCAGAGCAATCTGCCGCCCTTTTTGCTTCTCTCCACGCCGTCAAGCCCGGGCATGACGAGTGTGCGGGAGTGACGACCCGAGCTCGATGGACCAGCGGCCCTGCAGTGCTCGCCTCAGCGCGCTGCGCTCGGCTCCGGGGCCGGCTCGCCGGCTTTGCCGAGGACGTGGATCTCGCCGTCCTGCGCCAACGCCACCTTGCGGTTGTGGAAGGTGTCCAGCGTCGAGCGGTGCCCTATCGAGACGATGGTGGCCTGGGGCAGCTTCTCCGTCAGCAGCCGATAGAGGCGGTCCTCGGAAGGCTCGTCCAGCGAGGCGGTCGCCTCGTCGAGGAACAGATAGTCCGGCACGTGCAGCAGCGCGCGGGCCAGCCCGAGGCGTTGCTGCTCGCCGAGCGACAATGTCCGGTTCCAGTGACCGTCCTCGTCGAGCCGCTCAGCCAGGCGCGGCATTCCGACCGCAACCAGGACGTCGCGGATCTTCTCCGGCGGGATGGAGCCGTGCTCGGCCGGGTAGATGATGGCATCGCCCAGCGGACCGATCGGGAAATACGGCCGCTGCGGCAGCATCATCAGCTTCGACGTCGCAGGGATGGCGACCGTGCCGGTGCCGAACGGCCAGACGCCGGCAATGGCCCGGAACAGGGTCGACTTGCCGGAGCCCGAGGGGCCGGTCACCAGCACCCGCTCCGACGGCTGGATCGTGAAGGCATTGGCTGCGACCAGAGGTGCGCCGTTCGGCAGTTTGACGAGCAACTGCTCGAGCGCGATGGCCTTGCCCTTCGACGGTGCGACGTCGATGGTCGGCTCCAGCGCTGCGCCGCGGGCGGCGGCATTGACCGACATCTCGAAGCCATCGAGGCGGGCAATCACCGCGCGCCATTCGGCGAGCGAGCGATAGGCGGTGACGAAGAAGGACAGCGCGTCCTGCACGCTGCCGAATGCCGAGCCCGTCTGCATCATGTCGCCGAGCTGGATGCGCTTGGCGAAATAGGCGGGTGCCACCACCACATAGGGAAAGATCGTCGCGGCCTGGCCGTAGCTCGCCGTGAAGGCGGTGAGGCGCTTGGTCCGGCTCATGATCGCGTACCAATTGCCGATGACGAAGCCGAAGCGCTGCAGCAGGCGCCCGCGCTCCGCGCCCTCGCCTTTCAGAAGCGCGATCTGCTCGGAATTCTCGCGCACGCGGATCAGGTTGAAGCGGAAATCGGCCTCATAGCGCTGCTGCTCGAAATTGAGGTTGATGAGCGGGGCGCCGATCCAGTGCGTCAGCGCGGTACCGACGATCGCGTAGGCCACCGCGCACCAGACCAGGAAGCCGGGGACGACGATGTCGGTGCCGTAGATGTACAAGGGCGCCTTGTAGGACAGACCCCAGAGGATGACGACGAACGAGGCCAGCGTCACGACCGAGGACAGAAGGCCAAGGCCGACGGTCAGCGTCTGCTCGACGAAGGTCTTGACGTCCTCGGTGATGCGCTGGTCCGGATTGTCGGCGGCGTCGCCCTTGAGCTGCATGCGGTAATGCGTGGCGCCGTCGAGCCATTCGCCGAGATAATGCTGCGTCAGCCATTGCCGCCAGCGGATCTGGAGCCACTGGTTCAGATAGAGCTTGTAGACGGCCAGCGCGACGAAGGTGAAGGCGAGGCCGAGGAAGATCCAGACCTCCTTGATGAACTCGGGCAGGTCGTAGGCCTGCAGCGCGCTGTAGAACCGGTTCTGCCATTGATTGAGGAGCACGTTGATCGCGACCAGCACCAGCTCCATGGCGACGACGACGGCGAGCAGGCCGCGGCCGACCCATTTGTCCTCCGACCGGAAATAGGGAGCGGCGATTCGCCAGACGATCGCGAGCGTGGCGCTGATGTTCTTCACAGAGCTGGATCTCCTCGGGGGGTGTGCACAAATGCCCGGAGCCAACGACCTGAGGCAATGGCGGAAATGGGCGCGCTTAGACTAAAGTCGCAAGGTCTGCAATTTGCGTTGGCTTGTCGCAGCTTGCAACCCTAGCATGGGGTTCGACGGCGCGGGGTGGGGTGACCAGGGATTTCGCGAGCTTGTGAGCGGGACGGGAACCGCGGCATTCGCGAGGAATTCGCGTCCAGCTCGGGGGTTATCGCTTCCAGCGTCAAGCAGGATCGGCTCTCCACGCGGGCCGTCTGCCACAAACATGCGTGGGGGAGGAAGACCATGTGGAATCAAGTCTATGATCCGCTGCACAGCCCGGTGCTGTCGACGATTGCGGCGGCAGTGCCCGTCGTCACGCTGCTGGTCCTGATCGCGAGCGGCCGCGTCCAGGCGCATATCGCGGCCATCATCGCCGTGATCGTGGCCAATTTGATCACGATCTTCGTCTTCACCATGCCGGCGAACATGTCGATCCGCGCCTCGGTGCTGGGCATCGTCACCGGCTTCTTCCCGATCGGCTGGATCGTCCTCAACGTCATCTTCCTCTACCAGGTGACTGTCACCACCGGGCGCTTCGAGCTGCTCAAGCGCGCCATCGGCGGCGTCACCGAGGACCGGCGGCTGCAATTGCTGCTGATCGCGTTCTCCTTCGGCGCATTTTTCGAGGGCGCCTCGGGCTTCGGCACGCCAGTCGCGATCACCGGCGCCGTGCTGATCGGCCTCGGCTTCTCGCCGCTCGCGGCCTCCGGCCTGTCGCTGATCGCCAACACCGCGCCGGTCGCCTATGGCGCGCTGGGCACGCCGATCCAGGGCCTTGCCTCGGTCACCGGGCTCGATCCCTACATCCTCGGCGCGATGGTTGGCCGGCAATTGCCGTTCTTCTCGCTGATCGTACCGTTCTGGGTGGTGTGGGCCTTCGCGGGCTGGAAGGGCATGAAGGACGTCTGGCCGGCGATTCTCGTCACCGGCATTTCGTTCGCGGTCCCGCAATTCGTGATCTCGAACTACATCAATCCCTGGATCGTCGACATCGGTGCGTCGCTGATCTCGATGGGGGCGCTGATCCTGTTCCTGAAGGTCTGGCAGCCGAGGCAATTGTGGCTGTCGCCGGCGCTGCGCGGCAATGATGAATCGTCGGCCACCATGGCGGCGGCAAAGCCGCTGGACAAGACGCCGCTGACGCAGAGCGAGGTGTTCAGCGCTCTGCTGCCGTGGATCATCGTCTGCATCGTGATGCTGGTCTGGGGCAATGGCGGCTTCAAGACCTGGGCGAACTCGATCTTCACCTGGAACTATCCGGTGCCCGAGCTGCACCAGATGATCAACAAGATGCCGCCGGTCGCGCCAGGGCCGACCAAGGAGGCTGCGGTGTTCAGCTTCACCTACCTGTCCTTCACCGGCACGGGCATGCTGATCGCGGCGATCATCTCCGGTGTCCTGATGGGCGTCGGTCCCGGCAGGCTCCTCACCGAGTACGGTCGCACCATCCGGCTGTGCGCGATCTCGCTGATCACGATCTCGGCGATGCTCGCGATCGGCACCTTGACGCGCCTGTCCGGCGTCGACGCGACGCTCGGTCTCGCCTTTGCCGCAACCGGCGTGCTGTATCCCTTCTTCGGCACGCTGCTCGGCTGGCTCGGCGTCGCGCTGACGGGATCGGACACCGCCTCCAACGTGCTGTTCGGAAACCTGCAGAAGATCACCTCCGAGCAGCTCGGCCTGTCGCCGGTGCTGATGGCGGCGGCGAACTCGTCCGGCGGCGTGATGGGCAAGATGATCGACGCGCAGTCGATCGTCGTCGCCTCGACCGCCACCAACTGGTACGGCCACGAGGGCACCATCCTGCGCTTCGTGTTCTGGCACTCGATCGTGCTGGCCTGCCTCGTCGGTGTGCTCGTGACGTTGCAGGCCTATGTCTACCCGTTCACGGCGCTGGTCCTGAAATAGCAGGCCATATCCGGTTTCGATGCAGATCCCCGCGGAGGTCTCCGCGGGGATTTTTGCGTGCGTGCGAACCTTCTCAATGCGCCCGCAGTCTTATAGAAGGTGCCGCAAATCAGGTCGTCGAGAGGTCTCATGGTTTCGCTCAAGCGATTGGTGTGTGCTGCGGTTGCAATGCTCGCGATATCCACGCTCGCGCGTGCCGAGGAGGGTTTCCCGTTCGGCAGCGAGATGACGCTGGAAGCATTGCCGCAGCCAGGCTCCAAGCGGATTCCGAACATCGAGATCGGCGATCACGGCGAGGTCTTGCTGGAGCTCTGGTGCAAGGGCGGCAAGGGCCAGTTCTCGGTCGCCGGCAACACGGTGATCTTCGTCCCCGGCCTGATCCAGGACCGCAACTGCCCGCCGGGACGCGCGCAGGCCGACGACGATCTGGTCGCGGCGCTCTCCAGTGTCGAGACCTGGAAGCGTCAGGGCGACGTGCTGACGCTGATCGGCCCGAAGCCGCTGCGCTTCAGGACAACGGGGAATTGATCGCCGTCGTGTCCCGGACAAGGCGTAGCGCGCAAGCGCTGCGTCGCAGAGCCGGGACCCAGTAAATCTATCGACGACTTCGCTTGCGGCTTCTGGGCCCCGGCTCGCAGCGCTTCGCGCTGCGTCCGGGGCACGATAGCTCCGTCACTTCCACACCGACTTGTCGGCGTCCCAGCGCTGAGCCTTCAGCTCCTTGGCGAGGGCCTCGATCGAACCGTTGTCGTCGGGCTGATCGCCTTCCTCGTCGACCGAGGCGTCGTCGGAGAGATTGAGCTTGGCGCCGCTGCTCTCGTCGGCAGTCGTCGTCGCGGGGCTGCCGATCCAGAGCATGAGCTTGTCGGTCGCGCCCGGCTTGTCCGGCGCGACGAGCCCGGTGACCTCGATCGTGTCGGTCAGCTCGAGCGCCGGAAAATCCTGGTTCGGCCGTTTGAAGACCAGCTTGAGCTTGCCGGTGGCGGGGTTGAAGTTTTGCGAGACCGGCTTTGCCGCAAGCGTCCGGCTCAGGACGTTCGCGACAGTGGCCGCGAGCTTGTTGCGGTTGATCTTGTCGCCCTCGCGCCAATCGGCCGCGGCGAAGCGGATGGTGCGGTCCATCTCGGTCATGCCGGCGGTCCAGCCGGCGGCGGTGACGCCGGGCATCGCCTTGAATTTGGCCAGCAGCGCGCCGGCGCGCTCGGGATCGACCGACATGTTGATGGTCTGCTCGCCAGCGCGCAGCGCATCGCAGCCGACGGTGAGGCTCGCCAGCGTCACCTCGACCTCCTGGCCCCTCAGGCTCTTCAGGAAGTCGGTCGCCGCATCCAGCTTGACCTTGACCGCGATCGCCTCCGGCGACACGTCGGTGAAATCCTTGGGCTGCGGCGTGATGCCGTCGTCCGAGGTCTGGTTGTCCTGAAATTCCCTCTCGCTGAGATCGGAATTGTCGGGCGAGGTCACCTCCGTCACCACCTGGCCGATGCTGATCTGGCCGCGGAACTCGAACGTGTCGCCGCTCTGCTTGCGCAGCAGCTTGACGCTGACGGGCGCCTTCTCACCGATGCTCTGCGTCGTGCCCGTCAGGTTCTGGCCCGCGACCTGGAGATTGACGATGAAGCGGTCCTTGCGGTCGGAATTCTTGGCGATCGGGTAACAGACGTCGAGCACCGCGGCCGTCACCGTCTTGCCCTGGCGCGTCTCCTTCAGGATCACGTCGGCATTGCCGTCCATCAGCCCGTCGATCGACGTGAAATAGCGCGTCTCCACGCCACCGGGCGCCGCAGCCTTGGGGGACAGTTTCATCTGGGCGGAGGCAACCTCCGGCGAAGCTGCAAGCAAAGCCGCCAACAGGGCTGTCGAACAAACCAAAAGCGCGCGCATCGACGAAATCCTCAAGCAATGAGCATGATCCGGAAAAGTGTGAAGCGGTTTTCCGAAAAGATCATGCTCAAACAATAGAATCGGCGCCACCGTAGTGGGTTTTGGCCGTGGATTGAATCGGAAAGCGGCGCTCATCGTCGGCAAAAAAGAAGGCCGCCCGGAGGCGGCCTTCGCGATCATGTCGGGTGAGGATGGGCCTCAGAAGCCGCCCATGCCGCCGCCGGCGGGCATGGCGGGCGGGGCTTCCTTCTTCGGCATCTCGGCGACCATGGCTTCGGTGGTCACCAGCAGGCCGGCCACGGAGGAGGCGTCCTGCAGCGCGGTGCGCACCACCTTGGCGGGGTCGATGATGCCCTTCTCGACCATGTCGACATAGTCCTCGTTCTGGGCGTCGAAGCCGAAGGTCTCGGACTTGTTCTCCAGGATCTTGCCGACCACGATCGAGCCCTCCACGCCCGCGTTCTCGGAGATCTGGCGGATCGGGGCTTCCAGCGCCTTCAGGACGATGTTGATGCCGGCCTGGACGTCGGGATTGGCGTTGGTGAGACGGCCCACCGCCTTCTTGGCGCGGAGCAGCGCGACGCCGCCGCCGGGGACGATGCCTTCCTGCACCGCGGCGCGGGTGGCGTTGAGCGCGTCCTCGACGCGGTCCTTCTTCTCCTTGACCTCGATCTCGGTGGCGCCGCCGACGCGGATCACCGCGACGCCGCCGGCCAGCTTGGCGAGGCGCTCCTGCAGCTTCTCGCGGTCGTAGTCCGAGGTGGTTTCCTCGATCTGGGCCTTGATCTGGCCGACGCGGGCCTCGATCTCCGGCTTCTTGCCGGCGCCCTTGACGATCGTGGTGTTCTCCTTGTCGATCACGACCTTGCCGGCACGGCCCAGCATCTTCACCGTGACGTTCTCGAGCTTCATGCCGAGGTCTTCGGAGATGAGCTGGCCGCCGGTGAGGATGGCGATGTCCTCGAGCATGGCCTTGCGGCGGTCGCCGAAGCCCGGTGCCTTGACGGCGGCAACCTTCAGGCCGCCGCGCAGGCGGTTGACGACCAGGGTGGCCAGCGCCTCGCCCTCGACGTCCTCGGCGATGATGACGAGCGGCTTGCCCGACTGCACCACGGCTTCGAGCACCGGCAGCATGGCCTGCAGGCCCGAGAGCTTCTTCTCGTGCAGGAGGATGTAGGCATCCTCGAGCTCGGCGGTCATCTTCTCGGCGTTGGTCACGAAATAGGGGCTGAGATAGCCGCGGTCGAACTTCATGCCCTCGACGATGTCGACTTCGGTGTCGAGCGACTTGTTCTCCTCGACGGTGATGACGCCCTCGTTGCCGACCTTCTGCATCGCCTGCGCGATCATCTTGCCGATGGCGGCATCGCCGTTGGCCGAGATGGTGCCGACCTGGGCGACCTCGGCAGAGGACGCAACCGGCTTGGCGCGCTTCTCGATGTCCTTGATGACGGCCGCAACCGCGGTGTCGATGCCGCGCTTGAGGTCCATCGGGTTCATGCCGGCGGCAACCGCCTTGGCGCCTTCGCGCACGATGGCCTGGGCCAGCACGGTCGCGGTGGTGGTGCCGTCACCGGCGAGGTCGTTGGTCTTGGAGGCGACCTCCCGCAGCATCTGGGCGCCCATGTTCTCGAACTTGTCCTCGAGCTCGATCTCCTTGGCGACGGTGACGCCGTCCTTGGTGATGCGGGGCGCGCCGAACGACTTCTCGATGACGACGTTGCGGCCCTTCGGGCCGAGCGTCACCTTGACGGCGTTGGCGAGAATGTCGACGCCGCGCAGCATGCGATCGCGCGCGTCTCCGGAAAACTTGACGTCCTTGGCAGCCATTGTCTGCAATCCCTCGTGTTTCGTGCTGTGTCTTGTTTGTGCTGCAGCGCGCTCTCTTCGTCATTGCCGGGCTTGACCCGGCAGTCCATCACCTGGCGAAGATTGATGGATGCCCGGGTCAGGCCCGGGCATGACATTCAGCGGCCGTTCAGGCGGCCGGCCTTAGGCCAGAACGCCCATGATGTCCGACTCCTTCATGATCAGGAGATCTTCGTTGTCGATCTTGACCTCGGTGCCCGACCACTTGCCGAACAGCACGCGGTCGCCGACCTTGAGGTCGATCGGGATCAGCTTGCCGGCCTCGTCACGGCCGCCGGGGCCGACGGCGACGATTTCGCCCTGGGACGGCTTTTCCTTGGCGGTGTCCGGAATGATGATGCCGCCCTTGGTCTTTTCCTCGGCGTCGATACGTTTGACCACGACACGGTCATGCAGCGGACGAAATTTGGATTTAGCCATGACGTTTCCCTTTGGAGGCTCGCTTCGGAAGGTGTGGAAAGTGGGTGGGGCGGCGCTTCCGTCCACCCCCTATCCAGAGGATCGAACGGCGTGCTTAGCAATCGGGCTTTCCGAGTGCTAATAGTGCGCTCGGAAATATGGCTTGGCCGCGATCCTGTCAAGCAAAGGTGGTTAAGCGATTGGTGAGGCGGATATAGGATGGTGGCATTGGAAACTTGTTCGGGGCGCCGGCGTATCAAAGGACGTCATTGCTCCGGCAGCGGTTTTGCGCTTGGCTGCGGGAGGGGTGCGGCCATGGTCTTGCTCGGGGGAATGCCATGATCAGTTCGGCTCACGCGCGCACGGTTGCCAATCTGGCGGCCGCTTCATGTCTGGCGCTGCTGCTGGGCGCATGCGGCGGCGGCATGAGCCTACCGTCCTTCTCGTCGTCCTCGCCGCCACCCGAAGCCGAGCCGGGCGTCGCGCCCGAAATGCCTGCGACCATTCGCGCCGACGAGATCGTCGGCCGCTGGGGCCTCGCCTCGTTCCAGAACCCGGCCGACCGTGCCCGCACCGAGGCGGCCGCGAGGGCCCAGTGCAAGAATCCCTACGTGATCACCGCCGGCTCCTCCGGCGGCGTGATCATGCATCTGGCCGACCAGGCAACGCCCCAGGAGCTGCGGCTGAAGGGCTCGCCGAGCGGCAAGAACTACATCGGGCCTGCCGGGCCGACCCCCGGCGAGCAGGACCGCGAGATCGTGTCCTTCGACGGCCGCGTCCTGATCACCCGCTTCATCGACAAGGACGCCGCCACCCGCTACGGCAACATGGTCTACGTCCGCTGCGCGCCCAGGGCGTGATCTCGCGCCTCCGTCATGCCCCGCGCAGGCGGGGCATCCAGTACGCCGCGGCCTCTCGATTGAATCACGACCGTCGCTGGAATACTGGATCGCCCGGCTTGACCGGGCGGTGACAGCGGAGGGAATGGTCCCAAAACAAAAAACGCCGGCTTGCGCCGGCGTTTTGTATTTCGGTATCTCGCGTCCGCTCAGTCGAACAGCGCGTCGATGTCGTCCTGCGAGGCGTGGCCGACGTCGCCGGTGAGCTTCGGACCATTGAGGAGCTTCTCGTCCTCGCTGCGATTGTCGACCTGCGCCGGCACGTGGGCTTTGATCGCGTCGACGCCGCCCCAGATGTCCATCATCGCATTGATGTGCTGCTCGATGAACTTCATCGTGGTCATGACCTTGCTGATGCGCTGGCCGGTCAGGTCCTGGAAGTTGCAGGCTTCGAAGATCGAGATGACGCGTTCCTGGATGTCGTCGGCGAGGCGCTTCTGCTGATCGACCGAGTCCACCTTGGACATTGCGCTCGCGGCCTGGTCGATCGATTCCGCGGCTTCGAGGATCTGCTGGGTCGCCTGCTCGGTGCCGCCGACCACCGCGCCGAGCTCGCCATTGACCTTGGCCATCTCGCCGCCGTCGAAGCTCTTGCCGTGCAGCGTCGCGATCTCGCGCTTGGTGCGGTCGATGGCGTCATGGATGAGGTCGAGCTCGACCTTCAGCTTCTCGCACTGCTCGATCTGCGCCCGATAGGTCTCCAGCATGGTGCGCGCTTCGGAGAGCTCATGGGCCGTCGAGGCGTCGATCGCCGCCATGGCTGCGCTGCCGGACAGCGGGGCAGCGCCCTTCGCCATCTGGGCGCGGATCGCGCGCAGCTCGGCCATGATCTCGCTATGCATCGGGCCGGCCTCTTCGGTTACATCGATAATCGGCATCTCGCCACTAACGATATCCTCAACGCGAAAACGTTTGCGGTGAACAGCCATCAGGATACTCCCCCACCTCACTCACGCGTCTTTGTAGGCAGAAGCGATTTAACACGAAGTTCACAGCCGGAACTGTTGTGCGGCATCGCGCGACGGCGCGCAAAGAAGCGATTAACCATGGCCGCGTCGCGTTCATCGAAAATAAACGCTGATCGCCAAATTGCCGCTGCGCTCGCGACGTGGTGAATCCAAACCCCGCTTTCGTTTACCAAACAAAACGGCTTTTGCTTTTTATTGACCACGTCGAAGGGCGCGGGATCAGCCACCAGCTCTCCACGACGCATGTGATCTAGACGAAACAGTACAGAGTACGTCGATGTTCAAGAAAATGTCTGTCGCGCTGCTCGGCAGCGCTTGCACCTTCATTGCCGGCACGAGCAGCGCCGGTGCCTTCGACAACACCGTGCCGAACGATCCGCCCGCGGTGCTCTACCAGCCGCAGGTGCCGCCGGCGCCGGTGCGGGTCGCCTCCAATGCGAACATGGGCGGCGGTTTCATCGAGTTCCTGTTCGGCGACGGGCCCGGCCGCGGTCCGGCCTACGCGCCCGAGCGGCCGGTGTATCAGCAGCAGCCCGGCTATTACGACCAGCGCCGCCTGCCGCCGATGGGCGAGCCGCAGATGCAGGGTGGATATCAGGGCGCGGGCCTGCAGCAGGAGGCGGTCGATCCGCGGCAGCGCCCGTTCGATCCGAGATTCGAGAAACAATCTGTTGACTATAGCGGCAAGGAAAGTGCCGGCACGATCGTGGTCGATACGCCGAACAAGTTCCTCTATCTGGTCGAGGGCAACGGCAGGGCGATGCGCTACGGCATCGGCGTCGGCCGTCCCGGCTTCACCTGGTCCGGCGTGAAATCGATCACGGCCAAGCGCGAATGGCCGGACTGGACGCCGCCGGCCGAAATGCTCGCCCGCCGGCCCGATCTGCCCCGGCACATGGAAGGCGGCCCGGAAAATCCGCTCGGCGCCCGCGCGATGTATCTGGGATCGACGCTCTACCGCATCCACGGCTCCAACGAGCCCTGGACCATCGGCACCAACGTCTCCTCCGGCTGCATCCGCATGCGCAACGAGGACGTCATCGACCTCTACGGCCGCGTCAATGTCGGCACCAAGGTCGTGGTGATGTGACGTTCCCACCTTCTCCTACAAGGGGAGAAGGAAGAGACCTGCGCAAGAGTTGGAAAATGAAAACGGCCGCCTCTTGGGCGGCCGTTCTTGTTCGCAACGCTACACAGCAACCTCACGCGTAATCGCTGCCGCCATCGTCGTCGCCGCCGAAATCGCTGTCGTCGGCCATGTCCACGTTGTCGCCGCGATCGTCGCCGTAGTCCTGATCGTCGTCGTCGCGATCGTTCGACGCCTGGCCGAAGAAGCCCTGGCGGGAATCGCGATTCGAGCCGATGTCGTTCAGGCCGGCATCGCGGGCGAGCGAGCCGCCGGACTGGTCGCTGCCGCCCCAAGGACTTCCACCAGCACTGCGATCGCCGCCGAGGGAATTGGTGTCGCCGAAAGCCTGCTGGTGCGATCCGCCCATCATGCCGCGGATGCTCGAGAGCAGCAGGGAGCCGCCGACGACGCCGGCCGCAGCGGCTGCGGCCGTGCCGAGGAACGAGCCGCCGCCACCGCCGACCGGCGGAGCGCCATAGCCCTGGCCCGGGCCTTGACCGTAAGCCTGTCCGTAGGGCGGCGCGCCGTAGCCCGGCTGGGTCTGCGGCATCGCCTGACCGGTGTTCCAGACCGGCCGTTGATCGCGGGGAGGCACGTTCGGAACCGAGCCGCGCGAGGGGCTTCCGCCGAACAGCGTGTCGCGCATGGTGTCGAGGAACCCGCCGGACTGCGGCTGCTCGGGCGCCTGGGCCGCTTCCAGCTCCTGGATGCGGTTATGGGCACGCTTGAGCGCCTCGTCCTGCAGCAGCGTGGTCTGCACCAGCGCATAGACGGCGCCGGGCGCCTTGCGCAGACCGTCGGAGATCGCCGCGATCGCATCGGGATCGCGCGGTGCGTTTTCCAGTTTCGAAAGCCGGTCGAAAAGCTCGTCGACGAGCTGGCGTTCCTGCGGCGTCATGATCTGTCTCCTTCGCGCAAAACCAAGCGCGCAGCAGATGTAGGGTTCCATTGTGGCCCCAACAGTGCCGGCCGGATTAAATTTCCGTATGCGACAAGCTGCCCCGCGGCCTGTTGTCCGCCGGTTTCACCCCAGCGTGACGCGGCTCTCCGCGAGCAGGCGCGCGAAGGCTTCGCCCGAGAGATAGGCGTGCTCGCGCTCGCGGACATCGGTCATCGGGTCGAGGCCGGCGAGGACGTCGTCGACGAAGCCGGGATGGCACATCACGAGGCCGCCATCGGGGAGGCCTTCCAGGAATTGCCGCATCAGCCCGCCGTAATCGCTTGCGCGCGTGAAATCATAGGCGCCGGCAAAGGCGGGATTGAAGCTGAGGCCGGCGCGGTCGGCGCGGCGGCGGAATTGCGCGCTGAGACTGTCGAGCACCAGAGCCTTCGGTGAGGCCAGCCGCCGCCTCAGCGGCAGATCGCGGCCGCCCTGACGGACCCAGGCATCCGGCGCAGCCTCGACGATCGCATCGACAAAGCCGTCGCGCACCTGCGGATAGAGCTGCACATGCTGATGGCCGTCGACGAAGTCGGGCGCGCGGCCGAACGCATCCATGAAGGCCGCGAGCTGCGCCTTCACCTCGTTGCGAAAGAACTCGCGGTCGAGCCGGCGCATCAATCCGGCGCGCAGCAGCTTCGGAAACGGCATGAACATGTCGCCGTCGAGCGGGCGGAAATGCATGGTGAGAGGGCGGAACGGTGCCGACAGCGTCACATGCAGTCCGACCGCGCAGCGCGGGCTTTGCTTCGCCGACGCCTGCAGCGCCTCGATGTCGCTGCGCGCGATCGCAGGTCCCACCATCATCACCGAGGTGGCGTTGAGACGGCCGCGTTCGATCAGGTCGCAGATGGCGCGGTTGACGCCCGGGCTGATGCCGTAGTCGTCGGCGCAGAGCCAGATCCGCCGCAGGTCCGCGGCCGCGCTCATTCGGCCGCCGTCCTCTTCGCGGCGTCCTGGCTCGAGGCGTCCTTGCTCGAAGCGTCCTTGCTCGAAGCGTTCCTGGCCTCGTCGGCCTCGAAGTGCTTCTCACTGTGCTCGGCGACGAAGTAGATCGGACGCGCCTTCAGCTCGGACAGGATCTTGCCGATATACTCGCCCATGATGCCGATCATGATGAGCTGGACGCCGCCGATCGTCATCAGGCCGATCACGAGCGAGGGATAGCCGGGCACCTGCTTGCCGGTCGTGAACACCTCCCAGAGGATCGAAAGGCCGAACAGGAAGGCGCCACCGGCGAGAACGACGCCGAGCAGGCTGGCGAAGCGCAAGGGCGCCACCGAAAACGAGGTCAGGCCTTCGATCGACAGGCCGAGCAGGCTTGCGGCGTTGAAGGTGGTGACGCCATGGGCGCGCGCCGCAGGCTCGTAGTCGACGCGGATCTGGCGGAAGCCGATCCAGCTGGCGAGGCCCTTGAAGAAGCGGTTGCGTTCCGGCAGCTGCCTCAGCGCGGCGACGGCGCGGGGCGACAGCAGGCGGAAGTCGCCGGCGTCCTCGGGGATCTTCTGGCGCGCACCCCAATTGATCAGCGCGTAGAAGCCGTGCACGGAGATACGGCGCAGGAAGCTCTCGTTGTCGCGATGCGCCTTGGCGGTATAGACGACGTCATAGCCGTCATCGATCCAGTGCCGCACCAGCTGCTCGATCAGCGCCGGCGGATGCTGGCCGTCGCCGTCCATGAACATCACGGCGCCGAGCCGGGCATGGTCGAGGCCGGCCATCAGCGCCGCCTCCTTGCCGAAATTGCGCGACAGCGAGACCACCTGGACGTCGATCGCGTCGGCGGGCAGCGAGCGGGCGATCGACAGCGTCGCGTCCTTGCTGCCGTCGTCGACATAGACGACCTCGCAAGCGAGGCGATAGCGCTCCCGCACGGTCTTGGCGAGATCGCAGATGCGCTGATGCAGGCCGGCGAGGCCCGCCGCCTCGTTGTAGACGGGGACGACGATCGACAATCCCTTCGCGGCGGCGGTGCCCGCGGTGGTCGTCATGCCGGAAACGTCGGAGCCCAGCGTCATCGATCAAGTCCCAGAGGCGTTCAAGGTCATCTCAACAGCATATGGTAGCTGTCGTTTGCTGTCGCAAAGCTGAACGGAAAAGCTGAACCGACCTGGGGCTTACCGCCGCAGGAACGTCTCGAGCTTGGCGAACAGCGGGTTCTCCCGGTCGAACACGTAGTCGAGCGAGACGACCGAGACGGTCTCGGCGCCGTGCTCGCGCAGGAAGCTTGCCAGCGCATAGAGTTGCCCCGGCGGGCAGTGCAACGTCAGCATGCCTGACGAGGTGGGGCCGCCGAACGGTGCCACGACACCGAAACGGGTGTGGGCTTCGCCGAGCAGGGCGGCGTCGCACTGCCGGAAGCGGGTGCGGACCTCGCGGTATTTGTTGGCCCGCGCCCGTGCCGCGATGTGATCGAGGATGACGCGCGCCGTCTCCCGCGCCTGCGGCGACCAGTCGGCATCCTTCGACGCCACGAGATTGGCCTGGCTGCGCAGGATCACGCCGTCGTCGAGCACCCGCAGGCCATTGGCGGCAAGCGTCGCGCCCGTCGTGGTGATGTCGACGATCAGCTCGGCGCTGCCGGCCGCCGGTGCGCCCTCGGTCGCGCCCGCGCTTTCGACGATGCGGTAATCGGTGATGCCGTGGCTCTGGAAGAACGCGCGGGTGAGATTGACGAACTTGGTCGCGACCCGCATCCGCATGTGGTGCTGCTCGCGGAAGCCGGTGGTGACGTCGTCGAGATCGGCCATGGTGCGGACGTCGATCCAGGCCTGCGGCACCGCGACGACGACGTCGGCATAGCCGAAACCGAGGCCGTCGATCAGCGATACGCGCTTGTCGGCGTCGGCGATGTTCTCGCGCACCAGGTCTTCCCCGGTGACGCCGAGATGCGCGAAGCCGCGCGACAGTTGCGAGGCGATCTCGCTCGCCGAGAGATAGGCGACCTCGACATTGTCGAGGCCTGCAAGCGTGCCGCGATAGTCGCGGGCGCCGCCGGCCTTCGACAGCTTGAGGCCGGCGCGGGCGAAGAAGGCTTCGGTGTTTTCCTGCAGGCGGCCCTTGGAGGGAACGGCCAGAACGAACGGCGCGCTCATGACTTAAGCTCCCACCTTGCGGCCGATCTTCGTCAGCGCATCCACCCAGACCGAGAAGCCGACCGCCGGGATCGGCTCGGCTGAACCGAGCTGGGTCATCAGCCTGTCATAGCGGCCGCCGGCAACCAGCGGCTCTGTGCCGTTGCCGCGGTGATGCAGCTCGAATTCGAAGCCGGTGTAATAGTCGAGGCCGCGCCCGAAGGCGGTCGAGAAGCGCGTCTGCTTCACGTCGATGCCGCGCGCGGCCATGAAGCCGACCCGGCTCTCGAACTGGTCGATGGCCGCGGCAAGGTCGAGCCTGGCGTCGGCGGTGAGCGCGCGCAGCTCGGCGATGGCATCGTCGGGATTGCCCGAGATCGACAGGAAACGCTTGAGCACGGCGATGGCCTCGCGCGACAGCGCGCCGCCCTTCAGCGTGGATTGCTCCAGGAAGCGGTCGGCGATCTCGGCGGTCGTGCGTCCCCCGACATTGGTGGTGCCGGCGATCGACATCAGGTCGGTGACGAAGGCGAGCGCCGCCTTGCGGTCGGAGCCGGCGAGCGCGGCGAGCACGCCCTGATATTCGCTTGGGCTCGCAGTGGTCGCAGCGGCGAGTTTCTCCAGATCCTTTTCCAGGCTGATCTTGCGGTTGAAATCCTTGACCAGGCGGCGGCGCCAGACCGGATAGAGGTCGAGCGCGTCGAGCAGCGCGTTGAACAGCGCGACGTCACCGGTGCGGATCTCGACGTCGCGGACGCCGAAGGCGGCAGTCGCTTCCAGTGCCAGTGCCAGCGTCTCGGCGTCGGCCGCGGCGCGGTCCTGGCGGCCGAAGGATTCGATCCCGGCCTGCAGGAATTCGCTGGCCCGGCCGCCGCGGTAACGAAACACCGGGCCGAGATAGCTGAACCCGGCCGGCTGGCCGGCGCGGGTCGAGGCGAGGTAGTCGCGGGCGACGGGAATGGTCAGGTCCGGGCGCAGGCACAGTTCCTCGCCGGTGAGGTCGGTGGTCAGGTAGAGGCTCTTGCGGATGTCCTCACCCGAGAGGTCGAGGAAGGGCTCGGCGGGTTGCAGGATCGCCGGCTCGGCCCTGACGTAACCGGCCTGCGCGAACGACAACAGCAGCGTATCCGCCCAGGCGGCGGAGCCGGCAGCATTTGAGGTGGCAGTCGCAGTCATAACGGGGGTCCATCGTCCCGGCGGAACCGGGCAGGGCAAGGGGAGGCACAGGAATTGCGCAGCCCTTAGCATGGCCCGGAAGCGGTTTCGACCTCCAAAGGATCAATCGCTTAACGAGTTTGGCGCGAAGGCGGCCCGTCGGTCAGGTCTGAAGCGGTCATTTTCAGTGAGGTAATATGATGCCTGTCGCGTGCCGCTCCGGAAGAAGGGGCCAGCCTCTCATTCGGTCGGGCCAGCGAAGTCCCCGATCGGCTCCGGGACCGATGCGTCTGTCGCCACGAAGGCCGGCGCTGCCACGGCGAATTCGGCGTCTTCCGCGAGCCGCTCCACCAGGTCGAGTATCCTCTGCCTTCCGGGGTTGGTGAGACGGAGAAACGCCCTGATGAGCCGCAGCTCTTCGTATCGCCTTGGATCCGGCGCGCCACCGTCGTTGACCGTCATGCCTTCCATCGCGATCGTTACCTCGAGTGGCCGTCATCGCCGTCGCGAACGCAGCGGCGAGCGATGTCGCGGTGCGGCCGAACGCCTGAAGTCACAATGATAAATTGAGAACCGCCGGCAAGTCGCCGCATACTCATTTTGGGTATGGCGGATGATCCGCTCGCCATAGCCATCGTTTACAAGATGGATGTTGGTTTTCGATTCATGCGCAATGCTTCAGATATCATCCGGACGGTCTCGCGACATACGCTCGCCTACATGCTGTTCTCGATGAGCGAGCTGTTCCGGCACTACGAGGAATTCGATCCACTGGACCTTCTGATCGTGCATGCGGTGCTGAACGCGAACGTCATCCACGTGATGAACGATCCGGTGTTGGACGAGAAGTTCTCCAGCATTCATGCCGTCGAGCCGGATGTGATCAAGCAGGGGGTCTCTCGTGCGGCACTCTCCCGCTTCCTCAGCCTGCCGCTCGAGACGGTCCGCCGCCGCGTGACGGGACTGAAGAGGCGGAAGATCCTCGAAGAGACCAAGGCCGGACTGATCGTGACCGAGCAGAACGCATTCAGGTTCGGAAACAACCACGAACTGCAGAAGACCAACATGCTGCTGCTGACCAAGCTGCTTCGCGATCTCAAGCGCGCCGGCATCAATGGGCCGGACGATCTGCGCGCCTCCAAGGTGGCCGCGTCCGCAAGAAAGGCGAAGTAAGCGCACGACATGGATCAGGGCCATCTCGATATCGGGCGCGACGGCGCGCAAAAGCCGGCGACGGACCGCTTGATGTCCTTCCAGGGTCTCAAGCCGTCGCCGGCCCTCGAGCTCAGGGCCTACGATATCGATCATTTCGGCGAGACTGAAAGATATGCCGGCGCATCCAGCATGCCCTTGTCGGCGGGAGCGATGGCCATCATGCGGGCGCGGCTCAGCTTGCCGAACCTGACGCTATCGCTGGTGAAGACCTTTCCGCGGATCATTCGCGGCTATCAATTGACGAATGCCGCCGCCTTCGTGGTGCCGATGGACCACGTGACCTCGGCCCGCATCAACGGGCAATCGATGGGCCGTTCCATCGTCATCCTCAGAGGCGGCTCCGATTGCCTGGTCCACGAGCCCGAGGGCCGGCTGATCGCCGTCGTGTATTTCACTCCGCCCCCGCACGAGCCCTGGTCGCAACTCGGTGACGGCTATCATCTGGTGAACCCGACGTCGGACGTCCTGGCCTCGTTGCGCCGTCTGGTCTCCGTCACTTTGGAAACCGCGGCACATGACCCGGACTTCCTGAACGTGCCGATGTCGTTGACGGCCGTCGAGCAATCGCTGCTCGGCACGATGGAAGCTGCGCTGCGCAGCGGCACGACGGCCGGCCCCGTCTCGCCCAAGATGAACGGCTATCGGCGGATCGTCGCGGACATGGAACGCCTGATCCAGCAGGATCTGACGATCTGGCTCAAGACGCCCGAGCTTGCGGAGCAGGTGGGCGTATCCGTTCGCACGCTCCAGAGCGCGACCCAGGCCATCTGCGGCATCAGCCCGCATCGCTACAGCCGGGTCCTGAGGCTCTGGTCGGTGCGCAAGCAGTTGCGCAGCGTCGCGGGGCGGCGCAGCGTGAAGGCCTGCGCGATCGCTCACGGCTTCTGGCATCTCGGCGAGTTCGCGGCGAGTTACAGGGCGGCCTTCGGAGAGCTGCCGTCCGAGACCTTGCAGCGCGCGACGCAGGAAACGATCTAAAGCGTTTTCGAGCGAAGTGGACACCGGTTCGCGTGAAGAAAACGCGTCAAAACAAGAATCTAGAGCTTCGGTTCTGATTCAATCAGAACCGAAAATGCTCTAGAAACGTGGGTTCACGGACGAAATCACGAACTCATTGGCCGCGTCAGAAATCTCCTGCGAGCAGGTCGTAGGAGCCCCTGCTGCCGCGGACGTACTTCCTGGCCGCGGCGGCACATATCAAGTCGCGATTGCGATCGAACGCGTTCAGGAATCCCGATTCGGTCGCATCGGCGCCCGGTTGAATCCGCTTCAACGCGCCTTCGTCGATGAAGAACGAGGCCTCGATGGCGCTGTCGTGTCCCCAGAACCGCACGGCACGCCGTGTCTGGTCATATGAGCGACTGTGATTTGGAAAATCAATCATGGTTCGGGCCGATCGGGTTGCAGGTGCCGTGCGCCTTCACGCCGTTTGAGCCGGCGGCACGACTGGGTGGCCGACGCCGGGCTTGCGTGGGTCAGGAACACGGACGTTTCGTCGAGGCCTGACAAGAGAGAGCCGGTTGCGCCTCTTTCAAATGATGATCCGGCGACAGGGTTACAACCCGCTGCGGTGCTGCTCGGGACAAATAGTCCGTCGCAAGCCTCGCTATTTGGCGAAGAGTGCCTATATCCCCTCGATCACCGCTCGCCCCTCGGCCGTTATCGGTGACTGAGAGCATTGCGCTCCCGCCGCGACCAAGAGGCGGTCAATATGTCGGATTCCCCCGGATTCATCCTTCGCGAGTGGCTCGTACCTCCGGTCTTGCTGCCGGTCTTCTTCGTGCTGTTGATCGCCGTTTCGATGTTGATCCAATGGTAGTCGGCTTCGGCGTGGCTTTGCATGAGGATGCTCTCGCGACAGAGCTGCACCACCGCATCAAGAACACGCTCGCGATCGTCTCCCAGAGTCTGCGGAACCTGCATGATGTGGAAACACGCACAGCAGGCCGTCGAGGCTCGGCTATTGGCGCGCGGCCGGGCGCGCGATCTCCTTGTGAGCGCGAGCTGGTCGAACGCCGACCTCGGGCCGGTCGTCCGCAGCGCGCCGAGAATTTCAACGAAAGGAGGCGGCATGTTCAAATTTCTACAGTATCGCGCAAAAGCGGCCGCGTACGGCGAACTGGCCAGGAGTTCGCCCGGCAAGGATGATACCCGCAAATTCGAGAAACTGCAGGATAGCCTTGCTTGGCGCGCGGACAACGAGCAGGTTCTCGCTGACCAATACGCGGATGCAGTCAGCGCCGGTGAGGCGGAGCGACTGCGTGGCGCAGCCCTCGCGGCGGAGGAGGAGCGCGTTTTGCGCTGTCTCGGCGCGGCCGTCATCATGCAATGGAATTCCCTGCCGACGACGCTTCAGCGGGAGATCTTCGACACCGCCGGTTCGGTCGGAACATTGTTGGACACGGCGGCGCTCCGCGGGCAGATTGCCCGGTTTCTTCACAAGCATAGGCATGACACCGATCCCGCCAAGATCTGACGGGAGACGCGTTCGGGGCAGAACAAGCTGGTGCGCGAGCATTCGCCGCCGGCATTTCGCCGGCACGGATCGATCCGTTGCCCGCCTCGGGGCGGCGGTCCGGGAGTGATCTGGCAAAATGTCGCGGCGCGAACTACATCTGCGCCATGGCAAATGCTCCGCTGGCAAACCGACCGCTGCAGGACTTCGTCGACCGGCACGAAAAGCTGTTCGTGCTGACCGGCGCCGGCTGCAGCACCAATTCGGGCATTCCCGATTATCGCGACGGCAACGGCAACTGGAAGCGGACCCAGCCGGTCAACTTCCAGGCTTTCATGTCGGAGCAACATACCCGTCAGCGCTATTGGGCGCGCAGCCTGATCGGCTGGCGTCGGTTCGGCCGGGCGAAGCCGAACGATGCGCATCATGCGCTGGCCCGGCTCGAGGCGAACGGGCGCTGCGGGATGCTGCTGACCCAGAACGTCGACCGGTTGCATCAGTCCGCCGGCCACCGCGAGGTGATCGACCTGCACGGCCGGCTCGATCTGGTCCGCTGCATGGGCTGCGGAGCGAACACGTCGCGCGAGGAATTTCAGCACGCGCTTGGGCGCGCCAATGCGACGTGGCTGGCGCTCGATGCCGCCGATGCACCGGATGGCGACGCTGATCTGGAGCACGAGGACTTTTCGTCCTTCCAGGTGCCTCCTTGCGACGCCTGCGGCGGCATTCTCAAGCCTGACGTCGTGTTCTTCGGCGAGAACGTGCCGCGCGAGGTCGTCGCCGCCGCGCAGGATCATCTGGCGCAGGCCGACGCCATGCTGATCGTCGGCTCGTCGCTGATGGTCTATTCCGGATTCCGCTTCGTAAAGGCTGCCGCGCAGCGCAACATTCCGATTGCGGCGGTCAATCTCGGCCGCACCCGCGCCGACGATCTGCTGACGCTGAAGGTCGAGGAGCGCTGCGAAGCGGCGCTTGCATTCCTGCTCTGATCGCGGGGCTCGCGAACACGCCTTGCCTATTGCATAGGTGCCAAGCAGAATGGCTTGGTGCGGCGTTCCCAGTCATCCATGGCATGGAAATTGCTGCGCTTTCGACGACAGTTTCGACGATCAGCCGGAGAATTTGGAATGCTTGAGGGAGCCGAGGTGCGGCTTGCCGTCGATATCGGTGGCACGTTCACCGACATCGTGCTGGACGTGGGTCAGGATCGCAAGACGCGCAAGCTGCTGACGACGCCGCAGCGGCCCGAACAGGCGGTGCTGGATGGAATGCGTCTCATTCTCGCCGACGCACGTGCCCACATCAGCGACATCGATGTCTTCATTCACGGCACCACGCTCGCGACCAACGCCATCATCGAGCGCCGCGGTGCCAAGACGGCGCTGATTGCGACCGAAGGCTTTCGCGACGTGCTCGATATCGGCACCGAGAGCCGCTACGACCAGTATGATCTCACCATCGACAAGCCGAGGCCGCTGGCGCCGCGCAGTCTGCGTTTCACCGTGCCCGAGCGCGTCGATGCGCACGGTGCCGTCCGTCTCGCGCTCGACGAAGCGTCGGTGCGCGCACTCGCGCCGAAATTGCGCGAGCTGGGCGTCGAGAGCGTCGCGATCGCCTTCCTGCACTCCTATGCCAATCCCGAGCACGAGCGGCGTGCGGCCGCGATCCTCGCCGAGGAGATGCCGGGCATTTCCGTGACGCTGTCCTCGGCCGTCTGTCCCGAGATTCGCGAGTATGAGCGCACATCGACCGCGGTCGCGAACGCCTATGTGCAACCCCTGATCGACGGCTATCTCGCCCGCATGGCCGACGCCTTGCAGGTCGAGCAGTTCCGCGGCGCGATCTATCTGGTCACCTCCGGTGGCGGCGTCACGTCGATCGAGACGGCGCGGCGTTTTCCGGTGCGCCTCGTCGAATCCGGTCCTGCCGGCGGCGCGATCTTCGCGGCGCAGATCGCGGCGCGGCTCGGCGAGAGCAAGGTGCTGTCCTTCGACATGGGCGGCACCACCGCAAAAATCTGCCTGATCGAGAAATACCAGCCCGAGACCTCGCGCGTGTTCGAGGTCGACCGCGCCGCGCGCTTCCTGAAAGGTTCGGGCCTGCCGGTGCGCATTCCCGTGATTGAGATGGTCGAGATCGGCGCCGGTGGCGGCTCGATCGCGCATGTCGACGCGATGAAGCGCGTCACCGTCGGGCCCGAGAGCGCCTCTTCGGAGCCGGGCCCGGCCTGCTATGGCCGTGGCGGCCAGCGTCCGGCCGTGACGGATGCGGACGTCGCGCTCGGCATGATCGATCCCGATGCTTTCGCCGGGGGCACGATCAAGCTTGATCCGGAGCTTTCGAAAAAGGCTCTGCTGAGCAGCGTCGGCGAGCCGCTGGGCCTGTCGGCGGAAACCGCGGCCTATGCCGTGCACGAGGTCGTCTGCGAGAACATGGCGAGTGCGGCGCGCGTCCATGCGGTCGAGCGCGGCGAGATCGTCGGCCAGCACACGCTGATCGCCTTCGGCGGCGCCGCGCCGCTGCATGCAGCGCGGGTTGCCGAGAAGATCGGCGTCTCGCGGGTGATCGTGCCGTCGAATGCCGGCGTCGGCTCGGCCGTTGGATTCCTGGCAGCTCCCATCGCCTATGAACTGGTGCGCAGCCGTCATGTCCGGCTCGACGATTTCGACACCGAGGCGGTCTCCGACCTCTTGCAGGAGATGGTGACCGAGGCGCGCGCATTGGTCGAGCCTGGCGCGGCTGGTGCGCCGGTGCGCGAGCGTCGCTCCGCCTTCATGCGCTATGTCGGCCAGGGCCATGAGATCTCGGTCGAACTGCCGAACCGCCGGCTGACGGCGGCCGATCTCGCCGGCCTGCGCCAGAAGTTCGAGGCGGACTATGCCGCGATGTTCGAGCGCTCGATCCCGGGCGCGGTCATCGAGGTGCTGAGCTGGTCGGTGCTCGCAACCACCGATGCCCGCAATCCGGCTGCCGTCGCCGCCGTCGCGCGCAAGCCGGCCGGCAAGGCGAGCGGCAGCCGCAAATTCTTCGACGGCCGGGCAGGCGAGGTGATCGAGATTCCGCTCTATCGCCGCGAGGACATGGCGCCGGGCGCGACCATCGCGGGCCCCGCGGTGATCGCGGAGGACGAGACCTCGACCTTCGTCTCCACCAGTTTCGACGCCCATATCGACGGTGCTGGCAGCATCGTCATGGAACGGAAGGCGGCCTGATCATGAGCAAGGCAAACGGCGCGAGCCTGATCGATCTCCAGATCATGTGGCACCGGCTGATCGCCGTGGTCGAGGAGCAGGCACAGGTGCTGCTCCGCACCGCCTTCAGCCCGATCGTGCGCGAATGTGGCGATCTCTCCGCCGGCGTGTTCGACCTCAAGGGCCGCATGCTGGCGCAGGCGGTGACCGGCACGCCCGGCCACGTCAACTCGATGGCGGAATCGGTCAAGCACTTCATCAATCACTTCCCGATCGAGACGATGAAGGAAGGCGATGCCTACATCACCAACGATCCCTGGATGGGCACCGGCCACCTCAACGACTTCGTCGTCACCACGCCCTGCTTCAAGGACGGCAAGCCGGTGGCGCTGTTCTCCTGCACCAGCCATCTCATGGACATCGGCGGCATCGGCTTCGGCCCCGACGCCACCGACGTGTTCATGGAGGGGCTCTACATCCCCATGCTGAAGCTGATCGACCAGGGCGTCGTCAACGAGACGCTGATGGCGATGATCCGCACCAACACGCGGCTGCCGATCGACACCGAGGGCGACACCTATTCGCTCGCCGGCTGCAACGACGTCGGCTGCGAGCGCCTGGTCGAGATGATGACCGAGTTCGGCATCGACACGCTCGACGAGCTCGGCGACTACATCTGTGACCGCTCGCGCGAGGCGGTGCTCGCCGAGATCGCGAAGCTGCCGAAGGGCAGCTGGCGCAACACCATGGTGGTCGACGGTTACGATGCCCCGGTCACGCTGGCGGCGACGCTGACGATCTCGGATGAGGGCATCCACGTCGACTTCGACGGCACGTCAGCGGCCTCGAAGTTCGGCATCAACGTGCCCATGTCCTACACCACGGCCTACACCGTGTTCGGGCTCGGATGCGTCGTGGCCTCGCAGATCCCGAACAATGCCGGCTCGCTCTCGCCGCTGACGGTGTCGGCGCCTGCGGGCGCGATCCTCAATGCGCCGAAGCCCGCACCGGTCGCGTCGCGCCACATCATCGGCCAGATGCTGCCCGACGTCGTGTTCGGCTGCCTGCGCCAGATCATCCCCGAGCGCGTGCCGGCGGAAGGCACCTCCTGCCTGTGGAATCTCAACGTGCGCGGACAGACCCGCTCCGGCGTCGGCGGCAATTACGGATTCTCGATGGCGGTCACCTCCAATGGCGGCACCGGCGCGCGCTTCGGCAAGGACGGATTGTCGGCCACCGCCTATCCCAGCGGCGTGCGCGGCACGCCGGTCGAGATCGCGGAGACGCAGACCCCGCTGATCTTCTGGCGCAAGGAGCTGCGCCCGGATTCCGGTGGGGCGGGGCGCACGCGCGGCGGCCTCGGCCAGATCATCGAGGTCGGCAGCGGCGTCGATGCGCCGTTCGACATCCTCGCCGCGTTCGATCGCATCGATCATCCGCCGCGCGGCCGCGACGGCGGCAAGAACGGCGAGGCCGGCTATGTCGGGTTGAAATCGGGCAAGAAGCTGCGCGGCAAGGGCTTTCAGCAGGTGCCGCCGGACGACCGGCTGGTGGTGCTGACGCCCGGCGGCGCCGGCATCGGCGATCCCGCGACGCGCGAGCGGGCCGCGGTCAAGGACGATATCGAGAGCGGGCTCGTGTCCGCCGACAACGCAGTTGCAGTTTACGGGTACGCGCGCTGACACGTCTGCGCGCGTGGTAACAAACGGAGGGGCTCGATGATCACGCGACGGAACTTCACCACGGGCGCAGCGACGCTGCTCGCCGCCGGCCACATCTCGACCCGCGCCCGCGCGGCGACGACGAGCTGGGACATGTCGACGGTCTGGCCCG
Organism: Bradyrhizobium nitroreducens; assembly: GCF_002776695.1. Lineage (GTDB taxonomy): Bacteria > Pseudomonadota > Alphaproteobacteria > Rhizobiales > Xanthobacteraceae > Bradyrhizobium > Bradyrhizobium nitroreducens. The sequence goes on from NZ_LFJC01000003.1 coordinate 8,006,052, forward strand.
ACGGCAATTTCCACACCCAGAACGCGATGGCCTTCGCCGAAGAGGTGAAGAAGCAGACGGGCGGCGCGGTCGCGATCACCGTGAAGGCCGGCGGCCAGCTTGGCTTCAAGGGGCCTGAGCATCTGCGCGCCGTGCGCGACGGCCTGGTGCCGCTCGCCGACGTCCTCAACATCCAGCAGGTCGGCGACGAGCCCTTCATGGGCGTCGAGAGCATCCCGTTCCTGTGCGGCTCCGTGGAGGAGTTGAAGGTGCTGCACAAATATGTGCGGCCCGAATACGAGAAGATCGCCGCGCGCAACAACCAGAAGATCCTCTACATCGTGCCGTGGCCGACGCAGTACCTGCACCTCAAGGCGAAGGTCGCCGACGTCGAGGGCCTGAAGAACATCAAGATCCGCGTGCCCGACAAGAATGCGGTCGACATGCTCAATGCGATCGGCATGGCGGCCGTGATGATCCCCTGGGGCGAGACGATCCCCGCGCTCGCCTCCGGCGCGGTCGCCGGCGTTTCCACCTCCTCGGTATCGGGCGTCGACGGCAAGTTCTGGGAATTCCTGAAATACGTCTATCCGACCAACCACGTCTGGTCGTCGCAGATGCTCACCGTCAATCTCGACTCCTGGAAGGCGCTTCCTGCAGATCAGCAGAAGCTGGTTGCGGATATCGCGGCGAAGATGGAGCCCGGCTTCTGGGCCAACTCGCTCAAGGCCGACGTCGACAGCCTCAACCGCCTCAAGGAGGGCGGCATGGAGGTGGTGCCGGTCTCGGACGCGATGATGACGGACATCCGGGCCAAGACCGCGCCGCAGCTGGATGCTTTCCTCAAGCGCGTGCCGGCCGCGGACAAGCCGGTGCGGTCCTATCTCGCCGAAATGAAGCGCGGCTGAGGGCGGGATCGTGGCGAGCGTTTCGTCCGAAGCACCGCGGAGCCTCAATGCAGCGGCGCCCGCGCCGCTGCGCATCCTGCTCGACGGCATCGACCGCCTCGGCCGGCTCGACGGCTGGATCGGCGGCGGCTGCCTTCTGACGCTGACGCTGCTGATGCTGTGCGAGGTCGCGACCCGCTTCCTCTCGAACTTCCTGCCGTTCTTTCCCCCGACGATCTCGATCGCCTGGGAGTATTCCTCTTATCTCATGGCGGCGTCCTTCACCTTCGGCGCCGCCATGACCCTGCGCGTCGGCGGCCACATCCGCGTCGTGCTGTTGCTCAAGAACGCGCCCGCGCCGGTGCAGCGCGCGCTCGAGATTTTGTCAGCCGCGGCCGGCTTCGCCTTCATGGCGTTCCTGACCTCGGCCATGGCGAAGTTCGCCTTTGCAGCCTACACCCGCGGCCAGGTCTCGACCTCGAGCGATACGCCGCTGTGGTTTCCGGAAGCGGTGGTCACCTTCGGCATGCTGCTGCTGACGCTCCAGTTCCTGGCGCGCGCGATCCAGGCCGTGCTCGGCCTGCCGCTGGAGGATCATCGCATGAAGGCCTCGCCCGTCGAATGACAGCTTTGCTCGCTCCCGGATTCAAGCTCGCATGACCATCGAAGTCGTCGCCCTGTTCGCGATCCTGTTCGCGCTGCTGGCCTGCGGCGTGTGGATCGGCCTCACGCTTGCGCTCACCGCGACGCTCTTGCTTGCGATGTTCCGCTCGATCCCGCTCGACAAGCTGCTGCCGCAATATGCCTGGAACATCCTGACCACGCAGGAATTGCTGGCGCTGCCGCTGTTCATCCTGATGGGCGAATTGTTGTTCCGCACCCGCCTGTCGCGCTCGCTGTTCCAGGGCCTGGCGCCCTGGGCCGGGCTGCTGCCCGGCCGCCTGCTGCATGTCAACGTGATCGGCTGCACCATCTTCGCGGCGATCTCGGGCTCGTCGGCCGCGACCACGCAGGTGATCGGCCGCATGTCGCTCAACGAGCTCACGCGCCGCGGCTATTCCCGCGACATCGCGATCGGGTCGCTCGCCGGCGCCGGCACGCTCGGCTTCCTGATCCCGCCGTCCAACATCATGATCATCTACGGCGTGCTCGGCGACGTCTCGATCCTGAAGCTGTTCACCGCCGGCGTGCTGCCGGGGTTCCTGCTCGCCGCCACCTTCATGGCCTGGGTGATGCTGCACACCACGCTCAAGCCCGCGATGGTGCCGGAGACCGAAGCGAAACTTTCGCAGGTCCCGTGGAGCGAACGCTTCGCCGCGTTGAAGGATCTCGCGCCGGCGCTGTTCCTGATCGCCTGCGTGCTCGGCTCGATGTATGGAGGGCTCGCGACGCCGTCCGAGGCGGCGGCCGTCGGGGTGCTCGGCGCCGCGTTGGTCGCATGGGCGCAGGGCGCGATGTCGCAGCAGGTGATCCGCGACGTGTTGATCGGCTCGGTCGTGACCTGTTCGATGATCGCGCTGATCGTGTTAGGGGCCTCGATCCTGGGCAATGCCGCGGCGTTCCTCGGCATCCCTCAGGCGGTGGCGGCGTTCGTCAAGGGGCTTGGCCTGTCGCCCTTCATGCTGATCGTGGTGCTGGTCATCTTCTATCTCGTGCTCGGCTGCTTCCTCGACGGCTTCTCGATGATCGTGATGACGCTGCCGATCGTGCTGCCGATCGTGAAGGGGGCCGGCTTCGACGAGGTCTGGTTCGGCGTCTTCCTGGTGCTCGCCGTCGAGATGGCGCAGATCACACCGCCGGTCGGCTTCAACCTGTTCGTGATCCAGGGCCTGACGGATGACGGCCTCGGCTACATCGCGCGCGTCACGATGCCCTATCTGATGATCATGATCGGCTTCGTGCTGCTGCTGACGCTGTGGCCGGGCATCGTCACGGTTCTCCCGCGGGTGCTGTACGGGTAAACGGGTCGACTACCATTTGTTGTGGTGCCCGACGGGCAAAACACGCCAGCGCTGGGTCGATAGCCCCAGGCAAAAATATTCGAATTTACAGAAGTTCGGTTTTGCCGTACAAGCCGACGCATCCCGCCCGCCACAAGGGGCGTTTCGCGATCGTCACGAGACGCGGGCCGGGATGCGGTGGCCGCGACGGCGTCGGCGCGCAAGGTGGCTGCAGGGCGGGAGACCGTGAGCAGCGACGGGCGCGATACGACACGGCGTCGACAGCGTCTCAGTCCGGTCTCGATGGCGAGCGCACGCCAGCAATCGGGAACGCGGATGGGGATGTGCGCGGACGGAGAAGTCGTGTGGTCCTGACGCCCGGGGTCTGTGCGTCAAGTCCTGCGGAGATGTGGCCGCCAACCGGCGCCGCATCAATGATCCGCAAGGCGACGGGGGCAATAGTGCATCGCTCCCCGGGGAGAGCACGAAGGACACCGTGAAAACCATCGCGCAGGGAAG
>NZ_LFJC01000003.1:8009386-8009668 GCF_002776695.1 Bradyrhizobium nitroreducens
GGCCCAGACCATCTCGTCGGTCGCCGGCGGCAAGGTCATTCTGGAGAGTTCGACGGGTGCGGACCTGAACGTGACCGGCAAGGCCGATCTGCTCAAGGCTCTTGGCCTGAGCTCGGCCAGCGGTGGCGGCAACACGAGCGTGAGCGTGGCCCGCCAGACCAGCGCGGGTTCGCTGGGTGCTCTGGTTCAGGACGGTTCTGCGCTGAACGTCGACGGCCACATCATCACCTTCAAGAACGCGCAGACGCCGCAGTCGGCAGCCAGCGTGACCTCGGGTGGTGT
>NZ_LFJC01000003.1:8009678-8009809 GCF_002776695.1 Bradyrhizobium nitroreducens
GGGAGCGATTGCGACCGATTTCCTCGGCGGAGCGGTTCGTGACATCCCTGACCTCAACAAGCAATTTGCCGGGATGACCGCGCTCGGCCGCGTGGGCGTTCCCGACGATATCGGGCCGATGATCGCGAGCC
>NZ_LFJC01000003.1:8009819-8009955 GCF_002776695.1 Bradyrhizobium nitroreducens
CTGTTCGAAGATGTGCGCGAGCCCAACCGGGTGGACGGCATCGTCAATTCGAGCGGCGAGGGAGGCCAAAAGGAATGGTCGGCTCCCGGGAGATCACGGCATAAGCCGTCCAGCCACTGCGCAGGGAAGGCCGAGT
>NZ_LFJC01000003.1:8009965-8010123 GCF_002776695.1 Bradyrhizobium nitroreducens
TTCCGAAAAGGTCTCCTTCAACCAGCTCAACCGGAAGACCGGCCACCGGATCAAGTACGCCAAAGTGGACGCCGACACCGGCGAGGAGGTCGCCAACGAGGACATCGTCAAGGGCTACAAGGTCGACACCGACACCTTCATCGAGGTGACGAAGGAGG
>NZ_LFJC01000003.1:8010133-8010588 GCF_002776695.1 Bradyrhizobium nitroreducens
GCCCGTGATGTGCGAGGAAATCTCGTCGGTCGCCTTCGCGGTCTGGCTCGCCAGCGACTTCACTTCGCTCGCGACCACCGCAAAGCCGCGGCCGGCCTCACCGGCGCGTGCCGCCTCGATGGTGGCATTGAGCGCCAGCAGATTGGTCTGCTCGGCGATCGCGGTGATCAGCTTCACGACTTCGCCGATCTGCTGGGCGGCGTGCGAGAGCTTGCCGATCCGGCCGTCGGTCTCCCTGGCCTGCACCACCGCGGCTTCCGCGATGCGGTTGGAATCGCGCACCTGGCGGCCGATCTCCTCGACCGAGGCCGACAGCTCTTCGGTCGCGGTCGCGACCGACTGCATGTTGGACGAGGCCTGCTCGGACACGCCGGCGACCTGGCTCGACAGGCTCTGGGTGGTCTCGGCGGTACGGGTCAGCGTGGAGGCCGCCGATTCCAGCTGCACGGCCGAGG
>NZ_LFJC01000003.1:8010598-8056213 GCF_002776695.1 Bradyrhizobium nitroreducens
TGTTACGCAGGATTCGCACAGTGGACCGCGGGTGCCAGCCGGCGCCCGGTCTTCCCTGCGCCCTCTTTCAATTGGGGGGGCCCAACGAAGCAAAGCTCGGGCGAATAAGCCGCGAGAATGAATAGCTATGTCTATCGATGAACACTGGTCTCGTGTCCGTTCACACCGGCAGCGCGATCGAATACTTCACCTGGCTCAGCGCAAAGCTGGACTCGATCGAGGCGATGCCGTCGAGGCGGGTCAGCTTGGTCTTGAGAAACGTCTCGTAGGAGGCGAGGTCGGCCGCAACGACGCGCAGGAGATAGTCGCGGTTGCCGGTCATCAGATAGCACTCCAGGACCTCGTCCCATTTCGAGATCGCGCGGGCGAAGCGGTTGAGATCCTCCTCCTTCTGCCGCGCCAGCTTGATCGAGATGAAGACGCTGACATGCAGGCCCAGCGCCTTCTGGTCGACGGTCGCGATGTAGCGCGAGATGACGCCGCGCTCCTCCAATAGCTTGACCCTGCGGTGGCAGGGCGAGACCGACAGCCCAACCTTGTCGGCGAGTTCCTGCATGGTCAGCCGGCTGTCGGCCTGGAGGTAGCTGAGGATCTTGCGGTCGATGGCGTCGAGCTCGGGCATTGGGATGAAACCTGTCATGGGGGCAATCCATTGGTAAAGTATCCCAATATCGCCGGGTATGGCGCGAAAAATTGAGAAATTTGGCGCCTCCCGCAGGCGTATCATCGCCCCACCTGATTTCCGGGAGCATTGCCATGCCCGTCGATACCGCCCGCCTCGACACATTGACCGCGCTCAGCCGCAAGGCGCTGTGGCTGTCGTCCTGGACCATCCACCACGCCAACCACATTCGCGCCAATGCGGATGGGCTGAAGGTCGGCGGCCACCAGGCCTCCTCCGCCTCGCTGGCGACCATCATGTCGGCGCTGTACTTCCACGTGCTGCGCCCCGAGGACCGCGTCGCGGTGAAGCCGCATGCGAGCCCGGTGTTCCACGCCATCCAGTATCTGTTCGGCCGGCAGAGCCGCGAGAAGCTGGAGAATTTTCGCGGCTTCAAGGGCGCGCAGTCCTATCCCTCGCGCACCAAGGACGTCGACGACGTCGACTTCTCCACCGGCTCGGTTGGTCTCGGCGTCGCGCAGACGCTGTTCTCCTCGCTGGTGCAGGACTACGTCAAGGCGCATGGCTGGGCGCAGGACCGCCGCGAGGGGCGGATGATCGCGCTGGTCGGCGATGCTGAGATGGACGAAGGCAATATCTGGGAGGCGCTCGCCGAAGGCTGGAAGCACGGCCTGCGCAACACCTGGTGGGTGGTCGACTATAACCGCCAGTCGCTCGACGCCGTCGTGCGCGAGGGTCTGTGGGAAAAATTCGAGACCATGTTCCGCAATTTCGGCTGGGACGTCGTCATCGTGAAGTACGGCCGCCTGATGCGCGAGGCCTTTGCTGAACCCGGCGGCGAAGCCTTGAAGCGCTGGATCGACAATTGCCCGAACGCGCTTTATGCGGCGCTGTGCTTCCAGGGCGGCGCCGCCTTCCGCAAGCACCTGCATGACGAGATCGGCGACCAGGGTCCGATCACGAAACTGATCGACAAGCGCAGTGACGAGGAGCTGCTGGCGCTGATGTCGAATCTCGGCGGCCACGACATGGCGAGCATGCTGGAGGCCTTCGAATCCATCGACCACGATCGTCCGGTCTGCTTCATCGCCTATACCATCAAGGGCGTCGGCCTGCCGTTCCAGGGCCACAAGGACAACCACGCCGGCCTGATGACGGTCGCGCAGATGGAGAAGTATCGCGACAGCCAGAACATCCGGCCCGGCCACGAATGGGACAAGTACGAGGGCTTGCCGCAATCCGCCGCCGAGCTCGACGCGTTCCTCGCGCGAGTGCCCTTCAATCAGGACGGCCGCCGCCTGACCGCGCCCGTGGTCGAAGTGCCCGCCGAGCTCGCCTTCAAGCCGTCGCCGCAGATGTCGACCCAGCAGGGCTTTGGCGTCGTGCTGAACGAGATCGCGCGCGGCGACAGCGAGCTGGCAAAGCGCATCGTCACGACCTCGCCCGACGTCACCGTCTCCACCAATCTCGGTCCCTGGGTGAACCGCCGCGGCCTGTTCGCGCGTGCCGAGAAGGCGGACTTATTCCGCAGTGAGAAAATTCCCTCCACCTACAATTGGGACGCTTCGCCCAAAGGCCAGCACCTCGAGCTCGGCATCGCCGAGATGAACCTGTTCATCATGCTCTCGGCGCTTGGCCTGTCGCACCAGATCAACGGCGAACGGCTTCTGCCGGTCGGCACGCTCTACGATCCCTTTATTGAGCGCGGCCTCGATGCGCTGAACTATGCCTGCTACCAGGATGCGCGGTTCATGGTGGCGGCGACGCCGTCGGGCATCACGCTCGCGCCCGAAGGCGGGGCACACCAGTCGATCGCCACGCCCTTGATCGGCATGGCCCAGGACGGGCTCGCCTCGTTCGAGCCGGCCTTCGTCGACGAGCTCGCCGTGATCATGGGCTGGGGCTTTGAGCACATGCAGCGCGATCCGGGCGAGGGCGGCTCGGTCTATTTGCGGCTGTCGACCCGCAGCATCGAGCAGGCGCAGCGCATCATGACGCCGGAATTGCAGCAGGGCATCACCGACGGCGCCTACTGGCTGCGCAAGCCGGGGCCGAATGCCGAGCTCGTGATCGCCTATACCGGCGCGGTCGCGCCCGAGGCGATCGAGGCCACCGGCTTCATCGGCGAGAGCCGCCGCGACATCGGCCTGCTCGCGATCACCTCGGCCGATCGTCTCCACGCAGGTTGGACCGGCGCACGGCAATTGCGGCGCGACCGCCGCGGCGTGCAGCATCTCAGCCACATCGAAAAGCTGCTGGCGCCGCTGCCGCGCGACTGCGGCCTCGTGACCGTGATCGACGGCCATCCGTCCGCGCTCGGCTGGCTCGGCAGTGTCCGCGGCCATCGCGTCGAGGCGCTCGGCGTCGAGCAGTTCGGCCAGACCGGCAGCATCGCCGACCTTTATCGGCACTACGGCATCGACGCCAACGCGATCATCGATGCGGCCGAAAGCCTCACCACCGGCGCGCCGGTGCTGCATCGGAAGATGGCGGTGTAGTGGAAGTAACCTGGCCGTCATTCCGGGGCGCGCGTTAGCGCGAACCCGGAATCTCGAGATTCCGGGTTCGATGCTTCGCATCGCCCCGGAATGACGGCTGCGACAACCTTGCCACGTTCCCGCCATCGGCTCATATAGCCTCCGTCCGCCGCAACGCTGGCCCCGCATATGGCGGGTTCAATTGCCGGCGCTTTCGTGCAAGGATGCCTGCCGAAACGCCCCCACCATGCCCCCAAGAAGAGGTTAACGATGGTCAATCGCATGCAATTCTACATCGACGGCGCCTGGGTCGATCCCGTCGTCAAGAAGTCCACTCCGGTCGTCAATCCCGCGACGGAAGAGGCGATGTACGAGGTTGCTCTGGGCTCCAAGGCCGACGTGGACAAGGCGGTCGCCGCCGCCAAGCGCGCCTTCGCCACCTTCTCTCAGACCAGCCGCGAGGAGCGCGTCGCGCTGCTCACCAAGGTCATCGAGGTCTATAAGGGTCGCCTCAAGGAGATCGGCGCCGCCGTCTCCGACGAAATGGGCGCGCCGCTGCCGATGGCGGAGAAGCTCCAGGCCGGCGCCGGCCTCGGCCATCTCATGACCACGCTCGACGTGCTCAAGAACTATCATTTCGAGGAACCGGTCGGCACCGCCATGGTGCTGCGCGAGCCGATCGGCGTGGTCGGCATGATCACGCCCTGGAACTGGCCGCTCAACCAGATCGCCTGCAAGGTCGCGCCCGCGCTCGCCGCCGGCTGCACCATGATCCTGAAGCCCAGCGAGTTCACCCCGACCTCGGCGCTGATCTTCGCGGAAATCCTCCATGAAGCCGGCGTGCCGAAGGGCGTGTTCAACCTCGTCAACGGCCTCGGCCCCGAGGTCGGCGCCGCCATGAGCGAGCACCCCGATATCGACATGATCTCCTTCACCGGCTCGACCCGCGCCGGTATCGACGTCGCCAAGCGCGCCGCGCCGACCGTCAAGCGCGTCAGCCAGGAGCTCGGTGGCAAGTCGCCGAACGTCATCCTCGAAGGCGCCGACCTCACCAAGGCGGTGACCGGCGGCGTGATGCACATGTTCAACAACTCCGGCCAGTCCTGCAACGCACCCTCGCGCATGATCGTGCCACTGTCCAAGATGAAGGACGTCGCCGCGATCGCGAAGGCCGTCGCCGACAAGACCAAGGCCGGCGATCCCCGCGCCGAAGGCACCACCATCGGCCCGGTCGTCAACCGTGGCCAGTGGGACAAGATCCAGGGCCTGATCAAGAAGGGCATCGACGAGGGCGCAACGCTCGTCGCCGGCGGCCCGGGCCTGCCCGAAGGCGTCAACAAGGGCTTCTACGTCCGTCCGACCATCTTCGCCGACGTCACGCCCGACATGACGATCGCGCGCGAAGAGATCTTCGGACCGGTGCTGACCATCATCGGCGCCAAGGACGAAGCCGATGCGGTGAAGATTGCCAACGACACGCCCTACGGCCTCGCTGGCTACGTCTACGGCCCGACGGTCGAGGACGCCAAGCGCGTCGGCCGCCAGATCCGCGCCGGCAACGTCAACCTCCAGGGCGTGCCCAACGACCGCACCGCGCCGTTCGGCGGCTACAAGCAGTCCGGCAACGGCCGCGAATGGGGCAAGTACGGCCTCGAGGACTTCCTCGAAGTGAAGGCGGTTGCGGGCTTCAACGCGGCGTAAGTGTCAGCGCGTGAACGAATACGACGCCGGAGCGGGCAACCGCTCCGGCTTTTTTTGTTTTGCTCCGTCGTCATTCCGGGGCACGCCATCTTCGGCGCGAGCCCGGAATCCATCGTGCAACGGAGTAGGTGGACAAATGGATTCCGGGCTCGTCGCTCTCGCGACGCCCCGGAATGACGAGCGGAGAAACTATCCCCCCACTGCCCCCTGCGTGTTCACATAAAGCGCGTAGATCGACTGGCTCGCCGCCATGAACAGGCGGTTGCGCTTCACGCCGCCGAAGCAGAGATTGGCGCAGCGTTCGGGCAGCGCGATGCGGCCGATCATGACGCCGTCGGGCGCGAACACCACGACGCCGTCGAGCTCGGGATCGCCCATGCCCCAGCCGCACCAGAGATTGCCGTCGATGTCGACGCGGAAACCGTCCGGCGTGCCGGGCCCGGCATCGACGAAGACGCGCTTGTTCGAAAGCTTGTCGCCGGACGGGGACACGTCATAGGCGAGAATTTTGCGGGTGGGCACGCCGCGGGATTCGATGAGGTAGAGGATTTTCTCGTCCGGTGAGAAGGCGAGCCCGTTCGGCCCGAGCACACCCTCGGCGACGACGGTGGCCTTGCGGGTCTCCGGGTCGAGCCTGTAGACGTTCATGTCGATCTCGGGCTCGGCCTTGTAGCCCTCGTAGTTGCCGAGCAGCCCGAAGATCGGATCGGTGAACCAGATCGAGCCGTCCGATTTAACAACGACATCGTTCGGCGAGTTCAACCGCTTGCCGTCGAATTGATCCATCAGCACGGTGATGCTGCCGTCATATTCGGTGCGCGTCACGCGGCGTCCGCCATGCTCGCAGGTGACGAGCCGGCCCTGCCGGTCGCGCGTATTGCCGTTGGCGAAATTGGAGGGCTTGCGGAACACGCTCACCGCGCCGGTCTCCTCCTCCCATTTGAGGATGCGCTGGTTCGGGATGTCGCTGCAGAGGAGATAGCGCCCGTCGCCGAACCACACCGGACCCTCAGCCCAGCGCAGGCCGGTCGCGAGCCGCTCCACCGCCGACAGTTTCAGCCAGTATTTTTCGAAGCGGGGATCGAGTGCCTTGATCGCAGGATCGGGGTAATAGGTCGCCGGCCGCCAGCCTTGGCGGAGATCCCCGGAGTGGGACGATGCCTCATTCATGTCGGTTCTCTCGTTTCGTTCCCTCTGGACAATGCTGCTATCATTAGAGACACGTGACCGCAAATCGGTCACCAACGGCGAGGGACAACATGCCGCGTATCTTGATGACGGGGGCTTCGGGCGGAATCGGAACGAGCCTGCGAAAGCTGTTGCCGCCGATCTATCCGGATCTCCTGCTCTCCGACATCAAGCCGCCCGCCGATCTCGGCGCGAACGAAAAATTCAAGGCGGCGGACCTCGCCGATCTCGCACAATGTGAGGCGATCTGTGAGGGCGTCGACGGCATCATCCATTTCGGCGGCTATTCGGTCGAAGGCACCTGGGACCAGATCCTGCAGGCCAACATCATCGGCGGCTACAATCTGTTCGAGGCCGCCTACCGCAAGGGCGTCAAGCGCGTGGTGTTCGCCTCCTCGAACCACGCCGTCGGCTTCTATCCGCGCCACCACAAGATCGGAACCGACGTCACGCCGCGCCCCGATGGGCGTTATGGCGTCAGCAAGGTGTTCGGCGAGGCCGTCGGTGCGCTCTATGCCGACAAGCATGGGCTGAAGGTCACGTGCCTGCGCATCGGCAATTTCGGCGACATGCCGCTCGACCAGCGCCGGCTCTCGATCTGGCTCAAGCCCGACGATCTCGTCCAGCTCTGCCGCATCGGGTTAGAGCATCCCGATATCCATTTCGAAGTGTTCTACGGCGCCTCTTTCAACGAGCGCGCCTGGTGGGACAACCATCGCGCCTACGAATTCGGCTATCGCCCCACCGGCCGTGCCGAAGATTTTCGCGAGCACGCGATGGCCGAGCAGGCCAAGCTGAAGCCGGATCCGGTCGGCGACTACTTCCAGGGCGGCGCGTTCTGCAGCATGGAGTACGATGCCGATCCGGGCCGGATCATCGACTGGAAGAAGCGGTAATCCGCGACGGGAGTGTCATTGCGAGCGCAGCGAAGCGATCCAGAATCTCTCTGGAGCGGCAGTCTGGATGGCTTCGCTCACAATGACACGTCGCCGGACCTCGGCAGGAATCGCCTGACAGCCGGTGCAACGTGAGATCAGGCTAGGCCCCGCTCGCAAATCCCACGAACGTCGTCGCTTCATCGACCGACTTGCGCTCGGTGATGACGGCATTGGCAGGAAAGCTGTCATCCGGCCAGCCTAACGCGATGCTTTTCATGATCACTTGATCATCCGCAATTCCGGCATGCTCGCGCACGACGGGGGATTGCATGATGCCCTGGCTGTTGATCACGGCGCCAAGCCCCCGCGACCAGGCCGCGTTGACGAGCGCGGTCGCCACGGCGCCGCAGTCGAAGGCCGTGTCGTCACTCGAAGCCAACTTACGATCGTACGTGATGATCACGCACACGGGCGCGTCGAACTGGCGAAAACCGCGAAGGACCCAATCTTGCCGCTTCTGCTTGTCGTCTCGCGCAATTCCCATCGCGCTGAACAACTGCTTGGCAACGCCAATCTGGCGTTCGCGATGCACGCCTTCGAACGCCTGGCCGGTTCGAAACTCCCGTGAGTGCGGCACGCCCGCCCGATTGCGCTCGGTATTGCCCTGACGGATACGATCCAGCGGTGCCCCGGTGACGACATAGAAATTCCACGGTTGGGTATTCATCGACGACGGCGCGCGCATGGCCAGCGCCAGGATTTCCTTGATCAATTCCTGCGGGACGGGGTCGGGCTTGTAGCCGCGAATGCTTCGCCGGCCGAGAATGACATCATCAAATTCCATTTTGCGGCATCCTGAAATTGGCTCGATGCCGCGTTCTCCCTCACGGTTTTGACCGTGTCCACAGCTTTCAGGACAGCAAAAAAGCTCGGTCTTTCCTATTCGCCAATTTCTGCTGGTCGCGCTCGGCAGGTTATTCGCTATTGCATCGCGAATGTCCGTTTTCGCGGTCTTCTCGAATGTTAGTACCGCATTGCGAAGGCGGATACTTACGCGGCGATGGCAGTGATCGATGCCTGCTCTGCGATCAAGGCCTGGTGACAGCTCACATCCGAGCAAGTTTCACCTCGAAGTGTCCAATTTGGTTGGCCAAGGATCGAGAGCGCGGAGCGCGTCTTGGGGGCATTTGATCGGGGATCGAAAGGCGCCTGCCGATTATGGCGGTGCCAGTGCGGATAGCGGTCTGCTTGGGGGTACGGAACAGCCCTTTATCAGGCCAATCTGTCTACGCGGAAATTCAAGGTGCCGCTTACGCGCAGGTGGGTTCTGCCACCTCAATCTTCTCCGCCGAAGCGTGGACGGAGGCAGATGCAGTCCTGCGACGAGCTTGGCTCGTGAGAAGAGGGGGGCTTTTGGCATGATGATCGCCGTTGTCGGCGCACGGAACGATGTCCGCACGTCCTCTTTGAGAGAATTAGGGCGGGAGATGATCCAGAATGACGCCAGGAACTATCATCGGTTAAGATGCCTTTGACGAATCACGATTCATAGTCTGCGTACGGCGGCGTACTGCCGAGTTATGCAATCAGTAGTCGCGCGAGTTGTGCACACCCTCAAAAGAGTGTTGATAGCTTTGTCACAGCTGTCCTTGGCGGCGCGCAGCTCAGGTAAAAGTAGCTCGACAGAGCGAATTGTTCCTGTTATGTTCCAGCCATGAGTCGTACTACTTGGAGATGTCATGTCAACACATGTGCACGTTCAGCGTGACCCAGAGGCTGAGGCCGATCGGCATATCAGCCAAGTGATGGCTCAAATAGCTGACTACAGTCGCGACTATCATCAGCAACAACCAGATGCTCCTCTACGGCATTGTATTGAGATAGGCGCAGGGCGAGTATTCCGCGGCGTGAGTAGTGGTGAAGAAAGCCGTATGGTCGAACTGGCGATCGCGGAGATGGCGGCTCGCTGGCTCTTTGAATCCGCCGCGAAGGAAGCAGCCGAATAAGCAACTATTCTACAAGGGGAGCCCTGCTCCCCTTGTCAAGTTAGTGACGGACCAGCCCAATCTTTGCTGTAGTTACTAAGGTAACGATCCGTCGTTCCAGAAACGAAATCGACCGCTAGTTGAATGAGTCCGTAAGCAAGTTGCTCATCCGTTGCAGTTTGTTCGTCGGCAGGCTGCGCGCCGGCTTCGCAGGGGATCTTGCTGGACGCCACAAATTGAGGGGCTTGGCAGGCCTCGACGAATAGCCTCATCATCTGTCCTTGAGTTTCTGTCGGCATTCTCAAGATGACTTGGACTGACTCTCTACTTCTGATGCCGCGCTCCAGATTGTCGAGTAGATGCTTCGCTAGCTTCTCCAGCGTTGGAGGTCCATCCAACTGGTTTTCTATGTGAGCGGGCATCAGGTCTACTGTTGTCCTGTTGCCCAGCAGATAAATATAAAGATCGTTCAGCGCACGAATCTGCATTTCAAGAACGAACTTTATTATTCGCCCTCCGGCAACCTGCAGTGTCACCTTTCGGCGGCCGCGATAAATGCTCTCATTGCTTTTTGCGCGGATTCGATCTTCGCTGGCCTCAACGCCTTGGGCCGCTTCAGTGCTCCAGAACGAAAATGGTTTGAAGCGGTCCACGACTGATTTGTTCTTGAACACTTCATTGTAAAGCCGTTCCGACGCCAACGTGATCATCTTGTTCACGGCCAAAGATCGAAACTCGGAGATCGTATCGCCTCGGTCCTTGGCTTCCGCGAAGGGGCGGTCGGACTGAGCGAGGAGGGCGAGCTCTCCCAAGGCGAATTTGAAATCGATGTCGCCGTAGATGTAGGCATCTTGTAGATCAGCCGTCAGATAAGCAATATCGTCTGCCGCTTCGACGATCAGTGAGAGCGGGCTCCGATGCAGCACTCCCTTTCCATCCGTTAGTCCGCAAGTCCCGAATACTGTCCTAAAGTACTCGCTTTCGGAATTCATGAAGCCGAATTTTCCTGGCTTGCCACCTTCCTCTGAGCTCCCATAAGGATATTTTACCATGGCGCACAAGGTCGCTGCGCCCAGACGCAATCCTCCATCGTATTTTCTTCCGTTCAATGTGGTGGCGATACGAAAACCCTGAGCGTTACCGTCGAACAAAAGAAAGTCGTTCTTCAGGTCTACGTTACAGAAGGCGTCTTTCACTATCTTGATTGAGTCGGCCGCACGGAAGAACTCGCGGATCGCTTCTTCTCCTCCGTGTCCAAAGGGAGGATTTCCAATATCATGCAGTAAGCATCCGTTGTTGACGATTTGCTGCGCCGCCCGCTTTATCGTTTCCTCACAATTTATCGGGGCAAACACCTTGGTCGCAATAGTCTGGCCAATGTGCGCGACCTCGATCGAGTGAGTGAGGCGATTGCGGACGGCGTCCGTCGTGGGAAATGGATAGACTTGCGTCTTGCCTTGCATTCTTCGGAAGGCCGAGCAGTTAATGATTTTTTCCGTGTTGGCATACGCTATCTCGAACGCGTCTTTCCCCTCTAACGGGAAGAAGCCACCTTCACTTTCTGGGTGGGGCGAGCGCCCGTCACAAATTTCTGTAAAATCGAAGTGTTGCATTTTTCCATAGAGGGTTGGGGTGCAAGAAATCGGTACTGTCCACTCGGGGTTGCATTTTGGCGAGATTTACTAGATGGAACAAGGCCTTTCCGCGATATTCTACGTGCGAAGAAAGGAGGGCCGCTTACCGGCAGGGCAACCTCGCGCAACCGAGATGAGGCGAGTGGCCTCGCTTTGTTGGCTTATTGCTAGCGATCCTCCCCCGCAACCCGCGCCAGATAATCCCTCTTGCTGAACTGCATGTGATCCACGCACAGCTGCGCCAATGCCCAGCTGTCACGGCCTTTCAGCAGCTCGATCATCATCTCATGCTGGCGCCGCGACTGCGCCAAGCCCTCGCGATCGGCGAGATTCTTGGCGCGCATCGGCAAGGTCAGGTTCATGTAGTCCTGCAGCGAGCGCACCAGATAGGGATTGCCGCAAGCCGAGAACAGCGCGAGGTGGAAGGCGTCGTTGGCTTCGTGGATGCCGCGGAGATCCCGCAAGTCGGCCTTCGCGCAATATTGCCGTTGCAATGATGAGATTTCGTCGATCAGGCTTTGCGCTGCGGGCAGGGCGATCATCAGCGCGGCCTGCCGGGTCAGCATCTCCCGGACCTCGTAGATCTGCCGGACCTCCTCGGCCGAGTAGAACCGCACGGTGGCGCCGACATTCTTCTCGCGGCGGACGATGCCGCGGCGTTCGGCGTCCACCAAGGCCTGCCGTACGAAGTGGCGGGAGGTCCCGTAACGCGACATCAGCGCGTCTTCAGTCAGGCGCGCGGCGGGCGCGAGGCGGCCAAAGATGATGTCCTCCTCCAGCCGCGCGACGACGTCGTCCGGATCGTCGAGCCGGATCGGCATGCTGTCTGTGGAGCGAATGTCGGACATGCCCTCAGTCTTCCGGCGTCTGGCCGGCTCGCACTGTGGAGCAGGGAAGGGACAGATTGTCAATAATTCACGCCAAGGAGGGTACGATTTGGCGGAAAATTCGACAATATGGACCAGGCTTATTGACAATCGAGGGGCGGGCTGTACCACAATGGCAACCGCAGGAGTGGCATGATGACGAGTGGGTTGCGCAAGGGTCTGACGAGCTATGGCGATGCCGGCTTCTCGCTGTTCCTGCGCAAAGCGTTCATCAAGGCCATGGGCTATTCCGACGACGCGCTGGAGCGCCCGATCGTCGGCATCACCAACACGTATAGCGACTACAATCCCTGCCACGGCAACGTTCCGCAGATCATCGAAGCCGCCAAGCGCGGGGTGATGCTCTCCGGTGCGATGCCGTTCGTGTTCCCGACCATCTCGATCGCCGAGAGCTTTGCGCATCCGACCTCGATGTATCTGCGCAATCTGATGGCGATGGACACCGAGGAGATGATCCGGGCCCAGCCGATGGATTCGGTGATCGTGATCGGCGGCTGCGACAAGACGCTTCCGGCGCAGGTGATGGCCGCGATCAGCGCCGATCTGCCGACCGTGGTCATTCCCGTCGGCCCGATGGTGGTCGGCCATCACAAGGGCGAGGTGCTGGGCGCCTGCACCGATTGCCGCCGTCTCT
Source organism: Bradyrhizobium nitroreducens (assembly GCF_002776695.1). GTDB lineage: Bacteria > Pseudomonadota > Alphaproteobacteria > Rhizobiales > Xanthobacteraceae > Bradyrhizobium > Bradyrhizobium nitroreducens. Next base: position 8,022,605 of record NZ_LFJC01000003.1, read on the forward strand.
GGGGCAAGTACCGCGCCGGCGAGATGGACGACGCCGAGATCGAGGCGGTCAACGGCCGCCTTGCGCCGTCGGTCGGCACCTGCATGGTGATGGGCACGGCCTCGACCATGGCCTGCATGATCGAAGCCATGGGCCTGGCGCTGCCGATGAGCGCGACGATCCCGGCACCGCATGCCGAGCGCTTCCGGCTTGCGGAGGCCAGCGGCAAGGTCGCCGCCGAGATGGCCAAGGCCAAGGGGCCGAAGCCGAGCGAGCTGCTGTCGCCGGCGTCCTTCAAGAACGCGCAAGTGGTGTTGCAGGCGATCGGCGGCTCGACCAACGGCCTGATCCACTTGACCGCGATGGCGCATCGCTCGCCGCATCGGCTCGATCTCGAAAAGTTCGACCAGATCGGCCGCGAGGTGCCGGTGCTGGTCGACCTCAAGCCGTCCGGCGAGCATTACATGGAGCATTTCCACCACGCCGGCGGCGTGCCGAAGCTGCTGGCGCAGCTCGGCGACCTCGTCGATCTCGACGCCAAGACGATCTCGGGCCAGACGCTGCGCGACGTCGTCGCCAATGCGGAAGACGTGCCCGGCCAGGACGCGATCCGTTCGCGCGACAATCCGATCAAGAAGGAAGGCGGCCTCGCCGTCCTGCACGGCAATCTCGCGCCGCGCGGCGCCGTCATCAAGCAGTCGGCCGCGAGCCCCAAGCTCTTGAAGCATACCGGGCGCGCGGTCGTGTTCGAATCCGTCGAGGACATGACCTTGCGGGTCGACGACCCCGAACTCGACGTGAACTCCGACGACGTGCTGGTGCTGCGCAATGCCGGCCCAAAGGGGGCGCCCGGCATGCCCGAGGCGGGCTATCTGCCGATCCCGAAGAAGCTCGCGCGCGGCGGCACCAAGGACATGGTGCGCATTTCCGACGCGCGCATGAGCGGCACCGCGTTCGGCACCATCGTGCTGCACATCACTCCGGAATCCGCCGTGGGCGGGCCGCTGGCGCTGGTGCAGAACGGCGACATGATCAGCCTGGATGTGGCCAAGCGCAGCATCGAGCTTCTGGTCGATGCGGCCGAGCTGGAGCGCCGCCGCGCCGCGTTGAAGCCGGCCGCAGCACCGGAGGAAGCACGGCGCGGCTACGCCTGGCTGTTCAACGAAACCATCATGCAGGCCGACGAGGGCTGCGACTTCGACTTCATGCAGAGGACTGGGAAGACAGAGACGAGCTGACCGAACGACCAACGCTCAGACCGCTCAAAGCGGCGGGCGATAAGACAGGGGGAAACGATGATTGCGCGATCCATGCCAAGATTCTTGAATGGGTTGGCGGCCGTGGCCGCTATGCTTTTCGTCACCGGAGCCGGGGCACAGGAGGTGAAGCATTATCGCTTCGCCTACGACCAGCCGCGCAATACCGGTTATTCCATTGCGGGTGACCTGTTTGCCGAGAAGCTCAAGGAATTGAGCAAAGGCACCATGATCATCGACCAATACCCCGGCGCGCAGCTCGGGCAGGAGCCGCAAGTGCTCCAGCTCGTGAAGGCCGGGGACGTCGAATTCTCGATCATCTCCTCCGCCAACACGGCGACGATCTCGCCGCAGGCGGGCGTGATGTCGCTGCACTATCTGTTCCGCGACGAAAAACACGTGGTCAAGGGGCTGGCCGATCCCCGTGTCTTCGAGGCGCTCAGGACCATGATCGACGAGACCACGCAGGGCCTGCACGTGATCGCGACGGGCTCGCAGGGCGTGCGTCACATGTACTCCAGGAAGGAGATCCATAACGTCGGCGACATCAAGGGCGCGAAGGTCCGTGTGCAGGCGACCGCGACCGAGGACACCATGTTTCCGGCCTATGGCGCCCAGACCGTGCACATGCCGTTCGGCAGCGTCTACACCAGCCTGCAAACCGGCGTCGTCGACGTGGCCGAGAACAGCATCAATGTCTACCTCGTCAACAAGCATTACGAGGTGGCGCCGGTCCTGAACATCACCGAGCACGAAGCCAACAACGCGCTGGTGTTCATCTCCGACAAGCTCTGGCAGAGCCTCTCCGCCGAGCAGAAGGGGTGGGTGCAGACCGCGGCCAACGAGATCAGCACCAAGGAGCCGGCGAAGGCGTTCGAGCTCGAGCGCACCGCGGCTGAGAAGCTGAAGAAGATGGGCGTGAAGATCGTCGACAACGTCGACAAGAAGAGCTTTGCGGCAGTCGCCGATCCCTATCTCGACAAGCTCGCCAAGGAGCTCGGCCCGCACGCCGAGAAGGTCAAGGATCTGATCCGGTCGATTAATTAGTTCCAGCAAGGTCGTCATGCCCGGGCTTGTCCCGGGCATCCACGTTCTTCCTTCCAGCCCGCGCCAAAGTGCGTGGATGGCCGGGACAAGCCCGGCCATGACGGAAAGCCGCAGCCGGGGACAACAATGGCCATCGCCGACAAACTGCTCGTTCAACGCCAGCGCCACCTGAAATGGCGCTGGCTCGACTGGCTCGAGCTTGCGCTGATGATCCTGTGCGGCGTGCTGTGCTTCGGCTTCTCGTTGTCGGTGACCGCCGACATCGTCACCCGCACCATCGGCCATCCCTGGCTGTGGCTCCAGGAAGTGACCTCGACGCTGTTCATCTACGCGATCTTCATCGGAACGGCGGCCGCGACGCGGCGCAACGACCACCTCTATCTCACCGCGATCTCCGAGGCGATGCACGGCACCTCGCGACTGGTCGTCGAAGTCATCATCCGCATCGTCGTGCTCGGCGTTGCCTTCTGCCTCGTCTGGTACGGCTACCAGAATTATCTCCGCGGTTTCGGCAGCTTCCGCCTGCCGTCGGGCACGCCGATCGCCTCGCTCTATGCGATCATTCCATTGTCGGGTGTGCTGATTGGCCTGTTCACCATCGAGCAGCTCGTCAATGGTCTTCGCAACGGCTTCGATCATCCCGAGCCGCCCGAGGAGGATGGAACGCCCGTCGTCACCGATGCGCAGATGAGGGTGCAGCCGTGAGCGCACCCATTGTCCTGGCACTGATGACGATCTGCTTCCTGTCGTTCGGATACCTTGGCGTGCCTGTGCCGTTCTCGCTGATGGCCGGCGTCTTCATCGGCGCGCTGCTGTCCGACGTGTCGCTCGCCGCCATCATCCAGAAGATCTTTGACGGCGTCGATTCCGAGGCGTTGCTGGCGATCCCGTTTTTCCTCCTGGTCGGCGAGCTCATGAGCTCGGCCAATGTGGTGGTGCGAATAGCCAACCTCTCGGTCTCGCTGGTCGGGCACATCAGGGGCGGGCTGTCGCAGGTCGTCGTCGTTTTCAGCATGTTCTTCTCGGAAATGTCTGGCTCGACCACGGCCGACGTCGCCGTGATGAGCCGGGCGCTGGGCGGCCCGATGAAGCGCGAGGGCTATGAGCCCGCCTTCATCGCCGCGATCATCGCCTCGGCCTCGACCATCGCCGCGCTGGTGCCGCCGAGCATCACCGCCGTGGTCTATGGCGCCGTCGGCAACGTCTCGATCGCCGGCCTGTTCATGGCAGGCGTGGTGCCGGGCCTGATGATCGGTTTCGGCCTGATGATCTATTGCTACTTCTTCGGTCCGTCGGGCCTGCGCAAGCCGCGCGCCCCGCTGCGGCAGGTGGTCTTTGCCGCCGGCGATGCGGCCCTGCCGCTGATGATCCCCGTCATCCTGTTAGGGGGCATCCTGACCGGCTGGTTCACGCCGACGGAGGCCGGTGTCGTCGCCGTGGTCTGGATCGTCCTCGTCGTCATCCCTGCGCTCAACCGCGGGCATATCAGGAAGATCCCTTACGATTTCTGTCTCGCCGGTCTGATCTTCTCGCTGCCGCTGATCACGATCGGCGCGGCCAACGCCTTCGGCTGGATGCTGGCTTATTTGCGCGGCGCGACCTACATCGCCGAGTTGATCACGTCGATCGCCGGTAACGACCCGCACCTGATCATGCTGCTGATGGTGCTGCTGTTCACCGTGGTCGGCGACTTCATCGAGCCGGTGCCGACCATCATCATCTTCATGCCGCTGGTCAACGCACTGACAGAAGCCGGCGACATCAACGCCGTGCACATGGGCGTCGTGCTGATCGCAACGCTCGCCTTCGGCCTGATCACGCCGCCTTACGGCCTGGTGCTGCTGATGGCGTCGAAATTCGTCGGCGTCAGTTTTGCCAAGGCGCTGCGCGCGGCCTTGCCGATCTACCTGGTGTTCCTCGGCACGATCGCGTTTGCGATCTATTTCCCGAGCGTGGTGCTGTGGCTGCCGCGGCACGTGCTGCCGGAGTCGGTCGGATGCTTCAAGTCGCCGGCAGGGACGGGCTATATCTGTCCGCAATAGCGACCTGCTCGACGCGCCATTGTCCGGCGTCGCGCAGATAGCGGAACGGGGTGGCGTGGCTGTTCTTGAAATAGCTGCCGGACAGCGCGTTCGCCATCGCCTGCATCACCGCGTCGTGGCAGACGAACAGCAGGTCGTCGTCGGGATGACGTTCCAGCCACGCCGAGACACAAGCCAGCGACCGTCCCGCCATGGCGTCCCAGCTTTCGCCGTCGCCCGTCAGGATCGACACGAGGCCCGTCGCTGATGTGACGCCGTGCTTGATCATGACGTCGCGAACGGGGAGGCCCTCGAGGCTGCCGAAATCGAATTCGATGATGCGATCGTCAATCTCGAGCGGCACCGAGATCGCCGCCGCGATGATCTCGGCGGTTTGTGCCGCGCGCATAAGGGGGCTTGCGACGATGCGGCTGATGCCGACGCCGCGCAGCATGTCGGCTGCCTCGTGCGCTTGCCGCAGGCCGTCCTCGTTCAGCGGGTTGTCGGTCCGGCCCTGGAACAGCCCTTCGCGATTCCAGTCGGTGGCGCCGTGACGAAGGCCGACGAAGCTGCGCGCGGGCGTCACTTCGACTTGCTCGTGAACTTCTTCACGGCAACGCGGAAGTCCTCCGTGTTCATTGCCATGATGATCTTGTGCTCCTCGGCATCGAGCTGCTGCTTCACCGGCGTGGTCGCGGCCTGATAGACCAGCTGCTTGGTGCCGGCGATGGCAGCGGGCGGGTTCTGCGCCAACCGCTCGGCGAGCTGTCGCGTGGCGGCCTTCAGCTCGGCGGCGGGAACGGTCTTGGCGACGAGACCCCATTCATAGGCCTGCTGCGCGGTAAAATTGTCCTCGGCCAGGAAGATCTGCAGCGCGCGGCGCGAGCCGACCGTGCCAACGATACCGACCGTGGAGCCGCCATCCGGCGATACCCCGATCTTGGCATAGGCCGGGGTGAACTTGGCATCGTCGGCTGCGATGCAGAGATCGGTGACGAAAGCGAGGCCCATGCCGGCGCCGGCGGCCGAACCGTGCACGCTCGACAGCGAGATTTTCGGCATGCGCCTGATGATCTCGATGAAGGCATGATAGTGCTTCAACAGCTCGCCGACCACAGGGGTCACCGTGCCGGCCTCGGCGGCCGCCCCGATTGTCTGCAGATCGCCGCCGGCCGAGAAGGCACGGCCTTCGCCTTCGATCACCAGGACCTTGATGGCGTCGTCGCCTTCGATAGCGGCCGCGAGCTGCTCGAGCTTTTGCGCAATCGCAAGGTTGACCGAGTTGAACGCGGCAGGACGGTTGAGCGTGATGGTCGCGATCGGACCGTCGATCCGCAGCAGGGCGGGATCATCGGGCTGGGAGATTGGTGCTGGCATCCTGGATATCCCCGGCATGAGGTGGTTAGTCGCGACTAAATCGCAGATGGCGAGGGGAGACAATCCCCGCGGTGCACCCTTGCACTGGACGGAACGATAGGCTCAAATGGGCATGCCTTTTCCAAGGGACGGACACGAGCGCCGGCTCCTCGTAAGGTCAGCAACCAAAATCAGCGAGAGAGGAGACGACATGGGTCACGCTCGTGTCTTCCGGAAATGGGCTGTCCAATGAGCGACGGTCCGGTGATCATCGTCGGGGCCGGTCATGGCGGTTACCAGGTCGCGGCATCGCTACGCCAGGCGGGCTTTGCAGGCCGCGTCTGCCTCATCAACGACGAGGCGCATCTGCCCTATCAGCGGCCGCCGCTGTCCAAGGCTTACATCAAGGGCTCCGCCGGGCCCGAGAGCCTGATGTTCCGGCCCGAAAAATTCTACCAGGACCAGAAGATCGAGCTGATCGCGGGGCGCGCGGTGTCGATCGACCGCGCCGCGCGCAACGTGCTCCTCGCCTCGGGCGAGACGCTTGCCTATGGCCATCTCGTGCTGGCGACGGGCGCGCGCAACCGGCTGCTCGATCTGCCCAACGCCAATCTGGCGGACGTGAAATATTTACGCATCCTCGACGAAAGCGAGGCGCTACGCCAGATCATGCCGTCGAAGACGCGGGCGGTGATCATCGGCGCCGGTTTCATCGGCCTCGAATTCGCCGCCACCGCGCGGATCAAGGGTCTCGAGGTCGACGTGCTCGAGCTCGCCCCGCGCGTGATGGCGCGTGCTGTGACGGCCGAGGTCTCCGAATATTTCCAGGCGCGCCATCGTGAGGCCGGCATCCGCATCCATCTCGGCGTGCAGGCAACCTCCATCGAGGCCGAAGGCGGCAAGGTCACCGGCGTCTCCCTGAGCGACGGACGACATCTGCCGGCCGATCTCGTCGTGGTCGGCGTCGGTGTGCTGCCGAACATCGAGCTTGCGGCGGAGGCCGGACTGCCGGTCGCTGCCGGCATCATCGTCGACGAATATCTTGCAACCGCCGATCCCAATATTTCCGCGATCGGCGATTGCGCGCTGTTTGCCAGCCCCCGCTTCGGCGGATCGCTGCGGCTGGAATCGGTGCAGAACGCCACCGATCACGCCCGCTGCCTCGCGGCACGGCTGACAGGCGACAAGAAGCCTTATGACGGCCATCCGTGGTTCTGGAGCGATCAGGGCGACGACAAGCTCCAGATCGCAGGCCTCACCACCGGCTACGACCGCGTCGTGCTGCGCGGCGATCCCGCCAGGAAGGCGTTTTCGGCGTTCTGCTACAAGGGCGACAGACTGCTCGGCATCGAGTCCATCAACCGCGCCGGCGACCACATGTTCGGCCGCCGCCTGCAGGCCATGGACCGCTCGATCACGCCGGAGCAGGCCGCGGACGAAAGTTTCGACCTGAAGAGCGCGCTGGCATGATCAACCGGCGCCGAGAACGGTAGCAACCTCCGCGGCCGTCGGCATCGACGGTCCGGCGCCCATGCGCTGCACGCTGATCGAGGCGGCAGCATTGGCGAAGGCGAGGGCGGCGCGCAATGGCACGCCGTCAGCCAGCTGCGCGGCGAGCGCGCCGACGAAGCAGTCGCCGGCGCCGGTGGTATCGACCGCTTTCACCGGCCGCCCGGGCACGACGAGCTCCTCGCCGCCGGCGAGCGCGAGCACGCCGCGCTTGCCGAGCGTGACGCAAATGGTCTGGTCCGCGCGCGCCTGGAGTTCTCGCGCGACCGCGATGATCGTCGCGGCCTCGTCGGCGTCCGTGAGCTCCGCGCCTCCGAGGAAGCCGAGCTCGGTCTCGTTCAGCACGAGGATATCGACCAGCGCCAGGAGCTCGCCGGGCATCGCTTGCGCCGGCGCCGGGTTGAGCACGGTCACGGCACCCGCCTCGCGCGCGCGCCGGAAGAACGCGGCGATGGTCGGCAGCGGAATCTCGAACTGGCTGACCGCGACGTCTCCTTTCAGCATCGGCACGATGCCGACGTCATCGGCGCCGACCAGGCCGTTTGCGCCGGGGATGACGACGATGGTGTTGTCGGATTTGGCCACCGTGATGATGGCCGTGCCGGTGTGCGCCTCGGCCGTGTCCTGGACGTAGCCGAGATCGATGCCTTGATCGCCGAGAAACTGCCTCAGCTCGGCGCCGAACGCATCCTTCCCCAACCGTCCGATCAACGTCGTCCCTGCGCCGAGCCGCGACGCCGCCACCGCCTGGTTGGCGCCCTTGCCGCCGGGGAAATACAACACCTGCCGGCCCGCAACGGTCTCGCCGATGCGCGGGTGGCGATCGGCGGTCGCCACGACATCCATGTTGATGCTGCCGGCGACGAAGACGCGCCCCATGGAGAACCTCGCGCGAATCTAGACCCTGACCTCGAATTCGTGCCTGACCTTGGCGATGTCCACAAGGGTCGGCAGGCCGGCCTCGTTGCCGAGGCGCTGGATCTTGAAGGTCGAGGCGGCGCGGGCGAAATCGAAATGCTCGCGCCAGCTTTTACCGGGATGGGCAAGATAGGAATAGACATAGGCGCCGTGGAAGACGTCGCCGGCGCCGTTGGTGTCGATCACGCGCTCGCGCGGGATCGGCATCGCCGGCATCACCTGCACCGTCCCGGTTTCGTCGTACCAGAGCAGGCCCTTCTCGCCCATGGTGACGCCGCCGATCTTGCAGCCGCGGCTCTTGAGATAGTCGAGCATCTTCTCCGGCGTCAGGTCCATCTGCTCGCACAGGCGCTCGGCGACGATGGCGACGTCGATGAATTCCAACAGCTCATGCGTGTTGGTGCGCAGGCCGCCGCCGTCGAGCGAGGTCAGGATGCCGGCCTCGCGGCAGACTTTGGCGTAGTGGAGCGCGGCGTCCGGCTGATGGCCGTCGACATGCAGCGCGCGGCAGCCGCCGAGATTGAGCATCGGGAAGGGGTGGATGTGTTCGTCGTCACGGCAGCGGACGATGGCGCGCTTGCCGTCCTTGGGCATGATGAAGGAGAGCGAGGACTGGTTCACCTTCCGCCCGTGCAGCGAGATCGCGTATTTCGCGCACATGTCCTGGAACATGCGCCCCAACCAGTCATTGGCCGCGGTGGCGATCAGATCCGGCACGATGCCGAGCTTGGCGCAGCAGAACGCCGCCGTCACCGCGTTGCCGCCGAAGGAGACCGCGTAGTCCGAGGCCACGTGCTTCTCGTCGCCGGTCGGCATGTGGTCGGTGATGAAGACGACGTCGATATAGGTCTGTCCGATGAAGAGAGCCTGCATTGCCTGTCCGTCATGCGCTTTGTGGTCCCGGCCGACGCGCGTACTTTAGCACCGGTTCCGCCGAGGGATCGCTGAAATTATTCGCAAAACTGCCGCCCGAAGCGCTTGAGGTCAGCATGCGGCCGGAATACGACCATCACCGGGCAATGCCAAGCCCGGACAAACGCCGTGTTTCGGCTCACAGGTTCCAGGCCAATCAAAGGGGGAGAGATGATCACGGGCCTCGATCACGTCGTCGTCCTGGTCAGGGACATCGATGCGGCCAGGGCGGCCTATCAGACGCTGCTTGCCCGCGCGCCGGCCTGGCAGAATTCCGGCGAGGGCGCCGATCGCGTGCTGTTCACTCTCGAGAACATGACGATCGAGCTGATGGCGCCGAGCGGCTTCACCGCGACGGCGGACCGGATGCGCGCGCTGCTCGACGACCAGGAGGGCATGCTCGCCAGCCTGTGCTTCCGTGTCGCGGACATCAGCCGGATGCACCGGCGGCTGGAGCGGGTGGCCTTGGAGCCGGATCCGGTCACCGAGGTGGAGAGCAGCGACGTCGAATCGGGGGCAGTCCTGCATTGGAAGCGTACCCGCGCCGCCACGGAACTCACGCGCGGCGTGCGCATGTTCTTCCTCGAGCTCGCCGACGAGCGACCGCTCTCGGTTGCGACCGACATCGCGCCGATCGACGGGCTCGACCATGTCGTGGTCACCACCGAGGATTCCGAACGGGCCGCCGCGCTCTACGGCGCGCGGCTCGGCCTCGACCTGGCGCTCGACCGCTCGCACCAGGATTGGGGCCAGCTGATGTTCTTCCGCTGCGGCGATCTCATCGTCGAGGTGGTGCGCCGGCCCGTCGCCGGCGGTGATCCCCAGCATGACCGGCTCTGGGGCCTGAGCTGGCGCGTCGCCGACATCGACGCCACCCGCGCCCGCCTGATCGCCGCCGGCCTCGACGTCACCGAGGTCCGCAACGGCCGCAAGCCGGGCACGCGGATCATGACGGTGCGGAGTGGGACCTGCGGGATTCAGACGGTGCTGCTGGAGCGGTCGCCGAAGCCGGCGGAGTGATTCTGTCATTCCGGGGCGTCGCGAAGCGACCAGCCCGGACTCCATTCAGCCGCCCGGCCCTGCGGCCCGATGGATTTCGGGCTCGCGCCCAAGAGGGCGCGCCCCGGAATGACGGAGCCAACCAGCATCCTTGCGTTCTCAAGCGCACGCCCGCGTGTTACACGCGTATCGACAGCACCCAGCGAGCACCCGGTTTGGCGAAGGCGAAGGCAAAGCGAACTCTGAAATGGCAGCGCGATCCCGAGGGGATGCGGCTGCGCATTCTCGAAGCCGCCAAGCAGGAGTTCTCCGCCCACGGCCTCGCCGGCGCGCGGGTCGACCGCATCGCGGCCAAGGCCGGCGCCAACAAGCGCATGCTGTACTATCACGTCGGCAACAAGGACGAGCTCTATCTTGCCGTGCTCGAAGGCGCCTATGACAAGATCCGCAGCGAGGAGCGGGGGCTCGATCTCGAACATCTCGATCCGCCCGAGGCGATCAGGCGGCTGATCGAGTTCACCTGGAATTACTTCCTGCGCAATCCCGAATTCCTGTCGCTGCTCCAGACCGAGAACCTCGCGCGCGCAAAACACCTGAAGAAATCGACCAAGGTCAAGTCGATGCATTCGCCCTTCGTCGAGATGATCCGCACCGTGGTGCGGCGCGGCGTCGATAGTGGCGACTTCCAGGTCGCGGTCGATCCGGTGCAGCTCTACATTTCGATCGCAGGGCTCTGCTTCTTCTATCTCTCGAACTCGGCAACGCTCAGCGTGATCTTCGGCCGCGATCTCCTGGACAAAAAGGCCAAGGACGAGCGGCTGGCGCATATGGTCGGTCTCGTGCTGGCTGCGCTGACCGGACAATCCGTGGCGCTGTTCGAGGTCGCGAAGGCACCGAAGTCCCGCGCCGCGGTGGCGCAGACGGCTTAGTCCTACATTCTCTCTGCTGTCATTCCGGGGCGGTCCGTAGGACCGAACCCGGAATCTCGAGATCCCGGGTTCGATGCTTCGCATCGCCCCGGAATGACTCCGTTGGTGTACCGGAACCCGCCGCAAAACGTCACAGGGAAAGCTCTGGACAGTATTTATCCAACGGGTTAATTTCTCTCCACAACGAAGAAAATGCCGGGAGTGAAAATTGGCCGAGCCGAAGCCGCAACATGCGGTCTCCAGGATGTTGAATGCGGCCTGGGTTCGGCCGTTCTTGTTCCTGGTCTTCATCGTCATCGCCTGGGATCTTTCGATCCGGCTGTTCAGGATTCCCGCCTATCAGATCCCGGCGCCGCTCGACGTCGTCGCGGTGCTGCGCACGGAATGGCCGGAGCTGCTGCGCCAGTCCTGGCCGACCACTTATGCGACGGTCTGCGGCTTCCTGCTGTCGGCGCTGTTCGGCATTCCCGTCGCGATGCTGATCGCGGGCTCGAAGACGGTGGAGAGCTACGTCTATCCGCTGCTGGTGTTCTCCCAGTCCGTGCCGAAGATCGCCATCGCGCCGCTGTTCGTGGTCTGGTTCGGCTTCGGCATCATTCCCAAAGTCATCTCGGCGTTCCTGCTCGGCTTCTTCCCGGTGGTCGTCTCCGCCGTTCAAGGCTTCAAATCGGTCGACCCCGACATGGTCGATCTCGCCCGCGCCATGCAGGGCAACCGCTTCCAGGTGTTTTGCGCGGTGAATCTGCCGCATGCGTTGCCCGCGATCTTTTCAGGTCTCAAAGTATCGGTGACGCTCGCCGTGGTCGGCGCCGTCGTCGGCGAGTTCGTCGGCTCCAATTCCGGCATCGGTTATGTGATGCAGCGCTCGATCGGCACCTTCGACCTGCCGACGATGTTCGCAGCGCTCGTGATCCTGGCGTTGCTCGGCGTGGTCCTGTTCTGGATCGTCGACCGGATCGAGAAGCTGGTCATTCCCTGGCACGTCAGCCAGCGCGAGGACGTGATTTTCGCCGCGTGACAACAATCAAGGCAACGATTGGCCACCAATGGCCGACGCAACAAAGGCAAGGGAGAGTGACGATGAAGCGGTTGATTGGGGCTGCATCCGTGGCGCTGATGGCGTTTGCGGCCATGCCGGCGCAGGCGGCCGACAAGGTTGTGCTGATGCTCAACTGGTACGTCTATGGCGAGCACGCGCCGTTCTATTACGGCAAGGCCAAGGGCATCTATGCCGCCGAGGGCATCGAGCTCGAGATCCAGGAAGGCCGCGGCTCGGCTGCGACCACGCAGGCCGTCGCCGCCAAGACCGCCGATTTCGGCTATGTCGACGTCCCCACCATGATGCGCGCTGCCATCAAGGGCGCGCCCGTGGTTGCGACCGGTGTCTTGCTTCAGACCAGCCCGATGTCCGCCATGGGCTTCGCCGACAAGAACATCAGGAAGCCCGAGGACATCAAGGGCAAGACGGTCGCGATCACGCCGGCCGACTCCATGACCCAGATCTGGCCGCTGTTCCTGAAGAAGACCGGCCTGAAGGAAAGCGACTTCAAGACCGTCGCTGGCGACGGCCAGACCAAGCTCAACGCCGTCATCAACGGCCAGGCTGATCTCTTGCTCGGCTACGTCATGGATCAGTCGATGAAGATCAAGGACGCCACCGGCAAGGACGTCTATCCGATCAAATTTGCCGACTACGGCATCAACATGGTCTCCTCGGGCATCATCGCCAACGCCGACTATGTGAAGGCCAATGCCGATCTCGTCCGCCGTTTCATGTCGGCAACGACCAAGGCGGTGGAAGCCGCCGAGAAGGAGCCGAAGGCCGCGGCGCAATCGATTCTCGATGCCAACCCCAAGGGCGGCAAGATCGACACGCTGACGCAGGGCTTTGAGCTGACGATTCCGCTCTACCGGACCGCGGAGACCAAGGGCAAGCGCCCGTTCCAGGTCACCGACCAGAACATGACCGAGACCGTCAATCTGCTGGTCGAATATGGCGGTCTCGATGCCAAGGCCAAGGAGAACCCGAAGGCGTTCTACACCAACGATTATCTGCCGAAGAGTGGCTCGTGAAACCTGCGACAGCCATGAATGAAACCGCGCAGCCGGCCGCGCATCTGAGATTGGTGAGCGACCGGGCTGCCGGCGATGCGTCGGGCATCAGGTTGTCGGGCGTGTCCAAGACCTACCGGACGCGCGACGGCGACGTGCCGTCGCTGCGGCCGCTCGACTTCCACATCAATGACGGCGAATTCTTCGTTGTGGTCGGCCCCAGCGGCTGCGGCAAGTCCACGCTGCTCAAGCTGATCTCGGGTCTGCTGCCGCCGACATCGGGCGAGATCCTGGTCGAGGGCGAGAAGGTGACGACGCCACATGGCAATGTCGGCATCGTGTTCCAGAACGCACTGCTCTTGCCCTGGCGCAACATCCTCAAGAACGTGATGCTGCCGATCGACATGAAGCGGCTGCCGCGAGAGCAATATCTCACCCGCGCCAAAGAACTGCTGAAGCTGGTCGGCCTCGAAGGATTCGAGAAGAAGCTGCCATGGCAGCTCTCCGGCGGCATGCAGCAGCGCGCCTCGATCTGCCGCGCGCTGGTGCACGATCCCAAGATCATGCTGATGGACGAGCCGTTCGGCGCGCTCGACGCGCTGACGCGCGAGCGCATGAATGTCGAATTGATGCGGATCCAGCGTGAGACCAGGAAGACGGTGCTGCTGATCACGCATTCGATTCCCGAGGCCGTGTTCCTTGCCGACCGCGTCCTGGTCATGACCGAGCGGCCCGGTGCCGTCGCCGCGATCTACGACGTGCCGCTGCCGCGCCCGCGCTCGCTCGATGTGATGGCCGATCCTGTCTTCACCGAGCTCGTGCAACGCATCCGCAAGCATTTCTTCTCGCAAGGTTCGCTGGACTGAAACCATGGCACCGCGCCTGAAGCTGCGAGACATCGCCTTCTTCGAACGACCCGTGCAGTTCGCGCGGCCGTTCCGCTTTGGTGCGATCACGATCAACGCGACGCCGCAGCTGTTCGTGCGGGTCGAGATCGAGGTCGAAGGGAAGGGGGCCGCCGTGGGGGCCAGCGCCGAGCTGCTGGTGCCGAAATGGTTCGACAAGCGCCCGGAGCTGTCGCCGGAGCAGACGGTCGATGGTTTGCGCCGGTCGCTGGAGATCGCGCGCGGTCTTTACCTGGCGCGGGCCGGATTCCAGACCGCGTTCGATCTGCATGCGTCATGCATCGGCGCGCAGGTCGCGACCTGTGCGAAGAAGAACATTCCGGCGCTTGCCGCGGCCTATGGTCCAGCCGAGATCGACAAGGCGATCCTCGATGCGCTTCTGCGTGGCGTCGAGACCAATTTCTTCGACGGGATGGCCGGCAACATCGCCGGCATCGATGCGCGGCTTTCGCCGGACCTGGAGGACGCGGATCTCGCGACGTTTCTCGCCGGCCGCAAGCCGCTGCCGCGTGTTGCGATCAGGCATACCGTGGGCCTCGACGACATCGTTGAAGGTGAGTGCGGTGTGGCCGATGCACGTGAGAACGCCGGTGCAAATTACTTCAAGCTGAAACTGTCGGGCGATCCCACGGCCGACGCAGTGCGGCTGGTGCGCATCGGCAAGGAGCTCGATACACTCCGGCACGACACCAAGGTGACGCTCGACGCCAACGAACAATACGCCGATCTCGCGGAGCTGCGGGCCTTGATCGACCGGCTCAATCGTGACCCCGACCTTCGACCGATCGCCTCGCGCCTGCTCTATGTCGAGCAGCCGATGCCGCGCGACATCACCCGGCAATCGCCGCTCGGCTCGCTCGCCGTGCGTAGCTTCATCATCGACGAGGCCGACGATTCCTACGATGCATTCCCCGCGGCGCGGGCGCTCGGCTATCGCGGCATTTCCTCGAAGTCCTGCAAGGGACTCTACAAATCCATCGTCAACGCGACGCGGGCGGCGAAGTGGAGCGCGGGCGGCGAGAGCGTCTTCGTGACCGGCGAGGACCTGACCTGCCAGGTCGGCCTCGCCGTGCAGCAGGACCTCGCGCTCGGCGCTTTCATCGGCGTCACCCATGCCGAGCGCAACGGCCATCACTACGTCGACGGCTTCGGCGACGCGCTGGCCACGGAGGCTGCGGCCTTCGCCGCCGCGCATCCCGATCTCTATGCCGATGCCGGGCAGGGCATCCGCCTCGCGATTCACAACGGCGATCTCCTGACGGAATCGCTCAACACAACGGGCTTTGCGACGTCGGTCCATCCGGACTGGTCGGCGCTTCGTCCGCTCGAACAGCCGAAATCACTTCAGGAGAATCCGGCATGACCACCCAACGCCTCGGTCTCATCATGAACGGCGTCACCGGCCGCATGGGGCTCAACCAGCATCTGGTCCGCTCGATCGTCGCGATCCGCGACCAGGGCGGTGTCCAACTCAAGAACGGCGACCGCATCATGCCCGATCCGATCCTGGTCGGCCGCAGCGCGGAGAAGGTCGAGGCGCTCGCCAAGCGCTTCAACATCACGCGCTGGACAACCGATCTCGATGCCGCGCTCGCCGACAAGAACGACACCATGTTCTTCGACGCCGCGACCACGCAGGCGCGCCCGGGTCTGCTGACCCAGGCGATCAATGCCGGCAAGCACGTCTATTGCGAGAAGCCGATCGCGACGAATTTCGAGGAGGCGCTCGAAGTCGTCAAGCTTGCCAATTCGAAGGGTGTCAAGCACGGCACGGTGCAGGACAAGCTGTTCCTGCCGGGGTTGAAGAAGATCGCCTTCCTGCGCGACAGCGGCTTCTTCGGCCGCATCCTCTCGGTGCGCGGCGAGTTCGGCTATTGGGTGTTCGAAGGCGGCTGGCAGGAGGCGCAGCGTCCCTCCTGGAACTACCGCGACGAGGACGGCGGCGGCATCATCCTCGACATGGTCTGCCACTGGCGCTACGTGCTCGACAACCTCTTCGGCAACGTCCAGAGCGTGAGCTGCATCGGCAACACCGACATCCCGGAGCGGTACGACGAGCATGGCAAGAAGTACAAGGCAACCGCGGATGATTCCGCCTACGCCACCTTCCAGCTCGAAGGCGGCATCATCGCGCACATCAACATGTCATGGGTGACGCGCGTCTATCGCGACGATCTCGTCACCTTCCAGGTCGACGGCACGCTCGGCTCGGCGGTCGCGGGCCTTTCCGACTGCATGATCCAGGCGCGGCAGGCGACCCCGCGTCCGGTGTGGAATCCCGACGAGAAGCGGCTGCACGATTTCTACGGCGACTGGCAGAAGCTGCCCGACAACGTCGCTTACGACAACGGCTTCAAGGAACAGTGGGAGATGTTCATCCGCCACGTCTACGAGGATGCGCCCTACAAATTCACCCTGCTCGAAGGCGCCAAGGGCGTGCAGCTCGCCGAATGCGCGTTGAAGAGCTGGAAGGAGCGCCGCTGGATCGACGTCGCCCCGATCAAGGTCTGAAATCATGAACAAGCCCGTGTTGCCCATGTCATCCCTATCGCTCAAGCTGCCGAGGGCCGATCGCTCCATCGAGACCTACCGGCTCGCGGCCTCGCGTACTTTCCCCGCAAAGCTCGAGGGGCCGCTGAACCGCATCGCCTTCTCGGCCGTGCACACGGTCGCCGATCCCTTTGCGGACAACGACCCATGGCTGTCGGTCGCCGTCGATTGGGACAAGACCATCGCATTCCGCGAACACGTCTGGGACCTCGGCCTCGGCGTTGCCGAAGCCATGGACACCGCCCAGCGCGGCATGGGCTTGGACTGGCCGACGTCACTGGAGCTGATCACCCGCTCGGTCGGCGCCGCCAAGCGCCGCAACGCGCTGGTGTTCTCCGGTGCGGGCACCGATCATCTCGCGGTCGAGGACGCCAGAAGCCTCGACGACGTGATCCGCGCCTATGAGGAGCAGATCTCGGCGGTCGAGAAGGTGGGCGGCCGGATCATCCTGATGGCTTCGCGCGCACTGGCAAAGCTCGGCCGCAATGCCGACGATTACGCCACGGTCTATGATCGCGTGCTGTCGCAGGTCCGCGAGCCCGTCATCATCCACTGGCTCGGCGACATGTTCGATCCCGCGCTTTCAGGCTATTGGGGCACGCAAGATCTCGACAAGGCCATGGATACGGCCGTCGCCATCATCAACGGCAACGCCGCCAAGGTCGATGGCGTCAAGGTCTCGCTGCTCGACAAGCAGCGCGAGATCGACATGCGCCGGCGGCTCGACAAGCGCATCAAGATGTACACCGGCGATGACTTCAACTACGCAGAGTTGATTGCGGGCGACAGCGAGGGCTTTTCGCACGCGCTGCTCGGTATCTTCGACGCGATCGCGCCGGCGGCCTCCTACGCGCTGTCGCGGCTGGCGGCCGGCGACGCAGCCGGCTTCCACGACGTGCTGGGCCCGACGGTGCCGCTGTCGCGCCACATCTTCAAGGCGCCGACGCGGTTCTACAAGACCGGCGTGGTGTTCATGGCCTATCTCAACGGCCACCAGGATCATTTCACCATGGTCGGCGGGCAGGAGAGTACGCGCTCCACGCTGCATCTGGCCGAGCTGTTCCGTCTGGCGGACAAGGCCGGCCTGCTCGCCAACCCTGAACTCGCGACGCAGCGGATGAAGACCGTGCTCGCCATCCACGGTATCGAATCCTGATGCGTGATTTCTCGTCCGACCACCGCTGGCTGTCGCTCAACACGGCGACCGTCCGCAAGCAGGGTGACCTCGTCGCCATCGTCGGGGCCTGCGCAAAGCACGGCATCCGCGCCATCGATCCCTGGCGCGACCAGGTCGCCGCCGTGGGTCTCGACCGTGCCGCGCGCGCGGTGCGTGATGCCGGCCTTGAATTGTCAGGCTATTGCCGCGGCGGTATGTTCACCTCGGACGCATCGCGCCGCGGTGAAGTGCGTGACGACAACCGCCGCTGCGTAGATGAAGCCAAGGCGCTCGGTGCGCCTTGCATCGTCCTGGTCGTCGGCGGCCTGCCGCAATATTCGCGGCCGGGTAGCGAGGCGTCGAAGGACATCGCGGCAGCGCGCGGACAGGTCGAGGAGGCGCTGGCCGACATGCTGGATTACGCCAGACAGGCAAAGCTGCCGCTGGCGATCGAGCCCTTGCATCCGGCCTATGCAGCCGACCGGGCCTGCGTGAACACGACAAAGCAGGCGCTCGACATCTGCGACCGGCTCGACCCCGGCCGCACCGGCATGCTCGGCGTCGCGCTCGATGTTTATCACATCTGGTGGGACCCGGAACTGATGGGGCAGATCGCCCGCGCGGGCCGGGATCGTCTCCTCGCGTTCCACGTCTGCGACTGGCTTGTCCCGACCAGGGACATCCTCAACGACCGCGGCATGATGGGGGACGGCGTCATCGACATCAGATCGGTGCGTGCCGCCGTCGAAGCGCAGGGCTTTGCCGGCTATTCCGAGATCGAAATCTTCTCCAACGATTGGTGGGGCAGGTCGATGGACGAGGTGCTCAGTACCTGCATTACCAGGCACAGGACGGTGGTGTAGCTCCCGACAGGGATGGAGATCGCTGCGCTGTCACTGCAACGCCGGCGCTACTGGAAGCCAATGACCATCACTTGCGTGGCCACATATGTCTTCCTGACAATTCCTGTCTTCTTCATGGCGCTTACATACGCCCTGGCGATGACCATTGGCCAGCGCGGGTCTTGGATAGTAAGTGAGAAGTACTTCGCTTCGGTATCGTGACGTTCTGGATTGTCCCGCACGTATGCATTGGTCTGCATCTGCTGGGCAATCTCGTCAAAGAGTGCGTTGTGATTTTGAGGCGGACACTGAGCGTTCACCTGGAGCAAGGCAGCGTTCGAGTATATGACCTGCATGCTGGTCCATCCCTGTATTAGCGCGCACCGGAAAGACTGAAGGGATCGGACGGCCCATTTGCGAAAGCCGTCCATTTCTCTCCTTCCGCCGCCACTATTTCAGTGGCTGGCACCGGCGGAGCGTCCGGGTCCAGGCCGAAACAATGGCCGCCATCTCGGAGGGCCCAGCGGTAAACGGTCGCGAGCGCGTTCGATTGCAGGCCCTGGGGCTGCAAGGGCAGGGCTTTGCTGAAATAGCTCAGGTCTTCGGTGTAACGTCCGTCCGCTATGACGGCCGCATCGCTCGCAGTGTCTGTCGTGAAGAAGTGGACCGACTTGTTGTAATAGCGATGCAGTGTCGTTGCCGTTTGGCAATTTGTCGTTTGCGGCAATACGTAGAATGGAGTGCCAATCAGCTTGTAGCTTGAAAATTTTATGTGGGTCGGTGTGCCCTCCGGGTTTTCCAATGTGGTATATAGATAGTCGGCACTGTTGCTTCCGACGTAGCTGTAGAATGGCAGGACGCTGTTAGGCAGCGAGAAGTAGACATACGCCGCTTTGAGCGCGGTCTTGACGGTCTCCGGAAAGACGCACAACTCCCACATTCCGACGAGCGTGATCGAAATTGTGGCTGGGTTTGCGCCGGTGCTGGCGATCCAAGCTTCATAGTTTGTCAGTTTCGCGTCTGTATTGGACTGTGCAGATGGCGCGTTCGACGCGAGGGATGCCAGCGTCTCGTTGCCGCCGATCGCCAGGAACTTGCTCTTTCGATCGCTCTCGTAATTGTTATTCGTATAGGAGCTCTTCATCCCGAGCGAGCCGGTCACGAGGTCGTACTCAGCGGAGATATCGAGAGACGCGTCGGTCTCGCTGATATTCGACGATCGTTCGATGGCAACGCTCAGACTGCTGCGGGCGCCGACGAACACCGATGCCACGACGTGGGTGCCGTACTTGGTGAAGAAGGTCTGATATCGATCGACACATGACTTCTCCGTCGGATCGAACGTGGCCGGAAGAGCCTTGGCCACCTGGGAAAAAACCGCGTCCCACGATGATCCGTTGGTCTGCGACTGCGCATACAGCAGCGCATTGTCGAGAGTGAGGCTCCACCTCTCCGAGAGTGTCTCCTTGATGCCATAGAAGTACGAGCTGCTCTCGCAGTTTTGTGACGAGAAGGCGGAATTTGCGGACGCCCAGAAGAGCCCGTCTCCGCCTTCGAGGCCGGCCTGAACGCTATAATAGTCGGCAATTTGCTGGTAGGTGTAGAACGTCTGCGCCGAACTGGTCGCGCTGAAGACCCCGGCGACATGTACATCGGCGGGGACCTGATATGCCGTTCCCGCCAACGGATCGCCGCTGCCAGGCGGGACGGGCCATATGCCGCCAACGTCAT
Source organism: Bradyrhizobium nitroreducens (assembly GCF_002776695.1). Taxonomy (GTDB): domain Bacteria; phylum Pseudomonadota; class Alphaproteobacteria; order Rhizobiales; family Xanthobacteraceae; genus Bradyrhizobium; species Bradyrhizobium nitroreducens. Next base: position 8,042,767 of record NZ_LFJC01000003.1, read on the forward strand.
CCTGATACGGCACTGTGGTCGTCATGAAGTCGGTCCCCCCGGCCCCCATGAACGTCACCAGCGATCCGCGCAGCGACGATGGGGCAAACACCGAAGCGTTGACATCGAAGGGATTGAAGCCCGACCCCAGCAGCTCGAGTCCTGGGATGGCCGCATAGTTCGGCTGCCCCGTGCCAGGCTCCGTCGTGCCGGCGGCGGGAGAGGGCACGGATCGCGCGCTGGAATCGACCATATCGGGACCTCTTTCAAAATCAGAATCCAGGAGTTACCTGGATCGTGTATAAATAAGAAAACATCACCTGAAGTTGAATGTTGGCAAATGTCGCGAGCGCGACGCAAGCGTTCATTTGCCATTTAGTGCAACTTCACTTCAAACAATTGCGTGAAGAGGTCGGCGCGGTGCGGCGCCGGGCGCAGCCATGACAGGCGCGAATGCGGGCTGCGCGTTCATCCCCTCGGCGGCCGCCGACGGGCAACGACTGCACTCTGGCGCCGATGTCGCGGCGGCTGGATCACCCCAACGTCCACGCAATCGGCCGATGGTGGTGGCACCTCAGCGAAGCGCGCATGGCACGCTCAAAAAGCCCCGAAACCGCACCCGTCCGCCCCGCACAGGCTTCCCGCTCACCGCGTAGTTCGGGAAGCGCGCCAGAAAGCGCGAGATCGCAATGGCGCCCTCCAGCCGCGCCAGCGCCATGCCGGCGCATTGATGCGCGCCGGAGGCAAAGGCGAGATGCCGGTTCGGCGTGCGCGCGATGTCGAAACGTTCGGGGTCCGGAAATTGCGCGGGATCGCGATTGGCCGCGCCAATGCACAGCGTCACCGACGTGCCGGCCTCGAGCATGACGCCGCCGAGCTCGACCTTCTCGGTGGTCATGCGGTTGCCGAGCTGGTTCGAGCTTTCGAAACGCAGCATCTCCTCGACCGCGGTCTTGATCAGGTCGGGATTGTCGATCAGCCGTTGCTTCTGGTCCGGGTGACGGTCCAGTGCGACCAGGCCGTTGCCGATCAGGTTCGTCGTGGTCTCGTGGCCGGCGTTGAGCAGGAAGATGCAATTGTGCAGCAGCTCCTTCTCGGTCAGCCGCTCGCCGTTCTCCTCGCCCTGGATCAGCCGCGTCAGCACGTCGCGCTCGGGATTGCCGGGCTTCTCGCGCCGGCGCGCAACCAGCGTTTCGAGATAGGCCAGGAAATCCGTCACGGCCTTGTTGCCCCGCGCGGCCGCGTCGGGCGACACCACGGGTTCGAGCGCGCCGAGGATCGCCAGCGACCAGTCGCGCAGCGGCCCGCGTTCGTCATGGGGGACGTCGAGTAGATTGCCGATCACCTCGATGGGGATGGACGCGGCGAAATCCTCGATCAGCTCGCAACTCCCCTTGGCGGCGATGGCGTCGAGCAGGCCGTCGACCAGCTTGACGAGATCGCCCTCCATGCCTGCGATCGCCCGCGGCGACAGCGCGCCCATGATCAGCCGGCGGACGCGGGTGTGCGACGGCGGGTCGTTGAAGACGAGGCTGGTGGTGTGATGCTCGTAGAGCGGCGTGTCGCCGTATTTCGGCGCGAACTCGCGTTTCTTGTCCGAGCTGAATGACTTGGTATTCTTGTAGGTGGTGACGAGGTCGTCGTAGCGGGTCAGGAACACGGTGCCGCTGCGCAGGCGCTTGACCGGCTCGTTCTCCCGCAGTGCACGATAGGTCGGATAGGGGTCGTCGTAAAATTCCGGCGTCAGCTTCTCGAGGTCGAAGCTGGCTGCCAGCGCCTTCGCATCTGCGTTCATCCCGTTATACTCGCCGGTTAAAGCCGTTATGCCGTTTTTGTTGTTCTGATCGGCGCATGCATGCGTCTACAGTCTTGGCATCTAGAGTCTTGGCACCTTGCTAGCCGACTGGACAGGAAAATGCACGCCCACGCTGAGGCTGCCGACACGGCGCCGAATTGGCCCGACGATATTTTCGCAACCTTGCAACGCTTCGACGTCCGGCAGGTGGCTTACGTGCCTGACGCCGGCCATTCGAAGCTGATCCAGCGCGTGCTGGCATCCTCCACCATGCGCGGCATTTCACTGACGACGGAGGAGGAGGGCGTGGCGCTGCTCGCGGGCGCCTGGGCGGGCGGCCAGCGCGGCGTGCTGCTGATGCAGTCGAGCGGCGTCGGAAATTGCATCAACATGCTGTCGCTGATCCCGATCCTGCGCTTTCCCTTCCTCACCCTCGTGACCATGCGCGGCGAGTGGGGCGAGTTCAATCCGTGGCAGGTGCCGATGGGCTCGACCACGCAGGGCGTGTTCGAGCTCTCGGGCGTCCAGGTGCTGCGCGCCTCGAACGCGGCCGAGGTACCGGCCGTGCTCGAAGCTGCTGCATCGCAAGCCTACAACGCGCTGACCCCCACCGCCGTCCTGCTGTCGCAGCGCCTGATCGGCGCCAAGGTTTTCACCAAATGAGCAAGGCCAATCTCCTCGACCGCCGCCAGGTGGTGTCCACGCTGCTGGCGAACCGCAAGGATGTCGTTGCGATCGGTGGCCTCGGGGCCTCCACCAACGACATGTGCGCAGCCGGTGACCACGCTCGCAACTTCTATCTCTGGGGCGGCATGGGCGGTGCGGCGATGATCGGGCTGGGCTTGGCGCTGGCGCAGCCGAAATTGCCGGTACTGGTCATCACCGGCGACGGCGAAATGCTGATGGGCATGGGCAGCCTTGCCACCATCGGCCTTCAGAAGCCGGCCAATCTCTCGATCGTGGTGCTCGACAACGAAGCCTATGGCGAGACCGGTGGCCAGACCAGCCACACCTCCGCGGCCGCCGACCTCGTCGGCGTCGCCAGGGCCTGCGGCATCGCGGACAGCCGGGCTGTTACGACCATGGCCGAGGTCGACGCCTTCGCCAAAGCCGTCCATGACGTCTCGGCCGGGCCGCGCTTTGCCAATGTGAAGATCGACAGCGCCAGCCTGGAGCGGATTCTGCCCACCCGGGACGGGACCTACATCCTCAACCGCATCCGGGGGGACCTCGGCTTTCAGCCGATCTAGCGGCGGGTCAGTTCGTCCCGGCCGGGCCCTGGTCCTGCACGCGACCCGCGCAGGCGGCGCCAATTTCCACTGAATTTCCAACGCACTTAGGTTGCGATGCAACATAGTGCTTGACTTTTACGTAGGTGAGTGCTTACTCACTAGGCATGAGCTCATTGCGTATGACGAGCGACCTGAGGCGTCAATTGATCCTCGGTGCCGCGAAGCGCTGCTTTGCCCGACATGGCTATACCGGCACCACGACGAAGAGCGTGGCGGCTGCGGCTGCCATTTCCGAGGCGTTGCTGTTCAAGCATTTCCCATCCAAGGCGGCGCTCTACGCCGAGATCCTGAGCGACGAATGCGAGGCGGATCCGGCGCTGACCGAATTGCTCGAGCGCGAGCCCTCGACCGCCACGCTGGTCGAGGTGATCCGCAGCATGGTCCAGCATTTCCTCCACATCGCCGACGGTCCCGATCAGGAAGAGGCGCAGCGCCTGCGACTGATGGCCACCAGTCATTTGGACGATGGCGAATTCGCCCGTTTGCTGTATGCCAAGATCGAGACGCTGATCGGCGCGATCTTCGTCGCCTCGCTCGAACGTGCCGTTGCCAGTGGTGACGCGCGGCCATGCAACGGCGAACCGCTCAACCTGTTCTGGTTTGCGCATCACACGGTGATGACCGCAGCGCTGACCAGGCTGCCGGCCACGCCTTGCCTCGTCTACGGCAAGGCTGAGGACCTCGAGCGGCAGCTGTGTGAGTTTCTCCTGAGGGGTATCGGACTTAACGACGCCGCAATTGCTTCGCATCTGGGCCACAATCTGGCCGCGGATGCCGGCAGAACGGCGATTGCAGAGAGCGCATGACATGAACATCGTAACCGAACACAAGATTTCGGGCGAACCGATCGACAACAAGGCTCCCAAGCGTCCGGTCCGGCCGGTGCTCTGGTTCATCATCGTCGGCACGCTGCTGGCCGTGCTCGTCGGCGGCCTCGTCTGGTTCAATTACTTCCGCGGCCAGATGATCAAGCAGTTCTTCGCCAACAACAAGCCGCCGCCGACCGCGGTCAGCGCGGCCGAGGCGAAGTCCGAGGTGGTGCCGAACCTGCTCACCGCGGTCGGCGGCCTCGTCGCCGTGCATCAGGTTGACGTCAGCGCCGACGTCAACGGCCGCGTCACCGAGATCAAGTTCGAGCCGGGCACGCGTGTCGAGGCCGGCACGCCGCTGGTTCAGTTGTTCGACGCACCGGAGCAGGGCGACCTTGCCAATTACAAGGCCCAGGCCACCGTGGCGCAGCTGTCGCTCGATCGCGCCAAGCAGCTGGCCTCGCGCCAGTTCGGTCCGCAGGCGACCGTCGATTCCGCCCAGGCCGCCTATGACCAGGCGCAGGCCGGCATCGCCAAGACCGAAGCGCTGATCTCGCAGAAGCTGGTGCGTGCGCCGTTCGCCGGCGATCTCGGCGTCCGCAAGGTCGAAGTCGGCCAGTATCTGACGGCCGGCACGGCGATCGTGTCGCTGACCGACCTGTCGGAGCTGTGGGCGAACTTCACCGTGACCGAAAAGGATTCCGGCAACCTCAAGGTCGGCCAGACCGTCCGGCTGAAGGTCGACGCCTATCCGGGCCGCACCTTCGAGGGCAAGGTCACCACGATCGAGCCGCAGATCGCAACCGACACCCGCAACATCCGGGTGCAGGCGACGATCGCCAATCCGGAAAAAATCCTCAAGCCCGGCATGTTCGTGACCACCACGGTGGTTCTGCCGGACAAGCCGGCCGTGATCACCGTTCCGGAGACGGCGGTCGACTACACGCTGTACGGCGACTCCGTATTCGTGATCACCGAGAAGAAGGGTGACGACGGCAAGACCAGCCTCTCCGCTGTGCGCACCTTCGTGCAGACCGGCAGCCGTGTCGAAGGCCGTGTCGAGATCGTCAAGGGTCTCAAGGCGGGCGACAAGGTCGTTGCCGTCGGTCAGCTCAAGCTGCAATCGGGTGCGGCAGTGTCGATCTCGACCGACCCCGCTCCGCAGATCCCGGCGCAGCCGCCGCGTTACTGATCCAATACATCCAAGTGATCCGGCCCGGCCGGATCACTTTACTTGAGACAAAGAAATCGAGATCGCCGCGATGCGCTTTACCGATATTTTCATCAAACGCCCGGTCCTGTCGGTCGTGGTCAGCCTGCTGATCCTGCTGATCGGCCTGCGCGCGGCGATGGTGCTGCCGATCCGGCAATATCCGAAGCTGTCGAACACGGTCATCAACATCACGACCGTGTATCCCGGCGCGTCCGCGGACCTGATCCAGGGCTTCATCACCACGCCGATCGAGCAGGCGGTCGCCTCCGCCGAAGGCGTCGACTACATGACCTCGTCCTCGGTGCTCGGCACCTCGACGATTCAGGTCTACATCAAGCTGAACTTCGATCCGAACCAGGCGCTCACCGAGGTGCTGGCCAAGACAAACTCGGTCAAATACCTGATCCCGAAGGAATCGAACGACCCGATCGTCACCAAGACGACGGGCCAGACCACGGCCGTGATGTATCTCGGATTCTCCTCCGAGGAACTGTCGGGCTCGGCGATCTCGGACTATCTGACGCGCGTGGTGCAGCCGGTGCTGTCGACCGTCGACGGCGTTGCCTCGGCCGATATCCTCGGTGGCCAGACCTTTGCGATGCGGCTGTGGCTCGATCCCATGAAGATGGCCGGCCGCAACGTGTCGCCGGCCGATGTTGCGGCCGCGATCACGGCCAACAACTTCCAGTCCGCGGCCGGCCAGACCAAGGGCTATCTGATCGTCTCCAACATCTCGACCAACACCAGCCTCACCGATGTCAACCAGTTCAGGAAGATGATCGTGAAGGCCAAGGACGGCGGCTTCGTCCGGATGGAGGACATCGCGACCGTCGAGCTTGCGGCACAAAGTACCGACGCGAGCGTCGCCTTCAACGGCGAGCATGCAATCTTCATTGGTGTGAATGCGACGCCGCAAGGCAATCCGCTGACGCTGGTCAAGGGCGTGCGAGCGCTGTTCCCGGAGCTCGAGCGCAACCTTCCGCCGTCGATGAAGATGAAGGTCGCCTACGACTCGACCAAGTTCATTCAGTCCTCGATCGACGAGGTGGAGAAGACGCTGGGCGAAGCCGTGATCATCGTGATCGTGGTCATCTTCCTGTTCCTGGCCTCGCTGCGCTCGGTCATCATCCCGGTCGTCACCATCCCGCTGTCGATGATCGGCGTCTGCACGCTGATGCTGGCGCTGGGCTTCAGCTTCAATCTGCTGACCCTGCTCGCGATGGTGCTCGCGATCGGCCTGGTGGTCGACGACGCCATTGTGGTGGTTGAAAACATCCACCGCCATCTGGAAGAAGGAAAGACGCCGGTGCAGGCGGCGATGGAGGGCGCGCGCGAGATCGTCGGCCCCGTCGTGTCGATGACCATCACGCTCGCGGCGGTGTACGCTCCGATCGGTTTCCTCGGGGGCCTCACCGGCTCGCTGTTCCGCGAGTTCGCCTTCACGCTCGCGGGCTCGGTGATCGTGTCGGGCGTAATCGCCCTGACGCTGTCGCCGATGATGTGCTCGGTGCTCCTCAAGAACACCGAGGAGGGCCGTTTCGCCAAGCTCGTGAACCGGGTGTTCGGCGCGCTGACGCGCTGGTATGGCCGCAGACTCGATCGGTCGCTCGACTACAAGGCGATCACCGGGCTGTTCGCGATCACGATTCTCGGCCTCGTCGGTTTCCTCTACATGCACACGTCGAAGGAGCTGGCGCCCGAGGAGGACCAGGGCATCGTGTTCGCGGTGACCAAGGCGCCGAAATACGCCAACATCGACTACGTCGATTTCTACGGCGACAAGCTCGACAAGGAATTCCAGAAATTCCCCGAGACCGATTTGCGCTTCGTGCTGAACGGCATCAACGGTCCACAGGGCGGCATCGCCGGCATGCTGCTGAAGCCGTGGGAGGAGCGCAAGCGCTCGTCGATCCAGCTGAAGCCGCTGGTGCAGGCCGAGCTCTCGAAGATCGAAGGCGTGCAGGCCTTTGCGTTCAACCTGCCGCCGCTGCCGGGCGGTCCGGGTGGTCTGCCGGTGCAGATGGTCATCAACTCGACCGCGGGCTACCAAACCGTCTATGAGCAGATGGAGAAGCTGAAGGATGCTGCGCGCAAGAGCGGCATGTTCATCGTCTCCGACAGCGACCTCGCCTACAACCAGCCGAACGTTCAGGTTACGATCGACCGGAGCAAGGCGCAGGATCTCGGCGTCAACATGCAGAACCTCGGCTCTACGCTCGCGGTGCTGCTCGGCGGCAACTACATCAACCGCTTCAATCTCGAAGGCCGGTCCTACCAAGTGATCCCGCAGGTGCCGCGCGCCAACAGGCTGTCACCGGACTCGCTCGGCGGTTACTATGTGACGACCAACACCGGCCAGCAGCTCCCGCTGTCGACCGTGGTTTCGATCAAGACCAAGACCGATCCAAACTCGTTGACCCACTATAATCAGCTCAATTCGGCCACGTTCTCGGCCGTGCCGATGCCGGGTGTGACAGTGGGCGCAGCGGTCGACTTCCTCGAAGGTGAAGCCAAGAAGCTGCCCGCGGGTTTCAGCCACGATTATCTGGCCGACTCCCGGCAATATGTACAGGAAGGCAACCAGCTCGCGATCACCTTCGGCTTCGCGCTGATCATCATCTTCCTGGTGCTGGCAGCGCAGTTCGAGAGCCTGCGCGACCCGTTCGTGATCATGATCTCGGTGCCGATGGCGATCGTCGGCGCGCTGATCCCGCTGTTCTTCGGCGTGGCGACCATGAACATCTACACGCAGGTCGGTCTGCTCACTCTCGTCGGCCTGATCACCAAGCACGGCATTCTGATGGTGGAGTTCGCCAACGAGCTCCAGGTCAAGGAGCGGCTCGACCGCCGTTCGGCCATCGAAATGTCGGCCCGCATCCGCCTGCGGCCGATCCTGATGACCACGGCCGCGATGGTGACCGGCCTGATCCCGCTGTTGACCGCGACCGGCGCAGGTGCGGCCAGCCGCTTCTCGATCGGCCTGGTCGTCGTCGCCGGCATGTCGATCGGTACGCTGTTCACGCTGTTCGTGCTGCCGGCGGTGTATGTCGTGCTGGCCACCGACCACCGCGCTGCGGCCGATTCCGAGCGGAATAGGCAGGTCGATGAGCTCGATCTCGGCACCAAGGCCCTGCGGCCGACTTGAGGCGGCTGGGAAGCAAACAAAAGGGGCGGCAGCGGCGGGTCCGTTGCCGCCCCTTTTTCGTTCCGTCACCTTAATAGCCATCCGGCGCCGCGGCCTGTGGTCTTCCCGCGCCTGCGAGAGACAAGGGCAGGTCTTCTTGCTAGGTTCCGCGGGATGAGCCTTTCCCTCCATCCCGATACCCCGCGAGCGAGCACGCTGCCGAGCCCCGCTCCGGCCAGCGCTGCCTCTGGCGCGGCCGCGGGACCGGGGATCAGGACTAGGCTGTTCACCAAATATGTCGCGCTGTTCGTCGCCGTCGTCGCCATCGCGCTGCTCGCCAACGGCCTGTTCGAGGTCTTCTTCTATTATCGCGAGCACAAGGCTTCGCTGATCAGGGTCCAGCATGAGCAGGCCGAGGCGGCTGCGGCCAAGATCGGCCAGTTCGTCAAGGAGATCGAGAGCCAGCTCGGCTGGACCACGCAATTGCCGTGGTCGGCGGGCTCGATCGAGCAGCGCCGGTTCGACGCGCTGCGGCTGCTGCGCCAGGTGCCTGCCATCACCGAGCTTGCCCAGGTGGATTCGACCGGCAAGGAACGGTTGCGGGTCTCGCGGCTCGCCATGGACGCGATCGAGAGCGGGATCGACCTGTCCAGCGATCCGAAGTTTACCGAAGCCGTCGCGCGCAAGGTCTATTACGGCCCGGTGTATTTCCGCCGGGAGTCCGAGCCCTACATGACGCTGGCGCTCGCCGGCGCGCGCAAGGATGCCGGTGTCAGCATCGCCGAGGTCAATCTCAAGCTGATCTGGGATGTGGTTTCGCAGATCAAGGTCGGCCAGCACGGGCATGCCTATGTGGTCGGTCCGGAAGGCCGCCTGATCGCGCATCCCGACATCAGCCTCGTGCTCCGCAACACGGACATGTCAGGCCTCGCACAGGTGCACGCCGCGCAGGCTGCCGGCGGCACGATGCCGGATGCGCTCGAGGAAGCGCGCAACATCCAGGGCCAGAAGGTCCTGACCGCATCGGCGCCGATCGAGCCGCTGCACTGGACCATGTTCGTCGAGCTGCCGGTCGAGGAGGCTTATGCATCGCTCTACGCTTCGCTGCAGCGGCTCGCGATCGTGCTGCTCGCGGCGTCGATCTTCGCGGTGCTGGCGGGGATATTCCTCGCGCGCCGCATGGTCGGGCCGATCCAGGCGCTGCGCAGCGGCGCCGAAAGGATCGGCGGCGGCGACTTCTCCCAGCGCATTTCGATTCGGACGGGCGATGAGCTCGAAGGACTGGCCGACCAGTTCAACGACATGGGCGCGCGCCTGCAGGAATCCTATGCGGACTTGGAGCAGAAGGTTGAGCGGCGGACAACAGAACTGCGCGAGTCTCTCGAACAGCAAACCGCGACTGCGGAAGTATTGAGCGTCATCAGCAGTTCGCCAGGTGACCTGGCTCCCGTGTTCGACGCGATGCTGGACAAAGCCATGCAGCTTTGTGATGCAGATTTTGGTGTACTTAATACCTTTGACGGGCATTTCCATACCGCGGCTACCCGAGGGCTCTCTCCCGCTTACGAACAGTATCGGCGATCGCAACCGCTGCGTTATGGGCCGGCCACGGCGCCGGCGCGGCTGTTGGAAGGCGCCGACTTTGTAGAGATCACCGATCTTCTCCACTCCGAACCCTACCGCAACGGCGAACCAAATCGGCGCGCATTGGTCGACCTTGGCGGCGCTCGATGCCTGCTCGCTGTGCCATTGAAGAAGGATGACCGCGTCGTCGGAAACGTCATGATCTTTCGACAGGAGGATCGATCATTTTCGCAGAAGCAGGTGAAGCTGCTTCAGCAGTTTGCATCACAAGCCGTGATTGCCATTGAGAACGCGCGGTTGTTGGCCGAATTGCGCAAACGCACTGAAGAATTGTCACACTCTCTCGAAGAGCTGCGCACCGCGCAGGACCGCCTGGTGCAGACCGAAAAGCTCGCTTCTCTCGGCCAGCTCACCGCCGGCATCGCTCACGAGATCAAAAATCCGCTCAATTTCATCAACAATTTCTCCGCTCTCTCGACCGAGCTGATCGACGAGCTCAACGAGGTGCTCGAAGCGGCAAAGCTCGACGGCAAGACCAGGGAAGAAGTCGACGAGCTGACCGGCATGCTCAGGGGCAACCTCGAAAAGGTCGTGCAGCACGGCAAGCGCGCCGATTCCATCGTCAGGAATATGCTGCTGCATTCGCGCCAGGGCTCCGGCGAGCATCGGGCCGCTGACATCAATGCGGTTGTGGAGGAAAGTCTCAATCTGGCCTATCACGGCGCGCGCGCCGAACGGCCGTCCTTCAACGTCACCCTCGAACGCGCGCTCGATCCTGCCGCCGGCATGGTCGACATCTATCCGCAGGAAATCACGCGCGTCTTGCTCAACCTCATCTCGAACGGTCTTTACGCTACCGCCAAGCGCAAGGAGGGCGCAGGCGAGGCCTTCGAGCCCACCATGCACGTGACGACCAAAGACCGCGGGACCATGGTCGAGATCCGAATCCGCGACAACGGCACCGGAATTCCGCCGGAAGTGAAAGAGAAGATGTTCAATCCCTTCTTCACCACCAAGCCGGCCGGCGAGGGCACAGGTCTCGGCTTGTCCATGAGCCATGATATCGTCGTGAAGCAGCACGGCGGCACCATCGACGTCGACACCGAGCCCGGTGTATTCACCGAATTCATCATCACCCTGCCGCGCACGATGGCGGCAGGCGGCACTTCCGGAGGCAAGTCGTGAACGTTTACATCCTGGTCGTCGACGACGAACCCGACGTCGAGGCGCTGTTCCGGCAGCAGTTCCGGCGCGAGTTGCGCGCCGGCCGCTTCCAGATGGAGTTCGCTACGTCCGCGCCCGATGCGCTCAAGCGCGCGGCGGAGGTTCGCGATCCCTCGCTGATCCTGATCCTGTCCGACATCAACATGCCGGGCATGAGCGGGCTGGACATGCTGCCGAAGGTCCGCGCCGCACATCCGGACGTTCCCGTCATCATGATCACGGCCTATGGCGACGCCGAGACGCGGCGGAAGGCGATCGAGCGCGGCGCCGTCGGGCTGCTCACCAAGCCGATCGACTTTGCCCTGCTGCGGCAGGAGATCGACACGAGGCTCGAGAAAGCCGCATGACTGCGACCATCCTCTTCGTCGACGACGAGCCGGATCTCGAGGCGCTGGTCCTGCAAAAATTCCGCAGGCAGATCCGCGAGGGGCAGCTCGCGCTCGTGTTCGCGCGCGATGGTCTCGAGGCGCTGGAATCGCTCGAGCAGAACCCCCATGTCGACATGGTCGTCTCCGACATCAACATGCCCCGGATGGACGGCCTGTCGCTGCTGGCGAAGCTCCAGGAGGCCGAAGACAAGAAATCGACCATCATCGTCTCCGCCTATGGTGACATGAGCAACATCCGAACCGCCATGAACCGCGGCGCGTTCGACTTCCTGACCAAGCCGATCGACTTCGCCGATCTGGAAGCCACGATCGGCAAGACCATCCGCCACATCGAGATGCTGCGCGAGGTGCGTCGGCGCCAGACGGAAGCCGAGCGCGCCCACGCCGCGCTATCGCGTCATTTCTCGCCCGAGCTTGCCAAGCGTCTGGCCGCCAGCGGTGAGGGTGAGGGAATCGAAGTGCAGTGGCGCGAAGTCGCCACCATCTTCACCGACATTACCGGCTTCACCTCGCTGGTCGAGACCGCGCCACCCGAGACGTTGGGCAAGCTGCTCAACGAGTATGTCGGCGGCATGACCGAAATCGTCTTCGCTCATGAGGGAACGGTCGCAAAGATCATCGGCGACGCGATCCAGGTGCTCTTCAACGCGCCCGGCGATCAGCCGGACTATGCCACGCGCGCGGTTGCCTGTGCCCACGAGCTCGATGCCTGGGCGCAAGATTTTCGCGCGCGCCAGAGTGCCATGGGCGTCACTTTCGGCGCCACCCGCATCGGCATTCACGCCGGTCCCGCGCTGGTCGGCAATTTCGGCGGTAACCGCTTCTTCGACTACACTGCGTATGGGGACTCCATCAACATCGCGGCGCGGTTGGAGGCCGCCAACAAGCATCTGGGCAGCCGCATTTGCGTCAGCGCCAGCGTCGCCGAGGCGGCTGAGAATTTTCAAGGCCGCCCCGTGGGGGAACTGATGCTGCGCGGACGCAGCGAGCCGTTGCGCGCGTTCGAGCCGCTGCCGCCGGCCAAATACGAAGCCCCGGAAACGGCGCTGTACTTGGAGGCTTTCGCCAAGATGGCGGCCGGCGACGCCGCGGCCATGCCGGCCTTCGCCGCGCTGGTCGGCATGCACGCCGACGACTCTCTGGCCGGCTTTCATCTGAAGCGCCTGCTCAACGGCGCCAAGGGCGTTCGTATGCAGCTTGAATAGGAGTTCGTCATGATCCGTGAGTTCTCTGCCGGAAATTACCGTTTCATTCCGTCCGTGTTTCAATATTCGGCGGGTGCCGCCGCGGATGATGGCTATGAGATCGAGCGCGTCCGCTTCGACCGTCTGGTGCCGCTTGCGGAAGGGTTCGCGCTGGCTGCGAAGTTCATCCAGGAGGCAGGGCGTCCGCTGACCGCGTTCTGCGCCTGCGAGCTGCGTTCGCCGGCGGCCTTCAGCGAGGAGGGGTTTCGCGCGTTCAACCTGCACTATGTGAAGACGCTGTCTGAATGGGGCATCTTCGACGGTACCACCAATCCCGTGGCGCGCAGCAATGTCTGTCCCGAGATTGATCCGCCGTCCGAGCCGTCGTTCTATGCGTTCTCGTTCACCCGCCCGACACGCTCGAAGGCGCCGAGCTTCGTGATCGCCGGCGGCGCCGAGGCGCGCGAGGGTAGCGGCACCTATGTCGAGCGCACCGTACGCTACCGCGATCTCAGCCCGGAAGGGCTGCGCGAGAAGGTGCGCTTCACCACGACGTCGCAGATGGAAAGCCGGATGGCGGCCTTCGGCTTCGGCTGGAAGGACACCACGGGTGTGCAGGCCTATTCCGTGCACGATTTCCACCATGCGCTCGTCGACGAGTTGGTCCGCCGCGGCGCGTTGCGCTCGGGCCTGACCTGGCATTTCGCGCGGCCGCCGGTGGTCGATCTCGAATATGAGATGGATTGCCGCCGCGTGATGCGCGAGGTGGTGATCTAGAGCGTTTTCGAGCGAAGTGGACACCGGTTCGCGTGAAGAAAACGCGTCAAAACAAGAATCTAGAGCTTCGGTTCTGA
>NZ_LFJC01000003.1:8056223-8103018 GCF_002776695.1 Bradyrhizobium nitroreducens
CCGCTCATCCATCCGCAGCCACATCCGTCATCGCTCTTGGCCCGAGGGCCTGGATCCGACTTTTTGGCAAGCACTCTTTCACCCGAATGGGTGAAGACAGGGGTCGGCCCCCCGGGTTCAGCTTGTCCGGCTGGATGCAGGGCGAAAAGCGGTGACAATGGTCGATCCGGAGTTTCCAACATTCGAAGTGACGTTGGCGCCGCGCAGGCGAAAAAGATGGGCCTGGAGCATCTGCAATAGCCATGGAGCGGTCGTGGCGCAGGGGCGGGAATCGAGCCGATCTGCCGCCAGGTACCAGGCCGAACGAGCGCTTTTCATGCTGCTTCTGACCGCGCCATATCGGTCACGACTTCCGGCATAACAAGCTCTCATTGAGGTTGCGCCTGGACTTGACTTGAGCACCAAGCGTGGCCAGCCGGAGGAGCGTCCGACGGGCCTTTGCTACCGTAAAGACGTAGTCGGATGAGGCCCGCTGTGGGCCAGAAGCGGACTTACTTGCTCTCCCGTTGGACCCAACCAGTTGCAATTGCGTCCGCCCAACTGCGCATTCCTCTGCTGCGCGCGAGTTCAGCCATAGGTGCGTTATCGTAGGGCACGTGCCGCATGGTCACCAGCCAGCCCTCTCCGGTCCGTTCTAAGATCGCATAGCACGCATGAGGCGTGCCGACCTCAACTACGTAAGGAACCGGCGTCCTCCCGTCGTAACCGGGCAATCCAACGCTGCCGGGATTAACGACTAGTCGTCCATCTCTCAGGCGGACAACTCTTGGAATGTGAGTGTGCCCACACAAGATGAGCTGGGCGTTGATCCCCTCGGCTTCGGGCTCAATGGCCTCGATCGGACTGGCGCGCACATCACCGTTTTCGGTTACGTAGTCGAGCCAAAAAGCAGCGTCGTTCCTCGGCGCCGCATGGCATAAGAACACTTGGTCTCTGTATATTAGCGTGGGTGGCATACTCGCCAGCCAATCGAAGTGCTTGCGCTCAAGCTGTCGGAAATCGCCGCGAGTCGAAGTGCCCCCCTGCCAGAGCTCGATGAGGATTCGATCCTGATCGCCGCGCACCGACGGAAAATCTCGTTCAATCAGCAAGTCCGCAGTTCTGGCCGCCTCCAACGGACCGCTGACGTGGTCACCGAGGTTTACAACCTCGTTGATGCCGAGCCCGGCAATGTCCGCAAGTACGGCTTCAAGCGCCGGATGATTTCCGTGCACATCTGCGATTGCAGCAAACTTCATTTGGCCCTCCCATTCGAGATGGCCGACCATTCACGCAATGCGGGAGGATGCAGGACTAGCGGTTCTCTTTAGCTGCATTTGTAGAAGCGCCCGCAAGCTGAGTATCAAATCGGCGCTGGCAGGGGAATTACACAATCAACGCGGCTCAATCAAGCGATGGCGATGAAGTCCGCTTTGGGTCACAAGGCGACATAGCCGTTTATGAACACACGCGATGGTGCGTCCCCAAAAGCTCCGGACAAGGCGACACTTTAACACCCCAAATTCGGATTCAACACATTTTCTCTTTACCCGAACCGCGACACACCCTATACTCCCTCGCCATCTCATCCCGCCGGAAGGGGCGGGTCGCGATCGTCACGGTTCGTGGGGTGAGTTGCGGTGGACGCGGGCGGTGTTGGCGCCAGAGGCGGTCGCAGGGCGGGGTGTCCCCGTGAGCGATCAGCGGGCGCGTGCACGACAGCGCTGCTTGCGTACGGCAAAATCGTGTGGTCCTGGCGCCCGCAGGCTGGCGTCAAGTCTCCGCGGTGGTGTGCGGGCCCGACCGGGCTGCGCACATCAGCGATCTCGCGAGGCGACGGGGGCAAGAGTGCATCGCTCCCCGGGGAGAGCGCGACATAAGCCGTCAACCCATCGCGCAGGGAAGGCCGGTTATCGGGCTGCACCTGTGTCTCCCCTGTGAGCGTTGACTCACGCATCATTGCACAGGGGCTCTCGGGTGCCAGCCGGTACCCGGCCTTCCCTGCGCCCTTCCGATCTCCGGGGGCGCGAGAGCGAAGCAGAACCCGGGCGCTGCGCGCTGCGGGAGCTTTCTTGCGCGCCACCGTCCATCTGGTGTCCTGGCCATTCAGGCTTGACCATCCCTGCACGCCCCGCCGAAAGTTGTACGTGCGAACCGCGCGGCGAGGACATAACCAGATATCTTTCCGCGGCCTCCGATAGAGCCAAAGACATGCTGCAACGCACTTATCTTCGTCCGGTGATTTTTCTTGTTCTTCTGTCGACGGTCGCAATTCCGAACCGCCACGCGCTGGCGGGATCGCGCGACGATTTCAGGGGCACCGCCATCGTCGAGCTGATGCAGAAATACGGCCACCCTGATCAGATCGTCCCTTTCGGCCGCAAGGACCAGGACCGGGCCTATCACTGGCGACTGAAGACGACGGCCTCCTTCGAGGGAGCCGACCAAGGCGAGCGGCGGGAGGATTTCTTCTGCGATGTGACCGCCATCGTTGGACAGAACGGGCGGGTCAAGACCTTCGAAGCCAGGCCCGCGGATGTCGGGGCCGGCGCCCTCGCATCCATCGAAGCCTTCGGGCCGCTGTGCCGCAAGGCATTCGGCTCACGACCAAGCCGGACTCGCGGCGAAAAATTGGCCAGGATGCGGCTTTGAGCGGCTTGGGTTGAACGGGGCGATCCATGGCATCCTTTTACGCAGAGAGCCACCTTCGACATATCGCCGGGCTGGAACAGCGTCACGGATCGATCAGCGACGAGGTCGTCACGGCCCTGCGCACGCTGATCAAGTTGATCTGCCGCAGTGAAGATCCCGTCGAAGCCATCCCCTTTCTCGACCGCTGCATCTCGATCCAGGAGAGCCTGCATGGGCCGCAATCCATCATGGGCGACCTCGATGACTGGATCGGTCGGGCAGGTCATGTCGACTTCAAATTGGTCGAGCCGTTTCAGCTGCGGCGGCTGGCGATCAAGTCGAAGCTCTTCGGCGCAGACAGTCCGGAAGCTGCCAGGGAATGCGAAGCCATCGCCCGCCGGTGGGCCTCCCAGGGGGATTATTCCCGCGCCAGGGCTTTTCTGGAGCGCAGCATCTCGATCCTCGAGAAGCTCCATGGTGCGGCCAGCGTCGAAGTCGCAACCACGGTCGACGCGCTCGCCGAGATCGGCGCACGCCTGACGAAATGGGCGGAGGCCGAAACCAGTCTGCAGCGCAGCCTGCATCTGAAAGAGACGATCTTCGGGAAGAGAAGCGAGGAAGCGGGCCGGACGCTGCTCACCTCCGCCATCGTCCACGCCAATTCCAGCAAGCTGGACCGACACGGGACCAGGTTCGAACGTCTGCGCAAGGCCGCGACCGCCTTCGCGGCCGGTCTCGACATCATCGAGGAACGATTTGGACCCGACAGTCTGGAGGTTCAGAAGGCCCTCGAGGCCATGATATTGGCCTATCTCGACTGTGGAGAGTTCTCGAACGCCGAGCCCTTGCTGAAGCGGCTGCTCGAGATCTGCGAGCGGACTTATGGAGACGACGCTGCGGCCCTGCTCTGGATCCTGGCGGAGCTCGCCGCGGGCTATGCGCGCGAACGGGTGGACGAGGCCGAGCCGGTCCTGGAACGGGGCTTCGCGGTGCTGCGGACCTTCCTCGATGTCGGCAAACCGATCTTTCACCGCAGCATCGTGAACATGGCCGGCAACCGGAATGTGCTCTACGGCGGCCGTCAGAAAGGCGTGCTCGAAACGCTGGTCCAGGCGTCGGAGACGCTGCGCGGCAATTTGCGGAAGCGATGGGGAGCGTAGGTCGGACCTCGGATGACGGATTACAGCACCCAGAAGCTGCAATGCTATTGCTGCGGCAAGGCTTCCGAGCACTCCGTGCTCATGAGCTCGAACACGCACGGCTCGCCCGACCTCGACCAGAGGCCGCCGAAAATGCATCGCTGGACGATCGGAAGCTGGCTGCAGGAGTGCCCCTATTGCGGCTACGTCGCCCCTGATATCGACAAGGGCGATGCGAAGGCGCGGAAATTTCTCGACAGCGACGAATTCCGCGTCGCCTCGCTCGACCCTTCGCCCGATCCGGTCACGCGCCGCTTCCTGGTGCGTGCTGCGCAGCGCGCTTATCAGGGCGAGCGGAGATTGGCGTTCTTGAGCACGTTGTCGGCGGCCTGGGTCGCCGACGACGCCAACCAGCCGACTGAGGCGGCCTCCCTCCGCCTCCGGGCCGCGCGTCATCTCGAGGGCCCCCGGATCACCTCGATCGACACCCGCCTGCTCCTCCTCGACGTCCTGCGGCGGGCATCCAGCTGGGAGGCGGCCGAGGCACTGACTGTCGAATTGACGGCCGAAGAGCTGGGATATCCCTTTGCCGAGATCGTTGCCTTTCATCGCGACAAGATCGCAGCCAGGGATGACGGGCGATATACGATCGGCCAGGCGCTCGAGGGCAAGCCGCCGCCACCGACCGCGGCCGAGGACCAGGAACTGATCAAAGCCATCGCGCGGCACATCAAGATCGTTCCGAACCCGCGGAGAAAGTGACCATGAAAGCCGCCGCCCTTGCTCTGGCTCTCCTCACTGCTCCTTCTCTCGCGAGCGCGGGAAGCTGGAAGCTCGAATTCGACAATCGCGATCTTCCCTCGCTGAGCTACAGGGATCAGGGCAAGATCACGTTCATGCTGGGCTGCGGACGCGCC
The DNA here is from genome assembly GCF_002776695.1 of Bradyrhizobium nitroreducens. GTDB lineage: Bacteria > Pseudomonadota > Alphaproteobacteria > Rhizobiales > Xanthobacteraceae > Bradyrhizobium > Bradyrhizobium nitroreducens. The sequence continues at coordinate 8,060,890 of NZ_LFJC01000003.1, forward strand.
CTGGGCCTGCATGCAAGATATCCCGGCGAGGCCGGCCGCGCCGGAAAGGCGACGATCACGATCGGGAGCCGCCGCAAGTCAATGAAGCTCGTCGGCGAATTCGAGGAGATTTCGGCAGACGACGACGCAACCAATTTCGTCCAATGGGACCTCGGCTATTCACGGCAGGACCCGGAGCTGTTCGGCAGGCGCTGGAAGCGGGCCGAAGCGCGCCTGCTGGACCTGATGGAACGAGCGTCGCCGCTGACGATTTCGAGCAGGACCGCGAGCTACCGGCTTCCCAAAATCGATGCGGCCGGCTGGCGGGCCGCCATTGAGAAGTGCGGCCGCTAGCATCCGGCTTTGCACAAGCGGAATTTGAAGGATGGAGCCTGCTGGATTGATTCGAGCAACGATAATCGCCTTCAAGAAAGAGCTTCCTCTGATCAGGTACTCTCGCAAGACCCGCCTTTCGGTTGCGGCCCTTTTTCTCGCCGCGGCTTCGATCGTCTCGGCCGCTCGGGCGGGCGATTACCGGGAGCCAAAGAGCTACGCACCCGTGACCGCCCCCGCAAAGAAGACGCAGATTCACAATGACGGGGCCGCGGGCGCGATGACTCCCTACCCGAATTCATGCCTGCCCTTTTCTGAGTTGGTGGCAGCGGTGCAAAAACGGATTGCTGCTCTTCAGAACACGAACTGATGACTCTGCTCGCGGCTTCGCTCATGCGGGCTACGGCAGCTCGCCGTCTACGGCGCCAGATAGCGCATCAGCTCCGGATTGCCCCGCACCTCGCCGGCTTCGCCCTGCAGCGCGACGCGGCCGCGGTCGAGCACATAGGCGTAGTCGGCGACGCGCAAAGCGAGATCGAGGTGCTGCTCGACGATGATGACGGCAATGCTCTTGGCAAGCTCGATCAGGCGCTCGGTGATCTCCTCGATCACGCCGATCCAGACCCCTTCGGTCGGCTCGTCCAGCAGCAGCAGCTTGGGATCGCCCAGCATGGCGCGGCCGATCGCGAGCATCTTGCGCTCGCCGCCGGAGAGCGTGCCGGCGGGCTGGTCGAGGCGCTGGCCGAGCTTGGGGAAGATCGTCAGCACGTGGTCGACGGCATCGGCCTTCTTGTTCGCGAGCGAGCCGACGGCAAGATTGTCGCGCACCGACAGGCGCGCGAACACCGAATGCTCCTGCGGCACGTAGCCGATGCCCGCCCGGACACGCTCCTGGGTGGCGCGGCGGCTGATGTCGCGGCCGTCGAAGGCGACCTCGCCTTTCCACGCCGGCAGCTCGCCGACGATGGTCTTCATCAGCGTGGTCTTGCCGGCGCCGTTGCGCCCGAGCACGGCAACGCCGCCACGCCAGGGGATGCCGAGGGTGACGTCGAACAGGACCTGGCTGCGGCCATAGCCGGCGTCGAGATGCTTGATGTCCAAGAATTCAGGCACGGCGCAGATAAATCTCCTGAACGGCCTTGTTGGCCTGGATTTCCGCGACGGTGCCGGAGGCCAGCACCCTGCCCTGGTCGAGCACGGTGAGGCGGTCGCAGATGTCGCGGATGAAATCGAGATCGTGCTCGACGATGACGAGCGAGCAGTGCTGCTTGATCGGCTGCAGCAATTCGCCGGTGACGCGGCGTTCCTCGAGGCTCATGCCGCCGGTCGGCTCGTCGAGCAGCAAAAGTTTCGGCTTGCCGGCAAGCGCCATCGCGATCTCCAGCCATTGCTGCTGGCCGTGCGACAGCGCAGCCGCGGCTTCGAAGGCGCGGTCGGCGAGACGGAACTGCGTCAGCATGGTCATGACCTGGTCGTGCAGGAGCCCGCGTGTGCGCGAGAACACGAGGTCGACCAGCGAAGATTGCGCCTGCAGCGCGAGCAGAATGTTGTCGTACAGCGTCAGCGACGGCAGCACGGACGTGATCTGGAACTTCAGGCTCATGCCCGCCCGCGCGCGCTCGGTCGGCGTGAAGGCGGTGATGTCGGTGTTGACGAAGGAGACCTTTCCTGTCGTCGGCACTTCGGCGCCGGCGATGCACTTCATCAGCGTGCTCTTGCCGGAGCCGTTCGGGCCGATCAGGCCGTGGAATTCGTTCTCGCCGACGCTGAGCGCGGCGCCGTCGAGCGCGGTGAGCTTGCCGAAGACCTTCCTGATGCCGGCGGCTTCAAGGAGCATTGCGCTTCTCCTTGACGTTCTCCTTGGACCTGGCACCGAAGCTGCCGACACGTTCGCGCTCGCCGAGCACGAAGCTGATCAGGCCGAGCGGCCGGAACAGGATCACAAGCAGCAGCAAGAGACCGAGGATGATCGGCCAGATGTCGCGGTAATTGTCCGAGAGCCAGAAACTGACACCTTCGACGATGACCGCGCCGATGACGGCGCCGATCAGCGTGCCGGAGCCGCCGAACAGCACGTAGAGCACGACCTGGGTCGAGACGACGACGCCGACCATGTTGGGCCAGACAAAACCTTCGTGGAAGGCATAGAGGCTGCCGGCAAGGCCTGCAACGGCGCCGCCGATGGTAAAGATGATCGCCTTCAGATGCTGCACCTTGTAGCCGAAGAAGGCGATACGCTGCTCGTTCTCGCGCAGCCCCGCGAGCGCGAGGCCGAACTGCGAGCGGACCAGGAAGCGGCAGAGCAGGTAGACGACGACGAGGATGCCGAGCACGAGATAGTAGAACGCCGGGCCTTCCGTGAACTCGTAAGAACCGAGCGACATCGGCGCGATCGAGGGGATGCCGTTCTGGCCGCCGAGATAATACCAGCCGCGCGCGAGACGATCGGCGGCGTAGGAGCCGGTCAGCGTGCCGAGCGAGACGAAGATGACGCTCGAGGGATGCCGGCCCAAGAGCAGAAAGCCGCCGAGCAGCAACGCGAAAGCGAGGCCGATCAGCGTGCCTGCGGGCAGCACCAGGAAGATGTTGGTGATGTCGAGGTCGCGCGCGAGCAGCGCCACGCCATAGCCGGCCGAGCCGAAGAACAGCGCCTGGCCGAAGCTCATGATGCCGGCATAGCCCCAGACCAGGTCGAACGACAGCGCGAACAGCGCGAGGATGATCACGCGCGTCGCGAACACCGTGAGATAGTCCTGCAGCAGCAGCGGCGCGAGCAGCGCCGCGAGAAGCACGACGCCCTCGACGATCGGCAGGATTTTTCGCGTCGACGCGACCGCTCCCGCGGCTCGGCTACCGGCCATTGCAACGTCCCGTTCCCCGCCGATCTCGGCGGGGACTGCCTGCTTCACAGCGCCCATTGCTTTCGGCATTCCGCCTCAGCATTCCTTGGGATCGACGAGGCCGTTGCTGCGCGCGACGATCTCGTAGTTCCCACCCTTGGCGACGGCGGTGTACATCTTCATCTTGCAGTGCCGCTTGCCGGGGACCATCTCGGCAGGTCCACCCGGACCTTCGGCGATCTTGGCGTGGTCGAGCGCGGCCGCGACCGAGTCGCGGTCGATCTTGCCCGCTTCCTTGACGGCGGCTTCCCACAGCTTCAGGCCGCGATAGGTGCCGGTGGCGGCACTGCCGGCGGCGAACAGGAAGTTGCCCGGGAAGTCCTTCTCATAGGCCGCCTGGATCTTGGCGTCGAACGGGTTCTCCTTGGTCAGCACCTTGAAATAGTCGAGGCAGCTGGCGAGCCCCTCGATCTCGGCGGCCTGATTGATGTTGAGCGTGTTCTCGTCGTAGTAGACGCAGGCGAGCCGGCCGCCGTTCTTGAGGAAGCCCGCTTCATAAAGCTGCTTGAAGAACGGGCCGACGCCCGGCGGAATGACCGTGTTGAAGACCACGTCGACCTTGTTGGAGATGATGCGATTGACGGTCGCGGAAAAATCGACCTGGTCGAGCGGATAGTATTCCTCGAACACGACCTCGCCCCCGTTCGCCTCGATCACCTTGCGGGCATAGACGTTGAGCGTGTGCGGCCAGACGTAATTGGCGCTCGGCAGCGCGAACTTCTTGCCGCCGTTCTTGATCAGCCAGGGGATGAACTCGTCGCATTGCTGGGCCGGCGTCGGGCCGGTGCAGAACAGATAGGGCGTGCACTCCTTGCCCTCGTAGAGCTGCGGATAGATGTAGAGGGTCTTGCCGCGCGCCACGATCGGGTCCTTGATCGCGTTGCGCATCGAGGAGGTGATGCCGCCGAGCACCATGTCGACCTTGTCGCGCTGGATCAGTTTTCGCACGTTGCCGACGGCAACGGATTCGTTCGACGCGGTGTCCTCGATGTAGAGCTCGAGCGGACGGCCGAGCAGGCCGCCGGCGGCGTTGATCTCCTTGATCACCATCTTGGCGACGTTGGCGTCGGCGTTGCCGGCATAGGCGATCGGGCCGGTGAGGTCGGTGGCGATGCCGACCTTGATCGGCGCCTCGGCCGCATTGGCCCAGGGTGCCGGGATCACCCAGCTGCCGACCCCGGTCGCGACCGCGCCGGACGCAAAGGCGAAATTGGAGAGAAAGCGGCGGCGCGAGAGCTGCGTGCGATCGAACATGACTAAACCCCTTTTCCAGCGATGAGGCCCTGCGGGCGGAATTTGATGAAGACAATGGCGAGCACGAAGACGAGGACGTCGGCGACGACGGGCGCCATGATCCATGGCAGCGCCGCGCTGAGCGTGCCGATGACGCCGGCGCCCGCGACCGGCCCGATGAAGGAGCCGACCCCGCCGACCATGACCGCGACGAAACCCTGGATCAGGAAGCGCAGGCCGAGATCGGCATAGAGGCTGAACACCGGGACGATCAGCGCACCGGCGAGACCGGCAAGCGCAGAGCCGAACGCGAAGGTGGCGCCGTACATGAGGGGCGTGGAAATGCCGGAGGCGCGGGCCAGCGACGGGTTCTCCAGCGTGGCGCGCATGCGCAGGCCAAAGCTGGTGCGCGACAGCAGGAGATAGCAACCGGCCATCACCAGCAGCGTGATGACGATGATGGTGAAGCGCCAGGCCGAGATGTGCATGGCGCCGATGTCGATCGAGCCGCCGATCGGCTCGGGCACGGTGAGATAGAAGCCGCCGATCAACCCGCGCACGGATTCGCGGATGATCAGGCCGAGCGCATAGGTGCCGAGCATGGCCACGATCGGCGCGGCGTAGAAGCGGCGGATGATCAGCGCCTCCAGCACGAAGCCGAGCCCGCCGACCACGAAGGGCGCGGCGACCATGCCGGTCCAGATCGGCAGTCCCTTGGCATAGGCGAGATAGGTGATGTACGCCCCTAGCAGAACGAACTCGCCCTGCGCGAAGTTGAAGATGCCCATCATGCTGGCGATGATCCCGAGCCCCAGCACGATCAGGACGATGATCGCGCCGAAGCTCAGGATCTCGAACGCTGCGACGAACGCGTTAGCCATGCTTTGCCGTTCCGCTCGTCTTCACTGAGGTTCCGCTCACATCTTCTTCCAGTCGCCGATCTGCTCGAAGGCGTGCGCGGCGCGGTAGATGGTGGATTCCTCGAACATGCGTCCCACCAGCATCAGACCGACGGGCAGGCCGTCGACCATGCCGCAGGGCAGCGACATCGCGGGATGGTGGGTGATGTCGAACGGCGCGGTGTTGGAGATCATCTCCAGCGCGCGGGCAACGTATTCCTCGCGGCTGGCATTGGGCTCCGGCAGCTTGGTCGCCTTCATCGGCGTGGTCGGCATCAGCAGCAGATCGTAGTCCTTGAACGCCTTGTCGTAGGCGGCGGTCAGGCGGCGCGAGATATTGAGCGCCTTGCCGTAGAAGCGCGGGCCGAAATTGTTGTTGATGTAGGTGCCGAGCATCATGAACAGTTTCGTGGTCTCGGACAGCGAATCGGCCTGCCGGCGCCAGCCGCGATGGAAATCCATCAGCGAGGTCGAATAGAGATCGCCGCGGGACAGGCCGTAGCCGTCGCCGAACATCATGGTCTGGGTCAGGCCCTCGGTGCCGATCGGGGTCCAGATCGCGCCGCCCAGCATGTGCATCGGGATCGACACGGTCTCGACGCTGGCGCCGAGATCCTTGAAGCGCTTGGCGGCCTCGCGCACGCTCTCATTCACCGCGGCCTCTGCGACCGGCTGCTCGAAACCTTCCTTGACGATGCCGATCTTCATGCCCTTGACGCCCTGGCCGAGCGCCTTGGTGTATTCCTCGACCTTCGGTGCCTTGATGCGGGGATCGTAGCCGTCGTCGCCGGCGAGCACTTCGAGCAGCAGCGCGTTGTCGGCGACCGTCGCGGTCATCGGACCGGTATGGTCGACATAGATCTCGATCGGCATGATGCCGGTGTAAGGAACCAGGCCCCAGGTCGGCTTCATGCCGTAGACGCCGCAGAACGAGGACGGCATGCGGATCGAGCCGCCCTGGTCGCCGCCGATCGCCATGTCGACCTCGCCGAGCGAGACCACGACGCCGGAGCCCGACGACGATCCGCCGGCGGAGTAGCCCATCTTGTGCGGATTGTGCACCGGCCCGTAGGAGCCGGTGTGGCTGCCGCCGGACAGGCAGAAATGCTCGCAATGCACCTTGCCCTTGATCTCGGCGCCGGCATCCAGCATGCGCGTGACGATGGTAGCGTCGAAGTCAGGCACGAAGCCTTCCAGCGTCGACGAGCCGTTGGTCATGGGCACGCCGGCGAGCATGATGTTGTCCTTCAGCGCGACGGTCTTGCCCTTGAGCTTGCCGCCGGCGGCGCCCTTCACGGTCGACTTGCGGTACCAGGCGTTGCGGGGGTTCTCCTCCGCCGAGGGCCTATGGCCGGGCGTACGCGGATATTTCACCTCGGGCAGCTCGTCCGGCATCGCGGCGACGAGATTGTAGGCCTCGATCGAGCCCTGCATCAGGCCGCGGAAGGAGGTGACGTCCTCGTCGGTGAGCGAAAGGCCGCATTGCTCGGCGACACTGCGAAGCTGGGCTGGCGTGGGAAGGACAACTGTCACGGCGCTCTCCTGAAGTTTTCTGGATCCGTCTTTGGGCGTGCGGCCGCGTTTGGCGCGACGAGCGCACCGGCCCGGCGGAAACATTCAAAACGGAAATATTTTCCTTTTCAAGTATTATTTTGCAGGCCGGCCTGCAGGAATTGCCGCGGCGGAGTCAGATCGGCTTGATCAGCTTGAAATCGAGACCGTCGGCTTCGGCGAGATGCATCGGCATCCGCGCGCGCCCGTCGCGGACGGTGACCGGGCCGCGGGCGCCGCTATAGACGATGTTGCGGGCGGCCGCGAGCATCGGGCCCATCGACAACGAACCGGCCTTGTTCGCGACGGCTTCGAGAAATCGCAGGCCCTCGTAGCTGGACTGCCCGACCGAGCCGATCGGCGGCGCGTTCGGCCCGAACATCGCGTGATAGCGGCTCTGGAATTCGTCATTGGCGCGCGCCCCCGTGCCGGTGAAATAGCCGGAGGCGCAGAACATGTTCTCGCTGTTGTCGGCGCCGATGCCGAGCAGCACGGTCTCGTCCATCGCGCCCGCGAGCCGCAGCGTCGTGGCGCCGAGCCCGCATTCGCCGAAGGCGCGGTTGAAGGTGACGCTGTCGGTGCCGATCAGCGAGATCAGCACCACGTCGGGCTTGGCGGCGCGGATGCGCGCCAGATGCGGCTCGTGGTTGTCCTCGCCGAGAGGAACGAACTCTTCGCCGACGACATGGCCGCCGGTTTCCCTGATGTAGTTCTTCACCGCACGGTGCGATTGCCAGGGCCAGACGTAATCGCTGCCGATCAGGTACCAGCGCTGGGCCTTCTTGACGTCGGCAAGCCAGTGGATCGACGGCCGGCTCTGCCAGCGCGGGGTCTCGCCGATCGCCATCACGCCGGGCGTGCGCTCGCCGCCCTCGTAGACCGGCGTGTAGATGTAGGGGATGCGATGGCGCGTGGTGACGTCGCGCAAGGCCACGCGGACCGCGCTGGTGTGCAGGCCGACGATGAGATCGACCTCGTCGAACGCGATCGCCTGCTCGGCGCGGTCCAGGACCTCATCCAGCGGCCCGCCGGCGTCGTAGATGGACAACTCGATCTCGCGACCGAGAATGCCGCCGCGCCTGTTGATCTCGGCGACGGCGAGCTGCGCGCTGTTGGTGGCGCAGGGGCCCCAGACGCCGGGGGAGCCGGAGCAGCAGATGAAGCCGCCGATGCGGAGCCTGTTGCTGCCGCGCCGCCTGAAAAGGGCATGATCGCTCGGCGACAACGCACCGTCAGCCGCCGATGACGACAGATTCCTGAGCAGCATGGACGGCGGCAACGCCGGACCGCCGTGAGCCGGGAAGTTTACCGTCGCGCGCACGCCAACTCCTGTCTGGCAGCAGACCTGAAAGCACATTCTGCGGGCGGCCGCGGCATCCGCCCTTTTGTTGGGCAATGATCCTATTTTGAAAATATTGAATATTCAACAATTGAAGTGCATATAGATGCAGCATTGATTGCAAGACATTCACTCATTTGGGTCAAGACGAAGTCTTAGCCGTGGCAAAACCGACCAAAACAAACACCCCGATCACCGAGCATCTCGCCTATCTGCTCGCGCAAGCCAACCGGGAGATCAACCGGCAGCTCGAACTGCGGTTGAGCAAGGAAGGCGTGCCGGTCGAGCAATGGCGCATCCTGAAGGTGCTGTCGGATGGCAACGGCCATTCGATGGGCGAGCTCGCGGAGGCCGTGCTGCTCAACCATCCGACGCTGACCAAGATGATCGACCGCATGGTCTCGGACACGCTGGTCTATCGCGTGCAGGACCCCAACGACCGCCGCAAGGTGCTGATGTTCATCTCCGACCGCGGCAAGGTGCTGTGCAGGAAGCTCAACTCGCTCGCGGTCGACCAGGAGGAGCACATCCTGGAGAGCTATGGCGACAAGTCGACGAGCGAGCTCAAGCGGCTGCTGGAGAGCCTGATCGACAGCTCGAATTAATGCGAGCGTGGCGGCCTTGCGAAGCCGACACGCTCATCTGCCATTCAATGCAGGGAGAGAGGCTCTCCACGAAAGCACGCGCGCTGGTCACGCCGGCTGGCGTTGGCGCTCACAGCGCGCATCCGGGCCTTATTCAGTCCTCAAGGCTCGCTTTCGAGTTCAGGCGGAGAATAAGCAGGCGCCACATGGTGGCATCATCGCCAGCACGAAAGGCGATAGCGTTGGCCGTTCCATGTCGTCCAGCCAGCGGCCTTGTTGCTGACCGGTTTGGCCAAATACCATTTATTGCCGTCGGCATGGTTGAAGTAGACGCCGCCCTGCGTTCCGCTGCGGGGATTTGTCAACTTCACCCATCGCGAGCCATTGTCCGAGAAGCTGCCTGCCCAGCGCGCTCCCGAACTGGTGGTGCAAGTGTCGCCGTCGCAGCTTGTTTGACTGTCATCAACGGCGGCCCATTTCATCCGGGCGGGCCGGCCGTCGATGTTGCACGACCATGTTCCGCCCCACCATCCGGCCACCTGGCTCGCAGGGGCGGAACCGCAAGCATAAAAACTCAGGGCAAGAACACACAAGGTGGTTGGCAGCGCGCGTCTGGACATTGTCTGGCTCCCAATTTTCGGCCCCCCGTGCGATTCAATCAGAACATGGATTGAGCCCAGTAGAGGTGATCCAGTTCACAATGAGCAGCAGCAAAGGATTGAATGATCCACCCGCAGGCATCCTCCGAGACACGATGCCGCGCTTCGACCATCGGCTTCCGGGCTGCAGCTGCGCAGCCGAACGAGCGCGTGGCCGCCGACAATCTGCCGCAGCACCCGGAAGCGATCACAGGAACAGGCGCTGCAGGCCACGCGCCCACAACGGGGCGATCGTCTCGCGAAGGTGATGAACGGGCCAAGGACCAGTTCGCTCAACATCGGGGCCGGCTGCCAAATGGCCAAAGCGTGCTCAGCCGCGCGTGACCGAAGGCAGCTCGCCTGACAAATGTGAGGCAGCCATCCTCAATGGCGTGCGCCTACCATTCGTGATGCACCTGAAGATCAGCAGGCACCACATGGATCGGAAGCATTTCAACCCCTGGCGAACTCGTCAGCCAATACGGCACCGCGAGTTCGCCGGGTATTGAGATCATCGATCAGGCATACCGCCCGTGGCAGTGCTTGTACTTCTTGCCCGAGCCGCACGGGCAATCCTCGTTGCGACCGACCTTGCCCCAGCTCGCCGGATTCTTCGGATCGCGCAGCGCCGCGTCGGAGGCCTGCGCGCCGAGCGTGACGCTCGCAAGCGCCATCTCGTCCTCGCCGGTGTTCGGATCGAACTTGTGCGCCTCCATCGGCGGCAGCACGGGGGCTTCCTGCTCCGGCGGGACGATCTCGACGCGCATCAACTGCGCCGTGACGGCCTCGCGCAGATGCGCGCTCATCTCCTGGAAGAGGTTGAAGGCTTCCGTCTTGTACTCCTGCAAGGGATCGCGCTGGCCGTAGCCGCGCAGGCCGATGACCTGGCGCAGATGGTCGAGCATGATCAGATGCTCGCGCCAGAGATGGTCGAGCGTCTGCAACAGAATGGTCTTCTCGACGTAACGCATCACGTCGGGACCCCATTGCGCGACCTTGGCCGCCATGTGCTCGTCCGCCTTGGTCTCGATGCGGGTGAGCAGCTCCTCGTCGGCGATGCCCTCTTCCTTGGCCCATTCGTCGACCGGCAGGTCGAGGTCGAGCACGCGCTTCAATTCTTCCTTCAGGCCGGCGACGTCCCACTGCTCGGCATAGGCATGCTCGGGCACGTGCTTGGCGACGAGGTCGTCGATGAAGGCGTGGCGCATGTCGGCGACTGTCTCGGCGACGCTCTCGTCCTTCATCAGGTCGACACGCTGGTCGAAGATCACCTTGCGCTGGTCGTTCTGGACGTTATCGAACTTCAAGAGGTTCTTGCGGATGTCGAAGTTGCGGGCCTCGACCTTCTGCTGCGCCTTCTCGAGCGCCTTGTTGATCCAGGGATGGATGATGGCCTCGCCCTCTTGCAGGCCGAGACGCTGCAGCATGCTGTCGAGACGGTCCGATCCGAAGATGCGCATCAGATCATCTTCCAGCGACAGGAAGAACTTGGAGCGGCCAGGGTCGCCCTGACGGCCGGAGCGGCCGCGCAGCTGGTTGTCGATGCGGCGGGATTCGTGACGCTCGGAGCCGATGATGTAGAGGCCGCCGGGCTTTTTCACGGTCTTGGCGGGCTTGGATCCCTTCGCCGGCTCGATCTCGACGGTCTCCTCGGCCTTCAGCACGATGTCGCGGAAATGCTCGATGTCGGCCTTGATCTGCTCGATCTTCTTGGCCTTCTCGGCTTCGTCCTCGATGCCGGCGGTCTCCTGCTGGATCCGCATTTCGAGCGACCCGCCGAGCTTGATGTCGGTACCGCGGCCGGCCATGTTGGTGGCGATCGTGATCGCGCCGGGAACGCCGGCTTCCGCCACGATATAGGCTTCCTGCTCGTGGAAGCGCGCGTTCAACACCGCGAACAGCTTTGCCGGCTTGTTGGCACGCGCTGCGGCGTACAGCTTCTGCATCGAATTCTCGTTGCCGAAATCGATCTGCCGGTAGCCGTGCTTCTTGAGGTATTCGGCGATCACTTCCGACTTCTCGATCGAGGCCGTGCCGACCAGCACCGGCTGCAGCCGCGCGTTGGCGCGCTCGATCTCGGCCAGGATCGCGGCGTATTTCTCGTTCTGGGTGCGATAGACCTCGTCATCCTCGTCGAGACGCGCGACCGCCAGATTGGTCGGGATCTCCACGACCTCGAGCTTGTAGATGTCGAACAGCTCGTCGGCTTCCGTCAGCGCCGTTCCGGTCATGCCGGCCAGCTTCTCGTACATGCGGAAGTAGTTCTGGAAGGTGATCGAGGCCAGCGTCTGATTCTCGGGCTGGACCGTCACGTGCTCCTTGGCTTCCAGCGCCTGGTGCAGGCCTTCGGAATAGCGGCGGCCCTGCATCATGCGGCCGGTGAACTCGTCGATGATGACGACCTCGTCGTCACGGACGATGTAATCCTTGTCGCGGGTGAACAGCGTGTGGGCGCGCAAGGCCTGGTTGATGTGGTGCACGACGGAGACGTTCTCGACGTCGTAGAGCGACTCGCCCTTGAGCTGGCCGGCATCGCGCAACAGCCCCTCGATCTTCTCCATGCCTGCTTCGGTCAGCGTCACCGTGCGCTGCTTCTCGTCGACGTCGTAGTCGGTCTTGTCGAGCCTGGGCAGGAACGAATCGATGGTGTTGTAGAAATCGGAACGGTCGTCGAGCGGGCCGGAGATGATTAGCGGCGTGCGCGCTTCGTCGATCAGGATGGAGTCGACTTCGTCGACGATGGCGTAGAAGTGCGGCCGCTGGACCATGTCCTCGAGCCGGTACTTCATGTTGTCGCGCAGATAGTCGAAGCCGTATTCGTTGTTGGTGCCGTAGGTGATGTCGCAGGCATAGGCGGCCTTGCGCTCGGCATCGTCGAGGCCGTGGACGATCACGCCGGTGGTCAGGCCGAGGAAGCCGTAGATCTGGCCCATCCAGCCGGAGTCGCGGCGGGCGAGGTAATCGTTGACGGTGACGACGTGGACGCCCTTGCCGGCGAGCGCGTTGAGGTAGACCGCGAGCGTCGCGACCAGCGTCTTGCCTTCGCCGGTCTTCATCTCGGCGATGTCGCCCTCGTGCAGCACCATGCCGCCGATCAGCTGGACGTCGAAATGGCGCTGGCCGAGGGTGCGCTTGGCGGCCTCGCGCACGGTGGCGAAGGCGGGCACCAGCAGGTCGTCGAGCGTCTTGCCCTCGGCGAGCTGCTTCTTGAATTCCGCGGTGCGGGCCTTGAGCGCCTCGTCGGAGAGTTTCGAGACCTCCGCCTCCAGCGCGTTGATCGCGTTGACGCGGGACTGATATCCCTTCACCCGCCGGTCGTTGGCGGAGCCGAAAAACTTGCGGGCGAGCGCGCCGATCATGCCTAGTTCCTGTGTTCGCGAATTAACCGCGTTGCAGCCAAGAAGTTGTCACCCGCCTGCCTATCAACTCACCGTGACGCCTGATGGCGCCTTCGGCCCGGACCGCGGGGTCGTCCGCCATATGGGTGGGAATTGGGCAAGTCTGGGTTCAACGGCCAAAAACGCAGCAAAATAAACGCCATCGCCATGGTCGCGACCGGGCAGAGATATGGCCCGGTCAGGGCCTTGTCAACGGCGGGCGCATTGCGGCTAATTCATCATTTTGACAGACTTTTCGCGTTGCCAAGCCCCCCTGAATTGGGCGAGTGTCCGCCCCGCTCGAGCAGCCCCCCTGCTTCAACAAAAGGATTTTCCATGACCACCTCGTTCCCGGTATCCACCGGCCAGCGTTTCCGCCATGCGTCCGCCCTGGCGGGCTGCCTCGCTTTGGCGCTGTCCCTGGCGTTCGCGGGCCCGCTCCGGGCCGCTGACGATCCGGTCCTGGCGAAGGTCAATGGCGCTGAAATCAAGAAGAGCGACGTTGCCATGGCCGAGGAGGAACTCGGACCGAGCCTCGCCCAGATGGACCCGGCCACCAAGGACGAGAACGTCCTGTCCTTCCTGATCGACATGAAAATCGTCAGCAAGGCTGCCGAGGACAAGAAGGTCGCCGACAGCGAGGAGTTCAAGAAGCGCCTGGCGTTCGCCCGCAACCGGCTTCTGATGGACAGCCTGCTCGCGGGCGAGGGCAAGGCCGCCACCACCCCGGACGCCATGAAGAAGGTCTATGAGGAGGCCTCCAAGCAAATCACCGGCGAGCAGGAGGTGCGCGCCCGCCACATCCTGGTCGAGACCGAGGACGAGGCCAAGGCGGTCAAGGCCGAGCTCGACAAGGGCGCCGATTTCGCCGAGCTGGCCAAGAAGAAGTCCAAGGATCCGGGCTCGGCCGACGGCGGCGATCTCGGCTTCTTCACCAAGGAGCAGATGGTGCCGGAATTCTCGGCCGTGGCCTTCTCGCTGGAGCCGGGCAAGATCTCCGACCCCGTGAAGTCGCAATTCGGCTGGCACATCATCAAGGTCGAGGAAAAGCGCAACCGCAAGGCGCCGGATTTCGAGCAGGTCAAGACCCAGATCGAAAGCTACGTCACCCGCAAGGCCCAGGCCGAGTACGTCGCCAAGCTGCGCGCCGAGGCCAAGGTCGAGCGGCTGGACCAGCCGGCGGCAGACGCATCGAAGGATGCGAAGCCGGCCGACGCAGCCAAGCCCTCCGACAGCAAGATGGCGCCGCCCGCGAAGAAGTAAGAATTCGCTGTCACTTCGCTGACGCCAAGAGTATTTAAGTCTTCCTGATGCCCGGCCCTGAGAGCGAAGCTCGTCTTCGCAAAGAGGGGCCGGGCATCTGCATATCCAGATCCCACCAAGGCGCCCCGCGATGTCATCAACCGTCTCCCCGCTCGCCCCGAAAAACGTTCCTGATATGCCCTTGATCGCGGGCGTCCGTCTTGCGACGGCCGAAGCCGGCATCCGCTACAAGAACCGCACCGACGTGCTGCTGGCGGTGATGGACAAGGGCACCGCGGTCGCCGGCGTCTTCACCAAGTCGAAGTGCCCCTCGGCGCCGGTGGAATGGTGCCGCGCCAAGTTGAAGGGCGGCAAGGCGCGTGCCCTCGTCGTCAATTCCGGCAACGCCAACGCCTTCACCGGAAAGACCGGCCGCGCCTCCACCGCGCTGACCGCCAAGATCGCAGCCAAGGCGGTCGGCTGCAGCGAGGGCGAAATCTTCCTGGCCTCAACCGGCGTGATCGGCGAGCCGCTGGATGCCACGAAATTCGACGGCGTGCTGGGCCGCCTCGCCGAGACCGCCGAGCCCGGCGACTATCTCGCCGCGGCCAAGGCGATCATGACCACCGACACCTTCCCGAAGGTTGCGACCGCGACCGTCAAGCTCGGCAAGGCCAAGGTCACCATCAACGGCATGGCCAAGGGCGCCGGCATGATCGCGCCCGACATGGCGACGATGCTGTCCTTCATCTTCACCGACGCACCGATCGCGCCCGCGGCGCTGCAGGCCCTGCTCAAGGCCGGCGTCGAGGACACGTTCAACGCGGTGACGATCGACGGCGACACGTCCACGTCGGACACGTTGCTGGCCTTCGCCACCGGCGCTGCCGCCGAGCACGGCGCGCCAAAGATCAGCCGCGCCAGCGACCCGCGCCTGAAGGCCTTCGCGAAGGCGTTCAACCAGGTGCTGGCGAATCTGTCCGAGCAGGTGGCGCGCGACGGCGAAGGCGCCCGCAAGCTGGTCGAGATCACCGTCGAGGGTGCCAAGACCAAGGCCTCGGCGCGCAGAATCGCGATGTCGATCGCCAACTCGCCGCTGGTGAAGACCGCGATCGCCGGCGAGGACGCCAATTGGGGTCGCGTCGTGATGGCGGTCGGCAAGGCCGGCGAGCCGGCCGATCGCGACAAGCTCTCGATCTCCTTCAACGGCATCCGCGTCGCCAAGAGCGGCGCGCGCGATCCGTCCTATGACGAGGTGCAGGTATCGGAAGCGATGAAGGCCCCGGAGATCGCGATTCTGGTCTCGCTCGGCCTCGGCAAGGGCCGCGACCGCGTGCTGACCTGCGACCTCACCAAGGAATATGTGGCGATCAACGGGGACTACAGGTCGTAGGACCATGGTTGTCGTTCCGGGGCTCGCGAAGCGAGAACCCGGAAGCTCGAGATTCTCAGGGGCGCAATTGCGCCCCGTAGTTCGATGCCGACGCATCGCCCCGGAATGACGGGACTATCTCACCCCGAGATCCGGGCGTCCGCGACCGCTTTCCGGAACAGCGCGTTCATCGCATCCGAGATGCCTTGCGTCGGACTGACCTCGAAATACAGCCCCGGCGAGGCGCAGCTCTGCATGTTGTCGGCGATCTCGCTGTTCGGCGACGGACCGAACGGGCCCTTGTTGAAGGGGTCGATGTAGGTCATGTACCAGGAGTTGGTCGGCAGCTGCAGATAGGTGGTGTAGAGCACCGCGATCTTGATGCCACGATTCTTGATGGTGGTGCAGAGCGAGACGTCGATCGGCGACTGGCAGCGTCCGCCGCTCACGAGCGGCTTGGAGCAACCGGTATTGTACTCGTCGGCGACACCGTCCGAGACGAAAAACAGATATTTCAGCGGCGCAGACGACGTGCCGGCGCCCGGCGCGGTGATTGCGGAGTTGATGGCCGGAAAGACCGTGCTGAACTGGGTGTCCTTGTCGGCGGTGTAGGAATCGTTGTTGCCATAGACGCCCATCAGGTCGATGCCGCCCGCCGCCGTCTTGGCACTCGACAGGCTCGCCGACAGCGAGAACAGCGCGCGCAGGCCGATGTTTTTCGACGATGCGCCGAAATCGTAGATCGCCATGCGGAACTGGTTCGAATAGGTCTCGCTGGCCGCGGCGGTATCCATCAGGGACTGGGTTGCGCTGCGCAAGACGTCGATCCGCGTCGTGACGCCGAGCGTCTTGGCGAGATTGTAGTAGTTGTTCGAGTCGTTGTAGTCGTGGCATGCGAAGGCGCATTTGTCCGACGTGTTGTTGACCATCTTGGTGACGTCGGCCGGCGTCGCCGCCACGCCCATCGACGGCGAATTATCCAGCAGGAGGTAGAAGTCGATATAGAGCGGCATGCTGGCCGTCGCCGTCGACGTGCCGGTCATCGTCAGCGCCGTCTTGCCGATCACGCCGAGGAACATGGTCTTGATGCTGGCGCTAAACGCGACGGTCGAGGTGACCGTCGAGCCGCTCTTGACCACGGTCGGCGTGACGCTGTTGAGCGTGTAGCCGGTCAGGTTGGCGACGTTGGCATTGAAGATGTTCTTGGCGTCGGTGACGCCGGCCGGGATCCCTCCGTCCGAGGTCATGGTGCCCGCCGCCGCAAATCCCGGCGAGGCCTTGGCGACTGCGCCGACGCTGGCCGCATCGGCCGCGGCCTGAAGCTTGGCCCGAATCTGCGTCGCGCGGGAGTAATCGACGGCGCAGCCAACCACCGTGATCAGGGGAACGCAGGCCAGCGCGAAAATCACCGCGATATTGCCGCGCCGGTCGCGGGCGAACCGGCGGATGGTGGTGCGAAACACGGCGCGCATGGATTGGCCTGGAATGGTTTAAATATGCTTCCACTCTAGGAACCGTTGATTAAATATGACTTATGCAAACCGTAAAAACGCGGAGCCGCAACGGGGGTTAACAAACCATTGCGAACCATCTCGAGCGGGCGACAGGGACCTATGGCCGATCTCAAATTGACACTGGTGGTGGCCTGCGCGCTCGTCGATGCCGACAAACGCGTCCTGATCGCGCAGCGCCCCCCGGGCAAGACGCTGGCAGGCCTCTGGGAATTTCCCGGCGGAAAACTCGAGCCCGGCGAGCGGCCGGAGCAGAGCCTGATCCGCGAGCTCAACGAGGAGCTCGGCATCACCGTCGCCGAACCGTGCCTCGCGCCGCTGACCTTTGCCAGCCACGCCTACGAGACCTTCCATCTGTTGATGCCGCTCTACATCTGCCGGCGCTGGGAAGGGCAGGTCGCGCCGCGCGAAGGCCAGACCCTCGCCTGGGTCCGCGCCAACAAGCTGCGCGACTACCCGATGCCGCCCGCGGACATTCCGCTGATCCCGCATTTGATTGACTTGTTGATGTGAGCCCGAGGTGCTCGCCACACTCTCCGCGTCATGCCCGGGCTTGTCCCGGCCATGACGGAGGAGAGAGCTTACGTCTCCCCAGCCTTCTTCACCGCCTCTGCCAGACTGGCTTTCGCCGATCCCGGCTTCAGCGGCTGCTGCTGGCTTGCATGCGGGGCCCAGCCGGACAGCCAGATGATGTCGAACGTGGCTCGGATGCGGCCGTCGGCATCGGCAAAGCGTTCGGCGTAGATCTCGGCCATGCGCAGCAGCGTCGCGCGCCGGCTCGGTGTGCGCCGGCGTTCGATCAACACGTTGGCGCTGCCCATGCGGCGAAGATCCTGCATCAAGGCGAACGCATTGCCATAGCGCACCACGACGCGGTCGACGTCGGTGACCGGCAGCGCGAAGCCGGCCCGCTGCAACAGCGCGCCGATGTCGCGCAGATCGGCGAACGGCGCGACGCGCGGGGAGACACCGCCCTCGCATTCGGCCTCGGCGGCCGCAAAGGCCTGCCGCAGCTCGGTCAGGCTGTCACCGCCGATCATCGCGGCGAGCAGGAGCCCGTCTGGTTTCAACGCGCGACGGACCTGCGCGAGCACGCCGGGAAGGTCGTTGACGAATTGCAGTGCCAGCGCCGAGACGACGAGATCGAGGCTTTCCGGAGAAACAGGCAGTCTCTCCGCACCGGCCGCGTCGAGCGCAATGTGCGCGATGGAGGGCAGCCGGGCGCGCAAGCCAGCAAGCCCCTCACCGGGCGTCCAGAGATCAACCGGCGCATGAAACTCCCGCATCACCGCGGCGAGCCGGTCGGACATGTCCTCGGCGACGCGGTCGAGCAGGAAGCTCACGGCGCCTTGTGCCTGCGCACGGCGTTGCCGCACGTGCAGCAAGGCACGATCGAACAAAGCGGGCGGACTTTGCGGGGGCTGAGCCATGCCGCTGGTTACGCCGATCTCCACGGTTCTGGCAATCCGGCGCATGCGGCGTTAGCCTCTCCCCATGGACGCCGACGCCGCCCCTACCCGTTCCATCGCCGCGCCGCTGCGGGCCGCGTGGACGGCTGGCCGCAACGTGCTGAATCGCGCAGCTCGGCTGGCGCTCGACATCGCGCTGCCGACGCAATGCGTGTCCTGCCGCGAGCCGGTCGATGGCGAGGGCGTTTGCGCGGCGTGCTGGGCGCGGCTGTCGTTCATCGAGCGGCCCTATTGCCCGCGGCTCGGCATTCCCTTCGTCTACGACCCCGGCCCCGACATGCTGTCGATGGAAGCGATTGCAAGCCCGCCGGCTTACCAGCGCGCCCGCGCCGCGGTGCGCTATGACGACGTCGCGCGCACGCTGGTGCATGCGCTGAAATACCAGGATCGTACCGATCTGGCGCCGGCCATGGGCCGCTGGATGGCGCGGGCGGGCGGCGAGCTGCTGGCCGGGGCCGATATGCTGGTGCCTGTTCCCTTGCATTGGCGGCGGGCCTGGCGGCGACGTTACAACCAGTCCGGGGCGCTGGCGCGCGTGATCGAGCGGCAGAGCGGCGTCAGGGCGAGGGCCGAGGTGCTGCGCCGGGTGCGCGCCACCGAGCAGCAAATCGGCCTGTCGCGAGCCCAGCGCGCCACCAATGTGCAGGGCGCATTCCAGGTATCTCCAGACCGCCAGGCCGAGGTCCAGGGACGTCGCATCATCCTGATCGACGATGTCCTGACCTCGGGCGCAACGCTGGATGCCTGTGCGCGGGCGCTGCTCCGCGCCAAGGCCGCCCAGGTCGACGTGCTGGTCTTCGCCCGGGTTGTGGAGACCAAGTAAAGTCCCATATAATTCAACGAATTCATGACATGAGAGCGCCAGACGAGATGACCGCTGCTGTCGAGATCTACACTAGGCCGGGCTGCGGCTATTGCTCCGCCGCCAAGTCGCTGCTGACCCGCAAGAAGGCGACCTTCACCGAATTCGACGTCGCCAAGAACGCCTCATGGCGGGCCGAGATGTACGATCGTGCCGGCGAGGGCTCGACCTTCCCGCAGATCTGGATCGGCGGCACCCATGTGGGCGGCTGCGACGACCTCTATGCGCTCGACCGCGAGGGCAAGCTCGACGGCATGCTCGAAAGCGTGAAGGCAGTGTCATGAGCGATGACCGCACATTCACCGCCGCCATGGTGCAGATGCGCACCGGCTTGATGCCGGGGCCGAGCCTCGCGCAGGCCACGAAGCTGATCCGCCAGGCGGCAGCCAATGGCGCCGACTACGTGCAGACGCCCGAAGTCAGCAACATGATGCAGCTGAACCGCAAGGCGCTGTTCGAGCATCTGCAAAGCGAAGAGGACGACACTTCGCTGAAGGCCTATCGGGCGCTGGCGGCGGAACTGAAGATCCATCTCCATGTCGGTTCGCTGGCGCTGCGGTTTTCGCCGGAGAAGGCGGTCAACCGCTCCTTCCTGATCGGGCCCGAGGGCAATGTGCTCGCGAGCTACGACAAGATCCACATGTTCGACATCGAGCTGCCGGACGGCGAGAGCTATCGCGAATCCGCCAACTACCAGCCGGGCGAGACCGCGGTGATCTCCGACCTGCCCTGGGGCCGTGTCGGACTGACGATCTGCTACGATGTGCGCTTTCCTGCGCTGTACCGTGCCCTGGCCGAGAGCGGCGCCTATTTCATCACCGTGCCCTCGGCCTTTACCCGCAAGACCGGCGAAGCGCATTGGCATGTGCTGCTGCGTGCGCGCGCGATCGAGACCGGCTGCTTCATCTTCGCTGCGGCGCAGGCAGGCACCCACGAGAACAAGCGCGAGACCTACGGCCATTCGCTGATCATCGACCCCTGGGGCGAGATCCTCGCCGAGGGCGACGTCGAACCCGGCGTCATCATGGCCAGGATCGATCCGGCCAAGGTCGAAACCGCGCGCCGCGCGATTCCCTCGCTCCAGCATGGCCGCCGCTTCGGCGTATCCGACCCCAAGGCGGGGCCGGACCATCTGCATCTGGTGCGGGGATCGGCATGATCCGCTATGCGCTCCGCTGCGATCGGGACCACGCGTTCGAAAGCTGGTTCCAGAGCTCGTCGGCTTACGATTCGCAGGTCAAGCGCAAGCTGGTGACGTGCCCGATCTGCGGCTCCGCCAAGGTCGACAAGGCGATCATGGCCCCCCGCATCGTCGGCAAGAAGGGCCGCGGGCGCGCGACGCCACCGCCCGAGCCGGTGACGACCGCCGCGCCCGAGGCCGCGCCGTCAGGCCCGACGTCGCTGCTGATGGCGCAGGAAAAAGAGCTGCGCACCAAGCTGAAGGAATTGCGCGATCACATCGTGAAGAATGCCGATAATGTCGGCGAGCGCTTTGCCAACGAAGCCCGCGCGATGCATTACGGCGACAAGGAACACCGCCCGATTTATGGCGAGGCCTCGCCGGAGGAAGCGAAGTCGCTGATCGACGAAGGCATCGAGGTCTCGCCCCTGCCGACGCTGCCGGAAGACCGGAACTAACGCGAGCCATGAGCCGCGAATCCGTTCTTTCGTCGCTCATCCAGTTCGATGTACCCGTAGCGCAACTCAAGGCGGAACTTGGCACGTTGACTTGGGACTGCGCTCCGGTGGTTACTTTGTTGCGTAGCCATATCGCTGCTGTGCTCGACCGATATTCCAGGGGTGAGATCGATGCGCCCACCGTTGAGGATTGGGCAAATCTCGTGGAATGCCGCGAAGATATCGGCTTCGAAGCAGGGTTTGAGGAGTTGATCGATGCCGCGATATTTGATTTGGCAAACCCTATCTTGAATGGCGAGTTGAGCGCAGTGGCGCCCGTGATCCTCGCCAGGCTCCGCTGACAAATCCTACGCCCCCACCAGCACCGCCACACCGATCACGATCAGCGCGATGCCGATGATCTCGCGCGCCGCGATCGGCTGCTTGAACGAGTAGTACGCCACGGCTTGCGCGAACAGCACCTCGATCAGCGCGAGCGTGCGGACATTGGCGGCGGCGGTCAGCGCGAATGCCAGGAACCAGAATTGCGAGGCGAAGGCGCCCATGAAGCCCGCCAGCATCGACGGTTTCCACAAGCCGAGGATCGCCTGCAGCACCTTTGGCGCGCGCCAGAGCAGATAGATCGTCAGCACCAGCGTCTGCACGAACAGGCCGAGCACCAGGGTGAACGAGGCCGCAGTCACGAAGGAGACGCCTGATACGTTGATGATGGCGCCGCGAAAACCGACCGCCGACAGCGCGAAGGCCGCGGCCGCGACGAGGCCGGTGATGGTCGGCTTCAGCTCGGCAAAACTCTTCTCGCCGCCGGGCCGCAGCGCCGTGATGACGACGCCGATCGTCGCGATCACGATCGCCAGCACCTTCAGCCAGGTCAGGTGATCGCCGAGGAAGACGAAGCCGAAGATCGCGGTCTGGATCGCCTCGGTCTTCAGGTAAGCCGTCGTCACCACGAAGGAGCGGTCGTTCATCGCCAGCAGCATCAACCCGGTGGCGACGATCTGGCTGAGCGCGCCCAGCAGCAGCCACGGCCAGAACACGGTCGGCGGCAAGCCGAGATGATCGCCGGTCGCGATCAGCACCACGCCGAGAAACAGCAGCGAGAACGGGAAGCCGAACAGGAAGCGGATGTTGGTCGCGCCCCACGTGCCCAGCGGCTTCGTCAGCGACCGCTGCATCGCATTGCGCGCGACCTGCCCGAGCGCAGCAACGACGGTGAAGGGGATCCAGAGGCTGGTGACGGTGAGCATGGGTGGAGGGCTGCGGCTGGAGAGGCGTGCAGCCAACCTGCCGTCAGCGTGGCGACAGGTCAATCACACCCAAGTCATAGGAGCGATGCTCGGAGCTCGCTCGCACCCTCACACCATCGCTTCGGCCACCACCATGTAGTTCACGTCCATGTCCGACGAGAGCGACCATTTGTCGGCGAAGGGGGAGTAGACCACGCCGGTCTGCTCGGTGATGACGAGGCGGTTGTCGAGCAGATATTTCGTCAGCTCGTCGGGCGTGACGAACTTGTTCCATTCGTGGGTGCCGCGCGGCAACCATCGCAGGACGTATTCGGCGCCGACGATGGCGAGCGCGAAGCTCTTCCAGTTGCGGTTCAGCGTCGAGACCACCATGAGGCCGTTCGGCTTCAGCATCGCGGCGCAGCGTTTCAGGAAGACGCCGACATCGACGACGTGCTCGACCACCTCCATCGCCAGCACGATGTCGAAGCGCTCGCGCGGGTCGATCTCCTCGACCGTGGTGCAGCGATAGTCGATCGCAAGATGGCTCTTGTCGGCATGCAGCCTGGCCGCGGCGATATTGCTCTGGGAAGGATCGACACCGATGACCTGCGCGCCGAGGCGCGACAGCGGCTCGCAAAGCAGGCCGGCGCCGCAGCCGATGTCGAGCACGCGCAAGCCCCCGAGGCAGTTGAGGCTGCGCACATTGCGCTCGAACTTGCGGCAGGCGGCATCGCGGATATAGCCGAGCCGCAGCGGGTTGATCCGGTGCAGCGGCGCCATCTTGCCGTTGGGGTCCCACCACTCTGCCGAGAGCTTTGAGAATTTCGCGATCTCGGCGGCATCGACGGTCGAGCCCGGCTGGGCGGTGGTCGTGGAAGTATCTTGCTGCATGCTCATGGTCAGGCGCGGTCCTACCGCGTGGTGATCGAACTACGGAAGGCGAGCGGCGAGGCGATGGTCCGGATGGTTTCGCGGCCTTCGCCGACCCCGTTGATGGTCACATCGCCGTAATTGAGAATACGTCCAAGGATGGTCTGGTTGACGTCGACACTCTCGACCTTGTCCAGCGCCATCTCGAAGGTGCGGCGCTTGATGAAGCCGGTCTTGTGCACGACCCGGAGGTTGGTGACGTCGGTCTCGGTGGTGAAGCGGTGGAACCAGCCTTTCAAGGTCCAGTACAGCGCAGCCAACGCGACGAGGCCGGCGGCGACGAGACAGAGAAGCACGAGCCCTTCGACCACCGTTTGCCGGGACGCAACGAAGAGTGCGACGGCCACGATCCAGGCCAGGATGGCCGGGAAATAGAATATCCAATGCGCATTGGTCGAATACAGCACCCGTTCGCCGGGCTGCAGAATCTCGTCGATGTAACGCGCCATGACCTCGGTTAACCCATTGCCCGCACCCGGCCCGCAGGAACCCGCTTGCCCCCGGCCCCGCCCCTCTGTATACGCGCGGTCGGGTGCTCGCGGCATCGTTTCGCGCGGGCCACCATACTGATCCCTTTGAAGGAATGCACGCGTCGTCATGAGCCGCCTCGTGATGAAATTCGGCGGCACATCCGTCGCCAACATCGAACGTATCCGCAACGTCGCACGCCATGTGAAGCGTGAGGTCGATGCCGGCCATGAAGTGGCCGTGGTCGTCTCGGCGATGTCGGGCAAGACCAACGAGCTGGTGGCCTGGTGCACCGAGGCCTCGCCGATGCACGATGCGCGCGAATACGACGCCGTCGTCGCCTCGGGCGAGCAGGTGACGTCCGGCCTGCTGGCCATCGTGCTGCAGGGCATGGGCATCCAGGCCCGCTCCTGGCAGGGCTGGCAGATCCCGATCAAGACCAGCGACGCCCATGCCTCGGCCCGCATCGAGGACATCGACGGCAGCGAGATCATCAAGCGCTTTAAGGAGCGCAAGGAGGTCGCGGTCATCGCCGGCTTCCAGGGCATCGAACCGAACACCAACCGCATCACCACGCTCGGCCGCGGCGGCTCGGACACCTCGGCCGTGGCGGTTGCCGCCGCCGTCAAGGCCGACCGCTGCGACATCTACACCGACGTCGACGGCGTCTACACCACCGACCCGCGAATCGTGCCGAAGGCCAAGAGGCTCGACAAGATCGCGTTCGAGGACATGCTGGAACTGGCTTCCCAGGGCGCCAAGGTGCTCCAGGTCCGCTCGGTGGAACTCGGCATGGTCCACAACATGCCGATCTTCGTCCGCTCGAGCTTCGACAAGCCCGAGGATATCGACCCGCATGCCAACCAGCCGCCCGGCACGCTGATCTGCAGCGAGGAGGAGATCATGGAAAGCCACGTCGTCACCGGTATCGCCTTCTCCAAGGACGAGGCCCAGATCTCGGTGCGCCAGATCGAGGACAAGCCGGGCGTTGCCGCCTCGATCTTCGGCCCGCTGGCGGATGCCAACATCAACGTCGACATGATCGTGCAGAACGTCTCCGAGGACGGCAAGACCACCGATCTGACCTTCACGGTGCCGGCCGCCGACTACACCCGCGCCAAGGACACGATTACCGCCGCCAAGGGCAAGATCGGTTATGCACGGCTCGATACCGCCACCGACGTCGCAAAAATCTCGGTGATCGGCAGCGGCATGCGCAGCCATGCCGGCGTCGCCGCCCAGGCGTTCTCGGCCCTCGCGGGGCGGAATATCAACATCCGGGCCATTACAACCTCCGAGATCAAATTCTCGGTTTTGATCGACACGGCCTATACCGAGCTTGCGGTGCGCACGCTGCACACGCTCTACGGTCTCGATCAGGCCTAGACGAATTTTCTCTTAGCGGCCGCAGCAAACGCGAGGTGTCCACACTTTCGCGTTTGGCAGGCGTTTTGCTTGGCAAAACAAGCCCCAATTCGCTATACGGCGAACAGGGTGGGCTGCCGCAGACTGTGTCCCAGTTCAGGCCGCTGATTCGGTGCAGGCACTAGATTTTCAAGAAAATTTGGGTTTGCGCCTGCGCCGGACGAACAATTTGGTTGTTTTTCTGGGATTTTGGCCAGCCGCCGGCCGATACCGCCGGGCCGGGCAGACGAAGGAGATTGAGGGGACATGCGGAGCGCGTCGGGAGGTCCCCGCGTCTTGTTGAGACGGCTCCGCGAAACCATGGCGGAGCAGGTCTCGGCCCAGGAGCGGCTGGACAAGATCGTGGTGCTGATCGCCGCCAACATGGTGGCCGAAGTGTGCTCGGTCTATGTGCTGCGCATCGACAACACGCTCGAGCTCTACGCCACCGAAGGTCTCAACCGCGAGGCGGTGCACCACACCGTGCTGAGCGCCCATGAGGGCCTGGTCGGCCTCGTCGCCAGCGAGGCGACGCCGCTCAATTTGAGCGATGCGCAGAGCCATCCGGCCTTCTCGTTCCGCCCCGAGACCGGCGAAGAAATCTACCATTCCTTCCTCGGCGTGCCGATCCTGCGGGCCGGCAACACGCTCGGCGTGCTGGTGGTGCAGAACCGCGCCAAGCGCAATTATGTCGAGGAGGAGCTCGAGGCGCTGCAGACCACCGCGATGGTGCTGGCCGAGCTGATCGCCTCCGGCGAGCTCTCCGCACTGGCCCAGCCGGGCCAGGAGCCGGCCGCGCGCCATTCCGCGCAGAAGGTCGGCGCGATCCTCTCGGAGGGCATCGCGCTCGGCCATGTGGTGCTGCACGAGCCGCGCGTCGTCATCAAGGACTACATCGCCGAGGACCTGCCGAAGGAGATCAAGCGGCTCGACACCGCGCTCGCCAAGCTGCGCGCCGATCTCGATCGCATGCTGGAGCGCGGCGACGTCGCCGAAGGCGGCGAGCATCGCGAGGTGCTGGAAGCCTACCGCATGTTCGCCAACGACCAGGGCTGGTCGCACAAGCTGCACGAGGCGGTCGCCACCGGCCTCACCGCGGAAGCCGCGGTCGAGCGCGTGCAGTCCGACACCCGCGCGCGCATGCTGCGCTCGACCGATCCTTATTTGCGCGACCGGCTGCACGATCTGGAAGATCTCGGCTATCGCCTGATGCGGCAGCTGGTCGGTCAGGACCACGCACCGTCGCGTGAACAACTGCCCGACAATGCGATCGTCATCGCGCGCGCGATGGGCCCGGCGGCGCTGCTCGACTACGACCGCAAGCGCCTGCGCGGCATCGTGCTGGAGGAAGGCACCGCCAATTCCCACGTCTCGATCGTGGCGCGCGCGCTCGGCATCCCCGCGGTCGGCGAGGTGCCGAACGCGCCCGGTATCGCCGATCCCGGCGATGCCATCATCGTCGACGGCACCTCCGGCTCGATCTATGTGCGGCCCTCTCAGGAGGTCGAGGCGGCCTTCGCCGAGCGCGTGCGCTTCCGCGCCCGCCGCCAGGCGCAATATCTGGCGCTGCGCGACCGGCCCTGCGTCACCAAGGACGGCCAGAAGGTCGAGCTGATGATCAACGCCGGGCTCGCGATCGACCTGCCGCATATCGAGGACACCGGCAGCGCCGGCATCGGCCTGTTCCGCACCGAGCTGCAATTCATGGTGGGCCAGAGCCTGCCGCGCACCAGCGACCAGCTGGCGCTCTACCGCACCGTGCTGGATGCCGCCGGCACCAAGCCGGTCACCTTCCGCACCCTCGACATCGGCGGCGACAAGGCGCTGCCCTATATGGAAGCGGTGATCGAGGAAAATCCCGCGCTCGGCTGGCGTGCGATCCGGCTCGGCCTGGACCGTCCCGGCCTGTTGCGCGGCCAGATCCGCGCGCTCTTACGCGCCGGCGGCGGCCGCGCGCTGCGCATCATGTTCCCGATGATCTCGGAGGTCGCCGAGTTCGATGCGGCGAAGGCGCTGGTCGAGCGCGAGCTCACCTATCTGCGCCAGCACGGCCACACGCTGCCTGAACGAATCGACATCGGCACCATGGTCGAGGTTCCCGCGCTGCTCTATCAGCTCGACGAGCTCCTGAAGAAGGTCGACTTCATCTCGGTCGGTTCCAACGATCTGTTCCAGTTCCTGTTCGCGGTCGACCGCGGCAATGCCAAGGTCTCCGAGCGCTTCGACACCATGTCGGCGCCGATCCTGCGCGCGCTGCGCGATATCTCGCGCAAGTGCCAGGAGGCGAAGAAGTCGCTCTCGCTCTGCGGCGAGATGGCGTCGAAGCCGATCGGCGCGCTGGCGCTGATTGCGCTGGGCTACCGCTCGCTGTCGCTTTCGGCGACCGCGCTCGGCCCGGTCAAGGCCATGGTGATCGATCTCGATGCCAAGAAGGCCGAAGCCATGCTCGGCCCGCTCCTGGACGCGCCGGCAGGCAGCGTCTCGATCCGGCAGAAGCTGACGGAATTTGCCGAGGCCGAAGGCTTGGCATTGTAGCGGGCCTGTCGCCGCTCCCTGCCGCCCCGCCCCTTTTCCGCATTTGAGACCGTACCGATGTCGTCACTCCCCGAAGCCAAACTGGACGTCCTGCTCGCGCATCACGCCTCGCTCGAGGCCGAATCGCTGGGGCAGCTCGCCTCCGAGCGCTACGTCCAGATCACGCGCGAGCTCGCCGAGCTCACGCCGCTGATCGAAGCGGTGAAGACCTACCGTTCCGCCGTCAAGGAGCTCGCCGACACCGAGGCGCTGATCGCCGATCCCGCAACCGATGCCGAGATGCGCGGCATGGCGGAAGCCGAACGCGACGAGCTGACGCCGAGGATCGAGGAGCTGGTTCAGAAGATCCGCGTCGCGCTGCTGCCCAAGGACGCCATGGACGATCGCAACGTGGTGCTGGAAATCCGCGCCGGCACCGGCGGCGACGAGGCCTCGCTGTTCGCCGGCGATTTGTTCCGGATGTACGAACGCTTCGCCAGCCTGCAGGGCTGGAAGGTCGAGGTGATCTCGGCCAGCGAAGGCACCGTCGGCGGCTACAAGGAAATCATCGCGGAGGTGCAGGGCCGCGGCGCGTTCTCCAAGCTGAAATTCGAATCCGGCGTGCACCGCGTGCAGCGCGTGCCCGACACCGAGACGCAGGGGCGCATCCACACTTCGGCCGCGACGGTGGCCGTGCTGCCGGAGGTCGAGGATGTCGACGTCGACATCAAGAACGACGATCTGCGCATCGAGACCATGCGCGCGCAAGGCGCGGGCGGCCAGCACGTCAACAAGACGGAATCGGCGATCCGCATCACCCACATCCCGACCGGCATCGTGGTGATGATGCAGGACAGCCGCTCGCAGCACAAGAACCGCGCCTCCGCCATGAACATCCTGCGCTCGCGCATCTACGATGCCGAACGCCAGCGCGTCGACGCCGCGCGGTCGGCCGAACGCAAGGAGAAGGTCGGCTCCGGCGATCGCTCCGAACGCATCCGCACCTATAATTTCCCGCAAGGGCGCGTCACCGACCACCGCATCAACCTGACGCTCTACAAGCTGCCGCAGGTGATCGCGGGCGAAGCGCTCGGCGAATTGATCGACGCGCTGACCACCGAGCACCAGGCCGCACAGCTCGCCGCACAAGGCGCGGCGGCGTAGCGGCGTGGGCAATTCCTTCACCGGACAATCCATCGAGAGCGCGCGGCGCGCACTGGCTGCGCAACTGAGGTCGGGACTGCTCGATGACGCCGAACTCGATGCCCGTATTTTGCTTGGCGCGGTCCTCGGTCTCGATCTGACCGGCCTGGTCACGCAGGCCACCCGGCCGCTCACCGACGCCGAGGCGTCGCGGCTTGCGCAATACGCGCAGCGCCGGGTCGCCGGCGAACCGGTGGCACGGATTCTCGGGACCAAGGAATTCTGGGGCCTGCCGTTTCGTCTGTCGGATGCCACCCTGGTGCCGCGCCCCGATACCGAGACCGTGGTCGAGCTTGCGCTCGAGGTCCTTCGCGATCGGGAGGTCAAGCAGCCGCGAATCGCCGACATCGGCACCGGCTCGGGCGCGATCCTGCTGGCGCTGTTGCACGAAATTCCCGATGCCTTCGGCGTCGGCACCGATCTCAGCCTCACCGCCCTCGGCACGGCGCGGGACAATGCCCGCGCGCTCGGCCTTGCCGGCCGCGCGGTCTTTGTCGCCTGCTCCTATGCGTCGGCGCTGCGCGGCCCGTTCGACCTCATCGTGTCGAACCCGCCCTATATCCCCTCGGCCGAAATCCCGACATTGAGCATCGAGGTGCGCGAGCACGACCCGCATCTGGCGCTGGATGGCGGCAATGACGGATATGACGCCTATCGCGCCCTGATCCCTCAGGCGAGCGAGTGCCTCGCCCCCGGCGGCGCGCTGATTGTCGAGGCCGGACAGGGCCAGGCGAGAAACATTGAGACCCTTATGGAAGCCGCGGGGTTAACGGTGGACAGGCCAGCGAAGGCCGACCTGGCGGGCATTCCGCGGGCCGTTTCGGCCCGAAAAATGCCCCCATAAAAGCCGGATTGGCGTGCAAAAAGCTCTTGGAATATCCCTTGGGAACGACTACGTTCCGATCAACAGATCGGTGCCGGCCCCGTAGACCTACGGGCGAAAGCCGGGCTCTCGGGCGAGAGCTTTACTGATTATAGGTTCCAAGCCGCAGGTCCTGTTGAGCGCGATGGCCATTGGAGCTGTGCTGCTCTCCGACCGCAACGTGAACGAAAGCCTGATATTGCGCTTGAAGACTTACGCAACAAAGCTGGGCTTGTTTCGGCAGGCAAAATGAATGGGTTCGCTGGCGATCAGTGCTGGCGGGTGGGGAACGCGTCTTTGTTGAGCGCGACGGTCGACGAACATCGGCAGGGATCAATCCGCTCGTGCGCGTGAGCAATGTGAACCGCTGTCACCAGGTCACTCCTAGCAATCAGTAATGCGTGCAACCTTTAGGGCTGGAATTAAAGGCAGGACATGAGAAACGGTCAGAACAAGCAGCGGATGCGCAACCGCAACAACAACAATAACAACAACCGGCGCAGCCAGAACCCGATGACCCGGGTCTACGAGTCCAACGGACCCGACATCAAGATCCGCGGCACCGCCTCGCACATCGCCGAGAAATATCTGCAGCTCGCGCGCGACGCGCGCTCCTCCGGCGACCCCGTTGCGGCCGAGAACTACTACCAGCATGCCGAGCATTATTTCCGCCTGATCGCGGCCGCTCAGGAGCAGTTCCGCCAGAACCAGCAGCCGCGCGGTGACGAGCCCGTCAGCAGCCATGGCGACGACGGCGAAGACGACGGCGAGAATTTCTCGAATTTCGGCCAGGAGCCGGGCTTCGTCCCGCAGCCGCCGCAGCAGCAGTCCTTCATGCGCGACCGCGACGGCCAGCGCGAACATCATCAGCGTGACCATCAGCAGCGCGACAACCAGCAGCCGCGCGAGCACCGCGAACGCGACCATCGCCCGCAGCCGCAATTCCAGCCCCAACCGCAATATCAGCCGCAGCCTGCGAACCAGCCGCAGCCCGTCATCGGCGACGCCGGCAGCGTCGATCGCCTGCCATCCTTCATCACCGGCCCGCAACCGCAAGTGAATGTCGGCGCCAATGGCGGTCAGGCCGGCTTCGAAGGCGGTGCCGGCGGTGGCGAACGCTATCCGCGCCGGCGGCGCCGGCCGCATGGCCCGCGCCCCGAGCGCGAGGCAGCTCCAGCCGCCTCGAGCGACGAAGTCGCCCCCGGCGAGTGAGCCTGTTCTGAATTTTGAACTGCAACCGTCCCGGCCTCGCGCCGGGACGTTTTGTTTTCAGCTGCGTGTCACCGTGGTCGAGGACGGCACCAGCACCGGCTTTGCCAGCGAGGGAATCAACCGCGCCCGTTCGCGCTTGGCGGGGATTGCGCGATAGACCTGCTTGGTGGCCTCGACGATGTGCACGCCGGCAAAGGGCAGTGACAGCGCTGCGCCGGCACGCTCCCACATTTGCGCCGATCTCAGCACCCAGCCGCCGGCATAGGGCGGCATGAACAGGGCCTCGCCCCAGGCGGTCGGCGTGAACCAGGTCTGGCGCAAGAGGTCGGTGATCTGCGAGCGTGAATAGGGCCGGCCGTGACCGAACGGCGTGCTGTCGGTGCGGGTCCACACCCCGCGCCGATTCGGAATCACCGCGATCACGCGGCCCGAGGGCGACAGCACCCGCCAGACCTCGCGCAGCAGCGCGGCCGGATCATCCGACATCTCCAGCGCATGGATCAGCAGGATGCGGTCGACCGCGGCGTCGGGAAGCGGCAACGAGAATTCGTCGACCAGCGAGGCCAGCGCCGGCCGCCCCGTCGGCCATTTCAGGACGCCCTGGGCCGCCGGCATGAAGGCGATGCAGCGCTCGGCATCCTCCCGGAACAACCCCAGATAGGGCGTGGGATAGCCGATGCCGAGCACGCGCTGGCCTTGCGCGCCCGGCCAGCGCTCCCTGATGCCGCGGTTGATCATTTGCCGCGCCACGATCCCGAGGCGGCGGGAATAGAACTCGCGGAGGTCGACGACGTCGATGGTCATGACGGCAATGTAACATGCACGAGAGCGCCGCCGCGCGCGGAATATTGCATTGCCTGCGCAACGTTAACGCCATATTTGTCTGGCGGGGCTGAGCCCGATGGAGATGACATGGCCGCCGAAATTCGTACTTTCACCTGTTTAAACGACAATTTCGGTTATCTGATCCACGATGTCGAAACCAAGGCGACGGCGTCGATCGACGCGCCGGAGGCGGGCCCCATCATCAAGGCGCTGGAGCGCGAGGGCTGGCAGCTCACCGACATCCTGATCACCCACCATCACGGCGATCATGTCGGCGGGGTCGCCGAGCTCAAGCGGAAATACGATTGCCGCGTCGTCGCGCCGCACGACAAGACCACGGGGATCGCGGACGTCGATCTGCGCGTCGCCAATGCCGACGTGGTCAAGATCGGCAATTTGCTGGCGCGCGTCATCGAGACACCCGGCCACACGCTCGACCATATCTCCTACGTGTTCGACAACGAAAAAGCGGTATTCGCCGCCGACACGCTGTTCTCGATCGGCTGCGGGCGCGTGTTCGAGGGCACCTACCCGATGATGTGGGATTCGCTGCTGAAGCTGCGCGCCCTGCCCGACGACTTCAAGCTCTATTGCGGCCACGAATACACGGCGTCCAACGTCAAGTTCGCCCTCACCGTCGAGCCCGACAATGCGGCGCTCCAGGCGCGCGCGGCGGAGGTGGCGAAGCTGCGGGCCGAGAACAAGCCGACCATTCCCACCCTGCTTGGCGAGGAGAAGCGGGCCAACGTGTTCCTGCGGGCCGACGAACCGCAGGTCGCAGCCAGGCTGCACATGAAGGGCGCGGATGCCGCCGCGGTGTTCGGCGAATTGCGCGAGCGCAAGAACAAGTCCTGACGAGGATCGATGCCGACAGCAGCCGAGATCATCGCGCGCCTCGAACTCCGCCCGCATCCCGAAGGCGGGCACTATCGCGAGACGTTTCGCGACCAGACTACGGACGCCAACGGCCGCTCGCGCTCGACCCTGATCTACTTCCTGCTGGCACGCGGCGAGCGCTCGCACTGGCATCGCGTCGATGCGGTCGAGACCTGGCACTATTACGCCGGCAGCCCCCTGATGCTGCGCATCGCCCATGAGGGTTGCTCGCAGCACGAGGTGCGGCTGGGCGCGGACCTCGTCCATGGCGAACGGCCGCAGGCGATCGTGCCGGCGCAGGCCTGGCAGATGGCGGAAACCACGGGCGAGTGGACGCTGGTCGGCTGCACCGTGGCACCCGCGTTCGAATTCGCCGGCTTCGAGCTCGCACCTCAGGGCTGGGAGCCGTAACGCGATCTGGAATCGGGTGGGATCGATCCGTCGCGCATCGTAGGACGGCGCTCGCAGCGAACAGGAGCGCAAGATGCACGGTACATTCGATCCCCCGACGGTTCAGATCGACCCGGCCATTCTCTATTTCGGAACGCCCGTCGTCCTGATCGGATCGACCAACGACGACGGCTCGCACAATCTCGCGCCGATGTCGTCAGCGTGGTGGATCGGATGGCGCTGCATGCTCGGCCTCGCCCGCAATTCCAAGACCACCGAGAATCTGATTCGCACCGGCGAATGCGTACTCAATCTGCCGTCGGCGGACCTCGTTGCCGCCGTCGATCGCCTCGCCCGCACCACCGGATCGGATCCCGTGCCGCCGGGAAAGCTCTATCGTGGCTATCGGCACGAGAGGGACAAATTCAATCTCAGCGGTCTGACGGCGCTGCCGGGCGAAACAGTCCGCGCGCCGCGTGCGGTCGAATGTCCGGTGCAGATGGAGGCAAAGCTCGCGCATGTGCACGACATGGCACAGGACGACGCGGTCTGGCGCGGCAACCTCGCGGCCATCGAGGTTCGCATCACCCGCGTGCACGCACACCCCGATATCATGATGGACGGCGCGCCCAACCGCATCGATCCCGACAAATGGCGCCCGCTGATCCTCAGCTTCCAGGAGTTCTACGGCCTGACGCCGCAACGCCTGCAGCGCTCCGAGCTCGGACAGATCCCGGAAGCGATGTACCGGCCGCCGGGCTGGCAGCCCGCGCCTTAGCTGCAGATCAGTCGTGATTGGCCGAAGCGCGGCTCCGCACAGGCAATCGTCGGACGATGATCGTGGGCAATGTCTCGTAAGGCGGCCAAAAGCCGCCTGTCCGATATCGCCGCTCAGTCAGCTGAACGAAGGATTTGCCGTCACTGACCGTGGCGGTCTCGGAACGGCCGCGTACGCGCTCCTTCCGATGGATGCCGGTGAATGTTTCGGGCTTCGCCACGACCTGTGCCACGGCGCCCGGACAAGCGAGGTCGGCAAGCAGCATGAGCGATATCGCGAGCGGACGAATCATCGTTTGCGCAACACCATGTCCTTCGCCGCGATCAGGCCGCCGCCGGCGATCAGGACCGCGGCGATGGCGATGTTGGCGCTGGCTTTTGCGAATCCTGCGGCGATGAGGAAGCCGGTCGAGAGCAGCGGCGTTGCGTAGGAGGCGGCGCCGAGCACGCGGATGTCGCCGCGCTTCATGCCGATGTCCCAGGCGTAGAAGGCGGCACCGACGGGACCGATGCCGAGCGCGATCACCGAGAGCCATTGCACCGCGGTCTCCGGCCAGACCGTCGTCTCGAGCAGGCCATGCATCAGTGCGGCGAGCACGGCCGTTGCAAGGCAGAAGCCCGCGACCGCGTCGGTCGGCACAGCTTTCAACCGACGCGACAGCACCGAATAGGTTGCCCAGACGAAGGCCGCGATGAAAGCCGCGATCAATCCCGGCACCGCTCCCGGCGCAAACCCACTGGAATTGCCGGCGAACAGCAGCACGGTGCCGACGAGACCGAGCACGGCGCCGATGATGTGATGCAGGGCGAGCCGCTCGCCGGGCAGGAACGACGAGAACAGCACGATCAGAAGCGGCCACATGTAGTTCAGGAGGCCGGCTTCGGCCGGCGGCGCAAAGCGCAGCGCCAGAAAATACAGCGCGTGATAGCCGAACAGGCCGCCGACGCCGACGACCCAGACGACGAGCGGCTGACGCAGGCTCTTCGCCGCATCGCCGCGGCCGATCCAGGTGAGCAGGCCGACCAGACCGCCGATCGCAAACGTCATCGCAGCGAGCTGGAACGCCGGGATCTTTCCGGTCGCCACCGTCATCACCGAGAGCAGCGACCACATCAGGATCGCGGTCAGGCCGATCAGCGTGGCGGTGCGGGGAGTCATTGGCCCAATGTTTCCGTCATGGCCGGGCTTGTCCCGGCCATCCACGTTCTTCCGTGGCGACGGCTGTTGTAAGTCCGTGGATGCCCGGGACAAGCCCGGGCACGTCGATGGCGACAATATCAGCCGGCGTGATGCGATCGCATCACACCATGTACTGACCGCCGTTGACCGTCAGGGTCGAGCCGGTGATGAAGCCGGACTCGTCGGCCGCGAGGAACACGACCGCGCGCGCGATCTCCTCGGGCTCGCCGAGCCGGTTGGCCGGGATCTGCGGGATCACGTTCTTCTCCAGAACGTCCTTCGGTACCGCCTGCACCATCTCGGTGTTGATGTAGCCGGGACAGATCGCGTTCACGGTGATGCCGCCCTTGGCATTCTCCAGCGCCAGCGCCTTGGTGAAGCCGATGTCGCCGGCCTTCGCCGCGGAATAGTTGACCTGGCCGAACTGTCCCTTCTGTCCGTTGATCGACGAGATCGAGATGATGCGGCCGAACTTGCGCGAGCGCATGCCCTCGATGACCTGGCGCGTCATGTTGAAGAGCGAGCCGAGATTGGTGTTGATGACGGCGTTCCACTGCTCGAGCGTCATCTTGTGGAAGGCGGTGTCTCGGGTGATGCCGGCATTGTTGACGAGCACCTCGATCGGTCCGAGATCGGCCTCGACCTTCTTCACGCCTTCGGCACAGGCGTCGAAACTGCTGACGTCCCATTTGTAGACGGCAATGCCGGTCTCGGCCTTGAACTTCTCCGCGGCCGCATCGTTGCCGGCATAGCTCGCCGCAACCTTGTATCCAGCCGCCTTCAGTGCCTTGCTGATCGCAGCACCGATGCCCCGCGTACCACCCGTGACCAATGCAACACGTGCCATATCCCATTCCTTCCCTTGGACTCTTCGGACGTTTCTGGAGTGATTGTTTTTAGCGTTGGATTATGCGGTTGGTTTGACGGACATCAAGAACAAAACGCCCGGCGTTGAGCCGGGCGTTTGTATTTAGTCGAGGCCTGCGCGCTTGCGAAGAATATTTGATTTGCAACCGCTGCCTTTTTAGTCGCGTGCAACGCACTCACCGAGGTGTGCAGCGCACGCGCAACAGCACCTCAGCTACGCGTCAGTTACCCTCAGTCGCGCGCCAGACACATCGCGATACCCATGCCGCCGCCGATGCACAGCGTGGCAAGGCCCTTCTTCGAATCGCGCTTCTGCATCTCGTGCAGCAGGGTCACCAGCACGCGGGCGCCGGAGGCACCGACCGGATGACCGATCGCGATCGCGCCGCCATTGACGTTGACCTTCGAGGTATCCCAGCCGAGGTCCTTGTTGACGGCGCAGGCCTGCGCCGCGAAGGCCTCGTTGGCCTCGATCAGGTCGAGATCGCCGACATTCCAGCCGGCCTTCTTCAGCGCGGCGCGCGAGGCCGGGATCGGGCCCGAGCCCATGATCTTCGGATCGACGCCGGCCTGCGCCCAGGACACGATGCGCGCGAGCGGCTTCTTGCCTTCCTTGGCCGCCTGCTTGGCGGTCATCAGCACCACGGCGGCAGCACCGTCATTGATGCCGGACGCGGAGCCCGCGGTGACCGTGCCGTCCTTCTCGAAGGCTGGCTTGAGCTTGGCCATCGCATCGAGCGTTGCGCCATGGCGCGGATATTCGTCGGCGCTGACGACGACGTCGCCCTTGCGGGTCTTGATGGTGACGGGGACGATCTCGTCGTTGAACTTGCCGGCCTTCTGCGCCGCCTCGGCCTTTTGCTGCGAGGCGACCGCGAACTCGTCCTGCTGGGCACGGGTGATCTGCCACTGCCGCGCGACGTTCTCGGCGGTGTTGCCCATGTGGTAGCCGTTGAAGGCATCCCACAGGCCGTCCTTGATCATGGTGTCGACGAACTCGACGGGACCCATCTTGACGCCGCCGCGCAGATATTGGGCGTGCGGGGCCATGCTCATGGATTCCTGGCCGCCGGCAACCACGATCTCGGAATCGCCGTTGAGCAGCGCCTGATAGCCGAGCGCGACCGTGCGCAGGCCCGAGCCGCAAAGCTGGTTGACGCCCCAGGCCGGGCTCTCCACCGGGATGCCGGCGCCGATCGACGCCTGGCGGGCCGGGTTCTGGCCCTGGGCGGCGGTCAGAATCTGGCCCATGATGACTTCGGAGACGCGGCCGGGCTCGATGCCAGCGCGCTCCAGCGCGGCCTTGATGGCGACGGCGCCGAGATCATGAGCGGGAAGGGTCGCGAACGCTCCGTTGAAGCTTCCGACCGGGGTGCGGGCGGCGCTGACGATGACGACATCGTCTGACATGGGCATCTCCTGAGGCTTGAGGTTCTTTGAAGGGGCAGGCGGGGCTAGAGAAACGGCTCGCCAGTGTCGTGAGCCATCCTGTTAACGTCGTTGAGGCATGTCAATCGGCCGGCGACCGAATTCATGCCGCAGCGCATTCAAAATAGCGTTCTTGGCGCTTTCGCAAGCAAGATTTTGCTCCGCGATTAACCGTGCCGCACAAAACGGTAGCGTGAGCCCTTTGAAAATGCTTATTTTGTTGCGTTGCGTACTCTTCCCGCCCTGCGGCATGGCCCGCCGGGTTCCCGTTCTCCGCGTTTGCAAGTGAGAGCCCATGGCGAAATCAGACCAACCCACAACCAT
This sequence comes from Bradyrhizobium nitroreducens, assembly GCF_002776695.1. GTDB lineage: Bacteria > Pseudomonadota > Alphaproteobacteria > Rhizobiales > Xanthobacteraceae > Bradyrhizobium > Bradyrhizobium nitroreducens. Next base: position 8,098,306 of record NZ_LFJC01000003.1, read on the forward strand.
CAAGAAATACGCGAACCGCCGGCTCTATAACACCGGGACGAGCACCTACGTGACGCTGGAAGACCTCGCCGCGATGGTCAAGGATGGCGAGGATTTCCTGGTCTATGACGCCAAGACCGGCGACGACATCACCCGCTCCGTGCTCGCCCAGATCATCTTCGAGCAGGAGAACAAGGCCGGCCAGAACCTGCTGCCGACCACCTTCCTGCGTCAGCTCATCCGCTTCTACGGCGACAGCATGCAGATGGTGGTGCCGAAATATCTGGAGCAGTCGATCGCGACCCTGACCCAGGAGCAAGAGAAGTTCCGCAAGCAGATCGCCAACACCCTGTCCGGCACTCCCTTTGCTCCTTTGGAAGAACAGGTCCGCCGCAACATGGAGCTGTTCCAGCAGACCTTCTCGATGTTCAAGCCCTTCGCCCCGCCCCGTCCGGCGACCGCCGAGCCGGAGCCCGATGCGAATGCGGAGACGCCGAAGGACAGCAACATCGACGATTTGCGCCAGCAGATGAAGGAAATGCAGGACCGCCTGGAGCGGATGTCGAAGAAGGACGAATAGGTCTTTCCTTACCTCCGCACCCAATGCGCCGGAGGATGCGCGATGTCCGACCGAAGTTCCCATTGGGACGGAGTCTACGCCACCAAGGGCGAGGCCGAGGTCAGCTGGTTTCAGAATAGCCCCTCGACCTCGCTCGCGATGATCCGGGCGGCCGGTCCAGATCATGACGCGGCCATCATCGATATCGGCGGCGGCGCGTCCCGTCTGGTCGATGCGTTGTTGCGGGATGGATATCGCGACGTCTCCGTGCTGGATCTCTCCGCGAACGCGCTTGACGCCGCCAGGAAGCGCATCGGCCCCGCCGCAGCATCAGCCAGCTGGATCGTTGCCGATGCCACGACATGGCAGCCCGCGAAGACCTACGAGGTCTGGCACGATCGCGCCGCCTTTCACTTCCTGACCGATCCCCGCGACAGGGCGGCCTACGTCGAACGGCTGCGGTCGGCGCTCGCCCCCGGCGGCCATGTCATCATCGCAACGTTCGCACCCGACGGTCCGGAGAAGTGCAGCGGCCTGCCGGTGCAGCGCCATGACAGCGCGAGCCTCGCAGCGGAGCTCGGGCCGGATTTCGCGCTGATCGAGACCCAGAGCGAGACGCATCATACGCCGTGGGATTCGACGCAGGCGTTTCAGTTCAGCCGGTTTCGAAGGCGCGGCCAAAAGTAGCCGTCGTGCCCCGCGAAGGCGCATCCAGTACGCCGCGGCTTATCGAGGAATCACAACCGTCTCTGGAATACTGGATCGCCCGATCAAGTCAGGCGATGACAGCGGAGTAAACAGCAACTACGCCGCCAGCTTCACCGCATGCGCAAAGTCCCAATAGAGCTTTCGTGCCTTGGTGTAGAACGGGCCCGGCGTCAGCTCGTGCTCGTCGATACGGATCACCGGCGCGACCTTGGCGAAATTGCCGGTGGAGAAGATCTCGTCGGCCGCCAAGAAATCGGCGTAACGCAGCGTCTTCTCGACCACCGTGACGCCGTCGCCGCGCAGCAGGCTGATGACGCGCTGGCGCGTGATGCCGTTGAGGAAGGTACCGTTCGGCACGGGCGTGAAGACCACGCCGTCCTTGGCCATGAACACGTTGGAATTGCCGAACTCGGCGACGTTGCCGAGCATGTCGAGCATCAAGGCGTTCTGGAAGCCGCGGGAGGCGGCTTCGGCGAGCGCGCGCGAATTGTTCGGATAGAGGCAGGCCGCTTTCGCCTCGACCGGCGCGCATTCGGCCGTGGGCCGGCGGAACGGCGACAAGGTGATGGCGTTGCCGACGGGTTTGGGCATCGGCGCCTCGTAGATGCACAGGCACCAGTTGGTCGTTTCGGGATCGAACAGCACGCCGCCGCCGCTTCCGTTCTCGGCCCAGTACATCGGGCGGATGTAGAGCTCGGCATTGGCCGCGAAGCGCGCGATGCCTTCGCTTGCGAGCGTGAGCCAGGTCCCGGCATCGACCACCGGCTTCAGGCCGAAATTGATCGCGGATTGATTGGCGCGGGCGACGTGACGGTCGAGATCTGGCGCGACGCCCTCGAAGGCACGTGCACCGTCGAACACCACCGAGCCGAGCCAGGCCGCGTGCGTGCGCGGGCCCATGATCGGCACGTTGCCGTCGTGCCATTTGCCCTCGAAGAAGGTCCAGCTCGGCGAATATTCGATCGGTTTCTTGATCTCGGCCATGTCAGGCCTCCCCTGGCAAATATCCCGGCACTATTGCCCCAATTTCTAAACGATTTGCGTAGGGGGCCGGGACACTTCCCTGGAGGGTAAGACATGACAAATCGGCTATAATGTCGGCCACGATATGGAGTCCGCCATGCCGCTCGATCCGCTCGCAAAGCGCTTGTTGACCATGATGGCCGCGGCTGCGCCGCAGGCGAGAACCCGGCCGAGCGTGGAGGCGCGGCGGCAATCGTTGGCAAAGCTGATGCAGTTCGCCCGCACCGATGCGCCTGACGTGACGACGCGCGACGGCGTGCTGCCCGGCCGCGACCACGAGGTGCCCTATCGGCTCTACACGCCTGCAAGTGCCGAGGAGCTTGCGCCGGGCTTCGTGTTCTTCCACGGCGGCGGTCTCGTTGCCGGCGGCATTGCCACGCATGACCGCATCGCGGCGGCGCTGGCGCATGCCACCGGCTGCCGCCTCGTCTCGGTCGACTACCGGCTCGCGCCGGAGCATCCCTTTCCGGCCGCGATCGAGGACGCGATCACCGCCACCGAATGGGTTGCGCGCGAGGCCGCCTCGCTCGGCGTCGACGCCGACCGCCTGGTGGTCGGCGGCGATTCCGCCGGGGCAACGCTCGCGGCGATCGTATGCCAGGAGGCGGCGCAGACCGCAGGCCTTGCCATCGCCGCGCAATGTCTGATCTGCCCGGTGCTGGATTTCGAGGAAACCTCGCCCTCACGCGAAGCCTTTGCCGAGGGCCATCTGATCGACCGCGTCACGATCGAGGCCGATCTCGCCGACTATCTGCCCGAGGGAATCGACACGGCAGATCCCCGCGTGTCTCCGCTGCGCGCAACACGGGTCGCTGGCCTGCCGACCGCGATCATCCACACCGCCGAATACGACCCGATGCGCGATGAAGGCAACGCCTATGCCCGCAAGCTGCTCGCCGCAGGCGTCGCCGTCGAGCATGTCTGTCACGACGGCATGGTTCACAATTTCCACGCCATGGGCGCGATCCTGCCGCAAGCGCAGCTGGTGCTGTCGCAGATCGGCGAGCAGGTGCGGCGAGCGGTGGAGAGGTAGTGCGGATTACGCGCGCGCGTCGATCACGGCCCGGGCGGCCATGACGTAGTCAGGCCAATGCGCGTCCGCATAGCGCTCCGCCTGGCGGGCGCAGCTGACATCGGGCGCATGCGCGGCGGCAATCATGCGCGCAAAGCGTTCCTCGGCAACCGTCGTGTCATCGGGCACCGGCGCGGGCGCAGCCGCCACGGCGGTCGGAGCGACGGCGAGCCCCGCCATTCCAGCGAGCAGGATGCGGCGTGACGTGGTCATGGCTGTCGTCCTCCGTTGTCCGGCCTATCTCGGCCGGCGAGCGAGTCAGTGCGATCCCGGCAAGGTAGCCGCGCCTGTCGATGCCGTCCATGGTCTGCCGATAGCGCTTGACCGCGGGAACAATCACGTTCCATCTAGCTCACGATTTCGCCACCACGACCCACGCGTCGGATTGTCACGTGTCCCCTCGCCGCCCATCACATCGTCCAGTCTTGCGCGCTGTCGCGATGGGACTGGCCTGTCTGGTGGTTTCGGCCGGCGCGGCCTTCGCCGCCGACGACGAGGAGGATGCGCCGGCGAAACCCGCGATCCCGAACCTCTATCTCGATCTGCGTACGAGCTATGCGTCGATCCCTGCGGGGACGCTCGGGCTCGGCTTCGGCAGCACGTCGCTGTCGACCGCCCTCGAAGCCCTGGCGGTGCGCAGAGGCGCGACGCTGCCGAACGGCCTGCCGGCCGCGAAGTCGATTGCCGTCGACCTGCCGCTGACCGTCGACGTCAACGACCGCGTCTCGCTCTATGGCGGCGTATCGGGCTCGACGACCGACATCGGCGGCGGCTGGTCGACGTTCGACGTCACGAGCTGGAACATTGGCGTGCAGGCTGACCTTTATCAGCAGAATGGCGGCAGGATCCCGACCATCACGCTGCAATCGACCCTGACGCAGTCGGTGCCGAACGAGCAGGGCATGACGAACTCGTTCAACAACATCCTGGAATTCGACTACGCGCTCGACGAGGACGAGACGCGGGGCTGGCTGGCCGGCATGCAATATACCTACACCACCATCGCCAGCCCGTTCGCCAGCATCCGGCCAAACACGATCCTCTATGCCGGCGGCTATTACCAATGGCCGAGCAACTGGAAGTTCACCGGGCGCCTCGGCGTGCAGTCGTTCGGCGGCGCGCAGCTCGCGGGCCGGACGCTGGCGGAGTCCTTCACGCAGCCGATCCTGCGGCTCGACCTCGATCGCATGGACGACAACGACAACCGCCTGTTCGGCATCACCGCGCAGATCGCCTGGATGCCGAAGCCGTCCTACCAGCTGACCCTGCGAACCCCGCTCTACGCCGCGCGGAACTAGAGCATTTTCGGTTCTGATTGAATCAGAACCGAAGCTCTAGATTCTTGTTTTGACGCGTTTTCTTCACGCGAACC
>NZ_LFJC01000003.1:8103028-8114533 GCF_002776695.1 Bradyrhizobium nitroreducens
CAGCAACGAAACCGTAAGCCTTGGCGCCAGCGCGTACTCTGCCTTGATCAACCTCAACGGGACGGGAAGCACCGTCTCCGGGGCTGTATCGGCATTGGCCGCGGCGGTCGTTTTGTCGGGGACCGGCAACTCGGCGACGGTGATCGGCAACGGCTATGGCGTGACGCTTGCCGGTACGAGCGAGACGGTGACGCTGATCGGCACCGGCGATCGACTGACGCTGAGCGGGAACTACATCACGGTGAACACGTCGGCTGCCAGCAACGTGACGCTGAGCGGGACCGGCGACACGGTGACGCTCGGCGGCAACGGCCTGATCGTGTCGTTGACCGGCACGAGCGACAGTGCGACGCTGACGGGCAGCGGCGCCAGCGTGAGCGTCAACGGCAATCAGAACACGGTGAGCGCGTCCAGCTCGACCGTCGGAATCTCCACGATCGCCAACGGCACGGCGACGGTTCTGGGCAATAGCGACACGATAACGGTCGCCGGCAATCAGAACTCGGTGACGATTACGGGCAACAACGAGGTGGTGACGGTCAGCGGGACGAGCGACCGTGTGACGATCACCGGCGACAACAGCACGGTGACGGTGAACAACAGTTACGACACCGTGACGGTCAGCGGAAACAATGCGACGCTGGCGCTCTCCGGCGCGGCCGAGATCGTGTCGCTGAGCGGCACCGGCGACGTGGTGACATTGAGCGGGACCGGGACGTATGCCACCGTCACGACGACCAACGCAGCAAACTTCACGCTCACCAATGGCTGGAGCGGAGAGACGCTCAATACCGGCGGCAGCAGCGTGGTGGTCAACGCCTACTCCAACTCTCTGATCATCAACGGCAACGGCAACTCGGTGTCGGTCATCCATACTCAGGACACCGTGACGTTGAACGGCAGCAACGAATACGTCGCCTTGGGCGGGAGCAACAACGTTGTTACCTCGTCCGGCAACAGCGATACGGTGGTCGTCAGCGGGAACGATGACGTCGTCACCCTTACCGGTAGCTACGAAAACATCATTTCCAGCAAGGCCGTGACAGTCACCGCGACCGGTGCCTATGATGATATCACCGTCAATAGCGGCAGCGGGGCGGGCACGTCATGGATCACCCTCGGCGGCGTGAGCGGGATCGTCCAGGCGAGCCTGGGGACGACGCTGCGGATCTCGGCGACGACGGGATCGGTCAACATCAACGACATCGAGACCATCGTCTTCGGCAATAACACCAACACGGTGACCCTCGCCAACGGGACGGGAACGATCACCCTGGTCGGCGTGGCCTCGGTGACGGCGGCTATCGCGGGCACCACCGGGAATGACACCATGACGGGGACGTCGGGTAACGACATCCTCGATGGCAAGGGCGGTATCGACAGCTTGCAGGGCAATGGCGGCGACGATGCCTATGTCTTCCACAAGGGCTATGGCCAGCTCACCATCAACAATTACTCCGCCGGCAACAACAACTCCCTGGGCACGCTGTCGTTCAATTCTTCCGTGCTGACCAGCGACGTGCTGATCTCGCGCGGCGGCGTCGGGTTCGGCGACATTATCATCCAGATTCCGTCGACCGGCGACCAGATCACCGTCAGCGGTGGCTTCGGCAACAGTTCAAACGGCTTGCGGCAGGTGTTGTTTGCCGACGGCACCGCCTGGAACATGGGATATCTCGGCGCTCATGCGGGCTACGACGTCAATATCGATGGCAGCACCAGCACGATCAACGCAAGCAATGTGCTGATCCAGATGCCGGCGAACAACGCCACCGTGACCGTCAACGGCAACAACGACCCGATCACGGTGACGGGCACCAGCGATACCGTGATCGTCAACGGAACGAACGACACCGTGAGCGCCAGTGCGACGGCGGTGATTGTCACGGGCACCGGCAGCGCGGTGACCATCAGCGGCAACGGCAACGCCGTGGCGGTCACGGGAACCAATGACACCGCGACGCTGGTCGGGACGTCCGACAGCGTCACGGTCAGCGGTAGCAATGCGGTCATCAATACGACCAATGCCGTGACGGCAACCGTGACCGGCACGGGAAGCTCTGCCACGATCGGCGGCAATGGCGACTTCGTGGCGATCACAGGGACGAGCGATGCCGTCACGCTGACCGGAACCGGCGCGAGCGTCACCGTCAGCGGCGCCGCGGCGACCCTGAACGCGGCCGGCGCATCGGTTGGCGTGACCGCAAGCGGCAGCTCGGCCAGCATCAATGGTAACGGCAACAGCGTGTCGGTCTCCGGCAACGGCGAACAGGTCTCGTTGTCGGGCAACAATTCAAGCGTGACGGTCGGCGGCGTCGGGGACGTCCTCACCGTCAGCGGCAGCAATGCCAGCATGGGCACAGCCAGTGCGGCGACGATCACGGTCACAGGCACGGCCAGCTCGGCCACGATCACCGGCGACGGCAATTCGGTCTCGCTCACGGGGGCCAGCGACCAGGTCACGCTTGCCGGCAACAACGCGATCGTGACGATCAGCGGAACGGGCGATTCGCTTGCAATCAGCGGCGGCAATGCCTCGGTGACCACGACCAGCGCGGCTGCGATCACGATCACAGGAACTGCGAGCTCGGCTGCGGTTACCGGCAACGGCAACGCCTTGTCGATCACGGGCGCCAGCGACCAGGTGACGGTGACTGGCAATGGCACGGCGATCACGGTCAGCGGCGTCAGCGACGCTCTCGTGATCAGCGGAATCAATGAGACCATCACGACCACGAGCGCGGCGGCCATCACGCTGGCCGGCAGCGGCAGCACGGCGACCGTCAACGGCGCCGGAAACGTCATTGCGATTACGGGCACCAGCGATCGGGCAACGGTGACCGGCAACGGCGAAACCGTCAACATCGGAGGGACCGGCAACAGCCTGGTCATCAGCGGCACCGGAGAGACGATCACGACCAGCAGCGCCGCCTCGGTGACGATCGCCGGCACCGGCAGCTCGGCAACGATCACCGGAGACGGCAATGCCGTCACCGTCTCGGGCACCAGCGACGTGGTGACGTTGAGCGGTGCCGGCGACAGCCTGACCATCAGCGGCAGCGCCGCGACGATCGGCGCCTCCGCCGCACTGGCGGTCACGATGACCGGACTGAGGAGTTCGGCGACGATCGGCGGCAATGGCCACGTCGTGACGATCTCCGGCAGCAGCGATTCCGTGACATTGACGGGCACTGCGGACAGCGTCGTGATCAGCGGCACGGCTGCAACGGTGACCACCAGCAGCGCGACTTCGGTAACGCTGACGGGAACCAGCAGCTCGGCGACGGTCAATGGCAGCGGCAACACGGTTGCGCTCACCGGCAACAGCGAACGCGCGACGTTGTCCGGCAACAATGCAGTAGTCACCGTTGGCGGCGTCAGCGACACCCTCGTGATCAGCGGGAGCAACGCGTCCGTCACGACCACCAGCGCGGCGACGATCACGGTCAACGGGACCGGCAGCTCGGCAACGATCAGCGGCAACGGCAACAAGGTCTCGATCGCCGGAGCGAGCGACCAGGTCACGCTGAGCGGCACCGGTGACAACGTGACCGTGAGCGGGACCAACGCTTCGCTGGCAATCAGCGGCAGCGCCTCCGTCACTACGACCAGCGCAGCGTCGGTCACCCTCGGTGGCGCCGGCAGCACGGCGACCGTGAGCGGCAACGGCAACTCGGTATCCATCACCGGTGCCGCCGATCAGGCGACGGTGTCCGGCAGCAACGTTACCGTGGCGATCAGCGGAACCAACGACATCCTCACGATCAGCGGCAGCAATGCCTCCGTGAGCGCAACCCATGCGGCGACAATCACGGTGACCGGGACCGCAAGCTCGGCCACCATCAACGGCGACGGCAATGCGATAACGATTGCCGGCACCAACGATCAGGTGACGATTGCCGGCAACGACGCCTCGGTGAGCGTCACAGGGACGGGCGCCACGCTGGCCGTCAGCGGGAGCAACGAGTCCGTGACGACGACCCACGCGGCGGCGATCACGGTCGCCGGCGCTGGCAGCTCGGCTTCGGTAACCGGCAACGGAAACATGGTGTCGATCACCGGAAGCAGCGACCAGGTGACGTTGACCGGCACCGGCGACAGCGTCAGCATCACCGGCGCGAGCGCCACGCTCGCCCTCAACGGCAGCGCGTCGGTGACGACGACCAGCGCGGCGTCGATCACGATTGCAGGGACCGGCAGCTCCGCAACGGTGACCGGCGACGGCAACGCGGTCGCGATCACGGGTGCGAGCGAGCAGGTGGCCGTGACCGGCAACAGTGCGACCGTGACCGTCACGGGCAGCAACGACACGCTCGTCATCGCTGGCAGCAATGACACGGTCACGACGAGCAGCGGTGCGGCGATTACGGTCGCCGGCGCGGGCAGCTCGGCCGTGATCGTTGGCGACGGAAACGTCATTGCCATTACGGGCGCCGGCGACAGCGTGACACTGACCGGTTCGGGCGACAGCGTCGCCGTCAGCGGTACGGACGCTGCGATCGACGCGACCGGCGCGCTTGCGGTCACCGTCACGGGGACCGCGAGCTCGGCGACGATCGGCGGGAATGGTCACGTCGTGACCATCAATGGCACGAGCGACGCCGTGACCCTGACCGGAACGAGCGATGCCGTGACAGTCACAGGCACTGGCGCGACAGTGAGCACGGCAAGTGCGGCGTCGGTGACCGTGGCGGGCACTGGCACCTCGGCGACCATCAACGGCAACGGTAACACCGTCGCCGTCGTGGGCACGAGCAATCTGGTGACGGTGAACGGTGACAACGTGACCATCGGCATCGGCGGCACCGGCGATACGCTGGTGGTTAGCGGCAGCAATTCCTCAGTGAGTACGACCAACGCGGCATTCGTGACGGTCACCGGGGCGGGTAGCTCGGCGGCGATCAGTGGCGATGGCGACACCGTCGCGATCACTGGAGATGGCGATCAGGTCACGATCACCGGCAATAGCGAGACGGTCAGCATTGGCGGCGTCGGCGACACGCTGGTCATCAGCGGGAGCAATGCGTCGGTGACCACTGCGAGCGCGGCGACCGTGACCGTAACGGGGACCGGCAGCTCGGCGGCTGTCAATGGCGATGGCGATATCATCGCGATCGCGGGCACCAGCGACGTGGTAACGGTGACCGGGGACAACGACGTGATCAGCATCAGCGGTGCGGATAACGCACTCGTCGTCAGTGGCAGCAACGATACGGTCATCGCAAGCAGTGCAGCAGCGGTGACGCTCGCGGGCACAGGCAGCTCGTTGATCCTTGGCGGTGATGGTCATTCCGTCGCGATCACGGGGACCGGCGACCAGGTCACGCTGACGGGCGACGGCGATACGGTAACGATCGGCGGCACCAACAGCACCATCATCGCCAGCGGGATGAACGAGACGTACCTTGCCGATCGCGGCACAGGTCAGGTGACTATCGATAACGCAACCGCATTGGGCGCGGCAGCGCAAGGCGAGCTGGACTTCGCGTCCGACGTCGCGAGCCAGGATCTCTGGTTCGTCCAGAGCGGCGACGATCTCGTCATCGACATCCTCGGCACCGAAGGCCAGTTCACGATCAGCGACTGGTTCGGGTCGAACCCGAGCTCCGCTTTGGCCGAGATCACGGCCGGAGACGGCCTGCATCTCGACAGCTCCGTGTCGCAGCTCGTCCAGGCGATGGCTTCCTACGCGAGTGCCAACCCCGGCTTCACGCCCTCGAGCGCGACGCAGATGCCGAACGATCCAGGTCTCCAGTCAGCGATTGCTTCGGCATGGCACTAGCTGGCGACATGGACGCAGGTGTTACGGGCTTCGACGACGCCGTCGATGCCTTGCGTGCAGGTCGGCTGGAAGAATCCGAGTCCGCATGCAGGGCGATCCTGAAGGCGGCTCCTGGCCATCATGGCTGCATGAATGTGCTGGGGATCATCGCGTTGTTGCGCGGACAGCTCGCTCTGGCCCGTGAGCTGCTCGAACGGGCGGTCGCGCTTGCTCCTGAGAACGCCAGTTATCGGGTGAACCTCGGCAAGGTGCTGCAGCCGCTCGGCGCGCTGGACGAGGCGGAGCGGCACTTCCGCGACGCCATCTGCCTTGGCCCCGACGAGGTCGATGGTCGTCTTGGCCTCGCCCATCTGCTGCGGGCCGCGGGGCGGCTCGAGGAAGCCTCCGGCTGTCTCTCCGAAGTGGTCCGGCTGCGACCGGACGATGCCGATGCGCGTGGCATTCACGCCAACCTGCTCCAGGAGCTCGGACGCATCGACGATGCGGAGCTGCACTACCAAGAGGCTTGTCGGCTCCGGCCGGCATTTCCCGAAGTGCTCAACAATCTCGGCAATCTCTGCCAGACCAGCGGGCGTCTGGAGGAGGCCGAAACGCATTTTCGGCGAGCGTTGTCCTGCAGGCCCGAGTTTCCGGAGACCTGCAACAATCTCGGCAATCTCCTGCGCGAGCTCGGTCGTCCGGAGGAGGCGGAGACCTACTGCCGCGAGGCGCTGCGGCTGCGGCCGGACTATCCGATAGCGCACAACAACCTTGGCAACGCGCTCAAGGAGCGCGGCGCCTACGAGGCCGCCGAATTCCACTACCGTGAAGCGATCCGCCTGAAGCCGGACTATGCCGAAGTCTACAACAATCTCGGCTCGCTGTTCGGCGATTTTGCCGAACTCGACAAGGCCGAGGACTGCTATCGCCGCGCTATCCAGATGCGTCCCAACTATTCCGAGGCGCTGTCCAATCTCGGGATGACGCTGCTCGGTGCCGGAAAGTTCGAGGAAGGATGGCCGACTTACGATGACCACCGCAAGATCGAGCGACGCGACGATCTGACCGGTGCGTCATGGGTCGGCGACGATCTCGATGGACGCACGCTGCTGATCTATGCCGAGCAGGGATTCGGCGATGTGCTTCAATTCAGTCGGTTCGTGCCGCTCGCCGCAGGGCGCGGGCGGATCGTCCTCGAGGTGCCGCGGCCGCTGCTCGGGCTCCTCGCGCAGTTGCCCGGCGTCGACCAGATCGTCGCGCGTGGCGACAAGCTGCCGCATTACGACGTTCGCTGTGCGCTGATGAGTCTGCCGCGTCGGCTCGGCATCGCGTTCGACCGTATCCGGGGCGAAGCACCTTATCTCGCCGCCGATCGCAGTCGCGTCGCCAAATGGCGGAGCCGGATCGAGGCGTTGCCGGGCCTGCGCGTGGGCCTCGCCTGGGCCGGCAACCCGGCCCTCGCCAACGACAGGCGCCGCTCGATCGCTCTTCAGGCGCTCGCTCGGCTGGGGGATGTGCCGGGCGTCTCGTTCGTGTCGCTGCAGAAGGGCGAGGCTTCAGCGCAGATATTGCAGCCGCCGTCCGGCCTAACGGTGCATGACTGGACCGCTGAGCTCGCCGATTTCGCCGATACTGCGGCCCTGATCTCGACCCTCGACCTCGTGATCACCGTCGACACCTCGATCGTGCACCTGACGGGGGCGCTTGGCCGGCCGGTGTGGCTGCTCAACAGGTTCAACAGTTGCTGGCGCTGGCTGTTCGATCCCACCCGCAGCCCCTGGTACGCGACGCTGCGGCAGTTCAAGCAGCCCGCGCCCGGCGACTGGGCTGCCGTGGTCGAGGACGTCAAGACGGCACTTTCGGACTGCGCGGCACATGCGATACCCCCGGGTGCCTTTGACGAGGCGCTGAGACATCACCAGGCCGGCCGTCTCGACCGTGCGGAGATCATCTATCAGCGCGTGTTGAACAAGAATCCCGATCACGCCGGAGGCCTGCATTTGCTCGGCGTCATCCATTTTCAGCGGGGTGAGCCCGCCCGTACCATCGAGCTTATTGGGCGCGCGATCGAATTGGAGCCAAAGAACGGCAATTTCCGGCACAATTTCGCCAACGCCCTTGGCGCCCTCGGTCGTCGTGCGGAAGCTGAGGCCCAGTATCGCGCCGCGATCGGCCTGGACGAGAATCATGTGGACGCGCACGGCGCGCTCGGCATGCTGCTTCTGGAAGCAGGCCGGCTCGATGCAGCGGAACCGCATCTTCGGCAAGCCCACCGCCTCAGGCCGTTGTCCGAGATTACCTGCAACAATCTCGGGATCCTGCTGTGCCGCAGGGACGCGCTCGAGGACGCCGAGGCGAAGTTTCGCGAAGCCTTGCAGCTCAATTCCGGGTTTGCCCCCGCACATGCCAACCTCGGCAGCGTTCTGCGCAGCCGTGGCGCGCTCGACGGAGCCGAAGAGCATTGCCGTCTCGCGCTCGCACGCGACGCGCGCCTTGCTGAAGCACACTTTGTCCTCGCGCAGGTGCACGAGGGCCGGGAGCGTTACGACGAAGCGGAGCGGGCGTATCGTACGGCGATCGCGCTGAAACCGGATTGCGCAGACTGGTACAACGATCTCGCCAAACTGCTCGTCGATTTACGCAGGCTCGACGAGGCTTGGCCCCTGTTCGATCAGACCCTGCGCATGCGGCCCGATCACCCCGAAGCCCACAGCAACCGCGCAATCGCGCGATTGCTGACCGGCGATCATTTGGAGGGGTGGACGGAATACGAGTGGCGATGGAAGCTGAAGAAGCGGCCGGGCCGGCTCGACGATTTCGCCCAGCCGGTCTGGAACGGCGAGGACATTAGCGGCCGAACGCTTCTGATCCATGCCGAGCAGGGGTTTGGCGATACGATCCAGTTCTGTCGGCTGGTCCCATTGTTGTGCAGTGGCGCACGCGTCGTCCTCGAAGCGCAGCGCGCGGTCGCCCCCCTGTTGAAGGACCTGCCGGGCGTCGATGAGATCGTCCCGCGGGGTGACCCGCTACCGCATTTCGACGTCCATTGCCCGCTCCTGAGTCTCTCGCGCTTCCTCGGGCTGTCGCTGACCGAGGTTCCGGGGCAGGTGCCGTATCTTGCTGCCGACCCCGCGCGGGTGGAGGCATGGCGGAAGCGGCTGCGCACGATCGGGGGCTTTCGTGTCGGACTTGTCTGGTCGGGCAGTCCGACCATGGCCGACGATCGCCGCCGCTCGATTCCGCCGGATCTCCTCTCGGGTCTTGCGGCCATACCGGGTGTATCGTTCGTCTCCCTGCAAAAACGCGCAGCGGGGCAAATGATCGTTGCGCCGGCGGGCCTCGCGCTGCACGACTTCACGGATGAGCTGAACGATTTTGCCGACACCGCAGCGCTGATCGCCAATCTCGATCTGACGATCAGCGTCGATACCGCGGTGATCCACGTTGCCGGTGCGCTGGGGCGGCCGGTCTGGCTCCTCAATCGCTTCAACGGCTGCTGGCGCTGGTTGCTCGATCGTGACGATAGCCCCTGGTACCCGACGCTGCGGCAATTCCGGCAACCGTGTCCGGGAGATTGGAGCAGCGTCGTCGCGGAGATCGCACAGGCCCTCGAACTGGCACAGAACGGAATCGAATCCCTTGCGATGTCGGCGGCAGAATAGTGCGACCGAGCCAACGGTTTCGATAAGACTTCAGGAAAGTTCCATCTCCGCAGGTTGCGCATCGATCTTTGCCGACTTGAGGAAACGTGCAATGGTCGCTGACGCGATCTAAAGTAGTGGCAGGGGAAGACGTGGGTGTGGAAGCCGTAAGGCAGGATACGGGGCTGCAGTGCCTTGCGCTGCTGTTGCGGTTTCATCAAGTCGCAATCGATCCCGCCCAGATCGCGCATCAGTTCGGCGGCTCCGCGGTCGGCGTTCAGGAAATGCTGAGATGCGCCAAGCAGCTCAAGCTCAAGGCTCGGGCGGTTCGCGAAGGCTGGTCCGGGCTTGCTAAGCTATCTTTGCCCGCGATCATCGAACGGCATGACGGCAGCTTCGCTGTCCTCGGCAAAGCCGGCGCTGACGATGTTCTCATTCACGACCCCGTGGTCAATCGTCCGCAGGTGGTCAAGCGCGCCGAGTTCGAGCAGAGTTGGACCGGCCGCATCGTGCTGATGACGCGCCGCGCCTCGCTGTCTGATCTGGCGCGCCGCTTCGATATCACCTGGTTCCTCCAGGCCATGCACAAATACCGCCGGCTGCTCGGCGAGGTGCTGGTCGCGTCATTCTTCCTGCAATTGTTTGCATTGGTGACGCCGCTGTTCTTCCAGGTCGTGACCGACAAGGTGCTGGCGCATCGCGGCTACACCACGCTCGACGTACTGGTGTTCGGCCTCATCGTCGTCGCGATCTTCGAGACCGTTCTCGGCGCGCTCAGAACTTACGTCTTCTCCCACACCACCAACCGGATCGACGTGGAGCTCGGCGCGCGCCTGTTCCGCCATTTGATCGCGCTGCCGATCGCCTATTTTGAGGCGCGGCGTGCCGGCGATTCCGTCGCGCGCGTGCGCGAGCTCGAGAACATCCGCAATTTCCTCACCAGCTCGGCCCTGACGCTGGTGATCGATCTCGGCTTCACCTTCGTCTTCCTCGCGGTGATGTTCTACTACTCGCCGTTCCTGACCTGGATCGTGGTCGGTTCGTTCCCGTTCTATGTCGCGATCTCCGCCGGCGTCGCCCCGATCTTCCGCGAACGGCTGGACAAGAAGTTCGACCGCGGCGCGGAGAACCAGGCCTTCCTGGTCGAGAGCGTCAGCGCGATCCAGACCCTGAAGGCGATGGCGATCGAGCCGCAGATGCAGCGGCGCTGGGAGGAGCAGCTCGCCGGCTATGTCAGCGCCAGCTTCGACGTGCTCTCGCTCGGCAATTGGGCAAGCCAGTCGGTGCAGTTCGTCAGCAAGCTCGTCACCGCGCTGACGCTCTATTTCGGCGCGCATCTCGTCATCGAGGGCAATCTCTCGGTCGGCGAGCTGATCGCCTTCAACATGCTGGCGGGGCGGGTGGCGCAGCCGGTGCTGCGGCTGGCCCAGCTCTGGCAGGATTTCCACCAGGCGCGGGTCTCGATCGCCCGGCTCGGCGACATCCTCAATGCCGCGCCCGAGCCGATGTTCGATCCCTCGCGCGCGAGCTTGCCGCCGATCAAGGGCGAGGTGACCTTCGATCACGTCAACTTCCGCTACCGGCCTGATACCTCGCTGGCGCTGCAGGACATCTCGCTGAAGGTGCTGCCGGGACAGGTGATCGGCATCGTCGGCCCCTCCGGCTCCGGCAAGTCGACGCTGACAAAGCTGATCCAGCGTCTTTATGTGCCTGAGGCCGGCCGTATCCTGATCGACGGTATCGACCTCACCGTCGCCGATGTCGCCTGGCTGAGGCGCCAGATCGGCACGGTGTTGCAGGAGAACGTGCTGTTCAACCGCACCATCCGCGAGAACATCGCGCTCGCCGATCCCGGCATGGCCATGGAGCGGGTGCTCGCGGCGGCCGAGCTCGCCGGCGCGCACGAGTTCATTCTGGCGCTGCCCGATGGCTATAACACCGTCGTCGGCGAGCGCGGCGCCAGCCTGTCCGGCGGCCAGCGCCAGCGCATTGCGATTGCACGCGCGCTGGTCACCAATCCCCGCGTCCTGATCTTCGACGAGGCGACCAGCGCGCTCGACTATGAGAGCGAGAACATCATCCAGCGCAACATGCGCAAGATCT
>NZ_LFJC01000003.1:8114543-8135229 GCF_002776695.1 Bradyrhizobium nitroreducens
CGGGCACCCAGAGCAGAGGGGCGGACCTTAGCGCCGCACCGCGTTCCCGCCGACCACCACCTGCGCGAACCGCTGCGCGCCGTCGGCCGACAGATCCGACGTCACCGCGCGCGCATGGTCAAGCCCGACCACGGCGCCGCGCGGAGTTTCCGAGATCATGTTGTTGTTGACCAGCGCGATGCCGGCACCCGGCACGACGGAGACGCCGACGCCGGCCAGCGCCTTGCGGATCACGTTGCCGGTGATGGCGATGTCGCGCAGATATTTGCCCCAGCCGGCGACGATGCCGTAGGACGGCGCGTTCTCGATCACGTTGCCGGTCACGGATGTGTCGGCCTCGACGTAGATGCCGACGCCGGCGTCGTCGTCGGGCGCGGTGCCGATGGGGCGCTTCGGAAGCAGGTTGCGGATGATGTTGCCCTGGACCACGGCGATGCGGCCGCCTTCGTTGAAATTGCAGACGGAGACGCCCACGGCGGCGCCGTCCACGGTGTTGTTGGCGATCACCGCGGCCTCGAACGAAAACTCCGAATAGAGCGCGACCTCGCGCACGCCGCTGACGCTGTTGCCCGATATATTGATGTTGGAGGCCGAGTTGCCGCGCACAGCGGAGTAATCGCAGTTCTTGATGCGGTTGCCGCGCACGATCACGTTGCCGGCGCGGAAGGCGTTGATGGCATTGCCGTACTGGCCGGAGCCGCCAGGGCCGGCCTTGATGTCCTCGATGCGGTTGTCGGCAACCAGCGTGCCGTCGTCGCCGATCGCCGTGCGCAGGATCTCGATGCCGTTGTCGTTGGTGCCGAGAATCGTGTTGCGGCAGACGCCGAGGCCTTTGGCGTCGAACGAGACCACCGCCGTCACGGCGATGTCAGTGAAGATGTTGCCGGAAATGTCGCCCGAGACCTGCTCGAGCCAGATGCCGCTGCCGCCCGAATTCGTGATCTCGCAATCGGTGATGCGAACGTCGCGCCCGCCGAGGACATGGATCAATCCGCGCCGGGTCGGCAGCGCAATGCTGGCGCCGTCGAAGCTGATGCCGGTGATGCCGATGGAGTCCGCACCGTCGCCCTGGATCGCCGAGGCCCCGCCGGTGAAGATGAATTTGGTCGCGCCGCGGACGCCGATCAGTTGCGCGCCGTTCGGCAGCCGCAGCATCCCGCTGCGGTAAACACCGGGCGCCAACGCCAGCGGCATCTGCGCCCGCGCGGCCTCGTCGATCGCGCGCTGGAGCGCGCGCGTCTGGTCCTCGCTGCTGCCGGGCCGCACACCATATTGCGTGGCATCGCGGCCGAGCAGGGACGTCAGCGGTGCCCCGCGCGCGGCATCAGCCGGCATGGCGAGCGCGCCGGCGATGCCTGCGGTCGATGCTCCGATGAGATTGCGGCGATTGAGGTCCATGACGCGTCCTCCGGCGGACGCGGGGGTCCGCGAGGACTAGGTAGCGCAGGGCCGGCGAGGGCGCGGGGATTGTTCGCGGTAGGGTTAAATGTTTACCCCAGCGGAGGCGCCGTAGGCTGGGCAAGGCGCAAGCGTGCCCACCAAAGCTCACGCGAGGCGAAGTCGTGGGCACGGCGCAAGGGCGCCTTTGCCTACCCTACGAAACTACGAAACCTGCGTGTTCCGCTGTTTCCTCGCCAACCCCACCAGCTCCATCAGCATCGCTTCCCCGGCATCCACCAGTTCCTCCAGCGTGATCCGGGGCGCGCCCTTGCGCCGCACCGCGCCGCTGCGCGCAAGCAGGGGGATATGGATGAAGGCCGCAAGCTGCGGCCCGCCGGCCCTCACGTTCTCGATCGCGCGCCAGCTCAAATAGTTGCAGAGATAGGCGCCGGCATCGCGCGAGGCACGCGCGTCGATGCCGGTGAGGCGCGCGGCGCGCAGCAGTCTTGCCGTGTGCGGGCCGAACATCATGGCATCTGCGTGGCCTGTGATGCCGCGCTTGCTCGAACGCGTGTTGGCGGCATCGGGCCAGAGCATGGTGACGGCGTTGCGCGCGCGGGTCTCGATACGCAGGTACGGCGTGCGCGCGGCAAGCCCGAACATCAACAGTGCGTCCGGCTTCACCTTCTTGAGCAGGTCGGGCAATTGCCGGTCGACCGCGGCGTAGGTGACCGGGAAGATGTGGCTCGACAGCTCGACATCGTCGAGCGCCGGACGGCGCAGCTGCTTCAGCCGCACCACCAGCGGCTGGGTCGGATTATAGGGCGCGCCGGGGAACGAGCCGAAGCCGGTGAGGAGAATGCGGAGCTTGTCGCTCATTGCAGCAGCTCCAGTATCTGCTCGGCGGCCAGCGCCGGGGTGAGATGGCCCTCGGCGACCTCGGCCTCGATCTTCCTGACCTTGGTGCGTACCGATGCCTCGCTGCGCAGCCGCGCCAGCATGCGCTGCTCCAGCATCGACCACATCCATTTCACCTGCTGCTCGCGGCGCCGCGCGGCAAAATCGCCGGACGCGTTCATCGCCTTGCGATGGTCGAGGACCTTCTGCCAGATTTTTGCGATGCCGTCGCCGGTCAACGCCGAATAGGTCTCGACCGGCGGATGCCAATGCTCGGATCGCGGTGCCAGGATATGCAGCGCGCCGCGATAATCCGCCGCCGTGATCTTGGCGCGCTTGAGGTTGTCGCCGTCGGCCTTGTTGATCGCGATCATGTCGGCGAGCTCGACCAGGCCCTTCTTGATGCCCTGCAGCTCGTCGCCGCCGCCCGGCAGCATCAGGGCGAGAAAGAAATCGGTCATGTCGCAGACGGCGGTCTCGGACTGGCCGATGCCGACGGTCTCGATCAGCACGACGCCGAAGCCGGCCGCCTCGCAGAGCAGCATCGCCTCGCGCGTCTTCGCCGCGACGCCACCGAGCGTGCCCGATGAGGGTGAGGGCCGGATGAAGGCATCATCGGAGGCCGACAGCCGCGCCATGCGCGTCTTGTCGCCGAGGATCGAGCCGCCGCTGCGCGCCGAGGACGGATCGACCGCGAGCACCGCGACCTTGTGGCCCTGCTCGATCAGGTAGGTCCCGAGCGCATCGATGGTGGTGGATTTGCCGACGCCGGGCGAGCCGGTGATGCCGACACGAAACGCCTTGCCGGTGTCCGGCAGCAGCATCTGCACCAGCTCCCGCGCCAGCGCCTGATGGTCGCCACGCCGGCTCTCCACCAGCGTGATGGCGCGGGCGAGCGCCGCGCGGCTGCCGGCGCGCAGCTCCTTGGCGAGGGTAGTGATGTCCAGCGAGGCCTTCTTCTCAGTCATGCCCTGCTTTACAACGCCGGGGCCGGGCAGGCGAGGGCCGCTCGCCCGGAATCACCTGCTCGTCGCCGCCGCCGTCTGCACCGGCTTCAGCTTGCGCCAGACCCAGACCATGACAGGCCACAGCAGCGCCCCGATCGCCATGGCGGCGAGGATCGCGGCGACCGGGCGCTCGAAGAACGGCAGGATACTGCCGTCGGACTTGATCAGCGAGGTCACGAAGGCCTGCTCGACCATGGTGCCCATGACGATGCCGAGCACCATGGCGGCGACAGGATAGCCGTTCGCCTCCATGACATAGCCGATCACGCCGAAGGCGGCGACGGTGACGACCCCGAACATGTTGTTGCCGATCGCGAACGAGCCGACCGCGCAGCACAGCATGATGATCGGCATCACGGTGGAGCGCGGCGCCAGCAGGATGTAGGCGGCGACGCGGATCATGGCGATGCCGAGCGGGATCATCAGGATGTTCGCGATGATGAACATCAGGTAGATCGCGTACATGCTCGACGCCTTCTCGGTGAAGAGCGTCGGGCCCGGATTGAGGCCCTTCATGTAGAGCACGCCGATCGCGATCGCGGCGATGGTGTCGCCGGGGATGCCGAACAGCAGCGAGGGCACCCAGCCCGAGGCAATGCTGGCATTGTTGCTGGCCCCGGCCTCGACCAGACCCTCGACATGACCGGTGCCGAACTTTTCCGGCTCCTTGGAGAAGCGCTTCGACATCGCATAGGAAACCCATGCGGCCATGTCGGCGCCGGCACCCGGCAGAACGCCGATGATGATGCCGACGATGTTCCCGCGTGTCATCTGCCAATGATATTTCTTGGTCAGCTTCCACTGGCCGGCCATGATGCTTCCGAATTTTCGCCGCGGCAGCGGCGGCGGCTCGGGCGTCAGCATCGCGCGCATCACCTGCGCCACCGCGAACACGCCGACCAGCGCCGGGATCGGCTCGATGCCGCCGAACAGATCGGTGAGGCCGAAGGTGAAGCGCGGCACGCCGCCGGGATTCTCGATCCCGACGCAGGAGACGAGCAGGCCGATGAACATGCCGGCGATCGCCTTCACCGGCGAGGAGCGCGCCACCAGCGTGGCGCACATCAGGCCGAGCAGCGCCAGCCAGAAATATTCGAAGGTCGAGAACGACAGCGCGATCTCGGCGAGCGGCGGCGCCAGGATCATCAGCGACAGCACGCCGGCGATGCCGCCGACGGCGGAGAACCAGACGCCGGCGCCCAGCGCCAGCTCGGCCTGGCCCTTGCGCGTCATGGCGTAGGCTTCATCCGCATACGCCGCGGAGGCGGGCGTGCCGGGAATGCGCAGCAGGGCGCCGGGGATGTCGCCCGAGAAGATCGCCATCGAGGACGCCGCGACGATGGTCGCGATCGCCGCGATCGGCGAGAGGTAGAAGGTGACGGGAACGAGCAGGGCGGTCGCCATCGTCGCCGACAGGCCCGGCAGCGAGCCGATCACGAGGCCGTACACGGAGGCTGCGAACATCGCGATGATGACCTCCCAGGTGGAGATCAGCGCGAATGCTTCAATCAGGGTCTTGAGCATGGGGATTACCAGGGCGTCGGCAGCAGGCCGGCAGGAAGCGGAACGCGCAGCAGCTTGCCGAAGATGAGGTGAATGGCGAAGGGCGAGAGCGCCGCGAGCGGCAGGGCCAGCTTCCACTTTGCTCCCAGCGCGGTCGAGGTGACGTAGACCATAAGCGCCGCGGTGATGATGAAGCCGAGCCGGTCGGCGGCGACGACGTAGAACAGCAGCAGCGCCGGCGGCAGCAAGGCGCGCAGGCCGTAGAGCTTGCCTTGCGGCGGCGACGGAGCGGCGGCCTGGCCGTCCTCCAGCGGGATCAGCTCTTCCTCCTCCTCGAAGGAGTGCCCGATCCCGAACACGATCGCGAGCCCGCACAGCGCAAGGCCGCTGCCGATCACCAGCGGAAACACGTTGGGGCCGACCGGCTGGCCCGGCACCGGCGGCAGCAGCCAGCCGCCATAGGCGGCCGCAGCACCGAGCACGACGAGAAACGATCCCGTGACGGAGTCGGGAAGACGCATGAGAAGGGTCCTGTCAGAATTCCGGGAAGGGCGCACCCTCTCCCCGCGTGCGGGGAGAGGGTGGGGTGAGGGGGGCTCTCCGCGGGGACGGTGAAAGTTGCATTCGCGGAGACTCCCCCTCACCCGGATCGCATCTGCGATGCGATCCGACCTCTCCCCGCAAGCGGGGAGAGGTGAAGACGTCACGCCTTGCTGAGGCCGGCCGCCTTCATCGCCTCGCCCATCTGGGCGTCGCCCTTGTCCATGAAGCCGGCGAACTGGCCGGCATCGCCCCAGACGGTGCCGAAGCCGCGATTGCTCATGAAGTCCTTGAACTCGGCGGAGTCGTAGACCTTCTTCAGCGCCGCGGTCAGCTTGGTTGCGATCTCCGGCGGCAGGCCCTTCGGCGCGCCGATGCCGCGCCAGGCGCCGGTTGCGTAGTCGATGCCCATCGCTTCCTTCAGCGTCGGCACGTCCTTGAAGACCGGGTTGCGCGCCGGCGCCATGATGGCGAGGCTCTTCGCCTTGCCCGCCTCGATGATCGCGCGCGCCTCCGGCACCGAGCACGTCGTGAGGTCGAGGCCGCCGGCGGCGAGATCCTGCATCGCGGGCGCGGCGCCGTTCGACGGCACCCAGGCGACCTGGTTTGCGGGCAGGCCCATCGCCTGCATCCAGCCGACCAGCGCCAGATGCCAGATGCCGCCCTGACCGGTGCCCGACGCCTTGAACTTGCCGGGAGGCGCAGCCTTGATCGCTTCTGCGAGCTCCTTGACCGTCTTGTAGGGCGAGGAGGAAGAGACCTGGATGCCCGGGGGATCCTCGTTCATCAGCGCCAGCGGCGTGTAGCTCTTCGGCGTCAGCTCGGTGAGGCCCTGCCAATGCATCATCGAGATTTCGACGGTGAGCATGCCGATGGTGTAGCCGTCGGGCTGCGCGGTCGCGATTGCGCTATGGCCGACCACGCCGGAGCCGCCGGTGCGGTTGACCACGTTGAAGGGCTGGCCGAGGTCCTTTTCGAGCAGCGCGGCGACGATGCGCGCGGTCGCATCGGTTCCGCCGCCCGCGCCCCATGGCACGACCACGGTGACCGGACGGGCCGGATAGGCCTGTGCGAGTGCGGGCTTGAAGCCAAATGCGGCGGATGCCGCAACAGCGGCGGTCGAAGCCGCAAAGGTGCGGCGCGAAATCTTGGACATTGAATGCCTCCCAGCGGCGCCCGTGACATCGGGCGCTCTTGTCAATGGCGACATTCTAGTCGGCTTTGCAGCACCGCCGCAAGGTAGCGCTACCAAGGAGATCGACATGTTGTGTGAAAACAGTATGCCCGTCGGATAGGCCGTCGGAAATCGGGTGGGTTTTGCCTGCGCGCTTCGCCAACCTGAGCGCGTACCGAAAGCCAAAGGCAAGCCGTCGATGACCCAAGCCCATTACAGCGCCGTGCTGGATCGCCCGCTGGACGAAGTCTGGTCGCTGATCCGCGACTTCAACAACTATCCCGCCTATATCGACGGCGTGAGCGAAAGCGTGATCGAAGACGACAAGCGCGGCGACGAAGTCGGCGCCATCAGACGCTTCTGCTATCTCGGAAACTGGATCCGTCAGCGCCTGGTCGATCATTCCGACCGGCAGCACACTCTGACTTATGCCGGTCTCGAAGCGTTGCCGTATCCGCAGGACGATGGAAGCCAGCCGCCGGCGCCGACACGCTATCAAGGCACCATGCATCTGCGTCCGATCACCGAGGGCAACCGCACCCTCATCGAATGGTCGGTCGCCCTCGAGACCGAGCCTGCGGACGCCGATCGCTGGCAGGCGCTGTTTGCGTCCTGGATTCCGGACTGGACGGATTCCCTTGCGCGGACGCTGGCGCGGCCCGGCTAGCGGCCGCTCACGGCTCGTCAGCATCGCCCTTCGGCCGCGCGCCGCCGAAGATGCGCGTGCCTTCGGCGGTGAGGTAAGGCTTCAGCGTCTCCCACGGCACGAAGGCGACGTATTCGCCCTCGGCATAGGGGCCGACGGCGTAAGGCGGATAGTGGAAGGTGAGGCCGGAGCTCTTGCCTGCTTCAGTCGAGGGCGCGAGCGTCACCGCGCCGATCTTGAGCAGGCTCGGCTTCAGCTCCTTGAACCATTCGTCGGTCGCGGTCTCGCTGGCGTCGCGCTTCTTCTTCTCCGCCTTGAGCGAGGCGATGATGGCCTTCACCATCGCCTTCATGGTCGCCCCGTTGTCGGCGGTCTCGCTGAAGAACGGGCGGATCGAGATGCGCTTGTTGTCGGCCTTGTCCCACAGGATCGTGTTGACGTCGGAATTGGGATGCGCGCCGCGGGTGTTCATGTAGTCGTTGCGCAGGATGCTGACATAGCGGTCGCCGACGACCGAGCGGATCTCATATTTGCGCTCGAAATCCCAGCCGCCGTCCTTGAAGAACTGCGGGTCGGCTTTGCGCGCGGCGGCAGCCTCCGCGGCATTCTTGTCGAGCCATTTCTTGCCTTCAGCGAGGCAATCCGCCGCCAGCGCCGGATCCGCCTTGATCTTGTCGTCGAGGAAGACGCGCGCCTCGATGCTCTTGGTCTTGATGACAACATCGGGCTTGGGGTCGGCTGCGAGGGCTGGACCGAACAGCGCGCTGCAAACCGTGGCGACGGCGAGCGCGCGCATGAACGTTTGCGCGGGAAACATCACGCGAATTCCTTCCTGTCGAAAAATAGGCGGCGAAGCTACTCAGCCGCCTCGCTATGCCCGAGCCGGGCGTTCAGCTTGCGGATCAGCTCCTCGGCGGCGTCGGCGATCACGGTGCCCGGCGGGAAGATCGCTTCCGCGCCGGCCGCGTAGAGCGCATCGTAATCCTGCGGCGGCACCACGCCGCCGACGATGATCATGATGTCGTCGCGGCCCTGCTTCTTCAGCGCGGCCTTCAGCTCCGGCACGGCGGTGAGGTGGGCCGCGGCAAGCGAGGAGACGCCGAGGATGTGCACGTCGTTCTCGACCGCCTGCCGCGCGGCCTCATCCGCCGTCGCGAACAGCGGCCCGATGTCGACGTCGAAGCCGATATCGGCAAAGGCCGACGCAATCACCTTCTGGCCGCGGTCGTGACCGTCCTGGCCGATCTTGGCGACGAGGATGCGCGGGCGGCGGCCTTCGGCCTCCTCGAAGGCGTCGATCAGCGCCTGAACCTTCTCGACCTGGTTGCCCATGCTGGACGCCTCCCGCTTGTAGACGCCGGTGATGGATTTGATCTCGGCGCGGTGCCGGCCGAACACCTTCTCCATGGCGTCGGAGATTTCGCCGACGGTCGCCTTGGCGCGCGCAGCCTCAATGGCGAGCGCGAGCAGATTGCCGTTGCCTTCACCGGCCGAACGCGTGATCGCGGCGAGCGCGGCGTCGACGTCCTTCTGGCTGCGCTCGCTCTTCAGCCGCGTCAGCTTGTCGATCTGCAGGCGGCGGACATTGGTGTTGTCGACCTTGAGAATGTCGATCGGCACCTCGTCGGTCGGCTTGTACTTGTTGACGCCGATCACGGCCTGCTTGCCGGCATCGATCCGCGCCTGGGTCTTGGCCGAGGCCTCCTCGATGCGCAGCTTGGGCACGCCGGCTTCGATGGCCTTCGCCATGCCGCCGAGCTCCTCGACCTCCTGGATGTGGCCCCACGCCTTGGCCGCGAGGTCGCGCGTCAGGCGCTCGACATAATACGAGCCGCCCCAGGGATCGATGATGCGGGTGGTGCCGCTCTCCTGCTGCAGGAACAGCTGGGTGTTGCGGGCGATGCGCGCCGAGAAGTCGGTCGGCAGTGCCAGGGCCTCGTCCAGCGCGTTGGTGTGCAGCGACTGGGTATGGCCTTGCGTCGCCGCCATGGCCTCGACCGTGGTGCGCATCACGTTGTTGAACACGTCCTGCGCGGTCAGCGACCAGCCCGAGGTTTGGCTATGTGTACGCAGCGACAGCGAGCGCGGGTCCTTCGGATTGAAGGGCTTGAGCAGCTTCGCCCACAGCAGGCGCGCGGCGCGCAGTTTTGCGACCTCCATGAAGAAGTTCATGCCGATCGCCCAGAAGAACGACAGGCGCGGTGCGAAGCGGTCGACGTCGAGGCCGGCGGCGAGACCAGCGCGTAAGTATTCGACGCCGTCGGCGAGCGTATAGGCGAGCTCGAGGTCCTGCGTCGCGCCGGCCTCCTGCATGTGATAGCCGGAGATCGAGATGGAATTGTATTTCGGCATCTTCTGCGAGGTGTAGGCGAAGATGTCCGAGATGATCCGCATCGAGGGCGCGGGCGGATAGATATAGGTGTTGCGCACCATGAACTCTTTCAGAATGTCGTTCTGAATGGTGCCCGACAGCTTCTCCGGCGGTACGCCCTGTTCCTCGGCCGCGGCGACGTAGAGCGCGAGGATCGGCAGCACCGCGCCGTTCATGGTCATGGACACGCTCATCTGGTCGAGCGGAATCCCTGCGAACAGCGTGCGCATGTCGTAGATGGAGTCGATGGCCACCCCGGCCATGCCGACGTCGCCGCCGACGCGCGGATGATCGGAATCGTAGCCGCGATGGGTGGCAAGATCGAAGGCGACCGAGAGGCCCTTCTGTCCGGCCGCGAGATTGCGGCGATAGAACGCGTTGGAATCCTCCGCCGTGGAGAAGCCGGCATATTGCCTGACGGTCCATGGCTGGTTGACATACATGGTCGGGTAGGGGCCGCGCAGGAACGGTGCGATGCCCGGATAGGTCTCGAGGAAATCGAGCCCGGCAAGGTCGGTCTCGTCATAGGCCGGCTTCACCAGGATGCCTTCCGGCGTGAGCCACGGCTCGGCGCTGCCGGCGGGCGCTGCGGTGGTTGCTCGCTCGAAGGCGACACTTGCGAAGTCAGGTATACGGCTCATGCGTGCAATCCTCGCCCGAAGAACGCTCCGGCGACCAGTCCAGATATCATGCCGATAGCAGAAAAAAGCTCCAGGGAATGCGGCTGATTGGGCAATACTCCCAGCGCAATCCAGAGCCAGATGATGACGGCCCCGCCGGCGGCTCCGATCAGCGGAAACAGAAACTGCGCCAGCACCGGCCGGCCCCTCAGGAATGGATAGACCAGCGGGAATAGCCCGAGCGTGACTGGGGCAGCCAGCACCGCCGCCAGCATCATAGCGATCAACAGGAGCGGAAAGATGATCACGGCGATCAGTGAGAACGGGAAGCTGACGATGACGCCGAAGAGCGTCCCTGTCAGCGCTGCCATCGCCGTTGCGATCACGCCCAGGCCCATCATCCCAGAAGTTTCTGCTCCGCGCATGCTGCCCTCGAACTGACTGGTCATGACGCTCGCAAGTTCACCTGCATTGTTAAACCTCAATCATGATCCGGATGCTGGTGGCTGACGATGGTCGCCATCTTCTCCGGTCCGTAATTCTGTTGCGTGGTCTGGCTCGGCAGATTGGCGATGCCGACAACCCAGCCGAGACGGGACTCTGTGCCAAACTGCCGCGTCGGGATCACCCGGTCGGGGCGGTCGAAGGCGCCGGTCATGATCTCGATCCGGTCGCCGTCGATGCGGCCAAAGCTCAGCGGCGTGCCGCAGGCGGAGCAGAAGCCGCGTTCGGCGATGGTGGAGGAGCGGAAGAACGACGGCTGTCCCCTGGTCCAGGCGAAGTCCGTCTTGTTGATGTCGGCAAAGGAGGCGAAGGGCGCGCCAGCCGCCTTCTGGCACATGCGGCAGTGGCAGATCGAAACCCTGTTCGGCGCCGTCGTGACGCCGAAGCGCACCGCCCCGCATTGGCAGCCGCCGGTCAGAACGGGTTTGCTGCTGTCGGTCATGGCTGCTCCATCCTTCGATAGGCGTCTTGCAGCGTGGCAAGCGCATCGCCTCCGGCGAAGACAAAACCCGTGACGCCGGCGGCCCGCAGCGCCGCCTCGGCTTCCGTCGGGCGGCCTGCCAGATAGATATGTCGGCCGCCTGCGGTTTGCAGGGCCTTCGCGGCAGGTTCCGCCTGATCGGCGTAGACCTTGTCGCTGGAACACAGACAGGCGAGCTCGGCCCCGGAGGCCTTGAAGGCTGCAGCCAACTTCGCCGGATCGGCAAAACCCTCGCTGTCGATGGCCTGAATGCCGCCGGCTTCGAAGAAGCTCTTGGCGAAGGTCGCGCGCGCCGTGAAGTCGGCGGGCGTGCCGAGACTGGCCAGGAACACTCTTGGCCGCGACCCGCGCGCCTTCAGCACCGCATCGGATTTGTCGCGCAGCGCCTCGAACGGTTCCGCGAGCCGGATCGGCGGCAGCGGCTCGAACTTGTATTTTTGCTCGCCGTACGGAGCCAGCACGACCGGCGTCGCCGTCAGCACGGTGGCTTCGCTCTCGTGCAGGTTCGGAAACTCGCTGGCGCCGGTCAGCACGTCGCGGCGTCTTGCGATGTTGGCGTCGCGCGCCTTTCGCGCGGCCGCGACCTTGCCCTGGAACAGGCCCTGCTGAAGCGCGGCAAAGGCGCCGCCGGCCTTTTCGCTCTCCTGGAACAGCGCCCAGGCGGCCTCGCAAAGCTGCGCGGTCAGCGTCTCGATGCCGCCGGCGCCCGCCGCGGGATCGCTGACCTTGGCGAGGTTGCTTTCCTCCAGCAAGAGAAGCTGCGTGTTGCGCGCCACGCGCCGCGCGAACGGATCAGGCAGGCCGAGCGCCAGCGTGTGCGGCAGCACGGTGATCGCGTTGGCGCCGGCGAGCCCCGCCGCGAATGTCGCGATGGTTGCGCGCAGCATGTTCACGTAAGGGTCGCGCTGCGTCAGCATGCGCCAGGCGGTGTCGGCGGCGATGAACAGCGGTTTGGGCGTCAGGCCGCACGCCGTTTCGATTCGCGCCCAGAGCAGCCGCAGCGCGCGGAATTTGGCCATGGTTAGGAACTGGTCGGCATCGGCGGCAAGCCGCGCATAGACCATGCCCTGCGCGGCTTCCAGCGGAATGCCGGCGCCTTCGATCGCGCGTAAGTAGGCGACGCCGCAGGCGAGCACGAAGGCGAGCTCCTGCGCCTCGGAGCCGCCGGCATCGTGGATGACGCGTCCGTCGGCGGAGGCGAACGGCCCCTTGAAGCCGAGCCCGGCGAGACCCTTGATCGCGCCGGTGACGGCTGGGGCGATCTCCTCCCAGGTATAGGGACTGTGGCCCCACACCGCGCCGGCCGCGAGCGGATCGAGGCCGAAGCGAATGTTGCAGGCAGCGGGATCGAGGCCGTTGCTCTTCACATATTCCGCGACATGGATCGCGGCCATTCGCGATTGCGGTCCGATCTCGAGTTCGATGCCGATGCCGGCGTCGAGATGAATGTCCTTCAAGACCTTTGCGACCGCCTCGGCGGAAGGTTCCAGGCCGAAACCGCGCGCGCCATTGGCGCCGGCGAACACCAGCGCGAGCCCGGTCGCGCCGTTCTCCAGGTCCTGCAGCGCCTGCGCATTCGCGAGCGCCGCATCGGGATGGTCGATCCGCTGCATGATCTGCCAGGGCGCGGTCGCGTCTCGCCCGACCACGGGCGCAACGCCCTTGGCGCGCGGATAGAGCGGATCGATCTTGAGTGCATCATAGGTCTTGCCGACCAGCTTCTCGAACGGCGCGCCCTTCAAGACGCCATCGACCAGCTTGCGCCAGTCTTCGATGGTCGCCTTGGGAAAATCGGCCGCCAGCGGCAGGTCGTCAGTCACGGAGGTCATACGGCCAAGGGCTCCCAAACGTCTTGTTATTCGCAGGCGAATTTGCCACGGCGGACCGTCCCTGCAAACGGTCGTTTTTGGTTAACCGGTATCCGGAAGCCGCTCAATGCCTTGCGTCGAGACGCTGGCGAGCCCGTCACGCACACGAATGCCCGAGATGACGCGGTTCGGCGCGATTTCGGCCAGCGGCACCAGCACGAAGGCGCGTTCGAACAGGCGCGGATGCGGCAAGGTCAGGTCGGGCTTCTGCAGGCTGATATCGTCATAGGCGATCATGTCGAGATCGAGCGTGCGCGGCCCCCAGCGCCGATCCTTCTGCCGCGTCCGGCCGAATTTCTGCTCGACCTTCTGCAGCACGAACAGCAGCGCATGCGGATCGAGGTCGGTCTCGATCTCGATGCAGGCATTGATGAAGGGCTCCTGGTTCTCGTCGCCCCAGGGCGGCGTGGCGTAGTCCGAGGAGCGGGCGATCAATGCGGCCTGCGCCATGCCGCAGATATGGGCGATCGCCTTAGCGAACGTCGTGCGGACATCGCCGACATTGCCGCCGAGTGCGATCAGCACGTTTCCCATTTTATGGATGCCGCGAGCGCGTCAGCATGATGCCGACATCGTCGAAGATCGCGGCGATCGGCGCGTGCGGCTTGTGCACGGTGATCTTCACGGCGCGGATGCGCGGAAAGTGCGACAGGATGGCATCGGCCACCGCGCCGGCCGCGCGCTCCAGCAGCTTGTAGTTGGTGTTCTTGAACGCAGCCGTCGTGGTCGCCACGACGTCGGCGTAGGACACTGTGTCGGCGAGCCGGTCGCTGCGCGCGGGCTCCGACAGGTCGGTATAGAGCTCGAGGTCGATGACGAAGCGCTGGCCGACCTCGGTCTCGTGATCCATCACGCCGTGGCGGGCGTGGATCGACAGGCCGGTGACGAAGATTGTATCGGTCATTGCTTGCCCTCGATTGCGTTCGCCACACGCAGCGCCTGCAGGGTCTCGGCGACGTCATGGGTCCGGATGATCTTGGCGCCGCGCTGCGCGGCGATCAGGTGCGCGGCGATCGAGCCGGCGAGCCGCTCCTTCGGCTCCGACGGCGACACCGAGGCGATGAAGCGTTTGCGCGAGGCACCAACCAGGATCGGCAGGCCGAACATCTCGAATTCGCGCAAGCGCGCCAGCGCGGTCATGCTCTGCTCGGCGGTCTTGCCGAAGCCGATGCCGGGATCGAGCACGATCCTGTCGCGCGCGATGCCGGCCTTTGCGGCGATATCCAGCGAACGCAGGAAGAACGTCTTCATGTCCGTGATGATGTCGATGGCGGGATCGGCATCGTCGCGGTTGTGCATGACGATGACCGGGACGCCTCTTGCGGCCACCAGCGGCGCCATGGCGGGGTCGCGTTGCAGGCCCCAGACGTCGTTGGCGATCGCCGCGCCCTGGTCGAGCGCGTAGGCCACCACCTCCGCCTTCATGCTGTCGATCGAGACCGGCACGCCGAGGGCGACGACGCCTGCCAGCACCGGCTTCAGCCGGGCGAGCTCGTCGCTCGCCGTTACCGCCTTGGCGCCCTTGTAGGGCCGGGTGGATTCCGCGCCGATGTCGATGATGTCGACGCCGGCCTCGATCATCGCCCGCGCCCGCGCGAGCGCCTGCTCGGGCGCGATGAACTCGCCGCCATCGGAGAAGGAGTCCGGGGTGATGTTGAGCACGCCCATCACCGCCGGGACGGGCCGCTCCAGCAGCGTCCGCAGCACGTCGGGCCCGGCCGAGCCGGCCGGCGGGACGGATGGGGAGGGCGAGGCATTCATGCGGGTGGCTTTAGCGGGCGGGGAGGGGGAGTTCAAGACAAGACGTTGCCCTCTTGCCCCGGACGCAGCGCAGCGCTTCTTCAGCGATGCGCTGCAGAGCCGGGGCCCATATCACCGAGAGCTGGTTGTGGGGCATGGGTCCCGGCTCTGCGCAGCAACGCTAAAAGGCGCTGCAGCGCGTCCGGGACACGAGACACAATGCGGCTAATACGTGATCTTCGGCTGCAGCTTCTTCGCCTTGGCGATGATGTCGCCGACCGACTTCTCGGTGGGCAGGATGCGCAGCAACTTCTTCTTCTCGTTGGCGTCGCGCATGCTCTGGGCGAGCCTTGCCGGATTCCGATAGGCGAGCTCGCGCACGGTGGTGACGCCGGCGGCGCGGATCAGGCCGACCTTGGCGCGGCCCATGCCGGGGATGCGCATGTAGTCGGACACGTTGGCCCATTCCAGCAGCAATTGCTCGCTGATGCCGGTCTTGGCGGAAAGCGCCTTGCGGCCCTTCACCGTGCCGGCCGCCTCGAGCAGCGCATCGGTGGTGCGGATGCCTTGCGCCTTCAACTTGTTGGCGGCAAAGACCGACAGGCCCTCAATCTCGGAGATGGGATATGTCATGATACTCGATATGAAATGCGACAGCTTCAGGCGAACTGGCCGAGGCCTGGCGTCCCCGCAATGATCTTGCCCATCTGATCTGCTCCGATTTTGTCTCGGCCGTAGCGGAAAAGTTCACGGGCGACGTTTTGAATCTCGGACATGCCGAGCCCGAGGCCCATCAGGCGCGTGCCGACCGCCATCAGGCCGCCGCCCATCAACCGCGACAGTCCGCCACCGCTCCTGGATGCCTCGATTGCGGCTTCCGCTCCGGGGATCTGATCGATCAGGGCCTGCACGCTGTCGGAAGGACCCTCGTTGCGGAGGAAGCCCAGGATAATGCCGACGGTCTTTTCAGCGACAGCACTATCTATGCTGGCGTTTGTCGCCAGCCGCCCGATCAGTTCGTCCATAAGGCCCGCCCCTCAGCCGGTTTGCTTGCCGGAGTATTCTTTCGAAAATGATCTTGAGCCGGTGTGATGTGAAATTCAAGCGATGAACGCGGGCGTCGTCGCGATTCATCTTCGAACGCGCGAAAAGTGTTGCAGCGGTGCACGAGCGGAGATGGAATCGGCGAAAAATTGCCGCGTTGCGAACAGCTCGGTCCTACTTTCGGCTGATCCTGTCCGTCTGTTTCCGACGATGTCTCATGCTTGGAGCGCGTTGAACCGTTTTAATCGGTGCGCGACATGCGTTAAACTACGGAACTGGAGCATTCGAGTTTCGGCACGCGAAACCCGGCGAGAAGAGATCAGAGAGAATAATGACCGCACAGGACAGCAAGCTCGGCGATACCGACGACAAGATCTTCGTCGGCAAGGGAGAGGAGCAGGCCTGGCTGACGCTGGCGCTCGCCAATCGCCACGGCCTCGTCACGGGTGCAACCGGAACCGGCAAGACCGTGACGCTGCAGGTGATGGCGGAAGGATTTGCGCGCGCCGGTGTTCCGGTCTTCGCCGCCGACATCAAGGGTGACCTCTCCGGCATCTCCGAGGTCGGCGTGCCCCAGGACTTCATCGTCAAGCGTGCCTCCGCAATGGGGCTGACCTTCCAGCCCGATCAGTTCTCGACGGTGTTCTGGGACGTGTTCGGCGAGCAGGGCCACCCGGTGCGGGCGACCGTCACGGAAATGGGGCCGCTTCTGCTTGCGCGCATGCTCGATCTGAACGATGTGCAGGAAGGCGTGCTCAACGTCGCCTTCCGCGTTGCCGACGACGCCGGCTTGACCCTCATCGATATGAAGGATTTGCGCGCGCTGCTCGACGCCATCGTGCCCGATAGCGGGAAGAAGGGGGCGGATGCGGAAGAGGATTCGCTCGCCGCCATCCGCAAGGCCGCGCAGGGATTCGGCAACGTCACCAAGGCCACCGTCGGCACCATCCAGCGCCAGCTTCTGGTGCTGGAGAACCAGGGCGGTACCAAATTCTTCGGCGAGCCGGCGTTGACGCTGAAGGACTTCATGAAGACCGACCGCGACGGCCGTGGCATGGTCAACATCCTGGTCGCCGACAAGCTGCTCCAAAGCCCGCGGCTTTATGCGACATTCCTCTTGTGGATGCTGTCGGAGCTGTTCGAGGAGCTGCCCGAGGCCGGCGATCTACCCAAGCCGAAGCTGGTGTTCTTCTTCGACGAGGCGCATCTGTTGTTCAACGACGCGCCCAAGGCGCTCATGGACAAGATCGAGCAGGTGGTCCGCCTGATCCGCTCCAAGGGCGTCGGCGTCTACTTCGTGACGCAGAACCCGGTCGACGTCCCCGACCGCGTGCTCGGACAGCTCGGCAACCGGGTGCAACACGCGTTGCGCGCCTTCACCCCGCGCGATCAGAAAGCGGTCGCGGCTGCGGCCCAGACCTTCCGGCCCAACCCGAAGCTCGACACGGCCAAGGTGATCATGGAGCTCGGCAAGGGCGAGGCGCTGGTCTCCTTCCTCGAAGGTAACGGCACCCCTTCCATGGTCGAGCGCGTGATGATCCGGCCGCCGTCGGCGCGCATCGGGCCGATCACGCCGGACGAGCGCAAGGCGATCATGGCCGCAAGCCCGGTGAAGGGCAAATACGACACAGCGGTCGATGCCGAGTCCGCCTACGAGATGATCCAGAAGCGCATTGCCGGCACGGCGGCGACCGCTGACGGCCAGGCTGACGGAAGCGGCGGCGGCCTTCTCGGCCAGATCGGCTCGATCGTCGGCTCCGTGTTCGGCACCAACGTCAAGCGCGGCCGGCTGTCGACGGGCCAGGTCATTGCGCGGGACGTGACGCGATCGGTCACCAACCAGGTGATCGGCGGAATGGCGGCCAATATCGGCAAATCGCTCGGCGGCCAGCTCGGCGGCTCGATCGGCCGCACGCTGGTCCGCGGCGCGCTGGGCGGATTGCTGCGGCGCTAGGCGGACCGCCACCCGCACAAATTCCGGTGAGGGGCTCTCCAAGCCTCCGCCGGTCTGCTACGTCCTGTTCGCCGCCGAACAGGACCACTCCGTGACCTCGCCCGCCCCGCTCGCCAAGCCCGACGCGCCAAGACGCCTGTCGCTGCGCGCGCCGCTGGATCTGCTGTTTCTGTTCTGCTGCGTCCTGCTCACCGCCGACGTGCTGGTTCCCGAGATCTTCGGCAGCGGCAAGACCAAGGATTACCCGCTGTGGTACTGGGTCGGGCAGCAGGTCTTGCAGGGTGAGCCGCTCTATCCCGCGACGGCCATCGAGTATTTCGACTACATCTATCCGCCGCCTCCGGCGATCCTGCTGGCGATCCCGAGCTGGTTCGGCAAGATCCCGCTTTACGTCGTCCTGTCGATCCTGAATGTCCTGGCGTGGTGGTACACCGGAACGCTCTCCCACGTCATGACCGGCTCGGACCGCAAGCCGGGTCCCTGGCTGGAAGCGCTGCCCGCTGTCGTCACCGTTCCCCTGGTGTTCGACATGTTCGACCTCGGCCAGCCCAACCTCGTCCTGCTGGCGATGGTGCTGTTCGGGTTCTGGGGCCTGCGGCATCAACGGTCATGGCTCGCCGGCTTCATGTTCGCGCTCGCCACCGCGATCAAGGTGTTTCCCGTCGCGGTGCTGCCCTATCTGCTCTGGCGGCGGAAGTGGGCGGCCGTCGTCAGCATGGTCGCTTTCACCGGCATCCTTCTCTATCTCGTGCCGGCGCCGATCCGCGGCTTCGAGCGCAACGCGGCCGAGCTTGCGACCTGGTATCAGGGCATGGTTGGAACGAGCTCGGAAAAAGGCTTCGGCCAGCGTGACGAGCAGAACTGGTCGTGGGTCAACCAGTCCCTCATCGCCGTCACGCACCGCCTGGTTCGTCCGATCAACTTCAATCAGGACGATCCCGGCAAGCCGCCGCGCACGATGAACATCATCGACGTCGATTACAGGACGGCGAACTGGATCGTGCTGGCGATGTCGGCCCTGCTCGGGCTCGGCTTCCTCGCGGTGATGCCGCGGCAAGCGCGGCGAACGGCGCGCTCCGATGCCGAGGAGCTCGGCATCCTGTTCTGCCTGATCACGGTGGCCTCGCCGTTGGCACGGCAATACTACTTCGTATGGCTGTTCTTCCCGATGACGGTGTTGATGCATCGCGCCGCCTTCGACGAACGGGCGAAGGTGCGCCTCGGAACCTGGCTCGCACTCGGCGCGGCCGGCGTTCTCCTGCTGCTGGCGTTGCCCTGGTTTCCGACGGTTCTCCAGGCCTGGGGCAATAACCTCGCCGCGACCGCCGTTCTTGCAGTCAGCCTCGCATGGCACATCCGCCATCCGCCGGTTGCGGCTGGCACCCCGCCTGCGACGGGGTTAAAACCCGCAGATCTCGAGAAGCCGTCTTAAGTCTCAAACGTCAGGAATCCGACCATGGCCAATGCGCAGCTTCAATCCGTGCTCGATCACATCGACAAGGATTTTGACAACAGCCTGGAGCGTCTGTTCGCGCTGCTGCGGATCAAGTCGATCTCCGCGGATCCGGCCTTTGCCGGAGACTGCAAGGCCGCGGCGGAGCATCTCGCCAAGGACATCGCAAGCCTCGGCGTCGCCACCGAGGTGAGGCCGACCGCGGGCCATCCCGCCATCGTCGGCAAGACCGGGGCGGGCGGACGGCCGCATGTGATCTTCTACGGCCACTACGACGTGCAGCCGGTCGATCCGCTCGATCTCTGGCACCGTCCGCCGTTCGAGCCTGTCGTGACCGACCATGCCGACGGCCGCAAGATCATCGTCGCGCGCGGCGCCGAGGACGACAAGGGCCAGGTGATGACCTTCGTCGAGGCCTGCCGCGCCTGGAAGAAGGTCACGGGATCGCTGCCGATCGACGTCACCTTCCTGATCGAGGGCGAGGAGGAGGTCGGCTCGAAGAATTTCGTGCCCTTCATCGAGGCCAACAAGGACGAGTTCAAGGCCGACTACGTGCTGGTCTGCGACACCGGCATGTGGGACCGCGACACGCCGGCGATCACGACCTCGCTGCGCGG
Source organism: Bradyrhizobium nitroreducens (assembly GCF_002776695.1). Lineage (GTDB taxonomy): Bacteria > Pseudomonadota > Alphaproteobacteria > Rhizobiales > Xanthobacteraceae > Bradyrhizobium > Bradyrhizobium nitroreducens. Next base: position 8,134,343 of record NZ_LFJC01000003.1, read on the forward strand.
CCTGCTCTATGAAGAGCTGAAGATCACCGCCGCCAATCGTGACCTGCATTCCGGCGTGTTCGGCGGCAGCGCAATGAACCCGATCCGCGTGCTGACCAAGATTTTGGGCGGGCTGTTCGACGACGACAACCGCATCACCATTCCCGGCTTCTACGATGGCGTGAAGGACACGCCGACGGACATCCTGGCGCAGTGGAAGAAACTCGATTTCACGCCCAAGACGTTCCTGGAGCCGATCGGGTTGTCGATTCCCGCCGGCGAGAAAGGCCGACTTCTGATCGAGCAGGCCTCGACGCGTCCGACCTGCGACGTCAACGGCATCTGGGGCGGCTATATCGGTGAGGGCTCCAAGACGGTGATTCCGTCGCACGCCTCGGCGAAAGTCTCGTTCCGCCTGGTCGAGGGCCAGGATCCGCAAAGGATCCGCAAGGCCTTCCGCGACTACGTGACGGCGCGGCTTCCGGGCGACTGCAAGGTCGAGTTCGGCGACCATTCCGCCGGGCCCGCCATTGCACTCGACTGGAACATGAAGCCGCTCGCCGCCGCCAGCAAGGCGCTGACCGAGGAATGGGGCAAGGAGACCGTGCTGATGGGTTCGGGCGCCTCGATCCCGATCGTCGCCGACTTCAAGCGCACGCTCGGCCTCGACTCGCTGCTGGTCGGCTTCGGCCTCGACGACGACAACATCCACTCGCCGAACGAGAAGTACGATTTGCGCAGTTTCCAGAAGGGCATTCGTTCGTGGGCGCGAATTCTCGCTGCGCTGGCGGACGTGAAGTAGGCACGGTGCCGTAGGGTGGATTAGACTAGAGCATTTTCGGTTCTGATTGAATCAGAACCGAAGCTCTAGATTCTTGTTTTGACGCGTTTTCTTCACGCGAACCGGT
>NZ_LFJC01000003.1:8135239-8137109 GCF_002776695.1 Bradyrhizobium nitroreducens
ACCGGCCACGGTGGTAGCCAGCCTCTGGGAGCGTTCGGCCGTCCCTGTCAGAGTGGTGGCCGATGCCTCGAGCTGGGTCGAGGCGGAGGACACCGTGCCGATGATCTCGCCCACGGCTCCCTCGAAGTCGTCGGCAAGCCTCAACATGTCCGCCTTGCGCTGCTCTGCGTTGCGGCGCTCGACTTCGACCTGCTCCGCCTTCAGGCGCTCCACTTCGATCGCATTGGTCTTGAAGACCTGGACGGCATTGGCCATCTGGCCGATTTCGTCCTTCCGTTCGGTGGACGATATCGCCACGGACGTATCGCCCTTGGCGAGGACGCCCATCTCGGTCGTGATGCGCTGGATCGGCCGGGTAACCACGACAGCGACGCCAAAGGCGCCGGCCAGCGAGAGCAACAGGGTGACGATACCGCCAGCCAACATGGCCATCGTCGCGTTGGCCGATGCGGCGTCGGAAGCCACGGCACGCGTCGTCAGCAGCGACCGCTCTTCTGCATCCATCTCCTGCACGACGGCGCGCAATCCATCCATGGACTTCTTGCCGGCGCCGGATGCCTCGAGCTCCCGGGCCTTGGACTGCGTTGCAGGATCCTTCATCAGCGCGATTTCGCGCTGCGCGACATTGGCGGTCCAGTCGCTGGCGAACGCCTTGACGCGCTCGAGGCGCTTCTGCTGGGTCGCGTTATCCGATGTCAGACTGCCGACCTTGGCCGCGGCTGTTTGAAACTGCTTCTGGCCGGATTCGAAAGGTCCGAGAAACGCGCTGTCCGCGGAAACGAGGTAGCCGCGCACACCCGTCTCCGAATTGACCATGGCCCCGACGAGATCTGAAAGCTGCTCCAGCACCTGATAGGTATGCACCGTCATCTTCGACGTGGAGTTCATCACGCTCAGCGAATTGTAGATCGCAGCGGTGCTGCCGGCGACGACGAGACAGATCGCCGCAAACACTGCAGAAACCTTCATCGAAATGCGGACGTCGTTGATCCAGGACATCAAATTTCCTCGGTAATTCCAGTTGAAATGCTCGTCGGGCGGGGAAGCCGTTTAACTCGGCAAGTTCTGCCTTGACGATTATACCATCCGCGAGATCGTTCCCCTTAACGGAACTGCGTAGTCCTACTGAGCCAGCATCATAAAAATGGCCCGGACTTTTGCGGGCATATTGACCCGCGCGCTGCGGCCGGCATTGCCCGGAAGAGCGAAGCAGTTCCGCCCTTCGGCAGATGTCCGAGAACAAAAGAGCGGCGCACAGCGCCGCTCTTGATTGACGGAAGAATGCGCGCTTGCCTCTATGCTGCGCGGACGTTGGTCAGGAACTTGCTGACCTCGTTCTTCAGCCGGCCGGAATCGTTGGACAGCATCTGTGCCGCCGACAGCACCTGCGAGGAGGCCGTGCCGGTCTCGGTCGCGCCGCGCTGCACGTCGGTGATGTTGGAGGAGACCTGCTGGGTGCCCTGCGCGGCCTGCTGCACGTTGCGGGCGATCTCCTGCGTCGCCGCGCCCTGCTCCTCCACCGCAGCGGCGATCGCCGAGGAGATTTCCGACAGACGCTCGATGGTCGAGGAGATCTCCTTGATGGCGCCGACCGAGTCGTTGGTCGCCGCCTGGATGCCGGAGATCTGCTGGCCGATCTCGCCGGTGGCCTTCGCGGTCTGCTCCGCGAGCGCCTTCACCTCGGAGGCCACCACGGCAAAGCCACGGCCGGCTTCGCCGGCACGGGCGGCCTCGATGGTCGCGTTCAGCGCCAGCAGGTTGGTCTGGCCGGCGATGGTGTTGATCAGCTCGACGACGTCGCCGATGCGGGACGCCGCCTTGGACAGCTCGCTGACGCGCTCGGTGGTGGCGCGGGCCTGGCCGACGGCGT
>NZ_LFJC01000003.1:8137119-8143452 GCF_002776695.1 Bradyrhizobium nitroreducens
CGAAGACCTTGAAAAGCTGGGGTCCCTCACAAGGGTCATTGCTGATCGCGCCGCCAATCCGATTGAGCACCGGCGCAAGATTTGTCTGTTCCTGGGCGCTGGCGCCGATATCAGTTCGGGAGGCCTGACCTTTGCGGAGCTGAAACACCGGGCTCTGGAGCGTTTCGCTCAGCGCCAGCTGTATGAACTGACCCCCGCCGACACCATCGACCGTGAATTCGACCGTCTATTCTTGAACCTCGAGCCCGACGAACGGGCGCTGATGGTCGAAGCGATCTTCCGGCAACTGGGCGAACTGGAGCCCTCCGAAGCCTACAAGTTGGTTGTCTTGCTGATCGAGGCCGGTGGGATCGATGCCGTCGTGACGACGAACTTCGATCTCATGCTCGAGCGCGCCCAACAGGCGCTTGGGCGCGACCTGATCCAGGTCTTTTCACCCGGCTTCGCCCGTCCCTATCCCGGCGTACACGATCGCTACAATCTGCCCAAAGTTCCCTACATCAAGCTGCACGGTGATCTTGCTTCGCGCGCGGTCGTGGCGCTGGTGCGCGCGGAACTCGACGACGCCCGATATGACCAGGATATCGCCCAGCTATTCGCATCGATCGTAAGTTCGCACGATCTTGTCATCGCGGGATATGGAGGGTGGGATACCGCACTTTCGAAGATCATTTCCGATGCGATCGAATCCTCCCGGACGCGGATCTACTGGTGCGGTCCGACCAGACCGAGCGATACTGCGCCACTCTCGGCTGCGTTGCACGATCGCGCCGATCACATAACGATCTCGTTCGACCAGCTGGTTTCCGCGATTGCACGTCCCGTGTTGGAAAAGCCGTCCCTCATTCCGACGGAGCCGACATTCGTCAAAAGCCTGTTTGCGTGGCGCACCGACTATTGCAACAGGGAATACGCGAAGCTCTATGGTACGCGCGCGCACAAGAACATTGTGGACACATTCGCCCGCCGAGTGCGCCTTGAGGAGGGCCTCACTCGCTTCCTGCGACCGAATAAGCCGCTCGCTTTGGTCACCGGTCCGTCCGGCTATGGCAAGACCACTTTGGGCCTTCGTTTACAGAAAGCCTGGTCGCTGCGGGATTCCACGAGGATACTCCTGTTGAGGGCCCGTTCGTTTCCCGAAAGCGGCGACGTCGAACAATATGTCGGTGAGCAATTGGGCGGCCTTGGATTTCGTTCGCCTTTCTCGCTATTCCGGTTCGAGCGGTGGCTTACCAACAACAATCTCCAGCTGATCATTTTTATCGACGGAATCAACGAATTCGCAGACGACCTCAGCCGCTGTGTCAGCTTTCTGCGCGGCATCCTGCGATTTTGCTACTTTCTTCCCGAGGAGCTCAGCGCGCTCCGGGTCATCGCGACCGTCAGGCAAGAGACGTGGAACGCGATGCTGCCGCAGCTGGATGCGGCGCAACTGCAAAAGGCAGTCTGGTCTCCGGCAGGATCCGAGCACGGATTTGAGACGCTTTCGTGCGATATCTTCAGCCGTGACGAAGTCTACGATGCCGTCCGGCGCATGGGATCGAAGACGCTCACCACCGCGGATCTCGATCAAGTATCCCTTGGCTCGTTCGAGCGCCTAAGGGACCCCTACATGTTGCGCATCGTGGCCGAAGGCCCAGCGCGCAGCCTGCAGATTGTCCCCAGTGCCTCGCAATTGCGGACCATGATCGAAGCCAAGTTGCGCACCGCCGGCATGCTCGGCAGCTCGAGCACGATGCAGCACGCGATGGCAAAGGCAGCCTTGCAGAGCCTTGAAGGAGGGCGTCAAAGGTTTCGCGAAATCGACATTGAGCCCGCCGCACTCCGCCTTGAGATCCTGCGTATCGCCCGCGATCTCGATCTCGTGCGGGAAGCGCAGCAGGGGTTTTATCAATTCGATCACGACCGAACGTTCGAATATTTTCTGGCGGTTGCCCTAGCGAACGGCCTCGGTCCGCCGCTGGAGACGCTCACCGACCTCCAGGCCTATCTTCGCAACTATCGAAACGACGGCCGCTCTCTAGCGGCGGCCCGCCTTCACTTCGCGCTTCACCCCGAGATGGGACTTCGCTTGATCTCGGAAGCGATGCTGCTCGTTGATCGCGCCGATCAAGCGTTCGGGCCAAGTGACATCCTGTATCTTTACGAATTTGCGCGTGACCTTCTCGTTCAGCTCGCTGAATACGGGGAGGCTCTCGCCACCATCTATCTTTCCGATGCCATTGCTGCCGCCGCAAAGGCAGGGATTGGCGAGATGCATCTGCGCGCGGTGGTACAGGCCGCCGCCAATCTGCCCGATGCGGTCTCCGTCGAACTGCTCAGCCGCGTACAGCACCCGACATCCATTCTTCCGCGAACCGAAGCTCAGATCTATGCGATAGACCGCCTCGTGAGACATTTTCTCGAAGCTCTGGCCAAGCCGGGAAACTTGTTGTCGGACGCTCCCTACGCTGCCTTCTTTGCCGATCCATCTCTCCCCAAGTGGCAAAAGATCGGGCGTCTCATTGCATTCGCCACGCAACTCGGCCCCGATAATACGCATGCTTCGGAATATGAGAGCGCGAGTGCTGCGTTGCGCTCCACGCTGGGAGAGCTGGTGGCTGCCGCGGACCCTAGGCCGCCGGACGCTTCTGCGTTTGCGGAGTATTTTCTCCTCAACTGTGATCGCCTGCTCTTCAATTCGACAGCCGATGGCATTCGCCGTTTCTTTTCGAACAGCAGGAGGGTCGACTTTCTGGAGATATTCCGCGCCATTCAATCCGGCACGACGCTGAGCGTCGAAGGCTTCGCGAGGATTGAAGCATACACGCAGTCTATCGAGTTCGATATAGAATACCATCTGTCGGCCGGCCTGTTCGTGATGAGCAGTCTCAACGATTTGGCCGGAACGCTGAATTTGGCCGAGCAGCTTTTCGCGCGCTTCGACGAAAACGCAAATCCGGTTCAGATCGATTTCCTGGAAGAAGTCATCGTCTATCTCCACGTGCTCCACGGCCTGGATTACGACGAACGCCGGTTCGGCGTCTGGGAAGAAACGATCCTGCGGAGCTGGCGCGGGGTCTTGCTTCACCGGCCTGGTTTGCTGAGAGGCGAGCGTCGTGGGTTCGCCGACCCCTTTGACCGCAATTTCGAAGACGGCTTCGGCGTCATCTATCCCTACGGCATTCTGCTTCCCGCAACGCGGCGCCGCTCGATGCCGTTTGTGGAATACGCCAAGACCTCCGCAGACCTCGAAACCCATCCGCTTCCAATGTACACGCGCTGGCTGGAAGCATTCCTCGATGACAATCGTATCGAGGAAGCGCTTCAGCTGCTCCAGGCAATCGCCGGCGTGACCATCACATGGCCCATGGAGGGTTTGACCGCGCTTCGACCGGCCATCGGACACATGGATCAACGGATACGGCGCGCCGTCGTTCGGGTTCTTGCAGAGGCTTACAACAGGCATCCCAGCGCGACGCTGCGTTTCCTTCGGGTGGCAGGCGTCGCCGTCAGCGATGACGAATTGCTGGAGATCAAGGTTCGAAACGACGCGCGACTTGGCCGCCGCCAAGTCAGCGAGGAAGAATGGGCGCGGGTCGGCCACCTGCTCCTCAGCATCGACGGCGCAAGAGATGTCTTGTACGATTGCCTGTACTGCCTGTTGTCAGCGGAGACGTTCGAACAGGCCGTTGAGATGATCTTCGGGCGGCTTGGCTTGGCTCAACAGCCATCCTAGGCGAGCGGCTTCCTGAAATACTTCCCATTCATGTAAAGGCCGTCGAGGTCCACTCCGAGAAACACGTCGATGGCATCCTCAGGCGTCTCGACGATTGGTTCGCCGCGCCGATTGAAGGACGTATTGAGCAAGATCGGAACGTTCGTCAGCGCGCCGAACGCTGCGAGGATCGCAATCAGGAACGGATCGCCTTCGCGGTCCACGGTTTGCACCCTCGCGGTGCCGTCAATATGGAGGGCCGCGGGCGCTTCACGAAGGCAACGCTCCCGCGCGCGGGCCACCTTCAGCATGTAAGCGTCGGCGCAAGCAGAGTCGTGAAAATAATTGTCGTACTCGGACGCAAGCACCAGCGGCGCCAGTGGCCTGAAGGGCTCACGCCCCTTGATCGAACGGTTGATCCGCTCCCGGGTCTGCACATTCCGGGGATCGGCAAGGAGGCTTCGTCCTCCGAGCGCCCGCGGTCCGATTTCGGAGCGGCCATTGAGGATGCCGACGATGTCTCCCTTGGCGAGGATTTGAGCCAGGTCATCTGGCGTCGAAACGCTGGGGTCGATGACGAGACGGGGATAATATTGCTGAGCGGCTCGAACCACCTCTTCATCGCCATAGATCCGGCCGGGACGGGCAATCGCTGGCGCGATCCTTTCGGATTGGAATGTAAATGACGGCGCGCGCCCATTCCGCTCAGACGAGGCCGCTAGCCAGAGGGCGCCGAGTCCAAGGCCGGCATCGCCGCAATGAGGAGGAATAAAGACGTCGCGAGCGCCCGCGAGGCTGGTCACGAGCTTCGCGTTCGCAACGGTGTTCAGGCCGCATCCGCCGCTGATGGCGATATAATCGGCCTCCATCGGCGCGAGCAGCGATACACAGTGCAGAAGCGCGTTCTCCGTTACCGCCTGGATGCTCGCCGCAAGGTCCGCCCGGGCTGAAAAGCTTCCCTTTCCCAGGACGAGAATCCTTTCCATACACTCGACAATCTCGTCACTATCCGTCGGACAGCGGAAGCAATCGGACATGTCGTCGCCGAATGTGACGAAATCCTGCAGAACACCGGCATGGTCTGGACGACCATACGCAGCAAGGCCCATCGTCTTGCCACTATCCATCGGACCATATCCAAGGACGCAGGTCGCGATTTCGTAGAGCATTCCGACCGAATTGCTGATCCCGATCGGAAAATCATCCTGCTCGAGATAACCGTACCCCGTGGTCGTCCCGAGCGTTTGCGCACCCTCGGGACCGAACACGTGAAATGAGATGGTCTCGCGGCGCGAACGACCGTCAGCTTGATTGCCGTTCTCGACGATCGAGCCATACCCGTCATAAACGAGCACAGCGGCTGTGGAGTCCGGCGGCATCATCATGTAAGCCGACGCGGCGTGGCAAAGATGATGCGAGAATAACTGCAGGCTCTTACCGCCAAAGGCGGCTCGGCTTCTGGCCGGGATGGTGTCGCTCGCGACGATTGCGTCGACGTCCTCGAATTTCAGACCCTCCGCGCGCAGACAGTAGTCGATGGCCGGCGCCATTGGCTCGCGATACCAGACGGAAAGGCCGTTCTTGACCCTCGTGATCCGCTCCTGCTCGATTGCAACCTTGATGTCGCAGTCATGGGCGAGGGCGGCCGAGAAGTCATGGTCCGACCCGCCGAGGCCCAAGCGCCATATGCCTTGCTTGCGCGACATCGACCTCAATCCGGCGGAAACCCGTCCATCCCGAACCGTCCCGCGTTGCCGAGGATACGCGATGCGATATCGACGTCGCGATTGGCGGGCGTAATTTTCCAGGGTTTGCAGAGCTGTGGATCAAGGTCGGCAAAGAACAGCAGAGACAGGCGATGCTCGGATCGGCTGTGTGCACGAACTTGATGGTAGAGCGGTCGTATTTCGCCCCCGGTGAGAAGGCTCAAGATGGCGCCCGGCATAACCGTGAATGCCGAGCTTGTGCGATCAGGCTCAAGAACGGACAAGCCGGTCACAATCTCTAATCCGCGACCATTCGCGTGGGCAAACGTCAGGAGGTGACCGTCTTCGTGCGCGGTGTTGATGAATTGACCGGGCTCGGTAAGGATCGTCCGGTTAAATTGCAACTGGGACCATCGATGTAGACCACCCGTTAGTTCTTGTTCCGGAACATCTGATGCTACCATTCGCGCCACACCACGCATGATGTCCTCGGCCGTCATTTCGAACCAACGAAAGACTTCCATCATGCGCTCATGCAGGTCGCATCCGGCGGCGCAGGGCAGATCAAGGGCGAGGTCTTGCGTCCGCGCGCTTGCGGCGAAAATTTCGACCCGGTCTGGTAGAGCCGGATTTCCGGAATGCTCCCGGCCAAAAGGCGTGTAACCGCACCCGTAGGGCAAGAGACATGCCTCCTTCGACTTCTCGTCCAGATCGAAGAAGGTCGCGGCAGCCTCATAGGCGGTTGACACCTTCCTTTGGAGATCATCGCTGAGCGCAAATGACGACCAGCCCCTTTTGGAGATGTCGGCGACGCATGCTTCGATTCCGGGCGCAATCAGCAATGATCGATAATCCAGGGTTATGTATGCTTGGAGTTTCGGTCGTAGCTTTTTCCATTCTCTCTTTCGCAATCACCTTCCCCCACTATCG
>NZ_LFJC01000003.1:8143462-8152056 GCF_002776695.1 Bradyrhizobium nitroreducens
AGAAAACCCCGTCAACCTCGACCCCCGCATGGCCAAGCTCGCCGGCGGCGTCCACCGCCTCGACGGTCAACTCATGGTCGTCCTCGACGTCGATCGCGTCCTCGAGCTCGAAACCAAAGTGCAAATGGCCGCGTGAGCTAACGAAAACATCGGAGCCGGAGAACCAAAATGAAAACCTGCTTGGTGGTCGACGATTCCAGCGTCGTGCGCAAGATCGCGCGCCGGATTCTGGAGGGTCTCGAGTTCGAAGTCACTGAGGCCGAGGACGGCTCGAAGGCGCTCGAGATCTGCCAGCGGCAGCTGCCCGACGCGGTGCTGCTCGACTGGAACATGCCCGTCATGGACGGCTTCGAGTTCATGGGCCACATGCGCCGCCTGCCCGGCGGCGACCAGCCCAAGGTGGTGTTCTGCACCACCGAGAACAACGTGGCGCATATCGCTCAGGCGCTCAGCGGCGGCGCCAACGAGTACATCATGAAGCCTTTCGACAAAGACATTATCGCCGACAAGTTTGCTGAAGTCGGCTTGCTCCCGGTCGGACAAGCCATGGTCTGAGCGAATCTGGTCCGCGCGTTTTGGCCAGAGTGTTCCAGTACAGCTTCGAAGAGGCTACCCGTGACCCCGACCGAGTATGAGTACCTGCGCAAGTTCCTGAAGGACAATTCAGGGCTCGACCTGTCCGCAGACAAGCAATATCTGATCGAGAGCCGCCTGCTGCCGCTCGCGCGCAAGGCCGGGCTCTCCGGCATCGCCGAACTCGTGCAGAAGCTGCAGGGCGGCGCGCGCCAGCTGATCACCGACGTGGTCGAAGCGATGACCACCAACGAGACCTTCTTCTTCCGCGACAAGGTCCCGTTCGACCATTTTCGCGAACACATCATGCCCGAGATCATCAAGGCACGCGCGGCCAAGCGCAGCGTGCGCATCTGGTGCGCCGCGGGCTCGACCGGTCAGGAGCCCTATTCGCTGGCGATGTGCCTGAAGGAGATGGGCGCGGCCCTCACCGGCTGGCGCGTCGAGATCATCGCGACCGATCTGTCGCAGGAGGTGCTGGAGAAGGCCAAGGCCGGCGTCTACAGCCAGTTCGAGGTGCAACGCGGCCTGCCGATCCAGATGCTGGTGAAGTACTTCAAGCAGACCGGCGAGACCTGGCAGATCAATCCCGAATTGCGGGCGATGATCCAGCACCGGCAGCTCAACCTGCTGCACGATTTCGCCCAGCTCGGCACCTTCGACGTCATCTTCTGCCGCAACGTGCTGATCTATTTCGACCAGGACACCAAGATCAACATCTTCAACCGCCTGGCGCGCCAGATCGAGCCGGACGGCTTCCTGGTGCTGGGCGCGGCCGAAACCGTCGTCGGTCTGACCGACACGTTCCGCCCGATTCCGGAGCGGCGCGGCCTGTACAAGCCGAACGATCCGCGGGCCGCAGCCGCCAAGCCGGCTCTCGGCGGCGCGGCGCCGCGCCTCGCGGCCATGGCGGGACGATAGACATGGCCGAGGATGGCAAGGGTACGGAACGCGTGACTTTCAGTCGCGGCTATGACGTCTGCATCATGGCCATCGACGGCACCTGGCGGCGCGACTGCAAGCTCAACGCGATCTCCGACACCGACGCCATTCTCACGGTGGAAGGCTCGATCCAGGGGTTGAACCTGAAGGAGTTCTTCCTGCTGCTGTCGTCCACGGGCCTCGCCTATCGCCGCTGCGAGCTGGTCCGCGTCAACGGCGCCGAAATGGACATCCAGTTCCTGCGTGGCAAGAACCGGAAGAAGCGTGGTGCGGCCGGCGGCCATGACGCCGCGGCGTGATCCGCCGCGCGGGCACGGCCCATTTTCCGATCGCGTGCTTCACACTTTCTGAAGAGATCCGAACGAATTCGCCGCAGCAGCTTTACGTGGCCTAAGCGCGAACCGTGTATCCGTTGACGGTCTCACTCTCAGGATACGGAAATGCCCAGAAGCTCTCTCTCGCCCATCTCTTCAAACCTGCCCGACGGCACCGAACGGCGTGCGCTTCAGCTTCTGGTGGTCGATGACGACGCCACGCAGCGCAGCCTGATCACGGTTGCCGCCAAGCAGGCCGGCCACGAAGTCACCGTGGCGCCGTCCGTGGCGGACGCCATCGAGAAGCTTCGCTCCGCCCGCTTCGATTGCGTGACGCTCGATCTCGTGCTGGAGGACGGCGACGGCATCGAGGTGCTGCGCGAGATGGCGGCGGCGAAGTTCGGCGGCGCCGTGATCGTCATCAGCGGCATGGACGGCAAGCGCCGCAGCGCAGCGCGCAGCTTCGCCCGGTCCGTCGGGATCGAGCTCCAGAGCCTGCCGAAGCCGCTTGATCTGGCGGCCCTGCGCATCAGCCTCGCCAATCTCGGCAAGACCGCGATGGGCCTTCCGGCGATCCACACCTGGGGTGGTGTCGCCACCGATGCGATCGTGGAGCGGCACCGCGCCTGAATGCGGGGCGGCCATGCGACGGGGCGCGGCGGCTGCGCCGCGCTGGTTGCGATCTACGCCGGGTTGCCGGATTCCGACAGACATTGCAGGGCGTGGCCGAGGCCCGCCCGACATGCGCTGAGGGCGGCGCTCGCCGTGGCATAGCGCGGCGTGACGTCGTCGAGCACGATAATATCGGCGGAACCGGCCGGATCGCCGCACGCGAAACCCGTTTCCAACGTGTCGGCTTCCATCATGGCTGCGTCGATCAGGCGCATGCTGCTCTCGATCCGAGTGATCAGGGCGCGAAGATCGGCGGCGATCAACCGACGGCTGTCAGTTTCAGCCATCGCGGCGAGCGGGGGTGTGCCGGCCAAATTTAGCATGGATATTCTCCGTACCCCGCAATTAGGCACCTTGCCGCTACTTGTGCGTTAAGTCCATGTCCCGTACAAATACGGGTGGGCCGAATCCGCGCCGAACGCCATAACAGGAGGCGCGGACGCGAGTCCTTCATGCCAACCGGATGTGGCACATGGCCGAACATAGCTCTCGCGGTGAAATCTTCGTGGTCGATGACGACCCTGCCGTTCGCGACACCCTGTCGATGGTGTTGAAGGCGGCGGGCTATGAGGTGATCTGTTTTGCGGACGGCGCGGCACTGCTCTCCGTCGCGCGAAACCGCACGCCGGCTGCGATCCTGCTCGACGTGCACATTCCCGGAAAGTCGGGCCTCGACATTCTGAAGGAGCTGCACGGCGAGGACTATCCGGCCCCGATCTTCATGATCTCCGGACAGGGCGACATCGCGATGGCGGTGGGCGCGATCAAGAGCGGTGCGCTCGACTTCATCGAGAAGCCGTTCCGCGGCAGTGAGATCGTCGGCCGGCTCGACGAGGCGATCGGCGCCTATGCGCGCAGGCAGGCGGAGAACGCTTCGCCGAAGTTCGGCTCGCTGCATTTCCCCGGGCGCGAGCCGCTGACGCGCAGGGAGCGCGAGGTGCTCGAGCAGTTCGCCTCCGGTGCGTCCAACAAGGAAGCCGGCCGCACGCTCGGCATCAGCCCGCGCACCATCGAGGACCACCGCGCCAACATCATGAAGAAGCTCGGCGCGCGCAACGCCGCCGACCTGATCCGCATCGTGATGACCGCGGCCCAGCGCGCGTCGTAAAGCGGTCTCGTGCCCCGGACGCAGCGCATCATGCAATGATGCGCTGCCGAGCCGGGGGCCATCTCCCTCACCGACGGTTTCGTAGCCCGGATGGAGCGCAAGCGTAATCCGGGACTTGCGCGCGCCGCACGACTGTTTCCCGGATTGCGCTGCGCTCCATCCGGGCTACGGAAGCTCAACCGCTCAGCGCCTTGCGGATGATCCGCGCCAGATCCGATTTCCGATAGGGCTTGGCCAGCAGCATCACGCCGGAATCCAGCCGGCCGTGATGGATGATCGCGTTCTCGGTATAGCCCGAGGTGTAGACCACCTTGAGATCGGGCCGCGTCTTCATCAGCTCGTCGGCGAGCTGCCGTCCGTTCATCTTGCCGGGCATGATGACGTCGGTGAACAGGAGGTCGAACGGCTCGCCGGCGGCGACGATCGCGAGCGCCTCTGCGGCATTCGCGGCCTGCAAGGTGACGTAACCCAGCGAATGCAGCTGTGCCAGCACGTAGTCGCGCACCAGCTTGTCGTCCTCGACCACCAGGATGGTCTCGTGTCCGCCCTCGATCGCCGCCGGCGTAACGCCCTCGCCGACCACTGCCGGCGTCTTGCCGGGCGGCAGGTACATCTTGATCGTGGTGCCGTGGCCTTCCTCGCTGTAGATCTTGATGTGGCCCGCGGACTGCTTGATGAAGCCGTAGACCATCGAAAGCCCGAGGCCGGTGCCCTTGCCGGGTCCCTTCGAGGTGAAGAAGGGGTCGAACACCCTGGTCAGTATGTTCGCCGGAATCCCGGTGCCGGTGTCGCTGACGGCGATCAGCACGTAATGGCCGGGGCGCACGTCGTTGACGCTGGCATAGACCTCGTCGAGATAGGCGGCGCCGGTCTCCACGATCAGTTTGCCGCCGCCGGGCATGGCGTCGCGGGCGTTGAGCGCGAGGTTGAGGATCGCGGTGGTGAGCTGGTTGGGATCGACGACCGCGACGCAATTCTCCTCCTCGAACACCGATTCGATCTGGATCTGCTCGCCCAGCGTCGGACGCAACAGCTTCGCGGTGTCGACGACCAGCGCGTTGATGTCGATCTCGCGCGGCTGCAGCGGCTGCTTGCGCGCGAAGGCGAGCAGGTGCTGGGTCAGGTCGGCGCCGCGCGCGGCCGCCTCGTCGATCATCTTCGTGATGGCCGCAAGCTGCGGCTCCTTCTCGACGGCCTCCGCGAGGATCTCGATCGTGCCGGTGATGACGGTGAGGATGTTGTTGAAATCATGCGCCACGCCGCCGGTGAGCTGGCCGATCGCCTCCATCTTCTCGGCGTGCCGAATGCGCTCATCAGCCGCGATCTTGTCGGTGAGGTCGCGGTAGAACACGTTGAACAGCAGTCCTTCGCGGCGCTTCAGCGCGGTGACGCTCAGCTCGGCCTTGAACTCCTTGCCGTCACGGCGGCGGCAGATCAGTTCGCGGCGGCGGTTCAGCGTCCTGCCGTCCTCGTTCTCCAGGAACTGCTTCAGACCCGCCCTCGCTCTCTCGCGTTCGCTTTCGGCGACGATGAGGTCGATCGTGCTCTTGCCGAGCACCTCCTCGCGGCGCCAGCCGAACAGCTGCTCGGCCTGCGAGTTCCAGTTCAGGATGCTGCCGGTCTCGTCGGTCTGGATGAAGGCGTCGAGCGAGGTCTCGACGATGTTGCGGGCGAGCCGCTCGCTCTCGCGCAGCGATTCCTGCGCGAGCCGCGCCTCCGTCATGTCGCGTCCGACAAAGTAGAAGCGGTGCGCCTGCTCGGACCAGCTGCCGAGCCAGGATAGCCAGACCTCGTGCCCGTTCTTGTGGAAGCAGCGGGTGTCGGCAGGCTTGATGCGCTCGCCCTGACGCATCGCGCGCATCTCGGCGCGGGAAAGTTCCAGATGATCGGGATGAATGAAGTCGGCGCCGCTGCGGCCGATCATCTCGTCCGGTCGGTAGCCGAGAATGGTCTCGCTGCTCGGACTGACCTGCGCGATATGGCCCCGCGCATCCATGATCATGATCAGATCCTGCGAGGTGTCGAAGATCTGCCGGCGCTCCTCGAGCTGCTGCTGGAGCTGCCGCTCGGCCCGCCGCGCCTCGGTGAGGCTGTGCGCGGTCCCGGAGACGCCGATGATCTCGCCCGAGAGCCCCCTGATCGGCGACAGGCTGAGTGAGATTTCGACCGGCGTGCCGTCCTTGCGCAGGCGCACCGTCTCGAACCGTTCGACCGGCTCGCCCCGGGCGATCCGCGCCAGATAGTCCTTGCCGTGCGCGCGTCGGTCGGGCGGGACGATGATCGATGTGGGCTGGCCGATCGCCTCATCCGCCGAATAGCCATACAGACGCTCGGCGGCCGGATTCCAGCCCGTGATGATGGCGTCGAGCGTCTGCATCACGATCGCGTCGTCGGATGATTGGACGGCGGCGCTGAACAGGCGCTCGCGCGCCGCATGATGGCTGCGTGCCGCCTCCGTGCGGCGATGCTCCGCGATTTCGCGTTCGAGCGCGGCCGTCTTCACCCGGGTCTCCTCAACCATCCGGGCGAAGGCCCGCGCCAGCACGCCGGTCTCGCCGCTGGCATCGACGGGAATGTCGGCGTGATGCCCGCGGCCGATCGCCTCCACTGCGGCGGTCAGACGGCCTATCGGGCGGGTCAGCGAGCGCGACAAGAGGATAGCGAGTGAAGCCGCGGCCAGCACGGCGAGGATGCCGACCAGCAGCGTCGTCTGTTGGATCGCCGCGGGGACCAGGCCGAACACAGGTGGAGGAATCGTTTCGATGATCGCGACCCATTCCTTGCCAGCCAGCAGCGCAGGGGCGATCACCGCGCCGCTCGGCCGACCCCACCCATCGTTCAGGAGCCGCGTGGTTCCTTCCTGCGTGCCAGCCAGATTCGCGAAATAGGGGAAGTCCTTGCGCCAGTCGTTGGGACCATTACGCAAGGTGCCGAATTCGCGCGCGCGATCGGGATGAACGAGATAGTCGCCGCGCGCGTTCACGACGTAGATATCTCCTTCCGAGCTGGTCGCCGAACGGACGTGGGCGAGCGCCGGGCGCATGTCGACATTCGCGACGATGATGCCGAACGGTTTGCCGTCTGCCGCGAACAGCGGCATCGCGGCGCGCAGCGTCGGAACGTGTGGGTCCGTCGTGCCCCCCTGGCGGGTGGCGAGAACGACGGGTGACACATAGATCTCGCCGGGCGCGAGCCGGATCGTTTCCCGGAAGTAGGGTCGATCGCTCTTGGTCTCAAGTTCGCTGTCCGAGGCGATCCGGGCTGCGCCGTTTGGCCCGGAGCGGTCGACGCGGACGAGCTCGCGCTGGTCGTTATCGACGCCGATGATCCGAAACTGTCCATAGATGGGTTTGGCCTCGATCTCGGCCTCGAGTCTGGCCGCGATACGCTCGCGCCAGGTTTGCTCCGAGACGCCGTCTGCAGGATCAACTCCGCCGGCAACGTGAGCGCGGATGAGGCCCTGGATGGCTGCGGCGGCGCGATAGCCGATCAGATCGCCGCGCACTCCGGACACGTAGGATTCGAGGTTGATCGCGAGCAGGCGTGACTGCGCCTCGACCCGCTCCAGCACGCGCGGAATGACGGCCTGCGTGGTGTTGCGATAGCCCAGCCAGCCGACGGCAGCCACGGTGACCGCCACCAGCAGGATCATTGCGACAGCGAGCCGCGTGGCGAGCGTCACGGGGATGCTCGCAGGACCTCCCCGATGATCGCGGTCGATCTGGCCTGAAGCAGAGGAGCCCTCGTTATCGGCGGCCGGAGTTGACATCGGACCCCTCCGGCTCGCCCGCCTTCAGGCAGCCTTCGACCGCGGCGAGCAGCGCGCTGGACCGGAAGGGCTTTTGCAGGCTTGCCACGGCGCCGAGCTTGGTCGCCATCTTCAGGAAGTCCGGTTCCGCATAGGCATCCGGCGTGATCGATCGGCCGGAAATGACGATGATCGGAATGGCCGGGGCCAGCGCCCGGATGTGACGCATCGTCTCCAGCCCATCCATGCCCGGCATGAAGATGTCGAGAAACAGCAAGTCGAACCGGCCCGCCTCGAACTGCGCAAGTCCCTTGCGGCCGTCGCCGGCGACGGTGACGTAATGACCGGCCCTCTCCAGGAGCAGCCGGATCGTGATTTGAACGGCCGGGTCGTCATCCACGATCAGGATGTTGGCCACGTCTGAATTCCTCCCGGCCGGACAGGACATTCTCACCGGCCGCAAATCAACCATCAAAGATGAAATTGTTGCGCGGATTCCGCCCTGCCTGCAAGCACTTCGCGAACGGCGCGACTCGGTTTGGACCGGCCTCGGCGGGGCTGCCGGCATTATGCATGGTTCCGTGCACATGGCATCGGCGCCAGGCGATCGCGGCCCAGACCAATCTCCTGGCGCTCAACGCCACCATCGAGGCTGCACGCGCGGGCGAGGCCGGCCGCGGCTTTGCGGTGGTGGCCTCCGAGGTCGAGGCGCTGGCCGACCAGACCCGCAACGCGACGCAGGACATCGCCCGCCACATCGCCGCGATCCAGAACTCGACCGGCAGCGCGGTCGCCTCCGTCAAGGAGCTGACCGCCGCCATGCGCCGGATCGACGAAGTCACTGCGGCGATCGCCAGTGCGGTGGAGCAGCAGGGCGCGGCGACGCGGGAGATCTCGCAGAACGTCCAGATGGCGTCCTCGGGGACGCAGACGCTCGCCACCAGCATCGGCACCGTCTCCGGCGCGATCACGGAAACCAGCCGCTCGGCGGACGACGTGATGGGGGCGGCGAACGAGGTCTCGGGGGCATCCGAGCGCCTTGCGGCCGAGGTCCAGGCCTTCTTCGTCAAGCTGCGCGGCGGCCCGATGGATCGCCGCAAGAGCCGCGATTCCGACTATCGCGGGCCGGAACGGCGCAATCGCCGGAACGCCGCGTAGTGTCCTGAACCAAAAGTTCGTGGCATTTTAGGCCTTGGCGGGCAAACTGTAAGCGCAGAAGCGCTCGATCGAACTAAGG
>NZ_LFJC01000003.1:8152066-8168497 GCF_002776695.1 Bradyrhizobium nitroreducens
ATATTGGGCCTCCAGTAGCCCGGTCCTCTCATCACCAATGTCCGCCGAATTGACGCCGATCCCTGAGAAAAAGCGAATCTTCTCGCTCTCCATCGGCCAGCTCACCTTCGGCAGCTTCCTGTTGGTGCTGGCCGTGATCATCGTCACCTCGACTGCGAGCGTGATCGCGATCCGGCACATCGACACGACCTTCGCCGAATTGCAGCGGCTCCAGAGCGTGGGCGACCTCGCCGAGGACATCGACCGCCGCATGAACGAATTGCGCCTCGCCGCGCGCGACTTCGTCACCGATCCCGGCGCCGGCATCCAGTTCAAGCAGGTCGGGGAAGCGGCCTCGACGCTCAGCGACATCCTGAAGAAGACCCGCATCGAGCTCGCACCCGAGCAGCAGGACATGATCGACGGGGTCACCGAGCGGCTCGCGACCTATCGTACGGGCCTGGAGCGGATCTCCACCCTGATCGACCGCCGCGCCCAGCTGCTCGCCGGCCTGCCGCCGCTGCGCGACCAGTTCGACAGGGCCGTCGCCGGCGCCGCGGACCGCGAGCTGGCCTCGCGTCTGTCGGAGGCGCAGAGCCGCATCGCGCTCGGACTGCTCGCGCGCAATCCCTCCGCGGCCGAGCAGGCCGCCCAGAGCATGCGGGCGCTGAACATCGGCGATAGCTCCCTGAGGTCGGCGGTGAACGATTACGCCGAGGCCATCATGGCCGTGGCCGTCCGCGAGCGGCAGATCGCCGACATCGACCGCGAGGTGCTGGGCACCGAGGGCCGGCTGATCGGCCGCGTCACCGAATTGCTGCGCGAGGTCAGCGACCGGCGCGGCCATGTGCTGTCGCGCGACTTCGCCCGGACGCTGACGGAGGCGCGATGGCAGAGCATCGTGCTCGGCAGCATCGGCGTCCTGATCGGCATCGGCGCGGCCTTGTTCGTGGTGCGCAGGACCGTCCGTCCGCTCGCCCAGATCGCACGCTCCATCCGCGCGCTCGCGGCGGGCCGGAAGGACACCTCGATCCCGTCGGCCGACCTCGACAACGAGATCGGCGACATCGCGCGGGCCGCCGAAGTGTTCCGCCGCGCGCTGGAGGAAGCCGACACGGCGCGCGAGGCGGCGGTGCGCGCGCTGACCGAGCAGCGCCTGGCTGAGGAAAGCTACCGCAAGCTGTTCGAGGGCTCGATCGACGGCATCTACGTGACGACGCCGGCCGGTGATCTCCTCAACGCCAATCCGGCGCTGGCGCGGATGATGGGCTATGACAGCCCGCAGCAGCTGATCGACAGCATCAACGACATCGCGCACACCATCTACGTCCATCCCGAGGCGCGCGCCGAATACCAGCGGCTGATGGCGCGCGACGGCATGGTGCGCGAGTTCGAGTACCAGGTGCGCCAGCGCAGCGGCGACATTCTCTGGCTGTCCGACAGCGCCACCGGCGTGCGGGACGATGCCGGCAACATCGTTCGCTACGAGGGCACGCTGCGCGATATCACCGACCAGAAGCGGGCGGAAGACGCCATCGCCGAAGGCCGTCGCCTGCTTCAGCAGGTCATCGACACCGTGCCCGCGGTGATCAACGTCAAGGACCGCGACCTGCGCTATGTGCTGATGAACCGCTACATGGCCGGCATCTTCGGCATCGAGCCCGGCGACGCGCTCGGCCGCACCACGGCCGACCTGATGTCGCGCTATGGCGCGGCCAAGACCGACGAGAACGACAAGCGTGTCCTCAAGCTGCGCAAGGGGCTCGGATTCTACGAGGAGGAGTACAAGGACGCCTCCGGCAACATGCGGCAATGGCTGGTCAACAAGCTGCCGCTGCTCGATGCCGAGGGCGAGATCGAGCGGATCGTCACCGTCGCGCTCGACATCGGCGAGCGCAAGCGCGGCGAGCAGGAGATGCGCAAAGCCAAGGAATCGGCCGAGACCGCGCTGCGCAACCTGCGCGAGACCCAGGCCTCACTGATCGAGGCCGAGAAGCTGGCCGCGCTCGGGCGGCTGGTCGCCGGCGTCGCGCACGAGGTCAACAATCCCGTCGGCATCAGCCTCACGGTCGCCTCCGCGCTGGAGCGCAAGACCGCGATGTTCACCGCCGAGGTCGAGCGCGGTGAGCTCCGCCGCTCCACGCTCAACGACTTCCTCGCCACCAGCCGCGACGCATCCTCGCAGCTCGTCTCCAACCTCAACCGCGCCGCCGAGCTGATCCAGTCGTTCAAGCAGGTCGCCGCCGACCGCAACTATTCGGACCAGCGTACTTTCGATCTCGGCGACCTCACCGAGCAGGTGGTGATGAGTCTGCGACCGGGCCTGCGCAAGCACAATCTGACGCTCAACGTCGAGTGCCAGCCGGATCTGACCATGAACAGTTATCCCGGTCCGTACGGCCAGGTGCTGACCAATCTGTTTCTCAATTCGGTGGCGCACGCCTTCCCGGACGGCCGGCCGGGGACGATCGACATCCAGGTGCGCGAGTCCGGCAAGGACAATGTCGAGATCCTGTTCTCCGACAATGGCTGCGGCATGTCGCTCGACGTTCGCCGCCGCGCCTTCGATCCATTCTTCACGACACGGCGTGACCAGGGCGGCACCGGCCTCGGCCTGCACATCGTCTACAGCATCGTCACCAACCGGCTCGGCGGGCGGCTCGATCTCGATTCTGAACCGGGTGGCGGCACGCGCATCCAGATCATCCTGCCGCGCGTGGCGCCGCTCGAGCAGGCCGCAGAATAGCTAGTCCGCCTCGGCGAGCTTGTGCAGCGTGGCGCCGAAAATCAGGCTGGCCTTGCCGACCAGCGCCGTGCCGGTCATCTCCGCGCGCGTGTCCGTGTAGGTGCCGCTGACGCCGATGCCGACTGGGGCCGGGCCGCCGAACAGCGGATTGTCGTCGCCCCGCGGCGAGGTGTGCCGCTGCACCAGCACCTCGCCTTTGAAGGTGGTGTCGTCCTTCACCACGTAGCTGCCGGTGTAATAGAGGTAGGCATCGCCGCCAAGAATCTTGCCGTCGCGAAAAAGAATCACACCGCTGCCCTTGCCGACTCGACCATCGAGCAGGGTCACGTGAATCGAATAGAGGCCGTTCTTCATAACGTCCCACAGGCCGGCCGCCATCGCCCAATGGCGTAACCGGTCCGGCTTTTATGCCAAAGCGTATCGCCTCGCGCAACGCGGCAGTTTGCCGGCTGGCCGCGGGAAGTTGCCGCCGCGAGCCGTAGTTGTCCCGGCTTGTGAGTGACGCCCTCATGACGGCTTGATAGCGGGGCGAGGCCGGTCGTTGCGAATCAGGTTTGGCCCGCGAAATGCATAACACCTGTTGCACTGGCCGCGGGGTGCTGGAGCAAGACGATGAGCAACTGGATCGATTCCGGCGGCGAAGAGCCGCGTCTGTACAGTGTGCGTCCCTCGAGTTGCAAAAGCGAAAGACGGCGCTCCTGCAGCGTAACACGCTGGCGAAGCGTGACGAGACTGGGAGTAGCCTTGGCCTTGGTTGCTCCCACAGTCCCGTTCGGCCAAGCGCGCGATCGCGGCCAGTTCGCCAACACCAATGCGGATTTGAAAGCCTGGTTCGACGGCCTGCGCAGCGGCAAGGGGCCATGCTGCTCCGATGCCGACGGCTCGGCACTCTCGGATACCGACTGGGACAGCAAGGACGGGCACTATCGCGTCCGCCTGCCGCGTTATGCCTCTGGGCTCGAAGGGCAGCCGCAGGAGCTCGTCTGGGTCGACGTCCCAGCGGACGCCGTGATCTCCGAGCCGAACCGTGTGGGGCGCACCATGGTGTGGCCGATCTACGGCTACATGGGTGTCACCATCCGCTGCTTTATGCCCGGTAGCATGACGTAGCCGCGCTCGCCGTCATGGCCGGTTAGGCTCACGCCGCCTCAGGCATATTTCTTGTCGCGCTCGAGCAGCTCGATGGAGATGCCTTCGGGGCCGCGGATGAAGCAGATGCGCACGCCGGGTCGGATCGTGGTCGGCTCGCGCGTGAAGGTGACGCCCTTGGCCTTGATCTCGGCCGCGACGGCATCGATGTCCTTCACCGTCAGGCCAAAATGGTCGAGACCCTGATGCGGGTGCGCAGGCGGCGGGTTGACCGCGCTGTCGCCCTCGAGCGGCGCGATGAAGATCCTGGCGCCGCCGAGGTTCACGTCGATCCGTCCCGGCGCGCGGACGACCTCGCCACCGAGGATGTCCTGCAGCCAGGCCGCGGTCGCCTCCGGATCGGGGCTGCGCAGATGGACGTGATCCCAAGTGACGGCGATTGGCATTTCATGGTCTCCCAACGGGGCTGGATGTTGCAGCGCATGTTAGCGGCCCCAACCGGTGACCGCCACCGCCCGCGCCGATTCGCAACTGCGCGGGAACCTTAGGTCGTCTTCCGGATTGAAGTAAGCTGCAGCCGAGTCCGTCGTCCGACGTTGCTTCGGCCGCTATCGGTGATGTCATGAACGCGAGGCTTGACCGGATCGGGGTGGGGCGTTTCGCCGGAACAGGTGAGCGACTGGCAGCCGCGACGATTGCGAGCGTGTCGTTTGGCCGAAGTCTGCTCTGGCTGCTGGCAGCCAGCATCGTCGGATGTGGTGTCTGGATGCTGTTGCCGCTCTCCAAAGGCAGCAGTGCCGAGCCGGCGAGGGCGGAGCTGGCGGTTGTCGAGACCGCGCCTTCGGGCGATACGGCAGCGGCGATCTCTTCGGCCTCCGAAGCGCAGGTGCCGGCCATGGCGGAGCTCCGTCGCTTGCGGATTTCATCGCAGACCTGGCGCCGCGGCGGCCTCGGCTCAAAAGCCCTGGTGACGTTCACCCTGCGAAACGACAACGACTATGCCGTAAAGGATGTCGAGATCGTCTGCGCCTTCGCACGACGCGACGGCAGTCATCTCACCGATCGCAGTCGCGTGCTGGCGGATTCGGTCGCCCTGAAGAGCCGCAAGACCTTTGCGCGGATACCAGTCGGCTTCGTCAACGTGAACGCCGACCAGGCGAAATGTTCGCTGGTGGCTGCGCGCCGCGCGTAAAGGCGGCCTGTTCCGGTAGCGGAAAAGTTACTCTCCGTAACCCTTGGCCAAAAAACCTCGCATCGCCATTTGAACCGAACGGCTGGGCTGGGAACCAATTAAGAGATCGCCTGTTGAGGCGAAGAGCCCACGCGGGGATGCGGGGGGCGGAGCGCGGTCCATGCCCATCTTTCGGTATTTCCTCTTTGTCGGTGGAGCTTTGCTCGCACTGCTTTTCGCGGCGGACTACAGTCTGCCATCGCAGCCTGTTGCGCGGGCCGTTGCCACCGCAGGCAATGATCAGCCGCTGATCCGGATCCGCTCCGACCGCCATCTGCCCGAGCGTGTCGTGATCGATACCACCCAGCCCACGATCGTCCCGCCTGCAGTGAAGACCGCCGCCGTCGCACCACAGCCGCCGGTTCAGGACAGCACGTCGGCAGCGCTCGCCGAGATGTCGGCGAAGGCGCGGGTGCGCGAGACATTCGCCCAGTTCACGCCGGACCCGAAAGAGGTCGCCAGGAAGGGCGACGGCAAGTTGCAGGCCCAGGCCCAGGCCCAGGCCCAGCCGACCCAGGCGCAGACGCCCGCGGCTTCGCCGCAGGCTCAGCCCAGGCGCAAGGTCGTGAGGGCGCATCCGGCGCCACAGCCGGGCCGGCCGATGATGCTGGTCGCCCAGCAGCCGCATTTCGGGCTCTTCAACACGACCTGGTGACAGCGCCTTCGATCCGCCTCGAACACGGCGGGGAGGGCTTTTTATTGGTCGGCCGCTCTGCTAATCGAACCCATCCGAGGACCGTCCGGCCTGCTGGCTCGCCAGCAGGGGCGTCGGATACGTCTCGGTTGATGGCCCAGTGTCCGGGCCAGGGCGCTCGTAGCTCAGCTGGATAGAGCATCGGATTTCGATTCCGAGGGTCGGGAGTTCGAATCTCTCCGAGCGCGCCAGCCTCCTTGTTCGAGATATGTTCCGAATTTTCGCTGATGCGGGGGCCCCCTTGCAAGGCCGTGCGCGTCCGTCAGCCTGCCCGAAAACTGCTTTGCCGCCCGCGCGCCAGCGTGTCGGAGGGCGCCTCGTGGAAGATCGCACGGTAGGCCGCGGCAAACTCGCCCATGTGATGGAAGCCCTGCGCTCGCGCGCATGTGGCGACAGTGGCGCCGCCACCCCTGAGCAGGCGGGCGCGGGTCGCCCACAGCCTCTTGAGGCGAATATACTGGTGCAGGCTCATGCCCCGCACCTTGCTGACCGCGCCGCCGAGCGTCCGGATCGAGACGCCGAACTCGCCGGCGAGATCGGCGGTATAGATCGGCGTGGTCGGATGGGCTGAAACGTAATCGTCGATCCGCTGCACCAGCTTGATGGACCGCTCGCCCTGCATCGAGGCGGTGCGATCGGACGTCGCATCGATCCGGAACAAATCGTCGAGCGCCAGCAGCAGACCTTCCTGGAGATGGGCGGCCGCCTCGGTGGCCTGGAACAGGAGCGGCTGCACCGACGCGGTTCGCAGGATGTCGAGCAGGAGCTGCCGAACGTGGAGCAGTGCGGGACGGTTGGCGACATGGGCCCGCAAATCGTCGGCGCGATCGAACCAGCCCCGGTCTTTCAGGTCGGGGGACAGCATGATCATCGCGTGATGATTGGTCTGGGGCTCGACGAAATGGCATTCTTCGGTGCCGCGGAGCGTCACGAAGAAACGCGCGTCGAGATCCAGGCCCTTGAAGTTGACCTGCAGATCGTCGGTCATGGACAGCAGCACCATGCCGCCCGGCATCCGGTAAGCGGTGTCCAGGATGCGCGCGAACGATCGCATCACGATGATACGGCACGCCGGCAGGGAGACGATGGCTCGGGCCGCGGCGAAGTTCGGGACGTCGAGCGGGATGCTTCTCGCATCCTCCATCGACTCGATCGGTCGAAACGCATCGACGTCGGCAAAGCCGATCAGTTGAAGCGCGGAGGATGGAGCGAGGGCGTCGAACAGCATGGATCTGGCCGGCTACTGAAATGTGACAATCAAATGAACGTCGATGTACCGCCATCAATGACGAAACATCGCCTTGCAGTAAATCGAATTTCAGGCCGTAGTATTGCGGACATCATGCCATGACGTCCGTCAGATCGATGCCGTCGTCAACGAGCTCGGCTCATCGGTTGGCCGGAGGCGCGGTCGATGAAACGCGGCGCGCGCCGAGAGGACAAGCAAAGGACGCAAGGCCCCATCCTTCTCGCGAGGCTGCTTCTCCAAATGCGTCTGCACGTTCATGCCCGTCTGAGAGCATCGAGAACGATCAACTCGGCCATTGCCGTAGAATGACGGTGTAACCGGATCTCATCCTTGATCTAGATCAGTCTCGATCCAGTCTTGGCATTGCGCCAAGTCGGCAACGGTCGCGCGAGATATCATTTCGCAAAAGCGAAGGGGCCCGGAGGGCCCCTTCAGACGTCACCATCGGCGATAGCCGTAGTAGCCATAATAGCGCGGGCCGTAATAGCGCGGCGGCCCATAATATCGGGGGCCGTAATACGGCCGCGGCCCGTAATACCCATAATAGTTCGGGCGCCACCAGCAGCGCCCCCAGGCGTTGCAGACCATGCGCACCTGCTCGACGCCGGCGACGTCAGGTGTTGCGGGCGCGGGCGCGATAGGCATGGCGGACGCCGCCGACGATGCCGCCAGGGCACCGAACACGGCGCCGAACAGGCCTGCGGCGACGAGGCCGATCTTGCGAGTCATGATGTCTTCCTCCGCTGACGCGAACCACGATATCGGACTTGTTCTGATCAAATTGTGGCGGAACCGAAATGTAATGCTGATGAACAAATCTTCAACAATTACGGCCAGCTAGCGGCCTTGGCTGCACGCCAATGCCGTGCCCTGGACCTTGATCCTGCGCAATTCGCAAGCGTGCCTCGGCTCTTAGTGTTGTTGGCGTGGCAGCAGCATGGGGCTCGCTGCCGGACAAGGTGAACTGGATGCGCGTGATTCCAAATCTGTCGATCTCGCCGGAGAAAGTCTTCTTCGTCATCTCGAAATCGCGCCGGTCCGACAGCGAGGCGGCCGGAGGCGGCGTCGTCCTGGAGTCCGGCGACGATGACATGAGCTATGGCCGCGGCGGACGCGGCGGGAGCACCGACCGCGCGGAGCTCGCGGGCTTCATCCGCGACCTCAATGTCGACGAGCAGATCGATCTCGTGGCGCTGACCTGGCTCGGTCGCGGCGACGGTGATCTCTCCAATTGGCGCGAATTGCGTACCCAGGCGGCGCAGGCGCACAACGAGCGCACGGCTTCCTACCTGATCGGCACGCCAATGCTCGCCGACTATCTGGAGGAGGCGATGGCGCAGTTCGGCAAGTCCTTCGAGGAGTTCGAAGAGCATCTGTGATGCCGGCCGCGGCGCGCATGAGTTTCAAGGAGAGTTGCAATGGATAAAATGAGAATCGACAAGGGCGACTGGCTGGTGGTGTGCGACGGGCGCAAGGCGCTGATTCTGGAAAACCTCGGCGACGAGATGTTTCCGAACCTGCACACCAAGGAGGTGCACGAGCAGCCCAATCCCGCGACCAGCGCGCAAGGGAGCGACGCGCCGGGGCGACTGCATGCTGCTGCCGGCGGCGCCCGCAGCTCGGTCGAGCAGACCGATTGGCACGACGAGGCCGAGCGCGCCTTCCTGCGGAGCCTGGCCGGCCGGCTCGATACCGCCGTCAGCTCCGGCGAGACCACGGCCCTGACCATGGTGGCCTCACCACGCGCCCTCGGCATGATCCGCGCCGATTATTCGGACGTCGTGCGCAAGGCGATCCAGAACGAGGTCGGCAAGGACCTCGTCAAGCTGCCGGTCTACGAGATCGAGAAGCAATTGCTGATGTCGGGCGCCGCCAAATAGGGACGCCCGGAGAGGACGCGCTGCCGGCCCTCAGTAGCAGGGGTGCCGGCGGCGGTCCTGGCCGAGATAGCCGGCCGCACTCTGGTAGCAATGGTTGGTCGACGGGCCGTCGTAAAAGGCGAAGGTGCCGGGGGTGATGCCGGGCCCGTAATTGTGCAGATAGCTGATCGGGTAGGGCAACGGATTGGCGTAAGAGCGGTGGTACCGGTGATGGCCCCGCGCCTCCGCCAGGCCAGGGGCTAGGATTGCGGCCGACAGGGCAGCAACCGCGGCTACAAGCGTCAACTTGCTCATCTCGATTCTCCGGAACCCGCGCGAATTGGTCCGCCATCTATAGCCATTTCGGTCCCCCGGGGCACCCGTCCGGCCCCCGGAAATCCGGGTCGATTGCACAGATTCCGGGGCGGGTGTGACAGAATTGCCGGAGGCGCCCTCCAGGTCTGCCCATTTTTGGCCTTTTCGGGATGCTTAACGAATTCCCCACACAAGTATGACCAAAGAGTATTCGGTTAAGAATCCTGTCGCCGGCCTTTTGGGGGCTCCTTCGAGGCCGGTGCATTCCTGAAGGCTTTCGCCGTCACCTCGCCATGCGCATCACGCTTCTGAGCCTGCTGTTGCTCTGCCTCGCTGCCGTCGTGCCGGCGCGGGCCGAGCTGCATATCACCCGCGACCACGGCGGCTATGTCGAGGAATACAAGACCAAGTACAAGCGCGTCCGCGAGAAGGGCGAGCGCGTCATCATCGACGGGATCTGCAATTCGGCCTGCACGCTGGTGCTCGGCATCGTGCCGATGAACAAGATCTGCGTGACGCCGCGCGCAAGCCTGGGCTTCCACCAGGCCTACTACGACAAGGCCTTCACCTTCGGCATCAAGGTCACCAGTTCCGAGGGCACGTCCGACCTGATGTCCTACTATCCCGATACGGTGAAGGACTGGATCCGTCGCAATGGCGGGCTCACCACCGACATGAAGAAGATCAAGAACGGCGTCGAGCTCTGGAAGATCATCGACCCCTGTCCGGAAGAATGGTGAGCGGCTGAGCTGAGCCGCAACCCTCCGTCGCAGCGCAGCATCGCCCCGAAGGAAATTCGCATTGCCGCATCGCCCCCGCTGGGGCAATGAGGGCGGCAATGAATCATAATCAGGAAGCCCTGACCGCCTGCGCCGCGCCGATCCTGTTCGTGCTGCTCTGGAGCACGGGATTCATCGGCACCAAATACGTCGTCAACAACGCCGATCCCTTGACCTATCTCGCCATCCGCATGGCCATCGTCGTCGTCCTGATGGCGATCATCGCCGGCGTCGCGCGGCCGAAATGGCCCGATGGCATCGGCATCGCGCACAGCGCCGTCGCAGGCATCCTCGTCCATGGCTTCTATCTCGGCGGCACCGCGATCGCGATCGCGCATTCGATCCCGGCCGGGCTATCGGCATTGATTCCCGGGCTCCAGCCCATTCTGACCTCGACCATCGCCAACCGCTGGCTCGGCGAGCGGGTGACGCCGGTGCAATGGGCCGGGCTCCTGCTCGGCCTCGGCGGCGTGGTGATGATCCTGCACAACCGTCCCATGACCGGGGAGGCCGGGCTCGGCTGGCTCGCCTCGGTGGTTTCGCTGATCAGCATCACGCTCGGCACGCTCTATCAGCGTCGCTACTGCAACCAGATCGACTGGCGGGCCGGCAATCTCGTGCAATATGTCGCCGTCACCATCTTCTTTGCGATCGGCGCCTTCCTGTTCGAAGATCGCGTGGTGCACTGGACGCGCGAGTTCGTGCTCGCGCTCGCCTGGCTCGCGGTGGCGCTCTCGATCGGATCGATCGGGCTGCTCTACTGGCTGATCCGCCACGCCGCGGCGACCTCGGTCGCGAGCCTGTTCTATCTGGTGCCGGCCGTAACCGCGCTGATGGCTTATTTGCTGTTCGGCGAGAAGCTCGACGCGCTGGCGATGGCCGGCATGGCGATGTGTGCGGGCGCGGTGTTCGTGGTCAACCGGCGCGCCTAGGCGGACGGGGCGGCGAGGGTAGGCGTCGCCGCGCTGATCTCCGGATGCACTTGCATCCGGAGACCCGCTCTCCGCGCGCCCGATCAGCGCTTCGCCTTCTTGGCCTTCTTCTTTTTTGTCTTTGCGGTTTTCTTTGCAGTTTTCTTGGCAGCTTTTTTGGCGGCCTTCTTTGCGGTCTTCTTGGCCGCCTTCCTTGAGGATTTCTTGGCGGCCTTCTTCGAAGACTTCTTCGAGGCCTTCTTCTTGGCTGCCTTCTTCGGCGCTACTTTCTTCGCGACCTTCTTGGCGGCTTTCCTCACCTTCTTGACGGCGGTGACCGCCGCATCCTTGGTCGCTTCGACGGCGCTGGTGATCGTTTCCATCGCCTGTTCGGTGATCGGCTTATCGTCGTCCATATCGTCCCCCGTGGTTTGATTGGAGCGATGACGATAGCGAGTTTCGAAATCGTGTCAAAGCAGCGCTCAACCTTTGCGGATCTTCGCGTAGGCAGCGAGCGCACCCTCGCGTCCCTTGGCATGTTCGACGATCGGTTGCGGATAGGTTTTGCCGAGCGTGATGCCTGCGCTCGCAAGCTCGATCGGCGTTGCCTGCCACGGCCGGTGGATCAGCTTGGCCGGCAGATCATTCAGCTCCGGCACCCAGCGCCGAACGTAGGTTCCATCCGGATCGAACTTCTCGCCCTGGAGCTGCGGATTGAACACGCGGAAATAGGGTGCAGCGTCGGCGCCGCAACCGGCGACCCATTGCCAATTGGCGGGATTGCTGCCCGCGTCCGCGTCGACCAGCGTGTCCCAGAACCAGGCTTCGCCATCGCGCCAGTCGATCAAGAGGTGCTTGACCAGGAAGGACGCCACCACCATCCGCACCCGGTTGTGCATCACGCCGGTGTGCCAGAGCTCTCGCAGTCCGGCATCGACGATCGGATAGCCGGTGCGCCCGCGCTGCCAGGCGGCGAGCGCGGCCTTATCCGACGTCCAGGGGAAGCCATCGAAGTTCGCTTGCAGGTTTTCGGTGGCGAGGTCGGGATGATCGTGCAGGAGATGGCGGCAGAACTCGCGCCAGCCGAGCTCGCTGAGGAATTTCTCGACACCCGGCCCGAGCGCGGGATCTCCGTCCGCGGCGAACCGCGCGGCGTGCCAGACCTGGCGCGGGCTGAGCTCGCCGAACCTCAGATGCGGCGACAGGCCTGAGGTGCCCTCGCGGTCCGGGCGGTCGCGGTCGCCGGCATAGCTGCGCGCGGTGTGCTTGAGGAAGTCGCGCAGCCGCGCACGAGCGGAGGCTTCGCCCGGGGTCCATGTCTCGCGCAGGCCGCCCGCCCAGTCCGGCTTGCTCGGCTCGAGCGCCCAGATCTCCAATCGGTCGCTCGCGATCTTCGGACCCGGGCGCAGCTCTTTCGGCGCAGGCAGCGGCTTTGGCGGATCGCCAAGCGACAGCACCCGCCGCCAGAACGGCGTGAACACGCGCAAGCCTCGACCTTCCTTGTTGCGGATCGCCGAGGGCTGCACGAGGAGGTCGCCGTGGAAGCTCTGCGAGTCGACGCCGAGCTTTGCGAGGGCGGCTTCGAGCTGCCTCTCAACGGCCTGATGCGGCGCTTGCGCGATTGCATTCCAATGGACGGCGCGCGCGCCGCTTTCCCGCGCCAGGTCGGGGATGACCTCGGCTGCCGCTCCCTTGCGCAGGACGAGCGACCCGCCACGCGCGACGATCGCGGCGCCGAGCGCGCGCAGCGATTGCGCCAGCCACCAGCGCGCTGCGGCGCCGGGCGGGCGAGCCACGCTGTCGTCGAGCACATAGAGGCAGACCACCGGCGCACCCGATGTCGCGGCGGCGTGCAGGGCGGGGTGGTCGGACAGGCGAAGGTCGTCGCGAAACCAGACGATGATGGGTGGTGCGCTTGGCGGGGGCAGGCGTGTCCTCGTTTACGATTTGGAAAGCATATGCCGCGCGCGGGGATGTGAATGGTCGTTAATGGGGCTGTAAGCGGGCTGCACTATTATGCAGGAATTACGGGAGTGGTTCCATTCATGTCCAAGTTTTCGACCGGAAAGTTGTTGCCGCAGTTCAAGCTCGGCACCAAGGCGGTTCTGTGCGCCGTGCTGCTGATCGGCGTCAATACGGCGCTTGTCCTCGGCGCCGGCTATTGGTCGCTGACGTCGGCCTTCAATGATCGCGCGCTGCGTGACATCGAGGTCAATTTGCGCACCCTGGCGCTGGCCTTCACCGAAAATGTCCCGGCCGCCAAGGTCACGATGCGGGATGGCGCGGTCGCGCGCGCCGAGATCCCCAAGATGCCCGAATTCACGGACCACGCCATCGTCGATCGCGCGGTGTCTTATGTCGGCGGCAATGCGACCCTGTTCGTGTTCGACGATGCCAGCGGCCAGTTCGTCCGCCGCTCCACCAACGTGAAGAAGGAAAACGGCGACCGCGCCGTCGGCACCCAGCTTGCCGCCGATCATCCGGGGCAAGCGCCGCTGCGCCGCGGCGAGGCCTATAAGGGGCCGGCCACGCTGTTCGGCAAGTCGTTCATGACCGCCTATTTCCCGATCGTGGACGGGGCCGGCAAGGTCGTCGGCATTCTCTATGTCGGCATCCCCATGATCCAGTACGAGAGCATGCTGGCCCATGCCATCGAGAGCATGGCGGTGGCCGCGGGCCTTGCCGCGCTTCTGGTGCTGGTCCTGACCCTGCTGATCGTCCGCCGCGTCACCCGGCCGCTCACCTCGGTCACGCGCTCGCTCACCGCGCTTGCCGACGGCCAGAGCGACGTCGCGATCGAATGCGAGGATCGCGCCGACGAGATTGGCGAGATCGCCCGCACGGTCGCGGTGTTCAGGAGCAATTCGCTGGAGCGGGCGCGCATGCGCAGCGAGCAGGCGGCGGCCTCGGCAGCGGCCGCCGAGCAGCGCAAGTCCGACCTGCGCAACTTCGTCGAGCAGTTCCGCGGCAGCGTCGGCGGCATCCTCGACAAGGTGCTGACCTCGACCGGCGAGTTCGAGCGCGCAGCGCGGCAGCTGACCGACGTCGCACGCTCCACTGCCGACCTGTCGGCGCAGTCCGCCGGCGCCTCCGAAAATGCCTCCGAGCACGTGCGTTCGGCGGCGTCGGCCTCCGACGAGCTGTCTCAATCGATCTCCGAGATCGCCCGGCGCGTGGAGGAATCGAACCAGATTTCGGCCGAGGCGGTGCAGCAGGCCGAGGCGACCGACCAGCGCATCGCGCAGCTCTCGGAAGCCGGCGCGCGGATCGGCGACGTCGTCAAGCTGATCACCTCGATCGCCGAGCAGACCAATTTGCTGGCGCTGAACGCC
Source organism: Bradyrhizobium nitroreducens (assembly GCF_002776695.1). Taxonomy (GTDB): domain Bacteria; phylum Pseudomonadota; class Alphaproteobacteria; order Rhizobiales; family Xanthobacteraceae; genus Bradyrhizobium; species Bradyrhizobium nitroreducens. The sequence continues at coordinate 8,166,251 of NZ_LFJC01000003.1, forward strand.
ACCATCGAGGCCGCGCGCGCGGGCGATGCCGGTCGCGGCTTCGCGGTGGTGGCCCAGGAGGTCAAGACGCTGGCGGGCCAGACCGCAAAGGCGACCGACGAGATATCGAACCACATCGCCAGCATGCAGCTTGCGACCGAGGAATCGGTCGTCGCCATCAAGGCGATCAGCCAGACCATCGAGCGCATCAGCGGCATCGCGGGCTCGATCTCGGCGGCGGTCGAACAGCAGAAGAGCGCGACCCACAACATCGTGGCGAGCGTCCGCGCCGCGGTCTCCGGCACGGCCGATGTCGCCGTCAACGTCCGCCATGCGGCCGCGGGCGCCAGCGAGACCGGCGAAACCTCGCACCGGATGTTTGCCTCGGCCCAGGCGCTGTCGGGCGAGAGCCTGCACCTGAAGGCAGAGGTCGACGGTTTTCTGGATCGCGTGCACGCGGCCTGATCCAGCGTCGTCATCCCGGGATGGTCCGAAGGACCAGACCCGGGATCTCGAGATCCCGGGTTCGCGCTTGCGCGCGCCCCGGGATGACTTCTTGCGGTTGCTGTGCGCAATCGCCAAAAATCATTTCGGCTGCGGCACGATGCGCAGGTAGGGCTTTGGCTCCTTCCAGCCTTGCGGGTAGATCGTCTTGGCCTCGTCGTTGGAGACCGAGCCCGCGATGATGACGTCCTCGCCCTGGGACCAGTCGGCCGGGGTGGCGACGCGATGCTTGGCGGTCAGCTGGAGCGAGTCGATGACGCGCAGGATCTCCTGGAAGTTCCGCCCTGTGGTCATCGGGTAGACCAGCACCAGCTTGATCTTCTTGTCCGGCCCGATGATGAAGACGTTGCGGACGGTCTGGTTGTCGGCGGCGGTGCGCTTGAGGGGATCGCCCGAGATTGCGGCCGGCAGCATGCCGTACAGCTTCGAGACGTTGTAATCGGTGTCGCCGATCATCGGATAGTTGGGCGCAGCGCCCTGCGTCTCCTTGATGTCCTCCGACCATCTTGCGTGGTTCTCGACCGGATCGACCGAGAGGCCCATCAGCTTGACGCCGCGCTTGTCGAATTCCGGCTTCAGCCTGGCAAGCGCGCCGAGCTCGGTGGTGCAAACCGGCGTGAAGTCCTTGGGGTGCGAGAACAAAAGCGCCCAGCTGTTGCCGATCCAATCGTGGAACTTGATCTTCCCTTCGGTGGTCTCGGCTTCGAAGTCGGGGGCGGTAGCGCCGATCGGAAGTGTCATGATTTTACCTCATCGCATTGAATCAACTGGGGAATTCGTCTCTGGTCGTCCCCGTCAGTATAGGGGCCTTGCAAGGCTAAGTGAACGCCAACTGAACTGGCTCAAGTAAAATGTGAATTCCTTCCTCGAAGGGCCGAATTTCTAGCAACTTATTGTTACGGCGGCACCTGCGGCGAAACAGCTCCACCCGGGCTCACACGGTCTCGCTCGCCCCGATAATGCCTTTTATGACTTCCATCACGCTCGCCTGGCGCGTCCTGGAACCAAAACGGTCCTGACAGCGACCAATTGGCAACCATCTCGAAAAGTCGCGATCCCCGTATCGAATCGTTAACCACCCCTTTACGTCGGCATGAAAATGCTGACCGTTCAGAAGAAGTCTGGAAGTGAACTATGTCCGCCGCTGCGCCTAAATCTATCGAGTCCTCGTCCCTCGAACCGTCCTGCCGCGATACCGCGGCCCATGCACTCTCCATCGTGCGTGATGGCGTGATCACCGGCGAAGGTCCGACCACCAAGGGAAGGGTGCATTTCTCCCGTTCGCTCGACGCCGATGACACCGCCTGGTGCACGCGCATCCTGACGGCGACCGCCGTCAACGACCAGCCGGTCAGCCGCGCCGAGGCCGAGGCCCTGTTCGAGATCAACGAGGCCGCAACCGAGCGCACCGATGGCGGCCGTTTCGACGATTTGCTCGCCAAGGCCGTTGCCCATTATGCCGCAAGCGCCTCGGGCCTGAAGGTGCCGCCGCGCAGCGTTGCGTTGTCGGCCGACACCGACATCGAGAGCTGGGCGCCGTCCTACGCCTCCAAGGTCAACAGCGAGATGCTGGAGTGGATCGCCGGCCAGATGCGCGGCAAGCGCCACAACAACCGTCGCCTGATGGCGATGGTGGCGACCTTCCTCGGCGCCACCGCGCTGCCCCTGGCGGGCCAATTGCCTGCTGTCTTCGACATCGGCATGTAGGATTCCGCGCCTCGCCCGAGGACGCGTTTGAACGGCGGGGTTATTTCCCCGCCGTTT
>NZ_LFJC01000003.1:8168507-8168980 GCF_002776695.1 Bradyrhizobium nitroreducens
CGCCTGCACCAGATGCGCAGCCAGCTTCTCGATGGTCGGGTGCTCGAAGAACACCGTCGGACTGAGCTCCAGTCCGTATCGATCGTTCAGCTGGTTGCCGAACCCCGTCAACGTGATCGAGTCAAAGCCAAACTCGCTAAGTTCTGTATCGATATCAATACTGTCGTGCTCGATCTTCAGACACTCTGAGACCGCATCCGATAGCGCGGTTTGCAGCTTCACCTGAAGTTCGATCCGGGCGTTGCCGGTCACTGGCACTAACGGCAACTGGATTGCTCCAACTCGCTTGGATGCTTTGCTCACGGATGGTTCGTGAGAGACTTTGAGCGGCTTTGCGGCGGGCGCCGGTTTGAGGACGGCGCGCGTCTGGCGCACGATGCCGTTGCTGATTGCGACCAGGATCTGTTGTCCGAGCGCATGGGCGCTTCGTGCGGGATCCGCCGCGGGGGCAAAGCCCTCGCCCTCCAGCAGGC
>NZ_LFJC01000003.1:8168990-8169737 GCF_002776695.1 Bradyrhizobium nitroreducens
TCCCTTCGCCAAGGAACGATATTGGGTTCCAATCGCGGGCAAGCATGAACGTTTCACGGATGCCAGCGCGAAAGAAGTGCTCAGCACCGCAGCCGTCAAAATCTTCGACGAGACGTTCTACTCGAAAATCTTTGACGAGATTAGCGCTGACTCAATGAGCATCGATGAAGCGCTCGAAAAGGTGGACGAACAATTCCAGGTGGAAAACTAGAATGATCGACTTTCTCAAGTTTGTACTTCTAGAAGTCAAAGACAAACGACTATCAACTGCGGACGCGACCGAGTTGATGCGTCAATTCCATCGCGGAAGGCCTGCCCATCCTGCGCATCTGCATCCGCTGGTGCATCGGAACACATCTGATCTTGGCGAGCAGCGTTATACGTCGCGGTTCACGGGCCGGGAGTTTTTCCTGCAGGACCATCAGGTGCATGGTCAGCGGGTGCTGCCGGGCGTGGCTCATCTGGAGATGGCGCGGGCGGCGGTGCGGCTCGCCGCGGGCGATCAGTCCGGGGACTTGCAGGTGCGGCTGCAGAACGTGGTGTTCGCACGGCCGGTGGTGGTGACGGACGCAGGGCTCGAGGTGCACATCGCCCTGGCGCTGCAAGATGATGGGTCGGTCGCCTTCGAGATCTATACCGGGCAGGCCGACGCCACGCAGATGCACAGCCAGGGCAGCGCGGTCTTGTTCGAGCAGACCGAGCCACGCGTGCTGGATCTGCCGGCCCTGCGTGAACGGGCCGGCGAGC
>NZ_LFJC01000003.1:8169747-8170138 GCF_002776695.1 Bradyrhizobium nitroreducens
CGCCCGCTCGTCGATCGGAGCATCCAGCAGGTTTGACCCGTTCAGCCGCACGCTGCCGCTGGCCGGTAACAGCCCCGCGAGCACGCGCAGAAGCGTGGTCTTGCCTGCGCCGTTCGGCCCGACCAGTGCAGTGATGCGCCCCTGCTCGATCGGCGGCAGCGAAAGGCCCGCCAGCACCTCACGCCCGCGATAACCTGCCCGTACGTTCTCGATGTCGAGGCCGGCCATTGTCAAATCGTCCTGCGCCGACTGCAGATCAGCGAGAAGAAGACGGGCAGCCCCACCATCGCAGTGACGACCCCGATCGGGAGCAGCACGCCCGGAATGATCGTCTTGGACGCAACCGAGGCCAGCGACATGATGGCCGCCCCGGTCAAGGCGCTGGCCGGCA
>NZ_LFJC01000003.1:8170148-8170223 GCF_002776695.1 Bradyrhizobium nitroreducens
TGCGCACCGACATTAAGTCCTTCATCGAACTTCACAACGCCAAACCAAAGCCGTTCCGATGGACAAAATCAGCCG
>NZ_LFJC01000003.1:8170233-8170763 GCF_002776695.1 Bradyrhizobium nitroreducens
CCCGGTGCCGTTCAGCGATAGAATGCCGTTCGTCCCGGTCAACGTCACCGTCTCGTTGTTGCCGTTAAGCGTCACTCTGTTGGTCGAGCCGCTCACCGTCACCTGGTGGCTGTCGCCGGTCAGCGTCACGGTATTGTTCCAGCCATTGACCGTCACCACGTCGCTGTTGCCCGTCGACGTCACCGCGTCGAAGCTGCTGTTCACCGTCAGCGTCTCGTTGCTGCCGGTCAGCGTCAGGATCTCCTGGCTGTTGTTGAGCGCCACCGAGTTGCCGTCGCCCAGGATCGTCACCGGCGCGTTGGCAACTCCGACCGACACGGACGAACCCGACACACTCACCGTGTCGCTCGTCCCGCCGACAGACACGACGGCGCCGGTGCTCAGGATCGTCGCCGTGTCACGAAGCCCGTTCACATTCACTGTCAGCACACTGCCGCTCAGCGTCACTGTGTCGCTATAGCCGGTCATCGTCACAGTGCGCGCGCCCGACGTGTTCAGCGTGATGTAATCTCCGCTCAGCGTCACGTAAT
>NZ_LFJC01000003.1:8170773-8170940 GCF_002776695.1 Bradyrhizobium nitroreducens
CGGGGGGGGGGGGGGGGGGGGGGGGGGGGGGGGGGGGGGGGGGGGGGGGGGGGGGGGGGGGGGGGGGGGGGGGGGGGGGGGGGGAGGGGGGGGGGGGGGGGGGGGGGGGGGGGGGGGGGGGGGGGGGGGGGGGGGGGGGGGGGGGGGGGGGGGGGGGGGGGGGGGGG
>NZ_LFJC01000003.1:8170950-8171117 GCF_002776695.1 Bradyrhizobium nitroreducens
TACGCTGATCATCGCCGACAAGGGCGCCTACGTCTCCTATCTCGAAGGCTGCACTGCGCCGCAGCGCGACGAGAACCAGCTGCATGCCGCCGTCGTCGAGCTCGTCGCCCATGACGATGCCGAGATCAAATATTCGACGGTGCAGAACTGGTATCCGGGCAATTCGG
>NZ_LFJC01000003.1:8171127-8171284 GCF_002776695.1 Bradyrhizobium nitroreducens
TGACCCCTCGGCTGGTGGCGTTGGATGTTCGTTGGGTCGGGGGTTCTACGGCAGGGGCGGGGACTTGAAGCAAGTCCGTTGCGCACCACATATTGAGCTGGGAGGAGGGACTCCTTCGACCGGGTTCGCCGCGTTGACACGTCGGGCAAAACACCGG
>NZ_LFJC01000003.1:8171294-8172493 GCF_002776695.1 Bradyrhizobium nitroreducens
TGCCGCGCCCGCCAAGGAGATGACCTCGGGCACGCTGATCGACCAGACCCTGGAGCGTCCGCTGCGTCCGGGCGAGGTCTCGCTCGACGAGCTCGAGCGTGCCTTCCGCGAGACCGCGATCGAAGCGCCCGCGCCCGTCGCCAAGGTTGAGGCTGCCCCCGCGCCCGCTACTGAAGCCCCGGCGCCTGTCGCGAAGGAAGCCGCCAAGGAGACAAAATCCGCCAAGGAGAAGGCCGCGCCGAAGAAGTCGATGGCCGACGAGAGTGCCGGCGAGGGCGACCGCATCGCCAACCAGTCGATCCGCGTCAACGTGGATACGCTGGAGCACCTGATGACCATGGTCTCCGAGCTGGTGCTGACCCGCAACCAGCTCTTGGAGATCTCCCGCCGCAACGAGGACACCGAGTTCAAGGTGCCGCTGCAGCGGCTCTCCAACGTCACCGCCGAGCTGCAGGAAGGCGTCATGAAGACGCGCATGCAGCCGATCGGCAATGCCTGGCAGAAGCTGCCCCGCATCGTCCGCGACCTCTCGAGCGAACTCGGCAAGCAGATCGAGTTGGAGATGCACGGCGCCGACACCGAGCTCGACCGCCAGGTGCTCGATTTGATCAAGGACCCGCTCACCCACATGGTGCGCAACTCCGCCGATCATGGTCTGGAGACCCCCGCCGAGCGCCTCGCCTCCGGCAAGGGCGAGCAGGGCACCATTCGCCTGTCCGCCTATCACGAGGGCGGCCACATCATCATCTGCATCGCCGACAACGGCCGCGGCCTCAACACCGAGAAGATCAAGGCCAAGGCGATCTCTTCCGGTCTCGTCACCGAGGCCGAGCTGGAGAAGATGTCGGAAGCCCAGATCCACAAGTTCATCTTCGCGCCGGGCTTCTCGACGGCGGCCGCCATCACCTCGGTCTCCGGCCGCGGCGTCGGCATGGACGTGGTGCGCACCAATATCGACCAGATCGGTGGCACCATCGACATCAAGTCGGTGGCCGGCGAGGGCTCTTCCGTCACCATCAAGATCCCGCTGACGCTCGCCATCGTCTCGGCGCTGATCGTCGAAGCCGCCGGCGACCGCTTTGCTATCCCGCAGCTCTCGGTGGTCGAGCTGGTCCGTGCCCGCGCCAACTCAGAGCACCGCATCGAGCGCATCAAGGACACCGCGGTTCTCCGCCTGCGCAACAAGCTGCTGCCGCTGA
>NZ_LFJC01000003.1:8172503-8172944 GCF_002776695.1 Bradyrhizobium nitroreducens
GCACCCGTTCCCGGCCTGCCTCGTCATGGCCCAGCTCGATCTGGCGGACCGTTCGGAAGCTCGCGCCATAGATCAGTCCGACTTGCGCAAAGCTCTCATAACAGGCTTGGCCCGGCGTGCTGCGCTCGCCGGCCCGTTCACGCAGGGCCGGCAGATCCAGCACGCGTGGCTCGGTCTGCTCGAACAAGACCGCGCTGCCCTGGCTATGCATCTGCGTGGCGTCGGCCTGCCCGGTATAGATCTCGAAGGCGATCGACCCATCATCTTGCAGCGCCAGTGCGATGTGCACCTCGAGCCCCGCGTCCGTCACCACCACCGGCCGCGCGAACACCACGTTCTGCAGCCGCACCTGCAAGTCTCCGGACTGATCGCCCGCGGCGAGCCGCACCGCCGCCCGCGCCATCTCCAGATGAGCCACGCCCGGCAGCACCCGCTGACCAT
>NZ_LFJC01000003.1:8172954-8173051 GCF_002776695.1 Bradyrhizobium nitroreducens
TCGTCGACGGAGCCTGGGAATACTGCGGCGACATGGCGGGCCGTGCGTACGGCAAAACCGTGTGGTCCTGGCCGTCGTTGCCACGGTCAAGTTCTGC
>NZ_LFJC01000003.1:8173061-8173156 GCF_002776695.1 Bradyrhizobium nitroreducens
CGATGCCGCCAATGCCGGAGGTACGAGCCGCGGTGAAGGCGGTCGCGGTGCCGGTGTTGCCGGCGAGGCCGAGCGCGTTCAGCGCATTGCCCGTG
>NZ_LFJC01000003.1:8173166-8173839 GCF_002776695.1 Bradyrhizobium nitroreducens
CTTGTCTCCTTGGCGGCTTCCTTCGCGACAGGCGCCGGGGCTTCAGCGGCCGGCGCGGGGGCAGCCTCAACCTTGGCGACGGGCGCGGGCGCTTCGATCGCGGTCTCGCGGAAGGCACGCTCGAGCTCGTCGAGAGAGACCTCGCCCGGGCGCAGCGGACGCTCCAGGGTCTGGTCGATCAGCGTGCCCGAGGTCATCTCCTTGGCGGGCGCGGCAGGGGCTTCCGGCACCAGCGGCGGCGCCTCGGCAACCGGAGCTGACGCGATCGGCGAAGCCGACGCTGACATTGCCGCCATGCCCTGCTCGACCATCGCTTCCAGCTGATCGATCAGGTCGCGGTCGTTCCCCTCGGGCTCGGCCTCGGTCGCCTCCAGGCCGGCCAGGATCTCCTTGATGCGGTCGATCGAGGACAGGATCACCGTCACCGCTTCGGCCTTCACCGGCATGCCGTCGCGGAATTTGCCCATCAAGGTCTCGCCGGCATGCGCCAGCGCTTCGAGCCTGGGCAGTCCGAGGAAGCCGCAGGTGCCCTTGATGGTGTGGACCAGGCGGAAGATGTTGTCCAAAATCTTGGCGTTGTTCGGCTCCTGCTCGAACTTCACCAATTGATTGTCCACGGTGTCCAGGCTCTCGCTGGTCTCCGTCAGAAACTCCCGCAACAGATCATCCATGA
>NZ_LFJC01000005.1 GCF_002776695.1 Bradyrhizobium nitroreducens
AGACGTGGCTTGCCAAGGGCAAGCACGCCAAGCTGGCGGACCTGTGGGTCAAGGGCCTGATGTTCGACTGGACCCGGCTGTACGGCGCCGCGCGGCCGGCGCGGCTGAGCCTGCCCACCTATCCCTTCGCCAAGGAGAGCTATTGGCTGCCGGCAACCGGGAAGCCGATTCTGGTGCAGACGCAGACTGCGGCCGCGGCGGTGTTGCATCCGCTGGTGCAGCGGAACATCTCGGACTTCACGCAGCAACGCTTCAGCGCGGTGTTCACCGGCGAAGAGTTCTTCCTGAAGGACCACATCGTGCATGGTCAGCGCATCCTGCCCGGCGTTGCCTATCTGGAGATGGCGCGAGCGGCGATCCTGCACGCGCTCGACGAGCCGGGCGACGGAGCTCTGGCGGTTCGTCTGGAGAACGTTGCGTGGCTTCAGCCGCTGGTGGTGGGTGAAGAGCCGGTCGAGCTGTACATCGCGCTGACGCTGGAAGACTCCGGGGTGATCGGCTTTACGGCGTATACCGTGGAGAGTGAGAAGGGCGAGCGGGTCTATGCCCGGGGACGGGCGGTGGTGGTGTCGGACGAGGTCGCTCCGGCCCTGGACCTCGCGGAGCTGCAGGCGCGATGCACGGAGACGGCGAGCGGGCAGCAGTGCTACCAGGCGTTCAACTCGGTGGGACTGACGCTGGGGCCGGCGTTCCGTTCGGTGCAGCAACTGAGGATGGGAACGGACGCGCAAGCAGCGACATTGGTCGTGGGCGAGTTGCGTCTGGACGACAGCGTTGTCGGGACGCGCGGGGCGTATGTGCTGCATCCCGGGTTGCTGGACAGTGCGCTGCAGGTGTCGATCGGCCTGGAGCAACTGAACACCTCGGGTCTTGGCAAGCTGCGCGTGCCGTTTGCGCTGGATAGCATCACGATCTTTGCCCCGATCCCCGACGATGCGGTGTCGGTGGTCAGACGTCATGCCGACAACCCCGCCAACGCGGCGGTCCAGAAGCTGGACATCGACGTCACCGATGCGGCGGGTCGGGTGTGCGTAAGGCTGCACAACTTCACCTCGCGCGTCATGGAGGGCGATGGCGAGGTCGAGAAGGCGCAAACCGTGATGCTGACGCCGGTCTGGCAAAGCGAAGCGCCATCGGCTCGGAGGTCAACGGGGTACGCCAGGCACCATATCGTGTTGTGTGAGGTGCAAGAGCTGGAGGACGCGGTTGCAACCGAGCTGACGCAAGCAAACGTAACGCGCCTGGACAGCCGGGCGGGATCCTTTGCCGAACGCTATACCGACTATGCCGAGCAGTTGCTGCAATATTTGCAAGAGGCGCTGCAGGCCACCGCGGAAGGCAGCGTCCTGGTTCAATTGGTTGTTCCAGCGGCTGGCGAGAGCGCGGTCCTGCGTGGTTTGGGGGGACTGCTCAAGAGCGCAAGCCAGGAGAATCCGAGACTGATCGGTCAGGTGATCGCCATCGAAGCAGCAGCTCCGGTGCGGGAGGCTGTGCTGGAGCTGTCGGTCGAGGGAGGTTCCGGGGCACAGGACGTCCGCTATGTGGATGGCCGGCGCGAGGTGATGGGCCTGCAGGCGCCAACCTCGGCCGAAGTCGACGCAGCGTTGTGCAAGGACGGCGGGGTCTACCTGATCACGGGTGGCGCGGGCGGGCTGGGGCTGCAGATCGCCGAAGCGATTGTGAGCCAGTCCAAGAACGTGGTGATCGTTGTGACGGGGCGTTCGGCTGCTCCTGCCAAGTACGAGCAGCTCGAGGCTTTGCGGATCGGTGGTGCCGTTGTGGACTACCGCGCGGTCGATGTCAGCGATCCGATCGCGGTGACCAATCTGATCGAGAGCATCACGTCCGAGTATGGCAGCCTGGATACGGTGATCCACTGTGCAGGCGTGCTGCGCGACCGCCTGGTCCAGAAGAAGACGTCGCTCGAGCTTCGGGACGTGTTCGCGCCGAAGGTGATGGGGCTGTTCAATCTGGACCGGGCGACGGCCGAGTTGCCGCTGGATCGATTTATTCTGTTCTCTTCGATTGCCGGTGTGACCGGCAATGTGGGGCAGGCGGATTATGCGGCGGCCAATGCCTTCATGGACGCTTATGCGCATCACCGCAGCGAGCTGGCGGCGCAGGGGCTGCGGCATGGCCAGACGCTCAGCGTGAACTGGCCGCTATGGGCGGCGGGTGGCATGCAGGTCGAGGCGTCGAGCAAGGAGCGCATGCGGCGCCTGACGGGGATGGTGCCGCTGGAGACTGCGGCAGGCATTCAAGCGCTGACGGCCGCATTGCGGCTTGGTGTGTCGCAAACGGCAGTCTTCTTCGGTCAGGCCAGCCGCATCAGGCAGCGGTTGATGGGTCCAACCGAGCCCGCTCAAGCCGAGCTAACCCAGGTCGAGCCCTCGCTTGAGCCAGTCACTGAACGCTCTTTGTCCGCGGCGCCGGCGACTCCGGTCATCCGATCGGAGCAGACGACGAGTGAGGCGTCCGAACTGCAGGAGAAGGTGCTGGCGGCGCTCTTGAGGATCGCTTCCGAAGTCCTGAAGATCAACCGGAACGGGATCCAGGTCGACGACGAGCTGAGCAAGTACGGGTTCGACTCGATCATGCTCACCGGGTTCGGCGATGCGCTGAGCCAGAAGTACGATCTGGCGATCAGCCCGGTCGTGTTCTTCGAGTATCCGACCCTGCAGGGGTTGGCCGGTTATCTGGTCCGAGACCATCGCCCGCAGATGCTCAAGCATTTTGGGGGCGCGGTGAAGCCGATGAGCGCGGCAGGGGCCAGCTCCGCCGTGGTGCAACCGCTGCCGGAGGTGATTGATCGCAAGCGTTCTTCCAGGTTCGGCAGGCCCCAACTGGTGAGAGCAGGGGACACGCGTAGTGTTGAGCGCGAGCCGGTCGCGATCATCGGTATCAGCGGAAGCTTCCCGCAGGCGAGGGACCTGGAGGAGTTCTGGGAGAACTTGAAGGCCGGCCGGGATTGTATCGGCGAGATACCGAACAGCCGCTGGGATTGGGAGCAGCTCTATGGCGACCCTCACAAGGAGCTGAACAAGACCAATATCAAACGGGCGGGACTGATCGAAGGTGCAGACCACTTCGATCCGTTGTTCTTCGGCATCTCCCCGCTGGAAGCCGAGTCGATGGATCCGCAGCAGCGCGTGCTGATGACGTATGTGTGGAAGGCGATCGAAGACGCCGGATATGCCCCGCAAAGTCTGGCGGGAAGCAATACGGCCATTCTGGTGGGGACTGGCAACAGCGGCTACAGCAGCATGCTGGCTCAGAACGGCTGTGCGGTGGAGGGCTACAGTGCGCCGGGTGCGGTGGCCTCGATGGGGCCGAACCGCATGAGTTACCTGCTCAACCTGCACGGGCCGAGCGAGCCGATCGAGACGTCGTGCTCGAGCTCGCTGGTGGCGTTGCATCGGGCCGAGATGCTGCTGAACTCCGGCAGATGCGAGATGGCGATTGCCGGCGGCGTCAATCTGCTGGTCGCCTCCGAAGTGCAGGTCAGCTTCAGCAAGGCTGGAATGCTGTGCGAGGACGGCCGCTGCAAGACGTTCTCGGCGCAGGCCAACGGCTATGTGCGCGGTGAGGGCGTGGGCATGTTCCTGCTCAAGAAGCTCAGCGCCGCCGAGCGGGATGGGGATCACATCTATGGGCTGATCCGGGGCAGCGCGGAGAACCACGGCGGGCGGGCGAGCTCGTTGACGGCGCCCAATCCAAAAGCACAGACCGGCGTGATCAAGGAAGCCTTCACGCAAGCCGGCGTGGATCCTCGGACGGTGAACTATATCGAGGCGCATGGGACCGGGACCCCGCTGGGTGATCCGATCGAGATCCAAGGTTTGAAGAGCGCGTTCGCCGAGCTCAGCGAGGGCGGTGAGGCACTGCCGATCAGCTACTGCGGGGTTGGTTCGGTCAAAACCAACATTGGTCACCTGGAGCTCGCCGCCGGTGCGGCGGGCGTGATCAAGGTGCTGCTGCAGATGAAGCACCAGACGCTGGCGAGGAGCCTGCACAGCGAGGAGATCAATCCGTACA
>NZ_LFJC01000006.1 GCF_002776695.1 Bradyrhizobium nitroreducens
CCGCTGACGACGAAGGTGTGGGCTGTCGCGCGCCATAGCCGGTCGAGTGGGCCGGACAGTGGCGTGCACAAGCTGGACATCGATGTGGCGAACGAGCAGGGCGAGGTGTGCGTTCGCCTGCGCGGCTTCAGCTGCCGGGTGGTTCAAGGCGAGTTGGACGCAACCGGCACCCTGCTGCAACACCCGCAATGGATCGCGCAACCGGTGGCGGGCGAGGCGACCGTGCCGTCGTACTCGCAGCACGTCGTGGTGCTGTGCGGGGTCCGCGATCGAGCGATGGACGGTCTGCAGGACGTCAGATGCCTGAGCGCCTTGCCGCCGGAGGTCTCGATCGCAGATGGCTTTGCGCACTATGCCCAGCAGGTGCTGGAGGTGCTGCAACGGATCATGGATGCCAAGGTCAGCACGCCGGTGCTGATCCAGGTGGTGGTGCCTGCGCAAGATGATCAAGAGATGCTGCAGGGGCTGTCGGGGTTGCTCAAGACGGCGCGCCTGGAGAACCCGAATGTGCTGGGTCAGGTGATCGGCATCGATCGGCAAGCCGATGATCGCCTGATCGACGTGCTGCGAGAGAACAGCCTGAGCCCGGGGGATCAGCAGGTCCGCTATCGGCAGGGCGTTCGCTTCGTGTCGGGTTGGGCGGACTTGCAGCTCGATGGGGGCAGCAAGTTGCCGTGGAAGGATGGCGGCGTCTATCTGATCACAGGGGGCATGGGGGGGCTGGGCCGAGTGTTTGCCCGCGAGATCACCCGGCAGGTGCAAGATGCGACGCTGGTGCTGACCGGACGCTCGCCGCTCGGTATCGATCAGGAGGCGTGCTTGCGCGAGCTGCAAGCGCCGGCAGGACGCGTCGAGTACCTGCAGGTCGACGTCTCCAGCAAGCAGGCCGTGGATGGGCTCGTGCAAGACATCCAGGGCCGGTTTGGGCGTTTGGACGGGATCATCCACAGCGCGGGAGTGATCCGCGACAGCTTCCTGATGAAGAAGACCGCCGAGGAGACGGGCGAGGTGCTGGCGTCCAAGGTGCACGGGCTGGTGCATCTGGATGAGGCCAGCAAGGATATCGCTCTCGATTGCTTCATCTGCTTCTCCTCGATCGCGGGGGCGCACGGCAATGTGGGGCAGGCGGACTATGCGGCCGCCAATGCCTTCATGGACGCCTACGCGGGATACCGTAACGGCCTGGTCGCGGCCGGTCAGCGGCACGGGCGAACGCTCTCGATCAACTGGCCGCTGTGGGCGGAAGGAGGAATGCAGGTCGACGCGATGACCCGGCGAGCGATGCTGCAGAAGATGGGCATGGTGCCGATGCAGACCAGCGCGGGGATCAAGGCGTTGTACCAGGCGTTTGGCAGCGCGCAGGACCAGGTGCTGGTGGTGCAAGGGCATATCGAGCAGGTCAAGCAGATGCTGCTGCCGCCCGCGACGGTTGTCGCGCGACCAGCAATGGTTCCCCAGGCGACGATTGCCGTGGCCGAGAGCAATGATGGGCTCGAGAGCAAGGCGCTTGCCTATATCAAGGGCTTGCTAGCCTCCGCGCTCAAGCTGCCGATCAGCCAGATCGAGACCGATGCCCCGATGGACAAATACGGGATCGATTCGGTGATGGTCATGGAGCTGACCGAAGGGCTGGAGAAGGTCTTTGGTTCGCTGTCGAAGACGTTGTTCTTCGAGTATCAGACGATACAGGCTCTGACGGAGTACTTTGTTCAGGCCCATCGACCGCAACTGGTTGCGCTCGTTGGTGCGGACGCGCCGCCCGCCAGGGCGGAAGTTACCGTACGCGGCAAGCTCGAGGTGCCGCCGCGAACGCCACCAGTGTCGAAGCCAAATGGTCGCAAGCGCTTCGCGCAGCCGCAGGCGGCCATGGCCTCTACGTCACTGATGGAAGACATCGCCATCGTCGGGATCTCGGGACGTTACCCGCAGGCCAACGATCTGCAGACGTTCTGGGCCAATCTGAGCAGCGGCAAGGACAGCATCACCGAGATCCCGCTGCAGCGATGGGATCACAGCCAGTACTTCGACAGCGACCGCAACAAGCCCGGCAAGACGTACAGCAAATGGGGCGGGTTCATCGACGGCGTGGATCAGTTCGATCCCTTGTTCTTCAACATCTCGCCGCGTGAGGCGGAGTTCCTGGATCCGCAGGAACGGCTGTTCCTGCAATGCGTGCACGGTGCTCTGGAGGATGCCGGCTATACCGGTCAGAGCATCCTGGGGACGGCGGGACCGCGGGACGTCGCGGTGTATGTGGGCGTAATGTACGAGGAGTACCAGCTCTACGGAGCGCAAGAGCAGGCGCGGGGCAAGCCGATCGCACTGACCGGTATCGCGGCTTCGATCGCCAACAGAGTGTCGTACGTCTTCAATCTGCACGGCCCGAGCATGGCTGTGGACACCATGTGCTCGTCGTCGCTCACCGCCATCCACCTGGCCTGCCAGGCGCTGCAACACAATGGCTGCGAGGCGGCGATCGCCGGGGGCGTCAATGTATCGGTTCATCCGAACAAGTATCTGGCTCTGGCGCAAGGCAAGTTCGTCTCCAGCAAGGGGCGATGCGAGAGCTTTGGCCAGGGAGGCGACGGATATGTCCCCGGCGAAGGCGTCGGCGCCGTTCTGCTCAAGCGCAAATCCAGAGCGATTGCCGATGGTGATCACATCTATGGTGTGATCAAGGGCAGCATGGTGAACGCCGGCGGCAAGACCAACGGCTACTCGGTGCCGAACCCGAACGCCCAGGCCGATGTGATCCGCCGGGCGATCAAGCAGGCTGGGGTCGATCCGCGCACGATCAGCTACATCGAGGCGCATGGCACCGGCACGGCACTCGGCGACCCGATCGAGATTGCGGGCTTGAGCAAGGCGTTCCGTGAGTCCACGTCGGACACGCAGTTCTGCTCGATCGGTTCGGTGAAGTCGAACATCGGCCACTGCGAGAGCGCCGCGGGCATGGCGGCGCTGACCAAGGTGCTGCTGCAGATGAAGCACGGCCAGCTGGTGCCGAGCCTGCACTCCGAGCAGTTGAACCCGAACATCGACTTCGCCAGCAGCCCGTTCAGGGTGCAGCAGACGCTGCAGGAGTGGGCGCGGCCGGTCGTGACGGTCGATGGGCGGACCCGGGAGTATCCGCGGCGGGCCGGCATCTCGTCGTTCGGGGCGGGAGGGGCCAACGCGCATGTGGTGCTGGAAGAGTACGTGGCGCCGCAGGCGGAACGGGTGGCGGCGACGGCTCAGGACCCGGCCTTGATCGTGCTGTCGGCGAAGAACGATGAGCGGCTGAGGGAGCGGGTGCAGCAGCTGCTGCAATGGTTGCGGCAACGCGAGCTGACGCCGCAGGACCTGGCGGACGTGGCCTACACGCTCCAGGTCGGTCGCGAGGCAATGGATGCCCGGGTGGCGATGATCGTTGGCTCGGCCGGACAGCTGCAAGACAAGCTGCAGGCCTATCTGGACGAGACCCCTCACATCGACGAGCTCTACCGGGGCGAGGTCAAGCGCAACAAGGAGGCGATGGCGCTGTTTGCGGCCGACGAGGACATGGCGGTGACCATCGACGCCTGGATCAGCAAGGGCAAGCACGCCAAGGTGCTCGAGCTGTGGGTCAAGGGGCTGACGCTGGACTGGCACAAACTCTATGCCCAGCGCACGCCCCGGCGCGTCAGCCTGCCGACCTACCCCTTCGCAAAAGAACGATATTGGGTTCCCCAGACGGAGGTCCGCAGCCCGCATCAGATTGCCGATCACCAAGACGCATTCGTTGCGCACCCGCTGGTGCAGCGGAACACGTCTGATCTTGGCGAGCAGCGTTATACGTCGCGGTTCACGGGCCGGGAGTTTTTCCTGCAGGACCATCAGGTGCATGGTCAGCGGGTGCTGCCGGGCGTGGCTCATCTGGAGATGGCGCGGGCGGCGGTGCGGCTCGCCGCGGGCGATCAGTCCGG
>NZ_LFJC01000007.1 GCF_002776695.1 Bradyrhizobium nitroreducens
CGAACGATGCCGTTGCTGGTGGCGACCAGGATCTGTTGTCCGAGCGCATGGGCGCTTCGTGCGGGATCCGCCGCGGGGGCAAAGCCCTCGCCCTCCAGCAGGCTGTGCCAGGTGGCGGGCGCCAGCGCCGGCGAGCCCGCCACGCGCAGCGCCGCATCCTCGTACAGCCACCAGCCCTGCAGCAGCCCGAACGTCAGGTGCGTGAACAGGTTGTTGCCCGTGATCTCGTTGACCAGCAGCAATCCCTGCGCCTTCAGCAGCGCCTTGGCGTTGCGCACCGTCTGGCGCATGTCGCGCGTGGCATGCAGCACGTTGGTGGCGATCGCAACGTCATAGCTGCCGGGCTCAACGCCTTGCCCCGACAGCGGCTGTTCAACATTGAACAGCCCCGTCTTCAGGTAGCTCGCCTGCGGCCCGTAGTGCTGCTCGGCGTGCAGCAGGAACGCCTTGGAGATGTCGGTGTAGCGGTACTCGGCGATGCTGCCCGCATACGGCTGCAGCCGCTGCAGCAACCGTGCGCTGGTGCCTCCGGTACCCGCTCCGATCTCGATCAGCCGCAGCTTCGCCTCCGGCTGCTGCTTGAGCCGCTGCTCGACATAGGCAAGCAGGCTGTCGCCCAGCACCTCATTGAAGTAGTCCGAGACCGGATTGCCCTTGTAGATGCCCTCGACCAGCTGCATCGACGCGTTCGGGAACAGCACCTCGGTCGCCTTGCGCTGCCCCTGCAGGATCGCCGCCAGCGCCCTGAGCGTGTGGTCCAGCAGGCTCAACTGGGCACGCCCTGACGCATCCGAGCGCGACCGCTCCTGATAACCCTCCCACTGCGTCCACAGCTGCGCCATCGGCTCGGCCGCCGCCACCTCGCGCACCTTCCATGCCTGGCCGTCGCGCTCCAGATAGCCTTGCTCGTGCAGCACCTGCACGCTGTGATCCAGCCAGCGCTCGTACATCGCCGGCAGGCCGATCGCCTGCTTCCACGCGGCCACGTCCATCGCGGGTGTGGCAAACAGGCCGAGCTCGCTGAGCTGACCCCACAGCAGCCGCCCCAGCAACCGCTCAAGCTCCTGCGCCTGGTCCTGAGCCCGCCGCGACACCTCGACCGGCAACATCCGTGGCGCGCTCGCTTCGAGGATCTCCAGCGACACACGCTCCGTCGCGCCTTGCACCTCCAGCACCTGCAGTGTCTCGTTATCCACCACACCCGAGGCCTTGGCCACGCCCGCCCGGCTCGTCTTCAGGAACGCCGCCTGCTGCACCGGTGCACTCAGCAGCCGGTCCAGCACCGCCATCGCCTCGGGCGGCTCGATCGAAGCAATCCCCATCTGCTCCATCCGCTTCCGGTACTCGGCCGAGGCCACCACGCCCACGCTGCCCCAGTACCCCCAGTTGATGGTCTTCACCGGCACGCCCTGGCGCGCCCAGGCCTGGCCGAACGCATCGGCAAACACGCACCCGGCCGCATAGTTGCTCTGGCCTGGCGCCTTCAACGTGCTCTGCATCGAGGAGAAGCTCAGCACGAAGTCCAGCGGCTGCGTCCCGAACACCTGGGCCACCCGCACGTTGACGTCCACCTTCGCCTGCAGGCTGGCCGCAAACGTCGCCTCATCCATCTGCGCCAGGCTCTGATCCCTGAGCACGATCGTGGCCAGCACCACCCCGTCGATCTTGCCGAAGCGCTGCCTGATCTCTTCGGCGGCCACCTGCAGCGCTTCCCGATCGCTCGCATCGGCCGCGATGTAGCAGGGCTCGGGACCAAGTTGCGCCAAACGCTGCTGCTTGCGCACGATCGCCTCGTCCCGTGCGCGACGACCGATCCACACCACCCGCGCCTGGTGCTGGCGGATCAGATGCTCGCTGAACACTTCACCGATGCCACCCGCTCCACCAATCAGCACGTACAGCCCGCCGTCCCGGTACACCGGCCCGCCCGGCTGTGGCAGACGCATATTGAGCAGCTGCGGCCGATACCAACGCCCTTCGCGGTACACCAGCGCATCGCCCTGGGCCTGCGCCGGCTGTGCGAGCAAGCCCTCGGGCCACGGGCCATCATGCGCCAGGTCCAGCAGCCGCACCTTCCACTGACTGCACTCCTTGGCCAATGATCCCACCAGACCGTGCACGCCGGCGTGGGCCGGCCACACCGGATCGGCCTCATCGATCGATTGCGACTGCTGCGTCAGCACCGTCAGACCCAATCGCTGCTTGCCATAGCCCAGCGACAGCAGCGCCTTGATCAACCGGAAGCCGCTGAACACGCCGTCCTGTTGCGCATCGATCAGGTCCTCGCTGGTGAGCTCATGCGCCGCCGCCGGCACCGCCCACAGCACATGATCGATCTGCCCCATCGCCTCCAGCCGCTCGGCGATCCGCTCGATGCCGTCGTTGGCACTGAGCGCCAGCATCTGCACCTGCCCGTACCCCTCGAGCGCCTGCCATAGCTGCGCGCCATCACCGATCACCACCACGCGCTGATCGCGCTGCGGCCACACCGCCGCATCGCCCGAGGCCACCGCCTGCCACACCGGCACCAGCGTCAGCTCGCCGATCGGCTCCGCCACCTCTTCACCCGGCAGCTCCCCGCTCGCCTTCGCCCAGCCCGGCACGCCCTCGACCACCCGGCTGCTGAAGCCCCGCAGGCTTGCGCACACCTGACCGGACGCATCGCACACATCGATGTCCAGCTTCTGCACCGCGCTGGCCGCACCGCTGTCCGCGCTATAGCGCACCACCGCCCACGCTCGGTCCGGTATCGCCGCCAGCACCTCCAGCTGCTCCAGCGCAAACGGCATCGCCATCCGCGCCTCCGTGCGGCCCAGCATCAAGCCAATGCTCGTCTGCAACGCTCCATCCAGCAACCCGGGATGCAGCACATACGCCCCGCGCGTCCCGACAACGCTGTCGTCCAGACACAACTCGCCCA
>NZ_LFJC01000004.1 GCF_002776695.1 Bradyrhizobium nitroreducens
GCCCGCGCCAACTCAGAGCACCGCATCGAGCGCATCAAGGACACCGCGGTTCTCCGCCTGCGCAACAAGCTGCTGCCGCTGATCCACCTGAAGAAGCTGCTCAAGATCGACGACGGCGCGGCCTCCGATCCCGAGAACGGCTTCATCGTGGTCACGCAAGTCGGCAGCCAGACCTTCGGCATCGTGGTCGACGGCGTGTTCCACACCGAAGAAATCGTGGTCAAGCCGATGTCGACGAAACTGCGTCACATCGACATGTTCTCCGGCAACACCATCCTGGGCGATGGCGCGGTCATCATGATCATCGACCCCAACGGCATTGCCAAAGCGCTCGGCGCCGCCGGCTCCTCGGCCCATGACATGGGCGACGAGAACGGCGCGCACCACATCGGCTCGGGCGAGCAGACCACCTCGCTCCTCGTCTTCCGCGCCGGCTCCTCGCAGCCCAAGGCGGTCCCGCTCGGGCTCGTCACCCGCCTGGAGGAGCTCCCGGCCGACAAGATCGAGTTCAGCAACGGCCGCTACATGGTGCAGTACCGCGAGCAGCTGATGCCGCTCGTGGCCATGGAAGGCGTCACCATTGCCAGCCAGGGCGCCCAGCCGATCCTGGTGTTCGCCGACGACGGCCGCTCCATGGGTCTCGTCGTCGACGAGATCATCGACATCGTCGAGGAACGGCTCAACATCGAGGTCGGCGGCTCCAGCCAGGGCATCCTCGGCTCGGCCGTGATCAAGGGGCAGGCGACGGAAGTGATCGACGTCGGCCACTTCCTGCCGATGGCGTTCTCCGACTGGTTCACCCGCAAGGAGATGAAGCCCTCGCTGCACTCGCAGTCGGTGCTGCTGGTCGACGACTCGGCGTTCTTCCGCAACATGCTCGCGCCCGTGCTCAAGGCGGCCGGCTACCGCGTCCGCACCGCGCCGACCGCGCAGGAGGGCCTGGCTGCGCTCCGCGCCCAGAGCTTCGACGTGGTGCTGACCGACATCGAGATGCCCGACATGAACGGGTTCGAGTTCGCCGAGACCATCCGTTCGGACAACAATCTCGGCTCGATGCCGATCATCGGCCTGTCCGCGCTGGTGTCGCCGGCGGCGATCGAGCGCGGCCGTCAGGCCGGCTTCCACGACTACGTCGCCAAGTTCGACCGTCCCGGTCTGATCGCGGCGCTGAAGGAGCAGACCGCGGGCGCCGCCGGCGCCTCCGAGCTGAGCCGGGCAGCGGCGTAAGAGCAGGGCAGGGATCAGGAGAGACACATGACCAGCAAGACCCAGTCCAGCGAAGGCGCCATGGTGGAATACGTCACCGCGATGATCGGCGGCCAGCTGTTCGGCCTGCCGATCTCCCGCGTCCAGGACGTGTTCATGCCCGAGCGCGTCACCCGCGTTCCCTTGTCCTCGCGCGAGATCGCGGGCGTCCTCAACCTGCGCGGCCGCATCGTCACCGTGGTCGACATGCGCGCCCGCCTCGGCCTGCCGCAGCCTGAGGACGGCAAGGTGCCGATGGCGGTCGGCGTCGATCTGCGCGGCGAATCCTATGGCCTCCTGATCGACCAGATCGGCGAGGTGCTGCGCCTGCCCGAAGCCGGCATGGA
>NZ_LFJC01000015.1:0-220 GCF_002776695.1 Bradyrhizobium nitroreducens
TTCACGCCGGTCTGCACGCCCTGGCCGATCTTCTTCAAGACGCTCCAGAAGCTCTGCAGCTCCATGTCGGTCGGCGGCGCGCTTGCTGCCGGCTGCAGACCGGGCTGGGCACTGAACACGCCGAGCTGGTGGCCGATGTTCACGCCGGTCTGCACGCCCTGGCCGATCTTCTTCAAGACGCTCCAGAAGCTCTGCAGCTCCATGTCGGTCGGCGGCGCGC
>NZ_LFJC01000015.1:230-451 GCF_002776695.1 Bradyrhizobium nitroreducens
AAGCTTCGAGTTGAGCTGATCGAGCGTTTTGACAGTGCCGTTGGTGCCGTCGCCGAAGGTGACGTCGACCGCCGTACCGCCGTTGAAGGAGGTGAAGGTCAAGGTCTTGCCGGTGAGGCCGCCAACGCCGGAGGTGCGGGCCGCGGTGAAGGCGGTCGCGGTGCCGGTGTTGCCGGCGAGGCCGAGCGCGTTCAGCGCATTGCCCGTGCCGGTGATCGCGA
>NZ_LFJC01000015.1:461-670 GCF_002776695.1 Bradyrhizobium nitroreducens
TGAGTATGGGTTGCATCCGAGCCTGATGGATGGGGCGTTGCAAGCGGGCATGGGGCTCATGCTGGGCGAGCAGGCCGCGGGCAAGGTGGCGTTGCCGTTCGCGGTGGAGAGTGTGCAGGCGCTGGCACCGCTGACGACGAAGGTGTGGGCTGTCGCGCGCCATAGCCGGTCGAGTGGGCCGGACAGTGGCGTGCACAAGCTGGACATCG
>NZ_LFJC01000015.1:680-916 GCF_002776695.1 Bradyrhizobium nitroreducens
GCTGATCTATGGCGCGAGCTTCCGAACGGTCCGCCAGATCGAGCTGGGCCATGACGAGGCGGGCCGGGAACGGGTGCTGGGCGAGTTGCGTCTGGACGACAGCGTTGTCGGGACGCGCGGGGCGTATGTGCTGCATCCCGGGTTGCTGGATGGGGCGTTGCAGACGAGCATTGGCTTGATGCTGGGCCGCACGGAGGCGCGGATGGCGATGCCGTTTGCGCTGGAGCAGCTGGAGG
>NZ_LFJC01000015.1:926-1541 GCF_002776695.1 Bradyrhizobium nitroreducens
ACCCGCCAGCGTCACGTAATCGCTGTTGCCGACCACCGTCGCCACGTTGCCTATTCCGGTCAGAACCACCATCGTGCCGGACTGCCCCGACACCGTGCTGCCCGTCCCGTTCAGCGTCACGGTATCCAGGGTATTGTTGACCGACACCGAGTTGCCATTGCCGTTGATCGTCAACGCGTTGGAATAGGCGCTGACCACCACGCTGCTGCCGCTGGTGTTGAGCGTCTCTCCGCTCCAGCCATTGGCGAGCGTGAAGCTCGCCGCGTTCGTCGTCGTGATCGTGCCCCACGCGCCGGTGCCGCTCAACGTCACCACGTCGCCGGTGCCGTTCAGCGATAGAATGCCGTTCGTCCCGGTCAACGTCACCGTCTCGTTGTTGCCGTTCAACGTCACTCTGTTGGTCGAGCCGCTCACCGTCACCTGGTGGCTGTCGCCGGTCAGCGTCACCGTGTTGTTCCAGCCATTGACTGTCACCACGTCGCTGTTGCCCGTCGACGTAACCGCGTCGAAGCTGCTGTTCACCGTCAGCGTCTCGTTGCTGCCGGTCAGCGTCAGGATCTCCTGGCTGTTGTTGAGTGCCACCGAATTGCCATCGCCCAGGATCGTCACCGGCGC
>NZ_LFJC01000014.1 GCF_002776695.1 Bradyrhizobium nitroreducens
GACTAGTACCTCGACGCAGAGGTTTTGACTGGTTGATCTGGGTCCTGCAAGATCGGTAGCTGCTCGGGGGCGACGAGGACTTCGATGCTGCGTGGGCCACCGGGTGTTCTGCGGATGAACCCGGCGCGCTCGAGCGTGAGGATCATCTGGTGCACGGTCGGCGGCGTGACGCCGAAATAGCGCTGGATGTCGCGCTCGGCCGGCGGGCGCCGGTTGACGCGGGTGTAGGCGTCGATGAACGCCAGATACTGGCCCTGCTTAGGGGTGAAGCCGGGCGGGGTCTTGCCAGACATTTGATTCATCGGTCGATTCAGCTGGGCCTCCAGAACGGAGGCTGTGATGAACATACGTTATCATGTCGATCTAAGCTGCGCGGAGCGCACGGAGCTCGAGCTTCTGCTGAGTGGAGGTAGCCAGGCGGTGCGCAAGCTCAAGCGGGCGCAGATCCTGCTCGCGGCGGATGCCGGACTCAGCGACGACGACATTGCCACCAGCGTAGGCGTCGGCCATTCGACGGTCTACCGGACCCGGCGGCGTTTCGTCGAAGGCAATCTGGCTGCCGCCCTGAGTGAGGAGCCGCGTGCCGGGGCGGAACGCAAGCTCACCGACAAGGAGGAGGCCCTGCTTGTGGCCACCGCCTGTTCGAGCCCTCCGGCCGGTCGCGCGCGTTGGACGCTTGAGCTTCTGGCTGATGAGATGATCAGATTGACGTCTCACGAGAGCCTGTCGCGTGAGACGGTGCGGCGGCGCTTGGCCGAGAACGATCTCAAGCCATGGCGCAGGAGCATGTGGTGCATTCCAAAAGTCGACGCGGAATATGTCGCGCGCATGGAGGACGTGCTCGATCTATACGCCGCGCCGCCCGATCCGCGGCAACCGGTGGTCTGCTTCGACGAGAGCCCGGTCCAGCTTATCGGCGAGGTCCGGCCACCGATCCCGGCAAAGCCTGGACGGATCGAGCGCTACGATTACGAGTATCGGCGCAACGGCACCGCCAATCTGTTCGTGGTCATCGACGTGAACCGACCGTGGCGCAAGGTAAAGGCCACCGCGCACAGGGCCGCCACCGACTTCGCCGAGTGCATGCGCGAACTGGTCGACGTGCATTATCCCAAAGCCAATCGCATTCGCGTCGTGCTCGATAATCTGTCCACTCATACGGCCGGCGCACTCTATCAGGCGTTCCCGGCCGATCAGGCTCGTCGGCTGCTACGACGCCTGGAGTTCCATCACACTCCGAAACATGCCAGCTGGCTCAACATGGTCGAGATCGAGATCGGAGTCCTCGTCCGACAGTGTCTCGACCGCCGCATCGACAGCTATGCCCGTCTTGTCAGAGAGACCGTCGCTTGGGAAAAACGTCGCAACGCCGAGCGCGCCCAGATCAACTGGATGTTCACAACCCAGAAGGCGCGCGCCAAATTGGGCCGCGCCTACCCCAAAATACCCGCCGAAGCGGTGCAAAAACAAAGAGTCAAAACCTCTGTGTCGAGGTACT
>NZ_LFJC01000010.1:0-954 GCF_002776695.1 Bradyrhizobium nitroreducens
GAACCGATGTTAGCCATGTCACTTCTCCTGTTGTGTTTCGAGCCCGCGACCACCGCGGCCTCGATGGCGATCTAGGGCCGAGGACGATCGGCGACGCACCCGCTCGGGCCGGAGCGCAGCGGAGGACGTCGTTGCGGCGACTTTCTTGTCTCGCGAGGAATGGGCGAAGCCTAGGGGAAGAAAGTCGCATCAACGGCGTTGCGGCTCAGACGATCGAGGCAAAGCCGGTCTTCGGCCAGATCAAGCCATCAACGAGGCCACGTGCGTCCGCGTGCTGAACCACAATCTCTGGAGAAGCCTGGCTAACTCGGTTTTGATGAACAAGAGGTCGGAACGATTCAGCGCGGAAAGAGAAACAATCTCCTGCAAAGGGCGGCATCGTCTCCCAAGAACGGATTAGGTAACATCGCTCTGCCGCGGCTGCGTGGGCCAGACCGAATGCCGGCAGCTTGATCGAGAGTTCCGAGGAGGGACTGCCTCTCGCGCGCTCAAGTTTCGATCTCCGCTGTTCAACGCGCCGATCTACGCGCACCTGTTCGATGACGAAGGCGGTAAACGGACATCCTTCGGGCCATGCGGCCGTAAGAACTGGTCAGGACGGGTTCTCCACCGCCCCACCCGGCTCGAACGGGCGGGTCTCCGCCAAAGCCATCAAGCGCGTCCATGAAGTAACTCCAATGCAAACTGCACCCAGGTAAGCGAAGACCTCACGCCAAGCCTGCGACGGCATCTCGATCTGGGACAGAGCGAATGCCACATGATTGCCGGCGACGGCAGCGGGGACAGCAAATGCGGTCGCGATGGCGATGCGCAAGGTCAAGGACCGGGCAATGGCGACGGCGGCCTGACCGACGGCAAGCGTCAACGCGCCACTGACCGTTCCGATAAGCAGCGCACCAAGCACGCCGGCGCCATTTTGAAACGCGGTCATCCCGATACTCAGTGCGACGAAAA
>NZ_LFJC01000010.1:964-1172 GCF_002776695.1 Bradyrhizobium nitroreducens
GAGCTTCGAGTTGAGCTGATCGAGCGTCTTGACCGTGCCGTTGGTGCCGTCGCCGAAGGTGACGTCGACCGCCGTACCGCCATTGAAGGAGGTGAAGGTCAAGTTCTTGCCGGTGAGGCCGCCAACGCCGGAGGTACGAGCCGCGGTGAAGGCGGTCGCGGTGCCGGTGTTGCCGGCGAGGCCGAGCGCGTTCAGCGCATTGCCCGTG
>NZ_LFJC01000010.1:1182-1425 GCF_002776695.1 Bradyrhizobium nitroreducens
CACGCTGATCATCGCCGACAAGGGCGCCTACGTCTCCTATCTCGAAGGCTGCACCGCGCCGCAGCGCGACGAGAACCAGCTGCACGCCGCCGTCGTCGAGCTCGTCGCCCATGACGATGCCGAGATCAAATATTCGACGGTGCAGAACTGGTATCCGGGCAATTCGGAAGGCAAGGGCGGCATCTACAATTTCGTCACCAAGCGTGGCGACTGCCGCGGCGACCGCTCCAAGATTTCCTGGAC
>NZ_LFJC01000008.1 GCF_002776695.1 Bradyrhizobium nitroreducens
CTGGACTGCACCCCTGAAGTGAGACACGATAATTACAGTGACAGTGCGGTTGCCACGGTACGTTATCGTGCTTTGTTTTGCGCGAACGCGGTTTCGAACTCAAGAGGCGATTGGTATCCGAGCGCCGAGTGCAGGCGCTCCTTGTTGTAGACCTCCGCGATGAAGCTGTTGATGCGGCGGCGGGCGTCGTCGAGATCGACGAAGGTCTTCCCGTTGATCTCCTCGGCCTTGAGCGTCTTCATGAAGCTCTCGGCCTTCGCGTTGTCGAAGGGGTTGCCGGGTCTGCTCATGCTCAACGTGATATCCCGATCGGCAAGCCGCTGGCGATAGGCGATCGATGCGTATTGCACGCCGCGATCGGAATGGTGGATCAGGCTGCCACGCGCTGGCCGTCTCGCGGCAATGGCCTTCTCCAAGGCGCTGATCGCAAGCGAGGTGTCGAGCGTGTCGTCGAAGGCCCAGCCCACAGCCTTGCGCGAGAATGCGTCGAGGATGACGGCGAGATAGGCGAAGGTCCTGGCGAGATGGACGTAGGTGATGTCCGCCACCCAGATCTGGTCGGGCGCAGACGGCACCAGGCCACGAACCAGATTGGGGACGACGAGAAAGCCCGATGGCCGCTCCGAGGGCGGCTTCAGGAATGGTGTCTTGCGCTGCGCGAGCAGATTGTCTTCGCGCATAAGTCTTTGAACCTTCTTGGCATTCACGACCATGCCCTGACGCCTGAGGGCCGCCGTCACCCGCCGATAGCCGTAGAACACGTGCTTGAGGCAGATGCGCTGGATCACGTCGCGCAGTTCGCAATCTGCTGCCTTGGGATCGTGTCTGGCGAGGTGCCGGTAATAGGTCGCGCGCGGCAAGCCCGCGAGGCGGCACAGGCGTTGGACATCGGCATAGGAATCGGTCGTCTCCATCGTCATGGCTTTGACGACTTCGACGATGCGGGTACGGGTTTGCCTTGCGCGGCCGGCCGCTCCAATGCGCGCAAGGCTTGCCGAAAAAAATCGAGATCCATCTGCTGGCGGCCCACCAGCCGCTCGAGTTCGGCGATGCGGGCTTTGGCGAGCGCGAGGGCGGAGCGCTTGTCGTCGTACGTCGGTAGTGGCTTGAGCTTGCGGGGGCCAGGCTTGGGTCCGGGCTTCCGGTTCAAACCATCCGGCCCTTCGGCGTTCCAGGCCTTGATCCAGTCATGGAGAATCTTGCGGGAGATTCCAAGCTCGCGGGCTACAGGGAGGACGCCTTCGCCTCGCTCAACACGCTTGATCGCCTTCAATTTGTAAGCCGTCGGAAACTGACGCTTCTTTCCTCGTCCTGCCACAGGTCATCCTCGAAATGCCTGTCACTGTAATTATCGTGTCTCACTTCAGGGGTGCAGTCCAG
>NZ_LFJC01000002.1 GCF_002776695.1 Bradyrhizobium nitroreducens
CGCTCTAGCAGTCTGCTGAAAAACCGGCAAATTCGTTGCTGATTGGCGTTTGGGTTGGACCTTGGTCGGAAGTTTGATGTCGGAGCGGCGATTGCCTCTCCGATCGGCGACCTCAACCTGCGACGAGCTTGGGTATCCGGACGAGGTTGTAGGCAATCAGATTGAGCAGGAAGTCGGCGGCGACGCGAGCGATGCCCCGATGTTTGGTCTTGCGCATGGTGCCATGCTGCTTGCCCCATCCGAAGATGCACTCGACCATCGCCCGCCGTGACTGGGACATGCTGTAGCCCGGGTGCCGCGTTGTGCGCTCGTCGATGGCGCTGTTGCGGGTCTTGCCGGTTTTGGTGACGGCCTGGTTCTGGGTCACATGCGGCGTCACGCCGATGGCACGAAGATTGTCGACATGCTCGGCCGTATCGTACGCCTTGTCCTCACCGGCGGTGATGCGGCGGCCTGCGGCTTTGCGTCTCGCCTTCAGCATCGCCTCTGAAGCCCGGCGTTCGGCGGTACCATTGGCATGCGTGACCTTGCCGGCTACCGCCAGCCCGTGCCGGTTCTCCATGGTGGCGTGGCCCATATAGCAAAGCCTGGCCTCTCGCCCGGCCGCCTTGCGATAGAGCCGGCTGTCAGGGTCGCTGGTGCTCGCATGGGTGTCGTTCTTGCGCTTCTGGCCATGGAAGTTGGCGCCGTCATCATCGTCGCCGCTGCCGTCCTTGGGGCGAAAGCTCTTCTGTGAAGCCCAGGCCTCGATCAGCGTGCCATCCACCGAGAAGTGCTCGCTCGACAACAGGGGCTTCACATCCGGATGGTTCAGAAGCTTCGCCATGAACTTGGCGAACACCTCGCCGTTCTCCAACCGGGCACGGTTCTTCGTAAACGTTGTCGGGTCCCAGACCGGATCATCCGGCGAAAGCCCCACGAACCAACGATACAGCAAATTATAGTCCAGCTGTTCCATCAGCTGTCGTTCCGAGCGGATGCCATAAAAGGCCTGCAGCAGCAGAGCACTCAACAACTGCTCGGGCGGGATCGAAGGACGACCTTCCTTCGAATACAGCCCGCTCAATGTCCGGTTCAGATCGCTCAGAACGGCACGTACAAGATCTCGTATCTTGCGCAACGGGTGGTCCTTCGGAACCAGCGCCTCAGGCAAAACATACGAGAACAGTCCACCCTGATCCTCGAACTTGCCACGCATCCCCAGCCTCCGAGATCCAATGCAAATCAGTGAATCACGAAACTCCGACAAAAACGATAGTTTTTCAGCAGACTGCTAGAGC
>NZ_LFJC01000001.1 GCF_002776695.1 Bradyrhizobium nitroreducens
TGTCCCGAATCTGAAGTTCGACGGACTCCAAATCGACTCGAACCTAGCGGAATCTCTCGATTTTGGGGAGGATCGGTTATGGGTCGACGCTTTGCCCCGCTGGGGCTCGATGAGATGGAACACGCTGAGTTGACGTCGCTGGCGTCGCGCCGGAGCACGGCGCAGGCGTTGGCGCTGCGGGCTCGGATCATCTTGGCCTGTGCTGAAGGCGAGCAGAGCAAGGTCGTGGCGGCCCGCCTGGCTATTGATCCTGACACGGTTAGCAAATGGCGTCTGCGCTTCGCCGAGCATCGACTTGAAGGTCTCTTGGACAAGCCGCGATCAGGGACGCCGCGCACCATCGAGGATGCCCGGATCGAGGCGGTGATCGTCCGCACCCTTGAGACGAAGCCTGCCGATGCGACGCATTGGAGTTCACGCGGTATGGCACGGGCCAGCGGGCTGTCTGTCTCGACAGTACAGCGGATATGGCGCGCCTTCGGCCTGCAGCCGCATCGGTTGGAGACCTTCAAGCTCTCAACCGACCCAGATTTCGTTGCCAAAGTTCGCGACGTGGTCGGCCTCTATGTGGCCCCGCCCGAGCGCGCCATTGTACTGTGTGTCGATGAGAAATCGCAGATCCAGGCGCTGGACCGCAGCCAGCCCATGTTCCCCATGCGGCCTGGCCAGGCGGCGCGCCGCAGTCACGATTACAAGCGCCACGGGACGACCTCGCTGTTTGCTGCCCTCGACATCGCAACTGGCCGGGTCATCGGCAAGTGTTATGGGCGCCATCGCGCCGTGGAGTTCCGCAAATTTCTCGATGAGATCGAAGCCGCTGTTCCAGACAGTCTGGACGTTCACCTTGTCATGGACAATTACGCAACCCACAAGACGCCGCTGATCCGCAACTGGTTGGCCAAGAGGCCACGCTGGCACGTGCATCTGACGCCAACCAGTTCATCTTGGCTCAATCAGGTCGAACGTTTCTTTGCGCTCATCACCGAGCGCAAAATCAGGCGCGGTATCTATCGCAGCGTGGCTGCGCTGCGCACCGACATTAAGTCCTTCATCGAACTTCACAACGCCAAACCAAAGCCGTTCCGATGGACAAAATCAGCCGACGACATCCTTAGTTCGATCGAGCGCTTCTGCGCTTACAGTTTGCCCGCCAAGGCCTAAAATGCCACGAACTTTTGGTTCAGGACACTAGAGCATTTTCGGTTCTGATTGAATCAGAACCGAAGCTCTAGATTCTTGTTTTGACGCGTTTTCTTCACGCGAACCGGT
>NZ_LFJC01000013.1 GCF_002776695.1 Bradyrhizobium nitroreducens
GGGCAGGGGAATCGCATGTGGTTTTGAGGGTGGTATTGCGCGGTCCAGCGATATGGATTCTGAAGAGGACTCCCGATTCGGCGTGGGGGTCCTATGCGCAAGATTCGCAGTATCTTCAGTACGTTGCCCGATCCGCGTGCACCCAACGCACTGCACGACCTGCTGGATCTCATCGTCATCGCGCTGGCAACGGTGTTGTGCGGAGGACAGGGCGCGACGGATATGGAGGTGTTCGCGTCGTCCAAGGAAAAGCTGTTGCGGCAATTCCTTCGGTTGGAGCACGGAATCCCCAGTCACGATACGTTCAGCCGGGTCTTCAACGCGCTCGATCCGGGGGCTTTCGAACAAGCCTTCCGAAGCTTTATGGCAGCATTCGCAGAGGCCAACGGGATCAAGCTCACCGGCGTGGTGGCAGTCGATGGCAAAGCTGTTCGAGGAGCCTACGAACGCGGTCGCAGCGCCACGCCACTGCACATGGTCAATGTCTTTGCGACCGAAGCCCGCATGGCCCTGGCTGCATGCAAGGCGCCAGGCCGCAACGAGGCCCAAGGTGCCCTGGATGTGCTGCAAATGCTTTCGCTCGAAGGCTGCATCGTCACTGCCGACGCCCTGCATTGCAATCGTCCCTTCGCCAAGAAGGTGCTCGAGCGTGGCGCCCACTACGTGCTGGCTCTCAAGGAAAATCAAAGCAAACTGTTCGCGGAGGTCGAGCGCTGCTTTGCCCGCTCGGGCAAGCGCAGCGTGGCTCAACGACGCGAGCCGAGCACGCACGATCGATGCGAATCCCGGCGCGCCACCGTCATGCGCAACATCAGTCTGGGTACGACAAACCGCTTTCCCGGAGTGGCGGCCGTGGCTCGCATCACTTCGCGCCGACGACTGCATGGCAAACCCGCCGGCAAGCCGTCCGTGCGATATTACTTGTTGTCCAAATACCTGCCCGCAAGACGATTGTTGCAGGTCGTCCGAGGCCATTGGAGCATCGAGAATCAGTTGCACTGGGTGCTCGATGTCGTCTTTGGCGAAGACGCTTGCCGAACCAGAAAAAACAACGGCCCCGAGAACTTCGCGATCTTGCGGCGAGCTGCAATCAATCTCATTCGAGCCCACCCCGCCCGCATCTCCATGCGACAGAAGGTCAAACGAGCAGGCTGGGAAGACGAATTCCTTCTCAGCCTTATCGGTCACATGCGATAGCCCTGCC
>NZ_LFJC01000012.1 GCF_002776695.1 Bradyrhizobium nitroreducens
CGCAGAGCCGGCAACTGTTATGTTGACGGTGCGACCTTATAGATTTTTCGGTCGCGCAGCATAGCGTTGAGGATGGTCAGCAGCTTCCTGGCGACAGCAATGAGGGCGAGCTTCGCTGGTTTGCCGGCTTGGCGCAGCCGGTCGTAAAAGGCCTTGAAGCGGTCGGCGCGGCGAATGGCGTTGAGAGCAGCCATGTAGAGGGCGTCGCGGACGCGCTTTCGTCCGCCGCCGATCTTGCGCTTGCCTCGATAAGCCCCGCTATCGACATTGAAGGGAGCCAGGCCGGCAAGAGCGGCCACTTCCTTCGGCCCGAGACGCCCAAGTTCGGGCATCTGGGTGAGGAGTTGCATGCAGGCGACGGGCCCCACGCCGGGCACCGAGCGCATCAGCTGTGCATCGTCCGCAAGCTCCGGCTCGGCTTTGACGAGCGCATTGATCTCGGTCTCGATTTCAGCGATCTCATAATTGAGGACCTCGATGAGGCGAGCGATGCGTTCCGCCATGGCGCGGTCCTCGGCTTCGCTGCGGCGGTTCTTTTCCTGGGCTCGCATAGCAACCAGTTGGTCCCGCCGTTTTGCAAGCTTTGCCAAAGCGTTGCGGGCGGGTGTCGCGGCCTGCTCGGTGGCGGGCTTCATGGCGCGGGCGAAGGCCGCCAGCATCTGCGCATCGATCGGATCGGTCTTGGCGAGTTGGCCGCTGGCACGGGCAAAGTCGCGGGCACGGGCCGGATTGATACGGGCAAAGCGGATGCCGGCCCGATGCAGTGCCTCACGAAGCTCGAGGTCGTAGACCCCCGTAGCCTCGAAGACGACCAGCGCATCGCATCGCCAACGCGCCACCAGCTGTGTGATGGCGTGTGTCGCGTTGTCGATGCGTTCCGATACACCGACGGCCTCATCGAAAATATCGAGATGATGTTTGGAGACGTCGATTCCGACGCAACGAGAGGATATGATCACGGTGCCTGTCCCTGTGATGCGAGGTCTGTTGGCGCAGCCTCGTGCAACTGTTCAGGTTGTTGAATGGAACGGGCGGGAGACCGAGCCGGCTCACGGCGTCAAGCGCCAAGGACCCAACGGCTTCCCGCCCACCATCATTATGACAGGCTTTTCAGACACAGGGACCCA
>NZ_LFJC01000009.1 GCF_002776695.1 Bradyrhizobium nitroreducens
AACAATCGACCGTACTCGCGCGTGAACTGCTGTACGCTCTCGTATCCGACGGCGTGAGCCGCGGTGCTGATCATCGCCCCCTCCGAGAGCATCATGCGTCTCGCCTCGATGAGACGTAACTGCTTCTGAAACTGCAAAGGCGTCAGCGACGTGATCGACCGGAAGTGTTCATGGAATGAAGATGGACTCATGCCGGCAGCATCCGCGAGACGCTCGATACGCAAAGGCTGCGCATAGTCCGATCGGATCGTCGCAACGGCACGGGCGACTCGGTGAGCGTGGCTATCCGCAACGCCGAGACCGCGAATACGGGCTCCATGCCGACCGACGAGAAGCCAGTAATGAATTTCACGGACCATTTGCCTCTGCAGTATGGGCAATGCCGAGGGCCTATCCAGGAGTCGCAGAAGGCGGAGCGCTGCGTCGGCGACCTCAATCTCGGTAGGGCCCACATGAACCTGGACATTTTCCTGGTCGGGCGCGCCGTCCATATCCAAAGTGAGATCGGCGATCACAGCGGGATCGAGATCTAGAACGAGCGAGAGATAAGGCGCACCCGGACTGGCTCGCGTGATCTGGCTGACTGTCGGAACATCGGCAGCAATAAGCAATGATTCACCGGCACCAAAATCGTACGTCCGGCTTCCCATTGTCACCCGCTTGCTGCCTTGAAGCACGAGAGCGATCAACGGCCGCGAAATCGCGTATTGCAGCGCGCTGGGGGCCGCCGCGCGGATGGTGGTTAATCCAGTGATCGGCGGAGTACCGATTCCATTGCAGTCGGAATGGTGCTCAGCGTAGCGGCGAACCGCATCCAGCAGATCGTTCATGCGGTGAAACCTAGCCGGACTGGCTTCGGGAGACAAGCCGCCCTGGAGTATCAGGCAAGTTCGATCTGCTTTCAGGCAAGACATTGTAGCTCGCTTGGGTCTCCATGCCTGTATTTCTCCGGCATTTTGTCACTATCCAGCCGCGTGGCGTTGGCAACTCCGAGAAACAGGCAAAGATCTCCGAGTATCTGGCAACTTCAACGCCGGCTGATCTGATTACTGGTCCCATCGTATCGATCATCAACAAGGAGACTACGATGACCACAATCTCTATCGTCACCGGCGGTACCCG
>NZ_LFJC01000011.1 GCF_002776695.1 Bradyrhizobium nitroreducens
GGCTTGCCGAAGGCGAGGTTTCGGACAGCATCCCCGGCGCCGAGCGCTCCGATGAGATCGGGGCGATGGCCGCGGCCGTCCAGGTGTTCAAGGACAACATGATCCGGGCCGACCGGCTCGCGGCCGAGAAGCAGGCCGAGAACGACGGCAAGATGCGCCGTGCGCAGGCGCTCGACGAGCTCACGCGCGCGTTCGAGGCCAAGGTCACCGAGCTCGTCGGCGGTCTGTCCCAGGCGTCCTCGACCATGGAAAGCACTGCGCAGTCGATGACCTCGACGGCGGCCCAGACCAATAGCCAGGCCGCGGTCGTCGCCGCCGCCTCCGAGCAGACCTCGACCAACGTGCAGACCGTCGCCAGCGCCACCGAAGAGCTGACCTCCTCGATCTCCGAGATCGGCCGCCAGGTCGCACAATCCACCGAGATCGCGGCCCGCGCCGTCGAGAACGCCCGCCGCACCGGCGACACCGCACGCACGCTCGCCGAGGGCGCGCAGAAGATCGGCGACGTCGTCACGCTGATCCAGAGCATCGCCGAGCAGACCAATTTGCTGGCGCTGAACGCGACGATCGAGGCCGCCCGCGCCGGCGATGCCGGCCGCGGCTTCGCCGTGGTCGCCTCCGAAGTGAAGTCACTGGCGGGACAGACTGCCAAGGCGACGACCGAAATCTCCGAGCAGATCACGGCGATCCAGACCGCCAGCGACGAGACCGTGGCAGCGATCCGCAACGTCGCCGACGTCATCGGCGAGATCGACCAGATCGGCACGGCGATTGCCGCGGCGATCGAGGAACAGGGCTCGGCCACCAAGGAAATCGCCCGCAGCGTCCAGGAGGCCGCCCGCGGCACCCAGGAGGTCAACACCAACATCTCGGGGGTGCAGCGCGCCGCCGACGACACGGGAGCCGCCGCCAGGGAAGTGCTCGGCGCCGCCGAGCAGCTCTCGACGCAGTCGCGCGATCTCGCCGACCAGTTCGACCGTTTCCTCGGCGAGGTCAGGGCGGCTTAAGCAAGTTAATAAGGCGGCGCTTTCCGCGCCCGCTGGGCTTTTGCCGCCTCGATCCACCAGGCGAGATCATCCGCAAAGCGGGGG